>CAVQXZ010000001.1:0-775000 GCA_963718055.1 uncultured Holophagae bacterium
AAGCCTACGCCACGCTGCGTGTGCCCCATTCAACTTTGGACGACGCGTTAGCGACCCTCCACCGACTCACCGGCTCGCAGATGGACTTCTTTGCGATCGACCTGGAGCCGGCCTTCGATGGTGTGATCGTCTGGCGTGCGGCTGGGCGGGCTGGCGGCCGCGTTCCCCGATCGCCTGGCTCGGCTGCGCGAGCTTACGGGCAGCGGCGATATTCTGATGGATGCTGGAGACGCCGCGAGCTGGCGCGCGGCGCGGGAGTTTACCTGGCGGCCCGAGGATGCGGTGCTGGTCAAAGTGCCGGTGACGCCGGGGCGCATCGCCAGGCTGGAGGCAGACCTGACGGAGCTTGCCTTGAGAATCACCGCAGAGCGCGCGAAGGGCACAGAGCAAACGAAATCCTCTGCGATCTCTGCGTCCTCCGCCGTGAGATTCTCACCCGTGCGACGTTACAGCGCAGGCGGCCAGGTGGCCTGGCTGTCGTGGCCCCCCGCAGCGCTGGATGGCCTGGACGCAGCCTTGATGGCGCTGGACCTATCCGGCCTGGTCGTGTTGGGGCAGCCTGGGGCGGCGCGATCAGCGAGGCTGGGCGTGCGCACCGGCCAGTCGTTCGAACGGCGGGTGAAGGCCGCGCTGGATCCCGATGCGCGCTTCGTGGAGGTCTAGGTGCAACATTCGATCCGTGTCGAAACCCTGGGGCCACAAGGCCCGGCCATGGCGCATGCGATTGCGTCGTGTGTCCACTGCGGCTTCTGTCTGCCCGCCTGCCCCACCTACCGGGAGCTGGGCGAGGAGATGGACTCCCCGCGCGGCCGCATCTTCCTCATGAAGTCGGCGCTCGAAGGCGGTCTCACTGTGCAGGAGACGCTGCCCTACGTGGATCGCTGTCTGGCCTGCCTGGGCTGCGTCACGGCCTGTCCGTCGGGCGTGGCGTACGGCGAGCTGATCTCGGCCTATCGGGCGCACGCGGAACCGTTGCGTTCTCGGCCTGCCATGGCAAGCGTGCGTCGAATCTTGGTGCAGCAGACCTTGCCCTATCCCGGACGTTTTCGCGTTGCGGCCACGTTGGGACGGGCCGCACGTCCGCTGTACGGCCTCACGCCCAAGTCACTGCGTCCCATGCTGGGGCTGCTCCCTGAAAAACTGCCCGCTACACAGCCGCTGCCCGGGATCTACCCTGCCATCGGCACGCGGCGCGCCCGGGTGGCGCTGCTGGCCGGCTGCGTGCAGCAGGCGCTCGATCCCGGCATCAACTGGGCGACGCTGCGAGTGCTGGCAGCCAACGGCGTCGAGACCGTGATTCCGGAGGAGCAGGGGTGCTGCGGCGCGCTGGACATGCACCTCGGCGAGACGAAGCGCGGTCAGGCGTTTGCCCGCCGCAACATCGGCGCCTTCCCGCGGGACGTGGATGCGATCATCACCAACGCTGCCGGCTGTGGTTCGGGTGTTCACGAGTACACACAACTTTTCGCCGGCGAGCCGGATCACGAGTCCGCCGAGGCATTCGCGCATGCGGCAAAGGACATCACGGTCTTTCTGGCCGAGCTGGGCATCGTGACACCGCCGCCGCTTCCGCAACCTCTCAAGGTGGCCTATCACGACGCCTGTCACCTGGCCCACGCGCAGGGGGTGACTCAGCCGCCGCGGACTTTGCTGCGCAGCATCCCGAATCTCACGCTATTGGAGATCCCAGAGGGCGAGCTGTGCTGCGGCTCGGCGGGCACCTACAACATGGAGCAGCCGGAGATCGCCGGGCGGCTGGGCCAGCGCAAGGCGGCAAACATCCTGCGCACCGGCGCGGACGCGGTCGCGGCCGGTAACATCGGCTGTCTGGTGCAGGTTGCCACGCATCTGAAGGTTGCAGGCCGCCCGCTCCCGATCTATCACACGATGCAGGTTCTCGACATGGCGTACGCCGTGCGGTCATGACTTCCACCGAGGTTTCGGTTGCGCTGCCAGGACGAGGATCACGCCTGCCGCCGACCTTTCGTGCGCTGCGCCATCGCAACTACCGGCTGTGGTTCTTCGGCCAGGGGGTGTCGCTCATCGGCACCTGGATGCAGACGATGGCGCAGCAGGTGCTGGTGTATCGTCTGACCGGCTCGGCTGCGGCGCTGGGGGTGATCAGCGCCATCGGGCTTGATCCCGCTGATGCCGCTGGCGTTCTGGGGCGGTTCAATCGCCGATCGCGCGCCGAAGCGCACCATCATCCTGATCGCCCAGGCGGTCATGATGATCCAGGCGTTCGTCCTGGCCGGGTTAGCCTGGACCGGCGCGGTTCAGGTCTGGCAGGTCTATGCCCTGGCGTTCGTGCTGGCCGCGGCCCAGGCCGTTGATCTGCCCGCCCGGCAGGCCTTTACCGTCGAATTGGTCGAGGGCAAGGAGGATCTGACTAATGCCATTGGACTGAACTCGGCGATGTTCAACGGCGCACGGGCGTTGGGTCCGGCGCTGGCTGGGACGCTCGTGGCCACCGTGGGTGAAGGGCCGGCCTTCCTCCTGAATGCGCTGAGTTTTGGGGCCGTGATCATCAGTCTATTGCTGATGCGCGGCCTGCCGGCGCCGGCAGGCCTACGCCGCAGCGCCAGTGTCACCGGCCACATGGCCGAAGGGCTCCGGTTCATCGTCCACCAGCGGATGATCCTGGTGCTGATCAGCCTGGTGGCGGTGAGCGCGTTTCTTTCCATGCCGTACAGCACGTTGATGCCGGTCTTCGCGGGCAAGGTGCTGCAAACCAGCGCCCAGCCGGTGGTGGCGTTCCTGTGCGAAGGCGCCCATCCGGTGCTGCGCTGCCGGGCGCCGCAGGCGCTGCCGCTGGGCCTCCTGCTGACGACCGTCGGCGTGGGCGCCCTGGTGGGCGCATTGGCGGTGGCCTCGCTGCCAGAGCGCGCTCGCCGCGGCCGCTGGCTGACCGCGGGCAACCTGGCGTTTCCGGCGCTGTTGTTGGCTTTTTCTGCTTCACGTTCGTTCGTGGTGTCGTTGGCGCTGCTGTTCGGTGTCGGGATCAGCTTCGTCATGCAAAACGCGCTGGCGAACACCCTGCTGCAGATCATCACGCCCGATGCTGTGCGCGGCCGGGTGATGAGCATCTACACCCTGACATTTCAGGCGTCGATGCGGCTGGGCGGGCTACAGGCGGGTTTGGCTGCCGATGTGATCGGCGCGCCGTTGGCGGTGAGCCTCGGCGCGGTGGTGTCGCTGGGGTACGGGGTGTTCGTGGCGGTGCGATTCCCGAAGGTGAGGGAGATGGCTTAGCGTTGGCGAGGCGCGCCCACCGTTGAAACGGCGGGCTGAGCAGGTGGAAGCCGGTTGAAACCGGCTGGATGGGCGAAAAAGGTGTGAATGAGGAGGCGAGGTGTCTTACTGGCGCATCTTCTATCATCTGGTTTGGGCGACAAAGGCGCGCGAGCCGTTATTGGATGATCGCTGCGAGGCGATGGTGTACGGCACCATCCTCAACAAGGCCAAGGAACTCGGCATCAGCATCCACGCGATCGGTGGGGTGGAGGATCATGTTCATCTTGTAACGACGATTCCGCCGAGGCTGGCTGTCGCGGAGGGCGTACGGCAGATGAAAGGCGCCAGTTCTCACTACGCAAATCACCAGCGCAGTGGCGAACAGAAGTTCGCGTGGCAAGATGGCTACGGGGTGTTGACTCTAGGTGAGCGTTCCATGCCTGATGTGGTGAAGTATGTGAAGAATCAGCGCCAACACCACAATATTGGAACGACCATTCCTGTCTTTGAGCGGACTGACGAAAATGAATCTTAGTCCCCTGTTCCAGCCGGTTTCTAACCGGCTTCCACCTGCTGAGCCGTCGGTTTCAACCGACGGCGGGCGCCCGTCCATCCCCGGCCTCGGCCCTATCTCCGCCAACTCCGGTCTGCTCCCGCTCGCTGCCTGTTCAGACGGCCGTTTCATCGCGGGTCAGGATGGCGTCGCCTCGGTTACGGCCACCGGCGACCGCAAGGTGGAGTTCATCGCGTTCGCTGATCACACCCTGGCCTTCGTTCGTTCGGCGCTGGGCTATCCGGCCTATTATCCCGTGCATCCGGTGGCGCTTGGAGCGGCCGGTGCAGGCCGTGCTGATGGATCTCGATGGCACCAGCGTCCACAGCGAGGGGTTCTGGATTTGGATCATCGAGCGGACCACCGCCAGCCTGCTGGGGAATCCCCGCTTCGAGCTGGAGCCGGCTGACCTGCCCTTCGTCTCCGGCCACAGCGTCTCCGAGCACTTGACTTACTGCGTCCGCAAGTACTGCCCGGACAAGACGGTCGAGGAGGCGCGCGAGTTCTACTTCGAGCACACGCGCCGCGAGATGCGGGCGATCCTCGATGGCGGGGGCCGCGCGGATGCGTTTGTGCCTGCGCCTGGCTTGAAGGAGTTCATGCTGGAGCTCAAAGAGCGGGGGATCAAGATCGCGCTGGTGACCTCCGGCCTGCACGAGAAAGCCTGGCCGGAGATCGTGGCCGCGTTTCGGGCGCTGGGGATGGGCGACCCGCGTGACTTCTACGATGCGATCATCACCGCCGGGTTTCCGTTGCGCCGGGGCGAGGCCGGCACGCTGGGCGAGCTTTCGCCCAAGCCGCACCCCTGGCTCTACGCCGAGGCCGCACGCGTCGGTCTGGGCATCCCGTTCGAGGCGCGCAACTCCGTGCTCGGCATCGAGGACAGCGGCGCCGGTGTCTGCGCCATCCGCCTGGCCGGCTTTCCGACCGTCGGGATGGCGGGGGGCAACATCATCGAGAGTGGGACGCGCGCGTTGTGCGACTACTACTGCGAGACATTGACGCAGTGTTGAGCGTGGTGCGTGGTGCGTAGAGCATAGAACGTGGTTGGTTGTCTGATTCGCTCTTTCGCCGTGTCGCCGTGTCCCCTTGTCGCCACCTACTCCCGATAATGCGCCCCCATGCTCCGCTTGTTCTCCCACGCGGCCTCGGCCACCTGGATCGCGGTGCGGATGGCGTGCCGCAGGCCGATCAGCTCGTCGGTGAGCCGCGAGCGCCGGTAGAAGTGCAGGATCTCCGTCTCCAGGTGGCGGAGTTCACTCAGGGCGCGGCTCAGCCGGTTGGCCGTCCTGACCAAACCCACATAGTTCCACATCACCTGCTTGATCGCGCTCATATCCTGGCGGATCAGCGCCGGGTCGGGGTCTTCCAGCCCGGCGTCCTGCCAGGGCGGAATCTGTTCCGGGGAAATCCTGAGCGCGGCCGGCAGGTTCTGCAGAATATCGATCGCGGCGCGATGGCCCCAGACCAATCCTTCGAGCAGTGATGTGCTCGCCAGGCGATTGGCGCCGTGCAGCCCCGTACATGAGACCTCGCCGATGGCGTAGAGGTCCTCCAGCGTCGTCCGGCCCTGTTCGTCCACCCACACGCCGCCGCAGGTGTAGTGCGCGGCCGGCACCACCGGCACCAGGTCGGTCGCGATATCCACGCCGTACTCGAGGCAGCTTTCACGGATGGTCGGGAAGTGATGCAGGATTTCGTCCTGCGAGATATACGAGCGGAGGTCGAGGTAAACGTGCGTCAGGCCGCGCGACAACATCTCGCGGTGGATGCTGCGCGCCACGACGTCGCGCGGGGCCAGGTCCTTCCATTCGGGCGCATAGCGCTGCATGAACGGCTCGCCGTTCGCCAGCACCAGCCGGCCGCCCGCGCCGCGCACCGCCTCGGTGATCAGGAAGTTCGGCGCGCTGTCGTGGTGGAAGGTTGTGGGGTGGAACTGTACGAACTCCATGTTGATCAACCGAGCACCCGCGTGCGAGGCCATCGCAAATCCGTCGCCGCGTGCGCCCGCGGGGTTGCTGGTGCGCAGGAAGATCTGCCCCAGCCCACCGGTCGCCAGGATCGTCTTGCGCGCCATGCAGCGCTTGACCTCACCCGTCGCCTGCTCGTACAAATAGGCGCCGACGCATGCGAGCGGCGCATAGATGACGTGGCGATCCAGCGCGTGGTGGGCGGGGGTCAACAGGTCCACCGCGGTGTGACCGGTCAGGAGGGTGATGTTCGGGTGGGCGCGCACCGCCTCGATCAGGGCGATCTCGATGGCCTTGCCGGTGTAATCCGCCACGTGCAGGATGCGCGGGATCGAATGGCCGCCCTCGCGCGCCAGCGAAAGCTGGCCGTCTTCGGCGAGATCAAACTCGACCGGGGCACGCTTGAGCAGGACTTCGTCGACGCGCTGCGGGCCCTCCACGGCCAGGATGTCCACCGCGACCGGGTTGCAGTGGCCGTCGCCGGCGCGAATGATGTCCTCAGCCAGCAGCGCTGGGGTGTCATCCGTGCCTTTGTAGATGATGCCGCCCTGCGCCCAGAAGGTGTTCGACTCGTGCGGGTCGTTCGCGCTGGTGACGACGACGACCTTCACGCCCTGGTCGGCCAGCTCCAACGCCGCCGTCGCGCCGGCAATCCCGCTGCCGAGGACCAGGACTTCGGTTTCGATGAGTTCGGTCACGATAGGTTCTCCCGTGTGGGTAGACAAGGAAACAGGGAAACAAGGAAACAGGGAAACAAGGAAACAAGGAAACAAGGAAACAAGGAAACAAGGAAACAAGGAAACAAGGAAACAAGGTAAACACAGGGATTCCGCTCAGGGCAGTCCTTGTCTACCTGTCTACCTGTCTACTTGTCTACCTGTCTACCTGTCTACCCAATCCTCAACATCCGCTCCACAGCATTGTACGCCCGCACCCGGATCTCCTCCGGCACTTCGGTCACGTACTGCATGTATTTGAGCGCGTCGCGCGTCATCTCCAGGGTGATCTGGTTCATGTGCGGGCAGCGGACGCTGCACAGCCGAAGCATTTCCTTGTCGGGGTTCGCCGCGGCAACGTTTTCACCCATCGAGCACTCGGTCAGCAGCAGATAGCGCGGGGCCTGCGTCTTCTCGACGTAACGGATCATGGCGTTGGTGCTGCCGGAGAAATCGGACGCGGCGGTGACCTCGGGGCTGCACTCGGGGTGCGCCAGGATCACTACGTCGGGGAACTGGGCGCGGACGCGTTCGATGTCGGCGACGGTGAATTTCTCATGCACCTCGCAGCGGCCGCGCCAGCCGATCATCTGATAATCCAGGTTCGAGTCGGCCGCAATTTTCCCCGAGGGCAGCCGCGTGGGGTAGATGATGTGCTTGCCGGTCTCCCGCGCGATGTTGCCCGCCAGGTACTCGTCCGGCAGGAAGATCACCGTGTCGGTGCCCAACGACTCGACCACCGCGACCGCGTTGCCCGAGGTGCAGCAGATGTCGCTTTCGGCCTTGACATCGGCGTAGGTGTTGACGTAAGTCACGACCGGGACGCCGGGAAAGCGTTCCTTGAGTGCGCGCACGTCCGCGGCGGTGATGCTCTCGGCGAGCGAGCAGCCGGCCTTGAGCGACGGGATCAGCACGGTGCGCGTCGGGTTGAGGATCTTCGCGGTCTCGGCCATGAACTTGACGCCGCAGAAGACGATCACGTCCCGGTCGGTCAGCGCGGCCTTGCGGCTCAGATCCAGCGAGTCGCCCACGAAGTCGGGGACGGAGTGGAAGAGCGCCGGCTCCATGTAGTTGTGGCCCAGGATCACGGCGTTGCGCTGCACTTTGAGCTGGTTGACCTCGAAGGCCAACTCGGCCTTGACGCGCAGCTCGAAGTCAGGGGTGTAGTCGCCCAGCCTCGCCTTCAGGTCACTGATAGATATCCTCGACCGACATTTGGGTGCGGTCGCGGGGATCGAGTGTGCTCATGAGAACGTGTCTCCGTAAGACAAGCGTGTCATGTTGAACGGGTTAACGAGTCAGCGTCCGTTTCGACGAGGTTCCAGCGAAGCATCTCGTTCAGCCAACGAGACCCTTCGCTGGCGTTGCGCGGTTGCTGGAGTTACACTCTTGACCCGCTCAGGGTGACATTCAGCCATGTTTATGGTGTTCAGGTCGCGCGCAAATCCAAACTGACGTCCAGCGCCTTCACCGAATGCGTCAACGCGCCGACCGATATGAAGTCGACACCCGTGACCGCGATCGCGGCGACGGTGTCCAGGGTCACGTTGCCCGATGCCTCCAGCGGAATCTTACCCGCTGCGATCTCGACCGCGGCGCGCATCATCTCGTGGCTCATGTTGTCCAGCAAGATGCGGTCGATCGCCGACGCCAGCGCCTCGCGCAACTGATCCAGGTTCGTCACCTCGACCTCGATGGGCCGGTGCCGCTGATCGCCCTCTCGCACCCGGCGCACGGCCTCGGTGATGGAGCCGACCGCCGCGATGTGGTTGTCCTTGATCAGCGCCATGTCGTAAAGCCCGATCCGATGGTTTTGTCCGCCGCCCAGCCGCACCGCCCACTTGTCCAGCACGCGCAGCCCAGGGGCCGTCTTGCGCGTGTCCAGGATCACGGCGCGGGTGCCGGCCACGGCGTCCACGTAGCGCCGCGTGGCCGTCGCGATGCCCGACATGCGCTGCAGCAGGTTGAGTGCGACCCGCTCGCCCGAAAGGATCGCACGTCCCGGACCGGTGACCACGCCGACGATGTCACCTCGATCGACCCGGTCGCCGTCGCCGGCCAGGATGTGAAGCTCGACGCTGGGATCCAGCAGCACAAATACGCGCTGTGCAACCTGAAGCCCGGCGATGACACCCGGCGCCTTGACAAGAAAATCGCCGGCGTAGGCGGCGTCGGGGGGGATGGTATTCAGGGTAGTAACGTCGCCATCGCCCAGGTCTTCGGCCAGGGCAGCTAGAATGATCGGGTCGATCTGATCGACAGCGGGTGACGTTGTCATGACTTGGAATGATGATCTCATTTTCCTGTCTCCGCGGGGCGTAGTCTATCACCTTCAGGCTAAAAATGCCAGAGAGCAAGGCTCCAGTCCTGAAGAATCCCGTCGGCGCCGGTGGTTAAGGTAATTCCTCTGGAGCATCGCCCGGCTTTTTGTCCTGCTTGCCATTTTGCGTCAGTAAGGGTAGACTCCTGTCGTAGGTCCATTTGCGCAGAAAACAACCAACTGTGCCGGCTGTTCTGGCACCTGTTGCCTGGCAGGCGAAATGGAGGTTCCGATGGTGCGCTTCCTGCTTGTCTTGACTGTCTTGTTCGCCGTGCTGTGTTCGTCGGCTCTTGCGGCCGCGGGAAGCCAATCTCCCGGCAGCGTCATGCCGGGGTCTGAGTTCACCTCGGCGACCGGGGATTTCGTCGTCGCTCTCGACCGTGATGTGGTCGGGCTGGACGCAGCGGTGGTTGAGGACACCGCCTCGCTGCGGGTCGCGGCGCAGATTTACGATACGCTGGTCGTGTATCGGCCGAGTGATTCATTCCCCATGCCGGGTCTCGCCCAGAGTTGGAGCGTGTCGGCCGACGGCTTGACCTGGACCTTCAACCTGCGTCCCGGAGTCCGTTTCCATGACGGCACTGCGCTGGACGCGGATGCCGTAGCTTTCAACATCCGGCGCTGGTGGGACGCGGCTAACCTCTATCACATCGGGGACTTTGTCTACTTCGAGGCGCTCTTTGGTGGATTCCGGGGCGATCCGAACTGCTTGATCACCGATGTACGCGCTGTTGGCAGCACACAGGTGCAGCTTGTGTTGAGGCAACGCGATAGCGTGCTTCCTTCATTGTTGGCTTCCAGTGCATTCGGCATCGCCAGCCCAGCCGCGATCCAGGCGGGCACGCTGGGGGTTCATCCTGTGGGCAGTGGTCCGTTCAGTTTTGTTGAGCGAGTACCGGCCGACCGCATCCGCCTGGCAGCTAACGCCGCGTACTGGCGCGGCGCGCCACATCTGGCGACCCTGGTCTTCCAGGTTATTTCTGATCCGACTGCCCGGTTTGCCGCGCTGAAGTCCGGCACTGTCCATAGCGCCGAGGGGTACGCGCCCGGCGCCGCAACCGACCCGGACTTGCATCCCATGTCGCGGCCTTCGGTGAACATCGGCTATTTGGGCATCAATCGGGGCCATGATCCACTCGGCAACCCGCTGGTGCAGCAGGCTATCGCACACGCCATCAACCGTCCTGCACTCATCGCTTCGCACTACGGCGGTGGCGCGGTGGTCGCACATCAGTTTCTGCCGGAAGTCATCTGGGGGTATGATCCCGGACTGGCCGACTACAGCTATGACCCAGTGTTGGCGAAATCGCTGCTCGCGCAGGCAGGTTTCCCCGATGGCTTCACCACGACGCTGGCTTACGCGAACGTACCGCGTCCTTATCTGCCTGATCCGGGAGGCACGGCATCTGCCGTCCAGGCCGACCTCGAGGCTGTGGGCATTCACGCCCAGCTCGACTTGGAGCTCTGGACCGATTACCTCGCAAACATAGCGGCTGGTAACGTGGACCTCTTCCTATTAGGGTGGGTTTCAGAGTACCTTCATCCTGTCAACTTCTTTAGGCCGGTTTTCTGCGGTTCCCGAGCCAACGGGTTTGGCCCTCTTGATGACCTGTTGTGCAGCGAGATGGGGGCCGCGCTGAGCCGATCCTGATCTGAGCTCGCAGTATTCGCGTTACCGGTGGGCCGCCGGACGCGTGCACTCAACGCTTCCCGCGCTGCCGTTGGTGCACACTACCACCACCTGGCTCACGGTGCGTTGGGATGTCAAAGGCTTGGTGGCTTCACCGTTGGGCACTGAGGCCTACCGCGACGTCTACTTCGGGGGCGTCGAAGCCCCGATCGCCCCGGCGACCGGTGGAACGCTGGTCTACACCGATCCGGCGGGATCGCCGACCACTGTGGCTGTACCCTCAGCCGCGGTGGCGGAGGCAGTTACCCTGCGCCTGACCGCGGCTGAGAGTGTGCAAACTCCACCCGGTCTTGGGGCGTCCGGGCATGCCTTCGATCTGACCGCTCTTCAGGGGGGCATTCCTTTGGAGCACCTCGCTTTCGCGCAGCCAGTGGCTCTCACCGTGAGCTACTCCGATGTCGACGTCGCCAGGCTGAACGAGAAGACACTGGCGCTCTACACCTGGGATGGAGCCGGGTGGGTCGATGCGGCGACGACCTGTTCTCCCGCGCTGCCGTACGTGGTGGATGAGGCGGCAAATCAGATTACCGTGCAAATCTGTCATCTGAGCCACTATGCGTTGTTCGGTGAGAAGCTGCCGGCACTCTATTTGCCGTTGATCGTTCGGGCAGGTCCATAAGAGACTTTGGATCGAGAGGCGCGCATGGCGCAATCGCAACCGTATCCCTCCGTGATCGAAACCATCGGCGAAACACCGGTCATCGAGTTGTCCCGCCTTACTAGAGATCTGGATGGCCGTATCCTGGCCAAGCTCGAAGACTTTAACCCCGGTTTCTCCAAGAAGGACCGCATCGCGCGGCAGATTATCGAAGATGCCGAAGCGCAGGGCCTGTTGGCGCCGGGTGGGATCGTGGTCGAACTGACCAGCGGCAACACCGGGACAGGTCTCGCGATCGTGTGCGGGATCAAGGGCTATCGGTTCGTGGCCGTGATGTCGCGCGGCAACTCGATGGAGCGCGCGCGCATGATGTCGGCCCTGGGCGCCGAGGTCGTCCTGGTGGATCAGTTGCCCGCCTCCATCCCCGGCCAGGTGTCGGGCGGCGACCTGGCGCTGGTCGAGGCGGTCGCGCAGCGGATCACGGCCGAGCGGGGCGCGTTCCGGGCCGATCAGTTCCGCCAGCCCGGCAACTTCCGCGCACATTACCTGCACACCGGGCCGGAGTACCTCCGCCAGTCCGGCGGCCGGATCGGCGCGTTCTGCGACTTCGCGGGACGGGCGGCTCGTTCGCCGGGTGCGCCGCGGCCTTCAAAGAACACGATCCCGCCATTCAGTGCTTCGTGGTCGAGCCGGATGGCGCGGCGGTGTTGGCCGGCGAGCCGGCTGAGCACCCCAACCATCGGATTCAGGGCGGCGGGTATGCCATGCCCGATCTGCCATTGCTCCGGCCCGAGCATGTGGACGGCTATTTGAAGGTGAGCGATGAGGAAGCCATCCTGACGGCGCGGCGGCTGGCGCGCGAAGAGGGGATCTTTGCCGGCTTCTCGTCCGGCGCCAACGTCGCCGCGGCGCTGCGTCTGCTGACCGGCGCATGCCGGGGCAAGACCGTGGCTGTGCTGATTAACGACTCCGGCCTGAAGTATCTCAGCACTGATCTGTGGGAGAACCTGCCATAGAGCGGCGCGCCTCTCCGCTCTCCCAAACGGGGAAGCGTCCCGATTGCAACAAAAAGTACAGACCACCACTGCTGGCTGGGTCAAGACCGCGTCGCGCTGACCAATAAATCACCGCCCAACGGCTCGCGTTCGAAGTGCAGGGACTCGGAGTCCAAAGGGTGTTTGTGCGAACAACCGCCGGAAATCCGATTCGTCCCGGTAGTGAACCACCAGGTCCAACACCCACGCGATCAAAGCGCGTTCGCCGGCTGGAACGCCGCTGGTCGGGCTGCCCAGGATGAGGGCGCCGCCCGCGGCCAGCAAGCCGTAACAGTCGCGAATCAGGGCAACCGCCTGGCGATCGGTCAGATGGTCGAGCAGGACGGCGGCGTAGGTGATGTCATAATGATGCGACCGCCGCATGGGGCTCTGCGCGTACCGCAGCGCGCTGACCCGCAGAAACCGCATTCTCGTGGGCAGCAGTTTGTCCAGCTTAGCGCGTGCCGCGCGCAGCGCGGTCGTGTCCTCATCCAGGCAGGTGATCTCCGTCAGGGCGAACTCCGGCTCCCCCGCCAGCGCGACCAACTCATTTCCCGCGTCGCATTTCAAGTCGAGCACCTGCACCGGGTTGATGCCGGCATGAGTGCGCAAGGTCACTTCCCGCTGCAAGCGCGCGACCAGCATGGTATAACGGTTCCGCAATGCGTCGGCCGCGATCGAATGCAGATAGAAGTCATTCAACACCAATGACGAAAGATCAGCGCCTGCGCTTCGGTTATGAATAACGAGTGCCGGGACCTCATAATCGCGCGGTCCGTTGGCCGCGGAACGAAAGGCGCGATTGAAAATCGGGCTGGTAGCCGACCACGTTCGGATCGGAGTGACGACCTGGGTGCGCACCGTGTCGATCTCAGTCGGAGACGGGTTCTCGGCCAGGAAATCGAGGATGCCGACACCGAGGGCGTTCATGACCCCGTAAAAAACGACCTGCACGGCGTTTGCGCAGTTGGCAATGGCTCAGGAATCTACATATCCCGTAATTCTGACCAAGGACGTGTCGGGAGGGTACGTCGTGACCTGCCCCGACCTGCCCGAGCTCCTCACCCAGGGGGAGGACCGCTCGGACGCGGTGGCCAGCGCCATCGACGCGCTCGAGGAGGCGATCGCCGGCCGAGTCCGCCGGGGCGACGATATTCCGGACCCGTCGGAGCCGCCCGAGGAGCAGGACGTCGAGTTCATCCGCCTGCCACCCATCATGGCAGCCAAGGCCGCGCTCGCCATCGCCCTCCGGGACAGCGGGCTGAGCCAGTCCGCTTTCGCCCGCGAAACTGGGGTCGATGAGAAGGAGGTCCGCAGGCTCCTCGACCCGCGGCATCCGTAGAAGCTCCCGAGGCTCCAGAAGGCCCTGCGGGCGGTCGACCGGGAAGTGGAAATTCGAGTCGTGCCCGTGGCGCGACCGGAGATCACCGAGACCCGGCCCCGGTCGTACAGCGTCGTCGCAGGCCTCGCGGAGAGCCTGGCGTCCGAGCTCTTTCCTGAAGCCATCGCTCGCGGCGGACCGCTACCTGCATCGATCTCCTGTCGTCTGACCGGTTGAGCGCGATCGCCGGCACCCCGGTGCAGCTCGTCATCGACGACGCCCTGTCCGAGGAAGGCGTATCCGAGCACGCCGGTGACACGCTTCTCCTCCGCCTGCCCGAGCACGTCCGGTCGAAAGCCGCCGGAGGTGACGGCCGCTGTCGTTTCACTCTCACGCATGAGGTCGCGCACATCGTCCTCCACCACGAGGACCTCCAGCAGCATCGCGGCCGCGCATTCCGGGACATCGTGGCTCCCATCGAAAAGCTGCCGCCAGGGACCCCGATCTTCCGGTCACCCGAGTGGCAGGCCAACGTATGGGCTGCGGCATTCCTGATGCCCCTTCGTGCCGTGCGGAGCTACCTCGCGCGCCTGTCGGCGACGGGGGAGGAGTTCACCCGCGAGGGTTTCGCGGCTAACTTCCAGGTCAGCCGGCAGGCCGCTGCCATCCGACTGGAGAAGCTCCTCCCTGCCCTCGTGTCAAGGACTGGTGAGGATGATGCGCGTGGTGCCATCACCTCTCCGTCCGACCGCGGCTGATCTGAAACTGCCAAGGTGCCGGCCCTGGCACTGAGTGCTCGATCGCGGCCACGCGAATCGCTTCAACTACGGAAATGCGTGCCAGGCACCGGTGGGCCGAAGGCAGCGTCGGAGACACGGCACAGGCTCTTCTCGGTCTCGCCAATTTACTTGTTGACGACCCCTGACAGATCGACGCGGTACAACTCGCAAACGCCAAAACGTGCCGGAAGCTCCCGCTATCTCACAACCTCGCGACGCTTCGTCCGCCCGGCCACATCCTCGAGGTCGACCCACAGGATCCCCAAGGCTCGCTCGACGACGTCCTCCGCGCTCACGCATGGCGCTCACCAACCGTGACACCCGCGGCGATCTCGGCCTCCGCATCCTCTGCCCAGACTCCACCGGCAATCACAGAATGTGTGAACGTGACACGCTTCTTTCAGGCCTTGATGCGCTCCATCGTCGGGTCGTACATGGGCTTGAGGGAGACCTCGGCCGGGTACTTCCTGCCGGCGATGTCGACCTCCCACCGGCCCTCCTCGAGGTAGGCCTTGTTGATCGGCTCGCCCGCCTCGATCATGGCCAGACCCACGGCGCCGCCGAGAGTGTGCCCGTAGCTCGCGACGCGCATGTAGCCGACCGCTCTGCCGTTTCGAGAGACGACCTCGGCGTGGTACATCAGCGGCTCGGGGTCCTTGACCAGCACCTGGACCAGGCGCCTGGTGTAGGCGGGGCCTTGCGCCTTCCGCTCCACGCAGTAGGCCTTTCCGATGAAGTCGGGCTTCGTGAGATCAACCACGAACCCGAGACCGGCCTCATAGACGTCGTCGGTGTTGTCGATGTCGTGGCCGTAGTCTCGGTAGCCCTTCTCCAGGCGCAAGCTGCGCAGGGCTTGGAGGCCGGCGTGGCGCAGGCCGTACTTCGTGCCCGCCTCGACCACGCGGTCGTAGACGTGGACGGTCTGCTCCGCGGGGATGTTGAGCTCATAGCCGAGCTCGCCGAGGTAGGTGATGCGGTTGCACCGCAGGCGGGCGAAGCCGATGTCGATCTCGCGCGCGGTGCGGAAGGGGAAGGCCTCGTTGGACAGGTCGGCCGAGGTGATGGACTGCAGCAGCTCGCGCGATCTCGGACCCTGCACGTTGAGCTGACCGATGCCGGCGGTGATGTCGGTGACGAAGCAGTGGGCGCCCGGCGGGATGTGGCGCCGGAGCCAGGTCTCGACGTGGCGGTGCATGGTGTCGGTGACGACCACCATGAAGCGATCCTCGGCCAGCTTGGTGACGGTGACGTCGGCCTCGATCGTGCCACGCTCGTTCAACCACTGGGTGTAGACGATGGTATCGACCGGGCCATTGACGCTGTTGGCCGAGACGTAGTCGAGCACCTTGCCGGCGTCGCGACCCTGGACCAGAAACTTACCCATGAAGGTCATGTCCATGGCGATGACGGCCTCGCGGCAGGCCCTATGCTCCGCCTGCCAATAGGGAAACCAGTTCTGGCGTCCCCAGGAGAGCTTCTCGACCTTGGGCTCCTTCCCCTCCGGCGCATACCAGGCCGGGCTCTCCCAGCCGCTGACGTCGGTGAAGTAGGCGCGCTGATCCCGCAGCCGGTCGTGGAAGGGCGAGCGCTTGCAGTCGCGCGCGGTCTGCGGGACGCGGGTGGGGTAGTGGCGGCGGTAGACCATCCCCAGGGTCTCGACCACGCGCGTCTTGCGGTACTCCGGGTTGCACTGGTAGTGGTGAAAGCGATTGACGTTCATGGGCGTGATGTCCACGCCCGGATCGCCGGTCGTGATCCACTGGGCCATGACCCGGCCGAGGCCGCCGCCGGTGATGAGGCCGATCGAGTTGAGCCCGGCGGCGACGAAGTAGTTCTGGACCTCTGGCGCCTCGCCGAAGGCCACGCCCATGTCAGGGGTGAAGCTCTCCGGGCCGCAGAAGAACTTGCGGATGCCGACCTCCTGCGTGATCGGGACACGGCTCATGGCCTTCTCGAGGAAGGGCGCCATGCGATCCCAGTCGGGCTCGATCTCCCCGAAGGAGAAGTCGTGTGGGACGCCGTCCACCTTCCACGGGGCGCACACCGGCTCGAAGAGGCCGATCATCAGACCGCCGCCCTCCTCCCGGTAGTAGCCGTAGCAGGAGGGGTCCTCGATGATCGGAAGCTCGCGCGTCGCCCCCTCGATCGGCTCGGTGATGAGGTAGTAGTGCTCGGTCGACTGGTTCGGGATGGCGATGCCGTTGAGGGCGCCGAGCTGTCGCGCCCACATGCCCGCGCAGTTGACCACGAACTCAGCCTTGATGTCGCCGCGCGTTGTGGTCACGCCGGTGACGCGGCCGTTCGAGGTGGTGACGCCCGTGACCGGGACGCCCTCGACGATCGTGACACCCTTCTGGCGTGCTCCCTTGGCCAGGGACATGGTGGCGTCGACCGGGTTGACGCGCCCGTCCTGCGGCAGATAAAAGCCCGCCACGATGTCGTTCACCCGGGCCAGGGGGAAGAGCCTCTTGATCTCGTCGGGGCCGATCTCCTCGACCCCGTTGCCGAGCATCCGGTTGAAAGCCGCGACCCGGCGGTACTCCTCCAGACGGTCCGCGTCCGCGGCCATCTCGATGAAGCCCAGGCGCTCGAAGCCGGTGCTGAGCCCGGTCTCCTCTTCGAGACGCGCCCAGAGATCGCGCGTGTACATGCGCATCTTCACCTGGGTCTCCGAGGTCGAGCCGAAGCTCGTCATCAGACCCGCCGCGTGCCAGGTCGTGCCGCTGGTGAGCTGGTGGCGCTCCAGCAGGACCACGTCCTTCCAGCCCGCGTGGGCCAGGTGGTAGGCCACCGAGCAACCAATCACGCCGCCGCCCACGATCACGACCCGGGCGCTTCGAGGAAAATCCTGATCAGCCATAGCTGTCTCCCTTGTCTCTCCTTCGAGGACTGTAGGCGCGGCGCCGCGAAGGGTCAATCGGGAAAAGTGTCGGGGAGGCCTGGTCGGTCACCCGCCCGAGCCTCCCACGGACCCGGAGGAGGTGGTGCGTCAGCGCCGGCGGCGTGACGTCGAGGGGCCGGACTGGAAGCCGCGGCTGTCCGCGGAGGAGTTCGCGGCCTGGTCGGCTGATGCGCTTCACCTGGAGATGGAGGATCTGTGCTCGCGGAAGAGGTCGCCTGAGCTGGTGCGGGTTCGAGAGCTCGTGATGGTGCTCGGGGTCGAGGGCTACGGCCTCAAGGTCCGGGAGCTTGCAGCGACGCTCAAGAAGACCCCTGATGGCATGTCCCACGCGCTTGCACGGGGGGTCCGGCGCAGGGCGGATGATGAGCGCTTCCGAGTCGATCTCGGGAAGCTGGACCGTTTGATCGCGACTGAAGGCACAAAAGCGTAAAAGCATGCCTGGCACGTTTTTGCGAGGCCGTCGGCCGCTGGGCGCAGCGCGCGGGACAGCTCCGAACAACCGACGTGCGCTTCCGCGCCGACTACGACTCGCTCGACACGCGGCTCTCCGCTCGGCTCGGGGATGCGAGGCCCCCCATACCAACCGAGTGATCACGTCCACGTCTTCGTTGGGCCTGGCACTCGTTAAGTTGAGTTAAGTTGACGTTTCGAACGCTGGCTGTCGGTGGGCGAGTGTTGTAGCGTACACACGGGTTGGAGGGATGACGAATGCGCGAGAATCTAGCGTTGAGTCTGGCGCTGACGGCCCTCTTGGCGTGCGGGCAGCCGCCGGTCGCAGGCGACTCGCAGTCTGCGCTCCCGCCGCGGTCCGAGGACCCCGGCCAGCAGACGGATGCTGCCCCAGCCGGAGGGCAGCCGACGCCGACCGCTGGACCAACAGCGAAGCCGGGCGGCGGCTTGCTTGCCGAGGAGTCCGGCGTTGAGGGAAACCTGTCCATCAAAATCAGGTGGGAGGCGAAGACGGTCAAGGGCATCCCTGAAGAGGGTCAGATCACCGAGGTGTACAAGCGCACGGCACAACTGCTGTGTCCCGTCACCTCGAGCGGCGAGGCCGCATTCTCGTACTTCAACTTCATCGATAATCCGAACAGCAGCGATCCGTTCGCCGCGACCGGCTCGTATCAGCAGTGGTTGAACGAAGAGTGCACCGGCACCTTAACGATCGACGACACCTACCATTTCAACGATCCGACGATCGCCGGGGCAGAACCGATTGTCCACACATCCGGTACGCGCTCCTTCAGCCTGGGCGACATACCTTTCACGATTGAAACTGATCTGAACAAGGCGCGCACCCGCTACATGTTTCTCTCGCCAAGCGCCAACGGCTTCCAACAGCATGAGGCGCCCGGCTATCCAGCCAAACTGGTCTCAGCGTCTGCCGCGCCGATGGCGACAATGGATTTCACTCTTGAAGGCCCGATAGGCGGTGGCAAGGGCGAGATAAGGTGCAGGGCGGCATGGTGTACGTCGATTGGACGTTCACGCGCGGGCGCCAGCAGCAATAGAATTGGTCCTGGGTAGGGAGTGATGCCCGCGCCGGGCTCGCTGCTACTCCCAATGCGTGCCAGGCCCAACGAAACCGTGATTGTGGTACCGTGGCCGCATGCCAAGGAAGCCTCGGATCGTCGTCGAGGGCGGGCTCTACCACGTGTACAACCGCTTCGCCCGCGGCGCGACGATCTTCGACGAGGGTGACGAGGCCGAGCGGTTTCTCGATCTCCTCCGCACGGTGCGCAACCGCGATGAGATCACGGTGCTGGCGTGGTGCCTGATGGCGAACCACTACCACCTTGCCCTGCGAGCTGGACCGGTCCAGCTGTCGCGCTCGATCGGGTTCGTACAGTTCCGCTTTGGGCAGGACTACAACCGTCGCCACCGCTCGTCGGGTCCGCTGTGGCAGAGCCGGTTCAAGGCGAAGGCGATCGACGACGAGCGCTACCTCCGCCAGCTGATCGCCTACATCCATCTCAACCCCGTAACCGCCGGGGTGGTGAAGGACCCGGCGCAGTATCCGCGCTCCGGCCACCGCGAGCTCCTCCGCCGCGCCGAATCTCCGCTCGTCGATCCCGGCCAGACCCTCAGCCTGTACGGCAATACGACTGGCGCCGCGCGCAGGAGCTACGTGCGGACTCTTCAAACGGTCGGCACCGAGGCCTGGCGGACCAGCCTTCCCGGGGGGCTGCCGTGGTGGCAGCCGGACCGTGACCGTCCGGTGGACCCGCCGCCACCAGCCGCCTGGATCGACGAGAGGGGGCTGAGCACCGGGCGGGACCGGCCGCAGGTTTCGGCAGAGCGGTTCCTCGAGCTCTGCGCCGAGCTGCTCGAGGTTCCGCTCGCTCGCCTCGCGACCCGGCGCAAGGACGCGAAGACGACCCGCCTCCACTACCTGGTGGCCGGCGTCGGGATCGAACGCTGGCGGCAGCGCCCGGTCGAGCTCGCGCGATGCATCGGCCGCTGGCCCGAGGCCGTCGGCCGCTGGGCGCAGCGCGCGGGACAGCTCCGAACAACCGACGTGCGCTTCCGCGCCGACTACGACTCGCTCGACACGCGGCTCTCCGCTCGGCTCGGGGATGCGAGGCCCCCCATACCAACCGAGTGATCACGTCTTCGTTGGGCCTGGCACTCGTTCAGCCCTCATTTCACTATTCCAGAGAAGCTGCGGATGCAATTCGCGCTCATCTAGAGGGAGTTGAGGACGACCATCCGCTGGACATGCTCCTTGCGAAGAACCACGGCAACTGCTGGTATGTGATGTCGGAGGATGTCCTCTTGCGCGCGATGGCAGGAGACTGGCAGATCGGTTCGATTAACGAAACGCTCGACAGAATTGTCGGAGACATCACCGCGGTAACCGGCCACTTCCTGAGTTTCCTAGGTCTGACCCTGGAGAACGCGTTCGGCTTCCTCAAAGACAGCGGTTGCGAGATTGCAGAAGATGAGGAGACCGTCGTCGACGTGCCATTGCTGGACGGACTTCAGCTGCAGTTCTTCTCGAGGGCCGAGATCGAAGCGACCCGGGCATGAGCACTGGAGGCGCTTGATGGCAGTCCCTCCACCAGTCCCAGTGGACGTTGGCTGGATGATCCAAGTCGACTTCTATTCCGCGGATCAACTCTTTCCGCATCTTCGGAGAACTGACAAACTGTGGCGAAGTGGTAACGCAGTACCCTGTTTCTTCAGGGGTCAGGCCGATGCCTCATGGCCACTTATGCCCGCTGCCTGGCGAAGGCCGGTTCCACTCGTGTTGTCTAAGATGCGCCGCGCTCTGAAAGGTAGGAAAGTCCTTCCAGAGTTGGTCAGCTGGCAGGGGCTGGTCGCCAGTGGCCACGCATCGTTGAATGCATGTTGCAAGCAGCCGCCGAACACGAGCTGGTCTGGCGGTTCACTGAATGTGCGGACGACATCGCTCTTCCAATCCCTGGCTACAGTTCGGTGACGAGCGGGAAAGATCTCTGGAAGTTTGGAAAGATGATGGGTACCCGGTGTCATCGCCGCCCAGTTGTTTCGCGGGTCCCCACGAAATGACGCCCTCGCCCAGCATCACGGAATCCCGACACGTTTCCTGGACTGGACGAAACGCCCCGATGTCGCCGCATTCTTCGCATCCGAGGAAAACGTTGCCAATCCTCGAAAAGCGGTTGCGCGAGACCGCTTAGCTATCTGGATGGTCGACATCGATGCGGTGTGCCGACAGCGACATCTCCTTGAGGTGTTCACGTGTCCCCGTTCGAACAACCACCACCTTCACGCGCAAGACGGCGTGTTCCTTTGGCGGCCCGACGCAGACGGAGATTTTCTTTCATCGGGCAAATGGCGTTCGTTCGATGACGTCATACAGAACGCACATCCGGGGCAAGGTTATGAGCCCTGGATTATCAAGTTCACTCTCCCTGTGAGTGAAGCTGCGGCTCTGCTCAACGTGCTCCATCTCGATAGGATATCCAGGGCGAATCTCATGCCGAGCTACTCGTCGGCCGCTGATACTGTCACCCTCGAGTGGACCAGTGGGCTTCAGCCATGAATCGTGTGCTGAATTGCGGCATTCTCGTCTGCCAGCTGTGGTCTTGGAGATGAAGCATCGGTGCCTGGCTTGAGGAACTTCGGAAGTTGACCGTTCGAGTGCCGGGCGGCAGGGGTTCAGACACGACTCCCGATTGAGCACCGGGGCCGGAGTCACGCGTCACACGCGCGCCGCTCTGACCGTCAGCGGCCACACGACCCGCCGGATTTCGCCGGGCGGTCCCCAGAGGAAACCGAGCTCGTCCTCGACCCCTGCCACCGGGTCGTATCCCTTGGCGCGGATGAACCGGGCGGTCGCGGACCCACGACCGCAACGTGAACTGATCGACGGGCGCGCGAGGATCGCCTGAGGCTGCGGTGAGCAACTGGAGCCTACCGACCCCCATGATTCCCTGATGACATCTGCGTCATCCAGGAGTATCTTGAGTACAAGCTAACAATCCTTCACAGAAGGGGGACACCATGAAGAGCCCGCGGCCCACGCGTCGGTTGGTGGCGCTCGTCGTGATCGGTGTGTGTGTATTTGCAGTGCTTGCGTTTGCCGATTGCCCGGAGTTCGTGGGGTTCATCGATACTCCGGGGCTGGCTTTTGGCGTTGCGGTGTCGGGCGATTATGCGTACGTCGGAGACAACTCCGAGGGGCTTCGTGTGATCGACGTGAGCGTGCCGTCGGCGCCGGTGGAGGTGGGGTTCCTCGACACGCCGGGGTTCGCCTCTGGCGTTGCGGTGTCGGGAGGGTATGCGTACGTCGCAGACTACGGCGGGCTTCGTGTGATCGACGTGAGCTCACCGTCCGCGCCGGTGGAGGTGGGATTCCGCGACACTCCAGGGTTAGCCTTTGGTGTTGCGCTGTCGGGCGGCTATGCGTACGTCGCAGACGACGCCGGGGGACTTCGTGTGATCGACGTGAGCTCACCGTCCGCGCCGGTGGAGGTGGGGTTCGTCGACACGCCGGGGTACGCCTATGGCGTTGCGGTTTCGGGAGGGTATGCGTACGTCGCGGACTGGTCCGCCGGTCTTCGTGTGATCGACGTGAGCTCACCGTCCGCGCCGGTGGAGGTGGGATTCCGCGATACTCCAGGGTCAGCCCGTGCCGTTGCGGTGTCGGGCGATTATGCGTACGTCGCAGACGACTTCTACGGTCTTCGTGTGATCGACGTGAGCGTGGCGTCGGCGCCGGTGGAGGTGGGGTTCCTCGACACGCCGGGGTACCTCTATGGCGTTGCGGTGTCGGGCGATTATGCGTACGTCGGAGACAACTCCGAGGGGCTTCGCGTGATCGACGTGAGCGTGCCGTCGGCGCCGGTGGAGGTGGGGTTCCTCGACACGCCGGGGTACGCCTCTGGCGTTGCGGTGGCGGGAGGGTATGCGTACGTCGCGGACTGGGACGCCGGGATTGCCGTCTTCTTGGAGTGCTATGCGGCGCTTTTCTCCGACGGCTTCGAGTTGGGGGACACCTCGCGGTGGTCGACGACGGTGCCGTAGAGGTTAGCTGCAGCACGTAGCCTGCCCGGCAACCGCGCCAGGATTGCGGCAGGCTGCTCCAGCGCGCTAAGCACCCTTCACGCTTTCCGCACATTTTCCGGGACTTCCCCCCACATCGGTGCCTGGCTTGAGGAACGTGGGAAGTTGGCGATTCGAGTCCAGGGCAGTATGGGTTCAGACACGACCTCCGATTGAGTGCCAGGGCCGGCACCTTCATCGGTGCCTGGCTTGAGGAACTTCGGAAGTTGGTGATTCGAGTCCCGGGCGGTAGTGGTTCAGACACGACTCCCGATTGAGCGCCAGGGCCGGCACGTTGCAGTTTCAGAGCGAGCGGCGACCGCAGGCGTGAGCCGGGCGTCTGAAGGCGGCGGGGGACCGCGAGCGGCTCAGGGCCCCGAGACGGAGTCGTCAGCGGGTGGCTCCCGGAACGCCCGGTCGGCGTCGACCTCCCGGCGGCGGCCGATCCTGAGCACCCAGATCTCGTCGTCACGAAGGGCGAAGATAGCCCTCCAATGGAGTCGCCTCGCAGCGATTCGTCCCAATGGCCAGTTGCCCTTTTCTTGCCCTTCCGTCCTTTCTTGGAAAGGTACCGCCATCGCGGGCTCCACGACGCGGAGGCGAGATGTATCTGCTCTATCTGGATTGGGGTATGAACAACGGCTTGCGGCAGTCTGAGGGAATCCGCAATATATCATCTGTGATATAAGCTATGAGTTGCACGAGATACGACGTACGCCCCGAAGGGCAGGCATTGAGAGCACTCATGGACCTTCCACCCGACATCCGAGCGCGAGTCTGGAGTGCCTTTGAAGAACTCGCAGTCGATCCATACCCTTCGTCGAGAACTACGAAAGCTGGGGATCGCTGGCTTCGGGAGGACAGGCGCCATGCTGACGGCCATTCTGCGAACAATGGGAGACGAGGTTGATTGGCTGATGCCTCGTGATTCCACTGCGTGCTCTCCACTCTCGTTGAGCTTCATGACCACCGAACAGAGAGGCGAGTCTGATGACGTCGGCGTCCGGTTCGACGAGCACTTCAACGCGCTGCCAAGTCTCGAGGACCTGCGCGAAGAGCTCCACCGCCGCGACGCGAAGTTCGGAACCCGGGTCGACAGGGCCAAGAGGCAACGGTTCAAGGAGCTTCTCGAGGAAGTCAAGCAGGGCCGCATCAGCCGCTTCACCGCGGAACGAATTCGGGCCAATCTCTCCCAGCAGGAATTGGCGGAGAAGACCGGCATCCCTCAGGCGAACATCTGTCGGATGGAGCGAGTCGGGTACGAGATGAAAGTCAGCTCGGCCAGGAGGATTGCCGCGGCTTTGGGATTGAGCGACTATCGGGACCTTCTGCCATGACGACACCCAGACTCATCGATGTGACTCTCTGCGACGAGATACGACGAGAAGACAACGGGAAGTTCCTCTTTATCGGGGTCTATACGGGCCACGTGTTGGTGCCTAGGCTCCCGTTTGATCTGTCGACGTTGACCTTCTTCACCAAATGGAGCGCTAAGGCGGGTGACAGCCTCGACGGTTGCTTTGAGGTGTACTCGCCCGACCGAAAGCTGATGTACCGACTCGATTCCCCCTTCGAAGGTGGAGCGACGCTCGATGGTGTCGTGCACGTGGCCCTGGCGGTGAGAGGTTTTCGCTTCACCCAGGAAGGCACTTACCGTCTTGACCACAAGCCTTCCGGAGGTCGCCGTCGAAACCTGCTCGCTTTCGACGTGAAGCTCCGCAAAGAACTTGATTGACATTTCTGCGCTCTCGCTCGCCCTTAACGCGAGGGCTTGCGGCGGGAAGTCACCCAGAAAAGGCGTCTGGGGCGGGCTTGCTGCCCGGCACGAGGCGCATACGCGTCTCAACCCAATCGCCAATTAAGAAGTACCTGCTGGCTTGAAGACTATCAACCCAAACAGAACGGCCGCCCGGGTGGGCGGCCGAGGGGGATTTCATGGAGTGGCGCACCGGGAGGAACTCGAATCCCCAACCTTCTGATCCGTAGTCAGATGCTCTATCCGTTTGAGCTACCGGTGCAACTCAGGAACGGTGATTGTGCCACACGGCCCGGTGGGATGCAACCTCCCTCCGCCGGCGCTGCCGGCGGAGCAGGCTGGTAGAATCTGGCAGTTCCATGAGCGACGCGATTCTCGAGCTCCGCAAGCTGAGCAAGCGCTACGGCGACTACCTGGCGGTGGACGAGCTGTCGCTCGAGGTGCCGCGGGGCGCGGTCTACGGCCTGCTCGGGCCCAACGGCGCCGGCAAGACCACCACCATCCGCATGATCATGCGGATCATCGCGCCGGACTCCGGCGAGGTTCTGCTCGACGGCCGGCCGGTCGACGACGACCGGCGGCGGCTGATCGGCTACCTGCCCGAGGAGCGCGGGCTCTACCGCAAGATGAAGGTGCTCGAGCACCTGGTCTACCTGGGCACGATCCGCGGCGTCAGCCCCGGCGAGGCGCGCAAGCGGGCGAGCGCCTGGCTCGAGCGCCTCGAGCTCGCGGACTGGGCGACCCACAAGGTCGAGGACCTGTCCAAGGGCATGCAGCAGAAGATGCAGCTCATCGGCACCCTGCTCCACCGGCCGCGGTTGCTGATCCTGGACGAGCCGTTCTCCGGCCTCGACCCGATCAACACCCGCACGCTCAAGGACCTGCTGCTCGAGATGGCGAACGACGGCGTCACCGTGGTGCTGTCGACCCACGTGCTCCCCCAGGTCGACGAGATGTGCACCCACATCTGCCTGATCAACCGGGCGCGCGAGATCCTGGCCGGGACGCTCGAGGAGATCCGCGCGGAGTACGGCGGCAACGTCTGGCGGGTGCGCACCGAGCTCGGCGCCGATGCGGTCGCCGAGCTGCCGGGCGTGGTCTCGGTCAAGCGCTTCGGGGAGGAGCTGCTGGTCGAGCTCAGCGGCGGCGCCGGCCCGCGCGACCTGCTGCGCCAGCTCGTGCAGCACGGCGACCTCGACTCGTTCACCCGCTTCGTGCCCGACCTCGAGAACATCTTCATCCGCGCGGTCGAAGAGGATCACTCCATTGTGGGCTAGGATCTTCGCCGTCATCCGCCGGGAGTACCTGGAGCGGGTGCGCACCAAGGCGTTCTGGATCTCGACCCTGCTCGTGCCGCTGCTGATGGGCGCGCTGATGGTCATCCCGGCGCTGCTCGCCGCGCGCGGCGGCGCCGAGTCGACGGTGGCGGTGCTCGACCTCACCGGCCGCTACGCTGGCCCCCTCTCCGACAAGGTGGCCGAGATCCTGGAGGACGAGGCGGGCGACCTGAAGATCCGCCTCGCGACGCAGGAGCCGGGCGGAGACCCCGAGGCGGCGCGGGAGGCGATCAAGGCGCGGGTCCAGCGCCAGGAGTTCGACGGCCTGCTGGTGCTGCCGGCCGGCCTGCCGGCCGAGGGCGAGCCGGAGTACGTGGCGACCAACGTGGCCGCGTTCCGGGTGCTGATGGTGCTCGAGCGCGCGGTCAACGACGTGCTGGTGGCCGACCGGCTGGAGGCGGCCGGGCTCGACCCGGAGCGGGTGAACGAGCTGACGCGGCGGGTCAACCTCAAGACCTTCAAGCTCGGCGCCAAGGGCGAGGAGACTCGCGACCAGGGCCAGGCCTTCCTGCTCTCCTATTTCCTGGTGCTGATCATCTACATGTCGGTGCTGATGTACGGCATCTACGTGATGCGCGGCGTGCTCGAGGAGAAGAGCTCGCGGATCGTCGAGATCATCATCTCGGCGGTGCGGCCGTTCGAGCTGATGCTCGGCAAGATCCTCGGCATCGGCGCGGTCGGGCTCACCCAGATGGTGCTGTGGTCGACGCTCGGCTTCGCGCTGTCGGCGCCGGCGGTGCTCGGGGCGATCGGACTTTCGCGGCATCGAGCTGCCGAGCATCCCGCCGCAGCTGCTGGTGTTCTTCGTGGTCTACTTCGTGCTCGGGTTCCTGCTCTACGGCACCCTCTACGCGGGGGTCGGGGCGGCCTTCGAGACCGAGCAGGACGCGCAGAACTTCCAGGGCGTGATCACGGTCTTCCTGGTCGTCCCGCTGGTCCTCATCACCCTGATCATGAACGAGCCGGACGGCGCGGTCGCGGTGGTGATGTCGCTGGTCCCGTTCTTCACCCCGATCCTGATGTTCCTGCGCATGACCCTGACCAAGGTCCCGACGTGGCAGATCGCGGCGTCGCTGGTGCTGATGGTCGGCGCCGTGCTGGTGATGGCCTGGCTGGTCGGCAAGGTCTACCGCGTCGGCATCCTGATGCACGGGTCCAAGCCCAAGCTCAAGGACCTCGTGCGCTGGGTCCGCGAGGCGTAGGAGCGTGTGGGGCATAGACCCCTCGGCGCACGCGGGTCGTAGGCCTCTCGGTGTGCGTGAGGCGTCGCGGTCGCTGGCTGGCCTACGCCCCACGCGCGCCGAGAAGGATGCGCTGCGCGCATCCTCACGGCGCGCATCAGGAATGGTTCACGACGCAGTGGTTTGACGCCAAGCCACTCGTTGTTATAATGCCCCTCCTCCCGCAAGGGAGGGAGCCGTGCTGGGGAGTCGTCCAATGGTAGGACATACGGCTCTGGACCGTAGAATTGGGGTTCGAGTCCCTGCTCCCCAGCCAATCCGCTGACTCACGCGCCCGGCCCCGGCCGCGCGCTTCACGCCGTCCGAACATCCCGCGCCCACGCTCGACGGGTGGGAATGATGGGATACGCAAACAATGACAGGGTGATAGACTGAGTCTCGACATGCAGGACACCTCGGAAGTGCTTTCCGGCACGGTCTACATCCCGGACACCTCAGCCCTCATCGAAAACCCCGACGCCCTCGACCACATGCTGACGGGCGGCAACATCGTCGTCGTCCTCCACCAGGTCCTCGAGGAGCTCGGCCGGCTCCAGACCTCGCGCACCAAGCCCGACGGCGTCCGCCACGCGGCTCGCCAGGTGACCCGCAAGATGCTCGAGTACCGGCGCCGCCAGCTCATCAACCACGGCGTCGAGCAGATCCTCAACCACCAGGCGAACCCCGAGGTGCTGGTGCGGACCCCGGCCGGCGGGGTGCTGGCCTGGGAGCCGGCGACCGGGGTCGAGGAGCCCTACACCGAGGACCTCGGCGACAACCACATCCTGGCCAGCGCGCTGCGGATCGCCGAGGTCGCGCGCTCGAACGGCCACCCCGGCTACGACGTGATCGTGATCTCGGAGGACTCCAACCTCCTGCTCAAGTGCGACTCGATGGGCATCGCCGCCGAGAACCTGCGCTACGGCAAGGTCAGCCTCGACAGCGTCGACGAGATCTTCCGCGGCGTCGTCTACGGCGAGCTCGACGAGCAGGACCTCGAGCGCTTCTACGACAGCGGCGCACCTGGGGAGCGCTGGCTGCCCTTCGAGGCGGTGCAGACCAGCGAGCCGGTCGAGCTGGTGTGGAACCTCGGCGTCGTGCTGCGCTGCGGGAAGACCACGCTGGTGACGCGGGCCAACGTCGACCGGAAACGGGTCGAGGACCTCCGCTTCGCCCAGTTCTGGGACCGCAAGCGCAGCCAGTACCGGCCGCGGCCGGTGCTCGGCTTCACCCCGCGCGACCCGGCCCAGACCTTGGGCATGGAGTTCCTGCTCGACCCGGACGTGCAGCTCGTCGTGCTCGACGGCCCGGCCGGCTCCGGCAAGACCAGGCTGATGGTGGCGACCGGTCTCTACATGCTCATCGGGCAGCCCACGACCTGGCGGGTCGCGCCGCAGTCCGACCCGCTCGCGCCTGAGTACGGCTACGACAACGGCATGCTGCTGCTGCGGCCGGAGCACGCGTCGAGCCAGTACGAGCTCGGGTTCCTGCCCGGTGACTTCGAGAGCAAGATGTCGCCCTGGCTCGAGCCGTTCTTCCAGGCGATCCGCGGGCTGTCGCTCGCCAACGACCACGACTTCATGGACGAGCTGCGGTCGGCCGACCGGCTGACCATGATCTCGACCTCGATGCTGCGCGGCCTCGACATCGAGCGCTCGATCGTGCTCGTCGACGAGCTGCAGAACGGCGACCGCCACCTCGCCAAGACCCTGATGAGCCGCTTCTGCGCGAGCTCCAAGGTCGCCCTGGCGGGCTGCCTCGACCCGGTGCAGATCGACAACCCCTACGTCGACTGGCGCTCCAACGCACTGACCCGGATCAAGGAGACCTACCGCGGCTTCGGGCCGCAGGTCGCCCAGGTGCGGCTCGAGCACAACTACCGGGGGCCGATCTCCACCCGCGCCGACGAGCTCTAGGAGCGTGTGGGCATAGGCCCCTGAGCGCGCTTCTGATGGGGTTGTTGTGGTTGCCCTCTGCCCACACGCTCCTCGGGATGCGCTGCGCGCATCCGCGCGAGTCCGGAGACGTGCGTGACACCTCGCGGGCCTCTTGACAGAAGTCGCGTCGGAGCGAGGCGGAAGATCCTCCAACGCAGGACACGACGCCGCGACCACGCCGTTCCCACCTCTCCTCGGGGGATTCCTCGACTCCGCGGCCGCCGGCGCGGCCGCTCCGCTCGGAATGACAGGGGGGGGGAGGTCGTTCGTGACTTTGTGGTTCAGCTCGTCACGACGGTCTCGATGGCGAACTGGGGCGGGCTCTCGATCGTCTTCTTCACCGCGCACTTGGCCGCGACCCGCACCAGCGCCTCGTGGTACTTCTCCGGGAAGGCCGGCGGCACCTCGATGCGGATGGTGACGGTCAGAATCTTGCCCTCGGGGTCGCGCTCGACCCTCTGGACCAGGCGGACGCCGTCGGTCGGGATGCTCCGGTTCTGGCAGAAGCCGAGAACGTAGATCCCGGCGCAGGTCGCGAGCGACGCCAGGAAGAGCTCGAAGGGCTCGGGCGCCGATCCAGCGCCACCGTTCTTCTCGCTCTGATCGGTCTCGACCCTGAAGCCGTCGAAGGCGGCGTCGACTCGTTTTCCCCCCGGATAGGTCACCGTGATCTCGTCGGCCATGTCGTCCTCCACGCACGGGGAGGATTGTATGCCCCCTGCCCCCCGACCAACCAGGGGTTGGGGATGAGGGGTCAGGGGTCAGAAGCCCCTGCCCGTGCCCGTCTCCGTGCCCGCATCCGCTTCCGCGCCCGCTTCCGATGCAGTGATAGGTGATAGGTGATACGTCCCCCACCTGTTCCCCTTCCCGTTCCCGTTCCCGAACCCCGCGCCCTGTCATCCTGAGCGAGCCGCTCGAACGAGCGGCGGGTCGAAGGATCTCCTCAGGCCTCCGGCAGACTGTGGCCAACGACATGGCGCTCGATCCCCGAGGGGATCCCTCGACTCGCTCGCTTCCGGCTTCGTGCTGCGCACGCCGCCGTGACGTGTCGCTCGCTCGCTCGGGATGACCGTGAGTTCGAACTTTGCCCGGGATGGCGTTTGTGCGTACTATCCACCCGTTGATCTCAGCGCGGGGAGGCGTCGATGCCCGGCAGGCTGGCGGACCGAATACTCTCCTGGAGCGACGCGAATCTCGCGACGCTCGGCCAATGGTTCATGCGCGAGTGGTCCAAGGTGGAGCGCAGCTACCGCCGGCCGTTTTCGAGGATCGTGTTCCGCCTGAAGTTCACGTTCTTCCCGCTGCTCGCCATCGGCGCGATCGCCTGGCTGGCCTGGGACTGGAGCCACACCCGCTCGCTCGCAGCGGCTGAAAACGCGATCTTCGACTACGTGGTGCAGTGGCGCCCGTTCGAACCGAAGCCTTCCGGCCAGGTCGCCGTGGTCGAGATCGACGAGTGCTCGATCGAGCACTTCCGCGCGCGCGGCGAGGGCGGCTGGCCATGGAGCCGGCAACGCCACGCCGACCTGCTCGACCAGCTCGATCGCGCCGGCGTCGCCGCGGTCGGCTACGACGTGCTGTTCACAGATCCGTCGCAGGACGACCCCCTCGGCGATCAGACCCTGGAGGCCATGGCCGAGGGCGGCGCCGGGCGCTTCATCTTCGGCTCGACGCGGCTGCACCCGGACTACGACGAGAGCTCGCCGTTGCTGGCCTCGCAGGCCCCGTCGGCGTTTCCGCTCGTGCCGGACCCGCGCAACGACCCCAAGGTCGCGCTGCTGCTGCCCTACGGCGAGGCGATGGCCCGCTACAGCGCGATCGTCAACGTCACCCGCAACCAGGACGGGGTGCTGCGTGACATCCCGTTGCGCGAACCGCCGGTGACTGGGCCGTGCCCTCGCTGTCGCTGCGCCTGGCGATGACCGCCACGCCACCATCAGCACATCCGCCCGCCGCCACGGTGCGGCCGAACTGGAGAGAGGACACGCGGCTGCCGCACGTCAGCGCGGCCGATCTGCTGACCGGCGACGCCGTGTGCCGTGACGCGACGGCCCCTCTGCCTCCGTTGGACGGGCGCGTCGTGCTGGTCGGCTACACCGCATCCGGCCTCAACGACGCCAAGCCCACGCCCGTCGATCCGGTCATGCCGGGCGTCGAGGTCCTGGCAGAGGCGACCGAGGCGTTGCTCGCCGGCAGCGCGATTCGCATGCCGCCCGGCTGGTTGAAGTACGTCATCGCCACGCTGATGACGCTGTTCACCACCTTCGCCTTCTACCGCGGCGAACCGGCTCCTGACATCGACTCGGTCTTCGTCGCGGCCAACGTTGGGCTGTTGAGCTCCTCGTTCATCGGCCTCACCTTCTTCGGGTTCTTCTTCGACATCTTCGCGAGCGTCGGCTTCGTCAGCCTGATCTTCGGACTCTGCCGCGCCTACGCCGGGATCCAGCGGGGCCGGGCGGTCGGCAACGGCGACTACCTGCCGGAGTACGTCCCCGAAGAGGACCGATGGCTGGCCGTTGCCCGCCTTCGCTTCGTGCCGGACGTGCAGCTCGACGACACCTCCCTGGAGCGGCGCCGCCGGGAATACCGGCGTCGCCTGCGTCGATTCCTGTATGCCGGCAGCAACGCAGTGATGCTGGAGGGCGTGTTCGAACGCAAGACCTGGCTGCATGACGCCATGAGCGACATCATGATGCTGGTGTGGCACGGGAAGAGTGCGGTCGAGGCGCGCACCGCGGCGCTCGAGGACCTCGCTCGGCTCGAGCGGGAGCTGGCCGCGTGGGATGAGCGCCTGCCCGACGACGGCAGCGTCCTCGTCGCCTTCGGCTCCGCCCAGATCGATGACGGCGTCCGGCCGTTCGACGTCGCCGAGCGCCTGCGCCTGCGCGACCTGCTCGGCCAGACGCTCGCGAGCGCGACCGAGTGGCCGCTGACCCGGCGGGGTATGATCGCCGCCGAAGCCGTCACCGTGCAAGGAGGAGCTTGATGCGCGTCTCCCCGATTGCCCTGATCGCCTCGCTGCTGGCGGCGTCGTGCGCGGCCGCGGCCGAGCTGCCCGCGATCGTCCACCGGCCCGTGGTGGACGTGTACGCCCAGCCCGAGTTCGACGCCGAGAAGATCGCGACCTTGAAGCGCGACGCCAGGGTGTCGGTTTCGGCGCAGCAGGGCCTGTGGTACGAGCTGCTGATGCCCGAGGGGAAGCCCGGCTACGTGCGCGTCAATGACGTGCGCCTCGAGTACGCCAGCGCCGAGGGCGGCGAAGCCAACATGCGGGCGCTGTTGAGCGGCAAGGCCGGCGAGGGCCGGGTCACCGAGACCGCGGGGGTGCGCGGCATCGACGAGAGCGACCTCAAGTCCGCTTCGTTCAACGCAGCACAGCTGAAGGCCATGAACGCTCAGCGGGTCGACGCCTCCGCGGCCGCCGCCTATGCCGGCCAGCAGGACTGGCAAGTGACCAAGGTCGCCTATGACGGTGACGCGAAGGCCGGCAAGGATGCCGGAGCGCCGGCCGAGAAATCCGGGTCCTCGAAGGGCACAACCGCGAGAACGGTGGGCAGCGTGCTCGGCTCCTCGCTCGGCGGCGGGCTCGGTTCGGCGATCGGCGGTGCCAGCAAGGCGATTCCCAAGTCAGAGGCCGAGCTGGCCGAGGAGGAGCTCGCGCTGGGCCCGGAGATCACGGGCCGCATCCTCGGCGCGCGCCCACTGTGGAAGAACGCCGATGCGCAGCGGCGCGTCAACCTGGTCGGGCGCTGGGTCGCCTCACAGACCAGCCGCCCCGAGCTGCCGTGGACCTTCGGCGTGATCGACACACCCGAGGTCAACGCGTTCGCCGCGCCGGGCGGCTACATCCTGGTCACCCGCGGGCTCTATGAGCTGCTGTCGTCGGACAGCGAGCTCGCGGCAGCGCTCGCCCACGAGATCACTCACTGCGTGCAGCGCGACCACTACAACGTGATCCGCAAGCAGGAGATGGCCAACGCCGGCAAGGAGGTCGCGATGAGCGCCACCGACGCGGGCAAGGACAGCCTGGCCGGCAGCTACGCCCGGAGCTACGCGGAGAAGCACGGCGCCGCCATCATGCTGACCTCGCTCGATCGCAAGGCCGAGTACCGCGCCGACGAGGGCGCCGAGTACTACCTCGCGCGCGCCGGCATGAACCCGCTGGCGCTGTACTCCGTGCTGCAGAAGCTCACCGCGCTCGGCAGCGACTCGGCGGCGCTGGCCGAACTCTACAAGACGCATCCGCCGTTCGATGATCGGATCGATCGCATCGACGAGCGCGGCTTCGGCGCGCTGGAGCCGTACACCATGCGGGAGTTCTAGGAGCCTGTAGGGCACAGGTCCCTCGGCGCACGCGGGTCGTCGGCCTCGCGGTGTGCGTGAGGCGTCGCGGTCGCTGGCAGGCCTACGCCCCACGCGCGCCGAGAAGGATGCGCTGCGCGCATCCTGAGGAGTTCGTGCCGCAGTGGCCGTCCGTCGTCACGTCGGTCGACCACAACCGCCGAGAAGGCCAATGCGGTACGAACTCCTAGGGCTTGCGGAAGACGGCGAGCTCCTCGAGGTTGCCCTTGGGCCCGCGGATCGGCGACGGCACCACGCCGAGGAGCTGCAGCCCGAGCTTCGCGAGGGCGGCCACGGTGGCGTCGACCACCCGCCGCCGCACCGCCTCGTCGCGCACCACCCCGCCCGAGCCGACCTGGTCGCGTCCGGCCTCGAACTGCGGCTTGACCAGACAGATCAACGTGCCCCCGCTCCTTAGATGCGGCAGCACGGCCGGCACCACCAGCTCGAGCGAGATGAAGGAGACGTCGATGCACGCCAGGTCGACCGGGAACGGCAGGTCGCCGGGGCCGAGGTGGCGCGCGTTGACCCCCTCCAGGACCACCACCCGCGAATCCTGGCGCAGGCCCCAGTCGAGCTGGCCGCGGCCGACATCGAGCGCCACCACCCGCCGTGCGCCGCGCGCGAGCAGGAGGTCGGTGAAGCCGCCGGTCGAGGCGCCGACGTCCAGGCAGTCGAGCCTCTCCGGCGAGACCGCGAAGGCGTCGAGGGCGGCCTCGAGCTTGAGCGCGCCGCGCGACACCCAGCTGTGGTCCGGCGCGGTCAGCTCGATGGCGGCGGCGTCGGCCACCGGCGTGCCGGCCTTGGTGACCACCGTGCCGTCCACCCGCACCTTGCCGGCGAGCACCAGCGCCTGCGCCCGGGCGCGCGACGGCGCCAGGCCGCGCTCTGTCAATACGATATCGAGCCGCTTCCGCATTGCCCCTGCTGCACCTCTGGTTTCATCATTTCAGATTCCCGGCGGTACGTCCTCCGTGGTAACTGGGCGCCGTTGCGACGTGCCGCCGGGAATCTGAACAACGAAGCGCTCACCGGAGGGCGACGCGCACCAGCCGGTGCTCGGTGGTCTGCGCGGCGAGGACGTCGCCGTCTGGGAGCACGGCGAGGCAGGTGACGCCGGGCAGGGTGGCCGGCAGGCGGACCGGCTCCCGCGCCCCGCTCGGGTCGAGCCGCCACAGCTCGCCCGGGGTCGGCGCGCTGGCCAGCAGGTCGCCCGACGGCAGCGCGGCGAGGTAGCCCTCCTGCTGGTCGCCGGTCCGCCAGCCGGGCACCTGCAGCCGGCGCACCTCCACCCCGCGGGCGACATCGATCAGCGCGACCTGGCCTTCGGTCGGCAGCGCCACTGCCACCAGACCCTGCACTGCGGCCAGCCCGACCACCGGCCCGGGGAACCGGATGACCTCCTCGCGCGCCCAACGCGGCGGCGCGAAGCGGAGCAGCGCCCGGTTGCCGGTGTCGGCGACCAGCAGCGAGCCGTCCTCGAGCCACAGCACGCCGCGCGGCCCGTAGAGCTCGGCGCCGACGACCTTGACCCCACCGTCGGGCAGCAGCAGCTGGATGCGGCCGTTCCAGGTGTCGGCCACGGCGAGCGTGCCGTCGGCGGCGAGGGCGAGCCCGGTTGGCTCCTGGAAGGCGCCGGCGACGCTGCCCTTGACGCCGAAGCTGTCGAGGCAGGTCCCGGCCGGCGTGTACCAGACCACCCGGTGGTGGCCGGTGTCGCCGACCGCGAACCAGCCGTCGGGCGACAGCGCGAGGCCGCGCGGCTGCGCCAGCTCGCCGCCCGCCGACGGTCCCTGCCACGGCGAGCCGCAGCGCTCGCGCGAGCGCTCCACCACGAGGCCGCCGCCGAGGACCAGCCACAGCCGCTCCTCGCTGCCGGCGATCGCCGACACCCCGGCGAGCCCTTCGAGCACCCGCCGCCAGGACAGGACCGCGCCGCCGCTCCGGTACACGCCGCCGTCGGCGAGCGCCCACAGCGCGCTGCCCTGCCACGCCAGCGCCCGCACCCCCGGCAGCGGACCCCCGACCCTGCGGCGGAGCTCGCCGCGCCAGGTCCAGACCTCGCGGCCGTCGCTGGTGGCCACGGTCGGACCCGACGCCGCGGCCGCGGCCACCGGATCGCCCGAGATCCGCCGCCAGGCATCCCCGGCCCCGCGCTGCCAGAGGCCGCCGCGACCCCAGGCCCACAGCTCATGGCCTGCCGTCAGCCGGGTCGCGCCCTCCACCCTCCCGAGCGGCCGGAACAGCCGGCCGTCGCGCAGCCAGACGCCGCCGTCCGGGCAGGCGATCCAGGTCACGCCGCCGTGCCGGGCGACCGATGAGACCTGGCAGGGCGGCGCGCCGGGCGAGGCTGCCGGCCGGCCGAGGGCGTCGAGCTCGAACAGGCTGCCGTCGAGGAGGACCGCGGTGCCGCCGCCGGCGTCGATCGCGAGGTCGCGGACCGTCTCGGACTGGATGACCGGCACCGTCGCCAGCGGCCGCAGCTCGGGCGGCAGATCGCGGTCGATGGCCGCCGCCGGCAGCGGCGCGGCGGCGCCCGCGTCGCCGACCAGGTAGACCGCCGCCCCCTTGGACTCGGCGATCCGGACGACGCCCGGCACCAGCGCGAAGGGGTCGTCATCGTCGAGGCCATAGGCGCGGCGCTCGACGTCCGCGAGCACCACCCAGCGGGCGCGGTAGCGGTCGAGCAGCGCGCGCTGGAGGCGGGGGTCGGCGCTGCTGTAGAGCTCGGCGAGGTCCCGGTAGCGGGCGTCGACCTCCTCGCGCGGCTGGCCGCGCTGCTCGAGGTGCCAGGGCCAGCCGACCACCGTCGGTTGGCCGGTGTGCATCGCGATCCGGGTGTACTCGGCATAGGCGATCTTGGCCGCCTCGACCACGACCTCGCCGGGCTTCGCCATCCCCTCGAGCGCGCGCACCAGGAACGAGGTCTGCGGGTCGGCGCCGGCGAGGAAGGCCTGGCCGTCGAGGGTCGGCCGCGGCGAGGCGACGCGCGGCTGCAGCCAGCCCTGGGCGAGCCCGAGCGGCAGGTTGACCAGGGCCACCGCCTGCAGCGGCAGCCAGACCGCGAGGAGCAGCCGGCGCCGCCACCCGCGTCCGGCCAGCAGCAGGCCGCCGAGGGCGACCGCGAGCAGCACCCAGACCCCGTTGTAGATCTTGAACAGGGTGTTCATGCGGTCGATCAGGGTGAAGCGCTCGCACGCCGCGACCGCGACCATCGCGAGCGAGGCCAGCGCCCACAGCAGCCGCGCCGGCCGGTCGTCGGTGCGCAGCGCGATCGCACCCAGCACGACCGCGGCCGCGAGCGCGAACGCTGCCGCGGAGGAGTGCATGGCGAGCCCGGCGGCAACGCCCGCCACGGCCAGCAGCAGCACCGGGAGCCAGCCGCGCCGGGTCGCCACCAGCGCCACCCCCAGCACCAGCAGCGGCACCAGGAAGACGCCGAAGTGGAGGGCCACCGCCCACGCCGGCGCGAAGTCGGCGTCGGTCAGGAAGAGGCCGCGGCCGCCGGCGCCGGCGCCGATGCCGGCGAGCAGCTCGACCACGTAGGGCAGGGCGGCGACCACGCTCGCGGCGCCCGCCACGGCCAGCCGCAGCAGGCCGCGCACCGGCTGCCTCGCCGCCGCCACGGTGCCGACCGCGAGCGTCGCCGCGACCACGAAGATGTCCCACGGGTTGGTCGCCACCAGCACCGCGGCAGCGACCGCGCACATCGCCGCGGCCATCAGCCAGCGCCAGCCGGGCAGGGTCACCACCAGCCAGCCCCAGAGCAGGGTGAGGAGCAGCACGGGCAGGGCGATGAAGTGGCCGTGGAGATCGGCGAACAGCGAGGTCCACAGCGGGTACTCGTCGATGGCGAAGCCCGGAACCACCCGCGACGTCGCCCACCAGAGGTCGAACCACTGCCCGCCGCGCGCCAGCGCGAGCAGCCTCGGCCAGGCCAGGTTGCCGGTCAGCAGCACGAGCAGCGGCAGCAGCGCCGCAACCGCGAGCCGGCGGCGGCGAGCCAGCGCGAGGCCGAGCGGCGCGAGCAGCGCCGCGCCCAGCGCCGGGATCGAGGCCGCCATCAGGTTGTAGCCGACCGCCGGGTGGCAGCCCGACACCAGGATCGGGAACGACGACAGCACCTGGCCGAAGTAGTAGTAGTGGAGCGGCATGCCGGCCATCCACGGCTCGCCGGGCGGCCACGACGAGGCGCGGAGGAAGGCGTTGAGGAACGAGAAGTCCATCGGCTTCTCGCCCCAGAAGATCGCCGGGTTGAAGGCGCGCGCGACCAGGAACAACAGGAACACCGCGGCGGCGACCGCCGCCACCAGCAGCGCCTCGCGCGACCTCGTCCGCAGCAGCTGCGCGATCAACCGGCGCCGCAGCCACGCCGCGACGCCGCCGGCGGCCAGCACCGCCAGGAAGATCCAGGTCGCGGTCGCCGCGCCGGTCCGCCAGAGCCCGCCCTCGGCGAGCAGCCACATCAGCCACGCCGGAACCACCCAGCCGGTGACCAGCGCCAGGCCGACCCCCGCGTCCGGCCAGGACCGAAGGAGCGGCAGCAGCAGCGCCCAGCTGGCGGCGGCCAGGCCGAGCAGTACCGCCAGCCACGCCGCGAGTTGCGTCGCCTGGCCGGCGAGGCGGGGCGCTGGGGTCACCCGCTCGAGCGGCTCGACGAACGCTCGCTCGACCGCGGCCGCGTCCAGGCTCTCGAGGAACGGCAGCGGACGCGCCGTCCGCTCGACCAGCGCGTCGACGTCGACGACGCCGGTGCGGCGCAGCACGACCACCCGCGGGAAGTCATAGTTGAGGAAGCTCTCGTCGGCCTCCTGCACCGCGCGCTCGAGGCCGAACAGCCGCGGCGCGCGCTCGATCCTCGCCAGCGGCTCGAAGCCGGCCTCGCCGGACAGCAGTAGGCGGTAGAGCCGGCCGGTGCGCGGGAAACGCTCGCGGTTGATCAGAACCGTCCGGCGCACCCGGTTGGAGGTCAGCACCACCCAGTCCGAGGAGGCCAACGCGTCGGCCCAGCGGCGGACCTTGCCCTCGTCGTCGGGGAGGTCGTAGGACGGCAGGTCGATGCGCGCCACGTTGGGCAGGCTCACCGTCTCGTCCCAGTGCTCGAAGGCGACGACGTCGTCGGCCGCCACCATCGGCCCCAGCCACTCGGCCGCGGTCCGGTGCGGGTGCGGCGAGGCGAATGCCCACAGGTACATGCCGGCGCACAGCGCGGTCCCGGCAATGGTCACCGCGACCGCCGGCCGCCGCCACGGCGCCGGCAGGCGGAGCAGGGCCCACGCCGCCACCATGACCGCGGCCACCACCAGCGGCTCGAAGTAGCGCAGGTACTTGACCTCGAAGGTGGCGAATCGGATCGCTGTCGGAACGAGCCAGGCGAGAGCCAGCGCGAGCAGCACCGCCTCCGGGGTGCCGACGCGCCCCAGCCAGCGCTCTGGCCGTCGCAGCAGGCGCCAGCCGCCGGCGACCACGCCGCCGAGCGCCGCCAGGAGGAGCAGCGGGCCCATCCCCCAGCGCGCGAGCTCGCGCAACGAGTAGAGCACCGGGAGGGTGTCCCGGTAGACGCGGATGTAGGGCAGGTCGCCCTTGCCGGTCACCATCGCCGCCTGCTCGCCGACGCCCTTGAGGTAGGCCTGGTTCAACGGCACGCCCACCGTCTCGACCAGCGACTGCAGGCTCGGCAGCGCCGCCGGCGCCAGTACCGTGGCGGTGACCAGCGCCGCGAGCGCGAGCACCGCCAGCCACGAGCCCACCGCCGTGGCGCGCGCGAGGCCGCCCCGCCGCGCGCGCGCGGCCCGGCCGAGGACGACGGCGAGCAGGGCAAGCCCGATCGCGATCGCCGGCGGCTGGGCCCCGGTCAGCGCCCACGGCTGGCCGAGCCAGAAGGCGAGGCAGGCGGCGGCGGCCACCGTGCCGACGAGCTCGGGCAGGCGCGCCGCCCCGGGCCTCCTCCTGGCCATGACGACCGCGAGCGCGAGCGGCAGCAGCAGCGGCAGCGACGCCACCTTGACCGCCAGTGAGGCGCCGGCCGCGGCGCCGGCCGCAACCGCGGCGACGGCGCCGCCGGTCCGCGCCAGCCAGTAGCAGCCGGCGAGGGCCGCCATCACCCACAGCGCATGGTGCGCCTCGACCGTGGCGTAGTGCGACTGCTGGAGGTCGAGCGGCAGCAGCGCCGCCAGCAGCAGGGCGAGCTCGCCGGTCCGCCGCCCCCAGGCGCGGTGCGCGAGGAACCAGCCGACGAGGAGCGCGCCGAGCGAGGCAACCAGCGACAGCGCCCGGCCGCCGACCAGCAGGCCCTGGTAGGCGCGGGCCTCGCCGAGCACGGCGGTCATCGCCCGCACCGCCCGGAAGTGGAGGGAGCCGTAGGCGTAGAACCCGGGATCGTCGAAGAAGCCCGCCACCTTCTCGGACACGAACGCCACCTGGCGCTCGTCGGGATGCGGGGTGTAGAGCCCGGAGTCCCAGCCCTGGGTGAGGAGGCGGAGGACGATCGCGAGCAGCAGGAGCAGCCACACGCGACGGCTTGGCATGGGAGGAGGGTAGCGGAACAGGTCGCGCGCGGCAACGCGCGGGAAGGGGCAAGGGGCTAGGGGCTAGGGGTTAGCCCCCCACCCTTGCCCGTTCCCGTACCCGTCCCCGTTCCCGCACCCGGATATTGCCATCAACGTGGGAGCGCGCTCCACCGCGCGGTTGGTCAGTCTGGAAAGACGATCCAGCAGGGCGCCGCGAGTTTTCGGGAACGGGAACGGGGACGGGGACGGGAACGCGGCAACATGACGGGGGGCCTAGCTCGAGCGGCGGATGATGAACTGGGCGAGCTCGGCGAGCGCGCCGTCCGCACCCTCGAGCACACGCGCCAGCTCGGCCAGCTCCTCCTCGAGCCCGTCGAGCCGGCCGCGCGCGGCATCGAGGCCGTGGAGCGTGACGTACGTCAGCTTGCCGGCGTCCGCATCCTTGCCGGGCGACTTGCCGAGCTCGTCCGCGGTCGCGGTGGCATCGAGCACGTCGTCGGCGACCTGGAAGGCGAGGCCGAGGCGATCGCCGAAGGCCGTGAAGGGCCCGCAATCGGCGGCGCCGGCGAGGATCGCCCCGACCTCGACCGAGGCCCGGATGAGGCAGCCGGTCTTGCGGCGGTGGATGCGCTCGAGCCGCGCCGCGCGGTCAGCTGCGCCGCGGTCGTTCGGGCCGGTCGCCTCGAGGTCCTCGATCTGGCCCGCCACCATCCCGAGCGACCCCGCGGCCCCGGCCACCACCGCGACCGCGGCCGCCCGTAGTACCGCCCACTCCGCGCCGGGGGGCCGCGACGCGAGCAGGCCGAGGCCGTCGGTCAGCAGGGCGTCGCCGGCGAGGATCGCGGTCGCCTCGTCGAAGGCGACGTGCAGCGTCGGGCGGCCCCGCCGCAGGACGTCGTCGTCCATCGCCGGCAGGTCGTCGTGGACCAGCGAGTAGGTGTGGACCAGCTCGAGCCCGCACGCGGCCTCGGTGATGCGGTCGGGATCGCCGCCGGCGGCGGCGTGCGCCAGCCGCGCCAGGATCGGCCGCACCCGCTTGCCGCCGGCGAGCACGGCGTACGCCATCGCCTCGTGCAGGCGGGCCGGGCGCTCGCCCCGGTCGGCGAACAGGCGGCGCAGCGCGCCGTCGACCGCGGCGCGCTCGGCGGCCAGGCGGGCGCTTGCCGTCACGCCTCCTCCTTCTCCAACTCCTCGGTCTTCGGCTCGCCGCCCTCGCTCTCGAGCAGGCGGGCGACCCGCTGCTCCACCTGCTCGAGGCGGGCGCGGCAGCTCTTCACGAGCTTCATCCCGGACTCAAACAGGTCGAGCGACTCCTCGAGCCCGACGCCCTCGTCCTCGAGCCGGGCGACGATCTCCTCGAGCTTCGCGAGCTGATCCTCGAAGCGCTCCTCGGCTTTGGCCTTAGCGGTCATCAGTCACTCCAAGTCAAAGGGGGTGATAGGTGATAGGTGGAGAGCGTCCGGCAGCGCCCGGGCCCGGCCCCGCCACGGCGGAGTGACGGCGTAGCCCCCCGGGCGAAGCCGCAAGCTGAAAGCGCAGCCGGATCCGCGCCCGTCCTCGCCACGGCGTAGCTGACTCGTCACGGCGTAGTCCGCAGGACGGAGCCGGAAGGCGAAGCCGGGTCCGCGCCCGGGCCTGTCACATCTCATCGGTCCCGTGTCAACCTCCGGTTCCGTCATCGAAAAGTGACGGCTGGCTGTCCCCTTCCGTCCGTTTGGCTGCCTCGGTGGTCCGTGGCGCACGCTTCGCCACGATCGACCGCAGCTCGCCGCGCGCCAGCGTCGTGTGCAGCTCCGCTCCCGGGGCCACCGACTCGGCGTCGCGAAGCGGGCGCGGGTCGCCGGCTCGCGTCGTGATCGAGTAGCCGCGCTCCAGCACCATCCGCGGGCCGAGGTGGTGAAGGGCGCGCTGGTGGCCGTCGACCGCCGCGCGGGCTCGCGCCAGGCGGGCGCGAGCGAGCTGCGCGAGCTGCTGGCGACGGCTGTCCACGACCCGCCGGTGGCCGCCGGCGGCGATCAGCGCCGGCAGCTGGCGCAGCACGCCCGCGGCACGGTCGAGACGGGCCAGCGCACGCTCCTTGAGACGGCCGAAGACCGCGCGCAGCCGCTCGGCGCGAGCGAGCCGGGAGCGCAGCAGGCGCATCCGGTGCGGCACCCGGGCGAGCCCCGACGACCCGGCGAGGCCGGCAAGCCGGGTGCGGGCGAGGACGCGCTGCCGGGTGAGGTCGCGGAGCAGCGCCGACTGCGCCTCGTCGAACCGGCGCACCTGCCGCTCGAGCTGGGCCACGACCAGCTCGGCCGCCTGGGTCGGGGTCGTGGCGCGGATGTCGGCGACGAAGTCCGCGATCGTGAAGTCGACCTCGTGGCCGACGCCCGAGATCACCGGAACTGGGCTCGCCGCGATGGCGCGCGCCACCGGCTCCTCGTTGAACGCCCACAGGTCCTCGAGGCTGCCGCCGCCGCGGCCGACGATCACCACGTCGACCAGCCCGGACGCGGCCAGCCGCCCGAGCGCCGCAGCGATCTCGGCCGCTGCGCCGCTGCCCTGGACCGCGGCCGGCGCCACGATCACCTCGAGGTGGGGAAAGCGCAGCAGCACCCGCAGCATGTCGTGGAGGGCGGCGCCGGACAGCGAGGTCACGATGCCGACCCGGACCGGCAGCGCCGGCAGCGGCCGCTTGCGCGCGGCCGCGAACAGGCCCTCCGCGTCCAGCCGCCGCTTGAGCTGCTCGAACGCGAGCTGGAGGGCGCCGAGGCCGAGCGGCTCGAGCTCCTCGACCACGAGCTGGAACCGGCCCCGCTGCGGGTAGACGGTGAGCGAGCCCGTGGTCACCACGGCGAGGCCGTCCTCGACCTCGAAGCGCAGCCGGCCGGCGCGGCTCGCCCACATCACGCAGTCGAGCGACGCCGCCTCGTCCTTGAGCGTGAAGTAGAGGTGCCCGCGGCCCGACGGCTTCAAGTTGGTCACCTCGCCCTCGACGCGGACGCCCGAGAAGCCCTGCTCGAGGAGCTCGTTGACCGCCCGGATGAGCCCGGAGACCGTCCACGTGCGGTCGCTCACCGGCCGCCTCCGCCCGCTGGATGGCGCGGTCGGTCGAGGCGCCGCTGCCGCTCAGCGCTCGAGGTCGTCGCGGGAGAGCGCATCCTCGACCAGCATCACCGGAATGCCGGACACCACGGGATAGACGCGGCCGGCCGGCGAGGCCAGTCCGACCTCCACCACCGGCTCCTCGTCCTTAAACTGGTCGCGGTACTTCTCGACCAGCCGCCGGCGGACCGCCGCGGGGAGCTCGACCACCTCGAGCGGCGTCTTGTCCACGGGGCAGACCAGGATCTCGAGCAGCTTCGGGTCGACAGCCATGGTCGGTCGCTCCTTCTGAGGGGAGAGTCTAGTACAAGGAGGGGTGAGGGGCCAGCGACGCCGCGCCGTCAGCTCTTCGCCGTGTCCTCCGGCTCGACCTCGACGTCCTCGTTGAGCTCCCGCTGCGCCGGGTGCCGGTTGCCCGACACCTTGGCGATCTGATGACGGATCTCCTCCTCGGTGTCCCGTTTCGCCTCCTCGAGGTGGCCGGGATGCTCGTGGCGGTACATCTCCTCCGGCATGGTGCCGGTGATCCAGCTCGGGTTCATCGGGTAGACGTGCGGGCTGAAGACGGTCGAGTACATGTGCCAGACCAGGATCGCGAGCGTCGCCAGCCACGCCTCCCAGTAGTGGACCACCAGCGCTACGTCGAGCACGCCCTTGGGCAGCAGCTGGATCACCACGTTGTCGAACCAGAGCGCGAGGCCGGTGATGGCCATGACCGCCGTTCCCCACACCAGGGCCCAGTACTCCGCCTTCTCGACGTAGCTGAAGCGCTGGATGCACGGCGTGTGGTCGCGCAGCCCGAGGTTGTAGAGAGCACGGTTGAGGAAGAACTTGAAGTCGCGGCGGACCGGGAGCATGTCCTTGGCGAACTTGCGGCCACGCGCCGTGGTCAGGAAGGCCGCGTGCCAGGCCACGGTGCCCATGAAGATCACCGCGAACACCCGATGGATCGTACCGCGCAGCTGGAAGCCGCCTTCCCAGCCGAAGAAGAAGCGGGAGATGAAGCTCTGGTCGAAGCGCAGCGCGAAGCCCGAGATCACCAGCCCGATGAAGGCGATCGCGAGCAGGGCGTGCTGGATCACCTCGTCGGTGCGCATCCGCCGCACCTGCGGCCGGGAGTCGATCATGTTCTTGATGTGGCGCCATAGGTCGATCAGCCAGTGCATGACCATCAGGCCGATGACGACCACGATGAGGATGATGTAGAGGTTCTCGATCAGCGAAGCGAGCGGCGTCTGCAGGCCCTCGCCCGAGACGCCGTGAATCGGGATCGACGCCATCTTGACCGTGATCTTGGGGTGGCACTCGCCACAGGTCGACTGCAGGTTGTTGGGGTTGACGGTCGAGGTCGGGTCGGAGCTCGGCAGGATGCGGTGCACGCCATGGCACGACGCGCAGTTTGCAACCTGGGTGTCACCGGCCTTGGTCTTGAGCCCGTGGTAGGAGTCGACGAACGTGGTCAGGCGATCGGTCTCGAGGCCGTACTTCTCGTTGAGCACCGCCGACTCGTGGCACGGCGAGCAGGTCATCTCAGCGACCTTGGAGCGCGACACCGGCGACCGCGGGTCGTCCGGCGACAGGATGCCATGCTCACCGTGGCAGTCGGTGCACACCGGCGCATCGGTCTCGCCGCGCGCCGCGAGCTGGCCGTGGATGCCCTCCATGAAGTCCTGCTCGACGGCCTGGTGGCACTTGCCGCAGGTGGCGGGGATGTTGAAGTGGTTGATGGTCGAGGCCGGGTTGCCGGGGCCGAGGATCTTGTGGGCGCTCCCGCCGGTGGAGTGGCAGTCGTTGCAGGTGGCAGCGAGGTAGACCCCACCCTTGGTGGCCTTCCCGTGAACGCTGGTCTCGTAGATCTGGATCGGATGGTCGATCAAAATGGCGTGCTTGGTCGTGAGGTCGAGGTTCTCGTGGCACGCTCCGCAGGTCTGCGGCAGCTCGATCGGATGGGTCTTCGATCGCTTGACCGACGAGGGCAGGATGTCGTGGTCGCCGTGGCAGTCGGCGCAGTCCGGGAGGTCCTCGACCTCGCCCAGCTTCCCCCGGCCGTGCGCGGTGTACTGCTCGGCGGCGTCGTCGTGGCATTGGCGGCAGCCCTCGGACCGGACCGAGAAGCCCTCCTGCGCCTGGTGCGGCATGGTTCCGCGGTCCTGGTGGCAGTCGAGGCACTCGAGCCCCTCGTGGATCGAGTGGTTGAGGTCGTCGACGTAGGCGGTGCCGTGCTTGCTCTGGTCGTGGCAGTCGGCGCACGTCGAGCTGTCGATCGCCTCGACCGCCTCGGCCGCGTCCTGGGCCGCCGCGGTCACGGCGCCGGTCGCACAGGCCACCAGCGCGACCGCGAGCAGGAGCTTCCAGGAACGACGTCCTTCTCGAAGACTAGGTCTCAATTCGAACATCCGTACACCCCCGCGCATGGTGCCGGGTGGGTGTCCATAATGTCAAGCGAACAACTGGCGATGGCCCGATCACGGCCGAGTCCCCCACTGCTCGGCGTAGAACACCCGGTAGGCCTCGGCCAGGAAGCGCACCCGGCGCACGTAGGTGTAGGTCTCGCTGATCGGGATCGCCTCGGTGAAGCGGAAGCGATCGGGCGCCTCCTGCCACCAGCGGCGGACCCTGCCCTCGCCGGCGTTGTAGGCCGCCAGCGCCGGTTCGACCGCGCCGAAGCGGTCGAGCAGACGCCTGAGCTCGCGTGCGCCGATCCTCAGGTTCTGCTCGGGCCGCTCGAGCTCCGGGCGGCTGCCCAGCCCGAGCGCGATGGCGTGGGCGCGGGCGGTGGTCGGCAGCAGCTGCATGACCCCGACCGCTCCCCGTGGCGACCGCGCCTCGGCGACGAACACGCTCTCCTGGCGGGCGACCCCGGCGAGCAGCCACGGCTCGACGCCGGACTCCGCCGCCGCCGCTGCCAGCTCCGCGCTCCAGGGCAGAGGAAGGTAGATGCGGACCGCGTTCGCCGGGGCCTGGCCCATGGTCGCGGTGCCGAGCTCGGGGATGGCGCTGCGCAGCGCGCGCACCGCCTCGAGCGGCCGGCCCCGGCGCTCGGCGAGTGAGGCCTCGGCGATGGCCTCGGCCGGCCAGGTGCCGCGCACGCCGCAGATCCGGCGCCACTCGGCAGCCGCCTCCTCGACGAAACCGCGCTCGATCAGCCAGGCCACCGACCACGGCGGCGGGGCGGGATCGACGGAGGCCGCCGCCGCCGCCGGGCCGGGCGCCGGCCGGCCGGTGACCTCTCGCGCCCACAAGCCGTAGAGGTCGGCGAACGCACCGTCGGCGAGCGCCGCGAGCTCGCTGCCGCGCGCCCGGGGCGCGGCAGCCGACGCCCAGAACGCGAAGCAGCGCTCGTGGTCGGGCAGCGCACCGGCGAGACGGGCCACCTCGCTCCGGTCGCCACCGCCGAGCGCGAGGGCCACGCCCAGCCGGCGGCCCACCCACTCTCTGCGATCACCGGTCCAGCCGATCGCCTCAGCCCTCCACCATGCTGCCACCGCCTCGGCGAGCGTTCCGGCCTCGGTCCCGCACTCGGCAATGAGCTGCCAGGCATCGCCCTCGATCGAGCGCGCCTCGCCGGCGGCGGCGACCGCGCGGCGGGCGGCCTCGACACAGCTCGAGAACGAGGAGCGCGCCGCCGGCCGCGGCGAGCGCTGCCAGCCCTGCCGCCGGAACGCCTCGGCGCGCGCGAGCTGCGCCTCCGCGTCGTCGGCGGCCGATCCCTGGAGGACGCGCAGCGCGCGCTCCGGGGAGCCCGCCGCGATCTCGGCCCTTGCCAGCTCGACACGGCGCCGCCGCTCCGGCTCGCCGCGCCAGCGCTCGCCCGCGAGCTCGGCCGCGGCGCGGGCCGGCGACCCGGACGCGCGCCACGACGCGCTGCGGACCAGCAGCGACTCGGGGTCGAGGCTGGCCACCACCTTCCGCTCGAGGTCGGGTGCGGCCCGACGCAGACGGCCGGGGGCCGCGACCGCGAGCCGCGCCGCCGCCGGCACCCGCCACGGCCCCTGGCCGAGCTCGAGCAGCAGCACGTCCGCTGCAACCCGCCCCGCCTGCGGCGCCTGCTCCAGGATCGCCGCCGCCTCGGCGGCCCGCCCCTCGGCCGCGAGCCGGCGGGCCAAGCCGAGCCTCGCTCGGGACTCCAGGTCGACCGGCAGGCCGGCGGCGAGGGCGTCGTGCCACGCCTGCGCACTGCCGCCCGCGCGCTCGAGGGCGGTCAGCCACTGCTCGAGCCGGAAGCGTTCCAGGACCGGACCGGGGCCGGCCTCCTGGAGCAGCGCGCCGGCGGCCGCCGGATCAGCGTCGCGCCGCTCGAGGGCGCGAGCGAGCAGCTCCAGGCGATCCGCCTTCGCGGGCGGGGAGAGCGGCGGTCGCTCCGCGCACGCGGCGAGCACGAGGACGGCCGCGACCAGTCTCGCCCGCATCGCTCAGAGGCTTTCTGGCGTCGGCCGGGATCGGCTCACATGCCGAGGGCGCCGGCATCGCCGCCCGCGAGAATGCGGACCAGCTCCTCGCGGAAGTGGTCGTGGGCGGCTCGGATGTCGGCCGGGATCCGCTTCTCGTACATCTCCCGGCTGCGGTCGATGTCGTCCCGCAGGCGCTGGTAAAGATCGCGCTGCTCGCGACCCCGCTCCACCGCCTCCTCGTTGTAGAGCTTGATCTCGGACACCAGCAGGCGCGCGAAGCGGCGCGCCTCCTCGTGCTTGGACTGGTCCTCTGCGGAGAGGCCGGCGAACCCCACATCGGCTGCGGGCGCCCGCTCACGCCACATGTCAGGAGGCGGCGTCACCGGCTGCACCGGCGGCGGCAGGTGCCGGTCGGCTTCGACGACTTCGAACTCGATCGTGTCGGCAGCGGCGCCGGCTCCGGCGCCGCGGTGCTGGATCTCGTCCGCTGGCTCGCGCGTCGGCTCCTCGGCCGGCACGACCTCGACCTGGTACTCCGGCACCGCGGGCTCGGCGGGGGCGACGTCGCCAACGGAAATCGTCGCCGACGGATCGAATCCCGGTACCGCCGCCATCTCGTCGAGGGCCGACGCCGCGGGCGGTGGCGGCTCGTCAGCGGTCACTTCCTCGGGCGCCGGCGGGGCCTCGAGCCGAGCGCCCGACATCGCGCCGAGCATCGGCGACGGTCCGCCGCTGCGGTACTTGAGCGTGTCGATCATCCAACAGGCGACGGCCACCAGCACCTGCACGGCCTCGGGGTTCCAGGGGGCATTGGCAAGACGATCGGCGTAGACCGCACCCATGGTCCGCCCGCGCAGGCTGATCGGCACCAGCAGCGCGTCGAGCGGGGAGGTCTCGCCCTCGAGCCAGCCGCGGATGACGTCATCCTCCTGGGGGACCAGCTCGAGGGGGCGCGGGTTGTCCTCGAGGTCTGCGAACAGCGGCGAGTCCTCGCGGGCGCAGGACCAGCGGCCGAGCCGCGACACGTCGTCGAAGCCGATCGCGCTCCACGCACTCACCCCGCCGGGCCGGAACACCAGTACCACGGCGCGCGCGGCGTGGTTCGTGAGCTCGCTGAGCAGGCCGTGCAGGAGCTCCGATTGGGTCTGCGCCGAGTCGAGGGCGCGCAGCACGCCGAGGGTGATGGCGGGCGGCGGCACCGCCGCGGCCTCGGCCGCGGCCTCGGCCGCGGCGTCGCGGAGCGCGGTCACGGAGGTCTCGACCTGGCCGAGCGGGAAGACATCCTCGGCCGGCGTCGATAGCGCATCGCGAAGCGCCGCGCTCGCCGTCGCGAGGTTCTCGAGGACCCCACCGAGCTGGCCGTTCAGCGACTGCCGCCGCTGCTCGCGTGCGCTCCTGAGCTGCCCGATGAGTGCATCGTAGGGGTCCATGAGGCCTCCCGCTGTGCGGTGTCGATGAGCATTATCACCGCCCCGCCGAACGTGCGTCAAGGAACCGCTGCGGGGGGCGAGCCGCGATCGTCCAGCGGCCTCTCAAAACTTGGCAGAGAAACGCGATCTCAAGATGGGTGAAAGGTCCCATTCTTTGAATCGCCAGCCGCAGAAAAGGACGCGGGAGATTGTCAGTCAGTTGAAGTTCTGTTAGCGTGGCGCCGGAAGGGAGGAGCCATGAAAGCCACCCGCGTCGTGCCGTGCCTGCTCATCGTTGTCGTTGCGATCGGTGTGTTCACCGGCTGCAAGAAGGGACCCACCGAGGAGGAGACGAAGGCCGCCGAGATGAAGCAGACCTTCGCGACCCTCCAGCAGCAAACAGCCGTCCTCGAGCAGGCCCGGGCGAAGCTCGCCGCCGCTGAAGGGGCCGCTGCCGCCATCCTGGCGATCGAGGAGAGCAAGCGCACCCCCGAGCAGAAGACCATGCTCGAGCAGACGAACGCGTCCATTGCCGAGCTCACCACGGCCCAGGACGCCGCGTTCGAGGCGGCCCAGACCACCCTCGCCGACTGCCTCAACATCGGGCTCAACGACTTCCCGCAGGCTCCCGAGACCAAGCAGGCGCTCGACCTCTACGCGAGGGAGGCGCTGCTGGTCGCCGACGACATGGTGCGCAAGGCGGGCGACTACGCGAAGGCGGTCGATCACCTCGGCAATGCCGAGTCGCTCTACAATCAGGTCGGGCTCCCAACCAGCCCGGCGATCAAGCAGAAGCTCGCATGGCTCGATGACTGGCGCTACATCACCCAGGAGCGCTTCGACGCCGTCAAGAACAACATGACCATGGACGAGGTCCGCACGATCGCCGGCGTGCCCTACTACGCCAACATCCAGGAAGACCAGGCCAAGGGCATCGCGACCTGGCTGTACCGCAAGCGCGACGGCGGCGCCGCGGCGTTCTACTTCACCATCAAGACCGGCAAGGTCTACGGCAAGAACTACGAGGCGATCAAGACCAAGGTCGTCGGCTGATCGCTGCGGCGACACCGCCGCATCCGAGCCGCGGGCCGGCTCCCGCTGGGCCGGCCCGGCCGCTGTCATCGCTTGACCCGCGGCTGCACGGGTGGTAGTCTTCCCTCCCGCGCGGCGCGCGTGTGTGCGTAGTTTGCGCCGAGAGGAGGTGAGCCGATCGTGCCAACGGGCGTCACAGTTCGAGACAACGAGTCGTTCGAGCAGGCGCTCCGCCGCTTCAAGCGGAAGTGCGAGAAGTCCGGCATCCTCTCCGAGGTGAAGAGACGCCGCTTCTACGAGAAGCCCTCCGAGCGGAAGAAGCGCCAGTTGATCCAGGCCCGCAAGAAGATGCTCCGCAAGCTCGCGAAGCAGCGCAGGGCCGGCATCCTCTGATCCGCTCGTGAAGCGCAGCGTCGCCTCCGAGCTGGAGTTCGACAAAATCCAGTTGATCGTCGCGGCCCGGGCCCAGAGCGGCCCGGGCCGTCGCCTTCTGACCGCCGACTGGGGCCTGCTCCCGGCGGAGGAGAGCGAGCGCCTGGCGCGGCTCACCGAGGCCGTCAAGCGGCTGCTCGACGAGGATGCCCGGCTCTCGTTCGCCGGCATGGATGACGCCCTGCCGTGGCTCGACCCGGCGTCGCCCCTGCCCATCGAGCCGGCCGACCTCCTGCTGCTGCTGACCCTCGCCCGCCGGATCGCCGCCGTCCGCGCGCGGCTGCTGGCAGCGCCCGCCGATGGCGGTCCCCTGCCCGAGCTCGGCCGCGCCCTCCCCGACACCGGGGAGCTGATCCGCGAGGTGGCGCCCAAGCTCGGCCGGGACGGTACCGTCCCCGACGATGCCTCGCCCGAGCTGGCCCGCCTGCGGCGGGCGACGACTCGCCTGCGCATGGAGCTCCTCGCCCGCCTCGAGGAGATCCGGCGCAGCCACGCCGACGTGGTCACCGACGCCCCGCCCACGGTGCGGCGCGACCGCTACTGCGTGCCGGTGCGCGCGTCCGCCCGCAGCCGCCTGCAGGGCTTGCTGCTCGACTCGTCGTCGACCGGCGCCACGGCCTTCATGGAGCCGTTCGCCGTGGTCGAGCTCAACAACGAGCTCGCCGAGACGGCCGCGCGGGAGCGCGAGGAGGTCCGGCGGATTCTGGTCGAGATCGCCGCGCTGTTCGGCGCCGTCCGCGGCGAGCTCGCCGCGGCCGTCGACATCATGGCCACCCTCGACGCCGCGCAGGCGCGCGCGCTGTTCGGCGAGCTCGTCGACGGCCGGGTCGTGATCCCGTCCGCAGAAACGGAGATGGTGCTCGTCGGCGCACGCCATCCTCTGCTCGACGAGCGCCTGCTCGCGCTGCGCAGCGAGGTCTTCGGCGCCGCCGAGCGGCGGGACCCCACCCACCGCGTGGTGCCGCTCGACTTCCGGCTTCCCGCCGGATGCCGCACCCTGGTCGTGTCCGGCCCGAACGCCGGCGGCAAGACGGTGACCCTCAAGACGATCGGCGTGATGGCGCTGATGGCCGCGCACGGGATCCCCGTGCCGGCCGACGCCGGCACGACCGTCCCCGTGTTCGAGTCGCTGTGGTGCCACATCGGCGATGAGCAGGACGTGTCGGCCGACCTCTCGAGCTTCTCCGGCGCGATGGCCGCCACCCGAACCCTTCTCAGCGGCTGCGGCGAAGGCTCGTTGGTCCTCTACGACGAGCTCGGCGCGGGCACCGACCCGCTGGAGGGCGCCGCCCTCGGCCTCGCCCTGCTCGAGGAGCTGACCCGCCGCGGCTGCCTGACCGTCGCCACCACCCACCTCGCGGCGATCGCCCTCAACACCACCGAGGCCAAGGGGATGGCCAACGCCGCCATGGGCTACAACGAGGCCCGCGAGCTGCCGACCTACACCTTGAGCTTCGGCCGCCCGGGCCGGTCCCGGGCGATCGAGATCGCCCGCCGGACCGGCATCCCCGAGCCGATCCTGCGACGCGCAGGCGAGCTGCTCGGCGGCGACCACCTCGAGCTCGACCGCTGGCTGCGGCGGCTCGAGGAGGTCGAGATGTCCCTCGATCGCGAGCGCCTCGAGATCGAGCGGCGCAAGGGTGAGCTCGAGGGTCTCCAGCGGGATGCGAGCCGCGAGCTCGAGCGCCTGGTTGCAGAGCGGGACCTCATCGCGCGCCGGGCGGCCGAGGAGCTCGATCGGCTGCGCCGGCGGGCCAAGGACCGGCTCGACGAGGCGATGGCACGCCTCGACCGCGCCATCGAGGAGGGCGAGCGGCTCGGCAAGCGTCGCCGCGCGCAGCTGCGGGCCGCGGCGCTGCCCCGCGACGAGTCGGTGCCGCCGCACGACGAGGCATCGAGCACCCCGGCGGCCGGGGACGCGGTCCGGCTTGTCGGCCTCGGCGGCAGCGGCGTCGTCGACGAGGTGCGCGGCGCCCGGGCCCTGGTCAGGAGCGGCGACAAGCGGCTGTGGGTGGACATCGCGCAGCTCGCGCTGACCACCCCGTCCGCCGTCACGGCGCGGCGCGCCACGGTCGAGCTCGAGACCGAGGCGAGCCCGGGGCGCGAGCTGATGCTGCTCGGCATGGACCGCGAGGCCGCCAGGGAGTCGCTCGAGCGGTTCCTCGACCAGGCCTCGGCGGCGGGGTCGAGCACGGTCAGGGTCGTTCATGGGCACGGCACCGGCGCGCTGCGCCGAATGGTGGCCGAGGTCTGCCGCAGCCACCCGGCCGTGCGCTCGTTTGCGCACCCGCCGCAGCATCTCGGCGGCACCGGCGTCACCGAGGTCACGCTCGAGGGCAGATAGGTGATAGGCCCCCGCCCGCTCGTGTCACGGCGACTTGTCACGGCGCAGCCAAAGGTGAAGCCGGAAGCCGGATCCGCATCCGCGCCCGAGGAGCCTCTCCGCGGCCTCTGCGGTTCGATTCAGCTGGGGGCCGCAGATCCCAGATTCTCCGAAAGCGACGCGCAACTGTCACCCGCTCGCCGCACGCACTACAATCGCCGAGTGACCACCGACATCGACCTCAGCCGCGACTCCGTGGCGCGGGTGCGCGAGGCGGCCGACATCGTCGAGGTGGTCGGCGAGCAGGTGCGGCTGCGGCGACGGGGTCGCACCTTCGAAGGGCTGTGCCCCTTCCACGAGGAGAAGACGCCCTCCTTTTCGGTCGACCCGGACAAGGGCCTCTACTACTGCTTCGGATGCCATCAGGGCGGCGACATCTTCAAGTTCCTGATGCAGACCGCGCGGCTGTCGTTCGCGGAGGCGGTCGAGCAGCTGGCGCGACGCTACGGCGTCAAGCTGCCGCCACGCAGCCCCGACGCGCAGCGACAGCGGCAGGAGTCGGACCGGCTGCGGTCGCTGCTCGAGGAAGCGCAGGCCTTCTTCGCCGCCCGGCTCGGCAGCGCCGAGGGGGCCGCCGCCCGGCGCGAGCTCGAGCGCCGCGGCTTCGGCCGCGAGACCTGGCCGCAGTTCGGCTTCGGGTGGGCGCCCGACGACTGGCGGCAACTCACCGACGAGCTCGGCCGCCGCCACCCGACCGGCACCCTGGTCGCCGCCGGGCTGGCCGTCCAGCCGGACTCCCGAACCTCGCCCTACGACCGCTTCCGCAAGCGCATCACCTTCCCGATCCGGTCCGTCGACGGCCGCCTGGTCGCGTTCGGTGGCAGGATCCTCGGCGACGGTGAGCCCAAGTACCTCAACAGCCCCGAGAACCCGATCTTCCAGAAGCGCTCGACCCTGTTCTGCCTCGACTGCGCCCGCCGGCCGGCCGACCAGGCCGGCGAGCTGTTGGTCGTCGAGGGCTACTTCGACTGCCTGTCGCTGCACCGGGTCGGCATCACCAACGCCGTCGCCACCCTGGGCACGGCGTTGACCCCGGACCACGCGCGGCTGCTGCGCCGCCGCCTCGGCGACGGCGACCGGGTCGTCCTCTGCTACGACGCCGACGAGGCCGGCCGCCGAGCCGCCATGACCGGGATCCGGGTGCTCCTGGAGGCGGGCGTCGACGTCGCGGTGCTGGTCCTGCCGGACGGCACCGACCCCGACGACGTCGTCCGCGACGGCGGCGCGGAGACGATTCGCGAGCTCCTGAAGCGGCCCGCGTCGGCGCTCGAGTTCCTGCTCGGCGACCTGCCCGAGCAGCCCGAGGCGCTGCGGCGTGAGGGGCTCAAGCTGGCGCCGCTGGTGTGCGCGGCGAGCAACGCCGCGACCCGCCAGAATCTCGTCGAGGAGTTGGCGCGGCGCCTCTACCTGCGGCCGCGCGAGATCGAGGAGCACGGCCGCGCCCCGGCGCGCCGCGAGGGGCCGATCGCCCCACCAGGAGCCGCCGTCGCCCGGTCGGCGGCCCCCGGCGAGCGCCACCTCGCGCGGATCCTGCTCGAGTGCTCGCCGGACTGGCGAGCCCGCATCGTCGAGCGGGTGCATTCCGAGCTGATCATCGACGACCGCGTGCGCAGCTTGCTCGAGGCCGCGACCGACCTGCCCGGCGACCTCGCGCCGGCCGACACCGTCCGCGAGCTGCTCGGGAGGTGCGCGGACGAGCGGATCACGAGCTTTGTCGCCGAGCTGTGCAACTCGGACTGGCCGGAGCTCACCGACGACTCGGTCCGTTCCCAGCTGCGGGTGCTGCTCGAGCGGCAGGGCCGCGAGCTCTCACGGCGTCTCGCACCCCGGATCCGGGCGGCCGAGGAACGCGGCGACCACAGTGAGCTCGAGCTGCTGCTGGTCGAAAAAGCCCGTTTGAGGCAGAAATCTGCCGATTTCTGACGTTTTCCCGCAAAAGGGGTTGCCAAATCCCTTTTCACGCCCCATATTCCCTGCGATGGCGAGGAGACCTGGCCCGCAGGTCGTTGTGTCGCGCACCACGCCCGCCCTAAACCCCAACCCGGTGGATGTCTGACGGTGGAAAACCCGACAAGGGAAGGATTCCGGGCGGAACCGTGTTGCTTACGCCACGCCGCCAAGCTCAAGCGCGGCGCCCCCATCGCCGTTCGCTGGTTCCACGATGCCGCTGACCGCGGAGGTTATGCGCGTGCAAGTTGAGGAAAAGTACCCTGAGCTCAACAAGCTGATCCAGACCGGCAAGGAGCGGGGCTTCATCATATATGAGGAGCTCTACGACAACCTGCCGGAAGAGGTCACCGGCATCGCCGAGGAGCTCGACGACATCTACATGCGGTTGTCCGAGCTCGACATCGACGTGGTGGACGCGGAGACCGCCGAGACGGCCGCCGAGGGGCGCGAGGGGGAGCGCGGCCAGGCCCAGGCCGAGGGCGCCCCGCAGCCGAGCAAGGCCGACGGCCGGCCCGCCGGCGAGCAGCTCGAGAAGACCAACGACCCGGTCCGCATGTACCTGCGCGAGATGGGAACGGTCAAGCTCCTCGACCGCGACGGCGAGGTCGACATCGCGCAGCGGATCGAGGCCGGCGAGGCCCGCGTGTTCATCGCCCTGTCCAAGGACCTCCAGCTGCTCGAGCTGTTCCTGCGTACCAACGAGCAGGCGCGGCGCGATCGCCGGGGGATGCGCGAGCTGCTCCAGGGGCACATCCGGGAGCTCGACGAGAAGGCGGCCGAGCGGGTCCGCGAGGGCCTTCGCCTGTTCGGGGAGATCAACGATCTCGACGAGGAGTCGCACGAGCTACGGCAGCGGCTGCACCGCTGCAAGAGGACCGGCAAGCGGCACCACGAGCTGTCGGACAAAATCGCAGCCAACATCGCCGAGATCGCACTGAAGGTGCGGAAGGCCGACTTCACCACCACCACACGCAACCGCCTGCTCACCTTCCTCAACGAGGTCGACCGGCAGTTTTCGATCCCGATCCAGACCGTCGCCAAGGATCGCAAGAAGCTCCAGCAGGAGCGCAACGTCGAGCGCCGCAAGTTCTACACGGCGCGGGTCGCCCGCTACGAGGAGGAGCTCGCGCACCTCGAGGAACGCTTCGAGATCCCCTACGACCGGCTCAAGCTGCTTCTCGCCGAGGTCCGCCGCGGCGAGGGCGAGACCGACCGCGCCAAGCAGGAGCTGATCGTCGCCAACCTCCGGCTGGTCGTGTCGATCGCGAAGAAGTACACCAACCGCGGCCTCCAGTTCCTCGACCTCATCCAGGAGGGCAACATCGGCCTGATGAAGGCGGTGGACAAGTTCGAGTACCGCCGCGGCTACAAGTTCTCGACCTACGCCACGTGGTGGATCCGCCAGGCCATCACCCGCGCGATCGCCGACCAGGCCCGCACCATCCGGATCCCGGTGCACATGATCGAGACCATCAACAAGCTGACCCGGACCACGCGGATGCTGGTCCAGGAGCTCGGCCGCGAGCCGACCGTCGAGGAGATCGCGGAGCGGATGGAGATGCCGGTCGGCAAGGTGCGCAAGATCCACAAGATCTCGCAGGAGCCGATCTCGCTCGAGACGCCGATCGGCGAGGAGGAGGACTCCCACCTCGGCGACTTCATCGAGGACACCAACTCGGTGTCGCCGATCGAGGCGGTGATCATGCGCACCCTCAAGGACCACACCGAGACCGTGCTCAAGTCGCTGACGCCGCGCGAGGAGCAGGTCCTCAAGCTGCGGTTCGGGATCGGCGATGGCACCGAGCACACCCTGGAAGAGGTCGGGCGGACCTTCAACGTCACCCGCGAGCGGATCCGGCAGATCGAGTACAAGGCGCTGCGCAAGCTCCGCCACCCGTCGCGCGCCCATCTGCTGAAGCCGTTCTCCGAGGGGGGCGGATAGAAGAGAGGATGATGCTGCCCGCACGCCGTTCTTGCCGCTCCCCCGACCCCGCGATACGATGGCGCCAGGGCCCATAGCTCAGCGGTCAGAGCCGCCGGCTCATAACCGGTAGGTCCCAGGTTCGAATCCTGGTGGGCCCACCGCGTCGAATAGGATCTCGGAACCTGAGGGCTGGGATCTGGTTCCCCCGCCCGCCTGCGCGCCCGTCATCGTTCCCGTTCCCGTGCCCGTTCCCGTTCCCGAATCAGGCCGAGGCCCACGCGCTTCCTTTTCGCGCCCGCTCTCGTCACGGCGACTTGTGACGGCGTAGCCCACAGGGCGAAGCCGCAAGCCAACGGCGACCTGTCAAGGCGACTTGTCACGGCGCAGCCGAAGGTGAAGCCGGAAGCTGCAAGCGAAGCCGGAAGCCGGATCCGCGCCCGAGCAGCCTGCCCTGAGCGAGCGGCGCCGCAGCGCCGCGAGTCGAAGGGTTCCCGTTCCCGTACCCGAGACTCGCCGAGGTCTCAACCGCTCGCTTCCAAGTCCGACGCGCCGGCTCCGGACCCGTCCCCGCATTCGGGCTCGGAAGCGGAAGCGGAAGCGGGAATGGGCACCAAGACGACATCCGACCTTCCTCGAACGAGCGCCGCCATCCCGAGCCCGCGCCGTGGCGATGCTCTCTCAGCTTGCCGGAAGAGCCTGAGCGCGCTAAGATAACGGCCCGCAGGCGTTCGAGCGCATCCGTCCTGGGTGTGCGGTCAGGAGGAGCGGTGGAGAGCGTCCATCACGATCTCGTTGTGTTTGTCCGCCTGCAGGATATCTATGGCCGGATCGCGAAGGCGATCCAGGACCGTCAGAACCCGCCCCCGGAAGTCCAGCAGCTCCAGGAAGCCAACCGCGGCCGCCAGCTCGAGCTCGACCAGATCGAGGAGCAGGTCAGCCGCCTCGAGGACGAGCTCGAGCAGGTCCACAAGCGCGAGCAGGAGTGGCAGACCGAGCTGGAGCACTTCCAGCGCCAGAAGAGCACGGTCACCAACGAGCGGGAGTTCACGGCGGTGATCTCCGAGATCGACTACGCAACCAAGGCGCTCAGCGAGGCCCGGCAGCGCCACACCGAGCTCGACTCCTCGGTCGCGCAGCTGCGCCAGGACATCGCGGCACGCCGCGAGGCGCGCCCCGAGGAGGAGACCGCCCAACGCGAGGTCGTCGAGGGCTGGGAGCGCCGCAAGTCCGAGCTGCTCGAGATCGTCCACCAGCTCTCGACTGAGGCCCAGCAGCTCGAGACCGCGCTCCAGCCGAAGAACCGAGCGCGCTTCCTGCGGCTGCTCGAGAGCAAGAAGGGGACGGCCATCGCGGCCGTGGTCGACGGCTCGTGCTCGGTCTGCCACTTCGCCGTGCGGCCGCACCTGAGGCAGCGGCTGCGCAGGTGCCAGGAAATCATCACCTGCGAGTCCTGCTACCGGATCCTCTACCTGGCGGAGACGATCGAACTGGAGCCGGCCGAAGCGCCCTCCGGCTGACGCGATGGGGGCCGGTATCGAGGATCGGCTCGCCGAGGTCCGTCATCGGATCGAGGCTGCCGCCGAGAAGGCCCGGCGCGACCCCGCCGAGGTCACCCTGATCGCCGTCGGCAAGACCTTTCCGGCCGAGGTGGTGGCGCAGGCGGTCCGCGCGGGTGCGACCGACCTCGGCGAGAACCGGGTGCAGGAGGCAGTTGCCAAGCGGCCGGTCGTGCCGCCGGCGACGTGGCACCTCATCGGGCCCCTGCAGCGCAACAAGGCGGGTGCCGCGCTCGCGAGCTTCGACGTCATCCACACCGTCGACCGGGCCGAGATCGCCGAGCGGCTGCAGCTCCTCCTCGAGCGGGACTGGCCGGGGCGGCGGCAGCGCGTGCTCATGGAGGTGAACATCGGCCGCGAGCCGCAGAAGGCCGGCGTCCTGCCCGAGGATGCACGGGTGCTCGCGACCTCGATCCACGGCCACGGCCGGCTGGAGCTGCTCGGCCTGATGGCGATCCCTCCCTTCGGCGATGACCCCGAGGCATCGCGTCCCCACTTCCGCGCCCTACGCGAGCTACGCGACCGTCTCCGCGACGACCTCGGCCGCGCCCTCCCACAGCTGTCGATCGGCATGAGCCTCGACTTCGAGGTGGCGATTGCCGAGGGCGCCACCATGGTCCGGGTCGGCACCGCAATCTTCGGAGAGAGGGGCTAGGGCTTGGGGTTAGGGGTTCGCCTGCAGCGTCCGGGGAGCCTGCCCTGAGCGAGCGGCGCAGCGTCGCCGCGAGTCGAAGGGTTCCCGTTCCCGTCCCCGTCTCCGTCTCCGACCAAGGCCTGCCGACCTGTACGCCGCTTCGGGCACCCGGCTTCGCCTCCGGCTGCGCCGTGACAAGCGGGCACGAATACGCAGACGCGTGCGGGAAGGTGCGCACGATTCCGCCATCACGCCTCCACGGTTCCGCGCCCGACCCTTGTCGCCGCCGGGCCTTTGTGAAAAGATGCACGGACAGGAGGAGAGCGTGGCAACCGATGACTCGCCGGCCGCGGCGCCAGGTGCCGACCTGTTTCGGCTCGCCGCTGAGGCCAACTCCGCCTGCGTCGACTTCCTGCGCGACCTGGTGACCCTCCCGTCGCCGAGCCGGGGCGAGCGCCTCGCCTGCGAGCGGGTGGTCCGGGAGATGGGCCAGCTCGGCTACCAGGACGTCCACGTCGACGCGCTCGGCAACGTCCTCGGCAGGTTCGGGGCCGGCCCGCGGGTCCTCGCGTTCGACGCGCACATCGACACCGTCGGCATCACCAGCCCGACTCGCTGGCGACATGACCCGTTCCGCGGAGTGGTCGCCGGCGGCACCCTGTTCGGGCGCGGCGCCTCGGACCAGAAGGGCGGGCTGGCAGCGGTCGTGCACGGCGTGGCGCTGGCCTCCCGCCTCGGCCTGCCCGACGAGGCGACGTTGTGGGTGGTGGCGTCGGTGAACAGCGAGGACTGCGACGGGCAGGCGTGGCAGTTCATCGTCAACGAGACCAAGCTGCGCCCGGAGGTCGTGGTCATCGCCATGCCGTCGCACCTCGGCGTGTGCCGCGGCCAGCGCGGCCGGCTCGAGATCGAGATCACCGCCACGGGGGTCTCGACCCACGGCTCCCAGCCGGAGCGCGGCACCAACGCGGTCTACAGCATGTGCCCGATCATCAGCGCCGTCGCGCGTCTCCACGCTTCGCTGGAGGCGACCCATCCGATGCTCGGGAAGGGCTCGCTCGCGGTCACCGCCGTCAGCTCACGTTCGCCGTCGCTCACGGCCGTCCCCGACGAGTGCACGATCCACATCGACCGCCGCCTCACGATCGGCGAGAGTGCCGAGCAGGCACTGGCCGAGCTCCGGGGCCTGCCCGAGGTGCAGGCCGCCGCGGCCGAGGTCCGCCTGTTGCACTACAGCGCGGCGTCGTGGCGAGGGCTGTCCTACCCGACGAACAAGGTGTTCCCGGCCTGGGAGACCGCCGAGGGCGGCCCGGCCGTAGAGGCCGCCTTCGCGACTGCCGAGCGGGTGCTCGGGCGGCAGCCGCGCCTCCACCGCTCCGCCTTTTCGTCGCACGGTTGCGCGACCGCCGGCATGTTCGGCATCCCGACCATCGGCTTCGGGCCCGCCGACGAGGTGCACTCGCACACCGTCAACGACCAGATCTCGCTCGCCCAGCTCGAGCCGGCGATGGCCTTCTATGGCCTGTTTCCGAAGACCTACCTGAACCTCACCGGCGCTCAGAAGGCGAGAGGGTGACGGGAGAGGGGGCCGCCCGCCGGAAGGCACGGCTTCCCGCCCATCTCCGTGCCCGCTTGTCACGGCGCAGCCAGAGGCGAAGCCGGGTGCCCGACGAGATGCTCGGACTCGGCGAACAGTTGTCGGGAACGGGAACGGGAGGTGGGGCTAGCCCCTCATCCCTAGCCCCTCACCAGCAGCGCCAGCAGATCACTCACCGATGCGATCGGCACGGCCGGCAGGGCGAGCTCGCCGCTGGCGTTGCGCTCCGGCAGCGCCACCCGGCCGAAGCCGAGGGCGGCCGCCTCGCGCGCCCGGTCCGCGGCGCGGCTCACCGCCCGCACCTCGCCGAGCAGCCCGATCTCTCCGAACACGACGACGTCGGCCGGCAGCGGCCGGTCGCCGGCCGACGACAGCAGCGCCGCCGCCACCGCGAGGTCGAGGGCGGGCTCGCGCAGCGACAGGCCGCCCACCAGGTTCACGAACACGTCGCGGTCGGCGAACGAGACCCCGGCCTGGCGCTCGAGCACGGCAAGCAGGAGGGCGAGCCGCGGCCCGTCGAACCCTTGAGTCACCCGCCGCGGCGTCCCCAGGGACGAGGGGGCGACCAGCGCCTGGACCTCGACCAGCAGCGGCGCGGTCCCCTCGAGCGCCACCGCCACCGCCGATCCCGCGGCGTCCGGCCGGCGGTCCTCGAGCAGCCAGGCCGACGGGTTGCGCACCGCCACCATCCCGTGGTCGGTCATCGAGTAGAGCGCCAGCTCGGCCACCGTCCCGAAGCGGTTCTTGGCCGCGCGCAGCAGCCGCAGGTCGTGCCCCGGCTCCCCCTCGAGCGACATCACGACATCCACCAGGTGCTCGAGCAGCTTGGGCCCGGCGATCGCGCCGTCCTTCGTGACGTGGCCCACGAGCACGGTCGGCACGCCGGTGGTCTTCGCCAGGTGCTGGAAGCGCGCAGCGACCTGCCGCACCTGGCCGACCGAGCCGGCGACGCCCTCGGCCTCCTCCACCACCATGGTCTGCACCGAGTCGACCACCACCAGGCCGGGCCCGAGATCCTCGAGCTCCGCGAGCACGGCCTCGCACGAGGTCTCGGGCAGCAACAGCAGGTTCGGGTTGAGCCCGCCGATCCGCTGCGCCCGCAGCGCGACCTGCCGCGCCGACTCCTCGCCGCTGATGTAGACCGCGGGCGCCCCCTCGCCGGCGATCGCCGCCGCCACCTGGAGCAGCAGCGTCGACTTGCCGATCCCCGGCTCCCCGGCCACGAGCACCAGCGATCCGGGGACCAGGCCCCCGCCGAGCACGCGGTCCACGCCCTCGACGCCGGTCGAGGTCCGCTCGACCTGCTCCGCCGCCGCGGCCGACACCGACTGCGCCTTGCTGCCGCGCCGCAGCGGGCCGCGCGACGCCTTCTGGCGGCGGGCCGCCGGTCGTTCCGCGAGCGAGTTCCACTCCCCGCAGCCCGGGCAGCGGCCGACCCACTTGGCCGTCTCGTGCCCGCACTGGGCGCAGAAGTAGAGTGTGTCGTTGCCCATCAGTTCATCGCGCAGGCGGCCAGCCCCAGGCTGTACTTGAGCTCGTCCTCGGTCCACGCGACGCCGCCCCCGAACAGCACCGACGAGGTCCGATCGTACAGCGGGTCGTCCCAGCCCGCGAGCACGAAGACGTGGTCGGTGATGTAGAAGCGGCGGTCGAGCCAGCCGAGGATGCTCACACGCGTCCCCTACCAGGGCGCCTCGCCCTCGTCGCGCGTGAAGTCCGCATTCTCGAAGCGGGTGTACTCGTGCTGGAACACGAGGTCGATCTGGCCGGTCGGCCCGTTGCGCTGCTTGGCGACGATCAGCTCCGCCTTGCGGGGGTCCTCGGTCTCCTCGTCGTAGAGCGACGGCCGAACGATGAACATCACGACGTCGGCGTCCTGCTCGAGCGACCCGGAATCGCGCAGGTCGGAGAGCTGCGGACGGTGCTCGCCGCCGCGACGCTCCGGCTGCCGCGACAGCTGCGACAGCACGAGCATCGGCACGTCGAGCTCCTTGGCGACCGCCTTGAGGCCGCGCGAGATCGCTGAAACCTCCTCGTGCCGGCTGTTGAAGCGGCCGCCGCCGGACATCAGCTGGAGATAGTCCACCATCACCAGGTCGAGGCCGAACTCGTGCTTGAGCCGGCGGGCCTTGGCCGAGACCTCGAGCACGGTGGACCCGGGCGAGTCGTCGATCCAGAGGTCGACGTCTTGCAGCGCCTGGGCCGCCATGGTCAGCTTCGGCCAGTCGGACTTCGACAGGTAGCCGGTGGCGAGCCGGCGCTGGTCGACCCGCGCCTCAGCGGCGAGCAGCCGACGCACCAGTTGCTCGCCGGACATCTCGAGCGAGAACACGCCGACCTTCTTGCGGGAGCGCAGCGCAGCATGGGCGCAGATGTTCATCGCCAGCGAGGTCTTGCCCATCGACGGCCGAGAGGCGAGCAGAATCAGGTCCTTCCTCTGGAGGCCCGAGGTGAGCTCGTTGATCCTCACGAACCCGGTGTCGACGCCGGTCAGCGTGGCGTGGGTTCCCCGGCTCGCCTCGAGGTGCGTGATCTCCCGGTCGGCCAGGCCGCGGATGTGCACGAGCCCCCCGCCCAGCGTGTCCTCGGCGATCCGGTAGACATCGCGCTGCGCGACCTCGACCGCTTCCCGAGCAGCGCCGTGGTCGAGCGTGCAGGTGTTGAGGATCCGATTCGCGGCCGCAATCAGCTGCCGCTTGACGAACTTGTCGCGGATGATCTCGGCGTAGTGGACGACGTTGGCCACGTCGGGCAGACCGTCGACCATGGTCGCCAGGTAGCTCGCGCCGCCGACCCGCTCGAGTGCGCCCTGCTCGCGGAGCTGGTTGGTGACCGTCACCAGGTCGGCCGCGTGCCCTCGCTCGTGGAGGCGCACGCAGGCCTGGTAGATGATGCGGTGCGCCTCGATGTAGAACTCCTCGCCGCGCAGCTTCTCGAGGATCATCAGCAGCGCCCCGCGCTCGAGGAGGACCGCGGCCAGCACCGCGCGCTCGGCGTCGGGCTCGTGGGGCAACCGGTCGGGGACCGGCGCCGCGCGCATCACCAGGTCGGTGGGCGACGTGCTCATGGGGATTCCCATCCTAGCGTGTCTCGAGCCAATGGCAAGTATCTCCATCCAGCTGGCGGGTACGCAGCATTCGCACCTCGTCGGCGCTGACCCGCTCGTCGACGAGGCCCCCGAGCCGCGTCAGCGCCCCGCCAGCGACGACCACACCGTAGCTCCAACGATCGCCGGCCACCGTCACCACACGCATGCCTCCATGCTAGCCGCACGGGCCGCCGACCGTGCTGCCCCGGCGCACCGCCATTCCTGAGATTGGATCTTAAATGGTTTGAAAACGTACATTTGGGTGATAGCGTGGTAGGGTCGAGGGCTTGAGGAGGAGGGCTTCCATGCGAGGTCTGCGTTTCCCGTTCGTCACCCTGGCCGTCTGTGTGCTGCTTCCGATCACTGCGCCCGCTGAGGAGGTCATCCCCCTCGCGGCAGGAGCCACCGCCGTGTCCCTCGAGCAGGCAGGAGACGGCACCGAGGTGCTGACCGTGACCGTCTCCGAGGTCCGGCTCGACGCGGTCGAGATCGGCGGCCTGCAGTGGGCGGTGGTCCAGGTGCCGGCCGGCCACGGTCTGATGGTGCGGGGCGAGCCGGCGCTGCCCTTCCTGACCACCGAGTACCTGCTCGAGCGGACCGGTGGCATCGCGCTCGAGCTGATCGGCACCACCACCCGCGACATCGACCTCACGGTCCGCGGCTTCGCCGGGGTGGCGCCCTCGCGCGGCCACTTCAACCGCAACATCGACCCAGCAACCGTTCCCTATGAGTTCAGCGCGAAGATCTACGGCGCGGCCGTGAGCTACCCGGCCGCGACCGTCTGGATGGACGATCCGTTCATCGCCGGGCCCCTGCGCGGCCAGTCGGCGCGCATTCCGGTGGCGACCTGGCATAGCGGCGACAACCTGCTGACCGTCGTCGAGGAGGCGCGCTTCCGCGTCGTTCACACTGCGAATGCCGCCAACCCACGCGTCGGTCCGGAGCCGCCGATGACCGGCCTCTTCGACCAGCTCGCCCGCCACCGGATGGTCAACTACGACCTCGTCCGCGGCCGCTACACGCCCTTCGTCGAGGCCGGGCGGCTGCTCATCCTGTCCTACGACGACTTCGTCGACGAGGCCCAGCCGCTCGCCGACTGGCAGCGCCAGGTCGGCTACCCGACGATGCTGGTCCCGCTGTCCTCGGTGGGCACCACCGCCAGCCAGGTGTACGGCTACATCCAGTCCCTGTACAACCAGCCCGACGGGCTGACCTGGATCATCCTGGTCGGCGACGCCGCCCAGGTGCCGTACTTGATCGGCGTCAACGAGGGCGCCGACTGCGACCCCTGCTACACCAAGCTCGAGGGCGCCGACAACCGGCCCGACGCGTCGATCTCGCGGATCTCGGCGCAGTCGGGCGCCGACGTGACGGTCCAGGTCGACAAGATCCTCAGCTACGAGCGCTACCCCGACCAGGGCAGCGCCGCGGTCTGGTACTCCAAGGCCTTCGGCGTTGCCGGCGACTCCGAGGGCGGCGGCGCCATCGACTGGGAGCGCATGGAGTGGCTGCGCGAGGACCTCGTGGAGCCCGCCTACACCTACACCGAGTTCAGCCAGCTCTACCACGAGTCCGTCACGCCGGCCCAGGTTGCCGCGGCGGTCAACGACGGCCGCTCGCTCGGCCTCTACATCGGCCACGGCTGGGAGCAGGGGTGGGGGACCTCCGGCTTCGATGTCAACAATGTCAACAGCCTGCTCAGCAACGGCGAGATGCTGCCCGTGATCTGGAGCGTGGCCTGTCTGAACGGCCGCTTCGCCTACTCCGGCGGCGACTGCTTCGGCGAGGCCTGGCTGCAGAAGACCGGCGGCGGCGCGGTGTCCTTCGAGGGTGGTACCACCAACGAGTCCTGGGTGCCGCCCTGTGACGCGCAGCGCGGCATCATCGACAGCCTGCGGCTGGAGACCGCCTTCACGACCGGCGGTGAGCACGTCAACGGCAAGCTCTACTGCATGGACGTCAACGGCGCCGGCAACTACGACGAGGGCACCAAGTTCATGGAGCAGTCGACCCTGTTCGGCACCTGCACCACCTGGATGCGCACGCTGCCGCCTCAGATCCCGGACGAGCCGATGGACTTCTCGTCGAGCGGCGGCGTGGCCTCGTTGACGGTCACGGTCGGCGGCCTGCCGCTGGCCAAGGCGAACGCCGCCATCGTCTCCTTCTACACCCTGGACAGCGGGCTCACGCTCGTCGGCTCCGGGCTCATCGACGACGCCGGCGTGGTGCACGCCACGATCACCGGCGAGCCGACGCATTGCCACATCCACGGCCAGAACCTGCTGCCGCAGTACTTCGAGCTCGCCGCGCGCCCGGACGGCCGGGTGTCGCTCGACGCCGACGCCTACGGTTGCAGCGGCACGGTGACGGTCCGCGTCTCCGACAGCAACGTGCCGGGCTCGAGCCCGGCCACCATCGACTCCCTGCAGGTCACGCTGGCCGCCCCCGGCGACAGCGCCACGGTCACCCTGACCGAGGTCGCCGCGGACCGCAGCCTGTACAGCGGCACGGCCGTCCTCGGCAGCGACCTCACGGCCGGCCACGGCGAGCAGCTGACCGCGACCTACATCGACGCCGATGACGGCGCCGGCGGGGTCAACGTGGTCAAGACCGACAGCGCGCTGCTGGACTGCGTGGGGCCGGACATCAGCGGGGTGCAGCTCGAGGCGACGAACGCGTCGCTGACGGTGCGCTTCGAAACTGACGAGCCGGGGACGACCGTGGTGCACTACGGCACGACGACGCCGCCGGCGCTGGTGGCATCGGACACGGCTCTCGCGACCTCGCACGAGATCACGATCGATGGCGTGGATCCGTGCACGGACTACTGGGTCGCCGTCGAGTCGGCGGACGCCCTGGGCAACGTCGGGGTGGACACCAACGGTGGGGCGTACTACTGGGTGCAGACGATGGGCTGGCAGGTGTTCCTGTCCGAGCCCTTCGACGCCGATCCGGGCTGGACGATCGACAACGGCGGCAACGCCCACGGCTGGGCCTTCGGCCAGCCGAGCGGGGGAGGCGGGGCGTACGGGTCTCCGGACCCGACGTCGGGTTTCACCGGGAGCAACGTCTACGGTGTGAACCTGCAGGGGGACTACGACCCCAACCTGACTGCCGACCAGCTCAAGCTGACGGCGCCGTCGATGGATCTGAGCGAGGCGACGTCGGTGCTACTCCGGTACCGGCGTTGGCTGGGGGTGGAGCAGCCGATCTACGACCATGCGCGGGTACAGGTGTCGGTGGATGGCGGCGGATGGGTGACGGTGTGGGAGAACACTGAAACGATGGACGGCGGGTCCTGGGTGGAGGAGGTCGTCGACCTGACGGCGCAGGCGGCGGGGCACGCCGACGTCCGGATCCGGTGGACTCAGGGAGCCACCGACTACGCGTGGGAGTACGCGGGGTGGAACCTGGACGACGTGGTGATCGAGGGGGCGTTCCCCTGCGGCGGGTCGTCGATGCTCTTCCAGGACGGCTTCGAGACGGGCGACTGCTCGATGTGGAGCGCCGAGGTGCCATAGACGGACCCGGCATCAGATATTGAAGCAACTGGGCGGGCCCTTTGGGGCCCGCTCTTTTGTCCCCTCGCTACCGCGCTCGGGAGGCGAGGCGAGGACGAGGAGAGGGCGTCCTGCGGGCGTGCCATCTTTGGCGATTTCGGGACGACGTTCTTCCTCAAGACGTGCTCGAGACCCGAAATCGCCAAAGGTGGCTCCCTCGGGGAGCGCCTCGGGAGAATCGGCGCGAAGCGCTCTCGAAGACCTGGCGAACGAGCGGGCACGGAGACGGAGACGGGCCCGGAAGTGAGCGCGGAAGCGGGGGAAGAAACGGGGCCCCGAAGGGCCCCGTCGAAGTCGCGGATCGAACCTACTAGAAGCGCAGCTTCGCACCGATCTGGTAGCGCCGCGGCAGGCCGGCGTTGGTGACCTCGTTGAAGTCCGGGTTGATGGTCCCGTTACTCTCCACAAGCATGTCTTCCGACGACCAGAAGTTCTCTTCGTTGAGGAGGTTGAAGACCTCGCCGATGAGCTCGAGCTCGAAGTCGCCGCCGAAGCGCGCGGTCCATGACAGCCGCATGTCGATGTTCTTGCGGTCGGGCTGGTGGAAGCTGTTGCGGGAGTAGTGGACGTACTCGCCGGGCGAGGTCTCGACCAGCGCGCGATCGTTGAAGTAGAAGTCGCCGTTGTTGTCGCGCCCGTCCAGCGCCGTGAAGCGGTACCCGGTCTGGTAGGTGCCGATCGCGGACACCATGAAGTTGAGCGGCAGCTGCCAGCCGAAGGAGGCCACGATGCGGTGCTCAACGTCGAAGGCCGAGGGGCCCCAGTCGCCGTCGAGGTTGTACTGGTCCTCGGCGAAGTCGGTCGAGGACGACACCGAGCGCTCGTTGGAGTCGTTGTCCTTGGCGTCGGACCAGGTGTAGGAGCCGTCGAGGAACCAGTTGTTGGCGAAGCGCTTCTTCAGCTTGAACACGACACCGGTGTACTCGGCCTCGGCGTCCGAGGTGAACTGCATGATCTGATCGAGATCGTTGGTCACGACGCGGCGGTCATAGGTCGGCCGGCCGTCCACCGTAGTGCCGCCGTCGGGCGCGATGTTCTGGTCCTGCTTGCGCTCGAGCTTCTTGGTCTTGTAGTAGATGACGTCGACGCCGAGCGACAGGTTGTTGACGACCTCGGCCTCGTAGCCGAGCGATACCCGGTTGGTCTCCGGGTTTTCGAAGGCGGGATCGACCACGAAGATATCGGGCCTCGCCGCCGCGACGTCGGCCGGCGAGTCCCACCGGCCGGGCCACTCGGGGCACGGGTCGCCGCTCTCGCAGCGGCTCGAGTAGGTCACCACCCGGACGCCGTTCGAGAGCTGGGCGTTGGCGAGCAGCAGGGTCGGCGTGTTGTCGTAGAAGCGGCCCACGCCACCGCGCACCACCTGCTTGCCGTCGCCCCGGAGGTCCCAGGCGAAGCCGACCCGTGCCGACCAGTTGTCGGTGTCGGTCGGGATCTGCCCGGTGTCCGGCCACAGCGGGTTGGTTTCCTGCGGGGTCGGGTTGTCCTGGAGGTCGTAGCGCAGGCCGTAGGTCAGGGTGAAGTTGGAGGTCGCCCGCCAGTCGTCCTGCGCGTAGAAGGCGTAGTAGTCGGTGTCGAAGACGACCGCGCCGTTGTAGTCCGAGAAGGACTGGGTGTAGGTGTTGGGCGTGCCGCCATCGAGGAAGCCGGTGGCGCCGTCCCAGGTCCGCCACAGGTAGGAGCCGCCCCCGTAGCGGTAGAAGCCATCGTCGTAGCTCACGAAGTCGAGGTTGGCGCCGACCTTCAAGCTGTGGTCGCCGTAGTAGTAGGTGAAGTTGTCGACGAGCTGGATCCGCTCCTCGTCGAGCCAGTTGGGCAGGAAGTTGTTCTGGCCCCAGGTGCCGGCGAAGCTGAAGATGCCGCCCTCCGGGATGGCGGTGGTGTTCGCCAGCCGCGGCCGCTCCTCGACGGCGTACTGGACGAAGGCCTCGTTGAACGCGTCGTCGGAGACCACCGAGTTGAGGGTGAGGACCAGCGAGTCGAAGGAGTTACCCTCGAGGCCGTTGTTGGACAGGCCGGTGTTCGAGAAGGTCGAGGTCTGGTTGACCCCCTCCTGGTCCGAGTAGTTGTAGCGCGCCGACGCCAGGTGGTTGTCTCCGAGCTGCCAGTCGACCTTGAGGAGGATCACCATAGCGTCGTTGGTGGTCGGGTAGTTGGCCGTCTCCTCCTCGTAGTTGAGCCCGGTCAGGGCCTCGAAGTCGGCCTCGCGTCCCGCCGGGAAGTTGTTGAAAGCTGTGTACTTCGGCGTCTCGAAGTCCTGGGTGTCGAAGGACGTGAAGAAGTGCAGCTTGTCGCGCACGATCGGACCGCCGAGCGCAAAGCCGTACTGCAGCTGCTCGGACGGCGGCGTCTCGTCACCCTCCTCGAGCAGGGCGTAGTCCTCGCTCAGGCTGTCGTCGGTGTAGTAACCGAAGACCTCGCCGTGGAACTCGTTGGTCCCCGACTTGGTGACGGCGTTGATGACTCCGCCGGTGGCCTGGAACTGCAGGTTGTACGACGACCGCAGGACCTGGAACTCCTTGATCGCCGACTGCGAGAAGGTGAACGGCGGGCGGGTGCCGCCGCGCTCCTCGCCGAAGAAGCTCGACTGCGAGTTGGCACCGTCGATGTTGAAGGAGTTCTGGATGCCGCGGGCCCCGATGTTGAGGCCGCCGCGCCCGCCTTCCACCTGGTTGGCGTCGCTGTAGGTCGCCCCAGGCGTCAGCAGCACGAAGTTGGTGAAGTCGCGGCCCTCGAGCGGCAGGTTGGCGATCGACTCGTCGGAGACCGCCGAGGTCATGCTCGGGTTGGTGGTCTCGACGATCGGCGACTCGGCGGTGACCACGATCTCCTCTTCAACCGCCGACACCTGGAGGGCAAAGTCGACGGCGACCGAGGAACCGAGAGTCACGACCACGCCGCGCTTGATCTCGCTCTTGAAGCCCGGCAGGTCGGCCCGCACATCGTAGCTCCCCGAGGGCAGCAGCTCGATTCGATAGAACCCGCTCGTGTCGGTGACCGCGTTCCGTGCAAAACCGGTGTCGGGGTTGCGGGCCTCGATGCTCACGCCCGGCATCGTGGCACCATCCGGATCCTTAATGGATCCGAGAATCTGGCCGGTGGAGACGCTCGATTGGGCCCATGCCGCCGCCGGCGCCAGGACCAGCAGGGCGATGACCACCAGGCCGCCTCCTCGCTTCCACAAACGCGTCATGATGTCCCCCTCCCTTCGTCAGGGTGATGAATTTTCCTCGCGCGCGACGCCGGGCTCATCGCCCGTCGCCCGCGGTCGAAGCTATCTCGGTCAGCGACGTCGGCGCGATCCACCAGTTGCCGTCGACCGTCGGCTGCCACTCCTCCAGACGATCCAGGTACTCGCCGATCAGGTCGGCGACCTCGCTTGATGACCTCCAGACCACCTCCGCCTCGGCCAGGTGGGGGTAGCCCCCGCCGCCGGCGGCCCGGTAGTTGTTGCAGACCAGGGTGAAGCGGGCGTGAAGATCGAGCGGCTGGCCCTGGTATCGGAGGTCGCGTACGCGATCACCCTCGGGGCGGGTCGGATCGATGCGGTAGTCGAGGCCAGCCATGGTATCGACGTTATAGTGCCGCACGTCGGGGTCGGTCAACACCGCCCAGTCCCCATCGGCAGCGCACTCGAGCCCGTCGTAGTAGCGGGCCGCGTGCTCCAGGACGTCCTTGACCTGGGCGCCGTCGAGCGCTACCGACTGCAGGGTGTTGGGATAGACGTAGAGGCCATGGACCCAGCGCCAGGTCAGCGGCCCGGCCGCCAGGTCCGGCGTGCCGTCGGAGAGCAGGGCGGCGAGCGACAGGTCGGCCCCCGAAGCGGCCAGCTGGACGGCGTGGATCAAATCGAGCGCGGCGCAGTCGGCGAGCCGGCAGCCGCGCACGCTCACCGGCGCGGCGGCGGAGGTGACCGGCGCGTCCAGCGCCTCGGCGACGCGCTGCCGCAGCGGCTCGAACCGCGCCGCGAGCTGCTCATCGACGGCGGCCTCGGCCACCGGCAGGTTGGCCCCTTCCCAGCGCGCGATCCGGAAGCCGCCGCCGTCCGGCTCCAGCCAGAGGTCCAACCGAGTGACCAAACGCGCCCGGGCGAGCGGCTGCGCCACGATCACCCCGCTGATGCGGCGGGGGGTAATCTCGCGATGGCTGTGGCCGACCAGCAGCCCGTCGATGCCGGGTACGCCCGACAGCCGCCACGCGAAGTTCTCGTAGCCGGTGTCGTCCGTCTGCCCGCTCTCGGAATCGCGCTCGAATCCGGTGTGCGCCAGCACCACTACGAGGTCGCAGCGCTCCCGCTCGCGCAGCACGCCGACCCAGCGCCGGGCGGCGGCGGCCATCGCGTCGAAGCGCAGGCCACGGTAGTTCTCTGGGCTCTCCCAGCCCGGGACGTTGGAGGTGATCAGCCCGAGCACGCCGACCCGCAGCGGCCCGAGCTCGAACACCCGGAAGGGCGGGAAGGCGGGAACGCCGGAGCGCTCGTCGACGGTGTTGGCCGACAGGAACGGGAAGGCGGCCTGGGCCTCGGCGCGGCGGAGCACCTCGAGCCCGAAGTTGAAGTCGTGATTGCCGACCGCCATCGCGTCGTAGCCTATGAGGTTCATCGCGGCAATCGTCGGGCTCGGCTCCCGCCAGCGGACGTGGACGAACTGCTCGAGCGGGGTGCCCTGGATGGTGTCACCGCTGTCGAGCAGAAGCACCGGGTGGTCGACCGAGCGGCGGATCTCGGCAACGATCGACGCCACCTGGACCAGCGAGCCACCGACCGGTTCGTTGCGGGCGTCGTCAAAGGGCAGCACCTGGCCGTGCAGGTCCGAGGTGTGGAGCAGAGTCAGTCGCTGCAGCCCGGCGTCGTCATCCGCGCCCATCGCCAACGCTGCCGACCACACCGCTGCGAGCAGCACCACCAGACCCGGCCAGCCGAACGATCGTCTCATAGGGCAAGCCGGAGCATAGCATCGGCCACCCGCCCCCGCTGAAACCCGGTCCGGGTTCACGCTATCCTGGCCGACGCGCTCGCCGACCTCGACGCCACCCGGCAGGCGACCCCTGACGAGCCATCAATCGCGGGCGCCGAGCGGCCGGAACCCCTCGACGAGAGCGCCCCGCTCGCGCCAGTGCGCCGCCTCCTGCGGCGCCGACCCGGCCTCGGTCGCGAGCAGGGCGAAACCTCCGGAGCGGTGTCCGACCGCCGACCAGCGGCCGGCCTCCTCGACGGCACACTCCTCGTACAGCGGGCCGCCACCGGGGTCGAGCGCGTAGCTGAAGAGCGGCGCCCAGCGGATCAGGCCGTACGGGTAGCGCGCTCGCTCGTAGTACGCCTTGGGGACTCCTTCCACCTCGTCGAGCAGCGCCCGGTTGGCGCTCTCGCGCTCGAGCCGCACGCCGAGAATCAGGCCGTCACGCGGGAGCTGCGGTGCGAAGGCCGTGGCCTCGGCGAGCAGCCTTCGGTGGGCGTCGTCGCGGCGGCTCGCGTCCGCCTGGTCGCCGCGCACGAGCCACAAGCCAAAGCCGAGGTACGCGGCCGCGACCGCCACCACGATCGCCGAGGCGAGCGGGCGCCGCGCCCGCGGCAGCCCCTCGACGCCGGCCCGCACCGCCGCGGCGATGACCACCAGGAAGCCGGCGAGCGGGACGTAGGTGTAACGGGTGACCAGGAACGGCACGGTCAGCACCGGCAGCAGCGGCAGCACGAACAGCGTCAGTCCGACTGCGGTCGCAGCACAGCGGCGCCGCCAGCCCCACCACGCGAGCACAACCAGCGTGATCGTCGCCGCCGCCTCGGCCGGCCCGAGCTGGGTCGACGAGGGGTCGAGTCGGGTCAAGCCGAGAAACACCGCCCACGCGTGCGGCACCTTGGCGGCGGGCGCCAGGGATGCGGCGTAGTAGCTGCCGGCGATCGGCGGGTCGAGGAGGTAGGCGGCCACGTAGGCCGCCACGCCGGCGGCGGCGATGGCGGCCGACCGCACAGCCCGGCCCCACGGCACCCGGTGCAGCACCAGCTCGAAGCAGAGCACGAAGCCGGGGAGCACCACCCACGACTCCTTGACCAAAGCGCTGAACGCGGCGAGGACGATGACCGCGGCGAGCCGGCCGCGCCTCCACCCTTCGCCCGGCCGCGGCCACAGCACCAGCATCGCGAGCCAGACGGTGAGCAGCATCGGTTCGAAGCGCTCGCACAGCGACACCACCGGCTTCAGCGAGTAGGGCGAGCACATCCACAGCGCGGCGACCGCGGCCGCCGCCGGCGCTGCGAAGGCGAATCGACGCAGCGCCAGCCACAGCCCGGCCCCGCCTGCGAGGTGGAGCAGGATGCTGGTGAGGTGGTAGCCGGTCGGCTCGGTCCCGTACAGCATCTGATCGAGAGCGATCGTCCACAGGTTCGCGGGGCGAAAGCCGCCGAACGGCAGGATCAGCCGCTGCGGCTCGTCGAGCGCGGTCCGTGCCGCCAGCCACCACTCGAAGTCGTCGCCGACGAAGCCGAGACCGAGCAGTGGAGCGTGCAGGGCCGTCGCGAGTGCCAGGGTTGCCAGGAGCCAGCGCCAGCCTCTGGATGCAACCACCGGCTGCTCGCTGATCGGGGTCTGTTCCATCGTCGCGTCCATTATCCCGCTTCCGCTTCCGAGCCCGACGTTGCAGAATCAACCCGAGCATCATCGGAAGCGGGCGCGGAAGCGGGCACGGGCCCGCGGAAGGTGGCATACTCTGAGGCCAAGGAGCGCTCCCATGCATCCTGAGCTCGCCGTCGTCTCCGGCGCATCCTCCGGCATCGGCGCCGCCACCGCGAAGGCGCTGGCCGGGGCGGGCTGGCAGGTCGTGCTGGTCGCCCGGCGTCGACCTGCACTCGACGATGTCCAGCGGTCGATTGCCGCCGGCGGCGGCGCCGCCGTGGTCGCCCCGCTCGACGCGGCCGACGGCAGCCAGGTTGCCGCAATGGCCGAGACCGTGCGTCGCGAGCACGGCTCGCCCTCGCTGCTGGTCAACAGCGCCGGCGTCGGGGCCTGGAAGTTCCTCGAGGACACGCCGCCCGCGGAGAGTGCGGCCATGGTCGCCGCGCCCTACCTCGCCGCCTCCAACCTGAGCCGGGCCTTCCTGCCCGACATGCTGGAGCGGCGTGCCGGGCTCCTTGTCCACGTCGGCTCCCCGGCCTCGCGGATCCCGTGGCCCGCCGCCACGTCGTACACCGCGATGCGGTGGGCACTGCGGGGGCTGCACGAGGCGCTCTGCCAGGACCTCATCGGCACCGGCGTGCGCAGCTGCCACGTGGTCTTCGGCGAGGTGTCGAGCCCATACTTCGAGCACAACCGGATCACCCGCGATCAGCTGCCCGGGGTCGGCCGGCTGATCCCGGCGATCACGCCGGAGCGCTGCGCCGAGGTCATCCTGTGCACCGTGCGGCGGCCACGCCGCGAGGTCGTACATCCCTTCATGCTGCGGCTGTTCTTCCTGATGGCGGCGATCGCGCCGGGTCCGACGAGGCGGCTGGTCGCGACAACCGGCAGGAGGCATGGGGCAGGATCTGGGATCTAGGGAATATGATCTGGGGCCCGCCCGCCCGTGCCCGTCTCCGTCTCCGCGCCCGCTTCCGCTTCCCCGCCCGCCTCCGTGCCCGGGAGAGCCTGCCCTGAGCGAGCGGCGCTGCGGCGCCGCGAGTCGAAGGGTTCCCGTCCCCGTTCCCGTTCCCGACGGTCTCCAGGCCGCGCCCGCTTCCGCGCCCGGGACGCCTGGCAAGCTCTGCTTTTGCTCGTGTATCAGGTAGGCTGTGATCCATGACGGCCTTCGACTCCTGCCCGAAGTGCGGAGTGACCCTCGCAACGGACGCCACCATCTGCGCGGGCTGTGGCTGGGACGCCACGATTGCCGTGGTCGATCCTCCCAGATCGCTGCTGCGGCTCCTCGCCTCGACCGCGATGCGGGTCGTGCTGTACGGAGCCATCCTCGCCGTTCCGGTCGTCGGCGTGATGCGGCTGCGCATCACCGGCCCCGGGCCCGACCTCCCCACCACCCTGCGCTGGATGCCCTTCGGCGACGACGGCCGCGCCGCCGAACTGGTGACCATCCACCGTGCACACGAGATCGCGACCGCCGCGGCGCGCTTCGCGGTCGAGCAGATCGCCGCCCCTTCCTTCGAGGGCGACTGGGCGACGACGCTCGCGCCCTACGCCACGATGAACGTGCGCGGCTGGATGCCGCTGCTCTTCTGGGGCGCCACCACCGACATGGCGCCGGCCTCCGTGCAGACCTTCTTCGAAGTCCGAGCGGACGACGGATGGGGCCGCCCCTACCGGGTGGCCGCCCGCCAGCTCGGCGCGGTCGCGCGCTGGTCCGAGGACCTCGAGCTCGCCACTGACCTCGAGGCGGGACTGCAGTCGTCGTTCTTCGAGTGGGGCCCGCGCGAGCTCAACCCGGATCGCGACTGGCTGCGTCTCGAGATCACCTCAGCCGGCGTCGACGGCGCTTACGACACCGACGACGACGTCCGCTTCATTTCCTACCTGCCGGTCGGCATGACGCTGCGCCTCAATCGCCCGCAGGAGGAGCTCACCCGCGAGCTCGAGCGCGCCTTCGTCCTCGGCCGCCACCACTTCCGGCTCGAGGGCAACCGCTGGGACCTGATCGATGCGCGCCTGCTCGCCGAGTTCCGCCTCGAGCTCCTGACCTGACCAGCGCCGTGCGTGAGCATCGACGAGTCCACTGGCAGCCCGCCGCCCGCCGCCCCAACCCCCTCCAGTGATCGCAACGCCGGCCGGGCTGTCGGCGGGTCGGCAGGATCGTGGCGCCCACCTGCCGCCACCGGCGCCAACCTCCGGGTATGCTTGCCGTGATGGCGGACCCGAGGAACTGGGACGAGGTGGCGCGGCTGGTGACTGCGGCGCAGGGCGGCGACCCCGACGCGTTCCGCGAGCTGCTGCAAAGCCACCGCGCCGCGGTCAGCTCGACCCTGATCGCCTGTGGCGTCCGCTCTGACGAGACGGCTCGCGACCTCGCCCAGGAGGTGGCACTTCGCGCCTGGCGGCGGCTCGCCACCCTGGAGGACCCGCGCAGCTTCACCGCCTGGGTCCGCAGGATCGCCGCCAATGCCGCCCGCGACCACCTGCGCCGCGTCGCCGTGCGGCGGGAGGAGGAGCTCGAGCAGGCGCTCGAGCTCGCCGGCGACGACGACCCACACGCCGATGCCGAGCGGAGGGCCGAGCTGCGCCTCATGCTGGCGGCGCTCGAGGAGGAGGACGCCGAGGTGGTGGAGTTGCTAGTCGCCCGCGCCGACGGGATCTCGGTCGAGACGCTGGCCGTGCGAGTCGGCCTGTCCGAGGGCGCGCTCAAGATGCGGCTGATGCGGGCCCGCAAGCGGCTGCGCGAACGGCTCGAGGAGCTGCGGCGGTCGTAGCGGCTAAGTTAATATCCTTCAACACGATCGATCGAAAAGCGGAAGGGAAAGCGGAAACGGATTCGGCTTCCGGCTTCGCTTTCAGCTGCGCCGTGACAAGTCGGTGTGACGAGAGCGGGCGGGGCCCAGGATGCGCCGGTGCCCACCTGCTGGGCCACAGCCACGTTACCCGCCGCCCCCGAGTGCGTCCTATGAAGTGGAGATGATGATGCCAGCCCCCGCTTGCCCAGACCACGGACGCCTCGCGCTCGACCTCGCGCTCGGCCGGCTGGACGACCCGTCGGCCTTCGCGGCCGAGGCCGTCCGCCTTTCGTGCCCGGAGTGCGCGGCGTGGTGGCGGTCCCAATTCGAGGGCGCAGCCGCCCCGACGGTGGACCAGGCGGTCGGCTCGGCGTTCGCCTCCTTCCAGCCCCCGGCGAGCAGCCGGGTGGCGCGGTGGCTGCCGGTCGCGGCCGCGGCGACGCTGGCCGCGGGGGCAGGGCTGCTGTGGTACCAGCACGGCGCCGTGCAGACCTCGGTGGCCACGGCTCCTCCCAGCCCGCTCGCGCAGGAGTCCTTCGAAGGCGACCGCGACGGCAACGGGGTGGTCGGGCTGGAAGACCTCGGGTTCGCGGTCCACGTCGAGAAGACGCGCGATGTGATCTTCAGCGACACCCTCGAGGACGGCGAGTTCGCCGGCTGGACCCCTCACACCTGACCTGACCGCTCCGTCAGCTTCCGACCGGGCATCACCACAAAGGCACAAAGACACGAGGGCGGTTCCTGGCTGAGGTTTGTCTGCGGACAGGCCGGGTGTGCCACGTTGTGTTTCCGCGTTTTTCTGCCTCAGAGCCTCTGTGGCTTCGTCGTGTCGAGCCACCCCCGCCCCGTTACGACGCGGGCACCGGTTCGGGCAGCGAGCTGTTGGATGCGCGCAGCGCATCCATCTCGGAGCGTGCAGGGCAGAGACCAGTCAATCCGCCCGGTTTCGGCAACGCACGCAGGGAGCTCTGCCCTGCGCGCGCCGAGAGGCTGCGCTACCATACCCAAGCCCGTCATGACGGGGAGGAGGGGCCATGGCACGCGCGCTCGTCTCGACATTGCTCACGGTCTTTCTGCTGGCCATCGCAGCCGCCGGCGCCACCACCGAGCAGCGCCCGTTCATCGTGCACGACCTGGTGGCGATGGCACGGATCGCGGATCCGCAGCCGTCTCCCGACGGGTCGAGGGCCGCCTTCACGGTCACGACCATGGATCTCGACGCCAACAAGGGCCGCAGTGACCTCTGGCTGGCTGCCCTCGACGGCTCCGGGTCGCGCCGCCTGACCACCCACGAGGCCGGCGACTCGAGCGCAGTCTGGGCCGGAGAGCAGGCGCTCTACTTCCTGTCGTCGCGGTCCGGCTCGAGCCAGGTCTGGCGGCTCGCCACCGGCGGTGGCGAGGCGCAGCCGATCACCCGGCTGCCGCTCGACGTGGAGGCCTTCCAGGTCTCGCCGAAGGGCGACGCGCTGTACGTCGCGCTGGCCGTGTTCCCCGACTGCGCCGAGCCGGTGCCGTGCACCGTCGAGCGGGTGGCCGCGGAGGAGGCGCGGAAGACGTCCGGCAGGGTCTACGACCGGCTGTTCGTGCGTCACTGGGACAGCTGGGAGGACGGCCGCCGCAACCACGTCTTCCGGATCCCGATCGGGTCCGACGGGCTGGTCGCCGGCGAGCCGCTAGACCTGATGCCGGGGGTCGACGGCGACTGCCCGACCACCCCCTTCGGAGACGCCTCGGACTGGGCGATCTCCCCGGACGGCGCGTGGCTGGTCTACACCGCCAAGGTGGTGGCCGGCTCCGAGGAGGCCTGGTCCACCGACTTCGACCTGTGGGCCGCCCCCACCGACGGCTCCGCGCCCGCCCGCTGCCTCACTGATGCCAACCCGGCGTGGGACAGCTCGCCGGCGTTCTCGCCCGACGGCACGCGGCTCGCCTACCTGGCGATGGCCCGCCCCGGCTACGAGTCGGACCGACGCCGGGTCGTCGTGCTGGACTGGCCGGCCGGCGTCCCGCGCATCCTCACCGAGGCCTGGGATCGTTCGCCCGAGAGCCTCGCCTGGTCGGCGGACGGCCGGCGGCTGCTGACCACCGCCGCCAACCTCGGCACGACGACGCTCTATGCGGTCGACGCCAGGAGCGGCGCGGCGACCGCGCTCGTCGATCGCCACACCAACAGCAGCCCGCGACCGCTTCCGGACGGCCGCATCCTGTTCACGCAGAACAGCCTGGTGTCCCCGGTCGAGCTCTACACCGTCGCCGGGTCGGGGGGGCCGCCGAAGCGCGTCACCGACCTCAACGGCGAGCGGCTGGCCGGGTTGCGGTTCGGCGCCTCGTCCCAGTTCTCGTTCACCGGCGCCCACGGCGACACGGTCTACGGCTACCTCATCGAGCCGGTCGGATTCGACCCGGCGAAGCGGTACCCGCTCGCCTTCCTGATCCATGGCGGGCCCCAGGGCAGCTTCGACGACAGCTGGCACTACCGCTGGAACCCGCAGATCTACGCCGCCCACGGCTACGCCACAGTGATGATCGATTTTCACGGATCGACCGGCTACGGCCAGGCCTTCACCGACGCCATCAACGGCGACTGGGGCGGCGCGCCCTACGACGACCTGATGACCGGCCTCGACCACGTCCTCGCGGCGCATCCCTGGATCGACCCGGAGCGGATGGCGGCGCTCGGCGCCAGCTACGGCGGCTACATGATCAACTGGATCCAGGGCAACACCGACCGCTTCGCCGCGCTGGTCTGCCACGACGGCAACCTCGACGAGTACATGGCCTACTTCGACACCGAGGAGCTGTGGTTCCCGGAGTGGGAGCACGGCGGGCCGCCCTGGGTGAATCCAGAGGGGTACCGCAAGCACTCGCCGGTCGAGCTGGTGAAGAACTGGAAAACCCCCGAGCTGGTCGTCCACGGCGCCAAGGACTTCCGGGTGGTGGAGACCAATGGCCTGTCCACCTTCAACGCGCTGCAGCGGCTCGGGGTGCCGTCCCGGCTGCTCTACTTCCCGGACGAGAACCACTGGGTGCTCAAGCCGCTGAACTCGATCCAGTGGCACGAGGTCGTGCTCGAGTGGATGGACCGCTGGACCACCCCCTCCGGGAGTTGAGCCGAGGGCAGCCCCGATCGAGTCTCCCGTCGCGTGCCCGTGGGTGACCTTGCCCGGCAGGCTGTGCGCCAATCCGTACCCGTTCCCGTACCCGTTCCCGTTCCCGAGGGCGCGGGCAGCCGTGTTGGCGTCCGCCTGGCTGGTCCGCCACCATCGGGTACGGGAAGCGGCAGGGGAGCGGGAATGAGCCGCAACTCATGTGTGAGCGACGGCACCGCGGACAAGGGGGCCTCCCCTGATATCATCACCTGAGGGCGAACTGCACACTCTGGGAGGTGGCAGTGATCATCACGTGCCCGCAGTGTGAATCGAAGTACCGCTACGACGAGGCCCGGTTCGGGCCCGAGCCCTCGAAGCGCGTGCGCTGCACCACCTGCGGGTTCACCTTCACGGTCGACAACCCACTGCAGGTGGGGGATGCCACCAACGCCGGCCACGAGTCCGAGCTGCCGGCTGGCCTCTTCGAGGACGACGAGGCCAAGGGCGCCGAGCCTGAGTCGCCCGAGCTCTCGGCACTCGCCCCCCTGCCCGGCGACGTCCGCTACTCGCTCGCCGTGATCGCCGGCGCCCAGGCAGGAACCGTTTTCCCGATCACCAAACCCCGGATCTACATCGGCCGCGGCTCGGCGATGGACATGCAGCTCAAGGACTCCGAGGTTTCCCGGCGTCACGCCATGATCGAGGTCCGCAGCGACGAGGCGACCCTGCTCGATCTGGGCGCCACCAACGGCACCTATGTCGACGGCCAGCGGATCGACCGGATGGAGCTGTCCAACCGGGCCGAGTTCACGGTCGGGTCGACGACTTTGATGTTCATCGTCGCCGCCACGCGCGAGACGGCCTGAGGCCCACCCACCTCCCACCCAGGGGTTAGGGGTTCGCTCCGCCGGCGGGCCAGAGGGCAAAAGACCCGGCGAGTGCGAGGTGGACGCACCCCCCAACTCCTCATCCCTAACCCCTCGACGTGCGCTGTCATGGCCGCGTCGGCACCCCCGCCGCGCCAATCGTGCACGACGCGCAGCGGCCTGCAGCCGCCCCTTCATCTTTGATTCTGGCCCAGGATTTGCTATACCAGCTGATCGAAAGCTAGGAACCAGCGGACGACGCGAGCCCGCGTCGTCCTAGCTGTGTCGATCCAGATTCGACCCAGCGGGAGGCGGCATCGATGATCGAGGTGGAAGGACTGACCAAGGTGTTCGTCGACCAGGCGGTGGTCGACGACGTGTCGTTCTTCGTGCCCGAGGGCCAGGTGCTCGGATTCCTCGGACCCAACGGCGCCGGCAAAACGACGGCGATGCGCATGATCACCGCCTTCCTACCGCCGACCGCCGGCCGGATCGTGGTCGCTGGCGTCGACCTCGACGCCGACCCCGTTGGGCTGCGGCGGAAGGTCGGCTACCTCCCCGAGAACGTGCCTCTCTACCCCGAGCTGCGGGTGGAGGAGTACCTGCGCTTCCGCGCGGTGGTCGAGGAGGTCCCGCGGTCTGATGTCGGCGCCCGCATCGCCGAGATCTGCGACCGCTGCATGATCCAGGATGTCCGCCGGCAGGTGATCGGCACCCTGTCGAAGGGGTACCGGCAACGGGTCGGCCTGGCCGGCGCGCTCATCCACAAGCCGGCCGTGCTGATCCTCGACGAGCCGACGGTGGGGCTCGACCCCAACCAGATCATCAAGGTCCGCGAGCTCATCATCGAGCTCGGCCGCGACCACACCGTCGTGCTGTCCACCCACATCCTGCCCGAGGTCGAGCAGGTCTGCGAGCGGGTGGCGATCATCGATCGCGGGCGGATCGTGGCCGACGGCACGCCCGACCAGCTGCGCAGCCGCATGGTCGGCAACCCCAGGCTGCTGGTCGAGCTGCGCGGCGCCGACGGCGACGGCCGCGAGGCCCTGCTCGCGCTGCCCGGCGTGACCGGGGTCGACGACCGGGGCGCCTGCAGCTACGTGGTCGAGCATGCGCCCGGGAGCGACCCCCGCGAGGCGGTGTTCCGGCTCGCCATCGCGCGCGGCTGGGTGCTGAGCGCAATGACGGCGACCCAGGCCTCGCTCGAGGACGTCTTCGTGCGGCTGACCACGCGCGAGGAGCCGCCGGCTGCGGAGGGGGTGTGAGATGACGAAGATCCTGGCCATTGTCCGCCGCGAACTGATCGCGTACTTCTCGTCGCCGCTCGCCTACATCGTGCTGACCGCCTTCCTGCTCATGCAGGGCTACATCTTCTCCATCATCGTGTCGTTCCTCAACAACCCGATGACCCAGGCGATGACCCCGCTGCGGCTGTTCTTCGGCGGGACGGTCTTCTTCTGGCTGTTCCTGCTGTTCACCGTGCCGGTCATTACGATGCGGCTACTCGCCGAGGAGCGCCGCTCGGGGACCATCGAGGTGCTCCTCACCTCGCCCGTTACCGAGGGCCAGGTGATCGCCGCCAAGTTCCTGGCGGCGCTGCTCTTCTACGTCGTGCTGTGGCTGCCGACCGTAATCTACGTGGTGCTCCTGAAACAGCACTCGAGCATCGACCTGCGGCCGGTTGCAGCCGGCTACGTCGGGGTGCTGCTGATCGGGTTCCTGTTCCTCGCCGTCGGAACGTTCACGTCGACCCTCACCAACAACCAGCTGATCGCGGCCATCCTGGCCTTCGCCGCCCTCATGGGGCTGTTCTCGATCGGGCTCATCGAGCAGCTGCTGGTGTCGTCGTCGTGGATCCGCGACGCCCTCGGCTACATGAATCTGTGGACCCACATGGACGACTACGCCAAGGGCATCATCGACACCCGGCACGTGGTCTACGAGCTGTCGGTGGGGCTGCTGTTCCTGTTTCTCGCCGCGAAGTCGCTCGAGGTAAAGAAGTGGAGGTGACGGCATGAGAAAGCAGGCACTGCGCTACACCACGACCGGGATCATCGGCATCGTCCTCGCCGTCGCGCTGACCGCCATGGTGAACTGGCTCGCCGCCCGGCACTACCTCTCCGCCGACTGGACCTCGTCGAAGATGTACTCGATCTCCGACAAGACCCGGAACATCCTCGCCGACCTCAAGGAGGAGATCCGGGTCGTGGTCTTCATGACCCCGGCGAGCCCCCTCTACGACCAGGCCTCCGAGCTCCTGAGCCGCTACGCTGCGGCCTCGGACAAGATCAAGGTCGAGTACATCGATCCCGACAAGGAGCCGCTGCGCACCAAGCAGCTGGCCGAGCAGTTCGGCATCTCGGTTGCCGACACCGTCGTCTTCAGCTACGGCGACCGCACCAAGTACGTGACTGCGGATCAAATGGCCGAGTACGACTACGCGGCCGCGCAGTACGGCCAAGCCCCGTCGATGCGCGGCTTCAAGGGCGAGGAGCAGTTCACCTCAGCCATCCTGTCGCTGGTCGCGCCCGACGTCCCGAAGGTCTACTTCGTGACCGGTCACGGCGAGGCGTCGCTCGCGAGCGCAGGCGGCGGCGCCCAGTCCGACCGCAGCCTGGCGGTGCTCGCCGAGGCGCTCAAGCGCGAGAACATCGAGGCTGCGGACACCGTGCTGCTCTCCGGGACCGTGCCGGAGGACGCGGACCTGCTCGCCGTCGTCGGGCCGACGCGACCCTTCACCGAGCCCGAGCTCGCCGCCCTCGACGCTTTCCTGCTCCGCGGCGGACGGTTGCTGGTCTGCCTCGATCCGCTGATCGAGCCCTCCGGCACCATGCGCGCCACCCGGCTCGAGGACTTCCTCGCCAAACACGGCATCCGGGTCAACGACGACCTGGTGGTCGACCCGTCCCGCAAGCTCCCTTTCTACGACCTGTCGGCGGTTTATCTGACCGACTTTCCGGTCCACCCGGTGACCCAGGGCCTCGAGGGCATCGCGGTCCTGTTCAGCGTGGCCCGCTCGCTGACCGCAGAGGGCGACGCTGCACCCGTGGTGGTCGTCGAGACCTCGGCTGAGGGCTGGGGCGAGCGCAACCTCGGCCAGCTCCTCGCCGGCAAGCCGGTCGCCCGCGACGACATCGACACACCGGGGCCCGCCGCAGTCGGCGTCGTGGTCGAGGAGGGCCCGGTCACGAAAAGCCCCGCTGGCGACGACGCGACGGCCGCCGTCCCCGCGGGCTTTCGCATCGTGGTCTTCGGCGACTCCGACTTCATGGCCGACTACGAGATTTCCAACGCCGGCAACCTCATCCTCGCGCTGAACTCCATCAACTGGCTGGCGGCGCGTGAGCAATCGCTGGGGATTCCGCCGCGTGAGGTCGAGCAGGTCAGCCTGTTCCTCTCACAGCAGCAGATGCGCACGGTCCTGCTGATCACGCTCCTCGCGATGCCGGGAGCTGCGATCGTCCTCGGGATCCTGGTTTGGCGACGACGTCGGCACTGACCGTCGAAACGTCGTTGAGGTGCTGAAGATGCGGAACAGGAACCTCATCATCCTCGCATTGATCGTGGTCGCGCTCGGCGCCTACATCTACTTCCACGAGCGCCACCTGCCGACCACCGGGGAGCGACGGGCAAAAGCCGACACGCTCTTTCCCGATCTCAAGCGGGACGAGGTGGCAGGCCTCGAGATCCGCAACACCCACGGGACGTTCCGGATCGTCAAGCAGGGCGAACGGTGGCACCTGGTCGAGCCGATCGAGTTCCCGGCGGACGAGTCGTCGGTCAGCTCCCTGCTCGGATCGCTCGAAAGCCTGAAGGCCGAGCGGACGCTGACCGAGGACGACGTTGATCCGAAGTCCTACGGCCTCGATGCGCCGTCGATCACGGTGAATGCGTCCACCGCCGATGGCTCGACCTCGTCCCTCGAGGTGGGGGACGAGGCGGCCCTCGGGTCCAATCGCGCGGTCCGCCGCAACGGCGAGCCCTCGGTGATCCTCGTCGGCGGCTGGTTCGTGCGCGACCTCGACAAGCCGCTCGACGGATGGCGCTCGCGCGACGTGGTCGAGATCACCGCCGACGACGTCGCGTCGCTGACCGTGCTGGCCAGAACCAACCGCATCCAGCTCGTCCGTCAGGCCGAGAGCTGGCACCTGCTCGAGCCTCTCGACGACATCGCCGATCAGGACCACGTCCGCAACCTGATCGCCGACCTCGACGCACTCCGGGTCGAGGAGTTCCTCGACGACCCGCCACCGGCCGGGGAGCTCGGCCTGGAACCCCCCGCCTACCAGGTCACGATCCTCCGCTCCGTGGGTGGCGACCCGATCAAGCTCGAATTCGGATCAAGCCGCGAGCGCGACGGGCGCACACAGATCGCCTGCCGGCGCAACGCAGAGGATGCGTTCTGGGTCGACAACCGGGCGGCGATCCGGCTCGCCAAGGCGCCGGTGCGGTGGCGATCGACCAAGGTCGCCGCCTTCGACACCTGGGACGCCGAGCGGCTCACCATCACCGCCGGCGGCCGCAGCGCCAGCCTCGAGCGCAAGGAGGGCATGTGGACGGCGCCCGACGGCGGCGAGGTCGACTACGGCTCGGTCCAGGACCGGCTGGCGGCGCTGGCGGCGTTGGAGGCCGTCGACTTCGACCTGATCGAGCCCGCGACCCCGCCCGCGGGGACCGTCGAGCTCGAGCTGGAGGCGCCGGGCGACGGCGCCGAGCCGCAGCGCCTGACCTTCAGCTTCCACCGGCCGCTGGTCGAGGGGGGCCTCGCCCTGGTCCGGGTCAGCGGCCGGCCAACGGTGATGAGCGTCGCCGCCTCCCAGGTCGAGCAGATCCTGGCCGATCCCGAGGCTCTGGTCAGGCCGGCGGAGGAGGGCGAGTCCGACGCGGGTGCGGACCCGGTTCCGCAGTGACAAGTGACAAGAGCGGGCGCGCAAGCGGGGTATGAACCTGCGCTCCTGATCGCGGACACGGCCGTACCAACCGGGCACGCACGGCTCGTTCCCGTTCCCCTTCCCGTTCCCGATCCCGATCGCTGTTGGGGACGAGCCGGCATCGGACTCCTGGGTTCGGGTCAGCGACAACGAGGCAGTGAGGCTCGACCGTTCGGGAACGGGAACGGGGACGGGAACGGGAACGGGACGCAGGGATGCCTGGCCGCGTGTGGAGAGGCGTGTCATCGGGGTTTCCCCGACGCCAACCGGGTTACAATGCCAACGCTTGGCAGGCAGCCTGGTCCCACTCGGGCGGTGACTTTTGGCGGATTGGCGGCAGACATTCGAGGACCTGAAGCGCAGGCGCCCGGACCTTGCCGAGCGGGCGTGCCGCCAACTCCTGCTCGACATGCAGCGGCGAGGGCTCGTCGATCTCGACACGCTCGACGAGCAGATCGCCATGGCGCTCAAGATGGTCGCGTCGCCGCGCGACCTCGACCCGAATCGGCCCAAGCCAAAGCTGCCAAGCCAGTCCAGTGCGGCCCTGCACGAACTGGCGCTCGAGCTCGCGGTGCGCCACCTCGCGCCCGAGCAGATCCAGGCGACCATCCTGCTCGTCGAGAAGCGTCAGCTCGCGCACGAGGGGGCGAGGCTCGCCGAGGACCCTGACACGCCGATCCCGGTGCTGCGCGCCAAGGTGCACGAGTTCGTCAACTTCGCGCGCGGCGAGGCGTTCGCGCCGCCCGAGGATGTGCTCGGCATCCGTGCCGCGCTGGTTCGCCGCCTGCTCACCGATCAGCTCGACTTCATCACGGTCGCCAAGCAGCAGATCAAGGTCAGCGAGTTCGGCCACGTCCTCGACCACATGATCCCGACCGAGGGCAATCAGGGTCGCCTCGGCGGCAAGGCCGCGGGCCTGATCCTCGCCCACTCGATCCTCCAGCGGGCGCGGGAGAGCGGCCGCCTGAAAGCCGAGTACCGCGTTCCGACCTCCTACTTCCTGCCCTCGAACGGGATCCTCGAGTTCATCGAGTACAACAATCTCGAGGACCTCATCAACGTCAAGTACAAGCCGATCGAGGAGGTACGCGAGGAGTTCCCGCTGGTCGAGCGACTGTTCAAGGCCGGTTCGCTGCCGCGGGCGATCCACGAGGGGCTGCGTGACATGCTCGAAAAGGTGGGCGAGGGGCCGCTCGTGGTGCGCTCCTCAAGCCTGCTCGAGGATCGGATTGGGCACGCCTTCTCGGGCAAGTACAAGAGCCTGTTCATCGCCAACCGCGGGCCGGCGCCTAAGCGGCTCGCAGACCTCGAGAACGCCATCGCCGAGGTCTATGCCTCGGTCTTCCACCCGGATCCGATCGAGTACCGCCGCGAGCACGGCCTGATCGACTTTCAGGAGCAGATGGGCGTGCTCATCCAGTCGCTGGTCGGCCGCGAGCTGGGCCGCATGATGTTCCCGCTGTTCGCCGGGGTGGCGTTCTCGACCTGCGAGATGCGCTGGTCGCCGCGGATCCGGCGTAGCGACGGCATGGCGCGCCTCGTGCTCGGCCTCGGCACGCGCGCCGTCGATCGCACCGGCGCCGACTACCCGGTGCTGATATCGCTGGAGCAGCCCACTTTGCGGGCGGTCCAGCGCCCGGACGAGGTCTACCGCTACTCGCAGCACGAGGTCGACGTGGTCGATCTGCGCGAGGGGCAGTTCGACACGCTGCCGCTGACGAATGTGCTCTCGCGGGTCGGCCGGGACCTCCCCCAAATGAGCAAGGTCTTCTCGATCTACCGCGACCGCGAAATCCTGCCGATGGTCGGCATCATGCCGCAGCTCGATCCTCGCGAGCTGGTCGTCACCTTCGACGGACTGGTCAAGTCGCAGTTCCCGCGCGATCTCAAGCGGATGCTCGACATCCTCCAGGAAGGCATTGGCGAACCGGTGGACGTCGAGTTCGCCCACGACGGCGAGGCGCTCTACATGCTGCAGTGCCGGGCGCTCAGCCATGGCGCAGCCGCCGAACGGGTCGCCATCCCGTCCGACATCAGCGCCGCGCGCACGGTCTTCTCGGCCAACCGGTACGTGCAGACGGCGCAGTGTCGCAATCTCGAGTACGTGGTCCTGGTGGACCCACGAGACTACGAGTGCCTGCCGTCGCGCGACGACATGCTGCGGGTGGCGCGAACGGTCGGCCTCCTCAACCGTGTCCTGCCGCAGCGGCGGTTCGCGCTGATGGGGCCGGGCCGGTGGGGCAGCCGGGGCGACATCCGGCTCGGCGTTCCGGTGACCTATGCCGACATCTGCCGTACTGCCCTGCTGGTCGAGATCGCGCGCAAGAAGGGCTCCTACCTGCCGGATGTCTCCTTCGGGACGCACTTCTTCAACGACCTCGTCGAGTCGCACATCAGCTACCTGCCGCTGTACCCGGACGAGCCGGGGGTGGTGTGGAACGAGGACTTCCTGCGGAGCTCGCCCAATGCGCTGGCGGAGCTCGCCCCGAAGTATGCCGACATGGCCGAGACGGTGCGCGTGATCGACGTCCGGGCGGCGTCCGACGGCCTGCGGCTGCAGGTCATCATGGACGGCGAGACCGACACCGCTCTCGCCTATCTGTCACCGCCCACCAGCGAGCCCTGAGGAGTCTTCTCTCGAAGACTCCCCCGCCGCCCGCACGAGGCGGGCCGGCGGGGTTGTTGATGACGACAGCTGACGGCGCCGGGGCGCGTTCCGCGCTACGCCCAGCCGCGGAGGTGGCACGCCGTCGCGACGCGCTGGATCGCGATCATGTACGCCGCATCGCGCATGTACTCGCCGGCATCGTCGGCCAGATCGGCCACCGCGTTGAAGGCGGAGGTCATCTTCTGGTCGAGCCGCTGCAGCACCTCGACCTTGGGCCAGAAGAAGTTGGTGTTGCACTGCACCTGCTCGAAGTACGAGCAGGTCACGCCGCCGGCGTTGGCGAGGAAGTCGGGGATCACGTAGACGCCCCGCTCCTTGAGGACCGCATCCGCCTCGGGCGTGGTCGGGCCGTTGGCGCCCTCGGCGATGATCTTGACGTTGCGGTGGATCCGCTTGACGGTCTCGGCCGTGACCTGGTTCTCGATCGCCGCCGGGATCAGGACCTGCACGTCCTTGGCGATCCAGTCGTCGCCGTCCTCGATCTTGTAGCCGGCCTTGACCGCCTTGTCCTTGTCGATGGTGCCGAAGCGGTCGGTGATCGAGAGCAGGAAGTCGGCGTCGATGCCGTCTGCCTTCGCATAGGTGTAGGCGGCGCGGTCATCGTTGTCCCAGCACGACACCGCCACCACCGACCCACCGAGCTCGATGAGCAGCTTGGCCGCATACTGGGCGACGTTGCCGAAGCCCTGGATCGACGCCTTGACGCCCTCGACCTTGATCTTCTTGCGCTTGAGCGCCTCGCGCACGGTGTAGATGACGCCGTAGCCGGTGGCCTCGGTCCGGCCGAGCGAGCCTCCGACCTCGACCGGCTTGCCGGTGATCACGCCCGGGAAGTGGCCGCCGGCGATCTTCTCGTACTCGTCAAGCATCCACACCATGTGCTGCGGGTTGGTCATCACGTCGGGCGCCGGCACGTCCTGGAGCGGGCCGATGTTGCGCGCGACCTGGCGCACCCAGCCGCGGCACACCGCCTCCTGCTCGCGCGGTGACAGGTGGTGGGGGTCGCAGATGACGCCGCCCTTGCCGCCGCCAAGCGGGATGTCGACGACCGCGCACTTCCAGGTCATCCATGTGGCCAGCGCGCGCACCGTGTCGACCGTCTCCTGGGGATGGAAGCGGATGCCGCCCTTGGCCGGCCCGCGCGCGTCGTTGTGCTGGACGCGGAAGCCACGAAAGACCTTGACGGAGCCATCATCCATCCGCACCGGGATGGTGAAGTGGTACTCGCGCTGGGGCCACCGCAGCAGGTCGCGGATCCCGGCCTCGAGCTGCAGCTTGTCCGCCACCGCGTCGAACTGCCGCTGCGCCATTTCGAATGCATTGAACTCTTTGACCATCTCACCCTCCTTCGCTCGGCCTTCGCCTTATACCCCTTTGCCGGCGAGTCGTCAACCACCTCGCACTATTTTTCACAAGGTGCTGAGGACTTTGCTGCCTGGGGCAAATCGCGGCATCGCCTGGGCGTCGATTCCCGAGGGGCTGGCCCGCACCGACGGCGTCCGTCCCGGCCCGGCGTGGCGAACGGGTTGCGCGCGCCGACGTACGGACCGCCCTCCCCGGGTGGATGCTTCTCGATCACGCCGTCTCTCCGTTGATCGCCATCGCGAGGCGCTCGCTGAGGTCGTCTGCCTCTGCCTCGCCGAGCTCCGCGCAGTAGCGAAGGTAGAGGTCGTCCCAGGCCTCCTGGATCGAAGGGATCAGGCCGAGGCCCGCCGCCTCGATGCGGATCCAGGTGTTGCGGCCCTCTCGCGATCGACTCGCGAAACCCCGATCCTCGAGTCGTTGGACGAGGCGGGTCACCGTCGACCGATCGAGCGTCATCGCGTCGGCCAGCTGCGACGCCGTGGATCGCTGCTGCGGTGACTCCGCGAGCGCCATCAGCAGGAAGGCGTGGCTCGGCGTCAGGCCCACGCTGCGGAACGACTCGGTGGCCATCCTGTCGATTCGGCGAAACAGCGCACCTGTCGTGAAGTACAGACAGCCACGGAAATACTCAGCCAGCTTCCGATCGAAGCCACGGTTGTGGTTCATGAAAAGACTGTATATACAATTGTATATACAGTCAATATGGCGCCGATCTTTCGTGACACCGACCTCGAACACCATCTCTCCTTCCGCCTCCGCAGCGGTCTAGTGGGGCTTCGTGAGCGCCGCGGCCAACTCGCTGCGCATCCCGATACGCGAGGCTCCGAAGCAGATGCGGCTAGAATCTAGGGTAACGGGAACAGCGGGCAACCGCAGGAACGAGAGGCAACCATGGGCACACGAGGTCGCGCGATCATCGGCATGGACATCGAGCAGCTGCTTGAGCTGCTCAACCAGGCATACGCGAGCGAGTGGCTCGCCTACTACCAGTACTGGCTCGGGGCGAAGCTCATCAAGGGCCCGATGAAGGACGCGGTGGCGGCCGAGCTCAACCTTCACGCCACTGAGGAGCTCAACCACGCGGTCCTGCTTGCGAACCGCATCATCCAGCTCGGCGGCACGCCGGTGCTGACACCGGAAGGCTGGGGTGCGGTGAGCCCGTGCGCATACGACGCGCCCGAGGACCCCTACGTGGCCGTGCTGCTCGACCAGAACATCGCCGGCGAGCAGTGCGCGATCACGACCTACAAGGGGCTGATGGACGCTACCAAGGACAAGGACATGGTGACGTACAACATGGCACTGACCATCCTCGAGCAGGAGGTCGAGCACGAAGAGGATCTGCAGAGCCTGCAGGAGGACCTCGAGCTGATGGCGCAGCGCCTACAATAGTGAGCGGGGCCACCGGTCCCTGCCGAGGTTTGATGAGCTGGCTCCGCAGGAGGGATTTGAACCCCCAACCTAGTGGTTAACAGCCACCCGCTCTACCATTGAGCTACTGCGGAGCACTCGTGGCGACCTTCAATTGTAGGTAGCGGCCGTCGGTTGTCAACCGGCCGAGGGTCGCACCAGCTCGAAGCTCAGGCGCTCGACCGGTGCGTGGGACAACGCCTGGCGCAGCTCGTCCGCCGACCCGAAGCGCTTGCGTCCCAGCCGGCGACCTTCCACCTGGGCGCGCAGGCGATCGCCCTCGAGCGGCCACGGCCGCACCCGCCAGCGCGTCCCGCCGGCGCGCTCGAAGTGAATCGGCTCCTGGCCGCCGTCCGGCGTCAGCGCGGTGACGGTGAACGGCGACCCGAGCGACGCGCACAGGTAGACCGACAGCCGGTCGCAGGCCTCGAGCACGCTCGAGTTGACCTGCCACGCCTCACCGTCGAGGAATGGCTGGTAGCGAGCGTCCTGGCGCAGCCCCTCCCGCCACCCCACCTGCAGGCGCTCGAGCTCGGCCCGGAAGGCCTCGGCGGCGCGCCCCCCGGTCGTGTCGCCACGGTCGAGCAGGTCGGCGGTCTTGCTCTCCAGCAGCGCTCCGAAGTGCTGCGCGACGAGCAGCGCGGCGTAGCGGCTGAACGACGCGGCGCGGTGGACGCTCGCTCGCCAGATCTCGAGGTGCGCGGCCGCCGGCATGCGGTCGAAGGTCAGCGGCCGGCCATCGTCGTCGACCCCCGGATCGACGTCGAACTCGGTCCAGCCGACGTCGTGCACGAAGATCGCGGCCAGCACCTCGGCACGCGGCGCCGGCCGTGCGAATCGCCGGTTCCCCCAGTGTTCGGCCACCTGCCAGGCCAGCCAGGCGTGAGAGGCTTGCGAGATCGCCAGGGTGCCGGTGGCGTCACTCTCGTCATACAGGAACATCACGGCATTCTAGCGCGTCCGGGAAGCCCGCTGCCGCCACTCCTGTGGCATGAGGCATCGCGGGGGCGGCCGGCTGCCCGCGAGCGCCCGGCCCGGCAAGCGGCAAGCCGGACCAGATCGCGCGTCCAAAGACCCCGTGGTACCCTTCCGCCGTGGTGCAGTTCGGGACGTCAGGATGGCGCGGCATCATCGGCCGCGAGATCACCTTCCGCAAAGTGCGGATCGTGACGCAGGCGCTGATCAACCTGCTCCATGAGGACTGCGAAACGGTGGAGCGGATCGTCGTCGGCTACGACACGCGGATGCTGTCGGAGAAGTTCGCCGCCACTGCCGCCGAGCTGATCGCCTCCAACGGCATCAGGGCGGAGGTCGTGCCCCGCGACGTCCCGTCACCGGCGCTGGCGTCGGCCGTGCTCGAGCGCAAGGCCGACGCCGGCATCACGTTCACCGGCAGCCACAACCCCCCCGAGTACAACGGTCTCAAGATCTACACCCGCGACGGCATCGGGGCGCCCAGCCGGTTCACCGACCGGGTGGAGGAGCACTACCTTGCGCTCGCTGATGCGTGGGATGACGTCTGGCTGCCGCGCGCCGATTTGGTCGGCGCTCACGACCCCAAGCCGTACTACCTCGAGCGCCTCCAGGGGCTGATCGACTGGGAGACGATCCGGTCGAGCGGGATCACGATGGTCGTCGACCCGCTGTTCGGCGCCACCCGCGAGTACCTCGACCACATCCTGCTCGAGAACGAGGTGCCGATCACCGTCATCCACAACACCCGCGACCCCTACTTCGGCGGCTACGCGCCGGACTGCACCTCCGAGAACCTGTCCCGGCTCCGCGACACCATGCGCCGCACCGGCGCCCAGCTCGGGCTCGCCACGGACGGCGACGGCGACCGCTTCGGCATCCTCGATCACGGCGCCCGCATGCTCGACTCCTGCGCGGTGCTCGGCCTGGTGCTCGACTACCTCGCCCGGCGGCGCGGCCTGCGCGGCCGGGTGGGGCGGACCCTGGCGACCTCGCGTCTGCTCGATGCGGTGACGGCGGAGCACGGGCTCGAGCTCATGGAGATGCCGGTCGGCTTCAAGAACTTCGGTCCGCTGCTGGTGGACGGCACCCTGGAGTACGCGGCGGAGGAGAGCGCGGGGCTCGCCTGGTCGCAACACCTGCCGGAGCGCGACGGCATCCTCGCCTGCCTGCTGGTGGCCGAAATGGTCGCGGTGGAGCGCAAGAGCCTTCTCGAGCTGATGCACGACCTGACCCGTCGCGTCGGCACCTACGCCTTCCGCCGCATCCAGATCCCCCTCTCCGACACCAGCCGGCAGCAGTACCGGCGCCGGCTCGAGGAGGACTGGACAGGCAGGACGGTCAACGGACGCGAGGTGGTCAGCGTTGATCGCCGGGACGGGCTCAAGCTGATCTTCGAGGGAGGCGCCTGGGTCCTGATCCGGCAATCAGGCACCGAGCCGAAGATCCGCCTCTACGCTGAGGGCCACTCCGCCGAGGAAACCCGACACCTCATGCACATGACGCGCCAACTGCTCTCGAATCGGAGGATGTGACGATGTTCGACATCGAGTTCGTGCTCGGACGCGAGGTCCTCGACTCCCGCGGCAATCCGACCGTCGAAGCCGAGGTCGTGCTCGCGGGCGGCGCCATCGGCCGCGCCATTGTGCCTTCGGGCGCCTCGACCGGCTCCCGCGAGGCCCTCGAGCTGCGCGACGGCGACGCAGCGCGCTACCTCGGCAAGGGCGTGGAGCGGGCCGTGGACCACGTCAACGGCGTCCTCGCCGAGGCCGTGGAGGGGCTCGACGCCCGCGACCAGTTGGGCGTCGACCAGGCGATGATCGACGCCGACGGCACCGACAACAAGGGCGTGCTCGGCGCGAACGCGATTCTCGCCGTGTCACTGGCCGTCGCCCACGCCGCCGCCGAGACCAGTGGGCTGCCCCTCTACCAGTACCTCGGCGGCTGCGGCGCCCGCGAGCTCCCAGTTCCGATGATGAACATCCTGAACGGCGGCGCCCACGCCGACAACTCGGTGGACTTCCAGGAGTTCATGGTCATGCCGGTCGGCTTCACCAGCTTCTCGGAGGCGCTGCGCGCCGGCGTCGAGATCTTCCACACCCTGAAGAAGGTCCTCGCCAAGCGCGGCCTCGCGACCGCGGTCGGCGACGAGGGCGGCTTCGCCCCCAACCTGCCGTCGAACCGGTCCGCTCTCGAGCTGATCATGGAGGCGATCGAGAAGGCCGGGTACTCGCCCGGTGATCAGATCGTGCTCGCTCTCGACGTCGCGGCCTCCGAGTTCTACGCCGACGGCGCCTACAACCTGACCGGCGAGGGCCGCAGCGGGCTCTCGGCCGACGACCTGATCGCGACCTACCAGGAGCTGGTCGAGGCGTTCCCGATCCGCTCGATCGAGGACGGGCTGGCGGAGAGCGACTGGGGCGGCTGGCAGCGCCTGACCGGCGCCCTCGGCGACCGCATCCAGCTGGTCGGCGACGACCTGCTGGTGACCAACCCGAGAATCATCGCCGAGGCCATCGAGCGCGGCATCGCCAACTCGGTGCTGATCAAGCTCAACCAGATCGGCAGCCTGTCCGAGACCCTGGACGCGGTGCAGATGACCCAGAAGGCGGGCTACACAGCGGTGATCTCGCATCGCTCCGGCGAGACCGAGGACACCACCATCGCCGACCTGGCGGTGGCGCTCAACGCCGGGCAGATCAAGACCGGCTCCGCCTGCCGCACCGACCGCATCGCCAAGTACAACCGGCTGCTGCGCATCGAGGAGGAGCTCGAGGACGCCGCCCGCTTCCGCGGCGCGGCCGTGCTGGCACGCGCACGGCGGTGAAACGGCTGCCCCTGCTGCTGCTCGGGCTCGGCGCGCTCCTGGCGCTCGGCGTCCTGTCGAGCGTCGTCACTCAGGGCTTCCAGGAGGTGGCCCGGGCCGAGCAGGAGCGCACCGCCCTCGAGGCCGAGAAGGCGCGGCTCGAGCGCTCGATCGCCGAGCTCGAGGCCACCCTCTCCGCTCTCCGCGGCAGCCCCGCGGCGGTGGAGTCGATGGCCCGTCTCGACCTCGGCTGGATCCGCCCCGGTGAGACGGTTCTCATCCTCGCCACGCCGACCCTGCCGCCGCTCCCGGTCTCGACCACCGAGCCGACGCCGACGCCGGTCTACTCGCTGCAGCGCTGATCGCGGGACCTCCGTTTCCCGTGGCAGCCCCGCGCGGCCCTCACCGGGCGCATTGCGCGGACTTCGCCTCCCGACGCGCCCCGCCGAACCCGTTCCGAGCCGTCGTAAAGGCTGTGATAGGATTTGAAATGGGTCGTCTCGAGATTGGACTCCTTCATGCAGGCCCCCGGCCCCCGACCCTGGCGCCGTCTTGCGTCGCCAGAATCGCGCTCGGACGATCCGCGCTCGGTGCCGGCTGACGGTCGCTGGCTGGCTCGTCTGTCACACATCGTGGAGCCAGCCGTCTTCCGCCGCTTGAGTTCAGGGCCGGATGCAAGGGACGGGAGATGATGGCAAGCGAACCCAAGCCCCGCTATGAAATGGTCAATGTCCAGATGGGCTACGTCATGGTCGAGCACGACCTGTTCAGCCGTTCGGTGCGCTCGTACTTCTCGGCAGAGGAGATCCCGCCGCGAGAGGAGTATCGCGAGGGGAACCGGATGTGGCGCTCGACAGTGGCGGGGCAGTCGTTCCACTTCGACGTGCGGGACACCTCAACGGGTGAGATCATCAAGTTCCCCGAGCTGCTCGGGCTTCTCTTCTACGGGAGCTGCAAGCCGGAGAGCGACATCTACCGAATCGGCCAGATCGCGCACGATGCCAATGTTTCGATCTACATCGCGATCACCTATGAGACCGGCGAGGGGACGAGGGTGCCCCTCTCGGACGCGAAGCTCGGCATCCTCAACAAGGTGTTCAACGACCGGCTGCAGAGGAAGGAGAAGAAGATCCTCATCCTCCCCGACCTCTTTGACCTGCACAAGACGATGTCGTACGGCGAGATCATGATCGACGTCGGTCTGACGTCGATGGAAGAGGGTGGCTGATTCCTCGGACGCGAAGGAGATCCCCGAATGAAGCTGCAAGAAATCGCAGAGAAGCTCGACCTGAAGCGGGCGACTAAGGCCTTTGATCGAGAGGTAAGCGGCGTCTACATCTCAGACATGGTGAGCGACGTGATCGCCAACGCGAAGGCGGGGAACCTCCTCGTCACCGTCCAGATCCACAACAACGTCATCGCCGCTGCCAACCTCGTCGACATCTGCGGGATCGTGGTGACCCAGGGCAAGCTGCCGACCGAGGACGTTGTGAAGATGGCGGAGAAGGCGGAGATCGCCATCTACACGACGGCCCTGAACCGCTGGCAGGTCGCGACGAAGCTCTACGAGGCCGGGATCCGCTGATCGGCCGATGAACCTGCGAGAGCTGGCAACCCTTCTCGACTGCGAGGTGGTCTGGGGCCACGACCTCCTGGAGAGGAAAGCCGTCAAGACCTGCTTCGCAGCCGATCTGATGAGCGATGTGCTCGCCTTCTCCGAGCCCGGAGCACTCCTCATCACGGGGCTGGTGAGCCTGCAATCGGTCCATGCAGCCGATGTCGCCGATCTGACAGGTATCCTCTACGTTGGGGGCAAGAAGCCGGCCGAGCAGGTTCTCGGGCTTGCCCGGCAGAGGGCGATCCCGCTGCTGACGACGCAGCACAGCATGTTCGATGTCTGCGCGATCCTGCGCGAGGCCGGGCTCAAGGCGGGGTGTAAGGATTGAGTCCGGAGGTGAAGCAACCCGAGGTCCTTTACGTGGAGCGATTCCGGATCCTCCACAATGACTACGAGCACGGCGGCGACGCCGCGGCCGCGATCAAGTCGATCCTGAAGGAGCTCGGAATCTCCCAGGACAAGATCCGGCGGCTCTCGATCGCTAACTTCGAGGCCGAGATGAATGTGATCATGTACGCCGAAGAAGCCGAGATGGAGCTCCAGGTCCTCGCCGACGCCGTGCGCATCGTCCTGACCGACCGCGGCCAGGGGATCCCGGACATCGATCTGGCGATGACGCCCGGCTACTCGACAGCCACCCCGGCGATGCGCGAGCGGGGGTTCGGAGCCGGCTTGGGACTGCCGAACATCAAGAAGAACGTCGACCTCTTCGAGATAGCATCAGCCGTCGGGGTAGGTACCACGCTGCGGTACTCGATCTTCCTGAACGACAGGCCGCGGACGGGAGAGGCATGAACGAGCACGGCCACTCGGTCGAGATCGACCCGGAAAAGTGCATCGGCTGCGTTGCCTGCTGCCAGGCCTGCCCGACCAAGGCAATCCGGGTTCTCGAAGGCGTCGCGGTGGTGAAGCCGGAGCTGTGCACGTACTGCGGCAACTGCGTTCGGGTCTGCCGCTACGACGCGGCGACGGCCAAGACCTCCGACCCCTCCGACCTCAAGATGTTCAAGTACACGGTGGCGATGCCGGCGCTCACCCTGTACGGGCAGTTCGGACGCGATGTCCTGCCGAGCCAGGTGCTGCACGCCCTCACTCAGGTCGGGTTCGACAGCACCTACGACGTCTCCTATATGTGCGAGATGGTGACCGCGGCAACCGACGCCTACCTCTCCGAGTGCAGCGGGCCCTGGCCCAAGATATCGGTCACCTGCCCGGCGATCGTACGCCTCATCCAGATCCGGTATCCGGAACTGATCGCGCACATGGTGCCGATCGAGACGGCCCGTGAGCTGGCGGCCAAGATCCTCCGACGGAAGCTCTCGCTCGAGCTTCACCTCGATCCCGGCGAGATCGGGATCTTCTTCATCACCCCCTGCTCGGCCATCATGAACTCGATCGTCCGCCCGGTCGCGCTGGACCAGTCGTACTTCGACGGCGCCTTCTCGATCGCCGAGATCTACGGCCCGCTGAGGGACGCAATCAAGGCGACGGGAACAATCGATGTCGAGACTCCGGTCAGCCCGAGCGGCCTGCTGTGGGCGATGGCGGGCGGCGAGATCGCGGGGATGCGCAACTCCAACACGATGGCGGTGCGGGGCGCTCAGGACGTCGAGTTCGTCTTCGACCGCATCGAGTCGGGGAAGTTCGCCGCCGTCGATTTCATCGAGGCTTACATCTGCCCCGATGGCTGCGTCAGCGGCCAGCTCGTGATCGAAGGACGGCACGCGGCCCAGCGGAACATCCAGCAGATCGCCCGCAGGCTCGGCGATCAGGGCCAGGTGAAGGAGGAGAAGGTCCGCTCCCTTCTGCGGGAGCACTTCTTCGACCTCGAGGAGGAGATCAAGGCGCGCCCCGCCAGCCCTCTTGGGCGAGACCTCAAGCAGAGGATCGCAATGAAGAAGGAGAAGGACGGCGTGCTCGAGCGGCTTCCGAAGAAGGACTGTGCCGCGTGCGGGGCGCCTGATTGTGAGACGCTTGCCGAGGACATCGTCCTCGGCGAGCGGGGGGTCGAGGATTGTCTCTTCGTCAAGATCGAAAGTCTCACGGGGGACGGGTTGGCCGGGATGGAGGGCAAAGATGAGTAAGCAGATGCTCGTCATGCAGCTCAGCTGTCCCCAGTGCAAGGCGCTGCTGACGGAGGGGGCGAAGGTCCACCTCGACGGCAAGGTGAAGGAGACCGGCCAGGACGGGGCGATCACCCTGAGCGCCGTGTTCGGCGACTACTCGGTGGGAACCGATCTCGAAATCAAGGAAGGCATGATCGTCGAGCTGAGGTGCCCCAAGTGCGACTGGAGCATCATGCTGCCGATCACCTGCAAGCTCTGCGGCGCACCGATGGCCTCCCTCAGCATCGAAAAGACCGGGTACATCGAGTTCTGCTCGAGGCGGGGGTGCAAAGGGCACGCCCTCGGCGGGATCGGTGACATCGATGACATGATGAGCCTGATGAACAGGATGTTCGAGACCCCATACGACTGAATCGGCAGGCGCCCCGCTCGGGCGGAGAACGGGCGTTCCGAGAGAGGATGGAGCCGCGCATCGGTGGCGAGAGGGAGCGACGAGTGGAGACGATGAGCGAGCGCAAGAAGTACGACTTCAAGAACCTGCACTATCGGGGCAAAGCCGGGATCCTGATCCCCGAGCTGCAGAGGTTTCAGGAGCTGGACGGTTACATCACCCGCGAGCGGATTCACGAGATCCACAGGCAGTGTGGGATCCCGCTCACGACGATCTTCGGGGTCGCCACCTTCTATGCGCAGTTTCGCCTGCATCCCGTGGGGAAGCACATCATCCGTGTCTGCCACGGGACGGCCTGCCACGTCGCCGCGGCCAACGGGATCACGAAGACGCTCGAAGACATCCTCGAGATCGCAACCGGCGAGACGACCAAGGACAAGCTGTTCACGCTCGAGACGGTCGCCTGCCTCGGTTGCTGCAGCCTGGCACCGGTGATCATGGTGAACAACAACACGCACGGCAACCTCAAGCCGGACGGCCTCAAGAAAATCATCCGTCAGTACCGCAAGGCCTCTGAAGGGACGGTGGAGCCATAAAGATTCTCGTTGGACTCAGCACGTGCGGGATCGCCGCCGGCGCGGAGGATGTCTACCGCACGCTGGAGGAGCAGCTTCAGTCGCTCGACGGGTCGGTCCGCCTCGAAAAGACGGGCTGCATCGGCATGTGCTACCGCGAGCCGCTGGTCGAGGTCCGCGACTCCTCGGGAGCGCGCTTCCAGTACGGCAACGTGACCAGGGACAAGGTCACGAGGCTCATCAACGAGCATGTCCGGCAGGGGCAGGTGATCGATGACTGGCTGGTCTGGTCCAGTGCCGGTGCCGGCGCGGAAGCGGGCTTCCTCGACAAGCAGAAGAGGATCGTCCTTCGCAACTGCGGGACCCTCAATCCAGAGGAGATCGAGGACTATGTCGGAGCGGGCGGCTACAAGGCGCTCGACAAGGTCCTCGCTGACAAGGACCCCGATGGGCTCATCAACCAGATCATCGAGTCCGGCTTGCGGGGACGCGGGGGCGCCGGCTTCCTGACCGGCATGAAGTGGCGCCTGACGCGTCTTTCCCGCGGCGACCACAAGTACATCATCTGCAACGCCGACGAAGGGGACCCGGGCGCGTTCATGGACCGCTCGGTCCTGGAGGCGGACCCTCACTCGGTCCTCGAAGGAATGGCGATCGCCGGCTACGCGATCGGGGCCAGCGACGGCTACATCTACGTCCGGGCGGAGTATCCGAAGGCCATCGACCGGCTGAACATCGCGATCGCCCAGGCCGAGGCACGAGGATTCCTCGGCAACGACATCCTCGGGACCCCGTTCCGCTTCAGCATCAGGCTGAAGGAGGGCGCCGGGGCATTCGTCTGCGGCGAGGAAACCGCGCTGATCATGTCGGTCGAGGGCAAGCGCGGCATGCCGCGGGTTCGCCCCCCGTTCCCTGCAACGAAGGGGCTGTGGGACTGCCCGACCTGCATCAACAACGTCGAGACCTTCGCCAACGTGCCCTGGATCGTGCAAAACGGTGCCACGGCCTTCAACACGCTCGGCACGAAGAACAGCAAGGGGACCAAGGTCTTCGCGATGGCCGGCAAGGTCAAGCGGGGGGGCCTGGTCGAGGTCCCGATGGGGATCTCGATCGCGGGCATTGTCCACGACATCTGCGGCGGGATCCAGGACGACAAGAAGTTCAAGGCGGTCCAGATGGGAGGTCCCTCGGGCGGCTGCATTCCGGCCGAGCTGCAGGACATCCTGATCGACTACGAGTCGATCAACAAGACCGGCGCGATCATGGGCTCGGGCGGGCTCGTCGTGATGGACGAGACGACCTGCATGGTCGACATCGCCCGCTTCTTCCTCGACTTCACGCAACGCGAGTCGTGCGGGAAGTGCACCTTCTGCAGGGTCGGCACCAAGCGGATGCTCGAGATCCTGAGCCGGATCACCGAGGGCAAGGGCAAGGACGGCGACATCGAGCTGCTCGAGCAGCTCGCCATCCTCGTCAAGAACAACTCGCTCTGCGGGCTCGGCCAGTCGGCGCCCAACCCGGTGCTCACGACCATCAAGTACTTCCGCTCCGAGTACGAGGCGCACATCTCCACCAAGAGGTGCCCCGCCCACAGCTGCATCGCCCTCCTGACCTACACGATCACGGAGGCGTGCAACGGGTGCACGCTGTGCGGCCGTGCCTGCCCGGTCGGCGCGATCACCGGCGACAAGAAGGAGATGCACATCATCGACCAGTCGCTGTGCATCCACTGCGACGAGTGCTACAAGACCTGCCGTTTCCACGCGATCACACGGCTGTAGCCGCATCAGGAAAGTAGGGAGAGGATGGATCTGGTCAAGCTCGAGATCGACGGCAAGAGGGTGATCGCGGACAACCGCCAGACCATCCTGGAGGTGGCTCTGGCGAACGGGATCCACTCGATCCCGACGCTGTGCCATGACAAGCAGCTGGAGCCCTTCTCGTCCTGCTTCCTGTGCGTCGTGAAAGTCAAAGGGGCGCGGACCTTCCTCCCGGCCTGCTCGACCAAGGTCAGCAGCGGAATGGTCGTCGAGACCAACAACCCGGAGATCCGGCGGTCCCGCAAGGCGGCTCTCGAGCTGATGCTGTCCAACCACTATGCCGACTGCATCGGCCCCTGCCAGCTCGCCTGCCCGGCGGCGATCGACATCCAGGGGTACGTCGCCCTGGCGGCGCTCGGGAAGTACCAGGACGCGATCCAGCTCATCAAGGAGCGCAACCCGCTCCCGGCGATCTGCGGGCGCGTCTGCACCCGCCCCTGCGAGGTGACCGGCTGCCGGCGCAACCTGCTCGACGAGGCGGTCGGGATCGACTACATCAAGCGCTATCTGGCCGACCTCGATCTGGGACGGAAGGAAGGGTTCCGGCCGGTCGCCGCTGACAGCAACGGGCACCGGGTCGCGGTCGTGGGGGCCGGCCCCGCGGGGCTCTCGTGCGCCTACTACCTCGCGCTCAAGGGGTACGAAGCGCACATCTTCGAGAGCCTCCCCGAGGCGGGCGGCATGCTCCGCTACGGCATCCCCGAGTACCGGCTGCCGAAGGACATCCTCGACCTCGAGGTCAATCTGATCCTGGATCTCGGGGTCAAGCTCTCGACGAATGTGACTCTCGGCAAGGACTTCACCGTCACCAGCCTGATGGAGGACGGCTTCGAGGCGATCTTCCTGGGGCTCGGCGCCTGGGACAGCTCGAAGATGCGGGTCAAGGGCGAAGAGGCCGAAGGGGTCCTGCCCGGGATCGATTTCCTCAAGGACTACGCCCTGCGCAAGAAGGCGAACATCCACGGCAAGGTCCTCGTGGTTGGCGGCGGTAACACCGCGATCGACTGCGCGCGGACGGCGCTCCGGCTCGGCGCGAAGGAGGTCCGCCTCCTCTACCGCCGCACGAGAAAGGAGATGCCGGCCAACGAGATGGAGATCGTGGACGCGCAGCACGAGGGAGTCGAGATGGACTTCCTCGTCGCCCCGGTGCGGGTGATCCAGCAGAACGGGCGCCTGACCGCGCTCGAGTGCATCCGGATGGAGCTCGGCGAGCCCGACGCGAGCGGGCGGCGCAGCCCCAAGCCGATCCGCGGATCCGAGTTCGTCGTCGACTGCGACTTCGCGATCGCCGCGATCGGCCAGGGGACCAAGATCACGGAGCTGGCCGAGGGCAAGGTCCCGAACTTCCTGCCGCTCGGCGAGGTGCTGAACCTCACCCGCTGGCAGACGATCCAGGTGCACGAAGCCACCTTTGAGACCAGCGTCGAGGGCGTTTTCTCCGGGGGCGATGTGGTCACCGGGGCCGCCACGGCGATCGAGGCGATCGCGGCGGGGCGCAAGGCCGCCCACTCTATCGACACCTACATCCGCACCGGGAAGGCGCAGCCCGAGCCGGTCGAGTTCTTCAGCAAGAAGGACGCCTATCACAACGTTACGGTCGAAGACCTCCGCGAGGGGTCGCGGTATCCGCGCCGGCTGATGCCGTCGCTCTCGCCAGACGAGCGGAGGAAGTCGTTCAGCGAGGTCGAGCAGGGGTACACCGCCGAGGATGTGAAGCGGGAGGCGTTCCGCTGCCTGGAGTGCGGCTGCACCGCGCTCTTCGACTGTGACCTGCGGCGCTTCGCCACCGAGTACCAGGTCGATATCTCCTCCTTCATGGGTGAGGCGAAGGAGTACAGGATCGATCGCAGCCACCCGCTGATCGAGCTCGATCCGAACAAGTGCATCCTCTGCGGCAGGTGCGTGCGGGTGTGCAGCGAGATCGTCGGCGTTGCGGCGTACGGATTCATCAATCGCGGCTTCAACACGGTCGTCAAGCCGGCTCTGGGCGGATCGCTGCTGGAGACCGACTGTGTGAGCTGCGGCCTCTGCGTCAGCACCTGCCCGACGGGAGCGATTGCCGCCAAGATCCCGCTCGCGAAGCCGGGCCCGTGGGCGACAGCAACGAACCCGACCGTCTGCCACTACTGCGGCGTCGGCTGCCGGCTGAACTACGACACCTTCGGCGACTCGCTCGTGAAAATCTCGCGTTACCAGCAGGACTGCCCGACCGACGGCAACCACTGCAGGAAGGGACGTTTCGGCCACAACTACGTCCACACGCCCGAGCGCCTGCGGCTCGGCAAGATCCGAACCGGCCGCGAGCTCCAGGATGCGCCCCTGGACGAGACGATCCGCTACGCCGCCATGCGCCTGAAGGAGCTCAAGCGCCACTACCAGTCAGGCGAGATCGCCGTCTTCGTCTCCCCGCGCCTGACCAACGAGGAGGCATACCTCGCGCAGAAGTTCGCGCGCGTGGCCCTCAAGACCCACAACGTGACGAGCTTCGCCCACCTCGTGAACCGCGATCTCTTCTGCCCTGAGGTTGTCTCGACCGCCTCGTACCGCGACCTGGCCGACGCGCAGGCGATCGTCGTCGTGAACTCGAGAACGGACGATGAGCACTTCGTCGTGGACCTGCTGTCCAAGAAGGCGATCCGCAAGGGCGGCAAGCTCATCTACATCGGCTCCGACGAAAACCGCGTCTCGGAGCTGGCGGAAGTCCAGCTGACCTGTTCGCAAGGGGGCGAGGGGCAGGTGCTGCTCGCACTGCTCGGTGAGGTCGCCGCACTGGGGAGCTTCGACTGGACTGAGTGGCCCGAGCTCGAGCGTGGCGTGGCCGTCGCGGCCTCCGGGGATCACGGGGATGTCTGCGGCGTGGGCCGCGCGGAGCTGCGCGAGGCCGCCGGGATCCTCGCCGCGAGCATCCTCAAGGTTCTCGTCCTCAACAAGGACTACCGTGGGGTGCGAACCACGCAGGACGTGCGGCTGTTCGCCGAGATCGCACGCGCGCTGGGCTGCTCCGTCCTCGCCCTGCACGAGAAGTCGAACATGCAGGGGCTGCTCGACATGGGCGTGAACCCGGCATGGCTGCCCGGCTATGTCTCGACGCGCGATGAGGCCGCTATCGACGATCTCGAGAAAGACTGGTGCGTCACTCTCCGCGACCTCGAGCCGGGTTCAACCGACATCGCGGAGCTCCTGCGCCAGAAGAAGATCAAAGTCGCGATCGTTCTGGGGGAAGACCCACTCGGGAGCGATGACTTTCCCAGGGACCTCCTGGACGGCCTCTTTTCCGCCCAATTCCTCCTGGTCGCGGACCTCTTCCAGACCGCGACCGCTGCCCTGGCCAACGTAGTTCTGCCGCTGTGCAGCACGGCAGAGACGTCAGGGACCTTCACGAGCTCCGAGCGACGCGTCCAGCGTCTCACCCGCGCCGTCCCTCCGGTCTCTGGAATGGAGACCTGGCAAATCCTCCGCGAGATTGCCGGCGAGATGGGGTATCGCTTCAAGATGAAGTACTCGCAGGTGGATGAGGTGACGGCCGAGATCATGCGGGTCGTCCCGATCTACCGTGATGTGGTCATCGACGGCAACGACGCGGACGGGATCTGGGACCTTCCTCGGTTCCCAATGGTGGGCGTGAAGCCGGACGCGTCCCACATCGGACGGACCGTCGAGCCGGTGGCGACGCTCGCCCTGGATCACCTGGAGAGCCGCTTCTCAACCTGGTTCGACGGGGAGTTCGCGCGCGCGCGGCAGGCGCTGGAGAGCACGCTCCCGGTCATCCAGGGACGCTTGCACGCCATCTGACGTGCGCCTTGCCGACCCCGCTGCCGCTGTCACTCGCGACCGCCGTGCCGGCGCCGTCCCTCTTGATACCGCCGTGATCGTCGGCGCGCGGCTTCCTTGACAGCCCCCGCCCCCGACCATATACTCCTCCATCCTGAGCGACGCGGGGTGGAGCAGTCCGGTAGCTCGTTGGGCTCATAACCCAAAGGTCGCTGGTTCAAATCCAGCCCCCGCAACCAGAAAACAGCAGGCCGCGCATTCGCGCGGCTTTTCTGTTTTCTGGTTGGGACACCACGACCTCACGAGCGCTGGTGGTCGTAGCCGTGGGGGTCGCAGGGAGGGCGCAGCCCGACCGGCTTGTCACGGCGGAGCCGGAGGCGAAGCCGGAAGAGGGCAGTGGGCGACTTACAACCACCGCGCTTGTGGGGTTGGGGCGCGTTGGAGCGACCGCAGAGAGCGACAACGTAAACACGCCCACGGCTGCGAACGCGGGCGCGTCGTGGTCGCAAAGCGAGCGCGACTGCGGCCGCTCGCAGACGGGGGCGGAACCAGCCGCTCAGTCCACCCTAACGGTGCGAACGAGTGACCTCGAGCCAGGTTCCCGTCGGAAATTCCATCGTGTAGATCGTGCTGCGATAGGACGCAACCTCGAGGAACTTCGCCATCTCCTCGTGGCGGCGCCAGCCGCGTCATCGGCGATCGTGCCGCCGGAGGTCACGGCGTGAGGTAGGTCGCCCGCCCGCTCGCCCGCTCGACGATCGCCGCGTAGGCGACGACCGGAGCCGTCGAGCGGAACGTCGCCCGCAGTGGCCGTGCTGCGACCGCCTCGACGAGGCCGTTGACCTGCACGCTCGCCCGTGCCGGAACCACGACCCGGTGGGACGTGGTGGCGCCGCCGACAGTGACCTCGAGCACCACCTCGGCCGGCGCCTCGCCGAGGTTGACGAAGCCGACGTTGCAGCGCGCCGCGGCCCGCAACGGCCACGCCGCGCCGAGGTCGAAGGCGGCGGCGCTCGTGGCGGCTTCCCCCGGCATCGCCGGCAGGAGTCCGACGTTCCCTTCATCTGCCGGCCGATGCCGATCGTAGGTCCGCCACAGTGCAGCGACAGGCGCGCCCGCACGAACCTCGATGGCAGCGAACCCCTGATACGCCAGTGACTCCTTGAGCACGTCGCGAAGCAGCAACGGCCGGCCCGGCTGCACCTTCCCGCGAAAATTTTGCTTTCCGCGAGGACCATTCGGGCGTTGGACGACGCGGAGCTCCACGGGCGTCGCAACCCCTCCCTCCGGAGCCATCACGACGAGGTCGGTCACCCAGAACGCCCCGAGCTTCCCCTTCCCATGGGCGGCCGCGGGCACCAGGAGCAACGACGACCTGGGCGCCGCCGCGAGCAGCTCGGGCGTGGCGAGGGCCCGCAGCGTCGCCGTCAGCGCCTCCTCGCCCGGCGACGGGAGCGCCTGAGCAACGACACAACGAGCGTACCGCTCCCTGGAGAGACGGCCGAGGTACGGCACGTTCCACTCGCGCGCGAGCAGCACCTGGGTACCGGGGATGACCTTCTCGCTCACGAGCAGCACGACGCCGTCCGGGCGCAACCCCGCATGGTACGACTCTCCGGGCTTGGCCTGCTTCACGGTGAACCCCTGAGAACCCAACACCATGCGAATGTGCGGAGCAAACCGTCCGACGTAGTAAACGAGCGTCTCGCCAGGATCGTAGCTCGCGGCGATCCACGTCATCGCCTCGGACGCCGGCGCGGGGCGGCGGCGGCGGATGTCGAGCGACGGTCCGGCGACCGCCAGCGCCGCGTACAGCGACCACGCTGCGGCGACCGCCACGGCAGCGCGGCGGGCGAACGGCCGCTCGGTCGCGGCGACCCCGGCGGCGATCACCGCGAAGAACGGCAGCGCGGGCAGCACGTAGCGGACCGATGGACCGTAGTGCATCGTGCCCGCCGCGAGCACGAGGTACGCCGCGCCGGACGCCAGGCACACCGCGACCAGCCGCCGCCGCCCCGCGCGCCAGTGCGCCACCCCGCCCACGAGAACGAGGAGCCAGAACACCCAGGCGAGGGCGGGCGATCCGAACGGCGCCAGCAGCCAGTGGTCGGCCAGCACGGAAAGCGGCGCGCCCGAGAACCGGCCCGCGTGCTCAAAGGTCACCACATGGTTCGCCTGCCCGCGCACGGCGGCGAGGAAGCGGTCGGGTCCCGTGATCAGGATCGCCGGCACCCAGCTCGCGGCGGCAGCAGCGGCGCCGGCGGCGATCGCGAGCAGCAGTGGTCGCCAGCGGCGAGCGCGCGCGGCGCCCACCAGGGCGGCGAAGCCGACCGGGATGAGCGCATAGGCGACCTGCGGGCGCACGCCGAGGGCGAGCCCGTTGATCACCGCCGCCAGCGGCAGCCGCTCGGGCCGGTCGAGCGCGGCAGCGAGCGCCAGGACCCCGGCAACCGCGGCGGCGGTGCCGACCGCGTCGGACATGCCGACGTTGGCGTTGAAGAGGAACCCGGGCAGTGCGGCCAGCATCGCCGCCGCGCACCACCCCTCGCGGCGGGTCGCGCCGAGCCGGACGGCGAGCAGGCCGAGCAGCCCGACCGCGGCGACCGCGCCGGCGATCGCCGCGAGCTGTGGGCCGAGCTGCGCGTCGCCGGTCAGCCAGTAGACCGGCTTCGCCAGCGCGACGAACGCCGGGTAGCCCGGCGGGTGCGGCGCGTGGGCAGCGACGTCGTACTTCGCCATGGCGCGCATGAACAGGATCTCGTCCCACTCGAACGGGCTCACTGGGCGGTAGATGAGCAGCACGGCGGCGTACGCCGCCAGCGCCATCGCCCCCGCAGGGACGAATCGCCGCAACCCCGCCCGCCGGCCGCCTGCCGCTTCGGTTGCCGCCACCCCGCCTCCCCTACCCCTTCACGGTCCAGCCGCGGGCGGCGAGAAGAATGGTCGGGCATTGGTTTCCCACAGTCCCAAGTGTACGCCGGGCCCCAGGCGCTCTTGGGCCACAGGAGGGGCACAGGCCTCGCCCCTTGCACGAGCACGCGATGAGGCACTCGGCGTGACACACCCGGCACTGGACGCCCCGTGCGGGAAGCCCGCGTGTGAGGACGAGCAGCGGGCCCCGGCTGCGAACCGCCGGGGCCCCCACGATTTTCTCTCGGTGATGATCAGCGAAGGTCGAAGCGGTCGAGGCTCATGACCTTGTCCCAGGCCGCCACGAAGTCGCGCACGAACTTCTCCCCTGCGTCGTCACAGGCGTAGACCTCGGCGAGGGCTCGGAGCTCGGAGTTCGACCCGAAGACGAGGTCGACGCGGGTGCCGGTCCACTTCACGTCGCCTGACACGCGGTCGTGTCCCACGAAGCTGCCGTCCGCGGCCGCCTTCCACTCCGAGCTCATGTCGAGCAGGTTGACGAAGAAGTCGTTGCTCAGGGTCCCGGGCCGGTCGGTGAAGACGCCGTGCTCGGACTGACCGACGTTGGCATCGAGCACTCGCAGGCCGCCGATGAGAACCGTCATCTCGGGAGCGGTCAGCGTCAGCAGCTGCGCGCGATCGACGAGCAGATGCTCCGCCGGACGGCTGAAGCCATCGGCGAGGTAGTTGCGGAAGCCGTCGGCCTTCAGCTCGAGCACGGCGAACGAGTTGACGTCGGTCTGCTCCTGCGACGCGTCCGTGCGCCCCGGCGTGAAGGGGACCTTCAGGTCGAAGCCGGCGTTCCTCGCCGCCTGCTCGACGGCGGCGCAGCCGCCGAGAACGATCAGGTCGGCGAGCGAGACTCGCTTCCCGCCGGACCGCGAGCGATTGAAGCTGCTCTGGATCCGCTCCAGGACCTTGAGCACCGCCGCCAGCTGGGCCGGCTGGTTCACCGCCCAGTCCTTCTGCGGGGCGAGGCGGATGCGGGCTCCGTTGGCGCCGCCGCGCTTGTCGGAGCCGCGGAAGGTCGACGCCGCCGACCAGGCCGTCGAGACCAGTTGGGAGATGGAGAGTCGCGATCCCAGGATCCTGCGCTTGAGCGTGGCGATGTCGCGCTGCCCGATGAGCTCGTGGTCGACCGCGGGGACGGGGTCCTGCCACAGCAGCTGCTCCTTCGGGACCTCCGGGCCGAGATAGCGCGAGATCGGCCCCATGTCGCGGTGGGTCAGCTTGAACCACGCTCTCGCGAAGGCATCGGCGAACTCCTCGGGGTTGGCGTGGAAGCGGCGGGATATCTTCTCGTAGATCGGGTCCATCCGCATCGACATGTCCGCGGTGGTCATGATCGGCGGGCGCTTCTTCGACGGGTCGTGCGCGTCCGGCACCATGTGCTCTTCGGCGACATCCTTGGCCTGCCACTGCCAGGCGCCGGCGGGGCTCTTCACCAGCTCCCACTCGTAGCCGAAGAGCATGTCGAAGTAGCCGTTGTCCCACTTCGTCGGGTTCGGCGTCCACGCGCCTTCGAGCCCGCTGGTGATCGTGTCATCGCCCTTGCCGCTGCCGAACCTGCTCTTCCAGCCGAGTCCCTGCTCCTCGAGGCCCGCGCCCTCCGGCTCCCGGCCGACGTACTCCGCATCGGAGGCGGCGCCATGGCACTTGCCGAAGGTGTGACCGCCGGCGGTGAGCGCCACGGTCTCCTCGTCGTTCATGGCCATTCGCGCGAAGGTCTCGCGCACGTCGCGGCCCGAGGCGACCGGGTCCGGCTCGCCGTTCGGCCCCTGCGGATTGACGTAGATCAGGCCCATCTGGACGGCGCCGTACGGATTCTCGAGCACCCGGTCCCCGCAGTAGCGATTGTCACCGAGCCACGTGGTCTCGGTCCCCCAGTCGATGTCCTCCTCCGGCTCCCAGACGTCCTCGCGCCCGCCGGCGAAGCCGAACGTCTTGAACCCCATCGACTCGAGGGCGCAGTTGCCGGCGAGGATCATCAGGTCGGCCCAGGAGATCCTGCGGCCGTACTTCTGCTTGATCGGCCACAGCAGCCGGCGCGCCTTGTCGAGGTTGGCGTTGTCGGGCCAGCTGTTGAGCGGCGCGAAGCGCTGCGTGCCGGAGGAGGCGCCGCCGCGGCCGTCGTTGATGCGGTAGGTGCCGGCGCTGTGCCATGCCATCCGGATGAACAGCCCCCCGTAGTGGCCCCAGTCCGCCGGCCACCAGTCCTGCGAGTCGGTCATCAGCGCGTAGAGGTCCTGCTTGACGGCAGCCAGGTCGAGGCTCTTGAACTCCTCGGCGTAGTTGAACTCCTCGCCCATCGGATCGGACAGGGGAGAGTTCTGGTGGAGCACCTTCAGATTGAGCTGATCCGGCCACCAGTCGCGGTTGGTCCGTGCCTTGATGCGGCGTCCGCCCGTCACCGGGCACTTGCTGGAATCGTCTGACATCTCGGTTCTCCTTCTCGTTGGTCGGTCTGAAACTACGTTGCTTATCGGCCGGCGTCGCTGTCGTCACTCGTCAGCGGAACCCGCTGGACGGGGGCGGCCTCCTCCTCAGTCCCCGAACGGACCGGGGTCTGGGAGAGGCAGTCGGGGCAGCGGCCCCAGTAGATCACCTCGGCCTCGTCGATCTCGTAGCCCGCGTCGTCGGCCGGGGTCAGGCAGGGCGCGGCTCCGACCGCGCAGTCGACGTCGACCATCCGGCCGCAGGTGCGGCAGATCAGGTGGTGGTGGTTGTCGGCGGTCCGGTCCTCGTAGCGCGCCGGCGACCCGGCTGGCTGGATGCGCCGGATGAGGTCCTTTTCGGCCAGAACTCCGAGGGCGTCGTACACCGCCTGGCGGGAGATGACGCCGATCTCGGCCCGTACGGCCTTGGCGACGTCGTCCGCGGTGCCGTGCGGATGTTGCGATACTGCCTCCAGGACGGCCAGGCGCTGAGCCGTGACCTGGAGACCGTGTCGGCGGAGCAGATCGGCAGCGTCCCTATTCATGTCGTCAGTATCAGTATGATTATGGATTTTGTCAAATATTGTATTTAATCTACTACGGTACGACGCAAGCGTCAAAGGCGAGTCCGGCCCCCTCCCCACCTCTCCCTCGCCCGGCCCGGTGCGTTCGCCGGCCGGGCAGGCGGGCCGGGCTGGCGACGCCGCTCCCACCACGCTGGCGAGGCGACCCTCGCTCGACGATCTCGAGAGTGGCCCAGCGGCCGCGGTATCATGCCGGCCGAAGACCTGGCGACGACGACGCATGGAGGGCATGCGATGACGAGAACAGTCGGTCGGTTGGGACAGGTGGTCGTTGTCATGGCGGCGGCTGCCCTCCCAGCGTGGGCGCAGTCACACGGTGGGCCCGCGGTGGCGATGGACGGCGCCTGGCACTTCACGATCGCGCACTGCGCGTAGTTCTTCGGCATCAGCGGTGGCGCTTCGGTCGCCGACTCGCCGAGATCCCGGTCGAGGCGACGTTCTCCGACATGATCGAGGACGTCGACGTCGGCGTGCAGCTGCACTTCGAGGGGAGGAGGAACCGCCTCGGTTTCGGAGTGAACCTCTTCTACGTGGACCACGGCGTTCAGATTGAGTCCGCCGAACCGCCTCTCAGCGAACTGGGGCTGGGGGCCGACATGCGGCAGCTCCTCGCCGAGGGCCTCTTCTTCTAGCGGGCCGTGACCGGCGGTCGCGGCGACAACCCCGGCTACCTCGACCTCATCGCAGACGCCTGCGGCGCGATCGCCGCCGTGGCGAGGCCGCTATCGCACCTGTCACTTCAAACATGGACGAATCGGCGGGAGCGCCTCACAATGGCACCTCGGTCTCACGCCCGAACTGGGCGGGGCCGGGGCTGGGCCGGCGACCCCATCGTCGTGGCATGGGGTCGCATCGGGAGGCTTGTGGCTGCATCCAGGGGTGTGCTTGTCTTTACGTTGGGCTGTGCGGTCGCCGTCGGGTGCGGCGGGCAGAACGACAGCGGCAGCAACGACCGCAATGCTGGGCCGCGAGCGCTGGTGGTGCGCACCGCACCGGTGGCGATGCGCGATGTTGTCTACACGGCGCAGGCGCTCGGCACCCTGGAGCCCGAGGAGCTGGTGAGGGTAACCGCCGAGGTCCCGGGCACAGTCGAGGAAGTGCGCTTCCAGGCCGGCGACCACGTCACCCCCGAGACCGTCCTGGCGCGCATCGACCCCGAGCGTTACGCCCTCGAAACGGCGCGCGCCGATGCCGCGCACAGGCGCGCCCTTGCCGACTGGCGGCGCGCCGATGCCGACCTGCAACGCCGCGAGGCTCTGGCCGCCGCACAGCTCGTCCCGGTCGAGGAGCTGAACCGGGCGCGCCAGGAAGCCGAGCGCCTCGACGCCGACACCGCCGTCGCGAAGGCCGCTTTCGAACTCGCGCTGCAGGACCAACGCCGCTCCGAGGTCCGCCCGCCGCGCGCCGGCGAGATCGACACCCGCGCCGTCGACACCGGGCAGTTCGTCCAAGTCGGCGATGTGCTCGCGACGCTGGTCGACACACGCCGGCTGCGGCTGCGGTTCAAGGTCTCGGAGTCGGAGTCCCTCAAGGCCCACGAGGGCCAGGCGGTGACATTCCGGGTGGCTGCTCTGGGTGACTTCACATTCACGGCCACCGTCTACCACGTCGGCGATGTTGCCGACACTGCCACCCGGCAGGTCGAGATCCTCGCCTGGGTCACCAACCCGGGCGCGCTGAAGGCCGGCTTCTTCGCCGAGGTGACCCTCGCGACCGAAACCCACAGGAACGCAGTCGTGGTAGCAGAGAGCGCGATCCAGGCGAGCGAACGCGGATTCGTTACCTACGTCGTCGACCAGGGCACAGCGCGCCAGCGGCCGGTGACGATCGGCCTGCGCACCGACGACGGTGCGGTTGAGATCGTCTCCGGTCTGGCGGTTGGCGACAGCGTCGTGGTCGAGGGCTCCGACAGGCTCGCCGATGGGATCGCCGTGCGGCAGGTTGACGGACCCTCCGGCAGTGCCGGGGCTGTGCAGCCGTGAACGATCGTCTCCCCTCCATCGAGCCGGAGGAGGACCCCAGGGCCATCGCCACCGGCATGACGCTGGCGGACATCTCGATCCGCAATCACGTGTTCGCCTGGATTCTCATGGGCGCCCTGATCGGTTTCGGCGTGCTGTGCTACACGGGCTTCGGCGGCGTATTCCACGGCCTCGGCATCAGCCAGAACCCCGACGTCGACTTCCCCATCGTCTCGGTCTCGCTGGGGTGGGAGGGTGCGTCTCCGGAGATCATCGAGACCGACATCGTCGATCCCCTTGAGGACGCGCTCACCACCGTCGAGGGCGTCCAGCAGATGTCGTCAACCGCCCGGATGGGGTCGGCCAACGTGACGCTGGAGTTCGAGATCGGGCGCAACATCGACGCCGCGCTCCAGGACGTGCAGACCAAGGTGTCGCAGGCGGTCCACGAGCTGCCGCGGGAGATCGATCCGCCCAACATCTCCAAGACCAACCCCGAGGACCAGCCGATCATCCGCCTCGCGCTGTCGGGTGACCGGTCGCCGCTCTTCCTCGCCGACTACGTGCGGAACGTCATCCGGCCCCAACTCCAGATGGTCGCGGGTGTCGGTGCCATTGAGGCGTTCGGCTACCGTGACCGGAACGTGCGCGTCTGGTACGACGCCGAGCGGCTCGAGGCCCACGGACTCACGGTGCTCGACGTTAACCGCGCCATCGAGCGCGAGCACCAGGAGGTGCCGGCCGGCAGGATCGAGGGCGCCGAGCGCGAAATGAACGTGCGCGCCCAGGGCGAAGCGATCGACCTCACGGCGTTTCGCAACCTGGTCGTCACCTACTCGAACGGCGCGCCGGTTCGGCTGAAGGATCTCACCGTAGTCGAGGACGGACTCGAGGACCGGCGCCGCCTCAACCGCGCCATGGGCGAGACGTCGATCGGGTTCGCCATCTCAAAGATGCGAGGCGCCAACGCGGTCCAGGTCGGACGCGAAATCAAGGCCAAGCTGGGTGACCTGCGTGCCCAGCTCCCCGAAGGCCTGCGGCTCGACGTCAACTGGGACACGACCACATTCATCGAGCGCTCCATCGACGAGATCCTGTTCACCCTGCTGCTGGCTGCGCTGTTGACCGGTCTCGTGTGCTGGCTGTTCCTCGGCTCTTGGTCCTCGACCGTCAACATCCTGCTCGCCATCCCTACCTCGATCCTCGGCACCTTCATCGTCATCTACATCTTCGGCTTCACCCTCAACACCTACACCGTCCTCGGCCTCACGCTCGTGGTCGGGATCGTCGTGGATGACGCCATCATGGTGCTGGAGAACATCTACCGACACCGTGAGATGGGCGAGGGCAAGGTGAAGGCCGCGTCGGTTGGGGCGCGGGAGATCACCTTCGCCGCCGCCGCCACCACCATGGCGATCGTGGCGATCTTCCTGCCCGTCGCGTTCATGAAGGGGATCATCGGCAAGTTCTTCTTCCAGTTCGGCGTGACGATCTCCGTGGCAGTCGCGCTCTCGCTCCTCGAGGCTCTCACGCTGGCGCCGATGCGCTGCTCCCGCTTCCTCGAGGTCGAGCACCGCGGCCGGCTCGGCCGGACCATGGACCGAATGTTCAAACGGCTGTCGGAGCTCTACCTCGTGACCCTCAAGCCGGCGCTTCACCACCGCCCGTGGGTGCTGGTGAGCGCGACCGGGTTCTTCGCCTTGTCGCTCGGGACGATCTGGCTGCTCCGCCAGGAGTTCATTCCGAGCCAGGACATGAGCCGCTTCACCATGCGCTTCATCACTCCTGTGGGCACCAGCCTCGATGCCACCGATCGCTTCTTCCGCCAGATCGAGTCGTTCATGATTGCCCGGCCCGAGGTCACCCTGTTCGCCGGCAGCGTGGGCGGCTTCAGCGCGGTCAATTCAGGGCAGGCCTACGTCAACATGCAGGAGCCGAGCGAACGCCCGATCGACCCGCAGCGCGGCCGCCCCTTGACGCAGCTCGAGTTCATGGAGGTCGTCCGGCGGTACGCTGCCACGCTCCCCGGTGGCCGCGTGGTGCTGCAGGACATCTCGCAGACTGGCTTCTCGCCCTCACGCGGCGGCGGCTTCCCGATCGAGTTCAACGTTCGCGGACCGGACTGGAACGTGCTCGCCGCATCGGCGCGGGAGATCGCCGAGCGAATGCGGGCCTCGCGGCTGGTCACCGACGTCGACACCGACTATCAGGTGGGCATGCCCGAGGTGCGCATCGTCCCGGACCGCGATCGCGCCGCCGACCTCGGGGTCAGCATGGCGGCGATCGGGGAGACGGTGAACGCCGCGATTGGCGGTGTGCGGGTCGGCAAGTTCAAGGACGCCGGGCGGCGCTTCGATATCCGAGCGCGCCTGCTGGCCCCCGAGCGCGACCGCCCGGAGGACATTTCCCGACTGTTGGTGCGCACGTCGAGCGGCGAACTGGTACGTCTCGGCGATCTGGTCCGGATCGAGCAGGAGCCGACGCTCCAGACGATCACCCGGCGCGACCGCGAGCGGGCGATCACCATCTTCGCCAACGTTGCCCAGGGCGCCTCCCAGGCCGAAGCGGTCGAGCAGTCCTTGGCAATTGCCCGGCAGGTGCTGCCCGACGGCTACCGCACCGTGATCTCGGGCAGCACGAAGACGTTCAGGGAGTCGTTCCAGTCGCTTTGGTTCGCGTTCGGGCTCGGTCTGCTGATCGCCTACATGGTGCTCGCCAGCCAGTTCAACTCCTTCTGGCACCCGATCGCGGTGCTGTTCGCGCTGCCGTTCTCGGTCAGCGGCGCGCTCATCGCCCTGTGGATTGCCGGGCAGAGCCTGAACGTCTACAGCATGCTCGGCCTCATCCTCGTGGTCGGCATCGCCAAGAAGAACTCGATCATGCTGGTTGACTTCACCAATCAGATCCGCGCCCGTGGCGTTGAACGACACCAAGCGTTGCTGCAGGCCTGCCCGATCCGACTGCGTCCGATCCTCATGACCTCCGTGGCTACGATCGCTGGCGCCCTTCCGCCGGCGTTTGCCGTGGGGCCGGGAGCCGAGTTGCAACGGCCAATGGCGCTCGCGCTGGTGGGCGGCATGACGGTGTCAACCCTGTTCACCTTGTTTGTCGTACCGGCGGCATACAGCGTCCTTGACGACCTGGTGGTGTGGAACACGGGGCGACGAGCCGCAGGCACCAGCTTTCTCGCCGCTCTTGCCGCGCTTCGCGGGGGACGGGAGTCCGAACCCGGTCAATGAACGGGCGCCGACTGGGCGCGCAATTGCCAGCACCCGCTGGAGGATCCCGAAGTGAACGGCGGGCGCAGGCGGCACTGGCTCGGCGAAATCGCGTCGTGGGCGTTGGCACAGCCGTGATGGCAGAGAGCGGGTCGCGGGCCGGAACCTCGCAAGCGCACTCTACCAACTCGCCGGAGGTGGGCGGTGCTGCCGGCTGCCGTCCGCGCGAGGATCGCGGGCGGCGGCGTTTGGGAGGTCGCCCGCCTTCCGGACGCTCAGGGCCTACCGCCGGCCGGAGAGATCTTCGATGCGCGGCGTCATCTGCTCGAGCAGGCCGGCCATCCCGGCGAGGCGCCGGCCGAGCTCCCGGGCGAGCTCTCGCCGCGTGGTCTCGAGCCCCTCGATCGCCCCGGCGATGTCACCCAACTGGATCTTGCGGTACTCAGGAATGACGTCGAGCGGCTCCGGCAGCTGGCCCTGCGCGCCCCAGGTGATGAGTTCATAGCCAGGGTCCAGCCTGGCGATGTGCTTCAGGTACACCGGGTAGCTGAAGACGATTCCAATCCGCGTCAGGTACGTTCCCTCGAGCGCCTTCAGCGCCGCGACCGCGTCTGGCCTGGCTGCCCTGAGGGCGGCGAGCGCGGCGTTGATCCCCTGCGCGTCCTCGAGCACTGCCTGATGGGGATAGACGGTGGCGTCGTCCTCCGCCGGCGACAGCGCCGTGAAACCGGCGTTGACGGCGCGCTCGATCTCGAGCAGGCCGCCGTTCGCCGAATCGATCGCGCCGGCCGGGATGGTCTCGGCGCGCGAGTCGAAAGCAGCCGCGGCCGTGCGGAACGCTTCCACGGCAGCCGCGAACCGGGCGACGACCGCGGCGTCCGCGCCGGCCGCGAGCAGCTCGTCCTTGCTCACGGTCGCGACAAGGTCGTCGGCCCGGGCCTCGAGGCTGTACGGCAGCAGGCCGTCGTCGATCCCGGCGACGGCGCGGAACACGAACTTCGCGATCTTCGCCTGGTACGCCCAATCCACCAGCTCCGCCGTCTCGAAGTTCGAGTGATAGGTCTTGTCGTACTCGTCGCTGGGGGTCGACACCTTCACGCTCGGGATGCCCGCAGCCGTGAACGTCCACTGGTCGTTCCACGAGCTGACGGGCGTGATCGCCTCCGACCCGTACGGAGCGAGAGCCTGATGGCGCGAGGCCAGTCCCTCCAGCCAGGGTTCGAGCTCCGGATTCGAGCGGAGGGTTAGCGGGGCGTCCTTGATCGCCATGCCCTCGATGTTGATCATTGCGCGAACCCGGCCGACCCACTCCGGGTGTGCATGCGTCGCTGCCCACCACGCGCCGGTGAGCCAGTCGTAGTAGGCGTTCGTGTAGCCGAACTCCTCGCCCGCGGTCGCCAGGAACACGACGGTCGTCTTCGGCCGGTAGCCGCTCGCGCGCATCGCCCGCGCGATCGAGAGCAGGTTGACCAATCCGCCCGTGTCGTCAGCGCCGGCGCGGAAGTGAGCGTCCTGGTGGGCCGCCATGAGCACCATTCGCCCGTCGCTCCGGGAGCCGGGCAGCTCGCCGAGCACGTTGTAGGCGGTTCCGCCGTCGCGTGCGAGCGTGACCTTCTCGACCAGGAGCAGTGTCGCCTCCACCGGGCCGACCTCGAGCTGCGATTTGAGCCAGTCGCCGTCGCGCCGGCAGATGTAGATCCAGGGCGGCGCATCCATGTCGTACTGCCCGTCGAAGCTGCCCAGCGCGTCGTCGTCGATCGAGAAGTACTTCGGATCCTCCGGCGTGTAGGTGCAGATGACGCCGGCGGCGCCGCGGTGTGCCGCCTCGAGGGCCGGGACGGAGAACCACCACGAGCTCGTCCTCATGTCGAGGAGGACCAGCTTGCCGGCGACACTCCCCACCGCGTCGAAGTCGGCTGCCGTGCCGCCCTTGACGTACACCACCGCCGCCGTGATGCCGCCGGCCGGGCTCGGCGGTACGCCGCCGAGCGTCGAGGCGCTCATCGTGCGCTCGCCGACGCTCAGGCTCGCCTTCTCGAACTCGAACACGTCCACCGGGACCGGCTCGAGCCGGACGTTGCTCAAGCCCATTGCCCGCATCTCGGCCGCCACGCGCTCGCCGACGGCACGCTCGGCGGACGTCCCCGCCCAGCGGAAACCCTGGTCGGGGTTGGTGCCGAGCGAGCAGAAGTACGCCTCCAGCGTCTGCGGAAAGCCCTCGGCAAACAGCGTGTCGACGGCCCGATCGAAGGCCGCCGCCCGGTCAGGAGCCCTGGAGCACGACAGCCCCGATACCAGCAGCACCAAGGGCAGGAGCAGACGAGGGGCCAGCCGACAGAGGATTCTCATGGCCATGGCTTATAGGCGTTCTCTCGTCCCGAAGCAACACGGCACCGATCGGCCCCCATGCTTGGGGCGCCTCGACGATCCGGCCCCGTGCGACCGCTACGGGCAGCCGTACCTGGTGTCGAAGCGGGCGTCCTGATAGAGCCTGGCGATCGCCTCGTCGGGGGTGCGGCCGGTGGCCTGCTCGAGGCTCTCGCCGCGGCGGCACAGCGCGAGCCAGGTCGGGCCGACGTGCACGCTCCAGCCGTCGTGCTCGAGCTCCTGGATCATCTTCTCGCTGTCGCTGCTCCACTCGAAGTGCAGGCTGACGATCGCATGGAGCATCGCCTTCAGCAGCTCGAGGTCCATGCGCGAGGCGCGGGCGCCCTCCGGGAGCGGGATCTCGATGAACTGGGTGTTCGCCATGGGTCTCCTCCCGCCGAGCCCTCCCGGAGCTGCCCCGGAGGGAGCGCCGGCCCTCGGTTCAGTTGCCGTACTTCGCGATGATGTCCGCCTTGGTCTTGCCCAGGATGTCGTACTTCGCGCCGACCTTCCTGAAGGCCGCGATCGCGCGGTCGAGGTGATGCTTCTCGTGCGCCGCCGAGACCTGGGTGCGGATCCGCGCCTGCCCCTTGGCGACCACCGGGAAGAAGAACCCGACCACGTAGATGCCCTCCGCGAACAGGTCGCGCGCCACGTCCTGGGCGAGCTTGGCGTTGTACAGCATGACCGGGACGATCGAGCTCGAGCCTTTCTTGATGTCGAAGCCGGCGTCGGTGAGCAGCTTGCGCCAGTACACGGTGTTCTCCTCCAGCTTGTCCCGGCGCTCGGTCGAGGCCGAGATGAGCTCGAGCACCTTGAGCGCGCCGCTCACGATCACCGGCGCCACGGTGTTCGAGAACAGGTACGGCCGGGCCCGCTGGCGGCACATCTCGACCAGCTCGGAGCGGCCACTGACGCAGCCGCCGGAGGCGCCGCCGAGCGCCTTGCCGAGGGTGGTGGTGATGATGTCGATCTTGCCGAGGACTCCGAAGTGCTCCTGCGTCCCTCGCCCGGTCTTGCCGATGTAGCCGGAGGCGTGCGAGTCGTCGACGAAGACCATCGCATTGTGCTTCTCGGCCAGGGCGACGATCTGATCCAGCGGGGCGAGGTCGCCGTCCATCGAGAACACGCCGTCGGTGATGATCAGGCGGAAGCGCTTGTCCTGGTGCTCGACGAGCTTCTCCTCGAGGTGCGCCATGTCGGCATGCTTGTAGGTGTCCTGCATCGCCTTGCACAGCCGCATGCCGTCGACGATCGACGCGTGCACCAGGCGGTCGGCGATCATCACATCCTGCTCGTTGAGGACCGCCTCGAAGACCCCGGCGTTGGCATCCATGCAGGACGGGAAGAGCAGGGTGTCCTCGGTGCCGAGGAAGGCGGTCAGCTTGCGCTCGAGCTCACGGTGGATGTCCTGGGTGCCGCAGATGAAGCGCACCGACGACATCCCGTACCCGCGGTGCTTGAGGCCCTCGTGGGCCGCGGCAATCACCTCGGGGTGGCTCGACAGGCCGAGGTAGTTGTTCGCGCAGAGGTTGATGACCGAGGCGGGTTTGGCGCCCGAGGGAAACTCGACCTCGATGTCCGCGTCCTGCAGGGAGTGGATGAAGCGCTCCTCCTTGAACAGGCCGGCATCGCGGATCCCGGCGAGCTCACGGTGGTACCAGTCACGAGCCGCTTGCGAAAAAGCCATTGTCACCTCCTCGTGGCGACCGCACGCCGGGCCGCCGTGTCACGACCGTCCGCGAGCCGGCGAGGCGCGCCGGCTGTCCGCGGGATCATTCAGCTCGGCTTGAATCTCCTCACCACGGCGCAGATGCTGGTGACGGTGTCGAAGGCGTCCGCGGAGGCGTCGGCGTCCGGGATCTGAATCTGGTACTTCTTCTCCAGGAAGCGCTTGAGCGACACCATTGAGAACGAGTCGACGATGCCACCGCTGATCAGCGGGGTGTCGACCGTCAGCTCGCGGTCGTCATCCTCCTCCAGGTACTCCTTGGTCACATACGCCAGAACGTTTTGCTCCATCTCGTCCATCGTGTCCCCCATCAGTTCCCGTCCTCTCGGATCGTTCATTCGTCCATCATCGTCGATATGTCGCCGACCGGCTCTCCGAACTCCTGCGCCCGCAGCACCCGCCGCATGATCTTGCCGCTGCGGGTCTTGGGCAGGCTCGCGACGAACTCGATCTGCTGCGGCATGGCCAGGGGCGACAGCCGCTTGCGGATGAAGTTCATGATCTCCAGCTCGAGATCCTCGTTGACATCGTGCCCGGCCTTGAGGGTCACGAAGGCCTTCACCACCTCCATGTTGGTCGGGTCGGGCGTTGCCACCGCCGCCGACTCGGCGACCGCAGGGTGCTCGAGCAGCGCGCTCTCGATCTCGAACGGCCCGACCAGGTGTCCGCCGGTGTTGATAACGTCGTCATCCCGGCCGACGAACCAGAAGTAGCCGTCGCCGTCCTTGCTCGCGCGGTCGCCGGTCAGGTACCAGCCGTTCTTGAACTTGTTGGCGTAGCCAACGGGGTTGTTCCAGTAGCCGCGGATCAGCGACGGCCACGGCGGCTTGATGCCGATGAGCCCGACCGCGCCGGGCGTGTCGACCGGCTCGGAGGTCTTGAGGTCGACGATCGCCGCGGTGATGCCGGGGAAGGGCTTGCCCATCGAGCCCGGCTTGATCGGCAGCCCGGGCACGTTGGTGACCACGATGCAGCCGGTCTCGGTCTGCCAGTAGGTGTCGTGGAACGGCAGCCCGAAGGCCTCCTTGGACCACAGCACGGCCTCGGCGTTGAGGGGCTCGCCGACGCTCGCCAGGTGACGCAGCGCGCTCAGGTCGTAGTTGCGGACCAGCTCGGTGCCCTCGCGCATCAGGAGGCGGATCGCTGTCGGCGCCGAGTACCACACCGTGACCCGGTACTTCTGCAGGAACGCGTACCAGCGGGGGGCGCTGAAGCCCGCGTCGAGCACCGCCTGGGTGGCTCCGTTGGCCCACGGCCCGATGATCCCGTACGAGGTGCCGGTCACCCAACCGGGGTCGGCGTTGCACCAGTAGATGTCGTCCGGCTGCAGGTCGAGGACCCACCTGGTCGTCAGGTACTGCGCGATCAGCGAGTAATGGACATGCTGGGCGCCCTTGGGCTGGCCGGTCGTGCCCGAGGTGTAGTGGAGCACCGACGGCGTCTCGGCGGTCGAGGGAAAAACCTCGAAGGTCTCGACCCGCGGCCCGCCCTCGAGGTCGAACGCCACTTCCCCGTCCCTCAGCTGGGCGCCCTCGCTGTCGACGACTACGACGTGGCACAGGCCGGGCAGCTGCTCGCGCGTTCGGCGGACCACCGGCAGGTGCTTGCGCTGGGTGATGACCACCGAGGTCGCCGCGTCCTTGAGGCGCGTCGCGAGCGAGTCTTCGCGGAACGCCGAGAACAGGGGCTGGACGATCCCACCCATCTTGAGGACGCCGAGGAAGCCGATGTAGAGCTCGGGCACGCGGTCCATGAACAGGCACACGCGCTCGCCCGGCTGCACCCCCAGCCGCACCAGGAAGGCGGCGATGGTGTTCGACAGCACCCTGAGGTCGTCAAAAGTGAAGCGCTTCTCGCGGCCCTGGTGGTCCTCCCACAGCAGCGCCAGCTTGCCGCCGTGGCCCAGATTGCAGATCCGGTCGCTGCAGTGGTAGCCGATGTTGATGACGTCGCCGGCGCGGTAGCCGAGCTCGCGCTCCGCGATCGACCAGTCGAAGCCCTGCAGCCGCTCTTCGTAGCTCCCGATGTTGCTCACCCTGCCAGTCCTCCTCGCCCCAGGGCCGCCGCTCACGCCTCCAGGACGACGTTCGCGGTCGCCAACGTGTCGGTGTGTGACAGCGCGACGTAGACCGAACGCACACCACGCCCCTCGGCGAGCTCGCGCAAACGACCGTGCAGCACGAGCGAGGGGCGCCCTGCCTCGTCGCTGCGGATCTCCGCCTGCTGCCACAGGAAACCCTCGCTCCGGTCCACGGCGAGGGCCTTGAAGACCGCCTCCTTGGCTGCGAGGCGCGCCGACAGGTGCCGCGCCGGATAGCGCTTGCCCTCGCAGTACGCGATCTCGTCCGGGGTGAACAGCTGCTCGAGGAAACCCCGGCCCTCGCTCTCGAGCTGGCGCGTGACCCGCCCCACGTCGACCAGATCACAGCCGATCCCCAGGATCACGTCAGCTCTCCCCCACCCCGGCCGAACGGCTCGAGACGCCGCCCCAGGTCACTGGAAACATGCCGGGGTGAGAGGGGCTCGCAGGTCGTCAAACGCACGTGCGGAGTCTACCATCGACTGCAGCCTCGAAACCCGGTCTCGCGGCCAACGGTGGAGCGGTGTTGAGGCCGCTCACCAGTCTCCGATCGTGGCGATGAGCCGCGTCCACAGGTCGCCGCCGCCAAGCCCGTTGGTCATGATGACGAGCCCGGATCCCCGGTCGAGGGAGAACTGGCTGAAGCAGCGGAAGCCGGTCCGGTTGGCCCCGCTGTGGTGGAAGATGTCGCCGCTGGCGGTGGCGTTCAGCGACCAGCCGAGCCCCCACTGCACGGAGCGTCCCTGGCCGGAGAAGGGCCGCTCGATCGGGTCCCGCGCGTCCAGGGCGACCTGGGGCCGGAGCATCTCGCGCGCCGAGGCCTCGGAGAGGACCTTCGAACGGCCGCGCGCAGCGTTCATGACCTCGACGATGATCCGGGCGTACTCCTCGGCGGTGGTGTAGAGCGTGTAGGCCGCGTTCGGATGGGTGTACTTCGACCTGGTGAGGGAGCTCCCGTCCTCGCCGTGGCCGCTGGCGAGCGCACCCTCGACGTCCGGGCTCCAGGCGAAGCTCGAGAGCTTCAGTCCCAGGGGATCGAAGAGCGCCGCCCGGGCGAGCAGGTCGAGCGGCCGGCCCGTGATCTCCTCGACGACGCGCTGCAGGTAGAAGACCCCTTCCCCGGAGTAGCCGAAGCGCGTCCCAGGCTCGAACAGCAGGGGGAGCGGGCCCTCGCGTTCCTCCTCCCCCGGACGCCAGTTGGGGAAGCCGGTGGTGTGCGAGAGCGCCATCCGGGCGGTGACGCGCCGGCGGCCCGGCTGGTCCGGCACCAAGGGCTCACTCGAGTACTCGATCAGCGGCCGATCGAGGCCGAGCCGGCCCTCGTCGGCGAGCTGCAGCGCGAGGATCGCGAACACCGGCTTGCTCATCGAGGCGGCCTCGAACAGCGTGTCGGCCGCGACCGGTGTCTTCGTTGCGGCATCGCTGACGCCGTACGCCTTCAACCACGCCACCCGGCCTTCAGAAATGATGGCAACCGCCACGCCCGGAACGTGGTGCTCCTCCATCAGGCTCGGAACGAGCCGGTCGATCGTCGCGATGACCTCCTCGCGGGCGGGTGGCGCGGCGCGGAACGATGGGGCGATCTCGGCAAGCGCTATCCGCGCGGCGCGACGCACGTCCTCGTCGCGATCGTGCAGCGCCTCGGTGAGCACCGGGACGGCATCGACTGCCGATGGCCCGATCGCGCCGAGGGCGATTGCGACGCAGGCGCGGACCATTCCGTTCGGGTCACCGAGCGCGCGCACGAGCGCCGGCGCGGCGGCGGCGGCGGACGGGCCGAGCTGCCCGAGGGTGATCGCGGCCGACCAGCGCACGTTCTCGCGGCCGTCGGCCAACGCTTGCGAGAGCGCCGGCACGCTGGCCGCGCCGATCCGCTCCAGCGCGACGGCGGCCGCGCCGGCCAGATAAGGATCGTCGTCGGCGAAGGCTGCAATCAACGACCCGACTGCAGAGGCTGCGCTCGGGCCGATTCGCCCGAGCGCCTCGGCCGCGCTCTCGCGCACCAGGGGCTCGGGATCGCCCAGCGCGGCGGTCAGCACCGGCAGCGCGGACGCCGCCTCCGGGCCGATCAGGCCCAGCGAGCGCGCTGCGCCCTGCCGGACCCGCGCCCGATCGGCAGCGCACGCCTGCTCCAGGGCGGGCACGGCCGCGGCCTCGCACCTGCCGAGCGTGGTCGACGCTTCCCAGCGGGCGGCTTCGTCGCCCGCGCCCAGCCGCGCGACGAGGTCGGCGATGGTCGCCGGGTCGCACGCCGCGGCGGCGGACAGCGAGCCGATGACCAGCAACGCCACGAGACCGAGGACCCGCCCGAGAACCCGATCGAAACGGCTCATGCACTCACCGCCGGATCTTCGTGCAGACAGCCTGCTCGCGGAACGCCTCCTCGAAGGCGAACACGATCGGCAGGCCGCCGGTGTGAAGGAAGACGGCCGGCACTGCCGGGTCGAGGACTCGGCGGTGCGCGAGGTCGAGCAGGCCGCTCATGGATTTCCCGGTGTAGACCGGGTCGAGGACGAGGCCCTCTACCCGCGCCGCAGTACGGATCGCGTTCTGCCCCGCTGGAGTCGGGACACCGTACTCGCCCACGTAGGCGTCGTAGCACTCGATGTCGGCCGCGGACATCGGCGTCTCGATGCCGAGCAGCTGTGCGCTGTCGCGCACCAGCTCGACCGTGCGCTCCACGATCTCTCGGGCCGTGCGGGACACGCTGATCCCGACCACCCGCGCCTGGGGCAGAAACAGTCTCGCGCCGAGTTTGAGCCCGGCGAAGGTGCCGCAGGAGCCGACCGCGGTGACGATCTGCACCGGCCCGTCACCGATCTGCCCGGCCAGCTCGCGCGCCGCCCGCACGTAGCCCAGGGCCCCCGCCCCGGTGCTCCCGCCGAGCGGAACGGCGAGGGGCTGGTGGCCGGCGGCTCGCAGCTCCTGCACCCAGTCGGCCATGGCCGCGGCGAGGGAGTCGTTGTCGTCGTCATCGACCAGGTAGCGGATCTCGGCGCCGTACAAGACGTCGAGGAGCAGGTTACCGTCGAACCGGGTGAAGTCCGGGCCACCGAGGATCAGCTTCACACCGAGCCCGAGCCGGCGCGCCGCGGCGGCGGTCATGACCGCGTGGTTCGACTGGGTGCCCCCGATCGTGACCAGGAGGTCGCAGCCCTGGCGCACGACGCCGGCGAGGTCGTACTCGAGCTTGCGGGCCTTGTTGCCGCCGACGGCGAGCCCGGTCATGTCGTCGCGCTTGATCATCAACCGCGCAAGACCGGCATGCTCCGCGAGGCGCGGCGCCTCCACGATGGGCGTGGGCAGGTTCGCCAACCGCACTCGCTCGATTGCATCGAGCCGCTGGCCGGGGTCCGTCATGTCATCCCGATTATGCATGAAGTCACGGGCCATGGCGGCAGGGCGCTCCGTCGTGGCCCCGGAGGCCGCGCACCTTCGCCGTGGCAGCCCCCCTCGCTGGCGCCCGCTCCCGCCGCGCTGGTCCGCGCGAAGTGGTCGACGCCGTCGATCGCCTCGTGGTGGGCGCAGGTCGTGCAATCGACGGCTGAGCGTGACATCCTCGATCCGTGAAAGACTTCACCGCCACGGGGTTGGCGGCGGGAGCGCAATCATCGCGCGAGACGGGGGGTCAGATCGGCATGCCAGGGAAGCACATGGTGGCAGTCGTTCGCGAGCGTCTCTCCAAGACCCCCGAGCGCATCGCGTTGCGGGGGCGCCGGAATGGAGACTGGTGGGAGCTGACCCGAGCCGAGGTCGACCGCACGGTGCGGGCGGCCGCTGCCGGCCTCATCGAGCTGGGTGTGGCAGAAGGGGCGCGGGTCGGCATCATCGCCGCCAACCGGCCCGAGTGGACCATCGCCGACTTGGCCATCCAGTCGGTCCGCGCCGTGCCCGTGCCGATCTACCCGACCCTCACGGTCTTGCAGGCCGCCTACATTGCGCGCGACGCCGAGGTGGACTTGCTCTTCGTCGACGGCGGCAGAGCACTGCAGACAGCGCGCGAGATCGCGGCCGAGCACCGCCCAACCACGGTGGTCTGCTTCGACGATTCGGCTGCGCTAGACCCGTCGGCGCGGGAGATGAGCCTCTCCGCTCTCATGGAGTGCGGTCGCCACTCGGCAAGGTCGGCGGAGGTCGAGGAGCGGCTCGAGCGCGTGACGCCGGAGGACCTACTGACGCTGATCTACACCTCGGGCACGACCGGGGAGCCCAAGGGCGTCATGCTGTCCCAGGCCAACCTGATGGCAGCCATGGAAATCCACGACGAGCGACTGCCCGAGATCTCCGACGCCGACACCTCCTTGTGTTTCCTGCCGTTGAGCCACGTCTTCGAGCGCTGCTGGACCACCTACTGCGTGTACCGCGGCATCACGGTGAGCTACCTCGACGACCCCACGCAGGTGATCGAGGTCCTGCAAGAGGTGCGGCCGACCTGTCTGTGCACGGTGCCCCGGCTGCTCGAGAAGGTCCACTCGGCGGTGCATGACCGAATCTCCTCGGCGACCGCTGTGCGGCGCGGGTTGTTCGACTGGGCGGTGCGGATCGGGCGTCAGGTGGCGGCGCGGCGCAACGACCGGCGCGGTTTGTCGCCGGCTCTGGCCATCCAGCACGCAGTCGCCGACCGGCTCGTGCTGGCGAAGATCCGTGGCATTCTCGGCGGGCGGCTGCGTCTCGTTCCGTGCGCCGGTGCCCCGCTGGGCCGCGAGGTCGAGGAGTTCTTCCACGCCGTGGGCATTCACATTGCCCACGGCTACGGCCTCACCGAGACGACGGCGACCGTGTCCTTCCACGACCGGGTCGGCTACCGCCTCGGCACGGTGGGCCGGCCGATGCCTAGGGTGCAAGTGTCGATCGGCGCCGGCGACGAGATCCTGGTCAAGGGACCGACCGTGATGGCGGGCTACTACTGCAAGCCGGAGGCGACCGCCGAGGTGTTCCGCGACGGCTGGTTCTGCACCGGTGATGCCGGCGCCATCGATGAGGCCGGCTGCATCATCATCACCGGCCGCGTCAAGGACCTCATCAAGACGTCCACCGGCAAGTACATCGCACCGCAGGCCATCGAGGCCATGCTCACCACCAGACCACCGATCGAGCAGGCGGCGGTCGTCGGCGATCTGCGCAAGTACGTGGTGGCGTTGATCGTGCCGTCGTTCCCGGCGCTCGAGGCCGAGGCCCGGCGCCTGGGCCTCGAGTGGTCGACGCCGGCGGAGCTGGTCGGCCGGCCCGAGATGGTGGCGCTGGTTCAGGCCCGGGTGGACGAGGTCAACCGCGAGCTGGCCAACTTCGAGCAGGTGAAGCGCTTCGCCCTGCTCGCCGAGCCGTTCGTCGTCGAGGCGGGCGAGCTGACGCCGACACTCAAAATCCGGCGCTCCGCCATCGCCGCCCGCCACGCGGACGTGATCGCCTCCCTGTACCGCGGCTGATCCGGCGCGCCGCGCTCGAGCGACGCCGCCAAAGTGAGGAGGATGCGCGCAGCGCATCCTTCTCGGCGCGCGTGGGGCGCAGGCCAGCCAGCGACCGCGACGCCTCACGCACACCCAGAAGCCTGCGACCCGCGTGCGCCGAGGGGCCTATGCCCTACACGCTCCTAGAAGAGTTCGATCGTCGCCGGCGGCCGGCGGCTGATGTCGAAGGCCACCTTCGAGGCGCCCGCCCGCTCGCAGATCCTCTCACCGATGTCGGCGAGGATGCCGAAGTCGAGGGCGAGGGGTCGCGCCGTCCGCACGTCGTCGCTCTCGACGACCTTGATCGCGGACGGGTAACCGCCGCGGCCGGAGTCGTACACCTCGTAGAGGATCCTCGGCAGCCCGGACTCGGCGCGCAGCGCCTCGTAGAGGGCGCTCGAGAGGTCGTGATCCACCGCCGGCCCCTTGACCCACAGGATCGGCGCATAGAGCTTGCTGCGTTGCGCGCCCACCGTGGGGTCGATCCACATCGCCCGGGTCTTCATCTCGAAGCAGGCGGCGTCGGTCCCAACCACGCCGCGGACGCACCGGCTCAGCTCCGGCCGCTTCTCCATCTCGGCGTCGAGGCAGGTTGCGAAGTACTGGAACGGGGTGCGGACCCCGGTCGCCTCGTCGTAGCGGAACGGCGCGCCCCACTCCCGCTCGAGGTGCTCGCAGACCATCGACTCCACGACATCCGTGGCCACCTTCGAAACGCGCAGCTTGCCGGCGCTGAAGGCCCCACCCACCCGGAGGAGCTGCGCCGGGCCCGGGCACGGGATCTTCATCGCGAACTCCCGCGGCATTCCGAGCTCCGCGCCCACTCGGCGGACGTGGGGCTTGTAGAGCGCCGAGAACGGCTCCAGCTTCTTCATGCTGTACGGGAGGTTGACGTTGTGCTGGATCTGCCGGTTCTGGTCCGTCATGTCGATGTCGGGACGGATCGTGCCGTCGGCAATCCAGTCCGCCTGGAGCGCGGCAACGTGCTTGTTCGAGGTCAGCGTGTACAGGGTCCGGAACATCTCGCGCTTCGCAGTTCCGTCCTCGACGCCCTCGAACCATGGGATGATCAGCTCGGCCGTGTGGATCACCGTGAAGTTCGGGAAGTCCCTGAAGATCTCGGCGGTCACCTCCCACTCCTCGCGCCCGCCGATCAGCCGCCTCAGCCCATCGTCGATGAAGAAGGGGTAGAGCCGGCCGCCGAGGACCTCCTTCAGGAGGAAGGCGACGGCCGTGCTGTCGACGCCGCCGGACGCGGAGAGCGCGACCTTCTCGGCCGGGCCGACCACCGCATCGACCCACGCGCGGGCTCCTTCCACGTAGCTCTTCACGTCGAAGTCCGCCAGCGCGGCAGGCATCGCGTGGTCGTAGCGATGAACCGTCAAGTCCGCCATGTCCTCGCCTCCTCCTGTGATCGGGGCTCCCGCTCGGCCCGCATCATAGCCGAGCCGCGCGGAGCAGCACGCGGCGCCGAGCCGCACGGAGAGTCACGTCACCGCCCCGAGGCTCGAGCTGTGTGGTGACGACCCGAAGCGTGGAACCCGCACTCGAGGAAGCGCGCCGTTCGAGCAACGCGATGGGACTGCCGCGCGGAATGAGTCGGAGACGCTTCCCCCGGCTGACATATCGCGCCCACTCGTGGTATGGTCAGAACAGGCAGAGACGTAGTGAAGAGCGACACGTTCACTCCCAAGGACAGATTCTGACATGGCCGGCGGAGTCGCTCTCGAAGCGTCACCCCGCACTCCATCCCCCGCCAATGTCCTTCTCCTCTACGGGGTCCACCCGGAGTGGGAGCCGGACGAGCAGCACCGGGTCGCCCGCGAGGGCCGTCGCCTCGGGGCCGCCATCCGCCGCCGCGGTCACCGGGTCAGGGTGTTGGAGATTCGGGGCAACCACCTGGTCGACACCTTGGCTCCCTTCGACCCCGCCGAGGCGGTGGTCTTCAACTGGTGTGAGTTCCTCCCCGGCGTGGAAGGCGGCGAGGCCCAGGTCGCCGACGTCCTCGAGCAGCTCGGCTTCGCCTACACCGGAGCCCCGCCCGAGACGATCCGCCTCAGCTACGACAAGCCGCGGGTCCGCGCGCTGCTCGAGGAGAATGGGGTGCCGGTGCCGTGCTGGGCCCAGTACGACGCGCCGGGTCAGGTGAGCTGGGACATCTTTCCCGCGATCGTCAAGCCGGCCTGGGAGCACTGCAGCATCGGCGTCGATCGCTGGTCGGTCGTGCTGAACGGCGACGAGCTCGTGCAGCGGGTCGCCCACGTGATCGAGACCTACGGCCAGCCCGCGCTGGTGGAGGACTTCATCGACGGGCGGGAGTTCCACGTCCCGCTCTGGGGCAACGACACGGTCGAGATGCTGCCGCCGGTCGAGATGGACTTCTCGGCGTTCGGCGACGTGCGCGACCGCCTGTGCTCCTACGAGTCCAAGTTCAGCCCCGACTCGACGTCCTATCGCCGGATCCGGACCCGGATCCCCGCTCGCCTGACCACCGCCGAGCGGGACAACCTCGAAGCGGCGTGCCGTCTGGCGTACAGTCTGGTGGGCTGTCGTGACTACGGCCGCATCGACGTCCGCCAGCGTGACGGCCGGATGTACGTGCTCGACGTGAACCCCAACGCCGATCTCTCCGCCGACGCCAGCGTCGCGCTCGCGGCCAACAAGGCCGGCTTCTGCTACGGCGCGATGGGCAGCCGGCTGTTGGAGTGGGCTCAGAACAGGGCGCCCCACCAGTAGCTGCAGAGAAGGGCCGTGAGCTGGGCCACCAGGTAGTGGCGGTCGCAGTCCTTCGCGACCCGGATGCCGGTGGCGCTGGCGACGGTCTGATAGTCGCGGAAGAACGTCCTCAAGTCACTGCGGTCGCGCGCGCCGTTGCCCTGGGCCCAGTGGATGATGCTGTCCAGGATGCGCTCGCGGTACTCCTCGATCAGCTCCGCCAGGTAGGGTCCGTCCGTGATCGCGTGGTCGCCGGGGCTGGCGAGACGCGCCACCTCGGCCAGGTCGTTGGCCATCCCCTCGGCGGTGTCATCCGAGCCCCGCTCGCAGAGCCGCAGCCACGCCTCGGACACCTGCCACCGCGGCAGCCCGCCGTCGGCGCGCGCCAGGAGAATCGCGAAGAACTGGTCGGGCTCAGCCGAGGCCGGCGCCGCGTTGACGTTCCACCCCTTGCGAATCAGGGTCTGCTCGGACCACAGCCGGAAGACCGAGCTCTTGTCCTTCGGGTCGACGATGATGAAGCGGTGCCGGCGCCGGAGGTAGCCGATCACCGACACCCAGTGCTCGAAGTGGCCGACCAGCATGATGGCGGGGTTGCCCGCGGTGAGGTGGCGGCGGAGCCGGGTGGCGAAGGAGCGGCCCTGGCGGCGCTCCTCGACCAGCAGAAAGTCCGAGACCACTCCGTAGGCGCTGGCCGCCCGCCGCAAGCCCTGCTCGTCGATCCCGTGGGCGAAGACCCGCATCGGCCGCCCGGCGGCCTTCGCCAGCTGCCGCTGGGTCGCCGTCGTGCCGAGAACGAAGAGGCAGGCGGACAGGCTGCAGGGGCCGCAGTGGCTGGGCAGCTGCAGCTGGCTCACGGGTGCGAAGAACTCCCTGTCACTCATGGTGTGGCGTCGCCGACCCTCCTGGCCGACCCGGCGGTCTCGCAGTCTAACAAAAATGGACCTGGGCCGGCACCCGCGGCGCTTCCTGTCCGTCACTCCACAGCCTGTAACCTATTCCTGCCTTTGCAGTTATCAGACATCTTGCGCGGCACGCCAGTCCACCTGGTCGTTCGGGAGGGCCGTGCGCTCGTTCGCGGTGCTCGTGATTCTCGCCCGCACGTCTCAGCATCATTGATCACGAGAAGCCACTCTTCTTCGTCAGGATGCGCGCAGCGCATCCCGAGGAGCGTGTGGGCAGAGGCCAACAACAGTGACCACGTCAGGAACGCGCCCAGGGGCCTATGCCCACACGCTCCTAGAACAGCAGGGCGCTTCCGGCCACGGCCACCACGGCGCCGAACACGGCCATCCGCGACACCTTCTCGCCGAGCAGCAGCACCGACGCCGGAATGATCAGCACCGGCACCAGCGCCATCAGGGTCGCGGCGACCCCGGCGAAGGCGTACTTGATCGCCACCAGGGACATTGACACCCCGAGGAACGGCCCGAAGAACGCGCCGATGCCGGTTGACACCATGGCCGGCCGGTCGGTGAGGGCGGTGCGGACGCGCGGCCACCAGCCGATCGCCGTGTACACGATCGACATGCCGACGATTGCGGCCAGCACCCGGATCTGAGTGGCGGCGAACGCGTCATAGGAGCCCATCCCGACCTTCGACAGGACGAGACCGAGCGCCTGCCCGACCGCGCCGCCGAGCCCGAGCAGGATGCCGTCGAGCGGTAGGCGCCGCAGCTGCCCCGCGGCATCCGGCCGGCGCTCCATCACCACCGAGGCGACCCCGACCACGGTGAGGACCATGCCGAGCAGCTGCTTCGCCGACAGCACCTCGCCCATGATCAGCAGGCCGAAGAGGGTCGTGATCGGCGGCACCGTGGCCATCAGCAGCATCGACACCCTCGCCCCAAGCCGCACGAACGCCCGGAACAGGCACAGGTCGCCCAGCGTGAAGCCGACCAGCCCCGACAGCGACAGCCACAGCCAGGCGTGCGCCGAGGCGTCGACGGGGAAGGCCACGCCGCGCACCAGCCAGGAGTAGACGGACAGCAGCACGGCCGCCGGCACGAGGCGGATCAGATTCAGGGCCACTGACCCGACCCGCCGGGCCGCCGCCTCGAAGGCGAGGGCGCTGGCCGTCCAGCAGCAGGCAGTTGCGAGCGCGGCGAGCTCACCGGCGTGGGGAAAGGGCGCTTCCACGAGCGCGAGATTCTACCTCGGCTCAGCGGCGCTGGAGCGAGCCGGCCCACCAGAGGGCTGGTACACTCGCCGGTCAGGTGGATTGTGAGCCCGGGGAAGGAGGCGACACCGTGTCACGCGCCCTTCGAACAGCCATCCTCGTGTCGATCGCGGTTGCTGGGTCCTTGCCACTCTCCACGAGCGCCATCGTGGCCGCACCGGCCGGCGTGGCGCCGCCGCCGGGGAGCATTTCGGTGGACTCCCAGCAGACAGTGACGCCGGAGCCGTCCCGCGAGGCCGAGATGCCACTCGGCCCGGAGGCCGCTCCGCCCGTGCCCAGCAATGCCCTCGTGGCGGGTTGGCCCGTCAACCTCAACGCCCCGGGAGCGGGCTTCCCCTACACGCCCACCCTGTTCGACGTCGATCACGACGGCGCCGCCGAGATCTTCCTCACCGGCGGCGACACCTTCGGCCTGCGCGGCGACGGCAGCTTCCTGCCCGGCTGGCCGACCACCGAGCATCAGTACATGGGCTACGGCACGAACGACCAGAAGCCCGGCCCCTCGGCCGCCGACGTCGACGGCGACGGCGACGTCGAGATCATGTGGTCGGAGCGCGACTGGTACGCGGGCAGCGCCCACATGTGGTGCTTCAACGGCAGGAACGCCAACGGCAGCAACATGCCCGGCTTCCCCCAGGAGGCGCCGGACGATTTCTCCAACGCGCTCGACGTGCCCTTCGTCCTGGGGGACGTCGACCACGACGGCGACCTCGAGGCGTGGGGGCCCCACTCGCTGGGCAATGCCTTCATCCACTACCGCATCTCGGCCTTCGATCACCTCGGCACGCGGCTCTTCACCCGCGACCTCGACGTCGACGAGAACACGCTGTCGCTCTACTTCGGCGATCTCGACGGTAACGGGACCCGCGAGATGTTCGCCGCGACGTTGCTCGGCTCGACTGTGAACCTGCGCGCGTTCGATGCCGACGGCAACGACCTCCCCGGCTATCCGCGCGTGCTGTGCACACTGGCCGGGGAGTACCTGCCCTTCGGGCCTCCGGTCGCGGCGGACCTGGACGGCGACGGCGACCTGGAGCTCCTCATCGGGACCTGGAGCGGCGGCACCGCGCGGGTCAGGGCCTTCCACCACGACGCAAGCACCTGCGCGGGCTTCCCGATCGACGTAGGCAACGGCCTCCAGCTCTTCTACCTCGGCCTCGGCGACCTCACGGGCGACGGGGCGCCGGAGCTCATCGTCACGGGCAAGGTCCTGAGCTCCGACTACCGGGTCTTTGCGTTCGATATTGCCACCGGCGCGAGCCTGGCGGGCTGGCCCTACGCACTGCCCTACTGGCCCGAAGGCTTCCCGACCGTCGCCGACGTCGACGATGACGGCTACCAGGAGGTGTGCATCTCGACCGACGGCGGCGACGTGCGTGCCATCTCCCGCACCGGCCAGCTCCTCGCCGGCTATCCCCTCACGATGAGCGCCCCCGCGATCTCCGGCGTCGCCGTGGGCGACATCGACGGCGACGGGCTCTACGAGCTGGTCGCCGCGACGTGGGACGGCTTCGTCTACGCCTGGGACACGACCGGCCAGGCACTGCCCGGCCGCGCCGACTGGCCCATGCGCAACGTCAACGCCCGCAACACGGGCGTCTTCGGCGACCCCGGCGCCAACGAGATCTTCTGGGACGGTTTCGAGAGCGGCGACACCGGCGCGTGGTCCATCGCGGTACCCTGAGCCGTCGCGTCGCCGCGCGTGCGGCTCAGTCCGACCTGCCTCTGCGCGACTGGCGTTCCGCCTCGCGCCGGCGGCGCCGGCGGTCGCGGCCGGTGGTGCCGACCGCGGGCGGGGTCGCCGTCGGTGGCCACGACGCCGGGTCCTGGTTGTAGTACCAGGCCAGGACCTCATAGAGCTCGGGATGATGGGTCTTGAGGTAGAGGCCGCGCTCGAAGAACGACTCGGTGGCCACGGCGAAGAACTCCGCCTCGTCCTCGGCGCCGTAGGAGTCGAGCGCCTTGACCCGGCGGCCAGCCTCGACCTCGCTGTCAAACGCCTCGTAGGCGGCCAGGAAGGCGTCCATCCGGCGCACCGCTTCCTCGCGCCCTCCCTCGAAGCCTGACGGATTCGCGGTCAGCACGTCGATCAGGTCGACCTGGTGGGCCATCTCGTGCAGCACGAGATTGCGGCCGGAGAGCACCCGCGCGTCAACAGCCAGCTCCTGCCACGACAGCACGACCAGGCCGCGCTCCCACGCTTCGCCCTCGCGCTCGTCGATCTCCTCGGTGACGACTCCGGCGTCGTCCTCCCAGACGTCCGGCGCCCGGTAGCTGGTCGGGTAGACCAGGATTGAGCGCACGTGGTCAAAGGCGTCCACCGAGCGCCCCAGGGTCAGCACGCAGGCCTGGGCCGCGATGACCGCCCGTTTCGTGTCGTCGAGGCTCACCCCACCGCACGGCTCCCAGTCGCGCTCGGCCACGAACAGGCGCAGATCGTCCATCAGACGCGGCTTCGCCGCGGCCGGAACTGCGCGCCACAGCGCGACGTCCAGCTCGAGCCGGATTCGCCACTCGTCAGGGAACGGCGGGGCGAGGATCTTGGCCCGCCGCCGCTTGCGCCACCAACCCAGCATCGCGCCTCCGGCACCCATCGTACGCGAGCCGGGACGGAGCGCCACTGTGGCACGAACTGCTTCTGGAGGGCAGCGTCGAGCCTCCTTCGCTTGGCCGAAAGTCAACTCGGCGATGACCTTGCGCCGGGAGTAGACTCGGTGGTCCGACTCGGTGGCGCGCTTCTCCAGCATGCCACGCCACAGCTTCTCCCCGTGCCGGACAGGCTTGAGCCGCTCCATCGTCAGGATGCGCGCAGCGCATCCCGAGGAGCGTGTGGGCAGAGGCCAACAACAGGGACCACGTCACGAACGCGCCCAGGGGCCTATGCCCCACACGCTCTTAATCGACGCTGAGTGACTGCAGCTCGACCGGGATCGGCGGGTTGTAGGTCAGGTCGTCGAACACCGCCACCGAGCCGGTGAAGCTCAGCCGGCAGGACGCGATCTGCCCTGCTGCGGTGACCGACAGCGGCTGCAGCGCCGGCACGCCTGTGATCGACTGCGAGCCGACCGACGCGGCGCCGGCATCGAAGCACTCCAGCGTGATGGTGCCGGCCAAGTCGTGGCCGGCGTTGATCGCCACCGTGTCCACGGCCACGCTGAAAGTCAGGGTCTCCGGGCCGCGCGGGATGCCGCCGTTTGACAGGCTGCTGTTGACGTTGAACGCGAGGAAGTTGGGCGGGCTGTAGCCGCGGCGGCGCGGAGCCCTCAACCGAGATGTTCTCCCCACCCCGCCAGAACCCGGGCGGGCCGCCCGGCAACGGGCGGCCGCCCCACATGGCTTCCGGCCGCGGCCCGACGCCTTAGTCCGCCCGCTGCGACGGGATGGTGATCGGATCGCCGTCCCGGTTGACCCGAAAGGCCCTGACGTAGAGGGGTCCGGTCGCCCTCACCTCGAGCCGTTTGTCCCGACCGCCGTGGTTGGGGTTGATAACCGGGATGATGCTGTTGGTCTGGACCAGCTCGCCGCCTCGCACCGTGAGCGTGGTTTGACCCTCGGCGGCGCCCGTGGCGCCGTCGTAGAGCTCCACGGTGAGCGTGACCGTGGCCGTCCCAGGGTTGAAGGCTGCGATGTGACTCCGCTCCCGCCACCCTGGTCGTTGACCTCGCGCAGGCCGAGCAGGTGGTAGGTCGCGCCGGCCTGGAGCAGCTCGCCCGGCAGCATGCCCGGGATGTCCTGGCCGGCGGTCCCGATCACCCCGCCCTGAGTGTTGCGGTAGATGGCGAACTCACGTCCGGTGGCGGCGAGCAGGGTGCCGTTCAGCGACGTGAGGCGCAGCGTGCCGACCCCCTGGAGCCCGAACAGATCGCCCACGATGTCCTCGTAGCCCATGGTTCGACCGGCGGGGATGGTGAAGGTCGCGCTCTGGTTCACGCCCGGCGTCCCACGCGCGAAGAAGTCGGCGCGGACCGAGGCCGGCCCGGGGCTGAAGTTGGTGACGCTGGCCGAGCCGCTGAACTCGTTGAGCCCCTGGATCGGGCCCAGCTCGAGCAGAGTGACGGCCGGCGCGCCGCCGGTGGCCGGGAGGATCGTGGTCGGGTCGTTGGTCCCGGTGTAGGCGATGTTGCCGTCGAGGATGCTGGCGTAGGCCAGCGCCTTACCCGAGGTCACCGCCACCGCGATCACGATGTCATCGGTCGGCGGGATGTGGAAGACGTTGAAGATGTTGTTGAGCTGCCGGCTGTCGCCCCGGTCGAGGGTAAATGTCTGGCCCGCCGCCAGCGGCGTGCCGATCCGCTCCTGCAAGGTCACCGTGACCTGGGTGCCGTCCGCCAGCCCCATCAGCCCGACGTTGACCCGGTAGACCTGGGCGTTGACGGTGCTCGCGAGATAGCCCACCTGCCCGGCCGCGAGCGCATCCGCCTCGCGCAGCGCCGGGAAGAACTGGCCGAACTCGCTGCCGTCACTGTTGCGCGCGAAGACCACGCTCTGGGCGAGGAGATCACTGCCGCCGCCCCTGAGCTCGAGAAGCAGGCTGCCGACCGCAGGGGTGCTGCCGCTGAAGCCGAACCAGGCTGCCAGGGGATCGGTCACGCTGAGCTGGGTGTTGGCCGGCAGGGACACCACCTCGGTGCGGGGCGTGCCGCCGAGGTCGGCTCGCGGCGTGTAGGTCACGTCCACCTGGCGGCTCTGACCGCTCGGGTTGAACAGGTCGACACGGGACGTGAAGAAGGCGCCGCTCCCCTGCACCCGCGCCACCGCCGGGATCGCCACCGCCTGGCTGGGCGGGGTGAAAACCTCGTAGAGGCGCCCCTGGACGCTGAAGCCGTTGCCGTCGTTGCCCGGGCTGCCGTTACTCTCCCAGGCCACGAGCAGCCGGCCGTTCGGCGCGAGTGCCGCGGCCGGGTACTGCTGCGCATTCGTGGTGTAGCTGTTGGCCTGAACGTCCTCCGGGTCGAGGGCAGCACCCTCGGCGTCGAAGGCCCTGAACTGGACGCTGTAGTCGGAGTTGTCGTTGCCGGATGAGCCGTAGCTCTGCCAGGCGACCGCGTAAAACCCGTTCGGGCCGATGGTGGCCGAGGGGAAGCGTTGATCGTCGGGCGTATAGGTGTTGATCTGGACGTCGTTGCCGTCGGCGAAGGCGCCGTCGGCATCGAGGCGCCGGGCCTGAATCGAGATCCGCTGCGTGTCGCTGCCGTAGGATCCGCCGAAGCTCTCCCAGGCGACGACGGCCCCCTCGGGACCCATCGCGACCGACGGCGAACTCTGGGAGCCGGTCGGGTAGGTGTTGGCCGTCTGCTGGGGCGCGTCGGCGGTGATGCCTGCTGGTGCCAGGTTGTCCGCCGTGAAGAAGCGGATCGCGATGTCGTTGCTCGTGGCGGGCTCCCTCCACGCGACCAGGTAGCTGGAGTCTCCGTCGCTCGCGATGGCCTGCTCATCCTGGTCGCCCGGGGTGATGTCATTGACCAGGAACTGGTCGAAGAAGCTCCCGGTGCCCGCTCGGAAACGGCGGCCCTGGATGCTGATGCCGGGATCGCCGCCGGCGCCTCCCGCACCGGTCCAGACCACGACGAAGTCGCTGTTGTCCGCCATCGCGACTGCCGGCGCGCTTTGGGAGCCGGCGGTGTGCGCGCTGTTGACCAGGAGCTCGGATCCAACCTTGACGCCGGCGGCGTTGTAGCGCTGAGCCATGATGTCGAAGTCGGTCGTCCCGTGGTTGCTCTCCCAGACGACGACGAAGGCGCCGTTCGAGTTCCTCGCCACCGCCGGCGCCTTCTGCTCGTTCGCGGTCGAGGTGTTGACCTGAAACTCGAGCGCGGCGGCGGTGCCATCCCGGTCGAAGAGTCGAGCCTGGACCGAGCGCCCGGAGTTGTCATTCCCACCGGAGCTGTAGCTCTCCCAGACCACGACGAAGTTGCCGGCCGCGTCGGCTGCCACGGCGGGCTGTTGCTGAAAACTCCCGGTCACGGTGTTGACCTGGAACTGCGCGGTGAGGGGATCGCTGGCGAGCGCGCTCGCCGGAGCCCCGAGCAGGGTTGCGGCGGTCGCAATGACGAGCCCTGCCGCTCGCAGGCGCAAGTGGGGCAGGATGGTTGACGGAGTCCGATGGAGCAACGACTGGCATGGACGGGACATTTGATTCCTCCTGTCAGGTTTGTGGTCAGCGGTAACGCCCGGGACGTCGCGGCAGTACAGGCTTCATCGACTGCCGGGGTCTCTCGTCTGTAGTGGCGTCCCGGGTGGCAATATGAATGCTCTCCGGATTGTACAGCGATCAGGTATCATTTGCAATACTTCCGTAAAGGGACACGTCACCGTCCCGTCGTCGAAGTCGATGTCCCCCGGCACGCCGGCCTCGAGAACCAGCGCGCCGCTGCCCTGTTGGCCCAGCCGGCCGACAACGTCCTCGACCCTCAGGAAACCGGCGGGAGGAGTGGGTGGCGCCGAGGCCGGCGCCGTTGCCGTCGAAGCTCTCGGCGCCGCCGCGGTGGAGGTCGCGACGGGCGAGCGAGGTCACGCCGAACCGAGGACGACCGAGACGACCCGGTTGCGGCCGTCGGCCTTGGCGCGGTACAGGGCCTGGTCGGCGGCGGCGATCAGCTCGTCAAGGGTATGGCCCTCGCGCGGCACCACCGTCGCAATACCGACGCTGACCGTCACCTGGTGGCTTCCTTCCGGGCCCGCATCCGGGAGGTGGAGATCGGCCACCGCGGCGCGCAGCTTCTCGGCAAAACGGCACGCACCTTCCAGATCGGTACTGCAGAGCAGCACGATGAACTCCTCGCCGCCATAGCGGGCCCCGAGGTCGCCGGCGCGCTGGATTCGCTCGGCCAGGACCCGGCCCACCGCCTGCAGGCAGCGGTCCCCTGCGGGGTGACCGCAGACGTCATTGAAGAGCTTGAAGTGATCAAGGTCGAGCAGCGCCACCGTGAGCGATGATCCGCTTCGCACTGCTCGCCGCCACTCGAGCTCGGCGTGCTCGAAGAAGCGCCGCCGGTTGGCGAGGCCCGTCAGCGGATCCTCGCGCGCCAGCCGCTCGAGCTCGGCATTCGCCTCGCCGAGCTCCCGGGTGCGCTGCGCCACCAGCCGCTCGAGCTCGAGGCGGCGGGCCTCGAGCCAGTGCAGTCGTACCCGCACCCCGCCCCAGACCAGCGCGCCCACCCCCGCGAGGCCGGCGAGCCGGAACCACCACGTCTCGAAGAATCTGGCTGCGACGCTGATCTCGACGGCGGCCTCGTCTTCGCTCCAAGCGCCGCCAACCTCTCCGGCGGCGACCCGGAAGCGGTAGCGCCCCGGCCGCAGGCTCGTGTAGTAGGCGGTCCGCCGCTCGCCGACCTCGACCCAGCTGTTGTCGAAGCCTTCGAGGCGGGTGCGGAAGCGGAGGCGGTCGGCGCGGACGAATGAGGGCACCGTGTAGGCGATCTCGAGGCTGCGCCCGCCGGCTGGCACCAGGACCGGCGAGACCGCCGGCGAGACCGCCCTGCCGTCCACCACAAGCCGATCGATGAGGACCGGCGCCCGCGCGCGGTCGAGCATGGGACGGCCGGGGTCTACCAGCGCCAGGCCGGCGCTGGTCACGAAGCACAGCCGGCCGTCGGCCAGGCGACAGCCGGCCGGCTGCACCGTTCCGAGGCAGCGCCGGGAGGGCAGCCCATCGTGCTCGTCGAGGAGCAGCGGGCTCAGGCCGCGCCGCTTCCCGCGCGCCACGGCGTCGAGATCCTCGCGCTCGACGCGGTACACCCCGGCGAGGCTCGAGATCCAGAGCGTGCCCCGGCCGTCGCTCAGGACCTGGGCCACGTGGAGGCTGGGCAGGCCGTCGGCGGCCCGCCAGGAGTCGAGACGCCCGCCCTCCAGCCGGCTGAGCCCGCCGGTGGTGCCGATCCAAATCGTGCCGCCGGGCTCGACCTCGAGGGTAGTGACGTAGTCGCCGGCGAGGCCGTCACGAGAGCTGAAGGTGGTCAGCTCGCGGCCCGCAATCCTGTTCAACCCTGCCGTTCCTCCGGCCCACACGACCCCGTCCGCGCCAACGGCGATGGCGCCGATGTAGCCGTCGGTGAGCCCGTCGGACGGCAGGAAGGACTGAGTCACGGCGCCGTCGGCGAGCTGGAAGAGACCGCGGCCGCGGGTCCCGACCCACAGCCCTCCCGCCTCGTCCTCGGCGAGCGCAATCACCATCGGCTGTACTTCGAAGCCGGGCAGCGGAGCGGCGATCAGCCGTCCACGGGAGAGCCGCATCAACCCGGCCGCTCCGCCGGCCCACACCGTGCCGCTCCGGTCCTGCAGCACGACCGTCATCAGGGGGTCGTCGCCGGGCGGCGCGAACCGCTCCACCGCTCGGCCGCGCCAGGCGAACAGGCCGTCGGTGGCGGCCACCCACAGCGTCCCGTCCGCGCCCCGGGCCACGCCATACGGCGCGCCGGAGATTCCCTCGCTGGCGGTGATCGGCTCGACCGCCGTGTCGGAGATCTGCACCAGGTCGGCTCCGCCCAGCCAGAGGGATCCCTCCCGGTCCTCGAGCAGGACGGCAAGCCCGGTCGCGGCCGCCAGCGCGCTGCCCTCGGGAGGGCATACCACCTCCGGGCCCTCGACGCGGCAGAGGCCCCTGTCGGCGCTACCGAGGAAGACCTGTCCCTGGCGATCCTCGAGCAGGACGGCGAGCTCGGGAACCCTCTCCGCCTCGAGCGGCGCCGCCTTGCCGGCCCGCAGCTTCAGCAGGCGCCGCCCGCCCAGGAGCCACAGGCTGCCTTCGGGACCGGGCTGAAGCCCCGAGAGCCCCCGCACCTGTGCGCCGAGAAGCTCCTCGGCAGGGACGAGGCGGCCGTTCACCACACAGTCGAGCCCGCGGCTGCTCGCGACCCACACCACCCCGCCGTCGTCGACGGCGAGGTCGTGCACCGGCGTGCCGCGCAGCCCGGCGAGCTCGGGCGCCTCAGCGACCCGCGCGCCCACCACTCGGTCGAGCCCGCCCTTGGTGCCGACCCAGAGTGCACCCGCAGGGTCCTCGGCCAGTGCCATCACCACGTCGTGGCTCAGCCCATCGGCAACGGTGAGGAGCTCGAAGCGGTCACCGGACCGGTGCAGCAGTCCGCCCACGGTGCCGATCCACAGGGTGCCGTCACGGCCCTCGTGCAGGACGGTGACGTAGTCGTTGCGGAACGCCGGCACCCTAGCCGAGGAGTAGAGCTCGGCGCGGACGCCGTCCAGCCGGGCGAGGCCGCCGAGGGTCCCAACCCACAGGAAGCCGTCGCGGGTCTGGAGCAAGCAGGTCACGTTCGGGTCCGGAAGCTGCTCGGACCACGATCGGGTTCGGTACTGGCTGAGCATTCGCGCCGGATCAAGGGCGGCTGCCGGCACCGCCACGAGAACCGCCAGCAGCATCGCCCACCAGCCTCGCGGCGGGGGCGGACGCAGAGTCACGCCTCGATGGTAGCAGCCGGCGACCGCACGCACGACGGCACGTACCGTCATTCCGCCGTCACGGCGGCCGTGGGGGGGGGTGCTGGCTTCGACGCCACGAACACCGTATCCCCGGACGCACACCCTCACTCCCCGGTCACCTGCGAGCGGGGCTGGTCATGGGTGACGTAGTCCCAGGCGCTGCCGTGGTCGCCGAAGTCCTCACGGACGGTGGCCCACTAGCGCTTGCTCTGGTTCGGTCTCAAGAAATGACGCCCCTCGCTGTCGAGGGGCGTCGTCGTCTTCACAGAAGGGGGCAAGAGCCCCCCCTTGTCACCTGCTTAACGGCCGCGATCGCCGTCCGCACGGGGCCGCGCAACGTTGACGGTGATCGTGCTGCCGTCGAGCTCGGTGTTGTTCCTGGCGCTGATCGCCTTCTCCCCGGACGCTTCGTCGGTGTAGGTGACGAAGGCGAATCCGCGGGATGCGCCGGTGTCCCGGTGCGTGATGACCTTCGCCTCGGTGATCTCACCGTACTCGGAGAACACCTCGCGCAGTCGGGCGTCGTTGGTGGCGGCGTTCAATCCCCCCACATACAGCTTCTGGTTCATGGTCATTTCCTTTTCTTGTCGTGGAAGGCGCCACCGCTGCATGGTGCGCTCCGACTCGTAACGTGACGCGGTGGTTCCACCCGCTCGTGTGGAGGTCGGCCACAGCGGCCGGACCTGGGTCGGGGCCCGAAGACAGCGCCTCGGGAATCGACCGTCACCTTCACGCGGAAGGCTGGGAGGCTGCTCGGACACCCTCCACGAGGGAGGGAGCCCGGGCTCGCGGCCGGTGTCACCAGCGGCCGCCGCCGCCGCCCTGTCGTCCGTAGCCGCCTCGGTCGCGGTCACGGTCGCGGTCCTTCTCCTGGGCGACGTCCACCCTGATTGTCCGCCCATCGAGCTCGGTCTGGTTGAGGGCCGCGGCGGCCTTCTCGGCGGCCTGGCCGTCAGCGAAGGTCACGAACCCGAAACCGCGGGACCGACCCGAGTCGCGGTCGGTGATCACGATGGCTTCGGTGATCTCGCCGTGCGGCGAAAACGCCGCCCGCAGGCTACGGTCATCGGTATTCCAACTCAGACTTCCAACAAACAACTTCTTCGACATCTCTTCTTCCTTCTCTTTTCCCGGAGGCGCCGACTTCAGCCAGCACGCTCCTGTCGTACCATCATGGCGGGCCCGCTGCCCACCGAATCGCTGGTCGTCCACCGTGGCCGACCTGAAAGCCCAGACTGAGGACTGGTTCCCTCTGCAGACGCACGACAGGTTCTCGCAGGTGCGCTGCGGTTCGTTTCCGGCTGATTTATGAACGGGAGAACTGCCGGGGGACTGCCGTACGGGTCATCTGGCGACCCTGTCACGTCCGTGCCTGCCACCACCCTGACGTCGGGTGGCGCGACGCGAACGATTCATCCTGCCACAACACGAGGCGAAAAGCAAACATTTCTTCAGTTGGGACGTCATCGTCTCGTTCGCTCGGTTCAGTCGCCGCCTGAGCCCTGCCGGAGGTCGCAGCCTGGCGTATAGTGGTTGTCGGCTCCTTCTTCATTGGACGAGAAGCTTGAGGCGCTGATGGGATGACGTTTTCCTCCGGCACGCGGCTCGGCCCCTACGAGATCGTCGGTGCGATCGGCGCCGGCGGCATGGGCGAGGTTTACCGGGCCCACGACCCCCGCCTCAGCCGCGACGTCGCGATCAAGGTCATCCCGGCCGCGCTGAGCGGCTCAGCCGACCGCATCCGTCGCTTCGAGCAGGAGGCGCGGGCGGCCGGAGCGATCAGCCACCCCAACGTCTGCGCGATCTTCGACATCGGCACCTACGAGGGGTCGCCCTACGTCGTCATGGAGTTCCTCGAGGGCGAGTCGTTGCAGGTGCGGCTGGCCGCGGGCGCAATTCCGGCGCGCACGGCGATCGAGTGGGCCGCCCAGGCGGCGGAAGGGCTGGCCGCAGCGCACGAGAAGGGGATCGTGCACCGGGACCTGAAGCCGGCGAACCTCTTCCTCACCCAGGACAGGCGCGTGAAGGTGCTGGACTTCGGCCTGGCGAAGCTGACGCGGCCCGACGTGACGACCCAACCCGAGGAGAACGGGGAGAAACGTGTATCGGCTCCCGCGACGGAGACCGGCACGATCCTGGGCACGGCGGGCTACATGGCGCCGGAGCAGGTGCGGGGAGAGGCGGCGGATCAACGGGCAGACCTCTTTGCGCTGGGCGCGATCCTCTACGAGCTGCTGGCGGGCAAGCGGGCGTTCCCCGGCGCGACGTTCTACGAGACTTCGTACCGCATCGTGAACGAGGATCCAGACCCGCTGAGCGCGTCGGGGCGGAAGGTGCCGTCGGGCGTCGAGGGAATCGTGCGGCGCTGTCTGGAAAAGCGGCCGCAGGACCGCTTCTCCTCGGCCCATGACCTCTCCCTGGCCCTGAATGCGGTGGCCGAGTCGCTGCGCACCGGCCAACCGGTGGTCGAGGCTCCGGCCAAGTCGATTGTGGTGCTGCCCTTCGAGAACCTGAGCCCCGACCCCGACAACGCGTTCTTTGCCGACGGCCTGACCGAGGAGCTGATCGCCGATCTCTCCAAAGTGCGGTCGCTGCGCGTGATCTCGCGCACCTCCGCGATGCTGCTGAAGGGCTCGCAGAAGGACGTGCCGACGATCGCCCGCGAGCTGAACGTGCGCTATGTGCTCGAGGGCAGCGTCCGTCGCGCCGGAAACAGCCTGCGGATCACCGCCCAGCTCATCGACGCCGCCGCCGACGCCCACCTGTGGGCGGAGAAGTACGGCGGAAACCTGGACGATGTCTTCGCCATCCAGGAAAAGGTCTCCGGTGCCATCGTGGAAGCCTTGAAGGTCCAGTTGACCCCGGAGGAGACGGAGCGCCTCGCGCAACACCCGATTCCGAATGCCCTCGCGTACGACTTCTACCTCAAAGCCAGGCAGGAGATCCTGAAGTGGACCAGGCCGGGGCTCGAGAGAGCCCTGAAGTACCTGCACAGCGGCCTCGAGATCACGGGCCCGAACGCCGTCCTCTTCGCCGGCCTGGCGTATGTTCAGCTCCAGTACCTGAATCTGGGGTCGGCGGACCGCGACGATTGCCGGAGGGAAGCCGAAACCTGGATCAGCAAGGCCTTTGCCTTGGATCCCGAATGCCCGCAGGTCCATCTCGTCCTCGGGGTGCTGCGCTTCCCCGATAAACCGAAAGAAGCAATCAGACACCTGAAACGCGTGCTCGAGACAAACCCCGACGACTTCGACGCCCTCTACTTCCTCAGCTGTCTGCTGGGGAGTCTGGGCCAAACCCGGACGGTCGTCCCTCTCGAGGAGCGCGCCGCGCGCCTCGATCCGTTGAACCCAGCGGCCCATTTCCACCTCGGGTTCAACAGGCTCTGGGAGGGTAAGTTCGAGCGAGCGCGCGAGGTTCTGGAGAAGCTCAATCGAGAGTTCCCGGACGATCCCACCATCGCGTTTGCCTACGGCCTGAGCCTGGCGTACCTGGGCGAAGGCGACCAGGCAGGCGCGGTGTTCGGCGAGCTCGCCCGTGAGCAACCCGGCACCATGTTCTCGGTCATCGGCCTCAGCATGAAGTACGGTTTCGAGGGGAACAGAGCTGAGGCGATGAGTTGCCTGGATGCAACATCGCAGATGCCGTCCAGGCATGACTTCCAGTACGCATGTTGGCTGGCCGAGTGCTACGCCCTGATCGATGAGCGCGAGACGGCCCTCGACTGGCTGGAGCGGGACGTGGACCTCGGCATGATCAACTATCCCTACCTGAACGAGTACGACCCGTTCCTCGCGAAGCTCCGCGGCGAGCCCCGCTTCCAGCAGTTGATGGTGCAAGTCAAGGACGAGTGGGAGCGCTTCGAGGCGTGAGGCAGCGATGACCCTGCCTGCGGGCACGCGGCTCGGCCCGTACGAGATCCTGGCCCCGATCGGCGCGGGCGGGATGGGCGAGGTCTACCGGGCCCACGACCCTCGCCTCGGCCGCGACGTCGCGATCAAGGTCCTGCCGCGTCAGTTTGCCGAGGACGCGGATCGACTCCGGCGCTTCGAGCAGGAAGCCCGGGCCGCCGGCTCGCTGAACCATCCCAACATCCTGGCCATCTTCGACATCGGATTGCACGAGGGATCCCCATTCTTGGTCATGGAGCTGCTGTCGGGCCAGAACCTGGCCGAGCGGCTGCCCGCCGGCGCGCTGTCGGTGGAGAGCGCCCTCGACCTGGCTCTGCAGGTTGCGCAGGGGCTTGCCGCAGCGCACCAGCAGGGCATCGTCCACCGGGATCTCAAGCCCGCCAACCTGTTCATCACGACCGGCGGTCAGGTGAAGATCCTCGACTTCGGCCTGGCCAAGCAGCTTCCGAGCATTGCCACCGAGTCACAGGCCGAGCTGCCCACGCGGGACATGGCCGGCACCACCCGGGCAGGAGCTCTCCTGGGCACGGTGGGCTACATGTCCCCCGAGCAGGCCAGGGGCGAATCGACCGACACCCGCAGCGACATCTTCAGCTTCGGCTGCGTGCTGTACGAGATGCTGGGAGGAAGGCCACCATTCAGGAGGGACAGCGTGGTCGAGACCCTGAGCGCCATCCTCAGGGACGAGCCGCCGCCGCTGGTGGCCGCACGCGGGACCGTGTCTCCGAGCCTGGAGGGGATCGTGCAGCGCTGCCTGGAGAAGCGGGCGGAGAGGCGCTTCTCGTCGGCGAATGAGCTCGCCCTTGCCCTCAAGGCGGTGGCTGGATCGCCGCCCACCGGCCAGCCGGTGGTCGAGGCTCCGGTGAAGTCCATCGTGGTCCTCCCCTTCGAGAACCTCAGCCCCGACCCGGACAACGAGTTCTTCGCCGATGGCCTGACCGAGGAGCTGATCGCCGATCTCTCCAAGGTGCGGGCGCTGCTGGTGATCTCACGCACCTCCGCGATGCACTACCGCGGCACCACTCAGCCGCTCCCCGCCATCGCCCGGGAGCTGAATGTCCGCTACGTGCTGGAGGGCAGCGTCCGTCGTGCCGGGAACGCCCTCCGCATCACGGCCCAGCTGATCGAGGCAGCCACCGACGGGCACCTGTGGGCTGAGAAGTTCTCGGGCACGGTCGACAACGTCTTCGACGTGCAGGAGAAGGTCTCGCGGGCCATTGTCGAGGCCCTGAAGGTCGAGCTGACGCCCCAGGAGCAGCAGCGGCTCGCGGAGCGGCCGATCGAGAACGCCCACGCCTTGGAGTGCTACCTCAAGGCGCGCAGGGAGATTTGGCGCTTCGATGCCCCGTCCCTCAACAGGGCAATGGAGTACCTCGAGGAGGGGCTCCGCGTGCTTCCGGACAATCCGCTCCTGCTGGCGGGCGTCGGCTACGTTCACATCCAGCGGGTGAACATCGGCGTCGGGCAGGAGGAGAGCCTCGAGAAGGCAGAGGCCTTCGCATCCCGGGCCATCTACCTTGCTCCGGAGCTGCCGCAGGGGCATCTTGTGCTTGGGCTGACCGCCATTTTCCGTGTGATGACTAAGGCGGCCATTGAGCACTTCAGACACGCGCTGGCGGCGGAGCCGAACAACCCGGATGCGCTGCGGTGGCTGGGCATGTTCTGCGCCTACCTCGGGAAGTCGCACGAAGCGCTCGCGCTCAGCAACAGGGCGGTGGCGATCGATCCCATGGCTCCCAGGATGTTCATCCCGCTCGCGTACTGCCACTGGCTCGACGGGCGATTCGAAGCAGCTCTGGCGGTCCTGGAGCATGCGGGCTCGATCAATCCCGATGATCCGAGCACGAAGCTCGTCCGGGCGTCCGGAGTGCCGCTCCTCTTCTACCTGGGAAGAGACGACGAAGCCATCGCTCTCGTCGAGTCGGTCGCGGAGGACGAAACGCCGACAATCTTCAGCCGCCTGGCCGTGCTCTGGAGGTACGCCTTTTCGGGAGATCGGCAGAAGGTGCTGTCCTTGATGACTCCGGAGCTGGTGCAAATCTGTCAGCGGGACTATCAGTACTCCTGCGATCTCGCGTGTGTCCACGCGAAGCTCGGCGATGCCGACAGCGCCCTGGACTGGCTGGAGAACGCCGTCGAGCTCGGATTCCTGAATCACCACTACCTCGCCGAGATCGATCCAGTGCTCGCAACGCTGCGTGGAGACCCGCGCTTCCAGGCGCTGATGGCGCGCGCGAGAGAGAAACAAGCCGAGCTCGAGGCCCGGCCATGATGCTTCCCTCCGGCACCCGGCTCGGCCCGTACGAGATCCTCGGCCCGATCGGGGCGGGCGGGATGGGCGAGGTCTACCGGGCCCACGACCCCCGCCTCGGCCGCGACGTGGCGATCAAGGTCCTGCCGGCCCACCTCTCCGCAAGCCCCGAGGTCCGCGCCCGCTTCGAGCGCGAGGCCCGCACCATCTCCAGGCTCAACCACCCCCACATCTGCACCCTGCACGACATCGGCCACCACGACGGCACCGACTTCCTGGTGATGGAGCTGCTCGAGGGCGAGACCCTCGCCCACCGCCTGGAGAAAGGACCGCTGCCGCTGCCCGAGGTGCTGCGCCACGGGGTCGAGATCGCGGGCGCCTTGGACGTGGCCCACCGGGCTGGCATCGTCCACCGCGACCTCAAGCCCGGCAACATCATGCTGACCAGGGCCGGCGCCAAGCTGATGGACTTCGGGCTGGCCCGCGCCACTGGGCTTGCGGTCGCTGCGGCCGGGCTGACCGAGTCGCCGACGGTGAGCCGGCCGCTGACCGCGGAGGGGGCGATCGTCGGGACGCTGCAGTACATGGCGCCGGAGCAGCTCGAGGGGCGGGAGGCGGACGCCCGGGCGGACCTGTGGGCGCTCGGCTGCGTGCTCTACGAGATGGCGACCGGGAGGCGGGCGTTTGGGGGGACGAGCCAGGCGTCGCTGATCGCGGCGGTGCTCAAGGAGACGCCGCGGCCGATGGTCGAGCTGCAGCCGCTGACCCCACCAGCGCTCGATCGGATCGTCTCCCGCTGCCTGGAGAAAGAACCCGACGAGCGCTGGCGCTCGGCCGGGGACCTGGCCTTCGATCTTGAGGGGCTCCGCGCAGCGAGCGGCGCGTCCGCGCCGGCAGTCTCGCCGGGCCGCGGCCACTCTGGGAGGTGGCGTGCTGCGCGGGTCGTCGCCGGCTTTGCGATCGCTGCCGCGCTCGTCACCGCCGGCTTCGTGATGGCGAGTCGTCTGAGGCAGCACCGGCCCGAGCCCCCCACGTTCACGCGGCTGACCTTCCAGCGCGGCAGCATCGGCGCCGCCCGCTTCGCCCCGAACGGCTACAGCGTGCTCTACAGCGCCGCCTGGGACGGGACCCCCCCCGAGGTGTTCGAGACCCGAACGGATCTCTCCTCGACCCGCCCGCTCGGCCTGTCCGGGGTCTCTCTGCAGTCCGTCTCGCGCATCGGGGAGCTCGCCGTGAGGAGGCAGCCAGAGCCGTGGGCCTGGACCTACGGGCCGCTCGCAGTGGTCAATGTCTCCGGAAGCGCTCCACGGGATCTGCTCGAGGATGTCTCGTGCGCCGACTGGTCGCCCGATGGAAGCGTCTTGGCCGTGGTCAGGCGCACGGCCGGCCAAGACCGCCTCGAGATGCCGCCGGGAAAGGTCCTGGTCACGTCAACCGGATGGCTCGGCGACGTCCGGGTCTCCCCGGACGGCCGCCGGATTGCCTTCAGCGAGCACTCGATCCTGTTCGACAGCCGGGGAAACGTGGCGGCGGTCGACGCGACGGGCCGCAAGACGACGCTCACGCACGAGTTCGCCAATCTCGTCGGTCTTGACTGGTCGCCGGACGGAAGGGAGATCTGGTTCTCGGCCGCTGCCGGGGGCGGGCAGCAGAGCCTGTACGCCGTGACCCTGGAAGGTCGGGTGCGCAGCCTCGCCAGATTCCCGTCGAGCATCATCCTCCATGACGTGCTCCCGGACGGCCGCATGCTCATGGCCACCGACAGCTTCCAGTCGGGCATCCGCGGACGGCCCGCGACCGCCGACGCCGAGCTCGAGCTCGGTTGGCTCGACTACCCGTGGCCGATGGCCCTGTCGGCCGACGGCGGGACGCTGCTGCTCGACGACATGGGCCAGACGGCGGGCGCAAGCTATGCAGCGTACCTGAGGAGCATGGATGGATCGGCCCCGGTGCGGCTGGGAGAAGGGGCGGGGTGCGCCCTCTCGCCGGACGGCCGCTGGGCTCTCGCGATTCACTACGGCCCGCCACACCGCCTGGTCCTCATCCCGACCGGCTCAGGGGACACGCTCACGCTGCCGCATGGCCCGGTGGAGACCTACCAGACGGCGGACTTCCTTCCCGACGGCCGCGCGGTCATCTTCACGGGTGCCGAGCCCGGGCGCCCGAGCAGGACCTGGATCCAGGAGATCCCCAATGGCCTGCCGAAAGCGGTGACGCCCGAAGGCACCGTCGGGGTGAGGACCTCTCCTGACGGGCGGTGGGTCGCCGCGGTCACCCAGGACTCCGCGCTCGTGCTGGCTCCGCTGGATGCCGGGCAAGCCAGGCTCGTCGCGGAGCTCGCCTTCCGAGAGGACGTCAGCCAGTGGAGCGCGGACGGAGGGACCGTGTTCACTGCCCGCGGCGGCAGCCGGCTCGACGTGTTCGCCGTCGACGTCCGATCCAGAGAGCGCCGGCTGTGGCGGACCTTCGAAGTCCCCGATCCCGCCGGCGTCCGCATGATGAGCTTCTTCATGACCAAGGACGGCCGCAGCTATGCCTACGGCTACATCCGCGCTCTCGACGAGCTCTACCTCGTGGAAGGCCTGAGATGACGCTTTCCTCCGGCACGCGGCTCGGCCCCTACGAGATCCTCGGCCCGATCGGCGCGGGCGGGATGGGCGAGGTCTACCGGGCCCACGACCCCCGCCTGGGCCGCGACGTGGCGATCAAGGTGCTGCCCTCCCACCTGTCGGCCAGCCCGGAGGTCCGCGCCCGCTTCGAGCGCGAGGCCCGCGCCATCTCCAAGCTCAACCACCCCCACATCTGCACGCTCCACGACATCGGCCACCACGACGGCACCGACTACCTGGTCATGGAGCTGCTCGAGGGCGAGACCCTGGCCCACCGCCTGGAGAAAGGCCCGCTGCCGCTTGCCGAGGTGCTGCGCCACGGGATCGAGATCGCGAGCGCGCTGGACGTGGCGCACCGGGGCGGGATCGTGCACCGCGACCTCAAACCCGGCAACATCATGCTGACCAGGGCCGGCGCCAAGCTGATGGACTTCGGGCTGGCCCGCGCCACTGGGCTTGCGGTCGCTGCGGCCGGGCTGACCGAGTCGCCGACGGTGAGCCGGCCGCTGACCGCGGAGGGGGCGATCGTCGGGACGCTGCAGTACATGGCGCCGGAGCAGCTCGAGGGGCGGGAGGCGGACGCCCGGGCGGACCTGTGGGCGCTCGGCTGCGTGCTCTACGAGATGGCGACCGGGAGGCGGGCGTTTGGGGGGACGAGCCAGGCGTCGCTGATCGCGGCGGTGCTCAAGGAGACGCCGCGGCCGATGGTCGAGCTGCAGCCGCTGACCCCACCAGCGCTCGACCGGATCGTGACACAGTGCCTCGCCAAGGACCCCGACGAGCGCTGGCAGTCGGCCGGCGACCTCGCGCGCGAGCTTGAGTGGATCCGCGGCGGGAGCTCTCAAGTGGGGGCGCCGGCCGCACCTGCGGCGGGCAGCCAAGTCCGCAGCAGGGCCCGCGAGCGGTTGCTCTGGAGCGCCGCCCTGTTGGCGGTCGTGCTGGCCGCATTGGCCAGCCTCGTGATCCCTCGTCTGCTGTCCCAGAGCCCACGGCCATCCGTGAGCCGTTTCACCATCCCCGCCCCGGACGACGTCACGCTGCTCATCCACGCCGGGGTTCCAACCATCTCACCCGACGGGCGGACGCTGGCTTTCCTGGCGGTCGACTCCGCAGGCACGGGTCAGATTTGGGTCCGTCCTCTGGACTCCCTGGCGCCGCGGGCCCTGATCGGAACCGAGGGCGGGTACCTCCCCTTCTGGTCGCCCGACAGCCGCTTCATCGGCTTCTTCGCCGGCGGCAAGCTCAAGAAGATCCCGGCAGCCGGCGGCAGCGCCGAGGTGCTGTGCGACGCTCGCGACGGCCGGGGCGGAAGCTGGAGCCGAGAGGGTGTGATCGTATTCGCGCCCGACGCCGCCGGGCCGCTGTTCAGCGTCCCGGCGAGCGGCGGGGCGCCGACCCAGGTCACCTACCTCGATTCGACGCGCCAGGAAACCGGGCACCGTTGGCCGTACTTCCTGCCCGACGGAAGACGCTTCCTGTTCGTTGCCCTGCCTGAGCGGCAGGGGAACTTCGACGCCTACGCCGGCTCCCTTGATTCAGGGGAAAGGAAGCTCATTCTGAGCGCGGGCGCCGCGCCGACCTTCGCCGCACCCGGGTACCTGATCTACGTCCGCGGCGTCTCTGTCGTGGCGCAGCGGTTCGACGCCCGTCGCCTGTCATTCGCGGGTGAGCCCGTCACACTGGGTGAGGCTCCATCGCCCCTTCCGCTGTTCGACGCGGCGCAAAGGGTGACCGCTTCGGACGACGGGGTCATGGCCCATCTCGGGGCGGGACTCCCCAACACCGAGCTCACGTGGTTCGACCGGCAGGGCCACCCGATCGGCAAGATCCCGGTTCCGCCCGGCCGCTACGAATCGGTGAGCCTCTCACCCGATGGAAAGAAGCTCTGCATGGATCGTCAGAGCTCCGCGTCCGCGGTGGACCTCTGGCTGCTCGACCTGGACCGCCCCGTCCCAACACGCTTCACCTTCGGACCATCCACCAACCATCTCGCCGTGTGGTCCCCTGATGGCAGCCAGATCGCCTTCGACTCGAACCGCTCGGGACCTTGGGATATCTACGTGAAGGCGGTTAGCGGAGCGGGCCAGGAACAGCCGCTACTGACCTCCAGCGCGCTCTTCAAGAACCTCTCGCAGTGGTCGCCGGACGGTCGGTTCCTCGTGTATGAGACACCGGAGCCAGAAACCGGATGGGACCTTTGGCTGCTTCCCACGGCGGAAATTCACACGCCGGTCTCCTATCTGTCTACCCCGTTCAACGAGCGCTGGGGAACAATTTCGCCCGACGGCCGCTGGATGGCCTACTACTCCGACGAGTCCGGAAGGTGGGAGCTCTACGTCCAGTCGTTTCCGGCTCCGGGAAGCAAGTACCAGGTCTCCAGCACCGGCTGTGGGTTTGCCCTCTTCTCGGCGTGGGTGCGTGACGGCCGGGAGTTGATCTGGATCGGAGAAGATGGGGCCACGCTCATGGCGGCTGATGTCCAGACCAGCCCTACGTTCAAGGCCGGCGCCCCGCACAAGCTCTTCAAGCTGCAGACAGGCGCCGGGTTGGGGATCGATGTCACCCGCGATGGCCAGCGGGTACTCGGGCCGGTGCCGGTGGGCGAGGCTTTGACGTCCATGATCATCGTCGAGATGAACTGGACCGGTGCGTTGGAGCAACCCTGATGCTTGCTGCAGGCACGCGGCTCGGCCCCTACGAGGTCCTCGCCCCGATCGGGGCGGGCGGGATGGGCGAGGTCTACCGCGCCCACGATCCCAGGCTCGGCCGCGACGTCGCGATCAAGGTATCAATCGCAGGGGAGATGTCATGTGTTGCGCCCGGGGCTCGGCGGACGGTCAATCGCTGCGGCCCTTGCTGCGAAGCGCCTCGGTGAGGTACGGAAGGTCATCCATGTCCTTCGGACGGGCGGCCGCCTGCTTATTCCGCATCAGCGCGTCGAGCCCAACGTAGTTGACCGGAACGACCTGTCCGCCGATCTCCAGTGACACCACCGTGCGGGTCGGCCACGCCTCATCAAAGTCGACGCCATCAATCCGGTTCATGAGGTCGATCCGATTCGGTGGAACGCCGAACTGCACGATGAGACCTGGTGCAGCCAGCTCCTCGGGAGACGTCAACCCCGGCACCGACCCCGCCCAGAACTCATCAAGGGCCGCGAACAGGCGGCGAACGTTGTCGACGTCGATGTCATAGAAGAAGTCGACATCGCCGGTCAACCGGGCGTGGCCGTAGAAGATCACCGCCTCGCCACCCACGATCAGGTATCTGACATCATGGGCGTGAAGCAGCCTCAGGAACTCCCGGATGTCAGGCGAGAACGTCGACGCGTCGATCAACTCCGGTGACACGCCCGCACATCCTTGGCGTTGCTCGGGTAGGCCCTCTCCTTCAGTGCCCGCGCGATCCGCATGCGCTGGCGCGGAGTCATCGTAACCTGCTGTCGAACGTCCCATTCGGCAGCCTGCTCAAAGGACCTCGCCTTGTTGACAACACGTTCCACACAAGCATTTTACGTCTTCAAGGCTGTGGAATCAAACCGTCACCGCCGACCTCGCGCCCCTGGTCTCCGGCGGCCTGATCGGGGCGCTGCGGCGCTGACGCTCCGCACCCCCGAAACCGAACGGCCGGAGCAGAACGGTCAGGGGTGAGACCGTGCTCCTCGGCTCGACCACCGCGTCAGGCGCACGTGCCCCCCGCAGGCTGGTGTACAGTGGTTGCCGGCTCCTTCTCCATTGGACGAGATGCTTGAGGCGCTGATCGGATGACGCTCTCCTCCGGCACGCGGCTCGGCCCCTACGAGGTCCTCGCCCCGATCGGGGCGGGCGGGATGGGCGAGGTCTACCGCGCCCACGACCCCCGCCTCGGCCGCGACGTCGCGATCAAGGTCCTGCCCGCTCACCTCTCCGCGAGCCCGGAGGTCCGCGCCCGCTTCGAGCGCGAGGCCCGCGCCATCTCCAAGCTCAACCACCCCCACATCTGCACGCTGCACGACATCGGCCACCACGACGGCACCGACTACCTGGTCATGGAGCTGCTCGAGGGCGAGACCCTGGCCCACCGCCTGGAGAAAGGCCCGCTGCCGCTGCCCGAGGTGCTGCGCCACGGGGTCGAGATCGCGAGTGCGCTGGACGTGGCGCACCGGGGCGGGATCGTGCACCGCGACCTCAAGCCCGGAAACATCATGCTCACCAAGGCCGGCGCCAAGCTGATGGACTTCGGGCTGGCCCGCGCCACTGGGCTTGCGGTCGCGGCAGCCGGGCTGGCCGAGTCGCCGACGGTGAGCCGGCCGCTGACCGCGGAGGGGGCGATCGTCGGGACGCTGCAGTACATGGCGCCGGAGCAGCTCGAGGGGAAGGAGGCGGACGCCCGGGCGGACCTGTGGGCGCTCGGTTGCGTGCTCTACGAGATGGCGACGGGAAGGCGGGCATTTGCCGGGACGAGCCAGGCGTCGCTGATCGCGGCCGTGCTCAAGGAGTCGCCGCGGCCGATGGTCGAGCTGCAGCCGCTGACCCCGCCGGCGCTCGATCGGATCGTCACCCGCTGCCTGGAGAAGGACCCCGACCAGCGCTGGCGTTCGGCCGGGGACCTGGCCTTCGACCTCGAGGGGCTGGCGAGCTCTACTACCGGCGGTGCTCGCGTGGAAGTACCAGGGGCTGGTCGCAGGGCACCGACCAGGCTTCGCGAGCGCCTTGGCTGGGCTGCAGCCGCCATGGCCGCACTGGTCGCGATCGGCGCACTCGTGACGCCCCGGCTCTTGCACCGGACTCCTGAGCCGCAGCTGATGCGGTTCGCGGTGGCCGGACCTGCCGGCGTGACTGTCGTGACCGATGCCACCTCGACCGCGATCTCGCCCGATGGGCGGCGGATCGTCTTCGCGGGCGTCGATACCGCCGGCAGCGTGAGGCTCTACGTTCGGTCGCTGGAGAATCTCTCGGTGCAGGTCCTGCCGGGAACCGAAAACGCGTTCATGCCGTTCTGGTCCCCTGACAGCCGCTTCGTCGGGTTCTTCGCCGAGGGCAAGCTCCGCAAGGTGGCGCTCGCCGGTGGCGCGCCGGAGGTGATCTGCGACGCCTCGCACGGGCGCGGCGGATCGTGGAACAAGGACGACGTCATCGTCTTCGCGCCCTCCATCCTGGGCCCCCTGCAGCGGGTCTCGGCCGACGGCGGAGAGCCGGTCGAGGTCGTCAGGCCGGATGCGGCGCGGGGTGAGACCGGGCTCCGGTTCCCGCGCTTCCTCCCCGACGGGCGGAACTTCCTCTACGTCAGCCTGCCCCGGAGGGGGGACAGCTTCGACGTCTACGCGGGCACGCTCGACGGAGGTGAGCCCATTCGAGTCATGTCAGCGGGCTCGGCGCCGATCTATGCCGAGCCGGGCTATCTCATCTTCGCGGCCGGCGATCGATTGGTGGCCCAGCGGTTCGACGCCGACAGGTTGCAGCCGCTGGGCGACCGCGACCGTGCTGGGTGTCGCTCCGCCCACTTCGGGGACTGACGGTGCGCCTCTCCTGTCAGTCTCGGCAAATGGTGTGCTCGTCACCACTCCAACCACGCCGCGAGACACGCGGCTGATGTGGCTCGACCGCGCCGGCCAGCCGCTCGGTGCGGTCCCCATTCCACCCGGCAGCTACAGCAGCCCGTCGCTCTCGCCGGATGACCGGCGCGCGATCGTGACGAAGTCCGACTCCCCCACCAGCTGCGATCTGTGGATGGTGGATCTGGAGCGGGCCGTCACCACCCGTCTCACGTTCGACGGCCTTGCGGCAAGCCGGCGGCGGGATCGGCGTCGCCGCAGTCTGGTCACCTGACGGCCGCCGGGCCGCCTTCGTGCACTCAAGCTCGGGAGTTGGTGAGATCTACCTAGTGGCCACGAACGGCGCGGGGCAAGCCGAGCCGCTCCGCAAAGGCGGCGTTGTTTTCAGGATGCCCCTCGCGTGGTCGAACGACGGGGGGTACGCTGCTCTTCGCCCAGATGGACGATTCGACTCAGTACGATCTCCTGGCTGATGCCGCTCGAGGGTGACCGCAAGCCCGTGCCCTATCTCCGCACTCCCTTCAACGAGAGCCTGGCAGCGATTTCGCCCGATGGGCGCTGGATTGCCCACGACTCGGACGAGACGGGCACCCAGGAGATCTACGTCCGCTCCTTTTCCGAGCCGGGGGAGAAGTACCGGATCTCGAGCGCGGGCGGAAGCGGCGCGCAGTGGTCGAGGGACGGGAGGGAGCTGATCTTCTGGGCCACGGGCCAGGTCTACTCCGACTATGGCCCGGTGTACTCGGTCGACGGTCGAGACGGCCCCGACGTTCAAGGCCGGCCAGCCCCGTCTGCTCTTCACCGCCCGCCCTGACCTCACCGGTCTGGCGGCAACCAGCGACCTGAGCCGCTTCCTGGCCGTGGTCCCCGCCGAGGGAGCGGACGGCGCCAGCATCACGGTGACCCTGAACTGGCAGCAGGCGCTGGAGCGCTGAGAGGAACGGCCCCCGAAAATTTCGGAGGGGCTCGGCGCACGGCCGCGAGGCATGGCGACGAAGATCGGATGCGCTGTCGGGCGCTTGCAGACGAGCGGACAGTCCTGATGAAACGGATCGAGCGCGTCCGCCGCCGCGCCCGGATCAGTGCCGGTCGCCATCGGACGGCGCCAACGGCGGCGGGTCGCGGCGGGGCGGGATGAGGAAGTCGCGCGGCGCGGTCACAAAGCGGCGGTAGAGGGTCCGCAGCAGCTCCCGGACCCCGGCCGGCGGCAGCTCGTAGGCGCGAGCGGCGGTGATCAGCGAGAGCAGGAAGCTCACCGACAGGTTGAGCACGAACATCACCGCGACGCCGGCGATGCCGCGCAGGAACATCCCCTCGTCGAACCACCCCCGGCCGAGCGAGGCGGTCGCCAGCGACAGCCCGCCGCTGTTGAGGGTGACGTGGCGGACGTCGAGCGGAAAGCCGAGGAAGTGGCCGATCGCCGGCGTCATGCCGAGCATGAAGCCGAGCGACACGTTGGTCGCCCAACCAGCGCCGTTGTCGGCGAGTGCCTCGCCCCAGCGCTCCATCCGCTCGCGGCCGAGGCGATCGCCCGCCGGGTGCTGCGCGATCGCCAGCGGCAGCCGGTGGTAGGCGCAGAAGTTGTCGAACCAGCCGCCGATCACGCTCGCGAGCCACAGGATCACCCCGGTGAGCGCGGCGTAGAACACGGTCAGCGAGTTGACCGGGCTGAAGTGCCTCGTAGACCGTCGCAGCCTCCGCCTCGGCGAGGAAGGGCCGGCCGAAGAGTTGGCTCCAGAGAACGACGAAGCCGAACGCCCCGATGCTGACGGCGAGCAGGTTGCCGAGCACGGCGGCGAGCTGCGAGCGGGAGATCCGCGCCGCGTACTCGGTGATCTCCTTCGCCCGATCCGCGCCGCGGCGCTCCCGCACGATGGCGGCCAGCGCCGCCCCGGTCATCGCCGGCTGCTTGGTGGCGAGGACCAGCCCGAAGCGCTGCATCAGGAGAAAGCTCACGGCGTAGTTGAGGCCGTAGAGGAGGCCGTGCACGAAGTCCGGCGCGGGCCAGCCCGAGATCGCGGTCTTGATCGCGGCGGTGCCGACGATGAGCAGGCCGCCGCCGGCGGCGGCAAGCCACATGTGCCGGTACTCGGAGCGGGTGTTCGCGATGTAGTGCTCGCCGGTGCGGCCCGAGCGCTCGACGATCCGGCGCTGCAGCAGGTGGGTGGTCCACCACACGAGGTGGCGGACGCTGCGGTCGTCGTGGACCGAGCCCGCGAGCCGGGCCAGCAGGCGGTGCAGCGCGACCGCGGCCGCGGGCTCGGTCGGCGCGGCCATGATGTCCACCATCAGCTCCATTCGCGCGAGGCAGCGCTCGATCACCTCCAGCCCATACACGACGTGGGTGCTGACGCCCTCGCGCTCGATCCGGTCGTGGATCGCGGCCATCTCCTCCCGGCACAGCTCGCTCTCCCGCCGCCATGCCGGGGCCTCCTCGGTCACCGCCTCGCCGGCGAGCCAGCGATCGGCCAGCACCTCGCTGAGCCGCGCGACACGGTAAAACGGCGACGCCGTCACCTCGCTCTCGCGGCTGCGCTTGCGCAGCTTCGGCGATAGCCCCTGGGCCTGGGTCCAGGTGGCGAGCAGCCGGAAGCCGCCGGCGAAGGCGCGGCGGAGGTGGGCGCTCGCCTCAGGCTGGTCCATCAAAGCGTGGAGGCGGATCAGCCGCTCGAACAGCGGCTCGGGGATCTCGTCGAAGCTTCCGACGTCACCCTCGGACCGGAATAAGCGGCGCAGGAGCGTGGCGAGATCGCGGTCGTTGCGCGGCCGCGGCACCAGCCGGCCCATGATCCGCTCGGCGAGCTCGGCGAAGAAACCGCGCTCGCTGGGGATGCCGGCATGGGCGAAGGCGTTGGTGGCGTCGCTCTCTTGGAACAGGGCTGCGACGGCTTCCTGGTAGCGGCGGCGCAGCTCGGCGTCGGACTCGAGCAGCGTGAGTGCCGCGTCGAGCCGGCCCCCCCGGCGCCGCGACCAGAAATGCCGGCCGGGTTGACCCGCCGGATCGTCCCATCCGCCGCGGGCCCAGCGCACCAGCGCCACAACCGCGTCCATGCGCTCGGGCAGCGTCACCGCCTCGAGGACCGGCTCGAGGTGCCGGCGCGCCTCGGCTGCGAGTGAGTCGCCCGCCGGGACGTCCTGCCGCTCTGAATGCCGGTCCTCAGGTTTCACGACTCAGGTCTCCCGGATCGGGCCGCCATAGGGTAACAGGCGCACCATCACCGCTGGCGATCACGAGCGCGTCAGGCTCGGGCCTTCGCAACCAGATCCACGAGCCCAAGCCTTGGGTTCAGCCGGCGATGCGCTGGATCTTGACGTAGTAGAAGGCGGCCAACCGAGGTTCCCTCACGCCCATATTCCACAACGGGCCGCCTTCGAAGTACAAACTGATATCGCAGTATCCCGGGGGCATACTCACCACACCGATGTACCGGGGCGTGTCGCCGACACGTGCGAGCGGCACGTACAAACCACCGCTTATGACGTGGGGTTGCCAGCTCCACTCGGGATGCTCCGGGTCCCGCAGCGCGAACTCGATGAGGTATGCGTCACGCGTGCCCGGCGGTCGATCGGTGATGTGAAGGTTAGCGACCACACGCCAGCACGCGGCGATTTCCCTTCCGGATGAGGTTGTGTGATAGTCCGGGTCCAGGCAACCGGGGTAGAAAACGAACACGTCGTTGCTGGGCCAGAGACTCGGCGTCCGCCAACCGTCGAGAACGGCGTCGAATAGATTGATATACGCATGGCCGGATTCGCTTTCGCTGGTCCGCATCGCATGAGGGCTGAGGACGACTCCGGCGTCCCAGTCAGTCGGCGCCATCGGTGACGGCCTGGGTGGGGATGTGCCCGGCGCCCGTGCGATCATGTCCGCGACGCTGATGCCCCCGGCGGTGGCGATCTGGGCCAGCACGGCCTCGCCGCCGGGCGCCGTTCGCACCGCCTCGAGGGATTGCCGGCCAGTCAGGGGCGCGACCGCGGGTGCATTTCCTCCCACGGCCTTGCCCGGGGACTTCGGTGCCGCGTGCGCGCCCATTGCTTGCGACTGCGGCGGCTGATCCAACGCCGGAACCTCGACCAGGGAGATGACGCCCGGCTGCAGTGCGAGCGGCGCGCGTTGCACGACCACGGGCTTCAAGGCCTGGCCTGCCGCCCACGCGAGCCCCATGCCCAAAGCGATCAGGAACGCACCGGCGACTCTGCGACGCATCGTCGTACTCCTTTCCGCCCTCAGGGGCACCGCGCGCGTTTCAGCGCGCTCGGGCTTCACCAGGGGATTGCCTGTCCGCCTCCCCTGGGTTGACCTACCCACTCGTGAGGCGCGCGCCGGCGGCAGGGATCATCCGATCTTGTCCACTGTGGCAGCTCGGAACACGAGCCCTGGGTTCACCCTGTCGCGTACCTCGGTCCACCATTCGATATGATAGAAGCCGGGCGCCGCGATCTCGAGCAACGCGGGCAAGAGATACTCAGCTTCGCGAGGAAGGGCGTCGGTGCGGTCGAGCACCGTCGTCAGCGAGGCGCCTTCCATCACATCGAGCCGGCTGCGCAGCGTGTAGCTCTCGTCGGGGTTGTACAGGTGGAGCGTGAACAGATACCAGCCCGCGCTCTCTGGGCGAAAGGCGAACGTGGCCGGCCGGCCTTCAGCCTGACCTTGATACGAGGATTCCGCGATCGGAATGTATGCGATGTTGCTCTCCGTCTGAGCAAGACGGCCGTAGGATCCGATCAGGAGAGTATGAACATGACCATCGAGGCGTCCACCTCGGGAAGACCCGATCTGAATGGTCCGCAGATCGGCATACGAGCCGGCCGGCACTTCTGCCGCCGGTGGGACGCTACCCGAGCGAGTGTAGAGCTCCCTGCTGCCGGGGTCGCCGAGCAGCACGTCGATGATGCGGCGCAGCGACGGAGTGGACCACGCCGGGGGCAGCTTCACGGCGGCCATGTCGACCTGCGGCGCGAGCGGCCTCACCACCTGCGCCTGAGAAGGCCGCACAACCGTCTTGACCTGGGACTTCGGCGTCTGCGCCGCCACCGTGGACACCAGCAGGAGCAGCGCCACTCCGCACAAACTCCAGGCGATCACACCACCGTGGATTCGCGTCGCACACATGTCAGCCTCCCTTCCGATCGATTGCTGTCGTCCTTTCGCCCAGCCTGGTTGTCTCCGCGTGCCATTGATCCTAGTTTAGTCCCCCTGTGACCATCCGTCGCACCGCCTCCGGAGTGGGACTCCAGCGGCACCGCCCACGCGAATGCCGACGCGCTTCCGGCAGCCGCACAACTTGCGGTGAGGACGCCGCATCACGGTCGAACACCGTACCTCTGGTGGTGAGAAAACCCTCAGGCCGCCCGTGCCGGCGTCGCCCCGTGACGCTCCTGGAATTGCGGGGATACTCGGCTGCGTTCGGCAGGAGGGCTGTCTCGATCGCCGGGCTGGATGCACTATGACGATGAGGTCGGCCGACGGCCTCTAACTGCCACAAGGGAGCACCGAGGAATGGTCACAACCCCCGCGCGCGTTCTGACCGACATGACACAGCTACTGACCTGCGAGCGCGGCGCTGTGCGCCGTGTCGCGAGCGCCCTCGTCCTCGCCGTGCTCTCGACCGGCGTGTGCGCCGCCCAGATTCCCGGATCGACCTGGCGCTACTACCGGCCCGGCAACACCGGCATCCAGGGCGACTTCATCCAGGCGATCTACATCGGCCCCGACGACGATCCCTGGTTCGGTGGCTTCGATGCCGGCTTCGAGGAGGGCGGCGTCGCCAAGCTGATCCAGGCCGAGAATCGTTGGATCAACGTCTCCAACATCGACTACCCGGTGATCGGGCACCCCAACATCACGGGCACCACCCGGGTGAGCGACATCGTCGCCGACGCCAATGGCGATCTCTGGATGGCCACGTGGCGCAGCGCGCTCAAGATGGACCCGGCGGTCGGCGGTCCGTCCCTGGTCAACTTCGCCTCGGCGAGCCCTCCGCTCGCCAACGGCGGCGCCCGCGACGTCGACATCGCGCCGGACGGCACGATCTGGTTCGCCCTGATCGGCTTCGGCGGCTTCCAGGGCGGAGTGATCCGGCACACCCCGGGCACCTCCGACTGGCACTACTGGACGGGCGGCTCGGTGCCGCAGGGCGGCAACAACTGGCCGCAGCTGGTGTGGAACGTGGCCAACCTCTCAATCCAGCCCAAGCCGGGCGGCGGCTACATCGTGTGGGCCGACAGCGACAACAGCGCCGCGATCGTGTCCTTCGACACCGACACCCAGCTCTGGACCTTCCACGAGTTCAGCTACACGCCGGGAGCGCTGCTCGATCTGGCGGGTAGGGAATCGGTCGACGACTCCGGGAACCTGTGGGCGCGGCGCTTCTCGCACTTCTCGGGAAGCGACCCCGTCTTCTCGCTCGACTACCGCACGCCGTCCGGGACCTGGGTCGTGCCGCCGCAGCTGACGCTGCCGGCGATCAACCCGCCGATCTGGGCCTTCACCGCCCACGGCAACGGCGAAGCCCTGCTCGCTGACGGTAACAGCCGGATCTGGAGCTTCGACGGCGCCGGCTGGGACGACCTCGGCATCTGGGGCAGCTTCACCTCCACCTACAGCCTCGCTGTCGACAGCCTCGGCAACGTCTGGGCGAGCGGCGGCGGCGGCGCCGCGAAGCGCGACGTGGCGACCGGCCTCTGGCAGCGCTACCGGGTCACCAACAGCAGCCAGTACGACAGCTTCAACGCCGACCTGCACCTCGATCCGGCGACGGGTCGCGTCGCGGCGTGCGCCAACGCCGGTCCCGGCGTCGGCGGTATGACGATGTTCGACGGCGTGCGCTGGACCGGCTTCAACAACGACCAGTATGGGCTCGGCGAGCCATGGCCGTTCCCGTCCGACAACTGCCAGGAGGTTGCGTTCCGGCCCTCGACCGCAGGCGTGGTTGCAAACCCCACCTACGCCGGCCTGCACGAGTGGGACGGCGCGACCTGGACCGATCTCGGCGGCACCAGCGAGAACCGTCGGGCTGGTCGAGGACTCGCTCGGCCGCCTGTGGTCGCTCGGCCTCTACTTCGACCTGCGCTACTTCGACGGGACGAACTGGTTCCTGGTGCCGAACAACGGCTCCTGGGGGCGTGAACCTCCAGCGCGACCCCACCCGTCCGGGGACGATCTGGGCGAGCACCTACGCGGAGATGATCCGGACCGACGGCGACTACCGGTACTCGCGCGACTACACCCAGTTCCCGGAGCTCAACCCGCAGAGCGACATCTTCAGCACGGTCGCCGCGGCGCCGGACGGGATCGCCTGGCTCGGATCCACCCAGGGCATCTTCCGCCTCGACGCCGAGAGCCGGAACCTACGACTACTTCACCTCGCTCGGCGGCATCTCGGCGATGAACGCCAGCCCGCTCGCCGTCACGCCCGACGGCCTGCTCTGGTACAACGTCTTCGACCCCTACGGCACGGGGCCGCACGGCCTGGTCTGGTTCGACGGCGACCAACGCGGGAATCTACCCTGCCCCGCGCGGCGGAGAGCCGCAGTGGGGCGGCCTGCCGCACGCGCAGATCGCCTCGCTCGAGGTCCGCATCGTGCCGGGCGGCTACGAGCTGTGGATGAGCTGCCTGTCGCGCGGCATCGCGGTGCTGTTCGTGCCCGCGGGCTCGGTCTTCGCCGACGGCTTCGAGTCCGGCGACACTGCAGCCTGGTCGACGACCGTGCCGTGAGGCCGCGCCGGCAGCGGCTACGCCCTGGGTTGCTCAACCGCTGACGCGCCGGCTCAGCCCAGCGGCACCCGGAGCTTGGTGGCGAGGTTGTCGCCGATCCACTTGGCGTCGAGCCACTCGAGCGGGTCCACCGACTGGCCGTGCACGAAGACCTCGAGGTGCAGGTGGTCGCCGCCGGCAAGGCCGGTGGCGCCGCTCGCGCCGATGATGTCACCCTTGGCGACGCGGTCGCCGGCTGCCACGGAGACTGACGACAGGTGGCCGGACAGCGACAGCAGACCGTAACCGTGGTCGATCACGACCGCGTTGCCGTAGAGGCTCATCCAGCCGGCGTAGACGACCTTGCCCGAGTTGGGCGCCGGCACCGGCGCCCGCGCGGTCGACGCGAGGTCGAGCCCGAGGTGGGTCTGGCGGTCGACCTCGCGCCCGTTGTAGACGTAGGTGCGGGTCTGCGCGAAGTTGGCCTCGAGCGCGGTGTTCGCCATCTGCACGAAGGGACCGGACCACAGGAAGGCGGACTCACTCGCGCTGGCGAGCGCCGCGACCTCGTTGAGCTCCGCGCGCCGCAGCTCGCCGTTGATCCGCAGGTACTGATCGAGCAGGGAGCCGGAGGCGTCGAACCCGGGCGTCTGGCTCGCGATGGCGGGCACCACCCGCTCGAGGAAGGCGTCGCTCACGTCGATGCTGGCGGTGCGCGGCGGCATCGGCTTGAAGAGATCGAGGAAGGGCTGTTCGGCGCGGTTGCCGGCGTCGTCCTCGGCGAACAAGCCGGATCTGCGACGAGTCGGCGACGTTCCAGGGCAGGGCGTAGAGCACGAAGCGGTCGCCGCCGGCGCCGCCCGGCAGCGGCGAGCCCGGCGACACGACGTCGCCGGCGCGGACCCCGGAGCGCGCCGCGGTCTCGCCGACGCGGTAGACCACCGCGCCGCTGCCGCCCTGGCGGGCGTAGTGCTGGGACGAGATGAGCTCGAGCCGCGGCGGCCGCCGCCGCACGGCGAGCGAGCGTTCGACCATGACCGGCTCCGGGCTCCGCAGGGCGCCGGCCGCTCGCTCCGCCACCGCCCGCAGCACCACGTCGCCCTCCACAAGCCACGGCAAGGCCTCGGTTCCGACCGTCGCCTCGAGGACCGCCTCACCGGTGCCGCCGCCGAGCAGCGGCAGTCCGAGCCCGCGCGCGAAGCGCTGCTCGGCGAGGACCTCGGTGCGCCCGCCCTGGGTCAGCTCGAGGCGGATCGCGCCGAGCCCGCGCCCGGGCGCGCTGAAGCTGGCAGTCACCAGGTTCGATTTGCCGACGGCCGGCCATTCGGTTTCCAGGGTGATCGCCGGCGCCGGGCCGACCCGCAGCCCGAGCCACAGGGCGACAACAGCCAGCGCCGCCACCACCAGCAGAAGGACGATCGGGGCTTTGCGAGACCTCTTCGCGTTGACGACCATGCACTTGCCTCCCGCGCCAAGGCGCGTCGGGGCGAGAGGATAGCGCATCCGGGCGCGATCGCGATCCGCCCGAGGCCCCCGTGACATACTGGCCGCCTGCGGCACGTCCGGCGCGAGCGGCGCCCGGCGTGGGACCGGGAGGAACCGGACCGCGATGCTGAGCCAGCTCCTTCATGTCGTCGCACCGGTGTTCGGCATCGCTGCCGTGGGCTGGCTCGCCGCTGGCTCGAAGCGGCTCGATCTCGGCACCATCACCGATGTCGTGATCTACCTCGCCGCCCCCGCGCTGGTCTTCCACAGCCTGGCCTCGCGGCCGCTCGACGCGGTGAGCATGCTGGCGGTGGGCGGCGGCGCGGTCGCCCAGATCCTGCTCTGCGGCGCCGTGGCGTTGCTCGCATTCCGGGCGCTCAAGGTTGAGGGGCGGGGCCCCTACCTGGCGGTGATGTTTCCCAACACCGGCAACCTCGGGCTGCCGCTCGCGCTCTTCGCCTTCGGCCCGGAGGGCCTGACCGCAGGCGTGATCGTGTTCAGCGCGGTCACCGCCGTGCACTACAGCCTCGGGCTGATGATCGTGTCCGGATCACCGCACCCCGGCGAGGCGCTGCGGATGCCGCTGCTCCACGCCGCTGTGCTCGGCGTCGCCTCGGCGCTCAGCGGGCTGACGCCGCCCGAGCCGGTGATGAAGGGCCTCGAGCTCCTGGGTGGGGCGACGGTGCCCCTGATGCTGCTCAGCCTGGGCGTTCGCATGCGCTCGGTGCGGCTGCGGCGGCTCGGGCTGCCGCTGCTGCTGGTGGCGCTGCGCTTCGGACCGGGTCTGGCGGCGGCGGTCGCCTGGACCTCGCTGGTCGGGCTCGAGGGGCCGGAGCGGGGCGTGCTGCTGGTCACCGGCGTTCTGCCCTCGGCGGTCATGAACTTCGTCCTCGCCGAGGTCTACGACCAGCAGGCCGAGGAGGTCGCGAGCGCGATCCTGATCGGGACGCTGCTCACGGTGGTCGCGGTCCCCCTGGTCCTGACCACCCTCGTCTGAGGGGGCCGGGCGCGGGCGCGCTGCGGAGCGGTAGGGGAACGCAGCCTCCATCCTCAGGCGAGGGAGATTTCCTGCCGCTGACCGTGCACCTCGGAGTAGCAGGCGCCGGGCCAGAACCAGGGCTCATTCCCCGGGGCGTGGATCTGGATCCCGGCGAGCACCGCCCAGTCGTTCTCGGCGGGGTCGAGGGTCTGGCCGATCAGCGTCTCGAGGTCGGCGGTGATGGCGCGGTAGGCCGCCCGGGTGAGGTCGATCAGGCTTGGCAGCCGCCCGAACGGCAGCTCGCGCAGCAGCCGCTGCTTGAGCAGGCTGTGCTCGATGTCGCCGGGGTCGGTCGCCACCTCGAGCCGGCCGCCCTCGAGCTCGCCGAGGAAGGCGCACAGCGCGCCGCAGGCCTGGGACGTCCCGGGCCGGCCGATGCGGCTGCAGACGCCGATCTCGCCGCCGGCGCCGATGCCGATGTGGGGAGCCACGAAGAAGACGTAGCGCTCGCGGCCGTTCTCGATCGGCGCATGGCGACGGGCGGCGGCGAAGCCGGACCGGCCGAGCAGGAGCAGGCCGGCCAGCGTCGACAAGCTGAACGTCCACCCCCACAGCGCCTGCACGGCGTACGGCAGGGTGCTGCCGAGCTCGTCCCGGCAGACGCCGACGCAGGCCAACGTGTTGTCCCTCGAGAAACCCAGCTCCTGCATCAGCAGGCGCGAGCTCTCGGCGACGAGGTCCGCCTCATGGACCGCTCCCGGGAAGTGCTCCGCCATCACCGACTCGAACGACGCCATCCGACACCTCCCGAACGTCGCGAACCCTGGCCCCGGCTCGTCCCGGCAGTGTAGCGCGACGTGTAGCTCGGGGCGGCATGACCGGCGATGCGCCGGGCCCGCCAAGCCGGCCGCTGTTCGAGAACCAGCGCCGCCCGGACAGCGTATGGTTCAGGTGACAAGCGGCGGGCAGCGCGGCTCCGAGCGCCGCGACGCCGGAAGGGACCGACGATGACCGAGCAGGAGACCAGGGCGATTCTCAGCATCTGCCTGATGGCGGCGTTTGCCGACGGCACCAAGGACGAGCGCGAGCGGGAGCAGGTGCGGCGGGTCGCCGCCACGCTGACCGGCGACGGCGCCACCGATCTCACGGCGGTCTCTCGCGACGTCCTGCTGAAGCAGACCGCGGTCGAGGAGACCGCGGCGGCCCTCGGCTCGCCCGAGCTGCGGCAGCTCGCCTACGAGATGGCGGTCGGCGTGTGCGATGCCGACGAGGCGCGCAGCGCGTCGGAGAGCGAGTTCCTCGACCGGCTGCGAGGGGCGCTCGACCTCTCGCCGAGCGCCATCGAGCCGTTCCACGCCGGGGCCGACGCGCTCGCCGCTGAGCCGGTCGTCGTTCCCGGCGCGGCCCCTTCACCCCAGAACGCCGAGCTCGACCGGATGATCCTCAACTCCGCGATCCTCAACGGCGCGCTCGAGCTGCTGCCGCAGACTCTGGCCACGATGGCGATCATTCCGCTGCAGATGAAGATGGTCTACCGGATCGGCAAGGCCCACGGCTTCGAGCTCGACCGCGGCCACATCAAGGACTTCCTGGCCACGGTCGGCGTCGGCCTGAGCTCGCAGGCCATCGAGCGCGTCGGCCGCCGGCTGGTCGGTGGCGTGCTCGGCAGGCTGGGCGGCGGGCTCGCCCGCCGGCTCGGCTCCGCTGCCACCGGATCGGCCTTCTCCTTCGCCACCACCTATGCGCTCGGACACGTCGCCAAGAGCTACTACGCCGGCGGCCGCACCCTCGATGCGCAGCGGCTCAAGGATGCCTTTGCGTCGCTGCTCGGCGAGGCGAAATCCCTGGAGGAACGCTACCTGCCCGAGATCCGGGAGCGCGCCCGCACCATCGACACCACCGCCCTGCTCGACCTGGTGCGCCGGCCGGTGTGAGGCTGGCCGCCGTCACGCGATCTTGAGCAGCTGCTTGCCCCGGTTGGCGCCGGTGAACAGCCGACGCAGGGTGCGGGGCGCGTTCTCCAGCCCCTCCTGGATGTCGACCTCGACGCGGATCTCCCCGGCCTCCACCCAGCGGCCGAGCTCGGCGACCGCCTCGCCGGCGCGGTCGAGGAAGTCGAGGATGATGAAGCCCTCCATGCGGCCGCGCTGCAGCAGCAGGTTGAGGTAGTTTCGCGGCCCAGGTCCGAGCTCGCTCCGGTTGTAGTCCGCGATCGCGCCGCACAGCACGACCCGTCCCTTGAAGGCGAGCCGCGCCAGCGCGGCGTCGAGGATCTCGCCGCCGACGTTGTCGAAGTAGATGTCGATGCCATCAGGGCAGAGCTCGGCAAGGCGCGCCGCGACGTCCTCGTTGCGGTAGTCGATGGCGGCGTCGAAGCGCGCCTCATCAACCAGCCAGCGGCACTTCTCCGGCCCGCCGGCGATCCCGACCACCCGGCAGCCCTTGAGGCGAGCGATCTGGCCAACCACCGAGCCGGTGGCGCCCGCGGCGCCCGACACGACCACGGTCTCGCCCGCCTCCGGCCGGCCGATCTCGAGCAGCCCGAAGTACGCGGTCAGGCCGGTAATGCCGAGGGCACTCATCGCGATCGGGATCGGGACGCCCTCGGGCACCACACTGAGCCTGGCCGAGTCGCCGTCCAGGAGCGCGTAGTCCTGCCAGCCGAGCAGGCCCTGGACCAGCTGGCCCTCCTGGTAGCCCGGGTGTCGTGACTCGACGACCCGGCCGACCCCGAACGAGCGCATCACCTCGCCGATCGCCACCGCCGGCAGGTAGGTGTCACGGGCCATCCAGCCGCGCTGGGTCGGATCGCACGAGAGGTACAGGGTGCGAACGAGCACCTGCCCGTCCGCCGTGATCTCGGGCGCCGGCTCCTCGACCCAGCGGAAGTGCTCGTCGCCCACCATCCCCTCGGGCCGTGCGGCCAGGCGCCACTGACGGTTAATCCTCGTCTCCATGCTGCCCTCCCTCGATCACAGCTCTTGGCACCCGCCACCGGCGCCGGACTCTGGAAAGACCGGCGGAGATCAGCTGCATATGGGATAGCGTCGTCAACCCGGACGGCATTCCAGACTAGAATCCACGGCAGAGACTCCCGAGGAGGCGTTATCGCCCGGTCATCGCAGAAGGCGACCACCGTTGTGCTTGCTCTCCTGGTCCTGACTGCTGGAGCCATCCCCGCTGCGGCGCAGCACGTGACGACCGGATCGCTGGCCGGGTCCGTGGCCGGACCGGGCGGCGAGCCGATTGCCGGCGCGACCGTCCGCGTGATCTCGAACCAGGGCGTCGCCTCCGCGGCGACCGACCACGGCGGGCACTTCCTCCTCCCTCACCTCACACCCGCGCGTTACGACATCCGTGTCGAGCACGAGGGCTTCCGGCCGGCGGAGCTCCACGGGGTAGATGTCCGGTTGGGCCAACGGGGCGAGGTCGCGGTCACGCTCGCTCCCGGAGCTTTCTCCGACACGGTCGAGGTCACGGCAGCCGCCGCGATCCTCGATCTGCGATCGGCCGGTGTCGGCCTCACGGTGGACGACGAGCTGATCTCTCGGATCCCGGTTGGTCGCCAGCTCGCGGACACTTTCTACCTCGCGCCGGGGGCCTCGGCCTCGAGCGGCGCCGGCGCCTCCAACCCCTCGATCTCCGGCGCCAGCGGCCTCGAGAACCAGTACGTCGTTGACGGCGTCAACCTCACGAACTCCAGGTACGGTGCGTTCGGGGTCTACTCGAGCGAGTACGGGCCCCTCGGCAACGGCGTCACCACCGAGTTCATCGAGGAGCTCCAGGTGCGCAGCGCCGGCGCCGAGGCCGAGCTCGAACAGTCGACCGGTGGCCTGGTCACCGCGATCACCCGCAGCGGCACCAACGATGTCGCCGGTAGTGCCTTCGCCTACCTGACACCGGCGGCCTTGGAGGGCGAGCGGCGGACGCTGGAGCTGGCCGACGGCGCCGTCAACACGGTGGGTGAATCGTTGAGTGAGATCGGCCTCACGGTCGGCGGGCCGCTCGTCCGCGACCGGGTCTTCTACTTCGCAGCCGCAAGCCGGCTCGCCTCCACGACCACCTTCGTGGCGCCCGACGGCTTCCCGCTCGAGGCGCTCGGTGAGGTCGACCGTGATCGGTCGGGGGTCGCCTACGCGGCCAAGCTGACGGTGCTCGCCGGCAGCGGGCACCGCCTCGAGCTGTCGGCCTTCGGTGACCCGACAACCGGCGACACCGGGCCGCAGTCGGCCGCCGCGATGCGCTACGAGACCACCAGCGCCTTCAGCGCAGCTGGACTTCGGCGGCCACAACCAGGGGCTCCTCTACCAGGGCGTGCTGACTCCGGGATGGCTGGTCGAGGCCTCGCTCGCGCACGCCGCCAGCGACTTCGAGGAGACGGTGTCGGTCGACGAGTGGCAGTTCGTCGACGAGACCGTCACGCCCTCGACGACGGTCGGCGGCAAGGGCCGCTACGAGGGGCAAAACGACGGCGACAGCCTCCAGCTGCGCGCCCGCTCGACCCACCTCTGGGGCCGGCATGAGCTGCGCTACGGCTTCACCGGCGAGGACGTGAACTCCGACACCACCCGCGACATCACCGGAGAGCCGATCCTGCTGTCCGACGGCCAGTGGACCGCGAGCGGCGCCATGGTGACGATCCAGGCGGACCCGGTGTACGGCCAGATCTACCGGGTGAACCGCGCCGAGCTGAACCGCGAGCGCACCAGCTCGGCGACCAACCTCGGCTTCTTCGCGCAGGATCGCTGGACCGCTGCCGACGGCCTGACGCTGTCGGCCGGTCTCCGCTACGAGCGCCAGCGGCTCGAGGGCTCGAGCGTCGGCGTCACGTTCGACGACAACTGGGCGCCCCGCCTCGCGGCGGTCTGGGACCCGAGCGGCGACGGCCGCGCCAAGCTCTACGGCAGCGCCGGGGTGTTCTTCGCCAAGATCCCCAACAATGTGGCAATGACGCTGCTCGGGACCGGCGGGCGGGTGCGGCGGGCGGACTACTTCGACCCGGGGCTGAGCGATCCGGTGCCGGAAGGGGTGGAGGCCCTCGGCACCACCCGCCACCTGACCCTCGCCGCCACCGAGCCTGCCGAGGTCGATCCCTCGGCCGCGCTGACCTATACCCGGGAGCTGTCGCTGGGTGCGGAGCTCACGGTTGCCTCCGACCTCACCCTCGGCATCAACTACCTCCACCGCGACATGCCCCGGGTCTTGGAGGACGTCAACACCGCGGCCATGGTGCTGTACTACCTCGACGACGAAAACGTCGAGTACATGGTGACGAACCCGCGTGACGGCTATCCGGCGACCGTGGACGGAGTCGGGGCGTTCGTCGACCCCCTTCACCGCTTCGACGCCGTGACCGTGACCGCGTCCAAGCGGCTCGCGAACCACTGGTCACTCTTCGCCTCGTACCGCTGGTCTCGGCTGTGGGGCAACTACGAAGGCTTCTACCGCGGTGACAACGACCAGGCCAACCCGGCGATCACGGGAATCTTCGACTTCCCGCCCGACGACCCCAGCTACACCGAGATCGGCGTCCCCGAGTTTGGCTTCCGCGGCGATATCCGCTACCTCGCGGAGGGGGATCTCCTGCCGAACGACAGGACTCACCAGGTCAAGGCCTACGGGTCGTATGTGTTTGACGCGGGGGTCGGCCTCGGCGCATCGTTGCTCATCAGCTCCGGCCAGCCGTTGACGCCGATGGCGGCAAGCCCGGTTTACGACCGCCCCGGCGAGATCCCCGAGGCGCCGCGCGGCAGCGGCATCGCAACCGAGGACGGCTTTGCCGATCGAACGCCGGTGGAGTGGGCGCTCGACGTGCATGCCGACTACCCGCTCGACATCGGCCGCAACCGGCTCGTGCTCCAGGTCGACGTGTTCAACCTCTTCGACCACCAGGGGGTGCTGACCTACGACCAGAACACCGAGGTCGTCTTCGGAGTCCTCAACCCGGACTTCGGCCGGCGGACCAGCTACCAGGCTCCGCGGCGGATCCGGCTCGCGGTCCGCTACGAGTTCTAGCTCGCGTTTCTCACCGTCCCCGGCCTGGAGGCGAAACCGGCGTCATCGCCAACGTTCCGGGGCCGGTGAGAAACGCGAGATGATGAAAGAAGGAGGAAGCCGGACGTGACGCGCCGATCCGACCGCCCGACGCGAGGTGCCACGCTGCGGTCACGCTGCCGCTCGCTGGTGCAGGATGAGGAATAGCGCGCCTGTGCGGACCGGCGTGGGCCTGGCCGTCCTCGCCGCGGCGGTCGCCGGCGCGGTCGCCTGCAGCCTCGCCACCGGTCGCGGCGACGAGCCCGAGAGGGTCCGCCACCTCGTTGCCCGCCCAGCCGTCTCCGACCTCGGCATGGTGGCGAGCACCTCGGTCGAGGCCAACCAGGCCGGCGTGCAGGTCCTCGCGCGCGGCGGCAACGCGGTCGATGCCGCGGTCGCGATCGCGCTGGCGCTCGGCGCCGCCGATCCGGGCGACTCCGGGCTCGGCGGCACCACCTTCATCCTGGTGCGCCTGGCCAGCGGGCGGGCGGTGGCGATCGACGGCTCGTCACCGGTCCCGATCCGCGTTTCGCAACCCACACTCCAGCGCCTGCATGCCGCCGATCAGAAGTTCGGTCCCGAGCTGGCCGCGACGCCAGGCTCGCTCGCCGCCCTCGAGCTCGCTCGCTCACGCTACGGCACCATGGCCATGCGCGAGCTCCTCGAGCCTGCCATCTCGATCGCCGAGGCCGGCTACCGCCTTTCGCCCGTCCACCGGGCCTCGATCTTCAAGTACCTGGCCGACATTCGGTTGAGCCCCTCGCTCGCCTCGATCGTGCTCGACGAGGCCGGGGATCCGCTCCGCTCCGGAACCCTGATCCGCTGGCCTGGCCTCGCGCGCACCCTGCGCCGGATCGCCGACGGCGGGGCAGCGGAGTTCTACCAGGGAGCGATCGCGGAGGAGATCGAGGCCGACATGATCCGGCGCCATGGCTTCGTGCGGCGCCCCGACCTCATGCTGGTGCGAGCGCGGGAGCTCGAGCCCTACCGTGGCAGCTACCGCGGCCTCGAGGTGCTGGCCTTCCCTGCCCCGGCCGCCGGGGGAGCGGTCATCGAGAGCCTCAACCTGCTCGAGACCTTTCCCCCAGAGCTCCTGCGAACCGACAGCGTGGATCGCCTGCAGGCGATGGCCGAGGCCTTCCACATCGCGATCGAGGACCACCGCGCGCTGATGCCGGACTCCAACCTGCCGCAGTCCTTCGAGCAGCCGGAGTACCTCGACAAACGCTACGCCGCGAACCGCGCCAAGGTGATCACCTTCGGCCGGCCGGTCCCGGCCGACGCCTTCCACCCCAAGCAGTATCGACCCGAGCTCGAGAGCCAGACCGTGCAGGTGTCAGTGATCGACCGCGACGGCAACGCGGTCTCGCTCACCCAGAGCCTCGGCCGCTTCTTCGGCAACAAGGTGGTCGCGGGCGAGATGGGGTTCCTCTACAACACCCTGCTCGGCGGCGCGGACCCCGCGAACCCGGACCACCTCCGGCCGCGGACCATCCTGCCCCAGGACGGCGCACCGACCATCGTCGTCGCCGGCGGCCGCCCGCTGCTGGTGCTCGGCAGCGCCGGGAGCTCGCGCATCGCCGGCTGCATCGCGACCGTCATCAGCAATGTCGTCGACCGCCGCATGACACTCGTCGAGGCGGTGCAGGCGCCGCGGGTGCTGTGGAGCGAGGGCGACAGCTCCGAGGGACTGGCGCTCGAGATCACCCCTCCGATCCGCGAACGCCACGCCCGCACTCTCAAGGCCATGGGGTACCAGGAGGGGATCCGGGCACAGCTCCCCGCACCGTACCTCGAAATCTACCGCTTCGGGGGTGTCAACGCCGTGTTTCGCGACCCAGCCACCGGCCGCCTCACCGGGGTCGGCGACCCGCGCCGCAACGCCGACGCGCGCGGCCTCTGACCGGCGCCGCCGACATCACCCTGACTGACGAACGCCGAATCCGACGTGACGATGCGCCGTTCGGGTCAGCGCGCGGCGAGGCCGTCGGCGAGCGCGGCGAGCAGGCGCTGCTGGGCGCCGGCCGGGGGATCGTGGGCGTCACAGTGCACGCCGGCGATGAACCGTCCGATCGCCACCGCACTGCCGGATCCGAGCCTCTCGTCCGAGTAGCGGAAGCCGCCGCGGCCTGGCGACGGGACCGCTTCAATCAGCGTCCGCTGCGCCCACTCGTCGCGCAGCCTGGCCAGCGCCTGCGCGGCCGCCTCCTCGCCCCCGAGGTCCGAGTAGAAGAGCCGCGCCTCGTGTCCATCGAGGCGGTAGGCTGCCGTCACGCCTCCCGGCAGGAAGGCGTGACCGAAGAGGTCCGCGGCCACCCAGCGCTCGCTCTGCGGCACCAGGCCCTCCGCCGGCAGGGGCGCGAGGAAGGCGGGTAGGACGGCCTCGCCGGGCGCCAGCCCGCAGACGTGTTCCGTTATCGCAATCAGGGTGGCGAGGAGCTCGGGGCGCGCATCGTCGGCCTCGCCGTGGACGTACAAGCCGCCCTGCCAGGCGGCAGCGACGGTCGCCGCCGAGTAGCCCTCCGCGCACCACGGCTCGGGGGTCGCTTCGGGGGGCAGCGCGCTGCGGAAGAGGCCGAACGCACCGGCGGCGCCGCCCATGTCGAAGAGGTCGAGGGTGACGCAGGCGAGCGGGTCCTCGCCGAGCTGATAGCGCACGTGGACGAGCTCCCTGAAGCCGTAGCCGAGGTAGCGCTCGGCGCCGCCGTCCAGGTAGTCGTAGAGGCGGTCGGGGCCGTAGCTGACCGGCCCCTCGACCACCCGCCACCCCGCGAGGCGCGAGGCGTCCGGGAGCAGCCCCATGAGGTCGATCCCCGGCTGCGGCTGCGGCGCGCAGGCCAGGCCGACCGCCAGCGCCGCGGCGGCACCGAGGAGCCGCGGTGCCGTCATGCCAGCCGCCGGTGGGCCTCGAGGAGCTCGCCCCGCACCGGACGGCCGAACGGGCAGGCGGCCTCGCACGGCGCCGCACAGCCCGCGCACGCCGCCGCGGCGCGCCGCGGCCCGAGCGCGGCATACCGCTGCCGGGCCTCGGCGTGGCGGTCGTAGTAGGCGAAGTACATGAAGTAACGGTTGACGTCGGCGACCGCCACCCCGTGCGGGCAGCTCGCCTCGCAGGCGGCGCAGAACCGGCAGTAACGGTGGCGCACCTTATCGGCATAGCGGCCGAGCATCCTCGCCTCGGCCACGCTCATGCGCGCGAGCCCACCGCGGCTGCGTGACGGACCGGATCTCGTCGAAGTTGCCGAACGTGACGCAGACGCTGGCCACCGCGGGGTTCATCAGCGCCCACTTGACGGACGCCTCGCGCAACGACAGCCCGCCCGCCTCGAGCCCCTTGACCTCGCGCTGGCGGTTGCCGGCGTTGGTCTTGAAGGCGATGGTGCCGATGCCCGCGCGCCGCGGCCCGCTCGAGGATGCCGTCGAGGTCGGGGTAGGAGACGAAGTCGTACTTGATGAAGAAGACCTCGAAGCGGCCGTCCTCGATGGCGGCGTTCAGCACCTCCTGCATCCCGCCCGAGTGGCCCGACAGCCCGAGGTGCCGGACCTTGCCCGCCTGCTTCGCCGCCGCGATCGCCTCGTGGAAGGCATCGACGCGCAGCTCGGCGGGCGTGCGGATGTCGGCCGCGTAGTAGACGTCGATCTGATCGCTGCCGAGCCGGCGCAGGCTCGAGTCGATGTCATCGAGGACGCTGCTCGCGCTCTGATGGAGCGTCAACCGGGTTGCCGGTGATCACGACCACGCGGTCCCGGTCGGCGCGCAACCTCGCGCAGGGCGCGGCCCAGCGCCTCCTCCTCGCGCCCGTCGAGGTAGCTTGCCGGAGGTGGCGAAGGTGTTGATCCCGGCCTCGAGGGCGGCCGCCATCAGCGGCGGGTTGTCGACGCCGTGGGCGCCGAACGAGACCTCGGAGACCTCGAGGCCGGTGCCGCCGAGCGGGCGGTAGCGCATGGCGGCCGGCTCGGCGGGGGCCTCGGGCTGCGGGCCCGCGCCGCCGCAGCCGATGGCAAGGCCCGAGGCGGCGGCACCCAGCTTGAGGAAGGAGCGGCGGTCGATGGCGGGGCGAACGGCGGTCATGACGAACCTCCCACGCTCGGCCCCGAGCCACGGGGCAGGCCGTCCTGTCCGGTGGCCAGCGGGCAGTTGATCGGCTGCGTCGGAGCCCAGTATAGGCGCTTCCGAGCCGCAGCCGGCACCGGATCGCGGCCGACGATACCTTGACTTTCCGTATCACCAGGCCAATCCTAGAGCGAAGGGGAAATCGAGAGCGGTATTGCTGGAAAGCGATCCGCATCGACATCGCGCGGAGTGGAAGCGATCGAGAAGGGGAGGAGCTATGGCTCGCAGCGTGGTTCGGCTCGCAGTGATCGGGATGATGGTGGCCGCCGCAGCCGCGGTGGCGCAGGCCGGCGACGACCAGGAATGGGGCGGCACGTGGCAGAACGGCCCGCCGACCACGTTCCCGCAGGCGTTCTCGCGCTTCGACGGCGGCTACTACCCCGCCACCGGCCTGGTCTACTTCCTGGGCGGCCGGCTCGCCGACAACAACACCGACGGCAGCATCTGGACCTTCAACCCCGCGACCGGCGTCTACGCGGACACCGGTTTCGACATGCCGATTCCGATCTCCAACTACACCGCCAACCTGCTCAACACCCCGATCGGTTTCGGCTTCCACGTCTTCTGCGGCCGCGACTCGGCGGGCACCCAGACCTTCGCCGTTCAGGCCTACTTCCCGGACACCAACGTGACCCTGCAGCTGGGTCCCGCGGACAACTTCCCGGGCCCGGTCGCCTGCGGCGCGCGGCCTCAACGCGGTGGTCGACAACAAGGCCTACATCGCCGGCGGCTTCGACGGCACGCAACATGGGCGTCCAGACCTGGGTCTTCGACCCGGCGGCGTCGCCCGGCAGCCGGTGGACCCGGCTGACCGGCGCCGACCTGCCCCAGGGACTGGGCTACATCACGACGGCGGTGGTCGACGGCAAGATCTACGCGATCGGCGGCGCCTACTGGGACGGCGTCAGCGCGCTGATCAACGTCGACACCGTCCTGGTGCTCGACCCGGCGGCCGCGACCCCGACCTGGACCCCGCTCGCCTCGCTGCCCGAGGTGTGCTCGAGCTCCCGCGCCTGGGGCTTCGACACCGGCAGCCTCTACGTCGATCCCAGCGACATGACCCCGCTCGCCGGCAAGATCATCGCCGGCTGCGGCGGCTGGGCCCCCATTCCACCTCCTCCGAACGCCAAGGTGTACGCCTACACGGTGCCGACCAACACCTGGGAGGTCTTCCCGTCGTTCAACACCGCCCGGCGCGACACGGCCGGCGAGTTCCTGCCCCTGGCCAGCGCGCCCGCGCTGTGGGTGTGGGGCGGCTACGACGGCACCGGCGTCAACACCACCACGGTCGAGTACTACAGCCTCGGCCTGGTACCGGTCGAGCTGCAGAGCTTCACCATCGAGTAGCACAGCCCGCAACGTCCATCGACCCGCACCCCGGCTCCAGCCGGGGGGTGCATTGGTTTCCGATCGTCGGCCGCCGACGTCCGGGGAGCTCCCTGCCCCACCTCCTGACGATGGGCACGATCTCACCCGGGAGACGGCCGGAATCCCCATGAGGCCTTGCGATCAGGCCGCACCGGCCGCGGCACGGTCCTGCCCAAATTCCGCTCCGTCCACACCCGGCCCAACGGCACTTGACTTTCCCGACGGCGAGGCGAATCCTGGAGCGAAGGGGAAATCGAGAGCAGCATTGCTGGATAACCCTCCGCAGCGACATCGCGCGGAGCGACAGCGTTCAAGAAAAGGAGGAGTTATGGCTCGCAGCGTGGTTCGGCTCGCAGTGATCGTGATGATGGTGGCCGCCACAGTCGCGGTGGCACAGGCCGGCGATGACCAGGAGTGGGGTGGCACGTGGCAGAACGGCCCGCCCACCACGTTCCCGCAGGCGTTCTCGCGTTTCGACGGAGGCTACTACCCCGCCACCGGCCTGGTCTACTTCCTGGGCGGCCGGCTCGCCGACAACAACACCGACGGCAGCGTCTGGACCTTCAACCCGGCGACCGGCCTCTACGCCGACCTCGGCTTCGACATGGCCGTGCCGATCTCAAATTACACCATCAACCAGCTCACCGACTCGCTCGGGCTGGGTTTCTACGTCTTCGGCGGACGCGACTCGGCGGGCGTCCAGACCTTCGGGGTTCAGGTCTTTTACCCGGCCACCAACGCCGTGATGCAGCTGCCAGCCGCGGACAACTACCCCGGCCCGATCGCGTGCGGCGCCGGCCTCAACGCGGTGGTCAACAACAAGGCCTACATCGCCGGCGGCTTTGACGGCACCGCCAACGCCGTCCAGACCTGGGTCTTCGACCCGATGGCGGCGTCCGGCAGCAGGTGGACCCGGCTGACCAATGCCGACCTGCCCCAGGGCCTGGCCTACATCACGACTGCGGTCGTCGACGGCAAGATCTACGCGATCGGTGGTGCCTACTGGGACGGCGTCAGCGCGCTGATCAACGTCGACACGGTGCTGGTGCTCGACCCGGCCGCCCCGACCCCGACCTGGACCCCGCTCGCCTCGCTGCCCGAGGTGTGCTCGAGCTCGCGCGCCTGGGGCTTCGACACCGGCAGCCTCTACGTCGATCCCAGCGACATGACCCCGCTCGCCGGCAAGATCATCGCCGGTTGCGGCGTCTGGTCGACGGCCATCCGAACGTCAACGTCTACGCCTACACGGTCGCCACCAACACCTGGGAGGTCTTCCCGTCGTTCATCACCGCCCGCCGCGACACGGCGGGCGAGTTCATGCCCCTGGCCGGCGCGCCGGCGCTGTGGGTGTGGGGCGGATACGACGGCACCGGCGTCAACACCACGACGGTCGAGTACTACAGCCTCGGCCTGATCCCGGTCGAGCTGCAGAGCATTCACCATCGAGTAGCGCCGCACGCGGCGCCGACAACCCGCGCCCCGGCTCCGGCCGGGGCGTTTCCTTTGGCCGGTGGCTGGCTGCTACTCCTCCGGCTGCTGCCATTCCAGCTCGGGCCCAGGGTGGAGCGGCGCCGCCGGCTGCAGCCGTCCCACCGGCCGTCGCAGCAGCGCCAGCATCGGCAGCACGAGCCGCGACGGCTGGTCGGGCCCGAACCGCAGCACCGGATGGGCGACCACCGGCGAGGCCGGGAGGTTGAGGTCGCCACCGTCGTTCGGGTTGAGCTCGAAGCGCGGCCAGTTGCTGCCCGACACGGCGATGCGGATGCGGTGGCCGGCGTTGAAGACGATTGCCGTCGACCACAGCTCGACCGTGAGCTCGACCGGCACCCCGGGAGAGAGCAGGCACTCGCGGTCGTCGCCGCAGCGCATCCGCGCCCGCTGCACGCCGTCGAGCACCAGCATCGAGCGGCCGTCCGGGTAGACGTCGGTCAGCCGGACCGCGAGGTCGAGGTCGGCCGTGTCGGGCACCAGCCACAGCACGCAGCGCACCGGGCCCACCACCGGCAGCGGCTCGCTCAGCGGCTCGGTCGTGAAGACAGCGACGTCGTCTCGCGCCTCGATCGGCCGCTGATCCTGCGGGCCGTCGGCCATCGGCCGCCCGTCCACGATCAGGTCCGGGAACAGGTTCGCACCGCCGAGCGTGGGCACGGGATGGTCCGGGTCCGACACCAGCTCGAGCTCGCCTCCGGCCGGTTCGACGGCGTCGAGCGTTCCGTCCGCGGTCAGAAAGAGCTCGCGGATCGCCGCCCGCGGCGGCCATCGGTCGAGGCCGATCCACACGTTGCCGGGCGCACCCGGCTCGCCCACCGCCCCCATGACGTACGCCCGCACCACCGGCCAGTCATCGATCGCCGACGGCTCGTCTTGCAGCGTCGCTTCGTACCACGGCAGCAGCAGGTCGACCGGATCGAGCGCCGCGTTGGCGGGATAGGTGAGGGCCCCGGCCTGGCGCGAGAACAGGTCGTTGTGGGTCCACGGCCCCATCACCAGGTACTGCCGCCCGGCCGCCCCCGAGCCGCCCCTTTCCTGAAAGGTGGAGAAGCCGGCGAGCGTCCCCTGGCCGAAGATGTCGTACCAGCCGCCGACGTGGAGGCCGGCGGCGTGGACCGAGCCCGCATCGGCGAGCACCTCCACCGGGTCCCACCACGCGTCCTTGAGCCGATGCTGGCGGATCTCCTCGTAGAAGGCGCTGGCGCCCTGGCCCTCCAGCCAGTTGACGGCCAGCTCCTCACGAATCGCGCCGCCCTGGAGGAAGGCGTGGTGGTAGAGATCGGGGGTCGCCACCACCGCGGCGATCGACCGCAGCGCCGGATCGGCGCCGGGGGCGAGCAGGTACTCCGGAATGCCGATCGCCGAGCCGCCCAGCATCCCGATGCGGCCGTCGCACCAGGATTGCTCCGCCACCCACTCGACCGTGACGCGCCCGTCCTCGGCGTCGTCGCGGAACACCGTGTCCTCGCCGCCGGAGTCGAAGCGGCCCCGGGTGTCCTGGGCGACGCAGGTGTACTGCAGCAGCGTGAGGCCCAGGCACACCTCGCGGATCCCGTCCTTGTCGTACGGCGTCCGGATGAGGACCGTCGGCCAGGGACCGCCGCCGAACGGCAGGTAGACGTCGGTGGCGAGCAGCGTGCCGTCCGCGGCCGGGATCAGGATCTCGAAGTTCTGCGCCTCCAGCCCGGGCGCCGCGGCCATGGCCACGGCCATACCGACAACCGCCGCGAGGATCCAGGAGCGCGTGAAGGGGGCGGCCACCTGCCGATTGTAGCCGCCGCCGGCCCTCGCCGCCGCCCCATCGATCCGGCGGCCGGACACGAAACGCCCCCGCCGGAGCGGGGGCGCCTGTGGTCGTGGTCTGCGTCGCCCGGCTACGGCACCACGACGCTCCACCGCGAGGTGTCGCCCGACTCGAAGCCGTCGACGAAGAGCTCGTTCACGCCCATCCAGTCGAGCGCCGGCCCCAGCAGGTCGGCCCGGTCCTGGGCGTTGTCGATCGCCTCGTAGCCGAAGCCCAGGTAGACGATCCTGGCACCGGTGACGGCGTCGGTGACCCGGATCCCTCCGACGCCGTCGCCCTGGTAGTTCAAGATCGCAGTTGCGTCACTGTCCCGCGGCGCGATCTCGTCCGGGTACGCCTGGTTGTTGGCGCCGTCGCCGCCGGCAATGTGAAGGGTGAGCCCGTCGGTGATCGGGTCGCCGGCGATGCCGTTGAGGTAGAGGATGTTGGTGTCGTCGCGGATGTAGTTCGCGTGCAGGTAGTCGTGGTACCAGACCGGATCAACACTGCTGCTGGGATCGGCGAGCTCCCAGCCGATGTCCTGGCCGGTCAGGAACAGGCTGCCGCCGTGCTCGAGGTGCTGCGTCAGGAAGTCGCGGTCGTCGGCGTCGAGGGTGGGGTAGCTCAAGCCGACCTGCCAGATGAGCAGGCGGTAGGCCTGGAGCACATCGTCGGTCAGCGCGGCGTCGGTGCGGTCCCACACCCCGTACGACCAGCCCAAGCTGTCGAGGGCCGCAGCGTAGTAGCTCTCATAGTCTTCCGCGCCGTCGTCGTCGACGATCAGGACGTCGAGGTCATCGGTGAGGTAGGTGAAGGGGATGACCAGCGGTGCGGTCAGGTTGGGCGAGCTGACCTCGAGGTGGAACTTGATGTAGCCCGGCGAGGTCGGCACGACGTCGAGCGAGAACTCGGTGGACTCCTCGAGGCCGAGGGCGAAGCTCCAGGGGCCGGTGTGGTTGACGCCCTGGTCGTCCCAGAAGCTCGCAGTCCAGCCGGCCGGCGCCTGGTCGACGATCAGCTCGATGGTGAAGGTATCGGCAAGCCCGACGTTCATGATGGTGAAGGGCGGGCTCGGCGGGCCGGGTGCCGACGGGCCGACCTTGACTCTGTCGAACGGCACCATCGCGCGCACGCTGTAGCTGGGCTCGGGGAAGGTCGACACCGCCTGCAGCACCTCCTGGTCGGCCGCCCGCTGCACGAAGACCACGGCGTGGAGGTTGGCCTGGTTCCAGTCGGGGTCGACGTCGAAGCTCGTGTTGAAGACCGCGGTGTTGCCGGCGCCGGACAGCGTGATGGTGTCGTTGATGATGTCGCGAGTAACGTACGTGTACTCTTCACTGCCATACACCACGTCCTGCTCGAGCAGCAGGAAGCGGATGTGGTCGCCGGCGAGGGTGTCGGTCTCGGAGTACATGGTGACGGTCGCCGAGATGTCGCCGCTGGCCGGACTGAAGTCGCTGATCTCGATCCGGATCGGCGCCGGCTGGTAGTAGGCGGCGCGGACGATCGGCAGGTACGCGGCGCCGCTGGCGAAGTAGGTGCTTCCCGCAGCGTCCCCTCCCACGACCTTGGTCTGGCCGTTAAAGACGACCGTGGGAAACCCGGTGATGCCGTAGTAGGCGATCGCGGCGTCGGTCTCCGGCGTGCCGAGGCCGCCGCTCGTCGCGTAGTAGCGCGCGCTGAGGAACTCTCCGTAGTTGTACTGGGAGTGAACCACGTCCAGCCCGGCGTAGGCTGAGGGGCAGTAGCCGCACCAGGTCGCGGTCGCGTCCTCGGCCAGGGTCGTCTTGGGGTAGGCATCGAGCGCGGCCAGCGGAGCGACCACGCCGAGCATCAGGCACAGGAGCAGAGCAACACGTCGCATTCCCCACCTCCATCGATTGAAGGTCCGTCTGAACCCACGTCCGACAAGGTAACGCCTTCGAGTTCTCTGGTCAATTGGTTATATCTGAGATGCTATCGCAGTCACTCGAGCCCGGGCGAGACGCGGGCGACCCTGCCCGGTGGTGAGTTCGGTCACCGGCGCTTTCCGGCCCTGGCAGGCAATCATGGATGTGATGTTCCGGCGCTTCGCACCCCCCTGCGTCCGACCCACCGCCCCGGCCGCTCCCTCGCCGCGCGACGGGTGGTCGTGGTAGTGGTCGCGCTCGGCGGGCTGCTCGCCGCCGTCACCGCCGCCCGCGACCTGATCCTGTTCGACGACTTCGAGACCGGCGACGCGCGCTTCTGGTCGCTCTCGGTGCCGATGCTCCCGGACACCGTCTGCGTCCCGGCGGCCGAGGTCGTCGAGCCGGCGAACCCGACGGTTCTCGGCGACGGCACGCCCGGCAGCGTGAGCCGAGCCGACATCCAGGCCGCCCTCGACGGCGGCGGCCACGTCAGCTTCGACCTCGGTCCGCTGCCACAGACGATCGTCTGCTGCTGCCGTGCGCCGACAACGGCGGGCTGACCCAGACCATGGCTCCTGACGACGGCAGCCCGGCGATCGGCGGTGGGGTTTCCGGCGGCGCGCCGATCACCGACCAGCGCGGTCGGCTGCGCACGCCACCCCTCGACGTCGGCGCCTACGAGACACCGTAGCTGAGAGCCTACCCGGTCAGCTCGCCGATCCGCCCCCCGATCCACTCCGCGTCGGGAGCGCCGGGCGCGAAGCCGGCTTCGGGCGGAGAGCCATTGACGCGCCTGCCACCGCGCGCCCAGACTAGCGGTCGCGTGGCAGGGAGGCGTTAATGAGCGTGCGTCGTGTCATTGTCCTCGGCCTGGCCGCAGCGGCCGTCGGCTGCTCGAGCCTCGGGCCGCGCGGCCTGACCGCCCCGGCGCCGGTGCCCGAGGCGCCCGAGCGCCCAGTGCAGCTCAGCCCACCCGCTCCCCGCGAGATGCCCAGCCCGGCGATTCCCGAGCACCTGCTCGAGCCGGGCGCGACCTTCACCCTCGCCGACGTGGTCGACATCGCGCTCCGCAACAACCCGGTGACCCGGACCGCCTGGCTGGAGGCGCTCTCCGCGGCGGCCGAGCTCGGCAGCACGCGCTCGGCCTACTACCCGCGCCTCGATTTGACGGTCGACGCCACGCGCTTTCAGCAGAGCGCCCTCGGTGGGCAGTTCGATCTCCTCGAGAACACCTATGGGCCGGCCGTCGACCTGAGCTGGCTGGTGTTCGACCTCGGGGGCCGCGCCGCCGATGCCGAGGACGCCCGGCTCGGCCTGCTGGCCGCCGACTGGACGCACACCGCCGTGGTCCAGAACGTGATCCTCGGCGTGCAGCAGACTTTCGTCCTGTACCTCAACTCGAAGGCCCAGCTCGAGGCCGCCCACACCACCGTGGCGCAGGCCCAGGCGGCTCTCGATGCCGCCAAGGCGCGCCACGACGCGGGAGTCGCGACCATCGCCGAGGTGCTCCAGGCGAAGACGGCGAGCTCCCAGGCGCAGCTCGCGGTCGACCGGCTGTCGGGCCAGGTGCTGGCCCTGCGCGGCTCGCTGGCCACCGCGATGGGCCTGCCCGCCTCCACGCCGTACGACGTCGGCAACCTCCCGGTCGATCTGCCGCTCGAGCTCACCACCAAGACCGCCGAGGAGCTGATCGATGAGGCACGAGCCGCCAGGCCCGACCTCGCGGCAGCGCGCCTCGAGGCCGAGCAGGCGACCGCCCGCATCCGGTCGGCCCGGGCGCAGGGTCTGCCGACGCTGTCGCTGGGGGCGAGCGCGAGCCGGATCTACTACGACCCTGCCACCTACGCAGACTACGGCGACAGCTGGTCGGCGCGGCTGATGCTCGGCGTGCCGCTGTTCACCGGCTTCGAGACCACGTACAACACCGAGAAGGCGAAGCAGGACGCTGCCGCGTCGGCGTCCCGCGCCGACACCCTCGAGCAGCAGGTGATCCTCGAGGTGTGGACCAGCTACTACGGCCTCCAGACCGCGACCCAGCTCGTGAGCACCAGCCGCGACCTGCTCGCCAGCGCGGAGCAGTCCGAGCGGGTGGCGATGGGGCGGTACCAGGAGGGGGTCGGCACCATCCTCGATCTGCTCACGGCGCAGGCGGCGCTCGCCGACGCGCGCGCCGAGGAGATCCTCGCCAGGTCCTCGTGGTTCTATGCGCTGGCGCAGCTCGCTCACGACACCGGCGTCGCCTCGCCGACGCTCCAGGCCACGGTGGCCGTCGTCGAACAGAAGGGAAGCCCATGACACAGCGATCGATCGATCCGCTCGTTCCGGCCGCCGGCCCACTCTCCCGCAACCTCGCGAGGAAGGGCGCGACGCGGCTGGCCGTGGCAGTTGCGAGTGGGCTCATCGTGGCGCTCGGTGCAGGTGGCTGCGGCCGCAACGCCCGGACCCAGCAGGGAGGGCGGCCGCCGGTCCCGGTGACCGTCGGCAAGGTCGAGCAGAAGACCGTGCCGGTCAGCTTCCGCGCCATCGGCAACATCGAGGCGGCCGAGACGGTGGAGGTGAGGGCCCGCGTCGGCGGCGAGCTGCAGCGGGTCTTCTTCGAGGAGGGCCAGACCGTCCGCGCCGGCGACCGGCTGTTCGCGATCGACCCCCGCCCCTACCGTGCGGCGCTCGCCCAGGCGGAGGCTCAGCTCGCCAGAAACCAGGCCCTGCTCGCCAAGGCCGAGGCCGACATCACGCGCTACGCCGGCCTGGTCAAGCAGGACTACGTCACCAAGGAGCAGTACGACCAGATCACCGCCGACGCGGCTGCGCTGCGGGCCGCGGTCGCGGCCGACCAGGCCAGCGTCGAGACCGCCCGGCTCGAGCTCGACTACTGCACGATCAGCTGCGCCGGTGACGGGTCGCACCGGCACGCTCAATGTCGATGTCGGCAACCTGGTCAAGGCGAACGACGACCTGCCGATGGTCACGATCAACCAGACCCGGCCGATCGACGCCTCCTTCCCGGTGCCGGCGCAGCTCCTGCCCGCTGGTGATCGCCCACCGCGCGGGATCGGATCAGAGTCGTGGCGACGGTGCCCGGCGACCCGACGGCGGCCGAGGGAACCTTGAGCTTCGTCGACAACGCCGTCGACACCGCGACCGGCACCATCCTGCTCAAGGCCACCTTCGCCAACGAGGACGAGCGGCTGTGGCCGGGCGAGTTCGTCGACCTGACGGTCATCCTGGGCGAGGAGACCGACCGCGTCGTCTGCCCGGCGGCGGCCGTCCAGACCGGCCAGCAGGGCCAGTACGTGTTCGTCGTCAAGGAGGACCGGACGGTCGAGCTGCGGCCGGTGCGGGTCAACCGGATGGACGAGCGGGAGGCGGTCATCGACGAGGGGCTGCAGGCCGGCGAGACGGTGGTCACCGACGGCCAGCTCCGGCTGGTGCCGGGGGCCGCGATCGAGGTCAAGAGCCCGGAGGCTGCCGGGGACGCCGGACCATGAACATCTCCGAGCTGTTCATCCGCCGGCCGGTGATGACCACCATCGTCATGGGCGGCATCCTGCTGTTCGGCTTCATGGCCTACCGGCTGCTGCCGGTCAGCGACCTGCCGAACGTGGACTTCCCGACCATCTCGGTGTCCGCCTCGCTGCCGGGCGCCAACCCGGACACCATGGCGTCGTCGGTGGCGACCCCGCTCGAGAAGGAGTTCTCGACCATCGCCGGCATCGACACGATGAGCTCGTCGAGCTCGCTCGGCACCACCAACGTCATGCTCCAGTTCGACCTCAACCGCGACATCGACGCCGCCGCCCAGGACGTCCAGGCCGCGATCGCCCGCGCCAACCGGCAGCTGCCGCAGGACATGCCGTACCCGCCGACCTACCAGAAGGTCAACCCGGCCGACCAGCCGATCCTCTACCTCAGCCTGATCTCGCCGACGCTGCCGCTCTACGAGCTCGACGAGTACGGCCAGGTCATGATGGCGCAGCGCATCTCGACCATCTCGGGCGTGGCCCAGGTGCAGGTCTACGGCTCGCAGAAGTACGCGGTCCGCATCCAGCTCGACCCCTCGGCCGCTGGCGACGCGCGGGATCGGCATCGACGAGGTGTCGCGCGCGGTGCAGTCGGCCAACGTCAACCTGCCGAGCGGCATCCTGTACGGCCCGGACAAGGCCTACACGATCCAGGCCAACGGCCAGCTCACCGACGCCGCGGCCTACCGTCCGCTGGTCGTCGCCTACCGCGACGGCCAGCCGGTGCGCCTCGACGAGCTCGGGATCGGTGTGGGACAGCGTCGAGAACAACAAGACCGCGGCCTGGTTCATCGACCAGCGCGCGGTGGTGCTCGCGGTCCAGCGCCAGCCCGGCACCAACACCGTGGAGGTCGCCCGCCGGGTCAAGGAGCTGCTGCCGACCTTCGAGCGGCAGCTGCCCGCGAGCGTGTCGCTGCAGGTCCTGTTCGACCGCTCGCAGCCGATCCACGAGTCGGTCAACGACGTCAAGCTCACCCTGCTCGTCACCCTGGTCCTGGTCGTGCTGGTGATCTTCCTGTTCCTGCGCAACCTGTCGGCGACCGCGATCCCGTCGCTCGCGATGCCGATGTCGATCGTCGGCACCTTCGCGGTGATGTACCTGCTCGACTACTCGCTCGACAACCTGTCGCTGATGGCCCTGACGCTGTCGGTCGGCTTCGTCGTCGACGACGCCATCGTCATGCTCGAGAACATCGTCCGCCACATGGAGATGGGCACGAGGCCGTTCAAGGCCGCCCTCGACGGCTCGCGCGAGATCGGCTTCACGATCATCTCGATGACGCTGTCGCTCGCGGCGGTGTTCATCCCGGTGCTGTTCATGGGCGGGATCGTCGGGCGGCTGTTCCGCGAGTTCGCGGTCACCATCGGCGCCGCCGTCCTGATCTCGGGCTTCATCTCGCTGACCTTGACGCCGATGCTGTCGAGCCGCTTCATCCTGCCGCCGAGGGAGGTCCAGCACCACGCGCTCTACAACGCCTTCGAGCGCTTGTTCGCCGGCATGCTCGCCGTCTACGAGCGCCGGCTTGAGGTGGTCGCTGCGCCACCGACGCACGATGGTCGTTCTCACTCTCCTGATCACGGCCCTCACCGTGGTGCTGTTCATGATCGTTCCGAAGGGCTTCGTTCCCTCGCAGGACATCGGCCAGATCTTCGGCCAGGTCGAGGCGGTCGAGGGGATCTCCTTCGACGCGATGGTCCGACACCAGCAGGCGGTCGCCGAGATCCTGCGGCAGGACCCGAACGTCGAGGCGTTCATGTCCTCGGCCGGCGGCCGCGGCGGGATGGGCGCCGGCAACACCGGCTTCTTCTTCGCCCGTCTCAAGCCGCGCGACCAGCGCGAGCTCACCGCCGACGAGGTGGTCAACGAGCTGCGGCCGAAGATGGCAGGTATTCCGGGCGTCCGCGTCTTCGTCCAGAGTCCGCCGGCGATCCAGGTCGGCGGCCGCCAGACCCGGAGCCAGTACCAGGTGACGCTCACCGGACCGGACACCGACGAGCTCTACCGCGCGGCCCCGCAGCTCGAGGCCAAGATGCGCGAGCAGCTCGTCCCTGGTCGACGTCTCCACCGACCTGCTGCTCAAGAACCCCCAGATCAACGTCGACATCAACCGCGACAAGGCGTCCTCGCTCGGCGTCACCGCGCAGCAGATCGAGGAGGCGCTGTACACCGCCTACGGCACCCGCCAGATCTCGACCATCTTCGCGCCCACCAACCAGTACCGGGTGATCATGGAGCTGCTGCCCGAGTACCAGACCGACATCCTCGACCTGTCTCGGCTCTACGTGCGCTCGACCACCGGCGAGCTGGTGCCGCTCGACGCGCTGGTGACGATGACGCCGGGCCTCGGCCCGCTGACCGTCAACCACTCGGGGCAGGTGCCGTCGGTGACCCTGTCGTTCAACCTGGCGCCCGGCGTCGCCCTGGGCCAGGCCACCGCCGAGGTCGAAGAGCTCGCCCGGACGACGCTGCCGGCTATCGATCAACGTCGCCTTCCAGGGCACGGCCCAGGCCTTCCAGTCGTCGATGCAGGGGCTCGGGCTGCTGCTGGTGCTGGCGATCGTGGTCATCTACATGGTGCTCGGCATCCTCTACGAGAGCTTCATCCACCCGATCACGATCCTGTCGGCCCTGCCGCTGGCCGGCCTCGGCGCGCTCGCGACGCTGCTGCTGTTCGGCGTCGACCTCAACATCTACGCCTTCGTCGGCGTGATCATGCTGGTCGGTCTGGTCAAGAAGAACGGGATCATCATGATCGACTTCGCGCTCGAGGCCCAGCGCTCGGGCGGCAAGGCGCCGGCCGAGGCGATCTACGAGGCCTGCATGGTCCGCTTCCGGCCGATCATGATGACCACCATGGCGGCCTTCTTCGGCACCCTGCCGATCGCGCTCGGATTCGGCGCCGGCGCCGAGGCCCGCCGCCCGCTCGGCCTGGCGGTGGTCGGCGGCCTGGTGGTGTCGCAGTCGCTGACCCTGTTCATCACACCGGTGATCTACACCTACATGGAGTCGCTGCAGTCAAGACTCGGCCGCTGGCTGTGGTTCCTCGGCGGCCGGACGCACGAGACGCCCGCAGCCTGAGGATGCGCTGGCGGCCCGGGCACCGAGCCCGGGCCGTCCGACTTCACTGGGCCACGATCGCCACCGGCACCGTGATCGGATCGCCGGTGGCGCGGCTCACCACCGAGGCGTAGGCCCACACCCGGGCGCCACCCGTCATCACTTCGACCGTCGCCCACGCCACCGGCACGTCGCCCGGAGCGATGATCGAGAGGATGTCATTGATCTGGCGCCACTGGCCGGCCGGCACCACACTCCCTCGCAGCCCGAGCAGGCCACCGTCGGACCCGTACACCAGTACGCGCACCGTCGCCTCGATCTCCGACGAGTTGAGGAAGCCGACGTTGGTCCGGTAGTCGGCGTCGCGGGCAATCCCCGCCAGCACGCCGAGCTGGCCCTGCTCGAGGCACTGCCCCTGCTGGACGGCCGGGAAGTACTGGCCGTAGGTGCCGAACGGGGACAGGTTGTAGGTGCGCGAGACCACTACCAGCTCGCCGGTGGCCTCGATGTGCAGGGCACCGGTCGAGCTGCGGCTGAGCCCGAGCAGAGACACCATCACGTCGTCGTAGCGCACGGTCTCGCCGGGGGCGAGGGACACCGACGCAGTGGCCGGCTGGGACCCGTCGAGGTAGGTCAGGGTCACATCGACGCCCGCGGCGTGCGGGTTGAGGAGCACGAGATCGGTGCGCCACACCGAGCCTTCGGCGCCGGGGGCGTGCGAGGCGACCAGCACCGCGCTCCAGGCCGCTCCGCCGGCCGGCCCGATCGAGATCGTCCCGGTCGAGCTGCAGCTCGTGCCGTCGGCGGTCGCGGTCAGGGTCCAGTCGTAGCTTCCGGGCGAGCCGTAGGCGTGGCTGACCTGCGCGCCGTGCCCGGTCTCGCCGTCGCCGAAGTCCCAGGTCAGCGCCGGCGTGTCGGCGCAGCCGCTCGGCGTGACGGTGCCGACGAAGCTCACCAGCGCGCCGGCCGGCGCGCTCGCCGGGGCCGACGCCGAACACTCGAGGGTGCAGGCCGAGCCGGCGACGGTCAGGGTGACGTGGCCGAGGTTGGAGTCGGCCATGCCGTCCCAGGCGGCAAAGGTGAAGCTGTCAGTTCCGTTGAATCCGGGGAACGCGCGATACCAGGCGGTCCGGCCGACCATCCACGCGACGCCCGCCGCCGGCTGCGACACCACGCGGAGGGCCAGGGTGTCATTGTCGGCGTCGGTCGCCGTCAGCGGAATGGAGACCGCCACGTTTGCCGTCGCGGAAGCCGCGGCATCGACCACGGCCGGTGCCCGATTCGGGTTCTGCGACTCGTCGTCGGGACCGTTGTGGCAGGTGTAGCAGCCGATCTGGTAGCCGCGCCAGAAGTGCTTGGCTCCGAGGTCGGTCGTGATGGTGCGGTCGTCCTGGGATCGCGACAGCACGGTCCCACGGTAGTCGGTGCCGTGGCAAGCCTGACAGGACTCCTGGGTCACCTTGAGTCCGCCGGTTTCGTGATCGTTGGCCCAGCCCTGCCCCAGCGGGTGCAGCCCGTGCGGGCCGCCGTTGGTCGTGCTCGGCGCCGTGCCGTGGCAGGAAGCACACTCGGCGAGCGGGCCGACGTGCCCCTGGACGTGCTGCGCCTGGACGTTGTCGTTGACATGCGACGAGGGCGTCTCGGCGTGAGTCGAGCCGTGGCACGCCTCGCACTGCAGGCCGCCGTGGCCGACCGAGAACCGGTACAGCGAGAAGCCCGCCGACGGAGTGTTGGGGTTAGTGGCAAAGGTGTCGTCGGCTGGCTGCCGCCACGATCCGCTGTTGTCGAACGCATTGTCGAAACGAATCTGGCCACTGTTGAGGACCGCGGTGCCGGTATGGCAGTTCTGGCAGGCCGGCTGCTCGAGCCAGCCGGTGCGGCTGGCGGCGCCGACCTTCGCCATGTCGCCGTGACAGCTCTGGCACTGCATGGCGTAGTCGCCGTTGCTGGCAACCGCGCGGCCCATGGCGCCGCGCAGGCAGCGGGTCGCGGATCCCGGGTGGCAGCGGTAGCAGGCGGAGCGGTTGGTCGAGTCGCCCAGGGTGCCGCCGGTCTGCGGGTCGTAGACCGAGGCGTGATAGGCGTGGACCGCTCTGGTCAGCGGCGGCAGCCCCGCGACCCCGGTGCCGGGCAGGGCGTTGGAGCCATGGCAAGCGGCGCACAGAATCGGGGTGCCGCCGGTGACCGTCGCCTCGAGCCCCTGCGGGTCGTAGCCAACCTGCGTCGCGGCCGCCTGGAACAGCGAGCTGCTGGCGCGGTGGTCATCATGCAGTCGGAGGATGTTCCGCCGGTAATCGATGACCGGATCGGGGTCGTTGACCCAGCCGTCGAGCGGCCTCGCGGCCGGCGGGCTCCCCGAGGCGTGGCAGGTCCGGCAGTCCATCTCGTCGGACACCGGCAGCACGATGTCGGTGGTCGCGAGCATTGCACCCGAGCCGTCACGCGCCACCAGGCGCATCATCGGGTAGTAGTTGGCGCTGCCGGCATCGTCGCGCGGTGTGATCGGGATACCCTCCGCGATGAACCACTGCATGTCCGCCTGCCAGGTCATCGCCTGAGGCTGGTTGGCGGAGCCCGGCATGGCGTTCCCGGAGAGCCCTTCGTCGACCGCCAGCGAGGCGCCAAACAGGCTCGCGACGTAGTCCCAGAAATTGGTCTTCCCCGCCGACGTCGTGTTGATCGAGCCGGCCGGATCGTGCACCGCCTGATAGGTGACGGTGATCCCGCCAGGGCTGGTCACCAGCTGTCCGTTGGCGTCGATGAGCTGGGCCTGGATGGTGTTGTAGGGCGGCAGGATCGCGAACACCGAGAAGTCGGCGTCCATGCAGTGCATTCCGAGGTTGTTCGCGCCGATCAGCGTCCAGCCGGCGGGCGCAGCTCCGGCTACGACTCCGAGCCCGATCCAGACAACAAGCGCCGCTCCAAGACACATCGGTGAAGTCGCGTGCCGATTCATGGTGAGCTCCTTTCGGCCGGTTCCGTCCTTGCTCCTGCGACCGCGGCCGGCTCCACGTCTCGCCGGCTGTGACTCTGCCGTGACAATTCTGGTCCAGAGCATACGCCCGATCGTCAAGTTCCGGCCATACGAACAGCGCTCGCCGCGTGGGGCGCTCGAGGACGAACCCCTCGACGCTCGGTTACATCATCTGCGAGCCGCCGCTGACCGGCACGTAGGCGCCGCTGACGAAGCTCGCCTCGTCGCTGGCGAGGGCGAGGATCGCGCCGGCGACGTCCTCCGCAACCGCGTTGCGGCCGAGCGGCGTTTGGCGAGCCATCGCGTCCTTCACCTGCTGGGGAAGGCCGGCCGTGGCGTCGGTCAAGGTCAGCCCTGGCGCGACCACGTTGACCCGGATGCCGCGCGGTCCGAGCTCGAGCGCGAGCGCCCGGGCGAAGGCGTCGAGGGCGGACTTCGCGGTCGAGTGCGCGCAGAACCCGAAGCCCGGGTGGCGGGAGAGCCCGCTCGAGACCGCGATGATGCAGCCCCGCCCGCGCTCGATCATCGACGGGGCGACCGCGCGGCTGCAGAAAAATGCCGCCCTGAGCTCGCCCGTGAGCTTGGCCTCGAACGCCTCCCACGGGTAGTCCATGAACGGCACCATCGGAAACTGGATCGCGGCGTTGAGCACCAGGATGTCGACCGGCCCCAGGGTGGCGGCCACCTCGGCCGCCATCGCCTCGACCTGCGCTCGGTCCCGGGCGTCGGCGCCCACCGCCAGCGCCCGGCCGCCGGCGGCCTCGATCTCAGACGCGAGCGCGCCGGCAGCGGCGGCGCTCTGATGGAAGTTCACCGCGACCGCGGCGCCGTGCCGAGCGAGCAGCTTTGCCGTGGCCGCCCCAATCCCGCGACTCGCCCCGGTGACCAGCGCAACCTTGCCGTCGAGCCTCATGGCAAACCCCTCCCCGCGCGCAGCATACCGAACCCGAGCCGCCGCCTGATACACTCCGATCGCAGGACTCACCAGCTCGTGTCACGAGGCTGCTCTCTCGATCCCGAATGGAGGTCGCGGCCATGATCAGGAAGAAGCTCGAGTACTCACGCGAGACCCAGGGTGCCGCCGACCGCGAGCTGGTGGTTTTCACGCTGGCCGGTTTTGTGTCTGGGTCGGAGCGGGCCTACGAATTCCAGGACGCGGTCCGGAAGACGATCGCGGGCGGCTGCAAGAAGGTCGTCATCGACCTCGCCGGCGTGGACCGCATCGACAGCTGCGGCATCGGCATCCTCGCATCTCTGATGTGGTCCGCTTCCCAGGCCGAAGCCGCGATGGTTTTCGCCGCGATCCCGCGCCAGATCGAGAAGCTGCTCCAGATCGTGATGCTGCTCGACCACATCGACCATGCGCCGTCGCGCGAGGCCGCGATCGCGCTCCTGCAGGGCAGCTGAGCTCGACCGGACCCCGTCCGGGCACGGAGTAGAATCCGCCCATGATCACTGTCGAACGCTTGCGCAGGAGCTTCGGCGACCTGGTCGCCGTCGACGATGTCTCGTTCGAGGTCCGCGACGGCGAGATCCTCGGCCTGCTCGGCCCCAACGGCGCCGGCAAGACGACCACGCTCAACATGATCTCGGGCGTCCTCAAGCCCGACAGCGGCCGGGTGCTCGTCGACGGCCACGACATCTGGCTCGAGCCGACCGTGGTCAAGCGCCAACTCGGCGTCGTGCCCCAGGAGGTCGCCGTCTACGAGGACCTGACCGCCCGCGACAACCTGTCGTTCTGGGGCTCGCTGTATGGCCTCTCCGGGAGCGAGCTCAAGGAGCGGGTCGACGAGGGCCTGACCCGGGTCGGCCTCGCCGATCGCGCCGGCGACCGCGTCAAGGGCTTCTCCGGCGGCATGAAGCGCCGGCTCAACCTGTGCATGGGCCTGCTCCACCGACCGCGCTTCCTGCTCCTCGACGAGCCGACCGTCGGCATCGACCCGCAGGCGCGCCTCAACATCTTGGAGGTCATCCGCGGCGTGGCGGCCGGCGGCACCACCGTCCTCTACACGACGCATTACATGGAGGAGGCGCAGGAGCTGTGCGACCGGATCGCGATCATCGACCACGGCCGGATCCTCACCGTCGGCACCCTCGACGAGCTGACGCGGCTCGCCGGCGAGGCCGAGGTGCTGCGGCTGACCGGCGGCTTCGCCGGTGGCGAAGCGCGTGACCGCCTGCAGGCGATCGCCGGCGTGCGCGTGCTGCAGGCCGGGGACGGCAGCGCGATGCTGTCGGTGGCGGCCGGCGGCCCGGGCCTGCTCGCGGTGCTGCCCGCGGTGCTGGCGAGCGGCCTCGCGCTCGATGACGTGTCGATCCAGCGGCCCAACCTGCAGAGCGTCTTCATCAGCCTCACCGGCCGCGAGCTGCGCGACTGATGGCCGCCTTCCAGATCCTGCGCCGCGACCTCCTGCGCTACCTCCGCAACCCGGGCCGCACCGCGCTGCTGTTCGCGATCCCGCTGATGATGGCCGCGATCTTCGCGCTCGTCTTCGGGGGCCACGGGGACGGGGGCGGCATCACCATCCGCGTGCTGCTGTGGGATGAGGACGACAGCCTGCTCGGCCGGCTGCTCCAGGGGGCCGAGGACCGCCCGGAGTCCGAAGGCCGCCTCGAGGTGGTGCCGGTCGGGCCCGAGGGCCTCGAGATGATGAACCGCGGCGACGCCTCCGCCCTCGTCCACTTGCCGAAGGGGTTCACGCGCGCCGTCATCGACGGCACACCGACCGCCATCGAGGTGGTCAAGAACCCCGCCCAGCGCTTCCTGCCCCTGGTCGTGGAGGAAGGCGTGGTCCTGGGCGCCACGGTGTTGTCCGCCGGCTCGCGCGCTCTGCGGCCGGAGCTCGACGTGATCTCCTCGTTCCTCGACGCCGACGGCGCTCCCGAGGACGCCGCCGTCGGGTCGCTCAGTGCGTCCTTCAACCGCCGCGCCAAGCAGTTCGACATGTACGTGTTCCCGCCGGTGGTCACGCTCGAAGCGGTCGACGTCGGCGCTGCGGAGGACGAGGGGACGGCGACGAAACTGCAGGGGGTGACCGCCGTGCTCAGCCTGGTCCTGCCCGGCTTCGCGATCCTGGGCGTGCTCTTCCTCGCCCAGTCGGCCACCCGCGACATGCTGCACGACCGCGAGACCGGGGTGGTGCGGCAGCTGCTGACTGCGCCGGTCACCCCCGCCTCCTACCTCGTCGGCAAGTGCCTGTCGGTGCTGGTAGTGAGCGCCGCCGGCCTGGGGCTGCTGGTGGCTGCGGGTGTCGCTGCCGGCGTCGCGTGGGGGCCCCCGCTCGCGGTGGCCGCCGTGGTCGTCGCCGCCGCCGTCGCCGCGAGCGGTACCCTGCTGCTGGTCATGAGCGTGGTCGGCAGCGAGCGCCAGGGGGACGCGCTGGCGACCATCGTCATCATGAGCTGGTGCATGCTCGGCGGCGCCTTCGTGCCGCTGTCCCAGATGCCGGCCTTCCTCCACCCGATCGCCAGGACCACCCTCGTCTACTGGGCGACGTCCGCCTTCTCGAGCCTGATCGCAGGCGGCGGCATCGCCGACATCCTGCCCAACCTGGCGGTTCTCACCGGCGGCGGCGCGCTCGGCATCGCGATCGGCGCCGCGGTCATGGGGCGGCGGCTCGCGCGGGGGGCTCTGTGAGCCGCGCCGCGCTCTCGCTGGCCCGGCTCGACCTCCGGCTGACCCTCGCCGACCGCAGCGCGGCGCTCTGGATGTTCATCATGCCGGTCGTCTTCGCCACCTTCTTCGGCATGGTCATGGGCGGCGGCCAGGACCCGACCGCCACCCAGGTGAAGCTGACCGTGGTCGACGAGGACGGCGGCGAGCTCGCCCGCATGCTGGTCTCGGACCTCGCGGGCGCGCGCCTGGCGATCGCCGAGATCCCGCCCGAGGCCAAGGACTCGACCGCTGACAAGACGCGGACCCTCGTCATCCCGAAGGGCTTCACCGATCGGGTGCTGGCCGGCGAGCAGGTGACGCTGCGCCTGGAGCGCGACCCCCAAAGCAACGCCGAGGCGGCGCTCGCCGCCCAGGCCCGGATCGCAGGAGCGGTGGCTCGCCTCATCGGCAGGCTGGTCGAGGCGCAGGCCGCGACCGGCTCCGAGGGCCCGGCGGAGCTCGATGCCGTGCTCGCCACGGCCGGCGCGGTCGATCTGGTGACGGTCGAGTCGCGCTACGCGGGCAAGGCGCGCGTCGCACCGGGCGGCTTCGCGCACTCGGTTCCGGGCAACACCGTGATGTTCGTGATGCTGGTCGCGCTCACCTACGGCGCGGGTAGCGTCAGCGCCGAGCGGCAGAGCGGCATGCTGCGCCGGATCGCCACCTGCCCGGTGTCGCGAGCCGACATCGTCCTCGGCAAGATCCTCGGCCGCATGGCGGTTGCCGCCGTCCAGGTCACGGTGCTGGTGCTGGTGTGCCTCCTCGGCGCACGCTTCTTCGGCGAAGGCCTCGGCGGCCGGCTGCTCGAGGTGTGGGCGATCCTGATCCTGTTCGGAGCGGCGGTGGCGCCGCTCGGGGTCGCAGTCGGCGGCTTCGTCCGCGATGCGGACCGCGCCGCGAGCCTGGGCGTCATGGCGACGATGGGGATGGCGGCCCTCGGCGGCTGCTGGTGGCCGATCGAGGTGGTGTCGCCGGCGCTGCAGAAGGTCGCCCTGCTGTTTCCCACCGGGTGGGCGATGCGCGCCCTGCACGGCGTGATTTCGTTCGGAGAGGGCCTGCAGGGTGTGGCGCTGCCGCTCGCCGTGCTCGCGCTCTTCGGTCTCGCCTTCACCGCCGTCGCCGCCCGCGTGCTGCGCGCCGACTGATCGCTGCGCGGCCGACGCCGCTCAGCTGCGGTGGTGTCGCTCGTAATAGCGCCGAGCCTTGGCCCGGTTGCCGCAGCTCACCCTGTCGTACCACCGTCATGATGACCTGACGGTGCTCGCCGTCACCCGGCGGTCAGCCGACTAGGAGCGTGCGGGCATGGGCCCCTTGGCGCGTTCCTGACGTGGTCACTGTTGTTGGCCTCTGCCCACACGCTCCTCGGGATGCGCTGCGCGCATCCTAAGGAGTTCGCGTCGCAGTGGCCGTCCGCCAACAACTCGGTCAACCACGTCCGCCGAAAAGGCCAATGCGGCACGAACTCCTAGACGACCACGCGCACCATCGGGCGGGACAGCCGCCGCGAGATCCGCAGGAGCAGCAGCACGGCGACCGCGGCGAGGCCTGCCACCAGGCCCCACCACAGGCCGCGGGGGCCGAGCTCGAGCGAGAACGGCGAGCCCGAGGCTGACCGGCATGCCGACCAGCCAGAAGCCGAGGACGTTGATGACCATCGGCGCGCGGGTGTCGCCGAGGCCGCGCAGGATTCCCGAGGACACGACCTGCACGCCGTCGAAGATCTGAAAGACCCCGGCGATCGGGATCAGCGCCGCCGCCAGCGCGACCACCTGGACATCGGAGGTGTAGACGCCCGCGAGCGCTCGGGGCAGGGCGAGAAAGAGCAGCGCCGTGCAGGCCATGAAGCCGGCGCCGCAGACCATCGCGGAGGCCGCGGCTCGCCGCGCCCCGTGGTCGTCCGCCCGACCGACCGCGTGGCCGACCCGCACCGCCGACGCCGACGCGACTCCGAGCGGCACCATGAAGGTCAGCGAGGCGAGGTTGATCGCCACCTGATGGGCCGCTATCTCGATCGTGCCGAGCCCGCCCATGAGCAGGCCGATGACGCCGAACGCCGCGAGCTCGAGCTGGATCTGGATACCGATCGGCGCGCCGAGGCGCACCATCGCCAGCAGCGGCTGGAGCCGCAGCGACTCGGGGTCGACTCTCGACAGCAGCGGCAGCAGCTCACTGCGGTCCGCGAACAGGAGGCCCAAGAACAGGACGTAGCGGCACACGGTGGTGGCCCACGCCGCCCCGAAGGCGCCCATCGCCGGCGCCCCGAGCAGCCCGAACACCAGCACGATGTCGAGCACCAGGTTGAGCAGGTTGGCGGCGATGATGTTGACGACGATCGGGCGCATCCGCTCGTGCGCCTGCAGGGTCTGGCGCAGCACGACGAAGCCGAAGAAGGGCAGCAGGCCGGGCAGCGAGCGGTAGACGTAGCCGGCGGCGATCGGCACCGTGCCCTGGGGCTGCCGCAGCAGAGTCAAGATCGGCTCGACCGGCAGCAGCAGGAGGGTCGCCGGAATCGTGATCGCGGCCGCTAGCAGCAGCCCGCGCTGCACGGCGCGGCGCACTGCGGGCTCGTCGTGCGCGCCCACCGCCTGCGCGACTACCGGGTCGAGCGCGAGCAGCAGGCCGATCGCGAACGCCGACACCGTCATCACGGCGAGGTTGCCAAGAGCGACGGCCGCGAGCGCCTCGGCCGACACCCGACCCACGACCATGGTGTCGACCACGCCCATCAGCATCATCCCGACCTGCACCACCACCACCGGCACCGCCAGGCTGAACATGGCGGCGAGGTCGGCACGGCGCGGGACTTCGAAGGCGCGGCTCATCTCCGGCTCCGACCGCAGAGGATAGCAGTGGCAAGAAGGGAAGTGGTCAGGGGCCGAGGGACGGCGGGGCGGGACGCGACATCGCAGCTCCTGTCAACGGGCCAGCTCGAGCACAGCGTCGCGGACCGACGGCCAGGCGACGCTCCCCGGCACCACCAGCTCGAAGTGCCCGGCCGCCGTTATCGGCAGCACCCTCACCCTCTCGCCGGCCGCGGCAGCGGCCGCCGCGTAGCGCTCCGCCTGCTCCGGCGGCACGATGGTGTCGAGCGCGCCGACGATCAGCACCTGCGGCAGCCCGAGTGGCAGCCGTTCGATCGGCGAGGCCCGATACAGTCGCTCGGGAACCCCGGCCGGCTCGCCGCCGAGCAGCGGGGCGACCGCCGCGCCGCAGCCCTCGGGCGCGGCAAAGGCCGCAAGGTCCGGAATGCCGGCCAGCGCCACCACGCCGGCGAGCGGCAGCGGCAAGGGGCCGCGCAGCGGGTCATCCGCTGCCAGCCTGTGGCGGGCGGCGAGCCACAGCGCCAGGTGGCCCCCCGCCGAGTGACCCACCGCGACCACGCGCCCCAGATCGAGGTGATGGCCGGCGGCGACCCCGCGCAGGTGGTCCGCCGCCGCGGCCACGTCGGTGAAGGTCCCAGGCCAGCCGCCGCCGGGATCGCCGACCCGCCGGTACTCGATGCTCCAGGTCGCGACCCCGGCCTCGGCGAGCGCCGCCGCCAGGGCCGACATGTAGCCGAGATCGTACTCGGCCAGCCAGCAGCCGCCGTGGATCAACACCGCCACCGGGTGCGGCCCCGGGCCCGCGGGCAGCCGCAGCTCGCCGAACTGAAGCGGATCGCTTCCGTACGCCAGCCGGAGGTCGGCGTTGGGCCGCGGCAGGGCGACCACGTCGCCGGCGGTCAGCACAGTCGCCTCCCCGGCCGCGACGGTACCAGCAGCGGCGAGCGCAAGCAGCGCGAGCGCGGCCCGACACATCTCACGTGACCTTCCGCCGCGCGCGATGCTCGGGGCGGTCCCAGCTACGGCGGTCGAGGATGCCGCGCAGCCGCGCCACCGCGTCCCACACATCGACGAAACGGACGTAGGCCGGCGCGAAGCCGAAGCGCAGCAGGTCCGGCGGCCGAAAGTCGCCGATGACGGCTGCGGCGATCAGCGCCTGCATCACGGCGTAGCCTTCCGGGTGGCGCAAGGCGACCTGGCTGCCGCGCCGGGCCGGGTCGCGCGGCGAGCCGAGCTCGAGGCCGTGGCCCCCACAGTCGCGGTCGACGAGGCCGATGAACAGCTCGGTCAGCGCGATCGACTTCGCCCGCAGCTGCGAGATCCCGATCTCGGCGACGCTCTCGACGCCGCACTCGAGCGCGGCCAGGCTCAGGATCGGCGGTGTCCCCACCAGCAGCCGCGCCACGCCCGGCGCCGGCTGGTAGGAGGTGGCGAACTCGAACGGCGCGGCATGCCCCATCCACCCCCACAGCGGCGAGCGCAGGGCGCCGTGGTGGCGGCCCGCCACGAACGAGAATGCCGGCGCCCCGGGGCCGCCGTTGAGGTACTTGTAGCCGCAGCCGACGGCAAGGTCGGCGCCGCAGCCGCCAAGATCGACCGGCACCGCACCCGCGGAGTGCGCCAGGTCCCACAGCACCAGCGCGCCGGCCGCGTGCGCGGCCTCGGTCCAGGCGGCCATGTCGTGCATCTCGCCCGATCGGAAGTCGACGTGCGTCAGCATCAGGACCGCCACCTCGGGGTCGAGCGCCTCCGCGAGCCGGGCGCGCTCCACCAGCCGCAGCTCGCAGCGGCCGCCGAGCAGCTCGGCGAGGCCCTGTGCGACGTAGAGATCGGTCGGGAAGTTGTCGACCTCGGACACGATCACGCGGCGGCCGGGGCGCAGCTCGTGCGCTGCCGCGAGCAGCTTGTAGAGGTTGACCGAGATCGAGTCGGCGACCATCACCTCGTCGGGAGCCGCCCCAACCAGCGGCGCGATCGCGGCCGCCACGCGCGCCGGGAGGTCGATCCAGCCCCGCGATGACCAGCCACGGATCAGCTCGCCGCCCCACTCGCGCCGCAGCACCTCCTCGACGCGCTCGAGTGCCCGCCGCGGCGGCGGGCCGAGCGAGTTCCCGTCCAGGTAGATCAGGTCGCCAGGCAGCAGGAAACCGTCGCGGTGGCGGCCGATCGGGTCGGCGGCGTCGAGGGCGAGCGCCTCCTCACGGGTTGCCGGGAGGATCATCGAGCCCATTGTGGCACGCGCGGCGGAATGAGTTCGGGGCGAGCGGCTTGGGGCCGGCCCTTCCCCCGTGACTGCCACCCGCGCGCCCGGGGGGCAGCCTCCCGTGACGCGCCCTCATCGGACGCCGAGGCCTGGCTCGGCGGGGCGGCGATCAGGAGTGGGGCAGCAGCAGATCGACGCGGGCGAGCAGGGCCGCGATCTCGTCCTCGCTGAGCAGGCCTGAGAGCTCGGCGTGGAGGGCGTCGCGGTCGAGCGCCGCCAGGCGCTGCTCGAGGGACTCATCGAGCCCGGAGCGCGCGTCCTTGAGGTGAGCGGAGGCCGGCGACTTGGCAGCGAAGGCGCGCTCGTTGTCGATGAGGTGGAGCCGCCAGTCAATGGGCGTGATCAGCGTGTTCGAGCCGTTGCGGTCGATGTTGAAGATCACCAGGTCGAAGACCTTGGCCGCAGCGACGCTCGACTCGAAGGCCTCGAGGTCGTCGGGCTGCAGATTCTCGGCGCGCCGATTGTTCTCGTTGACCGCGTTCTCGACCCAGAGCTGGACCGATCCCGGGGTGCCGTCGATCGCGCGCAGCACGGTCGTCGGCACCATGCCGAGCCCGAGCAGCCGGTCGAGCTTGTAGGCCGCCACCTCGTGGACGTATCGGCGCCCGTCGGTGTCGATGGTCTTGAAGACCGCCTTGGCACGCCGGCCGTCGCCAGCGAGGCCGATCTGGACCGGGCGGGTGGATCCGCTCCCGACCGCCTCCTTCCACACCACCTGGGCCGTCCTCAGGAACTCCTCGATGTCGGCATCGCCGGCGAACCGGTCCGCGGTGAACTCCCATCGCTGCGCCTGAAGCGGCCGCGATCCCTCGCCCGGGTAGATCGCGAACAGCTGGCCATTTCGGATCTCGACCGCCGATGGTCGCCCGTCGTAGTGACTCGCCAGCATCCCGGTGTCCGCCATCACCACCTCCCCGTCGAAGCGGGTCATCAGACGGGTGGTGTGCGAGGTAGTGTGCCCAACCACGACGCTGGCCGCGCCGAGGTGAGCGAGCAAGTCGTGCACCAGCGATCGCTCCTCGCTTTCGGGGTTGAGGCTAGTGCCGCGGTACCACAACGGTCCGTCAGGCCGGAACACCAGGCCGCCGCCGAGCTCGACCATGGTCCGCGCGAGCCGGATGGTCTCGTCCGGCTCGGCCACGCTGGCCGCCGCCTTGCCGTAGGCCAGCGGCTGCACGGTGGCGATCTGCTCGGCGAAGGTCATCTGCGGACCCAGCACGCCGAGTGAGATCAGCCGCTGCTGGGCCGTCACGAAGCCCCTGAGCTGGCCCATCGCCAACCCGTTGATCTGGTCCGGCTCGAGGTCGAGCAGGACCGGCGCCAGGCCGCCGTGGACGAACACCACGTCGTTGATGACGACCACGATCTGCTGCCCGAGCAGCCAGCGCCCGTACAGGCCATCAGGAGAGAAGGCCTGCCGGTGCCCGAAGTAGCCCGGCGGGCAGCGCCGGTCGAAGTCGCGGTGGACCTGCCGGAGGTCGGGGTTGGCGGCCGCCAGCGCCCGCAGTGTCTGCTTGAAGGCGTGCTTGCGCGCCTTCGGGTCCTCCCCAGGCTCGTACGCCGCAAACTCCTCCGGGCTGACGTAGCGGAGGTCACCGACCAGGTTCATCACCTCGTGATTGCCAAGCACCAGATGCACGTGGCCGCCCGCGTGTCGGGCCTCGGCCTGCAGGCGCATCACCAGAGTCAGCGCCTCCCGCGATTGCGGTCCGCGGTCGACGATGTCGCCGAGCATCACCAGGTGGGCCGCGCCGCCGCTCCACACCCGATCCGCCGAGATCAGGCCGGCTTCCTGCAGAACCTCGACCAGCTGGGGGTAGGCGCCGTGCACGTCGCCGACGGCGACGACGCGCTCGACGCCGCTAAAGCGCCACTGGCCACCAGCGTCATTCGCGACCGCCCCCGTCGCCCCGAGCAGGAGCGTCAGCGTGATCGCCAGCAGGATTGCGATGACGGTCGGCCGGTGGGGCAGAGATCCAGCCCTCGCGCCCGAGGACGCGCGATCCCAGCACCGGCGGAAGCGAGCTGACAGTTTCAACCTGACCCATCGTAACCCGCGGCGACCGCGGGCGATTCCTCGAGCTGCCGGGCCCTCGCGAGGAGGCTGCGCCGCGGCGGAGCTGGGAGCTGCGGCCCGACGGCCCCGGCGGCCCGGCCTCCCCTCCCCGCGGGTCAGCCTTTTCCCCCGCCCGCGATCTCCTCGCGCAGCGTCCGGGTGTCCCAGGCGGCGTCACGCTGTTCGTCGGCCTCGAGGCGGTCTGCGGTGAGGATCCGCTCGAGCTCCTCGAGCTGCTGGCGCGCCCTCCGGATGTAGGCCGGACGGTCCTCTCGCATGGCGGCAAGCTCGCGCAGCCCCTCCTCATCGTGTCGGCGGAACAGCCGCGCCCGCCGTCCGGCCTCGTAGGCGCGCACGCCCACGGCCCGCATCACGTCGACCCCAATGCGCAGCGAGGTGTCGAGATTCTCGCGGTACACCTGTTCCACCCCGGCGTCGAGCAGCTCGTAGGCGTGGGTCCGGCTGACGGCCCTGGCGAGGACCTTCAGGTGCGGGTAATAGCGGCGCGCCGTCTCGACGATCTGGAGGACCTTGTCGGGGTCGTCGATGGCGATCACGAGCACCCGGGCCGAACCCGCACCCGCCGCGTGGAGCAGGTCGTGGCGTGACGCGTCACCGTAGAACACCCGCTGGCCGAAGCGGCGCAGCAGGTCGACGTGATCGGAGTCGTGGTCGAGGACTGTCGCCGAGATGCCGTTGGCAGCGAGCAACCGGCCGATGACACTCCCAACCCTGCCGTAACCGGCGATGATCACCTGGTTGCTGCCAGTGATCGCGTCCGGCCCGCGAGCCTCGGGTTCGCGCCGTCCGATGCGCGGCTCCACCAGCCGCTCGTGCACCAACATCACCAACGGCGTCAGCGCCATCGACAGCGCCACGACCGCGACCAACGGGCCGGTGACCGATACCGGCAGCACCCCGGCCTGCGACGCGAACGAGAACAGCACGAAGGCGAACTCGCCCCCCTGCGCCAGTGCGAACGAAAACAGCAGGTTCTGGTCCGCACCCATCCCGAAGGCGCGTCCGAGCCCCAGCAGGACCACGAACTTGGTCGCCAGGAGCGCGGCGACCAGGCCCAAAACCAGCGCCGGCCGGGCGGCGACAAGCCCGAAGTCCACGGACGCGCCGACCGCGATGAAGAACAGGCCGAGCAGCAGGCCTTTGAAGGGCTTGATGTCACCCTCGAGCTCGTGCCGGTACTCGCTGTTGGCCAACACCACGCCCGCCAGGAATGTGCCGAGTGCCGGGCTGAGGCCGACCCGCGACATCAGGAGCGCGATCGCGATCACGAGCAGGAGGGCCGCCGCAGTGAACAGCTCGCGCAGCCCGGTTCGGGCGATGAAGCGGAAGGCGGGCCGCGTCAGGTAGCGCCCCCCGATCACGATCGCGACCACAGCCGCGAGCACGGCCACGGTCTGGGCAACGGCAGGCAGCCCGTCGATCCAGCTCGGCCCGCCGCGGTAGGCGACCTCCCGCGACCCACCCACCGCGAGCAGCGGCAGCACGGCGAGCATCGGGATGACTGCGATGTCCTGAAAGAGCAGCACCGAGAACGCGCTCTGCCCGGCATCGGTCGTGCGCAGCCCCTTCTCCTCGAGGGTCTGGAGCACGATGGCGGTCGACGACAGCGCGAGGATCAGGCCCGCGGCGAGCCCGGCGTTCCAGGGCAATCCGAGAGCGACTGCGATCGCCATCAGCACGGCCGCGGTGACACCCACCTGCAGGCCGCCGAGGCCGACGATCGGCACCCGTAGCCGCCACAGCAGCGACGGCTGCAGATCGAGGCCGATCAGAAACAGCATCATCACCACGCCAAACTCCGCGAAGTGGAGGACGTCGGCCCCCTCTTCGCCGATCAACCGCAGGCCCCACGGCCCGATCGCGATTCCTGCCAGCAGGTAGCCGAGGACCGAGCCAAGGCCGAGGCGCTTGGCGATCGGCACCGACACCACCGCCGCCAACAGGTACACGAAGGCCTGGTAGAAGAATCCCTCGCCGTGCATGGCCGTTAGCTCCCCAACACGGCGGTGAGGTCCACGTTCAGCCGCGGCCACCTGCTGGCGGCGACGACATCGACGGCCCCGTCCCGCAGACCGATCAGCAGTCGCCGGTAGTCCTCGGCGTGGGCGGCGATCTCGGCATCGCTGAGCCGGTGCGTGCCGTGAACCACGAACGGTGGCAGCCAAACCATGCCGCACAGCCTCGCGGTGGCCTCGAACGGCGCCAGCAGCTCGCCAATCTCGAACCGGTTGCCGGCGTCGTGGCGGTAGCTGTCCTCGCCACCGCCGGCGGTGATGGCGTTGAGCGTCCGCTTGCCCTTGAGGGCGGTGCCGGCGTGGCCGTACGCCCAGCCGTGCTCGAGCACCAGGTCCTGCCACTGCTTGAGAATCGCCGGGGCGCTGTACCAGAAGAAGGGATGCTGGAAGACCACGACGTCGTGGGCCTCGACGAGGCGCTGCTCGAGTGGGACGTCGACGTCGAAGTCCGGATAGGCCTCGTAGAGGTCATGGACCCGCACCCCGTCGATTCCGGAGGCCGCCTCGATCAGCGCTCGGTTGACCCGCGACCTCTCGAGGGCGGGATGCGCGAAAACGATCAGGACGTTGTGCATTACAGTTGACACGCCTCCATTTCCAGAGCTCGATGATGACAACACGCGCACCGTCCCCTCCATGCCCTTTTCCCCTCGTCCTCCTCTGCTACACTCGCCGCCCGAGATCGAAGGACAAGCCCGAGTCGGCCGCGGCGGCAGCCCGGCCGCGGGGACGTCCGGGGAGAGGCGCATGCGGCGTGGTCGGCTGCGGCTCGAGGACGGCAGCGTCTTCGAGGGCGTTGGGTTCGGGGCTACCGAGCCGGTTGCCGGCGAGGTCGTGTTCAACACCGGCATGGTCGGCTACCCGGAGTCCCTCACCGACCCTTCGTACGCCGGCCAGATCCTGGTGCTGACCTACCCCCTGGTCGGCAACTACGGCGTGCCGGCCTTCGAGCGCGAGGCCTCCGGCCTGCCACGCGGCTTCGAGTCGGAGCGGATCCAGGCCGCCGGTTTGGTGGTGTGGGAGCACTCCGAGCGCTACAGCCACGCCCGCGCCGCGCGCAGCCTCGACGACTGGCTGCGGGAGGAGGGCGTCCCGGCGCTGGCCGGCGTCGACACCCGCGCCGTGACCAAGCTCCTTCGCTCAAGCGGCACCATGCTCGGCGCCCTCGAGGCGACCGACCCCGAAGAGCCGCTGCCGCTCTTCGATCCGAACGCCACCGATCTGGTGGCGAGCGTCAGCGTCCCGGAGGTGATCCGCTATGACTGCGGCGCCACCAACGCGCCAACCGTGGTCCTGCTCGACTGCGGCGTCAAGGCGAGCATCATCCGCAGCCTTCTTGCGCGGGGCATGAACGTCGTGCGGGTGCCCCACGACCACTACTTCCTGGGCGTGGCCTTCGACGGGCTGGTGATCTCCAACGGCCCCGGCGACCCGACGATGTGCCGGGCCGCGACCCGCAACATCGAGCGGGCTCTCGCCCTCGACGCGCCGATCCTCGGCATCTGCCTCGGCAACCAGCTGCTCGCGCTCGCCGCCGGCGCGGAGACCTACAAGCTGCCGTTCGGCCACCGCAGCCAGAACCAGCCGTGCGTCGAGCTGCTGCCGTCGGGCGAGCGCGGCAAGCGCTGCGTGATCACCTCCCAGAACCACGGCTATGCGGTGCGCGCCGGCTCGCTTCCCGACGACTGGCGGCTGTGGTTCGTCAACGCCAACGACGGCACCGTGGAGGGCATCCGGCACCGGTCCAAGCCGCGTTGGAGCGTCCAGTTCCACCCCGAGGCCAATCCCGGGCCGGTGGACTCGGCCTGGATCTTCGACGACTTTGCCGGGGCCGTGGCGAGGGGGCGGCGATGAGGGGCGATCTGCCGAAGACCGTGCTCGTGCTGGGCAGCTCGGCGCTCAAGATCGGCGAGGCCGGCGAGTTCGACTACTCCGGGAGCCAGGCCATCAAGGCGCTCAAGGAGGAGGGGATCCGCACCGTCCTCATCAACCCCAACGTCGCCACCATCCAGACCTCCGAGCACCTGGCGGACGAGATCTACTTCATCCCGGTGACGCCGGAGTTCGTGGAGAAGGTGATCGAGCGGGAGAAGCCGGACGGCATCCTGCTCGGCTTCGGGGGGCAGACGGCGCTGAACTGCGGCGTCGAGCTCTACCGCAGGGGGCTGCTCGAGCGCCACGGAGTGCGCGTGCTCGGCGCGCCGATCGAGGCGATCCTGGACACCGAGGACCGCGAGCGCTTCGTCGCGCGTCTGGGCGAGATCGGGATCGACGTCCCGCGCAGCCGGCCCACGACGAGCATCGCCGAGGCGGTGGCGGCCGGCGATGAGATCGGCTACCCGTGCATGGCGCGGGTGGCGTTCGCGCTCGGCGGCCTCGGCTCCGGCATCTGCCGCAACCCCGCCGAGCTCGAGGCCCTGGCGCACCGCGCTTTTGCTCACACCGGGCAGGTCCTGGTCGAGGAGTACCTCAAGGGCTGGAAGGAGATCGAGTACGAGGTGATGCGGGACGCCGCCGATAACTGCATCACCGTCTGCAACATGGAGAACATCGATCCGATGGGCATCCACACCGGCGAGAGCCTGGTGGTGGCGCCCAGCCAGACCCTCGACGACGAGGAGTACCACCTGCTGCGCGAGGTCGCGATCCGGGTCGTCCGCCACCTCGGCATCGTCGGCGAGTGCAACATCCAGTACGCCCTGTCGCCCGAGGGCAAGGGCTACCGGGTGATCGAGATCAACGCCCGGCTGTCGCGGTCCTCAGCGCTGGCCTCCAAGGCGACCGGCTACCCGCTCGCCTTCGTCGCCGCCAAGCTCGCGCTCGGCAAGACCCTGACCGAGATCCCCAACTCGGTCACCCGCTCGACCTGCGCCTGCTTCGAGCCGGCGCTCGACTACGTGGTGGTGAAGGCGCCGCGCTGGGACTTCCGCAAGTTCCCAGGGGTGAAGGAGCAGATCGGCTCGGCCATGAAGTCGGTGGGCGAGGTGATGGCGATCGGCCGCCGCTTCGAGGAGGCGCTGCAGAAGGCGCTGCGGATGACCGAGACCGGCGCCCGCGGCCTGGTGCTCAACGACCGCATGCACTTCGACGATCTGCCCACCGCGCTCGCCGAGCCCACCGAGCGGCGGATCTTCGCGGTCGCCGCGGCGATCTCGGAGGGTATGTCGACCGAGGGCATCCACCGCATCACCCATATCGACCGCTGGTTCCTCGACAAGATCGCGGGCGTGGTCGAGATCGAGGAGCGGCTGCGCTCGCACACGCTGGACACCCTCGACCGTGAGCTGCTCGAGGAAGCCAAGCAGCACGGCTTCTCCGACGCGCAGGTCGCGGCCGCGATCGGCACCGACGAGGCGAGCGTCCTCGCGCGGCGTCACGCCTTCTCCCTCCACCCGTGGGTCAAGCAGATCGACACCCTGGCCGCCGAGTACCCCGCCGCCACCAACTACCTCTACCTGACCTACAACGGCGCCGAGGACGACGTCGTCTACGACCAGGAGGGCACGGTGCTGATCCTCGGCCCCGGCGCCTACCGGATCGGCTCGTCGGTCGAGTTCGACTGGTGCTGCGTCAACGCCGCCCGCACCCTGCGCTCCCTCGGCTACCGCACGCTGATGGTCAACCACAACCCGGAGACGGTCAGCACCGACTACGACGAGTGCGACCGCCTCTACTTCGACGAGCTGAGCTTCGAGGCCGTCACCGAGATCTACCGCAAGGAGGCGCCGCTCGGCATCATCCTGTCGATGGGCGGGCAGGTGCCCAACAACCTCGCCCTGCGCTGCTCCGAGGCCGGGATGCGCGTCCTCGGCACCTCGCCGCGCTCGATCGACCGCGCCGAGAACCGCGACAGCTTCTCCCGCCTGCTCGAGGAGCTCGACGTGCCCCAGCCGGCGTGGCAGGAGCTGACCTCGGTCGAGGCCACTCGCCGCTTCACGGCCGAGCACGGCTACCCGGTCATCGTGCGGCCGTCCTACGTGCTGTCCGGGGCGGCGATGGCGGTGGCCGCCAACGACGAGGAGCTCAACACCTTCCTCGGCAAAGCGGTGGACATCTCGCCGGACTACCCGGTGGTGGTCTCGAAGTTCATCGAGAACGCCAAGGAGATCGACGTCGACGCCGTCGCCCGCGACGGCGAGCTGGTGTGCTGGGCGGTGTCCGAGCACGTCGAGAACGCCGGCGTCCACTCGGGCGACGCCACACTGGTGCTGCCGCCCCAGCGCACCTACCTCGAGACGATGCGCCGGATCCGGGTCATCACCACCCAGGTCGCGCGCTCGCTGAACATCACCGGGCCGTTCAACATCCAGTTCCTGGCCAAGGACAACCGGGTGATGGTGATCGAGTGCAACCTGCGCGCGTCGCGCTCCTTTCCGTTCGTGTCCAAGGTGCTCAAGCGCAACTTCATCGACGCCGCGACGAGGGTCATGATGGGCCGGGCGGTGGCGGCCGACGACCGCTCCTTCCTCGACCTCGACTATGTCGGCGTCAAGGCGCCCCACTTCTCGTTCACCCGGCTCGAGGGCGCCGACCCCACCCTCGGCGTCGAGATGGCCTCGACCGGCGAGGTGGCCTGTCTCGGCTGGGACTTCGACGAGGCCTTCCTGAAGGCGCTGATCGCGGTCGGCTTCCGCTTCCCCATCCGCAGTGCCCTGCTGTCGACCGGGCCGATCGAGAGCAAGGCCGCGATCCTCGACAGCGTCCGCCGCCTGGTCAACCTCGGGGTCAAGCTCTACGCCACCCGCGGCACCGCCGACTTCCTCACGCCCGAGGGCATCGCCACCGAGGTCGTGCGCTGGCCGCTCGAGGGCGGGCAGCCGAACGCGCTCGACTGCATCCGCGAGCGCCGGGTTGACCTCGTCATCAACATCCCCAAGCACTTCCAGAAGGAAGAGTTGACCAACGACTACATCATCCGCCGCACCGCGGTCGACTACGGGGTGCCGCTGATCACCAACCGCCAGCTCGCCGAGCGGCTGTCCGAGGCGCTCGAGCGGGTGCCCATCAGCGAGCTCAAGGTCCGCCCCTGGCGCGAGTACCACAGATGAGTTCGGCTCTTGAGTGGCGGCCCTGACCCCTAAACCCTAACCCCCAATCCCTTCTCCGGGTCAGACCTCGACCTTGAAACCGGTCGAGAACGGCCGCAGCGAGCTGCCCATCACGCCGGACAGCACTCCGTAGGCCTTGCGGCCGGTGCAGTGCCCGGTGTAGACGGGGCCCGCGGTCAGGTCGAGGATCTTCCGCCCGATCGCCTCTACCTCCTCGTGCGACGCGGACATCGAGTCGAGGAAGGGCACGCCGACGAGGTGGAAGCCGCCGAACACCGCCTTGACCGGCGTGTCGGGGAAGCGACTCCGTGCGGCCTCGATCATGTTGAGGACTCCGTGGTGGGAGCAGCCGGTGAACACCACGATCCCGTCGTCCTCCCGCACCACCAGCACCAGCTCGTGCTCGAAGGGGTCCAGCTCGAGCGAACCGCCGCGTTCGACGAAGAGGTGGCGGTTGCCCTCGGGCCGAGGGTACTTCGAGCTGATGTCGGTGAGCAGGAAGACACCAGGGGCGATCTCCATCGACTCGGTGACGAGCTCAAAGCGGTGCGCGAACCGGTCGAAGAGCGAGGCATCGAGCCCGATCGGCCGCTTGACGACCACCAGCGCCCGGAAGTAGCGGGGCGCCCATCCGCTCGCCCGGAGGTGAACCCGAGCGCGATCGTTGATCGCGAGGAAGCGCTGGAGGCCGCCGCCGTGATCGAAGTGGTGGTGGGAGAGCACCGCCAAATCGACCGTCGCGAGGTCGATGCCGAGCCGCTCGGCGTTGTCGGCGAATGCGCCCGAGGCGCCGGTGTCGAACAGGATCTGCAGGTCGCCACGACGGATGTGGAGCGACAGCCCGAACTCGGCAACCAGATCCTCCCGGCCTTCGAGCATGCTGTTCTCGATCAGCGTCGTCACCTTCATGCCGTCCTCCTCGGCACGTAACCGGGGCGCGGGTTCGCCCCGCCGCCACTACGATCGCAGACTCGGATCGCCCGCTCAAGACTCAGCGGCGGCCACGGGGAGACGAGTTCACGCCTTGGTGCCAGTTCTCAACGTCCTCAAGCCTGGCACACCGAGCTCGTGATACGTGGTCGGTGGCAGGAGATGGAGGAGATGGCGCCCTGCGGCACGATTCGAACCGCAGAGGGCGCAGAGAGCGCGGAGGAAGAGCGCAGAAAGCTCAGAAGAACGCGAGTTCGGTCGAGAAACGGTCTCTGCGCCCCCTGCGGTTCAGATCCTCGTGCACAAGCTGTCCAGCCGCGCCACGAAGACCGCCCGCCTCCATGCGCGCGACGCACTGCCACACTGCCCAATTACTCACAGCTTGCCCCCGCGGGCACGGGCGGCGCTCCCCCTATCACCTATCACGTATCACCTATCACTCTCTCCAAGCACGAACGGGATGCGGACTTTCGACTCTTGAAGGTCGATCTCGAGCACCCAGGGACCCGGCTGGACGCCGCCCGGCACCAGGAACACGAGAAGCCCGGAGCAGAAGTGGAACGATGACACGTCGACCGTGTCGTAGGCGAAGCCCTCGAATGGCGCGGCCAGGAACCAGCGCCCGCACGGCCGGCGATCGCCGGCGAAGCCGCGCCCGGGCGGGTACGAGAGGTCGGCCGACCGCAGCGAGGAGAGGATCTCCGGGTAGGCTTCGCGGAAAGCCTGCTGGCTGAGCAGCGGGTAGCGCGTAGAGTCCGGGCCGCGCAACTGGATGGCGTTCCGATCGATGACAGTCGTCGCCGAGCGCCCACCCGACAGCCACGCCACGAGCACCAGCCACTCATCGCCGAGGTGGGCGTCGGCCCAGCGGTAGCTGACGATGGCCTGGAGCTCGGCGCCCTCGTAGCGGACCAGCGTCCGGCCCTCCTGGGCCAGCTCCTCCTCGGGCGCGACCGAGGAGGAGGAGCACGCGGCGCAGGCCGCGAGGATCAGCATTGCGATCAACGTCCTCGACATCGCCACCGCTCCACGTCGTCCTCTCACCATGATATCCGGGGCCGGAAGCGGAGTCCGGGAACGGGAACCCTTCGACTCGCGGCGCCGATGCGCCGCTCGCTCAGGGCAGGCTCCACGGGGGCGGAGAAGGGCACGGAGACAGGCGATGGCACGGGGGACGGCGTCCCCCGTATCACCTATCACTTATCACCTACTTGAACAGCTTCAGGAAGGTCACGAACACCGTGAATGAGTCGGCCGGTCCGGCCACCGGCACGCCAACGTCGAAGTTGACGACCGTCTGCCAGGGCCCGATCACGGTGCCGTTGAGCCCGACGCCCGCGAGCAGCTCGCGGTCGAGCCCGGTCGCCTCGTCGGTCGCCCACACCACGTCGACGCGGCCCTCGACGCGCAGGGCCTCGGCGATGTTGAGGCCGCCGGCCGCGTGCACGCCGTCGGCGGTCGTGGCGGTCACCAGGCCGCCCTGATAGCCGGCGACCCGGCCGAGCCCGAAGGTCGAGAAGTCGTACTTCGAGAAGCGGTCGAGATCGTCGCCGTCGAGGTGCTCGAGCTCGACGCCGAGCTTGCCGAAGCGGCCCGGCCACCAGGTCTTGCCGAGCACCGCGGACCAGCGGGTGAAGTCCTGCTGCTCCGGCGAGTACTCGGCGTTGCCGGGCAGGCCCCAGGCTGACCAGCTGTGGCGATCGTTGGCGGAGGCCTCGAGGCCGAGCCGGTAGCCCCAGCGGCTGTAGCTGAGGTCGACGGCGAGCAAGCTCGTCCAGGTGGTTTCGGGCACGACGAAGTCGTCGGCGGTGTCGTCCGCGCGCCCGTAGTCGTCCCACTCCAGGCCGTAGCTCAGGTCGAGCTTGAGGAAGCTGCCGATCGGCCGGCCGAGGTAGAGCGCGAGCTCCGCCTCGCGCTCGCTCACGGTTTCCTCCGGGGAGAGCTCGCCGTCCCGGTAGAGCTCCTCGTCGCCCCCCAGGAAGAAGCCGAAGACCCTCGCGCCTGCGTCCCAGCGGCTGCCGAACAGCGACGGCTCGGCCCAGTTGCCGTTGAGCAGGACGCCGGCGAAGATCACGTTGACCTGGGTCCCGGTGTCCTGGAAGTCCGACGAGAAGAAGTCGATCCCGACCAACGGCACCGGGTAGTCCTGGGTCTCGTCCCAGTAGACGCCGCCGAGGGCGAACCAGCGATTGGGGTCGTCGCGCTCGCGCACGACCCGCGTGCCGTCCTCGTTCCGGTCCAGGTAGCGCAGGCCGTCCGGGGTGTCGCGGAGCATCGTGTCCTGAGAGGCGTGGGCCGCGGCGAGCCGCTCGGAGTAGCCCTCCGCGTTGATCCGGACCTCGGTGAGCAGGCTCTCCTTCTCGACCTGGACCGCGGTGTTCAGGATCGACTGCAGCTCCTGGGCATTGACCCGCGTCGGCAGGAAGAAGCTCGACGCGTCCCACGGCGCGGAATTCCCCTGCGCGTCGACGGGCTCGGTCAGCGTCGTCTGCTCGTTGGAGATGACGTCCCCCGCAAGCCCGAGCTGGAGGGCGCGGGTCTTGACCCTGGCGAAAAGCTGGCGGTCGATCCACACCGTGCCCTTCCAGAGGTGCGCGCCCTCGACCGGCGCCGACGGCTCGAAGTCCACCACCCAGCAGTCGCGGCCGCTAACGGTGTCGGTGCCGCGCAGGCTGTAGCGGTACTGGCGGTCGAGGTGGATCTCGAGCGGGCGCGCCGCGGCCCGCGCCGGCTGCAGCAGCGGCAGCTTCGGGATCTCCCCCCGCCAGAGCACGCCGTTGACCAGGAAGCGCTGCCACACCCAGTCGAAGCCCTCGCCACGATGGTAGAAGTAGGGTCCGGCAAAGCTCGCCTCGATGACCTGGATGCCCTCACCCGGACGGTAGCGGAAGTGCTGGGTGTAGGTCGCCTCGTAGTGGTGCACACGCCGGTCCTGCGCGTCCTCGAACGCCTGCAGGCGGCGCAGGATCTCCTCGACCGGCAGCCCGCGGACCTCTGACACATCGACCTGCTCGGCGAAGCCGCCGAGCTCGGCCGCGGTCGGCCGCTCGAGCCGGAGAACCGCGACCTGCGCGGCACCCCCGACCTCGACCATGAATCCGGCGGGGACGCTCCCGGAGACCACCCGCTCGGTCGAGCCGTCGGCCGCGACCCGCACCGGGTTGCGCAGGTCGCGATCGGAGAAGGTGAAGGCGGTCGGCCCCTCATCCTCGCCGCGGTCCACGATCACGGAGAGCCGGAGGTCCTCGGCGCGCACGAACGCCCAGCCGCCGCGGCCGCCCGTGGGCGCGGAGTAGGGGTCGTACGCGAGGTCGCCCGAGAACTCGCGGGCCAGCAGCAGCAACGGCCTCAGGTCAGCGGTGTCGAGCGTGCCGGCATCCGCCCGGAAGAACGACACGGTGGCTCCGGCGGCCGACGAGCGAGCGGCCTCGGGCAGGGCGCGCCACGGGTCCTCGGGCAGCTCGCCGGCGCAGTGCGCCAGCCGGCGGCCGGGGTCGATGTCGGCGGCCATGCCGACCGCCTCGGCCAGCGCCTCGCCGCGCAGCTCGCCGAAATCGAGCCCGTCCAGATAGGCGGCCACGTCGGCGGCGTAGAGCTCCTCGAGCAGGGCGCGGTCGCGGGGCAGCGTCCCGGTGATGACGCGGGCCTCCGGCTGCGCACCGGTGACCGCCACCGATGCCCGCTTGACGAGGAACGCGTAGTCGCGCATGGCGGCGGCCGAATCCAGCGCCTCCTCCCAGGCGAGCTCGCAATGCAGCGACGGCGGGGCGGCGGCGGCCAGCCGGGCCGCCTCCGCGAGCTCCGCGGCGAACTCCGGTGCATGGTCCGCGATCGGCGACGGGGCGCGGAAGGACAGCACCAGCCACGGCGTGGCCCCCGCCGCAGCGACCCTGCCGGCGAGATGAGGATCGGCCGTGCCGTCGAGGGGCACCCGCCACCGCAGGTACAGGCGCGTGCCCTCGCCCAGCGGCGGCTCCTCACCGAGCAGACGGACGACCGCCTCGGGGTCTGCGACCTCGAGCCCGACGCACGGCGCACACGGCGGCGTCTGCGCCGACGCCGCGGCCGCAGTGAGCAGGATCAGGCCAGCGGTTGCCGCAATGCGCATGACGCATTGTACGACCACCGGCCGACCGATTTCCCCGGGCGGGGATGATCTCCTGCACGCCGGTCGGCGGGCCGCAACGCCCAGCAGACCCATGACGGGTCGAGTCCGAAGTGGTACTCTCTTGGATGGATGAGGATTCCGTTTTCAAGGAGGAGAGGAATGAAGCGTTCATTTGCCGTGCTCGCAGTCCTGCTGCTCGTGGGCGCCATGGCGACTGCTGCCAACCGGACGGACCCTGGTTTCGTCGGACGACCCGGCGGCCCGCCGACCGATGCCGGCACCGACGAGTGCCCGGGCACCCCGATCACCGGTCCGCTGCCGTATGCAGACTCCGGTGACACCTGCCTCGGCACCAACAGCATCACGTCCTACACCGGCACCTGCACCCTGCCGTTCCCGTATGGCGGCGAGGACTTGATTTACGAGCTCGCCCTCGGCGCCGGCAACAACGTCGGGTTCTCGGCCGACCTGGGACCGACCGGCGATCTCGCGCTGTTCCTGATCTCGACCTGCGGCAACGGCGCGAGCTGCATCATCAACTCGCAGGACGCGATCGGGCCCGGCGCCGGCCCGGAGGTGATCGACCCGGCGAGCTACGCCCCCGGCACCTATTACCTGTACGTGGACTCCTACTACAACGCCGGCTCGCCGGGGAGCTGCGGCACCTACAATCTGACCGTGACCGGGACCGTGCCCGTCCAGCTGATGGGCTTCACCGCCGAGTAGAGACACCGACGGCAATCGCGGACACACCGGCCTGCGGTCGAGCGGGCCGGTCCCGCGCTCACACCATGAGCCTGCCTCTCGCCCGCCTTTCGTGGCTCGCATTGTTGACGCTTGTCCCGGCAATCGCCGCCGACGACGACCGCCCGGAGAAGGCCGTCGGCGTGGTCACCGGCCTTCCCGGCGCCATCGCGTTCGACGAGGATCCGCACCAGCGCATTGCCGACGCCTACCCGGACGCTGTCGTCGAGCACGTCTTCACGGCAACGAACCGCGGCCCTCGTCCGGTCACCATCGAGCAGGCGCTGGCGGTGCGGGGAACCGCCGACATCGTCGTCGATCCAACGGTGGTGGCGCCCGGCGCCCAGCTGCGGATCCGAGTCCGCCAGCTCCTCTCGACCGCGCTCGGCCGAACCGCCTTTCGCTACGCCCTGATCACCGACGAGCCGGGAGTGCCCCGCTACCGCTTCAGCCTGTCCGGCTTCGTGCAGTCGGCCTACGACCCGGAGCGTCCGGCCCTCGACTTCGGCTTCGTCGATCGCGGCCGCGGAGGGCGCGCGTCGGCCGAGGTCTCCAGCCGCGAGGTCGATCGTCTCGAGGTGGTGAGCTCCACCGTCAGCAATCCCACCGTCCGGGTGGAGTGCAGGCGTTCCGGCGTCGCCGGCGAGGGGCTGATCCTCGACGCCGTCATCGGACCGGGCGCGGCCCTCGGGACGCAGTCGGGCACCGTCACCCTCAAGACCAACGTGGCCCACCACTCCACGCTCGAGGTCCCGTACTCGGCCCAGGTGTTCGGCGATTTGGTTCCGAGCGAGCACCCGATCTCGCTGGGGCTCGTGCGGGTGTCCGAGCACGTCTCAAGGGACATCACGCTCACCAGCCGCAGTGGCCGGACGTTCTCCATCGAGGCTGTCGAGGACCTCGGCGGCCATCTCACCACCGACGCCGCACCGTGCGCTGGGCAAGCACCGTCCTCGTGCTGGGTGGTGCGGCTGGCGGCAGCGTTCAACGCCCCGACGATGGTGAGCGGCTCGATCCGCGTCACCACCGACCTCGATGACGAGCTCGTGCCGCTGACCTACAGCGGGATCGTCGTGGACCGCGACACGGTGATCCGGCAGGCCGACGTCGACGCGCACGGCACATCCCCTGAGGCCGGCCCCGGCGATGCGTCGCCCACCGGGTGGCCACCGTGACGGCCGCACACTGCGCGCGCATCGCGGGGCTGGCGCTCGCCCTGATCCTGGTTGCCGCCACCGGATCGCGGGGCAAGGACACACAGGGGGTTCCCGACGCCGCCGCGGCGGATCCGGAGGGGCCGCGGGTCGTGCTGCGCTGGACGGCAACCGGCGAAGACGACATCTACGGCTACCTGGTGTACCGCGCCGATCACCGGGAGGGACCGTTCCGCCGGATGAACCGGGAGATCGTCCACGCGCGGCCGCAGGGACCGGACGCAACGAGCGACTACTCCTTCGTCGACCTCGAGGTCGAGCCCGGGCGGACCTACTTCTACTACCTCGACACGGTCTCCCTCGGTGGCCACAAGCGGCGTCTTTCCGGCGTCATCAGCAAGGTGGTGGCTGGTGAGACCGGCCGCTAGCGGCGCCGCCGCGGTCGTGGCGGCGCTGCTGTTGCTGGCGGCCGCCACGGTGCTCGCCGCCGATCGCCCCGCGGTCGGCCACCGCCCCGCCAACGTCCTCTTGATCACGATCGACACCCTTCGGCCGGACGCTCTCGGCTGGATCGGAGGCGCCAACGACACGCCTGCGATCGACGCCTTGGCGGCGCGCGGCTTCCGCTTTCCGCGCGCGGTGACGCCGGTGCCACTCACCCTGCCGGCGCACGCGTCGATCATGACCGGGCTGGTGCCGCGCCGCCACGGCGTGCGTGACAACGGCCAGACTTTCGGCGACGGCCCGACCACGCTGGCCGAGTCGCTGCGCGGCGCGGGCCGCGCCACCGCCGCCTTCATCAGCGGCTACCCGCTGCAGCGGCTGTTCGGGCTCGACCGCGGTTTTGACCACTACGATGACTCTCTTCCCGAGGGGCGCGAGGGCTGGCGCGAGCGCATCGCAACCGACACCACGGACGCCGTCCTGAGGTGGATCCGCTCGGCTCGCGAGCCGTGGTTCGTATGGGTCCACTACTACGACCCCCACTACCCCTACGAGCCCCCGCGCGCGTTCTGGGGCCCCGGTGAGCGGGGAGCCTACCTGGGCGAGGTCCGCTTCACCGACCTCGCGATCGAGCGCCTGTGGGATGGGCTTCCGCCCGATGCCAGGGCAAGGGCGCTGATCGTGCTGACGGCCGATCACGGCGAGGCGCTCGGCGACCACGCCGAGAAGCGGCACGGCTACTTCATCTACGACGCCACGATGACGGTGCCGCTGGTGCTCCTTCAGGAGGGCGTCATCGCGCCGGGCGAGAGCCCGGCGGCCGCCAACCTGGTCGACATCGCACCAACGATCCTCGAGCTCGTCGGCCTCCCGCGCCTCGGCGACATCGACGGCGTCAGCCTCGCTGGCCAGCTGCGGGGCGAGCGGTCGCCTCTCCCACCGGCCTACCTCGAAACCCAGCTGCCATGGATCTTCTTTGGTTGGTCGCCGTTGCGCGCGATCCGCCAGCACGACTGGAAGTTGATCGACGCACCGCGCCCGGAGCTCTATCACCTCGCGAGCGACCCGGGCGAGGACGTCAACCTCATCGGGCAGCAGCCCGACCACGCACGGCGGCTTCGCACCCTGCTCGACGAAGCCGAGCGCAAGCCTGCGGCGACGCCCTCGGTGGTGACCGACGACGAGGTCCTCGCCCGCCTGCAGGCGCTCGGCTACGTCGGGGCCGGCGGCGGTGCTGAAGCGGCCCCGGCAGGGCTGCCCGATCCGAAGGACCGCATCGAGCTCCGCGATCGCCTCCAGGAGGGCGAGCTGCTGCTCGAGGCAGGACGGTTCAACGAGGCGGTGCGGTTGTTCGATCAGGTCCTCGCCGTCGAGCCGGACAGCCGCTTCGCACTGCTGCGCTCCGGCATCGCCCTGCTCAAGAGCGGTCGGGCCGACGAGGCGGTCGTGCGCCTTTCGGCGTCGACCAGGCTCGACCCTGATCGCGCCGAGGCCCACTACGCCCTCGCCGACGCCCTGATGCGGACCGGGCGGCCAGGACGCGCGGCGACCCACTGGCGCGAGGTCACGCGGCTTCAGCCGCGCCGGGCGGAGGCGTGGTTCAACCTCGGCGTCGCCGCCGCCCAGGCCGGTGACCCTGGCCAGGCGATGGCCGCCTATCGCGCCGCGGTCGAGCTCGAGCCCGACAACCCAGTGATGCTGACCGCCCTGGCCCGAGCCGAGGCGGCCGCGGGGACGGACGCAGCGGCCATCGCGAACCTCGACCGGGTGCGGGCGATCGTCGGCGACGAGGACTTTGGCGAGGCCGCGTTACTCGGCCTGTTGTACGCGCGCAGCGGTCGGACCGACGAAGCGTCACCATGGCTTCGCCGGGCAACCCCCGGTCAGCCCGATTTCGCGGAGGCCAGGCTCGAGCTGGCCAGGATCGAGGCCGCGAACGGCCGCGAGGCATCTGCCAGGGCAGCCCTCGCCGAGGCCCTCGCCGCTCATCCCGATCTCCGGTCGGAGATCGCCTCCGACCCCGATCTCGCCCCCCTGCTGCCCGGCTCCCGGTGAGCGAGCCCCGGATCAGTGGTCGCCGGTCTCTCCGGGCAGTGGCTTGACCCGCAGGCGCTCGCCCTCCTCCTCGGCGACGCGCCGGTACCAGTCCTCGGGGTAGCCTGGGTGGGTGACCTCCCCGGTCGGGGTCTTGACGTTGCCGTCGAGGTACTTGACCAGGAGCTGCTCGCCGAGTGATCGCCAGCGGCGGTGGACCTCCCCGCCGAGGCCCACGCTGTAGTCGGTCAGGTAGTCGACGGCGAGCCGCGGCGAGCGCTCGTGGAGTGCGAGCGCGGCCGCCTCGATCTCCGGCTGGTCGGTGAGGAAGCGGCCCTCGAGCTCCTGCTGCACCGCCTGCACGTCCCGGATCATGTCCTGGTAGCGGGAGTAGCTGAAGTTGGCGACCCAGTTGAAGACCCAGAAGCCCGAGTCCCAGGTGAAGTCGGTGAGCGAGCCGTTGCCCTTGGCGTAGGCGGCCGGCACCTCGCGCACGCCACAGTAGACCGGGAAGTAGACCGTGCTCGCGGTGTCGTCGACTCCGAACCAGAAGACGCCGCCGATCGGGTCCGGGAGCCACGACCGCGACTGGGCGACGAAGGAGAAGCCGGTCTGCTGGGTCGACACCGCGCGCTCGAAGAGGTACTCGACGTCGTCCACCTTCCAGGTCATCGGCCGCCACCGGTAGGGCAGGTGATAAGGCCCCGCCCCGACGTCGGTCGTCATGTCGAAGGGGGTCCCCTCGAAGTGGTCGCGCATCAGGCGCATGACGTCGCGCACGCCGAGCTTGCGGTCGGGCTTGACCCACAGCGGCAGCGGCTCGGCGTCGCCGTCGCCGGCGGCCCAGTCGGGGGGGATGTTGAGCGACGGGGCCGCCCTGTGGAACATGCACCACACCCTGGCCTCGCAGAAGCGCAGGCCGCCGAAGCTGAGCGGAGCGTAAGCATCGGCGAAGCTGAAGGCCTCGTCCGGCCCCTCGAAGTAGCCCTTCGCCCGGGCGAAGGAGATCACGTCCGGCGAGTAGAGGCAGCTGGCGGGGTCGCCGAGCGGAAACTGGCGGATCCGCGACTGGTTGGCGTGGGCCGAGATGTAGCCGTCGGGCACCCGACGCGCGACCCAGACCGCGCCCGGGTCGCCCTCACCCTTGCCGATGATCTCCAGGATCCACGCCTCGTTTGGATCCGAGATCGACAGCGACTCCCCAGAGGAGGCGTAGCCGTACTCGGCAACCACCTCGGCGATCACCCCGATCGCCTCGCGCGCCGTCTTCGCCCGCTCGAGCGCGATGAACATCAGGCTGCCGTAATCCACGAGCCCGGAGCCGGCGAGCTCCTCGCGGCCGCCGAAGGTGGTCTCGCCGACCGCCACCTGGTGCTGGTTCATGTTGCCGACCACAGAGTAGGTGACCGCAGCCTGGCGGATCTGGCCCAGGTAGGTGCCGGTGTCCCACTCGATGACGTCGCGCATCGCGCCCGGCGCGTGCACGCCGGGAGGGATGTAGCTGAGCTCGCCGTAGAAGTTGTGCGCATCCGCGGCGTAGGTGATCATCACCGAGCCGTCGGCCGAGGCGCCCTTGGTGATCAGGAAATTGGTGCACGCGGCGGCCGGTCGGTTTCCCCCGAGCAACACCGCGGCCACCAGCATCGAGCACGCCACCATCCGTCGAGTCACGGTCATGCGACTGCCTCCAGCCCCAGGCGGGGACGCACCATTCTACGGCGTCCATCGAAATGGCGAACCCATCGGGTGATCCCTCACGGATCCGGATTCGGGCGTCCCACCGCGACGCCCAGCCCCACCGGCGGCCTCAGGAGGTCGGGCTCGGGACAGCCTCCGGGCGATCCGCCTCGCCGAGCGATCCGAGGTCGAGGGAGCCGGAGCGCTCCACCACGTGCTTGCGGGTGCCGAACGAGCCCTGGCTGTACAGCGCTCCGTGGACGCCGTAGCTGACCGTTTTCTTCTCGATCAGCTTCGGGATCCGGGTGATCGCCGAGGCGGTGTTGACGTGCACGGTCATGTCGATCACGGTTGAGGTGAAACCCTCGACCGAAAAGGCCTCAGGGGTCATGGCGGTGCCAATCTTGCGGTCGTCAAGGAGCAGCTTGAGCGACCCGCCGCTGAACTTCAGTGGGTCCGGGTTGGGATTGCTGACCCGGATCTTGGCGAGCAGGGTCGCCTCGAACAGGGTGATCTCCTCGACCTCGAGGTCGACGAGGTTGACCCCCAGCGGCTCCGGCGGGGCGAGCGACGAGCAGCCGAACGCGACGCTGATCACGCCGCCGAGCACCACCGCCAGGGCCAGCTGTCGCCGGGGCCGGCGGACCTCGCGCAACCTGCGGTTCCCATCTCTCATGCCATGCCTCCCTGCGTACCGGCGCCCGTCGCCGGTCCGTCGCCTGACGCGCACGCGGTGTTCGTTGTGAAACCGGGCCCAGAGGGATTCTACATCGGCAGCAGTCGGAGGCTCGGCCGGTGGCGCGCTCGACCAGGATCTCGAGGTCCGGCGGGAGGAGTAAGATCCTGTGGTGCCCCTGCTCGCCGACCTCCACATCCACTCCCGATTCTCCCGCGCCACCAGCCGTGAGCTGAGCTTCCTGTCGCTGCACCGGGCGGCCCTCGAGAAGGGCCTCGGGCTGGTCGGCACCGGCGACTTCACGCACGCCGGGTGGATGGCCGAGATCCGCGAGCAGCTCGCGCCGGCCGAGCCGGGGCTGCTTCGCCTGCGCCCCGAGCTCGCGCGCGAAGCCGAGGCCGGCCTGCCCGCCGCATGCTCCGGCGAGGTCCGGTTCGTGCTCGGAGTCGAGATCAGCAACATCTACAAGAAGGGCGACCGGGTCCGCAAGAACCACAACCTGGTCCTGTTGCCCACGCTCGAGGCGGCCGAGCGCTTCCGCGCCCGCCTTGCCGCCATCGGGAACCTCGACTCGGACGGGCGGCCGATCCTCGGCCTCGACGCACGCGACCTGCTCGAGATCACCCTCGAGACCGACCCCCTCGCCTTCCTGATACCCGCCCACATCTGGACGCCGTGGTTCTCGATGCTCGGCTCGAAGTCCGGCTTCGACTCGCTCGCGGAGTGCTTCGGAGACCTCGCGGGGGAGGTTTTCGCCGTCGAGACCGGGCTCTCCTCCGACCCGCCGATGAACTGGCGGGTCAGTGAGCTCGACCGGCTGACCCTGGTCTCCAACTCCGACGCGCACTCGCTCGGCTCGCTCGGCCGCGAGGCCAACCTGCTCGACATCGAGCCCGGCTTCGAGCCGTTGCGCCGGGCGATCGAGCGCCGCGACGGCTTTCTGGGCACGGTCGAGTTCTACCCCGAGGAGGGCAAGTACCACCTCGACGGCCATCGCAGCTGCGGCGTCCGGCTCGAGCCCGACGAGACCCGCCGCCTGGAGGGCCGCTGCCCGGAGTGCGGCGGCCTCCTCACGGTCGGGGTGATGAGCCGCGTGCTCGCCCTGGCCGACCGGCGCAGCGGCTTCCGCCCTGCCGACGCGCCGGCCTTCGAGCGGCTGGTGCCGCTCGACCAGACCGTGGCGCAGGTCGCCGACGCGAGCCCATCGAGCCGCCGGGTCCGTGAGGAGGTCGCACGGCTTCTCTCCCAGCTCGGCCCCGAGCTCTCGGTGCTGCGCGAGGTGCCGATCGAGGACATCGCGCGGGTTGCGGGCGCCGCGGTGGCCGAAGCGATCCGCAGGGTGCGCAATGGCGAGCTGACCATCGCCGCCGGCTTCGACGGTGAGTTCGGGAAAGTGCAGATCTTCGCCCCCGCCGAGCGCGACGCGCTGTTCGGCCAGCTCGCCCTGCTCGGGGGCACCACCGCCGCGCGTTCCTCCGCCGCGGCCGGCTCGACGCCTCGTGCCGGGCCCGCCGCCAGCGGCAGCCGGGTCGAGGTCCCGCAACCGCCCTCGTGGCCGACCTTGGGTCACGGCAAACCCTTCGGCGAGCTCGACCAGCAGCAGCAGGCAGCGGTCGAGATCACCGGAGGTCCCCTGCTGATCGTGGCCGGTCCCGGCACCGGCAAGACCCGGACCGTGGTCGCGCGCATCGCGCACCAGGTGCGCAGCCGAGCGGTCCGTCCGGACCAGGTGCTCGCCGTGACCTTCACCAACCAGGCGGCCGAGGAGCTGTCCGCGAGGATTCTCCGCGAGGTGCCGGGGGCGACCCCCGGCTCGCCGCTGGTCACGACCTTCCACGGGCTCGGCCTGCGGCTGCTCGCCGGCATGTCCGGCCGCGAGCCGCGGCTGCTCGACGACGAACAGCGGCTCGCGCTGGTGCAGCGGGCGGCCGGGGGCGGCATCCCCGAGCGGGTCGCCCGCGCCATCCTGGGACGGATCAGCCTGTCCAAGCAGTCGTGCGACCCCTGGGAGGTGCTGTCCTCCGACCAGGAGCTGCTGCCGGTCATCGCCAGGTACCAGGAGGCGCTCGAGGAGCGTGGGGTGCTCGACGTCGACGACCTGGTGCTGCGGCCTTACCAGATGCTGGCCACCGACCCGCCCGCCGCGTCCCGCCTGGCGTCGCGCTGGTCGGCGATCACGGTCGACGAGTACCAGGATGTCAACGACGTGCAAGCCGCGCTGATCGGGCTGCTCGCACCCTCCGGCGCCGGCCTGTGCGCGATCGGCGACCCCGACCAGGCGATCTACGGCTTCCGCGGCGCCCGCCCCGGCCACTTCCTGCGCTTCGCGGACACCTTCGAGAGCACGACGGTGATACGGCTCGACACCAGCTACCGACTGACCGACCAGGTGCTGCAGGCGGCCCGGTCGGTGATCGCCGGGGAAAGCCCGCTGCGCGCGCTGCGGCCCGGGCCGCCGGTCGAGATCGTGGCCTGTCCGACCGCGGCCAGCGAGGCCGAGCAGCTCGTGGTGCGCATCGAGCGGATCGTCGGCGGCACCAGCCACTTCGCCGTCGACAGCGGTCGCGGCCGGGACGCCGAGCAGGGGGACGTCGGCTTCGGCGACATCGCGGTGCTCTGCCGGACCCGGGCACAGCGGCCGGCGCTGCTCGAGGCGCTCGATCGCAGCGGCATCCCGTGCCACGCGGTCGGCGAGGACGAGCCCCACGACCCGCGCTCCCAGAAGGTGGCGGTGATGACCATGCACGCCGCCAAGGGCCGCGAGTTCGAGGTCGTGTTCGCAACCGGGGTCGAGGAGGGGCTGCTGCCGCTCGAGCGCGACGGGCTGCGCAGCGATCCCGAGGAGGAGCGGCGGCTGCTCTACGTCGCGATGACCCGCGCCCGCCGCCTGCTCGTGCTCAGCCACTCCGCCCATCGCACCCTGTGGGGGGTGCGCCTGCCGGGGCGTCCGTCGCCGCTGCTCGCCGACCTCCCGGCCTCGGTGCACCGCTCGTCGCCGTCGCTGCCCCGCGGCGAACCGCCGTCCCGCCAGCTGCGGCTGTTCTAGGAACGTGCAGGGCACAGGCCCCTGGGCGCGTAACTGAACTCGGGTTGTGGGGGTGGCCTCTGCCCCGCACGCTCCTCGGGATGCGCTGCGCGCATCCGGGGGCAGCAGAGGCGGTGACCAACCAGGCGCCGGCACCGACCAGCCGCCACGACCGCCCGGAAGGCCAATGCGGTACGAACTGCCAGGAGGAGGTCTCCCGAGGTGGGTCGAGTCTGCAGACGGCGGGCGCCGCCGTGATCGGCGGCGAGGCACAATCCCTTATAATTGAACGAAATACAGTGGGCCGCGGCGGCCGGCTGTACGAAACCCGCGGGCCCGAGAGACTGACTGTCCAGAGAGTGGGCGATGGAAGCGACCTCCTCTGTCAGCGACCTGCAGGTTCTGGAGAAGCCCGAGTGGACGGATGTCCGCTTTGGCCTCAACTTCCGCGTCACGGTGCGCCTCATCGGCGACGACATCGTGCACTCGGAGCAGCACGGCAGCATCGCCCTGTCCGACCTCAAGGCCCTGCTCGAGCTGGTCGAGGGCATCGTCCGTGAGCACATCGGCACCCGACGCCGCCACGTCCACATCGCCGACTACACCGGCCTGACCGGAACCTCCGCAGAGTCGCGCCGCTACTTCATCGACTACATGAGCAAGAGCCGCAGCCTGGCCGGGGTCATCTTCTACGGCGCGTCACCGACACTCAAGCTGAGCATCAAGCTCGGCCGCCGGCTCCACCTGATCCGGACCAACATCGAGCTCGTCGACGGTTTCGAGCAGGCGCTCGCGCGGGCCCGCCAGCTGCTGCAGCCTTTCTCCGGGGCCGCCGCAGTGGTCCCGGCGCAAGCCGCCACCGCGCGTCGCGAGCCGCCCGATGACGCCGGCGGGCTCGAGCGCCGCCCCGCTTGGACCTTCGAGCAGAGCGGCTTCCGTCTGAGCTGGGAGCTCGTCGAGGGCCGGGTGATGCATGGCATCGCCTCGGGCACGCTGCGCAGCGAGCACATCGAACCACTGTTCGCTGTGATGGACCGCGTGTTCGCGCACGCCAACCGGAACGCCAGCCGTCCGGCGATCGTCCTCGACATCACCGAGCTCGACGGAGTGAGCATCGCGGGACGCCGCCGGTTCGTCGATGCTCTTCGCGACTGGCGCGAGCGAAGGCCGCTGTCGTTGTTCGCGCTCTATGGAGCGAACCCTCGCCTCAAGGGCGCCATCGCCATCTCGCGGCCGTTCCTTCCCTTCCAGCTGACCCTGACGCGTGACCTCGCAGCCGCTCTCCAGCTGGTCCCCGACGAACCTTCGCGAAAGCGACCCGCGAAGGCCGAGCCCGTCGACGATACCCGGCCGCGCCCCACCCTGTGGGCCACCGAGCAGCACATCGACGACGTCCTGCGCTTCCTCGGCAACATCAACTGGGAGAGGGACGGCGTCGACTGGTGGCAGGAGGAGGCCCCTCAGGACCATCCGCTGGCGCCGTTGTTCGACGCGATCACCCTGCTCAAGACCGACGTCGACCACCTGCTCAGCGAGCGCCGGCGCGCGGAGGAGGAGCTTCGCGAGAGCACCGACCGTTACCGGACCATCCTCGACAACATCGCGGACGGCTACTACGAGATCGACCTCGACGGGCGGCTCAAGTTCTTCAACGACGCCATGCTGGACATCCTCGGCGTCGACCGCGACCAGGTCGACCGCACGAGCCCCCGGGTCTTCATGGACCCCGACCGCGCCGACCGGATCGTGGAGGTGTTCAAGCGCGTCTTCGCGACCGGCCAATCCGCGACCGCTCTCGCGTGGGAGCTGATCCGGAGGGACGGCCGACGGATGGCGGTCGAGGGGTCGGTGTCTCTGATCCGCGACCAGGGCGGCGCGCCGGTCGGCTTCCGGGGAATCGTCCGCGACGTCACCGAGCGCGCGATCGCCGAGCGCGAGCGGGTGCGGCTGGAGGCCCAGCTCCGCCACGCCCAGCGCATGGAGGCGGTCGGCACCCTCGCCGGCGGCATTGCCCACAACTTCAACAACCTGCTGATGGGCATCCAGGGCAACGTGTCGCTGGTCCGCAAGGACATCGACCCCCGCCACCCGCACCACCACCGCCTCGAGACCATCGAGGCCCTGGTCAAGGGCGGGTCCAAGCTGACCGGGGAGCTGCTGGGGTTCGCGCGCGCCGGCCGCTACGAGGTCAGGCCGATCGACGTCAACGAGCTGGTGCGCCAGACCGCGGACACCTTCGGCACCACCCGCCGCGAGGTCCGCATCCACCTCGACCTTTCGACCGAGCTGCTGCGGGTGCGCGCCGATCGCGGCCAGCTCGAGCAGGTGCTCTTGAACCTCTTCATCAATGCCGCCGAGGCGATGCCGACCGGCGGCGACCTCTCGATCAGCACCAGGGCCACCTCCCACCTCGCGTTGCAGGACCGCCCCTACGTGCCACGACCCGGCAGCTACATCGCGATGGTGGTTCGCGACACCGGGATCGGAATGAATCCGGACACCCAGCGGCGCATCTTCGAGCCCTTCTTCACCACCAAGGGCCTGAGCGGAGGCACCGGCCTCGGCCTCGCCTCGGTGTACGGCGCGGTGAAGGCCCACGGCGGGTACATCGACGTGAGCTCGGTGAGCGGCGTCGGATCCACCTTCACGGTCTACCTGCCGGCCACCGACGAGGACGTGTTCACCGCCGAGGAAACTCAGGGCGAGATCGTGCTGGGCCGCGGCACGGTGCTGATCGTCGACGACGACGAGGCGGTGCTGGAGGCCTGCGGCTCGATCCTCGCATACCTCGAGTACACGCCACTGCGGGCCGCTTCCGGCCGCCAGGCGGTCGAGATCTTCAGCGAGCGATGGCAGGAGATCGACCTGGTGATCCTCGACATGATCCTGCCCGACATCGGCGGCGGCGAGGTCTACGACGCGCTCAGGGCCGTCGATCCCCAGGTCAAGGTGCTGCTCGCGAGCGGCTACAGCCTCGGCGGCGCCGCCCAGGCCATTCTCGAGAGGGGCTGCAACGACTTCATTCAGAAACCCTTCACCATCGAGCAGCTGTCCCAGAAGATCGGTGCCGTGATCGGCGAGTCGGTTCTCGGCTGAGCCGGCCCCTCCACGGACCGTCCCGGCGGTCGAGCCGGCCCGGCGCAGCCCGAGTTGCACCGGTTGCGACGTCTCGACTACGATACCCTGGCTTCGCACCACGACTGGAGCACGGAGAGGGAGACCACGATGACCAAGGGGCTGATCGGATGTGCGGTCCTGGCGCTGGCGGTGATCCTCATCGTCGGGCTGATGGTGGGCGGCATCTACAACCGCCTGGTGGGCCTCAACGAGGGGGTGGACTCGGCCTGGGCGCAGGTCGAAAACGTCTACCAGCGGCGGGCCGACCTGATCCCGAACCTGGTGGCGACCGTCAAGGGGGCCGCTGCGTTCGAGCAGGAGACGCTGCAGAACGTCATCGAAGCACGGGCCAAGGTGGGCCAGGTGAACTTCGACAAGGCGCCGACTCCAGAGCAGATGCAGCAGTTCCAGGCCGGCCAGGACGGGCTGTCGTCGGCGCTGTCGCGGCTGCTGGTGGTGGTCGAGCAGTACCCGGAGCTCAAGGCGACGCAGGCGTACCGGGACCTCCAGGTCCAGCTCGAGGGCACCGAGAACCGGATCGCGGTCGAACGGCAGCGCTACAACGAGGTCGCGCGGGAGTACAACACGAGCCGCAACCGCGTCCCCGCAGTGTTCGTCGCCAAGTTCCTCGGCTTCTCCGAGAAGGCCTACTTCGAGTCGAAGCCCGGCGCGGAGGAGCCGCCCAAGGTCGAGTTCTAGGCCCGAGGGTGCGGCAGTGACGATCTCCGACCTGTTCACGGAGGCCGATCTCGAGGCGATCCGGCGGGCGGCCGCCGCCGCCGAGCGCTCGACCTCGGGCGAGATCGTGCCCTATGTGGTCGAGCGCATCGACGACCATGCCGAGGCCCGCTGGCGCGCGGCCACCATCGGCGCGCTGGTCGCGGCGCTGGCGGCGGGCGCCATACACGCCGCCGTCGGCTACTGGAGCGGGCACGGCGTCGCGTGGATCACCCTGCCGGTCCTGGTGGGCGCCGGCCTCGGCTACCTGATCGGCGGCGTCGCGCCGGTGACGCGCTGGCTGATGCCGGCCGACGCCCTCGACCTCATGGCGCTGCGCCGGGCCGAGGCCGCCTTCCTCGAGGAGGAGGTCTGGCGGACCCGCGACCGCACCGGGATTCTGGTCTTTCTCGCGCTCTTCGAGCACCGCGCGGTGATCCTCGCCGACGAGGGCATCCACCGGGCCGTCCCCCCTGGCCTGTGGCAGGAGCTGGTGGCTGAGCTGGTGGACGGCGTGGCGGCTGGGGAAGCGGCTCGCGCCCTCGAGCGGACGGTCCACCGCTGCGGCGAGATCCTGGTGGAGCACCGCGTCGAGCGGCAACCGGACGATCTCAACGAGATCGACGACCGCCCGCGGGTCCGGGAGCACTGAGGTGGTGCACCGGCGGCATTTGATCCGCTGGGTTGCCGTGGCGGTGGCGCTCACGGCGGCGGTCGCCGCGGCGGCGCTCGAGGTGCCCTTCCTCGGCGGCCGGGTCAACGATCTCGCCGGCCTGCTGTCGGACGGCTTCGAGGCGCAGCTCGGCTCCGAGCTCGAGGCGCTCGAGCGGGAGACCGGCGCGCAGGTCGCAGTGCTGACCATTCCGTCGCTGGAGGGAGACCCGATCGAGGACTTCTCGATGCGGGTGGCCGAGACCTGGAAGCTCGGAGGCGAGCGCGCCGACAACGGCATCCTGGTGGTGATCGCCCGCGAGGAGCGGCTGGTGCGGATCGAGGTCGGGTACGGCCTCGAGGGCGCCCTCACCGACGTCGAGGGCGGTCGCATCATCAGCGGACTGATGACGCCCCGCTTCCGCGCCGGCGACTTCGACGGCGGGGTCGGCGCCGCGATCGACGCGATCGCTGCCAAGGTCCGTGGCGAGCCCATCGAACTCCCGGAGGGGCGGCCGCGGAACGCCCTCGAGGGCGGCCCAACCGGCCTCCTCACGCTGGCCCTGGTCGCGCTCTTCGGGCTGCCATTCATCAACGCGGCCCTCGTCACGCGCGGGCCGGCCGGCTGGATCCTCTACCTGATGCTCGCCCCCTTCTTCTTCATCGTGCCGACGGCCTTCGCGGGGACACTGGCCGGTGGCATCGCCGCCCTCGCCTGGCTGCTCGTGTTCCCGATCCTCAGGGCGGTCTGGCCGAAAGCGTCGCGCTTCCCGGGCCGGCGTTCGATGGGCGGGCGCAGCGGCATCCCACCGTTCTGGGTTGGCGGAGGGAGCTGGCGAGGCGGTGGCGGCAGCTTCGGCGGCGGCTTCAGCGGGGGCGGCGGCAGCTTCGGTGGCGGCGGCGCCACCGGCGGCTGGTAGCTCGCGCTCGCTCCGACGACACGGGACTACCGAATCGCCGTTCCCGTCCCCGTTCCCGTCCCCGTTCCCGACTGCGGCCAACGGAGCGACCTCTCGCGCTCGCGGGGATGGTGGTGCGCAGCGAGGCTCAACCCCCCGGCCGCATGTGGAGAGGGGCTCGGGTACCGGAGGGAGCCGCCACTACCCGGAGGTGCCGTGGCTGCCCCCGGGCTCCCCGGCTCGGATCAGTCGAGGTGGGCGAGACGGTTCCGTCGCCGCCAGAAGCGGCGCACCCTCATCGGCCGGGCATCGGGCACCTCCGCGGCCGCGACCGCGGCCGTCCACTCGGCGAGCAGGCGATCACCCTCGGCAAAGGCCTCGGCCGGGGCCGGCGGCGAGGCGAGCCATTGCCGCTCCACCTCGTCGCGCTCCCCGATGAACAGCGGCAGCAGCCGCTGCGGGTTGCGCAGCACCCGCCGGTGCAGCCGCTCGTGGCGCCACCACAGGCTGTGCGGGTCAGCGACGTCGGTCGGGGTCGGGCCGAGATCGAGGGCCTCGCCGGCCCGTACCGGCTTGAACAGACCGGTGCAGGGCGCCGCGGTCGCGGTGACCCAGTGCCGGGCGCCGTCGCTGCGCAGGTCGGCGGCCCAGGAGGCCGTGGTCTGCGAGCTCGCCGCCAGGCCGCCGGGGTGGACGCACGGCGCCGCCAGGCCGCCGGTGAGGAGGTCGTAAGCCGGCCCCGCGCCGCCCTCGCCATGGGAGCGCAGGATCGCCATCAGATCGCCGGCTCCCCGGGCGCACTGCGCCCCGTCTTCGGTGAGGCGCTGGCGGATCCGACAGCGGCTGCCCCAGGTCTTGATCCGGTCGGAGTGGCGCTCGGCGAAGCCTTCGATGGTGAGGCCGTTCGAGATCGTGCGGACGCCGCCGACCTCCTCCACCGCCCACTCGCGGCCGGCGGTCTCGAGCACGAAGGCCGCGCGAGGATCCGCCACGAGGAAGCTCGAGTGGTAGCGGAAGCCGCGCTGCTCGTGGCCGCAGCCGCCGCCCTGACCGTGCCGTTCCAGCAGCTCGACGATCACGTCGACCGCCTGACGCGCCGACGCCCCCCGCTCGAGGCCGAGCCGCACCAGGTCCATGCCGGTGAGCCCGGTCTCCTCGGGCGGACGGGTCGTGAACACGGCCTCGTTGCCGATCGCCACGCCGTGCTGGTTGGCCCCCATCTCGGCGCCCCACATCCAGAACGGCCGGCTCAGCAGCACGCCGTGGGTGCGCTCGACCTGCGGGATCTCGATCCAGGTGCAGCGCACGCGGGCCGCTGGCGAGTGCTCGCGCGGGGATCGCCAGTCGAGCAGCTGGGCCTCGTTGGCATCGCGGTCCGAGTTCTTGGCGAACAGCACGCCCCCGGGCCGGACGATCACGATCGTGTCGCACATGTTGAGTCCATTATGAACCGTCTTCGGAATCGGCACGGCACACGTGCTGGGGGAAGAAAGGAGGGAATAGGGGTTAGGGGATAGGGCCCCCGCCCGCTTCCGCTCTCGTCACGGCGTAGTGCGCAGCACGAAGCCGGATCCGTGCCCGCTTGCGGGCAGCCAGGATGGCTACCCCACAAGCCGGGAAAGGAGCGCCCGGGGGTATTGGTTGGAGCGCAGGCTTGCTCGCGGCCTGCGGCCGCGGCGACGCGACGCCAGAAACGAGTGGCCGACGGCCGTCTCCTCCCTCCCACCCACGGCCTCGGCCACGGGTCGTTTCCGACGCCGGGTTCACAGCCTGCATTCTCGAGTTCCGATCATCTCTCGATGCGAGGCGGCAGCAGGAAGGGGTACGGCCGGCGGCGGACGGTGCGCTGCCACCAGCGGTCGGCGCGCCGCAGCCGCTGCAGCAGATCCCACATCCGGGCGTCGTCGCGGCAGTAGCGCTCCGTCTCGGCGGCTGAGATCGGCGGCTCGACCACGCGGATCGCGGCCAGCGAGACAGCCGAGCTGATGCGGCCGGTTGTGAGTCGCCGCACACCCCTGCCCTGTTACCATCGCCGCGTGCCGCGCAACGTCGAGATCAAGGCCCGGGTGCGCGACCTGCCGGCCGTCCGCCGGGCGGTGGCGGCGCTTGCCGACGGTCCGCCCACCCTGCTCGTCCAGCACGACACCTTCTTTGAGGCGCCGCGCGGCCGCCTCAAGCTGCGCGCCTGCGCCGACGGCACGGCCGAGCTCATCTCGTACCTGCGGCCCGACGTCGCGGGGCCGCGGGAGTCGCGCTATGCCAAGGCCGCCGTCAACGACCCCGCCGCGCTCGCCGCGGTGCTCGGCGCCGCGCTCAGCGTGGCCGGGGTTGTCCGCAAGCGGCGCGATCTCTACCGGCGCGGCCGGACCAGGATCCACCTCGACGAGGTGGAGGATCTCGGCAGCTTTCTCGAGCTCGAGGTCGAGGTCTCCGACGGCCAGTCGGCCGCCGAGGGCGAGCGCACTGCGCGCGAGCTGATGGAGCGTCTCGGCATCGCCGAGGATGACCTCGTTGCGACGGCGTACGTCGACCTTCTCAGCGATCGAAGATCGAATACCGAAGAATGAAGAGTCCCTTCCCGCCCGGGAGGCGAGGCGAGTACGAGGAGAGCGCGTCCTGCGGGCGTGCCATCTTTGGCGATTTTGGGACGTCGTTCTTCGCAGACAAGTGCTTGAGGCCCGAAATCGCCAAAGGTGGCAACCTGCCGACGGCAGCGGCTGTGGCCGTGGCCGCAATAGCTTGCGGCCTACGGTCACCCGCTGGTGACGGCTGGTCACCGCGGCCGCCGGCCGCGAGTAACCTCGGGGAGCGCCTCCAGAGAATCGGCGCGAAGCGCTCTCGAGGACGGAGCGAACGAGCGGGCACGGAGACGGAGACGGTCGGACGCGGCAGCTCCCGGACCTTGACGGCCCGCCCCATGAAAAAAGGCCGCCCCGGAGGGCGGCCCGTGAACAAGAGTGTTCAGAGGACTCTAGAAGTGGGCGATGAACTCCATCCCGATGATCCTCGGGGTGTTGGTGTAGGCGGTCAGGTTGTTGAAGTCAATGCCGCCCTGCATGATCTCCTCGTCGAGGATGTTGCGGCCGAACAGGGCGAGCTCGTACTTCATGTCAGAGAACGCGTAGCCGATCCGCAGCCCGAACTCCAGGCTGTCGTCCTTGAACTCCTCCGACTCGTAGAGGAAGAAGTTCTTCTCCGAGTAGTAGGCCCAGTCGAGGGTCGCGAACAGGTGCTTGTAGACCGGGCTGGACTGCAGGGTGACGATGCCGTTGAAGATCCACTCCGGCGCGTTGGGCAGCGGGTTGCCGTCGACGTAGGCCAGGCCGCCGATGATCGGGTCGGTGACGGTGCAGCCGCCGCCGCACGGCGACACGGTCAGGTTCGGGTCCTGGATCTCGGTCGGGTTGTAGCTCGCGCCCACGGTCGCGAGGAAGTGGCCCGAGGGGGTCCACTCCATGTCCATCTCGGCGCCGTAGCCCTCGGTGACGTCGGCGTTGAGCAGGGTCGCCGTGTTGTACTGACCGCCGACTGCGGTGATCTGCTGGTCGTTGACGTTGTACCAGTAGCCGGTCAGGTTGAGGCGCAGCTTCTGGTCGGCCAGAATCGACTTGAGGCCGAGCTCGAAGGACAGGATGTCCTCGGTGTCGGCCACCGACACACAGTCGGTCGCCGGATTGGTGCCGTCGACGTCAGGGCACCACAGGGTGCGGCCCTGGATCGAGGGCGCCCGGTAGCTGGTGGCGGCCCGGCCGTAGATGTTGACGTTGTTGCTGGCCTTATAGGTCAGGCTGACGTCCCAGCTCGTGTAGCTGTCGTCGACGTCGACCGGGATGACCACTGATGGCCCCGATCCGTAGAGCAGGGTCTGGATGAACGGCGCCGTCACGCGCTGCGCCTCGAAGCTCTTGTCGTCGGTCGAGTAACGCAGCCCGAGGTTGAGGTCCCACAGGTCCGACAGCGCGATGCCGATCGACCCGAACAGCGCCCACGACTCGGCCTCCTGCTTCTGCCAGGCGTAGCCGTCATCGGCGCCGCCGGCGAGGCTGTCGTAGCCGAAGGAGTCGACCTGCAGCTCCTCGTCGAAGTAGAAGAAGCCGAACAGCCAGTCGAAGGTCTCGCCGGTGGTGCTGGCGAGGCGCAGCTCCTGGGTCCACTGGTCGAGGTAGGGCAGGCCGTCGGCGGACTCCGACGCGAACGGGATGAAGCCGGGGCCGTAGTTGCCCGGACCGAGGAACGCGGCGCCGTAGCCGCCGTCGATGTCGCCGCGGCTGTACATGTCGTCGATGCTCTCGTAGGCGGTGATCGAGGTCAGGGTCGCCGACTCGAACTGGTAGTCCATCCGGAACAGGCCGCCGAAGCCGGAGATCTCCTGCACGTTGCGGCCGTCGTGGTAGACCACCTCCTGATCGAAGTCATCCATCAGCTCATTGCTGCCCTGCTGGATGATGTTGCCGCGGAAGATCCGCGCCGTGCCGTCGAGGTCCCAACCGTGGATGTTGACCAGTGCGTCGAAGCGCTGGCTCGGCTCCCACAGGAACTGGAGACGGTAGGCCTGGGTCTCGTAGCCGCCGATCTCGTCCTCGGGTCCCGGCTCATAGAGGTTGTCGACCCAGTCGCTCTGCGACTGGTAGAGACCGGAGAAGCGGGCGGACAGCGTCTTGGTCAGCGCGCCGCCGATCCCGAAGTTGAAGTCGAGGGTGTCGTAGGTCCCGTAGGAGGCCCGGACGTAGGCGTCGGACTCCTGCGAGGGCTTGACGGTCTCGAACTTGACGACGCCGGCCGGCGTGTTGCGGCCGAACAGCGTGCCCTGCGGGCCGCGCAGCACCTCGACCCGGTCGAGGTCGAAGAGCGGGATGCCCTTGACCACCGGGTTCTCGAGCACGACCTCGTCGAGCAGCATCGACACCGGCTGCGAGGCGTTGAGGTCGAAGTCGGTGTTGCCGAGGCCGCGGATGTAGAAGCGCGGGAAGGCGCGGCCGAACGACGACTCGAGGATCAAGCTCGGCACGCGGCCGGACAGGATCTGGACGTCCGGGGTGCCGACCGTGAGGACCTCGAGGTCCGTGGCGCGCAGCACCGACACCGCCAACGGGACGTCCTGCACGTCCTCCTCGCGCCTCTGCGCGGTGACGACGATCTCCTCCACGACGACCTGCCGTTCCTCATCGACGGCCGGCGCCTCTTGGGCCTCCGCGGGCTCCTGCTCCGCCTCCTGCGCGAGCACCGGCGCCCCGACCGCCACCATGACAAGCACAGCGAACGTGATGGCCAACAGACGACCGAGCGATACCTTTGACATGGGGACCTCCTCCCGAACGATGAACTTTCCGCGCCGAGGATACCAGTGCCAAGGGGCCCCCGCCAAGAAGAATTCCGGGTCTCGATCCTGCCGCCCGGCGGGGGCCCTGCCGGCGGCCGAGACAGCGTCGCGGCGGGCGGGTACAATGGCGGCCCCCGCGTGGGTGAACGGCGCGCGTTCGGCATCTCACGGCCGGCGCCGGCCGCCGCGCGCCGGGCGAGCGGAGAAGCGATGCCGACCATCCACATCAACGCCGAGCCGGGCGACTTCGCGCCCACCGTCCTGATGCCGGGCGACCCCCTGCGCGCCAAGCACATCGCCGAGCGCTTCCTCGAAGGCGCCAGGCGGGTTGCGGATGTCCGCAATATGCTGGGATTCACGGGCAGCTACCAGGGCAACCGGGTGTCGGTGATGGCGCACGGCATGGGCATCCCGTCCGCCTCGATCTACTGCACCGAGTTGATCCGGGACTACGGGGTCAAGCGCGTGATCCGGGTCGGCAGCTGCGGCACGGTCCATCCCGCGGTCCGACTGCGCGATATCGTGATCGCCATGGGCGCCTCGACCGACTCGGCCGTCAACCGCAACCGCTTTGCCGGGCACGACCTGGCGGCCCTCGCCAGCTTCGAGCTGGTGCGGCGGGCGGTGGCCGCCGCCGAGCGCAGGGGGCTGTCCTTCCACGTCGGCAACATCTTCTCCGCGGATCTCTTCTACACCCCCGACCCTGCCGTCTTCGACCTCATGGAGCGCTACAACATCCTCGGCGTGGAGATGGAGACGGCCGGCATCTACACCCTTGCCGCCGAGCTCGGAGCCGAGGCGCTCGCCGTATGCACCGTGAGCGACTTGATCCGCAGCGGCACCGCACTGTCGCCGGCCGAGCGGCAGACGAGCTTCGACGAAATGATCGCGCTCGCGCTCGAGACCGCGTTCGGCAGCGCCGAATGACGGCATCCGCTGCGCTGCGCGCCATCCTGTGGGACTTCGACGGCACCCTGGTCGACACCCGCGCCCGCAACCTGCAGGTCAACCGCCGGATCATCCAGGAGCTCACCGGCCGCGGCTGGGAGGAGTTCCCCGTGCTGCGGTCGCAGACGTCGTATGACGAGGCCCAGCGCGCGGCCGTCAACTGGCGCGAGTTCTACCGTTTCAACATCGGCCTCGATGACGACCGGATCGACGGCGCCGGTGACCGCTGGGCGGCCTGCCAGCTGGAGGACCCCACACCGGTTCCGCTCGTCGAGGGCGTCGCAGAGGCCCTCGGGAGGTTCGACGGGCTGCCGCAGGGGATCGTGTCGCAGAACGCCCGCGAGACTATCGAGTCGCTGCTGGCCATGCACGGCCTCGGCCATCGCTTCGAGTGCGTCGTCGGCTACGCCGAGGTCGCGATGGCCCGCCAGAAGCCGGCCCCGGATTGCCTGCTGCTGGGCCTCGAGAAGCTCACCGGGCTCGCGCCAGGCCGGGTGCTCTACATCGGCGATCATCTGACCGACATCCGCTGCGCCGAGCTCGCCAACCGCGAGCTCGCGGTGCGCGGCAGCAAGCTGCGGGTGGACTCGGTCGCTGCCATGTGGGGCATCGGCACCAACGACCTCGACTGGGCGGCCGGCGCCGACCACCGCGCCGCGACGCCGCACGACGTCGTCGAGCTCGTAGCCCATCTGGCGGGCGGGGGTTAGGCGCGCCACCCGCTCCCGCTCCCGCTCCCGTTCCCGTCCCCGTTCCCGTTCCCGGCGGCTGTATTCGTCACAGAAGCCCGGGCATCCGGCGGGTTCAACCCCTCGCGGACACGCTCCCGCCCGCCCCCGGATCGCTGCTCCGCCTGCGGACGGGATAGGCGCCCACCACGACGCGGAAGCCGAGGGCCTCGGCCGTCGCCGCGTCGTGGTACTTCACCACCAGATGCGCCACCGCGTCGGAGAGCTCCTTGGCAAAGGCATTGCGCGCCTCGACGGATGCGAAGCGGACCTCCGACTCCAGAGTCATGGTCGTCAACCGGCCGCCCTCCTCACCGCCCGGGATTGCAGCTCGCCGAGCTCGCGGATTGCGCGCGCCGCCGCTTGAACCAGGGCGATCGGCGAGAAGCGGTCGCGGACCTCGTCACGGCCGACGTCGAGGCCACCCAGCACCTCGGGGCTGATGACGATCCGTCGCGCGGACGCCACCATCACCCGCTCGACGCAGTTGCCGCGGCGCCGCTCTTCGACCAGCTCGACCATCCCCGCCCTCTCGAGCTCCCGCAGGTGATAGTTCACCTGCTGGCGCGGCAGGCCGAAGCGGCGCGCCAGGCCGGCCGCCGAGCCCGGCTCGCGCAAGCCCTCCAGCAGCCGCAGCCGCTGCGGCTGCAGCAGGGCGGCCGCCTGAACTGGGTCGCGCACGGTCAGCAGCTCAGGGCGGCTGTGGTCCGGGGTCGTAGGTGCCACGACCTCAGATTGTCACCGACAGATATGGTTGTCAAGACATCCATTTTCGTCGATCTGATTCGCCGCGCTCGATGCTGTCCCATCAGTCGACGCTTCCCTTGTTCAGAGTGTGCTGCAGCGCGAGCGACCACAACCTCTCCCCCAGCGGCGGCTCTCCTCGCGCCTGACCCGGCGGTTCCAGACGGAACCACCGCCGATGGGGATTCTCAACGCACCCAGGGCGACCAACGCCAAGCTCTCGCTGCTGCGAGCGTTCTCCGTGGCGGCCTTCGCTCTCGGATCCTCGCGAGAGCAGGCTTGACGATTGCATGAATCCCGATACACTATCGTCTTGAAGGATTATCCGTCTGGAGACGGTGTCGAACTTCTAGGAGGGAAAAAGGAGGATCTGATGTTGCGGAATCGTGCGGCAGGAATAGTGATGATCGCACTCGTCGTGGTGCTGGCGGTTGCCGGAGGATTGTATGCCGCGCGGCCGTCACACCAGCCTGTGGCCTTCCACGGAGGCCAGCCGTACAGCGGCACCTTGCCGGACGTGCTGCCCCCGGTTCCCCGGGGGCCGATGACTGTCACACCAGCGGGAGAGGGTCTCTCGGTGCTGCAGTTCGACGACGGCACCTGCGAGGCCGGCCTCGGGTTGACGTGCGCGCCGACGTGCTTCTGGTCAGCCGTGGTCGACTTCGATGTCCCGACCCAGTGCATCCAGGCCGGTCTCTCGATCGTCGGCGTGACGGGTAAGATGAACACCTACACCGCTGCCTCGCTGGTGTTGTTCCAGGCAGGGGCCTCGCCGGGGGTAGGCCGCCAGGTCGTCGACATTCCGGACATTCTGCCCACCGGCCCGTGCCCGGGGACGGCCATGACCGCGCGTGCAGTTGCACCCGGCGTCGCTGTCATCTTCGGTACCTCGAACTTCTTCGCCGGCTTCTACAACAACGGGTTTGTCGGCCGCGACACCAATAACCCGGCGGGCCGGATGTGGATCCGGACCAACACCACCGGTGGCACGTACAGCCCCGCCTACCTGACCTCTCTTGGGTTCGGTGGCAACTGGATGATCCGGGTCACCGTCGAGGACCAGAACTGCGTGCCGGTTGAGCTCCAGTCCATCACCATCGACTAGCCAAATCGGCGCCGTCGTGCAACCAACGCGGGGAGCGGTCAACCGTTCCCCGCGTTGTTATAGTCCGGGTCCGCCGCTGAGACGCGAGTGCGCCACTCGCACCTGTGCACGACGCCTCGGAGTGGAGAACATTGCCATCGTGAGAAACCTCGCCACTGGTCGGTCAGATCGCCATTACCTCCGTCTCGCGCTCCTCGCAGTCGCCGCCCTGGCGCTGGCAGCGTGCGCCGGAAGATCGAGCAAGGTCATCGCCCGATCCGACGCCGGCGCCGTCACGCCCGCCGATCTGGAGCGCTACATCCTCGAGCTTCCAGAGGACGCGCGGCGCCCCGGCGCCGACCAGAGCCTCGAGGCGTGGCGGCGCGAGCAGCTCGAGAACCTGCTCGTGGCCGACGCGCTTGTCGCAGAGGGCGAGTCTCTGCTCGACAGCCCCGAGGGGGCAGCTCAGATCCGGCGGGCTCGTCTGACGGCGCTGGCGGAGGCATACCGCACCGAGGCCATCGACAACCAGCTCGACCTCAGCGACGAGGCGGTACGCCGCTACTACGACGAGCACGTGAACGAGTTCGGCAACGACGAGCAGGTCCGACTCAGCCACATCTTCCGCCGAGTTCCGAGTGATGCGTCTTCGGAGGCGCGCGCTGCTGCCCGGGCCGAGATGGAGGAGTTGCTGGCGAGGCTGCGCGCAGGCGCCAACTTCGGTGACATCGCCCGCGAGCGCTCGGACTCCGAAACCGCCCATCAGCACGGCTTGATCGGCCGCCTCGACAGGGGAGTCCTCGAGCCCGAGATCGACGAGATCGTCTGGAGCCTGGAAGAGGGCGAGCTCAGCGAGGTGGTGAGCACGCCGGTTGGTTTCCACATCTTCCGTCTGGACAAGCGGATCCCTCCGACCACCGTGTCGTTCGAGGAAGCCCGCGAACGACTACGCCGTCGCATCGAGAAACAAGGCCGCAGACGGCTCGAAGACGAGCAGTTCAGTCTTTTGCTCAAGGACAGTGGAGCGCTCTACCGCCCGGAGCTGCTCGCGCAGATCCAGACCCTCGACCCCACAACCCCGGTCTTTGAGCTCGACGACTACCGGATCCGCGTCGCAGACGTCACGGCCTACGCGCGGCAGGCAGGTTTCCTCGAGCTGCGCCGCCTGCCGCCCGAGGACTGGCTCCGAGCTGCCGTCATGGCGCGGCTGTTCGCCTGGAAGGCGCTCGAGGAGGGTTTCGAGCGGCGACCGGAGGTGGCCGGCCAGATCTCCCGCGCCGAGCGCGCGGCCAAAATCGAGAGCGCGGCGCAGCGCCATCTGAATCGGGAGCTCGAGGAGCTCGAGGCCTCGGGCGCGCTCCAGACCTTCTACGACGAGCACTATCTGCGCGTCCAATCCCCGACCCTCTACCGAATCCGGGTGATCACGGCCGCGCTCAGTCGCTTCGCCAGGCCGTACGACGCGTATGAGCTCCTCGGCGGGCTCGCAGAAAGCATCCGATCCGGCGGTCTCGACATGGCAGAGGCGGCGCGAGAGCACTCGGACGACCTCAGCGCCCCTGACGGCGGCGATCTCGGTTGGGTGCGCCTGGATGCGTTTGGCACCTGGTTCGGCCCTCGGGTCCAGAACCGGGTCATCAAGCTCGAGGCCGGCAAGGTCAGCGACCCTCTCCTCATCGAGGAGTACGACCAAGCCCAGCTGCGGTACGAGCGACCGGGATACATGCTCGTTCGGATCGAGGAGATCCGGCCTTCGCAGGTCCGGACCTACGAGGAAGCCCGCACCGAGGTGTGGAGCCTCTACGTCGAGCGGCACCGTCGCGACCTCGAGGAGTCCGCAAAACAGGAGGTGCTGGCGTCGATCCACGCCAAATTCGTCGAGCAGGGCCTGTGACAACACGGCGCATGCTCGTGCTTGCCGTAACCATCCTCGGCGCGGCCCTGGCTGGCTGCAGCCGTGGCCCATCCCCGGGCATGAACGTCCTCGTGTTGACCCTCGACACCACACGAGCCGATCGCCTCGGCTGCTACGGCTTCAAGGGCGCTGTCACTCCGAACCTCGATCGATTCGCTGCCGAGCGCGCGGTGCGCTTCGATCACGCTATCTCTCCCGTTCCGATCACCCTTCCCTCGCACACGTCGATCATGACTGGAACCTACCCGGTCTGGCATGGGATCCACGACAACGACGGGTTCTTCCTCGACGATACCGTGACCACGCTGGCCGAGATCCTGGCTGAGGAGGGCTTCGCCACGGGCGCCGTGATTGCCTCGTTTCCGCTCGACTCACAATTCAACCTCGACCAGGGATTCCAGACCTACAATGACAACTACCGCCAGGACTGGATGCCATCTGAGATCGATGCCCGCACGCCCCTGGCCTTCGGATTCGAGGAGCGGCGCGCCAATCGGGTGAACATGGCGGCGTTCCGCTGGCTGGATGAGCACGCCGGCGACCGTTTCTTCCTCTGGATGCACTACTTCGATCCCCATCAGAACTACGATCCGCCGCCGCCCTACGACACCATGCTGCCGTTTCGCTACGATGGCGAGATTGCATTCGTCGACGAGAGCTTTGGCAGACTGATGGAGTACCTCGAAGAGCACGATCTGGTCGACCGCACGATCATCATCGTCGTCGGCGACCACGGCGAGTCGCTGGGCGATCACGGCGAGCCCACCCATGCGTCGTACATCTACGACCCGACCATGCGGGTCCCCCTCTTGATTTGGGCGCCACAGGAGGGCTACGCCCGCGGCGAGGTTGCCCCCGCACAGGTACGATTGATCGACATCGCGCCGACCATCCTCGATCTCCTCGGTCTGCCTGTACACACCGATATGCAAGGCGAGAGTCTCGTGCCTGTGCTTCGGAACCCAAGCTCCGGCGAAGATCTCCCGGCACTGCTCGAGTGCCTCTTTCCCCAGTACCACTTCAACTGGTCGCCCCTGCGCGGCCTTCGCACCGGGAAATGGAAGTACATCCTGGCGCCAAAACCCGAGCTATATGACCTGGAGGCCGACCCGTCCGAGACCTTCAACGTGATCTCGTCCAGTCCGGATGTGGCCGTTCGGCTCGCCGCCGAGCTCGACGAGTTGTTTGCGGTCCACGATACGGCGCAGCCCGGCCGCTCGACAGGCACCATGGTCGACGCTGACGACCGCGCGAAGCTGGAGGCTCTCGGCTACCTCGGCGGCGGCAATGCGAACCTGCGACTGGCCCCGTTTCCATCTGGCGCGGAGCTTGCCGGCATGCGGAATCCCATGGACTATCCGCTGGTCCTGGACTACATCAACTTCGCGACCGAGCATGTCCGCCTCAAGCAAAACGGCGAGGCCGCCGAGGCGATTCGGTTCGCACTCCAGATGGACCCCGGCAATCCCAGCTTGGTGGCCCTGCTCGGACGAGCTTTCCTCGGTCTCGGCGACCGCGATCGCGCTCTCGCCGAGTTCAAGCGGGCGGTCGAGGTCAACCCGAGCGACCCGGCACCCCACTTCGTGATGGGTGTCATCCACCTTCGCGAGGGACGGATTCGTGAGGCGCGCGAGTGTCTCGAGGTGGCGGTTCACCTCGAGCCGAGCCGCGTCGAGGTTCTCACCGAGCTGGGCAAGGCATATGCACTCGAGGGCAATCTGGACACTGCGATCGAGACTCTCACCAGGGCGGTGGAGCTGGACGACGGCAACCTCGAGGCGTGGATGAGGCTTGGCACCGTCTACATCGACGCTGAACGATGGGAGGAGGCGCGCGTCGCACTCCAGCGGGCTCTCTCCCTCGACCCCTATTCGTCACTCGTGCTCGACAAGATTGCCATCCTGTACGTCCGCGTCGGCAACATCGACTTCGCTCGCCAGGCGCTCCAAAAGGCCATTGAGTCCGACCCCGACAACCCCGCGTTGCGATTCCACATGGCCGAGGCGCTCCTGCTCGGCGAGCAGGACGTTCCGCACGCACGTGAGCACCTCCAGTTCATCCTCAACCACTATCCAGGCAGCCAATGGGCCAGCACCGCGCAGGAGCGCATCAGCAAGTTGGACGGCCGCAGCGGCGGCACCTGACGACCTCCCGGGCGCGCTATGCTGGTCACCCGGCGCCGAGGCCTAGGCTGAGCCGGCCGACGCCGACATGGGGAGGATCCGGTGGAGCAGACGATCACGATGCCGTTCGACGAGTTCTGGAGCTGGCTCCTCGCCCACCCCAACTGCATCCTGCGTGCGGGCACACCCGACAGCGTGCTCTACGACGACGACGACCTGCACTGGCACCTCACCACCGAGGACTCGAACACGCTGCTCGTCCAGATCCTGCGCGGCAAGCGCCTGCTCGGTGAGCTGCTGGTCGACCCCGAGCAGATCAGCTATGTCCAGATCGCCCCTCCGGAGCGGCCGGACGAGCACCTGTTCGAGCTGATGGTGGAGAACGAGCAGGAGCGCTTCGCGGCCTATCACTTCGTGCTCCTCCACGGCGTCGACGAGCAGGACGGGAGCTTCTCGCCCGGCCGCGTCCACTGAGCGGACCGCGCGCGATGCTGCGCACCGGCATCGTCATCGACTCACGCTACGAAGCGCACGATCCCGGGCCGGGTCATCCCGAGCGGCCGGAGCGCATCGCCGCCCTGCGCACCGCGCTCGACGGCTGCAACCGCCGCGGTCTGATGCGCATCGAGCCGCGCAGCGCTTCCGCCGAGGACCTCGCCCTGGTTCACGACCCCGGCTACCTGGGCGAGGTCGCGGCGAGCGCGCTCCACGAGCGCTTCGCCTTCGATGCCGACACCTGGGTGTCGGCCGCTTCCCACGACACCGCCCGGCTCGCCGCCGGCGGGGTGCTCGCGCTGGCCGACGCGGTCATGGCGGGCGAGGTCGACAACGGCCTCGCCTGTGTGCGTCCGCCCGGCCACCACGCCGAGGCCGGCCGGGCCATGGGCTTTTGCCTGTTCAACAACGTCGCGGTGGCGGCCCGGCACCTCCAGCGCCGGCACCATGTCGAGCGGGTCATGATCGTCGACTGGGACGTCCACCACGGCAACGGCACCCAGCACCTTTTCGACGCGGACCCGACGGTCCTCTACCTGTCCCTCCACCAGTTCCCCTTCTACCCGGGCACCGGCAGCCTGCACGAGATCGGCCGCGGCCGCGGCCTCGGCGCCACGGTCAACCTGCCGCTGCCGGCCGGCTGCGGTGACGCCGAGTACCTGGGGCTCTTCGATGCGGTCGTGGCACCAGTCTGCCGGCGCTTCGCCCCGCAGTTCGTGCTCGTCTCCGCCGGCTTCGACGCCCACCTCCGCGACCCGCTCGGCGGCATGCGGATGACCGACGACGGCTACGCAGCAATCTGCCGCGTCCTGCTGCGGGCCACCACGGAGGTCGCCGGCGGCCGCTTGGTCGCAGTGCTCGAGGGTGGCTACGACCTGGCGGCCCTCGCCTCCTCGGTGCTGCGGGTCGTCGATGAGCTGGGTGGCGAGCGGCTCGGCGAGGCACTGCCCTCGCCGGACGCTGATGCCCGCGTGGTCGAGCCCCTGATCTCGGCGCACCGGGAGCGGTGGGGGCTTCTCTAGGATCTGGGGGATAGGGTGAGGGCCCCCGCCCGTCCGTTCCCGTTCCCGTTCCCGTTCCCGTTCCCGAAGCGGACGATCCGAGTGCCAATCCGTCACACTGGCATCCGGCTTCGCCGTTGACTCCGCCGTGACAAGCGGGCACGGATACGGGCACGGAGACGGAAGCTGAGTACAATTTCACCATGACCATCCCGGACGAGATGCTGGCGATGGTGGTCGCCGCGACCGGTCGCCCGCTCGAGCTGCGCCGGCTGCCGGTGCCGCAACCCGGGCCGGGGGAGGTGCTGCTCGAGGTGGCGGCCTGCGGCGTCTGCCGCACCGACCTCCACCTGCTCGACGGCGAGCTGCCCGAGGCGCCGCTGCCGGTGATCCCGGGCCACGAGATCGTCGGCCGGGTGGTGGCCGTCGGCGACCACGTCGCCGATCTCGCCGCCGGCGACAGGGTCGGCGTGCCGTGGCTCGGCTGGACCTGCTCCGAGTGCCGCTACTGCCGCATGGGCCGTGAGAACCTGTGCGACAACGCCCGCTTTACCGGCTACACCCGCAACGGCGGCTACGCGCAGTACGCGGTGGCCGATCGCCGCTACTGCTTCCGGATGCCCTCCGGATTCACCGATCTCGAGGCCGCTCCCCTGCTCTGCGCCGGGCTCATCGGCTACCGGTCCTTGAGGATGTGCGGCGACGGCGTCGAGCGGCTCGGCCTCTACGGCTTCGGCGCGGCGGCCCACATTGTCGCCCAGCTCGCGGTTCACCGCGGCAGCGAGGTCTTCGCCTTCACTCGGCCTGGCGACGCTGCGGCTCAAGGTTTCGCCTGCTCGCTCGGCGCCGCCTGGGCCGGCGACTCGACGGCGTCCCCACCGGTACCGCTCGACGCCGCGATCATCTTCGCCCCGGTCGGCGCGCTGGTGCCTGCCGCGCTGCGCGCGGTTCGCAAGGGCGGCGTGGTGGTCTGCGGCGGCATCCACATGAGCGACATCCCGTCCTTCCCGTACAGCATCCTGTGGGAGGAGCGGAAGCTCCTGTCGGTGGCCAACCTCGAGCGGCGCGACGGCAACGAGCTGCTCGCCGCCGCCGCCCGAGTTCCGATCCACACCGCGATCGAGCCGTTCGCGCTCGCGGACGCCAACCAGGCGCTGTCCAGGCTCCGCGAGGGTCGCCTCACCGGCGCCGCGGTGCTCGCCGTCCCCCACTAGGATCGCGAATGGCATAGGCCCCCTCGGCGCACGCGGGTCGCAGGCCCTGGGAGCGTGCGTGAGGCGTCGCGGTCGCTGACTGGCCTTCGCCCCACGCGCGCCGAGAAGGATGCGCTGCGCGCATCCCGAGGAGCGTGCGGGCAGAGGCCAACAACAGTGGCCACACCAGGAGAGCGTCAAGGGGCCTATGCCCGCACGCTCCTAGCGCATAATCGCTGCGCGGAGGCACGAATCATGGAGCTGCCGTTCGAGCCCTTTCGGATCCGGGTTGTCGAGCCGATCCGGCCGACCACCCTCGCCGAGCGCGAGGCGGCGATCCGCGCGGCCGGCTACAACCCCTTCCTGCTGCCGTCGGAGGCGGTGCTCATCGACCTGGTGACCGACTCCGGCGTGTCCGCTCTCAGCGTCCGCCAGTGGTCCGCGATGCACGGCTCCGACGAGTCGTTCACCGGCTCGCGCTCCTTCCGCCGCTTCGAGGCCGCCGCGCGCGAGCTCTTCGGCAAGCGCCACGTCATCCCCTGCCACCAGGGCCGGGCCGCCGAGCACCTGCTGTGCCGGGCAGTGCTGGAGCCGGGGCAGCTTGTGCTCGGCAACACGCTGTTCGCGACCACCCGCGCCAACATCGAGGAGCAGGGCGGGCAGGCGGTCGACCTGCCGATCCCGGAGAACGCCGACCCGGCGAGCCTGCACCCGTTCAAGGGCAACATCGACCTTGACGCCCTCGGCCGGCAGCTCGCTGAGGCTGCCACCGGCAGCGTCGCCTTCGTGGTCCTGACGCTGACCGACAACTCCGGCGGCGGCCAGCCGGCGAGCCTCGCCAACATCCGCGCCGCCGCCGAGCTCTGCCGGCAGCACCGGGTGCCGCTGCTGCTCGACGCCGCCCGCATCGCCGAGAACTGCTTCCTGATCACGCGCCGAGAGCCGGGCCACCACGGCCGCAGCCCGCGCGAGGTCGTCCGCGACATTTTCGCGCTCGCCGACGGCGTCTTCATGAGCATGAAGAAGGACGCGCTCGGCAACTCCGGAGGCGTGATCGCGCTCGACGACGACGGCTGGGCCGAGCGGATCCGGATCCGGCTCTTGGTCAGCGAGGGCATCCCGTCAGCCGGCGGGCTGGCCGGCCGCGACCTCGAGTGCATGGCGGCGGCGCTCGACGAGATGCTCGACGAGGCGCACCTCGCCCACCGCGTCGCCCAGGTCAGCCGGCTCGGCGAGCAGCTGATCGCTGCCGGCGTGCCCGTGCTGCAGCCGTTCGGCGGCCACGCCGTGTACGTCGACGGCCGCGCCTTCTGCCCCCACCTCGCCGACGAGCAGCTGCCCGCCTGGTCGCTGACCGTGGCGCTCTACGTCGCGAGCGGGGTGCGCAGCTGGGAGGCGGGGAACGTGCTCGGCGGCCGCCCCGACCCGGAGTCCGGCGGCTGGCGGTGGCCCGCCCTCGACCTCCTCCGGCTGGCGGTGCCGCGCCGGGTCTACACGGCGAGCCATCTCGACTACGTCGCTCGCTCGCTCGTCGAGCTCCATGCCCGGCGGCAAGAGATCCGCGGCCTACGCTTCGTCTACCGGCCGCCGCTGCTGCCCCAGTTCATCGCCACCTTCGAGCCGGCCTAGCCGTCAGCCCTCCTTGCGCTCCCGGACGCGGTTGTGTTCGTCCACGAGCACGACCACCGGCCGGTGGGAGGGGGCCTCGTCAGCCTCGATCTCGGCGTATGCGACGATGATCACGATGTCGCCCCGCTGGACCAGGCGCGCCGCGGCGCCGTTGACGCTCACCTCGCCGTCGCGGCCGGCAATGACGTAGGTCGCGAAGCGCTCGCCGTTGTTGCAGTTGAAGATCTCGACCTTCTCGAAGGGCAGGATCCCGGCGGCCCGGCGCAGCTCGGGGCCGAGGGCGATCGAGCCCTCGTAGTCGAGGTCCGCACCGGTGACCGTCGCCCGGTGGATCTTGGCCTTGAGCATCGTCAGTCGCATTCCGTCCTCCTCGTCATGAGGGCCGCATCGCCTGCCGGCAGCGGCAGGTTGTCGATCAGCCGCACACCATCGAGCACCACCGCCGCCAGCCGCCGGCCCCAGGCCTCGGCCACGTACTCGACCCCGAAGCCGGCCTCGATGAGGCGCTGCCGCGCCTCCTCCGGCGACGGCGCGCTGCCGAGGATCGCCGGCAGCAGGGTGGCCCGCGCGCGGGCGGCCGCGGACAGCCGGACGTTGCGCGAGGAGAGCGCGAGCCCGTCGGCGTCGCGCACCGTCGGACACGGCACGACTGAGACCGGCAGCAGCAGGGCCTCGGCCATGCCGCGGACCAGCAGGTACTGCTGGTAGTCCTTCTCTCCGAAGTAGGCCCGGTGCGGGCGCACCAGGTTGAACAGCTTGAGCACCACCGTCAGCACGCCGTCGAAGTGGCGCGGCCGGTGCATACCCTCGAGCACGGCGGCGATCTCGCCCTCGGTGACGCGGTAGCGGTAGCCGTCCGGGTAGATCGCCGCGTCGTTCGGCGCGAGCACGTGGTCGGCCCCGGCCGCGGCCGCCAGCCGGACGTCCTCGGCGAGGGTCCGCGGGTAGCCTTCCAGGTCGGCGGCGCTGTTGAACTGGGTCGCGTTGACGAACACGCTGACCACGGTGACGTCGTTCTCCGCGGCGCTCCTGCGGATCAGCGCGAGGTGGCCGTCGTGCAGCGCGCCCATGGTCGGCACAAGGCCAACCGTGGCGTCGCCGAGGCCGTCGCGCAGGCGGCGCCACTCGGCGAGGTCGACGATCGGGGTCATCGGTAGCTCTCCTCCTCGGACGGGAAGGTCCCCTCCTTGACCTCGCGGTCGAAACGGTCGACGGCGTCGCGCAGCAGCTCGAAGCCGTCGAGGAAGGTGCGCAGGAACTTGGGCTGGAAGTCGGGCTGCAGGCCCAGCAGGTCCTGCAGCACGAGCACCTGGCCCGAGGTGTGGGGGCCGGCGCCGATGCCGATGGTCGGGATCGACAGCGACTCGGTCACCGATCGCGCGAGCTCGCTCGGAACCAGCTCGAGCACGATCGCGAAGCAGCCAGCGTCCTGCAGGCGGCGGGCGTCGTCGGCGAGCTTGGCCGCCGCCCGCCCGTTGCGGCCCTGCACCCGGTAGCCGCCGAGATGGTGCAGCGACTGCGGGGTCAGGCCGAGGTGACCCATGACGTCAATCCCGGACTCGACGATGTGGCGGATCGTCTCGAGGTTGCCGTCGGCGCCCTCGATCTTCACCGCCTGGCCGCCGGCGCGCACCAGCCGCTCTACCGCGCCCATGGTGTCGGGCAGCGACCTGCGGTGCGCGAGGAACGGCATGTCGGCGATCACCAGCTTGTCCGGCGCGCCGCGGCGCACCGCGGCGGTGTGCAGGCACATCATGTCGAGGTCGGCCGGGATCGTCGTGTCATGCCCGTGCATCACCATGGCGGCGCTGTCGCCGACCAGGAGCGCATCGATCCGGCTCGCGGCGAGGATCTTCGCCGACCAGGCGTCGTAGCAGGTGACCACCGAGATCGGGTGCCCGGCGGCGCGGGCCTCGGCCATGTCCGAAGGATGCCTCATGGCGCCTCCTCCCGGGCTGCTGCCCGGTTCGCGGCGACGAAGCTCGAGTAGACGGCGTGGAAGGGATCGCCCGCCAGCGCGGCGAGGTGGCGCTCGACGGTGCGGCGGTCGCCGCGGGCGAGCGGCCCGGTCAGCGGCGACGCCGACCGCTCGAGGTTGGCCGCCACCCGCTCGAGGTAGGGGTAGAGCGCGGCCCGCGGCAGAGAGAGGCGGCCCTCGAAGGCCGTGAACGCGTGCTGCCAGAGCAGGGTCGTGAAGTTGCCGGCCATCGCGCACAGGGCGTGGTAGAGCGGCCGGTCGGCGGGCTCAATGGCGAAGTGCGGGTTGGGAAGGCGCGGGAAAAGCTCCTCGAAGGGGCGGCCGCCGCGGTCGCAGACGAAGGCCATGCGGCGGTACTCGGCGTGGTCGTAGAGCTCGTCGCCGAAGGTCATCAGCGGGTGAACGCCGGCTGCGAGCGGAGTCGAGAGGCTGCCCGAGCAGTGGATCCACGGCGGGCCGGCGGGGTCGGCATGGCGAGCCAGGAAGCCCTCGATCGCGTCATCGGCGATCAGCAGCAGCACCGCCCGCACGCCGTCGAGCGAGCCCTCGAGCGGCTGCCCCATGGCGCGCGCCCACAGCCGCCAGCGGATGCCTTCGAGGTCGAAGTAGTGCTGGAGGTGTCGGGAGAGCCGGCCGTTGCCGACCAGCAGGTAGGGTGCGTCGTCGCTTGGTACCTGTCCCACGGATCAAGTCCAGTATGTCGGTGGACGCCGTCGCGTCCGTTGGTCGGTGCCGCGGTCGTTGTCCCCGGCGGGGATCACCGCCACGAGCTTCGAGTCTAGTGGAACGGAGTTCTCAAAGCAATCGCGCGCCCCCTCCCCGCCAGGGGCTGGGGGCGAGGGGCTAGAATCTAGGGGTTAGCTCCCCCGCCCGTCCCCGCTTGTCACGGCGTAGCCGGACTTGTCACGGCGTAGTCCGCAGGACGGAGCCGGAAGCCGGATCCGCGCCCGATCGCTCGCTCCGCCCGCCCCACACCAGCAGCAGCGTCACCAGCGTGAAGAACACGCTGTCCAGGCAATGCTCGAAAAAGTGGCTCGCGAGCAGGTAGGGGATGCCGAGACGGACGCCCTCGGCGAAGGAGGGCTGCTGCGCGAGGGCGCCGATGTCGTGCCCGAGCGACACCACCACCTGGTAGGCGAAGGCGACCGCGAACAGCGCGGCCAGGGCGCCGATGGCCAGGTCGGGCCCGCTCACGGCACTCCGGTCTCGTCGCGCCTCCGCCTCGCCCGACAGCAGCACCGCGAGCGCCAGCGGGTAGTAGGTGAGGGGAAAGGTGACGAGCTCGCGCACCGAGTGGGCCAGGTACCGGGGGTCGCGCCACACCCCGGCCACCGCCGCCACGGGATCGCGATTGACCAGACAGGTCATCCCAACGGCGACGGCCGCCGCGGCGGCGAGCAGGCCCAGCCCGCGGCGGCTCCACACCACCGGCCGCGCGAATACCGATCGCGCGAGGAACATCGCCACCGGGATCAGCGCAAACTGGAGGAGGGTGCTCGGGAGGTGGAGATTCCAGGACCCGCCCGCGACGATGTCATCCGGCCGCTGCCGCCGCTGGAGGATGAAGGCGAGGGTGTCGGTGAGCCCAAAGTGGCCGATCGCCAGCGCCAGCGATCCCGCCACCAGCAGGCCGAGGCCGGCGACCGCCAGCGCCCGTCCCCGCCCGACCGCTGGCAGGGATGGCGGGCTCATCGACCGCCAGCTGCCGCCGGCGAGCAGCGCGAGGGTCAGCAGCACCGGCACGTGGCCCAGGAAGTGGGAAGCGTAGAAGGTGGTCTCGAGCAGAGTGTAGCGGCCGCTCTCGTGGACCGGCGTCGACCACAGCCAGGCCCGGCCGTGGTAGAGGGCGAGATAGGCGTAGGACGCGAGGTAGACCGCCGCCGGCAGCAGCAGCAGGAGCCGCGGGTCGGCCGCGATCGCCTTCCGCTCGGAGTCGATCACCCGCCGCGCCTCCGATCAGCGATCTCCACCACCGTCTCGAAGCCCATCCGCATCATGTCGTGGATCCAGCCGTACACGAAGCGGCCGCTGCGCCCGACCAGCCACAGGTTTGCGAAGCCGGCCAGATAGCGATGGATGCCCTCGACCGCGCTCGAGCAGCGGGTGTCCAGCACCGGGTAGGCGTTGGCCAGCCGGTGCGCGGCGCCGCCCAGAATTTCTTCCGGCCGCACCCACCCGATCGCCACCACCTGGGCGCGCACGACGTCGATCACGGTCTCGTCATCGGCCCGCCACAGCTCGTCGTCCTCGTGGCACGGAATCTCCGCCAGCAGGGAGGTCCTGCCCGCCGGCGCCATCTCCGGGCTGCGGTTCCTCGGCTCGCTGATGCGGGTGAACGGGAAGCGGCGGTGAGGGAAGTAGACCGTGGCCGCCTGGGTCAGAGACGGACGATTGACGAAGAGCACCACCAGCCGCACCTGCCGGTAGCGGATCGCGCCGGACAGTCGCTGCACCTCCGGCGGCGGGGGCGGATCAAGTATCGCGAGTGTGCGGTTGAGCGGCAGGCTGCTCACCACCACGTCCGCGTCACGGCGCTCGCGCCCGGCAATCTCGACGGCGCGGATCGCCCGCCCGTCGTGTACCAGGCGCGTGACCGGCGCACCGGTGCGGATCGCGTCGCGGCCGCAGGCGTCGGCGAGCCGCTCGCTGATCTGACCGATGCCGAGGCGCGGGTAGTAGAACACGCCCTCGACGTGCCCCTTCGAGCGGCCCAGGATCGACTCCGAGATGAAGGTCCGCAGGTCGAGGCCGCTCAGCCGCTGGCCCGCGACCAGGGGCGACAGGTCGGCGGCAGGCGCCCCCCAGAGCTTGGCCGAGTAGTCGAGCAGGAAGCGGTCGGCGATGAGCCGGCCGTACCGCCGCAGCGCGAAGGCCTCGAAGTTCTGTCGCGCTCCGCCACCTTGCAGCCGCGCCCGCAGGACCTCGAGCGCCGCCCGTCCGAAGCGCGCCGGACCGAGGTGGGCGAGCAGCTCGGCCGACGACAGCGGGAAGCGGATCAGGCGGCCCTCGTCCCAGATCTGGCTCGGCACGTCGATCCGGCGCAGATCGTCTCCGAGCAGCCGCTTCATCGCAGAGGTCACCTCCGGGTCGCGGTCGTGCAGGCGGTGCGCCCCCGAGTCGTAGCGGAAGTCGCCGGTCTGCAGGGTCGCGCAATTGCCACCGACCCGGCCGCTCGCCTCGAACAGGGTGAAGGGCAGGCCGCGCTGCCGCGCGGACCATCCGACCGCGAGCCCAGCCGGCCCGCCGCCAAGCACACAGATGTGGGGCGGTGCCGCCATCGCGCAGGCACTGTAGGTGCCCGGCTGGGGACCGTCAATCTCTCCGGCTCGGCGCGACCCCGCGCGCGGCCCCACAGGTTGGGGGATGTGAATCTGCACCTCCCGCCCGCTTCCGCTTCCGTGCCCAGCGGAGTAGAGATCTTGATTGAGTTTTCTATATTTCTAGAAAAATCCTTGGAAGACTCTTGACAAAGAGACAAAGTCGCATGATACTCCAAGAACAGAAGGAGGCCGCCATGGCTCGAGCCGACAACCCGACCAGCTGGGACTTCACATCCGGCCAGCTTCCCTACCGCGATCAGCTGTACAAGACGGCCCTGCGCATGACCCGATCGGTCGAGGAGTCCGAGGACCTGCTCCAGGAGACCTTCCTCAAGGCCTTCCACCACTACGACCGATTCGAAGACGGCACCAACCTCAAGGCGTGGCTGTTCCGGATCATGAAGAACACCTACATCAACTCCTACCGCAAGCGGAAGCTGCAGCCGCTGCACCTGGAGTTCGACGAGCTCCATGAGGGCTTTGAATCGACGCTGCTCGACCAGGGCCACGTCGCCGGCACCAGCCCGGAGAACGACCTGCTCAACGGGCTCCTCGACGCCGAGGTGCGGGGCGCCCTGCTCGGGCTTCCGCACGACTACAAGATGGCCGTGCTGCTGGTCGACATCCACGGCCTCTCCTACCAGGAGACCGCCGACGTGCTGGCTGTCCCGGTGGGGACCGTGATGTCCCGGCTCTACCGGGGGCGCAAGAAGCTCGAGCGCTCGCTGCTGTCCTTCGGCCGCCGCTTCAACTACCTCGACTCCGCGCCCAAGCGGCTGCGCGACCGGGACATCGACACCGCCGCCATCTTCGGGTAGGGGCCAGGGACTGGGGGGGTGGGCCCTGCGCCATCCCCCCTTCCGCGCCCGCTTCCGCTTCCGCGCCCGGATTCGTTCCCGTTCCCATCCCCGTTCCCGGATCGATCCACCCGACTCACCCGCTTCCGCGCCCGGATTCGTTCCCGTCCCCGTTCCCGTTCCCGGATCGATCCGCCCGACTCACCCGCGTCCGCGCCCGCGCTTGTCACGGCGACCTGTGACCGCGCAGCCCACCGGGCGAAGCCGCAAGCCTAGAGCGACCTGTCACGGCGAAGTCCGCAGGACGAAGCCAGAAGCCGGACCTGTCACGGCGTAGTCCGAAGGACGAAGCCGGATCCGCGCCCGACGGGGGCGGCTGGGTGGTTCCCGGCGCGGCGCCGGCTGGCGTACGATCGCTGACCGTGGCAACCGTGACCCTGGTCTCGATCGCCGAGGAGCTGCGGGAGGCCGTGCGGCCGCTCGCCTTCTCGCCGCCGGTCCGCCACGTCTACAACCCCCTCGACTACGCCTGGCCGGCGCACCGCGCCTACCTCGAGCGCTTCGGGACGCGTCCCAAGGAGATCATGCTGCTCGGCATGAACCCCGGACCGTGGGGGATGGCCCAGACCGGCGTACCGTTCGGCGAGGTCGCGGCGGTCCGCGACTGGCTGGGCGTCTCGGCGCCGGTCGGCCGGCCCGATCGCGAACACCCGGCGCGGCCGGTGACCGGCTTCGCCTGCGCCCGCAGCGAGGTCAGCGGCCGCCGCGTCTGGGGCTGGGCGCGCGACCGCTTCGGCACGGCCGAACGTTTCTTCGCCCGCTTCTTCATCGCCAACTACTGCCCGCTGCTCTTCCTCGAGGCGAGCGGCCGCAACCTCACCCCGGACCGGCTGCCGGCAACCGAGCGGCGGCCGCTCGAGGCGGCCTGCGACGCCGCGCTCGTCCGCTCGGTCCAGCTTCTCGCGCCGCGGATGGTGGTCGGGGTCGGCGCCTTTGCCGCCCGCTCGGCCGCGCGCGCCCTCGCCGGGACCGGGGTGCGCGTCGAGCAGGTGCTCCACCCGAGCCCGGCCAGCCCGGCGGCCAACCGGGGCTGGTCTGAGCAGCTGACGCGCCGCCTCTCGGAACTCGGCGTCGCGCTCTCCTGATCGCCTCCCGCGCCGCGATCTGGCATACTGCCGGCACGTGGAGAGGTGTCGATGAACTGGATCTACTCATGCCCTCACTGCCACGCCGTTCTCAACCCCGACCAATCGATCATCCTGCTCGCCGAGCACGACGAGCGGCCCTGCCTGGTCGGCCTCCACCCGCAGCCCGGCAACTACGAGGTCTACCTGCCGCCCGAGGTCGAGATGCCCGCGGGAACGCGCTGGGCCTTCTCCTGCCCGCTGTGCCGGCAGCCGCTGACGACCGGGCTCTCCGAGGATCTCTGCGCCCTCGACATGACGAGCGGCGGCGACCCGCACCGGGTCTACTTCTCGCGCGTCGCCGGCGAGCAGGCCACCTTCGTGGTCTCCGCCGAGGGCCTGCTCACCGACCACGGCATCCACACCGACCGCTACCTCGAGCATCTGATCCACGTCAAGTACCTCCGGTGATCGTCCGCCGCCGTGGGCGCGGGGGCGCGGCCGCGCGTCGCCCGCAGGAGCTCGCATGAGTCGGATCCTGATGCTCACCTCCGGCGGGGTCGACAGCTCGGTGGCGCTGCTGCGTCTCGCCGAGGAAGGGCGCCACTCGCTCGAGGCCTGCTACCTCAAGATCTGGCTGTCCGACGAGATGGCCTTCCTCGGCCGCTGCCCCTGGGAGGAGGACCTCGCCTACGTCCGCGCGGTCTGCGAGATGGTCGGGGTGCCGCTGCGCGTGCTGCCGCTGCAGCGCGAGTACTTCGCGACCGTGGTCGCGTACGCGATCGACGAGCTGCGCGCTGGCCGCACGCCCAGCCCGGACGTCATCTGCAACCGGGCGATCAAGTTCGGGGCCGTCGTCGACCTCCTCGGCGACGAGTTCGAGCTCTTCGCCTCGGGCCACCATGCCCGCGTCGTCATGCACGGCGGCCTCGCCCGGCTGCTGCGCGGCATCGATCCGGTCAAGGACCAGACCTACTTCCTGTGCCGGCTCGACCAGCGGCAGCTCGCGCGCTCGCTGTTCCCGATCGGCGGCATGACCAAGGCCGAGGTGCGCGCCGAGGCGCGGCGCGCCGGCCTGCCCAACCAGGACCGGCCCGACAGCCAGGGCATCTGCTTCCTCGGCCGTGTCCCCTACGATGACTTCGTCGAGTTCGAGCTCGGCACCCGTGAGGGCGAGATCCGTCGAGCACGGCAGCGGGCGGGTGCTGGGCCGCCACCGCGGCTACTGGTTCCACACCATCGGCCAGCGCCGCGGCCTCGGGCTCGCCGGCGGCCCGTGGTACGTGGTCGCCAAGGACCCGGAGCGCAACCTGGTCACCGTGGTCCACGCCGACCGGCTCGCGGAGCACCGGCAAACCAGGTTCCGGATTGCGGACCCGAGCTGGATCGCCGCGCCGCCCGCCGGGCGGCCGGCTCGAGGTCCGCATCCGCCACGGCGAGCGCCTGCTGCCCTGCACCGCCGCGATCGGCGGCGACGGCGCGGTCGAGATCACGCTCGACGAGGGCGATACGGGCATCGCCGCTGGCCAGTTCGCAGCCCTCTACGACGGCGAGGAGTGTCTCGGCGGCGGTCCGATCAGCGTCCCGGCGTGACAGAAACTTGACAGCCTGGTCTAAACCCTGCGCTCAGCTGATACGTAGCATCGAGTGCATCACAACCTCCTCCTTCCCCGGCGGCCCCCTTCGGGGGGCCGACCGGTGTTTGGGGGAAACGGTGATACGTGATAGGTGATAGGTAATAGGTGATACGACCCCCGCCCTCTCTTGTCACGGCGGCTCGTGACGGCGTAGCCCACTGCGCGAAGCCGCAAGCCAAAGGCGACCTGTCACGGCGACTTGTCACGGCGTAACCGAAGGTGAAGCCGGAAGCTAAAAGCGAAGCCGGAAGCCGGACCTGTCACGGCGAAGTCCGCAGGACGAAGCCGGATCCGCGCCCGAGCGCTCACCCGAAGACACGAGAAGGAGGTCTCACGAGGCCGGACCAATCGTGAAGCTGCCAAAGTGTTGGCCCTGGGACGCGGAGGGAAGGAGTGGAATCAGGAGCCGACAGCGGAAATCACGGGACGGTAGCGTGGCTGCGGGATCGGCTTGCCTGCGGAGCGCGCGGCCTCCAGCCAGGCCTGCTTGGCGAGCTGGACCTCCCGCAGCGCCTCCTCCGCCGTCTCTCCGAACGCGGAGCAGGCTTCGAGGTCGGGGATGTCGGCGATGTAGCCGCCATCCTCCTCGCTGTAGAAGATGTTGATGTGATAGTCCCTCATGGGTCTGGCTCCAGCTCCAAATTATAGCGTTCGACCAGTCTCAGGAGCTGTCTGACCTGGTAGGCCTTGGCCATGCCCTTGACGCTCTGGAGATTCACGAGCTCCGGAATCCCCGGATGTGTGTAGATGTGGTGGCTGCCGGTGACGCGGGAGAGATGAAACCCAAGCGCCCCGGCAAGCCTCTGGATCTCCGTGAACCGGCACGAGGCCGGGTCGCGAGCGGCCTTCGCGAGGAGCTTCGCGACGTTCATGTCGGGCGTGCCTCGGCTCGATCGCCGAGAACCTACATGATGGGGCGGCGCCACCCCACGCGGGCGGCAATCTCCCTGATGAGCTCGAGTGGCGAGGCGAAAAATCCGATGCAGGTCCTTCACGAACTACTGAAGGAATCGTTGCGCCACAGGTTGCTCATGGACGACCGGCTGGTCGGCCACCCACGCGCGAGTCGGCTGCGGAGTGGACCTGGGCCGCTCGTGGTGGGCCGCCGGCCCGGCGCGGATCTCGGCGGCGCCCCCTGAAACCGCCAAAGTGTCGGCCTGGCACTTTGAAGATGTGGCACTTTGAAGATGGGATCGCCGCCGGGCTAAACCCCGCGCTCAGCTGATACGTAGTATCCAGTGCATCACAACCTCCTCCTTCCCCGGCGGCCCCCTTCGGGGGGCCGACCGGTGTCTTGGGGAAAGGGGCCAGGATCTGGGATCTGGGGGATAGCACCCCCACCCGGCTCTGCTTCCGCGCCCGGCTCCGGATTCGTTCCCGCTCCCGTTCCCGTTTTCGTTCCCGAACCCACATCGGCGCCCCTGCCCGCGCCCGCTCGTGTCACGGCGACCTGTGACGGCGCAGCCCACCGGGCGAAGCCGGAAGCTACAAGCGTAGCCGGAAGCCGGATCCGCGCGCGCTCCCACTTCCGCGCCCGGCTCCGCGTTCGCGCCCGCTTCCGCATCCGACTTCGGACCGACAAACTCAAAGCAAAAGAAGACCGCGCCGGTCGCGGAGCGCCGGGTGACGACGAGCGACGACCACGATGGCGATCGATTTGACCGACGGTGTGACAACCATCAGGCGTTCGATCACAATTGACACGCATGACCGCAGTGCTCCGATCCAGAGGACTCTGCCGTCGAGAGGGTCACATGCCAATCCCCGATTTTCAGACCATCATGCTTCCTCTTCTCCAACACCTCTCCGATGGCAGGGAACACCCAAACCAGGAAACGATCGGGGCGTTGGCGAGAAGATTCGGCTTGTCGAAAGAGGAACTCACTGAGCTCCTTCCGAGTGGGACCCAGCCGGTGTTCACAAACCGGGTGGCATGGGCGAAGTCGCACATGAAGATGGCTGGCCTCGTGGACGCTCCGAAGCGAGCCGTCTACCAGATCACGGACCGCGGGCGCACGTTGCTCGCATCCAAACCCGAGGCCATCAACATGAGCACCCTCATGGAATATGCGGAGTATCTGGAGTTCAGAACAAGGAAGCGCAAGCATCACAAAGCGAGACCGCACGACAACGAACCGGGCGAGGCGACTTTCAGCAAGCTTACGCCGGAGGAACTGCTGGATGTTGCCTACAACAGAATTCGCGAGCAGCTCGCCGGAGAGTTGCTTGATAAAGTAATGGCCTCGCCTGCTCAGTTCTTTGAACGCCTGGTTGTCGAGTTGTTGGTCGCAATGGGTTACGGGGGTTCGCGGCAGGACGCAGGGCGGACGATTGGCCGGAGCGGCGACGGTGGAGTTGATGGCGTCATCAAAGAGGACCGGCTCGGCCTCGATGTCGTCTACGTCCAGGCCAAACGCTGGGAAGGCACGGTGGGCCGACCGGAGATCCAGAAGTTCGCCGGCGCCCTTCAAGGCCAACGCGCCAAGAAGGGAGTTTTCATCACAACCTCATCGTTCTCGAAGGACGCCGAGGACTACGTTGAACGCATCGACAACAGAGTTGTTCTGATCGACGGCGACGAGCTCACAGACCTCATGATCGATTTCAACATCGGTGTGACCGGCGTCGACACCTACGAGATCAAGCGCCTCGATTCCGACTACTTCGAGGAAGCGTAGGTAGAGCCAGGGCCAGTGCCAGGACCAGCATTCTGGCAGTCAGTGACGAGTCGAGGGTGAGCCCCCTCATCCTGGCTCCTCAGCCGCAGGTCCGTCAAAGTTCGTAGCGGCCGCAGGCCTCGGGCTGGAACAGGATCTCGTCGAGCCGCCCGCGCCGCACCGCGTCCGGCACGACCGGCTCGACGGTGGCGCCGACCCGCTGCCCGAGCACCGCCGCGCCGAGCGGGGCGAGCACCGAGAGCTTGCCCTCCGCGGGGTCCTCCTCGTCCGGGTAGACGAGGGTGTAGACCCCGTCCTCGCCGCTGTCGAGATCGGTGAGACGGAAGGTCGTGCGCATCGTGATGAGGTCGGGCGGCGCCTCGGTGGGAGCGACGACCTCGGCCTCGCGAATCTCCCCCACGAGGTCGAGGGCCCGGGCCCGGTCGAGGGCGCCCCGGCGGTGCGCGGCCGAGACGAGGACGAAGAGCCGGTGGCGGTCGGAGGTCGTCAGGCGAATCGACCTCAGGGACATGTCTCCCTCCCGTGGTAAGGCGCTGCTGCGTCGCATGACGGTCGAAATGACATCCTCTCCTTCTATCCTATACGGGACCGCAACCCCGGACGTCGCCCTCGGGACGACCCGGGTCACACAAAGGAGGGTGCGATGAGCGACCGTGCCAGCGTTCGACCGATCACCGACGTCGCGGCTGGTCTCGGCATCAGCCGCAACCACCTCCAGCTCTACGGCGACGACAAGGCCAAGATCGCGCTCGAGGCGCGGGCCGGCAAACCGTTGCGCGGGCGGCTGGTGCTGGTCTCAGCGATCACGCCCACCGACGCCGGCGAGGGCAAGACCACGACCTCGATCGGCCTCGCGCAGGGGCTGGCGCAGATCGGCCAGTCGGTGTGTCTGGCGCTGCGCGAGCCGTCGCTCGGGCCGACCTTCGGCATGAAGGGCGGCGCGACCGGCGGTGGGGCGGCGAGCATCGTGCCCGAGGCCGACATCAACCTCCACTTCACCGGCGACTTCCACGCCATCTCGGCGGCCCACAACCTGCTCGCCGCGATGCTCGACAACCACCTCCACCAGGGCAACGCCCTCGACGTCGATCCCCGCCGCGTGCAGTGGCGGCGGGTCATCGACATGAACGACCGCTCGCTGCGGCACATCGTCATCGGGCTCGGCGGCGCGATCGACGGGGTGCCGCGGGAGACCGGCTTCGACATCACCCCGGCATCGGAGGTGATGGCCGCGCTCTGCCTGGCCGAGGACGCAGACGACCTGCGACGCCGGCTCGAGCGCATCGTGGTCGCGCTGACCTTCGCCAAGGAGCGGGTCACCGCGGCCGACCTCAAGGCGGTGGGCGCGATGATGGTCCTCCTCAAGGACGCGATCCGCCCCAACCTGGTGCAGACCATCGACGGCGTGCCGGCGCTCCTCCACGGCGGGCCCTTCGCCAACATCGCCCACGGCTGCTCCTCCGTCATCGCCACCAAGATGGCGCTGGCCCACGCCGACTGGGCGGTCACCGAGGCGGGCTTCGGCTTCGACCTCGGCGCCGAGAAGTTCTTCGACATCAAGTGCGTATCGGCCGGTCTCGACACCGCGGTCGTCGTGCTGGTCGCCACCGTGCGCGCCCTCAAGCTGCACGGCGGCGCCGCCAAGGACGCCCTCGCAACGCCCGAGCCGGCCGCGGTCGAACGCGGGCTCGGCAACCTGGCCAAGCACATCGAGAGCATCAGGACCTTTTGCGAGCCGCCGGTCGTCGCGCTCAACCGCTTCACCGCCGACACCGAGGAGGAAATCGAGCTGGTGCGCCGGGCGTGCGCGGCGCTGGGTGCGCCGTTCGCGGTGTCCGAAGTGTTCGCCCGCGGCGGCCAGGGGGGCGTCGAGCTCGCCGAGGCGGTGTTCGAGCACGCCGAGCGCAAGTCCAAGCCGTTCTGCCCGCTCTACGCATGGAGCGAGCCGGTCAAGGTCAAGCTGGAGAAGATCGCGCGCGCGATGTACGGGGCGCGCGAGGTGAGCTGGTCGAACGACGCCGAGAAGGACCTCGCGCTGATCCGCCGCTTCGGCTACGAGGGGCTGCCGCTGTGCGTCGCCAAGACCCAGAAGTCGCTGTCCGACGACCCCAAGCTGCTCGGCCGGCCCGAGGACTTCGAGATCTCGGTGCGCAACGTCATCCTCGCCGCCGGGGCAGGCTACCTGGTGCCGCTGCTCGGCGACATCATCCGGATGCCCGGGCTGCCGGCGACCCCCCAGGCCGAGCGCCTCGACCTCGTCGACGGCCGCGTGGTCGGCATGAGCTAGGAGCGTGTGGGGCATAGGCCCCTGAATGCGTTCCTGACGTGGTCATTGCTGTTGGCCTCTGCCCCACACGCTCCTCGGGATGCGCTGCGCGCATCCTGGGCCAATGCGGTGCGAACTTCTAGCCGCCATCCAGCGGCAGGCCGAAGTACTCGAAGAGGCCGCGGCACGCAGCGCAGCGACGGGCGTGGTCCCGCCACGAGCGAACGTAGAGCGAGTCGCGCGAGGACACGGCCAGCATCACCGGGTTGACATGGGCGCTGGTCTCGCGCAGCGACAGCGGGCGACGGTGGCGGGAGGCGAAGGCTGGGTCGCGGATCCGCGACACCAGCGCATCGAGGCCCAGTCGCGTTCGGTCTGGGGGGTCTCCCGGCGAGTCTGGCATCGTTCACGATCGACGCCCCGCACGAGTGCTCAAAGGGGCGGCCCGGCGGGGCGCGCCTTCCTGTTTTCCAATATACCGCCGTACCCTGGGGCAGGCCATCGAGGTCGACTCCGGACCGGCCGCACGGTGATCGGGGTCAACACCCGCGGCCTCGGGGAGAGCTCCGGCCACCTCCACCTCCGATCGCCCCGGTTCCGTGCCCGTCTCCGTTCCCGACCGTCTCGTGCTCGAGAGGTCCTGGGTGTGGTCCACTGACAGTGGCGAAGCGCCCGCTCGTCGCGACTCACGACTCGGGGTGCGCGATGGCAGCGGGAGGACGGGTGATGCGAACTTCGGGAGGAGCCAGGGTCCACCCGATGACTGCGCCGACCTCCGTCAGACCTCCGGACGCGGTGGGTCGCCCCCGATGCCCAGCCGGTGCACCATCTCGTTGAACGTGGTCGGGCTCAGGCCGAGCAGCTTGGCGGCCCGCCGCTGCACGCCCCCGGAGCGGGACAGCGCCTCGCGGATGAGATGGCTCTGGTAGGCGGCGACGGCAGAGCGGAAGTCGATCCCCTCGGGCGACAGCTCCTCCGCGACGAACTCGGCAGGAGATGTGCCGCGCACCGCCTGGGGGAGCTCGTCAACGTCGATGGTGGCGCCGCGGCACAGCACGACCGCGCGCTCGACCGCGTTCTCGAGCTCGCGCACGTTGCCCGGCCACGAGTACTCGGTCAGGGCGTCCATCGCCTGCGGGGTGAAGCCCTCGACGTCGCGCTCGTTCTCCGCCGCGTACATCTTGAGGAAGTGGGCAGCGAGCAGCGGGATGTCCTCGCGGTGCTCGCGCAGCGGCGGCGCCTCGATGGTGATGACGTTGAGGCGGTAGTAGAGGTCCTCCCGGAAGCGGCCCGCCTCGACCGCCTGCCAGAGGTCGATGTTGGTCGCCGCGAGCAGGCGAACGTCCACCGCGCTCGACTCGACGCCGCCGACCCGCCTGATCTCCCGCTCCTGGATCACCCGCAGCAGCTTGGTCTGGGTTTCCGGCGAGATGGTGCCGACCTCGTCGAGGAACAATGTCCCTTCGTGGGCGGCCTCGAACAGACCCTTGCGGCTGGTGACCGCGCCGGTGAAGGCGCCCTTGACGTGGCCGAACAGGGTGGACTCGAGCAGCTCCGCCGGGATCGCCGTGGTGTGGACCGGGATGAACGGCCCATCACAGCGCGGGCTGAGGCGGTGGATGGCGCGCGCCACCAACTCCTTGCCGGTCCCCGACTCGCCGACGATCAGGATGTTGGAGCGTGCCGGGGCCGCGCGCCGGATGAGCTCGAAAACCTCCTCGATCCGCCGGCCGGTGCCGACGATCTCGCCCATCCTCTCGAGGCGGCTGCGCAGCAGCAGGTTCTCGACCTGCAGGCGGCGCCGCTCAGTGGCCCGCCGCACCAGGTGCAGCACCTCTTCGTTCTTGAACGGCTTCGGGACGTAGTGGAACGCCCCCTCCCGCATCGCCGCGATCGCCGACTCGATGGACGAGTAGGCGGTGATCACCACCACCGGCAGGTGCGGGTCGTAGGCCTTGATCTGCGGCAGGAGGTCGAGGCCGTTCGAGTCCGGCAGCATGAGGTCGAGGAGGACGACGTCAATTTCCTCCTCACGCAGGGCCTGCATCCCTGCGGCCGCGGTGGTCGCCGAGTGGTAGGCGAATCCGTTGGCCTCGAGCAGGGTCTTGAGCACGTCCTGGAGGACGGGCTCGTCGTCGATCACGAGGATGCTGCCGACTCCCGACATCGCTGCAGCCGAATCGAAGCGCACGCCCCACCCCAGGGAGCGTTCTCCAGCCTGACTTCGCCTCCAAGCTGGGTGATCATATCACGCGTGATCGCGAGCCCCAGGCCGACGCCACCGCGCTCGGTCTTGGTGGTGACGAAGGGCTCGAACACCTTGTCGAGGAGCTCCGGCGGGACCCCCGGCCCGCGGTCGCACACCCGGATCTCCGCCCACTCGCCGTCGACCACCAGCTCGACGGTCACCGGCGAGCCCTCGGTGGAGGCCTCGAGGGCGTTGCGCACCAGGTTGCTCACCGCGAGCTCAACCGGGCCGGTGGCGGCCCACACCATGACGCGCCGGCCGAAGCTCGCGAAAGCGAGCCGGTCGATTGCTCCGAGTGAGCGCGCCGCGTCCTGCGCTGCCCGCATCACGATCTCTCCGAGCTCGAGCGGCACCCGGGTGGCGCGACCGCCCCGCATCGCCTCGTGCAGATTGGCGACGATGCGCGACACCCGGAAGCTCTGGTCAACGAGCTTGCCGACCAGCTGCGCCCGCGGGTCGACCGCCGGCGTCATGTCGCCGAGCATCTGGGCGAACGACGCGATGCCGGTCAGCGGTGTGTTGATCTCGTGGGCGAGCCCCGTGGCGAGCCGGCCGAGGGCGGCCAGCCGCTCCTGCTCGCGGACCCGGTCCTGCAGGTCGCGCAGCTCGGTGACGTCCTGCAGCACGACCACCCGGCCGTTGAAGCTCCCGGTGTCGAGCTCGAGCACAGACACCGCCATGATGACCCGCCGCGGCGGGTCCGCAAGCGTCGATGCCTCGGCATTGGCCGCGTGCAACGGCAGGCTGTCCAGCCAGCCTGCGGGCAGGTTGACCAGGCTCTTGAGCGCCCGCCCCACCAGCTCCTGGGCGTCGTGGTTGAAGATCCCGGCCGCCTCGCTGTTCGCTGACAGAATCCGTCCGCCGGCGTCGCACACCAGGATGGCGGCCGCCGAGGACTCGATGATCCGCTGGGTATTGGCGTGGAGGATCCGGTACTCCTCGGCCTGGCGGCGCAGGTCGTCGAGATAGCGGGCGCTCTCCAGCGCGACCGCGGACTGGGCCGCGAGCGTCAGCACCACCTCCTGGCCCTCGGTTCCGAGTGGGAAGATGCCCCGCCGCAGCCCGAGGTAGAGCAGGCCATGAACCGTGCCCGCGCGCTCGAGCGGGATCCGCCGCGTGTAACCGGCGTCCTCCATCGCTCGCTCGCGCTCGGTCGGGAAGGCGCCATCCATGACCGCGAACGCCAGCCTCTCGGGCAGGCTGTCGCCGGCGCCGGTGACCCTAGAGAAGCTGCCGTCACCAGTGCGCAGGTAGGCGGCGACGAGGTCGATGTCGAGGCCCTCGTTGAGGGTCTCAGACAGCCGCGTCAGCAGCTCCCGCGGGTCGGTCGACCGCGCCAGGTCGCGCACCGAGTCGGAGAGGACCGAGCGCGGCGCCGGCCGGCCGTGGTAGAGCCACTGGTCGAGGAACCGCTCGACGCGGAACCGGATCGGCTCGAGCAGCACCACCAGGAGCACGCCGGTCGCAAAGGCGAACAGGTTGCGCACCGATCCGAGGCCGCCGGCGTAGCGAAGGAGCAGATGGTCGGTCAACGAGAAGATCGTCCCGCCGACCGCCGCCACCAGCGTTCCGGACATCCAGTCGCGGGTGATCGGCTCGAGGTCCCAGAGGCGGTACGAGGTGAGCGCCGCCAGGACCCCGAGCGGCACCGCGGCGATCGGCAGCACGGCGAGCCAGGAGAACGGCGGGAACGCGATCCCAAGCCAGTCCGCGAACGTCACCAGCGTGATGTAAGGCACCAGGCCGACGAACAGGCCGAGCGCGATCCACTCGATCTGGCGCCGCGTCCCGGCCGTCCTCGCCGCCTCCCGCCAACGCCGGAGCAGGAGGATGATGCCGTAGAGCAGGGCGGCACCGAAGATGCCGCGCAGGACCGACGCCGTGATCTGCCACCACACCGCGAGGTTCGGTGACAGCGCGGTGCTGGCGCTCGCCGCGACCACGGTTGCGGTCAGCGCGTCCCACACCCGCATCGACCGCCGGCGCTCGGGAAAGATGGCGAAGAAGCGGACGATCAGGAATGGCAACGCCGAGCTCGCCACCCGGTGGATCACCTGCAGGCCGACCTCCTCGGCTGCGATCCGATGGGGGATGGTCCCGACGAGCACCGACGCCACGGCCAGCACCAGGAAGGTCGCCGACTCCCGGCGGTCGGTCGCATAGGCCGCCCACAGCGCGCACGCGAGCGCGAACAGGCCGACCGCCGACCGCGCCAGGTAGAGCGAGTCGATGTGCGGCCGCGGCGGGATGAACGTGACCTCGCGCGACTCGCCGGACCTCGGCTGGACCACGATGCGGTGTTCCGTCCCTGCTGCCAGCGCGAACAGCGGATCCTCGAGACGCTCCACGGCAATGCCGTTGACCGCCACGATCAGGTCGCCGGCCTCCAGCCCCGCCGCGGCGGCCGATGACGCGGCCGGGACGGCGGTCACTTTCACCCCGCGCTCGACCCAGCGCACCGTGAAGTCGAGCCGGTAGAAGGAGCGGATGGTCTGGATCAGCGATGCTCCAGCCACCACCACAGTGGCCAGGGCGAGCAGCAGCAGCGCGATCCGCCGGCGAGTCACCTCTCCCCTTCAACCAGGACCTCGTCGCGCAGCAGCTGGCGCACCGCCAGCGCCACCCGGGCGTGGGAGTAGGGCAGCCGCTCGGCCAGCACCCCCCAGCCGCAGCTCTCGGTCGCCAGCTCGTGCCGGATCTGATCGAAGAGGTCACGGTCCTCCCCGGCCTTGGCGTCGAGCCGGCGCCCGGTCGGCCGCAGGCGTTGCGATGCTGGCACCACAACCCGGAACCGCTCGAGCTCATCCTGCATGCGCGCGGCCTCGATGAGCAGCGGCTGCAGGACCAGCGACTCCTCGGAGCTGGCCGCCCGGCGAATGGTGCGGAAGACGAAGGTCCCCCGCTCCGGCGGATGCATGAGGATCTCGAACAGCGCCTCGGATCCGGACAGCGCGCCGCGGCGGATCGGGCCGACGCGGCGGTCGTGCGTGCTGATGGCCCCGAACGGCCGCCCCCGGGCGTCAAGCACCTCGAGCACGCCGTCGGAGCCGGACTCGACAACGGTCTGGAGAATTGTCGGCAGGTCGAAGTGCTCGAGCCGACCGCCGAGCTTGGTGGCCTCGTGGCCGCCGAGGTTGGCGAAGGTCCCCTCCAGCCGGCGCGCGAGGTTCTGCAGGTAGTACATCGCCAGATCGCGCGACTCGAAGAGCCGGCGGAGGATGACCGGCCGCGGCCACTGCAGCGTCACGCCCCCCTCGGGGAAGCGGGCGAGCGAGTTGAACGGCGTGCCGGTGATGACCTTGCTCTCCGCCAGCACCGCCCCGGGCCCGCGGTAGGCGACCGGCTCGAGCTCCCCCTCCGGCGCCTGCCGCCGGCTGATCTCCACGACGCCCTCGCTGACCAGGTAGAGCGCCGTCGGCAGCTGCCGGGGCTGGAACAGGGTCTCGCCCTCGCCGTGGCGGAGCACCTGAGCCACCTCGGCGAGCGCTGCCCGCTCCTCGTACGCCACGCCCTGAAAGAACGCGCTGTCGGTGATGGTCTTGATCAGGTCGGTCCGTTGCATCGTCTCGACCCATCTTATCGCCGCGCGCCCGACAGCGATACCGCCGGGCAAGCCCGGCGAACGGCCGCCCCGGCAGATACAATGGGACGGTGACCGCGCCGGTGGCCTCGCTGCAGGCGTTCGAGCGTGTCCTCTCGGAGGACCTGCGTCCACCCGCCTACCTCACGCTCGAGGAGATCCGGGGTGGTTGGCGCGATCTCTTCCCCGAGCTCGCCACATGCCTGCCGGCCCCGTATCCGATCTTCGGCGCTGACGAAGAACGGATCATCACCTACGGCTACCCGATCCTGATCTCCGAGGGCATCTGCCGGCTGCGCCGCGAGCTCGACAAGCTGGTCGAGCTGGAGACCGCCCACCGGCTGAGCGCGCCCGCCGACAGCGCCGACAAGGAGCCGGTGGCCGCCCAGCGCGACCGCTACGTCCGCGGGGCGGCGACGATCTTCGAGAACGTCGTGATGAACGACTACGGCCGCGGGCTCAACGAGGTCTTCCTGCTCTTCCTGTCGGGCGACGCGGCGCGCAGCCTGGGCCAGGTCGCGAAGCAGGTCCGGATGGCGAGGCCCGACGTCGGCCGGGAGACCACGGAGGAGATCCGGCAGTTCATCGCCGGCGTGGTCGGCGAGCTCATCCAGCGCGCCGCCGTGCGTGCCACCGAGCGGCTGCGGCAGCTCGCGGAGGGGCCGGCCAGCCTCAAGCTGTCCCCGGTCCTCACGGCGGTGTGCCAGGATCACCTGCTGCTCACCGAGAGCCGCGCCCCGGCCGAGCTCGACCGCCTCAGCGGCTACCTCCAGTACCGCCTCCGCCAGGACCCGCAGGCCGTGATCGCGGTCTGTGAGAACGCGCTGCACCGGCTGAACGACCTGATCCGCCGCCACCCCGAGATCGGCTCCCTGCTGGCCACCTCGGGTGCGGGGAAGCTCCGCGTCGACCAGCTCAAGACCATCCTCGACCCGGCCCTCCTCAACGCGCTCGAGGCGGCGCGGCTGACCGACGCCGTCGAGCTGTCCGCGAAGAACGTCCGCTTCCTGCGCGAGCTCGGGCTGCGGCTGAAGGCCTTCGAGCTGCTGTCGACCTTGCGGCGCCGCATCCAGCCGATGGAGCGGCGGGGTTCGCAGCTGGTACTGAGCGGGGCGTCATCGGCGACCGCGATCGCGCCGTCCACGCGCCCTTTCGACTTCGCGTCACCCGGCGTCGTCGAGTCCCTGGTCCGCCGCTGTGGGTTCGTCTACGACCTGACCAACTTCACCGCCGTCCTCGAAGCGGTCCGCAAGGAGGGACGCGCCGCGGAGGAGAAGGCGCTGCAGTTCATGTACGTCTTTCAGAACCGGCTCGAGGAGATCCGGCGCCGGCGGGTGCTCAACTTCGAGAAGTTCCTCGGCGACGGCGCGCTGTACTCGTCCCGGCGGGCGATCCGCGTGCTGGCGGCGGCCTGCGAGACCCAGCTCGTCTATCATCACCTGCGCCAGAGCGGGTTCCCGTTCGACCAGGGGATCCGGATGGCGCTCAACTTCGGCACCTATCGACTGCTGCCGATGTTTCACCGCAGCGCCGGGCCGCAGCGCTTCGAGTTCTTCGGCCACGGCATCGTCGAGCTCGCCCGCCTGACGACCGGCAAGAGCAGCCGTGAAGTGGATGAGATTGCGGAGTTCCTGATCCACGCCGGCTACGACTCGCGAGAGGTCGACAGCTTTCTCGCGCCGCTGGTGGAAGCCCGCAGGGGCCACGCGGCGGCCGCCAGCCGTCCCTACACCGCCACCATCGACGGCCGGGGCGAGCTCGTGAACGAGGGAATCGTCCTCACCGCGTCCTTCCTCGCCGAGCTCGAGCGGGACATCGAGGGCACCCCGGTCGGCGTGCTGCAGTTCGACGACGTCGAGTGGTTGGCATTCGCGCTGGAGCCCCCGAACCCGGACACGCTGTACGTGGGCCTGCGGCTGCTCGGGGTGGCGCGCCTCAAGGGCCTGGCGCCGCAGGAGCTCATCGAGGCCACGATGTGGGAGGCGCTGCCCGCAGCGCAGCGCCCCAGGGGCACGGCTCGCGATCTGATGCGGCTGCTGCGGCAGCTCGGCTCGGCCGAGGCCGACACCGTCGAGAGCGTTGCTGCGAACGAGATCGCGATTCCGGAGGAGCTGCTGGTGGTGACCTACCTGGGCGAAGACCAGCGCCGTTTGTGGGTCTTCGGACACTACCGCCACAGCGACGACATGGTGCTGCACGCCGTCGACCTGCCGATCAACACCCCGGAGCTGGGCCGGGAGGAGCCGCTGGAGACCTGGCTGTTCCGCAACCGCCACGAGCTGGCCCAGCTTTACGAGGGCGTTCGCCGCTCGAACCCCGGCAGCTCGAGGCCGCTGTCCACGCTGCGCCGGATCGACGGCTTCATGGCCTGCTTCCTCGCCTTCCCCCACCGCGCTCCCGGGCAAAGGTAGGCCCCAAGCCCCCGCCCGCTTCCGTCTCCGTTCCCGTTCCCGCTCGTTCGCTCCGCCCTCGAGAGCGCATCGCGCCGGTTCTCTGGAAGCGCTCCCCGAGGGAGCCACCTTTGGCGATTTCGGGACCACGTTCTTCCTGGAGAAGTGCTTCCGACCCGAAATCGCCAAAGATGGCACGCCCGCAGGACGCGCTGTCCGCGTACTCGCTTTGCCTCACGGGCGCGGAAGCGGGCACGGAGACGGAAACGGGGAGGCGCAGGGAAACGGGCACGCATGTGAACGTCAGACGATGGCTTGACTCAATCCCCTCCTCAGGATGCGCGCAGCGCATCCATCTCGTAGCGTGGAGGGCAGAGGTCCGCGGAAGATCAGGCATCAGGAGCGCTCAAGGGCCTCTGCACTCCACGCTACGAGGGGGTCTCTTCGAGGATCTTGAGGTAGCTGCGGTGGCGCTCCGGATCGACGCTGCCGTCGGCCACCGCCTCGAGCACGACGCAGCCCGGCTCTTGGCGATGGCTGCAGTCGGCGAAGCGACAGCCGGCCGCGCGCTGCGCCACCTCCGGGAAGGCCCCCGCGAGCTGCTCGCGCAAGGCCTGCCACAGGCCGAACTCCTTGAGGCCCGGTGTGTCAACGACGAAACCGCCGTAGGGCAGGGGCATCAGCTCGGCCGTGGTGGTGGTGTGCCGGCCCTTGCCGGTCGCCTCCGAGACCGATCCGACCTTGAGGCTGAACCCCGGATAGACCGCGTTGAGGAGGGCCGACTTGCCGGCGCCGGACGGCCCGCAGAACAGGGTGGTCTTGTCGGCCAGCCGCCGTTTGATCCGGCCCAGGCCCCATCCGGTTCGGGCCGACACCCGGAACACCTGATAGCCGAGCCCCTCGTAGATGCCGAGCCAGGGGTCGACCGCGTCGGTTCCCTGATCGACCTTGTTGATGACGATGACCGCCTCGACCCCGGCCAGGTGGCAGGCCACCAGGAACCGGTCGAGCAGGCCGCGCTTGCACTCCGGAACGCGGGCGGCGAACACCAGCAGCGCCTGGTCGACGTTGGCCGCGACCAGCTGCGGGCGATCGCCATCCGGAGTGCTGCGGATGATACTGTTGTGCCGGCGGCGGACCGCCACCACCACCCCGTCGCCGCCTCTCATCTCCACCGACACGCGGTCGCCGACCACCAGCTTCGACGCCGACGGTGTGCCGCCCTCCCAGTTGAGCCGCCGCCGCGACGCCATGACCAGAGTGCGATCGCCCACCTGGACCCGCACCAGCGGTCCGTGCGTAGCGATGACAGTCCCGTCGACCAGCTCCATGAGCGCTCAGTATAGCGTGCAGGCGCTCACGAAGGCAGCGCCGTCACCGCCTCGAGGCGGTCAGGCCGAACGTCGGAAGCGGGCACGGAAGCGGAAGCGGGCGCGGGCCAGGAACTGGTCAAGGACCGGCGCGCTCCAAAGTCGGCGGCCGCGCCGACAGCTCGTCCACCGCCTGGCAGAAGCGCGCGAAGCGCGGGTAGTCCGCCGGCGCGACGGTCACCGCTCCCACCTCGAGGGTGAGCACCGAGCGCAGGCGCGAGCCGTCGATCGTGAGCTCCTCCGCCACCGAGCCCCACTCCGCATCGAGGCGACGCGGCGGCCGCTCCATCGACCAGCCCGGCGGCGCCTCGAGCACCAGCTCGATCCGCTCGGTGATCGGCAGCGGCACGACCAGCGGGTAGCTGCGCTCGGGCAGTGAGGCGAGCGACGGCACCAACGGACGCGACACCACCAGGCCCCGGCACACCATCCGGTCACCCGCCACGTCGCACGCCCCCGGCAGCGTGAGCTCGAGCCGCAGCACCGTGCGGTCGGGGGCGCGATCGATCGCGCCGCTGACCTCCGACGCGCCGGCGAACAGGTTGTTCGCCATCTGCTGGTAGACCATCTGGACCCGGTCGGCGGGCGCCGCCTGCACCCGCTCGAGCAGCTGCTCCGCCTCGGGACCCTCGAGCTCCATCTCGAAGGCGATCCTGGCATCGCCCGACGCCCGCACCGATGCGACCATCGACAGCCGCTGCTCGAGCTCGCGGCTGGAAAACTCCGGCAGCCGCTCGAGCAGGGTCACCGGCTCGGCGGGATGGGTCAGCGGCAGCACCAGGCCGTCGCCACCCTGCAGGATGGGACGCAGGTTGTCGATCCCGCGGCGCTGCTCCTCGAGGTCGACCCAGATCTCCCGGCCCGCGCGCCGGACCCGGAGCACGGGCTCGGAGAAGGTCTCGAGCGTCGGGACCTCGAGGTGGGACCCGGCGAGTGGGCGCGCCCTCGCCATCACCAGGTCGACCTCCCACCCGGCGTCGACCAGCGCCGCCGCCACGATCGCCAGCCGGTTGCCGTCACGCCGGGAGAAGCTTGCGCCGGCGGTCGTCCCCAGCGTCAGCGCCCGCCGGCCGGCCGCCACCTCGTCGCACACGCCGTCGACCAGGGCGCGGACCGCGCGGTCCGGGTCGCCGTCGGCGAGCAGAGCCGTGGCCCACTCGCGGAGCTCCGGCGACGACCGCAGCACCGGCAGCACCCGGTCGCGCATGGTGTCGCCGACGTCCTGCCAGCTGACGCCGAAGCTGTAGCTGACCCACGGCAGCAGCTCCTGGACCGGCGGAGCATAGGGCTCGCGGCGAAGCGGCGGCACGTCGCGGTTGCGCCAGCGGATGGCCCGCAGCCCGCCGTGATCCCACTCCTCGCGCTCGAGTCCCTCGAAGTTCCCGTCGACCGTGAGCTCGACATCGTGCGGCACCAGGAGCAGGTACTCCGACAGGCCGAACGCCCGCTGCTCGTCGGCAAAGCGGTAGACGTACGGCGACATGTGGCCGCGGCGGGACGCACCGGTGGGCGGTACGGCCGCCACGTACTCCTCCTCCACCAGGTCTCCCGGCTCGACGTCGCTCACCTCGAGCGCGCCGTTGCGCGCCTCGACCCTGGCCGGCACCACGATTCGGCCGTCGGGCCTGTGGATGCGCAGCGTGAGCAGGTAGGCATCGGCCATCTGCTCCAGCGTCGACGCCTGGCGCGCGCCGACCGGGGTGATGGCGCGGCTGATCCCGTGGTAGTAGTAGATGGCCGAGCCATCCGGGTAGACCCGCTCCACAGCCTGATCGAGCAGCAGTGCCACGTCGAGCTGGGCGCCCGGGGCCGGAGCATCGGCCGCCACGGTCGACGCCTCGACCCGGAACGGCTCGAAGAACGCCTTCGCACCCTGCCGCCACGCCAGCGTCGCGAGCTGGAGGTCCGACGGGTCTCGGTCGAGCGCCTCGGCGAGGGCTCGTTCCAGCGCCGCGGGGTCGCCCGCCTCGGCGACCAGCTGCAGCTGGTCGAGATGGTTGAGGTCGCCCCACCTCGAGCGCGCGGCGTCGAGCTCGGCGCGAGCACGCTCGAGCGAACCCGAGGTCAGAAGCAGGCGAATCCGCGCGAGGTCGAGGGTCGGCTCCGAGACGCGCGCCGCGAGGCGGTCGAGCGCCGCCGCCGCCTGGTCGGCCAGGCAGCCGGCAGCCAGCTCCTCCAGCCACTCGAGGGCGAGAGAGTCGATCGCCGCCACGCTTTCGAGCAGCTCGCGACGGTCCTCCCACAGGTCGAGCGACTCCATCGCGTCGAGCCGCAGCTCAAGCACGCTGGGCGACTCGGGAAGCGCCGCCTGCAGCGCCTCGATCCCCTTCTCGACCTCCCCGGCCCAGCCGCGCCGCACCGCCTCGGCCACCCACAGCCGGCGGACCCGCGCGTCCTCGCCATGCGCCTCGACCAGCTGCGCGAGGACCCGGTCGAGGTCCTCGGACCTCTTCTCACGCAGCGCGAGCGCGCGCTCGGCGAGCTTCGCCGCCGGGATCTCGCTGCAGTGCCGCAGCTCGTCACGCGCCCGGCGGGAGTCGGTTTCCGGGTCGGCGCCGGTCGGTGAGAGCAGGTAGAACCGGGCCAGCGCCAGGCTCGGCCACGGGTCGCCGGGCGCGAGGAGGCGGGCGCGCTCGAGCCACTCGCGCTCTCCCGGCGTGTCGCCGCGGCCCCCCGCGAGCTCGGCGACCAGCAGCAGCTCCGGAACCGAGGGAGGCGCGCTCGCGAGGCGCGCTGCGAGTTCGGCGGTCGCCGGCGGCAGCCCCGCTGCGGCAGTGGAGGGTGCCCACGGCCCGGCGGCTCCGGTCCGCGGCACGACGGCCACCGGGCTGCCGGAGCCGTCGTAGAGGCTCACCCGGATCCGGCCCGGCGGCCGCGAGCCGAGCTCGGCGCGCAGCCGGTGCGGCCCGGGGTCGAGCCGGACCCGGTACCAGCTGACCTCGGCGTCCTGCTCGCCGCAGTACCGCAGCCGGTCGAGCTCGCGCCCGTCGAGCTCGATGTTGAGGCTTCCGCGGGACTCCACAGCCATCCAGCCGTCGACGTCCGCGGCCGCGTCCAGCGTCCACGCCGCCAGCACGATGCCGCCGGCATCCATCGATTCGGGGATCGAGACCGTGGCGTCGGCGGTCGAAACCAGGACGCGGTAGGGCTGCCAGGAGCGGCTCCACGGGGTGCCGAGTGGGGGCAGGGCATCGTCGGCCGGGACCACGTCCCGTTCGAGGTCGAGGACGTTGAACACGCCGAACGGTCCCGCCAGCTCGGCCGGCCCGAGCGAGCCGACCGGTGGCCGGCCCACCAGCTCGGCCTCGACCCGTGCGAGCAGGAACTCGAGCTCCGGGTCGCGCGGACCGTCCACCACGGTGAGGATCTCGCCAGGGTCCGGCAGGTCGTTCATCGTGTCCAGCCACCACATCGCAGCAGCCACTGCGTCGGCGCCGAGCGGATCCTCGGCGACGGCGGACAGCGCTTCGCGCCGGGCGGTGGCGAGGTCGAGGGCGGCGTCCGCCTGGTGGACCTCCCACCAGCCGGCAGCCGCCGGCGCCGCGACCAGCGCCACCATGCAGGCCGCCAGCAACCACCGCGCCCTCGACCGCATCGAGCACCCGCCGCCCGTCATCACGGCACCTCGAGCGGCCGGCCGAGGTGACGCTCAACCTCGACCAGGAAACGGCGCAGGTCAGCGGCATCTGCCGCCGCCACGACCCCGGGCTCGAGCCGGAAGGAGCCGGTCACCTTGTAGCCGGACGCCTCGCGGACGTGGTCGATGTCGAGCTCGCCGAACGGCGTCTTCAGCTCGACTGCGGGCGGCAGCTCACCGGGAGGTCTGCCCAGCTCGACCTCGACGGTCCACTCGAGGTCAGGAAAGACCGGCAGCAGGAGCGGGCCGTGGCGATCGCCGCCCGGCGTGAGCTGCGACGCCCACTGAAACTCGCCGGGGAAGGTCTTGATGCCGCCGGTGCCGAGCAGTGCGGAGCGCGCCACCCGGCCCTCGAGCTCGAGCACCGTCGGGTCCCGTCCCGGCACCATCCGCAGCTTCGGCTCGCCGACCAGCTCGGCGCCGGGGAACTGGGTCTGCAGCCAGCGGGTGACCCGCCGCGGATCGGAGCTCCCCCCGAACGCCAGCCGACGGCGGTCGGCGGCCTCGCCGGTGTCCTCGGCCCGGACCTCGATCGCAACCAGGCCGTCGTCGCCGCGAGCCAGTCGATAGCGAAACCTCGCGTAGCCGGCGCCGGGCATCGGCGTGATCCGCGGCGCGCTGTCAGGCCCATCCACAACCAGCACCTGGGCGCCCTGGCAGATGCCGGGCGGCGGGAACGGCGCGTGCCCGGCCGCGGTGCCGTCGAGCCACAGGTCGTCCTCCGGCAAGTAGGCGATGGCGTGGTTGAAGATCTCGAGCAGCGCGAGCTCGGACGCCGCAGTGCCGAGGTCCGAGGTCCGCACCATGACCATCCTCGCCGGGATGTCCACGGCCTCGAAGAGCGCCACCATCAGCGCCGCCTTGTCCTTGCAGTCGCCGATCTTGTGATTGAGCACCCAGTCGGCCGAGAACGGCCGGTAGCGGTGCTCGCCGAACTCGAGCCCGACGTAGTCGATGTCGGTGGTGACGAAGGCGTAGATCCGCGCGATCCGGTCGAGCCGGTCGGTGACGCCATCGGTGAGCCGCCGCGCGGTGTCCTCGACCTGGCGCGAGGCCCGGATCCGAGGCGCGATGTGGCGCTCGTACCAGGTTGCCAAGTCGCCCCAGCGCGGGTGATTCGAGTACACCAGGTGGGGAATGGTCTGCAGCCGCGGCGCGGGCGGCACGTCCTCCGGAACCGCCGGCAGGTCGCGCCACTCCCAACGCAGCCGCACGATGCCGCCGCCCTCCACGAGCCGGGTCGGCTCGCCGTCGAGGTGCACCAGGTCCCAGGCCGGCAGCAGCTCCTCGGGCCCGCTGAGCTCGACCTCGGACAGCCCCACCGCCACCGGGTGGCCGATGTCGAGGAGACCGCCCTTGTAGGGGCCGGTGTCGTTGGACTCTGCGGTCTCCGACAGTACCCACGCGAGCTCGACGAGGTCGCCGTCCTCGAGCTCCTGGAACTCGAGGACCCGCAGCCGCGCGTCGTAGTAGAGGTTGATCTCAGGCTCGGCCAGCCGCGGGGTGTCGCTCTGGCGGGCGTTGATCTGGGTGCCGTCGCGGCGCAGGATGCGCGCCTCCAGGATCCGCAGGCGCTGCCGCTCAGGAACGTGCGGCAGGGTGTGGACGAGCCACTCCTCTGCCCGGTCGCCGTCGCGGATCAGGTAGGCGCGCTGGGCCCGGGTCTCGGTGAGCTGGGCGGGCAGGAATCGAACCTCGGTATGGTCGAGCACGAGCACCGCTGGGCTGCCCGCGGGGGCCCGCCCGGCGAGCGCCCACAGGTCGCTGGCGCTGCGCAGCCAGCTCAGGTCCTCGGGTTTTTCGCCGAGGAAGGCGAGCAGCCGCTGCGTCGGCTGGTCCTGGGGGCGCAGCTCGAGCACCCGTCGCGCCGCCACGGCCGCCGCCTCGGAGTTGCCCGCGGCCAGCTCGACCCGCGCCAGCTCGAGCAGGAGATCGACGTGGTCCGGGCAGCGATCCAACCCCTCGACCAGGACCCGGCGCGCCGCCTCCCAACCCTGGTCGGCCGCCACCAGCCGCGACAGGCGGATACGGAGCTCGGGCCGGTTGGGATCGTCCGCGAGACGACGGCTCACCAGCTCGAGCAGGCGCGCCGAGTCGCCGCAATCCTCGGCCAGCCGCTCCTCCAGGCTCACCGCTGCCGGCAAGGATGGGACCACGGCAGCCAACCGGTCGACCGCCTCGCGCCCGGCCTCCAGCCGCCGCAGATCCCCCGCCAGCTCGCCGAGCGCCAGCGCGGCCGACACGCAGCCGGGATGCGCCCGGGACAGCTCGGCGAGCTGCGGCAGCACCACCTGGCCCCACAGCTCGGACTCCACCTCGAGGGCCACCGCCCGCACCGCCGGCACGGCGAGCGCCGGCTCCAGCACCTCTCCCGCCTGCTCGTAGAGCTCACGCTCGAGGTACCAGCGAGCGAGCTCGATGCGCGCCCAGTGGAGGTCGGGCGCGACGGCAATCGCCTCCTCCAGCAGCTCGCGGCCGAGCCCCGGCTCGGCCGGCAGCGTCCACTCGAGGAGGCGCGCCTCGCCTGGCGACGAGGCCCGGGCCGCACGGCACACCGAGCGGGCGTCCCCGCTGCCGACCGGCTGCGGCTGCCGGTCCACCAGATAGGCTGCCAGCGCGAGCGTCGCGTCGTCGCGCCCCCGTGACGAGCCGCGCCGCAGCTCGCCCTCGAGTGACCGCACCTCCGGCGGCTCCCGATCGACGGCCGCCACCGGCAGCGGCGGTTCGTCGAGCTCGCGGACGCCCTCCAAACGGGAGCCGTCGGGCGCCGTCAGGCGGACCCGCAGCCACCAGTCCTCGGTCTCGGAGGCGACCGCCACGACCAGCAGGTTGCGGCCGGCGCGCAGCCAGCCGCCGACCGCAAACTGATCCTCGGCGTGCTGCAGCGGCTGCGCGGTCGTCAGCAGCTCCTTGCCGTTGAGCCACACCCGCGCGACCTGAGCCAACCCGAGGCGGATCGCCGCCGGCTGCTCGCGCTCGCTCGACAGGGTGGCGGCCAGCACCACCAGCTGGCGGCGGGCGGGCCAGGCGAGCCCGGCGATCCGCACCCAGCCGAGGGGATCGGTCCCGGCCGCCGCACGCCAGCGGGCGCGGTCGTCGGGAAGCCGCGCGAGGTCGGAAAAGTCCTCGAGCTCGCCGATCGACTCCGGACCGTCCACCCACCAGAAGGTGACGCCGCCCATCGCCCGGAACAGCTCGCGTGCAGCCTCCGGGCGGCCGGCCTCGGCCGCAAGCTCGGCGCGCAGCCGCCGCACCTCGTCGGCCATCAGGGGGTCGAGAGGTCGTGCGACGGCAAGCCGATCCACGGCGTCCTCGAGGAGCTGCGGGCTCTCGAGGGTGTCGCGCCACTCAAAGGCGAGGACCAGGTGGTGGAAGTCCTCCGGGGCGAGCCCGCCCTCAACGGCGCGCTCGACGTGGTGCTGGACCTGCTGGTCGATCGTCGCGGGAGCGGCCGCTCCCGCTGCTGCCGCCCCGGCCGCCATCACGCCCAGCATCGCGCACAGCGCGGCAGCCGGCGCGTTCCGCAGCAGGCGACGGGCCACGGTCCCGGACATCGTGTCAGTATCTCAGATTTTCGCCAGGCGCGACCCGTACGCGACCATCAGTGCGAGACATGCAGGCAGGGTGCCTGCGCTCCAGTGTTGGACGCTTGTGAGGTCGGGCGCCTGAGCAGAGACGTTCAGCGACCCACTCGACGTGCTCATTTCCAAGGCTAGACCCGCCCGCGTCCTTTCCGCCAGGATGCGCGCAGCGCATCCTGCTCGGCGCGCGCGGGGCGCAGGCCAGCCAGGAGCTGCGACTCGTCACACACCCAGAGGCCTGCGACTCGCGTGCGCCGAGGGGCCTATGCCCGCACGCTCCTACAGGACGTCGTCCCAGCCTCGGTCCTCGATGGCTGCCACGACATCCTTGACCCGTTGGGCCTCCGCTGCCGGCACCACCAGCACCGCGGTGGGGGTCGCCACCACCACCAGGTCGTGGACCCCGGACGCCGCCACCAGCGTGCCGTCGCCGACGATCACCGTGTCCCGGCAGTCGAGCGCCACCACCCGGCCGCGGGTCGCGTTGCCCTCGGCGTCGGCGTCCAGAAGCTCGCCGAGGGCCGGCCAGGCGCCGACGTCCGACCACGGGAAGGCGACCGGAATCGTCCAGCACCGCTGGGCGCCCTCCATCACCCCGTAGTCGACCGAGATCCTGGGCAGCGTCGGGTAGACCTCGTCGATGACCGCGGCCGCCCGGGCCGTCCCCCACTCCCCCGCAATCCGCTGCAGGCCCTCCGCAAGCCGGGGCAGCTGGAGGCGGATCTCCTCGAGGAGCTCGGCGGCCGGCCACACGAACATCCCCGAGTTCCACAGGTAGCCGCCCTCGGCGAGGTAGCGGCGGGCGGTGTCGAGGTCCGGCTTCTCGACGAACTCGGCGAGCCGGTGGACCGTCCACTCGCCGAGGTCGCCGTGCTCGGCGCCGATCCGCAGGTAGCCGAAGCCGGTCTCCGGCCGGGTCGGCCGCACGCCGAAGGTCAGCAGCCCGCCCTCGCGGGCGACGTGGGAGCTGCCGGCCTCCACCGCGCGCCGGAAGCGCGAGGCATCCCGGATGACGTGGTCCGCCGGCAGCACCGCGCACACGGCCTCGGGATCGTCCCGCAGCACCGCCATCGCGGCGAGGCCCGCGCAGGCTGCGGTGTCGCGCCCGACCGGCTCGGCGAGGACGTGGTCCGCCGGCAGCTCGGGCAGCTCCCGTCGCGTCAGCTCGGCGGTCGAGCCGGCGGTCACCACCCAGATCCGCTCGGGCGGAACCAGCGGCTGGATCCTCTCGAAGGTGATCCGAAGCAGCGAGCGCCCATCGACCAGGGACAGGAACTGCTTCGGACGGTCGCGTCGCGACACTGGCCAGAAGCGGGTCCCGGAGCCTCCCGCCATGATCACCGCGTGCAGCATGCGCGCTCGCCCCCCCTCGGTGTGGTCTCCCATCGTATCGCGGAGGGGGCCGCAGGTCGAGCGCCGGCAGCTCGCAGGCGCCGGCTCAGCCCTCGTTTTTAGCGGGGCGCAGGCCGTACTGCTCGAGCTTGCGGTAGAGCGTCGAGCGGCCGATGCCGAGCTGCCGGGCAACGTCCGACAGATTGCCGCCGAAGTGGTCGATCGCCCGCTCGATCGCCTGACGCTCGAGCTCCTCGAGGCTGCGCAGCTCGTCCGGCCCCTCGTCCGCGAATACCGCCTGGTCCCGCTCTGCGGCCAGCTCACGCGGCAGATCGTCGCGACACAATGCGAAGGGCGCCGAGGCGACGAGCAGCGAGCGGTGGATGACGTTTTCGAGCTCACGCACGTTGCCGGGCCAGTCATGGCGCATCAGCAGCTCGAGCGCCTCCGGCTCCACCCGCGTGATTCGACGCCCGGCGTCGCCGGCGTACTTGTCGAGGAAGTGCTCGACCAGGGCCGGGATGTCCTCACGGCGCCGCCGCAGCGGCGGCAGCTCGATCGGGAACACGACCAGGCGGTAGTAGAGGTCCTGCCGGAAGCGGCCCTCGCTGACCAGCTGCGCGAGGTCGCGGTTGGACGATGAAACGACGCGCACGTCGAGCGCGATGGTCTTGGTGCCCCCGACCCGCGTCAGGCAGCGCTCCTGGAGAACCCGCAGCAGCCTCGCCTGCGACGAGGGCGACATCTCGCCGACCTCGTCGAGCAGGATGGTGCCGCCGGCCGCCTGCTCGAACTTGCCGGGGTGGGACGCGTGGGCGCCCGTGAATGCGCCCCTCTCGTGGCCGAAGAGCTCGCTCTCCTGCAGGCCCTCCGGGATCGCCGCGCAGTTGACGTCGACGAAGGGACCGCCCGCGCGCAGCGATCCGTAGTGGATGGCCTTGGCGACCAGCTCCTTGCCGGAGCCGCTCTCACCGGAAATGAAGACGGTGATGTCGGACTCGAGCACCCTTTCGATCTGGTCGTAGACCTTTCGCATGGCGGCCGAGGAGCCGACGATCGTGCGCAGCCCGTAGCGCTCGGTGAGCTCTCCCCGAAGCCGACCGACCTCCTGCTCCAGGCTGTGCTGGGTCACGGCGCGGCGCAGGGTGGTCAGCAGGCGGTCCTTGTCGACCGGCTTGGTCAGGTAGTCGTAGGCGCCGAGCTTGGTTACCTCGACCGCGCGCGCGATGTCGCTGACCGCGGTCAGGATGATCACCGGCAAGGCCGGGAGGCGGCGGCGCAGCTCCTTGAGGACCTCGACCCCGTCGATCTCGGGCATCATCAGGTCGAGCAGGACCGCGGCCGGCGTCGGTCCGGAGGCGGCGAGCACCTCGGCGCCGGACAGGAACGACTCCACGCGGCAGCCGTCCTCGGCGACCATGAAGGACAGCAGCTCGCGGATCGCCGCGTCGTCGTCCACGATCCAGACCAGGGGTTTCTCAGCCATGACTCGAACCCAGTCTACCTGACCCCTCTCCCGCTTCCGCTTCCGCTTCCGCCTCCGAATCAGTGATAGGTGATAGGGCCCCCGCCCGTGGAGCCTGCCCTGAGCGAGCGGCGCCGCGGCGCCGCGAGTCGAAGGGTCTCCGCTTTCATGCCCGGTGGCGAACCGTGCAGGAGCTTCCGCTACTCCCGGTCGGCCGGCGACGGCGGCGGGCTCAGCGAGCGCGCGATCCAGACGGTCAGCGCCTCCAGCCCCAGGTCGCCGCGCAGGGCGAGCTCGACCTCGCCAGCCGCTGCCAGCGCGGCCACCAGCTCGTCGTCCTCATACGCGGCGGCGCCGCGGAAGAGCTCACCAAGGGTCCACCTCGACAGCGCCTTGCCCTTGCGGTCGACGAGGGGATGCGGCTCGTCGGCCGCGAGCCGCTCGGCGAGCGCCGGCGCCAGGCGCGGCGAGAACACCTGCTGGTACCACGTCTTGCCCACAGTGCGCTTCGGCGACAGCTCGCGGGCGAGGCCAATCGCCTCGGCAACCCGCCTCAGGTAGAGCATCTGCTTCAGCAAGTTGGCGATCTGGCCGCAGAGCGCGCCGGCAAAGTGGTCCGGCGGCATCGGCCGGCCCTGCCAGTCGTTCACCGACACGCCCTCGGCGGCGGCCGCGATCAGCTCCAGCAGGGGGCGCGGGTCACGGCCGACCACGCCGTCGCGCACCACCTCCAGCGAGCGCTCCCTGGGCAAAACCAGCCGGCGGACGAGCGCCTCGTCCACCACCCCGTCCGTGCCCGCGGCGGAGGCCAGCTTGCGCGCCTCCTGCACCAGGCGCCGCGGCTCGAAGCCGAGCCGCTCGAGCAGGAGGCGCTCGGCCCCTTTCTCGAAGCGAACCTCGCCGGCCTCCCGCGCCAGCAGCGCGGAGAGCACCCGAAACTGCTCCTGCGAGAGCAGCGCGGACTCCCACGGCTTGGGGCGCTCGGGCAGCGGCACCCACCGGAACTGGCCGGCCGTCGCCACGGCCTCGACCAGCTTGCCCTTGGGCTGCCGCCCGCACCAGGCGCCCATGACCAGCGCGATCCCGTCGGGCACGCCCTCGGACAGAACCGCCACCAGCGGCGCCACGAGCGCCTCCAGGCCGGATTTTTCGTCGCTGTCGGGAGCTTCGGGTGTTTCCTCGTCTTCGGGTTTGTCGGCTGCCTCGGCCCTCTTGATCGCGCCCTGCGGCGCCGTCGTCTCGAGCCACTGCCGCGCCTCGCCGACCACCAGCACGCGAGCGGCGGCGAACAGCGAGCGTGACCGCAGCTCGATCGCGACGTCCCCGGGAGTTGCGGTGTCGGCCAGGCGCTCGACCTCCGCCCCGCCGAGCGCTTCGCGCGCCTGGTGGACAGCCCCGTCGAGGGCCTGCTCGAGCAGGAAGTCATCGCTCGAGGCGATCAGAGCGAGGCGCGCGGAGCCCGCGTCGGCTGTGACTGGAGTGTGGCCCGTGCGCCGGGGAGACATCCGGCCTAGATCTCGCCCCGATCCTGCAGCTCCTGGCAGGCGACGCAGTGGCGCGCCCAGGGCACCGCCTCGAGCCGCGCCATCTGGACCTTCTTGCCGCAGTGCACGCACTCGCCGTAGTGGCCGGTCGCGATTCTCTCGAGGGCGGCATCGATCCGGCGCACGAAGTCACGCTCGCCCGCGGACAGCTGATACGAAAGATCGAGGGTCACGTTGCTCAGGGCGCGATCGCCGAGGTCGGGCGCGTCGGCGTCGTTCGCCTCGAGCTCGGTGCTGCGAGCGATCTTGACCCTGCTGAGCACGTCCTCGCGCTTCGCCAGCAGCAGTTTGCGAAACCGCTCCATCTCTCTGCGTCTCATCGATCGGAACCTCCAGCTGACGTCAACGAACCGCTTCCCCGGCAGAGCGCCCACTATTGTACGACGACCCGGTGGTATCCACCACCACCCAGGAGCGACGTGGCACGGAACAGCTGCTCCCACAGCACCAATCGGGCGATCAGATGGGGCAGGGTCATGTCGCTGAGCGAGATCCGCATCGCCGCGTCGCGCTTGAGGCTGCTGTCGAGGCCGAGGTCGCTGCCGACGAGAAAGGCGGCGCCGGCGACGCCGCGTTCCTCGAGCGCGGCGAGCCGCTCGGCAAAGGCGACGCTCGACAGGCGCTCTCCGGTCTCGTCCAGGACCGCCAGGGTCCAGTCCGGGCTCAGGTGCTGACGGACCCGCTCCGCTTCCTGGGCGAGGGCGCGGCGAGGATCGGTGTCACGGCCGCCGGAGGCCGGGCGCAGCGGGCAGTCTTCGGCCGCCCAGCGCCGGCCGACCCGGGTTCGGTAGCCGTCCACCTGCGCTTCGAACGGGCTCGAGGCGGGCCGGCCGAACCACAGGACCCGCACCCTCACGCACGGCCTGCCGTGTCGCGGGGGTCGACGCCGAGCGCCTCCAGGTCGAGCCGCGGGGCATCCCCCCACAGGCTGTCGAGGGCGTAGTAGCTGCGCCGCTCCTCGGTGAAGACGTGGACGATGAAGTCGCCGTAGTCGAGCAGCGCCCAGCCGGTCGATCCCTCGCCCTCGACGTGCAGCGGTCGCCAGCCGCCCGCGCGCAGCCGGCGCTGGACCTCGTCGACCAGCGCGCCAACCTGGCGATCGCTGGCGGCCGAGCAGAGCACGAACGAGTCGGCGAAGGAGGTGAGCTCGGACAGCTCGAGGCACACCACCTGGAACGCCTTCTTGTCGAGCAGCGCGGCGACCGTCAGCCGGACCGGCTCGAGGATCTCAGGCGCCAGCATGATCGCCTCCCGCCAGCGGCGTCTGGTAAAGGCCGTACTTCTGGATGTACGAGAAGACCTCGTGGGGCACCAGCTCGCGAATTGGCAGGCCGCGGCTCTGGCGGGCGCGGATCGAGGTCCCCGAGATCGGGAACGGCTCGTGATCGAGCAGGTAGATGGTGTGGTCGGCCGGGTCCGGCACTCTCTCGAACGGCACGATGAGCTTCATCCTGGGCAACAGCGACGACGGCACCTTGGTCTCGAGCAGGTCGCCCCACATGTGGGCCCGGTGCAGCACGACCAGGTGCCCCAGGTCGACCAGCTCCTGCCAGCGCTCCCAGTTCGAGATCTGCGAGAACGAGTCGGAGCCGAGCAGGAAATAGAGGACGGCGTCCGGGAAGCGGTCCCGGTACAGCCGGAGGGTCTCGACGGTGTAGGTGTAGCCGGTGGCGAAGACCTCGTCGTCGGCCGCGAAAAACACCTCGTAGGGCAGGGTTCCCATCGCCACCATCGCGAGCCGGTGGGTGACCGGCGTCATGTGCTCTAAGGCGCGGTGGGGCGGGTTGCCGGAGGGGACGAAGTACACCGCATCGAAGTGAAAGGTCTCCTGCGCCCGCACCGTCGGCACCAGGTGGCCGAGGTGGAAGGGGTCGAAGGCGCCTCCGTAGACAGCGATCCGACGGCTCATGGGTGCTCCCGCTCCTCGATCAGGTGAAACAGCATACCAATCAGGCGCTCGAGCCCCTCGCCGGTGACCGCGGAGATCGCGCACCAGCCGACGCCGTGGCTGCCGGCAACTGCGGCGAGCTCGGCGAAGGCGGCCTCGCGATCCGCAACGGCATCGAGCTTGGTCCCGACCAGCAGCCAGGTGCGCCGGTGCAACGACGCCGAGTAGGACTCGAGCTCGGCGCGGATGGTGTCGACCCGCCCCTCCAGCGCCGTGGGATCCGCGAGGTCGACCAGGTGGGCCAGCGCGCGGCAGCGCTCGACGTGGCGCAGGAACTGAATGCCGAGACCCGCGCCGTGGTGGGCGCCCTCGATCAGGCCGGGGATGTCGGCCATGACCAGCGTCCGGAACTCGTCGGCGGCCGACCGCACCACCCCGAGGTAGGGCTCCAGGGTGGTGAACGGGTAGTCGGCAACCTTGGGCCGCGCCGCCGAAACGCGCGACAGCAGGGTCGACTTGCCGGCGTTCGGCATGCCGACCAGGCCGAGGTCCGCCATCAGCTTCAGCTCGAGCTCCAGCTCGCGCTGCTCGCCGCTGCCACCGGGCTCGGCGCGTCGCGGCGCCTGGTTGGTCGCGGTGGCAAAGCGCGCGTTGCCGCGCCCGCCGCGGCCGCCGCGGGCGACGACCAGGCGCTCGCCCTCGGTCACCAGGTCGCCGAGCAGCTCGCCGGTGGCGGCGTCGCGGACCACCGTGCCGAGAGGGACAGGGACCACGACGTCGCTGCCGTCGGCGCCGGTCTTGTTCGAGCCCTTCCCGTGCTCGCCCCGCGATGCCTTGACGAGCCGGCGGTGGTGGACGTGGAGCAGGGTGTTGTAGCCGCTGGCGACCACCAGCACCACGCTGCCGCCGTCGCCGCCGTCGCCGCCGCTGGGGCCCCCGCGCGGGACGAACTTCTCGCGCCGGAACGCGACGCAGCCGCGGCCGCCGTCGCCTGCCCGCACCGCCATCTTCGCCGAGTCGATGAACATCTGAGGGTCAGCCCTCGCAGCGTGAGGACATGAGACGAACGCGGCCCCGGGTTTGGGGCCGCGTGGTGTGCACTCGTGTTGTCGCGCGCGTCATGCCGCCAGTGGGTCAGTTGACGATGATGCTGATGAAGCGACCCATCCGCCCCCGGTTCTGGAACTTGACCTCGCCGTGCTCGGTCGCGAACAGGGTGTCGTCCTTGCCCCGCTTGACGTTGGTGCCCGGCTTGAAGCGGGTGCCGCGCTGCCGGACCAGGATCGTGCCGGCGGTCACCCGCTGGCCGTCACCGACCTTGGTGCCGAGGCGCTGCGCCTGCGAGTCGCGCCCATTGCGGCTGGAGCCCTGCCCTTTCTTGTGCGCCATACGTCCTCCTACGCCTCGATGGCCTCGACCCGGACCCGGTAGTAGTTCTGCCGGTGGCCGTTGGTCCGCCGATAGCCCTTGCGGAGCTTCTTCTTGAAGATGATGAGCTTGGGGCCGCGCTCCGCCGCGATCACGGAGCTGCGGACGGCAGCGCCTTCGACCAGCGGGCTGCCGACCCGGAGGGAGTCCCCGGCCGAAAGCATGACCACGCGGTCAAACAGCATCGGATCGCCCGGCTTCAGGTCGGCGGCGGTGCGCTCCACCAGCAGCACGTCGCCGGGGCTCACCCGGTACTGCTTCCCGCCATGCTCGATGATCGCGTAGTCGCCCATTGCACACCTCTCCCTCGACCGAGGGGCCGCTGTTGTACCAAATTGGCGACGTTGTGTCAAATCCCGCATTTCGCACCGCCCCCTGTCTGGACGCCATCGCCGGCGGCGACGGCGTTGCTCCGGAGGCCGGCGAGGAATGCGGGATCAGGGGACTGAAGAAGGGGGCATGGGTCGAACGAGCCGTGCAGTGCCGGACCTCGCCCCTCAGAACCGCGGCCTGCGGCCGGACGGCTCGTCTCCGGGCGGGCGCTCGCCCGGCGGGAGCGGGCCCAGACGGCCCTCCCGGTCCCGGCGTTGGTCCCGCCGCAGCTCCTGGATCATCGCCCACTGCTCGGCGGTGAGCACGCCGCGCACCGCGAGCAGCATCTCGAAGCGCTGGTCCTCGAGCGCGCGCCGCGCCTCCTGGAGGCCGCCAAAGGCCAGGCGGGCCGCCGCCGGGTCGAAGTCGGGCGGCTCGACGACCCGGGCCAGCTCGAGCTCGCTGCGGCGGACCGCCGCCGTCAGGTCGATCATGCGCCGCGCATGCTCGTAGACCAGGTCGCGGATCTCGGCCCGCTGCTCGTCGGTGAGCCCGATCCGCACCCCGAGGCGCTCGCCCTCCCACCACCGGCCCGGTGGAAGGTCGAGGTCGGTGGCAAGCGCGCTGCTTGCCGCCGCACACGCCAGGATCGCCAACATCAGTCGCTTCATGGTCCACCTCTCACGACGAGCCGTTCGCGACGACGCCTGACAGCGTTTCGAGCCCGGGATCGATGAGCTCAAAGCCAGGAATGGAGTCGTCCCCGAGGACCGCGTCGACCTCGGCCAGGATCTCCTCGACCGGGATCCCGCTTTCGGTGGGGTCGACTGCGACCCGATCCGGCGCCAGCAGAACCACCGCCGCCGCCGCCACAATGACCGCTGCGGCCGCCACCAGCGGCCGCCACCAGCGCAGCCGCCGGGCCTCGAAGCGCACGTCCTCCACAGCCGGAAGGCGGGCAAGCACGGCGGCACGTGCCGCCTGCCAGTCGGGCTCGCCGGTCGCCTGCTCGGCCCGGCAGCGGCCGATCAGCAGCGCCAGGTCAGCGACCCGCCGGCGGCATTCGAGGCACGACTCGAGATGCTCCCCGCTCCCGTCGGCGAGTGAGAGGCCGGCCATGGCGGCCGAGATCTCCCGCTCGTCAAGATGGCTGTTCATCGCACGTCTCCCAGTCCTTCACGCAGGCGGTGCACCGCCCGGTGCAGCTGCGTCTTCACGGTGCCCACATGCACCCCGAGTGCTGCGGCGATCTCCTCGAGCTCGAGCTCGGCGTAGAAGCGTAGGCGGAAGATCTCGCGCTGGCGGCCGGGCAGCTCCTGCTCGAGGACCGCCAGGCGCGCGACGGCCTGGCGCTGGATCGAGCGGTCCTCGGGCCCCGGGCCGCCGTCAGACAGCGCCGCGAGCCGATCCTCGTCCGCCCGATCCGCAAAGCCGTTGGCGCTGGGCGCCTCCCGGCGCCGCCGCCGCAGCTCATCGAGGCAGGTGTTGATGGCGATGCGCGTCACCCAGGTGGTGAAGGCCGACCGGCCGTCGAACGACCGGAGGCTCAGGTAGGCCTTGACCAGCGCGTCCTGGGCGGCGGCCTCGGCATCGGCCGGCCCCAGGTACTGCCGGCAGACCCTCCACACCCGGCGCTGGTGGCGCGCGACCAGCTCGCCGAAGGACTCCCGGTCGCCGTTGCGCGCCCGGATCAGGAGCGCGTCGTCGGTCTCTGGGAGATCGGCTCGGGTGGGCATGCTGTCGGCTCGCGACACATCCCTTGGACGCGTCTCGTCACTTTGGGTTGACACGGGGACCAGGGTATAGGGGCTAGGGGCTAGGGGCTAGCGTTTGGAGACCCACTGCCGTCTCCGTCTCCGTCTCCGTCTCCGAAGGAACGATCCCGCGTGCCCAATATTCTCCCGACACGGGCACGGGCATCCGGCTTCAGGCTTCGCGCTCCGCACTACGCCCTGACAAGTCGCCTTCGGCTTTGCCGTGACAAGCGGGCGCGGAAGCGGGCGGGGCCCACCAGCTCCGAGCCCCCAGATCCCAGGTCCTCAGGCATCGACCGGCTTCGGCACAAAAACCCCAACCGCCTTCGGGATGACCTCGAAGCGGGCCAACGGCGGCTCGAGCACCGCGATGTCGCCATCGACGTGCATCGGCAGCGGCCGGTCAAAGCGCAGCTCGAGCCAGGGCGCCTGCAGCTCGACGGTGTCGTGGATCCGGCCGAGCGTCCCCCGCATCGCCGCGACCAACCGCGGAATGCGCCCGAACGGCCCGATGCCCGGCACCAGGGTGGCATCGAGCAGGCCATCATCGGGCACTGCACGCGGGGCGAGGATGAAGCCGCCGCCGGTGGTCGGGCCGCCGTGCACCGCGAGGATCGTCATCGCGCCCTCGTAGCGCCGGTCCGGCGTCTCGAGCACCACCGGCGGCGACTCGAACTTGATCAGCGAGACCAGGGCAACGCCGAGGTAGCCGATGATGCCGCGCACCCGCTTGATGCGCGCCGCGCGGGTGTTGATGTCGCCGAGCAGGCCGACGCCGATCGCGTTGAGCACCAGGTGGTCGCCGACCCGGATCAGGTCGACCTCGCGGCGGTGGCCGTCGAGCACGACCTGCGCCGCCGCCCGGACGTCGAGCGGGATGCCGAGGGTGCGCGCGATGTCGTTGCCGGTGCCGAGCGGCAGCACGCCGAGGGCGCCGCCGCCGCTCCGGTAGAGGCCGGCCGCGGCCTGGCACACGGTGCCGTCGCCGCCCACCGCCACCACCACCTGGTGGCCGTCGCGCACCGCCTGCTCGGCAAGCTCGATCGCGTGCCACGGCCGCTCGGTGAAGACGGTCTCGCCCTCGAAGCCGAGCTCCTCGAACATCGGCGCGACTCGTGCCCACTCGCGGCCGACTCGGCCAACGGCCGCCGCTGGGTTGACGATGATCCGCATACGCGGACTCTAGCAGACCCGTCGCGGCTTCCGCAGCCTCGATCGGCCAGCCGTTCACGCCTGACGCTGGGGGCTATGCCCCACGCGCTCCTAGAGCCGCACCTGCATCCCGAGCTCGACCACCCGGTTCGGCGGCAGGCTGAAGAAGGCGGTCGCGGGACGGGCGTTGCGCGACAGGTAGGCGAACAGCGATTTCCGCCACTGCGACATGCCGCTGGTGCCGGTGGTCAGCAGCGTCTCGCGGCCGAGGTAGTAGCTGGTGTCGCCGAGCTTGACCCGCAGGCCCCGGTTCCGGCACTGCTTGAGGGCCCGCGGCACGTCCGGGGTCTCCATGAAGCCGAAGCGCGCCACTACCGAGTACACCTCGTCGCCCAGATCGCTGACCTCCACCCGTTCCGAGGGCGGCACGAGCGGCACGCGCTCGGTGAGCACGTAGAGGAGGATCACCTTCTCGTGGAGGACCTTGTTGTGCTTGAAGTGGTGGAGCAGCACCGGTGGCACGACGTCGAGGTTCGAGGTCATGAAGACCGCGGTCCCGGCGACCCGGTGCGGCTTCTCCATCCTCAGCGAGGGAAGAAAACGGTCGAGTGCGACCATCCCCTGCCTCATCTGCTCGGCAAGGAGCTCCCGCCCCTGCTTCCAGGTGACGAGCACGGTGAAGACCGCGGCGCCGACCACCAGCGGCAGCCAGCCGCCGTGGGTGATCTTGACCATGTTGGCGGAGAGGAATGGCAGGTCGATGCACAGGAACAGCCCGACCAGCATGCCGGCGCGGGCGCGGCTCCAGCCCCACCGCTCCCGCGCCACTGCATAGAGCAGGATCGTGGTGATGGTCATGGTCCCGGTGACCGCCAGTCCATAGGCCGCGGCCAGGTTGGACGACGACCGGAAAACCAGGGTCAGGGCGCAGCAGGCGACCAGGAGGAGCGAGTTGATTTCCGGCACGTAGATCTGCCCGCGCGCGACGCTCGACGTGTGGACGACGTCCATCCGTGGCGAGTAGCCGAGCTGCATCGCCTGCTGGGCGAGCGAGAAGGCACCGGAAATGAGGGCCTGCGATGCGATGACAGCAGCCGCTGTCGCGATTGCCACCACCGGGTAGAGCAGTCCCACAGGCGCGAGGGCGAAGAACGGGTTGGCGACCGCACGAGCGCCGCCGCCGAGAATGACCGCACCCTGGCCGAAGTAGTTGAGCGAGCAGGCACGGGAAGACCAGGACCGACCAGGCGAATCGGATCGGCCGCGGCCCGAAGTGGCCCATGTCCGCGTACAGGGCCTCGGTGCCGGTGAAGCAGAGCACCACCGCGCCGAGGACGAAGAGGCCGTGAAGGCGGTGGCTGACGAGGAAGCCGATCCCGTGCCACGGCGCCACCGCCGCGAGCACCTCCGGGTGGCGCACGACCCAGGGGAGGCCGAGGGCGGCGATCATCACGAACCACAGCACCATGGCCGGCCCGAACATCGCCCCGACCCGCGCCGTGCCTCGCTTCTGGACCAGGAACAGCGCGACGAGAATACCGAGCGAGATCGGCACCACGAACGGACGGAGGACCGGGGTCGCCACCTCCAGCCCCTCGACCGCGCCGAGGACCGTGATCACCGGCGTGATCATGCCGTCGGCGAACAGCAGCGCGGTTCCGAACAGCCCGAGGAGAATGAGCCAGCGCCGGCGGCGCCTGCGACCGTCGCCATCCGGCGCCGGCGAGATCAGGGCGATCAGCGCCATGATCCCGCCCTCGCCCCGGTTGTCGGCGCGCATCACGAACACCAGGTACTTGAGGACCACGACCAGGGCGAGCGACCAGAAGACCAGCGACAGCACACCGAGGACGTTGGCGGGCGTCGGCTCGGCGCCGTGCCCGGGCACGAAGCACTCACGGATCGTGTACAGCGGCGACGTCCCGATGTCGCCGTAGACCACGCCGAGGGCGGCCAGCGAGAGGGTCGCCAGATCGCGCCGACTGGTGATCCGCGGCGCGGCGTCGTCGAGTTCGTCGACGCCGTTGTCGGTGGGCGGCGTCTCGGTCATGCGCCCTCGCGCCGGAGGACGACTGCAAGGTCACGGCTACCCAGCAGCAAGCGCGAAGCTCGGCGCCGGATCCGCCTCGGCGGCGAGGCGTACCCGTCAGCTGGTGGTGGAGCAGCAGGCGCCGACCGGCGGCCGGCCAACGGTGTGTGCAGCACTGTCTTCCTCTCTTCGACGCCTGCGAGGTGAGCTGACGGGCTCGGGCCGAAGAGATTGCCCTACGCCTCAGGCGATGCGCCCCTGAAGTGGTTCCCCCGCTCCCGCCCTCGGCGGGACTCGGCGCTCGACGCACCTATACACCTCGCCATCGGCGGATACCCAGGCCGTGATCCGGCCTTGATGCGCTCTTGACACTTTTCGGCAGACCCTTGTCAACTTCTTGACCAGGGAGGCGTTGACGAGTCCTTGACGCGCCCGGCTCCGACCTTTCCGCCCAATTGACGTCCGCTGCCCGACACTTCGTTCGATGGCCGATGTCACCTTCGTCCGTGGTCCGTTCGGCTCCGATGCTGACAGTGGTCGCCTGCAATCGCTGGTGGACGGCCAGCTCCGGTGCGAGCAGCTGGCTTCCCGCCGGCGCCTCCTGACCTCGCTGCTCGCGCTGCTGTCGGCGCCGGTGTGGGCGATGGCGGTCTGGCCGCAGCTCCTCGGGGGCTCTGACCGGCGCTTCCTGCTCTACCTGTTCGGCTTCCTCCTCGTGCTGAGCTGCTGGGCTGCGATCGAGGAGTGGCGAGCGAGCAACCGCCTTCGATGGCTCCTCCAGCGGGCGTCCGCAGCCTCCGGCTGGTCAGGAGCCGCCGCACTGCCTGAGGGCGACTCCCCGGTCTCGGATCGGGGCGCGAGCGCGGCGGCCGGGCATCGTCACCTCTGAGAGGCTCATCCGTGCAAGACCTCCTGGTGGTTGCAGTCACTCTGCTGTTCTTCGCCGTATCGTGGCTCATCGTCCGCGCCTGTGAGCGCGTCTGACTGGAATCGACATGAGCGTGGAGCATGCTGCCGGCCTGCTGGTGTCGTTGCTGCTCCTCGTCTACCTCGGCTATTCGCTGCTGAAGCCCGAGCGTCACTGAAGGCGAGACCTGCCGTGACCCTGATCGGATGGACCCAGATCCTCGTGTTTCTCGCCATGGTGCTGCTGGCGGCGCCTCCGCTGGGGACGTACATGCATCGGGTGTTCGAGGGCCAGGCGCATCCGCTGATGCGCCCGCTCGGGTGGCTGGAGCGTCTCGTCTACCGCGTTTGCCGGGTCGATGGCCGCGAGCGGCCATGGCAGACCTACGCCGCCTCTCTGCTGGGTTTCAGCGGCGCGAGCATGCTCGTCACGTACGCCATCCAGCGCCTTCAACACGTGCTGCCGCTCAACCCGCAGAGCCTCGGTCCGGTGGAACCGCTGTCGGCCTTCAACACCGCTGCGAGCTTCACCACCAACACCAACTGGCAGGGCTACGCCGGCGAGGCGACCATGAGCTATCTCACCCAGATGACCGGCCTTGCCTGGCACAACTTCGTCTCGGCCGCGGCCGGATTGGCGGTCGCGGTCGCGCTCGCCCGCGGCCTGACGCGCCGAGGCGAGGGCAAGGCGCCGGGGGCGATCGGCAACTTCTGGGTCGATCTCACTCGGGGCACGGTGTATGTCCTGCTCCCGGCGAGCTTCTTCGTCGCCCTCCTGTTCGTCTCCCAAGGGGTCGTTCAGAGCCTGGCTCCCTACCAGCTGGTCACCACCCTGGACGGGGGTGAGCAGCTGATCCCCATGGGACCGGTGGCCTCGCAGGAGGCGATCAAGCAGCTCGGCACCAACGGCGGCGGCTTCTTCAACGCCAACGCCGCCCACCCCTTCGAAAACCCGACCCCGCTGACGAACTTCGTGTCGATGCTCCTTGTCTTCGCCATCCCCGCCGGTCTCACCTGGACCTTCGGCCGCATGGCGGGAGACCGGCGTCACGGGCTCGTTCTGCTCGCTGCCATGTCGATTCTGTTTCTTGCCGGTGTGACGGCGGTCTACTGGGCCGAGGCCGCCGGCAGCCCGGTCCTGGGGCTGGAAGGGGCCTCCGGCAACATGGAGGGCAAGGAGGTCCGCTTCGGCATTTCGGGCTCTGCGCTGTACGCCACCGTGACGACCGACGCCTCCTGCGGCGCCGTCAACTCGATGCACGACAGCTTCACCCCGCTCGGCGGCCTGGTGACGCTCTTCAACATCCAGCTTGGCGAGGTGGTGTTCGGCGGCGTGGGCGCCGGCCTCTACGGAATGCTCGTGATGGCGATCCTGGCGGTGTTCATCGCCGGTCTGATGGTCGGGCGCACTCCCGAGTACCTGGGCAAGAAGGTCGAAAGCCGCGAGGTGAAGCTCGCCATACTCTTCGTCCTCATCCCGACTCTGGTGATCCTGGCCGGCGCCTCGCTGTCGGCGGTGACTCCTCCCGCCCTGTCGTCGCTCGGCAACACCGGTCCGCATGGTCTGACCGAGATCCTGTACGCATTCTCGAGCGCGGCCGGCAACAACGGCTCGGCGTTCGCGGGTCTCGGAGCCAACACTCAGTGGTTCAACGTCACCCTCGGCCTCGCCATGCTGATCGGCCGCTTCTGGATGATCATCCTGGTGCTCGCCATCGCCGGAGTGATGGCCGGCAAGAAGGTGTCGCCCCCGGGTGCCGGCACCCTCCCGACCACTGGCTCCCTGTTCCTGGTGCTGCTGATCGGGGTCATCGTGATCGTCGGCGCCCTGACGTTCTTGCCTGCGCTCAGCTTGGGCCCAGTTGTCGAGCACTTCCTGGCTCGCTCGGGCAGGGTGTTCTAGTGCCCGACGGGAAGCTGCACGCCGTCTCGGCTTGGGACCGCACGATCCTGCGCGCGGCGCTGCTCGACAGTCTGCGCAAGCTGGACCCGCGGGTGACGGCAAGGAACCCGGTGATGCTGGTGGTTGCGGCCGGCGCCGTTGTGACGACGGCCGGCTGGCTCGCGGACCTCCGGCCTGGCGCGACAGGCGCCGAGCCGGCCTGGTTCACCCTCTCGGTGGCTCTCTGGCTGTGGTTCACGGTGCTCTTCTCGAACTTCGCCGAGGCGCTCGCCGAGGGGCGCGGCAAGGCGCAAGCCGCGGCGCTGCGCGGCCTCCGCCGCGAGACCGTGGCGCGCCGGAAGACAAACGGTCGTGAGGAGGAGGTGCCGGCGTCGAGCCTCCGCAAGGGGGACGTCGTCGCCGTCGAGGCCGGCGAGTTGATCCCCGGGGATGGTGAGGTGGTCGACGGGATCGCGTCGGTGGACGAGTCGGCGGTGACCGGTGAGTCTGCCCCGGTCATTCGCGAGAGCGGCGGTGACCGCTCCGCCGTGACCGGCGGCACCAGGGTGCTCTCCGACCGGATCGTAGTGCGGATCACGAGCGATCCAGGCGGGGCCTTTCTCGACCGCATGATCGCCCTGGTCGAGGGGGCCAGGCGGCAGAAGACCCCGAATGAGATCGCGCTCGAAGTGCTCCTGTGCGGCATGACGATCATCTTCCTCGTCGTCTGCGTCACCCTGGTACCGTTCGGCCTCTACTCCGGCGTGCGCTTCTCGACGACCGCGATCGCGGCCCTTCTGGTCTGCCTGATCCCAACCACGATCGGGGCGCTCCTGTCCGCCATCGGCATCGCCGGCATGGACCGCCTCGTCCGCAAGAACGTGATCCCGACCAGCGGTCGGGCGGTCGAGGCGGCCGGGGACGTGGACATCATGCTGCTCGACAAGACCGGCACTATCACGTTCGGCAATCGCCAGGCCGTGGCGTTGGTGCCGGCTCCGGGGGTTTCCGAGAAGTACCTCGCGGTAGCCGCCCAGCTGGCGTCGTTGACGGACGAGACGCCAGAGGGGCGCAGCATCGTGCTGCTCGCCAAGGAGCGCTTCGGTCTGCGAGCCGACCCGGAGCTGGTCGGCGGTCGCCTGGCGGACATCGGCTTCGTCGCGTTCTCAGCTCAGACCCGCATCAGTGGCGTCGATCTGCCGGGGGCCCGGGTGCGCAAGGGGGCCGCCGACGCCATCCGCGGCTGGTGCGCGGCAGAGGGCAACCCGGTGCCACCGCAGCTGGAGGGCGCAGTCGAGACCATCGCCAGGAGCGGTGGCACGCCGCTGCTGGTCGCACGCGACGGGCGGGCGATCGGGGTGGTCCACCTCAAGGACGTTGTCAAGGGCGGTATCAAGGAGCGCTTCGCCCGCTTCCGGGCCATGGGGCTGCAGACGATCATGATCACCGGCGACAACACTCTGACCGCTGCCGCCATCGCAGCCGAGGCCGGCGTCGACGACTTCCTGGCCGAGGCCACCCCCGAGATGAAGCTCGCATTCATCCGCGCGGAGCAGGCCAAGGGCAAGCTGGTCGCGATGACCGGCGACGGCACCAATGACGCCCCGGCCCTGGCCCAGGCCGACGTGGCCATCGCCATGAGCACCGGCACGCAGGCGGCGCGCGAGGCGGGCAACATGGTTGACCTGGACAGCGACCCGACCAAGCTGCTCGAGGTGGTCGAGGTGGGCAAGCAGCTGCTGATGACCCGCGGCTGCCTGACCACCTTCTCGATCGCCAACGACGTGGCGAAGTACTTTGCCATCCTGCCCGCCATGCTGCTGCCGGCGTTTCCCGAAATCGCGCCGCTCAACGTCATGGCCCTCTCCTCGCCACGCAGCGCAATCCTCGCCGCGGTGATCTTCAACGCGCTCATCATCGTGGCACTGATCCCACTCGCACTGCGCGGCGTGCGCTACCGCCCACTCGGAGCGGCCGCGTTGCTCAGGCGCTCGCTACTGGTGTACGGCCTGGGGGGCATGGTGACGCCGTTCGTCGGCATCAAGGTCGTCGACATGCTGCTGGCTGCCCTGGGGCTTACGTAGGAGGACTGCATGCGATCGGAGCTCGTGATCGCCCTGCGGATGGTCGTCGCCACCCTCGTCCTGACCGGCGTGGTCTATCCCCTCGCCGTCTGCGCCTGCGCTCGACTCCTCTTTCCTCGCCAGGCCGACGGCAGCATGGTGGCGGTCGGCGCCCGGGTCGTGGGGTCCGAGCTGATCGGTCAGGAGTTCGCAAGTCCGGGCTACTTTCACGGCCGACCGTCTGCCGCGGGCCCGGGGGGCTACGACTCCAGCGCGTCGGGAGGCTCGAACCTCGGTCCCACCTCGGCCAGGCTCAGGGACCGTGTTGCGGCAGAGGCAGCGCGCCTGCGCAGGGACAACGCGAGCGCGCCGGGTCTGGTCCCGGGCGAGCTGGTGACAGCCTCGGCAAGCGGCCTCGACCCTCACCTCAGCCCCGATGCCGCTCTCTGGCAGGCGCCGCGGGTCGCAGCGGCGCGGGGGGTCCCACTGTCGGCGGTGCAGTCGGCGGTGGCGGCACACGTCGAAGGCCGGTCGCTCGCCATCCTCGGCGAGCCGAGGATCAACGTCCTCCTGCTGAACCTGGACCTCGACCGCCGGTTCCGCCAACCGTAGGCCGCGCTACCATCAACTTGACGATGTCTGCCGTCAAGAGTGAGCCGCGGCCGGACCCGGACCAGCTCCTCGAGCTGGCCGCCGACGAGGAGCGAAGGCGCGATCGCGGGCGGCTCAAGGTGTTCCTCGGCTACGCGGCCGGCGTGGGCAAGACGTACGCCATGCTCGAGGCAGCGCGGCGCCGACGCGCCGATGGGTTCGACCTCGTGGTGGCGCTTGTGGAAACCCACGGGCGTGCCGAGACCGAGGCATTGTTGGAAGGTCTCGAGGTGGTGCCGCGCCGCGAAACGACCTACCGCGGGGCCCGGCTAACAGAGCTCAATCTCGACGCCGTGCTGGCACGCAACCCGGGCATCGCCCTGGTCGACGAGCTGGCACACACCAACGCGCCCGAATCGCGGCACCCCAAGCGCTGGCAGGACGTGGAGGAGCTGCTGGCGGCCGGCATCGAGGTCTGGACCACCCTCAACGTCCAGCACCTGGAGAGCCTGGCCGAGGTGGTGGCCCGAATCACCGGGGTCGCGGTGGGCGAGCGGGTGCCGGACCGTCTGCTGGACCAGGCGGACGAGATCGAGCTGGTCGACGTGCCGCCCGAGGAGCTGCTGCAGAGGCTTGCCGACGGCAAGGTCTACCTGCCCGAGCAGGCGGCACGCGCCACGCAGCTGTTCTTCCGTTCCGGCAATCTGTTGGCGCTGCGGGAGCTCACCCTGCGCCGGGCGGCGCGGCGCGTCGACGAGCAGATGCGGGCGTACATGACGTTGCGCTCGATCCCGGGCCCGTGGCCGGCGGCGGAGCGGCTCCTGGTTTCGGTTGCCGGCAGCCCATACAGCGCGGAGCTCATCCGTGCCACCCGCCGCCTTGCCGACGAGCTGCGGGCGGAGTGGTTCGCAGTCTATGTCGAGACTGCGGAGAGCGACCGGCTGAGCGAGGACAACCGGCAGCGGATCTTCCGCGACCTCGCACTTGCCGAGCAGCTTGGAGCCCAAGTCGCCACCCTGGAGGGGAGCTCGGTGGCGGAGGAGGTCCTCCGCTTTGCGCGCGCCCACAACGTCACGAAGCTGGTCGTTGGGCGGCCCACGCGGCGGCGAGGCCTCGCCCGCGTCCAGCGGTCAATCTTCAGCGATCTGGTTGTCCAGGCAGCGCCGATCGACCTGGTCGTGGTCAGCGTCGGCCCCGCCGTACCGGCAGCCGACGTGCGACGCGCTCCGCCACGGGAGAGGGCTGATTGGCGGCAGGTCGTCGACGCGCTGGCGCTGGTGGCGGCGGCAACGGCGCTCGGGCTGCCGCTTGCCGGTCGCCTGGAGCCGACCAACCTGGTCATGGTGTACCTGGTCGCAGTGCTCATTGCCGCCCTCAGGCTCGGGCTCGTTCCCGCCCTGGTCGCCGCCGGTGTGTCGGTGATCGCCTTCGACGTGATGTTCGTGCCGCCGCGCCACAGCTTCACGGTGCACGACACGCAGTACCTCATCACCTTTCTTGGCCTCTTCCTGGTCGGTGCGGTCACCAGCACCTTGGTGTCCCGCCTGCGCGCCCAGACCGCGGCGGCCCGGGCCCGCGAGGCGCAGACCGGGGCCCTGCTGAACCTCTCCCGGCGACTCTCCACCCTCAGCCAGCCGGTGGACGTCGCTCGCTGCCTGCTCGAGGAGGCGGGCGAGGTCAGCGGCCTCGATGGGCTCGTGCTGGCGCTCCGGGAGCCAGTCGACGTGCTGTCCGGCTCACCTCCAGCGGGAGGCGTGGCCGCCACCGACCTCGCCGCAGCCCGCTGGTGCGCACGCCACGGCCAAGCGGCCGGCCGCGGAACCGACACTCTGCCTGCGGCCAGCCACCTGTGGCTGCCGGTGCTCGCCGGCCGCGAGCCGGGAGTGGCGCTCGGCCTTGCAGTGCCCGCGTCTGGCCAGGTGCTGGCGCCCGACCGGCGGCGGCTGGTCGAGGCGCTGGCGACCCAAACGGGCCTCGCACTCGAGCGCGCCGAGCTCGCTGAGCAGGCGCGCGAGGCCGAGCTCCTGACCGCAGCCGACCGCCTGCATCGGGCCATCTTGAGCTCGGTTTCCCACGACCTGCGGACCCCGCTCGCCACCATCGTCGGAGTGCTCTCGACGCTGCGCGAGCAGGGCGAGCGTCTGGACGGCGAAGCGCGGGCCAGTTTGCTGGCCGAGGCTTTCGACGAAGCCGAGCGGCTCGACCGCGTGGTGGGCGGGCTGCTCGACCTCTCACGCCTCGAGGCAGGGCGCCTCGAGCTGCATCGGGAACCGATCGAGCCGCAGGAGCTGGTCGGGAGCGCCCTCACGCAGTCGCCGGTCCGGGCGGAGTCCGACCGCATCCGCCTCGACGTTCCAGATGACCTTCCCGCCGTCGAGGGTGACGCCGCGCTCCTCACCCAGGCGGTGGTCAACCTGCTCCACAACGCGCTCAAGTTCTCGCCCGGCGGGAGCGTGGTGGAGGTGACGGCGAGGGCGGTCGGCGACGCTTTGCGGCTCGAGGTGCGGGATCACGGCGAGGGCATCCCGGAGACCGAGCTCGAGCGGGTGTTCGAGAAGTTCTACCGCGCCCACCGGGGTGACGCGGCCGGCGGCAGCGGGCTCGGCCTCGCGCTCAGCCGTGGTATCGTCGACGCTCACGGTGGACGAGTGTGGGCGGAGCGGGCCGAGACCGGCGGCACCAGGCTCGTGCTCGAGCTTCCGCTGGGTCGATCCGAGGAGGGCAGAGCTCGATGAGTGCCGTCCGGGTGCTGGTCGTCGACGACGAGCGGCCGATCCGGCGCTTCCTGCGCACCGCGCTGGCGGCCGCCGACATGGAGGTGGCCGAGGCGGAGTCGGGCGAGGAGGGAATGGCGGCCGCGGCCGCCTTCCGGCCGGACGTCATCGTGCTCGACCTCGGGCTGCCTGACCTCGACGGGGTGGAGGTGATCCGGCGCCTGCGCGAGTGGAGCCATCAGCCGATCATCGTGCTGTCGGTGCGCGACCGCGAGGACGACAAGGTCGAGGCGCTCGACGCCGGGGCCGATGACTACCTGACCAAGCCGTTCGGGGTCGGCGAGCTGCTGGCGCGCATCCGAGCGGCGCTGCGCCGGGCCGCGGCCCCGGCCGAGGATCCGATCTTCCACGCCGGTGGCCTCGAGGTGGACCTCGCGCGCCGGCGGGTTCGCCGCGACGAGACGGAGATCGCCCTCACCCCGACCGAGTACGACCTGCTCCGCCTCTTCGTGCGCCACGCCGGCCGCGTCCTCACCCACCGCCAGATCCTGCGCGAGGTGTGGGGGCCGGGCTACCTCGAGCAGCACCACCTGGTGCGGGTGACCGTCTCCAACCTGCGCCGCAAGATCGAGCCCGAGCCGGCGCGCCCCGCTTACCTGCTGACCGAGCCCGGGGTGGGCTACCGGCTCCGCGAAGGCGAGGACTGAGGCGAGGCGCCTGGGCGGACCGCGATGGCCGCAGGCGGGCGAGCCGCTGAGCCGGTGGCAGCGGCAGCTCGGCGCATGATCCGGGCTACGGCTGTGACCCGGACGCCGGCCGGACTTCGCCCCCGGGGGCCTCGACCGGAAAGCTCAGGGTGACGGTGGTGCCGACCCCTTCCCTCGAGTCGAGGGCCAGGGTGCCGCCCATGACCTGCACCAGGTGTTTGACGATCGCGAGGCCGAGGCCGAGCCCGCCGCGGCCGGGCGTGCGCGCCCGATCGACGCGGTAGAAGCGCTGCAGCACCGCCTGCAGCTCGCTTGCCGGGATCCCCTCGCCGCTGTCCGACACCTCGAGGATGGCCGATGCCTCACCGCTGCGGCCGCGCACCCGAACCCAACCGCCCGGGCGGTTGTACTTGACGGAGTTGTCGACCAGATTGGAGAGCACGCGGTAGAGACCGCGGCGGTCGCACCAGCAGCGCAGGTCCTCCGGCACCTCGCAGCGGAGGTCGACGTCAAGCTGCGCCGCCTCGGGCCGGAAGTCGGTCAGGACCTCCCGGACCACCTCAGCCGGGGCCACCTCACCGAGCTCGAGGTCAACCTGGCCGGACTCGATCGTGGCCAGCTCGTTGAGCTCGCTCGCGAGGCGGTCGACCCGCTCGACCTGGCGGACCAGCATCTCGGTCAGCTCCGCCGGAAGCTCGTCCTCCATCGCCTCGACCGTGGTCCGCAGCACCGTCAGCGGCGACCGCAGCTCGTGGGACAGGTCCTGGACGAAGCGGCGCCGGAACTCGGCGGCGCGCCGGATCAGGCTGACCTCGGAGAGCAGCCCGACCGCGCCGCCGCCGCGCACCGGGAAGGCGCGCACCTCCCAGAGTCCGCGCGGGTTGGAGATGAGAATCGGATCGGGGCGGCCGCTGGCTGCGGCCGACTGGAAGGCCTCGACGCCCTCGGGCTCCCGGAGCAGCTCCAGGAGGTGGGCGCCGGGCCGCACCTGCTCGACCCCGCAGAAGCGCAGCGCGACCCGGTTGATGAGCCGGATCCTGAGGTCAGTGTCGATCACGACCAGCCCCTCGCCGAGGCCCGACGAGAGGTCCTCGACCAGCACCGCCATCCGCTCATGCTCGGAGCGATCGAGCGCCGCCTCGCGTTCGAGCTCGCGGATCCGGGTGCCGGCGGCACGGCTCGACGCCACGCCGAGCCCCTCGAGGAGCTCCCGCTGCTGCCCGCCGATCGCCCACCACAGCGCCAGCTCGAGCAGTGCGACGCCGACCGTCCAGGCCGCCACGACCGGGAGCGCGCCGCCGCCCCCTCTCATCACGACGGCCAGGCAGACCAGCAGCAGGGGCGTGGCGGCGAGCGCGACCACCGCGAGGTGGTGGACGCGGGTCACGGGAATCCCCGGAACCGGTAGCCGGCGCCGATCAGCGTCTCCACGATCTCGCTGTCGATCTTGGCCCGCAGCGCCCGGATGTGCACGTCGACGGTCCGCGTCTCGACCTCGCTGGAGATCCCCCACACCCGCTCGAGGATCCGATCCCGCGTTGCGACCCGCGGCCGGGTCGTGATCAGGTGCCACAGCAGCTCGAACTCGCGCACCGTCAGCCGCACCGGCTGGCCGTCGAATCTCACCTCCATCGAGCCGCGGTTGACCTCGAGCCGGGAGTCGCGGTAGGAGTCCTCCGGGACCCCGGTGTCGAGGCTGCGCCGGCGCAGCAGGGCGCGGATCCGGCTCTTGAGCTCGCGCAGTGAGAACGGCTTGGTCACGTAGTCATCCGCGCCCAGGTCGAGGCCGAGCACGCGATCGCTCTCCTCGACGCGGGCGGTCAGGATGATCAACGGCAGGTCCTGGACCGCCGGCGTCCCGCGCAGCTCGCGGCACACGCTCAGCCCATCCAGATCGGGCAGGTTGAGGTCGAGCAGCACGAGGTCGGGAGGCGAGGAGAGGATGCCCTCGAGACCCTCCCGCCCGGTGTGGAAGGCGGTCACCTGGAAGCCGTCCCGTTCCAGCGCGAGGGTCAGGGTCCTCGCCAGATCGGGATCGTCCTCGACGATGATCAGTCGCTCGCCCGACATCACTCAGTCCTCGCCGCGGGGCTTCTCGGGCTCGTCGTGTTGGTGGCGGATGGGTACCGCCTCGACCAAGTACACGACCTCCTCGGCGATGTTGGTGGCCTGGTCGGCCATCCGCTCGATGAAACGCGCGACCAGGATCAGGTCGATGGCGCGCGAGATCACCGACGGGTTCTCCATCATGAAGGTCAGCAGCTCGCGGAACACCTGCCAGTACAGTGTGTCGACCTCGTCGTCGCGCCGGATGATCTCGCGCGCCGCGACCGGGTCGCGGTTGACGTAGGCGGTGATGGCATCGCTGACCATCGCGTGCGCCAACGCGAGCATCCGCGGCAGGTCGATCAGCGGCTTCAGCAACGGCAGCTTGGCGAAGTGGATGACGCGGTGCGCGATGTTGACCGCGTCGTCGGCGATCCGCTCGAGCTCGGGGCCGAGCTTGATCGACACGATCACGAACCGCAGATCGGTCGCAGTCGGCTGGTGGCGGGCGATGAACTCGGTGGCGAGGCGGTCGATCTCGATCTCGAGCCGGTCGACCTCGTCGTCGCGGCGGATGATCTCGTCGGCGAGCTCAGTGTCTTGCTCGACGAGAGCCGTGGCGACGTCGGCGACCGACCTCTCCACCAGCCCGGCCATCGCCAGGACGCTCTGCTTGAGCTGCTCCAGCTCTTCCTCAAACTGCCGGTGCATCGGAGACTCCCTGACAAAACGATACGGCACATCGGCCCGCATGCAACACAGGTCGCGTCGGATTGCCCCTCCCGACAGGAGGGCGCCTGCGCAGACTGACCGGGTGAAAGGCGCTTCGCATCATCCGAACCTCCCGGTGATGTACTCCTCGGTCAGCCGCTGGCCGGGCTTGGTGAACATGGTCGTGGTGTCCGAGAACTCAACCAGGTCGCCGAGCATGAAGAACGCGGTCATGTCCGCGACTCGGGCCGCCTGCTGCAGATTGTGGGTGACGATGACAATGGTGTAACGGGCCTTGAGCTGCAGCAGCGTCTCCTCGATCTTCGCGGTCGAGATCGGGTCGAGCGCTGAGGCCGGCTCGTCGAGGAGCAGGATGTCGGGCTCATTGGCGAGCGCCCGCGCTATGCACAGCCGCTGCTGCTGGCCCCCCGACAGGTCGAGGGCCGAACCGGCGAGTCGGTCCTTGACCTCCACCCAGAGGTCGGCCTGGCGCAGCGAGCGCTCGACGATCTCGTCGAGCCGATCCCGTCCCCGGATCCCGGACATGCGGGGGCCGAAGCTAACGTTGTCGAGGATCGACATCGGGAAGGGGTTGGACTTCTGGAAGACCATGCCGACTCGCTTCCGGATCTGCTCGAGATCGACGTTCTCCCGGTTGACGTCCTCGCCCTCGACGAGCACCCGGCCCTCGATCCGCACACCATCGATCACGTCGTTCATGCGGTTGAAGCAGCGCAGGTAGGTCGACTTGCCGCACCCCGACGGCCCGATGAGTGCGCTGATCTGGTGCTCCGGCAGCTCGAGGGTGATCCCTTTGAGGGCATGGGTCTCCCCGTAGTAGAGGTGCAGGCCTTCCGTCGAAAGCGCCACCGGGTGATTGCTCATGGCAACTCCTACACCACCTGGCCGCGATAGGCGCGGCGCAGGCGCCGGCGGATGACGATCGCGGTCAGGTTCATCAGGACGACCAGCGCCAGCAGCACCAGCGTGGTAGCAAACGCCATCGGCTTCGCCGCCTCGACGTTCGGTGACTGCATCGACACGTCGTAGATGTGGAAGCCGAGGTGCATGAACTTGCGCTGCAGGTGGAGGAACGGCGGCATCCCGTCCACCGGCAGGCTGGGCGCCATCTTGACCGCACCGGTGAGCATCAGCGGGGCGACCTCACCTGCGGCCCGGCTCACCGCGAGGATCAGACCGGTCAGGATCCCCGGCATCGCCGCCGGGAGCACAATGCGGCGCATGGTCTGCCATTTGGTGGCACCGAGCGCCAGCGACCCCTCGCGCCAGCTCCGGGGAACGGCCAGCAGCCCCTCTCGGGTCGCCACCACCACCACCGGCACCGTGAGCAAGGCCAGGGTCAGCGACGCCCACAGCACGCCACCGGTGCCGAAGGTGGGCGTGGGCAGGCGATCGGCGAAGAATGCCCGGTCCACGACGCCGCCCACGCCGTAGAGGAAGAACGCCAGCCCGAACATGCCAAAGACGATCGAGGGTACGCCGGCGAGGTTGTTGACGGCCTGGCTGGCGAGTCGGAGCAGCACGCCCGGCCGCGCATACTCGGTCATGTACACCGCCGTGATCACCCCCAGCGGCACCACCGCCAGGCTCATCAGGAAGACCAGCAGCACCGTCCCGAACAGGGCCGGGAAGATGCCACCCTCGGTGTTGGCCTCCCGCGGCTCGGTCACGAGGAACAGCACACCCTGCCGCAGCGCGTGCCACATCCGAGCGGGGAAGCCGAGCCGGTTGCTCCGGATCAACTCGACGATGTTGCCGAGCGGGACCTCCAGCGGCTGCTCGCCTGCCTCCAGGACCAGCGTCGCCCGCTGGAGCCGCCCGGCGGCCTCGTCGAGCCGCGCCTGCACCGCGTCGAGCCCGGACGCGAGCTCCGCTGCGAGCCGCTCGGTTCGGTACCGTAGCTCCTCGATCTCGGCCTTCCCCTCAGGGGTGCTCGCACGATCCGAACGCTCCACCAGGTCGAGCCGCTCCTCGAGCTGGGTCAAAGGCCGGCGCACCTTCTCCAGCTTGCGCTCAAGGCGTCCACGCTCGCGCCGCATCCCGGCGCCATCCGCCAGCAGGCGATCAAGCGCCGTGCCCGACGCGAGGTCCAGCTCACGTCCGTCGGTGTCGACCGCCGCCACGATCCGACCGAAGGCGTCGCCGTACTCGGAGCGAATGACCCGCACCAGGTCCGGGGGCTCGGTCATCGACACGATCTCGGGCTCCGGTACCCACACGAAGTCGCTGCCTGTCAGCTCCCGGTTGCCCACCTTGATCTTCACTCGATGGCCCACCTCGCCGGTGGCCGGCGACGCCGGCATCTCCTCGCGACCGACCCGCTCGCCCACCAGGACCGTGCCGTCAGCGAGCCGCAGCTCGTGGATGCGGGCCGGCCAGAACCAAGCGAACGCGTTGACGACCACGATCCACAGCAGCAGAGCCAGCATCGCCAGCACGGCCAGGGTGGCGAGCGCGGTCGCCCAGATCCCGGCCAGCCCCGGAGCCGTGCTCGAGGCGGCGGCGACGATCGGCTCCCGGGCCTGCTCAGAACCGGGCATAGCGCTTCCTGAGGTAGCTGCCCACGACGTCCGCGGCCGTGGTCAGGAGAAAGGTGAACACGAACAGCAGGGTCCCGGTCAGGAACAGCACCCGGAACAGGGTCGATCCCACCGGCGCCTCGGGAATCTCGACCGCGATCGCGGCCGACATCGTGCGCATGCCGTTGAACGGTGAACCGTCGAGGAGCGGCGTGTTGCCGGCCGCCATGAGCACGATCATGGTCTCGCCGACCGCCCGCCCCAAACCGAGCATGACGGCGGCGAAGAGCCCCGGGCTGGCCGCCGGAACCACCAGCCTGACCGCGGTCTGCCAGCGCGTCGCCCCGAGGGCCCGGCTCGCCGAGACCAACGACTGCGGCACCGCCGAGCAGGCGTCCTCGGCGATCGTGAAGATCACCGGGATCACCGCGAAACCGAGGGCGATGCCGACCACGATGCTGTTGCGCTGGTCGTAGCGGATGCCCAACTCGGTGAACAGGAAGCGCTGGAAGTCACCGCCGAACAGCGCCGACTCCACCGGACCGGTCAGCAGAACGGCCGCGGTCACGACACCCACCGCCGAGATCGCCAGCACCACCAGCTCCCCGCCCATCGGGACCCGCCGCCGAAGACCGGCGGGCACGATCCGCCACAGCGCGAGCGCCACCAGCACCGACAGGGGTAGAGCGACGGCGCCGACGATCGCCGCAAGCAGCGTTGCCTCCAGCCGCGGCGCGAGCCACAGGGCGGCCAGGAAGCCGACCACCACCGACGGCACGGCCGCCATCAGCTCGAGGGTGGGCTTGATGACCGCCTGCAGCCGGACCGGCGCGAGCTGGGAGATGTAGACCGCGGCCATCAGCGCCAGCGGCACCGAGAACACCAGCGCGTAGAGGGTCGCCTTGAGCGTGCCGAAGATCAGCGGCCACAGGCTCATCTTCGGCTCGGAGGCGTCGCTGCCGCCGGTGGTCTGCCAGACCCACTTCGCCGACGCGTAGCCCTCGTAGTGGACCGGCAGGAAGAGGGTGCGCAGGCTTGCCTCGGGATGGGGGTTGTCGATGGGCCGCCGGAGGAGCTCGCCGCCGGCGATGGCTACCGCCCCGTCGCCCTTGGGGTCCAGAGCGAGCGCCGAGATCGGCGCATCCGACCAGCGGTCGGCCAGCAGCCGGCGCCCCGACGTGGAGTAGTAGAGCGACACCGACCCGTCCTGGGACCCGATCAGGAAATCGCGGCGGCGATGACCGGGCGCGATCACGGTTGGAGCGGACCCGGTCCCGGGTGCGGTGCGCACGGCCCGCCAGACGGGAGCGGCCGTCGCGATCTCGACGTGGGCCTGGGCGCCGATCTCCTGGCTGAGATGGTCGTCCCAGACGGTCGCCGACGCGCCCGCAGCCAGGGTCCGACCGCCCAGGTCCAGCGGCCGCGTGCCGGTGTTGGTGACCTTCAGTCGCGGCACCTCGAGCAGCACGGCGACGACGCCGTCGCGGCCCGCCGCCACCAGGGTGCCGCCGCCGATCAGGAAGCGCGCCCGGGCGATCGGCGCGGTGACGCCCTCGACCTCGAGCTCGTCGAGCTCCGGCAGCCGGACGACGCGCAGGCGCCCGTCCGCTCCGACGATGGCAGTCGTGGCGAGGTCCTGGGAGACTGCGGCGGCGGCCACCCCGCCCGCGACCGCGAGGGGCGGTGACACCGCCCAGCGCGCGCTCTCGCCGTCCCACGCCGCACTCACCAACCGGCCATCCGCGTCCCAGGTCACCGCTGCCACCGCGCCGTCGTCGCTCGCGGTGGCGGTCACCCCCGACCAGCGCTGGTCGCTCCCAAGCTCGAGCGGCTCAGCCGAGGGCTGCCAGCGGACGGCAGTGGTCCGCTGGCCGTCGGCCCACTCGTCGCGAAAGCGCAGCGTGCCGACGGTAACCCTGCCGGTGTCATCGAGAACCGCAATCCGACCGTCGATCTCGAGATCGGCCGCGACCACCGCGGCGCCGCCCGTGAGGTCGATCGTTGGCCGCTCGGGATCGGCGGGAAACTCGATCCGGCCGGAGGGGGTAAGGGCCCAGACCACCTCGCGCCGGGGATCGCTGCCCGCGACCAGCGCTGTCGCCGCCACGGGCAGCCGCTCCACCGGTCCGCTCGAGGCGCCGGTGAACAGGGGCAGCGCCTCGAGGCCGATGTTGACCACGATCGCCGCCACCACCAGGATGACGAGAATGCCACCGACCCGGATCACCGCGGTCGCGGCACGGTCCTTCTGCTTCTCGTTCAGCACGCCGGTTGGCCGTCAGTCCTCGAGCTTGGCGAGCTGCTCGGCAACGACGGTCGCGTCGAGCGGGTCGAAGCCGGCCTTGGCCACCACCCGCTGGCCGTCCGCCGACAGGATGAACCGGAGGTACTCCGCGGTGAGCCGGTCGAGCGGCTGGCCGGGGGCCTTGTTGACGTAGACGTAAAGGAAGCGGGCGAGCGGGTAGCTGCCGTTGGCCGCGTTCTCCGCCGAGGCCGCCACCGCGGGCTGGCCCTCTGCCGGCGAGATCGGCACTGCGCGCACGCCGGAGGTGATGTAGCCGATGCCGGAGTAGCCGATGCCGTACGGGTCGTTCTCGATGCCCTGCACCACCGACGCGGAGCCTGGCTGCTCCTTCACCGAGTCCTTGAAGTCGCCCTTGCACAGGGCATGGTCCTTGAAGTAGCCGTAGGTCCCGGACGCCGCGTTGCGGCCGTAGAGCGAGATCGGCGCCGTCTGCCAGCTTCCGGTCAGCCCGAGCTGCCCCCAGGTCGACAGCTCACCGGCCAGGCCGCACTTTCGGGTCTTGGAGAATGCCGCGTCGACCTGCTGCAAGGTCAGCGATGCCATCGGGTTGTCCTTGTTGACGAAGACCGCGAGCGTGTCCAGCGCGACGTCGAAGCGGGTCGGCTCGTAGCCGAACTTCTCCTCGAAGGCGTCGACCTCCTGGTCCTTCATGGCCCGCGACATGTCACCGAGCTGCACCGTGCCCTCGATCAGGGCCGGCGGCGCGGTCGACGAGCCCTTGCCCTCGACCTGGATCTTGACCTGCGGGTAGAGCCTGCGGAAGTCCTCGGCCATCAGGGTCTGCAGCTCGAGCATGGTGTCCGAGCCGGCCGCGTTGAGGGTTCCGCGCAGACCCTCGACCTTGCTGTAGGTGGGCAGGCCCGGATCGAGCTCGGGACCGGCCGCGATGGCCGCGCCGGCGGCGAACAGGGCGAGGACGGTGGCGAGACTGGCGAAGACGGTACGATTCATGGTCAACCTCCGTGTGTCAGGGCGGCGCCGTCGTTGCGGGCACCCAGGGCATGATGGGCGGGCCGTGTGAAGCGCCCGTGAAGTTCACGGGAGCTTTGCACGCACGACCCCGATGCGCGTCAGTACTTGATCTGGAGCGTCAGCTGCACCCGGTCCTCGGTGTCGCGGCCGTCGGTGCTGTGCTCGAGCCGGTCGTAATCGAGAACCCAGTAGTTGTTCTTGATGAACTGCCAGGCGAAGCCCACGATCGTCCGCTTCGTGACGTCGGCGGCCGGTTCTTCGGTGTTCGGATCGAAGCGGTCCCAGCGGCCGAACAGGCTGTACTTCTGGGCCTGGTCGAGGCGGACCTCCGTGAAGAACGAGTAGCCGTTGTGGTCGAGGGCGGCGCCGCTCGAGTCGACGGCGCTGCCCCGCTGGTTGCCTGTGCCCTGCTCGTACTGGCCGGTAAGGACCAGCCGCGGGCTCTCGTAGCTGATCATGCCGGCGAGCAGCTCCCAGTCTGGTGCGGTGACGGTCGCGGTCTCCTCGACGTTGCCCTTGCCGGAGAGGCCGAAGGCCGAAAGCTGCAAGCCGGGGACGATGTCGGGCAGCGGCCGGAGGCTGGCGCGGCCCTCGAGCACCTTGTTGGAGTTCTTCTCGGAGGAGTTGTAGCCGCCGCCGTTGTAGAGACCGACCCCGAACGAGCCCCACCTCCCGGCCTGGCTCGCGTTGACGCGCTCCTGGTACTCCTTGGGCAGCTCGTCGCCGAAGTTGCCGGCCACGAACACGCCGACGTCGGCCGAGTTGAAGAGGCCGTTGCGCTCCATGAACATCGTGTCCTGCATCCGGAAGCGGTTGATGTTCTCCTCGAAGTCGAGCCACGGCATGTGGGCCATGCCGAACTCGACGTAGGGCTTGCCGATGAAGCCGAGCTCGTCCTTCTTGAAGGCGGCGTGCAGGTACTTCATGCGCACGTTGGTGTTGCCGCTGCTGTCGAGGTAGATGTCCGGGGTGATGCGGAAGCCGAGGTAGGGTGCGACTTCCTTGCGGATGTCGATGTAGCCCCGCTTGAGCACGAACTTGCTGTAGTCCTGGCCGACGCCCGAGCTGTTGTTCGCGGAGCCGTCCTGGTACGACAGGTAGGTGGTGGTGCCGATCTTCAGCCCCTTGAGGGCCGCGGGCAACTCGGCCGCAGCTGGAGCGGCCGCCGGCGCTGGCGCGGGCTGCGCGGCCGGCATGGCCGGCGCCGGCTCGACCGGAGCCTCCTTGGCGGCCGCCTCGGCCTGGAGCGCCGTCGCCTCGGCCTCCGTGATGACTCCCTTCTTGACAAGCAGCTCGAGCAGCGGATCGAGCTTCAGCCCATCGTCCGTCTGGGCGAAGCCGAGCCCTCCCGCGAGTCCGAGCACAAGGACACCGAGCATCACCAGTCGTCGCGTCATGGTCCCCCCTCCGTGTTCTTCCGTCCGCCGGCCCGCGTCGATGCGAGCTGCGAACCGGCGTGCGACAGCATGTGAAGCTCAGATGATTCTGGCGTGAAGTCGAAATGAAGCCGGTGTTAAGTCTTACACCAGCTTCACAGCGCGGCTCAGCGCTCCCACAGCGGGATGTAGCCGACCTCGGCGACGATCGCCTGCCCTTCGGCTCCCTGGCAGAAGTCGATGAAGCGCTTGGCCAGGCCGGTCGGGGGCTCGACCGTGTAGAAGGAGAGGTACCTGGCGAGGGGGTAGCGGCCGACACGCACCGCATCGACCGTCGGCGGCACCCCGTCGATGGCGCAGGCCTCGGTCCCCGGCAGCCGGTAGGCGAGGCCCCCGTAGCCGACCGCACGCGGTTCGGAGCGCACGGACTCCAGGATCTCCGGGGTCGTCGGCAGGGCCCGCGCTCCGGCGGAATAGGCCTGGCCCTTCAGCACGTGGTCGCGGAAGAAACGGTGGGTCCCCGACCACGGCGGCCGGACGATGACCACGACCTCGCGATCGTCGCCGCCGAGCCGGGCCCACGTGCGGATCGACCCGTCGAAGAGGCCGCGCAGCTGCTCGGAGCTCAGGGAGCGCACCGGGTTGGCCGCGTTGACGAACACGGAAAGCGCGTCCTGCGCGACGAGGTGCCGCACCCCGAGGGAACGGAATCGACTGTAGATCGCCGCCACCTCGTCGGCGAGCAGCGGCCGCGACGAGGCCGCGATCTCCGCCTCCCCGGCCGCCAGCGCCTCAACCCCGGCGCCGCTGCCGCCTCCTTCCACCCGCACCGACACGCCGGGGTGCAAGCGCATGAAGGCCTCGGCGAGCCGGCGGTTGAGCACCAGCATGGTGTCCGACCCGCGGATGCGCAGCTCACGCTCCTCCACGCGCACCGAGGTCGCACACCCGGCGGCCAGTGCGGCGATCATGATGACACTCAGGCCGTGTTGAGCCCGCATATCTTCTCGCGAGACGAAAAGGAGGCTCCGATCTTGGTGTAAAATATTGGTGTAAAAACCATTTACGCCAAAGAATGGAGTCGGGATCTTACACACAGAGTGTAGTCCTCAGCAGCTTGAGTTTCAAGGTCTTGGCACGCGGAGAGTGGTAACCGACTACCCCGCGCCTACCGACCTCTACAATCCAGATGCCCACTTCTCCCAGTGGCCCGCATTTCTCATCGACCTGCTGTGGCACCGCCTACCGGTCACCTTCGCCTCGATTCAGGAGGGCGGTGAGAAATGCGGGCTAGCGAGCTTCATCGGCAAGGCTCAGCAGTCGTTGATAGGCGTACGGAACGCCGGGACGCCACTGCGGGGCGGCCGGGGCGTCAGCGACGGTGAGCAGCAGCGCGAGCACAACGCCGCAGTGCTGCCGGCTGGCCGCGAAGTCGAGCGGCTGCTCGAGGTCGTCGGCCGGGCTGTGGTAGACCTCGGCCAGCCACTCGATGGTCTGGCGCAACGCCGATTCCGGGGTGGTGCTCCTCCACCGGAAGCCCTCGTTGACCAGGATGGCCGGCACCCCGGCCGCGGCAAAGGCCGCCTGGTCGGAGCGCACGTAGGCCTCGCGGCCAACCGTCAGCTCCTCCGCCGCGCCGAGCTCGAGGCCCAGCTCGCCCGCCGCACCACCGAGCATCTCCCCGAGGTCGGAGAGTTCACCGCCAACGCCGATGACGTCGCTGAACGTCTCCCGGAAGGCCAGCCCGTCGACGTTGATGTTGGCCACCAGCCTCGACAGCGGCAGCGGGGGGTGGTCGAGAAAGTAGAGAGCGCCGAGGTTGCCCTCCTCCTCGGCGGCGGTGAGCAGGACGATCACCGAGCGCCGCGGCCGCTCGCCGAGCGCCGCCACGACCCGCGCGATCTCGAGCGCTCCGGCGACCCCGAGCGCGTTGTCGACGACGCCGTTGTAGATGGCGTCGCCAGCGACCGCGGGCCCCACCCCGAGGTGGTCGTGGTGGGCCGACACCACCACCGCGGTGCCGGCGAGCTCGGGGTCGCGGCCCTCGATCCAGCCGATCACGTTCGGGGTCAGGAACGTGCGGCTCCGGAACACGCCCTCGAAGCTCAAGGCCACCGGCAGGTGGAAGGAGCGCAGGGTGTGGGCGCGCGCCATGGACTGCACCCGGTCGAAGTCGTAGAGCGCGTCCGCGAACAGCGCCGGCGCGAGCTGCGGATGAAGGACCAGGCTCAGGTGCCGGGGCAGCGAGGAGGCGGGCGTGAGGTGCTCGAAGGCGTACTCCCGCCGCAGCCGCTCCCAGCCGGCCCCCGCGACGCCGGCGTCGGGGATGAGCACGCTTCCCACCGCCCCCCTCGAGAGGGCGATCCGCTGCTTGGTCTCGGCCGTGGCGTACACCGAGGGCTCCGCTCCCTGGAAGTAGGCGGGATCGTCAGAGGCGGGCTCGCCGGCGAGGTAGACGACGACCTTGCCGCGCACGTCGACGTCCGCGTAGTCGTTGGTGTCGAACTCGGGCGCCACGATGCCGTAGCCGACGAAGACCATCGGCGCCGAGCGGGGAAGCCAGGTCTGGGCCCCGGTCGAGACCAGCACGTAGTCGCTCCAGAGCGCGAGCTCGCGCGGCTCGCCGAGGCTCGTCAGGACGAGCCGCGACGCGGGCAGCGGCGTGTTGCCGTGGAGCGGCACCTGCTGGAAGTAGCTGCCTTCGTCACCGAGCGGGCGCACCCCGAGCCGCTCGAGCTCGCGGGCGATGTAGTCGGCCGCCCGCAGGCCTCCCGGCGTGCCTGGGGCGCGGCCTTCCATGGCATCGCTGCCGAGCGCCACGGTGTGGCGGCGGATCGCCTCCTCCGACACCGTGGCGGCGGCCTCGGCGATCCGCTGGGGGCCGCCGGCCGACGCCGCACCAACCATCCCCATACCGAGCACCAGCGCCGACGTCACCGCTGCCCGCACGGTCCCTGAGCCGCTCCCCACCCCTCCATCCTACTGCGGGGCGCCGCCGCGCGAGAGAAGAAAAGGGCCCCGGAGGGGACCGGGGCCGAAAGAGGATCGAAGGACAGAAGGGATTCCGAGGGGGTCCCTCAGTTCGTCGCCGGCACGTAGATCGCGTCACCGTTGACGTTGTCGACGACCGAGCCGTAGAAGAACACCGGTGCGTCGGCGGTGAAGGTCACGTAGAGGTTGCCGTAGGTCTGCAGGGCGGACCACAGCTGGCCGAGGTTGCGCTGCAGCTGCTCGTAGCCGCCGGCGGTGTGCTCGACCTCGCCGAGCAGGGCGCCGGAGGTATCCCAGCCGCGCAGCACGACGTTGACCGGGAAGGCGTTCGGGTTGAACCAGCCGATGTTGCTGCGGAAGCCCTCGCCGGTGCTCGGGTTCTCGTTGGACAGGAAGGCGATGGTCCCGGCCTGCAGGGCGCCGCTCATCGGCAGCCCCTGGACGAACTGGCCGAAGGTGCCGGCGCCGGCGTCGCGCTGGTCGTTGTAGATCCGGGCGGTCGCCGACACGGCCTGGTCGGCCATGATCCTGACGCCGCCGGCGCCGTTGGTGACGCCGAACAGGTCGGTCGCCATGTCATCGAGCACGGCCTGCTCGTTGGCCGCGATCTCGAGCGTGGCCGTGGCGGTCGGGGCGGTCGAGCCGCCGGCACCGTTGCGGTAGTACTCGAGGGTCACGTTGGCCGTCGCGCCGGAGCGGTTGACGATCCGGCCGTCGGTGTGGAAGTTGGTGCCGGCCTGGCCGGCCACGGTGGCGACGACCGGCAGGTAGAGCGTCACGCCGGCGCCGCCGGAGGTCGTGCCGAGCTGGCCGCGGACGGCGCCGGCCGGGAACTCGGAGCTGTGGACCTGAACGTAGTAGCCGGCCGGATCGGAGACGATCGCGGCGACCGTCTCGGCATCGACCGCCACGCTGCCGGAGGCAATGCCGCCGGTGAAGGTCGCCCCGAAGTCGACGACGATCGGACCGGAGGCGCCGGAGGCGCCCTCGTGGATGTGGGCGGCGGTCAGGCCGCCGACGCCGGAGACCAGGATGCTGTAGGCGGCGTCGGTACCGGAGAAGGACACGGTGGCGAAGCCGGTGGCGCCGGCGGGGCCGGGGTTCGGCACCACGGCGTCAGCGGTGAGGCTGGCGGTGTAGGTCTGAGCCGCGGCGAGGAGCGGCAGCGCGACCAGACAGGCAGTGATCAGCAAAGCGCGTCTCATTGAAATCCTCCCCGATCAGTTGTGCGCGAAGGTGGTCCACGGCGCGTAGATCCAGGGATCGCCGCCGGGCGCCACGCCGCCGATGTAGTCGCTGGTCGGCGCACCGTACGAGGCGTCGAGCGCCGGCGAGCCGGACAGCGGGAGCAGGTCCGGAACCACGGTGTTGAATGGATCGCCGAGCATCGGGTCGACGAACTGGTTGCGAGCCGCGGGATCCTCGAGCCAGCCGATCACCTGCTCGTTGGTGATGTTGCCGCCGCCCTCGCCGACGCTGCCGTTGCCGAAGACGAAGCTGTTCGTGATCGCCAGGTTGCCCTGCTCGGCCTGGATCCAGGTCTCGTCCTCGGTGACCCGGATGCCGGCCGCCGGGAAGCCGATGAAGATCGCGTTGCGGATCAGGCCGGCGGTACCGCGGCGCAGGCGCGCGGCGCGGCCCTCGCCGCCCTCGACCGCCTGGTTGCCGACGAAGGTGGCGTTGAAGATCTTGGGGAACGAGCGCGGCTCGCGGTTGGGAACGTCGGCGTCGTTGTCGGCCTCGATGCCGTGGTCCGCCACCGCCAGGCCCTGCCAGGCCACCGCGTTGGAGACGTAGCCGTTCCAGCCGAAGGTCCAGTCGAAGCTGTCGTCCTCGATGCCGGTCAGGAGCACGTGCTCGGCGTTGACGGTGCCGCCGAAGAACTCGATGCCGTCGTCGGCGTTGCGGTTGACCTGGACGTACTTGATGACGGTGCCGGCGCCGACACCCTGGAGCGCGATGCCGTTGAGCTCGTTCTCCTCGGTGAAGCGAACGCCCGCGAACTCGACGCGCAGGTAGCTGAGCACGCCCGAGCTGTCGTTGGGATCGTCGCCGCCGAACAGGCCGGTCTCACCCTCGCCATCTCGCTCGCCGGTCTCCGACCCGACCGGCGCGTAGCCGTTCAGCACCAGGCCGCCCCAGTCACCTGAGGTTCGCTCACCGACCCGGAAGGCCGAGGTCATGATGATCGGCATCAGCGGCGTGCCGTTGGCGATCAGCTTGGAGCCGCGCTGTACCGACAGGGTGCCGAGCAGCTGCTTGTCGCCGAAGATCACGGTGCCGGGCTCGACGGTCAGGATGGCCGGGTCGCCGGCGCCGTCGCGCGCGCCGACGTAGACCGGGAACTGGGCGCCGCCCTTGGCGAGCAGGTAGGCGTTGTTGCTGGTCCAGACCGTGTCGCTCGTGACGTCGCCGTCGACGATCACGATCTCGTCGACATGACTGTAGAGCGCGTAGCCGCGCGAGATCACCCCGGTGCCGGCGGCATCGCGGACGTCGAGGCCGAACATGAAGAGGCCGGTCGGATTGGTCGGGCCCTGTCCCCAGGCGCCGGTCGGTCCGAAGAAGGCGAAGCGCTCGAGGGACGGCGCCCACAGCGCCGTGCCGTCGGTGCCGAAGATGTCCTGGACCTCGCCGGCGTCGAGGATCGAGCCGTTGGCGAGGTAGCGGCGCTCGCCGGTCTTCCGGTTCTGCCAGTACAGCCACAGCGTCACCGGCTGTCCGTAGCCGTTGGCATCCATGGTCAGCCACAGCGACGGCCGGGTGACCTGGCCGCCGGTGTCAGGGTCGGTGTAGGGGTAGACGTAGTACTCGGTCTCGAGCCTGACCGCGGGGCGGTTGGCGGTGCCGACCGTCAGCTTGGTCGTGCCGTCCACACTCGCCGCCACCTCCTGGCTGCTGGCGAGCTGCACCCAGGGCAGGGCTCGGGTCTCCGGCGCGCGGCGCGCCTCGCCGGGGGCGGCGAGCGCGGTCCCGCAGACCAGGCCGACCGCAACGGCGCACATCAGGGTCCTTCTCATCACAGTCACCTCCAAGGGTTTGTGGAACGACGCGCGGAGCTGCTCCGCGCCAGACGATGCTCGATCGCGGCGGAAGTCTGACCCCGCCTCGGGTACCACGCGTGAAGCCGGTGTTAGAAGAATGTAAGACCGAGCGAGACGCCGAGCTTGACCCCGGGCTCGAGGTAGGTCCAGCGCTCGCCCGCCTGGGTGAACTCCCACGGCTCGTCGGTCAGGTTCTCGGCCGAGGCCTTGACCGTCCAGCCGATCCCGGCGAGGTCGAAGTGCTGGGTGTAGGCGAGATCGACGGTGCCGCGCGGCTCCTCGAGGACGTCGGGGAGGCCGTTGCCGCCGACGAACGAGATCTTCTCGCCGGTGTAGTTGTAGAGCAGGCGCACGCCCGAGCCCCATTCCGGCTGCACCCACTCGAGGACCAGGTTGCCGACGTGATCCGGCTGGCCCACCAGCGGCCGGCTCGAGTTGGTCTGGATACCGCCCGGCGGGATCGTGACCTGGGAGTCGATGTAGGAGTAGTTGAACACCGCCGTGAACGCGTCCAGCGCATCGGCCCAGGCGCCGAGGCCGCGCCGCAGCTCGAGCTCGAAGCCGAGGTTGTGGGCGCCGTCGGCGTTTGCCCAGGTCTGGGTGCGGGTCACGCTCTCCACCAGGACCTCCTCGATCGGATCGGTGAAGTCCTTGTAGAAGAGGCTCACCGCAACCACATCGGCGGACGACGGGAACCACTCCCAGCGCGCGTCGTAGGAGCGGATGGTGGCGCTGATCAGGTCGGGGTTGCCGACGCGGTCGAAGGACCCGACGGCGTCGGTGAAGGCGAAGGGCGACAGCTCGCGAAACTCGGGCCGGTTGACGGTCTGGGAGCCGGTCAGCCGCAGGTTCTGGTTGGTCGTCAGCCGGTAGAGAGCGCTCAGTGACGGTAGCCATTCGCTGTCCTGGAGGTTGGTGACAATCGGATCGAGCTCGGGGTTGAAGAGATCGCGCGAGACGACCTCGATGTCCGACGCCTCGTAGCGCACGCCGCCGATCAGCCGCCACTTGCCGGTGCTCCAGTCGAGCTGGCCGTAGGCCGCCGGAATCTCCTGGGTCGCGGTGTAGTTGTCGGTCGGCCGCGTCGTCTCCTCGATCTCGAAGCCGTTGGGGTTGATGTTCTCCTCGACGAAGATGTCCTCGGGTGCCTGGGTGAGGTCGACACCCTGGGCGCCGCGGTTCTTGTAGCGGAAGCGGCGGCCGAAGAAGCCGCGGTCGCTCGACGTCCACGCGAGTCCGCCCTTGACGCTGCCGAAGCTCGAGCCCCTGGACAGGAAGGTGGTCCAGTCGACGCCGACATCGTCGACGGTGTCGTCGAGGGCATTGAAGAACATGAAGCCGGACGACGAGTTGTCGGTCAGGACATAGCTGCCGTCGCCGTCAAAGTCGGCGTACAGGCTGTAGCGGTAGTCCTGATCGGTCGTGGCGGTCGACGTGGAGCCGCGCCACTCGAGCAGGCTGCCCAGCGACCCGGTCTCGAAGTAGTGCTCGCCCGACAGCTGGAAGGTGCTCACCTCCTGGTCCTTGTAGTTGGCCCGGTAGTTGTGGATATCGGCCGACAGGTCGGAGAAGAAGCCCTCCTGGAACATGGTCTCGGCGAACGACAGGGTGTTGAGCAGCGACCGGAACTTGAGGTGGTGGTTGTCGGACAGCCGGTAGGCGAAGTTGGCGACCATGCCCTTCTTGACGGTCTCGAAGTTGTTGTCGACGTTGAAGCTGTCGAAGAGCTCGACCCCACTCGGGTTGAGGTCCGACACCCGGTAGAAGTTGTGCTCGCTCTCGACCGCGCGGTACTCGTTCGTATAGGTCCCGGACAGGACCACGCCGAAGCGGCCAAAGGTGTTCCCGTAGCTGAGGTTGTAACCGCCATCGAGCGGGGCAGCGTAGGACCCTCCGCCCCAGGGGGTGCCGACCGCGCCGGCGGTGCCGCGCCAGTCGCCGACGAACAGCGCGCCGAACTGCTGCAGCTCGGTCGGGGTGAAGCCGACGCCGGTGATCGGCGACAGCCGCACCAGCTTCTCGTCCGGGATGCCCTCGGGCAGCGACTGCCCGCCCGAGCCCGACCAGGCGAGGCCGGCCCCGTAGCGGCCGAACTGCTCGCTGGTGGCGATGCTGTGGTGGCCGAGCGCCATCCCGATCGAGGCCTGCTGGGTGGCCGGAAAGTCGAGGGTCTCCATCTCGACGAAGCCAGCCGCGAAGTCGCCCGGCTTGTCGACCGCGTACGACTTCGAGACCCGGATCTTCTCGAGCAGGCCGGCCGGGAACAGGTCGAGCGGAACCACCTTCTTTTCGTACTCGGTCGACGGGATCTTGGCGCCGTTGAGCGCGGTGTTCGAGTAGCGCTCGCCGAGCCCGCGCACGTAGACGTACTTGTCGTTCTGCAGCGAGATGCCGGTGACGCGCTTGATGACGTCGGCGGCGTCCGAGCCGGTGCTCTTCTTCATCTCCGCCGTACCGATGCTGTCGGAGATCTGAGCGGCGTTGCGGCGCTCGGTGAGGAGGGCAATCTCGGTTGACGATGCCGCGTCCGCGGTCACCGTGACCTCGCCGACGAAGGCGGCACTGGCGCCGACCTCGCCGGTCGCCTCGTCGACCACGCCGATGCTGGTCTCGGTGGCCGCAGCGTCCGCGACCACGGCGGCGCCGGCGGCGGCCGCGTCGCCCGCCGGCAGCAGCACCACCGCGAAGTCGGCGGCCGCCGCCTGCGTCACCACGACGTCGGTGATGCGCTGGCTCTCAAAGCCCTCACGGGTCACCAGCACCGAGTAGGCGCCGTCGGGCAGCTCGCCCGAGAAGGCGCCGCCGAGCCCGGAGGTGATGACCATGTCGGCGCCCTCGACCTCGAGGGTCGCGCCGACCACCGGCTGGCCGGTGAAGCCGTCGATGATCACGCCGGAGATGGTGCCGGCCTCGGCGGCCACCGCGGCCGCCAGACACACCACGACCAGGGCCCAAGACCCCACGACTGTGCGTTTCATGCTCTGGGTTCTCCTCTTCCGTCCGTTGAACATCCGGGCAGAGTCCTGCCCGCCCCTCGGTCAACAGTTCACAGCAAAGGTGTAAGAGGCGTGTCTGGACGGTGTAAGAATTCCGTGAAGGCGGGGGTCGGGGAAGGGGCCCCGTGCCCATCTCCGCCCTTGTCCCGGCGGAATCCGCAGGACGAAGCCGGATCCGTGCCCGTCTCCGTTCCCGCAACCGGCCTTCGGGAGAGCAGCCGCGGCTCGGGCGGGCTGCAAACCTCGCATTGGCCTTTTCGGGCGGACGTGGTTGACCGGAGTCTCGTCCTGCGGCCACTGCGGCACGAGCTCTTTCCGGGGGATGATGACAGGGCAGCTGACCTCTGGAGGATGCGCGCAGCGCATCCCGAGGAGCGTGTGGGCAGAGGCCAGCTGCAGTGACCACTTCTGGAACGCGCCCGGGGGCCTATGCCCGACGCGCTCCTAGCGCAGCTCGAAGCCGAGCCAGCGGGCGACCAGCGGCGCGACCTCGGTGGCAGCGAGCTCGGCCTGCTCGGCCCTGGGGATGCCGGCGCCGCGGGCTAGAAGCACCCCGCACATCGCGTTGTGGCTCGCCAGGTAGCCGTGCTGCCCGTAGGTCGACGACGGCACGATCGTCTCGCCGTCGAGCCGCGACGAGCCGGCGAAGCCGGGTCGCAGGAAGACCACCAGGTCGCCGGAGTTGGGGTGGTCGAGGCCGAGCTCGGCCGCCTCGGCGCGCTTGAGTATCCGCTCCACCACCGGCCGGCCATCGAGCTCGAGGTCGGCCAGCGCCCGGGCCGCACGCGCCAGGAGCTCCCCGGCGTCGGCGCGCGTGACGACGCCGTCGGTCTCACGGCCGGCCAGGTTCAGGTAGAGGTGGGCGCAACCGCCGCTGATCGCGGCCGCCATCGGCGAGGTGGTCGCGACCCGGCGCTCGCCGCCCTCCTCGACAACTTCGACCAGACCCGCCGCCTCGAGGGCGAGCAGGATCCGCACCTCGCTGTGCACCGGCACCACCCCGTGGTCCGACACCACCAGCAGCGCATCGCGCGCGGGGTCGAGCGCGCTCCACATCGCCGCCACCGACCGGTCGACCGAGCGCCCGATCCGCTTCAGGCCCTCGCGCGCCGCCAGCGCCGAGCCCGGGGTGTAGGCCCACTGGTCGGGGGCCACGAGCAGGCTCGAGTGCTGGTACTCGTCGGCCGTGGGGTGGTAAACCATCACCAGCCGCACGTCCTCGTTCGCCAGCACCCACTCGGCGATCCGGTCGAGGTAGCGATCGAGGCGCTCGGCCTGCTCGACGAAGGTGTCGAGGTCGACGCCGGCGCTCATGTCGAGCCACCAGTCGGCGAGCAGCCGCTGGTCCGGCAGCCCCGGGAAGGGGCCGACGGCCCCGGTGATGCGGTCCTCGAAGTCGTCGGGGTAGCCGGTCAGCCGCCAGAGCGCGCCGCGGTAGAGGCGCAGCCCGCCGCGGGAGCGGTCGAGCCAGAGCGGCTTGGCCCACAGCCCGTAGCGCCGCGGGCGGTCGTCGCGGGGCGACTGCGCGTCGAGCTCGAGCTCGAGCCACTCGCGCTCACCGGCGAGCCGCCACGTGTCGCCGCTGCCTGCGACTCGCGCCGCGACGGTGTCGACGCGCGGCAGGCCGTCCGGCGTGCCGTCGAAGGCCGCAACCTCGAGCGTGACCGACGCCGGCTCCGCCCTGCCGAGCGGCAGCTCGAGCTCCCACCGCAGAGCGGCGACGCCGTCTTTCGAGATCAGCTCGCCGGTGGTCCCGGCCAGGCCGGGGTCGAGGTCGAGCACCTCGCTCGGCGCGAGCGGTCCGCGCGACCAGACCACGCCGAGGTCACCCATGCGGTCGACGGCGCCGGCGTCGGCGGCCGGCCACATCAGGGTCGCCACCCGCACGCCCTGGCGAGATGCCGCCGTCCACAGCGCTGGCGCCTCGTACGAGACCGAGTACCCGGTGACGGTCTCGGAGACCAGCGTCCCCGGCCGGTGGAAGAGGTTGCTGACCACGCCGGTCGCCGACGGCGGCCGGCCGGTGGCCAGGGTGGCGTGGTTGACGGCGGTCAGCGTCGGCGACGCCATCCGCAGCCGGCGCACCGCGAGACCCTGCCCTACGATCGCCGCGAGCCCGTCCGGCTCCGCGGTTAGGCCGGTCCCGATCCACTGCCAGGCGAGGTCTGCCCCGAGACCGTCGTACGAGACCATCACGACCCGCTCGGCGTGGGCCTGCGGCGGGCTCGCTTCCTCCCGGCACGAAGGCGCCGACACGACGACGGCGAGCGCCACGACCCCGAGCAGCGTGAGGGCGCGTGATGGAATCATGAGGGGAATGCTACCTCAGCCAGTGCCATCACTCTTTCCGAAGGAGGCCAGTCGTCGGATCTGTATCCGTCCGGCCCCGTTCCCGTCCCCGTTCCCGAGCGACGCTCCAGTTGAGGCCCGAACGTTGAGGGCCACCGTCGCTTCCCGGGCTCGCGCTCCGGGCGATGAGTGCGCCCCGGCTCCGGACGACATTCGGGAACGGGAGCGGGAACGGGAACGGGGACGATGGGGGACGGCCAACGGCAGTGAGCGCTGACCGCGATCAGCCGCAGGTCACGAGCACCGCCCCGGGCCAGTCCCTGCGGATCCGCTCGAGCGCCTTCTCGACGGCGCGCTCGGCATCGAAGGGGCCGACGCGCACCCGCGCCAGGCCGCCGGGGCCCTCGACGATCACCGGATGCTCGCCCGCCGCCTCGAGCCGCTCCACTGCGCGCCGTGCGTTACCGGGATCACCAAAGGCGCCGACCTGCACCCACCAGCAGGCCACGCTCACCGGTTCCTCGTCGACAGCGGGGCTCGGGGGGTCGGGCTCGCTCGGACGCCGACGGCCGGCGACCTCGACCGACACCGGCGCGACGCCGTCGACGTCGAGGCCGATCCGCTGCGCCGCCGCGAAGCTGAGGTCGATCACCCGGCCCCGGATGAATGGGCCGCGGTCGTTGATCCGCACCTCCACCGAACGGCCGTTGTCGCGCCGCGTCACCACGACCCAGGTGTCGAACGGCAGCGTCCGGTGGGCGGCGGTCAGCCGGTGCATGTCGTAGCGCTCGCCCGACGCGGTGCGCCGGCCATGGTAAGGGTGGCCGTACCACGACGCCTCGCCCTTCTCGACCGTGCCGGGCCTCGGCGGCATGAGCTCCGCGGCCGTCACCGGCGCCGACTGACGGTGGGCGCACCCGGTCGCCACGGGAAGAAGCACCACAGCCAGCAGCAGGACGAACACGGGAACGGGCACGGAGACGCGCACGGAGACGGGAAGTGAGGATCGACCGATCTGCCTCGACCAGACCCTCATCAGCAGCACCCCGCAAGCAACAGCCTAGACCTCGAGGTCCATCGCCTCGGGCAGCTCGCCGGCGCCGGCGAGCACCGGAGCGACGTGCTCGGCGAGAAACTCGCGAACCTGCTGCGGTGCCCGGCCGACGAAGCGGTGGGGGTCGAGCAGTGAGGCGAGCTGGGCGAGGTCGAGTGGGATCGACGGGTCGGCGGCCACCCGCTCGAGGAAGTCGTTGCCCTCGCCCTCGAGCAGCATGCGCTCGGTGACGGCGCGGGAGTGAACCCGCAGCCTCTCGTGCGCCTCCTGGCGGTCGCCGCCGCGCTGCACCGCGGCCATCAGGATCGCCTCCGAGGCCAGGAACGGCAGCTCGGCGTCGAGGTTGCGGCGCACCACCGCCGGGTAGACCGTGAGGCCCGCGGCCACGTTGTGGGTGATCCGCAGGATGGCGTCGGCGGTGAGGAAGGCCTCGGGCAGCGACAGGCGGCGGTTGGCGGAGTCGTCGAGGGTCCGCTCGAGCCACTGGGAGGCAGCGGTGTGGGCCGGGTTGGCCGCGAGCGAGATCAGCCACCGCGCGAGCGAGGTGACCCGCTCGCAGCGCATCGGGTTGGCCTTGTAGGGCTGGGCCGAGGAGCCCACCTGGCCTTCTGCGAGCGGCTCGCGCAGCTCACGGAAGTGCGACAGCAGGCGGATGTCGGTCGCGAACTTGGCCGACGACTGGGCAACGCCGGACAGGGCGTCGAGCAGGAAGGCATCGACCTTGCGGGTGTAGGTCTGGCCGGTGACCGGGTAGGTGGCGGCGAAGCCGAGCTTGGCCGCCACCAGCCGGTCGAGCTCGACGACCTTGCCGTGGTCGCCGTTGAACAGCTCGAGGAACGTCGCCTGGGTGCCGGTCACGCCCTTGGCGCCGCGCAGCTTGAGCCGGCCGCGTTCGAAGCGCAGCCGTTCGAGATCGAGCAGCAGGTCGTGGATCCACAGGCAGGCCCGCTTGCCGATGGTGGTCGGCTGCGCCGGCTGGAGGTGGGTCATGCCGAGGCAGGGCTCGTCGGCCCAGCGCTCGGCGAAGCCGGCGAGCGCCGCGACCACGGCCAGCAGCCGGCGGACGATCAGGTCGAGCGAGTCGGCGGCGATCAGCAGGTCGGCGTTGTCGCCGACGAAGGCAGAGGTCGCGCCGAGGTGGAGGAAGGCCCGCGCCGCGGGCGCGCGCTCGCCGTAGGCGTGGATGTGGGCCATCACGTCGTGGCGGGTGCGCCGCTCGTGCTCGCGCACCCGCTCGAGGTCGTTCTCGTCGACCTCGAGGTGCTCGCGCATTTGTGCGATCGCCTGCTCCGGGATGTCGAGCCCGAGCTCCCGCTCGGCCTCGGCCAGGGCCAGCCACAGCCTCCTCCAGGTCGTGTAGCGGTGGCGCGGTGAGTGGAGCCGGAGCATTTCGGCCGTCGCGTAGCGCCCGGCGAGCGGATGGTCGAAGCCGTCAATGGCGGTCATGTGTCGCTCCCCGAGAGAGTATAAGAGGATTCAGGACGCATCTGCCTGCTGTTGCCGAGCCACGAAATCTCGCGTGCCCGCGGCGGGGCCCACTGCCTGACCCATCCTCTCTCCCGCGACCCGCTGCCGTGACTCGCCGTCGCGCGCAACGCCCCGAGTGCACGTGCGTCCTCGCTGGCTTGAGGTTGGGGTTTTCACCCGCCGACTCGGTGCGACCCCGATCCACCGCGAGGAAGGGTCGTGGTGACCCCCAATCTTCAGAGTCGACCCTGGAGCGGCGAAGAACGGCGCGCTGCTTCGAGCCGCAGGTGCCGCCAGCGATCGTGGAACCACAGCCACTGCTCGGGCCGGCGGCGGACCATCCACTCGGTGATCTCCGAGAAGCGCCGGGTCAGCGGCAGGTCCTCGAGCTCGGCCTCAGTGAGCTCGTCCGGCAGCAGCGGGGGGAAGAAGCTCACCTGGTAGCGGCCCGGGCCCTCCCACAGGGCGCACAAGGGGACCACCGGGGTGCGCGTCTTGCGCACGATCCGGGCAAGGGCCGGATGGGTCCAGGCCGGGTGGCCGAAGAACGGGACCTCGACGCCGACGTCGGGGTTGACCCGCTGGTCGACCAGAAAGCCGACGGCGCCGCGCTCCGCGAGGTGGTGAAGGATCGTGCGCAGGATGTGGCGCTTGCCCAGCGGCTCGTTGCCGAAGCGGCTGCGGAAGGCCGCCACCTCGGCCTCGAGCAGCGGGTTGTCGAGCGGCCGGTTGACGATCAGGAAGGTCTCCGGCCGGGTCAGGCCGACGGTGAGGGCCGCCACCTCCCACAGGCCCATGTGGGCGGCCAGGTAGATGATGCCGCGGCCGCGCTCGGCGGCGGCCGCGATGTGCTGCTCGCCGTCGACCGTCACCGAGCGCTGGAACTCCTCGCGATCGAGCCGCTGCAGGCGCAGGATGTCGAGCGAGACACGGCCGAAGTGGCGGGCGACCTCGCGCGCCATGCGGCGCCGCTCGTCGTGGGACATCTCGGGAAACGCGAGTGAGAGGTTGAAGCGGAGGATCTCGCGACGGCGGGCGCTCGCCGCCAGGAACGCGCCGCCGGCGGCGTTCCCCAGCCGCGACAGCGCACGCGGGCCGAGCGCGCCTGCCCCGGCCCGCACCAGCCGGTAGAGGGCGAACTCCAACCGGTTGCGCGCGGCCGACCGCTCGCGGCTCACGGCGCACCGCCGGGGAGCAGCTCCCACAGCCGGTCCCAGCTGCCGTCGACCGGCTCCATCTCCGCCTCCACCTCCCAGACCGGGGCGTCGGCGGGCAGCTTGACGGCGTCCTTGCCGGTCGTGACCAGGGTCGCCCCGGCCGCCCTCGCCGCGGCGGCGAGCGACGCCAGCTCGACCGCGGTGTAGCGGTGGTGGTCGGGGTACCAGCGGCTCCCCGCCAGCTCGGCCCCGGCCTCCTCGAGCAGCGCGGCAAAAGCCTGCGGCCGGCCGACGCCGGCGAACGCGAACAGCCGGCGGCCGGCCAGCGCCGCCGCCTCCTGCCAGCCCGGCCCGGTCCGCACCCTGGACAGGCGCAGCCGCGCCGCCAGCACCGGGATCGCGCCGGCGTGGGCCGCGACCGCGTCGCCCACCGCCTCGACCACCGCCCGGTGATCCGCCGGGACCTTGGTCACGAGCACCGCCGACGCACGCGCCAGCGCCACCATCGGCTCGCGCAGCCGGCCGCGCGGCGGCAGCCGGCCGCCGCCCCAGGGATCGCCTGCGTCGACGAGCACGAGGTCGAGGTCGCGCTCGAGGCGCAGGTGCTGGAAGCCGTCGTCGAGCACCACCACGTCGGCGCCATGGGCCATCGCCGTCCGCCCGCCGCGCACCCGGTCGGCATCGACCACGATCGGCACGCCGGGCAGCCGGCGCGCGAGCTCGGCGGGCTCGTCGCCGATCGCCTCGGCCGGCAGGCCGGGGTCCGGGCCCACCGCGAGCAGCGGCTCGGCCGAGGACCGCCGGTAGCCGCGGCTCAGCACCGCCGGCCGGCGGCCGCGCCCGATGAGGTCGCGGACCAGCGCGACCACGGTCGGGGTCTTGCCGGTGCCGCCGAAGGTCAGGTTGCCGACCGACACCACCGGCACCTCGAGCCGGTGCGAGGCGAGAAGGCCCCGGGCATAGGCGCCGGCGCGGGCCCTCACCGCGGCCGCGTAGAGCGGCGCCAGCGGCAGCAGCAGGTCGGCCCAGCTCACGGCCCACCCCGATCGATCAGGGACAGCAGGGCATCGACGGTGCGCGCGGTGGCGCCCCGGTTGGCCTCGATCACGGCGCGACCGGCCATGCCGGCCTGCCGTGCCGCCTCCGGGCTCGCCAGCCAGTCGCCAAGTGCGGCCTCGAGACCGGCGACATCGGCCACCAGTCGGGCGCCGCCCGCGGCCACCAGCTCGTGGTAGACCTCGCGGAAGTTGAAGACGTGCGGCCCGCTGAGGACCGGGGCCGCCCACACCGCCGGCTCGAGCGGGTTGTGGCCGCCGGTCGCCACCAGCGAACCGCCGATGAAGGCGAGCACCGCGTGGTGGTAAACCCGGGCGAGCTCGCCGATCGAGTCCAGCAGCAGCGCGTCGCACCGCGCGGGAGCACCCGCCAGCGCGCTCCGGCGAGCAATCGCCATCCCGCGCTCCCCGAGCAGACGGGCCACCGCGTCGAAGCGCTCGGGGTGGCGCGGGGCGAGCACGAGGAAGGGCGGTCCGGCGCGGCGGGCGGCGCCGGCCGCCGCCTCGAGCACCATCGCCTCTTCGCCCTCCATGGTCGAGCCTGCCACTACCACCGGCCGGCCCGCGGCGAGCTCGGCCAGCCGCCCGGCCCACTCGAGCGGCGTCGGGTCCGGCTCGAGGTCGTACTTGACGTTGCCGGCGACCGTGATCCGCTCGCCGGGCACGCCGATGGCCGCGAACCGATCGGCGTCGGTACGGTCGCGCACCAGCACCAGGGTGAGCGGCTCGAGCAGCGGCGCGAGCAGGCCGCGCACCCGGCGGTAGTGCGCGGCCGAGGCGTCCGAAAGGCGGCCGTTCACGACCGCCACCGCCACGCCGCGCCGGCCGGCCTGGTGGAGCAGCTCGGGCCACAGCTCGGTCTCGACCAGCACCACCAGCCGCGGCTCGGCCGCCGCGAGAACTCGGCGGACCGGCCCGGGCAGGTCGAGCGGGCAGGGGAGGACCTGCACCGAGCCGCGGGCGGTGCGGCGCGCCAGATCGAGGCCGCTCGCGGTGGTGGCGGTGAGCAGCACCGGCAGCTCCGGCCGGCGGGCCGCCAGCTCGCGGAGCAGGCGGCGCGTCAGCTCGACCTCACCCACCGAGACCGCATGCACCCAGGCTCCGCCCGGCGCGAGCTCGGGCAGGCGGCGGCCCATCCGGTCCGCGAACCGCGGCCGCCGCTTGCCGGTCAGCCGGTCGCGCAGCAGCAGCCACGGCACCACGAGCGGCAGGCCGAGCCACAGCAGAGCGCGGTACAGCCAGAGGTTGACCGGAGCCATCGCGGCAAGGATAGCGTTGTCGAGTCCCGCGCGGCCAGCCATCGTGCCGGCCGAGCCCCCGGCGAGCCCGCGCCCGTCCGTTGGCCGCCGGTCGAGCTATCCTCTCTGCATGGATGACGCAACCCCGGCCGAGGCCGGGCTCGAAGGGCCGCCCAGCCGGCTCCCGCGGGTCGCCGCCGGCCAGGCGGAGCGCGACCGGCACCCGGAGACCGGGCGTCTCGCGGGCACGGTGTCCCGGCCGTGAGCGGCCGCACGGTGTCGGTCGCGATGGTCCTCGCCGCGGGCCGCGGCGAGCGGATGCGGCCGCTGTCCGACATCCTTCCGAAGCCGGCCCTGCCGTTGCCGGACGGACCGCTGGTGTCCTCGTCACTGCGGCTGGCGGCCGCGGCGGGGGCCCGCAGCGTCACCGTCAACCTGTGGCACCTGGCCGGGCCGATGGAGCGGGCTCTCCGCCGGCTCGAGCTGCCGGGGGTCACGATCGCCACCTCGCGCGAGGAGACCTTGATGGGAACCGCCGGCGGCCTCGCCCTGGCCCGCGAGCGCGGGCTGCTCGGCCGCGACGGCCCGGTGCTCGTCGTCAATGGCGACTGCGTCCTCGCGCTCGAGCTCGGGCCGCTGCTCGAGCGCTGCGCGGCCAGCGATGACCTCGTCACCCTCGCGCTGATGCCCCATCCCGACCCGGGCCGCTGGTCGCGAGTCGTCCTCAGCGAGGCCGGGATCGTCACGGCCATGCTCCCGCCCGGCTCGCCCGCGCCCGGCGAGGCACCGTTCCTCTACCCGGGGGTGATGGTGGTCTCGCGAGAGGCGCTCGACGCGCTGCCGGTCCGGCCGCTGGCGACGCCGGAGGCGCTGTGGGAGCCGGCGCGCGCCGCAGGCCGGCTCGGCGGCGTCGTGGTTCGCGGCCGCTGGCGCGAGGTCGGCACGCCGGCCGGCTACCTCGAGGCCGCCCTCGATCAGCTCGGCGGCCGCACGGTCGTCGACCCGGCCGCAGCAGTGGACCCGCGGGCCACCCTCCGATCGGCCTTCCTCGGCGAGGGGACCCGGGTCGCGGCGGAGGCGGTGGTCGAGGAGGCTGTGGTCGCCTGCGGTGCGACGGTCGGCCGTGGTGCTCGGGTCACCCGGTCGGTGCTGCTCGGGTCGGTCGAGATCGGCGAGGGCGAGGTCGTCGTCGGGCGCTTCCTCACCCCCTCCCAACCAGGGGTTGCGGGTTAGGGACGAGGGGTCAGCCCCCTCGCAACCGCTTCCGGGCCCGCTTCCGCTCTTGTCACGGCGGCTTGTCACGGCGTAGCCGAAGGCAAAGCCGGAAGCCGAAGGCGAAGCCGGAAGCCGAAGGCGAAGCCGGAAGCCGAAGGCGAAGCCGGAAGCCGGACTCGTCACGGCGGCTTGTCACGGCGTAGCTGAACGCGAAGCCGGAAGCCGCAGGACGAAGCCGGATTCCCGTTCCCCTGCTTCCCTACATCCCGACGCTGCGCCATTTCCGCCAGCCCGCCCGCCACACCAGGGAGTTGACGCGGGCCGTGCCGCCGTACACCCGCAGCACCCGCATCCGCGCGTGGTGGTCGGTGAGGTAGACCGAGCTCGGCGTCGCGGTGCTGCCCGGCGTGAAGGTGATGATGTCGCCGCGGCCGGCGCGCACCGGGTCGTCGAGATCGCCGCCGAGCCGGCCGGATCCATCCGGGTCCGGCACCGGGACATCGTGCAGGATGCCGAGGCCGGCCGTGGCGCCGCCGAGCTCGAGGACCTCGCTGATCACCCGGTCGCGCCCGCTCGTCAGATCGTCGCGGCGCAGGCCGTCACCGTCGCCGTCCTCGGCGATGAAGCACCGCCAACCGGAAGACCCGGACCGCTCGAAGACCAGCGCGGTGGCGCGGTGGCGCATGATCGCGTGAGCGCGGCATCGCACCATCATCCCCCACAGCCGGCCGGTACTGCCGCGCAGCGCGGCGGCTCGCCGGGCCTCGTCCAGGGTCGGCGCTCCCGCCACCGTCATCATCGCCATCACCGACAGCGCCACCAGCATCTCGACCAGCGTCCGCCCCGCCTGCGGGCGGCGGACGCCCGCCTCCTGGAACATGGCTGCCTCCAACAACGCGGCCCCGAAGGGCCGCGTCCCGTCCACGCTGTCAGACTGTGTCGATCACCCGTCGGCCGCCGCCTTCTTGGGGCGTGGCAGCCGCACCTTGGCTGTGAGGTTGGTGGCGCCGTTGGTCACGACGTACGGTCGCAGCTTCTCCAGCGACTTGTCGCCGATCCCCTGGACCGCCGTCAGCTCATCGACCTTCTCGAACGGTCCGTTGGCCTCGCGGAACGCGATGATGCGCCCGGCGAGCGCCGGCCCGACCCCGGGCAGCAGCTGCAGCTGCTCCGCGGCCGCGGTGTTGATGTTGACCGTCCCCTGAGCGGACGCCTTGCCGTCCTGGGCGCCGGCCACCGCCGCGACGAGCAGCAGGGCGCACACCACCGGCATGACTCGAGCTGTCATGGAATCGCTCCCTTCTTCAAGCTGTGCGTTGATGATCACCGACTGGCGACGACTCGACGAAGCTCACGGATCGCGCATGGCCACCTCCCCGGGCGAGATGGCCGACTGCCAACGCACACCACGTGCCATCGGCTGCAATGCGCGGAACTCTCGGCTGGACAGACAGTTGGATTTCACCGGCTGAAACCGGCGCGGGCGGGCTGTCGCAATCTTCTGTCACCCCGGCCCGCTGGCGCAGTCTTCTCCGGGTGTCGCAGTTTTCTGCCACTGACCGGCTGCTATACTCCCGGCCACCGCCGGTCTGCCGCCCGCACCGCGGCGATGACCTTTGTTCCCGTTTGCTAAGATGCAGGCGGCCCTATGACCGCCAAAAAGTTCCCGTTCCGCCATATCGCCGTTGAAGGCCCGATCGGCGTCGGCAAGACCTCGCTCGTCGAGGCGCTCGCCGACCGGTTCGAGGGGGTGATGGTGCTCGAGGACATCACCAACCCGTTCCTGCCCGACTTCTACGAGGGCCGCTCCGGCGCCGCCTTCCAGGTCCAGATCTACTTCCTCCTGTCGCGCTACCAGCAGCAGCGCGAGATCCGCCAGATGAACCTGTTCCAGCGGCTGGTGCTCGCGGACTACACCTTCCCGAAGGATCGGATCTTCGCCTACCTCAACCTCGACGACACCGACCTGCGGGTGTACGAGAAGCTGTACCCGGTCCTCGAGCAGGAGGTCGCGACGCCGGACCTGGTGATCTACATGCAGGCGTCGGTCCCCGTGCTCCTCGAACGGATTGCGCACCGCGGCCGGGACTTCGAGCGCACCATCGACCCCGACTACCTGGTCCGGCTCAGCGAGGCCTACTCCTACTACTTCTTCCACTACCGGGAAACGCCCCTGCTGGTGGTCAACACCGACGACATCGACTTCGTCAACCGGCGCGCCGACCTCGAGGCCCTGATCGACCAAGTCGTGCGCTGCCGGCCGGGCACCCAGGTCTACGTGCCGATCTCCGACCAGGGCGCCACCCCGCTGCGGCCCGGCAATCCCGAGCCGAAGCCCTGATGCTGAGCCGGACCTTCCTGCGAGCGCTCATCGTCGGCGGCACCGCCGTGATGGGCGAGCCGGAGGGCATGGCGATGGTGACGGTCGACGCCGAGCTGCTCGATGCCGCCGATCTCGACCAGCTCGAGCGGGTCGAGGTCCGCGCGCTGGCCGGCGCCGGGTCGCTGGAGGCGGTCCTGCTGCGCGGGCCGGCCGGCGGCGGGATGATCCGGATCGACGGCGGCGGCCACGGCGGCCTGGCCAGTGGCGGCCGGGTCGTGATCGCGGCGTGGTCCACCGTCGACCGCACCGAGCTGCCCACCGTGCGCGCCCGCATCGTCGCCATCGACGCCGACAACCGGATCCTCCAGACGCTCGAGGTCCGGGTCGCCGGCAGCGACGGCCTGCCCCTCGTCCCCTGATCGGGCGCGCCCGGCGCCGGTGTCGACCGGGCGTCCGCATCCGCTATAGTCTGCCGCCGAGGTGACGTCATGCTGTCCCGCGACCTCTTCCGCACCGACCCCGACCGGATCCGCACGATGCTGGCGCTGCGGCGCGCCGACACGCCGTTCGAGCGTCTGCTCGAGGTCGACCGCGAGTGGCGGTCGGTGGTGGTCCGGCTCGACGAGGCGCGGGCGGCCCGCAAGGCCGGCTCCAAGGAGGTCGGCAAGCTGTTCCAGGAGGGCCGCAAGGACGAGGGCGAGGCGAAGCGCGCCGCGATGGCCACGCTCGGCGACGAGATCGCGACCCTCGAGGAGCGCTCGCGCTCACTCGAGGCCGAGCTCGAATCGCTCGAGCTGTCGATCCCCAATCTCATCCACTCCACCGTCCCGGAGGGCGGCGGCCAGGCCGATAACCGCGTCGAGCGGACCTGGGGCGAGCCGGCGGCTTTCGACTTCGAGCCGCGCCCGCACTGGGACATCGGGGCGGCGCTCGGCATCCTCGACTTCGAGCGGGCCGCCAAGATCGCGGGCGCCAGGTTCGCCGTGCTCGCCGGCGCCGGCGCCGCCCTCGAGCGGGCCCTGATCTCGTACATGCTCGATCTGCAGACCCGCGGCAACGGCTACCGGGAGGTGCTGCCGCCCTACCTCGTCAACACGGCCTCGCTCGTCGGCACCGGCCAGCTGCCGAAGTTCGGCACCGACCTGTTCCACATCGAGGGCACGGACTACTACCTGGCGCCGACCGCCGAGGTGCCGGTGACCAACCTGCACCGGGACGAGACGCTCGACGAGGCCGACCTGCCGCTGCGCTACTGCGCCTTCACGCCCTGCTTCCGGGCCGAGGCCGGCTCCTATGGCAAGGACGTGCGCGGCCTGATCCGCCTGCACCAATTCCACAAGGTCGAGCTGGTCGAGTTCGCGACGCCCGAGACCTCGTGGGAGCGCCTCGAGCGGCTCACCGCCGCGGCCGAGTCGGTGCTCCAGGGGCTCGAGTTGCCGTACCGCGTGGTCGCCCTGTGCAGCGGCGACCTCGGCTTCTCCGCCGCCAAGACCTACGATCTCGAAGTCTGGCTGCCGGCCGTCGCCACCTACCGCGAGATCTCGTCCTGCACCAACTTCACCGACTTCCAGGCGCGGCGCGCCCGCATCCGCTACCGCCCAGCGGACGGCAGCAAGCCGCGGCTGGTTCACACCCTCAACGGCTCCGGCCTCGCGGTCGGCCGCACCCTCGTCGCGGTGCTCGAGAACTACCAGCAGCGCGATGGCTCGGTGGTGGTGCCCGAGGTGCTCCGGCCCTACCTCCACGGCCTCGAGGTCATCGAGCCGCAGGGCTGACACTGGTCGCAACCTGGGGATCAGGCGCGCGGTCCCGGGCAGGTTGGACGCTCGCTCGCTTCCGTGCCCGTGCCCGTGCCCGAGATTGGGGCCATCGATGTCTACCAACCCGATGCGACCGGGCCGTGGGGACGCCTACCCAGATTCAAGCCCCTCCTCGGGAGGTGGTGGATATACTGAGGTTTCTGGGAGGAGGTCATGGACGGACGACCGAGCCGAGACGACGCGTGGGCCCTGCTCACGGAGTACACCGACAACCCGAGCCTGATCAAGCATGCGCTGGCCGTGGAGGTCGCGATGCGCGCCTACGCTCGCCGCTTCGGCGAAGACGAGGCGGCGTGGGGGGCGATCGGCCTGATCCACGACTTCGACTACCAGCAGAACCCGACCGTCGAAACCCACCTCCACGCCGGCACCGCGATCCTGCGCGAGCGCGGCTGGCCCGAAGACTGGGTCCGCACGGTGGCCTCGCATGCCGACTACATGGGGGTGCCCCGGGACACGCTGGCGGCGAAGACCCTGTTCGCGGTCGACGAGCTCGCCGGCTTCCTGACCGCCTGCGCCCTGGTCCGGCCCGATCGTTCCATCGCCGAGGTGCAGGCGGCGTCGGTCAAAAAGAAGCTCAAGGACAAGGCCTTCGCCCGCAGCGTCAACCGCGAGGACATCGTGCGCGGCGCCGAGGAACTGGGCGTCGATCTCGCCGCGCACATCGAGGTCGTTCGCGACGCGATGGCCACGATCGCCGATGAGCTGGAGCTTCCTCCGCGAACCTGAGCTTCCGGTTCTCGACGTCGGCCCGCTTCCCGTCCGCACCTGCGCCCCCGTCCGACCATTGGCCGGGGCCACGACCCAGAGGCCAGCCACACGCCCGCTCTTGTCACGGCGACCTGTCACGGCGAAGCCGCGGGCGAAGCCGGAAGCTGAAAGTGAAGCCGGATCCGCGCCCGCGCCCGGGGGAGCCTGCCCTGAGCGAGGAGCCCGCAAGGGCTCCGAGTCGAATGGGGGCGGCTCACTCAGGATGACCGAGGAAATCGACCTGCCTGCTCCGCCCTCGCTGACCGCCGTGCGCGGAGTTTCACGCCAGTTGTCATGAAATTCGTTATCAAAATGCCAAAATTCGCCTTGACATCGCGAAAATCGCTCCTAGAATCTGCAGAACGCGCTCGAAGGAGGAATCACCGTGCCGACCACCGCAACCGAGATCCTCACCCGTGCCAAGAAGGAACACGTCCACTTCCTGCGCCTGCAGTTCACCGACATCGACGGTGTCATCAAGAACGTGGAGGTGCCGGCGAGCCAGTTCGACAAGGCCCTCGACGGCCAGATCATGTTCGACGGGTCATCGATCGAGGGTTTCACCCGGATCGAGGAGTCGGACATGCTGCTGGTGCCCGACCTCGCGACCTTCCAGGTCTTCCCGTGGGACACCGACCACGGCAAGGTCGGCCGGCTGATCTGCGATATCGCGACCCCAGAGGGCACCATCTTCGACGGCTGCCCGCGGAGTGCGCTCAAGCGGGCCGTGGCCAAGGCGGCGGCGATGGGTTATCGCATGATGGCCGGGCCCGAGGCCGAGTTCTTCCTCTTCCAGCGCAACACCAACGGCAGCCCCCTCGCCCAGACCCACGACACCGGGGGCTACTTCGACCTCAGCCCGCGCGACCTCGGCGAGGAGGCGCGCCGCGACATCACGCTGGTACTCGAGGCGATGGGCTTCGAGGTCGAGGCGGCCCACCACGAGGTGGCGCCCGGGCAGCACGAGATCGACTTCAAGTACGAGGACGCCATCACCACCGCCGACGCCATCACCACCTTTCGGTTCGTGGTCAAGAAGGTCGCGCTGATGCACGGCCTGCACGCCACCTTCATGCCCAAGCCGCTCGCCGGCGTCAACGGCTCCGGGATGCACTGCCACCAGTCGCTGTTCACCGGCAAGGGGAAGAACGCGTTCTACGACCCCAAGGGGCCGTGGCAGCTGTCCAAGGTCGCGCGCGCCTACATGGGCGGCCTGCTCGAGCACGCCCGCGCCTTCGTGGCGGTCACCAACCCGCTCGTCAACTCCTACAAGCGGCTGGTGCCGGGCTACGAGGCGCCGGTCAACGTCGCGTGGTCGGAGAAGAACCGCTCGCCGATGATCCGGGTCCCGGCCCGGCGGGGCGTCGGCACCCGCTGCGAGGTCCGCGTGCCCGATCCCTCCTGCAACCCCTACTTGGCGCTGACCGTCATGCTGGCCTCGGGCCTCGACGGCATCGAGCGCGGGCTCGACTGCGGCGAGCCGGTCAACCGCAATGTCTTCGAGATGAGCCAGCGCGAGAAGCGCCGCCTCAAGATCGTCCAGCTTCCCGCCAACCTCGACGAGGCCCTCTCCTTCTTCGAGAAGGACCCGGTCATGCGCGACGCCCTCGGCGACCACATCTTCCAGCATTTCATCCACAACAAGCGCCAGGAGTGGGCGGAGTACATCAAGGAGATCCACGGCTGGGAGCTCGAGCGCTACCTCGATCGGTACTGACGAAGGGGTTCGCGGCTGGGGGCTAGGGGACTGGCCCCTGCCCCCTTCCGCTCCTGTCACGGCGAAGCCCCGGGCGACTTGTCACGGCGAAGTGCGGAGCACGAAGCCGGAAGCCGGATGCCCGTCCCCCAAGAAACGGTGACACCAGCGAGCCGTCGCGATACGTATCCTCCGTATCTCGCTGACCCAACCTGCTACGCTTGCGGGCGCTGCAGACCGCCACCCGGAGGCTCCGTGAACCCGTACCAGGAGATGGACCGCGAGCAGCTTCTCGCGGCGCTCGCGATCTTCGCCAAGAACTGGCTCGCCCACGACGGCTGCTGGTTCCTCGCCGCCGAGGCCGAGCTCGGGATGGAGGCGGCGATCCGCCTCGACGCGGCCGCCTGGGGGCGCTTCGCCCAGGCCGAGGCGCGGCGGATCCTCGACGGCTTCGACCTGCCGCGCGACGGCGGCCTCGACGCGCTCGAGCGGGCGCTTTCCCTGCGGATGTACGCGCTGATCAACGAGCAGCACGCCGAGTGGTCGCCGGACCGCTCGACGCTGCGCTTCCGTATGGACGTCTGCCGCGTCCAGGAGACGCGGCGCCGCAAGGGTCTCGACGACTTCCCGTGCTCAAGCGTCGGCATCGTCGAGTTCTCGACCTTTGCGCGCACCATCGACCCCAGGATCCGGACCCGCTGCCTCCACTGCCCGCCCGCCGCGCCGGAAGGAATGTACTGCGCGTGGGAGTTCTCCCTCGGGGATGACGATGCGGAGGAATCACTCCGATAGATCGACGGCGCTGCCCAACGGGGCGCTCGCCGAGGCGCTGTTCGCGCTCGCCGAGCTCGAGGCGCCCGGCGACCGGCGGCTCGCGCTCCTCAAGGCCGGCTACGCGGCGATCGACGCCACCGGGGCGGCCCGCCAGGCGGCGCTGCGCGACGCCCCGCCGTGGCTCAAGCCGCTGGTGTCGCAGCTCGCCGACTGCCGCGGCGAGGGCGCGCTCCAGGCGGCCGTGCAGCGGCTCGCGAGCGGCGACCAACCCCGCCGGCGCGTCTCCCGCGACCGCTTCCTCTCCCGCGCCGAGGTCGCCGAGATCCTGGCCGCCGGGCCCGACGATCTCCTCCCGCAGCGGCTGCGCGGCGCCTTCCACTGGCACACCCGCGACTCGGACGGCCGGGCCACGCTCGAGGCCATGGCCCGCGCCTGCGAGCGCCGGGGGGCGAGCTGGGCGGTGGTCTGCGACCACTCCAAAGGCCTCGACATCGCGTCCGGCCTCGACCGCGAGGGCGTGCTCCTCCAGCGGCGGCGGGTCGACGCCTGGAACGCCCGCCACGGCGACGAGCTTCTCCTCGTCCAGGGGCTCGAGGTCGAGGTGCTCGAGGACGGCGGCGTCGACGTGCCGCACGGCGAGCGCGGCGAGATCGAGTGCGTGGTCGCCGCGGTCCACCGCCAGTTCGACCCGGATCGCGACCAGACCGAGCGGCTGCTGCGCGCGATCGCAACGCCCGGCGTCCACGTGCTGGCCCACCCCCGCGGCCGCCACTTCCACCAGCGGCCGGGCCTGCGGGCGCGCTGGGAGCTGGTGTTCTCCGCCTGCGCCGAGCATCGGGTGGCGGTCGAGATCAACGGCTTCCCGCGCCGCCAGGATCTCGACTGGGAGCTCGCCCGCCTGGCCGTCGAGGCCGGCTGCGAGTTCCTGCTCGCCTCCGACGCCCACGCCACCACCCACCTCGAGTTCGACGCCTACGCCTGCGCGATCGCGATCAAGGCCGGCATCCCTCGCGAGCGAGTCCTCAACGCCGGCCAGGTCGAGGCGTTCACCGCGTGGCTGGGCGAGAGGTGATCGCCCCTCCACCAGGGGTAAGGGCCCTCGCCTCCGCCCGCTTCCGGTTCCGCGCCCCCTCCCGACCAAAGTTGAATCTCGGATCTGGGGGGCAGTCCCCACCCGTGCCCGCCTCCGTCTCCGTGCCCAACTGAGAGGAACGGTGTCGGCTATTCGCCCTGCGTTTCAGTCGAAAGATGCGCGAGCTCGTCGGCGTGCGCCTCCCAGTTGCGGCCGTCGAATGTGGTGACGCGCACCGACTCGATGGTCGCGGGGTCCAGGCAGCGGACGTTGACGCTGATGCCGTCGGGGTTGGAGCGCGGCACGTAGAACGACTTGATGCCGCAGACCCGGCAGAAGCGGTGCCGGGCGACGCCGGTATTGAAGGTGTAGGTGATGAGCTCGTCCTCGCCGGCGACCAGCCGGAAGCGGCCCCTCGGCACGATCAGGTGGAGGTAGGCCGTCATCGAGCAGATCGAGCAGTTGCAGGTCGTCGCCTCGAGCGCGGCGGGCGCCTCGACCTCGAAGCGCACCCGGCCGCAGTGACAGCCGCCGCGGTGGATCACCATCGTCGAACTCCTCCCTTCCCCACACCGGCTCGCCGCCGGGCCCGCACCCCGGGCTGATTTCGATCGGGCGCGCTCACTCGATGTCGGCACCCCGCTCGGCGAGCAGCTCGCGCAGGATCGAGCGGTGGCAGCGCCGCTCGTCGGCGCAGTAGCAGCCCACTGCAAGCTCGGTCTGCCGGGACAGCGCGACCAGCAGGTCGAGCAGGTGACGGCGATCCGGCTGCTTCATCTCGGCGCGGTAGCTGCGCACGAAGCGGCGCCAGCTGCGCTCGTCGTCGGCCGCGCGGCCGCGCTTGAGCAGCTCCTCGCTCGGCGCGAGCTCGGGCAGCCAGACGTCGTAGAGGTCGCGGGACGCGTACTCGGACTTGGGGACGCCGCGCGGCGGCCGCCGCACCGTCCCCACGCGCAGCCCCTCACCCTCCGAGCGCGGGCTTCCCAGGCGAACAACGCGAACCGCCATCTCAGCCTCCCGCCTCGACGGCGGTGCAGTGCAGCTCCGGACCGTCGTAGCGGCCTATGCCCTCGCGCGCCGAGACCGGGAGCTTGCCGAAGAGTCCCCAGATCCAGTGATGGAAGCGGTGGATGCCGGCCGGCGCCGCAAACATCAGGATGCACTCACCGTGCACCACGTTGATGCCGTTCTCCGCGCAGTACTCGATCGCTGCGGGCGACTCCGCACCTTGCTGCATCCAGATGTCCCGCACTCCCGCGCCGACCGCCTCGCGCACCACCCTCTCGGTCTCCTCGGGAGGCACGACGAGCACCAACCCACCGACCTCCTCGGGCAGCGCCGACACCGAGGGATAGCACCGCACCCCGTCGATCTCGGCGGCTTGAGGGTGCACCACCGAGACCCGGTAGCCCCGCTTCGCCAGCTCGCGCAGCACCGTGTTGCCGAATTTCTTGCCGCTTCTCGAGACACCGACCAGGCCCAGGCTGCGCTGCGCCAGGAACTGCTCCACCGAGGATTGGCTCGTCACTGCTCCCTCCGCTCGAAAAGGTATCAGGACCCTTCGCGCGCGGCGTGGCGCCGAGCGGCCTACCAGCAAACGCCGGCCGCAGTCCGGAGGTAGGTGTCGGACACGAGCTGATCCAGCATGAAGCCGGCGACGTCCGCCCGGGCAATGCGCACCGTCAGAAGGAAGCTCCCGATACCGCGACCGTGACGGTATCGACCTTTCCCGTCGCGGTTGGTCAACACGCCGGGTCGCACGATCACCCACTCCACACCGCTCCTGGCGATCAACCTCTCCTGCCGCGTCTTGTCCCAGAAGTAGAAGGGCAGGATCAGTGGGATGACGAAGAATGTGTAGGACAGACCCATCCGCCCGGCACTGTCGCCGAGGCCGAGGGAGGTCTCGCAGACCAGGCGGCGGACGCCGTGAGTCTCCATGGCGCCGAGGATGTTCCGGGTGCCCTCGGAGAGGATGCGGGTCGGATAGAAGAAGCGCTTGTGGCCGAGGGCGCACAGCACCGCGTCCTGACCGCGCACGGCCTCCGCGACCGAGCCCGCGTCCAGCACGTCGCCTTGAATCACCCTCAGCTTGGGATGGTCGACCTGAAGCCGTGATGGATCCCGCACCAGCGCCGTCACCGCGTAGCCACGCCCCAGCGCCTGGATGACGAGCTGCCGGCCGGTGCCGCCGGTCGCTCCGATGATCACGACCCGCGACGGACACTGACGAGACTCTGCCCCCTCGGCTGGCAACCGCGAACGGATCCCCGCTCGCGCCAGCGCGGCGCTGAGGACGAGGGCATACGCCATGAAGAGCAGGAGGACAACCATCGTCCGATTCTCTCATCCCTCCGGCATGACGGGTGCGCGGCACGGTCGGCCGCGCACCTGTCTGACGATCCTCGGAGGGGCCCGACCCGGCGGATCGTGTCGCCGGGACGGTACGTCACCAGCCGCTCCCGTTCCTGACGGAGCATCTCCTGCCGGTCGTCCCGTCGATGGCTCAGGTCGCCTCGAGCTGCTGGCCACGCCGGATCGACTGGATCACCTCGTCGAGCTGCTGGAGAAAGCGCGAGCGGTCGCGCTGGGTGATCGGCGGCGGTCCGCCCGTCATCTCTCCGGCGCCGCGGATGCCCGCCAGCAGGTCCCGGGTCGCAACCGCCTGGCCGATGTTGTCGTCCGTGAACGGCCTTCCGGTCGGACCGATGACGCGCGCGCCCGCCTTGAGGCAGCGGCTCGCGAGCGGAACGTCGGCGGTGACCACGACGTCGGCGGCACCCACGTGCTCGACGATCCAGTCATCAGCCGCATCGAATCCGTCCTCGACGACCTCGAGCGCGAGCCCTCGTTCGTCCGGGATGCGCATCCACGAGTTGGCCACCAGGGTGACCTCGAGGCCATATCGGCGGGCGACGCGGTACACCTCCTGCTTGACCGGGCAGGCATCGGCGTCGACATAGATGTGCAGCAAACGATGATCCTCAGGGCTCAGTCGAGATGCTCGATGCCGTCGGGCAGGCCGACCCAGGCGTGCTTGCGCGACTCGTAGACCGAGACGCGCGGCGGCGGAAACCCCGGGTCGGCGAAGGCACCGAGCGTCACGGCGATCAGCTCGGGCTGGTCCTCGGACAGGTAGTACACGGTCGACCCACAGGTCGGGCAGAAGTGGAAGCGGATCGCGTTGCCGCTGTCGGCGACCCGGCGGTAAGCCGTGCTCTCACCCGTGACCTCGACGTCAGCCCTGCGGAACCTGGCCTGCGCCCCGAAGGCACTGCCGGTCCGGCGCTGGCACTCCAGGCAGTGGCAGACCGAGATCCGGACCGGCTCGCCCCGAACGCTCACCGCGAGCTTGCCACAGCTGCACGCGGCATTTCGGACAGTCATCGCCGACAGACCTCCCTTCGCAGTCGAACGGCAGCCATTGTACGCAGCACGAGACGCGGCGTTCAGAGCGGGCTGAAGGACGGGGCGCCCGCGAGCTTCGACCGCCTCGCCGCTCGCCGTCGCACGATGGCGTGGCAGCCGCCCGCCCACTTCCCGCTCTACTGACCTCACCCGCTCTCGTCACGGCGTAGCTGAAGGCGAAGCCGGATCCGCGCCCGCGCCCGACGGTGCGCTCGCGGACGGCGCCTCCTCCCGCCTCCGATCCTCTTCCCGGTTGCGACGTGGGCCCCCAGGCGCTACCCTGATGGCAACAACACCCTGACTCGCGCGGCTTCGCCGGGCACAGTGAGAGGGATGAGCCATGGCTGAGGAGCAGGTCGGAGTCGTCATTCATTTCTTCGGCAAGATCGGCGTCGCCGCAGTGCGCATCACCGCCGGCGAGATCAAGGTCGGAGACACCATCCACATCAAGGGCCACTCCACCGATGTCACCCAGATCATCGACTCCATTCAAATGGAGCACGGGTCGGTGACGACCGCACGGCCTGGTGACGAGGTGGGCATCAAGGTCGCCGAGATCGTCCGGGAGCACGACGCGGTCTACAAGCTCGTCGACTGACACGCCACATTCGATCGCGTTGCTCGGCGTGGAGCGCGACGGTAGCGTTGAGGAACACTACAGCGGCTGATCTGACCGCCAAGCAGGCCAGGGCCGCCTCTGGTTGCGCCAAGCGGCGAGTGCCTGTCTCCCACCTTCCGCATCTACCTGATGACATTCCCGTTGTCGGGCCCTACATTGAGGGTGCCAGATACGTATGAAGACAGGGGATGACCATGAACCGCCTACAGCGGGCAATCCACGCGATGGCTCTCGTCGTCACCGGCGTGTGTGTGCTTTCCTCGTCCGCGCTCGAGGCCGACTGCCCGGAACTCGTTGGGCGCTGGCCGTACGGGCCTGCCACCGGCGTCGCGGTGTCGGGAGACTACGCCTTCTTCGGCAGCGGCGCCGCCCTGATGGTGGCGGACATCTCCGATCCGGGGGAACCGCGGGTCGTCGGTGACGTCACTCTGCCGGGCGTGGTGCAGGCGGTCGCGGTGGCGGGCGGACACGCGTACGTCGCGGCCAGTGAATCAGGACTTCGTGTGGTCGACGTGAGCACGCCGTCGGCGCCAGTGGAGGTCGGGTTCGTCGACACCCCGGGTGATGCCGCAGCCGTCGCGGTGGCGGGAGAGTACGCCTACGTCGCGGACTGGAGCTCAGGCCTGCGGGTGGTCGACGTGTCCGACCCAGCGGCGCCGGTCGAGGTCGGGTTCTACCACACGCCGGGGGAAGCGTACGGTGTCGCGGTGGCGGGCGGTTACGCCTACGTGGCGGATGGCGGGGCCGGTCTGCGGGTGGTCGACGTGTCCGACCCGGCGACGCCGGTCGAGGTCGGTTTCTACGACACGCCGGATTACGCACGCGGCGTCGCGGTGGCGGGCTCCTACGCCTACGTGGCGGACGTCCGGGCGGCCTGCGGGTGGTCGACGTTCCGACCCGGCGTCGCCGGTCGAGGTCGGATTCCACGACACCCCGGGGTACGCGCTTGGTGTTGCGGTGGCGGGCTCCTACGCCTACGTGGCGGACGACTACGGCGGCCTGCGGGTGGTCGACGTGTCCGACCCAGCGGCGCCGGTCGAGGCCGGGTTCTGCGACACGCCAGGTTACGCTGGGCGTTGCGGTGGCGGGCTCCTACGCCTGCGTCGCGGACCACCACGGCGGCCTGCGAGTGGTCGACGTTTCCGACCCGGCGGCACCGGTCGAGGTCGGGTTCTGCGACACGCCAGGGTACGCACGCGGCGTCGCGGTGGCGGGCGGCTACGCCTACGTGGCGGACGGCACGGCCGGCCTGCGGGTGGTCGACGTGTCCGACCCAGCGGCGCCGGTCGAGGTCGGATTCTCCGAAACGCCGGGGTGGGCCTTTGATGTCGCGGTGGCGGGCGGCTACGCGTACGTCGCGGACGAAACCTGGGGGCTTCGTGTGATCGACGTGAGCACGCCGTCGGCGCCGGTCGAGGTCGGGTTCTGCGACACCCCGGGGTACGCGCTTGGCGTTGCGGTGGCGGGCTCCTACGCCTACGTCGCGGACGACTACGGCGGCCTGCGAGTGGTCGACGTGTCCGACCCGGCGGCGCCGGTCGAGGTCGGGTTCTCCGAAACGCCGGGGTGGGCCTCTGATGTCGCGGTGGCGGGCGGCTACGCCTACGTGGCGGATGGCTACTCCGGCCTGCGGGTGGTCGACGTGTCCGACCCAGCGACGCCGGTCGAGGTCGGGTCCTACAACACGCCGGGTTACGCACGCGGCGTCGCGGTCGCGGGCGGCTACGCCTACGTGGCGGATGGCGGGGCCGGTCTGCGAGTGGTCGACGTGTCCGACCCGGCGACGCCGGTCGAGGTCGGGTTCTGCGACACGCCAGGGTACGCATGGGGTGTTGCGGTGGCGGGCTCCTACGCCTACGTGGCGGCAACCAGTGGCGGCCTGCGGGTGATCGACGTGTCCAACCCAGCGGCGCCGGTCGAGGTCGGGTTCTCCGAAACGCCGGGGTCACGCCTGGGATGTCGCGGTGTCGGACGGCTACGCGTTCGTTGCAGACGATCTGGCCGGGCTGTCCATCTTCAGGGAGTGTGTGCAAGGTCCGGACCCGGACGGCCGCGTGTCCTTCATCCCGGCGGCGGCGGTGGCGGCGGGCGCCCAGGGCGCCTTCTTCCAGACCGACGTCGAGATCAACAACGCCGGGACGGAGGAGGCCGAGCTCACCTTCCAGTGGCTGCCCCGCGGCCAGGACAACTCGGAGCCTGTCGTGTCCGACCCGATCGCTCTCACCCCCGGCCAGAGCCTGCGCTTCGAGAACGTGCTGACCGAGCTCTTCAACCTCCAACCCGACTCGTTGGGTGGGCTCAAGATGTTCGCCAGCACGGAGGACGTGATCGGCATGAGTCGGACGTACAACGTGCCCGGCGCCACGACCGCCGGTACCTTCGGCCAGGGCCTGCCCGCCATCCGGGCGACCGAGATGATCATGGGCTCCGAGCCGCAGCGCATCATCTTCCTCAGCGAGAACGACGACTCCAGGGCCAACGTCGGTTGCGTCAACGGCACGGGCGAGGCGCTGCGGATCAACATCGGGGTCTTCGACGCCGAGGGCACCTTCCTCGAGACCAAGACCATGGACCTGGGGCCATACTCCAACAACCAGATCAACCGGGTCTTCCGCGACTATCAGCCGGTCAACGGCTACGTCGACGTCTGGGCCGACAGCGACGACGCCCTCTACTACTGCTACGGCTCGATGCTCGACAACCTCACCTCGGACCCAACCACGATCCTGCCCCAGGTGCCGTCGGACGATGATCAGCTTCATCCCGGCCGCGGCGCTGGCCGCTGGGCTCGAGGGCTCGTTCTTCCAGACTGACGTGGACCTCACAACGTCGGCTCGACCGACATCAGCTACGAGCTGTGGGTGGCTGCCGCGGGGAGCCGACAACAGCGATCCGGTCCACAGCGAGCTGTTCTCGCTCGCGCCGGGCGCGGGCGTTCGCTACGCCAACGTGCTCGACGAGGTTTTCGGGCTCGAGCCGGACCAGGTCGGGGCGCTGGCCGTCCAGGCGAGCGGATCGGAGCTCTTGGCGATGAGCCGGACCTACAACCTGCCGTCGGCCAAGGTTGCCGGGACCTTCGGCCAGGAGCTGCCGGGCATCCCGGCGGACATGCTGATCGCCTCGGGGGTGAAGAAGCGGATCATCTTCATGAACGAGAACGACGACATCCGTTCCAACGTCGGCTGCCAGAACGGCGGGCCGAGACGGTGCGGGTCTTCCTCGAGCTCTTCAACGCGGAGGGCGAGTCGGCTCGAGATCAAGACCATGGACCTGGCGCCCTGGTCCAACAACCAGATCACCCGGGTGTTCCGGAACCACACGCCGATTCAGGCCGGCTACGTGGACGTGTGGACAACAGCGCGGGCGCGTCGATCTACTGCTACGGCTCGGTGCTCGACAACCTGACCCGGACCCGACCACCGTCCTCCCGCAGCGACCTTCGGCTGAGGCCGAAGGTCACCCTGAGCGAGCCCGCGCAGCGGGCGAGTCGAAGGGTCTTTCGAGGTTCTTGTGTGGCGATGAGGCCGAGCCGTCCTCGGCGGCCCTGGCCGAACTCACCGTCGGCAGCGATACGTGGCCGTGTCCGAGGGGGTCGCATGCACGGTGCCGCCGGGCAGGGAAGCAAACGGCGAGAACCAGCGGGGGCTCCGGCCCCCGCGTTCTCGAAGGGTGGCCGACCTCGGCAGGCCTCTACCGCAGTTATCCTGGCCGCCCGGTCGCGGGCAGGATGCCACGCTACAACCATCCGGTGGCTTGATGATCTTTGGAAGTTGAAACCCCCGGAGCCAGGGCCGACACTTCTTGGCACTTTCCTGAACTCGAGGGTGAGGCATCTCCCGCCCTCATCGTCTAGAGCCGATGGGGCGGTCAATCATCCCATGCAATCGTGGAATGTCGTTCCGGCATTTTGCAAGGATCAGATCGGTGCCTGGCCGACACATTGACGTTTTCCGGGACGAGCTTCCGCCCGCTGACCCCCTCCGTCTCCAGGCCCGTCTCCGCCTCGGACGAGCGCGCACCGCGCCGCGGCGCCGTTTCGGGAACGGGAACGGGGACGGGAACGAGCAGGCGAAACGCCTGGACGCTGAACCCAGCCCGCCATCCGGGCGTGGAAGCGGAAGCGGCGCGCGGATCCGGTTTCGCCCCTGGCTTTGCCGTGACGAGGCCGGGCGAACCCATCGTGCGCGCCGTTTCGGGAGCGGGAACGGGAACGGGAGGGGGCGCTATCCCCCAGATCCTAAATCCTAGCCCCTGGCCGGGCGGGGGCGTCAGTACAGCGGGAAGCGATCCGTCAGGGCATGGACCTCGGCCTTGACCGCCTCGATCCCGGCGTTGAAGGCCGCCGCCTTGGCCGCGTCCTCGGTGTCCTCGTCGAGGCGCAGCACGCGGTCGATGAGCTCGGCGATCTGCACCATCTCGCCCGGGCCCATGCCGCGGGTGGTCACCGCCGGGGTGCCGATGCGCAGGCCCGAGGCGATGTAGGGCTTGCGGGTGTCGAACGGCACCGTGTTCTTGTTGACCGTGATGTCGGCCAGGCCGAGCCAGCGCTCGGCCTTCTTGCCCGAGATGAAGTCGGGACCCAGGTCGATCAGGAAGAGGTGGTTGTCGGTGCCGCCGGAGACGATCCGCCAGCCGCGCGCCTGCGCACGCCTCGCACAGCACCCGCGCGTTCTCGACGATCCGCTTCTGGTAGTCCTTCCACTCCGGCTGCAGCGCCTCGGCGAAGGCCACGGCCTTGGCCGCGATCACGTGCATCAGCGGGCCGCCCTGGACGCCCGGGAAGACCGCCTTGTCGATCGCCTCCGCCCACTCCGCGCGTGCACAGGATCATGCCGCCGCGCGGCCCGCGCAGGGTCTTGTGGGTGGTGGTGGTGACGAACTGGCAGTGCGGCACCGGCGACGGGTGGAGGCCGGCCGCCACCAGCCCGGCGATGTGGGCGATGTCGGCCATGATCAGCGCGCCCGCCTCGTCGGCGATCGCGCGCAGGCGCGGGAAGTCGATGATCCGCGGGTAGGCCGAGGCGCCGCAGACGATGAGCTTGGGCTTGTGCTCGCAGGGCGAGTGACGCGCAGCCGCGTCGTAGTCGATGGTCTCGGTGTCGCGGTGGACGCCGTAGGGCACCACCTTGAACTCCTTGCCCGAGTAGTTGAGCGGGTGGCCGTGGGTGAGGTGGCCGCCGTGGGTGAGGTCCATGCCGAGCATGGTGTCGCCGGGCTGCATCACCGCCAGGTAGACCGACATGTTGGCCTGCGCGCCGGAGTGGGGCTGGACGTTGGCGTGGTCGGCACCCGAACAGCTGCTTGGCCCGCTCCCGCGCCAGCTCCTCGCCGACGTCGACGAACTCGCAGCCGCCGTAGTAGCGCTTGCCGGGATAGCCCTCGGCGTACTTGTTGGTCATCACCGAGCCCATGGCCGCGAGCACCGCCAGGCTGACGAAGTTCTCCGACGCGATCAGCTCGAGCCCCTCGTTCTGGCGAGCCCGCTCGCTCTCGAGCGCGGCCGCCACCTCGGGGTCGGAGGCCAGGACGGCGCGGTGGTGAAGGTCGAAGAATGCACGTTTCAGCGAAGCGGTCATCTCTCCTCCTGACGGACGGGTGGCGGCTCGATGAGGCCGACCCGGCGCTGGTGGCGGCCACCCTCGAAGTCGGTGCCGAGGAAGACCTCGACGATCTGCAGCGCCACGCCCGCGCCGACCACCCGGCCACCCATGCAGAGCACGTTGGCGTCGTTGTGGCGGCGCGCCATCTCCGCGGTGTAGGCGTCGTGGCAGAGCGGCGGCGCGGATGCCGCCGTGGCGGTTGGCGGCCATGCTCATACCGATGCCGGTGCCGCAGATCAACACGCCCCGATCGGCGCGACCGGACAGAATCTCGGCCGCCAGCCGGTGGGCGTACGGCGGGTAGTCGACCGATGCGTCGTCCGCGGGCCCGAGGTCGTGGTACGCCTCACCTCGCGCCTCGAGCAGGCGGACAATCTCGGCCTTCAGCCCGACGCCCGCGTGGTCCGATGCGAGCACGATCATCGGTCGCCTCCCCAGAAGGTCTGGCCCGGCTCCGGCTGCTCCAGGGCCCGGTACTCCTCGAGCGCGAAGCGGTCGCTCATGCCCGCGATGTGGTCGGCGAGCAGCCGCGCGAAGCCGGGGGAGGAATGGTAGCGGCTCGCCACCTCGCCCACAACCGCCGCCATCGGCAGCTCGCGCAGGGAGGGGAAGCCGAGCTCGTCGCGGGCGCGCAGCAGCACGTAGCTCGGCAGGGTCAGCGGGTTGGTCCAGTAGGCCAGGAACAGCGCCGTGATCACCTTGCGCGCCCGCCAGTCCTGCCGGTTGACGGTCGCGTGGTTGATGACGAACCGGTAGATGAAAGCCTTGAGCTCGTCGAACAGCCCCTCGACCTCGGAGGAGAACCAGACCGTGGTCTGCGACACCTCCCGCGACCGCGCGACCCAGCTCTCGTGGTCGGCGATCTCGTGGCGGGAGCAAAAGCGCTCGATGCGGGCGGCCGAGGTCGCGATCACGTCGCTGACGAGCAGGCGGATCAGACCCCGCACCAGCAGGTGCTGGCGCAGCCACCGCCGGGGTTCGTCGCGCAGAGCGCCGCCGAGCTCCTCGATGACCCGCCGCGCCACCGCCAGCTCCTCGACCGAGCCGAGGGTCACCGTGGCGGCGCGCAGCCCGTCCTCGAGGTCGTGGGTCTGCTGCGCGATCTCGTCGCCGGCGGCCACCGCCTGGCCTTCGAGGTGGCACGGCCGGTCGAGGTGGAGGCCGGCGGCGTCCTCGAGCGGGAACGGGAAGCCGACCTTCCAGGTGGTGTGCTTGAGGATCCCCTCGCGCACCTGGTCGGTGAGGTCGAGGCCCGCCCGCTCGTAGCGCCGCTCGAGCAGGTCGACGACGCGCAGCGACTGGTAGTTGTGCTTGAAGGCGCCGACCTCGGCGACGACCCGCGGCCGGCAGCGACAGCTCCGGGCTCGAACCGCGCAGGATCTCGTCCAGGACCTTCTCGCCGGTGTGGCCGAAGGCGGTGTGGCCGACGTCGTGGGCGAGCGCGATCGCCTCGACCAGATCCTCGTTGAAACCGAGCGAGCGAGCGATGGTGCGGCCGAGCTGGCCGACCTCCAGGGTGTGGGTGAGGCGGGTGCGGGCGTGATCGGCGACGTGCGGCACGAACACCTGGGTCTTGTGCTTGAGCCGGCGGAAGGCGCGCGAGTGGAGGATCCGGTCGCGGTCGCGCTGGAAGGCGAGCCGGTCGTCCGCGGACGAGCCGCCGTCAGCGCCGCGCCGCGTCGCCTCCGACGAGCGCACCGCACAGAGCGCGAGCCGCCGCGCCTCGTCGGCCTCGAGCCACTGCCGGTCGCGGACGAGACGGCCGCTCACGCCGCCACCTCCTGGTCGGTTCGCGCGAGCAGCTCACCCGCCACCCGGAGGCTGCCGGCGGCGACCACAGGGTCGGGCAGCCGCTGCAGGGCAGCGTCAACCGATGGCGCGACCTCGGCCTCCGGGAACGCCGCCCGCAGCCGGTCGATCGGCATCGCGCGCTCGTCCTCGAGCTCGAAGACGACGACATTGCCGACGTGCGGCCGCAGGATGCTCGCCATCGCCTCGACCGGCTTGTCGTCGAGGCAGGAGAACAGCAGGTGGTAGAGGATCGGCCGCCCCGCGAGGTAGGCCGCCAGCGCCGCGGCGCCCTCGAGGTTGTGGGCGCAGTCGAGCAGGACCCAGCGCCCGCGGACGCGGTGAACCGACAGCCGGCCGGGCCAGTCCGTCCGCGCCAGCCCGTCGCAAACCGCGTCGGGCCGCAGGCGATCGATCCAGCCGGCGTCGGCGGCGCAGCGCACGAGCGCCAGCGCGAGCCGCAGGTTGGTGGTCTGGTGGGCGCCGGCGAACGGCACCGCGGTCTCGGTCGAGCCGCCGTCCCACGAAACGAGCAGCCGACCCTGCGGCCGCGACCCGAGGTCGATGAGCTCGGCTGCTCTCCGGAAGGGCCCGGCGCCGAGGTGCGGCACCAGCTCCGGGGCGACCCCGTCGCCGAGCACCCGAAGCCGCGCCGCCATCAGCGCTGCTCCCTTGTCCGCGGCGCGCTCCTCGACTTGCTCGCCGAGCCAGCGCGCGTGGTCGGAGCCGACGTTGGTCAGGCCGGCGATCGCGCTCTCCGCCACCCGGGTCGCATCCCACCTGCCGCCCATCCCCGCCTCGAGGACGACGCCGTCGAGCGAGCTGCCCGCGAAGGCCAGAAACGCGGCCGCGGTCAGGGTCTCGAAGAAGGTCAGGTCCGGATAGCGGTCGAGCGTGGCGAGGTGGCCGGCCAGCGCCGCAGCGTCGATCGGCGAGCCGCTGATCCGGATCCGCTCCTCGACCCGCACCAGGTGGGGCGAGGTGTAGAGGCCGACCCTGAGCCCGTGCGCCGCCAGCACCGCTTCGAGCATGGCCGCGGTCGAGCCCTTGCCGTTGGTGCCGACGATCAGGATCGACGGCAGCGCGAGCTGGGGGTCGCCGAACTCGCCGAGCACCTCGCGGATGCGGTCGAGCCGCGGCCGGATCCGCGCCGGTCGTCGACGCCTCAGGCTCAGCGGAAGAAGCCGATGCATCGCGCAACGGTCTCCTTGAGCTCGTGGCGCGTCACCACCATGTCGAGCATGCCGTGCTCGAGCAGGAACTCGGAGCGCTGGAAGCCCTCCGGCAGGGTCTGCCGGATGGTCTGCTCGATCACGCGCGGTCCGGCGAACCCGATCAGCGCGTTCGGCTCGGCGATGTTGACGTCGCCGAGCATGGCGAAGCTCGCGGTGACGCCGCCGGTGGTCGGGTCGGTGAGCACCGAGATGTAGGGCAGGCCCTTTTCCCGCATCCGGGCCAGGCTCGCCGAGATCTTCGCCATCTGCATCAGCGACAGGATGCCCTCCTGCATGCGGGCGCCGCCCGAGCAGGCGACCGACACCAGCGGCAGCCGGCGTTCGACGCAGCGCTCGGCGGCGCGCGTGAACTTCTCGCCCACCACCGAGCCCATCGAGCCGCCCATGAACTCGTACTCCATGGCGGCAATCACCGCGCGATGGCGGGAGATCTCGCCTTCGCCGACCATCAGCGCGTCGCCGACGCCGAGCCGCTTGGTGTAGGTCTTCAGCCGCTCGAGGTACGGCTTGGAGTCGACGAAGCCCAGCGGATCGGTCGAGCGCACGCGCGGGAACAGGACCTTGAACCGCCCGCCGTCGAACAGCTGGCGCAGCCTCAGCTCGGCGGCGATCCGAAAATGATGGCGACACCGGGGGCAGACGTGGAGGTTGTCGGACACCTCCCGGTGGTAGAGGATCTCGCGACAGGAGTCGCACTTGATCCACAGGCCCTGGGGAACGCTGTCGTGCGCCATTCGTTGCTCCGGAGCTCGTCGGGTGACGCCACCGCCGATCCGCGGCTGACGTCACGGGGCTGGCGAGGCGTCCACCCGGCAAGCACCGCCACCCGGCCGAGATGCACCGCGACGCGGTGCCGCCCCCGGCCGGACGGCGACGCCTCAGCCGGAGGAGCTGTCCTCCTCGAGGTCGTTCGGGATCCCCAGGCGCTGGCAAGCCGCATCGTACATCTGGCGAGCCGCCTTCTGGCCGGACTGGAGGTCCGCGATCCGCTGCTTCACCTTCGCCAGCTCCTCCTGGATCTGCCCCTCGAGCTCCTCGATCTCCGCCTTGGTCTGCTTCAGCGCTTCCTCGTAGAACTTCTTCTGGGAGTCTGAAAGCGTCGTCATCCTGTCCTCCACACCTCTTATCGTAAGGTCAGCCGGACGCGGGCCGCCACCCACATCCGCACATTGACGTTGTTCTTGGTCGCCGGCTTGTAGCGCCACTGCCGGACCGCATCGGTGGTCGCGCGCTCGAAACCCACGCCGGTGCGCGACACGTTGACGACCCTGACGTCCTCGACCGCGCCGCCGGGGCCGACCAGGATCTCGACCTCGACCTCACCGTCCACGCCCATCCGCTGGGCCATCCGGGGGTACTCCGGGTCGACCTGGTTGACCAGCACCGGCCGCGTCACGCCGGGTCCCATGGTCACCAGGTCGCCCTCTTGGACCGCCGGGGTCGGGGTCGGCGTCGGCGGTGCCGGCGTCGCCGTTGGTGGCACCCGGGTCGGGGTCGGAGCATCCGGGAGCGGCGTCGCGATCTCGGTCGGCGTCTCGGTCGGCGTCTCGGTCGCGGTGGGCGTCTGAGTCGGCGGCCGCGGCGTCGCCACCGCAGGTGCCGCGGCCGACTCCTCGGCCGGGACCTCTCCCAGCGGGACCGCCGGCGTCTCGGTCGGCGGGACGAAGACCACCGGCGCCGGGGTCGGCTCGGCCGATTCGTCGCCGCCTCCGCCGCGGGTCAGAACGACCCCCACGACGACGGCGACGACCACCGCCGCGGCCGCCGCGAACAGCCACCACTGGGACTGCTTGGCCGGGGCCTCGGTTTCAAGATACGAGCTGGCGGCGACCGGCTCGGGCATCACCACTGGCTGGGGTGCCGGCTCGGGCGCGAACACCCGCTCCGCGGGCACCCGCGGCGGCGGTGGTGGGGCCGGCGGCGGGGCGACGGCCACCACCGCGACCGGGGCCGCCGGGTCGCGGGCGAAGGCGGCCAGTGCCGCCGCGTCGGGCGCCCAGCCGTGGCTGCGGGTCGCGGCCTCGAGGGCGCGACCGATGTCGGCCGCGGACTGGTAGCGTGCGCCCGGGTCTCGCTGCAGGGCGCGCAGGATGATCCGGTCGACGTCCGGCGGCACCTGGGGGTTGAGCGACGACGGGATGGCCACCTGCGGGTCGCGAACCTGCTCCAGGATCTCGGTCTCGGTGGCGCCGTCGAAGGCCTTCTGGCCGGTCAGCATCTCGTAGAGAACCAGGCCGAGCGAAAAGATATCGGAGCGGTGGTCGATCTCGCGCCCGGAAGCCTGCTCCGGCGACATGTACCTGAGCTTGCCCTTGAGCAGGCCGTCACGGGTGTGGGTCGCCTTGGACAGGGCTTTGGCGATCCCGAAGTCACAGAGCTTGACCTCGCCGTCGTTCGAGATCAGCACGTTGGGCGGCGACACGTCGCGGTGCACCAGGCCGAGATCGCGATTCTCGAAGTCCCGGGTGGTGTGCGCGTGGTCGAGGGCCGACGCCAGCTGGGCCGCGCAGTGGAGCGCGAGCGGCACCGGCACCGTCACGCCGGCTGAGCGACAGCGGGCGAGCACATCGCGCAGATCGTGGCCCTCCACGTACTCCATGGCGATGTAGAAGGAGCGGTCGATCTTGCCCAGGTCATAGATGTCGACGATGTTGGGGTGCTTGAGCTGTGCCGCCAGCTTGGCCTCGTCGATGAACATGGTGACGAACTCGTCGTTGCCAGCCATGTCGGCCAAAATGCGCTTGATGGCGACCGTCTTCTGAAACCCCTCGACGCCGATCATGCGGGCGCGGAAGACCTCGGCCATGCCCCCCTTGGCGACGCGCTCTTCGAGGACGTACTGGCCGAAGCGCGACCCGGCCGGCAATGGGGCGGCCTCGACCGGCTCCGCCGGGGCGGGCCCCGGCTCGCCGAACGCCTCGATCTCGGGCATCGGACCGAGCTCGGGGGGCGCCGCCGGCGCGGCGGGCGATGGGCTCTGAGGCGCCGCCGGTGTCTCGGGCCGGGGCCGGCGCGCGGCCTTGGCGCCCGCCAGCCGGATGTCGAGACCGGCGAGGGTCTCGGACAGCATCTTGTCGACGTCGCGCTCCGCCGAGCTCGGCTTGCGTGGGACCGGCGCCTTGACGGCCGCCGCCCCGAGGGCCTCGGCGAGCGCCTCGTCGACCCCGCGCTTCGCACCCTTCGCAGCGGCGGCAGGCGGCGCCGGGGCCGGGGGGCCCCCGGCGGGCGGCGCGCCCTTCTCCGACTCTTCGCCCTCGACGTCCGACAGGATGTCGCCGAACAGATCGTGCGAGGTCAGCGAAGCGCCCCCGCCAGCCACGCTGCGCCGGAGGGCGTCCAGCGTCTCCGGGGGGATCGCCTGCCCGGCGGGGCCGCCGACCTCGAGGCGCACCAGCCGCTCCACCTTCTCCACCAGCGCCTCGCTGCTGTGGGGGCGGGGCAGGATGTCCTGAGCGCCCAGGCGGGCGGCGTCGTCCTCGCTGCCGGTTCCCTGGTAGCCGGCCATCACGATCAGGAACGGCGTCGCCCGCAGACCGGCCCGCGCCCGCAGCTGGGTGATGGCATCCTCGACGCTGACGCCGGGGAGCTCGGCGGTGATGATGACCAGCCGCGGCTCGAAGTGGGCGCAAATCTCGACCGCTTTCCGCAGGTCGCCGGCGATTTCAAGCGTGTGCTCCGTCTCGGCCAGCGCCCGCCGGACGCGATCCACCGAGCGGTGCTCGTAGTCGATCAGCAGGATGTTTGCTCTCATGAGGCCTTTCTCGGATGGCGCGGCGGCTGCAGGAGCCCCAATTTCATTATGAGAAAGCCCCCCTCAAAGTCAACACGCGCAGGCTGCAGGCTAAGGACCAAGGCTGTATAATACCGGCGCTTTTCGGCCGCCCAGCGGCCGAGCGCCCGGAGGCGCCATGTCCGGACACAGCAAGTGGAGCACGATCAAGCACAAGAAGGGCAAGGCCGACGCCAAGCGCGGCAAGGTCTTCACCAAGATCATCCGCGAGATCACCATGTCGGCGCGGGAGGGGGGCGGCGACGCCGACGCCAACCCGCGGTTGCGCGCCGCCGTGGCGGCCGCCAAGGCGTCCAACATGCCGGCCGACAACATCAAGCGGGCGATCCAACGGGGCACCGGCGAGCTTCCCGGCATGACCTACGAGGAGTTCACCTTCGAGGGCTACGGGCCGGGCGGCGTGGCGGTCATGCTCCAGATCATGACCGACAACCGCAACCGCACCACCCCGGAGATCCGCCACCTCTTCTCCAAGCACGGCGGCAACCTCGGCGAGAACGGCTGCGTGTCGTGGCTGTTCGCCCGCAAGGGGTCGATCCTGATACCGCGCGGCGCCGCGCCCGATGAGGACGCGATGATGGAGATCGCGCTCGAGGCGGGCGCCGAGGACCTCGACACCTTCGATGCCGACTACTACAGCATCGCCACCGCGCCCGAGGATCTCCACCGCGTCAAGGAGGCTCTCGAGGAGCGCGGCGTCGAGATCGAGACGGCGGAGCTCTCGATGGAGCCGTCCACGACCGCTCGCCTCGAGGGCAAGCCGGCCCTGCAGATGCTGCGCCTGATGGAGGCCTTCGACGACCACGACGACGTCCAGAACGTCTGGGCAAACTTCGACATCGACGACGACATCATGGCCAACATCTGACGCCGATGGCAGCGTCGGCCCCGCCCGCGTGATCATGGCCGTCCGCGTGCTCGGCGTCGACCCCGGATCGTCGGCCACTGGATGGGCCCTGATCGTGGCCGAGGGCAACCGCTACCGGCTGGAGGCGACCGGGGTGGTGCGCCCGAAGGGCGACGACCGCGCCGCGCGGCTCGCCGATCTGGAGCGGCGGTTCCTCGAGGTCGTCGAACGGGCGCGGCCGGACTGCGCGGCCGTCGAGTCATCCTTCTCCGGCCGCAACCCGCGCTCCGGGCTGGCGCTCGCCGAGAGCCGGGGCGTCATCCTGGCCGTGCTCGGGCGATCGGCAATCACAACCAGCTCCTACTCGCCGGCCGAGATCAAGTCGGCGATCGTCGGCCACGGCCGGGCCGAGAAACAGCAGATCGTGTACATGGTGACGCGCCTGTTGGGCCTGGCCAGCGAACCGGCGCGGGACGCGGCCGACGCCATGGCGGTCGGCCTCACCCACCTGCACTCGAGGCGGCCGAGATTCACCGTTGACGGCCAACAGCGCTCGTGTTAGGATCCGCTGCCTTGACCACCAGGTTTGTTGCTGTTGTGCTCCCTGACCCTGAGACTGGTGGCGTGGCGTCGTGGACGTGCTAGGATTCGTGGACAGTGTCTCCGGATGGCTGGAACCCATCCTGGGGAACAAGACTCTCTAACTAGGGGAGGTCGACCGTGTTAGGACAAGTGTACACCTACTTCATTCAGGGCGGAATCTTCATGTGGCCGATCCTGCTGTTCTCGCTGATCGCCCTGGCCGTCGTCATCGAGCGTTTCATCGTCTTCCACAGGGCAAAGGTCAACGTCAACGAGTTCCTGACCAAGGTCCGCAAGGCGCTGCTGGTCAACCGCAACGTCAAGGAAGCGATCAAGGTCTGCGAGCAGTACCGCGGGCCGGTCGCTTCGGTCACCAAGGCGGGCCTGCTGCGCTACGGCCACGACCGCCTGGACATCGAGAAGACGATCGAGAACGCCGCCCTGTATGAGCTCGACCGGCTCGAGCGGCGACTTGGGATCCTGGCGACCACCGCCAACGTGGAGCCCATGCTCGGCTTCCTCGGGACGGTGAGCGGCATGATCAAGTCCTTCGGCACCCTGGCCACGTCGGGTCTGTCGAACCCGGGTGCAGTGGCTGCCGGTATTTCCGAGGCGCTGATCACGACCGCCGCCGGCCTGATCGTCGCCATTCCGGCCCAGATCGCCTTCAACTACTTCACGACCAAGGTCACTCGCTATGTCCGCGACATCGAGACCGCGAGCAACATGCTGCTCGAGACCTTCATCGAGATGGAAAGCAAGGGCGGCGGGACCGGCGTGACCGCCTGAGAAGGGAGTCCGCGATGATTCTCGCTCGCGGTAGATCGCTCAAGACGGAAGCCAGGGTCTTCACCGGCTCGATGGCGGACATCATCTTCCTTCTGATCATCTTCTTCGTGATCACGTACAAGGTCGAGCTGGACAAGACGCAGCTGGACCTTCCCAAAACCACGGTCCGCGTGACCATTCCGGAGTCGGAGAAGCCGGCCTGGATCTCGATCGCCTCGCGACGCGAGGGCTTCCTGATCCGCGTATCCACCGGTGAGGAGATGTCGCTGCCGATCGGCACCGACGAGGAGCTGGTGACCTTCGCCTCGACCGAGGTTGCACGCAACCCGGAAAAGGACTTCATCATCAAGGCCGACAAACAGGTGCCCTACGAGCGCTTCGACGCCGTGCTCGACGCCCTCAAGCAGTCGAAGGTGAAGAACATCTACCTGCTGTCGGAACAGAAGACCGTGGAGCAGTAGGGGGGCGCCATGAAGTTCACTAAGAAGCCGCTCGACTCCGAGATCTTCACCGGCTCGATGGCGGACATCACCTTCCTGTTGATCATCTTCTTCATGGTCACGATGGCGTTCTCGTCCAACCGCGGCATCGATTTCGCACTGCCCGAGGACACCACGACCGCTGCCGAAATCTCCCAGGAGGAGTCGGTCGACGTGCTCGTCCTGCCCGGGCCGGTGGACGGCCCGCCTGTAATCCAGGTCGACGGCAGGCAGATGCCGATCAACGAGCTGCTGCCCTACGTCGCCGAAAAGCTGAAGCAGAACCCGAGCAAGCCGGTCATCCTGCGCACCGATCCAGGGGCCGTCTACGGGAACATGTTGGCGGTCTTCGACGAGCTCCGGCAGGCGCCGGACAGGATCGGCATGAAGATCGACAACATCTCGATCCCGACCCAGCGCGAGATCGAGAACATCTGGACCATGCTCGGCATTGGACAGTAGCGGGAGGTGGCTCATGGTTGACGAGCAGAAAGCCCCAGCGGCACGCACTTCCGGCGAGCCCGAGCTGCCGCCCACGGTGATCGAAATGATCGCCCGCGAGGAGGAGTCCGACCGGAAGTTCCTCCGCATCGCGTTTGTCCTGGCGGCGATCTTCCACCTCGCCATATTCGCCATCACCTGGCCGAGCTTCGCGGCCGCCGTCAAGGAATCCAAGGCGATCCGGGCGAAGGTCTACGTGGTCAAGCAGGTCAAGTTCAAGCAGCCGCCGCCGCGCCAGGACCAGCAGCAGCAGATCCTCCGGACTAGGACCAAGAAGGTCCCGATCCCCGATCCGACTCCCGACGAGCCGGAGCCGATCCGCGACGAGGCGCCCGAGGACAACATCGACTTCATCGCCGACGACAACCTCATCCTCGGCGTGCCCGACGCAGCGCCGGCGCCGCCGTCGGCCGAGCCCACAGGGCCAGTGCGCTTCGTGGTCGGCGGCAAGATCACCGAGCCCGAGAAGCTCAGCGGGCCAGTTCCGCTCTACCCAGAAGCCGCCCGCCGGGCGCGCATCCAGGGCGTGGTGGTGCTCGAGTGCATCATCGGCAAGGACGGCACGGTGACCGACGTCAAGGTGCTGCGCGGCCTACCGCTCGGGCTGACCGAGTCGGCGGTCGACGCGGTCAGGTCGTGGAGGTTCAAGCCGTCCACGCTCAACGAGAAGCCGGTCGAGGTGCTGTACATCCTGACGGTCCGGTTCAACCTGCAGTGACCGCTGGCCGTATATAGGACTGAACGGGGAAACGGCCGCGTCCGTAGACCCCATGGGAGGCTGTTGACCATGACGCTTTCGCACCGTCCCGGGCTGGTCGGCCTTGTCGCCCTCCTGCTCGCCGGAGGGCTGGCCGTTTCCGCTCACGCCGAGTGGGGAAAAGGCATCGAGGCCTACAAGAAGGGCGACTGGGCGACCGCGGCCAAGGAGTTCGAGGAGGTCACCCAGACCAACCCCGACTACGCCGCCGGCTTCTACTATCTGGGCCTGTGCCAGCGCTCGCTGGGCAACGTGAGCCCGGCGCTCGCCAGCCTGCAGAAGGCGGTCGAGCTCGCGCCGGCCGACGGCTCGTTCAAGATCGGGCTCGGCTATACCCAGATGCAAGCCAACCGCGCCCAGGACGCCTACAACACGTTGAAGGCCGTCGACATCGCCTCGCTCGACGCCAAGCTGCGCTCGACCTACGCCCAGCTGTTCGCCCAGGCCGCCTCCAGGATCGACCGGGCCGCCGAGGCAATTCCGATCGTGGCCAACCAGCTCAGGGCCGATCCCAACAACGCCGGGCTCCACCAGGCCCTGGGAACGGCGTACAGCGCCAACGGCGACGACGCCCAGGCCTACGCCTCGTTCAAGCGGGCCTACGAGCTCAACCCCAAGGACGATTCCACCGCCCGCAACGTCGTCACCGCCGGCATCGCGGCGGCTCGTCGCGCCGGCGGCGCGCAGAAGGACCAGTACTACAGCGAGGCCGGCCGCTTCGCCGAGCAGCTCGCCACCTCGCAGCCGACCTTCGACCACAAGCTGCTGGCGGGCGAGGCGTGGCTGGGAGCGGGCGAGTACCAGAAGGCGCTCGGCTGGTTCGACCAGGCCAAGGCCGCGCAGCCGCAGAACGCGCTCGTCCACTTCTACCACGCCCAATGCAACACCTCGCTGAACCGGCTCGACGCGGCCATCGAGGACCTGCAGGCCGCCCTCAACATCGGCGCCACCGGCAAGCTGCGCTCGCAGATCTACAACCAGATGGGGTACGTCTACGACAAGAAGACGGACTACGAAAAGGCGGTCAACGCCTACCGCGAGGCCGGCAACTCCAGCAAGGTCGCCGAGATGCAGAGCAAGTCTGCGGCCAAGGCCCAGAACACCCAGGCCGACCAGGAGTACTCGCGCCGGCTCGCCGCCCTCGAGATGCAGATCAGGGAGCTCGAGGCGATCGGCGAGATCGACGAGGCCAACGAGCTGCGCAAGCAGCTTGAGCAGCTCAAGAGGTCGGTTCCCCAGTAGCCTCCCCTGGCAACGCAACGTCCAGCAGGGGCGCCCGCACGGGCGCCCCTTTTCAGTTTAGGTCTCCCGGGAAACGCGATCCGCACCGCTCGTACCCGTTCCCGTCCCCGTTCCCGGCGATCCCCCTCGACCCTCGATAGCTCCGCAGGACGACAGGCAGTCTGTCTTCGGGAACGGGCACGGGCACGGGAGCGGGAACGCAGCTTCTGACAGGCGATACCCGAAAGCCTCGCGATCGCGCTACTCGTCGTCGACCGCGGCGTGCCGCATCAGGGTGATCACCGCCGCGGCCAGCGGCAGCACCACGCCCGCGCCGGCCTGCGCCGCCAGCAGCCCGGGCGAGACGGTCAGCCCGGGCAGGCCCAGGACCTCTGCCATCCCGGACAACGCCTCGACCACCGCCGAGGTTCCGAGCGCGGCGAGGGCGCCGGCGACCAGGCCCGGCGCCGCCGTCGCGACCAGGAACGGCCCTCGGATCGTCGACTCGGTGGCACCGACCAGCCGCATGATGGTGATCTCGTCGGCGTGGCGATAGAGCTCGAGGTGGACCCAAACGGCGGCCAGCAGCACGGCGGACATCAGGAGCACCACACTGGCTGCGGCCAACGCGATACCGAGCCCCCGCGACACCCGGCCGAGCAGGCTGGTGAGCGGCGTCCGCGGACCGACCGCGATCACCGCCGGGCTGCGCTCGAGGACCGCGACCGACTCCGGAACGGCGGTCGTGATCTCGACGAGCGGCGGCAGCATGGCCCCGCCGTCACGCTCGAGCAGGTCCTTCAGGTAGGGAAACCAGTGGATCAGACGCTGGGCGAGCTGCTCGGGCGCCACCACCTCGAGCCGCCACTCGGGGTGATCCCTGCGCTGGCTTCCAAGCCACGCCGCGCGCTGGGCGTCGCCCATGTGGGGGTGGAGCAGCACCGCGACGACATTGGCGCGATCCACGGTGCCGACCGCCGGCTCAAGCCAGCGCATCACGGACAGGGTCACGCCGGCAAGGCCGATCGGGATCGCGAGCGCCAGCGCCAGGAACAGGCTGACCAGTCCGCGGTGGCGCAGCAGCAGCCAGCCCTCGGCAAGGGCGTGCCGGATCATGGCGGCCACGTCCCGTCGTAGTGGATGGCCCCGCCGTGGAGGACGATGGCCCGCGCCGGGATCGACTCGAGGAGGCTGTTGTCATGGGTGGCAAGGATGACGGTCGCGCCCTGGTAGTTGATGTCACAGAGCAGGCTCAGCAGCTCACCCGCGAGGTCGGCGTCGAGGTTCCCGGTCGGCTCGTCGGCCAGGATCAGCCGCGGCTGGTAGGCGAGGGCGCGGGCGATCGCGACCCGCTGCTGCTCGCCGCCCGACAGCGCATCCGGGAGGGCGGATTGGCGGTGGTGCAGGCCGAGCCGCTTGAGCACCAGGTACGCCCGGCGGTGCGCCTCACGCGGGCTGAGGCCGTGGAAGCGCAGCACGAACGTGATGTTCTCGAGGACCGTCTTGCGTCGCAGCAGCTTGAAGTCCTGGAAGATCACCCCGACCTTGCGCCGCAGCCCGGGCAGCCGGGCCCGCGCAATATTGTCGACCCGCTCTCCCCCGACCCAGACCTCGCCCGCGGTCGGACGCTCGGCGGCGTAGAGCAGTCGGAGCAGCGTCGTCTTGCCGGCGCCCGAGGGCCCGGTCACGAACAGGAACTCGCCGGCGTCCACCTGCAGATCGAGGTTGCGGAGGACCTTTCGACCGTCGTACTCCTTGTCGACGCTGCGCAGTCGTATCACCGGTCGATCAGCCCCCGAGCCGCCTGCCGCGAGCGGGCAACGGCCCGATCCCGTCGTCCGGCCAGCCCGATCGTCCTCTCCTGCGGCGCCGAGATTGTACCATTGGTGCCGCGGCCTCGAGGGGAATGGCGGTGCACCGAACGCAGGAGATTGCAGCCGTCGAGAGAAGGGTCGCCAGCGAGCCCGCGCTCGAGCTACGGGACGGCGGAGCGGTCGTTCTGTTCGGCCTCGGTCCCTGCACCGTCGACACGCCCGGCCTGGCCTCGTACCGGCGCGACGGCGCCGCAGCCGGCCGCCAGTGGTCCCTGGTCTGGCGGATAGCGGATGGAATCTCCCGCCCTCTCCAGAGAGCCATGCGGGGCAGTGGAGCGGCGGACCGGCTGAACCGCAGAGGCCGCTGAGAACGCGGAGACGGCCGGCTGAACCGCCAAGACGCGAAGGACGCGATGTGGGCTCCGGCCTTCCTCGCGTCTCCGTCTCTGCGCTCTGCGCGCTCTCTGTACTCTCCGCGGTTCAAATCCAGCGGGAGCTCGCTCACGAGGTGTGGGGACGGTCAGGCGGTGAGGGTCATGTCCGCCCGGCGGGCGTCGGTGCATTCGAGGCGTCCCGCAGCCGTCGCCCCTTGAGCTGACCGCACGCCGCGGCCACGTCGCGGCCGCGCGACCAGCGCACCGTGACCGTCAGGCCGGCCTCGGCCAGGGCCCGGCCGAAGCGGTCGACCGTCTCGGGTTCGGGCGGGCGCCATCCCGGCAGGTGGTCGGGGTCCTCGTTGAGAGGGATGACGTTGACCTTGCTCGGAATGCCGGCGAGCAGCCGGACCAGCAGCGAGGCGTCGGCCGCGGCGTCGTTGAAACCGCGGATCAGCACGTACTCGAAGGTGACGCGCCGGCCCCGCTCGAGGGGGAAGCTGCGGACCTCCCGCATCAGCTCGTCGAGGGGGTAGCGGCGGCTGATCGGCATGATCTCGGCGCGCCGCTCCTGATCGGGCGCGTTGAGCGAGATCGCGAGCTTCGGGCGTCGATTCCGCGCGGCCAGCCAGCGGATGCCGGGCAGGATGCCGGCGGTCGACACCGTGATCCGCTTCGGGCTCACCCGCTCGCAGAGCACGTCGAGCGCGGCGCCAAGGTTGTCGGTGTTGAGCAGCGGCTCCCCCATGCCCATGAACACGATGTTGACCCGCTCGCTGTCCCCGCCGGAGACCTGCAGCATGACCCGGTACTGGCCGACGATCTCGTCGGGCCGCAGGTTGCGGCCGGCGCCGAGGACCCCGGTCACGCAGAAGCGGCAGCCGAGCGCGCACCCCGCCTGCGACGACAGGCACAGCGTCAGCTTGCGGTCCTCCGGCATCGCGACGCCCTCGACGCTGGCGCCGTCGTCGAGCGCGAACAGGAACTTGCGCGCGCCGTCGCCGCTCGCCGTCGACTCCACCAGCTCGGGGTCGTGGATCGTGAACAGCTGCTGCAGCCGGCTGCGCAGGTCGGCCGGGAGATCCGTCATCTCGTCGAACGAGGTGGCTTGGCGCTGCACGATCCAGTGCGCCACCTGCCGGCTGCGGAACGGGCGGTCGCAGTACGGCGCCAGCTCCCTCTGGATCTCTGCGGGGGGCTTACCGACCAGGTTCGTCATCGGCCTCGATGCGGCGGCGGGAGGAGCGGGTCCGGTGACGGGTCGGCGAGATCCCGAGTGACGCCAGCAGCCTCGCGTCGTCGGCGTCGATCCGATAGGCGGCCGCGGACTCGGACGGATCGACATGGATGTGGATCGTCCCCTCCTTGGCGTGGACGTCCCCGGAGTCACGACAAGCCAGCGTGGACTCGAGCAGCATCACGGCCCGCCACCCCTCTCCGTGCAGCTCCTCGAGGCAGTCGCGAACCTCGTCGGACTGCACGACCGAGCCGTGCACCGCCTGGCCGAGCCGCTTGAGCAGCTCCTGCAATCGCTTGGTCCGAGACTCCTCCATCCATCCTCCCCTCACCGCAACCGCCCCCGGCGGCGCGGTCTTCCCATCCTACTCCGGACGCACCCCGCGTTGCCCCGCCGGGACCGCTGTAGTAGCGTGCGCCGCGTGACCAGCCTGCCGCCGGCCCGCGCGGACAACCAACAGTGGGTGCGGCGCGAGCCGCTCGCCGGCGACGCCTCGACCCGTCGCTACTTCCGGCTGACCGACCACCACGGGGCGACCGCGATCCTCGCCGAGTACCCGGCCGACGCGGCCGCCAATCTGGCCCGCGACCTCGAGGTGACGGCTTGGCTCGCGGACCACGGGCTGCGGCTGCCGGCAGTCCTAGGGCAGGACCTCGGCGCAGGCCGGGTGGTCCTCGAGGACCTCGGCGCAGCCGACGCTGAGGCCGTTCTCCGTGCGGCGCCCCCGGCCGACCGGGAGAGGCTGGCAGCGCGGCTGCTCGCGCCGCTCGAGGTGCTCGCAATCCAGCCCACGGCCAGTCTGCCCGGCTGGAACCGGCCGCTCGACGCGGTGCGGCTGCGCTGGGAGCTCGCCGGCTTCGAGCTGTGGTTCGTTCGCCACCGCCGCGGCGTCGCGCCGAGCCCCGCGCTCGTCCGCTTCCTGGACGACCTTGCCGACGAGGTGGCGAGCCATCCGCAGCGCATCTGCCACCGCGACTACCACCTCAACAACCTGTACTTCGTCGCGACCGGCGAGGTGGCGGTGATCGACGCCCAGGACGCGCTGCTCGGCCCCGACGCCTACGACGCGGTGTCATTGCTCGAGGAGCGCGCGATGCCCGAGCTGCTGGCCGCGGGCGAGCGGGAGCGGCTGCGCGTGGCGTGGGCGCAGCGCACCGGCGCGGCGACCGGCTGGGAGCGCCGCTGGCCGCGGGTCCGCGCGCAGCGTGCGCTCAAGGTCCTCGGCACCTTCGCCCGGCTCGAGGCGGCCGGCCGCACTGACTACACGCGTTGGATGGGCAGCCTCACCGCCCGGCTGGCGGCTGACGCCGACGCGCTCGCTCTGCCGGGTCCGCTGGTCGACCTTCTGTTAGACTGAGAAGGTTGAGGAGGACACCATGCTGGGACCGATCGGTGTCACCGAGCTCATCATCATCCTGGTCATCGTCGTGATCCTGTTCGGCGTCAACAAGCTGCCCAAGCTCGGCAAGGGCCTCGGCGACGGCATCCGCAACTTCAAGGAATCGATGCGCGCCGGCCAGGACGACGCCTCATCCGACAAACGGTCCAACGACGACGACAAGACCGAACTCAAGTAGCCCTTTCGGTTCGCTGCGCGAACCTGGAATCCAAACAGCCGGAGAACCTCCCCCACGCCGCCGGCTCAGGTCGCAGCCGTGAACGCCGCGACGGCCCGCGCGTGGCGCTGCCGCCCGTACTCTGCGATGTCGGCGACCGCGTCGATCGCCCGCTCGACGTCGCGGTCGGTGGTGAAGATGCCGGGTGAGAAGCGCACAGTGCCGTCGATGTCGAATGTCCCGATGCCCTCGTGGACCCTTGGCGCGCAGTGCAGGCCGGTGCGGGTGATCACGTCGTGCTCGACGTCGAGCAGCTGCCCCGTCTGCTCCGCCGGCAAGCCGTCGACGTTGAACACGAACACCGGCAGATGGTCCCGCTCCATGTCGGCACAGTAAAGGCGGACACCCTCGATCGCGGCCAGCCCGTCGCGCAGCCGGCGGGCGTGCGCCATCTCATGCTCGTAAATGGCGGCCACGCCGCCGCGGCCGGCGATCCAGCGCTGCGCGGCGAGCAGGCCCGCAATGCCCATCGTGTTGAGGGTGCCGAACTCCATCCGCCACGGGTACTCCGCGACCTGGGTCTTGAGCGCGCTCTTGACCCCGGTGCCGCCCGACCGACACGGCCAGATGTCGACATGCTCGGCGACGTACATGCCGCCGGTGCCGGTCGGCCCGAACAGCGACTTGTGGCCGGTGAAGCAGACGACGTCGATGTTCATCGCCGCCATGTCGATCCCGACCAGGCCGGCGGTCTGCGCCGCGTCGATCGCGAACAGCACGCCGCGCTGGCGGCAGATCCGGCCGACCTCGGCCACCGGCTGGATGGTGCCGATCACGTTCGAGCCGTGGTTCATGACCACCAGCCGGGTGTTGCTCTTGATGCGGGCGGCGATGTCGTCCGGGTCAACGTAGCCGTGCTCGTCGAACGGCACGAAGTCGACCTCGACGCCCCGCCCGGCCTGCTGGTAGGCCGGCCGCAGCACCGAGTTGTGCTCAAGGCAGGTGGTGATGAGGTGATCGCCCGGCGACAGCGCGCTGCCGATCAGCAGGTTGAGCGCGTCGGTGACATTGAGTGAGAAGACCAGCCGGTCGCGCACGGTGCCGCCGAAGAATCTGGTCAGCGCCTCGCGGGCCTCGAGCACCGTCTGCTCGGCTTCGAGCGCGAGGTCGAAACCGGTGCGGCCCGGATTGACGCCGCGCGTCAGGTAGAAGTCGCACATTTCCCGGATCACCTCGGGCGGCTTGGGAAACGTGGTCGCGGCGTTGTCGAGGTAGACGTAGTCGGTCATCGCTCACCTCACTCCAGGGGAAGGTCGATGCGGCCGCTCGCCAGCGCTTTCAGGATGCGGTCGCGCGAGGCCAGGATCTGTCGCCGCAGGCAGGCGACGGCGGCGTCGACATCGCCGGACTGCAGCAGCGCCACCAGCTCCTCGTGCTCGCCGCGCATCTCGGCCGCGAAGTCGCCGAGGTCGAGGCCGAGCATGAAGAACCGCTGCATGGCGCCGATCAGGTCGCGCAGGACCGCGACCAGGCGGCTGTTGCCGGACAGCGCGGCGAGCTGGACGTGGAAGTCCTCGTTGCGCTCCAAGAACTCGGTGTAGGACTCCCAGTCGTGGAAGGTGTACTCGGTGCCGGCGAGGTCCGCTAGCCGGCCCAGCTCGTCGGCGGTGGCCCGCTCGGCGGCCCGAGAGAGGGCGTGGCTCTCGAGCGCGAGGCGGAGCTCGAAGCTGTCGTAGATATCCTTGAGCGACACCCGATCGACGAAGTACCCCTTGTAGGGGACCGCCTTCAGCAGCCCCTCCTGCTGGAGCCGGCGGCAGGCCTCGCGGACCGGCACCCGGCTCGAGCCGTAGCGCTCGGCGAGGCCCTGCTCGGTGAGCGCGGCCCCCGGCTGGTGGCGCAGCGTGATGAGGTCGCGCTTGAGGGCCAGGTAGACCGCTTCGGCCATGGTCCGGCGGGTGCCGCGTGTGGCGGTCGCCTCGGCGTTCACGGTCGTCATTGTATACAATGCGTATACATCATGCAATCAGTCGACACCCGCCCGTGCGATCGAGCCGCGGCCAGCCAACGGCACCCGCGGCCGCTTCGCCGCGGGTGCCAGCCGAGTGGCAGGCACTTCGATCAGGCGGCGTCGGCCCCGGTCGCCGGTGCGTCCAGCACCCGCCGCACCATGTAGCCGACCGTTGCCAGGCCGGCCAGGAGCAGCACCACCCAAAGTGAGAAGTTGAACCACTGCGGCACGACCACGGGCTCGGAGAGCTTCGTCGCCGGCGCGAGCGAGAGCACCCGCAGCTGGTGGCGGGTGATGCTCATGACCGCGATCGTCAGCACCATCGCCCCCAGCGTCCCGGACACGACCCCCGAGCTCGCCACCGGATTCGTCACCCTGGCGATCATCACCAGCAGCCCGACCCCGAGCAGGATGGCGAGGGTCAGCGGGATCATGGTCGCCGCGCCGCCCTGCATGAAGCCGATCAGCAGCGGCCGCGGCAGGAGCAGCAGCAGCACGAAACCGTCGACGACCTGCAGGATGGTTGTCCACAGCATCCACTTCCAGGTGAAGCCGGCGATCCTCGTGTTGAGCTCGACCTCGACGCCGGCCCGCGCCTGGCGCACCGCCCACCATGCGGCCACCAGCGCCGCGAACCCGATCCCGGCGAGGACGAAGTGGAGCAGCCGCGGAAAGTAGGTGGGATCGCCCAGCACGCAGGCCGCGCCGCTCGCGACGTCGGCCCAGCGCTCGGGCTGGGAGTGGAGCAGGTGGACCGCCACGTGCACCATCGCGATTGCCAGGAACATGACGGCGCTGGCGAACAGCCACAGCCCGCCGCCCTGGCCGCGCGCCGGCGCGCCCCGGAACTTGTAGAGGTAGGCCGCGTAGTAGCCGAGGGTGAGCAGGAGGAGCATGGCGAGCCAGACCCCGGCGATGAGGATGGTCGCGGTGTAGAAGTACTGCTGGTACAGCACCTGGATGAAGAGCAGCGGCGCGATGCCGGTGGTGATGGTCAGCGAGATCCCGTAACTGTTGACCGCCATCAGCCGCCCGGCGAGCGCGCCGCGCGGGTCCTCGCGCCGGCCGCCGGCTCGGAAGTGGGCGATCACGGCGAGCAGGGTCCCGCCCAGCGTCAGGTTCATGAACAGCATGTGCAGGAAGAAGGTGAAGACGAGCAGCACGTGGAACAGCCACGGCGGCCCCGGCAGGCCGGCGGGGTCGAGCGCCGGGATCAGGTTGGGGTTCATCACTCGCCTCCTCTCATCGCCAACCGGGGCTCGACATCGAAGACCAGGCTGCCGAGGTAGGCCGCCAGTTCCTGCAGCTCCTGTTCGGTGCCGACGAACGGCGGCATGTAGGGGGAATGCAGGGGGCTGGTGTCGATCATCGTCGTCCGGTCGGCCGCGACGTAGGCTTCGCCCATCGCGCGCAGCTCCACCAGCGTCCCGGTGATCATGCCCTGGTGGAGGTCGCGGATCATCCCCGGATCACTGCGGATCTCGTCCGCGCCCGGCAGCATGCCCTTCATGTCGTCGTAGTTCACGTCGTGGTGACAGGCCGCGCAGTGCTCGCGGTAGGCGCGCGCACCCGAGCCGGCAGGGTCGTCCGCCGCCACCGCCAGCGCGTCGGCGACCGACGGCAGCGCCTTCCGGATCGACTGGTAGCCGTCGAGGGTGTGGCAGCTCGCGCACTGGGCGCGGAACACTTGCCGGCCGGTGTCGGCCGGGTCCTGCGCGGCGGCGTGCCCGGCCCATCCCGCGGCGGCGAGCACGCCGCGCTGGTTGACGTCCGCGATCTCGGCGACCCGCAGCCCGTTGGAGAACATGTGGCTGTGGATGAGGAAGGGCTTGCGGACGCCCTCGCGCAGCCGCTCGTACCCGCCGAAGAAGGCGAAGGCCGCGATTGCCAGGACCGCGGCGGTCACCGGTCGCGTGAGCCGGGGGCGGGCGAGCAGGATGATCACCGCGACCACCAGCGCCGCGGTCAGCGACCACAGCGCGAAGTGGCGGGTCGCGGCGAGGGTCGCGAGCTTCGGCGTCGCGCCCCGGAACAGCGCATGGACCGAGTCCGGAAGCGCCGCCTCCCACCACCGGTAGCCCGCATAGCTGACCAGCGCCCCGGCCGCGAACCACCAGCCGAGGTAGCGGACCAGGCGGCCGCGGTGGGCGGCAGCGGCGCGCATCGCCGGAAACACCATGAAGGCGGCCGCCATCATCAGGCAGAGGCCGGTGCGCAGAACCAGGCTCGGCCAGTAGGTCGGGTTGAAAAAGCCGTCCCAGAAGGCGCCGGTTTCGAGCCACCGTCCGGGCGTCAGCATGAAGGTGATGATGCCGTTGATGACCACCAGGCTGAGGTAGGCGGCCACGAAGTACAGCCAGCCGACCAGCAGGTGCGCGCCCTTGGAGATCTTGTCCCAGGTCGTGTAGTAGACCAGGGCGGCCACGATCTCGAGCACGAAGAACACCCACTCGATGGCCCATCCCCAGACGTAGGTGTGGATCAGGGCCGAGATCGCGCCCGGCGAGACCAGCCCCGCCACCACCCAGATCCCGACCCCCGAGATCGCACCGAACACGGTCGACACCAGGATCAGCACCAACGACGACCGCTTGGCGAGCCCGCGCAGCTCCGGGTCACCGCGCTTGACCGCCAGGGTCTCGGTGAGCGCGATGAGCAGGCCGCCGCCGATCGCGAAGTGGGACACGATCACGTGCGGGATCGCCACCAGGGCCATCAGCAACGAACCACCGATGGCCAGGTCCCAGATCGGATAGCCCATATGCTCCTCCCCGGCTGATCGATCGGCTGCGACACTAGCACCGGCCAGGTACCACGACAAGCTGTCGGATTCGCGGCGAGCTCACCGCCCGCGACCAGCGCCGAGCCGGGTCGCGCCGTGGGTGCCCGCCGATCGTCGGGGGCGGCAGGCGCGAGCTGCCGTGAAGGATGGTGGACCGCTCCTCTTGACATTGTGTTGCCGGGTCAGTACTGTTGGCTGAGACACTGAAAATGAGTCTGGATTAGGTACATGACGAAACTCGCACAACGGGCCCAGAAGCTCTTCATCCAACACCTCAGGGAGAACAACCTCAAGGTGACGCAGGAGCGCCTCGCGCTGCTCGACGAGATCTTCTCGAGCGACGAGCACCTCGATGCGGACGACCTGCTGGCGCGGATGAAGTCCAAGAACCGCAAGGTGTCGCGCGCCACCGTCTACCGCACCCTCGATCTGCTGGTGCAGTGCGGGCTGGTGCGCAAGAGCCGACTCGGCCGCGAGCACTACTTCTACGAGAAGATGGAGCCGGGCGGCGGCCACCACCACATGGTGTGCACCGCGACCGGCAAGATCATCGAGTTCTGGGACGCCGAGCTCGACGAGCGCCTGCGCCGGATCTGCCAGGAGCACAAGTTCCGGCCGTCGTTCATCTCGATCCAGATCCAGGGCCTCAGTGACGAGGGCCAGAAGGTCGAGCAGGAGACCTCATTCTTCTAATCCCGATTCCCGGCCACGGGAATCGGGCGCGGATCCGGCTTCCGGCTTCGCTCGCAGCTTCGCCGTGACAGGTCGCCTTTGGCTTCCGGCTTCGCTCGCAGCTTCGCCGTGACAGGTCGCCTTTGGCTTCCGGCTGCGCCTCCGGCTCCGCCGTGACAAGAGCGGGCGCGGAAGGGGGAGAGGGGGACCTACCTCGAAAAGCGGACGCGGACGAAGCGCCGCTTGCCGACCTGGATGAGGAGCTCCCCGGGACAATCGGTCGACAGCTCGTACTTGGTGTCTCGGAGCGCCTCGCCGTCCACCCTCACCGCGCCCTGCTCCATCAGCCGCCGCGCCTCCGAGTTGGAGGGCACGAGCCCGGCCGAGACGAGCAGCTTCGACAGCAGGACCGTGGCGCCATCCACGGCGATGGTCACCTCCGGAATCTCGCTCGGCAGGTTGCGCGACGAGAACACGCGCTCGAACTCCTGCTCGGCCTCGACCGCTGCCGCCGCGTTGTGGAACTCGCCCACGATGGTGCGCGCGAGCTCCTTCTTGACGTCCATCGGGTGGCGGGACCCGGCCGCGGTCGCCGCCTTCAGCGCGCTGATCTCGTCGGCGCCGCGGTCGGTCAGCAGCAGCCAGTAGTCCCACATCAGCTCGTCCGAGATCGACATCAGCTTGCCGTACATCTCGCCCGGAGGGTCCTCCACCGCCACGTAGTTGCCGAGCGATTTCGACATCTTCTCGCTGCCGTCCAGGCCAGCGAGCAGCGGCACCGTCATCACGACCTGCGGCTCCATCCCGCGCTCCCGCATCACGTGCCGCCCCATGAGCAGGTTGAAGAGCTGATCGGTGCCGCCGAGCTCGACGTCGGTCGAAAGCGCCACCGAGTCGTAGGCCTGGGCGAGTGGGTACATGAACTCATGCAGCGCGATCGGCTGCTGGCTCGAATAGCGGTTGCGGAAGTCCTCGCGCTCGAGCATCTGCGCGACGGTCACGGTGGCAGCGAGCCGGATCCACTCCTCCGAGCTCAGCGAGCCAAGCCACCGCGAGTTGAAGTCGATGACCGTCGCGCCGGGGTCGAGCAGCTTGAAAATCTGGCGACGATAGGTGGCGGCGTTGACCTCGACCTCGTCGCGCGTCAGCTGCGGCCGGGTCGCCCTCTTGCCGGTCGGATCGCCGATCAGCCCGGTGAAGTCGCCGATCAGGAACACCACCGTGTGGCCGAGCTGCTGGAAGTGACGCATCTTGCGGATCAACACCGTGTGGCCGAGGTGGAGGTCAGGGGCCGACGGGTCGAACCCGACCTTGATCGACAGCGGCCGACCGGTCTCCAGCGACCGCCGCAGCTTGGCCTCGAGCTCCACTACCGGGATGACGTCGACGCACCCCTTGGTCAGGTACTCCACCTGTCGCCGCAGCTCTCCGTCGCTCACATCGCCTCCCCGAGGGCTCTGTCGAAGGATTATGGTAACCCGCGCCGGCCGCTCCACCCTAGGAGCGTGTGGGGTAGAGGCCAACAAGAACGACCACGTCAGGAACGCATACTGGGGCCTATGCCCCGCACGCTCCTAGCGCCGCGGCGCCCCGGGGACCGGCAGCAGCCCGGCGCCCGTGGTCGTCGCCTCCGGCCACGGCGGCAGCTCCCTGAGCACCGCCGACAGCTCCTCGGCCGTCAGCTCCAGAACTTCACGCTCGAGGTCCTCGGCGTTGCGCCATGGACCGGACCCGGCGGCCAATGCCGCGCAGCGCCGGGCCTGCCCGAGCGGCCCGCTCGCATCCGCCGCGAGCCGCGCCGCCAGCGCGCGCCCGGCCGCAGCGGCCTCGTCCTCGCCCACGGCGGCGGTCAGCACACTCCACGCCCGCGCCAGCCCCTTTTCGAGCGCGTCGAGGGGCCCGGCCGCCTGCACCACCAGTACGAGGACCGAGCGGCCGGGCACCAGTGGCCGCAGCAGCTCGACGTCGCGCGCGATCCCGCGCGCAGCGACCCGTCCCTGCAGGATCTCGCCGGCCATGGCCGCCGTCAGCTCGTCGGTGGCCACTCCCAGGTCGAGGGCGACGGCCAGCGCCGAGTCGTCGCCCGGCGCCGCCTCGCGGGTCTTCGGCACCGGCTGCACCGCCTGGCCCATCGCCGCCACGGTGCGGGCCGGACCACCGAGACCGAACTTCTCGAGCGCCTCGGCCGCAGTCTCGGCATCCGGGGCGACCACGCCGACCGCGAGGTTGCTCGGCCGCAACAGCGCCGAGGACGACAGCTCGCCGCCCTCGCCGAGTGACAGCACGCCCGACATCAGCTCGAGCGCGCGCCGCCGCGCTGAGGAGCCCTCCACGGCGAGCGGCCGGTCATCGGCCGCCACCCTGTTGAGAGCCTCCTGCAGGACCTCCACCAGCTCGGGCAGCCCATCCGGCGAGGTCGCAAGCTCGAGGGCGGCCGGGCTGCCGAGGACCCGGATCCAGCCGGGGGGCGCCTCGGACGCGCGCAGCTCGGCCGCGACCCGCGCCAGCACCGTGGCCGACAGCTCACCGTCGAGGTCGGGCAGCAGGATCGGCCGCAGGTTGATCACGGCGAGACCGGCGATCTCCCGCTCGAGGACCGCCGCCGTGGCGTCGTTGCCGAGCGTCAACACCTCGGGCCCCGGAGCAAACCTCGGGTTGAAGACCCGCGGCGGGAGCACGAGCACGGCTCGGCCCGGGTGCTGGGGCAACCAGGTCCGGGCTGCCTCGCGCACCGTGGCCTCGGTCACGGAGACGATGCCGAACAGGAACTCCCGCACCCCGGCCACGCCGCCGCCCTGCCAGCGCTCCAAGACTGCCCGCGCGCCGTCCGGATGGGCCGCGAGCAACGCCCGGCGCCGAACCTCGAGCCGAGACCGCGCAGCCTCGACCCGGCGTCCGTCGAGCACGACGCTCTCGCCGATCCGCGCGATCTCGAATCGGAGCTGGCGCAGCTCGAGGTCGACGAGGTCGGCGTCGACGTTGCCCTCGAGCAGCCCCCAGTCGCCCTCCACCCGGGTCCGGTAGCCCGGGTGCTCCCCGGACAGCAGCTCCGGCATCAGCTCCCACAGCACCTCGACCGTGCTCCGCCGCCAGTCGGCCGGCGGCGGTAGCGGCACCTCGATGCGAACCGTCGCCTCGCCGTCCGAGGCACCCAGACGGCGATCGATGCCGCCCTCGTCGATCAGCGGCCGGCCGGCCGGAGCGGGAGCGGCGGCCCGCCCGCCGACCGCCCGCTCGATCGCCGACGTCAGCTCGCCGAGCTGGCTCCCGCCGACCACGACCACCACCGGCGGCGGCGGGTCGACCGCGAGGAGCGCGCTCTCCACGTCCGGCACCAGGTTGAGCTGGCCCAGGGTGATCGCGTGGGTCCCGCCGTCCGCCTGCGGCCAGGCCACGGTGGTCGCCCCAGCCAGTGGCTGGGTCACGAACACGAGCTCGCTGCCGCCTGAGAAGCGCTCGCTGTGGAGTGCTTGGGGAGCCGCCGGCGCGGCCCCGAGGAGGAGCGCGGTGACCGTCACCCCGATCACGACAAGAGACTGAAAAGAGGACTCTTGTGACCTCATGGCCGGTCCATGGTAGCATGCCGGGAATGCGCCGCGAGGTCGACGTCATGGCCGCCAGGGGGCTCCTGTTCGGGCTGCTCGCGGCGGTCGCGACCTTCCCTTGCGCGCTGCTCCTTGCGGTGGCGGGCCAGGGCATCGGGGCGCTCGCCGGCGGCTGCGGCTGGATCGGCATCTCGACCGCGGTCGACCGCCAAGTCTGGGCCCTCGTGAACCAGCCGACCCTGCACTTCGCCACCGAGCTGCGGTCGCTGGGGTACTGGTCGGGCTCGGTGGTGCTGCCGCTCATGGTCGCGCTCGCCGCTCTGCCCTTGCTGCCGCGGGCGCGGACGCTTGCCGCGGAGCTGATCGTGGTCCACCTCACCTGGGCCTGTGCCGTGATCGGGCTCGCCTGGCTGCCGCTGCTCGACCCGCTGGACGGCCATCTCTCACGCTGGCTCGAGCTGTGGCGGCTGCCCGCGCCGCTGCTCTTCCTGGCACCGGCGCTGGCGATCCCCGCGGCGGTGCCGCCGACCCTGCGGCTGCTCGGCCTGCTGCGCATCGGACGCCCCAACACCGGACGGGCGCTGCGCCTGGCGACGGTGTTGCTTCACCTCGCCCTGCCGGCAGCGGTCTGGGTCGCAGCAGCAGCGGCGCTGCTGGGCGCCCCGCCGGCTTCGTCGGCCCTCGCAGTGGGAGCGGCGGTGGTGGTCGCTCTGAGCATGGCGTGGTTGGGCTACCCGCCGGCCTTCGTGCATCGCCTGCGCCCGCTCGGGCTCGGCAGCTGGCTGCGGCTGGCGGCGCTCGCCGCAGCGGCCGTCGCCATCGTCTGGCTCGCGGGCCGACCGATGCCCGAGGGACGGCGGGCGGGCCTGCTGTGGGCTCAGCCCACCGCCTCCAACAACATCCGGCCGTGGATCGACGCGGGGTCGCTGTCCGACCTCGCTCCCGGCCGACCCGATGCTCGCGAGTAGCGGCCAGGAGCTGGAGCTCGAATCTCCAGCTCGCCGCCGCCCGCTGACGCCGCGCGCACGGACGGAAGAGGCGCGCCCCCCGAGCCGTTGTAGGAAAGGACGGCAGCGGCTGCCACCGGGCGACGGCCCGCTATAATCGGTGCCGGCTCGCTGCAAGCGGCCGCCGGCAACGCGGCCGCGCATGAAAGGATGACACCATGGACGTCAAGGTCGAGAAGGCCCTCAACGAGCAGATCCACGCCGAGTTCTTCTCCTTCTACCTCTACCTGTCGGTTTCGGCGTACTTCTCCCTGCAACACCTGGACGGCTTCGCCCACTGGATGCGGATCCAGGCCCAGGAGGAGTTCGGCCATGCCATGAAGCTGTTCGACTACCTCAACGAGCGCGGCGGCTCGGTCCAGCTGGCGGCGATGGAGGCACCCCGGCGGGAGTGGGCGTCGCCGGCGGACGCCGTCGAGGCGGTGCTCAACCACGAGCGCCACATCTCGGCGCGGATCAACGAGCTGGTGAACCTCGCGGGCTCCGTCAAGGACCACGCCACCACGGTGGTCCTCCACTGGTACGTCAACGAGCAGGTGGAGGAGGAGGCGACCGCGGAGACCCTGTTCCATCAGGTCCGCATGATGGAGGGCAGCCCACACGGCCTGCTCATGCTCGATCGCGAGCTCGCCGGGCGAACCCTCTCCGCCGTGGCGCCGGCAGAGTAATCGCGGTCCCGGGGTGCCGGGATCCGGATGCGGATTCGGGAACGGGAGCGGGGACGGGAACGGGAACGAACCCGGACGCGGCTCCGGTTTGCGGCTTCGCCGTAACAGGTCGCCGTTCAGCGCTGCCGTGCCGAGAGCGGGCGCGGGCGGGTGTGGGGCCCTAGCTCCTAGCCCGTCTTCTGATAGCGTCCTCGACCAGGGCGCGCGCCACGTCGATCCCGCTCGCCGCCTCGAGGTGCTGAAACCCGGGCGTCGGGTTGACCTCGACCACCACCGTCCGTTCTCCGGGCAGCAGGTCGACGCCGCACTGGCCGAGACCGACCGCGCGGGCGGCCGCGACCGCCAGGCGCTCCTCCTCGGGGCTCGGCTGGTGGCCGACCGCCCGGCCGCCGCGCGCCGCGTTCGACCGCCAGTCGCCGGCGGCGGCTTGCAGCCGGGCGCTCGCCGCCACCCGGCCGCCCACCACCAGCAACCGCAGGCTCTCGCCCGCGGCGTCGTGAAACCGCTGAACGACCACCTCGTCGCCGAGCCGCCACAGCGAGTCGAGCACGGCGTCGAGCTGGTCGCGGGCGGCGCACCGGATGACGCCGACCCCCATCCGCGAGCGGCGTTGCTTGACCACCACCGGGAAGCCCAGCCGCTCGGCCGCGGCGCTGGCCAGCGCCTCCGGGTCGGCGCCGGCGAGGGTGTCGGGGACCGGTAGCCCGGAGGCCGCGAGCACCCGCACCGTCCGCCAGTGATCGCGCCCGACTCGGATCGCCTCCGGCGGGTTGGGGGTCGCAACCCCGCGATCAACCGCCGTCTCGAGCGCGGCGAGCACGCTGTCCGGGCGCCAGTTGCCGACCCTGGCGAGAACCGCGCACGGCGCGGGGTCGAGGAGGTCGACGCCGCCCTCCAGGAGCGCCGGCCGGCCGCCGGCCGCCGCGGCCAGCGTCGCCGCATCGACCACGGCCGCCTCGACGCCGAGGTCGTGGGCGGCAGCGGCGAGACGGCGGTTGGCCTCGGTGTCGGGCCGCGCGGTGAGCAGTAGCAACCGCACCGCGTCATGGTACCGTAGGCTGGGGTGGTTTCCCCTGGAGGTGTTCACTCGTGCGACACCTCGTGCCGGACGCCATGAAGAGTTGTATACTGGTGACTGGTGATTCAAGGTAATCTCGACCGCCTCCACTTGGGGGATTTGCTGCAGTGGCTCCAGTTGGGGCGACTGAATGGCCGGCTGACGCTCATCGGGCCCCACAGCAAGCGGCACCTCGACTTCCTGGACGGCCAGATCGTCTACGTGTCGTCGTCGGTGCCCCAGGAGCGGCTGGCAAGCTGGCTGGCGACCGAGGGCCTGCTGCCGGTGTCGCAGCTGCGCCGGCTGCTCGGCGTCTCGCTGCTGCGCCGCACCCTGTTCACCAACCTGCTCGTCGACCGCGGCGGCTTCTCTCCGGAGGGGCTGCGCCGCAGCCTGACCCGGCTCGCGGAGACCATCACCAGCCGCGTGCTCGCGACCGGCGAGGTCCGCTTCGTGTTCGACCCGAAGTACCCGGTCGCCTCGCTGCTCGGCCTGACCCTACGGGTCGAGCCCAACACGCTGGTTCTCGAGGCCGCCCGTCGCACCGACGAGAACGGCCACGACACGCCGCCGGAGGAGTTCTTCCCGACCGAGTTCTCCGGCGAGGCCTTCGACGTCTTCTTCTGGGATCTCATCCGCAACGGCATCTCCGACGGCGACCGCGTCGACGGCGAGGAGATGGTGCAGATCCAGACCGCGATTCGGAACATCCTGGGCGTGCTCGCCGACTGGCTGACGTCGAGCCCAGGGCTGGTGCCGCTGCCGACCTCGCAGGCGAGCCGTGTGGTGCAGCGTCTCGGCCAGCAGGAGCCCGTCGATCTCGAGGGGCTCCCGCACGCGGTCTGGAACCAGATGGTGCTGGCCTGCAGCATCCGCAGCCCGCACCTGGAGCCGCCGGAGACCCTGCTCGAGCTCGCGCAGGTCGCCGGCGAGCTCGGCCTGTGGCAGGAGATGGTCGACAACGAGACCTGGCTGCGGCCCTCCGCCCGCCGCATCGATGAGCTGGTCGAGGAGGCCGCCGTGTCGTGGTCGGCAGCGGCCACCGCCGCCGCACCGCATTGCGGGGTTTCGCCGGGCGCCGCCACGCTCGCCGCCCACCTGGTGACAGTCCCCACCGACCTCGTGCTGTGGGTGCTGTCCACGCTGCCGGTGTCCCACCCGCAACTGCAGCGCACCCTGGTCCGCGAGCTGCCCCGGCGCCTCGGCCGGAGCCTCGCCTACATGGCCGACTTCCCGCCGGCCATCCGCCAGCTCTTCGAGGGCTCGCTCGTCACCCACCTCGGCGCCTGCCTGCACCTCGGCCGCGATGCGCTGCCGACCGCCCACGTCTGGCCCGCGACCGTGCCCGGCGACTCGGATCTGCTCGCCGCGATGCTGCCCGACGGCAGCCTCGCCGCGGCGGCCGCCGCGGTCCGCGAGTCGATCGCCAAGCGCGACCGGCACTCGGCCGCGAGCTGACGGCGTCCTGGTCGACGCCTCCTGTCCACTCGACAGGACGTCCGCTTCACCGATCCCCGGCATGGTGCATGGCTGAGGCTGGCACGCCGTGTGCAATCTCTTGGTCGAGGAGGTCGCCATGCGACACGCCGGCTCGATCCTGGCCCTGGTCACGCTCATCGCCCTGCCCGCTCACGCCCAGCTCGCCGCCGACTGGATGGTGGCGGCAGCGGCGCACACCGGCGGCGTCGGCGGGACCTTCTGGAGGACCGACCTGTCCATCCACAATCCCCAGGAGTACGACCTGCCGGTGGTGGTCCAGATGCTGCCCTCCGACACCGCCAACTGGCAGGCGCCCGCCATCCTGGTCACTCTCGCCTCGTGGCAGACCGTGAACCTCTGGGACGTGCTCGGCCCGGCCGACTTCGACCATCGCGGGACCGCGGCCCTCATGGTCTACGCCGACACCGCGCTCGACTGCGACCCGATCGAGCGCTGCCACTTCCTGGTCACCTCCCGGACCTACACCCTCGATCCGCGCACCCACGAGGGCGAGTTCGGCCAGACCCTGCCCGGCATCGACTACTGGCTCGGGGTCGACTGGGAGCGCTACGGGTATGCGGCCGGGATCCTCAACGACGGCGAGCTCTTCCGCTGCAACATCGGGGCCGCGTCATGGTCGGCGGACTGGACGGTGGTGCGGGTGGACGTCCAGGACAGCGCCGGCAACATCCTGGCCACGCACGAGCTCGAGGTGCCGCCCTTCGGCCACGTCCAGCAGCGGCTGCCGACCGTAGTCGAGGGCGGCAGCCTGGTGTTCTACCTCGCGGAGGGACCGGATGACGCCCGGGTCTTCCCCTACGCCTCGGTAGTCGATCAGACCACCGGCGACCCGAGCTACCAGGGCGCCATCGCGTCCACGGTCGGCGTGGTCGCCGCCAAGTCGGCGCATCCGCCGGTCGGTCGCCCGGACCATCCCGTGCCCGCCTCGGTCTCCGGCATCGCCGGACATCGCCCGAGCGCGCTCTCGGGCACGGGCGCGAAAGCGGAAGCGGGCGCGGGGGAGAGCGCGGGCCGCTGACCTCGATCGTGACGCTCGCTGACCGCACGCCCTCCCGCCGCTCGGCCCCCTGCTGGCTATACTCGCCCCACGGAGGCAGCCATGCGCATTTTCGGCTTGCTCCTCATCGTCGTTCTGATCGCCTTGGCCGCGGTCCTCTACCTGCAACGCGAGGACGCGGCCTCGAGCTTCGAAGCGGTGCGGGCGATCGCCACCGACCTGCGCGAGGAAGGCGCGACCGGTCGCCGCTTCGACCCCGAGCTCGCCGCCCGGATGGCGTCGTCGATGCAGCTGCTCGTCGACCACCCGGAGGCGATCGACGACCACACCGACGAGCTGACGACGATCGCGGCCACCGCCGCGTCGTGGGCCGAGGCCGCGCCGTCGCCGAGCGTTGCGTTGACCGTGGCCGCGGCGCTGCGGGCGGCCGCTGGAGATCTGCGCGCTGCGCACTCGAGCGCGGCCACGGCCTCGCTCGGCTCGGCCCAGCGTCACCTCGACCGGGCGCGCGCCGCCCTCGCCGGGGAGCCGATCGGAACGTCGCCGGTCGACGCGGTGCGCGACCGGCTCGAGAACCTGCAGAGCGGCCAGCAGGAGCGGGCGCAGGAGCTCGAGGATGAGATGAACCGATAGGAGCGTGTGGGCATAGGCTCCTGAGCGCGCTCATGATGTCCGTTGCTGGCGGCCTCTGCCCACACGCTCCTCGGGATGCGCTGCACGCATCCGCAGGCAACCGCTCACGACCGCTGCCGGTGAACAGCATTCCGACATCACGGTGCGGCGGGTGGAGTCGTCACCGCGAGTCCGAGATCGTGCCAGAGATCCGCCGGGATGTTGGTGAGCCTCAGCGGGCCCGCGCCCTGGCGCTGCAGGGCGACCGCGAGCAGGCCCAGCCATCGCTGCACCGCATGGGTGCGCTCGACCGGCGCCACCGGCCACAGCCGCACGATGGTGTCGCCGTGGTGCGGCGCCACTAGCGCCACCGGGCGGAGCGGGCGTGCGAACTCCACGACCACGCCCTCGACGAGCAATGCCTCGCCGCCAGACCGGTGCCAGCTGCCCTCGGTCTTGATCACCGCCCGGCCCCAGCGGTGGACCTCCTCCGGGACCGCCACCGCCGCCAGCTCGAGCCCGCCCGCCAGCACCATATGCGGCATCAGTCACCGCCCTCACATTCGCCGACAAAGGTCAACACGACCCGGCGCCGCCGTGCCCGCCGGTCGCACTCGACGAGCACGACCTGCTGCCAGGTCCCGAGGAGGCACCGGCCGGCCGCCACCGGCACGGTCAGCGACGGGCCGAGCAGAGCGGCGCGCAGGTGCGAGAAGCCGTTGCCGTCGCCCCATCGGAGGTCGTGGTGGTAGGGCTGGTCGGAGGGTGCCAGGCGCTCGAGCGCCTCAGCGAGGTCGCGGACGCACCCCGACTCGAACTCGAGCGTCGTCACCGCCGCAGTCGAGCCCGGGACGAAGACGCTGACCATCCCCTCCACCCCACGAATGTCGGCGAGCCAGCGGCCGAGATCGGCCGTGATATCGACCACCTGCCCGTGGCCGCTGGTCGAAAGCTGCAGTTCGTGATGGAGAACGGCCATGAGTCGAGTATATCGGGCCCCGGAAGCAGCCCGCCGCTGTTGCCTCCTTGAGGTTTCTGGGAGGAGGCGCGAACCATGACGTCGCCAATTACCGTGAACGGCGGCAGCGGTTCCGAGTCGCGGCAACCGGCAGCAGCCGTGCAGCCCAGTCTCTGGTAGGATGTCCGACGTGCGGCTGGCGGGTGTGATCTCGGCATCGTGCGAGGCTCTCCTCCCCTGCCTGTGCCTGCACTGCGGTGAACCGATCGGCGGCAACACGGTTGGGCTGTGCGGCGCGTGCTGGTCGACGGTGGTGCCGCGGGCGGGCGCCACCTGCCCCCTCTGCGCTGCCCCGTGCGACGCCGAGATGGAGCCTTGTCTCGCCTGCGCACACCAGGCGCCGGCGCAGCAGGGGACCGTGGCCTGGGGCGAGTACGACGGCGCACTGCGCAGCGCCGTGCTCGGCCTCAAGAGCCACGGCCGTGACGAGCTCGCAGAGCCGCTCGGCCGGCGGTTGGCCGCCCGGATCGCCATTGAGGACTGGGCCAGTGACATTCAGGTGATCGGCCACGTCCCCTCACACCTACTGCGCCGGCTACGGCGCGGCTGGCCGCCCGCCGCCACCCTCGCCCGGGTGGCTGGGCGCGAGCTTTCCCTGCCGGTGCGAACGCTGCTCAAGCGCCACGGCCTCCGACGGCAGACCGGCCGCAGCCGGGCCGAGCGGGAGATGCTGCCGCGGCGCTCATTCGGCGCCGCCGGATCGATCGCCGGCCGCCGCGTGCTGATCATCGACGACGTGACCACGACCGGCACCACGCTGAGCCGAGCCGCCGAGGTTCTGCTGGCGGCCGGTGCCGACACCGTGTACTGCGCCGCCATGGCGGTGACACCCGATGCGAGGAGAGCCACATGAGTTTCTTCGACCGGCTGGTCCGGCACGGACTCCCGCTGGTTCCGAAACCGATCGTCGGCCGGGTCGCCCGGCGCTACGTCGCCGGCGCGTCCCTCGACGATGCGGTCGCGACGATTCGTGACCTCAACGCCCAAGGCGCGATGGCAACCGTCGACGTGCTCGGCGAGGAGGTCGTCGAGCGGAGCAAGGCGGAGTCCGCGGTTGCCGAGTACACGCGACTTCTCGAGCGGATCGCCGCCGAGGGCATCGACGCCAACGTGTCGATCAAGCCCACCCTGGTCGGGCTCAAGGTCGACGAGAGCCTGTGCGCGGCCAACGTCGACACCATCGCCGCGCGCGCCGCCTCCCTCGGCAACTTCCTGCGCATCGACATGGAGGACCGCACCACCACCGATGCCACGCTGCGCATCTACCGGGCGACGCTCGCGGCCCGCGGCAACGTCGGCGCGGTGCTCCAGGCCTACATGCGGCGGACCGCCGCCGATGTCCGACAGCTGCTGCCGATCCGGCCCAACGTGCGCGTCTGCAAGGGCATCTACCGCGAGCCGCGGACGGTCGCGTGGAAGGACTTCGACACCATCCGCGCCAACTTCATCCATGCCGTAGACACCCTGCTCGAGTCCGGCTGCTACGTCGGCATGGCGACCCACGATCCCTACCTGGTCGCCGCCGGCATGCGCACCATCGACCGTCTCGGGCTCGAGCGCCACCAGTACGAGTTCCAGATGCTGCTCGGCGTCGATCCGGAGCTGCGGAGGATCATCATCGACGCCGGGCACCGACTCCGCGTCTACGTGCCGTACGGCCGCGACTGGTACCCGTACTCGATGCGGCGCCTGCGCGAGAACCCGACGGTGGCCCAGCACGTGCTGCGGGCGATGATGCGCGGCGGCGACTGACGGCCAGACTGCCTCAATCTTGAGACGACTCATGATCAGGAGTATCCTGACCGGGCGGAGGTGAACGATGCGTGAGCTCGTCCGCTGGCTCGCGGTTTCGGTGCTGATGATCGGGCTTGCCGCTTCGGTCGCCCTGGCGTCAGGTCAGGCGCGAGTCTCCGGTACGGTGGTCGACACCACCGGCAAACCGATCCCGGGCGCCACCATCACTGTGACCTGCCCCGACGCGCCGACCTTCAAGAAGGTTCTCGAGGCCGAGCAGAACGGCGGCTTCCGGTTGCTCCTCCTCGACGCCACCAAGAGCTACAACTTCCACGTCCAGGCCGCCGGCTACGCGCCGTACGACCACGGGATCAAGGTCGGCATCGGCACCATGGACAACGAGTTCACCTTCACCCTGCAGTCGGACACCGAGGCCGCCGCCGCCCAGCAGCAGCAGCTTCTCCAGCAGCCCGGCTACAAGGAGCTCGAGGAGGGCCACGAGCTGCTGCGCGCCGGCCAGACCGACGCCGCCCGGGCTAAGTTCAGCGCGGCGGCGGCGGCTGTCCCCAACCTCGCGGCGGCCTGGGGCGGCCTCGCCGACATCGACTACCGTGCCGGCAACCACGCCTCGGCCCTCGCCAACGCGAAGTCCTGCCTCGAGCACGACGCCGAGAACATCAAGTGCCTCGCGATCGCCGCCAACTCCTCCAACGAGCTCGGCGACGTCGAGGGACACCACGCCTACATGACGCGCTACCAGGAGCTCAACCCCGACGACCCGACGACCCTGTTCAACCAGGCGGCCGAGTACCTCAACGCCCTCGACGACGAGCACGCCCGGCCGCTGCTCGAGCAGTGCCTCGCGGCCGACCCTGCCTTCCCCGAGTGCCTCTTCGAGTACGCCATGGTGCTGCTGCGCAGCGGCGACATGGAAGGCGCCAAGGCCCACCTCGAGCGGTACCTCGAGGTCGCGCCCGAGGGCTCCAACGCCGCGGCCGCCCGCGAGACCATCAAGTACCTCTGATCGTGCCGCCGCTCCCGCTGCTGACGCTGAGCCGGCGAGCGCCGGCGCACCGCCGGGGCTGAGGTGATGGCGGTCTGCGTCGGCCTCGCGGGTGGGACCGGATCGGGGAAGACCACCATCGCCGCGACGATTCTCGGCCGGGTCGGCGCCGACCGGGTCGCCCACATCAACCAGGATCGCTACAACCGCGACCTCGCACACCTGACCCATGCGCAGCTCATCCATCACAACTTCGACCGCCCGTCAGCCATCGATGGCGAGCTGCTGATCGAGCACGTGCGCACGCTCAAGCGCGGCCGTCCCGCCGAGCTGCCGGTCTACGATTTCGTCCACCACCGCCGCTCCGCCGCCGCCGAACGGCTCGAGGCGCGCCCGCTGGTGCTGGTGGAGGGGATCCTGACGCTCGCGATTCCCGGGCTGCGCGAGCTCTTCGACCTGTGCATCTTCGTCGACACCGATGCCGACCTGCGGTTCGCACGCCGGCTCAAGCGCGACCTCGCGGAGCGCGGCCGCACCGTTGACGAGGTCATCACCCAGTACCTCGAGACCGTGCGGCCGATGCACCAGGAGCTCGTGGAGCCGTCGAAGCGCTGGGCCGACCTGATCATCCCCGGCGGCGGCGACAGCGCGCTCGCCCTCGACGAGGCGATCCGCCGCATCGAGCTCCTGCTGCAAGCTGACTGAAGTCCTCGGTCCTTAGCCCCTCGAAGGCGGCGGCGTGCGACGACGACGACGGCCGTTGCGCTCCTCCTCCTTGAACATGAACTTGATCGAGTGCTTGAAGAGGAGCAGGTTGGGGGCGTCGTTGCGGTTGAGCTTGATGCAGCTCTTGTCGTACCACTCGATCCAACCGGTCAGCTCGGTGCCGTCGGTGAGCACGACCACCATCGGGGTGTGGCCCTGCATCTGCTTCAAGTAATAGAAGCTCTCCGCATTCGTCTGCTCCGCCGGCACCTGCTTGCGACGACCGCTGGCGCGGGTCGGGAACCGCTCCATCATCTCGGTCATCGAAGGGCGGATCAGTTTCCGGTCTGACATGGCGAGACTCCTGTCATCGGCCTGGCGGGGGTCGGCATCGTGTCGCCGCTTGGTTTGAAATAGCCTAGCAGACTCTGTGCGTGCTGTCTCGCCGGGCAGGCCTCAGGTCCCCGCTGGCCGCCGTCACTCGGCGTTCCGGTTGGCGGCCGGGTACTGATCGACCTCGTGGGCGAGGCAGCACATCAGCCGCCCGCACATGCCCGAGATCTTGGTCGGGTTGAGGGTCAGGTTCTGCCGCTTCGCCATCCGCACGGTCACCGAGTGGAAGCGGTCCATGAAGGTGGCGCAGCAGAGGCAGCGGCCGCACGGTCCGAGGCCGCCGGTCAGCTTGGCGCCGTCGCGGACGCCGAGCGGCCGCATCTCGACGCGCCGCCGGTACCGGCGCCCGATTTCCCGCAGCAGCGGCCGGAAGTCGACCCGCTGCTCGGCCGTGAAGTAGATCACCGCCTTGCGCCCGGCGAGCGGCAGCCGTACCTTGAGGGGGCGCATCTCGAGGCCCAGCTCGCGGGTTCGCAGCCGCAGATAGGTCATGATCTCCCGCTCGAGGTGCTCCAGATCATCCTGCCGCCGCTGGTCATCGGCCGTGGCGCGCCGCACCACGCGGCCGGGAGCGCCGCGCGGGTTGCTCAGCACCGGCGAGGTGAACGCCGAGGCACTGCCCAGGAAGAGCCCGTCCGCGGTCTCGACCACGCACAACCCGCCGTGCCCGATCTCCAGCCCGCCGGAGCGGCACGGCAGCGGCGGCAGGTCGGGATCGAGCAGCACCGGCAGCCACTCACCGCGCTGGGCGGCGAACAGGCACTCCGCGCGCACCGCCGGCAGCTCAGCCACCACCCTGATCCCACTCGGAGCGGAGCTCCCGGTCGGCGGCGAGCACCCTCTCGGCGCCGCTCGCACGCGCCCGGCGCAGCGCCGCGGCCACCTCGGGGCGAGCTCCCGCGATGATCTGGGCGGCGAAGAAGGCGGCGTTGCGGGCGCCTGCCGCGCCGACCGCGAAGGTCGCCACCGGCACGCCGCCGGGCATCTGCACGGTCGACAGGAGCGCGTCGACGCCGTCGAGCACGCCGCCCGGCAGGGGCACGCCGAGCACCGGCACGACGGTGTGCGCCGCCACCACGCCGGCGAGGTGCGCCGCCATGCCGGCGGCGCAGATGAACGCCTGACAGCCATCCTGCTCCGACGATCTCACGAGTTCGATGGTCCGCTCCGGCGTCCGGTGAGCGGAGGTGACGTGGACGCGGCAGGACAACCCGAGCTCCCGCATCACGTCGACCGCCGGCCGCAGGTGCGTCCAGTCGCTCGACGACCCCATCAGCAGCACCACGTCAACCCGGTTCACCGCAGCCTCCCCCGAGCGCCGCCAGGGTATCGACTCCGATGTCGGTTCGGTACTGCATGCCCTCGAAGCGGATCGCGTCGACGCCCTGGTACGCGAGGTCGATCGCACCGGCGAGATCGCCGGCGCGCGCGCACACCGACAGCACCCGGCCGCCCGCGGTGACCAGCGCACCGTCCTTGAGCTTGGTCCCGGAGTGGTAGACGGTCACACCGGGCAGCGCAAGAGCCTCGTCGATGCCGGTGATGGCATCACCCTTGTGCGGCATACCCGGGTAGCCCGCCGCTGCCAGCACCACGCAGACCGCCGCCTCCCGCCGCCAGGAGAGGGTCGCGACATCGAGCCGGCCGTCGGCGGCGTGCCGCGCCACGTCGGCCAGGTTGTCGTCGAGCCGGAGCAGGATGGCCTGGGTCTCGGGATCGCCGAGGCGGCAGTTGAACTCAAGCACGGACGGGCCGTGATCGGTCAGCATGAGGCCGACGTACAGCACCCCGCGATACTCGCGGCCCTCCTCGGCCATGCCCCGGATGGTCGGCTGGACGATGCTGCCGAGGATGTGGCGGCTCGTCCCCGGGGGGATCACGAGCGCCGGAGAGTGCGCCCCCATGCCGCCGGTGTTCGGCCCCTGATCGCCGTCGAGCGCGCGCTTGTAGTCGTGGGAGGTGGCGATGGGCACCAGATTAGTGCCGTCGCTGATCACCATGTACGACACCTCGGTGCCCTCGAGGCACTCCTCCACGATCACGTGCGTCGCGGCATCGCCGAATCGCCGGCTGATGAAGAGGCTGTCGATCGCCGACTCGAGATCGGCCTTGTCGCGGACCATCAGGACGCCCTTGCCCGCGGCCAGCCCGTCCGCCTTCATGACCACCGGAAAACCGCGCCGACGGGCCGCCGCGGCCGCCTCGGTGCTCGAGCCGACGATCTCCGCAGCGGCAGTCGGGATCCCGTGGCGCAGGCAGAACTGCTTGGCGAAGACCTTGCTCGCCTCGAGCTCTGCCGCCCGCTGGCTGGGGCCGAACAGCCGCAGCCCGCGCTGTGCGAACTCGTCGGCGATGCCGTACGCCAGCGGCAGCTCCGGGCCCACGATCGTGAGATCGACTCGCAGATCGGCCGCGGCGTCGGCGACCGCCGGCAGATCGTCCGGCGCCACCGCCAGCAGGTCGGCGATCTGGGCGATGCCGGGATTGCCGGGCGCCGCGTAGATCTCCTCTACGCCGGGCGACCTGCGCAACGCGTGGACGATCGCGTGCTCGCGCCCCCCCGACCCCACCACCAACACCTTCACCGGCAGCCCGCCCTTCGCCCGGCTCGGCGGCGACGGCCGCGGCCGCCGGTGTTCTGGAAGATCCCGATCGTCACGTTGTCCCCACGACATTGTAACTCACGTCACGAGGCCCGCCAGCACAGTCAGATCTCGGTGCGGGGCGCGCCCCGCCGGCGCCGGCGCGCGGTGACTCCCCGCGGCGGCCGTGGTAGGCTTGCCCGGTCCGCGCGCACGTCCAGCAGCATGCCGGGCGCCCCGCGATGGGCGCTACTCTTCGCGAGGGAATCAGCACCATGTCCAAGAACCTGTACGTGACCACCACTGGCCCGGCCGCCGGCAAGAGCGCCGTTGTCCTCGGGCTGATGTCGCTGCTGGTGCGGGAGATCCACAGCGTCGGCTACTTCCGGCCGATCGGCCGCTACGGCGACGAGTCGCGGCCGCAGGGCGACCCGCTGGTCGAGCTGATCTGCTCGGTCTTCGATATCGACTGCGACCGCAACGCGATGGTCGGCCTGTCGGACCGCGAGGCCACCGACCTGATCACCTCCGGCCGCCAGGATCAGATGCTGGAGCGGATCCTCGAGGCCTACAAGAGCTACGAGAAGGGCCACGACTTCGTCCTCATCGAGGGCACCAGCTACCAGGGGCCGACGGTGCCCTTCGAGTTCGACGTCAATGCCGACATCGCCCGCACCCTGGCCGCGCCCGTGCTGGTCCTGGTCAGCGGCAAGGACCGCTCGGCCAACGACATCTATGACAACACGATCTTCGCCAAGGAGCGCTTCGCCCAGCGCGGGTGCGACCTCCTCGGGGTGATCGTGAACCGCGCGGCAGCGGAGGGATTCGACGAGCTCGCCGCGGACCTCAAGAAGCGCTTCGCCGCGGCCAAGATCCCGTTCGCCGGCGCGATGCCCGAGGACGAGATCCTGGCCAGGCCGCGCATGGAGGAGATCGCGACGGTGCTCGGCGCCGAGGTGCTGTACGGCGAGCGCTACCTCGACAACCTGGTCTTCAGCTTCCGGATCGCGTCCATGCAGCTGCAGTCGCTGCTCGACAAGCTGGACCCCGGGGCGATGGTCATCACCTCCGGCGACCGCGCCGACATCCTGCTCGGCCTCATGGCCTCCCAGACCTCGAGCAAGACGCCGAGCCTCGCCGGCATCCTGCTGTCGAACGGGCTGCGCCCATCCGAGACCCTCGACCGCGTGATCCGCGGCCTGCGCAACACCCAGCTGCCGGTGCTGCTGGTGGAAACCGGCACCTATCAGACCGCGATCGACGTCTCCCACGTCGCCTCGGCGATCACGCCGCAGAGCTTCCGCAAGATCGAGACCGCCCGCATCCTGTTCGAGGAGAACATCGACGCCAACGTCCTCCGGGCCGGCGTCACGGCGCCCCGCACCGTGCGCATGAACCCGCAGCTCTTCCTCCACACCCTGATCGAGAAGGCCCGCTCCGACCGGCGGCGGATCGTGCTCCCGGAGGGCACCGAGGAGCGGATCCTGCGCGCGGTGGACTCGCTGCGCCGCCGCAACGTCGTCGACCTCACCCTGCTCGGCGACGAGGACGAGATCCGCGACCTCGCCGCCAAGCTCAAGGTCTCGCTCGACGGCGTCGAGGTCATCGACCCGACAACCTCCGACCGCCTCGACGCGTACGCCGCCACCTACCACGAGCTGCGCAAGCACAAGGGGGTGTCGCCCGAGGCGGCCCGCGACGTGATGCAGGACTCGACCTACTTCGGCACCATGATGGTGCACCTCGGCGACGCCCACGGCATGGTGTCCGGCTCGATCAACACCACCGCCCACACCGTCCGCCCGGCCCTCGAGTTCGTGAAGACCCGTGAGGGCTTCAGCCTGGTGTCGAGCGTGTTTTTCATGTGCCTGCCCGACCGGGTGCTGGTCTACGGCGACTGCGCCGTCAACCCGAACCCGACCGCCGAGCAGCTCGCCGAGATCGCGCTCGCCAGCGCCGACACCGCCGCCGCCTTCGGCATCGAGCCGCGGGTCGCGATGCTGTCCTACGCCACCGGCGGGTCGGGCTCGGGCGCCGATGTCGAGATGGTGCGCACCGCCACCGAGCTCGCGCGGCAGCGCCGGCCGGACCTGGCGATCGACGGCCCGCTGCAGTACGACGCCGCGGTCGACGCCGGGGTCGCCCGCACCAAGCTCCCGGACTCGAGCGTCGCGGGCCGCGCCACCGTCTTCATCTTCCCCGACCTCAACACCGGCAACAACACCTACAAGGCGGTGCAGCGCTCGGCCGGGGCGATCGCGGTCGGGCCGGTGCTCCAGGGCCTGAAGAAGCCGGTCAACGACCTCAGCCGAGGCTGCACGGTGCCGGACATCGTCAACACGGTGGCGATCACGGCGATCCAGGCTCAGGCCACGAGGACCGAGAAGTAGGCGACGCGTTCACCCCCAGCCCCTATACCCTTTGTGGAGAAGATGTCTCAAGGGCCATGGGTTGCCCCGCGGGGAGATCGACCTGTGAAGATCGCATCTGACGTGACCCAGCTGATCGGCAACACGCCGCTGGTCCGCCTCACCAGAATGGCGGCCGGCCTGCCGGCCGAGGTCGTCGCCAAGCTCGAGTTCTTCAACCCCGCCCACTCGGTCAAGGACCGGATCGGGGTCGCGATGATCGAGGCCCTCGAGCGCGACGGCAGGCTGACGACGGGCGAGTCGACCATCGTCGAGCCGACCTCCGGCAACACCGGCATCGCGCTCGCCATGGTGGCCGCGGCCAAGGGCTACCGCTGCGTCCTGACCATGCCGGACTCGATGTCCGTCGAGCGCCGGCGCGTGCTGCGCCTGCTCGGCGCCGAGCTGGTCCTGACCCCGGCCGCAGACGGCATGAGGGGCGCCGTCGCCCGCGCGGAGGCATTGCTGTCTGAGATCCCGGGCGCCGTCATGCCGCAGCAGTTCTCCAATCCGGCGAACCCCGACGTCCACGAGGCGACGACCGCGCACGAACTGTGGCAGGACACCGACGGATCAATGGCGGTCTTTGTCGCCGGCGTCGGCACCGGCGGCACCGTGACCGGCGTCGGCCGCTACTGGAAGGCCCGCAAGCCGGAGCTCAAGATTGTGGCGGTCGAGCCCGCCGACTCGCCGGTGATCTCCGGCGGCACGCCCGGCAGCCACAAGATCCAGGGCATCGGCGCCGGCTTCATCCCGGAAAACCTCGACACCGCGCTGATCGACGAGGTCGTGACGATCACCAACGACGAGGCGTTCGCCACCGCGCGCCGGATGGCCCGCGAGGAGGGGATCCTGGCCGGCATCTCGTCCGGCGCGGCCTGCGCCGCAGCCCTCCGGATCGCCGCGCGGCCGGAGCACGCGGGCCAGCTGATCGTCTTCATCGTGCCCTCGACCTCCGAGCGCTACCTCTCGACCGCGCTGTTTGAGGGGCTCGACGACTAGCCCCCTCCCGACCAGGGGCTGGGGCCACCGCCCGTGCGCGTGCCCAATCCCGTTCCCGTTCCTGACGCGACGCCAACCCCGAACGGTCTCTCGCGCTCCCTGGAAAGCGAGCTTCGCGGGGGCGCGTGCGGTCGTTTTCGGGAGCGGGAACGGGTACGGGAACGGGAACGAATGGAATTTGCGGCGCCACGATCGGCTAGCTCGTCGCCGGCAGCCGGACGAGCAGCGGACGCGGGTCGACCTCGACCGTCACCGGCAGCGCCAGGATCGGGTCGCCGTCAACCTGGTACGGCAGCTGGGCCTCACCCGCCACCGGCTCGATCACCACCCGCTGGCAGTGCTGCCGCACCACGTCGGAGCGGCGGAGGTGACGGCCGAGGGCGAGAGCGAACAGGAAGCCGACCGCCGAGGGCCGGCCGACAGCGGTCTGCACCACGACCTCGAACCCGGGCGCGAACGGGTCCGCGCCCGGGGTCGCCCGGAACGGTCCGCCGTAGCGGCGGGCGTTGCCCACGATCGCCCATCCCCCCTCGACCACACCGGCGGCGGTCCGGACCCGCACCCTCGGCAGCGGCCGCAGCAGCAGCAGCTCCCGCACCGCCTGGAGGGCGATGCCCGTCTTGCCGTCGTTGTGCCGTCGCCGGCGGAACGCCTCCTCCACCACCACCGCGTCGACCCCCGCCGACAGCATCAGCAGCACGACGTCGTCGCGATCACTGCGGCCGACGCGCATCGCGCGGTCGCCGCCGCGCAGCAGGGGCCCGATCGCGCGGGACGCCGGCCGCGGCACCCCGAGCTCGTAGGCGAGCACCGACGTGCTGCCCCCCGGCAGCACGCCCATCGCGGTCGAGCTGCCGAGCAGGCCTCGCGCCACCTCGTTGTAGGTGCCGTCGCCACCCCAGGCCATCACCAGGGGGCGGCCTTCATCCGCCGCCCTTCGCGCCAGCTCGACGCCGTCGCCCCGCTGCTCGGTCAGCCACCACTCAAGCTCCACGTCATGGGCACGAGCGGCGGCGCTCAGCCTGGGCTGGTGTCGGAGCAGCCGGCCACCGCCGGCAGTCGGGTTGAGGATCACCGGGATCGACGTCAATCGGACCCCTCGAACAGCGGGATCGACGTGCCCTGCGGCGTCAGGCCGAGGTGGCGGTAGGCGGCGGCAGTGACCGTGCGCCCGCGCGGCGTGCGCTGGAGCATCCCGATCTGCAGCAGGTAGGGCTCGTTGATGTCCTCGAGCGTGCCCCGGTCCTCGCCGAGCGAGGCTGCCAGCGCCCCCAGCCCGACCGGGCCGCCGCCGTAGACCTCGATGATGGTGGTCAGGAGCCGCCGGTCGAGGTGGTCGAGACCGAAGCCGTCCACCTCCATCTGCTCGAGGCCCCAGCGCGTCGCCGCCAGCGTCACCATCTCCTCCCCGAGGTGGTGGGCGAAGTCGCGGACCCGCCGCAGCAGGCGGTTGGCGATCCGCGGCGTGCCGCGCGCGCGCCGGGCGAGTTCGCCGACGGCCTCGGCTTCGACCTCGATGCCCAGGATCCGGGACGAGCGGACGATGACCGCCTCGAGGTCCTCGCGGGGGTAGAAGTCGAGCCGGTGGACGATCCCGAACCGGTCGCGCAGCGGCGCGGTCAGCAGGCCGGTGCGGGTGGTGGCGCCGACCAGCGTGAACCGGGGGAGGCTCAGCCGGACGCTGCGCGCGGCCGGCCCCTGGCCGATCATCAGGTCGAGCTCGTAGTCCTCCAACGCCGGGTACAGAATCTCCTCGACTGCCGGCGGCAGCCGGTGGATCTCGTCGATGAACAGCACGTCGCCGGCCTTCAGGTTGGTCAGCAGGGCCGCGAGGTCGCCGGCGCGCTCGAGCACCGGGCCGGCCGTGATGTGGATCTCGGAGCCCATCTCGGTGGCGACGATATGGGCGAGCGTGGTCTTGCCGAGGCCCGGCGGGCCGAACAGCAGCACATGGTCGAGGGCCTCGCCGCGCGCCCTGGCGGCGCCGATGAACACCGCGAGGTTGCTCTTCAGCCGCGCCTGGCCGATGAACTCCTTGAAGCTTCGCGGCCGCAGCGACTCCTCGAAGCGGATCTCCTCCGGCCGCTGTGCCGCGGCGAGAACGTCGCCTTCCATCGCATCGACTCTACCGCGTCAGCCGCTGCAGGGCCAGCCTCAGGAGCTCGCTGATGTCGGCGGTAGGCTGGTCGGCCAGGACGGCGTCCACCGCGCGCCCGGCGTCGCGCTGCGAGTAGCCGAGATTGACCAGCGCCGAGACCGCGTCCGAGCGGTGGTCGTCGGCCGTCGCCGCGAGCTCGAGGTCGAGCCGCCCACGCAGCTCGAGGACGATCCGCTGCGCGGTCTTGGTGCCGACGCCCGGCGTCTTGCGGAGCCGCTCCGCGTCCCCCGAGTGGACGGCCTCCGCGAGCTCGGCCGGGCTGAGGGCCGACAGCACCGCCAGCGCGATCCGCGGCCCGACCCCGGCGACGCCGAGCAGCCGCTGAAAGGTCTCGAGCTCGGAGCGCTCCGGGAAGCCATAGAGCTCGATGCCGTCGTCCTTGAGCCGGGTGTGGATCCACAGCGTCGCCCGCTCGCGCCCTGACAGCTTCTGGAAGGCGCGCAGCGTGGTCGACACCAGGTAGCCGACACCAGCCACATCGACCACCACCGTGCCGGGTTTCACCAGCTCGAGGCGACCCTCGAGGCGCCCGATCATGGCCCCCTCAGCCGCGCGGAGCGAAGCGCTCCACCAGCTCGTTGTTCACGGTCACCGGGGTGTCCTTCCGGCGCTCATTGATCATCGCGCGCAACAGCAGCTGCCCGCGCTCGGCCGCGAGCCGCTCCCGGGCCCCGGCCCGGTCCCGTTCGAGGGACGCGCTGTCGACCACGGTCAACTTCTCGACCTTGGCGACGACCACGCCGCGGTCGCCGACCCGGATCGGCCCCACCACCGCGCCGACGCCGGCCGCGAAGGCCGCGGCGTCGACGGCCGGCGCCGGGCCGATGACGCCGATCGCCGCTCCCCGACGGTGATCGACCGCCTGCACGACACTGGTGCCGTGCGCCGCGGCGATCTCGTCGGGGTCACCCCCGGCCCGCCAACGGCCGGCGATCTGGGCTGCCACTCCGGCCGCCAGGTCGAGCGCCTTGAGCTTGCGGACCTGCTGATCGACCGCCGGGCGCACCTCGTCGAAGGACGGCACGCCGGCCGGGCGCACCTCGGTGAGCTTCCACACCATCCAGCCGCGCGGGATCGACCGCGGGCCGCCGATCGCACCGATGTCCGCCGCGAAAACGTCTGCCGACAGATCGGCGCCGCCCCCGGTGCCCGGGACCGGCTCGTCGGGGCCGAAGGGCGGGCTGACGTTGAGCACGACCGACTCGTCCTCGTCGGCGATCTGCTGCCAAACTTCGTCTCCGGCTGCCTCCTCGGAGGTGAGCCGGCGCAACAGGTTGGAGGCCCGCATCTCGGCCTCGGCCGCGGCGCGACCCTCGAGCACGCGGGCCTTTACCTGCTCCTCGACCTCCTCGAAGGGCTGCTGCCGCTGCGGCGTGAAGCCCTCCACCTTGATGATGTGGAAGCCGTACTGGCTCTCCACGGGACCGACCAGGTCGCCGGGTTTGGCGTTGAACACCGCACCTTCAAACTCGGGAACCATTTCGCCGCGGGCAAACCAGCCGAGGTCGCCGCCGCTGTCCCGCGATCCCGGATCCTCCGAGTGCTTCTTCGCGAGCTCCGCGAAGTCCCCGCCCGCCTGGGCGATGCGCAGCACACCATCGGCCTTGAGCTTGATCTCGGCGCGCTGGTCGGCTGTGGCTGACGGCGGCAGTCGGAACAGGATGTGGCGGGCGTGCGCCTGCTCGCCGGCCATGAACTCCGAGCGGTGCTCGTTGTAGTAGGCCTCGAGCTCGGTCGTTTCAACCGGCAGGGTGCGCCGCAACCGCGAGGTCTCGACCACCAGGTAGCGGATCACCCGCTGCTCGCCGCGGCGGTAGTCCTCGCCGTGTGCCTCATAGTGGGCGCGTAGCTCGTCATCGGCCACCGTCACATCGTTGAGGAAGCGCTCGTAGCGGACCTGAATCGCCGCCAGATCGGCGGTCTCTCGCTGCTGGCGCAGCTCGCCGTCGATCTCGGCGTCGGTCACGTAGACACCGCGTTCCACCAGCGTGCTCAGCTTGGAGATCAGCAGATCCTCCGCGTACCGCCGCTCGAACTCCTGCGGCGAAAGCTGGAAGTAGCCACGGATCATGCGCTCGTAGTTCTCCTGGCCGACGAAGCGTCCGTCGCGGTCCTTGAACATCGGGTTGGCGAGGATCGCCTCCTGGAGCTCCTCGTCCGACACCACGAGGCCGGCCTTGGCCGCCTCGGCGAGGTGCATCTCGCGCTCGACGAAGTACGCCACCGTCTGGCCGGCGAGGTCGACCTGGCCGCGGAGGTCGTTCCACTGGTCGCCGAACTGCTGCTGGAAGCGGTCGTTCATCCGCCGCATCTCTTCGATGAACTCGCCCTCGGAGACCTCGCGGGCGCCGATCGTCACCGCGACCGCTGCGCCCCCGCCGCGACCGGAGCGGCCGGTCCCCCAGTCCACGAACACCAGCAGCACGAAGATCGCCACCACACCCCACAGGATGAACTTCAGGTGCTTGAGATTGTCCCGCAGCCACTTCAGCGCCATCGTCGTAGTCCTCCCGGACCCCCCTCGGAGTTGCGAAGTGTAGCGAAGCACACGGTTTGGTGCAAGCGCCACCACCCGCTTGCCGCTTGATGGGGAGCGTGTTACGGTTCGATTTGGAGAGTGTGAATTCGTGGCACGCGGCTTGCAGCTCGACTGGGTCCTGGTGCGGGTCAACACGATCCGCCGGATCGTCTTTGCGATCCTGCTCCTGGTGGTTGCCGCGGTGATGGTCGCGCTCGGCTACCGCCACTTCAACCCGCGCGGCGACGAGCGGGCGCGCCGCGCCATCGAGCAGGCCGAGCTGCTGCGCGAGCAGGTGCTCGCGTTCGCCACCCCCGACGCCTGGAAAGACAACGTGGCCGCGGCCGGGCGCGAGCTCGAAAGCGCGAAGACGGCGTACACCGAGTCGCGGTGGGAGCAGGCCGAGAGCCATGCCGAGAGCGCCATCAGCCGCTACCAGACGATGCTCGGCGTCGGCCGCAGCCAGCTCGGCGGCGCCGGCCACTTCTACAGCCTGGAAGGGCGGGTGCAGGTGCAACGGACCGGCAAGCCCGAGTGGCAGACGGCCGAGCATCGCATGCCGGTCTTCGAGGGCGACTTCGTCCGCACCGGCCGTGACGGCTCGGCCGAGATCCTGTTCGAGGACGGCAGCCTCTACCGGGTCGGCCCGGACTCGCTGCTCGAGATCCACCGCCGGGCCGCCACCAGCGCGCCCGCGGGCACCGTCAAGATGGTGGTCGGCCGCATCAACGTCTACACGTCCGACAACCCATCGACGGTGACCACTGATGCCGCGGACACCGAGATCGACAGCGACAGCCGGGTCGCGGTCGGGGTCGACGAGGCGGACCGGAAGACCACGGTCGCCACCTTCAAGGGTCGCGCGCTGGTCCGCAACCCGCGCGGCCTGGAGGTCGCCCTCACCGACCGCGAGCAGGTCGCGGCCGCCACCGACGGGACGTTCTCTCGCAAACGACGCATCCCGGATCCGCCGCTCCAGGTGGAGCCGCACAACAACGCCGGCTTCGACCTGACCTCGGCGAGAATCATCGAGGTCAGCTGGCGGCGGCCGGCGGCCGACACCGCCGTCCACCTCCAGGTCAGTCGGTCGCAGCGCTTCTCGCCGGACGAGATCGACGTCGACACCCCCAACTTGACGAAGGACTGGGCTCGCCTCGAGGCGATCGACTCCGGCACCTACTTCTGGAGAGTCGCGACCGTGGCCGACAACGACCTGCGCTCGGAGTGGAGCGCGGTCCGCAGGTTCCGCATCTTCTCATCGAGCGAGCCGACGTTGCTCCAGGACGAGGCCCCCCCTGAGCTCGAGGTGCGGCCGCCGCAGCAGCTCGGCAACATGTTCATTATCGAGGGTCGCACCGAGGTCGGGGCGACCGTGACCATCAACGGCGAGCTGGTGAGGCTGGACAGCGAGGGTGGCTTCCGCAAGACGGTGGAGGTCATCAACGACGGCTGGAACGACCTGATCATCCAGGCCGAGGATCCCTCAGGGAACCGCACCGAGCGTCGCGAGCGCGTGTATGTGGAGGTCTATTGATGAGTCTCTCCGGCCTGCTCGGGCTGTTTTCCTCTGACCTGGCCATCGATCTCGGCACCGCCAGCACCCTGGTCTACGTGCGCGGCAGGGGCATCGCGGTGGTCGAGCCTTCGATCGTGGCCGTCAATCGCATCACCAACCGGGTCGAGGCGGTCGGTACCAAGGCCAAGGAGATGCTCGGCAAGACCCCGAGCAACATCCAGGCCATCAGGCCGATGAAGGATGGCGTGATCGCCGACTTCGAGGTCACCGAGAAGATGCTCGAGCACTTCATCAAGAAGGCGCACGGCCGCTCGTTCCTGGTGCGGCCGCGAATCGTCATCTCGGTGCCGTCCGAAATCACCCAGGTGGAGAAGCGGGCGGTCAAGGACACCGCGCTCAAGGCCGGCGCCAGCGAGGTCTACCTCATCGAGCAGGCGATGGCGGCGGCGATCGGGGCCGGCCTGCCCATCACCGAGCCGTCGGGCAACATGATCGTCGACATCGGCGGCGGCACCTCCGACGTGGCGGTCATCTCGCTCGCCGGCGTGGTCTACTCGCGCTCGGTCCGGGTGGCGGGCAACGAGATGGACGAGGCGATCATCCAGTACCTCAAGAAGAAGTACAACCTGCTGCTCGGCGAGCGGACGGCCGAACAGGTCAAGATCGAGATCGGGTCGGCCTACCCCCTCGACGAGCCGCTGACGATGGAGGTCAAGGGCCGCGACTTGGTGGAGGGCATCCCCAAGACCCTCACCATCGCCGATGAGGAGATTCGCGAGGCGCTCACCGAGATCGTCGCCACCATCGTGGACGCGGTCCGCAACGCCCTCGAGCGGACGCCGCCCGAGCTGTCGGCCGACATCATGGACAAGGGCATCATTCTGGCCGGCGGCGGCTCGCTGCTGAAGAACCTCGACAAGCGCCTGCGCGAGGAGACCGGCCTGCCGGTGGCGCACTGCGAGGAGCCGATCTCGGCCGTCGTCAGGGGCACCGGCATGATGTTGACCAACATCGACCTGCTACGGAAGATCGCCATCGACTGACGAGGAGGGGATAAGTGATAAGTGAGGGGCCTGCGCCCCTAATGACGTATCACCTATCACATGTCACGCATCGCAGATCGTCTGTGCTGCCCTTCAAGCTATGATGACCCCATGGCCGGCCTCCGGTGACCGAAGTCCGCCTCTTTCTGTTGCGCATTGCCCTCGTCTGGGTTGTCCTCGAGCTGCTCGCAGCGACCCAGGCGATGACCCCGGCGGGCGAGCGGGTCGCCTGGCGCTGGGCGCGCGCGGTCGCGCAGCCGCTGGCGCTGGCCGCCGGCGGGGTCGGCTCCGCTGCGGTTGAGGTGGCGACCGCCGTCCGTGACGGCGGCCAGCTGCTGGTCGACAACCGCCGGCTGGAGCTCAAGATGGAGGAGCTGCGGACGAAGAATCTGCTGCTCCGCGAGGACCTCGCCGCGCTGCGCGAGGGATCGCGGCTGCTCGACACCGTGGTCGGGCTGGAGCCGGCCGCCGCGGTCGGCCGCTGTGTGTTCCGCGACCCGACCCGCGGGCGCTTGGAGGTTCGGGTCGCGTCCCCGTTCACGGTCCCGAAAGACACCCCGGTGCTCGGCGCCGGTGGACTGGTCGGACGCGTGGTCGAGGCGCGCGGCGGCAGCGTGTGGGTCCAGCTGCTCACCCATCCGGCGGCCGCGACCGCGGTCCAGACCGCAACCGGCTCGCTGCAGGCGCTGGCGACCGGCACCGGAGGAACCGACCGCCTCGATATCCAGTACGTCCCGCGCACGGCCGACCTCCTCCAGGGCGAGGTCTTCGTCACCAGCGGCGCCGATGGCATCTACCCGGCCGGAATTCCGGTGGCCTCGGTGGTCTCGATCCGCGAAACCGAGGAGGCCTTCCTCGAGGTCCGCGCCCTCCCCGGCGTCGAGTTCGCCCGGCTCCGAGTCGTGCTGCTGCTGCCCGGAATGGTCAAAGGGGCGCGGCCGGGAGGGTGGCAGTGACAATTCCACTGCTGATCGCGGCCACCCTCCTCCTGCAACGCCTGCTGGGCGCACCCGGCGGTCCCCCTTGGTCGGGCCTGCTGCTGGTGCCCGTGGTGTGGGTCGTCGGTCCGGCGCTGCTCGGCTGGGGCCGGCGCTGGGTCTGGATCTGCCTCGCCATCGGTCTCGGCTGGGACCTCCTGCTCGAGCCGGTCATCGGCCCCGGCGCCATCGCCTGGAGTGCCTCCGCTCTCGTCCTGCTCTGGCTCGCCAGCATCGTTGCCGACCGCTCACCGAAGGCGTGGATGGCGTTCGGGGCCGTCGCCACTGCGATCGTCATCATCGTCCACCGCCTCGCGCTGCTGCCCCTCGGCGTGATCCGACCGGTCCGGTGGATCGACCTCGCGGTGAGCGTCGCCGCCACCGCGCTGTGGTGCTTCCTCGTCGGCTGGATCCGCTCGCTCGACCTTCCCAAGAGATGGCGCGCCCGGCGGGCGCGCACGCTGCGCTAGACCATGGAGCTGCGAGAGGACCTCGCCCCGGTCAAGCGGCGAGCCGCGGTGCTGGTCGCGCTCGCGCTGGTCGCGCTCGCCGTGATGCTGCTGCGCCTGGTCCAGCTCCAGATCGTCGACGGCGCGAGCTGGCGGCGGGCGGCCGAGAACAACCGGCTGCGCCGGATCCCGGTCGCCAGCCAGCGCGGACGGATCTACGATCGGCGCGGAATCGTCCTCGCCGACAACATCCCGACCTGGCAGCTGCTGCTGTTTCCCGACGAGGCGCACGACATCCAGGAAACGCTGCTGTTCGTGGCGCGGATGGGCGTCGCCGACGCGGCGACGCTGCGCAACCTGGAGGCGGAGCGGCGGCTCGCCCGGCTCGCACCGCTGGTCCTGGCCGACGACCTGACGTGGGAGCAGGTGGCGAAAGTCCGCGCCCATCAGAGCGACCACCCGGAGCTCGCGGTGGTCAATGCCTTCCGCCGCTCCTATCCTCTCGCGGGCGCCACCGCGCACGCGGTCGGGCACCTGCGCCTGGTCAGCCGCCAGGAGGTGGACGCGGATCCCGGGCTCGACCAGAACACGCTGGTCGGCGCAACCGGGGTCGAGGCCTTGCGAAACGCCTTCCTCGCGGGCAGTGACGGTACCCGCTACGAGGTGGTGTCGGCCGTCGGCCAGCCGATCGGCGTGGTGCGCGAGAGCGCGCCGGTGCCGGGGCGCGACGTCGCGACCACCCTCGATTTCCACCTCCAGCAGGTTGCCGCCCTGGCGATGGGCGACCGCACCGGCACCGTCGTTGCGCTCGAGCCGGCGACCGGTGCCATCCGCGTGCTCTACTCCTCGCCATCCTTCGACCCGAACATCTTCGTCGGCCGGCTGTCGCGAACCGAGTGGCAACAGCTGACCGAGGATCCGGGGCGGCCGCTGAATGACCGCTCTCTGCAGGGCGTCTATCCCCCCGGTTCAACGATCAAGCCGTTTTTCGCCCTCGCCGGTCTGGCCGAGGGTGAGATCACGCCCGACAGCGGGGTGACCTGCCACGGCGGCGTCACCCTCTACGGCCACCCCTTCCGCTGCTGGCGTCGCGGCGGCCACGGCGGGGTGGGCGTCGTCCGCTCGCTCGAGGTCTCGTGCGACTCCTTCTACTACCAGCTCGGGTATCGGATGGGCATCGACCGGATGGCGAGGTGGCTGCGGCGGTTCGGGTTCGACGGGCCGACCGGGATCGGTTTCGGCCAGGAGCTGACCGGCCTCGTCGGCACGCCCGAGTGGGCCCGCGAGGTGCGGGGGACGCCGTGGTACGCCGGCGAAGCGATCTCGGTGGCGATCGGCCAGGGCCCGCTCTTGGTGACGAACATGCAGCTCGCCCGCGCCTACGCGGTGCTCGCCAACGGCGGCCGCCTGGTCACGCCGCACCTCGTGGCGTCGGCCGACGTGCCGCCGCCGGTCGACCTAGGGCTCGATCCGCAGCACCGCGCGCTGGTGGTCGAGGGGCTGACCCGCGTCGTCCACGGTGGCGAGGGAACCGCCCACTTCCTCTCCCGCCTGCCGATGGCTGGCAAGACCGGCACCTCCCAGGTGGCGCGGCTGCAGGAGGGGGTCCGCGCCCAGGACCTCCCCGAGCACCTCAGACACCACGCCCTGTTCGTGGGCTGGGCGCCGCTCGACCAACCGAAGCTGGTGGTGGCGGCGGTCGTGGAGCACGGCATCGGCGGATCGACCGCCGCCGCGCCGGTGGTGGCGGCGGTCGTCGAGGCGGCCATGGCGGAGTGGAACGGCAACGGTGGGTCCGAGGGCGAGTCGAGCCAGGCAAGCAACCGCTCGGGCCCCACCCGCTCTCGTCACGGCGAAGCCGAAGGCGAAGCCGGATCCGCGCCCGCTCTCGTCAGGGCGGAGCCGACGGCGCAGCCGGATCCGCTTTCCCGCCCGGAACAGGTTCCGGCCGAGGATCCGGGCTAGAATCCCCCCGTGGAGCACCGCATCGACCCCTGGCTGATCCTGGCGGTCGTCGGCATTCTGGCCGCGTCCCTGGCCACGCTGCACGCGGCGGGATCGGTCCTCGGCCCTGGCCTCCTCCTGCGCCAGGCGCTGTGGGGTGCGCTCGGGCTGCTGCTGGTGTGGGCGCTGTCCCTGCCGAACCTCAGCTTCTACAGCCAGTTCGCCCCGTTCGCCTATGCCGCCAGCATGGCCGGCCTGGTGCTGGTACTGCTGCTGGGCGAGGACCGCGGCGGCAACCGGGCGTGGTTCGCTCTCGGGCCCCTGACGGTCCAGCCGAGTGAGTTCGCCCGGCTGGGCGTGATCCTGATGGTCGCCGCATGGCTCGGCCAGAGCCGGTCGCAGCGGCTGTCATTGCAGGGCGGTCTGATGGTGGCCGCCATGGTTGGCGCCGCGGTCCTGCTGGTCGTCCTCGAGCCGGACCTGGGCGTTGCGCTGACCTACCTGCCGATCGCCGCCGCCGCCCTGTGGATCGGCGGCGTGCCGGCCAGGACCTGGGCCGTGCTGGCCGTCGTGGCGGTGATCGGCGGCGCCATCCTGTGGCAGAGCGGTCTCGAGCCGTACCAGAAGGAGCGCGTGTTCACCGTCATGGACCCCGAGCGCGACCCCTACGGCGCCGGCTATCAGGTCCGCCAGTCGAAGATCGCGGTCGGCTCCGGCCAGCTCGTCGGCCAAGGCCTCGGCCAGGGGTCGCAGTCGCTGCTGCTGTTCCTGCCGGCCCAGCACACCGACTTCGCGTTCTCGGTGTGGGCCGAGGCAACCGGGTTCGTCGGCGCCACCGCGCTCCTGGCAGCTTATGCGCTACTGCTCGGGCGCATCGGCTGGACCGCATTGGCGGCCGCGAGCCGCCACGGCCTGGTGCTGGCAGTCCTCGTCGGCAGCTGGCTCGCCTTCCAGGTGGTGGTGAACATCGGGATGGTGCTCGGCTGGCTGCCGACCACCGGCATCACCTTGCCGCTCTTCTCCTACGGGGGGTCGTCGCTGCTGTCGACCTGCACCGCGCTCGGCGTCGTCCAGTCGGTCTGGCGCCACCGGCTGCTCTACTCATGATGAACGCGATTCTCTTCCTGTCGGTGAGCCCCTTCGAGACGCGGGTCGCCCTGCGCGAGAACACCCGGCTCGTTTCCTACCGGGCCGAGCGCCACCGCACCTCGTCGGTGGTCGGCAACCTCTACAAGGGACGCGTGACCCGGGTGCTGCCCGGCATGCAGGCCGCCTTCGTCGACGTCGGCCTGGCGCGCGATGCCTTCCTCTACGTCCGCGAGGCCGGCGGCATCCTCGACGACTTCAGCGACATCTTCCCGATCGGGGAGGGCGAGCTCGCGGCGCCCGGCTCGTCGGCGTCCGATATCGGTGACCTCCTGCGCCACGGCCAGGAGGTGCTGGTCCAGGTGGTGAAGGACCCCCTCGGCACCAAGGGTGCGCGGCTGACCACCCACATCACGCTGCCGGGACGTTTCCTCGTCTACCTGCCGACGGTCCGCCAGCGCGGCGTGTCGCGGCGGATCACCGATCCCGACGAGCGCGCCCGACTGAAGGCGATCATCGACGGGTTTGCCGGCAACCAGGGCTGGATCGTGCGCACCGCGGGCGAGGATCGCGTCCAATCCGAGCTCGAGGCCGACCGCGACTACCTGCTGCGGCTGTGGGCCCGCATCCAGGGGGTCTGCGAGCGCAGCCGGGCGCCGTCGCTCACCCATCACGAGCTGAGCCCGGTCCTGCGGACGGTGCGGGACACCTTCACGCAGGCGATTCAGGAGCTCTGGGTCGATGACGAGGAAAGCCTCCAGGAGATCCTCGACTTCCTCGAGCAGTGCGAGCCGGCGCTCGTCCCCCGCGTCAAGCTGTTCCGCAAAACCAGCGACCTGATGGCCGATTTCGGCATCGACCGCGAGCTCGAGAAGGCGCTGCGTCCCAAGGTCTGGCTCAAGTCCGGCGGCTACCTGGTCGTGAATCAGACCGAGGCCCTGGTTGCGATCGACGTCAACACCGGCAAGTTCGTCGGCTCGACCTCGCTCGAGGAGACCGCCTTCGTCATCAATCTCGAGGCGGTCCGCGAGATCGTCCGCCAGCTCCGGCTGCGCCACCTCGGCGGCATCATCGTCATCGACTTCATCGACATGCTCTCACTCGCCCACCGCGAGGCGGTCTACCACACCCTTGCGGAGGAGCTCGCGACCGACCCGGCGCGCACCCAGCTGCTACCGATGAGCGACATCGGGCTGGTCCAGCTCACTCGCAAGCGCACCAGACCGAGCCTGGAGCGGACCCTCAGCCGGGAGTGTCCCTACTGCCACGGCTCCGGGCGCATCAAGTCGCTGCCCACGATCTGCCTGGAGATCCGCCGCCGGCTGCTCGACACGGCCGAGGCGGAGGCCGGGGATCAGATCTCGCTCACCGTCCACCCCGAGGTGTCGCACTACCTGCAGGGGCCGTTCCGCGAGCTGCTGCGCGAGCTCGAGGAGGTGCACGGTCTGCAGGTCATCCTGCGCGAGAACCCGCTCTTCCACCAGGAGCAGTACGAGATCTCCCGCTAGGAGGGTGGCGTGCATAGGCCCCTGTGCGCGGCCCTGAGGTGGTGACTGTGGCTGGCCTTTGCCCGCCACCCTCCTAGATGGATGCGCTGCGCGCATCCTGACGAAGGGAGAAGTTCTCATGATTGGTGGTGGTGAATGCGAGCAAGCGCAAGGCAATGAGCTACCCCGGGGGGGAGGGAGGGGGGGGCGGTTGCAACCGCGTGCAACACCATCAACGCGCGCCCGGTCGAGGATCACCGTCACGCCGGCGGCATGCATCATTACGATCTTCAACAATTCCAATACCGGGCGGGTTCCCACGCGGGGTCGTTCAAGGAAGGAATGCCCACAGTGGGAACCCGCGCGGAATTGGACCCGCGGAGCGTCCGGCGAAGCGGGCCTACCCCTGCGACATCCCCTCGAGGAACTCCCTGTTGGTCGCGACCTTGTCGAGGCGCTCGAGCAGCAGCTCCATCGCCTCGACCGGGGAGAGCTGGGACAGCACCTTGCGCAGCACCCAGATTCGGCGCAGCTCCCACTCGTCGATCAGCAGCTCCTCCTTGCGGGTCCCCGACTTGTGGATGTCGATAGTGGGGAAGACGCGGCGCTCGACGAGCTTGCGGTCGAGGTGCACCTCCATGTTGCCGGTGCCCTTGAACTCCTCAAAGATGACGTCGTCCATCCGCGAGCCGGTGTCGATGAGCGCGGTGCCAACGATGGTCAGGCTGCCGCCCTCCTCGATGTTGCGTGCCGCGCCGAAGAAGCGCTTGGGCTTCTGCAGGGCGTTGGAGTCGACGCCGCCCGACAGCACCTTGCCCGACGGCGGCACGACAGTGTTGTAGGCACGGGCGAGCCGGGTGATCGAGTCGAGCAGGATCACGACGTCCCGGCGGTGCTCGACCAGCCGCTTGGCCTTCTCGATCACCATCTCGGCCACCTGGACGTGGCGGGTCGCGGGCTCGTCGAAGGTCGACGAGATGACCTCGCCGTGCACCGACCGCTGCATGTCGGTGACCTCCTCGGGCCGCTCGTCGATCAGCAGCACGATCAGCGTGATCTCGGGATGGTTGGCGGTGATCGAGTTGGCGATGGCCTGCAGCATCATGGTCTTGCCGGTGCGGGGCGGCGCCACCAGCAGGCCGCGCTGCCCCTTGCCGAGCGGCGTCACCAGGTCCATCACCCGCGCGGTCATGTTGTCGGGCGACCTCGAGCATCGATCCGCTCCTCCGGGTAGAGGGGCGTCAGGTTGTCGAAGTGGACCTTCTCCATGGACACCTCGGGAGGCTCGAAGTTGATGGCCTCGACCTTGATCAGCGCGAAGTAGCGTTCGCCCTCCTTCGGCGGCCGGATCTGACCGGACACGGTGTCGCCGGTGTGCAGGTTGAAGCGGCGGATCTGCGACGGCGAGACGTAGATGTCGTCGGGCCCCGGCAGGTAGTTGTACTCCGGGGCGCGCAGGAACCCGAAGCCCTCCGGCAGCACCTCGAGCACCCCCTCGCCGAAGATCAGACCCTCGCGCTCGGTCTGCCGCTGCAGGATCCGGAAGATCAGGTCCTGGCGGCGCATGCCGGTCGGGTTCTCGACGCCGAGGCCGCGGGCCACCCCGCTCAGCTCGTTGATCGACATCTCCTTGAGCTGCGTGAGGTCGAGTCGCCCCTCCTGCGGGGTCTCCACCGAGTTCTCGTACTTCTCGATCTCGTCGTCCAGGTCGAGCGGAATCACGACCGGCTCATCCGCGCTTTCTTTCTTCTTGCGTCCCATCTCAGTCTCCTCGTGATTGTCTGCCGCGCCACGCGGTCGCCAGGCTCTCGATCTCGCTGAGCAGCTCGCGTCGGCCCTCGCCGGCGTTCACGCTCACCGCCAGCGGCGGGGTCGCCAGGCCGAGCTGCCGCTGGACCTCGCGCTGCATCGTCGCGCGCTGGCCACGGCTGAGCTTGTCGGCCTTGGTCAGCACCACCACTCGGTCGCGCGCCGCCGCACCCAGCATCTCCTGGAGGTCCAGGTCGAGCGCGGTCGGGCCGTGCCGAATGTCGATCAGCGTCACCACGCCGGCCACCCGCTGCTCGTCGAGCAGATAGCGCCCCACCTCCTGGCCCCACTCCTCGCGCAGCTGTCGCGCCGCCTTGGCGTAGCCGTACCCGGGCAGGTCGACCACATAGAACGACGAGTTGACCAGGAAGAAGTTGAGCGTCCGCGTCTTGCCCGGCGCCTTCGCCACCTTGGCCAGGCGGCGCTGGAACAGCCAGTTGAGCAGGCTCGACTTGCCGACGTTGGACCGGCCGGCCACCGCGACCTGCGGATACCACTCGCGCGGTCTGTCGGAGGCCCGCAGCGCGGCACCGCGAAAGGTGATGTCTCGAATCTCCACATCTAGTGGGCGAGCGGCGGCGAGTCAAAGCTGGAGTCGGGCTTCGCGGGTGGGGCCGCGACTCCTGCCTCGATCTCGTGCACCAGCGCGTTCTCCAAAACCTTGTCCATATGGCTGGCGAGGTGGAAGGTCATCTCCGACCGGACATCGTCGGAGATCTCCTCGAGGTCCTTCTCGTTCTCCTCGGGCAGGATGATCTCGCGGATGCCGGCGCTGTAGGCGGCAAGGACCTTCTCCTTGAGCCCGCCGACCGGCAGCACGTTGCCCCGCAGGGTGATCTCTCCGGTCATCGCGGTGTCCACCCGAACCGGCGTCCCGGTGAAGGCCGAGATCAGCGCGACCGCCATGGTGATGCCGGCCGACGGCCCGTCCTTGGGGATGGCGCCCTCCGGCACGTGAACGTGCACGTCCGTCTTCTCGAAGACCTCGACGTCGATGCCGAGCTTCTCGGCGCGCGACCGCACGTAGCTGAGCGCGGCGCGGGCCGACTCCTGCATGACGTCACCGAGCTGGCCGGTGAGGGTGACGTTGCCCTTGCCACGCATCAGCGTCACCTCGGTGAGCATGAGCTCGCCGCCGACCTGGGTCCACGCCAGCCCCACCGCCGCCCCGACCTCCGGCGCCTGCTCGCGCTTCTGCTCCCGGTACCGGGGGTGGCCGAGCAGCTCGCGCACCAGCGTGTCGGTCACCCGAATGGTCGACCGGCGCTGGGTCTTCTCCTTGAGCACGCGCCGCGCCAGCTTGCGGCAGATCGACGCGATCTCCCGTTCGAGGTTGCGGACGCCGGCCTCGCGGGTGTAGCGCTCGATCAGGTAGAGCAGGGTGTCCTTCTCGAACTCGATCTTGAACTTGCCCTCGAGGCCGTGCCGCTCGAGCTGGCGCGGGACCAGGAACTGGCGGGCGATCTCCAGCTTCTCGAGGTGGGTGTAGCCGGACAGCCGGATCTGCTCCATCCGGTCGATCAGCGCGGGCGGTATCGAGTGGGTGACGTTGGCGGTGCAGATGAAAAAGACCTTGGACAGGTCGTACTCGACGTCCAGGTAGTGGTCGTGGAAGGTGTGGTTCTGCTCCGGGTCGAGCACCTCGAGCAGCGCGCCCGCTGGGTCGCCTCGGAAGTCCGCGGCCATCTTGTCGACCTCGTCGAGCAGGATGACCGGGTTGACGGTACCCGCCTTGCGCATCATCTGGACGATCTGGCCCGGGAACGCGCCGATGTAGGTCCGGCGGTGGCCCCGGACCTCCGCCTCGTCGCGCACGCCGCCCAGGGAAAGCCGCACGAACTTGCGGCCGGTCGAGCGCGCGATCGAGCGCGCCAGCGACGTCTTGCCGACGCCCGGCGGCCCAACGAAACAGAGGATCGTGCCGGTGGTCTTGCGAACCAGCTGCCGCACCGCCAGAAACTCGAGGATCCGGTCCTTGACCTTCTCCAGGCCGTAGTGGTCCTCGTTGAGGACCTTCTCGGCGCGCCGGATGTCGCGGATCTCGCGCGTGGCGTTCTTCCAGGGAACCGCGAGCAGCCAGTCGACGTAGTTGCGCGACACACCCGCCTCGGCCGACACCGGCGGCATGCCCTCGAGGCGGCGGATCTCGATCACCGCCTTCTCCTTGGCCTCCTCGGACATGCCCGAGCTCTCCACTTGCTCCTTGAGCCCCTGCATCTCCTCCTGGGAGTCGTTGCGGCCGAGCTCCTCGTTGATCGCCTTGATCTTCTCCGACAGGTAGTACTCGCGCTGCGCCTTCTCCATCTGCTTCTTGACGCGCGACGAGATCCGCCGGTCGATGTTGAGCTTCTCGATCTCGACGTCGAGCAGGTCGTTGAGCCGCTCGAGGCGCTCGAGCGGGTTGAGGATCTCGAGCAGGTTCTGCTTCTCCGGGGTCGGCTGGTTGAGGTGGGCGGCGAGGATGTCGGCGAACTGGTCGGGGTCGTCGGTCTGCAGCGACGCCAGCACGCCCTCGACCGCGAGGTGATGGGCCAGCTTCGCGTACTCCTTGAAGAGCTCGGCGAGCTCGCTCATGTACTGGGAAACCGCCGGGCCGGTGGGGACCTCGGTCGATACCGGCACGACGCGCGCCATCAGGCACGAGGGGTCGGGCACCGCCTCGACGATCCGCGCCCTGGCCAGGCCCTCGACCATCACCTTGATGTTGCCCGAGGCCAGCTGCAGGTGCTGGACAACCCGGGCGGTGACGCCCAGCTCATAGATGTCGCCGGGCTCCGGCTCGTCGACCTTGGGGTCACGCTGCGTGGCGAGGAGGATCTTCTTGTCAGGCCGCCCGAGCGCGCGCTCGAGCGCCACCACCGACGGCTGCCGACCGACCACGAACGGCGCCATCATGTGGGGAAACACCACCATGTCCCGCAACGGGACGACGGGGAGCAGCTTGGACTCGACGTCTTTCTTCATGATCTCCACTCGGATGGGGTTTCTCGGCTTACGGCGCGCGGGGCTGTCGATCCGGAGCTGGCGGTTGCCGGCGGCCCTCGCCGGCGGGCGTGTACAGCCTAACTCACCTTGCGAACCGCCGTCAGCGGTGGCACGCGCCGTTCCACCACATCCCGCGAGATGACAATCTCTCTGATGTCGGGCACCGATGGGACCTGGTACATCACGTCGAGCATCAGCTCCTCGAGGATGATCCGCAGGCCCCGCGCGCCGACCTTGCGCTCGATCGCCTGATCGACGATCGCGCTGAGCGCCTCCGCGGTGAAGCTGAGATCGACCCCCTCGAAGGAGAGGATGGTCTGGTACTGGCGGACCAGGCAGTTCTTGGGCTCGGTCAGGATCCGCACCAGGGCGTCGTGGTCGAGATCGTGCAGCGTCCCGACCACCGGGATGCGCCCGACGAACTCGGGGATCATCCCGTACTTGATGAGGTCCTCGGGGTGGACGCGCTCGAGCAGCTCGCTGGTCCGCTTCTCGTTGCCCCCGAGGTCGACCCCGAAGCCCATGCGCTTCTGGTTGAGGCGGCGGGCTATGACGTCCTCGATGCCGACGAACGCGCCGCCGCAGATGAACAGGATGTTGGTGGTGTCGATCTGGAGGAACTCCTGGTGGGGGTGCTTGCGGCCCCCCTGGGGCGGCACGTTGGCGACCGTCCCCTCGAGGATCTTGAGCAGGGCCTGCTGCACGCCCTCGCCGGACACGTCGCGCGTGATCGAGGGGTTCTCGGCCTTGCGGGCGACCTTGTCGATCTCGTCGATGTAGACGATGCCGCGCTCGGTGGCCTCGCGGTCACCCTGGGCGGCCTGGTAGAGCCGGAGCAGGATGTTCTCGACGTCCTCGCCGACGTAACCGGCCTCGGTCAGGGTGGTGGCGTCGACGATCGTGAACGGCACCTGGAGCTGGCGCGCGAGGGTCTGGGCGAGCAGCGTCTTGCCGGTGCCGGTCGGACCGATGAGCAGGATGTTGGACTTGGCCAGCTCGACGTCGCTGTGGCCGCGGCCGGCCTGGTACTCGATGCGCCGGTAGTGGTTGTAGACCGCCACCGACAGCTTCTTCTTGGCCGACTCCTGGCCGATCACGTACTCGTCCAGATGGCCCTTGATCTCGTGCGGCTTGGGCAGCTTCTGCTGCTTGGACTTGGCCTCGTGGACGCGATCCTCGGCGATGATGTCGAGGCAGACCTCTACGCACTCGTTGCAGATGTAAACGGTCGGGCCAGCGATCAGCTTCCTGACCTCGTGCTGGCTCTTGCCGCAGAAGCTGCAGCGGAGCACATCACCGTCACGCTGGGACATGAACGCCCCTCCACCGACTATTGTACCCCAGGGCTCCCCGTTTGGGACCCCTCGTGAACACTCTACTCCCTGGAAACAATGATCTTGTCCACCAAGCCGTAGGCCTTGGCCTCGTCCGCCTCGAGGATGAAGTCGCGCTCCGTGTCGAGGTTGATCTTGTCGATCGGCTGCCCGGTGTGGAGGGCAAGGATCTCGTTGAGCCGTTCGCGCAGGCGCATCAGGTCGCGGGCGTGGATGTCGATGTCGGTGGCCTGGCCGTGGAGACCGAGACATCAGCGGCTGGTGCAGTAGCACCCGGCTGTGGGGCAGGGCGAAGCGCTTCCCCTTGGTGCCGCCAGCCAGCAGCACGGCGCCCATCGAGGCCGCCTGGCCGAGGGCGATGGTGGCCACGTCAGGCTTCACGTACTGCATGGTGTCGTAGACCGCGAGGCCCGCCGTGATCGAGCCGCCGGGCGTGTTGATGTAGAGGAAGATGTCCTTCTCGGGGTTCTCCGCCTCCAGGAAGAGCATCTGGGCGATCACGACCGACGCCACGTAGTCGTCGATCGGCAGCCCGAGGAACACGACGTTGTCCTTGAGCAGCCGCGAGAAGATGTCGTAGGAGCGCTCTCCCCGGTTGGTCTGCTCGACCACCCACGGAATCGGAAAGGACATCACTCCACCTCCCCGCCGACGCGGCGGATCATGTCGTCGACGGTTGCTGAGATTCGCGCCGAGCCGCGCAGCTCCTCGAGCTTGTGCTCCCTGGCCAGGTTCGCCTTGTGCTCGCCCGGCGGGATGCCCCGCTGTCGTGCCTCGAGGCTGATGTAGGCGTCCACGTCCGCCTCGGGCACCGCGATCTGCCAGGAGTCTGCAAGCTGCTCCAGGACCAGCATGTCGAGCACCCGCCGCCGCGAGCCGGGCTCCACCCTGGCGGCCAGCTCCTGCCAGTTGATATCGGAGGACGAGGGCGCCCCGCCCTGCATCGCCATCGAGTAGGCGAACCGGTTGAGGTCCTCGCGCACCGCCGAGGAGACGAGCGAGGGCGGCAGCTCGTTGACGTCGACGCCGGCCTCGAGGTGATCGAGCAGGGCCCGTCGCCACTGCTCCCGGCGCTGGCGGCGCTTGCTGCTCCCGAGCACCTCGGCGATCCGCTCCTTGAGGCCTGCGAGCGAGTCGAAGCCGAGGGTCCGGGCGAGCTCGTCGTCGACCGCCGGACGCACCTTGCGCTTCAGCGCCGTGACGTCGATGGTGTAGCGCACGGTCTTGCCGGCGCGCCGTTGGTCGGGGTCGTCGTCGGGGAACCGGCGCTCGGCGATCCGCTGCTCACCGACCCTGACCCCTTGCAGGGCGTGGGTGATCTGCTCCGGCACCGCGCCGTCACCGATGACGATGCGGGCCGCTTTCTCCTCGTACGGCTCCTGGTCGGATCCCTCCATCTGGCCATGCAGGTCGGCTTCGACCAGCATGCCATCGACGGCAACCTCGCCGTCCGCCGGCTCCCAGGAGGCGTGCTCCTCCGCGATCGATTCGAGCTCGCCCTCGACCTCGGGCTCGCTGACCTCGAGCGAGACCTCGGGCAGCTCGAAGCCGTCGAGCGCCGGCAGCTGAAAGCGTGGCCGCAGCTCCATCTCGGCCTTCATGCGGAAGCCGCCGGCGTCATCGAAGGCGGCGTCGCTGACCGCGGGGCGGGTGATCGGCTCCAGCCCCTCCTCGGCATCGAAGACCTCGCCGAGCAACCGGCCCGCGAGGTGCTCCTTGAGCTCCTGCTCGATGTCCTCGCCAAAGCGGGCGCGGATCGCCGACTCGGGCGCCTTGCCGGGGCGAAAGCCGGGCACCGTGGCCTTCTTGCGGAAGCTACGGACGATCTCGGCGCGCTCCGACGTGACCGCCGCGGCATCGAGCTCGGCGGTCACCTCGACGGTGTTGTCGGCGCGGCGAGACAGGGTGTAGGGCATGGGTGGCGACTCCAGGTGGTGCGAAAGGGGGGACTCGAACCCCCACGGGGTGACCCCCACGAGACTCTAAATCTCGCGCGTCTGCCAGTTCCGCCACTTTCGCAGCGAACAGTGGGGGTGGTGAGCCGTGGAGGAATCGAACCTCCAACCTAGGGATTAAGAGTCCCTTGCTCTGCCAGTTGAGCTAACGGCCCACGCCAGCGGGAATTCTACTGGAAACAGCCTCGCCTGGCAAGATCAGGTCGCTTCCCCGCCCGCTTCCGCTTCCGCGCCCCGGAGGCGAAGCGACTACGAGGAGAGCGCGTCCTGCGGGCGTGCCATCTTTGGCGATTTCGGGACGACGTTCCTCCCCAAGCGGTGCTCGAGACCCGAAATCGCCAAAGGTGGCAACCTCGGGGAGCGCCTCCAGAGAATCGGCGCGAAGCGCTCTCGAGGACTGAGCGAACGAGCGTACACGGATCCGGGCGCGGGCGCGGAGGGGGAAGCGGAAGCGGAACGGGCGCGGGATCAACGATGGACGAGGTGCTTGATCTCCGACAACCCGAGCTCGGACCGGGCCGACACCACGATCGCCGAGGTGCCGCCGTTGTACGCCGGCACCACCACCTCGTCGCGGAACTGCCCGTCCTGGCCGGTGACGCCCTTGGCCAGCAGCACCCGGTGCGGCTCGGCGGTCGACTTGAAGAGCACCGAGATCTCGACCCCGACCATCGGCGCGCTGCTCTGCGACTCGAGGGCAACGATCGCGACCCTCGCCCGCGCCCCATAGGCGAAGTCGTGGTCGCGGGCCGCCTGCAACACCAGGTGTGCGCGGCCCCGCTGCGCCTGCAGGTAATCCACGATCACCTGGTCGAGGGAGATCTCGCTGGCTGGTGCTGCGGCATGGCGCGGACGCACGATCGTGGTGTCGTCCTCCGACGCCACCTCCTCGTCGCGAGACATCAGCTGGTGCAGCCGCCCGGCGCCGATCGCATCGACGATCGACCGGTGCTGCCGCTCCATGATCGCGGCCACCGCCTGCGGCTCGACGCCACGCTCGACGAGATCGTGATAGGGCGTCCGGCGGGAGTACAGGATCTCCCCGCTCGCGTAGACCAGGGACTCGACGAAGGGGTTGGATCGCCCCTTGTCCTCGGTCTGCACGTGGTACACGGTCCCCGCGTGGTCGATGTCGGTGTTGTACCCGGTCAGCACCACCGTCTTGCGCCCTTCGCTCCAGCCAAAGGCTACCTCGACCTCGTGAACCGGTCAATCCGGGCGCCCCGCGCCGCCCCCCGTAAAGTGCAGCAGGACCTTGGCTTCACCCGTCCATCGCGGGCCTGCGCGTGAGCCGAGTCCAGGCCCGCGTCGGCGCGCCCCGTGCAGCCGGCAGGACCCCCAAGCGAGCGGCGCCACCCCTGGTCGGCCGTCGTCCCGCCGCCGCGTCCGCGGGTGTACAGTGGTCGCCGCCGCGGCCGTCCACCGCGGGCCGATCGCGCGCGTCTCGACGAGGTGGATCATGCGCACCATCATCGAACCGTTCCGGATCAAGATGACTGAGCCCCTCAAGATCACCACCCGGGAGGAGCGGGAGCGGGCGCTCGAGGCGGCCCACCACAACGTGTTCCTGGTCGACGCCGACGACTGCTGCATCGACCTGCTGACCGACAGCGGCACCGGGGCCATGTCGACCCATCAGTGGGCGGCGATGATGCTCGGCGACGAGAGCTACGCGGGGAGCCGGTCGTGGAAGCGCTTCGAGGCGAGCGTGCGGGCGATCACCGGCATGGCGCACGTGCTGCCAACCCACCAGGGCCGGGCGGCCGAGGGCATCCTCGCCGAGTGCGTGGTCCAGCCCGGTCAGGTCATCCCCAACAACAGCCACTTCGACACCACCCGGGCCAACATCGAGTACCGCCGCGGCATCGCCCTCAACCTGCCGTGCGCTGAGGCCCTCGACACCGAGCACATTGCGCCGTTCAAGGGCAACATGGACGTCGACGCGCTGCGCCGCTGCATCGCGGAGCACGGCCGGGACGTCATCCCATTCGCAATGATGACCGTCACCAACAACACCGGCGGCGGCCAGCCGGTGTCCATGGCCAACCTGCGCGAGGTCAAGGAGGTGCTGGCGGCGCACGGGATCCCGCTCATCATCGACGCCTGCCGGTTCGCCGAAAACGCCTACTTCATCCACGAGCGCGAGCAGGGCTATCGCGGGCGCAGCCTGCTCGAGATCGCCCAGGAGATGTTCGCGCTCGCCGACGGCGCAACCATGAGCGCCAAGAAGGACGGCCTCGCGAACATCGGCGGCTTCCTCGCCTGCCGCAACCCGGAGTGGGCGGAGCGCTTCCGCAGCCTGCTCATCCTGCGCGAGGGCTTCCCGACCTACGGCGGCCTCGCCGGGCGTGACCTCGAGGCGATCGCGGTCGGCCTCATGGAGGCGCTGGAGTACGACTACCAGGTCTACCGGCACGCGACCGTCGAGTACCTGGCGACCCGGCTGGGCGCGCTCGGCATCCCGATGGTGATGCCGGCCGGCGGCCACGCGGTGTTCCTCGACGCGCGCCGGATGCTGCCCTCCATCCCACCGCTGGCTTACCCCGGGATCGGCGTCGTCAACGCCCTCTACCTCGCCGGCGGCATCCGTGCGGTCGAGCTCGGCAGCGTCATGTTCGGCCACTTCGACGGCGAGGGCCGGGAGCAGCCCTCGCCGCTCGAGCTGGTGCGGCTCGCCTTCCCGCGGCGCGTCTACACGCAGAGCCACTTCGACTACATCGTCGAGGTCATGGAGGAGGTCTGGCGCGACCGCGCGCGGATCCCCGGCTACCGCATCGCCTGGCAGCCGGCGATGCTGCGCCACTTCACCTGCCATTTCGAGCCGCTCGCGCGCTGATCGCGCGCGGAGGCGGGTGGATGAAGCCTCTTCTCCCCGGCGTTACACTGCGCGGATGCAGCCGCTCTCGATCCTCTTTCTGTGCGTCGGCAACACCTGCCGGTCACCGATGGCCGAGGCCATCGCGCGCGCTCTCGGAGGCGGTCTCCTGGTCGCCCACTCGGCCGGGCTCGCGCCGACCGGCCGCGTCGCTTCGACCACGCTCGAGGCGCTGCGCGCCCTCGGCTACCCCTGCGCCGGGCTCGCCTCCAAGGGCCTCGATGAGGTGCCGCTCGACGGCCTCGACGTCGTGGTGTCGCTGATCGGCCCGGCGGGCCTCGCCTGGCTGCCCGCCGGGGTTGCCGCGCGGCGGGTGGCGTGGACCATCCCCGATCCCTACGGTGACGACCTGGCGACCTACCTCGCGGTCGCCCGCACGATCGAGCAGCGGGTGCGGGCGCTCGTCGACGAGCTCCTCCCTCCGGAACTTCCCGCCCGCTGACGGCTCTCACTGACTCGAGGAGGACGGCGGCGGCAGAAGCTGGGCGGCACCTGTGGCAGTATGGAGGCGTGACCTTCGACGAGGTCTACGAACGCTTCCGGCGCCCGGTGTGGCGTCTCGCCCGCCGCCTGACCGGCAGCGAGGAGGACGCGCGTGACGCGACCCAGGAGATCTTCCTGCGCGTCTGGCGGGGGCTCGACGGCTTCCGAGGCGAGGCGAAGCTTTCGACCTGGGTGTTCCAGATCGCCTGGAACTACCTCCGGCTGCACCACCGGCGTGCGGGCCGTCGGCCGCCACTGGTGGCGGTTGCCGACGACGAGGCCCTCGTCGTGGAGCGGGCCCCCGACCCGGGCCCCGATCCGGAGCGGCACGCCACCGCCGCCGACCTTCTCGACCGGGTGGAGGAGGCGATCGACCGCCTCCCGGAGCAGTTTCGAGTGATCCTCTGGTTGCGCGACGGCGAGGGCCGCAGCTACGAGGAGGTGGCCGAGGTGCTCAACATCCCGATCGGCACCGTGCGGTCGCGGCTGTCGCGCGCCCGCCAGGCGCTCAAGCAGGAGCTGGAGGGGTGATGGACGAGGGGACGGTAGAGCTGCTCAGCCGCTACCTGGACGGCGACCTCGACGCCGCCGAGACCCGCCTGATCGAGGCGCGGCTGGCGGCGGAGCCGGACCTCCGGGCGGAACTCGCGGCGCTGCGGCGGCTCCAGCTCCAGGTGCGCTCGGTCGCGGACCGCATGATGCCGCCGGCCGCGCTTGACGCGCCGCCGCGCCCGGCTGACCGCAGCGCGCCCCGGACGCCGCGCCGCGTCCCGCCGGCAGTACGCTGGCTCGGTCTCGCCGCCGGGGTTGCGCTGGCGGTGACGGTAGTGGTCGAGGTGGCCCGCAGGCCGCCGCAGGTGCGCGCTCCGACCACGGTTACCAGGCCCAGGGGGGCGCCGGCGGCCACGCCGCCGCTGGCAGCAGCCGCGGCGCACGCCCCGGCGCCGGCGGCGGCGCCACTTCGGGCGGACAAGGCCGGCGAGGCCGACGCCGCCCCTCCCGCCGAGCCAGCGCCGGCGGCCCCAGCGAGCGCCCGGCGGCGGCTGCAGCCACCCGAGCAGCAGGAGCTGTCGATCGCCGCGGAGCAGCAGTCCACGGCGGCGACGGGTCGCGCCCAGGCCGCGGCGAGCGGAACGCTGGCCGACGCCGAGGGCGCGCTCGAGGATCGTGCCGGGACGCCGATCCCGAGCAACTCTGTCGCAGCCGTCGCAGCGGCGTCGAAGCGCGAGCGCGCCGAGACCGTCGCCAGCGACGAGGAGGCGGCGTTCAACGCCTTGGCGGAACCGGGCGCAGCGCCACCCGGCGCCGGGGCCCTCCGCCTCGAGCTGGCCGGTGAGGACGGCTCTGTGCTGGGCGCGCTCGCGCTGCCCGCCGCGTCGGCGGACATCGGCTCACGGTTCGTGGTGACGGTGGCCGCCGGTGTGATCGTGGCCCTCGAGCCGGATGCGGCCGGCTCGGCGCTCGACGAGTTGATCGGACAGCCTCTCGCCGGGCTGCCGGATGGGCGCTACGTCGGTGTGGTCGTCGGCAACGCCGCCGTCGACTGAGACCGGCGACGGCTCACCCGACCCCTTTCGCGCGATCCTCAACCGTACGAGCGGACCGCCTCGGCCTCGTCGTCGAAGACCTCGAACACGGTGATGAGCTGGGTCACCTGCAGGATGTCATTGATCTTCGGGGACAAACGCAGCAGCTTGAGGTGGCCGCCCTTCTTGGTGACCGTCGTGTAGCAGGCGACCATCTCGCCGATGCCCGAGGAGTCGATCGTGGACACCCCGGCGAGGTCGAGCACGATGTTCTTCTTGCCGGCTGCCAGCGCTTCGTCGATCAGCTCTCGGATCTTGACATCGCCGCTGCCGATGGTGATCTTGCCCGACAACTCGACGATACGAACGTCACCGCGATCTCGGACTTGGCTTTTCATTCTCCGCACTCCTTGTCGTAGGTTGCAGGTGCTTGACCATGAGCACCGAGGTGCCGCCGCCGGGCGTGCGGCTGAACTGCACACGGTTCATGAACTGCTGCATGTAGAAGATCCCGCGTCCGCTTGGGCGCAGCAAGTTTTCGGGCACGGTCGGGTCGGGGATCAGGCTCGGATCGAAGCCCTCGCCTTCGTCGTCGATGCGGATGGTCACCGCGGACGAGTCGACGCTGAGGTCGACATGGACCTTGCGCTCGGGCTGCAACCGGTTGCCGTGCCCGACAGCATTGGCCATCGCCTCGCGCAGCGCAGTCACCACCCAGTACAGCTGTTCGCCATCGCAACCGGCCGTGGCACAGAGGTCGTGCAAGGCGCGCTCCGCCACCTCGATGTTCTCGAAGCGGCTCGCGAGCACGAGATGGGCGTTCACGGCCTCGATGGCATTCACGACCGGCGATTATAGCAACCGCTCGCAGCGGTCGCCCCCTCAGTCGTACTCCGGGGTGTCGTCGTCGTCTCCCTCACCCTCGGCGGGCTGCACCATCCGCAGCACCCACTCGTGGAAGTGGGGCTCGGCGTTGGCGATCGGGAAGCCGAGGATCTCCGGGAGCTCGTAGGAGTGGATCTCCCGGATCGCGTCGGAGACCTTGTCGAAGTAGCGCTTGGGCGTCTTGATCAGCAGGAGGTACTCAGTGTCCTCGCAGACCTTGCCCTTCCAGCGGTAGATCGAGCGGAGGCACGGCACGATGTTGATGCAGGTCGCGAGCCGGCGCTCGATCAGCTCTTCCGAGATCTCCACCGCCTGCTGCTCGGTGCCGACCGAGGTCATGATCAGGGTGACTTCCTCGAGCTCCGCCATGGCGGGCACGCTAGCCGAACTCGGTTACCCCGTCAAGGAGCAGCTCAGTACCGCCGCAGCAGCCCAACCACGATGCCCTGGACCTGGATCTGGTCTGCCGGAACCACCAGTGGCGGCAGCGCTGCGTTCGACGGCTGCAAGCGCAGCCGCCCGCCACTCTCCCGGTAGACTCGCTTCAGCGTGACCTCGCCCCCGACCAGCGCCACCACCATGTCGGCGTCGGCAGCGGTCCCGGCCCTGCGCACGATCACGATATCGCCGTCCTGGATGCCCTCCTCCACCATCGAGTCGCCCCGTACCCGCAGCGCGTAGCCAGGATCGTCTCCAAGCATGTCCGGCGGCACCGTGATGCTCTCCTCGTCCGGGATCGACTCGATCGGCGAGCCGGCGGCGACGACACCGAGCAGCGGCAGGTTGCCGGCGACCGCGCCCGACCGGCCGACCGCGGGCAGCACGAGCCCTCGCTTCTGGTGCTTCTCTCGGCGCAGGTAGCCCTTGCGCTCGAGCAGGCCGACGTGCTTCTGGGCGCTCGCCGTCGACGAGAAGCCGAAGGCGTCGGCGATCTCCTGCAGCGTCGGGGCGACGCCGCTGGCGGCAATCCGGCGCCGGATGAAGTCGAGGACGTCCCGCTGCTTCTCGGTGAGGTAGGTCATGCGGCTGGCTCCCCACCCCAAAGGTAGGCGATAAGCAGGCGTAAGTCAATGGAGGAAGGGGCGAGGGGGTTGGGGTTAGGGACCCCCGCCCGCTCTGGTCACGGCGACTCGTCACGGCGTAGCCGGAGGCGAAGCCGGAAGCCGGATCCGCGCCCGCTCTAGTCACGGCGTAGCCGAGGGAGCCGTCCGCCGAGGAGCCTGCCCTGAGCGAGCGACGTCGCAGCGCCGCGAGTTGAAGGGTTCCCGTCCCCGTCCCCGTTCCCGTTCCCGCATCCGCGCCCGCCCCGTCCTGCCGAAGCCGCACTCTCACTCGCGCGGAGGCAGCTCCGCGAAGCGCGGCAGCTCCGCGGCGTGGGTGTACCAGACCGCCCGCGAATCCCAGAAGATGTTGCGCTCCGGGCGAGCCCCGGGGTCGACATCGAGACCGCCGGCGGGTACCACGATCCAACGCCCGTTCTTGGTGGTCCAGGGCAGGGCGGATCCGCAGTGGGTGCACCAGGCGGTGGAGAAGCTCTTGGCGCCGGGAAGCTCGTAGCGACCGGCCAGCTCGCCGCCAGCCAGCCACTCGACCTGTTCGACGGCCACCAGGAGGTTGGCGCTGTGCGCGGATCCGGTGCGTTTCCGGCAGCGGCTGCAGTGGCAGTAGTGGAACCAGGTGAAGGGCGGGCGGACGCGATAGCGCACCTCGCCGCACAGGCACGATCCGGTGATCTCGGTCGACGTCATCCTCGTCTCCTCCTGCACCTTCGCAGCTTAGCTGACTGTTCTTCATTCCTCGAAAAGCGCGGTCGGAAGGTCGGGTGTGGAGCTTTTCGAGGGGGTGGGCGGGAGGGGGAAATGGTCGGGGCGAGTGGATTTGAACCACCGGCCTCACGGTCCCGAACCGTGCGCTCTGCCAGGCTGAGCTACGCCCCGACGGCCGACGGATTGTAGTGCAGGCGCGCCCGGAAGGCAACTGCCTCCCCCGCCCGTTCCCGTCTCCGCGCCCATGCTCGTTTCCACAACGAGCCAGGCTCCGAGCCCGGCTCACTCCGAGGCGGATACGGAGACGAGAACGGGCGGGGGAATTCAGTCGAGCCGCAGCGCCATGTGGTGCTCGACCAGCGCCTCGCCGCCGACGCGCAGGGCGTCCGGCTCGCTGCCCCAGACCCGGAAGCCGGCCCGCTCGTAGAGCCGACGGGCGACCGGCGCGGCCGAGCTCACGCCGAGGTCGACCCACGACACGCCGGGCAGCGTCCGCGCGTGCTCGAGCGCTGCGGCGAGCAGCCGCGACGCGATCCCCTGCCCCCGCACCTCGGGGACCACGTACATGCCCCACAGGTGGGCCTTGTGCGCCGACTTGAGATGGCGGTCGCGGTACAGCCCGACCGTCCCGACCAACCGCTCCCGAAAGGCCCCGATCAGGACCACGTCAGGCGAGCCCCGCAGCTGCTCCCGACAGGCCTCAACGGTGGCCACGAGGTCATCGTCCGGCGACGCCGTGAACGCACCGGGGGCCTCGAGCAGGGCCTGCCGGCGCAGTGCGAGGTAGGCCTCGGCGTCATCGACCTGCAGGTGGCGGATCATGCGGCGCTCCCCTCCCCCACCATGGTAGCCGCGGCAGGAGCCGGGCGCGCCCCGGCGGTCGGCGGGTTGTGGCGCGGGCTCATCGGGGAAGGCAACCGCCTTTCCCATCCGTTCCCGATCCCGTTCCCGCCCCCGATCCACCCTCCGCCTACGGACGGTCGTCGTCGGAGACGCGCACGGAGACGGACAGGGGGTTCAGGCCAGTGCCGGCATCAGTTCGTGCCGCCGCCGACGTCGAGCCGCGTCACCGCCAGGCGCAGCGCGTCGCTGACCTCGTCGATGTCCTCGGCGGCGGCCTTGGGCAGCCGCAACTCGGCCTCGGCGAGCTGCCGCCGGGCCGCCTCGAGGTCGATCTCGCCCGGCAGCTCGGCGACCCGGCGAGCACCGTGACCCGGTCGGGCAGCACTTCGGCGAAGCCGCCCTGAACGGCGAGCTGGTGCTCGACGGCCGCGCCTGCGGTGTAGGCGAGCGGGCCGATGCCGAGGGCGGTCAGCAGCGGGGTGTGGCCGGGCAGGACGCCGAGCTCGCCGAGGATGCCCGGGATGCCGCACCTCGACCACCTCCTCGGACAGCACCGCGCCGCTCCGGGGTGACAACCTCGAGGAGCAGGCGGTCCGCCACCTCAGCCCTCCGCCTTGAGCCGCTCGGCCTTCTCGATCGCCTCGTCGATCGCGCCGACGTAAGAACGCCTGCTCGGGCAGGTGGTCGAGCTCGCCCTGGCAGAGCATGCTTGAAGCCGCGGATCGTGTCGGCGACCTTCACGTAGCGTGCCCTTGAGGCCGGTGAACTGCTCGGCGACGTGGAACGGCTGCGACAGGAAGCGCTGGATCTTGCGCGCCCGGGCCACCGTCAGCTTGTCGTCCTCGGACAGCTCGTCGATGCCGAGGATCGCGATGATGTCCTGCAGGTCCTTGTACTGCTGCAGAATGCGCTGGACCTCGCGGGCCACCCGGTAGTGCTCCTCGCCGACGATCGTCGGGGTCGAGGATGCGCGAGGTCGAGGCGAGCGGGTCGACCGCCGGGTAGATGCCGAGCTCGACGATCTGCCGCGACAGCACGGTGGTGGCGTCGAGGTGGGCGAACGCGGTGGCCGGGCGCCGGGTCGGTGAGGTCGTCGGCGGGCACGTAGATCGCCTGCACCGAGGTGATCGAGCCCTTGCTTGGTCGAGGTGATGCGCTCCTGCAGCTCGCCCATCTCGGTCGCCAGGTTGGGCTGGTAGCCGACCGCCGACGGCATGCGGCCGAGCAGCGCCGAGACCTCGGAGCCGGCCTGGGTGAAGCGGAAGATGTTGTCGATGAACAGCAGCACGTCCTGGCTCCTCGACGTCGCGGAAGTACTCGGCCACGGTGAGGCCGGACAGGCCGACCCGCAGGCGCGCGCCCGGCGGCTCGGTCATCTGGCCGTAGATCAGCGACGCCTTGGACTTCTGCCAGTCGTCGGGGTCGATGACGCCGGACTCGTGCATCTCGAGCCACAGGTCGTTGCCCTCGCGGGTGCGCTCGCCGACCCCGGCGAACACCGAGTAGCCGCCGTGCTGCAGGGCGACGTTGTTGATCAGCTCCATGATGATGACGGTCTTGCCGACGCCGGCGCCGCCGAACAGGCCGGTCTTGCCGCCCTTGGTGTAGGGCTCCAGCAGGTCGACCACCTTGATGCCGGTCTCGAACATCTCGACCTCGGTCGACTGCTCGCTCGAGGGACGGCGCGAGCGGTGGATCGGCCACCGCTGCTCGGCGTCGCACCGGGCCCCTGCTCGTCGACCGGCTGGCCGATGACGTCGAGCACCCGGCCGAGGGTGCTCGCGCCCGACCGGCACCGTGATCGGAGCGCCGAGTGTCGACCGCCCTCATGCCGCGCACCATGCCGTCGGTGGGCTGCATGGCGATGCAGCGCGCCCGGCTCTCGCCCAGGTGCTGGGCGACCTCGGTGATGACGTCGATCGGCGCCAGCCTCGACGTCCCGTCGTCGACGATCTTCGACAGCGTTGTAGATGGCGGGCAGGTGCTGGTCCGGGAACTCGACGTCCACTACCGGCCCGATGACCTGCACGACGCGCCCTTCAACCTGGTTGCGCATGCTGCACGTTCTCGCTCCTAGCTCTCGGCCAGCGCCTGGGCGCCGGAGACGATCTCGATGCAGCTCCTTGGTGATCGCCGCCTGGCGCGTCCGGTTGTAGAGCAGCGTCAGGCTGTCGATCATGTCGCCCGCGTTCTTGGTCGCCGCGTCCATGGCGGTCATGCGCGCGGCCTGCTCGGCCGCGGCCGAGTCAAGAGGCCCGCAGCACCTGGACCTCGACGTGGCGCGGCAGCAGCGACGCGAGCAGCGCCGCGGGCTCCGGCTCGTAGAGGTAGTCGACCGCCGGCCTCTCGGCCGCCACGGTCGTTGGCGGGGGCCGCTCGATCGGCAGCAGCCGCTCGAGCGTGACCTCCTGCCGGATCAGACTGAGCGGAAGCGGTTGTACAGCAGCCAGACCGCGTCGGTCTCGCTCGGCCCGACGAAGGCCTCGCCGAACATCGCGCCAGCGCGAACGCCGCCTCCGGCGACACCTTGCGACATGGTGTCGCGCTCGTCGTGGACCACCGTCCAGCTGCGACGGCGGAAGAAGTCGACGCCCTGGCGGCCGACCAGCACCAGCTCCACGCTTCTCCCAGCGGCCGGCCGCGCCAGTCAGCTAGGTCGCCTCGCGCAGCACGTTGGCGTTGAATGACGCCGCACAGCCCCTTGTCCGAGGTGACCACGACCAGCCAGTGCCCGCGTGCCCGTCCGGCTGCTCCAGCAGAGGGTGGCTGTGCTCGGTCCGCGCCGCCAGCGAGCGCAGCACCGCGCTCGAGGGTGTCGGCGTACGGGCGCGCCTGGGTGACGCGCGGCCTGGGCGCGGCGCAGCTTGGCCGCGGCGACCATCTTCATCGCCTTGGTGATCTGCTGGGTCCCGCGGACCGAGCGGATGCGCCGCCGGAGGTCCCTGCTGCTCGGCAACGGGCCGCCTCCGGGTGCTCCTTGAGGAAGCGCGTCGACCGCGCCGCTGGCATCAGCGTCGCCGAGCTCTGTCGACGGTGTCGTCGCTCGAGCTTGCCCGGTCGCCACGATGGTCTCGAGGACCTCGGCCGCCCTGCTGCGCGCGCGTAGCGGTGGAGGAACGGGCTCGAAGGCGCGGACCGCCGTCACCTTGAGCTTGTCGAGGTGGCCCTTGGTGCCGGCGAAGATCGAGACGATCTGGAGCTCGACCGGGACCGGCTGGTACTGGCCCTGCTTGAGCATCTCCATCAGGCGCTCGCCGCGCGCGAGCTGGCGCTGGGTGGCCTTGTCGAGGTCGGAGCCGAACTGGGCGAACGCCGCCAGCTCACGGTACTGGGCGAGGTCGAGGCGCAGCGAGCCGGCGATCTTCTTCATCGCCTTGATCTGGGCGTTGCCGCCGACCCGGCAGACCGAGATGCCCACGTTCACCGCCGGCCGCAGGCCGGCGTAGAAGAGGTCGGTCTCGAGGTAGATCTGGCCGTCGGTGATCGAGATGACGTTGGTCGGGATGTAGGCCGAGACGTCGCCCATCTGGGTCTCGATCACCGGCAGCGCGGTCAGGCTACCGCCGCCGTCGGTCGTCGCGCAGCTTGGCGGCGCGCTCGAGCAGCCGCGAGTGCAGGTAGAAGACGTCGCCGGGGTACGCCTCGCGACCCGGCGGCCGCCGCAGCAGCAGGGAGATCTCGCGGTAGGCTGCGGCGTGCTTGGTGAGGTCGTCGTAGAAGCACACCGCGTGCTGGCCGTTGTACAGGAAGTACTCGCCCACCGCGCAGCCGGCGTAGGGCGCCAGGTACTGCAGCGGCGCCGGCTCCGAGGCGGTCGCCGACACCACGATCGGTGTGGTCCATGGCGCCGTGGTCCTCGAGCGTCGCCACGACCTGCGCCACCGTCGACCCCTTCTGGCCGATCGCGACGTAGATGCAGACGTTGCCGGTGCCCTTCTGGTTGATGATCGTGTCGAGGATGATCGCGGTCTTGCCGGTCTGGCGGTCGCCGATGATCAGCTCGCGCTGGCCGCGGCCGATCGGGATCATCGAGTCGATCGCCTTGATGCCGGTCTGCATCGGCTCCTTCACCGGCTGCCGGCGGACCACGCCGGGCGCGGTGCGCTCGAGGGGGTAGCGCTCGCTGGCTGCGATCGGGCCCTTGCCGTCGAGCGGACGGCCGAGCGGGTCGACCACCCGCCCGACCAGCGCCGGGGCCGACCGGGACGTGCAGGATGCGACCGGTGCGCTTGACCTCGTCGCCCTCGCGGATCGGCGTAGAACTCGCCCATCAGCACGCAGCCGACGTTGTCCTCCTCGAGGTTGAGGGCCAGGCCGAAGACGTCGTGCGGGAACTCGAGCAGCTCGCCGGCCATCGCGCCGTCGAGGCCGAAGACGCGGCGCGATGCCGTCGCCCACCGAGATGACCGTTCCCACCTCGGACATGTCGATGGTGGTCTCGTGTCCCTCGATCTGGCGGCGAATGATGTCCGCGATCTCGGCGGCTTTGATCTGCATCGGTCTACTCCGTGGGGGTGCGTCGGCTCAGCCGGTCGATTTGACCGACGAGCGATCCGTCATACAGCTTTGAGCCCACGCGGGCGCGAAATCCCGCCAGCAGCTCCGGGCTGAACTTGAACTGGGTGGTGACCTCGGTGCCCAAGACCTCGGACAACACCCGCGCGATGTGCCGCTGCTGCTCGGCGTCGAGCTCGCCCGCCACCTCGACGGTGGCCCGCACCCGGCCCTTGGCGCGGTCGACCAGCTCACGGTAGACCGTGGCGATGTCGCGCATGTGCTCCATGCGGTAGTGCTGCTGCACGACGTGCAGGAAGCGGCGCGCCGGCTCGGTCATCTCGAGCGAGTTGAGCACCTCGTCGAGGATCGCGGTCTTGGTTTGCACCGACACCATCGGCGTGGTGAGCACGCGCAGGAGATCGGGGACCGCCTCGAGGGCCTCGGCCATCCGCTCGAGCTCGCCGATCACCGCCTCGACGCGGCCCGGATCCTGGTCGTGGACCACCGCGTAGAGGGCCTTGGCGTAAGGCAGGGCTCGGAATCGTGCCACGGTCAGTCTCCGGAGTCCGCCGAGCGCATGGCGGACAGGCTCGCGTCGAGGATTCGCCGCCGGTCTCCACCTGTTAACTCTCTATCCAGCAAATCTTTAGTGAGCCGCGCGGTGAGCTCTGCGGTCTCCCGCGACAGCGTGGCGCGGGCCTCGGTGGTGCGCCGCCGGATCTCCTCGTCCACGCGCTCCAGGAAGCGCTGCTGCTCGCGGGCGGTCTGCGCCGCGATCTCCTCCGCCTCCGCGGCGCCGTCGCGCTCGGCGCGCACCTTCATCGCCTCGACCTCGCGCTCGACCTCGTCGAGCCGTCGCCGCACCTCGTCCCGCAGCGACTCGGCCTCGGCCAGCCGCCGGCGCGCCTGCGCGAGCTCGTCGGCGATCCCCTCGCCGCGGGCCTCCAGGAAGCTCGCCATCGGTCGGCCGACGAAGCGGGCGAGCAGCCACAGGAACAGCGTCAGGTTGGCGGCGAACAGCGGCGGCAGCACCGCGTCGGGCAGGCCGAAGAAGTTGCCGCCGAGCGGGACGATCAACGCGAAGACGAGAGCGCACAGGAAGATCAGCGCCCAGATGCCGAGGCTTTTCACGACGCCACCTTTCTGCCGAGCAGGCGGGTCGCGAACAGCCGCGCGAGCTCCGCGGCGCTGGATTGCAGCTCACCACGGGCCGCCATGGTCTGTGCCTCGAGCGCGATCAGCGCGGCACCCAGCCGGTCATCGGCCTCGGCGCGCGCCCGATCCAGGGTCGCCTGACGACGGTCGAGCGCCTGCTGCCGGTGCTCGCCGCGCACCCGTGCTGCTTCGCGGGCAGTGTTCTGGATCTCCTGCTCGAGCCGGGCCGTCGCCGCGAGGTGCTCCTGGTGGGTGGCCTCCCAGCTCTGCGTGGCCTGACCGATGCGGCCCTGGCGGTCCTCGAGGACGGCGCCCACAGGCTTGATCAGGAAGCGGTGCACCAGCCACATGGTGCACCAGAAGCAGATCATGATCAGCACTAGCGACAGGTTTGGTGGGGTCATCGGCCGCTCCCCCAGCGCAGTCCGCGCCCGCCAGTTTTAGGGGGCGGACCAAGCTACCAGCTTCGCTCGGAGTGGTCAAGAAATCGCGTCGGCGTCGGGCGGGCAACTGGCCTCAGCGGGAGCCCTCGCGCGACCGTGCGGCCGCCGGCGCCGCCACCGTGGCCGGCACCGTCGCTGCGCGAACCGGCAGCGCGCCGCCTCCCGCGGCCTCCTTGCTCGCGACCATCGTCACCGTGCCCTCGAGGAACGCGCCAGACTCCATCACCAGCGCCGGGGTGTGGATCTCCGCCCACACCCTGGCCGTGGCGTGGAGCACGACCTGCTCGGTGGCCCGCACGACGCCGCGAACCTGGCCACCGACCAGGCAGCGGGCGACCTCGATCTCGCCCTGAACCACCCCCGCCTCCCCGACCACCAACTCGGAGCGCGAGCGGACGGTGCCCTCGAGCGTGCCGTCGATGCGGAACGAGTTGGCGAACTCGAGCTCGCCCCGGATCGTGCAGCCGGAGTCCACAAAACCGTTGAGTGCGTCGCTGCCTCGAGCCATCAGCCGCCCCCGCCCATCAGTTGATCGTACACGCGCATCAGCTCGGCCTGGTCGGCGCAGCGAATGACGATCGCCCCGCCGCGGCGCCGCGTCCTGATCTCGACTTTGGCACCGAGTCTCAAGCTCAGTTTCTCTTCGGCGCTGCGGATGTTGGGATCGCGCGGTGGCGCCGAGCGAGGCCGCTGCGGTGCGCCTCCCCGGAGCTCGCGGTCCTCGGCCGCCGCCCGCTCAAGGTCGCGCACGCTCAGCCCGGCCTCGATCGCGCGCCGCGCCCACGCGATGCGCTGGGCGTCGTCGGCGAAGGCGAGGAGGGTGCGCGCGTGGCCGGCACTCAACGCCCCTTCCTCAACCCACTCCTGGACCTCGGGCGGCAGCCGGAGCAGGCGCAGCGCGTTGGCGACGGTGCTGCGGTCGATGCCGACGCGGTCGGCGATGTCGCCCTGGGCCAGGCCGAGCCCGGTCTGCAGCTGCTCGAAGGCGCGCGCCTCCTCGAGCGGCGTCAGGTCGCGGCGCTGCAGATTCTCGACCAGCGCCAGCTCGAGCGAATGATCGTGGTCGAGCCGCTCGCGGATCACCGCCGGCACCGTGGCAAGCCCGGCCAGCCGCGCCGCCCGCCACCGCCGTTCGCCGGCGACCAGCACGTACCGCCCCGGCTCGGCCTCACTCACGAGCAGCGGCTGGAGCACCCCGTGCTGGCGGATCGAGCCGGCGAGCTCCTCCAGATCCTCGGCCGCAAACCGCCGCCGAGGCTGGCTCGGGTTCGCGTCGATCCGGTCGACCGGGATCTCCACCAGGCCGGCGCGAGCCCGCGGGGTGTCCGGCATCAGCGCCTTGAGGCCGCGGCCCAGAGCTTGCTTGGTCACCTCACGCGACCTCCATCCTCTCGAGATACTCGCGCCCCAGCAGCAGGTACGCCTCGGCGCCGCGGCTGCGCAGGTCATAGGCCTGGATCGGCCGCCCGAAGGACGGCGCCTCGGCGAGCCGCACGTTGCGCGGCACGACCGTCTCGAACACCAGATCACCGAACACCGACCGCACCTCCTGAGCGACCTGGCGGGCGAGGTTGGTTCGCTCGTCGTACATGGTCAGGAGCACGCCATCGATGGCCAGGCCAGGGTTGAGGAAGCGGCGGACCTCGTCCACGGTCCGCATCAACTCGGACACCCCTTCGAGCGCGAAGTACTCGCACTGGATCGGAATCAGCAGCGCGTCGGCGGCGGCAAGGGCGTTCAGGGTGAGCAGTCCGAGCGAAGGCGGGCAGTCGACCAGGACGAAGCGGAAGCCCTCGAGCGGCTGCAGCGCGTCGCGCAGCCGGAACTCCCGGCCCACCATTCCGACCAACTCGATCTCCGCGCCCGCCAGGTCTGGCGTGGCCGGGATCATGGCGAGGTGCGGAAACTCCGTGGGCACCACGGCCGCGGTGGCCGTCGCCTCGCCGGTGAGCAGCTGGTAGGTGGTCGCCTGCTCGCCACCGACGGTCACTCCGAGGCCCGAGGTGCTGTTCGACTGTGGATCGATGTCGACGATCAGGGTCGGGCGCTCGTAGGCGGCAAGAGTGGCAGCGAGGCTGATGGTGGTCGTGGTCTTGCCGACGCCACCCTTCTGATTGGCCACTGCCAGGATTCGAGGCCGCATGCTCACCAGCCCAGCCCGCGGAGTTTCACGTGAAACATGGTCGGAGCTGCACCAGCCGACCGCGCGCAAGGCTGGGCAGCGGCGAGCTTAGCACATGCCAGCCCGGCAGTCGGCGCAGCGCCGCCTCATCCTGCTCGGTCAACCACAGCACGGCGCGGCCACCCGGCGCCAGCTGCCCGCCGGCCCACTTCAAGAGCGCGGCGTGACCGCCGAGGGCGCGCGCGGTGACCAGGTCGAAGGGACCGCCTCCGCCCCTGAAGTCCTGGTAACGCTCCCGCTCCACGACGGCGTCGAGGTCGAGCTCCCGCACCACCAGGCGCAGGAACGCCCAGCGCTTCTGCCGCGGCTCGAGCAGCACCCCGCGCCACCCCGGCCGACTCGCCAGCAGCGGCACCCCCGGCAGCCCGGCGCCGCTGCCCACATCGAGCAGCGCGCCGCTCCCGGCCAGGAGCTCGCGCGCCGCGAGCGCGTCCAGCAGGTGCCGACGCACCAGGTCCTCGCGGCCCTTCCAGCTGACCAGGTTATGCCGCTGCGACCACCGCTCAATGAGCTCGGCGTAGCGCACCAGGCGGGCGAGCAGTTCGCCGTCGGCATCCGGCCGCAAAAGCTCGGCGAAGCTCAGCTCTCCGGGCACGACTCCCCCTCCGCGGCGCTCCCGGCCGGTCGCCGCCGGGCGTCGCGGGCGCGGCCCAGACGGCCGATCAGGATCGCCACCGCCGCCGGCGTCACGCCCGGTAGCCGCTCGGCGTCGGCCACGGTTCGCGGCCGGTGCCGCCGCAGCGCGTCGGCGGCCTCGCGGGAGAGGCCCGGGATGTCGGCCGGCTCGAGGTCGGACGGGATCTCCAGGTGTCGCAGCCTCGCCAGCCGCTCGACCTCCCGCTGGTGGCGCGCCAGGTAGCCGTCATAGCGCAGCTCGCCGAGCACCGCCCGGCGGTCCTCCGCAGTCAGCCCGGACAGCACCGGCAGCGCCGCCGCGACCGTCTCGGGGTCGACATCCTGGCGGCGAAGGATCCCCGCCCAGGTGGTCGGCGCGGTCGGCTCGACGCCGGCGATCCTGCGCACCAGCGCCCGGGTCGGCGGATCCGGGTTGAGAGCCCGGGTGGCCAGCTCGTCACGCACCTCGCGGCGCCGCCGCCAGCGCTCCTGTTCCACGTGAAACACCCGTTCGGGGACGAGTCCGAGACGGGCGCCGTGCGGCATCAGTGCGCTCGCGCGCCGAGTCGACGCCGAGGAGCAGGCGGTGCTCGGCGCGGGAGGTCAGCATCCGGTAGGGCTCGCGGTTGTCGACGCTGCACAGGTCGTCCACCAGCACCCCGAGGTACGAGCGCTCGCGTTCGGGCACGAAGGGCGCCTCGCCGCGCGCCAGCAGCACCGCATTGACCCCGGCCACGAAGCCGAGCGCCGCCGCCTCCTCGTAGCCGGAGGTGCCGAGCAGCTGGCCGGCCACGAACAGGCCGGGCAACGACCGGCACTCCAGCGTCGGCGCCACCTGCACGGGCGCGACCACGTCGTACTCGACGGCGTAGCCGTAGCGCAGGAAGCCGCCCGCTCGAAGCCGGGAATGGCGCGCACCACCTGCTCCTGGACGTCCGCGCGGCAGGCTGGTGGACAGGCCATTGACGTACATGCTCGTCGCAGTCCAGTCCCTCGGGCTCGAGGAAGACCGTGTGCTGGCGGTGGTGCGGGAAGCGCACCACCTTGTCCTCGATCGACGGGCAGTAGCGCGGACCGACCCCGCTGGATCTGGCCCGAGAAGAGGGGCGAGCGATGGAGGTTGTCGGCGATGATCGACTGCACCACCTCGGGGGTGTGGGCGAGCCAGCAGAGGACGCGGTTGCGCGACTGACCGCGTCCGCCACGAGAACGGCCGCGGCTGCGGCGTCACCCGGCTCCGGTTGTAGCCGCTCGAAGTCGATGCTGGCGCGATGGAGGCGGGGCGGCGTGCCGGTCTTGAAGCGGCGCAGCTCGAGGCCGCGGGCCCCAGGTCGGCGACCGAGGCCGACGCTCGGCTCGCTCGCCGAAGCGGCCGCCGCGGCGACGCTCGGGGCCGGTGTGGAGGATCCCGTCGAGGAAGGTGCCGGTGGTCAGCACCACGGCGGTCGCGCGCAGCCGACGGCCGTCGGCCAGGCGGACCCCGACGACCCGGCCGCGCGCGGTCCAGCAGACCACCACCTCGCCTTCGATAAGGTCGATTCCGGCCGAACGCTGCAGCAATCTGCGCATAATCGACCGTATAGCGCTGTTTGTCGCACTGGGCGCGCGGTCCCCAGACGGCCGGGCCGCGGGAGCGGTTGAGGACCTGGAACTGGAGCCCGGCGCGGTCAGCTGCCCACGGCTGAACTCCGCCTAGAGCGTCCAACTCGGCCATCAAGTGGCCCTTGCCGATGCCCCCCATGGCCGGGTTGCAGGGCATCTGCGCCACGGTGTCGAGCGACAGCGTGACCACGGCCACCCGCGCCCCGAGCCGCGCCGCAGCAGCGCCGCCTCGACGCCGGCATGTCCGGCGCCGACCACCAGCAGGTCGTGGGTTGCGGCGGCCATCGCTCACTTGCCGATGCAGAACGAGGCAAAGACCTCGTCGAGCAGGTCGTCGGTGGCGACCACGCCGATCAGCGCCTCGAGCTCGCTCGCCGCGCAGCGCAGGCTCTCCGCGGCCAGCTCGGGTGCGGCCAGGTCGCAGGCCGTCAGCTCGGCGGCGGCCCGCTCCAGGCCACGGCGGTGGCGGCTCGAGACCGCGACCTCGCCGCCGAGGTCGGGGACACCGCCAGCCACCGTCTCGGCGAGCAGCGCCTGCAGACGGTCGATCCCGGCGCCGGTGGCACAGGACACCGGCAGACGGCCCGCTCAACGGGGTGGGGGAGGTCCGCCTTGGACAGCACGCGGAAGCGTGGCGATCTCCCCGTCCCCCGCCGGCGCTCCCGGGCCGGCGTCCGCCGGCCACAGCTCGACGACCACCGAGCGCCGAGGCCGCGGCCGCACGCGCCCGCCGCACCCCTTCCTCCTCGACCGGGTCGGCGGCGTCGCGCAGCCCCGCGGTGTCGACCAGGGTCACGCGCAGGCCGGCGATGTCGAGCTCGGCCTCGAGGACGTCGCGCGTCGTCCCCGGATGGGGCGCGACGATCGCCCGCTCGTTGCCGAGCAGGGTGTTGAACAAGGTCGACTTCCCGGAGTTCGGCGGCCCGACGATCACGACCCGCACTCCATCGCGGATCCGCTCGCCGGCCGCGGCCGTGGCCAGCAGCGCCGCCAGCCGCTCGCGACAGCCGGCCAGCCTCGCCGCCTCCTCCGCGCGATCGAGCTCGACGCCGTGGTCGACGAAATCCAGGGACGCCTCGAGGCGGGCGAGGAGCTCGACGAGGTCGCCGCGCAGGCCGGCCAGGCGCTGCGACAGCCTCCCGTCGAGCTGCTCGCGGGCGTTGCGGGCCTGCCACGCGGTCTCCGCGACGACCAGATCGTGGACCGCCTCGGCCTGCACCAGATCGAGCTTGCCGTTCGCCACCGCGCGCCGGGTGAACTCGCCGGGCCCCGCCGGCCGCGCGCCGGCGGCGATGCAGCGTTCGATCAGTGAGCGGACGACGAACGGGGAGCCGTGCACCGTCAGCTCGAGCATGTCCTCGCCGGTGTACGACCGCGGCGCGGAGAAGGGGATCGCCACCGCCTGCTCGCCGAGGCCGTTGATCGCCACCAGGCGGGCCCGCCACGGCTCGGAAAAGTCGGCCCCAGGGCTGATCTCGGCGGCGATGCGGCGGACAGCGGGCCCGCTCAACCGGACCACCGCGAGCGCGGCTGGCCCGGAGGAGGTGGCGCGCGCCACGATCGTGTCAACGCCCCCGGACAGGTCGGATGACCACCCGCTTGAGGAAGCCTTCACCATCCGAAAAGGTCTCCACCCCCGGGTCGTCGGCGAGCGCGAGGTGGATCTCGCGTCGCGCCGCCGGCGTCAAGGGTCCAATCACAACCTGCGTGCGGGTGCGGACCGCCTCGTCGGCGGCCGAGGAGGCGCGCTCGCGCAGCTGCTGCGCGCGCCGCTCCTTGAAGCCCTGGGTATCGAGGTGGACCGGCATGTGGTGGCTGAAGCGACGCGTCAGGACCCGGTTGCACAGGTACTGCAGCGCGTCGAGACCGCGGCCGCCGCCGCCGATCAGCAGATGGAGGTCGGTGCCACCCAGCTCCCCAGCGAGCGACTCCTCGCCGACCTCGAGCTGGGCCGACACGTCGAGCGCGCCGGCGCGGAAGCTCTCGGACAGAAACAGGCCCAGCACCGCCACCGGATCGACCTCGGCGGCGAGCTCGACGCCGTTCCCGCCTCCCTCGCTCACCACCTCGTAGCGCAGCTCGCCGACCCGCGCCCGCAGCTCGGCGCACGCCACGGTCAAGGCCTCGTCGAGGTTGGCACCGCGAAACGTCCGTGGGGCCGTCACGACTGCCCGTCCTTTCCGCGGCGCTCACTCCCACCGCCCTTGCCCCGCTCCCCGAGCAGCCGGAACGTGACCTCCTGCTGGATGATGGTCAGCACGTTGTTGGTCAGCCAGTAGAGCACGAGGCCGGACGGGAACTGCAGGAACATGAAGCCGAAGATGAACGGCAGCATGCGCATGATCCGCTGCTGCTGGGGGTCGCCGACCTGCGGCGCGAGGCGCTGCTGGAGCCACATCGTGGCCGTCATCAGGATCGGGGTGATGTAGTAGGGGTCCTTCGCCGACAGGTCCTGGATCCAGCCGAAGAAGGGCGCGTGCCGGAGCTCGATCGCGTTCAGGAAGAGCGTGTACAGGGCCCACAGGATAGGCAGCTGCACGAGCATGGGCAGGCAGCCTCCCATCGGGTTGACGCCCTCCTCCTTGTAGAGGGCCATCATCTCCTGGTTCATCTTGGCGCGCGCCTGCGGGTCGCCCTTCTTCTTTTTGTAGCGGGCCTGGACCTCCTTGACCTTCGGCTGCAGCTTCTGCATCCGCCGCATCGACACCGTCGAGGAGTGCATGAGCGGGAACAGCAGCAACCGGATGGCCACCGTCAGCAGGATGATCGCCAGCCCGTAGTTCCCGACCACGCCGTAGATCCAGCGCAGCGCCTTCAGGAAGATCACCGAGATCCAACCGAACATCCCGAAGTCGAGGGTGCGCTCGACGCCGCCGCCGATCGCATGCAGGAGGTCGTACTCCTTGGGCACCCCCAGAAGCTGGCCGTCGATCTCGCCCGCGGCCGGGTCGAGCAACACCTGCAGTACGCTCCCGGCGACCGGCTTGCCGTCCTCGTCCAGGCTGGTGGTCTCCAGCACCTCCACCCGCAGCTCGGCGACCGCGGTCTGCGGCCGGAACACCGAGAGAAAGTAGGCGTCCTGGAAGCCCGCGAACGAGGTCAGGTTCGGCTCCAGCACCAGGCCCTGCTTGGGCTTGCGCCGCTTGACGACCTCGATCCGGCCATCGGCACCGACCACCGCGTCGCCCCACACCGCCAACCGGCTGTTGCGCTCGCCCTCGCTGAGATCCCGCAGGCCGGTGCCTACGCTCATCCGCGACGGCTCGAGGTCGCCCGCGAGGCGGATCGTCACGTCGACACCGTATCCGGCGGCCGGCACGCGCACGGTCTTGATCACCGAGCTGCCAATACCGTCCGACCACCGGAAGGTCGCGGCGCCGTCGCCGCGCTCGACGACGTACAGTCGCTCGTCGCGCTGGTCGCCGATCAGGAGCTGCAGGGGCAGCGTCCGCCGCGGATGGTCGACGGTCTGCAGCAGATCGAGAGCCTCGCCCTCGTCTCCCTGGTAGTGGGTCAGCTCGAAGTGGCTGATCGCGGCGCCCCGGTTGGTGAGCTCGACCACCATCTCGCCGTTCGCGAGGCGGACCGTTTCCTCGGCCGCGGCCGCCTCGGCGGTTGCCGGGGGCGCCGCGCCCTCCGTGGCTGCCGCCGTCTCCGCCTCGGCCGCCGACGCACCCGCACCGCCGCTCGCCGCCTGCGGCGCCGTCTCCTCGACCGCCCGCTGCGGGGCTGCCGGCTGCGGCGGCCGCTCGGGCGGGAACAGCACCGACCAGACGGCGAAGATCACCGCCGACGCCAGAAACGCAAGGAGAAGACGCTTTTCCATCGTGTCCCCGGGAGCTTCCGTGCTCACCCACGCCGGCCCCGGCCGGTCGTCAGGCTCCCGCCAACCGCTCCGTCAGTCTCTCCACGCAGCGCCGATAGTCACGCTGCAACTCGTCCCACGGCGCGTCCGCGCAGCCGCGGCGCGCGTTGATCACCACGTCCACGTCCCGGCCCACGAAGCCCCGCTCGTCGGTGCGGACCAACTCGCGGAGCCGCCGCTTGGTGCGGACGCGGACGACCGCGTTGCCGATCCGGCGGGAGGCGGTGACCCCCAGCCGACGACCGACCGGCCCGCCCGCAGCCCGCGACCACACGAACACCACCATGTACCGCCCGGATGCCCGGATGCCGTGCTCGTACGCTCGCTGGAACTCGATCCGGCGACGGAGGCGTTCGCTGCGCGGCAGGCGGAGCCGCCGCTCACACGGAGAGGCGCTTGCGCCCTTTCCGCCGCCGAGCATTCAGTACCTTCCGCCCGGCCTTTGCGCGCATCCGAACGCGGAACCCATGCGTCTTCTTACGGCGCCTGTTGTTAGGCTGAAATGTCCTCTTCATCGTGTCCTCACGCTTCCCTAAATCGCGGGCGCGTCACAGTATCGCAGAGACGCCCGCAGTGTCAAGGCAGACCCTACACAGCAGCCGTCGAGCTGTGTTAGCGTAGGCGGGATGGAGCGCTGGAAGGAACTGCAGCCGCATCTGCGCAAGATGCTGGGCGAGGACGAGTACGCGACCTGGATCGACCCGCTCAAGGCGGTCGCCAGCGACGAGCGCTCACTGACGCTCACCTCCGACAACTCGATCGTCACCGACTGGGTACGAGATCACCTGCTGCGCGACATCGAGACCGTCGCCCGCGGCCACTTCGGCTCGACCTACCGGGTCGAGATCGCGGCCAGCAGCGGCGGCGCCAAACGGTCGAGTGTCGCCGCCGCGGCGCCGTTTGCCACCCACCCCATCCACCCCGGCTTCACCTTCGATCGCTTCGTGGTCGGCCCTTCCAACCAGTTCGCCACGGCGGCCGCGGAGGCGGTCGCCGACCGGCCGGGCGAGGCCTACAACCCGCTCTACATCTACGGTGGGTCGGGCCTCGGCAAGACCCACCTCCTGCACGCCATCGCCCACCGCGTTGATGAGCGGTACAAGCGCCGAAAGAACAAGCTCAAGGTCGTCTACATGACCACCGAGCAGTTCGTCAACGAGCTCATCAACTGCATCCGGCACAAGCAGATGGAGCTGTTCCGGCAAACCTTCCGCGGGGTCGATATCCTGCTCCTCGACGACATCCAGTTCATCGCCGGCAAGGAGCAGACCCAGCAGGAATTCTTCCACACCTTCAACACCCTGCAGTCGACCGGACGGCAGGTCGTGTTCACGTCCGATGCCAGGCCGGCCGACATTCCGGGGCTCGAGGAGCGGCTGCGCTCGCGATTCCTCCAGGGGCTGATCGCCGACATCCAGCCTCCCGATCTCGAAACCCGCTGCGCGATCCTCCGCGAGAAGGCGCGGGCGATCGGCTGGGAGCTGCCCGAGGACGTCGTGCTGTTCATCGCGCGCCGCGTCCAGAAGAACGTGCGCGAGCTCGAGGGCTACCTCAACCGGAGTATCGCGTACGCCCAGCTGAAGAACACCAAGATCTCGGTCGATGTGGTTCGGATGGCGCTCTTCGAGCTCCTGCCCGACCAGCGCCAGACCTCTCCCGGCGACATCATCCGCTTTGTCGCCCAGCACTACGGCATCCGGGTCGCCGACCTCAAAGGGCGATCGAACCGGCGCTCGATCGCGCTGCCCCGCCAGGTCGCGATGTATCTGATCCGCGACATCCTCGAGCTGTCGTTTCCGGAGATCGGCAAGATCTTCGCGAAGCACCACTCGACGGCGATGTACGCGGTCGACATCATCCAGACCATGCGGCAGTCCAACCCCGACTTCGACGCCACCCTGACCGCCTTCAGAGATCACTTCGGCTGAGGGCTGCGGATCCCGATTCGGAGATCCTGCGGAAAACCCAGATCGGGCTGTGGAAGGGCTGTGAGTTCCACAGCGGCCCACAGTCGATCCACATCAGACTCCGCAGGTCGAACTCTCCTGATCCACCTGCAGCGATTGGAGATCCACCTTCCATCCGCACCATCCACAGGCTCGACGATGACTACGATTCTATGCTAGATTGCAGATCGTCCTTAGTCGTGATGAAAGGATCCCCCGATGGAATTGAAACTGCAGCGAAGTCTCGTGCTCCAAGAGCTTTCCATCCTGCAGGGCGTGGTCGAGCACCGCACCACCATTCCGATCCTTTCGAGCATCCTGACCGAGGCTGCCGTCGACAGCGTCCGCCTGGTCGCCACCGACCTCGATATGACGATCATGACCCGCTGCCCGGCCGCAGTCTCGGGCGGTGGGCGGTTGACCCTGGAGAGCAAAGTCTTCCAGAACCTCGTGCGCAACCTGCCGGAGGAGGACTTCGTGCTTCGCCAGGTCGGCGACTCGGTCGAGATCGAGTGCGGCCGCTTCCACTCCCGGATGTCGATCGCGGACGCCGACGAGTATCCGACCATTCCGGATGTGCCGGACGGCGGCGGCTACGGGCTGCCGCTCGAACTCTTCCAACTCATGCTCGACCGGGTCGCCTTCGCCATCACCAAGGACGACCCGAAGTTCCAGCTCAACGGGGCGCTGGTCAAGCTGGTGCCGGGAGAGGTCGAGATCGCCGCTACCGACGGCCACCGGCTCGCGGTCGTGAAAGCCAGTGCGCCGGAGGGTGCGCCGCCGTTCGAGCAGCAGCTTTTTCCGAGGAAGCTGCTGACCGAGTTCGCGCGCTTCTCCGATGCCCAGGTCATCCTGTCGGCGGGGGAGAACCACCTCGGCTTCCGGATGGGCGAGCGGACATTGGTGTCGCGCATCGTCGAGCTGCGCTTCCCCCAGTACGAGCGGGTGATCGTGCGCGACAACCCGAACCGGGTGCGCATCGACCGCCGGGAGCTGTTGGCGTCGCTGCGCCGGGTCAGCCTGATGGCCCACGAGAAAGCGCGTGGCGTGCGCTTCCGGCTTGACCCCTCGGGTGAGCTCACGCTGGCCTCGATCGGCTACGAACGCGGCAGCGCCGAGGAGACGCTGGGTGTCAGCTACCAGGGCGACAGCCTGGAGATCGCGCTCAACGCGGCCTACGTGATGGACGTGCTCCAGGTCCTAGAGTGCCCGACCATCGAGCTGCAGCTGCGCGACGCGAACTCGCAGACTGTCCTGATTCCGGTCGACGATGATCCCAGGCTCGAGGAGTACATCTACGTCCTCATGCCGATGAGGCTGTGATCGCGGTTGCTCATCCGCGCTCTCACCGCCCGGTCCTTCCGGAACCTGGGGGAGGCCACGGCCCGTTTTGCGGCCGGCGTCAATCTGATCGTCGGCGGTAACGGCGAGGGCAAGACCAACCTGCTCGAGGCGATCTCCGTTTTCGCCAACTTGCGCTCATTCCGCACGGTCCGCTGGAGCGCGGTGGCCCGGCACCACCACGCCGGCTTCGCGCTGTTCGGAGAGATCGGGGGCGCGCAGGGCAGCCTCCGGCTCGAGCAGGTGGTCGAGCTCGGGCCACCGCTGCGACGGCGCCTGCTGGTCAACGGTGCGCCGGCGTCGGTCGAGCGCTACCTCTCGCTGTGTCCCGTGGCCAGCCTGAGCTCGGCGGACAGCGAACTGGTGCTTGGGCCACCGGCGCTCCGGCGGGCCCTCCTTGATCGACTCGCCTTCCTGATCGCCCCCTCCACCCTCGAGGTCGTGCGCGGCTTTCAGCGCACCCTGCGCCAGCGCAACGCCGGCCTGGCCGGCTCCTCGACCGAGCGGGAGCTCGACGCCTGGGACGACCGCCTGGCGGCGTCGGCGGCCGAACTCCTCGTCCGGCGCCGGCGGGCCGTTGCGGCGCTCATCGAGGCCTTCCAGGGGGGCTACCAAGCCCTTCGGGGCGGCGGGTTTCCGGCGGTTGAGGTCGACTACCGCGGTGAATCCTGGCTGAATGGGTCGGAAATCCCCAAAGAAGTGGAAGAATCGTACCGAAAACGGTATAATGAGACCCGGGTTCGTGACCGCCACGCGGGCTACACCCAGGAAGGGCCGCACCGCCACGACCTCTGCATCGTTGCCGGGGATCGACCGGCCAGGGAGGTCTTGAGTTCAGGCCAGGTCAAGGTCGTGGCTGCCGCCCTGCGACTGGCAGCAGTCTTTCACGTGGAAAGAGAACGGGGAGAGCCGCTCCCGGTGATGGTTGACGATGTCGACGCGGAACTCGATCGCGAGGTGTTCGCCCGATTGACCCGGGCGCTTTCGAGCGAGCGCCAGCTGCTGCTGACGAGCGCGCACTCGGAGCTGGTCGCGCCAGCCTTCCCGGAGGCCCTCGTCCTGACCATGGAAGGTGGCAGCTGCCGCCCCCGCGCCGGCTCTGGAGAATGATCCGATGACCGAGTCCTACACGGCGAAGAACATCAAGGTGCTGAAGGGTCGCGACGCCGTGCGCAAGCGACCTGGCATGTACATCGGCGACGTCGGCGACATCTCCGGTCTCCACCACATGGTGTGGGAGGTGGTGGACAACTCGATCGACGAGGCCCAGGGCGGCTACTGCGACCGGATCACGGTGACCGTGCACGCCGACCACACCGTCACCGTCGCCGACAATGGTCGCGGCATCCCGGTTGACGAGCACAAGGAGACCGGCCGTTCCGCGGCCGAGGTCATCATGACCGAGCTCCACGCCGGCGGGAAGTTCGACTCCGACTCCTACAAGGTGTCGGGCGGGCTGCACGGCGTCGGTGTCAGCGTCGTCAACTTCCTGTCCGAGTGGCTGCGGCTCGAGATCCACCGCGATGGCACGGTCTGGGAGCAGAACTTCTCGCGAGGGGTGCCCGACGCGCCGCTCGCCGCGATCGGCAAGACCCAGAAGACCGGCACCATCGTCAGCTTCAAGCCCGATTCCAAGATCTTCAAGGTCCTCGAGTTCCACCCCGATCTGCTGGTCCGCCACCTGCGCGAGCTCGCCTTCCTGTGCTCCGGCATCGAGATCGTGTTCGAGGACGAGGCCGCCGAGCGCTCGGAGTCGTTCCGCTTCAGCGGCGGGCTGGTCGAGTTCATCGAGGTACCTCAACAAGTCGAAGAACGTGCTCCACGATCCGCCGATCCTGCTCCTCGATGCCAACGACCGCGGCGAGCAGATCGAGGTGACGCTGCAGTGGCACGACGGCTACAACGAGAACGTGCTCGCGTTCACCAACACCGTCTACAACCACGACGGCGGCACCCACCTGTCGGGGTTCCGCTCGGCCCTGACCCGGACCATCAACGCCTACGCGCAGTCAAAGAACCTGCTCAAGGGCATGGAAGACAACTTGAGTGGCGAGGACGTCCGCGAGGGCCTGACCGCGATCATCGCGGTGCGCATCCGCGAGCCGCGCTTCTCGAGCCAGACCAAGGACAAGCTGGTCTCCTCGGAGGTCAAGGGCTGGGTCGAGTCGACGATCAACGAGCAGCTCGCGAACTACTTCGAGGAGAACCCGGCGGTCGCGAAAAGGATCGTCTCCAAGTGCCTCGATGCGGCGCGGGCCCGCGAGGCGGCGCGCAAGGCGCGCGAGCTGACGCGGCGCAAGAGCGCTCTCGAGAACTCGGCGCTGCCCGGCAAGCTCGCCGACTGCTCGGAGCGCGATCCGGCGCACGCCGAGCTGTTCATCGTCGAGGGCGACTCCGCGGGGGGCTCCGCGAAGCAGGGCCGCGACCGTCGCTTCCAGGCCATCCTCCCGCTGCGCGGCAAGATCCTCAACGTCGAGAAGGCGCGCTTCGACCGGATGCTCGCCTCGGAGGAGATCCGCGCCCTCATCCAGTGCCTGGGGACGGGCATCGGCACCGAGGAGTTCGACCCGCTCAAGGTCCGCTACCACAAGATCATCATCATGACCGACGCCGACGTCGACGGGTCGCACATTCGGACGCTGCTCCTGACCTTCTTCTACCGGCAGATGGGGGAGCTGATCGCGCGCGGCCACCTGTTCATCGCGCAGCCGCCGCTCTACAAGGTCTCGCGCCGCAAGCAGGAGGTCTACCTCAAGGACGACGGCGAGCTGTCCCGCTTCCTGCTCGACCGGGTGGCGGACGAGTTCCGCCTGGTGCTCGGGGCGACCGGCATCGACCTCGGCGGTGACGAGCTGCGCGGCGCGCTGCTCGCCTGCGAGGCCTGGCACAGCACACTGGCGTCGCTCGAGCGGCGCGGCTTCCCGGCGGACATTGTGCTCGCTGCCCTCGACTTGACCGAGGGCGACGAGCACGCGCCGGGCAGCGCGGCGTACGCGAGTGCGCTCGCAAGAGAGCTGACCGACCTCGGGTACGAGGGCGTTCGGGTCGAGCTCGACGAGGAGCACGGCGTCTCCGAGGTGGTGTGCGGCGTCGGCGTCAACGGCCGCGGCTGGGAGGTGCGACTCGGGCGCGTCCTGTCGGACAGCGGCCACTTTCGCAGGGCCAAGCAGCAGCTCGCGCAGATCGCGCCGCTGCGGGTCGGCCCTTACCACCTCGAGCGCAACGGTGAGCGGGCAGACCCTGGAGACGCTGCGCGACCTCGTGGCGCACGTCTACGAGGTCGCCAAGCGCGGCCTCGCCATCCAGCGCTACAAGGGCCTCGGCGAGATGAACCCCCATCAGCTGTGGGAGACCACGATGGCTCCGGGGAACCGGCGGCTGCTGCAGGTGACGCGTGGAGGATGCGGCGCGCGCCGACGAGCTGTTCACCATCCTGATGGGCGATGCGGTCGAGCCGCGGCGCCGCTTCATCGAACAGAACGCGCTCGAGGCGCGCAACCTCGACATCTGATCTGGACCACGCCATGACCGACCATCAGACCTACTCCGAGGGAGACCGGATCCCGATCACGATCGAGGAGGAGCTCAAGAACTCCTACCTCGACTACGCGATGTCGGTGATCATCGGCCGCGCCCTGCCGGACGTGCGGGACGGGCTCAAGCCGGTGCACCGCCGGATCCTGTACGGCATGTGGGAGGGCGGCAGCACCTCCAGCAAGCCCTACAAGAAGTCGGCGCGCATCGTCGGCGACGTGATGGGGAAGTACCACCCGCACGGCGACGCGGCGATCTACGACACCGCGGTGCGCATGGCGCAGGACTTCTCGATGCGCTACACCCTGGTCGACGGCCAGGGCAACTTCGGCTCGGTCGACGGCGACGCCCCGGCGGCGATGCGCTACACCGAGGTCCGTCTGACCAAGCTGTCGGAGGAGCTGCTCGGCGACGACATCGGACGCGAGACCGTCGACTGGAGCCGAGAACTACGACGGCTCGCTCGTGGAGCCGGTGGTGCTGCCCGCGCAGTTTCCCAACCTGCTGGTCAACGGCTCCTCGGGGATCGCCGTCGGCATGGCCACCAACATCCCGCCCCACAACCTGCGCGAGATCGTCGACGCCACGGTGGCCCTGATCCGATCGCCGGGGCTGTCCGAACGCGAGCTGCTCGAGATCGTGCCCGGCCCCGACTTCCCGACCGCGGGCTTCATCCACGGCCGGCGCGGGATCTTCGACGCTTACACCACCGGCCGCGGCATCGTCCAGGTGCGGGCGCGGGTCGTGCATCGAGGAGGGGGACAAGAAGAAGCAGCGGCCGGCGCTCATCGTCACCGAGCTGCCTTACCAGGTGAACAAGGCGCGGCTCGTCGAGCACATCGCGTCGCTGGTGCAGGCCAAGCGACCTGGAGGGGATCAGCGACCTGCGCGACGAGTCGGACCGCGATGGCATCCGGCTCGTCATCGAGCTCAAGCGGGAGGCGATCCCCGAGGTCGTGCTCAACAACCTCTACAAGCTGACCCAGCTGCAGACCACCTTCGGGATCATTCTGCTCGGCGATCGTCGAACAACCAGCCGCGGGTCTTCACGCTGCGCGAGCTGCTCGAGCACTTCATCGACCACCGCAAGGAAGTGGTGGTGCGGCGCACCCGCTTCGAGCTGGCGCGGGCGCGCGAGCGCGCCCACATCCTGGACGGCCTGGTGATCGCGCTCGACAATCTCGACGCGGTGATCGAGCTGATCCGCGGCGCCGCCGACCCGCCGACCGCCTAGGCCGGCCTGATGGGCGAGTTCGGTCTGTCCGAGCTGCAGGCCCAGGCGATCCTGGAGATGCGGCTGCAGCGTCTGACCGGGCTCGAGCGCGGCAAGATCGTCGACGAGCACCGCGAGGTGCTGGCGCTGATCGCCCACCTCGAGGCCGTTCTCGGCTCGGAGGCGATGGTCCTCGACATCATCGTCGAGGAGCTGCAGGCGATCCGCAGCCGCTTCGGCGACGACCGGCGCACCGAGATCATCGCCGACGCGAGCGACATCTCGGTCGAGGACCTGATCGCCGAGGAGGACATGGTGATCACGGTCAGCCGCAGCGGCTACATCAAGCGCACCGCGCTCGCCGCCTACCGGGCGCAGCGCCGCGGCGGCCGCGGCCGGCGCGGCATGTCGATCAAGGCGCGAGGACGAGGTCGAGAAGCTGTTCGTCGCCTCGACCCACGCCGTCATGCTGTTCTTCACCAGCGAGGGCCGGGTGTTCGCTCGCAAGGTCCACGAGCTGCCGGACGTCGGGCCGGGCGGCCGCGGCAGGGCGCTCGTCAATCTGCTCCAGCTCGAAAGCGAGGAGCGGGTGGCCGCGCTGCTCGCCGTGCGCGACTTCGCCGAGCACGAGGACGCCTTCCTGCTGTTCGCCACCCGCCTCGGCAAGGTCAAGCGGACGGCGCTCTCCGAGTACGCCAACATCCGCTCGAGCGGGCATGCGCGCGATCGCCATCAACCCGGGTGACGACCTGCTCTCGGTCCACCTCACCGACGGCACGCTGCACGTCTTCATCGGCACCCACCGCGGCATGGGGATCCGCTTCGAGGAGGCCGAAGCGCGCCCGATGGGCCGGGTCTCGGCCGGCGTGCGGGGCATCAACCTGCGCGAGGGCGACTGGGTCGAGGAGGTCGCGACCTTGGACCCGACCGCCGAGAACGACATCCTCGTCGTCACCGACCTCGGCTTCGGCAAGCGCACGCCGGTCGCCGACTTCCGCCTCCAGCAGCGGGGCGGCTACGGCCTCAAGGCGATCCAGCTGACGTCGAAGAACGGCACCGTGGCCGCCATCCGGCACGTCCACGAGTCCGACCAGATCCTGGTCCTCACCGAGGGCGGCATCCTGATCCGGATGAACGTCGGCGAGATCCGGCGCAGCGGGCGCGCGACCCAGGGCGTGCGGGTGATCCGCCTCGACGAGGGTGACCGCGTGGTCTCGGTGGCCAAGCTCGCGGAGGACGACGGCAGCAACGGGGACGACGCAGGGGCGGTTGACACCGGGGTGGCCGGCGGCGACACCGCGGCCGACGCCTGATCGTCGGGTGACGGCACCGTGTCGAGCGCGCTCCCGACCGTGCGTCCGGTGCTGCTGCTCCACCAGGAGGGCTTGATCGGCCTGGTCGCCGTGATCGGGCTCGGCCTCAAGGACGGCAACCCGCTCGGCGGCCTGGCGCCGCAGGGGCCTCTCGCGTGGTCGATCGTGGTCGGCGCGCTGGTCGGGATCGCGAGCAGCGGGGCGCTCTGGCTGACCAGGAGGGTGCCGCCGCTCGCCGAGCTGCAGCGCTTTCAGGAGCGGCTGGTGCGCGGCTGGACCGTGGTCGATGCCGCTGCGGTCGCGCTGCTGTCGGGGATCGCCGAGGAGGCGCTGCTGCGCGCGCTGCTGCAGCCGGTGATCGGCCTCGTGCCGGCGGCGCTGCTGTTCGCCGTGCTCCACCTGGTGCCCGACCGCCGGCTGTGGATGTGGCCGGTGATCGCGCTCGGGCTCGGTCTGGTGCTCGGCGCGGTGTTCAGCCGCTACGGCTACCCGGCCGCCGCCGCCGCGCACTGCGCGATCAACCTGCTTGCGCTGATGCGGCTGCGGCGGGGTGGGGCGGTCGTGGTGGAGTGACGTTCTGACCGCCGCGTCCGCTGTGTACAATGACGTGGGGCAGTGTCCCCAGGGAGGCGCGACGATGAGCGAAGCGAACGACCAGTTCCGCGTCAAGGTGGGGCTGGCCGAGATGCTGAAGGGCGGGGTGATCATGGACGTCACCTCGGCCGAGCAGGCGAAGCTGGCCGAGGACGCCGGCGCCGCGGCGGTGATGGCGCTGGAGCGGGTGCCGGCCGACATCCGAACCCAGGGCGGCGTGGCGCGGATGGCGCCGGTCGCCAAGATCAGGGACATCCAGGCGACGGTGTCGATCCCGGTCATGGCGAAGTGTCGGATCGGGCACATCGCAGAGGCCCGTATGCTCGAGGCGCTCGAGGTCGACTTCATCGACGAGAGCGAGGTCTTGACCCCGGCCGACGAGGAGAACCACATCTCCAAGCACGGCTTCACCGTGCCCTTCGTCTGCGGCTGCCGCAACCTCGGCGAGGCGCTGCGGCGGATCGGCGAGGGCGCGGCGATGATGCGCACCAAGGGCGAGGCCGGGTCCGGTGACATCGTCGAGGCGGTCCGCCACCTGCGGGCGGTGCAGCGCGGCATCCGCAGCCTGACCATCCTCGACGAGCACGAGCTGATGGCCCACGCCAAGGAGCTGCAGGCTCCCTACGAGCTCGTGCGCTGGGTCGCCGAGCACGGCCGGCTGCCGGTGCCCAACTTCGCGGCCGGCGGTGTCGCCACGCCGGCCGACGCAGCGCTGTGCATGATGCTGGGCGCCGAGGCGGTGTTCGTCGGCTCCGGGATCTTCAAGTCGAGCGACCCGGAGCGCCGGGCCCGTGCGATCGTCCAGGCGGTGACCCACTGGCAGGACGCCGCCAAGCTGGTCGAGGTGTCGGAGGGGCTCACCGAGGCGATGTCCGGTCTCGAGGCCGGCAAGCTGACGCCGGAGGAGATGCTGTCGCGCCGGGGGTGGTGATGCGGGTCGGGGTGCTCGCGCTGCAGGGTGACTGGGCAGCCCACGTCGCGGCGCTGCGCGACGCCGCCATCCCGGCCGAGCCGGTACGCACCGCCGCCGCGATCGACCGGGTCGGCGCACTCGTCCTGCCCGGGGGCGAGTCGACCGCCATGCTCCGCCTGATGGCGGACGAGCGCCTGGCCGAGCGGATCGGCGAGCGCGTGCGTTCGGGCATGCCGGTGCTCGCCACCTGCGCCGGCGTGATCCTGCTCGCCGTGAGCGTCGAGCCGCGGCAGCCATCGCTCGGTCTGCTCGACGTCGATGTCGTCCGCAACGCCTACGGCCGCCAGGTGCGATCGACCGTCGCCATGGTCGACGTCAACGGCGCCCTCGGCGATCCGCAGTCGATGGAGGCGGTCTTCATCCGCGCGCCGCGCATCGTCCGGACGGGCGTCGACGTCGACGTGCTCGGCCGGCACGTCGGCGACCCGGTGCTCGTCCGCTCGGGCCGGATCGTGGCCGCCACCTTTCACCCCGAGCTGAGCGCCGACCGCCGGGTCCACGCTCTGTTCCGCGGGCTCCTGGAGGACTCCGATGCCTGATCGACCGATCCGCCACCACGAGGTCCACGGGATCCACCGCATCATCCTCGATGACGGCGCCAACGCCCTCGCCCTGCCGCTGATGGCCGCGATCCGCGACGCCGTCGCCGACCTCAGGGACCACGGCGCCCCGCCGCTGATGCTCGCGTCGTCGCACCCGGCGCTGTTCTGCCCTGGATGGGACCTCAAGCAGCTGGCGGCCGCCGATCGCGGCCGCGTGCAGGCGACCCTGGAGGTCTTCAACAGCCTCATCCTCGAGGTCTTCACCTACCCCGGCCCGACCGCCGCCGCCATCACTGGCCACGCGGTGGCCGGCGGCTGGCTGCTGGCGCTGGCCTGCGACCTGAGGGTGATGGCGACCGGCAGGCCGCGGCTGGGCTTCGCGGAGCTCAACCTGGGGGTGCCGATTCCCGCCGGCAGCCTGCGGATGGTGCGCGCCCGCTGCAGCTCGTTCGCGATCGACGAGACGCTGCTGCGCGGCGAGGGCTGCACCGCCGAGCGGGCGCACGAGCTCGGTCTGGTGCACCGCGTGGAGCCGGTCGAGCAGGTGGTGGTGGCCGTGGATCGCGAGCTCGTCCGGCTCACGTCGCGGCCGGCGCGGGCCTACGCGGCGACCAAGGAGCTCCTGCTCGGCGAGGCCTGGCACGCGATGCGGGCTGGCTTCGCGGCCGAGGACAGGCGGTTCCTGGAGTGCTGGTTTTCCGCCGAGGCGCAGCAGCGGATCGCCGAGCTCGCCAGCAGCCTGGGGGGCTGATGGACGCGCGGGTGCTGGCTGCGGCCGGGGTCGACCCCGAGCTGCCGGCGGCGCAGGCGGCGGCCATGCTGGTGCGGCGCCTGCCGCTGCGGTGGCGGGCCGCGATCGGCGTGCGCGCCCCTGAAACGGTGGTCGAGTCGCGCTGGTTCGCCGGCCCCGCAGAGTGCCACCGGGTCCTCGCCCGCCTGTTCCGGGGAACCCCGGTGCGGGGCAGTGCCTTCGCCTCGACCTGGCCCCTGCTCGAGGCGGCCGGTGTCGTGGTCGCCCCGGCGCTGCCGGTGGCCGCAAACGCCGACGAGCAGCCGGGACCGGATGGCGCCTATGGGCTGGACCACGGCACGGTGTGGCGGGAGGCGGTCGGCGAGCGGCAGCCGCTGCTGTGCAGCGGCGGTGGTGTGGCGCCCGACGGCGGCGGCGCCTTCGACCTGCTGTGGTTCGGCTCCGCCGAGCGCTACCTGCTTCGTGCCGGCACGCTCGAGATCGAGGATCTGTTCTCGGTGGCCCGGGTCCGGGCGACGCGGTCGCTGGTCGAGCGGCTGGTCGTGCGCGGGCTGCGGGTCGACCCGGAGGTGCTCGATGGAGTGGCGGGGAGCGAGCGCGAGGCGCCGTCGGAGATCGAGGTGCGGCGACCGGTCGAGCTGATGGCGGGCGAGCTGTGGCGCGATCCGGCGGCGGTGCTCGCCGCCCGTGCCGACATCCGCAGCGTGGCACGGCACGGCGAGGAGATCGCCGCCGAGACGGCGCGCGACTCGACGGTGGTCTTCCGGGTGGCCGAGGACGCCCGGGGCTGGCGGCTGTTCACCTGGGAGGGTGACTACCCGCTGCGGACCCTCGGCCTGATGGAGCGCAGCGGGCACCTGGTCTTCACGGCGGCTCTCGGCCCCGACCTCGACTTCTTCGCGCCCGGGGTTCGCGGTCGCCTGGCCTTCGACCTCCGCTCGGATCTGATCGCGCTCGGCACGGCGAAGCGGGCGCGCTGAACGCGTCGCCTACCGGGACCTCGTCACTCCGTTTGCGTGTCCGTCTCCGCGCCCGTTCCCGCTCGTTCGCCCCATCCTCGAGACCACTTCGCGCCGGTACCCTGGAGGCGCTCCCCGAGGGAGCCACCTTTGGCGATTTCGGACCTCGAGCACTACGGCAGGAGGAACGTCGCCCCGAAATCGCCAAAGATGGCACGCCCGCGGGACGCGCTCTCCTCGCTCTCGCCTCGCCCCCCGGGTTCGGAAGCGGGCGCGGAAGCGGAAGCGGGCGCGGGCGGGGGCTCAGAAGTTGTAGGTCTGGTCCTGCACGAGCTCGGTCACCGGGTGGGGCAGCGCGGCCGAGGCGACCTCGGCGCGCAGCTCATCCAGGTACGGCGGCTTGAAGTGGTAGAGGTAGACCGCGACGGCGCGGGTCAGCTTGGCGAGCTCGCCGGCGAGGGTCTGCGGCGTCAGGTGGAGGCTGGCATCGGCCACCGCCTGGAGCCGGTTGGGGAACGAGCACTCAGTGATCACCGCCGACAGGTCGTCGGCCGCGTTCGCGACCTGCCAGACCCGTTCGGTCGGGCCGGTGTCGGAGGTGAAGAGCAGGCTCGAGCCGTTCTGGCGCAGCAGCAGGCCGGTCGTGGGCACGACGTGGTTGACGGGTACCGGCGTGACCTCGAGCTCGCCGGCGGGCGTCAGCGATCGTGAACGAAACCTCGGGCTCGATCACCTGGAAGCGGACCGACGGGTAGAGGTGGTTCGGGATCGTCGAAAAGTCGGGCCAGGTGTCGTTGTTGAAAAGGTGCCGGCGGACGGCCCCCAGCACTGAGCGCGTGCAGTAGATCGAGACCGGGTCGGGGTCGGTGCCGAACAGGTTTTCGATCAGGAACGGCAGCGACGAGGTGTGGTCGATGTGGGTGTGGGTGATGATGACGTGACGGATCGCGCGCTGCTCGGCGAGGGTCAGGGCGCGGGTGATCGCGCCGGCGTCGACCGCGACTGTGCCGCCGATCAGGAACGAGGTCATCCGGCAGGCGGGACTGTCGCCCCCGAAGCTTCCGAGAACCCGCAGCTCCACTTCCCGGAGTATATCCGAGGGCCGGCGCTGCCCACCTTGTGGTGTGTGGGGGATGGTGAGCTACGACACCGGCACCGCGCGATGTGCGAGGCTCGCCCTGCTGCTGGCCGGGGTCGGGGCCCGCTGCCGCCGCCTGCTGGCCGCCGATTCGTGCCCGGACGGCCCGCTCGAGGCCCTCGAGCGTGGGGGGGCCCCGGCGGCAGTCGCCGTCGCCGCAGCCAGGCTGCTCCGGGAGTCCGTGCCGGACCTGCTTGCCAGACTCGATGGGATCGGCTGGCGGTGGCTGGTGCCGGCGGACGCCGACTACCCGGAGCGGCTGCGGTCGACCGCGGATCCGCCGCTCGGCCTGTTCGTGCGCGGCCGGCTGGCGGCCGGTCCGGCGGTGGCGGTGGTCGGCTCGCGGGCCGCCACGCCCTACGGCCGGCAGGTGGCGCGGCTGCTCGGTGATCAGCTCGGCCGCGCCGATGTGGTGGTGGTTTCGGGCATGGCGCGCGGGGTCGACGCCTGCGCTCACGAGGGCGCCCTGGCCGCCGGTGGCCCGACCTGGGCGGTGTGGGGCAGCGGCCCGGATCAAATCTACCCTCCCGAGCACGGCCGCCTCGCCGAGGCGATCGCCGCCGCCGGCGCCCTGCTCAGCGAGTATCCGCCGGGGACGCCGCCGCGGCGCCACCACTTCCCGGAGCGCAACCGCCTGATCGCGGGGCTCGCCGATGCCACGGTGGTGGTCGAGGCGGCCGCCGGCTCGGGCGCCCTGGGCACGGCCCGCCAGGCGGTGGAGGAGGGACGCGAGGTCTTCGCGGTCCCCGGCGGGATCTTCTCCGAGCTGTCGGTCGGCCCCAACACCCTGCTCCGCCTCGGGGCGAGGCCGCTGCTCACCGTCCGCGACGTCCTCGAGGTCGTGGCGCCGGGCGCAGCCCGGGCCGCGGACGCCGGGGCGGGCCGGCCTGACGACGGCTGGCTGCTCGCGAGGCTGCCCGCCGGCACCGCGCGCACCGTCGACGAGCTCGCGGCCGGCGCCTCGGTTGCGCTGCCGGTGCTGCTCCCCGAGCTGCTCCGCCTCGAGCTCGCAGGCGTGGTCGAGCGGCTGCCGGACGGACGCTTCGCGCGGCGCTCGGGGAATGGGGCGAGCTGACCCGAGGGTTGGCGCGTGTGGGACGTCGGCGTGAACGAACCGGTGTTGGTGGTGGGCGGCGGCCTCGCCGGGAGCGAGGCGGCCTGGCAGCTGGCGCAGGCCGGCATCCGGGTCGTGATGGCCGAGATGCGGCCGGTGCACCCGACCCCGGTTCACCGCAGCGGCCAGCTCGCCGAGCTGGTGTGCTCGAACTCGCTGCGCGGCGACAGCCCGGCCAACGCGGTCGGCCTGCTCAAGCGGGAGATGGCGGCGCTCGACTCGCTGATCATCCGGCTGCGCGCGGGAGGCCGCCGTGCCGGCCGGCGGCGCCCTGGCGGTCGACCGCGACCGCTTCGCCGAGTCGGTCACCGACGCTGTCAGCCGCCACCCGAGGATCATCGTCGAGCGCCGAGAGGTCGAGGAGCTGCCGGCTGGACCGGTGGTGCTGGCGACCGGCCCGCTGACCTCGCCCGCGCTGCACCGCGCGCTCGAGCGGTTGCTCGGCGAGGGCGCGCTCGCCTTCTACGATGCGATCGCGCCGATCGTCGTCGCCGACTCGCTCGACGTGACGCGGCTGTTCCGGGACTCCCGCTACGGCAAGGGCGGGTCCGACCACTACCTCAACGCGGCCATGGACCGCAGCCGGTACGAGGACTTCGTGGCCGCCCTGCTGGCCGCCGAGAAGCAGCCGTTCAAGGCGTTCGAGCTGGAGGACATCCGCTACTTCGAGGGCTGCCTGCCGATCGAGGTCATGGCCGAGCGCGGCCTCGACACCCTGCGCTTCGGGCCGATGAAGCCGGTCGGGCTTTCTGACCCGGCGACCGGCCGCCGGCCCTACGCGGTGGTCCAGCTGCGCCAGGATGACCTCGCGGCCGAGCACTGGAACCTGGTCGGCTTCCAGACCAAGCTCACGGCGGCCGAGCAGGGACGCGTCTTCCGGACCATCCCGGGGCTCGAGCAGGCGCGCTTCGTGCGCTTCGGCATGATCCACCGCAACACCTTCCTCAATGCCCCGGCCCACCTCGACCCGCTGCTGCGCCTGCGCCGCCGCAATGACCTCCGGGTCGCCGGCCAGCTCACCGGTGTCGAGGGCTACGTGGAGTCGGCGGCCACCGGCTTGATCGCGGCGCGGACTCTGGCCGCCGAGCTCGCGGGAGGCAGCCCACAGCCGCCGCCCCCCGAGACCGCCTGCGGCGGGCTCATCCGGCACCTCAGCGAACGCAGCGCGCATGGCTTCCAGCCCGCCAACATCAGCTGGGGCCTGATCGCCACCCCGCCGGAGCTGGCCGCGGTGCGCAGCCGGCGCGAGCGCCGGGAGCGTCACGCCGCACTCGCGGTCGGCCGCATCCGCGAGTGGGCGGCGAGCCTCGAGTCCAGTGGCGACGGCCGGCCGGAGGTCGCCAGCGAGTCGAGGGCGGGGTAGCTACCCCTCGGTCATGCCGCCGCCCCCCCCGCCGGGATCGTTGCCCGCTCGGGGGTGGCTCTTCCGGTAGACGCTCATGAGATGGGCGAGGTCGACATTGGTGTAGACCTGGGTGGTGGACAGCGAGCTGTGGCCGAGCAGCTCCTGGATCGCGCGCAGATCCATGCCGGCTTCCAGCAGGTGGGTCGCGAACGCGTGCCGCAGCGCGTGCGGGTGCAGGTGGTGGAGGAAGGCGGTGCGCTGGACCGCCGCATCCAGGATGCGGCGCACCGAGCGATCGCTCAGCCGTCCGCCGCGCTGGTTGACGAGCAGCGGCTCGTCGCTGTCCCGGCGCCCGCTGCGCCAGCGCGCCCGGTGCGGCAGGTAGCGGGCGACGGCCTCGGCGGCCTTGCGGCCGAACGGCACCAGCCGCTCGCGGCGGCCCTTGCCGCGCACCCGCAGCATGCGCTCCCTCAGCTGCAGGTCGGCGAGGTCGATGCCGACCAGCTCGCCAACCCGCAGCCCGGCACCGTACAGCAGCTCGAGCGCGGCGCGGTCGCGGTCACCCACCGGTGTCGCCGGCTGGCTGTCGAGCAGCTCCTCGATGGCGTAGCGATCGACCACCTCGGGCGCGCCCCGCGGTGCGCGCAGGTGCGGCACCGACTCGGCCGGGCTGGCCGGGATGACCCGCTCGTTGACCAGGAAACGGAAGTAGGTCCGCAGGCAGGCCAGCGAGCGCTCGATCGAGCGTGCCGAAAGGCGTCGCTGGTGGAGCTGGGCGAGGTAGGAGCGCACCGAGGTCGGCGTCAGCTGCGACGGTTCGGTGGCGTCGAGCTCGTCGCGGACGAAGTCGATCAGGCTCGCGGCCTCGCGCCGGTAGGCGCGCAGCGTGGCGGGGGCGAGGTTGCGCTCCCACTCGAGGTGCTCGAGGAAGGGGTCGAGGTGCCAGGCTGGGTCGAACGGATCGTCAGCCACGATCGCGACCCTCGGGCTGCGGCAGCCGGGGGCCCGGCGGCAGAGTCCCGGCGGCGGCCCGCAGCCGAAGCCACGTCAGGTCGCGCAGCATCTGAGCGGAGTGCAGCAGCGGCCGGACCCGCGACGCCTCGATGTGGCGCCAGCACACCGGCACCTCGACCACCGGCGCGCCCCAGCGGCGGGCGAGGAACAGCAGCTCGACGTCGAACGCGAAGCCGTCGATCCGCTGGGCAGCCGCCAGCGCCCGGCCGAGGTCCCCCGGGAAGAGCTTGAAGCCGCACTGGGTGTCATGGATCCCGGGCAGCACCAGAGCGCGCACCGCGAGGTTGAAGGTGCGGCCCATGAGGTCGCGGTAGCTCGGCTGGCGGATCGCGATCAGGCTGCGGTCCAAGGCCCGCGAGCCGATCCGGACGGCGTCCCGGGTTCCGCTCGCGGCGAGCACCGCGAGCTGGTCGATCGGCGACGCGAGGTCGGCGTCGCAGAGCAGGATCTGCGCGCCGCGCGACTCGAGGAAGCCGCTGCGCACCGCCGCGCCCTTGCCGCGGTTGCGGGCGTGCCGGATCACGGCGAGGGCGAGGCCGACCGGGGCCTCGGTTGCCGCGGCAGCGTCTGCCGTGCCGTCGAGCGAGCCGTCGTCGACCACGATCAACTCTGCCGGCAGCCATTCGGGCATCGCGCCGAGGTAGCGGATGATCTCCTGAAGCGTCGGCGGCAGCCGCTCCGCCTCGTTGAACGCCGGGATGACGACGCTCAGCCGAGCCATGGGTTGGATGGCCTTGACGCGCCGCGCCGGACCTGAACCGTTGCCGGAGGAACCTGCGACAGCCATTGCCATCGCGGCACCTCGGGTGCGCTGGGCGGTGCTACAATGCAGCTACTCTTCTGGAGCAACCTGGGAGGGAGGACGGCATGGACGCGGCTCGCTGGGAGTACAAGATCATCAACATCCGCTCGGAGAACTACCGCCTCGACCCGAACTACGGCAGCCAGCTCAACGAGCTCGGCGACGACGGCTGGGAGCTGGTGGCGATCACCGCCATCAACTTCAAGACCGGCGCCACCGATCACATCGGGATGGTCTTCAAGCGCCGGAAATCCTGAAGCCGCCCGCGCCCCGCACCGGCTCACGGGAGGCCGTGCCCGGTGACGGTGAGCGGCGTGCCGGCGGCGACCCGCAGCGCCCATCCCGACGGGCCCACGGCCGACGGCAGGCCGAGCGTGGCCGCCAGCAGCAGGGCCACCAGCAGCACCCAGGGAAGCCGTGCCGGCCGCACGGCACCGGCGAACGAGATCCCGGCCGCCACCATGCCGGGGGTGGCCCGGCGGACGGTCAGCAGCGCCGCGGCCGCCACCAGCCACCACAGCACCGCGACCGCGACCGCCCACGATGCGGCGGCGAACGGAGCGCCGTGGCCGGCGAGCTTGAGTGCCACGAGGGTCGCGGCGGACAGCCCCAAGATGGCCGCCAGATCGCCCCACGAGCCGGCGATCACGGGGATCACCGAGCCCGGGTCATGAAGCGCCGGGCCGGACGCTGCCGTCGCGGCCGGCTCGTCGGCAGGACGCTGGAGCTGGTCCCAGCCGTCGGGGACGTCGGGCGAGCGGGGGGGCAGCGGATCCGGGCTCACGCTGCTGCTGCTGGCGTCGGCGTCGGTTGGGCGGCGGTCGGGGGCGGCGGCGGCGGCGCCGACCAGCCCTGCCGCTCGCCGAGGCTCTGGATGAAGACCTTGAGCTGCATGTCGACCGGCCGCGCCTTGTAGCTGTCGATGAACTCCAGGACCCGGTTGACCTCCTCGTCGTTCGGCTCGACGGCGGTCAGCTCGTCAAGGAAGGAGCGGGCGCCGGTGAGGTTGTAGATGCGCAGCTCGGCGAGCGCGGCGTTGAACAGTGACCGCTCGAGGGCCTCCACCAGATCCCGCTGCGAAGCGTGCGTGACCAGCAGGTCGTGGGCGGTGCCGACGGCCCCCCGGTGATTGCGGCTGGCGAGCTGGCTCGACAGGGTGGTCGCCAGCGGCTCCTTGCCTTCGACCTGTTCCACGATCTCGAGCAACCCTCCGTCGCGTGGGTACGACTCGAGCCCCAGCTTGGCCTCGTCGTAGGCGCGGAACCACAGCCCGGCCTCGAGCAGGCGCCGCGCCTCGATCGCGATCTGCGGCACCGGCGTCGGGGTCGGCGTCGCGAGCGCGGCCGTGTACTTGGCGCGGAGGACGCTGACGGCCTCCTCGTCCCCCTCTTTGCGCGGCCGGAACCGCTCCACGAGCTGGAGCGCCGCGGCCGGCTTGCCCTGCATGTACAGATTGTTGGCCTCGGTGCGCAGGACATCCACGTCGTTCTCGGCGGTTGGCGTGCGGGCGTTGAGGATGGCCCGCACCCCGAACACGACGGCGACCACCAGCACGAGCGCGACCAGCGCCGCCAGCGCCAGGGTGCGGGGCGAGACTGCGAGCATGCGACGCGGGGCCTGCGTCACCGCGACCTCGTCGCCCTCCTTGAACGGCGTCTCGAACGGTGCCTCGAAGGTCGCCTCCGCCGACGCTGCGCCGACGTCGGCGAAGGGCTCCGAGAAAAGATCCTCCTCGAGGTCCGGCATCTCGGGCGCGGCCGCGGCCGCGGGCGGGGCAGCGGATGCGGTCTCGGCCTCACCGCTGAGCCGGCGGTGCAGCGCGAGCGCCTCGCGGTGCCCCGGGTTCCTCGTCAGAACGCGGTTGACGAGGTCGAGTGCCTTGTCGGCGTCGCCGCCGATGAGCGCGTCCTCGGCCTCGAACAGCAGGTGCTCGAGCTCCCGAGCCGCCTGCTGGAGGCGCTTCTTCGCCTCCGCCACGCGCGGACCGACGTCCTCGTTCGTGGGGTCGTCGAGCCAGATCCGCGACCAGGCATCGATCGCGGCCAGGTACTGGCCGGCTTCGACGGCGGCCATCCCGCGGGCGAGCAGCTGTGCCACGGCTGGCTGGTCGCTGGATGGCGCAGCGGCTGCCGGGCGGGCAGTCGCTTCGAAGAGGTCGGAGAGGTCGTCGGCGGGCGGTGCGCCGAGGTCGATGCCGGGCTCTCCGAAATCGGCGTCGAGGGCGTCGGTCAGCGGCTCCGCTCCGAAGTCGGGCCCCGGGAACTCGGCCGCGTCTCCTCCGTCGCCGAACAGCTCATCGCCGCCGGAGCTCCACGGCACGTCGGCGGCTGTGGTGGCTGCACCACGCGCGCTGCCGGCGGTGGCGAAGGAGCGGTCCCCACTGGCGGGCGCGGAGGTTCCTGCCGCGGGTGGTCCACCGGCGCGGGCCGCGGGCCGGGCTGGTGGTCCGTCCGCCGGCGGCCCACCGCTCCTGGCGTAGATCTCGTGCAGCGTCGAGGCGATGCCGCCGTGGTGGGGATCGAGCGCCTGCGCCATGAGGACGAAGTTGGCCGCCTCCTGGGGGTCGCCGTTCGCGAGCGCCTCGCGCGCCTGGATCAGGAACTGGCCGACCTGCTGCTCCACCTTGAGGGACTCCTGGAGCTGGTTGAGCAACCGGCGCGCCTCCTGGTGGCCGGGCAGCTCGAGCAGGACGCGCTCCACCTTGGACTTGGCGGCGATGAAGTCGCGGTTGTTGAAGTCCTCGACCGCCTCGATCAGGAGTTCGTTGATGGTGTCGGTGGTCGGCGCCTCGATCTGTGCGATGAGGTCCGACAGGTCGATCGCCTCCGCGCCCCCCTGCAGTTGGCGCCGCAGCTCGATCGCGGGGCCGAACAGCGGATCGATGCGGAGAACGAACTCGAGGCCGATCAGCGCCTCCTCGCGTTGCCGCTGCTGGAGGTTGGCGATGACCTTGCGGAAGGCCGACATGACGCGGTCCTGAGCCTCGATCGAGAGCTCACGATTGCCCAAGTACGCCATGTCCTGGATGGTAACAAGTGACCAGGAGGCGGTCAACGAGCGACATCACAGCGGGTTGGGTCCGCGCCCGCTCTCGTCACGGCGTAGTCCGCAGGACGAAGCCGGATCCGCGCCCGCTTCCGAGGTCGAGGCGGGCACGAGAAGGTCGCGTCCAGCGGGCGTGCCATTTTTGGCGATTCCGGGGGTGACGTTCCTCCTGAAGAAGTGCTGGAGACCCGGAATCGCCAAAGGTGGCACCCTCGGGGAGTGCCTCCGGAGAACCGGCGCGAAGCGTCTTCGAGGACGGGGCGAACGAGCGGGGACGGGGACGGGATCGGGCGGGGGCGCGGAAGCCGAAGCGGGGACAGCGGGGCTCAGCTGGCGGGACCGGCCGTCTCTGCGGTGCCGTCGGCGCGGGCGGCGTCGACGATCGCCGCCGGCAGCGTGATCCTGACCAGGGCGCCGGTGGGCTGCCGGTTTTGCAGCTCGAGGGTGCCGCCGTGGTCGGTGACGACCCGGTGCACCATGGCGAGGCCCATGCCGGAGCTCTGTCCCTTGGTCGAGTAGAAGGGCTGGACCAGGGTCTCGGCGTCCTCAGTCGGCAGCCCGATGCCGGTGTCCGCCACCTCCAGGACGAGGCTGTCGCCGTGGGTAGCGAGCGAGATCGTGATCGCGCCGCTTCCCTTCACGGCGTCCACCGCATTGTCGAGCAGGTTGACCAGCGCCTGGCGAAGGGCGGCCGGGTCGACCATCGCGTGGACCTCAGCGGGCGGCGTCTCGATGTGGACCTCGAGCCCGTCGCGCAGCCCGTCATAGAGCGAGCCCACCTCGCGGACGATCTGGCTGACCGAGCTCGGGCGGGGTGACATCCGCGGCATCTGCGCGTACAGGCGAAACGCATCGACCAGCTCCTTGAGCCCGGTCACCTGGGCGATGATCGCCTCGCACGAGGAGTCGACGATGTCGCGCACCTCGCCGTCGAGCCGGCCGGCCCAGCGCTGCATGCGCTCAGCGGCGAGCCGGATCGGGGTCAGCGGGTTCTTGATCTCGTGAGCGATGCGCTGGGCGACCTCGCTCCACGCGGCTTGGCGTTGAGCCTGAACCAGCACCGTGAGGTCATCGAGCGTGACCACCGAGCCGCCCCCCGGAAGCGGCTTGAGCGCGATCTCCAGGTGGCGTACCGAGCCGCCGATCTCGAGGTCGAGCTCGCTGCGGGCGTTGGTCGGCTCGCCCGGTCGCAGCCGGTCGTGCAGGGGCTCGAAGCCGCGCCGGTCGAGCTGCTCGATCGGCCGCCAGGTGCCCGCCCAGTCGGGCTCCCCGAGCAGCCGCGCCGCCGCCGGGTTCGGCCGGAAGCGGCTGCCGTCGGAGCTCACGGTGAGCACGCCGGTCGGCACCGTGGCGAGCAGGGTCGCGAGCTCCTGGTTCGAGGCCAGGATCTCCGCCTCGGTGGCCCGCACCCTGCGGACCATGGCGTTGAACGAGTCGACGAGCACCGCGACCTCATCGCTGGCCGGGCTCGCCACCTCCTCGAGCCGGTTGCCTTCGGCCACCCGCCGGGTGGCGGCGGCCACCGCGAGCAGCGGCTCGGTGAACCGGCGTGACAGGAACAGCCCGACCCAGACCGTGGCGAACAGCAGCAGCAACGTCACCGCGAGGAAGACGAGGATGGTCGTGGAGGTGACGGTCCCCCGCTGCAGCTTCATCTCCTGGAAGGTGGCGTGGGCGGCGGTGGTGCTCTCAAGGTCGAGCAGCAGCTCCCGCGGCAGCATGTCGCCGACCACGACCACGGCCGTGGAGTCACCGATTGGCGCCCAGCCGCGCACCAGCAGCCCGCCGCGCCAGCGGTTGGCGCGGACGCCGGCCGGGGGCAGCTCCTCCCAGCGCAGGGAGGGCGGCGTGGTCGGGATGGTGCGGGGATCGGTGACCGCCTCGAGCAGGCGCGGCCCGTCGAACAGCGCCAGCAGGTCGACTCCCATCGTGGTCCGCAGCTCGGCCAGATCCGGCGCGTCGTCACCGGCGAGCGCGCGCGCCGCGACCTGGGCCTGACGGTACAGACGTTGCTCGATCAGCTCGCGGACCTGAACAGTGACCGCGGCGCCGCTGCGCAGCGTCTCCTCGACCGGCGACGAGAACCACTGGTCGATGGAGCGCTGCAGGATGTTGGTGGCGATCAGGAAGATGAAGGTCGCCGGCACGAAGGTCAGCACGACGTAGGTGAGCACGAGCTTGGTGCGGAACCGGCTGCCGAGCACGCCGCGGCGCCGCTCGGCGATCAGGCGGGTGAGGTTGCGGACCAGGATGAAGGTGAGGATCAGGATGAGCGAGATGTCGAGGTACCAGAGGACGAACAGCAGCAGGCGATTGGTCAGGTCCTCGGGCGATGCGGCCTGGGTCCGCTGGAGCAGGTAGAAGGCGCCGGCGGAGAGGACGAGCAGGATGACGAATCCGGCGGCCAGCGAGCGGTTCTGTCGTCGGTGCTGGTGCCAGGCCTCGACCAGGTTGGCCATCGCTCAGCCTTTGGTGGTGCCGGGCCCCTCCGGCGCGACCCCCCCTGTCGGCAGCTCGATCGGCGCCTCCACCCACTCGGTGCCCTCGGTGTCCGGGAAGAACAGCCATTTGGTGGAGGAGGAAAACACCGCCCGAACCCGTACCCACAGCGAGCGGAACTCGAGCTCTGCGGGCATCGCGAACCGCACCCGGCCGGGGTCGGCCAGCCACGATCGAGCCGCGTCGACCGTTTCGACCTCGTGGCTCGCGACGATCACGCCGTCGACCACGAGCTCGCACTCGAAGCGTCCGACGACCGGATCAAAGACCGCCGTGGCAACCGCCTCTCCGGTCCACATCTTCTTGTCCCACCACATCTTGCGGGTGGACCGGACGCGCACCTGATAGCGCACCTCGACGGCCGCGCCGGACGGCAGCGCCGCCTCCACGGTGTCGGGCAGGGGCTCGGTGAGACGGAACTCCACGGTCAGTGTGTTCTGCTCGAGCGCGGTGTCGACCACGATCGGCGCCGCGGTCGCCGCGGACGCGGCGAGGAGCACGGCGAGCAGCGCGGGCGTCATCGCGTCATTGTATCCCGGAACCGGCACCTGGGAGCGAGTGCTAGAGTGGACGGTCGAAGAGTCGGGAGGCGGACTCGATGATCGACCGGGTCCCTGGCTGGACGCCGCATGTCGAGCGGTCGCTGAAGGAGGTGCTGTACCGCTTCCTCGAGGAGGTCCACTGCACCAAGGCCGCGCTCTACCTGCGCACGCCGGCCGACAGCTTCCAGGTCGCCGTGCGCTACGGCTTCGGCCGTGGCGACGCGCCCCTGCCCAGCCTCGAGCCCGACGATCCCCTGGTCGTCGCCGCCGCCGGCGTCGAGCTGCCGATGATCGTCAACCGCGTCGAGGAGCAGCCCCTGCTCACGGCGCGGCTGCGTGCCGCCGGCGTCCAGCGGCTGGTGCTCGCCCCGCTGGTCGATGGCGGGCGTCTGATCGGCCTGGTCGAGGGCCGGGAGAAGGGGGGCCAGCAGCCCTTCGACGAGTCCGACCGGCAGCACGCCGCGACCATCGCGGGGGTGCTCCTCGCGGTGCTCGGCGAGCTCGGCCTGGTGCGCTCCCTCGAGCGCGAACCGGCCGTCGCCGGCGAGCCGGAGGAAGCGACGCCGCCGGCCACGGCGACGCGCGCGGCGGCCGACCTGCTCGACGAGCCGGCGATGGCCGAGCTGGTCGCGGCCGCCGCCGACGCCGTGATCCGCGACCGCTGCTACGCGGTCGCGGTCACCGTGGCCGAGGCTGCCGCGGCCACGACCCTGGTCTTCGGCAGCGTCGATGCCGGCGACGGGGACGCGGCCGCCATCAGGGCCCACCAGGCCAAGGTGCTGCTCGGTTGCGGCGCCACCGTCCCGCGGCGGGGTGGCTGGACCGCCCAGTGGCGGCGGCTGCGCGCCGGCGAGGAACCGCTGCGACCGTCGCTCATCGTCTCCGAGGTCGCGATGCAGGACGCCGGGTGGTCGCTCGCTCTGTCGGTCGTCGGCGTCGAGGGCTCTGAGGACCCGGCGCAAGTGATGGACCGCCTGCAGCGCGAGGTGGCGGCGGTGCACCGGCTGTCCTCGCTGCGCTACGCGCGGCGCTGCCTCGCGCGCCGCCTGCTCGAGCCCGGCGAGAGCCGGTTTCCGGATCTCCTCGCGCACTCGCTCGCCGTGTCCCGCCTGTGCTGGCAGATGGTGCGCGCCGCCGGTGGAGGATTCGAGCGCGCCGAGCAGGCTGCGCTCGCCGGCCTGCTCCACGATGTCGGAATGCGCGAGCTGGACTACGAGCGCCTCTACCGTCTGGAGCGACCGGGGCCCGAGCATCGGCGCGTCTACCGGCGGCACGTCGTCGTCGGCGAGCGGATCGTGCGCGGAGTCGGCCTCGACGAGGTCGCTGCCGCGATCCGCCACCACCACGAGCGGTGGGACGGCACCGGCTACCCGGATCGCCTCGGTCGCGATCAGATTCCCGAGCTCGCCCGCCTGGTGCATGTCGCCGAGGTGTTCGACGTGCTGACCTCGCCGTCGAGCTACCTGGCGCCGGTCCCGCAGGAGCGGGCGCTCGCCACGCTGGCATCGGCGGGAGGCGGGCAGTTCGACCCCGAGATGGTCGAGCTGCTGGCCCGCGTGGCGTCATGACCCGGCCTCTCGCCACCAACCGGAAGGCCCGCCACGAGTACCACATCCTGGAGCGGGAGACGGCCGGCCTCGAGCTGCTCGGCACCGAGGTCAAGGCGGCGCGCGACGGCCGGGTCAACCTCACCGAGGCGCACGTCATCTTCGCACGGCGGCCAGGCCTACCTCGTCGGCTGTCACATCGGCATCTACTCGCACGCCGGCTATGCGGCGCACGATCCGCTGCGCCGGCGCCGGCTCCTGCTGCACAAGCGGCAGATCCTCAAGCTGGGCGGGCAAGGTCCGCGAGAAGGGGCTGACCGTGGTGCCGCTGCAGATGTTCGTCGACGGCAACTGGATCCGGCTCGAGATCGCGCTGGTGCGGGGCAAGCTCATGCACGACAAGCGCGACGCCCTGCGCAAGCGCACGATGGACCGCGAGGCCGAGCAGGAGGCCCACCGCCGCGGCTGACGGCGGCGGCCCGCCGCGCGGCGGGAATAGCGCTCGCAGCCGGGGCGGTTGCCCCGAGAGGGCGCCGGCAGCGAGCCGGCGGGCACGGCTGGAGGAGATGCGGGACACCATCACGATCCGTGGCGCGCGCGAGCACAACCTGGCCAACATCGATGTCGTCATCCCCCGCAATCGGTTGGTGGTGATCACCGGCGTCTCCGGCTCGGGCAAGTCCTCGCTCGCCTTCGACACCCTCTTCGCCGAGGGCCAGCGGCGCTACGTCGAGTCGCTGTCCGCCTACGCCCGGCAGTTCCTCGACCAGATGGACAAGCCGGACGTCGACACCATCGAGGGCCTGTCCCCGGCGATCTCGATCGAGCAGCGGACGACCTCGAAGAACCCCCGCTCGACGGTCGGGACGGTGACCGAGATCCACGATTACCTGCGCCTGCTGTGGGCCGCGGTCGGAGTCCCGCACTGCCCGGACTGTCGGCTCCCGATCCGGCCGCAGACCGTGGAACAGATGGTGGACCGGCTGCTCGCGCTGCCCGCGGGGACCCGCTTCCTGCTGCTGGCCCCACTCGCCGAGGGGCGCAAGGGTGAGCACCGCCAGCTCTTCCAGCAGATGGTCAAGGAGGGGTTCCTGAGGGCCCGCGTGGACGGCGAGGTGGTCGACGCCGCCGACCCGCCGGCGCTCGACAAGAAGCGCAAGCACACGGTCGAGGTGGTGGTCGATCGGCTGGCGGTGCGGGCGGACCTCGGGTCGCGGCTCGCCGGCTCGCTCGAGACCGCCCTGCGGGTCGGCGACGGCATCGCGCGCGCTGCGGTGGCTGGCGGTGACGAGATCGTGCTCTCCGCCCGCCACGCCTGCCCGGGGTGCGGCTTCTCGCTCTCCGAGGTGTCGCCGCGGCTGTTCTCGTTCAACTCGCCGCAGGGCGCCTGCCCGGAGTGCTCGGGGCTCGGCTCGCTGCGCGAGGTCGACCCGGAGAAGCTGATTCTCGACCCGGAGCGGTCGCTCGCCGCCGGCTGCCTGGCGACCGTCGGCCACGTCCCGGGGTCGTGGTTCCGGCGCCAGATCGAGCAGCTCGCCGACCACGTCGGCTTCGACTTCCACGCGCCGTGGCGGCGCCTGCCCGCCGACGTCCGCCAGCTCATCATGTACGGCAGCGACAGCGAGCTCGACTGGGTCTGGGAGAGCCGCAAGGGCGCCTACCGGTACCGCGACCGGTTCGAGGGCGTGGTGCCGCGCCTGCAGCGGCGGCTGGCCGAGACCTCGTCGGAGGAGGTGCGGGGGGAGCTCGAGCGCTTCCTGTCCTTCGCCCCGTGCCGCGCCTGCGGCGGCGCCCGCCTGCGCCGGGAGGCGCTCGCGGTCAAGGTCGGCGGCAGCAGTCTGGCCGAGGTGTCGGCGCTGCCGGTGCGGCGCGCGCTGGAGTGGTTCGAGGGCCTCGCGCTCGACCGCCGTGACGCCGAGGTCGCCGCCAAGCTGCTGCGCGAGGTCGAGGACCGCCTGGCGTTCCTGGTGGCGGTCGGCCTCGACTACCTCACGCTGGACCGGATGGCCGGCACGCTGTCGGGCGGCGAGAGCCAGCGCATCCGGCTGGCGACCCAGGTCGGCTCCAAGCTGATGGGCGTGCTCTACGTGCTCGACGAGCCGTCGATCGGGCTCCACCAGCGCGACAACCGCCGCCTGCTCGAGACTCTCAAGGGGATGCGCGACCTCGGCAACACCGTGGTCGTGGTCGAGCACGACGAGGAGACGATCCGCGAGGCCGACTGGGTGATCGACCTCGGGCCCGGGGCCGGGCGCCAGGGCGGCCGCGTGGTGGCCGCCGGTCCGCCGGAGGAGATCGCCGCCCACCCCGAGTCGCTGACCGGCGCCTACCTGTCCGGCCGCCAGGCGATCCCGGTGCCGGCGCGCCGGACCGGAGGGGACAACGGCGTGATCACCGTGCGCGGCGCGGCCGAGCACAACCTCAAGGGCATCGACGTCGCCTTCCCCCTCGGTCGCCTGATCAGCGTCACCGGCGTGTCGGGGTCCGGGAAGTCGACCCTGGTCAACGAGATCGTCCACAAGGCGGTGGCCCGCGAGCTGTACGGCACGCTGGCGCGGCCCGGCCGGCACGCCGCGATCGAGGGCGCCGACCGCGCTCGACAAGGTGATCTCGATCGACCAGTCGCCGATCGGGCGCACGCCGCGCTCCAACCCCGCGACCTACACCAAGGTCTTCGACCCGATCCGCTCGCTGTTCGCGGCCACCACCGAGGCGCAGGGCGCGCGGCTACTCCCCGGGCCGCTTCTCCTTCAACGTCAAGGGTGGCCGCTGCGAGGCCTGCCAGGGCGCCGGTCAGATCCGGATCGAGATGCACTTCCTGCCCGACGTCTTCGTGACCTGCGACGTCTGCCACGGCCTGCGCTACAACCGGGAGACCCTCGACGTCCACTACAAGGGTCTGACGATCGCCGAGCTGCTCGACCTCACCGTTCACCAGGCGCGGGAGCTGTTCGCCAACGTGCCCCAGGTGGCGCGCATCCTCGACACCCTGGTGGCGGTGGGCCTCGGCTACGTCCACCTCGGCCAGCCGGCGACCACCCTGTCGGGCGGCGAGGCGCAGCGCATCAAGCTGTCGCGCGAGCTCGCCAAGCGGGCCACCGGCCAGACCCTGTACCTGCTCGACGAGCCGACCACCGGCCTGCACTTCGACGACGTCCGCAAGCTGCTGGTGGTGCTGCAGGCGCTGGTCGAGCGCGGCAACACGGTGGTGGTCATCGAGCACAACCTCGACGTCATCAAGACCTCGGACTGGATCGTCGACCTCGGCCCCGAGGGCGGCGAGGGCGGTGGCGAGTTGGTGGTGGCGGGAACCCCCGAGGAGGTGGCTGACTGCGAGGCGTCCTTCACCGGGCGCTACCTGGGGCCGCTGCTCGCCGCGCGCGCCAGGCGCAAGAGCGCATAGCGGCCCGCAGGCTCACCGGCTGGAGTTCGCGCGTCTGCCCGTTTCCGTCTCCCCGCATCGGTGCCCGACTGCAATCCTCAACCCGCGTGGCTTCAGGAGGTCCCTCGACTCGCGACTTCGTCGCTCGCTCGGGATGACAGCAGGAGCGGGCGGGCGGGGGCCTTATCACCTATCACGTATCACCTACCACTCATTCGGAAGCGGGCGCGGGTTGGGGAGCTGCGACCGGCCCGATCGTCAGGCGAGAATCGAGTAGCCGCCGTCGACCACGATCACCTGGCCGTGGATCATCGATGCGTACTCGGTGCACAGGTAGACGACCGTGTTGGCGACGTCCTGGGGGATCAGCAGCCGGCCGGCCGGGGTGCGGCGGCGGGCGGCCTCGAGCAGCTCCTCGCGGTTGGGGAAGTGGAGCAGGGCGTCCGTGTCCACCGTGCCGGCCGACACCGCGTTGATGCGCAGCCCCTCGGGGGCGAACTCGGCGGCGAGGTGGCGGACCATCGACTCGAGAGCGGCCTTCGACGCACCCACTGCGGCGTAGTTCGGGATTGCGCGGGTGGCGCCGAGCGACGACACCGCGACCATCACCTTCTCGCCGTCGGACGGCATCTCGAGCAGGTTCTGGGTGAGCGGGAGCAGCGCGGCGGCGTTGATGTGCATCGCCCAGTCGAAGTGGTGCAGGGTGAGCTCACGCGCCGGCCGCAGCACGCCGGAGGCGGCGTTGGAGACCAGGATGTCGAGCCCGCCCCACTCGGCGCGGATTGTGGCGAACATGTGGGCGACGTCCTCCGGGTCGGCGACGTTGCCCTTGACCAGCAGCGCGCGCACGCCGCGGTCGCGGATCTCCTGCGCGGTCTCCTCAGCGCGGCTGCGGTGGCGCAGGTAGTTGATCGCCACATCGACCTTGAAGTCGGCGAGCGACAGCGCGATGCTGCGGCCGATGCCGCGGGAGGAACCGGTGACGAGCGCCCGCTTGCCGCGTAACTTGAGATCCATTCGCACCCCCGTCACCAAAGTACACCCCGGTCGGCACCGGCACAAGCCCGATTTTGCCGTGCCGGCAACGATTCTCTTGACAGCGACCGTGGCAACGCCCAATATGACGACGAATCCAGCAAGGTCTCAGGAGGATGACATGAACAAGACCGAGATGGCCATGAAGCTTGCGAAGAAGACCGGGCTCAGCCAGGGCAAGTCGGCCGAGATCCTCGACGCCCTGTTCTCCGCGCATGCGCGCAAGGGGATCATCGCGATCGCGCTCGACTCCGGTGAGAAGGTGACGATCCCCGGCTTCGGGACCTTCGCCACCAAGCAGCGCGGCGCCCGCCAGGGCCGTAACCCGGCGACCGGTGCGACGATCACGATCCCGGCCAAGAAGTACGTCCACTTCAAGCCGGGCAAGACGCTGCGCGAGCGCGTCGAGAAGTAGCGTCCTCGCCGGTCGGATCCTGCGGGATCCCACCGCTCGGCGGGAGATCGTTGTCGCTGTCGGCGCTCCCGCGCTCAGTGCGGCGGCCGAGCCTCGTGCTCGGCCGTTGTTTTTCCGGGCGTGTAGATTGGGGGGCTTGGTTGCTGGTGTCATCTGAACCGCGGAGGGCGCAGAGAGCGCCGAGAGAGGTCAACAGCTTGTCTGATCTCCTCCCTGTTCTCCGCGACCTCCGTGCTCTCTGCGGTTGAACACGGCCGGGAAGCGACGCGGATCCGGCTTCGTCCTGCGGCTTCCGGCTTCGCCTTTGGCTACGCCGTGACAAGTCGCCGTGACGAGTCCGGCTTCAGGCTTCGTCCTGCGGACTACGCCGTGACGAGTCCGGCTTCAGGCTTCGTGCTCCGCACTTCGCCCTGACAAGTCGCCTGCGGCTTGCGGCTTCCGGCTTCGCTTTCCGGCTCCGTCCTTCGGACTACGCCGTGACGAGTCAGTTCCGCCGTCACTCCGCCGTGACGAGAGCGGGCGGGGGGCCGCCATCCAACCGACCCCACCTGCCGCCCGGAGACGGGCACGGGCAGGGGTGGGCGGAGGCCCCAACCCCTAACCCCCAACCCCCCTACGGGAGGGGAGCAGCCGTCTCCCCTACAATGACCCCATGCGCTGCCTCGGCGTCGACCTGGGAGGCAAACGACTCGGCCTCGCCGTGGGCGACGACGCCACGGGTGTGGCGACGCCGCTCGAGGTCGTCCCCTACCGCGGGGTTCAGGCCGCCGCCGAGATGCTGGTCGCGGCGGCCCGCCGCCACGGCGCGGAGCGGGTGGTGATCGGCCTGCCGACGCGGGCCGACGGCACCGAGACCCCGGCCTGCCGGCGCAGCCACGCCGTCGCCGCCGCCGTGGCAGAGCTCGGCCTCGAGGTGAGGCTGCAGCCGGAGTACCTGAGCACCGACGAGGCGCGGCGCCGAGCGCGCGCCGCCGGCCTCCCGGGGGACCGCCCCGTCGACCACCTCGCCGCGCAGGTGATCGTGGAGGACCACCTGCAGAGCAACGGCCGCCGGGACCGGCCATGATGCTGCGGCGGGCGGTCGTCGCGGTCGGCATCCTCGTCCTGCTGGTCGGCTCCCTGCTCGTGGTCGGGAGCTACTGGTCGCTGTGGCGGCCGCACTCGACCCGCCCGGTTGAGATCACGGTCGCCGCTGGCGCGCCCGCGGGTGTGGTGCTGAGCCAGCTCCACCAGGAGGGACTGCTGCCGTCGCGCGTGGCGGGCCGTCTCTACCTGCGCCTGTTCGCTGACGGGCGCAGCCCCCGCTGGGGCCGCTACCACTTCCCGGTGGGCTGCCGGCCGGCCGACGCGCTGGAGCGCGTTCTGGACGGCCGGGTCGAAACGACCGCCGTCACCATCGTCGAGGGATGGGCGATCGACGAGCTGGCCGCGGCGTACGCAGCAGCCGGCGTCGGCACCGTCGAGGAGTGGCGGGAGGTCGCGCGGCAACGCGAGCTGATCGCCGACCTCGCTCCCGACGCGCCCTCGCTTGAGGGCTTCCTGTTCCCCGACACCTATCGCTTTGCAGTCGGCCTCGCGGTGCCGTCGGTGGCCGGCCACATGCTCGACCGCTTCCGCGAGGTGTGGCGGGCCGAGACCGAGGGAGGGACCGCGCTCTGGGCCTCGCCGCTCCAGCTCGTCGCCCTGGCGTCGCTGGTCGAGGCGGAGACGTCGCTCGAGGGCGAGCGGCCACGGATCGCCGGGGTGTTCCGCAACCGCTTGCAGCGCGGCATGCTCCTGCAGTGCGACCCGACGGTCATCTACGCCCTCAAGCGGCGGGGCGAGTGGCAGGGCCGGCTCCTGCGGCGCCACTGGGCGACCGACGATCCCTACAACACCTACCGCTACCCGGGCCTGCCGCCGGGCCCGATCAACTCGCCGGGGAGGGCGGCCCTGGCTGCCGCGGTCCGGCCCGAGAGCCACGACTACCTGTACTTCGTGGCGAGCCCGCTGGGCGGACATGTCTTTTCGCGGACGCTCGCCGAGCACGAGCGCGCGGTCGCGCGGTGGCAGTCCTCGCGGCGATGAGCGGGCTACAATTGCCGGGGTACGCGACCGGGTTCCCGCAACCGCCGGAAGGGAGAGTCGATGGAGCACGCCGAGACCGTCGTCCGACCGACGCTGCGGGCGGCTATCGGTTGGCGCCGGGGGGCGTTTCGTGCCAGGCCGCGGAGCGCGTGAGCTGAAGCTGCGGCCGATGCGGTCCCTGCTTCTCCTGCTGCTGTGGCTGGCCCTGCTGGCGCCGGTGGGCCTCGAGGCGGCCGAGCCCGCCGACGCGATCACGTTGACTGCGGAGGAGCAGCACTGGGAGGGCGACGTCTGGCGCGGTCTCGGCGGGGTGCGGATCCTCTATCAGGACATCAAGATCTCCTGTGACGAGATGGAGTTCAACCGCGCCACGCAGGATCTGCTGGCGCGGGGCCGGATCATCTTCGATCAGGGCCCGAGCCGCTTCACCGCCGATGAGCTCCACTACAACCTGGGCAGCAAGACCGGCCTGTTCGTCAACGGCTCCGGCTTCCTCGATCCCATGTATTCGTTCACCGGGCGCGAGATCGAGAAGATCGACGACACCCACTACCGCGTCGACGGCGCGCTGTTCACGACCTGCGGCCGCGACGACCCGAGCCCGCCGTGGAGCTTCAGCGTGAAGCGCGCGCTGCTCGAGGAGGAGGGGTTCGGCCGCTTCACGAGCTCGGCCTTGCGGGTGCAGAACTTCCCGGTCTTCTACCTGCCCTACCTGGTGTGGCCGATCAAGCAGGAGCGCGCGCCGGGCCTCCTGATGCCGACCTTCGGCTACTCCGACCGGCGGGGATTCAACATCGGCCTGCCGGTGTTCGTGCCGGTTGGCCGCAGCTACGACACGACGATCTTCGCCGACTACTACACCAACGGCTACTACGGCCTGGGGAACGAATGGCGCTGGGTGCCGGGCGAGGATGCCTCGGGACGCTCCCTCGCCTACGCGATCTGGGACGAGGCCAACCAGCAGTGGCAGTGGCGCTACGACGTCGTCCACACCCAGGCCGACCTCTATGGGTTCCGGTTGCTCGTCGAGCTCGAGGACCTGTCCGACGTCGACTTCTTCCAGGAGTTCGACCGCACCTTCGAGGCCAACACGCGGCGCTCGCTGTACTCGCAGATCTACCTGACGCGCAGCTATGGCCCGGGGACGCTCAACCTTCGCGCCGATCGTCGCATGACCTTCCTCACGACCACGGACGTCGAGCTCATGCAGCTGCCGGAGGCCGAGCTGCGGGTGCGCTCGACCTCGATCGGCGGCTCATCCGTGTACTGGGACCTGGTGTCGTCGGTGAACTACTTCGACGTCGACCGCGGCAACACCCTGCAGGGCCGGTACGGCCGCGCCGACCTCTACCCGACCCTGGCGTACAGCCTGCCGAGCCCGCCCTGGCTGTCGGTGACCCCGCGCTTCGGCGGCCGCGGAACCTACTACACCCAGCGCTACTCCGAGGACCGCCTGAGCTTCGAGGACGAGCCGATCAGTCGCACCTACCTGGCGGGGGGCGTCGACATCGTCGGGCCCTCGGTGTCGCGGATCTTCAACCAGCCGTGGGGTCCGTACGCCCGCTTCAAGCACCTGGTCGAGCCGCGCATGCAGTACGCCTACCTCGGCGGCACCGACGCCGAGGACACCACCCTGATCCCGGTGTTCGACGAGGTCGACTCGACGCCCCTCACCAACCGGGTGCGACTGGCCCTCGCCAACCGGCTGCTGGCTCGCTCCAAGGAGGGGGTCAGCGCGCGCGAGCTGGGGACCCTCGAGTTCTACCAGGACTACTCCTTCGACGAGCCGCTGAACCGCGGCGACGGCGTGCAGAACAGCCAGTGGGGTCCGCTGAGCATGCTGTTCCGGCTGACCCCGACCGTCGGCACCGGGTTCGATGCCCAGGTCGCCTACGACACGCTGTACGCCAACCCGATCTCGACCTCGATCGCCGCCGCCCTGATCCGGCCCGAGGGGTCGGCCCGCCTGACCTGGTACCAGAGCTACTCCCCGCAGACCGGCGAGCGGGTGTCGTCCCAGGTCCGCACCCTGATCGACTTCCGCAAGCCCGGCTTCCCGCTGCAGGCCGGGCTGCACATCGCCTACGACCTCGAGAAGCAGGAGTTCCAGCAGCAGCAGTACCGGGTGTTCTGGCAGGGCAGCTGCTGGAGCGTCGCGGCCGAGTACCGGGACGTGCGGCTCGGCCTCTACCCGACCCAGGAGTACCGGATCGTCATCGAGCTCAAGGGCGTGGGCGCGCTGCCCGAGATCAAGGGCTCGCTCGGCGGCTTCGAGTAATCCGATTCGCTCCGCGCGTCGATGTTGTAGCGCCGGCATCCTGCCGGCATGGTTGTAGCGCCGGCGTCCTGCCGGCATCGTTGTGGCGCGGGCATCCTGCCGGCATCTCACAAAGCGCCAAAGTGTCGGCCCTGGCGCCGAGGGTTGTAGCGCAGGCTTCCAGCCTGCACGAGACGAAGACGAAGAGAGGGCGGGAGAGTACTCCCGCCCGTGGTTGAAGGTTGATGGTCTCCTACTGCGGCAGCACGGTGGTCGGGTCCGAGGTCAGGTTGTCGAGCACCGAGCCGTAGCAGTAGATCGACGCTCCCTCGGTGTCGGTCCAGACATCCACATAGCCGGCCGAGATCGGGGCGTGGTTGCGAAACACCCGCGTCATCTGGTCGTTCGACAGCGGTGGCAGCTCCATGGTCCTGGTCCCGAGCCGCTCGCCGTCGGCGTTGTGGAGCTCGATCTTGACCGTGACCGGCTCGCAGGCCCGCGTTCTGGCAGCCGACGTTGGACCGGACGTCGTCGTTCTCGTTCATGAAGATGATCCGCTTCTTGACCCCGGTCGGGATCATCTGGTTGGCCGGGACGCCCGGCAGCTCCTGGCCAAATGTCCCGGCCACCTTGGCCGACGGCAGGTTGTAGGTCCGGCTCATCGCCAACAGGTCGATCTCGCTCGCCTCGATCGCCAGCGCGCCGACCTGGTCCGGCTCGAGGCCGAAGACCTCGCCGAGCACGTTGGCGTAGCGCACGCCGGCGCCCGGCGCGAGCGAGAAGGGGTCGCTCGTAGACCGGGTCGCAGTTGTCCGCCCCGCGCGGCAGCCACACCAGCTCGTAGGTGAGGTCGGTCGCGCCGACGTTGTTGAGGTCGACATCGGTCTGGAAGAACGCGCCCTCGAGCCAGCAGCCAGCGCCGCGGCCGGGATGAAGGTGGTGTCTCGCCCGACGGCACCTGCGGCAGGATCGTGGTCGGGTCCGAGGTCAGGTTGTCGAGCATCGAGCCGTAGCAGTAGAAGAGCGCGTCGTCGCTGTCGGTCCACACGTCGACGTAGCCGTTGACCGGTGCCCAGTCGTGGAAGATCCGGTTGATCTGGTTGTTGGAGTAGGGCGCCGAGGTCCATGGTCTTGATCTCTAGGAGGGAGCCCTCGTCGTCGAAGAGCTCGATGTTGATCCGTGAGCGGCTGGTCTCGAGCCGTTGACGCAGCCGACGTTGGCCCGGGAGTCGGGGTTCTCGCTCAGGAAGATGATGCGCTGCCGGGTCGGTGCCGGCGATCATCTCGGTCGACCGGGATGGCGGGCAGGCCCTGGCCGAAGGTGCCGGCGGTCTCGGCGCCAGGGACGTTGTAGGTGCGGCTCATGCCGATCACGGACTCGGTGCTGGCCACCAGCTTGAGCGCGCCGAGCGAGTCGGGCTCGAGGCCGAAGAGCTCGGTCAGGACGTTCTCGAAGCGCAGGCTCTGGCCGGGAGCGAGCGCGATCGGGTCGGACTCCATCGGCTCGGAGTTGTTCTCGCCGCGGGGCAGCCACTGGAACGGCACCTGCGCTTCCTCCTACCCTGTGTTGTTGATTTCGAGGTCGGTCTGGAAGAAGGCGCCCTGGGCGCCGGCCGCCACCGCCGCCGCCGGGATGAAGGACATCGGCGGTCGGGCGTCGGGTAAGCTCACCTTCGCGACGAAGGTGTCCTAGCGCCGTTGTAGGTGATGTCAGGGCCGAACTTCGCCGGGAAGCTCGCTTGTCCCGGAGGGCGAACTGCCGATGACATAGGCAGTGCCGGCACCGTCGAGGGCGATGGCTGCGCCATAGTCCCGTTCGGATCCACCGATATAGCCGCAGTAGTCGAGCGCCGCACCGAAGGCGTGAAACCCTGGCGATGAAGACGTCTTGGGGCCGCCATTGAAGGTGAGATCCGGGCCGATCGTGACCGGGAAGGTGGCCTCGGTCGAATCGGTATCGCCGGTGATGTAGACATTGCCGGCTGGCGTCGATCGCCAGACCTCCGCCTGCGGTTGACCAGCCGATCACTTCCCAGATCCACCGATATAGCCGCAGTAGTCCAGCGCGGGTTCCGGCGGCGTTGAGCTTGGCGACGAATGCGTCGTCGTTACCGCCGTTGTAGGTGAGATCCGGGCCTACCCATGACGGGAAGGTCGCCTGGGTGGATGCGGTTACGTCCGCGTGACGTAGGCGTTTCCCTCGGCGTCGACGGCGATTCAGCGCCACCGTCCGTAGCGATCCGCCAAGGTAGCCACAATAGTCAAGGGCCTGGCCGTCGGACGTTGACGCGGCGACAAAGACGTCGACCCGCCGCCGTTGTAGCTGAGGTCGGGTCCCCCAGTGACTGGAAACCTCGCTTCGGCGGATTGAGTGTAGCCGGCTGACGTAGGCGTTACCGGCGACGTCGACGGCGATGCCGCAGGCCGAGTCGACCCCGACCCCGCCGATGTAGCCGCAGTAGTCCAATGCGGTGCCGGTGGCGTTGACTTTGGCAACGAAAGCGTCCGGCTCCGCCGTTGTAGGTGACGTCCGGACCGACTGTGACCGGAAAGGTCGCCTCGGTGGAGTAGGTGCTCCCGGCGACGTAGGCGTTGCCGGATTCGTCGACAGCGATGCCGTCGCCGAGGTCGCCATCCGATCCGCCGATGTAGCCGCAGTAGTCAAGTGCGGTTCCCGCGGCGTTGACCTTGGCCACGAAGGCGTCCCGGCCGCCGTTGAAGGTGAGGTCCGGTCCGACGCACCGGGAAGCGTGGCCTCGGTGACTGGTCGTGCCGGTGACGTAGGCGTTACCGGCCGCGTCGACCGCGATGCCGTGCCGACAGTCGCCAACCTGATCCACCGATGTAGCCGCAGTAGTCGAGCGCGGTGCCCGCGGCGTTAACCTTGGCCACGAAGGCGTCGTCGGTCACCACCGTTGTAGTCGAGGTCCGGGCCGACCGTGACCGGGAAGTCGCCTCGGTGGAGCCGGTCAGCCCGTGAGGTAGGCGTTGCCGGCGGCATCGACGGCGATGCCGTGCGCCGTCTCTTTCCGAGCCCCCAATGTAGCCGCAGTAGACCAGGGTCACCGGGTCCACCACCAGCTCGCGGTCGGGGTCGTACGCGCCGAGCCGGAAGCGGTAGCCCTGACGGCCCCGGCTCGGCCCCGGGCTCGAGCTCGAAGGCCGCCGTCACCTCCACCCGCCGGCCATCGATCTCCTGGTAGGCGACCGGAGCCTGCTCGCGGATGGAGCCGAGGGGGGTGTCGACGACCAGCGAGCCGTCCGCCTCGAGCCGGACCGCGCTCGCCCCGCGGTAGGCGAGCCGGATCACGCCGGGGTCGGCGCCGGGCCGCACCACGAAGGTCGACTCCAGCTCGCCGGCCGTGCCGCTCACCACCAGGTCCACACCCGGCCACGGCTCGCGGTAGACGACCGAGCCGTAGCTCGGCAGGCCGGTCCGCCACTGATCCTTCGGCCCCTTGAAGTAGCTCACCTTGGTGGGCAGCGGGTCTTCGCCAACCGGTTGCCGAGGCGTGGCGCCGACCAGGTCGAGAGCGACCACCCAGCTCTGCGCGGTCGCCTTCGACTCGCTGCTCGCCTGCCCGGTGCAGCCGATAGGCAAGTCCGTTGTCGCTCAGCCAGACGCTGGCCTCGCTGACCCCGCACCGCATACCCCATCGCCCCGTCGGGCGACACCTGCTCCGGCACGAACAGCAACGGCATCCGGTCGAGCATCTCGACCACTGCCTGCCGCGTGCCTGGGTCGACCACAGCCTCTGACGGAGTCGCCGCGAGCGCCGGCATCGCGAGCACACCTGCACCGAACCCGAGAAGCGTCACCAACCGACACACGAGCCGCGGGCTCTTCATGGTGTCCCCCTTCTTTAGAGGCTTGTTAGCTTGTTCTCAACATACTCCTCGATGATGCAGATGTCATCGGGGGACGTGCCGAAGACTCAGGGGATGAGGAGGCCGGCTCCCGCGCCGAGGTGCCAGGGCCGGCGGTTAGGCATTTTCTATGCCGGCAGGATGCCGGCGCTACAACATCCGGTGCCGGCGCTACAACCGGGGCGAGCGCCGGAAGGTTCGAGTCTTTGCGTGCGGATCACGCGGCGCCAGCTGCGGGTGATGATCGTCCCGGCCAATGCGCGCAGCGCATTGGCTGGCGGAGGGAGTGGGATTCGAACCCACGGAGGCTTGCACCTCAGCGGTTTTCAAGACCGCCGCCTTCGACCACTCGGCCATCCCTCCGCGTGTCCCACCTGTCGGCTGGACGTCGCCCGTTCCCGTCCCCGTTCCCGTCCCCGTTCACGAATCGACTCTTGCGGTCTCGCTCGAGCGCGGGCGTCCGGCTTCGCCCTCGGCTCCGCCGCGACAAGCGGAAACGGAGAAAGACGGACGGCGATGGGGAACATCTCCGTCCGCCGCACTTTACAGTCCCCCGGCCCGGCCGTACAATACCGATCCCGGCGCGGAGAGGTGCTGGAGTGGTCGATCAGGACTGCCTGCTAAGCAGTTGTCCGGGGTTAACCTGGACCGCGGGTTCGAATCCCGCCCTCTCCGCCAGTCACAACCGCCGGCTCGACTGGCGGTGAGTTTCTTGGCTGCCGGTCGGCCGCAGCCCAATCTTCCTGTCGCCACTCTCGAGCGATACCGTAGGTGAAATGGGAATCCGGGCCCGGGAACGGAAACGAGCACGGAGACGGTAGTGGAGAGAGACGCTGGGGTGGGGAGCCGAGCCCCCTGGTCCCTGGTCGGGCGAGGGCGCGGAAGCGGGCGCGGACGCGGGAGAATGACGAGTGGATCACCGCCGGTTCGTAGGGACGGAATCGAACCGTGACGGGTCGAACGGAGTGAGCCCATGCCCGATGTCGTGAGGACACGGATCGCGCCGAGCCCGACCGGCGATCCCCACGTCGGGACCGCATACGTGGCGCTCTTCAACTACGCGATGGCGAAGAAGCACGGCGGCCAGTTCGTGCTCCGGATCGAGGACACCGACCGCCAGCGCAGCCATCCGGCGAGCGAGCGCATGATCTTCGAGGCGCTGCACTGGCTCGGCCTCACCTGGGACGAGGGCCCGGACGTCGGCGGCCCGCACGCGCCCTACCGGCAGAGCGAGCGCTCCGCGATCTACCGCGACCACGCCCGAGCAGCTCGTGGCGCGCGGCGCCGCCTACCCCTGCTTCTGCTCGCGCGAGCGGCTCGACGCGCTGCGCGAGGAGCAGCGGGCGAGCAAGGGCCAGCTCGGCTACGACGGCCACTGCCGGGGCCTCGACCCTGCCGACGCCCAGCGCCGGGTGGCGGCCGGCGAGGAGCACGTGATCCGCCTCAAGATGCCCACCGAGGGCGAGCTCGAGGTCGCGGACCTGCTGCGCGGCGCGGTCCGCTTCGACGCCGCCCAGATCGACGACCAGGTCCTGCTCAAGTCGGACGGCTTTCCCACCTATCACCTCGCCAACGTGGTCGACGACCACCTGATGGGCATCAGCCACGTCATCCGCGCCGAGGAGTGGCTGTCGTCGCTGCCCAAGCATTGCCAGCTCTACCGCGCCTTCGGCTGGGAGCAGCCGGTGTTCTGCCACCTGCCGCTGCTGCGCAACGCCGACTCGTCCAAGATCTCGAAGCGCAAGAACCCGGTCAGCCTCAACCACTACCGGCGCGCCGGCTACCTGCCGGAGGCGATGCTCAACTACCTCGCGCTGATGGGCTGGACCATGCCCGACGAGCGCGAGGTGTTCACCCTCGACGAGTTCGTCGCCAACTTCGAGCTCGCCGACATCCGGCTCGGCGGGCCGGTCTTCGACCTGACCAAGCTCGGCTGGCTCAACGGCCGCTACATCCGCGAGCTGACGACCGACGGTCTGCTCGGCCGCCTGCGTGTCCGGCCTGCTCTCCGACGACTACCTGCTCAAGGTGCTGCCGCTCGCCCACGAGCGCATCGACGTGCTCGAGGACTTCATCAGCTACGCCGGCTTCTTCTTCGTCGGGCGAGGTCGCCTACGACGACGCGGCGCGCGCCGCGCTGGTGGCGAAGGACCGCACCCCCGCCGAGACCGCGAAGGCGTTCCGCGAGCTGCTCGAGGACCACCTCGACCCGATCCTGGACTGGAGCGCCGCGACCGTCGAGGCGGCGATGCGCGCCTTCTGCGAGAAGACCGGCTGGACCTCCAAGCAGCTGTTCATGCCGGTGCGGGTCGCGGTCACCGGCCGGGCGGCGACGCCGCCGCTGTTCGAGACCATGGCGGTGCTCGGCAAGGAGGTCTGCCGCCGGCGGCTGCGCGCGGCCGCCGACCTGCTGCGCACCATGAAGACCTGAGCGCGTCCACGAAGCATGCGCTCCCTCGTCCCCGATCCCGTTCGCCCGATCCCGTTCCCGAGACGGCCGGGGTCGCGTATCCTCGGCCTTTACGGGAGCCCCGCCAATGAATGAGCAGCAGAGCCCCTCGAGCCGCGACTTCATCCGCGAGATCATCGCGGCCGACCTCGCGAGCGGCAAGCACGCCGGCGTCGTCACCCGCTTCCCGCCCGAGCCCAACGGCTACCTCCACATCGGCCACGCCAAGTCGATCTGCCTCAACTTCGGCATCGCCGCCGAGTTCGGCGGCCGCTGCCACCTGCGCTTCGACGACACCAACCCGACCAAGGAGGAGATGGAGTACATCGAGTCGATCCAGCGCGACGTGCGCTGGCTCGGCTTCGACTGGGGCGAGCACGGCTACTACGCCTCCGACTACTTCGAGCAGCTCTACGAGTGGGCGCTCCACCTGATCCGCGCCGGCAAGGCCTACGTCGACGACCTGTCGGCCGACGAGATCCGCGCCCACCGCGGCACGCTGACCGAGCCCGGCAGGCACAGCCCCTACCGCGAACCGCTCGGTCGAGGAGAACCTCGACCTGTTCCAGCGCATGCGGGCCGGCGAGTTCCCGGACGGGACGCGGGTGCTGCGGGCCAAGATCGACATGGCGTCGGGCAACATCAACCTGCGCGACCCGGTGCTCTACCGGATCCTGCACGCCACCCATCCGCGCACCGGCGACGCCTGGTGCATCTACCCGACCTACGACTACGCCCACGGCCAGTCGGACGCGATCGAGGACATCACCCACTCCCTCTGCACGCTCGAGTTCGAGGACCACCGCCCGCTCTACGACTGGTTCCTCGACAACCTGCCGGTGCCGTCGCGGCCGCGCCAGATCGAGTTCGCCCGCCTCAACCTGACCTACACCGTGATGTCGAAGCGGCTGCTGCTCCAGCTCGTTCGGGAGGGCCTGGTCGCCGGCTGGGACGACCCGCGCATGCCGACCCTCTCGGGCATGCGCCGGCGCGGCTTCCCGCCCGAGGCGCTGCGCCAGTTCTCGGAGAAGGTCGGGCTCGCCAAGCGCGACAGCGTCGTCGACGTCGCCCTGCTCGAGCACTGCGTGCGCGACGTGCTCAACCGGACCGCGCACCGCCGGATGGCGGTGCTGCGGCCGCTCAAGGTGGTGATCGACGAACTACCCCGAGGGCGAGGTCGAGGAGCTCGAGGCGGTCAACAACCCCGAGGACCCGACGTGCGGGCAGCCGGCACGGTGCCGTTCGGCCGCGAGCTCTACATCGAGCGCGACGACTTCATGGAGGCCCCGCCGAAGCAGTTCTTCCGGCTCGCGCCGGGCCGCGAGGTGCGGCTGCGCTACGCCTACTTCATCACCTGCCAGGAGGTGGTGAAGGACGGCGCGGGCGAGGTCGTCGAGCTGCGCTGCACCTACGACCCGGCGACCCGCGGCGGCAACGCCCCGGACGGCCGCCGGGTCAAGGCGACGCTGCACTGGGTGTCGGCCGCGCACGCCGTGCCGGCCGAGGTGCGGCTCTACGACCACCTCTTCAACCGGCCCGGACCCGGGCGACGGACGGCGACTTCAGGGACGACATCGACCCGGCCTCGCTCGAGGTGCTGCGCGACTGCCGGGTCGAGCCGGCCCTGGCCGGGCTGCCGGTCGAGGCGCGCGTCCAGTTCGAGCGCCAGGGCTACTTCTGCGTCGACCCGGACTCGACGCCGGAGCTGCCGGTGTTCAACCGCACCGTGACCCTGCGCGACACCTGGGCCAAGATCCAGGCCAAGGGCGAGGCGGATCGGTAGCAGGGGTTCAAATGCACAAGAGCAGGCTCGCGGGCTTCATCATCGACTGCAACACCGATGATCTCCCCTCAGCCGCCGAGTTCTGGGGCGCGGCGCTCGGCATGGAGGTGGCGCGCGCTGCCGGGACGAGGAAGGGAAGTACATCCACCTCGGCGAGCCGGGGGACCGGCTGCACGTCGAGGTTCAGGCGGTCTCGCATCCGAGCCGGGTGCACCTCGACATCGAGACCGACGACATCGAGGCCGAAGTTCGACGCCTCGAGGCGCTCGGGGCCAAGCGGTACAAGAAGGTCAACACCTGGTGGGTCATGGAAGCGCCCACTGGCCAGCGGTTCTGCGTGGTAAGGCCCCAGGCCAGCAGCTTCGCGGCCGAGGCCAACACCTGGGAGTGAGGACGGTGGCAGTCGATCGCTGAGAGTGTCGGCTGAGGCTGGCACGGAGGCGGGCACCCTTCGACTCGCGGCGCCGGAGCCTGCCCTGAGCGAGGAGCCCGCCAGGGCTTCGAGTCGAATAGGCGCCGCTCGCTCAGGGCAGGCTCCTCGGGAGCGGATCCGGCTTCGTCCTGCGGCTTCCGGCTTCGCCTTCGGCTACGCCGTGACAAGTCGCCGTGACAAGCCGCCGTGATGAGAGCGGGCGGGGAAGCGGGGGGAGGGTCGAAAGGCCTGAAACGAAAACGCCGGGGAGGTCCCGGCGGGGTGTGAAGCTCAATGGTGCCGAAGGCCGGACTCGAACCGGCACGGGTCGCCCCACACGGCCCTCAACCGTGCGCGTCTACCAATTCCGCCACTCCGGCACGCGCCATTCTCATCGTAGGTCTCGCGTCCTCGAAAGGCAAGGCGCGGTCACTCGCCCGACGGCTGCTCGGAGCCCTCAACTGGGGCCTGCTCCGGCGCCGGAACGACCTCGCCCTCGACCGGTCCGGTCAGATCCGTGGGCCCCTGGCCCGCCGGCGCCTGCTCGGAGCTGGCCGGCGGCGGGCTCGCCGCGACGGCCTCCATGACCGATCCGTAGCGCTTGCCCGAGATGATCGCCAGGGTCATCGACAGGATGACGAACAGCACGAAGGACACCGTCGTCAGGCGGTGCATGATGTTGGTGCTGGTGCGCGGCCCGAACGAGGCCTGGCTGCCGGCGCCGCCGAACGCGCCGGCGAGGTCGGCGCCCTTGCCCTGCTGGAGCAGCACCACCAGGATCAGGAAGATGCACACCAGAACGTACAGGATGACGAGCAGTACAGTCACGAACCAACTCCAGCGGCCCTCGAGGCCGCATCGCGCATGATAGCGCAAAACGAGTCGACGTCAAGACTTGCGCCGCCGATCAGGCCCCCGTCCACGTCCGGTTGCGCGAGCAGCTCGGCGGAGTTGGAGGGCTTGAGGCTGCCGCCGTAGAGGATCCGCAGCCGCTCGGCGGGGCCGGCGCCGAAAATCCCCGCGAGGCGCCGGCGCAGCTCGTGGTGGGCCTCCTGGGCCTGCTCGGTGGTGGCGTTGCGGCCGGTGCCGATCGCCCACACCGGCTCGTAGGCCACCACCAGGTGGGCTGGATCGAGGGCGCCGAGCCCGGCGGTCTGGCGCTCGAGCACGGCGAAGGTCGCGCCGGCCTCGCGCTCGGCGAGGGTCTCGCCGACGCAGAAGATGACCTCGAGGCCGTGGGCCTGGGCGCACACGGCGCGGCGCAGCGCGCTCTCATCGATCTCGCCGAACAGCGCGCGGCGCTCGCTGTGGCCGACGATCACCCAGCCCACGCCGAGCTCGCGGAGCATCGGCGCCGCGACCTCGCCGGTGAACGCGCCGTGGTCCTCCCAGTGCACGTTCTGGGCGCCGAGGCCCACCGATGAGCCGGTGAGCAGCATCGCGGCGTGGGGCAGCGAGGTGAAGGGCGGGCAGGCGACGACCTCGACGCCGCTCGGCGGCCCTGCGGCGAGCACGCCTTCGAGGAACGCGGCGGTCTCCGCCACACCCTTGTGCATCTTCCAGTTGCCGACCACGAGCGGCCGCCGCACGGCGGTCATGCCTCGAGCGCCGCGATCGCGGGCAGGACCTCACCGGTGAGGTACTGCAGCGAGGCGCCGCCGCCGGTCGACACGTGGCCGATCGCTTCGGCGACCCCGGCGCGGTGGACGGCCATCACCGATTCGCCGCCGCCCACCACCGTGAACGCCTTCGACGAGGCGAGCGCCCTCGCCACGGCCATCGTGCCGGCCGCGAACTCCTCGGTCTCGAAGACGCCCATCGGGCCGTTCCAGAAGACCGTGCGGGCGCCGGCGATCGCCGCGGCGAAGCGCTCGCGCGACGATGGCCCGATGTCGACGATCATCATCTCGGCAGGCACGGCATCGGCCGCCACCACCGCGATCCTCGTCGGATTGGAGATCGCGTCGGCCACCACCACGTCGGTCGGCAGCTCGAGCTGCACGCCCCGCTCGTCGGCCCGCCGCAGCACTGACGACGCCGTCTCCAGCATCTCCTGCTCAACCAGCGACCGGCCGACCGAGTGACCCTGCGCGGCGAGCATAGTGTTCGCCATGCCGCCGCCGATGAGCAGCACCTCGACACGCTCGAGCAGGGCCTCGAGCGGGGCGGTCTTGGTCGAGATCTTGGCGCCGCCGACCACCGCCACGTACGGTTGCTCGGGGTCGTCGAACCATCCGGCGAGAGCGCCGCGACCTCGGCGCCCATGAGCAGGCCGGCGGCCTTGCGGCCGGTGGCGAACAGCGCCGGCGCGGCGGCCACCGACGCGTGGGCCCGGTGGGCGGTGCCGAAGGCGTCGTTGACGTAGTGGGTGAACGGCGCCGTCAGCTGCTTGGCGAACTCGGGGTCGTTGGCCTTCTCGCCCTTGTGAAAGCGGAGGTTCTCGAGCAGCAGCAACGTGCCCGGCGCGGCCTCGGCAGCCGCCGGGTCGAGGCAGTCGGCGACGAAGCGCACCGGCCGGCCGAGCGCGCCCTCGAGGACCGCGGCCACCGGCGCCAGCGACAACGCCGGATCGGGCTTGCCCTTGGCATCGCCGAGGTGCGAGCACGCCGCCACCACGCCCACCCGGTCGAGCAGCCAGCGCAGGGTCGGCAGCGACGCCTCGATCCGGGTCGCGTCCTGGACCACACCGTTCTTCACCGGGACGTTGAGGTCGAGCCGGAGCAGGACCCGGGCCCCGCCGAGGTCGCGCAGGTCGGCAAGCGTGGGCAGGCTCATGCGCGGTCCTTCTTGGCCATGTACTCGAGCAGGTCGACGCAGCGCAGGGCGTAGGCGTTTTCGTTGTCGTACCAGCCGACCACCCGGAAGAAGTCGGGGGCGACCTGCGAGATCAGCGGCAGGTCGATCACCGTGGAGTGGCTCTCGCCGATGACGTCGGACGACACGATCGGGACGTCGGTCGCCCTGAGGATGCCCTTGAGCGAGCCGGCCGCGGCCTCGACGAAGGCGGCGCGCAGCTCGTCCACGGTGCCCTCGCGGTTCGCCACGAAGGTCAGGTCGCAGACCGATCCATCCGCCACCGGCACCCGCATCGCAGCGCCGGCGAGCCGGCCGGCGAGCTCGGGGTAGACCAGCCCGATCGCCTTGGCGGCGCCGGTCGAGGTCGGGATGATGTTGATCGCCGCCGCCCGCGCCCGCCGCATGTCCTTGGGGTGCTGGACGTCGAGGATGCGCTGGTCGTTGGTGTAGGCATGGATGGTGGTCAGCCAGCCGTGACGGATGCCGATCGTCTCGTGCAGCACCTTGGCCATCGGCGCCAGGCAGTTGGTGGTGCAGGAGGCGTTGGACAGGACGTGGTGGGCGGCCGGGTCGTAGGTGGAGTGGTTGACGCCGAACACGAAGGTGGCATCGACGTCCTTGCCCGGGGCGGTGATGATCACCTTCTTGGCGCCAGCCTCGAGGTGGGCGCCGGCCTTGGCGCGGCTCGAGAACAGCCCGGTGGCCTCGAACACGTAGTCGACGCCCAGCTTGGCCCAGGGCAGGCTGGCGGGATCGCGCTCGGCGAGCACCTGCATGCGGTCGCCGTCGATGAGGAGATCAGTGCCCGAGACCTCGACGGTGCCGCGGTAGCGGCCGTGGACCGAGTCGTGGGCGAACAGGTAGCCGAGCATGTCCGGGGAGGTGAGGTCGTTGACTGCCACCAGGTCGAAGCCCTTGCGGGCCTTGAGGTGACGGGCAACCAGCCGACCGATCCTGCCGAACCCGTTGATTGCAACCTTGATCTTCATGGAGTCCTCCGGTCTCGTCGTGGGCCGTGAATTATAACAAAGCGGCGTGCGCAGTTGCTTCCTCAGGCTGGATCCGCGCCCGCTCTTGTCACGGCGGAGTCACGGCGGCCGGTCGCGGCGTAGCCGAAGGCGAAGCCGGAAGCCGCAGGACGGAGCGTGCCGCACCTGCGCCGCCTGCCTCGATCACCAGGAGCAGTTCTGCGCTGGCCCCGCGACCTTCACCTACAACTCCCCCGATCCGCATCTCGGGGGCGTCACCCTCGGCGGCTACTCGGGCTCGCTCATCGGCGGCATCCGGGAGACCCAGGAGATGCTGGACTTCTGCGCCGACCATGGGATCACGTCCGACATCGAGCTGATTCCCATCTCGATGATCAACGAGGCCGCGTACCTCCTGGGCTACGAAGACGCGCATTCCTTCTTCCGGGCGTTCCACGACTGGGAGGGCACCCCCCCGGGCGAATGGCGCGCCCGCCACGCGCAGACGAACTGACCTGACGTCGAGAGGACACACGGCGAGGGGAAGAGTGGCACGGGAACGGGGATTGGCAGCGGGTACGGGATTCGAACCCGTGTTACCGGCGTGAGAGGCCAGCGTCCTAGACCCCTAGACGAACCCGCCGCACAGGGAGCGGACGGTAGCACAGGGTCGGCCTGCTGGCAATACGGGGGCTGCTTTCTCCGTCTCCCTGCCCGTCTCCGCGTGTCACGGCGGATCCCGACTTGTCACGGCGTAGTGCGCAGGACGGAGCCGGAAGGCGAAGCCGGGTGCCCGTGCCCGGGTGACGTCTCGCCACCAGGATCGTCCGCTCGGAGACGGAGACGGTGACCCTTCGACTCGCGGCGCGGCTGCACCGCTCGCTCAGGGCAGGCTCCACGGAAGCGGGCGCGGACTGTGGCGCGGAACAGGGCGGGAGGGCTGGCTATCCCCCAGATCCCAGATCCTAGCCCCTATCCTGGCGCGGGCTACTCCCCCTCGAGCCGGCCGAGCCCCGGGACCTGGGCGTGAGGCAGGGGCGCCGGCGAGCCGGCGCCAGCCCTGTGTGCGGTCCCGTGGCTGCGCGCTGGCGACGTCAGTCGCTCACGCGCGGCCGGTAGAAGTCGTGGTAGGCCTCCATGACGAAGGCCGATGCCACCGGCATCGTCACCAGTAGCCCGACCAGGCAGACCAGCGAGCCGACGACGCCGAGCGCCACGTGCACGACGGCGAGCAGCAGCGCCGGCGTGACGAAGCGCTGGGCGAAGCGCACGTTCTCGCTGAGCGAGTCGACCGGCGATTTGGCGGTGACCACGATGGTTGGAATGACGAACATCGAGGCCGCGCCGGCCACCACGCTGACCGCCAGGCTGACGACGATCGATATGATCTGGCCGAGGCACGGGATGTAGCCCAGGACGAAGCCGACGATCATCGAGATCGCGGCCGCAACCACCAGGACCAGCACCACCAGCAACCCGGCGACGCAGGTCCGAGCGAAGTCCTGGAAGCCAGCGAACAGCTCGCCGAACTCGGTCTCGCGGCCGTCGCGCAGGCGTTGGATCATGCCGTAATACCCGGCCATCAGGGGGCCGAACAGAATCAACGGCCCGACCACCGTGATCAGCGATACCAGCAGGATGATGAACACGATTGCGAAGCCGCCCACCATCAGGCCGGCGTTCGCGGTGAACAACGCCCATGCCCGGTTGAGGTAGCCGCCGACATCGACCCGGTCCGGCGGGCCTGGACGGACGGTCGCTGCGTGGGGCGGGGGTGCCGCGGGCGGGAGATCGGCTCCGTGCGGTGCGTCGTGCAGGGTCATGTGGCCACTCCTTGTGGTGAAGGATCGCTCCGTGCGGGTTCTTCGGCCGCCATCTTACATCACCGAAGGCCGCGGCAGGAGACCCCGGGACTCCCACGCGCTGCGCCCCGTGCCCGCTTGTCACGGCGGAGCCGGGAGGCGACTCGTCACGGCGAAGCTGAAGGCGAAGACGGGAGCCGGATGCCCGTCTCGGTGCGTGTACCCACATCCGAGTGGATGCCGGGGTCCCGCGTCCCTTGAGGAGGCCGTCGACCCGCCGCCCTGCCTGGCAGCTCGCTCAGGGTGACAGACGGAGGCGGGAGCGGGAGGGAAAGCTCGTCGCCCCCCCGGTACAGACAAAGGGAGCCGCCCACGTGGGCGGCTCCCGTGAGATCACGGAGTCGGAGCCGAGCTCAGTTGGTCTTGCCGGCGTGCAGCACCAGAGCCGGGAAGTCGCCGTTGCAGCCGGCGTCCTGGCCGGGGAAGTCGGAGCCGACCGCGGTCACCTGGCCTTCGAGCGACGGCCCGTCGCCGGGAACGAACTCGACGGTCCAGGTCATCACGCCGCTGCCCGACGGCTGGTAGCTGTCGGCGAAGGTCACACCGTCGGCGAAGTCGGCCACCGGCGCAGGGGTCAGGCCCTGGCCCCACTGGAAGAGCAGCGGGCACGCCGGCTCGGTGCCGTCCAGCTTGTCCCAGTTGAAGTAGGTGCCGACGATGGCCGTGACCTGGCCGCCCGAGATCACGATGTTGCCGCCGGCCGCGAACAGCAGCGAGTCGTAGAGCGCGAACTGGTAGATGCCGTCGATGCCGCCGGCGCCGCCGCCGGTGGCCGCCGACTCGAGCGTGGTCGGGTCGGTCGAGGCGTTGTCGACCTTGGAGGCGCCGACCACTGCCAGACCCGAGGTCACCTCGGCGTGCAGGGTGCCGTCGTCGAAGTTGGCAAGCCCCGGGAACAGCTGATTGACGCGCTTCAGGTAGGGCTCCCAGGCATCCAAGGCGAGCGCCGTCGAGGCGAGCACGCCGCCCTGCGGGTCGCGCAGGCTGAAGTTGATGACCGCACCGGTCTCACCGGCGGTGGCGTAGACGTTGCAGCGGAAGCCGGCGTTCTGGCCCAGGCCGACGATGTCGGTGGCCGAGCCGGCCAGGGTCGCCGCCCAGTCGGGAATGCCCTCGAAGCCCTGGCCGAAGGTGGCGGTGCCGTCCGAGGCGTAGATCCGGCTGTTGACGATCACCTCGCCGCCGTCGGCCATCACCACGAAGGCGCCGTTGCCCTCGCTGAGGCCGAAGTCGTTGAAGATAACGTCGTCAAGCACCTCGGTGTCGCCGCCCGGCAGCGAAAAGGAAACCGAGTCCGGGCTGGGGTTGGCCTGGTCGCGCACCAGCCAGTAGACCGTGACGTCGACGGTGGCGGTGCCCGGGTTCATCACGTAGAGGTCGGTTCCCCACGGCGCGCCGCGGCCGGCAGCCGGGACGATCACCGTTTCGCCTGGGCTGAGAGCGACGGCCGGAGCGGCGGCCAGCGCCATGAGAAAGATCGAGGTCAGCAGTCTGCGAGTCATGGGCGTCCTCCTTGGCCACGGTCGCGCACAGCGTGGCGACGCAACACGATACCACGTCTCCACGCCACGGATGCAAGCGGCGCGCGGCGCGTGCATCCCGAGCTGGAAGTACGCAGAGCCGGCCGCGAGGTTGACCGGCGTCACCGGAATTGGGGTGTCGGGCCCGGCTGCGCTAGGATGCGCCCATGACCTATCAGGTGCTGGCCCGGGCATGGCGGCCGCAGCGCTTCGAGGAGATCCTCGGCCAGGAGGCGGTGGTGCAGACCCTGCGCAACGCCCTCGCCTCCGGGACCCTCGGCCACGCCTACCTGTTCTCGGGGCTGCGTGGGGTTGGCAAGACGACCGCGGCGCGCCTGCTCGCCAAGGCGGTCAATTGCGCCGAGGGCCCGACCCCGGATCCCTGCGGGCACTGCGTCTCCTGCCAGGAGATCGCCGACGGCTCGAGCCTCGATGCGGTGGAGATCGACGGCGCGACCCACACCAAGGTCGACGAAGTGCGCGACCTCCAGGACCTGCTCCGCTTCCACCCCACCCGCGACCGCTTCCGGGTGGTGATCGTGGACGAGGTCCACATGCTGTCGAAGCCGGCCTTCAACGCCCTGCTGAAGAGCATCGAGGAGCCGCCGCCCTACGTGCTGTGGGTCTTCGCCACCACCGAGCGCCACAAGATCCCGGCGACCATCCTGTCGCGCTGCCAGCAGCTCGAGTTCAGGCCGGTCGCAACCGAGCGGATCGCGGCGCACCTGCTTTCAATCGCCGCGCACGACGGGTTCTCGCTGGCCTCGAGCGCCGCCGAGTCGATCGCCCGCGCCGCCGACGGCAGCGTCCGCGACGCGCTGTCGCTGCTCGATCAGCTGCGCGCTTTCTCGAGCGACCGGGTCGACGACGAGGCGGTGGCGGCGGTGCTCGGGGTTCCCCGCTTCGAGGTGATGGTCGAGCTCGTCGAGGCCCTCGCCGAGGGCAAGGCCGCCGCCGGGCTCGCCGTCCTTCGCCGCGAGCTCGAGGCGGGCCACGACACCACGCTCCTGTACCGAGAGGTGGGGCGGGTGCTGCGGGCGGCGGTGCACTGCGTGCTCGATCCCTCGCTCGAGCTGTCGCTGACCGAGGACCAGCGCCAGCGCCTCGAGCCGCTCGCGGAGAGCCTCGGCGTCGACGCGCTGACCCGCATGCTCGGGTTGTGGGCCGACCAGGAAGCGCTGCTGCGCGACGCCGGCAACCGCGAGCTCGCCCTCGAGGTGGCGGCCCTGCGCCTCGCCCGCTGGCCCGCGGTACAGCAGCTCGAGCGGGTGCTGGCAGGCGCGCTGGGCGGGACGGTGCCGCCGGCCGACGCGTCGCGCGGCGGCCGCGGCCGGGGGGGTGGCGGGGCGGGTGGAGCCGGTGATCCGCGCGCGCGGCTCGCCGCCGTGCTGTGGGACGGCCAGCCCCGACTGGCGAGCGCGGTCGAGAAGGCCGAAGTCGCGCTCGAGTCGGAGGCGCTCCTGCTGCGCTTCGCGGCCGGCGACGCGGGTCTGGCCGCGTTCGCCGCCTCAGAGGCGTCGACGAAGGCGCTGGCAGCGGCGTGCTCGGCGGCGTTCGGCGGTGCTCGAAAGGTCCGGGTCGAGAGTCCAGGTGGGGCCGGCGCCGCTGTCGCCGATGCCCTCGAGCAGGCGGCGCTGGCGGATCCGGTGCTCGAGCTCGCGCGCCGGGTGCTGGGCGGCGAGATCGTCGCCGTGCGTCCGGACTCCGAGCCGACATGAGGGCAGCTGGAGACGCGTGGTGGAGCTGAGACCGCGCTCGGTCCGCAGACTTCTCGAGCAGCTCGAACGCCTGCCCGGCATCGGTCCGCGCACCGCCCGGGTTCTCGTGGAGCACCTGCTCACCGTCGACGCAGGCGAGGTAAGCGAGCTTGCCGAGGCGCTCGCCGGGCTGCGCCGGGAGGTTCGGCTCTGCGAGCAGTGCTTCCTCCTCACCGACGAGGAGCGCTGCTCCGTGTGCCGGGATCCCAGCCGCGACCGCAGCACGATCCTGGTGGTGGAGGAGCCGACCACCGCGTGGGCGGTCGAGGCCACCCGGGAGTACCGGGGCCTCTACCACGCCCTGCTCGGCCACCTGTCGCCGTTGCACGGCGTCGGGCCGGAGGACCTGACGATCGACCGCCTCGAGGAGCGATGCCGGGGCGGCGAGGTCCGGGAGTTGATCCTGGCGACCAACCCGACGGTCGAGGGGGAGACCACCGCGCTCTACATCGTCCGCCGGCTGCAGCCGCTCTCACTCACGGTCAGCCGGCCGGCATCCGGCGTTCCGGTCGGCGGCGATCTGTCGGCGGTCGATCAGCTGACCTTGGCGCAGGCGCTGCAGCTGCGGCGCAAGCTGTGACGGCCGCCGCTGCGGCACGGCGCCGCAGCGCTGCGTTCCTTGCCTGGCCGCGGCGACTGTGTTAGAAGCAGATGTATCGGGGAGGCATCCGGGAGTGAGCTCGAGCCTTGTCATGTACCAAGAGGAGTTCGACAGGATCTCCCACGTCCTGAACCGCCTCAAGGTGGATGCCAACGCCAAGATCGTGTTCTTAGTCGACAAGAACGGGCAGCAGATCGCCGGCGCCGGCGAAATCGATCTCGTGGACACGACGTCACTCGCGTCGCTCACCGCCGGCAACGTCGCGGCGACTGACGGGCTGGCCCGGCTGATCGGCGAGCGTGAGTTCACGATCCTGTTCCACGAGGGTCGCAAGGACAACATCCACATCTCGATCGTGGGGCAACGGCTGATCCTGGTCGTGATCTTCGACGAACGCTCCTCGCTCGGCCTGGTACGGCTGCGGGTGCGCAAGGCCTCCACCTCGGTCGAGAGGATCCTCAATGACATGGAGGAGAAGGCGCAGCGGGTCGGCGCCGGGGACGCGGCGTCGCCGTTCGCGGAGATCACCGACGAGGACATCGACGCGTTGTTTTCCGAATGAGCTTCATCAACTACGCCGCGCGCGAGATCAACGTCAAGATCGTCTTCTACGGGCCGGGTCTCGGCGGCAAGACGACCAACCTGCAGTACATCTACGAGCGCTCGAACCCCCACCAGAAGGGCAAGCTGATCTCGCTCGCCACCGAGACCGACCGCACCCTGTTCTTCGACTTCCTGCCGCTCGACCTCGGCTCGGTGCGCGGCTTCAAGACCCGCTTCCACCTCTACACGGTGCCCGGCCAGGTGTTCTATGACGCCAGCCGCAAGCTGATCCTGAAGGGCGTGGACGGGGTGATCTTCGTGGCCGACTCACAGGAGGCGCGGATGGACGCCAACGTCGAGTCGCTGCGCAATCTCGAGCTGAACCTGAAAGAGAACGGGTTCGAGCTCAAGACGATCCCCTATGTGCTGCAGTTCAACAAGCGCGACCTGCCGACCGCGGTCGCGGTGGACACCATGTACCGGGTCCTCAACTTCAAAGGCGAGCCGACCTTCGAGGCGGTGGCGGTGCGCGGCATGGGCGTGTTCGAGACGCTCAAGGCGTCGGCCAAGCAGGTCCTCTACGACCTCAAGCGCAAGTAGCGGGGAGTGTAGAGGGAGCGCCCGGGCGGCGGAAGTGGAGCTCGCGGCCCGCTTTCTCGAAGCGCCACTGCATCGAACCGCGGAGATCGCGGAGCACGCCGAGGAAGAAGGCGGGAAGGTCGAATCACCCGTCTCCGCGCTCTCGGCGCTCTCCGCGGTTCCGATTGTTCTTCCGAGCGGGCCGCGATGGTAGGCTGCCGCCGCGCAGGGGCGGACTGCTGCCGCTCGCCGGAGGAGAAGCCGTGGACATGACCTTCGACGCTCTCGACGAGCTGTCCGTCACCACCCTGCGCACGCTCGCCATGGACGCGGTCCAGCGGGCCGACTCCGGGCACCCGGGGGCGCCGATGGCGCTCGCGCCGGTGGCCCACGTGCTGTTCACCCGCTTCCTCACGCACAACCCCGAGAACCCGTCGTGGCCGGACCGCGACCGCTTCGTGCTGTCGTGCGGCCACGCCTCGATGCTGCTCTATGGCGCCCTCCACCTCACCGGCTACGACCTCGGCCTCGACGAGATCAGAAGCTTCCGGCAGTGGGGGTCGCGGACCCCCGGCCATCCCGAGCGCGGACTGACTCCCGGGGTCGAGATCACCACCGGCCCGCTCGGCCAGGGCTGCGGCGCGTCGGTCGGCATGGCGCTCGCCGAGGCCCACCTGGCGGCGCGTTTCAACCGTCCCGGCCACGCCGTCGTCGACCACCGGACCTGGGTGCTGTGCTCGGACGGCGACCTCATGGAGGGCGTCGCCAGCGAGGCGGCGTCGCTCGCCGGGCACCTGAGGCTCGGCAAGCTGGTGTGGATCTGGGACGACAACCGCATCACCATCGAGGGCTCGACCGAGCTCGCGTTCTCCGAGGACGTGGCGCGGCGCTTCGAAGGCTACGGCTGGCGGGTGCTGCGGGTCGCCGACGCCAACGACCTGCCGGCGCTCGCCGCCGCGATGGCGGCGGCCTGCTCCACCACCGACCGTCCGACCCTGATCGCGGTGCGATCGCACATCGCCTGGGGCGCGCCCGCCAAGCAGGACACGGCCGACGCGCACGGCTCGCCGCTCGGCGAGGAGGAGGTGCGCGCCGCCAAGCGTGCCTACGGCTGGCCCGCCGACGAGCACTTCCTGGTCCCGGACGGGGTGCGCGAGCGCTGCCGCCAGGTCGACCGCGGCCGGGCTGCGGAGGTAGCCTGGGCCGCCCGGGTGGCGGGCTGGAAGGAACGGTTCCCCGAGCTCGCCGAGGAGTCGCGGCGACGGCTCGCGGGCGAGCTGCCCGAGGGCTGGTCGGCGGCCCTGCCGGGGTTCGAAATGGGCGGGAAGGGGATCGCGACCCGGATCGCCTCCGGCAAGGTGCTCAACGCGATCGCCGGCCGCCTGCCCGAGCTGGTGGGCGGGTCGGCCGACCTCGGGCCGTCGTGCAAGACCCAGATCGAGGCGAGCGGCGACCTGACGGCCGCCTCACCGGGAGAGCGCAACCTGCACTTCGGCATCCGCGAGCACGGGATGGCGGCGATCCTCAACGGCCTCAGCCTGCACGGCGGCATCCGGCCGTACGGCTCCACCTTCCTTGTGTTCGCCGACTACATGCGGCCCTCGATCCGGCTCGCCGCCCTGATGGGGCTGCCGGTGATCTACGTCTTCACTCACGACTCGATCTGGGTCGGCGAGGACGGCCCGACCCACCAGCCGGTGGAGCAGCTGGCCTCGCTGCGGGCGATTCCGAACCTCGCGGTGGTGCGGCCGGCCGACGCCAACGAGACGGCGGCGGCGTGGCGGGTCGCGGTGGAGCGCCGCGACGGGCCCACCGCGCTCGTGCTCAGCCGGCAGAACCTGCCGGTCCTGGCGGGCACCGCCGAGCTGGCCGGGGACGGGGTCGCGGCCGGCGCCTACGTGCTGGCCGACGGCGGCAGCGCCCCGGCCGTGGTGCTGATCGCCACCGGCTCCGAGGTTGCGCTCGCGGCCGCGGCGCGCGACCAGCTCGCGGCGCACGGCATCGCGGCGCGCGTCGTGTCGATGCCTTCCTGGGAGCTGTTCGCGGCGCAGCCCGCCGCCTCCCGGGAGCCAGTGCTGCTGCAGGGGGTGCCGAGGCTGGCGATCGAGGCGGGCGTGTCCATGGGCTGGTGCCGGTGGGTCGGCGAGCGCGGCGAGGTGGTGGGGATCGACCGCTTCGGCGCGTCGGCCCCGGGCAAGGTGGTGGCGGCCAGGCTCGGCTTCACGGTCGAAGCCGTGGTCGAGCGCGTGCTCGCGCTTGTCGGTAGGGGATAGCGGTCCCCACCGTTTCCGTGCCAGCGCCCGGGAGGCGAGGCGAGTACGAGGAGATCGCGTCCTGCGGGCGTGCCATCTTTGGCGATTTCGGGACGACGTTTCTCCTCAAGATCTGCTCGAGACCCGAAATCGCCAAAGGTGGCTCCCTCGGGGACTGCCTCCAGAGAATCGGCGCGGAGCGTTTTCGAGGACGGGGCGAACGAGTGTGGCCGGAGACGGAGAGGGTTCCGCGTGCCCCCTGCTACGATGTTGGCGGGAGGCGAGATGAACCCACTGCGCAGCCTCTGGGACGGCTTCGGCCAGGCGGTGTGGCTCGACTACATCGAGCGCGAGCTCGTCACCGGCGGCGGCCTCCGGAGTCTGGTGGCGGTGGATGGCATCCGCGGCGTGACCAGCAACCCCTCGATCTTCCACCAGGCGATCTCCACCGGTGGGGCCTACCGCGAGGCGATCGACGCGCTGCTCGCGCAGCGACCGAAGCTGCCCACCAACGAGCTCTATGAGGCGCTCGCCATCGAGGACATCCGGGGCGCCGCCGACGTGCTGCGGCCGGTCCACGAGCAGTCGGAGGGCGGCGACGGCTTCGTCAGCCTGGAGGTGTCGCCGCGGCTCGCAGCCGACACCGCGGGCACCGTCGACGAGGCCCGCCGGTTGTGGCGGGAGGTCGCCCGGCCGAACCTGATGATCAAGGTGCCGGCCACGGCCGCCGGCCTGCCGGCGGTCGAGCAGCTGATCGCCGACGGCATCAACGTCAACGTGACCCTGATGTTCTCACTCGGTCACTACGAGGCGGTGGCGGCGGCCTACCTGCGCGGCCTCGCGCGCACCGCCGAGCCGGCGCGGGTGGCGTCGGTGGCGTCGTTCTTCGTCAGCCGGGTCGACACCGCGGTCGACGCGCAGCTCGAGTCACTCGGCACGGCCGAGGCGCTGGCGCTGCGCGGCCGCGCGGCGGTCGCCAACGCCGGCCTCGCTTACCGCCGCTTTCGGGAGATCTTCCACGGCGACGCCTTCACATCCCTGAGGCGGCGCGGCGCGCGGGTGCAGCGCCCGCTGTGGGCGAGCACGAGCACCAAGAACCCCGGCTACCCGGACGTCAAGTACGTCGAGGAGCTGGTGGCGCCGGAGACGGTGAACACGATTCCGACCGCCACCCTCGACGCCTACCGCGACCACGGCCGTCCTCGCAACGCGCTTGCCGAGGCGACCGACGCGAGCGTGGGCGAGCTCGATCGCATAGGCCGCCTCGGCGTCGACCTCGACCGCGTCACCGAGCAGCTTCAGGTGGAGGGCGTGGCTGCCTTCGCCCGCTCCTTCGACCAGCTGATGGCGGCGCTGGAGGCGGCGCGGCTCCTCCGCGCCGGCTTGTAGGAGTAGGGAGAGACCGATGTGCGGGATCATCGGCTACGTCGGGTCCTCCGAGGTGGTGCCGGTCCTCCTCGACGGGCTGCGGCGGCTGGAGTACCGCGGCTACGATTCGGCGGGGATGGCGGTGCTGACCGAGCACGGGCTCGAGATCCTGCGCGCCGCCGGCAAGCTGCGCAACCTCGAGGAGCTCGCCTACCAGCGGCCACTCCACGGCCATCACGGGATCGGCCACACCCGGTGGGCGACCCACGGGGCGCCGACCGAGGCCAACGCCCATCCGCAGACCGACGCCACTGGGGCGATCGCGGTCGTCCACAACGGCATCGTCGAGAACTACTCCGAGCTGCGCCATGAGCTGGTCGCGGCCGGCGTCAGCCTGAGCTCAGACACCGACACCGAGCTCATCGCGCAGCTGCTCGGCCGCGAGCAGGGCGGGCTCGGCGAGCGCGTGCTGCGCGTGCTGCCCAGGCTGCGCGGCCAGTTCGCGGTGGTGGCGATCCACTGCGCCGAGCCCGGTCTGGTGGTGGCCTTCCGCCAGGGCCCGCCGCTGGTCGTCGGGCTGGGCGACGGCGAGAGCCTGGTGGCGTCCGACGTCACTGCGCTGCTCCACCGGACGCGGCGCGTGACGTACCTCTGCAACGGCGATGTCGCGTTGATCCGGCCCGCCTCGGTCACGGTGGTGGACGCCGCCGGGGCGCAGGTCGAGCGGCCGGTGGAGACCCTCGACTGGGACGCCGCGCGGGTCGAGAAGGGCGGCTTCCGCCACTACATGCTCAAGGAGATCTTCGAGCAGCCCGACGCGATCCGGAACACCGTCCTCGCGCATCTCGACAGCGAGCGCACCGGGGTGGTGCTCGACGATCAGGGCTTCGCACCCGAGCGACTCGCCCGCCTGCGCCGGGTGCACCTGGTGGCGTGCGGCACCTCCTGGCACGCAGCGCTGGTCGGCAAGTTCCTGGTCGAGACTCTCGCCGGTGTGCCGACCGAGGTCGAGTACGCGTCCGAGTACCGCTACCGGCAGCCGCTGCTCGGCGAGGACGTGCTGGTCGTCGGCATCACGCAGTCGGGAGAGACCGCCGACACCCTGGCCGCGATGGAGCTGGCCCACGCCGGCTCCGCCCTGCTCGGGACGATCTGCAACGTCCGCGGCTCGTCGGCGTGGCGGCTGGCGAGCGCGCGCCTGCTCACCCAGGCCGGCCCTGAGATCGGCGTCGCCTCGACCAAGGCGCACACCACCCAGCTGGTCGCGCTGCTCCTGCTCGCGATGGCGCTGCGCTCCGCGCGCGGCCTGGCTGACGGCGCGGATCGCGAGCTGCTCGTCGAGCTGCAGCGGCTGCCGCTGGCGGTCGAGCAGGTGCTGCAGGGCGACCGCGAGCTCTACGCCCGCGGCGTCGCGGCGCTGAGCGGCCGCGACTCGCTCTTCCTGGGGCGCGGCATCCTCTACCCGGTCGCGCTCGAGGGCGCCCTCAAGCTCAAGGAGCTCAGCTACCTGCATGCCGAGGGCTACCCGGCCGGCGAGATGAAGCACGGCCCGATCGCGCTCGTCGAGGACGGCTACCCGGTGCTGGCGGTGGCGCTGCGGACACCGACCCGCGACAAGCTGCTCGGCAACCTCCGCGAAGTCAAGGCGCGCGGTGCCGCGGTGCTGGCGGTCGCCGAGGCAGATGCCGCCGAGGTCGCCGAGCTGGCCGACCTCGTGCTGCCGGTGCCGCTGGTGCACCCGCTGCTGCAGCCGGTTGTGGCGGTGGTGCCGCTGCAGCGGCTGGCCTACGAGGTGGCGATCGAGCTCGGCCGCGACGTCGACCAGCCCCGCAACCTCGCCAAGTCGGTCACCGTCGAGTAGCCGGCCGCGCCGGTGAGCGCCGTCGCGGCACGAGCGGGGCGCTGTCGTGGCCACGGACGCTGTGGTACAACTCCACCCCCATGGCCGATCTGCTCGACGACCTCAACGAGCCGCAGCGCGCGGCGGTGAGCCACGGCGAAGGGCCGCTGCTGGTGCTGGCGGGCGCCGGCTCCGGCAAGACCCGCGTCCTGACCTACCGGGTCGCGCATCTGATCGAGCGCCGCGCGGCGGCGCCGCACGAGATCACCGCCGTGACCTTCACCAACAAGGCCGCCCGCGAGATGGCCGAGCGGGTGCAGCGGCTGGTCGGTGGCCGCCTCGACGGCGGCTTCGTCGGCACCTTCCACCGCTGGGCGCTCGAGCTGCTGCGCCGCCACCCGGAGGCCGCCGGCCTGCCGCGCTGGTTTGCGATCATCGACGCCGACGAGCAGCGCGCGCTGGTCGGCAAGGTGCTCAAGGAGCTCGGGCTCGACGCGACCGAGCACCCGCCGCGCGCCCTGCTCGCGCGCATCTCGGCGGAGGTCAACCGCTGCCAGGACCCGGCCACGCTCGGGGCGCGCGCGGGCGACGAGGTGACGCCACGGGTCTTCGAGCGCTACCGGGCCCTCAAGGCGACCGCCGGGGTGGTCGACTTCGACGACATGCTGGCCCGCGCGCTCGCGCTGCTGCGCGCGCAGCCGCTCCTCCTCGAGGCGGCGCGGCGGCGCGGCCGCTGGCTGCTCGTCGACGAGTTCCAAGACACCAACCGGCTGCAGATGGAGCTGCTCGCCGCAGTGGTGATGCCGGCCGGCAACATCACCGCGGTCGGCGACGAGGACCAGTCGATCTACGGCTGGCGGGGCGCCGAGCTGGAGAACATCCTGTCGTTCGAGCGCCACTTCCCGGGGGCGCGGGTGGTCGCGCTCGAGGAGAACTACCGGTCGAGCCGGCCGATTCTCGACGCCGCCGGCAGCCTGATCGCCCACAACGCGGCCCGCCGCGGCAAGCGGTTGTTCACCCGGCGGCCGGGCGGCGATCCGGTCCGGCTGTACGTCGGTGACGACGAGCGCGCCGAGGCGCGCTGGGTGGCGGACCGGATCGAGGAGCTCGCCCGCTCCGGCCCGATCGGCGAGATGGCGGTGCTGGTCCGGACGAACGCCCAGACGCGTCCCTTCGAAGAGGAACTGACCCGGCGGCGGGTCGCCCACCGGGTGGTCGGCGGTCTCCGCTTCTGGCACCGCAAGGAGGTCCGCGACGCCCTCGCCTACTTGCGCCTGCTGGTCCGTCCGGACGACGTGGTTGCCTTCGAGCGGGTCGTCAACGTGCCGGCGCGCGGCATCGGGTCCGCCACCCTCGACGTTCTCGAGCAGCACGCCGCGGCCACCGGGCTGCCCCTGCCGGCCGCCGCGCGCCAGCTTCCGGATGCCCTGACCCGGCGGGCCAGGATGGCGCTCGAGGGCTTCTTCAAGGTGCTCGAGGCAGCGGCCGGCCAGCGCGAGCTGCTCGACCCCGGCGACTTCGTCGGCTGGCTGCTCGAGGCCTCGGGCCTGCTCGCGCTGGTCGACGGCGACGACGAAGAGCGGGTCGCGCGCCGCGAGAACCTGCAGCAGCTGGCCGCGGCGGTGGCCGAGGCGGCGGCGCGCGGCCAGGATCTCGCGGACTTCCTGGACGCGGTGGCGCTGCTCGAGGAGGGCGACGAGGAGGCGGCCGCCGAGGCGGTCAGCCTGATGACCCTGCACGCTGCCAAGGGGCTGGAGTTCGACGTCGTGGTCCTGGCCGGGCTCGAGGACGGCCTGCTGCCGCACGCCAACTCGCACGACGACCCCGACCGCCTCGAGGAGGAGCGGCGGCTCGCCTACGTCGGGATGACGCGGGCGCGGCACTGGCTGGCGCTGACCGCAGCGCGGGCCCGCTTTCTGTTCGGCTCGCGCGCGCTGTCGCGGCCGTCGCGCTTCCTGCTCGAGCTGCCGACCGCCGCCTTGCTCGACGTCTCGGACGCCCCGCTGACGATCGCGCCCGCGGAGCGCCGGGTCCGGCACGACGAGCTCGCGGCGCCGGTGGGCGTCGCCCGACCGCCGCGACCGGGGCGACCCGCCGCGGCCACCGTTACCGACGCCGCCGGCCAGGGTTGGCGGCCCGGCAACCGCGTCCGCCACTCGAGCTTCGGCACCGGCGTCGTGCTGTCCTGCCAGGGCCGGGGCGACAATCTCAAGCTGGTGGTGTACTTCGACCGGGCGGGCCGCAAGACCCTGGTGCCGACGATCGCCAAGCTCGAGAAGGTGTGACCTCGATGCCGCCGGCCGGCGGCATCGATTGGGGCTACCATCTGAGCGGGACGGAAGCGGGCGGGCGGGGGCCTAGCCCCCACCCACCGGGAGATGACATGAAGTCCTCTAGGTACGACTGGCACCACACCACGGTGATCGCAGTCCGGCGTGGCGGCACGGTCGCGGTCGGATCGGACGGCCAGGTGACGTTGGGGACCACGGTCATGAAGCACGGCGCGGCCAAGGTCCGGCGGCTCGCCGACGGCCGGGTGGTGGCCGGGTTTGCCGGCTCGGTGGCCGACGCCCTGGCCCTGTTCACGCGGTTCGAGGCCAAGCTCGACGAGCACGGCCACAACCTCGAGCGGGCGGCCGTCGAGCTGGCCCGCGACTGGCGGACCGACCGCGCGCTGCGCCATCTCGAGGCGCTGCTGATCGCGGCCGATCGCTCGACCACCCTGCTGGTGTCGGGGACCGGCGAGGTGCTGGCGCCCGACGACGACGTGGTGGGCGTCGGCTCCGGCGGCAGCTACGCGCTGGCCGCGGCCCGGGCGCTGATCGCGCACACCGAGCTGACGGCGCGCCAGATCGTGGAGGAGTCGCTGCGGATCGCCGCCGCCATCGACATCTACACCAACGACCGGATCACCGTTTTGGAGCTGACGTCGTGAATTCGGATGCCCTGACCCCAAGCGAGATCGTGGCCGAGCTCGACCGCTACATCGTCGGCCAGAACGCCGCCAAGCGCGCGGTCGCGGTGGCGCTGCGCAACCGCTGGCGGCGCCAGCAGCTGCCGCCCGAGCTGCGCGACGAGGTCGCGCCGAAGAACATCATCATGATCGGCCCCACCGGGGTCGGCAAGACCGAGATCGCGCGCCGGCTGGCGCGCCTCACCGGCTCGCCGTTCCTCAAGGTCGAGGCTTCCAAGTTCACCGAGGTCGGCTACGTCGGGCGCGACGTCGACTCGATCGTGCGCGACCTCGTCGAGGCCGGGATCCAGCTGGTGCGCGAGGAGCGGGTGCGGGAGGTTCGGGTGCGGGCGGAGCGGGCCGCCGAGGACCGGCTGGTCGACCTGCTGGTGGTGGCGAGCTCGGGTGTCGCCGACTCCCTCGAGGAGCGGCGGCGGACGCTCAAGCGGCAGCTCCGCGAGGAGCTGATCGAGGACCACGAGGTCGAGCTCGAGGTGTCCGAGTCGCGGATGCCGACGCTCGACATGTTCACGCCGCAGGGCATCGAGTCGATGGGCATCGACCTCAAGGACATGTTCGGGGGCATGTTCGGTCGCAAGGCGCGCAAGCGGATGCGGGTCGCCGAGGCGCGCCGGATCCTGCTCGTCGAGGAGGAGGACCGGCTCATCGACCGCTCCCAGGTCGAGCAGGAGGCCCTGCGCCGGGTCGAGCAGGCCGGCATCGTGTTCCTCGACGAGATCGACAAGATCGCGTCGCGGGAGGACGCCGCGCCGCGGGCCCGACGTCTCCCGCGAGGGGGTGCAGCGGGACCTGCTGCCGATCGTCGAGGGCTCGACCGTCGCGACCAAGTACGGCGCGGTGCGCACCGACCACGTGCTGTTCATCGCCGCCGGCGCGTTCCACGTCGCCAAGCCCTCCGACCTGATCCCGGAGATGCAGGGCCGCTTCCCGATCCGGGTCGAGCTCGAGCCGCTCGATGCCGCCGACTTCCGGCGGATCCTGGTCGAGCCCGAGAACTCGCTGCTCCGCCAGTACACCGAGCTGCTCGCCACCGAGCAGGTCGAGCTGCGCTTCGCGCCGGGCGCGGTCGAGGCGGTGGCCGAGATCGCCGCCGAGATCAACTCGTCCGCCGAGAACATCGGCGCCCGGCGGCTCTACACGGTGATGGAGAAGCTGCTCGAGGACATCTCGTTCGACGCGCCGGCGCGCGCGGGCGAGGTCTACGTGGTGACCGCGGAGTCGATTCGCGGCACGCTGGCGCCGCTGCTGCGCGACCGCGACCTCGCGCGGTATATCCTGTAGCGCGGACCTTGTAGCGCAGGCATCCTGCCTGCAGTTCGCGCAGGCTTTGTAGCGCAGGCATCTTGCCTGCAGTTCGCGCAGGCATCTTGCCTGCTTGTAGCGCAGGCATCCTGCCTGCATTGTGGACGGTGGTCGGATTTGAACGACAGCTCTCTCGTACGATCGCTGCGTTGTAGCGCAGGCATCTTGCCTGCAGTTCGCGCAGGCATCCTGCCTGCTTGTAGCGCAGGCTTCCAGCCTGCATCCGTCGTGGCGACCTGCGCGATCGTGGCAGTGCTCCTGGTGCTGCCCGGCTGCGGGCGCAAGGGCGACCCCCTGCCGCCGCAGATCCGGCGCGCCGACGCCACTCGCGACCTCACCGTCTTCCAGGAGGGCCCCGAGGCGGTGCTCAGCTGGAGCTACCCGGCGATGACCTCGGCCGGGGGGCCGCTGCCGGACCTCGAGGCGGTCGAGGTGTGGCGGGCGCCGATCCCGCTCGGCCAGGAGCCGCTCGGCACCACCGCCGAGGATCGGGCGATGCGCAACCGGCTGCTCGAGGCCCAGGGCGAGAGGATCGCGTTGCTCGGCCAGACCGCGCTCGACGACGCGACCCGCGGGCCCTCGCTGACGCTGCGGGACGATCTCGACGCGTGGCGGGCGGTGCACGGCGCCGAGCAGCCGGTGGTGCTGTGGTATGCGGTGCGCACGATCTGCTGCGGCGGGCGGCCGTCGGAGTACTCCAACATCGGCCGGCTGGCGCCCCAGCTGCCGCCGCCGCCGCCCCAGGACCTCGCCGCCCGCCCGGAACGCGAGGGCATTCGGCTGAGCTGGCTGTCGACCGGCAACACCACCACCATCGTCGAGCGCTCCGACGACGGGCAGCAGTGGGACCCGGTGACCGCCGAGCCGGTGGCCGTGCCCGAGCTCCTCGACGCCAGGGCGCAGCAGGGGCGGCAGTGGAGCTACCGGCTGCGGGCCGTCGCCAAGGCCGACGGCGAGGGCCGGGTCGTCGGTGAGCCCGGTCCGGTTGTGGCGGTGGACTACCCGGACCTCTACGCACCTGCCCCGCCGACCGAGCTGGTGTGCCTCCCCGAGGAGGCGCGGATCAGCCTCCGCTGGCAGGCCGCCCGCGACGCCGCCGGCTACCGCATCGAGCGCCGCGTCGGCAGCGGCGAGTGGGAGGTCCTGGTCGAGCTGCTCCGGGGGGCGGAGGTCGCCGACGAGGCGCCTCCGGTCGGCACGCTGACCTACGCGGTGCGCGCGGTCGACGCGGCCGGCAATCGCTCCGAGCCGGCGCAGTGCACGGCCCTGCAGGGGATCACCCGGTGAGCGGCCGGCTCTTCAAGGTCGAGGCCTCCGGCAACGACTTCCTGCTCGGTGTTGGCGACTGGGCGCGGCGGCTTGCCCACGAGCCCGAGCTGGCGGCGCGGCTGTGCGAGCGCCGGCGTGGGGTCGGCGCCGACGGCGTGCTCGCGGTCGAGCCGGTCGGACGCGACCGGGCGCGGCTGCACTACCGCAACGCCGATGGCTCGCACGCGCTGTTCTGCGGCAACGGCACCCGGTGCGCGGCGCGCGCCGCGGTCGAGCTGCTCGGCCTCCCGCGCCGGCTGACCGTCGAGACCGACTGGGTCGCGCTGCCGGCCGAGGTCGACGGCGCGGTGGTCACCCTGGAGCTGCCGCCACCGGCGCGACCACCCCGGGCGGTCGAGCTCGAGGCGGCGGGCCGCCGCTGGCGCGGGTGGCTGCTCGAGGTCGGGGTGCCGCACCTGGTGCTGCCGGTCGACGACCTCGAGGGCCTCGAGCCGGCCGTGGTCGCGCCGCCGCTGCGGCGGCATCCCGACCTCGGTCCGGAGGGAGCGAACGTCAACTTCGTCTCGCCGCGCGTGGCGGGGGAGATCGCGCTGCGGACCTTCGAGCGCGGCATCGAAGGGGAGACGCTGTGCTGCGGCTCGGGCGTGGTGGCGGCGGCGCGGGTCGCGATGGCGCAGGGCGCGCCGCAGCGGCTGGTGCTGCGGCCGCGCTCGGGCGATGCGCTGACCGTGCAGGCGCTCGGCGATCCGGCGGGGAGCCCCGTCCGGTTCAGCGGATCAACCCGCGTGGTGGCGGAGCTCGTACCGAGCGCAGAGCTGCTCGCGGGCGGCTGACCTCCGCCGGTCCTTGGCGCCATCGCGGCGGCGTGGTCTCACACGCCTACGAGTTCGTACTGCATTGGCCTATTCGGCGGGGGTGGTTGACCGAATCGTTGTCGGACGGCCACTGCGGCACGAACTCGTCAGGATGCGCGCAGCGCATCCCGAGGAGCGTGTAGGGCAGAGGCCAACAACAACGGCCACGTCAAGAGCGCGCACAGGGACCTATGCCCTACACGCTCCGAGCAGCCGCCAGCCCAGAGCCAGAAACACCCCGGCCAGGGCGCCGGCGGCGAGGTCGTCGGCGACGATGCCGATCCCACCCGGCAGCCGCTCGAGCGGTCGCACCGGCCAGGGCTTGACGATGTCGAATGCCCGGAACAGCAGGAAGCCGCAGCCGGCAAACAGCGCCACGTCGCGCACGCCGCCGAGGGCGGCAAGAGGCAGGGCGACGAGGAAGCACAGCCACTGTCCGGCGACCTCGTCGATCACCACCGGCCCGGGGTCGCCGCTGCCGCGGCGCGTCTCCTCCACGCCGGCGGCCCACACGCCGACCGCGGTCGCAGCCGCGGCCAGCACGGCGGTGACGGCGGCGAGCCGCCAGGGCCCGCCGAGGACGAGCGCCAGCAACGACCAGAGGAGGGTCGCCGGGAGCGAACCGGCGGTGGTGCCGGGCGCCGGCAGCCGGTCGCCGAGACCGCCGACGGTGGCGATCAGGCGGGCGGCGCGGGCCGTGGCGGGCGAAGGAGGGGGCGGAGGCACGCCGAGATCGTAGCAGAGGCGTGAACCTGCGAGGGGGTGCGGGAACGGGAACCCTTCGTCTCGCGGCGCTGCGGCGCCGCTCGCTCAGGGCAGGCTCCTCAAGCGCGGATCCGGCTTCGCCTTCCGGCTTCGTCCTGCGGCTTTCGGCTTCGCCTTCGGCTACGCCGTGACAAGCCGCCGTGACGAGTCAGCTTCGCCGTGACAAGAGCGGGCGGGGAATGGATCCTAGCCCCTAACCCCGAGTCCGATTTCCCTGAGGGCGTCAAGGAGCCGGCGGTGGAAGTCACCGAAGCTGCCCGAGGAGCAGCCGAGGACGACGTCGCCGGCCGCAAGCTGCGGCGCCAGCGCCGCCACCGGATCGTCGTCCGGCACCAGCGCCTCGACGCCCCGCTGCCGCAGGTCTTCGGCAAGCGTGCGCCGATCGAGCACGAGCGACGCCTCGAGGCGGTCGCGGTGGAAGGGCACCGCCACCAGCGCCATGTCGGCGCCGGCCAGCGCCGCCGCGTAGGCATCCTGGAAGGCGCGCCGCGCGGCGGTGATCGAGCGCGGCTCGAAGGCCACCACCAGCCGGCGCCCCGGCCAACGCTGGCGGGCGGCGGCGATGGTCGCGGCGAGCGCGGTCGGGTGGTGGGCGAAGTCGTCGACGACGGTGACCCCGGCCGCCTCGCCGATCACCTCGAGGCGGCGGACGACCCCCGGGAAGCGCGCCATCGCCGCCACCGCCGATCCCGGCTCGACGCCGCAGACGGCTGCGGCGGCCACCGCCATCGCCGCGTTGTGCAGGTTGTGCTCTCCGGCCATCGGGATCTCGAGCCGGTGGTCCTGCCCCTGCCAGCGGATGGTGGCGGTCGAGCGGTCGGCGGTGTGCGCGGTGGGCGTCAGCTGGAGGGTGGAGCCGGGCTCGGGTCCGACCGTCACCACCCGGGCAGCGGCGTCGCGGGCGGCGGCGAGGGCGCCCTCGCTGAAGGCGTTGACCACGACCGCGCCGTGGCGCGGCACCATCGCCGCTCCGGCCCGGAAGGCGGTCAGCACCGCGTCGAGGTCGCGGTAGATGTCGCCGTGATCGAACTCGACCGGGCCGAGCACGAAGAGGTGGGGGCGGTAATGGAAGAACTTGGGGCCGCGGTCGAAGAACGCCGTGTTGTACTCGTCGCCCTCGATGACGATCTGGCGGCCGCCGCCGCGGCGGTAGGGGCGGCCGCTCCAGCGGGGAACGCCGCCGATCAGGAACGAGGGGTCGCAGCCGGTGGCCTCCAGGATGAAGGCCAGCATCGAGGAGGTGGTGGTCTTGCCATGGGTCCCGGCGACGACCAGGCTGTCCTGGCCGCGGGCGAGCACGTAGTGCGCGACCGCCTCGGCCTGCGACAGGTAGGGGATGCCGCGCTCGAGCACGGCCGCCACCTCGGGGTTGCTGCGGGGGACGGCGTTGCCGATGACCACGCGGTCGATGGCGGCCGGCAGGCGGGCGGGGTCGAAGCCGAGGCGGACCGGGATCGCGAGCTCCGCGAGCAGGGTGCTCATCGGCGGGTAGAGCTGGCTGTCGACGCCTTCGACGCGGTGGCCGAGGTCGTGCAGCAGCCCGGCGAGCGGGGCCATTGCGGTGCCGCCGATCGGGAGCAGGTAGAGGTGCTCGGAGCTAGCCCGCATATCTCACCGGCCTTCGTCGCGAGGGTAACGATCCTGCAAAAGGGCCCTCCTGCTCCTTGTCGCCCGGTCGGACGGTCCCTACGATTGTCGGTGGTTGCGCGGATGATGACAAGGAGGAGCGAATGCTGAAGACGACGTCCAAGCTGATCGCGGCAGCTGCGTGCTGCCTGATCGCGAGCGCGGCGGTCGCCCAGGGCTCGGGCCCGAAGATGGTGGTGCCGGAGAAGATCAAGGACATGGGCACGGTCGCCCAGGGGGCGGTCGTGGACATCACTTTCGCGATCTCCAACGAGGGCACGGAGCCGCTGCAGATCAAGGCAGTGCGGCCGACCTGCGGCTGCACGGTCGCCGACTACGACAAGGAGATCGCGGCGGGCGGCACGGGCGCGGTCAAGGCCAAGCTCGACACCAAGGACTTCTCCGGTCCGATCTCGAAGTCGATCCTGATCATGACCAACGACCCGACCGAGCCCACCCTGTCGGTGGTCATCAAAGCCAACGTGCAGCCGATCGTCGAGGTGCTGCCGCGGCCGCTGATCCGTTTCAACGCGGTGCAGCGCGAGCCGATGACCCAGAAAGTCGTGGTGGTGGCGACCGACGCGACGCGCGCCTTCAAGGTCACCAAGGTCGAGTCGGACATCCCCTTCCTCGCAACCGAGGTGCGGCGGCTCGCGGGCAGCGAGCTGATGGCGGACAAGCCCGGCGACCAGTACGAGGTCGCGGTGTCGCTGGCCAAGGACGCGCCGGTGGGCCCGGTCAGCGGCACGGTGACCATCACCACCGACCACCCCAAGGCCGAGCAGGTGACGGTGAAGGTCTACGGCGTGGTGCGCGCCCTGGTCCACGTGACGCCGACCCAGCTCGAGTTCGGCAGCGTCGAGGCGAAGGCGCGCCCGGGACGGAACCTGATCGTGGTCAACAACCGGACCGACGGCGCGGCGGTGAAGGTGACCGGCGCCACCGTCGACGACCCGGCCTTCGAGGCCTCGGTGTCGACCATCGAGGAGGGCCGGAGGTACCAGGTGGCGGTCACGGTCAAGGGCGATGCGGCGGTCGGCCCCCACAACGCGACTCTCACGGTGAAGACCAGCGACCGCGACTTCCCCGAGCTCAAGGTGCCGGTGAAGGCGAGCCTGCGCTAGGAGCGTTTAGGGCATAGGCCCCTGTACGCGGTCTTGATGATCTTGTCGTGGTAGGCCTCTGCCCCACACGCTCCTCGGGATGCGCTGCGCGCATCCTGACGATGGGACGTAGTTTCTCATGATCGATGATCTAGTATTGGTTACTGTCGCGCTGCAATAAGGCATGTCGAGCAAGCACTATCGGCCGTGGGATCTTGAGTCGTCAAACCCCTGGCGGGAGGCGACTGCGGGGCTGCACGGCGGCCCCACTCGGCGAGCCGGGGAACGGCAGCCATGACGCTGCTGCGGACCCTCGGCATCGAGACCTCGTGCGACGAGACGGCGGTGGCCGTGCTCGACGGCGAGGGGCGCATCGAGGCCGAGGCGATGTCGAGCCAGGTCGCAGCCCACGCGCGCTACGGCGGCGTGGTCCCGGAGCTCGCGTCCCGCGAGCACCTGCGGGCGCTGCCGTGGCTGACCAACCAGGCGCTGGCCGCGGCCGCGCGGCCGCCGGAGCTGGTGGCGGTGACGGCCGGGCCGGGCCTGGTCGGGGCGCTGCTCGTCGGCGTCCGCTACGCGGCGGCGTTCGCGTGGGGCCGGTCCCTGCCGATGGTTGCGGTCGACCACCTGGAGGCCCATCTCGCCTCGCCCTTCCTGGAGGCCGACGGCGGGCCGGCGGCGCCGATGCCGGAGCGGGTGCTGGCGCTGGTCGCCTCCGGCGGACACTCGAGCTGGTACCTGATCGATCAGGGGGGCTCGCACCGGCTGTGCCGGACCCGGGACGACGCGGCCGGCGAGAGTTTCGACAAGGTCGCGCAGGCGCTCGGCCTGCCCTACCCCGGCGGCCCGGTCGTGGATCGGATCGCCCGCGACGGCGATCCTCACGCCGTGCCGCTGCCGCGGCCGCGCCTCCACGACAGCCGCCTCGACTTCTCTTTCTCCGGCCTGAAGTCGGCGGCGGTGCGCTGGATCCGCGAGCACCAGCTCTTCGCCGACGACGCGGCCGGCTCGGGTCGGCCGGTGCGCGACCTGCTCGCCTCCTTCCAGCGGGCGGTGGTCGACCAGCTGCTGGCGCCGCTCCCGGAGCTCGTTGCGGAGCACCGCCCGGACCTGCTGACGGCATCCGGTGGGGTGGCGGCCAACAGCGAGCTGCGGCGGCGCCTCGCGGAGCAGGCCGATGCCCTCGGGATTGCGCTGCGGCTGCCGCCGCCGCGGCTGACCACCGACAATGCGGCGATGGTCGCCCGGGCCGGGCAGCTCGCGCTCGCGCGCGGCTTCTGGTCCGACCCGCGACGAGTCGACGCCTGGCCGCGCGAGGCCTGGCAGCCGCCGGGCATGCGCGGGCTTTCGCCCAGCGGCGGGGGAGTGTAGGATTCCGGGGATGAGCGGCAGCAAGTCGGCACTGCGCGAGTACTACGAGGCCATCCTGGTGGCCTTCATCCTCGCGCTGTTCGTGCGGACCTTCGTGTTCGAGAACTTCAAGATCCCGTCCGGGTCGATGGAGGACAACCTCCTGATCGGCGACCACCTGGTGGTCAACAAGTTCATCTACGGCCACCACCACTCGTCGCTTCTCCACCGGCTGTTCGCCTACCGCACGCCGGGGCGGGGCGACGTCGTGGTCTTCAAGTACCCGAACCAGCCCCGGCGCGACTTCATCAAGCGGTGCATCGCGGTGGCCGGCGACACGGTGGAGATCCGGGACAAGGTGCTGTACATCAACGGCGAGGCCCAGGACGAACCCTACGTGGTGTTCAAGGGCGATCAGGCGGGGCGCAAGCGGGGGCTGGCGGGCGACAGCTTCGGACCGCGGGTGGTGCCGGCGGGCACCATCTTCTGCATGGGCGACAACCGCGACAACTCCCTGGACTCGCGGTTCTGGGGGCCGGTGCCGCTGACCTATGTCAAGGGGCGGGCGGTGCTCATCTACTGGTCCTACGAGGCCAAGCGGGACGACTGGGAGTGGCGGGGCGTGCTCTACCGGATGCAGCAGCTCGCCGAGGTGTTCGTCAACTTCTTCACGAAGACCCGCTGGAGCCGGTCCTTCCAGCTCATACACTAGGACCGTGTGGGGCATAGGCCCCCACACGCTCCTCGGGATGCGCTGCGCGTATCCTGACGAAGGGGAGTGACTTCTCGATCAGGATTGCCCACAGGGGCCCATGCATGACACGCTCCTGGCGAAGGGGCGGCCCGCGCGGAGTGCTACCATTTCATAAGAGCGATCGTTACGGAGGCCTGAGCCGATGGACAGATGGCGCAGCCAACGGGGGGATGTCCCGGTCGGATGCCTGATCGGGTTCGTGGTGGCCGTGGTCGTCGCCCTCATCGCGATCAAGACGATCCCGGTGTTGGTGTCGGTGGGCGAGTTCGACAAGGAGGTCAAGGCGTACGCCGACCGCGCGAGCCGCCCTGACTACGACGACAAGCGGATCCGCAAGGACCTCGCCGCGATCGCGGAGGAGCGCAACATTCCGATCGGTGCCAAGGACATCTGGATCAACCGTGCCGGCAACCGGATCAAGATCCGGATCACCTACGACTACCCGATCGTGTTCCCCGGCTACACCTACGTGTGGCACAAGGAGCACTACGAGGACCGGCCGCTATTCTGAGGCCGCACGGGCCATCTCCTCGAGGATCCGCCGCGCCGCGTCGAGCGGCACCGGCGCGCCGGTGATCGGCCGGCCCACCACCAGGATGTCGGCGCCCGCGCGCACCGCCTCGGCCGGGGTGGCGGTCCGCCGCTGGTCGTCCTGACCGTGCCCCGCCGGCCGCACGCCTGGCGTCACGATCAGGAAGTCCCGGCCGCAGCTGGCGCGCAGCGCCGATGCCTCGCGGGCCGATGCCACCACCCCGTCGACCCCGCTGCTCTCTGCCAGCCGAGCCCAGCGCAGGACCGTGGCCTCGGCCGGGCCGGGCACGGCGAGCTCGTCGAGCGCGGCCTGGTCGAGGCTGGTGAGCAGGGTGACCGCGACCACCCGCGGCGGCTCCTGGGCCGCGCCCTCGCGCGCGCCCTCGACGGCGGCCTCGAGCATCGAGCGGCCGCCGCTGGCGTGGACCGTGACCATGCGCGCGCCGCTCGCAGCGACGTTCGCCGCCGCCCGTCGGACGGTGGCGGGGATGTCGTGCAGCTTGAGGTCGAGGAAGACCTGCGCTCCGAGATCGGCGACCTCGCGGACCAGACGCGGCCCGTGAGCGACGAACGCCTCGAGCCCGATCTTCATCCAGCCGGCCGAGCCGCTCAGCGACCGTGTCGTGTCGAGGATCCAGCGGCGGTCGCTGCCGTCGAGCGCGATGCAGAGCTGAGCTGAGCGTGACGCCATTTCGGTTCCTCCGGAGCCTGGGAGAGTGTACGGGATTCTCCGGCGAGCCGGTGGTCGCAGGGCGTCGCCCCCCGCCCGCTCTCGTCACGGCGACTTGTCACGGCGAAGTGCGGCCTGTGACGGCGAAGCCCGGCGGGCGAAGCCGCAAGCACGAAGCCGGAAGCTGCGGGCGACTCGTCACGGCAGAGCTGACTCGTCACGGCGCAGTCCGCAGGACGGAGCCGGAAAGCGAAGCCGGAAGCCGGACTTGTCACGGCGTAGTCCGTAGGACGAAGCCGGATCCGCGCCCGCGCCCGGATGACATCGCGACACGCGTTGCGGGGGCGCGCTGCGGATGCGCGCTCGCATGCCGGGCGGTGGCCTCCGCAGGACCGTGCGGTCAGCCGCGGCCCTCGCTGCTACCATGATCTCCTGATGGCGGAACGGCAGGGACGGCTGTGGATCGATGCCGCCGCGGCCGGCGCGGCGGCCGGCGTGCTGGCCGAGGTAATGGTGTTCCGTCTCAACCCGGAGGTGCCCCAGCACGCGGTCGCCGTGCTCATCGGAGCGCCGCTGTGGGCGGCCTGGGGCGCCCTCGGCTTCGGCCTGCCGCTGCTGGCAATGGGGGCCGGCCTGCGCGCCCTGCGCCGCCGTCGCGACGTCTGGCTGGCGCCCGAGCTGACCGCGGTCGCCTACCTGGCCGCCGCGATGATCTGCTCGGTCAACGCCGACCTCCACGAGTTCCTGCTCTCGGCGGACGCGCTGCGCGTCCTCGCGCAGGACGCCGTGGCGTGGGCGGTGTGCCTGGCGCTCGCGCTGCTCGGCGGCGCCGCGGTGCGCAGGGCGGGCGCCCCGACCCGGCTCAGGATCGCGTTCGCCGCGGCGATCATCGCGCTGCCGTTGGCGCGGATGCTGCTGCAGCCGACGCCGCCGGGGTTGCCGCTCGAGGTGGCGGCGCGGCCGATCGGCGCGCCGACTCGGCGACTGCTGGTGGTCGGCGTCGACGGTCTGGACGCGGCCGTCCTGCTCGGCCGGGTCGACGACACCCGCGCGCCGCAGCTGGCGGCGCTCGAGCGCCGCGGCTGCTGGGGGCCGCTCACGCCCCACCGGCCGCACCTGCGCCGGTCGGCCTGGACCTCGACCGCGGTCGGCAGCTACCCGGGCCGGCACGGGGTCAAGTCGAAACGGGGCTGGCTGCTGCCCTGGCTGCCGGGGGAGCCGCTGCGCCTGCTGCCGTGGACCCCGCAGGGGTCGCGGCTGATCCTGCCGTGGGGGCTGGCCCGCGAGGTGACACCGCCCGCCGCCTCGGTGCCTCCGCTGTGGGAGCGCCTGCGGGCGTCGGGCGTCCCGACCGCGGCCGTCGGCTGGCCGGGGATCTGGGGCGCGACGGTCACCCTCGAGCCCTGGCGCCCCGCCGACCGGCAGGGCCTGGAGCCGGCCGTCCGGTCGTCGCTGGAGTGGGCGCTGGGGCCGTTCCCTGAGCAGGCCCCGGCGGTGTGGCAAGCGGTCGGCGAGGACCGCGGCAGGGTGGCTGCTGCGCTGGCCGCGCTCGAGGCGGGCGCGGGCGACGTCTGGGTTCATCTTGAAGTGCTGTCGACCGCGCGCACCGGGCTCGAGCCGCTGAAGCCGCGCCACACTCGGGAGCGGGAGGTGGTCGAGCTCGCGCTGCAGCTCACTGACGATCACCTGGGAGCGCTCCTTGCCGCGGCCGGCGACGGCGCGACAGTGGCGGTCGTCGCGCCCTATGGGTTGGCCCCGCCCACCCCCTGGGAGCGGCTGCAGCGCCTGCTCGGCATCGGCGGCGCCTGGCGGGTCTCCCCCGACACCAACCCCGATGGCGTCCTGCTGCTGGCGGGCCCCGGGGTCGCGCCGGGGCAGCGGTTCGCGGGGGCGCGGCTGGTGGATGTGGCGCCCACCCTCTGCTACCTGCTCGGCCTGCCGACCGCGCAGTACATGGAGGGTGGGCTCATCGTCGACGCGATCGCGCCCGAGTTCCTGGCCGCCCACCCGCTGCGTGTCGCGGATTGAGGAGCTGGGCGGCGGGAATCCGGCTTCGTCCTACGGACTACGCCGTGACAAGTCCGGCTTCCAACTTCGCCTTCGGCTGCGCCGTGACACGTCGCCGTGACAGGAGCGGAAGCGGGGAGGAGAACCGCGAGATCGATCCGAAAGCCGCGCGATGGTAGAGTCTCCCCATGAACCGGCTGTCGGTCGTGATTCCGATCTACAACGAGGAGCGGACCGCGGCCGCGCTGCTCGACCGGGTGGCGAGCGCGCCGCTGCCGGCGGCGATCGAGGCGCTCGAGGTGGTGGCGGTGGACGACGGTTCGGCCGACGGCACCTGGTCCCGCATCGAGGCCTGGCAGCCGGCCCCGCGAGCCGACGGCCGGCCGGTCGCGCGCCGCCTGCTGCGCCATGAGCGCAATCGCGGCAAGGGCGCCGCCCTGCGGACCGGCTTCGCCGAGGTGACCGGTGACGTGGTGCTCGTGCAGGACGCCGACCTCGAGTACGATCCAGCCGAGTACCCGACGCTGCTGCAGCCGATCCTCGACGGCCACGCCGACGTCGTCTACGGATCGCGCTTCCTCGGCGGACCCCACCGGGTGCTGTTCTTCTGGCACTACCTCGGCAACCGTTTCCTGACGCTGGTCTCCAACATCTTCACCGACCTCAATCTGACCGACATGGAGACCTGCTACAAGGTCTTCCGCAGCGAGCTGCTGCGCCGCCTCGACCTGCACTGCGACCGCTTCGGCTTCGAGCCGGAGGTCACGGCCCGGATCGCCCGCACCGGCTGCCGCATCTACGAGGTGCCGATCTCCTACCACGGGCGGACCTACGCCGAGGGCAAGAAGATCGGCTGGCGGGACGGCGTCGCCGCGATCTGGACCATCCTGAAGTACAACACCTGGGCGCGTTAGCGCGATTGGTGGCACCTCGGGTCGACCTCCACCCAGGCGACCGCGTCCGCATCGAAGCCCGTCCTTCGAGCCCAGCGTTGCAGTCTGGCGAGCAGCTTGTGTCTCTCCTCCGGGGTCGCGAACTCCGGCCGATCGAGCTCCCAGCCGGGGGGTACCTTGCCGGAGCGGCCATTGACGGTCGGGACACCTGTGGCGAGCGCAACCCACGCCGCCTCGTCGTGGACGTGCTCGTGCCACCTGGACCCCTCGACGAAGAACAGAAACGAGCCGGCGTCGCCGGGTACCCGCCGGGCGAGGCTCGCGATCCGCACGCGGTTGGCCTCCTTGTCATAGGCCTTGGTGCGGTGTGACTGCTCTGCGACCACGACGAGCGACAGCAGTACGACGATGGCTCCCCGCCTCGCCCCCACCAGCCGATCGACGACAATCGCCAGGCCGAGCGCGGCGGGGAACAGCGTCATGAGACCGACCCGAGCGACCGCCCGAATTGCGGCCGCCGGCGGCAGCAGCTCGCGCACCAGCAGCCACGGGCTCCACCCTCCTGGCAGCACCAGGGTGAGGACGATCAGGCCGCCGAAACCGGCCAGCACCAGCTGCACCGCCGGGCGTCGGCGCCCCAGCCAAAGGCCGCAAGCCGCCGCGGCGAGCGTGACGCACCCGAGGCCGTTGTTCTGTAACGGCTTGCGGTCGTATTCGAGATCGAGCCCGGCCTGCAGTCCGCCATAGAAGCGATTGGTGCGACCGGTCAGAAACCACGACGGAATCCGCGGGTAGGAGACCCGATGTGCGGGCCGGAGCCCCACCTCGGAGGCGGCTGTGGCGTAGCCGATTGCCGCCGGAGCGGAGAGGGCGGCGGCGCACATTCCCGTCACAATGAGGGGCACGGCGTGGTGCTTGAGGGCGGTCAGGGCCGAGGTGCGGAGGCGCGGCACGAGCAGCGCCCAGATCGCCGCAGAGGTTGCCGCCAGCACGAAGAACACCAGCGGATAGATGGCCGTGTACAGCTGAGCCACGACACCGAGCCAGAGCAGCGAGCACGCCCACCAGGCACCGGATCGTGAGCGAGGCCGCGTGGGCCGACCGAAGATAGCGACCGCACCGGCCAGGGCCGCAAGGAGAAAGAACCTCGCCACGAGCTGCTGGTGGACGATGTTGACCATCATGGAGCTCGCGAAGGCAAACAGATAGGCCCCCGCCGCGGCGCCGAACGGGCTCGCTCGAAGGCCCCGTCGCAGCAGCAGGTAGGCGGCGACGAAGTTGATGCTCCAGACGGTGAGCATCCAGAGTTGGTACGCGGTCTCCGGCTCGCAGCCGAGCCACCGCCACGGCCAGTACAGCGGGGCGACACCGAGCAGGAGGTCGGTGTAGAAGGCGGTGCTTTGGATTGGAAAGAAGATCGGCGGTGACCAGAGGTCCTCGGCCAGGGGCATCCCCATCAGCCACCGGTAGCTGTGCTCGAGGGTGAAGTTGATCAGGCGAGTGTCCCCGAGGTCTCCCTGGACCAATCGGAAGCCGCTCGTCAGCGTCTCCCAGCAGCTGACGACGAGTCCGACGGCGAGGGCGATCGTCGGGACCAACCACCCCGTGGCGGCGACTGCGCGGATCGCTCCGCCACTGCGTGCCTCGCCGGGCCGTGATGGCTGGTGGTTGAGCATGGGTTGGGTCTTTCCATCCCCTTGAACATTCGCTATGTTAGCGCGTGCGGTCACGGGGGACCGGGGTCGCGGCTGTGATTCTGGAGGGAGATGATGGCTCGAAGGACGGTGGTGGTGATGCCCGGTGACGGGATCGGCAAGGTGGTGGCGCCCGAAGCGCTGCGGGTGCTCGAGGCGGCCGGCTTCGAGGCGGACTGGATCGAGGCCGACATCGGGTGGGAACTTTGGATCCGCGAGGGCAACCCGCTGCCCGACCGCACGGTCGAGCTGATCGACCGCCACAAGGTGGCGCTGTTCGGGGCGATCACCTCGAAGCCGAAGGACGCCGCGGCGCGCGAGCTCGCGCCCGAGCTGCGCGACAAGGGGCTCGTCTACTACTCGCCGATCGTCGGCCTGCGCCAGCGCTTCGACCTCGACGTCTCGATCCGGCCCTGCATCACCTTCCCGGGCAACCAGCTCAACTTCATCCGGCGCGGCCCCGGCGGAACCGTCGAGGAGCCGCGGGTCAACGCGGTGATCTTCCGCCAGAACACCGAGGGCCTCTACGGCGGGGTTGAGTGGACCAACCCCCCGGATCAGGTGTGGGACGCGCTCAACACGCATCCCAAGTTCAAGGCCTTCCGGGAGGTCCCGCGCGAGGACCTGGCGGTGTCGACCCGCATCCTCACCCGTGCCAAGTGCCGCCGCATCATCGAGGAGGGGTTTGCCTACGCCGACCGCCACGGCTACACCAACGTCACCGTCTGCGAGAAGCCGAACGTGATCCGCGAGACCTCGGGCATGATGCTGGCCGAGGCGCACAAGGTCCACCAGCGCTATCCACACATCCAGCTCTGGGACACCAACATCGACGCCCAGATGATGTGGCTGACCAAGAACCCCGAGGACTACGGCGTGGTGGTCGCCAGCAACATGTTCGGCGACATCATCTCCGACGGCTTCGCCGGCCTGGTGGGCGGGCTCGGCTTCGCGGCCTCGGCCAACATCGGACGTGACGTCGGAATCTTCGAGCCGACCCACGGCTCGGCGCCCAAGTACGCCGAGCTGTTACCGTCGATCGTCAACCCGATCGCGATGGTCCTGTCCGCCGTGCTGATGCTCGAGTGGCTGGGCGAGGCCGCGTGCGCCGAGCGCATCCGGACGGCGGTGGCCGCGGTGGTCGCCGAAGGTCGGGTCAGGACCTACGACATGCTCAAGCTGCGCGGCGGCGCGCAGGCGATCGCACAGGGCGCGGCTACGACCTCGCAGATGACCGACGCTATCATCGAGAAGCTGTAGCGGCAGAACGGGGCGGGGCGAGCGCATCCTGCAGAACGCGCTATCCTAGCCCCGGATCGTGGCCCGTGGCCCCTGGCCGCGACGGAGTGCGCCATGAAGAAGCCCAAGATCACCGAGGCCGCCGCCGGACCGCACGGCGAGGACGTACGCTCGGACGTCCACGTCCACTACCGGCCGGGCGCGGCGCCGCTCGAGATCGCGGTCACGTCCAAGGTCGACTACCTCTACGGCGGGGCGATTGCCGTTGCGGCGCAGCGCGTCGCCGACGCCTTCGCGGTCAGCTCCGGGCGCCTCGAGATCAACGACCAGGGCGCGCTCGAATGGGTGCTGCTGGCCCGCCTCGAGGCCTGCCTGCGCCGCGCCGGCTTCTCAGGCTCGCCGGTGCTACCCGTGCCGGCGCCGGGCGCCGATGCGCCGCGGCGGCGCGAGCGCCTGCGCCGCAGCCGCCTCTACATCCCGGGCAACCGCCCGAAGCTGATGCTGTCGGCCGGGCTCTACGGCGCCGACGGCCTGATCCTCGACCTCGAGGACTCAGTGCCGCCGGCTGCCAAGGACGAGGCCCGGCTGCTGGTGCGCAACGCGCTGCTCGCGCTCGACTGGGGGGTCTCGGAGCGGATGGTGCGCATCAACCAGGGCGCGGCCGGCGACGACGACCTGGCGGCGATCGCGCCCTGCAACCCGCACCTGATCCTGCTGCCCAAGGTCGAGGAGGCGGCGCAGGTCCGCCACGTCGCCGGACGGCTGCGCGAGCTGCTGGGGGGTGGCGAGGTGCCCTTCCTGATGCCGATCCTGGAGTCGCCGGCCGGGATCTTCCGGGCTGAGGAGATTGCCGCGGCCGAGGAGTCGGTGGTGGCGTTGACCCTCGGGCTCGAGGACCTGTCGGCCGAGCTTGGCGCGCCCCGCACCGCCGATGGCTGGGAGAGCTTCCTCGCCCGTCAGACCACGGTCTACGCCGCGCGCGCCGCGGGGGTCCAGCCGATCGCTTCGGTTTTCTCGGACATCCGCGACGAGCAGGCACTGGCGCAGTACGTGCGCCGCGAGCGGGGCCTCGGCTTCGACGGTATCGGCTGCATCCACCCCGGCCAGATCGAGGTCGTCCACCGCGAGATGACGCCGACAACGGCCGAGGCGGAGCGGGCGGTGCGGATCGTGCGCGCAGCCCGCGAGGCGGAGGCGAAGGGCCTCGGCGCGGTCGCGGTCGGCTCCAAGATGGTCGACCCGCCGGTCGTCCGCCAGGCCTTCCGGACGGTCGAGCTGGCGATCGCGGGCGGGGTGCTGCGGGAGGACTGGGAGTCGGCGGGATGAGTTTCGGTTTGCCCGTCTGCACGGGCACCCGGAGGCTCGATCGGGGACGGGAACCCTTCGACTCGCGGCGTTGCAGCGCCGCTCGCTCAGGGCAGGCTCCACGGGCAGGGGGACTGGGTGCAGAGAGATGAGCGGTCGGGGCGGCTAGCCCCTGACCCCTGATCCTAGCCCCTGGCGGGTGGGAGGTGAGCTGCCACATGAGCCAGACGATGGAAAGAAACGCGGCCGGGCGGATGGTGCCGGTGCGCGTCAACGGCCGCGACTCGCTGCCCTTCCAGGGGGTGGACCGCTACCGTCCGTCCGGCCGCAAGGCGGGGCCGGCGATCGCCACCTGCCTCGACCACCCCGAGGACGGCGACAAGCGCGCGCCGTCGCTCGAGGCGGCCCTCGAGCAGGTCGGGCTGGCCGACGGCATGGTGGTCTCGACTCATCACCACCTGCGCAACGGCGACCTGGTCGCCAACATGATCTTCGACGTTGCCGCCGAGCTCGGCCGGCGCGACCTGATGTGGTTCCCGACCGCCTCCTTCCCGGTGCACGCAAACCAGATCAAGCACCTGGACAGCGGCGTGATCCACCACATCGAGGGCTCGATGAACGGGCCGCTCGGCGCCTACTGCTCGCAGGGCAAGATGCGCGGGCTCGGGGTGCTGCGCTCCCACGGCGGCCGCTGGCAGGCGATCCAGGACGGCGAGGTCCGCATCGACGTCGCGGTCATCGCGGCGCCGACCGCGGATCCCTTCGGCAACGCCAACGGTCTCGGCGGACCGGCGGCCTGCGGCCCGCTCGGCTTCGCCCTGGCCGACTCGATCTACGCCGAGCGCGTGATCGTGGTGACCGACGCGCTGGTGCCCTTCCCGTGCCTGCCCTGGCAGATCCAGGGCAACAACGTCGATGTCGTGGTCGAGGTCGAGTCGATCGGCGACCCGACCAAGATCGTCTCCGGCACCACCCAGCTCACCCAGAGCCCGGACCGCCGGCGCATCGCCGAGCTCGCGGCGCGCTTCTGCGCAGCGGCCGGGATCATGCGCGACGGCTTCTCCTTCCAGGCCGGGGCCGGTGGCACGACGTTGGCCTTCGCCCTCTACCTGCGCGACCTGATGCGCTCAGCCGGGGTGAAGGCGCGGTTCGCGCGCGGCGGCTCGACCCAGCACATGGTCGAGATGCTGGAGGAGGGACTGGTCGAGTACATCCTCGACGGCCAGACCTTCGACCTCCACGGCGTGCGCTCGATGCGCGACAACCCCAGGCATTGCGACACCTCGCCGTTCACCTCGTACAACTTCCACGGCAAGGGCAACTTCGCCTCCCTGGTCGACGTCGCGGTGCTCGGCGCCACCGAGGTCGACCTCGAGTTCAACGGCAACGTCGTCACCCACTCCGACGGCCGCCTGCTGCACGGCATCGGCGGCTGGCAGAACTGCCTCACCGCCGGCTGCTCGATGCTGCTGGTGCCGTCCTTCCGCGACCGGATCCCGGTGATCGTGGACCGGGTGACGACGCTGTGCGGCCCGGGCGAGCTGATCGACGTCGTGGTGACGGAGCGCGGGATCGCCGTCAACCCGCGGCGAGCCGACCTGCTCGATGCGGTCGCCGACAGCGACCTGCCGATCCGTCCGATCGCCGACCTCAAGGCGGAGCTCGACCGGCTCTGCGGCGTGCCGGCTCGCCCGGTGCTCTCCGAGGACCCGGTCGCCGTTGTCAAGTGGGTCGACGGCACGGTCCTCGACACCGTGTGGCGGGTGTGAGGGTTTCGACGGGCATGTGGGGCGATCGACGTTCGATCCCCGTCCCGTTCCCGTCCCCGTTCCCGCGCCATGAGCTGGGGCTCCTGCGGCCACCGTCCAGGTCGTGACTTCAGGATTCGGAGAGAGGTGCTGAGCTGACCGGTCTCTTCGGAAACGGGAGCGGGAACGGGAACGGGCACGGGCAGGGGGACCAACCCCCAACCCCCGTGCGTCGGGCTTGCCACGCGGCGGCGCGAGGCGTATACTCCGCGTTCCCCGGCCCGCCCGGGGCCGAGTGGAGGTCCGAGATGAAGCCCGAGATCCACCCCGAGTACAAAGAGGTCGAGGTGCGTTGCGCGTGCGGCAACACCTTCATGACCCGATCCACCAAGTCCGAGCTGCGGCTCGAGATCTGCAGCGTTTGCCACCCCTTCTACACCGGCAAGCAGAAGCTCATCGACACTGCCGGCATGGTCGAGAAGTTCGAGCGCCGCTACAGCACCAAGGGCAAGTAGCGAGGCTCGGCCGCCCGCGGGCGGCCACGGGGATCCCGCGCGATCGTTCGCGCGGGATTCTGCGTTATGGAGAGGGGCGGGAGCGGGAAGGGGCGCGGCAGAGCCGGGGAGCCGTTCGTCTCACCCGTGCCCGTTTCCGTGCCCCTGCCCGTGCCCGATGGGGTGCGGAACTTCGCAAGGGCGTGGTCGGAGACGGGCACGGAATCGGAAGCAGGCGCGGAGACGGAGACGGAGACGGGCACGGAGGCGGAAGCGGATCCGGCTTCGCTTTCAGCTTGCGGCTTCGCCGAGTGGGCTCCGCCGTCACTCCGCCGTGACAAGAGCGGGCGGGGGACGGCCTAGCCCCCAGCCCCTAGATTCTAGCCCCTGGTCGGGAGGGGGACAGGGAGGCGAGAGATGCTCGACAAGCTGGAAGAGATCGCCCGGCGCCACTCGGAGCTCGTGGAACAGCAGGCCGATCCGGCGGTGGCCGTCGACCCGAAGCGGTCGCGCGAGATCGCCAAGAAGGTCGCCGAGCTCGAGCCGGTGGTGACCGCCTACCGCGCGTACCGCCGGCTGGAACGCGAGCTCGAGGGCGCGCGCGAGCTCGCTTCCCGCGGCGACGACGCCGAGCTGCAGGCGCTGGCCGCGACGGAGGCCGATGAGCTCGCCGCCAAGCTCGACGAGGTCGAGCAGCGGATCAAGACGCTGCTGCTGCCCGAGGACCCCAACGACCGCCGCAACGTGATCCTCGAGGTGCGGGCCGGGACCGGCGGCGAGGAGGCAGCGCTGTTCGCCGCCGAGCTGCTGCGGATGTACGGCCGCTACGCCGAGATCCGTGGCTGGCGGTTCTCGATCACCGACCTCAGCGAGAGCGGCCTCGGCGGCATCAAGGAGGCGGTGGCAGTGGTCGAGGGCGAGCGGGTGTTCTCGCGCCTCAAGTACGAGTCCGGCGTACACCGGGTGCAGCGGGTGCCGGCGACCGAGGCCTCCGGCCGCATCCACACCTCGGCGGCGACCGTGGCGGTGATGCCCGAGGCCGAGGAGGTCGAGGTGGTGGTCGAAGAGAAGGACCTCCGCATCGATCGTTTCTGCTCGTCCGGCCCGGGTGGCCAGAGCGTCAACACCACCTACTCGGCGGTCCGCATCACCCACCTGCCGACCGGGATCGTGGTCAGCTGCCAGGACGAAAAGTCGCAGATCCAGAACCGGGCCAAGGCGATGCGGGTGCTCAAGGCGCGTCTCAAGGAGGTCGAGGAGCAGGCGCGCGACCGCGAACGGGCCGCCACCCGGCGCAGCCAGGTCGGCTCCGGCGATCGCTCGGAGAAGATCCGCACCTACAACTTCCCCCAGAGCCGGATCACCGACCACCGCATCGGGCTTTCCGTCCACCGCCTGCACGAGGTCCTCGAGGGCAACCTCGACCTGCTGCTCGAGCCGCTGGCCACTCACTTCCAGGCCGAGCAGCTGAGGGCCGAGCTCGAGTAAGAAGGGGTCAGGGGCGAGGGGCGAGGGGCTAGGGTCCAGCCCCCACACCCGCTTCCGCGCCTGCTTCCGACGCGTGATAGGTGATACGAAACCCACCCCACCGCTCTTGTCACGGCGTAGGCCGCAGGACCCAGCCGGAAGGCGAAGCCGGATCCGCGCCCGAGGAGCCTGCCCTGAGCGAGCGGCGCCGCAGCGCCGCGAGCCGAAGGGTCCCCGTTCCCGAGCCAACCAACCCATTCCGGCAATGGTCGGCTTCGAGCTGTGCTTCAATGGCGCCGTGCGCACGGTCAGCGAGCTCATCGAGGCGGGCGCGCGGCGGCTGCCGCGCCGCGACGGGCTGCTCGACCCGCGGCGCGAGGCGCGCTGGTTGCTGGCCCGCGCCGCCGGGGTGACCGAGGGCTGGCTGCTCCTCAACAACGACGCCGTGCTGCCGGAGGAGGTTGCCGTCCGCTACGACGACTGGCTCGCGCGGCGAACCGCTGGCGAGCCGGCGCACCACCTCACCGGCAGCTGCAGCTTCTGGGGGCGCGACTTCGAGGTCTCGCCCGCGGTGCTGGTGCCGCGACCGGAGACCGAGCTCGTCGTGGCGGCCGCCCTCGAGCTGCCGCTGCCCGAGGCGGCGCGAGTGCTCGATGTCGGCACCGGCTCCGGCTGCCTTGCGGTGACCCTGGCCGCCGAGCGGCCGCGCCTCGAGGTGGATGGCGTGGACCGATCGCTGGCCGCGCTCGCGATCGCGCGCCGCAACGTACGGCAGCATGGGACGGGGGTCCGCCTGGCCTGCGCCGACCTGGGGTCGTGCCTCCCGGGCGGCTACGAGCTGGTCGTCGCCAACCTCCCCTACATCCCGAGCGAGCGCCTCGGCGCGCTGCCGCTCGAGGTCCGTCGCGACCCGGCGCTGGCCCTGGACGGCGGCGGCGACGGGCTCGACCTCATCCGCGCCCTGCTCGGCGACCTGCCGCGGCTGCTTTCGCCCACTGGCAGCGCGGTGCTCGAGCTCGGGGAGGACCAGGCCGACGCCGTGGCCATGCTCGCCGGCTCGCTCGGGCTCGCGGTCGTGCGGCGGGTGCGGGACCTCTCCGGCTGCGAGCGGGTGGTGGTGCTGCAGCGAATGCCGGGGTGAGCGGGATCGGGCACGGAGACCGCTTCGCGCTCGCGGCACACGGCGCCCGCTCCGACTCCGCGGAGGTAGCGAGGCGGGTCCGAGTCGAAGAGGCGCCGCTCGCTGCAGGGCGGGCTCATCGTGGCGCGGATCTGGTCACGACTTCGTTTCCGGTCCGTCCGAGACTGCGCCGTGACGCGCAAATCGCCAGTGACAGGTCGGCCTCTCGGCTTGCGCCGTCCAGTAGACTCGCGCGCGTCAGCGCCGTCGAGGACGGAGCGGGCGAGCGCGGAGGCTGGATCCTAGCCCCTCAAATCCTGGGTGGGCGGGGGCGGGGGCCTCAATCAGGCGCGCCGGTCTCGACCTCGCCGGCCGGGACGATGAAGGTGCCGGCCTTGCGCTCGAGGGCCTGCTTGAGGTGCTCGGCATCGGTGATCAGCACCTCTTTGCCGGTGCCCTCCACGAACTGGATGGCGGCGCGCACCTTCGGACCCATCGAGCCCGGCGGGAACTGGTTGGCCTCGAGCATCTCGCGCGCCCGGGCGACCGGCAGGGTGCGCAGCCAGCGCTGCTGGGGCCGGCCGTAGTTTTCGGCCACCATCGGGACGTTGGTCAGCACGATGAAGAGGTCGGCTTCGAGGTCGCGGGCGAGGATCGACGCCACGTAGTCCTTATCGATCACCGCCTCGACGCCCCGGAAGTAGCCGCCGACGTCCTTGTAGACCGGGATGCCGCCGCCGCCGCCGGCGATCAGCACCGCGCCGCCGGTGATCAAGTGGCGGAGCAGGTGACTGCCGAGAATCCGGCGCGGCATCGGCGACGCCACCACCTTGCGCCAGCCGCGGCCGATCTCCTCGACCATCTGCCAGCCCTGCTCCTGCATCAGCAGGTTGGCGCGGTAGGAGGTGAAGAAGGGGCCGACCGGCTTGGTCGGGTTGTCGAAGGCCGGGTCGTCGCGGTCGACCACGACCTCGGTGAGCACCGCTGCGATCTCCTTCTCGATCTGCTCCTCGTTGAAGCGGTTGCGCAGCTGGTTGGCGAGCATGAAGCCCATCGAGCCCTGGGTCTGGGCGACCGCGACGTCGAGCGATTGCGGCGGGATCTTGGTGATCGCCTCCTCGACCTGGATCATGATGTTGCCGACCTGGGGGCCGTTGCCATGGACGATCGCGAGCTCGTAGCCACGGTGGATGATCTCGTACAGCCAGCGGCTGGCCTTCCAGGCGAGCGTGAACTGCTCCTCCTGGGTGCCGTGATCGGTCGGGCGGAGCAGGGCGTTGCCGCCGAACGCGATCACCGCCACCGGCTTGCCCGGGCTGCCGTCGGCCTCGATCATGACCACCTCCGTGCCGCGCGGGCGGCGAGACTGGCATTGTCCGGCCGGGCGGCGCGAGTGTCAACCAAAGACGACGGGGGCAGGCGCCGCCGACCGTGGTGGGGCGTCGGCGGCGCTTTGCACTGGCCGCGGGCGCACGTACCATGCCGTCATGCGCCATGTCGTCTTCGGCACCGCCGGCCACATCGACCACGGCAAGACCACGCTCATCAAGGCCCTCACCGGCACCGACTGTGACCGGCTCCCGGAGGAGCGCGAGCGGGGGATCACCATCGACCTCGGCTTCGCGCAGCTCACCGATGGCGACCTCCAGCTCCACTTCGTCGACGTGCCCGGCCACGAGCGGCTGGTCCACACCATGATCGCCGGGGCGGCCGGGATCGACCGGGCGCTGCTGGTCGTGGCGGCGGACGAGGGCGTGATGCCGCAGACCCGCGAGCACCTCGAGATCATTCGCCTGATGGGGGTCGCCGGGATCGTGGTGGCGGTCACCAAGGCCGACGCGGTCGACGACGAGCTGCGCCAGCTGGTGGTCGAGGAGGTGCGCGAGGAGCTTGCCGACAGCCCCTACGCCTCGAGCCCCATCCTCACGGTGTCGGCGACCAACCTCGACGGCCTGCCGGAGCTGCGTCGCCGACTGCTCGACGAGGCGGTGTCGGCGATGCCCCACCCGATCGAGGGCCGGCCATTCCGGGAGGTGGTGGACCGGGTGTTCGCCATGGCCGGTGCCGGCACGGTGGTGACTGGCACCTCGCTGTGGGGCTCGGTGGCGGTCGGCGACGAGATCGCGGTCTACCCGCGCGGCGACGTCGCTCGCATCCGGCGCCTGCACGTGCACGGTGCCGAGCGCCAACGGGTCGAGGCGGGCGAGCGGGTGGCGGTCAACCTGGTCGGGGTCGACCGCGACACCCTCGACCGTGGCGATCAGCTGATCACGCCGGGGCCGTGGCGGACAACCGCCCTGGCGACCGTGCGGCTCGAGCTGCTGCCGTCGGCGCCGCAGCCGCTGGACGAGGGCGACGAGGTCGAGGTCCACGCCCTGGCCCGCCGGGTGCCGGCCAGGGTCGAGCGGCTCGGCACGCGGCCGCTGCCGCCGGGGCAGACCGCGACTGCCCAGCTCAAGCTGCGCGAGCCGCTGCTGCTCTTCCCGGGAGACCGGCTGGTGCTGCGCCGGCCGTCCCCGGTCAACACCTTCGCCGGCGGGCTCGTGCTCGATGCCCAGCTGCCACGCTGGCGCCGCCGGGAGAGCAACGGCCTCAACGGCCTGCCGGGTGTCCAGCGGCCGGCCTGGCCAGAGCTGCTGATGAGCTGGGTCGAGCGCGCTGGCCTGGCGGCGCCGTCGGCGGACGAGCTGGCGGGCCGGCTGGGGGTGCTCGGCGAGGCGGTGCAGGCACCACTCGGCCGGCTGCTCGCGGCCGGCTCGATCACGGCCCTGCCGACCCGCCCGCCGCGCGTCGTGGCCACGGCCGGCCTTGAGCAGCTGACCGCGGCGGCGCGTCGCGAGCTCGAGCGGCGCCTTGCCTCCGAGCTGGTGTCGGCCGGCATCCCGGCGCGCGATTTCGCGGCCGCCCTGCTGCCGCGGGCGGCGCAGCCGCTGGCCGACCAGTACCTCGAAGAGCTGCGCCGGCGGGGCGTGCTCGATCTTGCCGAGGGACGCGTGGTCCCGCCCGGCGAGAAGGCGCACATGACCGAGCGCGGCGCCGAGCTGACGCGAGCCGTGGAGGCGGCCTACCGCGAGGCGGGGCTGGCGCCGCCGTCGCCCGGGGAGGTCGCGGAGCGACTGGCGGCCAACCCGGCTGCGGTCGAGGGCGTCTGTCGCTTCCTGGTCCAGCGTGGGCAGCTGGTGCGACTGGAGGGCAAGCTGCTGGTGCACGCCGCGGCCCTCGATGAGATCGCCCGCCAGCTGCGTTCACACCCCAAGGACACGCTGACCGTCGGCGAGTTCAAGGACCAGTTCGGCCTGACCCGGAAGCTCGCGATCCCGGTGCTCGAGTGGCTCGACTCGCAGCGGGTGACCGTCCGGCAGGGCGACGCGCGGCGAATCGTAAGGCGGTAGCGCTGACCGTCGTGCCTCAACTCAGCCCCGTTCCCGATCCCGTTCCGGTTCCCGCTCCCGAACTCTGCCATCTCCGGGGCGGGCACCCTTCCCGCACCGCAGTCGGCTGGGGCGACGTCGAGGGTGCTACGGGGCATCGGGAAGGGGAACAGGAACGGGTACGGGTACGAGGCAAGGGTGACTTGATTCGAATCGGCGCCGGTGGCGTGACGCTCGAGATCTACTCCGCGCGCACCTCGGACTCGGCGAGCGGGTCGTAGCTGCGGTCGGACAGCGTCCTGGCGGAGGTCGTCTCCAGGCCGGACAGCGACACCAGGACCCGGCCGCTGTAGAGGACCCAGGCGTCGACCGGAGCGCCGCCGCGGCGCGCGGGCTCCAGCTGCCAGGTGGCGAGGTAGGCCGACAGCCACTGCGAGAGGCCCGACGGCAGCTCGAGGATCACGAAGCGGTCGCAGCGGCCGGCGCTGGTGACGTGCACCAGGGCCCTGACTGCGGTCTCGGCGTCGCCGCCCGGCGCCGCCAGCTTGACCCGGCGCGGCGCCGCCAGCGTCGTCAGGTCAGGGGCCGGGGTCGCGGGCAGCCGCAGCAGGTTGCCGGGTGGACTCATTCGCTCCGGGGGGTGGGGCGTGGGCGGCCGCGTCGGGTCGGGGAGCTCGAGCTGCGGGGCAGCCGGCGCGCTCTCCTTGACCCTGCCCGTCATCGCCACCTCGAGGACCACCCACGACGGCGCGGCGGTCGCGCCGGCGCGCGCCGGCTCGAAGCGGCTGCTCGCGAGCTCCTCGGCCAGCCTCGCGGTGAGACCGGGGAAGGGAAGCTCGAGCGGCACGCCCCCCAGGCACTCGCCCCTGGCGTCGACGTAGGCCGCCACCACCGCCGCACCGGAGACGTCGACCTTGCGCGGCGCTGCCGAGGCGAGAAGTCGGGGCGGCTCATCGATCGGCTGCGCGAATGGGTTGACGGCCGCGACCTCGACGAGCGGGACCGCGAGCGGGACGTCCAGCTGCAGCCGCTGCTGCCACGCCCGGGTGGCCGTATGCTGGGCGGCGGCGCTCGGCGACACCAGCAACACCACCCCGAGCAGGGCGGACGCAGCTCTCATGCCGGCATGCTATCACGTACACTCGACACGCCGAGGCGTGCCGATCAGCCGTCTAATTTGCCCGACCGGCGGGCAGCGCCCGCCGGAACCTGGCGCGGGGAGGAGCCGTTGACGAGCCCGCGCCGGAGGATGTGCGTCCCGGTGGCGGTGGTGGTGTCCGCGCACGGATTCGGGCACGCGGCGCGCGCCTGCGCCGTCATCGAGGCGCTGGCGGAGCGCCGCCCGGACCTGCGCTTCGAAATCATCACCACGGTGCCGCGGTGGTTCTTCGCCGAGTCGCTGACCGCGCCGTTTTCCCTGCACCGGTTCACCACCGATGTCGGTCTGGCGCAGCGCACGCCGCTCGAGGAGGACCTCACCGCCACTGCCGATCGGCTGGACCGGTTGCTGGCCGGGGGCGGCCGCCTGGAGCGCCTGGCGGAGCGGATCGGGAGGCTGCGCTGCCGGGCGGTGCTCGCCGACATCGCGCCGCTCGGGATTGCCGCGGCTCGGCGGCTCGGAATCCCCGCGGTGCTGGTCGAGAACTTCACCTGGGACTGGATCTACGACGGCTACGGCGGACGCGAGCCGCGCCTCGCTCGGCATGGCGCGGCGTTGGAAGCCCTGTCGGCGACGGCCCACCTCCACATCCAGACCGAGCCGGCGTGCCGGCCGGTGGGATCGGCACTGGCGGTGCCGCCGGTGGCCCGGCGGCGGCGTGCCGCACCGACGGCGGTGCGGCGCAGCCTGGGGATCCCCGACCAGGCGCGGCTGGTCGTGCTGACCATGGGCGGCGTCGGGTGGACCTACCGCGGGCTCGCGTCCGCCGAGCGGCACCGGCGCGCCTGGTTTGCCGTCCCCGGCGGCGCCCAGCGCATGGGGCGACGGGGCCGCGTGGTGCTGCTGCCGTTCCACTCGGAGCTCTACCATCCGGACCTCGTGCAGGCCGCCGACGTCGTGGTCGGAAAACTCGGCTACAGCACGGTGGCGGAGACCTACCAGGCGCGGTCGGCGATGGCCTTCGTCGGTCGCCCACGTTTTCGGGAGTCGGCCGTCTTAGCCGAGTTCGTGCGCCGGACGGCGCCGTCGGTCGAGATCACCGAGGCCGCCTTCAACGACGGCAGCTGGCTCGACGCGGTCGACACTCTGCTCGATGCGCCGCGGCCCGGCGAGCCGCGCGTCAATGGCGCGCCGGCCGCTGCAGCGGCGATCCTTGATCGCTTCGGTGAGGTCCTCCGCTAGGGAGTTCGTACCGCATTGGCCTTTTCGGCGGCCGTGGTAGATCGAAGTGTAGGCGGTCGGCCACTGCGGCCCGGACTCCCTCAGGATGCGCGCAGCGCATCCCGAGGAGCGTGTGGGGCAGAGGCCAACCACAACGACCTCATCAGGAGCGCGCACACGAGGGCCTATGCCCCACACGATCCTAGCGGCAGGGAGCCCACCATGGAGCCCAGGTGACCTGCGGCACTCGTCACATCCTCCTAAGTGCTGCTCCCTTCCGGGCCTGACACGGTTCGAAGGCTGACGATGCACAGGACCCGGGCTCCAGGGTGGGCTCCGGGAGGTCCCGTTGCGGGCGGCTGATGGCGGAGAGGGCGGGATTCGAACCCGCGGTGGAGTTGCCCCCACACACGCTTTCCAAGCGTGCTCCTTCGGCCTCTCGGACACCTCTCCACAGTCGGCCGCGTTGCAGTCAAAGAGCTGGCGGAGAGGAAGGGATTCGAACCCTTGGACCTCGCAAAAGGTCAGCGGTTTTCGAGACCGCCCCGATCGACCACTCCGGCACCTCTCCGTGAGGGCCCCATATTCTACGATGAAGCGCGGCTTCTGGCAAAGAACGAGCGGAGCAGGCGATGGCTGTCCTCGGCGAGCAAACCGCCGCGGTGGGCCAGCGGCGGTCCGAGCCGCGGATCCTGCGCCAGATCGACGACGCTCCCGCAGGCGCCGAGCAGCGGGTCCTCGGCGCCCCAGACCAGGAGGTCGAGCCGGGCCTGCCGGCAGGCGGTGGCACACATCGGGCACGGCTCGAGGGTCACGTACGCGGTCGCCCCGGTCAGCCGCCAGTCGCCGCAGCGTTCGCCGGCCGCCCGCAGCGCGAGCAGCTCGGCGTGTCCGGCCGGGTCGTGCGAGCCCTCGCGGCGATTGCCGGCGCGCGCGATGACCTCTCCATCGCGCACCACCACGCAGCCGACCGGCACCTCGCCGCGCGCGGCGGCGGCGCGCGCCTCCTCGAGGGCGGACTCCATGAACGCGCGGTCGCGCCCGTCATACACCCAGTCCGGGATCATCGTCGGAGAATAGCACCCGCTCATCGAAAAGCCCCCGCGGGTGGCGGGGGCTCGAGTCACGCGCGGGGTCGTGGTGCTACTTGATCTCGATGCGGTCGCCGGTCTCGACCGGCCGCCAGGCCTTGGTGACCTTGGCAGTCGAGTAGCCGTCGTTGACCGTGAGGATGCCGAGCTCGCCAATCACCAGCCGCGGCATGCCCGCGACCGGGTTGTCGCGGAAGATGGTGGCGAACTGCCCGGGGTAGATCCCCTCGGCGGTGCCGAGATCGATGAACACCGTCCAGTCGGTGCCGATGTCGATCTGGTCGTCCCGGTTGTACACGATGTAGCCGGTCGGCTTGCCGTTGGGCGTGTCGCAGCGGTCCGACGGGTCCGGTGCGAGCACCAGCGGCACCGGCACCGGTCGGAAGGGCAGCAGCACGTCGCCGAGGATCACCGGGTCGCAGGCGTAGTCGATCTCGGCGATCGCGGTGTCCTCCTGGGCGCACAGTACGCGAAGCCGTCCGACCTGGGAGTAGACGATGCCCATCTTGTCGTTCGAGATCGGATGGGTCAGCGGGCGGGCGCGATGGAGGATGAAGAACTGGTCGCCGGCGGCCACGCCCTGGTTGACGCCGCCGTTGATGTACATGATCTCGCCTTCCGAGAACTGGTCCTGCATGCCGATGCGCTCGGACGAGGTGATTGTGAACGGGAACACATTGTCGTCGGAGTACAGCCTGGCGAAGCAGTAGACGTCAGCCGGGCTGCCCAGCGGGAACGGGACCCCCTCGGCCACCGCGCCCTCGCCGGCCATGGCGCCGGTCGGTTCCGGCGCCGGCTCGGCAGCCGCGCCCTCCTCGACTGCGGCCTGCGGTTCGGCGGCTGGTGGCGGCTGGACCGCGACATCGATCACGAGCGGGTCGCCGGGGTAGATCCAGTGGGAGTCCAGGATGTAGGGGTTGCGCTCCCAGATCTGCGGCCACAGGTAGGGGTCGCCGAGGTTCTTCTGCGCGAGGTCCCAGAGGGTGTCGCCTCGCTGGATGGTGTAGACCTGGGTGTCCGGCGGAAACTCCGTCGGCGGGTCGTAGGGCGTCCAGTGGTCGCCTCGGAGGTAGAGGGGCTTGGGCGGCGGCGCCACCGACTGGGCGGCGACCGTTGCGGCTATGAAGGCGATCACGATCGCAAAGCGCAATGCGAATCTCATCGGCCCTCTCCTGGGTCTGAGAAAGCACACTAGTTGCACAATCCAAGATTACTCGAACGGATAGTGTGCGTCAACGCTCTTGTGATTTGCGTCTTTCTTCCAGGAGTTTCCGGTAGGTTTCTTCGAGCTCGGCCATCTTGCTATTGACCTGATCGACCATCGAATTGACCGCGTCCATCTTCGAATATTCAGGGTAGTTTTCCTTCAGATATTCGAGTCTCCACAGGGCCCCCTGCCAGCGCTTGTTCCGGTAGTAGAACAGCGCCACGAGGTACTCGTGCTCGGCCAGGGTGTCGCGCAGCGACGCGATCCGCGACTGCGCCTCCTCCGCGTGGCGAGAGTTGGGGTAGAGGGTCGTCAGCTGCTGGTACGCGGTGAACGCCTCGCGCAGGTTCGTGAGGTCGCGATCCGGACGTATCTTCTTGGAGCTATACGTATGTCCGACCATCAGCAGCGCGTAGTCGCGGTCCGGGTCGTTGGGGTATCGGTTGGCGAAGTCGCGGTAGCGCAGCCGGGCCTCGGTCAGGCTGGTCGGGTCCTTCTTGGCGGCGTAGGTGTCGGCGACGCGCAGCGCGGCCTTGTGCCCGAGAGGGTCGTTCGGGAAGGTGTCGTACACGAACGAGAAGTACTTGCGCGCTTCGACGAATTTTTCTTCGCCGTACAGCGCCTCGGCGCGGTCGAAAATCGTTTGCTTGTCGAGAGAGGCAAGCTCGTCGAGGACCTCGTCGTCGCTCTGGCCTTTGCTCGCGCAGCCGCTCAGAGTCATTGTGATGGACATCACTCCAAGTGCGAGATTCCTGATCGACCGGTTCATCGCAGGTGGTCTCCGGCGGCGCAGCGTCGTAGCTCTTCGATGGCCCGGCCGCGGTCCGCGGCGCCGAAGATCGCCGAGCCGGCCACCAGAGTGGTGGCGCCGGCGTCGGCGAGTCCGGCCGCGTTGTCGGGGCCGACGCCGCCGTCGACCGTGATGTCGAGGTCGCGGCCGGCGCACAGCTCGCGCAGCCGGCGGACCTTGGCCACCGACTCGGGGATGAAGCGCTGGCCCCCGAAGCCGGGGTTGACCGACATGACGAGCAGGAAGTCGGCGAACGGGAGTGCGTCCTCGAGGGCGCCAAGGGCGGTTGCTGGGTTGATGGCGACGCCGGCGGCCATGCCGTGCTGACGGATCAGAGCGAGCGAGCGGTGCAGGTGGTGTACGACCTCGACGTGGATGGCGACGCGGCGGACGCCGGCCGCCGCGAGCTCACCGACCAGGGCGTCGGGGTTGACGACCATGAGGTGGGCGTCGAGGGGGATCTCGCAGCAGGCTGCGAGCCGCTGCACCACCGGGGGGCCGAAGGTGAGGTTGGGGACGAAGCAGCCGTCCATGACGTCGAGGTGGAGCAGGTCGGCGCCCGCCGCCTCCACCTCGGCCACCTCGCGGGCGAGATGGGCGAAGTCGGCCGACAGTAGCGAGGGCGCGATGCGAACGCTCACTGGACCACCCAGATGGCGACGATGTCGCTGCGCGACACGGGCGATCCCTCGGGCGGATACTGGCGCAGCAGGAAGCCGGAGGGGAGGCCCGGGTACGGCACCTCGTGGATCTGACCGAGGCGGAGGCTGTTGGCGAGGCAGAAGCGACGAGCCTCCTCGGTCGAGCGGGCGAGCAGCGATGGCATGACCCACAGCGTGGTGTCGGGGCTCTGATTGACGAGCACGTGGACCACGCTTCCAGGAGCAGCGAGCGTGCCGATCGGCGGGTCGGTGGCGAGCACCCGATCGGCCGCGGTCATGCCGTCGACGCGGGCCCGCCTGCCGGAGGTGAGGCCGCTGCGCTCGAGGTCGCGCAGGCTGCCCTGGAGCGAGTCGCCGCGCAGGTCGGGGATGGTGATGCGCTCGCTGCCCAGGCTGACCCGGACCCGGACCCGGGACCCGGTCTTGACGTGGAATCCGGGCTGCGGCCGCTGGGCCGCGATCGCACCGAGCTCGACGTCCGCGGCGTACACCCCGGGATCCTCCGACTCCACCACCAACCCGAGGTCATGGGCGGCGCGCGTGGCCTCCTCGACCGACTGTCCGGTGAAATCGGGCACCGCCCGGGTGCCGCGGTGGACGGTGTGCACGAGCGCCTGCCAGCACCCCAACAGGCTGCATGCGACAAACACGCCGATCAGGAGCAGGCGGCGGACCATCGCGCAAACTCTAGCACGACGCCCGGGCCGGCCGCGGGGTCTCAGCCTTTGAAGATGAGCCGGTAGACGCTCTCGGGCAGGATCTTGACGATGTCGTTGAACATCACGACCACGAACAGCAGGATCAGCAGGTAGAACCCGACCTCGAGGATCCGTTCCTTGGTCCGCAGGGGCAGGTCGCGACGGATCGTCGACTCGAAGGCGAGGATCGTCAGGTGCCCGCCGTCGAGAATCGGGATCGGCAGCAGGTTGAAGATGCCGAGCTGGAGCGAGATCAGGCCCATCAGCCGGACCAGCGTGTGGAAGCCGCTGCGGGCCGCCTCGCCGGAGATGCGGGCGATGTCGATGGGACCGGAGATCTGCCGCATCGAGGCCTTGCGGGTCAGCAGGCGGCCGATCACACGGAAGGTCTCCTGGGTCATCCGCACGCACTCGACGGCCCCGGCCACCAGCGCGGCCGGCGCGGACAGCTTGCGGATCTCGGATGGGTAGATCAGGGCGATCCCGATCCGGCCCTCGCCGCCGTAATCCGCCGGCGTGATCGCGAACTGCTTGCGCTCGCCGCCGCGCTGAACGTCGAGCGTGATCGGCTCGTTCGGGTGGGGGGAGATCAGGCGGATGAGGTCGTAGAACTGGGCGACCGGCTCGTTGTCGACCGCCACGATCCGGTCACCGACCGCGAGCCCGGCCCGCGCTGCAGGCTCGCCCGGCAGCAGCTGCACGACCACCGGGTCGAGCGGGGCGGCAATTCCGGAGTAGCCGAACTGATAGCGGGTGACCGCCTCGGGGGTCATGCGCACCGTGTGCAGCGCGCCGTTGCGCTCGACCTCCAGGGTGATCTCGCGCCCGCCCGCGGTGATGAGCGCCATCTCGAGCTCGCGCCAGGTCGGCATCGACCGGCCGTCGACCGAGTGCACCAGATCGTTCGGCTCGAGGTCGACCCCATCGGCCGGCGAGTCAGGGTCGATCCAGCCGATCCGCGGCGGCTGCTCGAGGTAGATCGGGGACTCGACCCCGGCCATGAAGGCGGCCCCCAGGAACACGACAGCGGCGGCGATGTTGGTCAGCGGCCCCGCGAGCAGGATCAGCGCTCGCTTCCAGCGGGGCAGGAGCTCGGGCTGGGCGTGGCCACCGCCGACGATGTCCGACTCGTCCGGGCCGAGGCCGACGATCCGCACATAGCCGCCGAACGGAATCGCCGACAGCCGGTAGTCCGTGCCGCCGCGCTTGAGCCCCCACAGGCGCTTGCCGAAGCCGACCGAGAACACCTCGACCGGCGCACCGAGCAGGCGCGCCGCGGCGAAGTGACCGGCCTCGTGGACGACGATCAGCACGCCGAGGACGAACACGAAGGCGAGCAGGCTCATCAACATCTCAGGTACGAACCCCGTGTCGGCACGGCCGCATTCCCCGGAAGTCCGCCACCGCGGCCAGGCGCGCCCGACCGCGACCGCCGGTCGATCCGTGGTCCACGCCCGGCCTCATGGGATGAGGCCGGCCAGCAGCAGGTAGCCGAGGACAGGCGGCGCCGGGTAGAGCAGGCTGTCGGTGCGGTCGAGCGCACCGCCGTGCCCCGGGAAGAGGCGCGACGAGTCCTTGATGCCGGTGTCCCGCTTGAGCTGCGATTCGACGAGGTCGCCCACCGGCGCCGCGACCGCCAGAATGGCGGCGATGGCCAGCGTGTCGACCCACCCCAGGGAGCCGGCCAGGAGCGGCCGCAGGAGAGCGGCCGCGGCGAGGGTCACCACGGTGCCGCCGGCGAGCCCTTCCCAGGTCTTCTTGGGGCTGATCTTGGGCGACATCTTGTGCCGCCCGAGCCGGGTGCCGACGTAGTAGGCGCCGGAGTCGCCGGCCCAGATCACCCCGAGGTAGAAGAGCAGCAGGCGCGCGGCGTCGGCCGGGTCAGGCCACAGGCGGAGCCAGCCCAGACAGGCCCCGGTCACGCCGAGGAAGAGCACGGCGAGGCAGCTGACGGCGACCCCGGAGAGGCTCCCGCGCGGGGCCTCGGGCCGGGCCAGCTGGGCGGCCGGCAGCAGGGTCACGGCAACGCCGAGCGCGATCGCGAGGCCGGGTACGCCGGCGGCCCAGGACGCGACCAGGACCGCGACGAGCGCCGCCAAGGTCAGCCAGCGCCAGCGCGGGATACCGAGCGAGCCGGCCATCGCCAGCAGCTCGTCGCCGGCCGCCACGACCACCGCGCCGAGCACCACCAGGAAGACCCAGGCGGGCGCCCACAGGATGACCGCCACCAGGATCGGGACCGCCAGGACGGCGAACGCCTCACGCCTTGGCAACTGGCTCTCCCGTCGGCTCGAACAGGCTGTCGCGCGGCGACAGCCCACCGAAGCGGCGCTCCCGGCTCTGGTACTCGTGAAGGGCGCGGAACAGCTCGCGCTTGCCGAAGTCGGGCCACAGGACCGGGCAGAAGTAGATCTCCGAGTACGCCAGCTGCCAGAGCAGGAAGTTCGAGATCCGCTGCTCGCCCGAGGTCCGGATCAGGAGGTCGGGATCGGGCAGGCCGCTGGTCATCAGCCGGTCGTTGACCCACGCCTCGTCGATCGTGTCGGCCGCGACCCGCCCGGCGGCGGCGTCGCGAGCCACCCTGCGGATGACCTCGATCAACTCCTGCCGACCCGAGTAGTTGAGCGCGATCTGGACGATGGTGCCGGTGCAGGCCTTGGTGCCGTCGACGGCCTTCTGGAGCTTGCGCTGGACCGACGGCTCGAGCTGGTCGAGGCGGCCGATCGGCCGCACCTGCAGGTTGTTGGCCTGGAAGGTCGCGAGCTCGCGGTCGATGTACTCCTTGAGGAGCGTCATCAGAGCCGCCACCTCGTGGCGCGGCCGCTTCCAGTTCTCGGTGGAGAACGCGTACAGCGTCACCGCCGGGATGCCCAGGCGGGCGATCGTCTCGATGGTCTCGCGAACCGCGCGGATGGCTGCCCGGTGGCCCTCGACCCGCGGCAGGTTGCGGGCCCGCGCCCAGCGGCCGTTGCCGTCCATGATGATGGCGAGGTGGCGGGGCAGTGCGCCAAGGTCGAGAAGCTCAAGAGCCGCCCGTTCCTCGGTCCCGGGGGCAGCGATCTCGTCGAGCGGCCGCATCCTCGATCTCCAGAATTCGGGAGTCTACCACAGGCCAGCGACGGCGACGGGGCCGCCCGGCCGCGAGCTCCCGGCGGCTCGCGGGCGGCCGTGCGCGGGTCTTTCCGAGCACGCTCACTGGTCGTGGTCTTGGGGGCGCCCGTCGAGCGCCGGCTCGCCGCGAAGCGATGTTCCGCGATAGAAGACCCGCTCGAGGGTGAGCCCGCGCGCGGGCGCGGTCTGGAGCGGCGCCCCCGGTCTGGGATCGTCGAGCAGCCGCGCGAAGTCCGCGAGCGCGAGCTGGCAGCGACCGACGTCGAGCAGAGCGCCGACCATCCGGCGGACCTGGTAGCGCAGGAACCCATCGCCGACGAAGTGGAGGTCGAGCCCATCGCGGCGGGCCCGGATCCACACCCGGTGGAGCGTGCGCACGGTCGGCTCGTCGGCCGCCTCGGGGACGGTGAAGGACGCGAGGTCGTGGCGACCGGCCAGCAGCGCGGCCGCCAGCGCGAGCGCCCCGGGGTCGCTGATCGGCTGCACCGCGGCGCACCTCAGGCCGAGCCACGGCAAGGGCGACGGCCGCCAGCGCGCCCGGTAGGAGTAGAGCTTGCCGCGGGCGCTCCGGCGGGCGTGAAAGTCGGTGCTCACCGCAGCGGCGGCGCGCACCCTGATCTCGTCCGGCAGCAGCCCGTTGAGGCCGCGGGCGATGCCCTCCGGCGGGATCTTGAACGGCAGGTCGAGGTGGGCCACCTGGCCGGCCGCATGGACGCCGGCATCGGTCCGTCCGGCCCCCACGATGGCGGCCTCGAGGCCGCCCGTCATGACGGCCAGGGCGCGCTCGAGCTCGCCCTGCACGGTGCGCCGATCGCGCTGGCGCTGCCAACCGTGAAAGCTCCCGCCGAGGTAGGCCACGGTCAGCTTGGTGCGGTGCGCCATCACGGGTATCCTCGCATGGGGCGGAGGTGAAGTGAAGACGAAGGCCCGGGGGGCGGCGATGATCGCGGCGGCGGCGCAGCTGCTGCTGGGTTCGGCGTGGCTCCACTCGTCGGAGGTGCAGCACTTCCCTGGCAGCTACTTCGACTCGAGCGGGCGCGTCCAGCTCCAGGCCCGGGTCATGCAGTCGTGGCCCGGGCCATCGGCGCTCGTGGAGATGTGGCGGTCCGGGACGCTCGACACGACGCAGCGCATGGCGATCCTCCTCGGCGCGCCCGTCCACCACGACCCGTCGCTGCTGCCGCTGTATCGGGAGGCGATCCAGTCCGATTCGCCCCGGCTCCGGCAGGCCGCGGCCTACGGCTACCACGACCTGATCGGCGATCGGCTCCCCGACGTCTCCTCCGGGGTCAGCAAGGCCGAGGGCAGGCGTCTGGCCCGTGAGATCGACCTGGTCGCCGAGACCCTGCGCCGCCACCCGCTGGTGGCGGTCTGGTTGCAGGCCGCACTGCAGGGCGAGGGTCGCAGTTTGCCCTCCTTTGCGGGCGTCGCCCCGCAGCGGCCCGCGACTGATTGCCTGAAGGCGGTCGACACCGTGATGACCTTCGACGACCTCGACCTGCTGGTCCAGGCCTATCAGCTGTCCGAGCGGCGGCCGACCCGCATCGCCCTGATGCGGCTCATCGAGGGGTTGACGCTGAGCCGGTTCGTGCCCCGCTCCGTCGGCTCGACCAAGGCCTGGGGACCCGAGGTCTACGATCGGGGCCTCGTCGACCTGGATGCCGCCATCGCGAGCTGGCAGAGCGGCGGCTGCACGGTTGACGCGACGCGCGTGCTCGCCGAGAACTTCGCGCTGATGGGGGTCGAGCTCTGCGACCCGCGCGCCGCGGGCGCTTGCGTGTACTGGCAGAACGTGCTGCGGGCTGGCGATTCCGGATGGTGGGCGATGGCGGCGCGCCAGCTCTACGACTGCGGCGGGCCGTGGCGCGAGCTGTCGGTGCTGCAGCCCGAGAGCGATCTCATGCGCGAGCGCCGGCAGGACCTCCTGAGGTTCTTCCGGCTCGATCCGATCGATCTCATGCGCTCGGCGTCCACGCCGAAGCCGTGACGCCCCGCGGGATACAATGTTGGCCCATGGTGGAGCTGGTGTTCGATGACGATGGGGCCGTCCGGCGGATGCCGATCAGGGACGGCTTGACCCTCGGCAGGTCCAGCGACAACGACATCGTGCTCAGGGACTTCTCGGTGTCCCGCCACCACGCCAGGTTGGCCGCGGAGGGCGCGGTCTTCCGGATCGTGGACCTGCAGTCCACCAACGGCGTCAAGATCAACGGCAGCCCGGTCGCCGACGGCGTTCTCCAGGCGGGCGACCGAGTCGAGATCGGGAACTTCCGGCTGACCGTGAGCGACGGCGGGCTCGCCGACGCCGACCTGGCGCCGATCACCTACGTCCGTCCGCTGTCCGAGTTCAACCGCCGTTTCGGCCTCGAGGGCGCCTCGTCGATGCCGGCGGCGGCGGGCGAGCGCGAGCGGGTCTACGAGATCATCGCCCAGGTGGCCAAGACCCTGATCCAGGTTGAGGACCTGCCGCCGGTGCTCGACAAGGTGATGGACGTCGTCTTCGAGCACCTGCCGGTCGACCGCGCCTTCATCGTCCTGTTCGACGACGCTGGGGCGCCGCGGCTCGAGCTCTTCCGCACTCGCGACGCCGGCGCGGGAGGCACCCCGGAGGTGCCGATCTCGCGGACCATCCTCGACACGGTGACCCGTCAGAAGGTGGCGGTCCTGACCCACGACGCCCAGACCGACGAGCGCTTCGAGGACGGCCGCAGCATCCGCATCCACCAGATCCGGAGCGCGATGTGCGCCCCGCTGTGGCTGCGCGATCTGGTCATCGGTGCGATCTCCGTCGACTCGCCGCTGCACGTCGGCTCGTTCTCCGCCTCGGACCTCGACCTGCTGACCGCCCTCGCCAACTACGCCGCGGTGGCGATCGAGCGGGCGCGGTTGAACGAGCGGATCCGCGCCGAAGAGGCGGTGCGCGCCCGTTTGCAGCGGTACCACTCGCCGGCGGTGATCGAGGCCGTGCTCGGGGCGGGCGAGCGTGGCGACCGCGAGGTGGCGCTACGTGAGACCACGATCCTGTTCGCGGACATCGTCGGCTTCACCCCGCGCTGCGAGAGCCTGCCGCCGGACGAGGTCGCCGCCTTCCTCAACCAGTTCTTCTCGCTGGCGGCCGACGCGATCTTCGAGCACGGCGGCACCCTCGACAAGTTCATCGGCGACGAGGTCATGGCCTTCTTCGGGGCCCCGCTGCCCCAGGCCGACCACGCCGAGCGCGCGGTGCGCAGCGCGCGCACCTTACTGCGCTCGCTCGAGGGCTGGAACGAGCAACGCCGCATCCAGGGTCTGGAACCGGTGCAGGTGCGGGTTGCCCTCAACTCGGGGCCGGTGGTCGTCGGCGACATCGGGTCCGAGCGGCGCGTCGACTACACGGTGCTCGGCAACACGGTCAACGTCGCGTCCCGGCTCGAGGAGTACGCGTCCGAGCCCGGCCAGATCATCATCGGCGAGGCCACCCATGCCGCGGTCCGCCACCTGTTCGCAACCGAGCACGTCGGCGACGTCCGGCTGCCGGGCCTGAGCCGCACGATCGCGGTCTACAGGGTGGCGGTCGACGAGCCGGGTACCGGGGCCGGGGGCGGCTGATGCGGCTCGCGGAGCTCCACTTCGTCACCTCCAACCCGGGCAAGCTCCGGGAGGCCGAGGCGGTGCTCGGCTGCAGGCTGAACCACCGCGCGCTCGACATCGACGAGCTGCAGTCGCTCGACCTCGAGCACGTGGTGCGGCACAAGGCGGCCGAGGCCTTGCGCCGGCTCGGAGTGGCGGTGCTGGTCGAGGACACGTCGCTCGAGCTCGCCGGGCTCGGTGGGTTTCCGGGCCCCCTCGTGCGCTGGCTGCTCGCGAGCGTTGGCTCGTCCGGGATCTGCCGCATGGCCGGCTGCTTCGGCAACCGCGCGGCCGCGGCGCGCTGCATCGCGCTCGCCACCGACGGCGTCGACGAGGCGGTCGGGGTGGGGGTGGTCACCGGCACCATCGTCGAGACGCCCCGTGGTCGCCACGGCTTCGGGTGGGACAGCGTGTTCGCCCCGGACGGTGGCGACGGCCGCACCTATGCCGAGATGGACGAGGTGGAGAAGAACGCGGCCTCGCATCGCCGGCGGGCGTTCGAGGCGCTGCGCGCCGCGCTCGAGAGCGGCAGGTAGCACCCACGCTTCCGCGCAGGGGGGCGAGGAGCGAGCGAGGAGAGCGCGTCCCGCGGGCGTGCCATCTTTGGCGATTTCGGGGCGACGTTCCTCCTGACAAAGTGTTCGAGGCCCGAAATCGCCAAAGGTGGCTCCCTCGGGGGGCGCCTCCAGAGGACCGGCGCGAAGTGCTCTCGAGGATGGGGCAAACGAGCGGGAACGGGGACGGGGACGGGAACGGGGACGAGCGCGGGCCGGAGAGACCCTCATCTCTCGGTGCGTACCGCATGCTACGCTCCCGGCCGTGCGGGAGGCGCTCGTTGCCAAGCGGGCCTCCGACATCCGCGGGATGTTCGGGCGGATCGCGCACCGCTACGACCTGCTCAACCGAACGCTGTCGCTGGGCCAGGACCGGCGCTGGCGGCGCGCGGTGGCGGCGCGGGTCGCCACGGCCGCGCCCCGCCGCCTGCTCGACGTCTGCACCGGGACCGGCGACCTCGCGCTCGGCCAGCCCGCCGCCGGCTCCGTCTACGGGTGCGACTTCTGCCTGCCGATGTTGGCGCTGGCGCGCGGCAAGACGGCCGCGTCCGCGACGCGGCCGGCGTGGTTCGCCGCCGACGCCCTGCGCCTGCCGCTGGCCGACGGCGCCCTCGACGCGGTCACGGTCGCCTTCGGCATCCGCAACTTCGAGGACCTCGAGGCCGGCATTCGTGAGCTGGGGCGGGTGCTGCGGCCGCAGGGCCGGGTCGTGATACTCGAGTTCTCGACCCCGCGCGGGGCGCTTGCGCCTGTGCTGCGCTGGTGGGTGCGGCACGTTCCGCCGCTGCTCGGACGGCTGATCTCCGGCGACGGTGAGGCCTACCGCTACCTCGCGACATCGGTGGCGACCTTTCCCGACGGTGACGAGCTGTGCTCGCTGCTCCAGGCGGCCGGCTTCGTCGGGGTGCGCGTCACGCCGCTCACCGGCGGTGTGGCGACGCTCTACGATGGCGCCCGGGCCGGCGACGGCCGGGTGCGATGAGGGGGAGATGATGACCGACCAGGACAAGCTGCTCGATGGGAGTCGGACGGCCGCCGCGATCCGGGCTGACGTCGCCGCCGAGGTCGCCACGCTGCGGGGCGCCGGCATCACGCCGCGGCTCGACGTCGTGCTCGCCGGGGACGACCCGGCGTCGCGCGTCTACGTGGGCTCGAAGGCGAAGGCCTGCGGCGAGCTCGGCATCGAGTCGCACACCCACGAGCTGCCGGCCGCGGTCACCCAGCGTGAGCTCGAGGCGCTCGTCGACCAGCTCAACGCCGACCGCGAGGTCGACGGAATCCTGGTTCAGCTGCCGCTGCCCGCCGGCTTGGACAGCCACGCGGTGCTCGACCGGATCGACCCCGCCAAGGACGTCGACGGCTTCCACCCGCACAACGTCGGGCTGCTCCAGCAGGGCCGGCCGGGACTGGTCCCGTGCACCCCGGCCGGGGTCATGGAGCTGCTGCGGCGCGAGGGCATCGAGGTCGCCGGCCGCCGGGTCGTGGTCGTCGGGCGCTCGGACATTGTCGGCAAGCCAATGGCGATGATGCTGCTGCACGCCCACGCCACAGTCACCATCTGCCACTCGCGGACGCGCGACTTGGCCGCGGTGGCGCGGCAGGCGGAGATCCTGGTGGCGGCAACGGGCCGGCTGGCCCTCATCGGTCCCGACCACGTCGCCGAAGGCGCGGTGGTGGTCGACGTCGGTGTGCACCGCGTCGAGGACCGGGCCACGGTGGAGCGGCTGTTTCCCGGCAACGCCAAGAAGCTGGCCGCCTTCTCCTCGCGGGGCGCGGTGCTGGCCGGCGACGTCGACTTCACGGCGGTGGCGCCGCGGGCGAGTCGGATCACGCCGGTGCCCGGAGGGGTCGGGCCGCTGACGATCGCGATGCTGATGGCGAACACCGTGCGGGCGGCGCGGCGGCGGCGCGGGGTGTGAGCATGGCACGGCGGCCATGCCTGGTCGGGCTGACCGGGGGGCTGGCCTCGGGCAAGAGCGCGGTGGCGCGGCTGCTCGAGGCGCGGGGCGTGCCGGTGCTCGACGCGGACCGCGAGGTGCACCGGCTGTACCGGCCGGGGGCGGCCGGTACTACGGTGGTCGCGCGGCTGTTCGGTGACGGCGTGCTGGCGGCGGATGGCGGCGTCGACCGGGCAGCGCTGGCGCGAAGGGTGTTCGCGGACGCGGCGGCGCTGGCGCACCTGAACGCCGCCGTCCACCCGCTGGTGCGCGCCGCCGTGGAGGACTGGGTGGGTGGGCTCGCCGGCAGCGCCGACCCGCCGCCGGTCGCGGTGGTCGAGGCCGCCCTGCTGGTCGAGTCGGAGGGCCGCGACGCCTACGACCTGCTGGTCGTGGTGTGGTGCCCGGCCCGGCAGCAGCTCGAGCGCGCGGTGGCGCGCGGCATGAGCGAGGAGCGCGCCCGAGAGGTGCTGGCGGCGCAGCTTCCGATCGACGCCACGCGGGCCGTGGCCGACGTCGTCATCGACAACTCGGGCGTCCCCGAGGCGCTGGCGGCCGCGGTCGACCGCGCCTGGCGGGAGGTCCTTGAGCTGTGCGCCGTCCGCCGCCGCTGAGGAACACTCACCAACGCTTCCGCGCCCGCTTCCGAGGCCGGGAGGCGGGGCGAGTACGAGGAGAGCGCGTCCTGCGGGCGTGCCATCTTTGGCGATTTCGGGACGACGTTCCTCCTGAAGTAGTGCTCGAAACCTGAAATCGCCAAAGGTGGCAACCTCGGGGAGCGCCTCCAGAGGATTGGCGCGAAGCGATCTCGAGGACGGCGCGAACGAGCGTTGACGGGAACGGGGACGGGGACGGGAACGGGGGAGGTGACCCGGGCCGCAGCCTGGAGTCGCGGAACACTCACGCTCCCGCAGCGGTTGCCCTTCACGGACGACGGAGGTGCGCGATGGGCGAGCCGGTGATCCGGGCGATGGATGATGACAAGGCGGTGCCGGTCGAGCGCGCGCGCGGGGCAACCATCGAGGTGCTCCTCGGCGCCGCGGACGGCGCGCCGCGCTTCGCGACCCGCCGGTTCACGATCGCGCCGGGCGGCCGCATTCCGTGCCACCGCCACGACCAGATCGAGCACGAGCAGGTCGTGCTCGAGGGCACGATGGTGCTCGGCCTCGACGACCGGGTGGTCGAGGTTGCCGCCGGCGATTGCCTGCTGATCCCGGCCGGGGTCGCCCACTGGTACGAGAACCGCAGCGTCCTTCCCGTGCGCTTCCTGTGCATGGTGCCGCTGACGGACGGCTACCAGACTGAGTGGCTCGAGCCCGCCGCCGAGTGACAGCGGCCTGAAGCCTAGCCCGGTCGAGCCCGGTATCAGCACATCATTCTGGGGCCGATTCCCTCCGCGCTCCGAGTCCCCATCGGTGCTAGGATCCTGGCCATGCTCGAGCGTCTCGAAGTCCGCGGCCTCGGCATCATCGACCGGGTCGAGCTGGAGCTTGCGGACGGCTTCACGGTGCTCACCGGCGAGACCGGCGCCGGCAAGTCGCTGCTCGTGGAGTCGCTCAAGCTGCTGTCCGGTCAGCGCGCCCAGACCGACCTGGTGAGGACCGGTGACGACCGGTTGGTGGTCGAGGGCTGCTTCCGGGTCGCGCGCGAGGGCGAGCTCGAGCGGGCGCTCGGCGAGCTCTCTGTGTCGAGCGACGGTGAGCTGGTGGTGCGGCGGGAGCTCACCGGGGGCGGGCGAGGCCGCTGCTGGCTGAACGATGTGTCGGTGACCGCAGCCGCATTGCAGGCGATCGCGCCGCTGCTGCTCGCGATCCACGGCCAGCACGAGCAGCACGGTCTCGCCGAGCCGGAGGTGCAGCGGTCGCTGGTCGATCACTATGGCGGCCACGAGCGGCTGCGGGAGGTGGTGGCGGCGGCGCACCGGCGGTGGGCCGCGGCCGCGGCCGAGGTCGAGCGCCTGCGCGCGGCGAGCGAGCGGCGGCGCGACCGCCTGGCTGCAATCAGCTTCCAGCTCCAGGAGATCGACGCGCTGGACCCACGGATCGGCGAGGACGACGAGCTGCGCCAGCGCCGGGCATTGCTGCGGCATGCGGCCCGGCTCGGTGAGCTGTCCGAGGTCGTGCTCGCGGCCCTCACCGACGACGACGGCGCCGCGGTCGGCGACCTCGCTCGCGCCGAGCGCGGCCTGGATGCGATCGCGGAGTGCGGGCTCTCACTCGCCGGCGCCGCCGAGCGGCTGGCAGAGGCCCGCGTCCATGCCGAGGAGGTGGCGCGGGAGCTGCGCGATCTCCTCGCCGGGGTCGAGGAGGATCCTGCCCAGCTCGAGACGGTCGAGACCAGGTTGCACCGGCTTGAGACGCTGATGCTCAAGTACGGCTCGTCGCTCGACCAGGTGCTCGTCCACCGTCAGGCGCTGCTCGACGAGCGCGCCGAGCTCGAGGGCGTGGAGGACCGCCTGGAGGCGGCGGTGGGCGAGGCGGCGGCCGCCCTCGCGGCCTACGACGAGGCGGCCCGCGAGCTCGAGGCGGCGCGACGGCAGGCCGGCGACGAGCTGGCGGCGGCGATCGCGGCGGTGCTCGCCATGCTCAGGATGTCCGGCACGACCCTGCGCTTCGACTGGCAGGCGCGACCCGACGCCGGCAGCCCGCTCGAGCGGGACGGGGTGCGGGTCGCCTTCGACAGCGACGGGGTCGAGGGCTGCGTGCTGCTGATCGCGGCCAACCCGGGCGAGGAGCCGCGGCCGATGGCGCGGGTGGCGTCGGGCGGCGAGCTGTCGCGGATCCACCTCGCGCTGCGCACGGTGCTGCTCGGCCGCCGGCAGGGCCGCGGCCTGACCCTGCTGTTCGACGAGGTCGATACCGGTCTCGGCGGAGAAACCGCGGCCGCGCTCGCCAGCCTGCTCGCCGATCTCGCCCACGAGCACCAGGTGCTGGTGGTGACCCACCTCCCGCAGGTGGCGGCGCGGGCGGGCGGCCACCTCCGGATCGAAAAGATTCTGAACGAGGGTCGGGCGGTGACCCGCGCCACCGCCCTCGGCCGCGAGGGGCGGGAGCTCGAGCTCGCGCGCATGCTGGCCGGCGGCACGCTGACGCCATCGGCCCGCGCCCATGCGCGCGCCCTCCTGGATGGCCGGTGAGGCGGCTGCCGTTCCACGAGGACGCGGACGCGGTTGCCGCCGGCCCCGCGGTCGCCGCGGTGGTTGCCGGCGGCGGGGTCGTGCTGTTGCCGACCGAGACCTTCTACGGCCTGGCCGCGAACCCCCTCGACCACGTCGCGGTGTCGAGGGTGCTCGCCGCCAAGGGCCGGCCCGCCGAGCTGGCGCTGCCGGTGCTGTGCTCGGACTGGCAGCAGCTCGAGGCGCTGGTCGAGGTGCCGGAGGTCCACCGGCCGCGGCTGTCGCGGATCTGGCCCGGCGCGCTGACCGTGGTGCTGCCGTGCCGCCAGCTGCTTGCCGCGGCGCCGGCCGGCACGCTGGCCGTCCGCATCCCCGGGCACGCGATGCTGCGCGCCGTGCTCTACCGGGCCGGCCCGCTGACCGGCACCTCGGCCAACCGCCACGGCTCGCCGCCGTGCATCGATCCGGACGAGGCGCTCGCCAGCGTGCTGGAGCCGCCCGACCTGGTGCTCGACGGCGGACGCACCCCGGGCGGCTCGGCGAGCACCTTGGTCGACCTCACCGGCGCCGAGCCGCACGTGCTGCGCGAGGGTGCTCTTGCCTGGCAGGAGCCGTACCCGTGGAACGCCTCCGGCTGAGACCCGGGCCGCGCCCACGCCGCACCCGCTGACAGTCAAGTCACGGTAGCGCAGGGACCTCGCTGCACACCCCCCGCGAGCGAACCGGCCGGTGATGAAACGCCTTTGCAGCGGCTGTGGAAAAGTCTGTGGAAAAAGCTGTGGAAAACCGGTAAACCTCACGTAAAGACAAGCACTTCCGCTCGCGGGAACGTTGTTCGTGGACTTTTCTCATCTGTTGATTTTTCAATGACTTAGATCTATGTCGTTGATGATCAGAGCGTTGCCCGCGGAGAGCCATGGGGGAGCGATCCACAACCCACTGGAATCCGGACCCTTGCGTGTGCCGCGCCGATCGCGGTCGGCAACCGGCTTTCGGCCGCACGGCAGCGGCCTCCGACGAGCGGCGCGCTGGTGAGGAATCCGGGCGTGTGGTAGCGTTCCGTGTCCGCTCGAGCTCGGGGGACGGTTGACCATCAGCACCCTCCGCGGCCGGCCATCGGCGCCCGCCCGGGGAGTGGTCGCGGTGGTGGGCGCACCGGCGCCGCGCGGTCGTGCCGAAGCTCGGGGCCTCGAGCGGGGATACCGGCCTGGAGGGCAGCGGTGATACAGAAGGTCAGAGGGACCCGCGACATCCTGCCGCCCGAGTCGCGGCTGTGGGTGGAGGTCGAAGCCGTTGCCCAGCGGGTGTTCGGCGGCTTCGGCTACGAGGAGATCCGGCTGCCGCTGCTCGAGCCGACCGAGCTGTTCGTGCGCTCGGTGGGCGAGGCCACGGACATCGTCGGCAAGGAGATGTACACCTTCGCGGACCGCAAGGGCCGGTCGTTGACCCTGCGACCCGAGGGCACCGCCGGCGTCGCGCGCGCGTTCATCGAGAACGGCCTCGCGCAGCGGCCGAGCCCGCTCCGGCTGAGCTACCTGGGCCCGATGTTCCGTTACGAGAAGATGCAGCGCGGCCGCTACCGCCAGTTCGCCCAGATCGGCATCGAGCTGCTCGGCGCGGCGACCCCGGCAGCCGACGCCGAGGTCGTGCTCGCGCTCCACACCTTCCTCGTCGAGCTCGGCTTCGACGACCTGGTGATCGTGCTCAACAACCTCGGCGACCCCGAGGACCGCCCGCGCTTCATCGAGCTGCTGCTCCGCGAGCTCGAGGGGCACCGGGAGGAGCTGTGCGCGGACTGCCAGCGGCGCTGGGACGCCAACCCGCTCCGGATCCTCGACTGCAAGGTGCCGCGCTGCCGCGAGCTGGTGGCCGGGACGACGCCGGTCGCCGAGGTCGTGTCGGAGGAGGCGCGGCGGCACGTCGACGGGGTCGAGGCCGCGCTGCGCGATGTCGGCGTCGCGGTGCGGCGGGCGCCGCGCCTGGTGCGGGGGCTCGACTACTACCTGCGGACGGTGTTCGAGGTGGTGGCGCCCGAGCTCGGCGAGGACACCGTGATCTGCGGCGGCGGCCGCTACGACCGGCTGATCTCCGACCTCGGCGGCCCGCAGGTGCCGGGCGTCGGCTTCGCGATCGGCGAGGACCGCCTGATCGAGGTGCTGCCGGCCGCCTTCCGGGAGCGCGTGCTCGGGCAGCGGCCGGTGGTGGTGCTGCCGGTCGGAGAGGCGGCCGCGGCGACCACCCTCGCGGTGGTGCGCGCGCTCGCCGTGCGCGGGGTCGCCGCCCACGCCGAGGTCACCGGCCGCTCGCTCAAGGCCGGCCTCAAGTGGGCCGGCAAGATGGGCGCGCGGGCGGTGGTGATCGTCGGCGGCGACGAGCTCGCCAAGGGCGCCGTCGTGGTCCGCGACCTTGACCGGGGCGAGCAGCAGGCGGTGCCGATCGCCGAGGTGGCGGACGTGCTCGAGCGGACTGGAGACGCATGACCATGGCATCAAGCGCGTGGAACCGACCCTGGTGCGGACACCTTGACGCCTCCGATCTCGGGCGCAGCGTGGAGCTGGTCGGCTGGGTGCGGCGTCGCCGCGACCTCGGCGGCCTGGTCTTCGCCGACCTGCGCGACCGCTCCGGCCTCATCCAGCTCGTGTTCGAGGACGCGCTGGTCGCCGAGGGCGAGCGGCTGTCGACCGAGGACGTGATCCGGGTCAGCGGGGTGGTGCGGCGGCGCGCTGCCGGTCAGGCCAACCCCGAGCTCGCCACCGGCGAGATCGAGGTCGCGGTGGCCGCGCTCGAGCTGCTCACCGAGTCCGAGACGCCGCCCTTCCTGGTCGAGGATCAGAGCAACGCGTCGGAGGAGCTGCGGCTGACCCACCGCTACCTCGACCTGCGCCGCCCGGAGATGATGGCCAACCTCATGCTGCGGCACCGGGTGGTTGCGGCCACCCGCCAGTACTTCGACGAGATGGGCTTCATCGACGTCGAGACTCCGATCCTGACCCGGTCGACGCCGGAGGGCGCGCGCGACTTCCTGGTGCCGTCGCGGCTCCACCGCGGCTCCAGCTACGCCCTGCCGCAGTCACCCCAGCTGTTCAAGCAGCTGCTGCAGGTGGCCGGCCTCGGCCGCTACCTCCAGATCGCCCGCTGCTTCCGGGACGAGGACCTGCGCGCCGACCGCCAGCTCGAGTTCACCCAGGTCGACGTCGAGGCCTCGTTCATCACCGAGGAGGACATCTTCGTCCTCATCGAGGGCCTGTTCGCGCGGATCTTCCCGCTGGTCGGGATCCACCCCCCGGCGTCCTTCCCGCGCCTGAGCTACCGCGACGCCATGGAGCGCTTCGGCAGCGACCGCCCGGACACCCGCTTCGGCCTCGAGCTCGTCGAGCTCGCACCGCTGTGCGCCGGCTGCGGCTTCCGGGTGCTCGAGGAGGCGGCGGCCACCGGCCGGGTCAAGGGCCTCGTCCTGCCCGGCGGCGCCGCCCTGTCGCGCGGCCAGCTCGATGCGCTCGCCGAGGTGGTGGCGCCCTTCCGGGCCCGCGGGGTGCTGTGGTTCAAGCGCAGCGCCGACGGCGTCGCGTCGCCGGCCAAAAAGGCGCTCGGGGACGACGGCGTCCGCCGCTTCCTGGACGCCGCCGGCGCCGGTGAGGGCGATCTGCTGCTGGCGATCGGCGCGCCCGAGAAGGTGGCGCTGGCGAGCCTCGGCGCGTTGCGCCTCCACCTCGCCCGCGAGCACGGCCTCATGGACGCCCGCCGCCACGACTTCCTGTGGGTCACCGCCTTCCCGCTGCTGGAGTGGAACGAGGAGGACCGCCGCTACTACGCGATGCACCACCCCTTCACGTCGCCGCTGCCCGAGGACGTCGAGCGCCTCGCCACCGAACCGGGATTGGTGCGGGCGCGCGCCTACGACGTGGTCTTGAACGGCGTCGAGCTCGGCGGCGGCTCGATCCGGATCCACGACGGGGAGCTGCAGCGGACCATGTTCGGGGTGCTCGGCATCGACGAGGCGCAGGCCATGGCGCGTTTCGGCTTCCTGCTCGAGGCCTTCCGCTACGGCGTGCCGCCCCACGGCGGCATCGCCCTCGGCCTCGACCGGCTGGTCATGCTGATGGCCGGGCGCGACTCGATCCGCGACGTCATCGCCTTTCCCAAGACGACCTCGGGCTCGTGCCTGATGACGGCGGCGCCGGCGCCGGTCGACGACGCCCAGCTCGCCGAGCTCGGCCTCGCGCGGCGGGAGTGAGGGCGAGCATCGGGAATCCGGCTTCCGGCTTCGCTTGCAGCTTCCGGCTTCGTGCTCCGCACTCCGCCGTGACGAGTCGCCGTGACGAGCGGCAGCGGGCGGGTTGGATGACCGTCGCCGCCGGGATCAGCCCGGGTCGGCCTCCTGCGGGAGCTGGTCGGCCTCGAGGCTGAGGTCGCCGCGCTCGACCGCCTCGAGCAGCTCGCGGGCCTGCTCGGCGTGCTCGGCCGCAACCTGAATGGCGACCTCGCCGAGGCCGTCGAGCACGAAGCCGTGGGTCTTGCGCAGCGCCTCGCCGCGCCCGGCGGTGGGGATGCCGTGAGCCTCCAGGAACATCCGGACCTGGGACTCCTCGACCTCGCCCTGGGCGAGGTACACGGTGGTCAGGTCGTCATCCATCGAGTCGATCCCCTTACCATGGTACTGCGGTGAAGGTGGGGGAAAGGTCGGCGACGGGGACGAATGCGTCGCCGCCGAGCGAGGGTTGTGACAACCTCGACCGAATGCCAACGCAGCGCCCCTTGTGGATTGCGTGAAGGTGCGGGATGTCGTCCGGATGCTCGAGGCGCACGGTTGGTATTTCGCTCGGACGCGTGGCAGCCACCGTCAGTACAAGCACCGGGAGAGGCCGGGGCTGGTGACCGTGCCAGGGAGGCCGGGCGACGAGTTGGCTGCAGGGACGCTGCGCAGTATCCTCAAGCAGGCAGGGTTGAAGCCATGAGATACCTCATCGTGATCGAGCAGACCTGGACCGGGTACTCGGCGTACTCGCCGGACCTCGAGGGGTGCGTCGCGACCGGCGCGACCCGCGACGAGGTCGAGCGCAACATGCGAGAGGCGATCGAGTTCCACATCGACGGGCTCGAGGCCGATGGTCTCGAGATCCCGCCGCCGCGCTCGGACGGCGTGTACGTGGAGGTCGAGGCCGGGCGCTGGGGCTGAAAGATCGGGCGGCACCCCGAGATGGAAAAGATCCACGGCCCGGATCCCGCGAGCTCAGCTCAGGACACGTCAGCTCCGGGCGCGCGAAATGGCGCGAGAGTGAACCCTGTCCCTTGCTCTTGACCTGCCGGCCCGCTGGTTCGGGGCCGGGCCGCGGTCACGGGACCGCGGCCGACCACGCGGTGGTGTCGCCCGACTCGAATCCGTCGGCGAAGATCGCCTGGGGCGGGTTGACGATGGTGTGGACGTAGACGTCGGTGTCGCCGTTCTGGGTCGACACGTAGACCGGGTAGACCCGGTCGCCGGCCACCGTCAACCCGCAGAAGTCGCCGATGAAGTAGTGCGCGCACGGGAACGCCGCCGACGTGAGCCGGTACTCCGTCCAGGTGTCGCCGCCGTCATCGCTGGTGGAGTAGTAGGCGTCGATCCAGGCCATGCTGTCGACGTCGTGCTGCGCGACGTTGCGAGTGTCGAGGAAGAGCATGTGGAGCCGGCCCCACTGATCGCTCTCGAGCCACGGGAAGAACTGGTCGCCCGGCGGGTCATTGTCGCCGTTGACGACCCTGGGCGGGGTCCAGGTGGCGCCGTTGTCGAGGGAGCGCGAGAACAGCAGGTCGACGTTGTTGTTGCCGCCGGAGGTGCCGGTCACGTCGTGCCAGACGGCGTAAAGGGTCCCTGACGCGCGATCGACGGCGATGTAGGTGAACGGCCAGACCCGGAAGACGCCCGGGTAGCTGTAGCCGTAGACATCCATGTCGACGCGGGTCGCGATCCGGATCGGCGGGCTGACCGTGGCGCCCCCATCGAGGCTCCGCTGGAGGTTGATGCCGTCCGCGAGGTTCCAGTACCCGATGTACAGCTCGCCGCCGGGGCCGATCCGCGGCAGGTGGCCGAAGCCGCCGTCGAGCACGGTCGGCGCCGACCAGGTGTCGCCGAGGTCGTCGGAGTGCTGCACGGCCCGGTGGTAGGCGACGTACAGCCGGGTCGAGTCGGGCACGCCCGGCTGGGTGCCGGTCCCCAGCCACGGCTTGTCGACGAACTCGGTGGTGGGCCAGGTCATGACCGATGTGTCAAAGGCGGTCGAGCCGGGCACCTTGCGGGCGACCCAGATGCCGCCCGGGACCGCGGTGTAGGCGACGCCTCCGGCCCAGAGCGTGCCGGTTCGCTGGTCGTAGGCGGTCATCGGGTCCCCCTCCATGTCGCACTGGGAGGGCGGCGGCGGTCGCAGCAGGAAGTCGTCCCACGTGCTGCCGCCGTCCGTGCTGACCGCGACGCCGACCCGGACGAGGCCGCCGTCCCGCCAGTCGTTCCAGGCCGCCACCACCTGGTCGGGGTCCGGATCGGCCGCGGCGATCGTGGTTTCGCTGCCGTCGGCCGATCCGCCGCCGACGTCGACGCGCACCGGTGGGCCGATGGTGGGACCGCCGTCCTCGCGCCGGCCCTCGCGGACCGCCGCCCTCGGCACCGCCCCGGTGTCCGCGAGCTGCCCGAGGATCCCCGGCAGGGGCGCGCCCAGCGCGCGTGCCAGATCGAGGTGCTGGCGGGCGAGCCCGGTCTCCCCGCGCAGGAAGTAGCAGGCGGCGAGCCGCGCCTGCGCGCGGCCGTGCCCGGCGTCGGCTGCCGCGACCAGGGACCACTGCTCGATGGCATCGTCCAGCCGGCCCACGCTTTCCAGCGCGCCGGCCGCTGCCGCGCGGGCGCTCACAGCCAAGGGGTCGACCTCCAGACCGGTGAGGAGCGCCGCCACCGCCTCCTCCCACCGATGGACCGCGATCAGTGCCGTGCCCAGACCCTCGTACGCCTCGACCAGCGATGGGTCGGCCACGACCGCGTCGGTGAACGCCCGCACGGCGGCCAGCCTGCGGCCTTCGCGGATCGCCTCGTTCCCCTCGGTCAGCAGCTCGCGGGCGGCCGCCTCGCCGGTCCGCGGCGGCGGCCACGACGGGTCGACGACCACCCGGTCGTGCTCGTACGCAAGCCCGGCCATGGCCTCGGCGAGCCGCTGCTCCAGGATGCCGCCCGCCGAGGAGGGGGGCTGTGGAGAGGTCCCTGGCCGGGCTCCGCCCGCGGTGCCGCATCCGCAGCCGGCAACCACCGCTGCCACGAGCCCGGCCACGACCAGCACCCTCGCGGCGTGCACCGGCGAGCCCCCGCGCTCGAAACGTCCCTCGATCTGCACGGCCCACCCTCCGTCGGGATCTCGGCTTGGAGTCAGCCTGCCCCGGGACTCGTCTCAACGTAGCCGAGCGGGACCCGGTTTGCAATGCGCCGCTCCCGCGCTCCGCAGTGGTCGGGGAGTGAGATCAACGCGCCGACGGCCAGGCCCGGGAACGGAGACGGAGACGGTCATCCGGCTTCCGGCTTCGTGCTTGCGGCTTCGCCAAGTGGGCTACGCCGTCACAAGTCGCACTTCGCCGTGACAAGTCGCCTGTGGCTCCGCCGTGACGAGCGGAGACGGAAGCGGGCGGGAGCGCGGACGGGCACGGAGACCCTTCGACTCGCGGCGCCGCGGCGCCGCTCGCTCAGGGCAGGCTCCACGGGTACGGCGGGGGCCCTAACCCCTACTCCCTGGCCCCTAACCCCTTCTTCTCGTGTTGACAGTCGATCGGGCTGATTGCTAAGATCCCGGTTCGCCCTGCGGGGCGAGTTGTTCTTTGTCAGACACAGGGTCGAAGACGGGTTCAAGTGCCGCGCCCGGCAGCGGGGGGCCACCTGTCACCAGCCACAGGCGCGTAGCTCAGATGGTTAGAGTGCTACCTTGACACGGTAGAGGTCCGCGGTTCGATCCCGCGCGCGCCTACCACAGAACTCACGCGCAGGCGCGTAGCTCAGTTGGTTAGAGCGCATCCCTCACACGGATGAGGTCATCGGTTCGAGTCCGATCGCGCCTACCAGTGACACGTCTTCCCGACCCTGGAGGTCGGGATCTTTTTTTGGAAGCGAGACGATGGAAGCCAGCATCCGAGTGACGTTGCCGGACGGCAGTGAGCGCGAGGTCACCAGGGGGACCACGGTCCTCCAGGTGGCCGCGTCGATCGGGCCGCGGCTCGCCCGCGACACCGTGGCCGGGCGCGTCGACGGCACCCTCGTCGACCTGCGGACGCCGCTGGTCGAGGATGCGGAGCTGCGCATCGTCACCGTCAAGGACCCCGACGGCGCCGAGGTGATCCGCCACTCCGCGGAGCACGTGCTGGCGGACGCGGTCAAGCGCCTGTGGCCGGGCACCCCGATCGACGCCGGCCGCCAGGACCACGCCGAGAAGTACCAGTACGACTTCCGCTTCCCGCGGCCGTTCACGCCCGAGGACTTCCCGCGCATCGAAGAGGAGATGCGCCGGATCATCGCCGAGGACCTCGCCTTCGAGCGCATCGAGACCGACCGGGAGACCGCTCAGGCGCTGATGCGCGAGCGCGGCGAGGACCTCAAGCTCCTGCGCCTCGCCGACATCCCGGAGGGCGAGGCCATCACGCCTGTACCGCAGCGGCGACTTCCTCGACCTGTGCCGCGGGCCGCACGTCCAGCGGACCTCCCAGATCGGAGCGGTCCGGCTGCTCGAGTCCTCCGGCGCCTACTTCAAGGGCGACGAGCGCAACGAGATGCTGCAGCGGCTCTATGGCACCGCGTTCTCGAGCCAGCAGGAGCTCGATGCCTACTTCGCGCGCCTCGAGGAGATGCGCCGCCGCGACCACCGCCGGCTCGGCCGCGAGCTCGACCTGTTCTCGTTCCACGCCGAGGCCCCGGCGAGCCCGTTCTTCCACCCGCGCGGCGCCATCATCTACAACGCGCTCATCGACCTGATGCGGGAGAAGTACCGGCACTACGGCTACGAGGAGGTGATCACGCCGCAGATCTTCAGCGCCGATCTGTGGCGGCGGTCCGGGCACTGGGACAACTACCGCGACGACATGTTCTACGCCGACGGCTACGAGCTGGCGGGCGAGCGCACCAACAGCGTCAAGCCGATGAACTGCCCGTCCCACTGCGTGATCTACGCCACCGGGGCGCACTCCTACCGCGACCTGCCGCGCCGGATCGCCGACTTCGGGCGGCTCCACCGCTACGAGCGCTCGGGCGTGGTCACCGGCCTGACCCGGGTGCGCAGCTTCTCCCAGGACGACGCCCACATCTTCTGCATGCCGGAGCAGATCGAGCAGGAGATCAGGTCGCTGTTCGACTTCATCTTCGAGGTCTACGGGCTGTTCGGCTTCGGCGAGGTCGCGGTCAAGCTGGCGACCCGTCCGGCGAAGGCGATGGGCGACCCGGCGATCTGGGAGCACGCCGAGCGGGTGCTGGCAGCCTGCCTCGACGCCCGCGACGAGGTCGACTACACGCTGAACCCGGGCGAGGGCGCGTTCTACGGCCCCAAGATCGACTTCGACGTGCAGGACGCGCTCGGCCGCAGCTGGCAGCTCGCCACCATCCAGCTCGACTTCAACCTGCCCGAGCGCTTCGACCTCAGCTACATCGACTCGGCCGGCGTGTCGCGGCGGCCGGTGATGATCCACCGCGCCATCCTCGGCTCGCTGGAGCGCTTCTTCGGCGTGATGCTCGAGCACTTCGCCGGCGACCTGCCGCCGTGGCTGGCTCCGGAGCAGGCGCGGGTGCTGCCGATCACGGATGCGGTCCTGGGCTATGCCGAGTCGGTGGCCGAGGCGCTCACGAGCCAGGGGCTGCGTGTCGACGTCGACCGCCGCTCGGAGAAGCTCGGCTACAAGATCCGGGACGGAGAGACGATGAAGGTTCCCTACCTGCTGGTGGTCGGCCAGCGGGAGGCCGACGAGCGCACCGTGTCGGTGCGGCTGCGCCACCGTCGCGACGAGGGTGTCCATCCCATCGCCGCGGTCGTGGAGCGGATCGCGGGTGCGGTGCGTGCGCGTTCGTTGACGCTGTGAGCACAAGGAGACTGAGATGCCCAAGATGAAGACCCACCGGGGGGCGGCCAAGCGGGTCACCAAGACCGCCGGCGGCAAGCTGAAGAGGAAGCGCGCCTACCACTCCCACATCCTCGAGAAGAAGAGCACCAAGCGGAAGCGCCACCTGCGCTCCCCGGCCCTGGTGTCGGACGCCGACGCCAAGGTCCTGAACCGGATGCTGTCGGGCGCGAAGTAGGGGGAAAGCCATGAGAGTTGCACGCTCGACACATCGCAAAGACCGCCGTTCCAAAATCCTCAAGCGCGCCGAGGGCTACTGGGGAGGAAAGTCCCGCCTGCACCGGATCGCCAAGCAGGCGGTGGACAAGGCGATGCTGTCCGCCTACCGCGACCGCCGGAAGCGCAAGCGCCAGTTCCGGCGGCTGTGGATCGCCCGCATCAACGCCGCCGCCCGCGACAACGGCACCACCTACAGCGAGCTCATCGCCGGGCTGAAAAGCGCCGGCTGCACGCTCGACCGCAAGGTGCTCGCCGACCTCGCGGCGCGCGACCCCAAGGCCTTCGGCCAGTTGGTGGAGCTGGCGCGTTCTGCCGGAGCCGCCGCCGGAAGCTGAGGGCACCATGAGCATCGCCCGGCTCGATTCTGTGCGTGCCGACTTCCGGGCAGCGCTCGCTGAGGCGGGCGGCGACCCGGCGGCCCTGGAGCGGCTGCGGGTCGCGTACGCCGGCCAGCGTTCTGGGCTGCTGCGCGACCTCGCGGCCGCGCTGCGCGACCTGCCGCCGGAGGAGAAGCGGGAGTATGGCCGCCGGCTGAACGAGCTCAAGGCCGAGATCCAGGAGGCGCTGGCCGCTGCGCAGACGGCGGCCGCGGCGACCGGCGCCGCCGGCGCGACCGTCCGCGCCGCCGGGCCGGAGGTCGACGTCACCCTGCCGGGCCGGCGGCCGCCGGTGGGCGCCGAGCACCCGGTCCAGCTGGTGCGGCGGCGGGTGGAGTCGATCTTCCTGCGCATGGGCTACGACGTCGAGGACGGGCCCGAGGTCGAGGACGATTGGCACAACTTCGAGGCCCTCAACATTCCGCCCGATCATCCCGCCCGCGACGACCAGGACACCTTCTACCTGCCGGGCGGAATGCTGCTGCGCACCCACACCTCGCCGGTCCAGGCGCGGGTCATGGAGCGCCGGCAGCCGCCGATCCGGATCATCGTGCCCGGCCGCGTCTTCAGGCGCGACTCCGACCTGCGGCACTCGCCGATGTTCCACCAGGTTGAGGGGTTGCTGGTCGACGAGGGGATCACGTTCGGCCACCTCAAAGCGACGCTCGAGACCTTCCTCCACGCGCTGTTCTCGGAAGAGGTGGCGGTGCGGCTGCGGCCGGGCTACTTCCCCTTCACCGAGCCCTCGGCCGAGGTCGACATCAGCTGCATCTTCTGCCGTCAGGCCGGGTGCGGGGTGTGCTCGCGCTCGGGGTGGATCGAGATCCTGGGCGCCGGCATGGTCGACCCACGGGTCTTCGAGGCGGTGGGCGTCGACCCCGACCGCTACACCGGCTTCGCCTTCGGGCTCGGGCTCGACCGCGTCGCCATGCTGGTCCACGGCATCCCCGACCTGCGTCAGATGTTCGAAGGCGACCAGCGGCTGACCAGGCAGTTCGCATGAAGTTCGACCTCGAGTGGCTGCGCGAGCTCGTCGACCGGGCGCCTGATCCGGACGCCATCGCCGAGCGGCTGACCGCCTGCGGCTTCCTGGTCGAGCTGCGCGAGCGCGGTGCGGACGGCGAGGTCTGGGAGGTCGAGGTCACCACCAACCGCCCGGACGCGATGAACCACCGCGGGCTGGCCCGCGAGCTGGCGGTCGCGACCGGCGCCGCCCTGCGGCCCCTGACCTTGGAGCTGACCGAGGACGCGGAGCCGGTCGCGGCGGTCGCCGCGGTCGAGGTCGTCGAGCCGGCCCTCTGCTCGCGGTACGTGGCGCGGGTGGTGCGCGGCATCACCGTCACCGAGTCGCCGGACTGGCTCAAACGCCGTCTCGAGCGCTGCGGGGTGCGGCCGATCAACGCCGTCGTCGACGTCACCAACTACGTGCTGCTCGAGCTCGGGCAGCCGCTGCACGCGTTCGACCTCGCACTCCTTTCCGGACGCAAGATCGTGGTCCGCCGCGCGGCGCCCGGAGAGCGGCTGACCACCCTCGACGGCGAGGCGCGGGAGATCGACCCCGCCACGCTCGTGATCGCGGACGGCACACGGGCGGTGGCGCTCGCCGGCATCATGGGTGGCGCGAACTCGGAGATCTCGGCGAGCACCTCGGAGCTGCTCATCGAGAGCGCCCACTTCGACCCGCTCACGGTGCGCCGCGCCGCCCGCCGGCTCGGCATGCACACCGAGGCCTCCCATCGCTTCGAGCGCGGCTGCGACCCGGAGATGGCGGCGACCGCCTGCGACGTCGCCGCGGCGATGATCGCCAAGCTGTGCGGCGGGCGCGTGTGCCGGGGCCGCATCGACGTCGACGCGGGGCGCGGGCCGGCGCGCGCCTTGAGCCTTTCGGTGGCCGGGCTGTCGAGCTTCGCTGGCCTCGAGATCGCTGCTCGGGACGTGCTCCGGATCCTCGACGGGCTCGGTTTCGCGCCCCGGGCGGAGGGCGATCGGGTGACCGTGACGCCGCCCTCGCACCGGGTCGACGTGGACCGCGTTGCCGACCTCTACGAGGAGGTGATCCGGCACGTCGGCTACGGCGCGGTCCCGGCGCGGCTGCCCGTGCTGTCGACCTCGCCCGGACACCGCCACCCCAACTGGGAGCTGGTGGATCGGGCGCGGGACGCGGCGGTGGGTGTCGGGCTCGCCGAGGTGATGACCTTCGCCTTCATCGATCCCGACGACGACGCCCTGACCGGCGAGCTGCCGTTTGCCAGCGGGCCGCCGCTGCCGCTCGCCAACCCGCTCGCCCGCACCCAGAGCGTGATGCGGCGGTCGCTGCTGCCCGGCCTGCTCGCCGGCGCGCGCGTCAACCTCAACCGGGGCGAGCGCGCGCTCGCGATCTTCGAGCAGGGGCGGGTGTTCTGCGCGGGCGACGGCGGGCCGGTCGAGCGCGAGCGCCTGGCGCTGGCGCTCGCCGGCTCGCGTGATGGCTGCGCTGCAGCCTTCACCGACCTCAAGGGCCTGGTCGAGGAGCTGCTGGACCGCATCTCGTTTCCGGCCGTCCAGTGGCGTCGCGGCGGCGGACCGTGGCTGGCTGAAGCGGAGGGCGCGGTGCTTGCCGCGGGCGATGCCGTGATCGGGATCGCCGGGCTGCTGGCCGAGCGCACCGCCGCTCGCTGGGAACTGCGGCAGCCGGTGTACGTGGCCGAGCTCGAGCTCGCGGCCGCCTCCGGGGGGAAGCCGCCGGTTCGGTTCCAGCCGGTGCCGCGGTTCCCGTCGGTGGCGGCGGACATGACCGTCGAGCACCCCGCGGGCCTCGCCTTCGCGACGCTGGAAGGCGTGGCCCGTGAGCTCGCGAGCGAGCGCGTCGAGACCGTCGAGCTGCAGGCCAGGTTCACCGGCGCCGGGCTGCCGGCAGACCGGGTGCGGACGACCCTGCGACTGGTCTACCGCCACCCCGAGCGGTCGCTGACCCAGGACGAGGTCAACGCCGCGCAGGCCGAGCTGCGGGAGCGCCTCGGAGCACAGCTCGGGGTGAGCTTCGCGTGACGATCACACGACCGGAGGGAGCCATGTCACTGGATTCGGTGCTGAAGAAGCTGGAGTCGAGGATCGAGGAGTTCGTCGAGGCCCACCAGACGGCGACCGCCCGGATCGCCGAGCTCGAGGGCCGCGTCAAGGAGCTCGAAGGGCAGCTCGGCGGCAGCGGCGAGCTCGAGGCCAAGGTTGCCAAGCTCGAGTCACAGCGCGAGGAGCTGGCCGAGCGCCTCGGCAAGGTCCTCGGCGTGCTCGACAAGGCGCTCTCCTCGGCGGACTAGCCCCGTACGGCCACCGGCCAGCCGACCGGGTCCGGGGTGCCGATCACCTCGTTCCCGTCCCCGTTCCCGTTCCCGTACCCGACGAGTCCACGGGCTCGTGGGTTCGTTCCCGGTCCCGTTCCCGATGGGCCGGGGGCTCGTCGGCGCGTCCTCGTAGGCTGAGGAGCGAGGCCGTTGACCGGGTTTTCAAGTATTCCATCCGGGTACGGGAACGGGGACCCTTCGACTCGCGGCGCCGCTCGCTCAGGGCAGGCTCCTCGGGCGCGGAAGCGGGTGAGGGAAAGGCCCGAGGGGGCCTGAAACGTGACCCCTTGATGCTGTATACTGGAGGCGGAAAGGAGCCCCGATGACGACCGTTCGGGCCACAGTCGAGATCTTCGGCCAGCGGCTCGGGCTGCGGGCGGACGGGGACTCGGCGCGCCTCGAGGAGCTGGCGCGTTTCGTGGACACCCGGATGCGCGAGGTCGCCGAACGGAGCTCCAGCGTCGACACGGTCAAGATCGCGGTCTTGACCGCACTCAACATTGCGGACGAACTGTTTCACGAGCGTGAAACGGATCAGGATGTCCGGCAAGAACGGTTGGAAGAACAGGCGGAAAGGCTCGTTTCGAAGCTCGAACAGGCCATGAGATCCGGGGAGGCCCGGGAATGAACAATGTACTCGGAGGTCCCTGCGCGGTTGGTGATGAGTAAAACTATCGTTGAACCAACACCTATTTGAGGGGCTGCCGCGTTCCTCCATTCGGAGGCTCGCCGCACGGTGGGAGAAGGGTGGAGGACAGGCGCCCACCTGTGGTCTCGCAGGTTCAAATAGGATTGCTCACACGGCCGAAGCGGGGACCTCCACTTTGCCTCCCTAGAATTCCTGCCAACCTCCAAGCTGGACACCCCTGATCGCTCCTTGACAGGGGGGATACCGTGAATCCTTTGATTCCAGCCATCGGCGTGCTGCTGGTGGCGATCATCGCGTTGATCGTGGTGTGGGCGCTCTGGCGGGCGTCCCGCGCCGCCGGCGCGCCGCCTGCTCGCCAACGCCGAGAAGGAAGCGCGCCGGATCCGGGCGCGGGCCGAAATCGACAGCCAGCGGGTCCAGAAGGACGGCGAGATCCTGGTGCGGGAGCGCCTGCTGGCGGCGCGCACCGAGTTCGAGCGCGAGACCCGTGACCACCGCATCGAGCTCGACGGCCTCGGCCGGGAGCTCGACCGCCGGGAGCGCGAGCTCGCCGGCAGGGTCGAGGAGCTGGCCGGCCGGGAAGCCGCGCTGGGCCGCCGGGATGAAGCAGCTCGGGGTGCGCGAGAGCGCCATCGCCGAGGTCGAGCGTCGGCTCGACGCCGCGGTCGCCGAGCAGCGCACCCGCCTCGAGCAGATCTCCAGCATGACCACCGAGCAGGCCAAGGCCGAGCTGATGCGGGCCATGGAGCACGAGGCCCGGATGGAGGCCGCCAACATGATCCGCCGGATCGAGGAGGAGGCCACCGAGAAGGCCAAGGACAAGGCCCGCCGGGTGATCTCGATGGCGATCCAGCGCATTGCCTCCGAGCACGTCGTCGAGAGCACGGTCTCGGTCGTCGACCTGCCGTCCGACGAGATGAAGGGCCGCATCATCGGACGCGAGGGCCGCAACATCCGCGCCTTCGAGCAGGCCACCGGCGTCGATCTGATCGTCGACGACACGCCGGAAGCGGTGATCCTGTCCTGCTTCGACCCGGTGCGGCGCGAGATCGCGAGGCTGGCCCTGACCAACCTCATCCAGGACGGCCGCATCCATCCCGGGCGCATCGAGGAGGTGGTGGCCAAGGTGCAGACCGAGATGGACGAGAAGCTGCTTGCCGACGGCGAGGCGGCGGCGCTGGAGGCCGGCTATCCCGGACATCCACCCCGAGCTTCACAGGCTGCATCGGCCGCCTCCAGTTCCGCTCGTCGTACGGCCAGAACGTGCTCAAGCACTCGCTCGGAGGTGGCGTGGCTCGCCGCACCACATGGCCGCCGAGCTCGGCGTCAACGCCAAGGTGGCGGGCAGGGCCGGGCTGCTCCACGACATCGGCAAGGCGGTGGACCGGGAGATGGACGGCACCCACCTCGAGCTCGGGCGCGAGCTGCTGCGCAAGCACGGCGAGAGCGATCAGGTCATCCACGCGATGGAGTGCCACCACGGCGACTTCGAGCCGCACTCGGTCGAGGCGGTCCTGGTGACCGCAGCGGATGCCCTGTCGGCGGCGCGTCCGGGGGCCCGGCGCGAAATCCTCGAGAGCTACATCAAGCGGCTCGACACGCTGGAGAAGCTGGCCAGCGACTTCAAGGGGGTGCGACAAGGCCTTTGCCATCCAGGCCGGCCGCGAGCTGCGGATCGTGGTCGAGTCCGAGCAAGATCTCCGACGAGGAGGCCTTGTGGCTGGCCCGCGACGTGGCGAAGAAGGTCGAGTCCGAGCTCACCTACCCGGGCCAGATCAAGGTGACGGTGATCCGCGAGACCCGCGCGGTGGAATACGCCAGGTGATCCGGGTCCTGTTCGTCGGCGACATCATGGGCGGCCCCGGCCGGCGCGCGCTCGAGGCCCACCTCGAGGGCCTGGTCGACCGCGAGCGGATCGACTTCGTGATCGCCAACGCCGAGAACATCGCCGGCGGCTTCGGCCTCACCGCCAAGGTGCTCGAGGAGCTGGACGGGCTGCCGGTCGACGTGTGGACGTCGGGCAACCACGTCTGGGACAAGAAGGAGGGGGTGCCGCTGCTCGATGCGCACCCCTCGCTGCTGCGCCCCGCCAACTACCCCGACGGCAACCCCGGTCGCGGCTGGTGCGTCGAGGAGACCGCCGGCGGCGTGCCGGTGGCGGTGATCAACCTGCAGGGCCAGGCGCTGATGGCGCCGATCGACAACCCGTTCCGGGCTGCCGATCGGGTGCTCGAGGAGATCCGGCAGCGACACGACGGCGTTCGAGTCGTCGTCGTCGACATACACGCCGAGGCCACCTCGGAGAAGCAGGCCATGGGGTGGTACCTGGACGGCCGGGTGACGGCGGTCCTCGGGACCCACACCCACGTGCCCACCGCCGACGAGCGCATCCTGCCCCAGGGGACCGCCTTCCAGACCGACGTCGGGATGACCGGCCCTTACGAGTCGGTGATCGGGATGCGGCCGGACAAGGTCATCGAGCGCTTCCTGCTCGGCACGCCGCGGCCCTTCGAGCCGGCCAAGCGCGACGTCCAGCTGCGCGGGGCGATCGTCGACGCCGACGAGACGACGGGCCGGGCGCTGGCGATCCGCCGCCTCCGCGTCGATGGCCCGTGACGTTGCGGCGCCCGGCTCCGTAAAGGGAATGGAGCCATGCAGAGCGTGCTGCCGAGCCGGATGGTCATCGATCTTCCCAACTGGGTGGGTGACCAGGTCATGGCGCTGCCGACGATCCACCGGCTGGTGGTCGGCAACGCCGGCGGCGAGACGACCCTGCACGCCCGGCCGCCGGGGCGCCGGCTGTTCGAGGCGCTGTTTCCCTCGGTGGCGGTCGTGGCGAGCCCGCCCAAGGCCTCGCCGATCGCCAGTGCCCGCCGGCTGTGCCGGGGCAGCGGTCGCTTCGACGTCGGCATCACGCTCCGGCACGCGTCGCGGGCCAAGATCTGCCTGCGCCTGAGCGCCCGCCGGTCGCTCGGCAGCGACGGCGACGGTGGCCGACTGCTGCTGACCGAGCGCTACCCGGTGGACCGCAGCCGCCACCAGGTGTTCGACGCCGATCCGATCCTCGAGGGCCTGGGCCTGTCCAGCGTCGACCCCCGGTGGCGGCCCGCGCTCCCGCTCGTGCTGGTCGAGGAAGGCGCCCGCGTGCTCCGTGGTGCCGGGGTGACGCGGGAGGGCGCGGTGGGCGTCGCTCCATCGTGCGCCCGCGGCGAGACCAAGCGCTGGCCCGCGGCTTCCTATGGCGAGCTGGCGCGCCGGATGCGGGCGCGCGGCCTGGAGGTGGTGGTCGTCATCGGGCCGGGCGAGGAAGAGATCGGACGCCAGGTGGCGGCGGCCGCAGGAGTGCCGCTGCCCATCGCCGGCGCCGAGTCGGACGTGGCGGGCCTCGCAGGCGTGCTCGCCCGGCTGTCGGTGCTGGTGTGCAACGACTCCGGGCCGATGCACCTCGCGGCGGCGGTCGGCATCCGGGCGGTGGCGTTGTTCGGTCCCACCGACCCGCGCCGCACCGGCCCGCTCGGCGACCGCCATCTCGTCTTGAGCCGCGACATCGACTGCGCTCCGTGTCGCGCCGGCTGCTGCCCGGTCGGCAGCGCCCTCTGCCTGCGCGAGCTGCCGGTCGAGAGCGCCGAGCAGGCGGTGCTGCGGATGCTGGACGGGGGCTGAGCCAGGGGCGATCGCAGAGAGTCTCCAGTATCACGGGGAACGAGTGGGAGTACCGAGGCGAGCGTGGTGCTGCTCATCTCCGCATCCGTCTCCTTGCCCGTTTCCGTGCCCGGGAGGCGAGGCGAGTACGAGGAGAGCGCGTCCTGCGGGCGTGCCATCTTTGGCGATTTCGGGACGACCTGCTTCCTGAAAGCGTGCTCAAGACTCGAAATCGCCAAAGGTGGCAACCTCGGGGAGCGCCTCCAGAGAATCGGCGCGAAGCGCTCTCGAGGCCGGAGCGAAGGAGCGTGGCGGGCGCGGAGACGGGAACGGGAACGGGGACCTTCGACTCGCGGCGCCGCGGCGCCGCTCGCTCAGGGCAGGCTCCTCGGGCGCGGAGGCGGGGGGGTTACGCGCAGCGGCGGCCGTCGCGGACGACGGGGCGGCCGTTCTTGACCACGTGGCGGACCTGGTTGACGCCGTAGTGATAGACCAGGTGGTGGTAGGAGGGCGCGCCCAGCACGATCAGGTCGGCCCGCTTGCCGACCTCGAGCGAGCCGAGCTCGTCGGCGCGGCCGATCGCGGCGGCCGCGTTGAGGGTGGCGGCGGTCAGCGCCTCCTCGACGGTGAGCCCCATGCCCAGGCAGGCCAGGGCCAGGATCGCCGGCATCGACTGGGTCGGCGACGATCCCGGGTTGCAGTCGGTGGCGACCGCCACCGCGCACCCCGCCTCCACCATCGCGCGAGCCGGGGCGTAGCTCGAGCGCAGGAAGAACGAGGTGCCGGGCAGCAGGACCGCCACGGTTTCCGAGCCGGCGAGCGCGAGGATCCCCGCCTCCGAGACGTGGATCAGGTGGTCCGCCGACAGCGCGCCGAGCTCGACCGCCAGCTCGGCGCCGCCGAGCTGGCTGAGCTCGTCGGCGTGGAGGTGGATCCGCCAGCCGTAGCGCGGGGCGTCGGCGAGCAGCCGCTGGGTCTGGATGAGGTCGAAGACCCCCCGTTCGCAGAACACATCGACTGCCTCGGCGAGCCCGCTCGAGGCGATCGCGGGGTGAATCTCGTCAAGGAGACGCTGGATGTAGAGTCTCGGGGTCGTCGCGGTGCTCGGGCGGCACCTCGTGCGCGGCGAGGCAGGTAGGGTGGAGGTCCACCGGGTGGCAGCGGCCGGCCTCGCGGATCACCTCGAGCAGGCGCAGCTCGGTTGCAAGGTCGAGGCCGTAGCCGGACTTCGCCTCGATGGTGGTCGTGCCGTGCTCGAGAAACGTGTCGAGGCGGGCAAGGGTCGCGGCGAGCAGCTGGTCGCGGTCTGCGGCGCGGGTCGCGCGCACGGTGGCGTTGATGCCGCCGCCCGCCCGCGCGATCTCCATGTAGGTCGCCCCGCGCAGCCGGCGGTTGAACTCGTCCTCGCGGGATCCCGCCCACACCGGGTGGGTGTGGGGGTCGACGAACCCGGGCAGCACGCAGCCGCCCCCGGCGTCGAGCACGTTGTCAGGCCGCGGGAAGGCGCGGTCGTGGTCCTCCTCCTCGCCGACGAAGGCGATCCGGTCGCCCTCGCAGCGCACGACCGCCCGCGGCTGCACATCCAGGCGAGCGAGGTCGGCCCCGCGCCGCGCGCCGTGGCCAGTCGGTGTGGCGACCTGGGAGGCGCCACGGATGAGCAGGCTCATCCCGACGACTCCGAGGTGTTCGCCGGGCGGCGCTGCAGCACCGCGAGCTGCGGCGTGGCGCGCTCCTCCTGCTCCCGCTTCTGGTCGTCGCGCACGAAGCCCTCGAGCACCTCGACGATCCGCATCAGCTCGGACCGCGCCTCGCGCCGGCGCGAGCGCAGGTCGGAGAGCAGCGCCTCGATGTTCTGGGCGCGCTGGTTGGCCTCCTCGACCAGCCGCTCGGCGAGCGCGTGGCCGTCGTCGATGACCTTCTGGCTCTCGCTCCGCGCCGCCGCGACCGTCGACTCGGCGGTGCGCTGGGCCGCGACCAGCGCCTCGTGAAGGGCCGACTCCCGCTCCCGGTAGTCGGCGAGCTCCTGCTCGAGCCGATGGACGCGCTGCCGGAGCTCGCCGCGGTCACGCGTCAACCCCTCGACCGCCGTCGCGATCTGCGACAGGAACTCGTGAACCTCCATCGGCGCGTAGCCGCGAAGGCGCCGTGAGAACTGCTTGCCGAGGATGTCGAGTGCCGAGAGCTCCACCATGGTGCGACCCTTCCCGGTTGAATTATCGCATCGATCGGCGGCGAGACGCGGTGATCTGAAGCATGTCGAGCAGGGGGTGGCTGGCGGGTTGTCGTCTCCGTGCCCACCACCGTGCCCGGGAGGCGAGGCGAGTACGAGGAGAGCGCGTCCTGCGGGCGTGCCATCTTTGGCGATTTCGGGACGACGTTCTTCCTGAAAGCGTGCTCACGACTCGAAATCGCCAAAGGTGGCAACCTCGGGGAGCGCCTCCACAGAATCGGCGCGAAGCGCTCTCGAGGCCGGAGCGAAGGAGCGTGGCGGGCGCGGATCCGGCTTCCGGCTTCGCTTTCAGCTTCGCCGTGACAAGTCGCCGTTGGCTTCCGGCTTCGCCTTCGGCTACGCCGTGACAGGTCCGGCTTCGCCGTTGGCTCCGCCGGGACAAGAGCGGGCGCGCGCGGGTGGTCCAGTGCCCCACTGCCTCACGGCCGAGCCACGCTGGTGACGGGAGCGGGAGCGGGTCCGGAGCGCACGCTATACTTCGGCCGAGGCGAGCCAACGGCGGAGGATGGAGTGGCCGACGTCGCGCTGAGCATCGACAACCTCTACAAGAGCTTCGATCCCGGGCTGTTCGAGCGTCGGGTCGACGTGCTCAAGGGGCTCTCGCTCGAGGTCCACCGCGGCGAGACCTTCGGCTTCCTGGGGCCGAACGGGGCCGGCAAGACCACCACCATCAAGGCGATCACCGGCCTGATCCGGCCCGACCGCGGTCGGATCTCGGTCTGCGGCCTGCCCCACGACCGGCTCGAGGCGCGGGCGCGAATCGGCTTCATGGCGGAGCAGCCGTACGTCTACAACCACCTGACAGGGCGCGAGTTTCTCGAGTTCCACGCCGAGCTGCTCGCACTGCCCCGCGCTCGGGTCGGAGCCCGCGTCGCCGAGGTGCTCGAACTGGTCTCGATGACCGGACCCGCCAACCGCGCCATGCGGACCTTCTCCAAGGGCATGCTGCAGCGCCTGTCGCTCGCCCAGGCCTTGCTCGGACGACCCGAGCTGCTGATCCTCGACGAGCCGATGAGCGGGCTCGACCCGGTCGGTCGGCGGGACGTCCGCGACCTCATCCTGGCGGAGAAGGAACGCGGGACGACGGTCTTCTTTTCGAGCCACATCATCCCCGACGTGGAGACGATCTGCGACCGGGTGGCGATCCTCGTCGACGGCACGGTGCACGCGGTCGGCGAGGTCCGCGAGCTGGTGGCGCAGGAGGCCGAGGCCTACGAGCTGTCGTTCGTCGGCGGCGACGCCGTCGACCTCGAGACGCCGCTGCTGGCGAGCCACCGGGGCAGCGACGCGTGGTGGGTGCGGGTGGCGGGCGAGCACCGCGACGCGCTGATCCGGGAGCTCGCCACCTCCGGCGCCCGGCTGGTGGCGCTGTCGCCGGTGCGCAGCACGCTCGAGGAGTTCGTGCTCCGCCACTACGAGGGAGGCGGGCGATGAGAGCGGTGGCGGCGATCGCCCGCAACACCTTCCGCGAGGCGCTGCGCGACCGGGTGCTCTACCTGTTCCTGGGCTTCGCGGTGCTGCTGCTGGTGTGCTCGAAGCTGTTCGGCCTGCTCACCGTGGGCGACGAGGGCAAGGTCATCAAGGACTTCGGGCTCGCCGGCATCCAGCTGTTCACGATGCTGATCGCGGTGATGATGAGCGTGCTGCTGATCAGCCGCGAGGTCGACAGCCGGACCGTGTACAACATCCTCGCCAAGCCGGTGCGCCGATGGCAGTTCCTGATCGGCAAGTACCTCGGCCTGCTGGCCACGGTGGCGGTGAACCTGGCGCTGATGACGGCGGTGCTGCTCCTGGTGACGGTGGTCTACCTCCGGGAGTTCGACGCCGGGCTGCTGTTCGCAGCCGCGATGACGCTGCTCGAGATGGCGCTCCTGACCGCCTTCGCGACCCTGTTCGCAGTGCTGACGCGGCCCATGCTCGGCACCGTCTTCACCCTCGCGGTGTTCGTCATCGGCCACGTGGCGGAGGACATCTGGCTGCTCACCCAGCACGTCGAAAGCGGCATCGTGCAACCGCTGGTCGCCGCGCTCTATGCGGTGCTGCCCAACCTCGAGCGCTTCAACTTCAAGGCCGAGGTGGTGCACGACCTGGGGGTCTCCTCGGGTGAGGTCGCCCTGACCGTGATCTATGGTCTGGCCTACACCGCGATGGTGCTGGTGCTGGCCTGCGCCCGCTTCCGCACCAAGGACCTGGTGTGAGCCGGCGCCTCGCGACCCTCGCGGCGGTGCTCGCCCTCGGCTCGATCATGGTGGTGAGCGGGCTTGGCCTGCAGGCGATTCCCAAGCAAGATGTGCTCGGCAAGCAGCTGCTCTACCTGCCGACGCCCGAGATCCTGAAGCTCGCGAGCTTGGGCAACCAGGGTCTGATGGCCGATCTGCTCTACATGTGGTCGATCCAGTACTACTCGCAGTTCTCCCTCGACGAGAAGTTCCTCTACCTGGAGACGGTCTTCAACCTGGTGACCGACCTCGACCCGCGCTACTTCGACGCCTACCGGATCGGCGCCCTGATCATGTCGCTGCAGAAGTCCGGTGATCCGGCGCAGCACAAGGCCGCGGTCGTCCGGCTCTATGACAAGGGCCTTGCCAACATGCCGGACAGCTGGGAGCTGGCCGAGGTGGCGGCCTGGGATGCTCACCTGGTGCTCAACGACCAGGAGCTCGCGGTGCGCTGGATGAAGACGGCCGCCGAGCGGTCCGGCGCGCCGCCCGAGGTGAAGCGCGTCTATGGCCGCTGGCGGGACAACATCCACGGTTGGACGATCGACGACTCGATCGCCTACTGGGAGGGGGTCGTGGCCGAGGCGACGCGCAAGGCCGACATCAACCTCGCGACCAGCCACCTCTACGACAGCTACGCCACCCTGCACCGCCGCAGCCTCGACCCGCTGCTCGCCGAATCCCGCCGGCGCACCGGGAGGTGCCCGGAGTCGTGGCAGGAGCTCGTGGAGCAGGGTCTGCTGCCCGAGGTCCCCCTCGACTACCTCGGCAACCCCTACAGCATCGACCCTTCGACCTGCACCCTGGTCGCGCGCAAGCGGATCCGCTGGGACTGACTCGATGGCGGCGTGACCCGCAGCGGCCGCGCCGCGGCTGGAAGCCGTGCCGCCTTGGCCTCATCGGCGAGCGCGGTGGATCGAAGTGCGGGCGGTCGGCTACTGCGGCACGAGCTCCTCAGGATGCGCGCAGCGCATCCTTCTCGGCGCGCGTCGGGCGTAGGCCAGTCAGCGACCGCGACGCCTAAAGCACGCCCGGAGGCCTACGACCCGCGTGCGCCGAGGGGCCTGTGCCTGACACGCTCCTAGCGGCCGGCGAGGAGCTGTTCGGAGAGCGCGAGGGCGCGCTCGCAGTCGGGCTGCTCGGCGAGCTTGCGGGCGAGCTCGGCGGCGGCGACCAAAGCGAACGCGGGGTCGGCCGCGATCCGTGCCCGCAGCTCGTCGGCATCGTCGGGGCGGATGACCCGGTAGGCGAAGCGCTCGAGGAGAGCGGGGTCGGCCGTGGCGCGATCGACGAGCACCATCGCGATGTCGTCCCAGTACACGAGAGCCCACCGTTCGTCGGGGAACCAGAGGGCGGAGAAGCCGCGCCGGCCGACCGTTCGTCCATCGGGCCGCAGCACCGTGAACGGCGGGTTGTACCGCAGCAGGGCCACCTCGACGCCGTAGCGGTCGAGCATCGCCTGCCAGGCGCGAGGATCGCTGCTGCCGAGGATCGAGTGGATCTCGGCGAGCAGCGGCTCGTGGATCTCGTTGCGGTCGTCGAGGAAGGCCCTTCGCTGCGGGTAGGCGTGCCGGATCAGGAAGCCGCCGAAGCGGACGTCGTTGTACAGGGGCGCTGCCGCGAGGCCATGCTGCTCGATGAAGGCGACCGCCTGCACCGGGTAGAAGCGGTCGGAAAACTCGAACTTCGGCGAACGGCCCGACTCCGCCATCATCGACGTCGCGACGAGCACGGCCAGCGCAACCGCCGCGACCCGCCACAGCGGGCGGCGCGCCGCCGCGCCGGCGCGCCCGAGTGCCGGCAGCGACGCCAGCGCCGGCGCCACCGCGATCGGGAGCAGCGCGAAGAAGAGGCCGACGTTGCGGACGTAGCGCAGCGCGAGCGCCGCGGCGATCACGAACAGCGCCCAGCGGGCGGCCCGCCGTTCGGCGAGCGCGAGCAGCACCAGGCCCACGGCGATCGCCACATAAAGCGGCGGCACGTCGAAGAACGAGGGCGAGATCCACTCCGGGTTGGGGATGTGGGGCCGGCCGACCAGCCGGGCGATCTCGATCGGGACGCCGTAGAGGTGCCAGCCGTAGGGGTTGAGCACGGGCGCGACGGCCGCGACGGTGAGTGCGAGCGCCCCCGAGCCGAGCGGCTGCGGGCCGCGCCGCGTCCACCGCCACTGCAGGAGCTCGGCGGCGAGCAGGCCGGCGAGCAGGGGAGGCACCACCAGAATGCCGGCGTGGAGGTTGGCGCCCGCCGCCATGAGCCCGGCGATGGCGACGAGCCAGCCACGGCCGCCCTGCTCGCGCCGGTGGAGGAAGATCCACACCACCAGCGGTGCGATCAGCAGGGTCGCGAGCTCCGGCCTCAGGAAGAAGCGGATCCGCGCCCCGTACAGACAGAGCACGGCGAGCACCAGCGCCGCGGGCGGTGACAGCCCGCTGCGGAAGCCGAAGACGAGCAGCATCACCGCCAGCGCCGCCACCAGCATCGCCCGCGTCAGCACGAGAAGGGGCGCGCCGCCGAGCCGCTCGACGGCGGCGAGCATCAACTGGAAGCCCCACTCGTGGTCGATCCACGGGGTGCCCTCGGCGGTGGTCGAGAAGGGGTCGGAGCGGGGAACCGCGTGGTGGTCGAGGATGAAGTGGCCGGACGCGAGGTGCCAGCCGATCGAGGTGTTGGCGATCGCGAAGGAGCCGGCGAGGAGGCCGAGCGCGGCGGCCACCGCCAGCATCGCCCACGGAGGGCGCTCGCGGACGACCGCGTCAGCCGTCGTGCTGGCCTCCGTCGAGCAGGTAGCGTTCCCACTCCGGCTCGAAGGCGAGCGACGTCGCGCAGCCCATGCGGTCGAGGAACACGATGCCGTCGAGGTGGTCGTGCTCGTGCTGGAGGACCCGGGCGTGGAAGCCGTCGGCGGTCAGCGAGAGCGGCTCGCCCTCCACGGTGCGCGCCTTGAGCTTGATGCGCTCGTGGCGCGGCACGAGCCCGCGCAGGCCGGGGAGCGACAGGCAGCCCTCCCAGCCGTCGACGCGCTCGTCGCCGATGGCGCGGATCTCGGGGTTGACGAGCACCATCGGCGCGAGCTCGTCGCCCTCGTCGGTCGCCGGCAGCCAGTACGCGAAGAGACGCAGCGGCTCCGCCACCTGCGGCGCCGCGAGACCGACCCCGTCCTCCTCGAGCATGGTGCGGACGAGGTCCTCGCCGAGCTGGTGGAGGCGGCCGCTGTCGAACCACTCCTCAGGCACCGGCTCGGCGGTCGCCCGCAGCACGGGGTGGCCGAGGCGGACGACCTCGAGCAGGCGCGCGGTCGGCAGACGGGTGATCACCGGTCAACCGCAGCTGCAGCCGCTGCACCCACCCGACTCGGGGAGGTCCGGGACGTTCGGGTTGTCGACGGCGAAGCCGGAGCCGCGGGCGTCCTCGATGAAGTCGACCGTGGCGCCCGTCAGGTGGGGCGCGCTGTGCGCGTCGACCAGCACCTTGAGGCCGCCGCTCTCCACCACGGTGTCGCCATCGCGCTCCTCGTCAAAGGTGAAGCCGTAGGAGAAGCCGCCGCAGCCGACGCCCTCGATGAACAGGCGAAGCTCCTTGCCGGCGGCCTCCGGCATCTGCCCGGCGTACTCCCTGACCTTCTCGACCGCTCGCTCGGAAAATGAGATCATTGCATCCTCCACACGCCGATCGTTCAACCCCGCAGCCCCGAGCCGGTATTCCGGCCCGCCGCCTGGAGCCTCAGTCGAGGCCCTGGGCGGCCAGCCAGCGCTCGGCCTCGATCGCGGCCATGCAGCCGGTGCCGGCCGCCGTGACCGCCTGGCGGTAGTGCGGGTCCTGCACGTCGCCGCAGGCCCACACCCCTTCGACCGAGGTCCGCGCGGTCCCGGGGACGGTCGTGACGTAGCCGACCTCGTCCAGGGCGAGCTGGCCCCGGAAGATGTCGGTGTTGGGCCGGTGGCCGATGGCGACGAAGACGCCCTGGGTCGGCAGCTCGCGCTCGCCGCCGGTGACGGTGTCCTGGAGCCTGACCGCGGTGACGCCGCCCTGCCGGCTGCCGACCACCTGGGTGACCACCGAGTTCCACGCGAACTCGAGCTTCGGGTTGGCGAAGGCCCGCTGCTGCATGATCTTCGAGGCGCGCAGCTCGGCGCGGCGGTGGACCACCGTGACCGAGGTTGCGAACCGGGTCAGGAAGATCGCCTCCTCGATCGCGGTGTCGCCGCCGCCGACAACCACCACCTCGCGGTCGCGGAAGAAGAAGCCGTCGCAGGTCGCGCAGGCCGACACCCCGAACCCCATCAGCTCGGACTCCGAGGGCAGGCCGAGCAGCCTGGCCGACGCTCCGGAGGCGACGATCAGGGCGTCGCACGTCCAGTCGCCGTTCTGCCGGCAGCGCACGGTGAAGGGCCGCCGCCCGAGCCCGACCTCGACGACGTCGTCGAGCAGGCAGGAGGCGCCGAAGCGCTCGGCTTGCGCCTTGGTGCGCTGCATCAGCTCGGGGCCGAGGATGCCCTCGGGGAAGCCGGGGTAGTTCTCGACCTCGGTGGTGATCGTGAGCTGGCCGCCCGGCTGCATGCCCTCGAAGACCACCGGCGCGAGGCCGGCGCGCGCCGTGTACAGCGCCGCCGTGAGGCCGGCTGGGCCGGAGCCGATGATCAGGACCTTGACGTGCCGAGCTGCCATCGCGAGCTCCTTTGCGGCCCGGGTCGTGCACTCGCTGGTGCGCCGTGCCGGCGCCGCGCTGCCGGCCGGGGATCACCGCGCCCGAACCGTGCTGGGCGGTGCGGGCGGCGAGCGACTCTGCATTATCCACGAAACCGAGGTGTGAGCAACATTGCTGCAATCGCCGGCCGGCAATGGTAGAAAGACCGCAGTGAAGATGACGCGTCTCTGCTGGCTGCTTGCAGCCGCAGTGTCCGTAACCACGTCCGCGAGGGCCAGTTTGGTAGAGCTGGCGGACAGCGGCCAGTGGGAGCGGCTGCTGCTGGTCGCCAACCGCCGGGCCGAGCAGCTCCCGCTGCAGCCCGAGGAGGCACTGCTGGCTGCAGCCGCGGCCCGCGCTGTGGGCGATCGCCCCGCCGAGCTGCGCCACCTGCGGCGCGCCGCCGAGGGTGGGCCGCTTGCGGATGTCGCTCGGCTCGAGCTGGCCGAGGCGCTGGTCGGGAGTGAGCCGGCGCAGGCGCTCGACCTGGCCCTGCCGTTCCTGGGCACTGCCGAGACCGGGCCGATGCGGGAGGCGGCGGTGGCGGTGGCGGCCGACGCGCTGTCGATCGGCGTCGACGCGGCCGCGCGCTCGGCGGTCGAACGCTCGCTGCGCCGGCTGCCGGACGAGCTCAGGCGGCGGCTGGAGCTCCCGCTGGCGCGCATCGATGCGAGGGGGGGCCGGGCGCGCCTCGTCCGCCTGCTGCACGCCGCCAGTGGCGACCTGGTGGCGCTGGAGGCGGCGCGCACACTCCAGGGGCTCGGCGATCTCACCGCCGAGGAGCGCTGGCTGGTGGCGAACAGCCTCTTCCAGCACGCCCTCTACCGCGAGGCGGAGCAGATCTTCGACGAGCTGGACGGGACGACAAGCCATGCAATTCCGTCGTGGGAGGTCGCCTTCCTCGCCGGGCGATGCGCCTTCCGCGAGGGCCGTTGGGACGAGGCGGCTGCCCGGTACCGCGTCGCCCTGACCCGGGCTTCCGGTGCCGAGCGGCGCGCCGAGCTCGACGTCCACCTCGCGCGCGCTCACGAGCTCGCCGGCCGCCTCGACGATGCGGTCGAGCCGGCCGTCCGCGCGGTCACGACCCGGCCGAGCGACGACCGGCGTCTCTTTCTGGCCCGCCTCCGGCTGCGGCTCGACCAGCCGGAGCCGGCGCGGGCCGGCATCGAACTGCTGCGCGGGCGTAGCGCACGGGCGCGCGGCGAGCTGCTGCTCGCCACCTACGACCTGCGCCACCAGCGCTGGGAGGCGGCGCGGCGGCGGCTCGAGGCGATGCACGGAGGCCCGGCGCGGGGACCGGCCGCGGTCCTGGCGGCCGGCCTGGCGATCGACGCGGGAGATGCCGCCGCGGCGGTGCAGCTGCTCGACCGGGCGGCCGGCACGCTCGATCCGTTCTGGGCGGAGCGCGCCCGCGCACAGATGGCCCGGCTCGATCAGGCTGTCCTCGGCGCGTGGCGAGAGCGGTGCGCGACAGCGCTGGCGGCGGCCGAGCCGGCGGCGCGGCGGCCACTGCTCGCGCGCTGGGCGGCGCTCGAGCTCGATCCCGAGGTGCTCGCCCGGCTGCAGCAGGAGGCCGGCGCGTCAGCCGGGCTGCTCGACGACGGGCTGACGCCGGTCTTCCCCGACGGCCCGGCGGAACGGCTGTGGCGCAGCGGGCTTCGCCGCGGGGCGGCCCGCTGGGACCCTGCGGGCTTCCCACGGCGAAGCGCGGCCGAGGCGCTGTGGACGGCCGAGCAGCTGCTCGAGTACGGCGCCCCCGAGCGCGGCCTTCGCGCCGCCGACGCGGCGTGGCGGATGGCCGGCGCCGACCTGCCGGCGCGCGCCTACCCCGAGCGCCTCCAGCGCGCCCTGCACCCGCTGCCTTTCCCGGGGCCCACCTGGCGGTCCGCGGTGGCGGCCGAGGTGCCGTGGACGCTGGTCAGCGGCGTCGCCCGCGAGGAGTCGCGGTGGGAGGCGGCGGCGATCTCGGAAGTCGGGGCGCGTGGGCTGATGCAGCTGATGCCGGCCACGGCGGACGGGGTCGCGGCGCTCCACGGCCTGCCGCCGCCGACCCTCGAAAGGCTGTTCGAGCCCGAGCTCAGCCTCGAGCTCGGAGCGCGTGAGCTCGGACGCCTGTACCGGGCCTTCGAAAGTCAACCGGCGCCGGCCGCGGCGGCCTACAACGCGGGCGAGGCCCAGGCCCGACTGTGGCTTGCCGAGTGCGGCGCGCCGTGCCCGAGCGAGCGCTACGTGGTGAGCATCAGCTTCAGCGTCACCTCCCGGTACACGCGCGACGTGCTGGCCGCCGCCGCGACCTACGGGGAGCTCTACGGGGCGAGGCCCCCGCTCGCCTCGGACCGGGCGGTGGAGCAGGGCCTGCCGGCCGCGGCCGCCGTAATCACCGGACGTGGAAGCGAGTGACCTCGATCTGCTCGGCCGCTGATGCGAGCCAGCGCTCGATCTCGGCGTTGAGCGCGCGCTCTGCGACGAGGAGGTGCAGCTGCTCCTGCACCGACTCCATGGGCGGTGCCGTCTGGCCGGTCCCCTCGATCGGGGCAACGACCAGCTCCTGGTAGGCCGCCCGCAGCTCGTCCGCGCCGACCCGGACGCGCGGACGGAGGCGCTGCTCGACGTACGCGTTGACGACGGCGATGCGCAGGGCGAGCTCATCGAGGTCGGCGGCGGTGAGGCCGCTCGCCGCCAGCGCGGGTGCGATCGCGGCGTCACCGCCGGCCCGCTCCACGAGCGCGGTGCGGGCCGAGCTGACGTCGATGTCGAGGCGGTAGAGCGTGCCCGACGCCTCGAGGTCACGGAACTGCAGCTCGAGCCGGATCCGGCGCCTCGAGCAGCCGCGTACCGAAGGCGTCGGCCGACTCGGCCGGCGTCGGCTCAATGAGCCGCACGAGTTCGGCGAGGCGCAGATCGCTGCGCAGGATCGGCGTCGTGCCGACCGCCGCGACGACCTCGTCAACGGTCTCGGCCCCGGCAGGCAAGTAGAGCAATATGAGAGAGATCACGACAGAAGTCAGGGGCTTCACGGCTGCTATGATAGCAGCGTGACGGTGCACGCCGGCGAGCCGGGAACACTGTGGATCGTGGCCACGCCGATCGGCTCGCTCGAGGATCTCGGGCCGCGGGCGCGGCAGACTCTGGCCGCGGTCGAGATCATCCTGGCCGAGGACACACGGAGGACCCGGACGCTGCTCGCGCACGCCGGCGTGGCGGCCGGGCGCCGGCTGCGCAGCTTCCACGACCACAACGAGCGCCAGCGCCTGCCGTGGGTGATCGGCGAGCTCTGCCAGGGGCGGTCGGTGGCGCTGGTCAGCGATGCCGGGACGCCGGCGATCTCGGACCCCGGCTTCGGGCTGGTCCGGGAGGCGCGGGCCGCCGGGGTCAGGGTGTGCAGCGTGCCCGGCCCCAGCGCCTTCACCGCCGCGCTGGCCGCGGCCGGGCAGCCGCCGCTGCCGGCGGCGCTGGCGGGTTTTCTGCCGCCGCAGCGCGCAGCGCGGCGTCGCCGGATCGCCGATCTCGCCTCGTGGAGTGACACCATCGTGATGCTGCTGTCGCCCCACCGGCTGGCGGAGGAGCTGGCCGATCTGGCCGCCGGCCTCGGGCCGCAGCGGCCGGCAACCCTGCTCGCCGAGCTCAGCAAGCTCCACGAGCGCGCGGCGACCGGGACCCTCGACGAGCTCTCCCGCTCGGGCGAGTGCCGCTCGCCGCGCGGCGAGTACGTCGTCGTGATCGGACCCCCCGCCGCAGCCCCGGCACGAGCGGTGACGGCGGCCGAGGTGCGGCAGGTGTACGAGGAGTCGACCGCTCGGGGTCTCGAGCGTCGGGAGGCGCTCCGTGAGACCGCCCGCCGGCTGGGGGTCGGCCGCCGCGAGGTGTTCGCGAGGCTCCTCGAAGATGAGAGAGAGGACCCCGACCGCTAGCTGATCATGAAACGGGGGGCGGCCACGCCGGGCCCCGGCCCACCCGGTGAACGCCCCGTGTCTGTGGTACTCTCACCGAGAGCGGGCGGAGGTGGCACCATGGCGCGGCGATGCGGGCTCGCTGTCTTGGCGGTTGTCTCACTGACCCTGCTGACGGCCGGCTGCGGCGCCAAGTCCGCGATCGGGGTGCTGCTGCCGTCGACCGGAGTAGCCGGGACCTACGGCGAGTCGATCGAGAGCGGCATCAGGCTGGCGATCACCGAGGCCCGCGAGAAGAACGTCCTTCCCCGCGGCCTCGAGGTGGTGTGGGCCGACTCCGGGTCGGACCCCGCCCGCGCGGTGGCCGAGCTGAAGAAGCTGGTCCGCGACCGCGGCGTCCGCCTGGTGATCGGCGGCGCGACCAGCGCCGAGGCCCGGGCCATCCTGCCGGAGCTGGAGCGGCTCGGCGTGGTCTGCCTGTCGCCGTCAGCATCGGCCGCCGACCTCGGCAAGCAGTCCCAGCTGTTCTTCAGGATCTACCCCTCGGACGACCTCGAGGCCCACACCGCGGCGGCCTTCCTGCACGAGCGGCTCGGGCCAGGAGCAGGTGATCGTCTACGAGGGCAACGACGAGTACGTCCGCGGCATCGAGCCCGCGTTCCGCAAGCAGTTCGAGGAGGCGGTGGGGGGCTCGGTGGTCGCCGTCTTCCCGCTCGCCGACGCCGGCTGGCGCGAGCGCTCGGCGGCCGCTCTCAGCGCGACCGGCGTCGGCGCGGTCTACATCGTCGGTTACGCCGAGGAGACCGTGGACGTCCTCCGGCACCTCGCAGAGCAGAAGTTCGCCGGCCGGGTGGTCGCCACCTCGGCGTTCTACTCGACGCGGGTGATCCGTGACGCCGGGCCGCTCGCCGAGGGTGTGCTGTTCCCGCTGCCGCCGTTCGACCGGACCTCCGAGAAGGAGCCGGTGCTGAGCTTCGTCAACCACTACATGGACACCTACAACCGCGCGCCGGACGTGTTCGCAGCCCACGGCTATGACGCGATGCGCTACGCCATCGAGGTCATGCGCATTGCCTCCCCCCAGATCACCGAGATCCGTCAGGGGTTTCAGTTCGGGGTCAGGGACTTCATGGGAGTCACGGGTCCGATCGTCTTCGACGAGTTCGGAGGGGTCAAGCACTACCCCAAGATGTTCGTCGTCAAGGACGGTCAGGTCCTGAGCTACGAGCGGTGGCTGGACGGCGAGCGGGCGCGGATCTACCGCGACATCCAGAACATCCTGATCAACAAGGGCTGAGGCGCGATGCGCGCGCTCGGCCTGCTGTGGCGACACCGCGCCCTGGTGGCGGTGCTGGTCCGGCGCGAGCTGACCGCCCGCTACCGGGCCTCGGTGCTCGGCTTCTTCTGGTCCCTGCTCAACCCGCTGCTGCTGCTCGCGGTCTACGCGGTGGTCTTCACCTCGATCTTCCAGCCGCGGTTTCCCGGCGGCGAACCCTACCCGCTGTTCCTGTTCGCCGGCCTGCTGCCGTGGCTGTTCCTGTCCGGGGCGGCGCTCGACGCCTCGGTGACCATGGTCGACAACGGCCCGCTGCTCGCCAAGGTGATGTGCCCGCCCGAGATCTTCCCGGCGGTGACGGTGGTGTCGCACCTGTCCATCTGGTGCTGGCGCTGCCGGTGCTGCTGCTGGCGCTGGCCTGGAGCGCGGTCGCCGGCTGGCACCCCTTCCCGTGGACGGTCGTGCTCATTCCCGCCGCGCTGGTGCCGTGGCTGCTGGTCACGGCGGGCGTCGCGTCGGCGGTGTCGGCCCTGTCGGTCCACTACCGCGATCTGCGCGACCTGCTCGGCCACCTGCTCAACCTGCTGTTCTTCGCCTCGCCCATCATCTACTCGCTCGACGGCCTCGAGGTGCCGGCGGCGTTGCGCCGGGTCCTCGTGCTCAACCCGCTGGCGCCGTTGGTCGTGGTGTTCCGGGACGTCGCCTTCGCGGGCCGCGCCGGCTCGCCCGCCGACTGGGCGATCGCGCTCGCGGTCGGGCTCGTGGTGTGGGGCCTGGGGACGTGGGTGTTCTCCCGCTACCGCGACACCCTGGTGGAGTCGGTGTGAAAGGAGCGATTCGCTGTGTCGGCGTGCGCAAGGTCTTCCGCTGGCGGGGGCCGCGCCGCCGCCACGAGACCCTCAAGGGCGCGCTGTTCCACCGCCGGCTGCTGGAGCGCGTCGTCGCGATTCGAGGAGTTCGTGGCCCTCGACGGCATCGACCTCGAGGTTGCGCCGGGCGATGCGGTCGCCGTGATCGGGCCCAACGGCTCGGGCAAGTCGACGCTGCTCAAGCTCGCGAGCGGGATCCTGCGGCCGACCTCGGGCACGGTCGCGGTCGACGGCCGGGTGACGGCGCTGATCGAGCTCGGCGCCGGCTTCCACCCGGAGATCACCGGCCGCGAGAACGTGGTCATCAACGGCATGCTGCTCGGGCTGTCGCGGCGCGAGGTGGAGCGGCGGATGGCCGAGATCGTCGCCTTCGCCGACATCGGGTCGTTCATCGACCAGCCGGTGAAGACCTACTCGTCGGGGATGTACGTCCGGCTCGGCTTCGCGGTCGCGGTGTCGGTGGAGCCCGACATCCTGCTCATCGACGAGGTGCTGGCGGTCGGTGACGAGGCCTTCACGCGGCGCGGCCTCGACCGGCTCGCCCGGATGCGCCGCCGCGGCGTCACCATGGTGCTGGTCTCCCACGACCTCGACCTGGTGAGCCGCTTCGCCGACCGCGCGGTCTACCTGCGCAGCGGGCGGATCGTCGCCGACGGCGCGCCCGACGCGCGTCATCGCGCGCTACCGCTCCGACGTCGCCGGCGGCGAAGCGGCTGTCCAGGCAGCGCTGCCCCCGGTGCGGGTCATCGAGGAGGGCCGGCGCTGGGGCAACGGCGACGTCGAGATCCTCCGGGTGACGGTGTCGAGCGGCGGCGTCGAGCAGCGGCTGATCCCGAGCGGCGCGCCGTGCGCGGTCCACATCCGGTACCGGGTCCACCGGCCGGTCGAGGACTTCGTGTTCGGCGTTGCCTGGCAGCGGCCCGACGGGACGGCGGTCGGCGGCCACAACACCTCGCTCGACGGGATGCGCCCTGTCCAGCTGGCGGCGGACGGCGAGGTGCGCTGCCGCTACGATGCGCTGGCGCTGGCGCCCGGCGACTACCAGCTCGACGCGGCCGTCCACCGGACCGACGGGCTGGCCTACGACTACTGGTGCGACGCGGCCAGGGTCCGGGTCACGTCGGCGGTCCAGTGGCCGGGGGTCTGGGCGCCGCGGCACCGCTGGGAGGGCGACGGCCCGCTGTGGGAGTGACGCGGTGGGTCACGGCGCCGCGCGCGATGTGACGCGCAGCGTCACAGCGACCTGTCCACCGCTTGAGCAATGGTTGGCACGCAGCTTGCTCATTGCTGCAACGAGTTTGAAAGGAGGATCGCAATATGAGGAAAGATCGTGGTTTCACCCTGATCGAGCTGCTGATCGTTGTGGCCATCATCGGGATCATCGCGGCGATCGCGATTCCGAACCTGCTGAACGCCATCCACCGCGGCCGTCAGAAGAGGTCAATGGCCGACATGCGCACCATCGCGACGGCCATCGGCACCTATGCGACCGACATGAACTACTACCCGCGCGCCATGGCCGCCCTGACCGACTTCGAGCCCCATCTGGTCCCGGTGTACCTGCGCCGGATGCCCGCGCGGGACGGCTGGAACACGACCTACGCCGCCTTCACCGACGCTGCTGGCGAGCACTACACGATCCAGTCGTTTGGCAAGAACAAGATCGACGATGGTTTGATCGGCGCCAACGGCGGCGAGACCCAGGAGTTTGACTGCGACATCTTCCACCAGGACGGCATGTTCATCCAGTGGCCTGAAGGCATCCAGAGGGAATAGCCAGCTTCGGCAGCAGATCGAAGGGGGGCGCTCGGCGCCCCCCTTTTTTGATACCCTCGCTCCGTGCCCGCCTGCACATCCCCTCAACCTCCTGTTCCAGCTGGCGACCCACCGCAGGCAGCGGTGCTCCCTCACTCCGTGCTGCTCGCGGTGGCGCTGTGGGCGGCGTGGCGGCCGGCCGAGACGGCTGCGGTGACCCCGGTGGTCCTCGCGCTCGCGGTGCTCGCCCTGGTGCCGTGGACTCACCGGCGCACGGCCGGAAGAGACCTGGCGCGGGGATATGTCGTGTGCTCGGTGGTTGCGGTGGCCGCAGTGCTCAGCGCCGCCGGCGGCGAGGACCTCGCGACCGCGGCCGGCGAGCTCGCCCTGGTCGCGGCGGTGGCGCGCGCTGGCGTGGACTGCCTCCCGGGAGGAGTCCCCAGAGACGGTAGTCCGGTTGCTGGCGCTCGGCCTCGCTGCCCTCGCGCTGTGGGCGCTGTGGCAGGTGACCGTCGGCTTCGAGCGGGCGGGGCCCGCGGTCGCCTCGCTGCCGGAGGCCCTGCGCGCCAACGCTGCCGAGCGGATCGCAAGCGGCCGCGCCTTTGCCTCGCTGCTGCTGCCCGGCCACCTCGCGGCCGTGCTCGCGACCGCGCTGCCGATCCTCGCGGCCGCGGTGCGCCCCTCGTGGCGGGCCGCAGGCTGGCTCGCGGGGGCGCTGCTATGCGGCGTCGGCCTGATCCTGACGCGGTCGCCGATCGGCATCACCCTCGCGGTGCTGGCCCTGGCGGTGCTGGCTCTCCGCCGCCGGCGGACGCTGCTGGTCGGCGGACTGGTGGTGCTGGCGGTCGGGCTCGTGGTGGTGGCAATGTCGCGCAGCGATGTCGCCGAGCTCGAGCCGGTGCGGCTGCGCATCGACAACTGGCGGACCGCGGCCTGGGCGTGGGGGACGTCGCCGCTGACCGGGGTCGGTCTCGGCAGCTACGGCCAGGCCACACGCGCCGTGCCGATCGAGGTCGGCAACCTGCCGGCGCATGCCCATTCGCTGCCGCTGGAGTGGCTGGCCGAGATGGGGGTCGTCGGGCTGCTCGCCGCTGCTGCGGCGATCGCCTGGCTGATCGACCTGCTGCGGCGGTTGTGGCCTCGGCGCCCCGAGCTCGCCGTCGCCCTGGCAGTGGTGCCTCTGCACAACCTGGTCGATTTCTCCCTGTACACCAGCGGGGTCGCGGTGCCCTGGGCGGTGCTGCTCGGCTGGGGAGTGGCGGCCGCGGCTCCTGGCCGGGTCGTGGCCGGGCACGGCCGCGGCCGCGAGCTGGTGGTGGTGGCGGCGGCTCTGGCAGTCGCCGCGGCGCTGCTCCATGCCACGAGCGCGACCGTCGAGGCGGCCGCGCGAACGGCGGACCTCGCCGACGAGCGGGTCGACCGCGCCTGCAACGCCCAGCGCCTCGCACCGTGGCGCGTTGCGCCGCCGCTGCTCGTCGCCGCGGCGGCGCTGGAAGCGGCCGACCAGGAACGTCTGACCGTGGCTGCGGCCGCGCTCGACCGGGCGCGGCGGTGGCGGCCGCGGTCGGCCGCCCTGGCGGCCGCGGCGGGCGAGGTCGAGCTGGCGCGCGGCCGGCTGCCGACGGCGGCGGCTGGAGCCTGGACGGCGCAGCACGTGCAGCCCCGTTCGGAGGAGCGCCGTGACGCCTGGACCGCCTTTCTGAGCGGGCTCGAGGCTGTGGACGATGCGGCCCGGCCGTGACGCGGTGGCCCTGCTCGCAGCCGCGGCGGTCGCGCTGGCGGTCGCGCTGGGCGGCGCGTTCGCGCCCGGGCACCGGTTGGCGGTCGCCGTGCTCATCGCGGTTGTCGCCGGCTGGCTCGCGCTGGCGGCGACGCGGGGCCCGGTCGCCGAGGAGTGGCTCGCCCTGGCGGTGATCGGGTGGGGCAGCGTGAGCGCCGTCCTGGCGACCGGCTACCCGCTGGCCGCGAAGCAGCAGCTCGGCGGCTTCCTGGTGGCGTGGCTGGTGTGGGTGGCGGTCCGGCGCAGCGGGGAGTCCTGGCGGCGGTGGTGCGGGCTGCCGCTCGCCGCCGCCGCGGTCGCCGCCGCCGCGGCGGTGCTCGCCGAGTGCGCGGGGGCGGGCCGGCTGCGGATGGGCGGGCTGTTCGTCAACCCGAACGTCGCCGCGGCGCTGCTCGTCCCGGCGCTGCCGGCGCTCGCGGCCGTGCTCGCGCCGTGGGGGCGTCGGTTGACGGTGGTGGCCATGCTGCTGGTGGCCGCCGGGGTGGTGGGGACGGGGTCGCGGGCCGGCCTGCTCGCCCTGGTGGTCGTGGTCGGGCTGATGCTGCCCAGGGGTCCAATGCGGGCGGTGGGCGTGACCGCAGCCGTGGTGGCCGCCGGCTTCTTTCTCGCATGGCGGTTCGCGGCGGCGCCGGACGCGCTCGCCTGGCACCGGGTGGAGATCTGGCGGGCGCTGTGGCCGCTGGTCGCGGACGCGCCGCTCACCGGGGTCGGGCCGGGCTGGCTGGAGGAGGCGACCGGCGTGGTGCGGATCGCGCACGAGGGAGAGATCGCCCGCTGGGGTCATGTCATCGGCAGCGCGGAGTCGACACCCTACGGCCTGCTCGTGCGCACCGGGCTCATCGGTCTCGGCCTGGCGGTCGCGGCGGCCGTGGTGTGGTGGCGGCGCGTGCGCTGCTCCGGCGGCTGGTCCGCGACCGCGGCGGCGTTGGCCGCCGGGATCGCGGTGCTCGCGCTGTTCCACGACTTCCTCGACGTCGATGTCGTGCTGTGGTGGTGGGCCGCGTTGATCGGCATCGCCTTTCCATACGCGATCCCGCCGCTGGCCGGCTGCCCGGCCCGAGCCGGCGCCGGGCTGCTGCTGCGGATTCCGGCGGGGCTGGCCATGGCCTTCGCAGTGCTGTGGAGCGTCGCCACCCCGGCCCTGGCGCGTCAGCTGTGGTGGAGCGGGCCCTCGACCCCGGCCCGCGCCGAGCGCGCCGAGCGCGCCGAGCCGTGGTACTCCGAGCCGCTGGCGTGGCGGGTCGACGAGCTGCTGGCGCGGCCGCGGTGGTCGTGGCAGGAGGCGGCCGAGGCGATCAGCTGGAGCCGCCGTGCGGTCGAGGTCCACCCAGGGGGGGCGCGCGCGTGGACTGCGCTCGGCGACGTCCATGCCCGGGTGGTGAGCGATCTCGGTCCCTGGCCGGACGCGCTCGACGGGGCGCGGCAGGGCTTCGGCCGGGCGACCGCGCTCGAGCCGCACCTGCCGTGGTACTGGGCGCGGTGGGCGGCTTTCGAGCGCTCGCTGGGGCAGCTCGAGGAGGCCCGTCGGCTGGTCGACCGTGCGCTCGCCGAGGAACCCCGCTTCGTGCGCGGCTGGCTGCTGCGGGCGCGGCTGGCGCTCGATCGCGGGGACGAGGCCGAGGCGCGCGCGAGCTTCGAGCGGGCGCGGTCGGCGGCGCTCGAGGGCCGGCGCCGGTCGCTCTCGGACTACGAGCGCGACCTGCTGCGCGTGCCGTCCTGGCAGGTGCGCGAGCTGGCCGCAGCGCTCGCCGTGCCGGACCGAGAGGCTGCCGAGTGACGCGGTCGACCTCCCCTGACGGGATGCCCTCCGGAGGCTCGCCGTGCGGGTGCTGATCGTCGCCTACTACTACCCGCCGATCAGCTCCGGCGGGAGCGCGCGGCCCGTGGCCATGGTCAAGCATCTGACCCGGCTCGGCCACGAGGTCGCGGTGCTGACCCACAGCTACCACGGTCCGGACCGCCGCGAAGGGCGCGAGCTCAGGGTCTACGACCCGAGCCACAACCGGGATCGGGTCGGCGCCGGCGCGGCTCGTTGGCTCGCGCACAGGCTCGTGAGCGCGGGCCTCAACCTCGCCGGCAGCTCCCACTCGATCTACTCCGCCTGGCAGGCCCGCGTGCTCGAGCGCGCCGGCCGATTGGTGGAGGCCGCGGCGCCCGAACTGGTGATCGCGACCTACCCGCCGGTCGAGGACCTCGAGATCGGCCTCGAGCTCGCCGCTCGCTTCGCGATCCCCTTGGTTGCCGACTTCCGCGATGGCCTGCTGTTCGAGCCGATCGAACGGGACCGCATCCGCCGCCACCGCTCGGTCGGGGAGCACTACCGCCGGGTCGAACGGGCAGTCGCCGAGCGTGCGGCGGCGGTGGTCACGGTGTTCCCGAGCCTGTCGGCCTACTTTGGCGACCAGTACCGCCGCGACGATGTGGTGACGATCACCAACGGCTTCGATCCTGAGGATTTCGAGGGCCTGCCGCCGTCTGGCCTCCTCGATCCGACGGCGTTCAACATCGTCCACGCCGGACGGTTCGGGGGGTCGGACAGCGGCCGCGACGTGGGGCCGCTCTGCGATGCGCTGGCCCAGTGCGCCGGCGAAGGCGCGACAGCAGGCCGCGAGCTCCGGTTGCACCTTGTCGGCGAGCTGACCGGCCGCGAGCGGCGCAGCTTCCGGCCGCTTGTCGAGCGCGGGCTGGTGATCGAGCACCGCCTGCAGCCGCGGCCTCGTGCGCTCGCGGCGATGACCGAGGCCGACGCCCTGCTGCTGCTCACGGCCCCCGATCGGCGCGGCAGCGCCCCGGGCAAGCTCTTCGAGTACCTCGGCGCCGGCCGGCCGATTCTCGGGCTGACCGCCGGCTCGTTTGCCGAGCAGATCATCCGCGACACCCGCAGCGGCCGGACGGTCGACCCGACCGACCGGGACGGCATCGCCGGGCTGCTCGGCGGGCTGGCCAGGGGAGACGGCGCGTCGGTCCCCTTCGCTCCGGATCGCGAGCGCGTCGCCGACTACTCGCGCGAGCGTCTGATCGCCCGCCTTGACGGCGTCCTGCGGCGGGTCCGTCCCGGTGACGGACCCGTGCCACGGTCGGGGACGATTGGTACCATGAGCTCGTGAGCCCCATCCCGGTGGTCTCGGTGGTCGTGCCGGTTCTCGACCAGGCCGCGGGCCTGGCGGCGACGCTCGAGGCGCTGGCCGGCCAGAGCTTGCCGGAGTCGAGCTTCGAGGTCATCGTCGTCGACAACGGATCCGTCGACGACAGCCTCGAGGTCGCGGTGGCGTGGAGCGCCCGCCATCCCGGCGCCCGGGTGGTGTCCGAGACCGAGCTGCGGGGGTCGTACGCTGCACGGAACCGCGGCATCGAGAGCTCGTCGGCCGAGCTGATCGCCTTCACCGACGCCGACTGCCGGCCGCACCCGTGCTGGCTCGAGCGCGGCCTTGATGCGGTCTCGTCATCGGCGGCGGAGGTGGTGGCCGGGCGGATCGAAATCACCTTCCGGCGCAGCCGGCCGAATGTCTGGGAGTACGTGGACGCGGCGACCTGGCTCGACCAGCGCCACTACATCGAGGAGCACGGCTTCGGAGCCACTGCGAACCTGTTCGTGCGGCGCCGCCTCTTCGCAGCGGCCGGCGGCTTCCGGGCCGACCTGGCCTCCGGCGGCGACTACGAGTTCGGGCAGCGCGCGCAGCGCCACGGTGCGCGCGTCCACTACGCGCCGGACGCGGTGGTGGCGCATCCCGCGCGCGCCGACGCGCGCGCCGTCCTCGCCAAGGCCCGCCGCGTCGCGCGCGGCGTGCAGCGGCTCGAGCGGCTCGGTCTGCTCGAGCACAACCGCCTGTCGTGGACGCACTTCATGCCGGTGCGACACTACCCGGCCATCCCCGGCCAGGAGCTGTCCCCGGTTCGCTGGCTGGCTGTGGCCGGCCTCGCCAACGGCCTCAAGTACTGGAGCCTCCTGTGGCGGCTGCTGTGAACGGCCCCGCTGGCGGCGCCGGCCCGCCTCGCGCAGGCGGGGTGCGGCGCGTGCTCGCGATCCAGCCGTTCTGGGGGCGCCTCTCCAACCGCTTTCTCGAGCGCCACCTCGAGATGCTGGCCGAGCGGGGCGCCCTGGCCGCGGTCGCGGTGCTCTATCCGACCGTGCGGCGACGCTGGCGCGGCGTGCCGGTCGTCAGTCTGAGCGATGCCGCGTCGACCGCGGGCCGTGGCCGCTGGCTGGCCCGCGCCCTGCTCCGGCGGCTCGGCGTGGCGCCGCCCGGGCTCGGCCGGCGACCGGAGGACGGCCTGCGCCGCCTCCTCGAGGAACGCCCGGTCGACGGCATCCTGTGCCAGTATGCGACGACCGCTGCGGCGCTGTGGGAGCCGCTGCGGGAGGCGCACAGCGCGCTCTTCGTCCACCTGCACGGCGCCGACACCGTGGAGTCGATGTGCCCGGCCGGCCACCGCGAGCGGTTGCTCGAGATCTCGAGCCGGGCGCTGATCCTCTGCAACTCGCAGCAGACGCGGCGGGTGGTGGCCGGCTGGGGCCTCTCCGACCAGCGCATGGTGGTCAAGCCCCTTGGCGTGGAGGTGCCGGTGCGCGCGCCGGAGCGCCCGTGTCGCGACGAGGTCACCGTGCTCCAGCTCGGGCGCCTGGTCGGGGCCAAGGGGCCCGGGCGCACGATTCGAGCCTTCGAGCGTGCCTGCGAGCAGGGGCTGCAGGGCCGCCTGCTGCTGGTCGGTGACGGGCCGCTGGCCGCGGACTGCGACCGGCTGGTGGCGGATTCGCGCTGGCGAAGCCGGATTGTCCGCAAGGGAGCGGTGGCCTGGGAGGAAGGCCGGCGGTTGCGGCGCGAGGCGGACATCGCCACCCAGCACAACCAGGAGGATCCGGCGACCGGCCAGGTCGAGGCCTTCGGCGTCGCCATCGCGGAGGCGATGGCCGAGGGCCTGCCGGTGGTCGGGACCCGCAGCGGCGGAGTCGTCGAGATCGTGGTCGACGGCGTGACCGGCGTGCTGGTCGAGCCCGGAGACGAGGAGGGTCAGGCCGCGGCACTGCTCCGGCTGGCGTCGGACCCCGAGCTGCGCAGGGCGATGGGAGCCGAGGGCTGGCGCCGGGCGCGCGAGTGCTTCTCGGTGGAGCGGGAGGCGCAACAGCTGCTGGGGATCCTGGGCGTGGAGTGAATGTCGGCCGCTTCGGCTTGGCCGATGACAAGTGTGGCGGTCGCCCGCAGCGCAGCCCTGCCAGCTGACGCACCCGGATGAGCCTGTCCCCCTCGTCCAGTCTCGGCGATGGGCGCGGGTCTTATCCGACACGGACCTTCGTACCGGGCTTCAGCCCGAGAACTCGCCACAGGAGGTGCCGGAGAGGTCGCGTCATACGTCCCACGGCTGGCATCACGAGTGTGTTTCGAAGCGCGTCGAGCACAAAATGGCGAGTTGATTCTCCCGCCATGCGACCGGAATGCTCGCCATTGTTCGGGAAGGAACTTCCCGTGCTGACTTCCCGTCTTTGACGAGGGGTGGACGCGGAAGTTAGACACCACGTCCGGCACAAAACGAGCTTTCACCTTGCCAGCCATGCGGAGGAAGAACTCGTAGTCGAAGGCGAAGTGATAGCTCTCATCCAGATATCCGAAGCGGTCGAAGACCGAACGTCGAAACCACGTCCCGGGCTGAACAATGAAGCAGCGGGAACCACGGAGCTCGGCGAGATCTCTGCGAGCGTCAAAGTTGCCGATCCGGAGGGGCCGCCCTTCGGCGTCGATCAGCAGGCAAAATCCCCAGATAAAGTCCAGCTCAGGGTCGCTCTCAAACTCCCGGATCGCGCGCGAGACTGCGCCCGGAGGGAAGAGATCGTCTGAGTTCAGCCAGGTGACGATGTCCCCGCGCGCCATCCGGAAGCCCTTGTTGATGGCCTGGGCCTGGCCGCCGTCCGGCTCGGAAATCCACCGGGCGCCGTGCTGCTCGGCCCAGCGCCGGATGATGTCGATGCTTCCGTCGGAGGAAGCCCCGTCGACGATGACCACGTCGAGATCGGGGACGCTCTGCGCCGCGATCGAGTCGAGGGTGCGCTGGAGGAATCGCGCGTTGTTTAGGTTCGGAACCACAACAGTAGGCACCAATGGAGCCGCATTCGAGTGACCGTCGTCAGGACCCATCATGTGCTTCCTGTCTCATCCCTCTCAGTCGGGCGTTGCAGGGGCTCCGCGATATCGAGAAGCGGTCGGGCCAGTGCCCCTGAGCACGGCGAGGTGCACCCCGATTGTAACTACTCCGCCGCTCGCAAGGCACTTCTTGCCGCGAGTGCCGGGAGGGCGCTCGACTGGGAGGCACATAGACTCAGTGTTCGGGTCAGATGTCAGCGGATAGCCCGTGCGGCGCGGGAGCACAGCAGGCTTGACTCCAAGCTCCATTCTTCCATGCAGGGCGCGACAGGCCCCCGGGAGCGCGATGCTCTTGGCCGCGGTGTCGACGTTGACCAGCGTGTCTCCTAGAGCTGAGAGATCCTGAACGATCAACGGCAGTCAGGGACTACGCCCTACCTGTCAGGTGGAGTCTCGACCTCTACAGGCGAGCATCTGCTGGTAGAGCCGTTCATAGCGTTCGGACTGCAACTCAAGAGAGTACTCGGTCACCGCCACGCGGCGGCACTCGACTGAGAAGTCTCGTGACCTCGCCCCAAGGTCTGCGACCGTTGCCGCCAGACCACCGACGTCACCAACGTCAACCAGCTCTCCGGTCACACCCGGCCGGACTATTTCCGGGACGCCGCCAACACGATGAGCGACGACCGGGATGCCACATGCAAGAGCCTCGATGGTGGTGTTCGGGAGATTCTCACGAAGCGACGGCAGCGCGAGAACGTCTGCAGCGCTGTATGCCTCGGCCAGGAGCCTTTCGTCATTGATAGGGCCGAGGTCGATCGTGCGGACTCCGGTCTCAACGACCTTCCGTCCCGGACCGACAGTCACCAGGCAGTACCGCTCTCGTGCGGGGACGTGCTCGAGCGCCCTTAGCAAGAAGTCGAGTCCTTTCTGCGGGTTGTCCAGTGACGATGCAACGAATATGACGACCGTCGCATCACCTGGAATGCAATGAGTCGACCGGGATCGATGACGGTCCAGCGGACGGAATACGTCGGTGTCGACTCCATTCGGTATGGTTGTGACCGGGAATCCCGAGAGCAGACTCGACCGTGAGGCTTCGCCTGCCAGCCACCGGCTTGGGCAGACAATATGGATCCGCTCGGGTCGAATGTTGCGGAAGATGACTCTCTTTCGTTTCCAGATTCGATGTGAGAGATCGTGCTCATCATCGGAGCCGAGCCTTGGGCAAGCGCCGCAAACGACTTGAAACCGACCGCAGCCATCGTCATGGTGGCAACCGCCGGTGAATGGATTCATGTCGTGAAGTGTCCAAACAATCGGCGTCGGCTCGGGAAGTGCTCTGAAGAACGCCGCGTAATCGATGAATCCCGCCACCCAGTGCAGGTTGACAAGGTCATGGGATGGTAAGTTCCGCACAAGCTCGCCTGAATAGACCGATCGATCGCTGCTGAACAGGTCCCCTTGGAGCGCAGCCAGGTAGGGTCTCAGCTCCCTGCGCAGTCGCTCCCATCGCAGCCGGCGTCGAAGTCGGCGGCTCAGCGAAGGTCGAACCGGAAGGACGTGCACGTCAGGGTCACCGCTGAATCGATTGCGGACGAAGACCGAGGAGTCCACGCCGCGCTGTCTCATTCCGCGGTGAAGTCGGTACATCGCCAGCGATCCTCCGCCGCGGACGTCATAGGTACCGACGTGGAGGACCTTCATACCGGTATTGGCAACCTCGTAAAGCGCAGTCCGTCGCTCAACCGAGAATACGGTAAGAACCGTGGTGTGTCACCGTGCGGGCAACCGTCGCCTCGGCTGCTTCCAAGCCGCCCCCGGGGACTCGATCAGCCGATGCGGGCCCATCGCGGGGGGATCAGATCCGAAGTGTCGATCGACGGGTCGGAGAACCAGCGCGCGGGTGCGACGACCCGCTTCCGGGGTGATCATTCAGCCAGGCGCCCCACCAGCTAAAAGAGCTGTTGGCGATGATGGCGTGCCGGCATAGGCTCAGCAGCCGCAGGTCATGGTGGGGCCGCTCGCGGTCACCCTGGCCGATGGTGGTCGACGGGCTCAGGAAGGCGAGGTTGGCGCGCACCCAGTCGGGGTCGTCAGAGAACACGAAGAAGTGTGGCCGCTCGGCGACCTCGCGGACGCGCTCGGCGGCCGCGCGGTAGTAGCCGGGATCGCACGTGCCGTGAAAGGCGGCGGTGCGCTCGTCGGTCACATAGTCGCCGCGGCGGACGTGGACGCCGACCGACTCGGTGCTGCGGATCGCCGCTTCGAGCTCGCGGACCTCGGCCGGCGGCGGGGTCGCCACGGCAAACTCCCTGCGCAGCTCGTCGGCGATGGCGGCGAAGTAGCGCTCCGACTGCCAGTAGCCGTCGAGGTAGATGTCTGCCGGCAGGCTCTGGAAGTTCGGGTCGAAGTGGAAGTGGGGCTCGCTGTGGACCCGTCGGTCGACGCCGAGCGGTTTGAGGAGGTCGAGTTCGCGGTGTGGTGGGACCCCGGCCACCTTCGTGAGGGCGCGTGCCGCCCGGCACAGGATGCGTTGGCTACGGGTCTGGGGCCGCGTGGTGAGGCGGAAGATCGCGCGCGCCGAGGCGATGGCCGCCAAGATCGGGAAACGGTCGAGCTCGAAACGCCGTTTCTGGTCGGCCTTGAATGCGGCGAGGTCGAGCCCGAGCCGCACTCCCCTGGCGGTCGCGAGCGCCCTGGCCGCGGCGTACTGGAACATCTGGTTGCCGAGGCCGCCCTTCAGTCGAACGATGACCACCGCACCCTCGCGATCTCCGGCGCCACGCCGAGTGTCTCGAGTATAGCGGCGGGCGGACGGGCCTGCGCTCCGAAAATGGCTCGTCGGACGACGGCAGGATGCGGTTGGACACGACGGTTGAGTTCGCTGCGCGAGCCTCACTTTCATGGGTGGCCCGCCCGACCGGCTACTGCTGCCGCGCCGCATTTCGGCGGCTTCTCATGGCCCGCAGCCGCGAGCCGAGGAACACCACGGCTGCAGTCCGCCACGACGTGAACTCAACGGGAAACCTGACCAGGGCGCGAGTGGCATACTTGCGGGCTGTCCGAGTGTATCCGTGCTCGCGGGCCTTCATTGCGCGATGGACGAGGTCATCGACCTGTCTTCGAGCCAGAGGCCGAGACACGGCTGGTCCGCGGTACGCCACCCCTCTGCGGGCCGACGCGGATCGGATCGCGTCGACCATTTCCTCGAACTGCCCTGCTGCACAGCGCGCGCTCAGGCTTTCGGGATGGAGGCGGTAGCGAACCAGTCGATCGCTGACGTTCGCGAGCTGACCGACCTCTGCGAGTCGAAGCAGGAGATCGAAGTCCTCTGCGCCGAACTGGAAGTCCCTCCGATAGCCGCCGACCTTGAGCACCGCCACGCGGCGGAGCATCGCCGTCGGATTGGCGAGGGCCCCGCCATGGCCCGCCATGAGCCGCGCGTCGATTGTATCGTGGTCCAGCGGTAGCTGCGACGGCCAAAGTGGGTCCCCGGCCTCGTCGACGTAGAGCATCTGGCCGCCGAGCGCGACACACGCGGGATGTCTTTCCAGGTAGGCGAGCTGGACCTCCAGCCGATTCGGCTCGGCGACATCATCGGCGTCCATGACGGCGAGGAGCTCCGCGCGGGCCACCTCGACGCACTCGTTGCGGGCAGCCGCGACGCCGCGCCGTGCGCCAAAACGGGCCACGATGCGGCGGTCACGCTGGGCGAAGCGGCGAATGACGTCGGGGCTGCAATCGGTCGAGCCGTCGTCGAGGACCACGAGCTCGAAGTCTGCCAGCGTCTGGCCAAGGACGCTCTCGAGCGCCTCCGCGAGGTGCCGCTCGGCGTTGTAGACGGGCGTCACGACCGAGACCAGGGGTCGCCCGGGAGTCACCGCACCCCCCAGGGCTCGGGGGGAGTCGATTGACACCGTCGGGCAAACGCGGGACCGGCGGGGCGGTCGCACGTGGCGGCCGGGCCGGCAAGCCGAGGCCCGCGGACTTCGCTCGACGTTCATGTGGTGCTGCTTCTCCTGAGGTGGTACATTCCGCAGGCATAGCGGGAGCTCGCGAAGTCCATCGGATCGGCCTGCGCCCGGAACCGCCCGCGATCGTCAACGCCCGCAAAGTCCACGAGCTTGAGCTCTGGCAGGCGGCCGGCCACCCACCCCGGTTCGAAGATCCGGTGGGCGTTGAAGCAGACACGCTGCAAGCCGATAGGCAGGGAGAGGTAGAGGTCGCCGCCCGGCGACAGCACCCGTGCCAGCTCGTCGAGCGCCCGCGCGCTTCCGTCAACCTCCAGGGGATCGCCGTAGCGCCCGAGCCCGACGTGCTCGACCACGTGCAAGCACGAGATTGAGCCGACCGAGCCATCCGCGAACGGCAGCCGGAGAAGGGTTGCGCCAACTGGGAAGAAGCCGGGCAGCCGGATCAGGGCGGGGCGGATGTCGAGGAAGAGCACCGGCGTGGTGACGCTGACAAAACCCATGTAGAGCAGCAGCGATCCGACATCGACATGGAGCTGCGGCCGCGAGCGCTGAATGTGCCCGAACACCCAAGCGCCCTGATAGAAGTAGTGGGAATCGAACCCTGTTCCTCCAGTATCGTCGTAGAGCATCGGCAATGCGTCGCGCACGCGCAGGCGTTCGGCCCCCGGCAGGGCCGAGTAGCGCTTCCAGTCGGCCGCGAGCTTTGCGTAGCCGAGCGCGGCGCGCCGCGGCCTGAACTCCACAATCGGGCGTAGCCACGCGCGGACCACTCGCGCAACGGCCCGGAGGCGGGGCATCATGCCGCGCTCCGGAAGCGGAGGAGCCGCGGGCCGAGACCACTGCGGGCGAGCCCGCTCATCGAGTGAACCCCCCTTCAGCCCGCCGGGCCGGCCCGGCTTCCTTGGGGACCGGCATGATCGCGGGCCGGTCGGCGGACAGCAGGAACCCCGACCTCACCGAAACCGGTTGGTCCCCGGCGGCCACCTCGATGATCGACACGTGGCCGAGACCTTCCTGGTAGTACACGTTGCGCTGGTTGGTGGTGAGGCCGGCGACGAACTGGAGGTCGCAGTGTGCGAGCGGCAGGTCGACCGTGAACTCGACCGCGTGAGCGCCCGGCCGGAGTCGTGACGGCTGCGAGTACAAAGTAGTGATCGGGATTCCCTCGAGGGTGCAGATGCCCACCCCCGCGATCACGTGGTCTGCCTCGCGCAAGCACTCGAAGTCGAACCGGATCTTCCAGGGTTCGTTGAGCCGGAACTCGGTGCGGGGCTGTCCGTCCTCGGTCATGAACTGGAGCGAGACCCCGACGGCGGTGTCGGCTCCCGCGGGCCGCGGGAGCTCGACGGTCGCCGCGGCGCCGGCGGCCGCGTGGCGGACGTAGCGCTCGATCACCTCGTCCACCGGACCGACGGCCTCGAGCCGGCCGTCCTGCAGCAGCATCGCGCGGCTGCACAGGCTGCGGATCGCGGCGAGGTTGTGGCTGACGAAGAGCACGGTCCGGCCCTGCCGGCGACGTCGCTCCATCTTGCCGAGGCACTTCTTCTGGAACGCCGCGTCGCCGACGGCGAGGACCTCGTCGACGAGCAGGATCTCGGGCTCGAGGTGGGCGGCGACGGCGAAGGCGAGCCGCAGGTACATGCCCGAGGAGTAGCGCTTGACCGGGGTGTCGATGAACCGCTCGACCTCGGCGAAGCGCGACGATCTCGTCGAACTTGGCCGCGATCTCGGCCCGCCGCATGCCGAGGATGGCGCCGTTGAGGAAGATGTTCTCGCGGCCGGTGAGCTCGGGGTGGAAGCCGGTGCCGACCTCGAGCAGGCTGCCGACCCGGCCGCGGATCTCGGCCCGGCCGGTGGTCGGCTCGGTGATCCGCGACAGCACCTTGAGCAGGGTGCTCTTGCCGGCGCCGTTGCGGCCGATGATGCCGACCACCTCGCCGGGCGCGACCTCGAACGAGACGTCGCGCAGCGCCCAGATCGAGGCCTTCTCGGCGTCCGGGCGGCGTGCGGCCGATCGACCGCAGCCGGTCGACCAGGGTCTCGCGCAGCGAGCCGAAGGAGTGGTGCTCGCCGAGCCGGTAGCGCTTGCCGATCCCGGTCGCGCGGATCGCCGGCGCGGTCACGGGTCGGCTCCGGGCGTCGCCAGTGCGGCGATCGGATCACACCACATCGGCGAAGAACCTCTCGACGCTGCGGAAGTAGGCGGCGCCGGTCGCGAGCAGCGCGAGCGCGGCCGCAGTGCTGACGGCGACCAGCGGCCACGGGTGGGTGTCGACCCCGAGCGCCGCCCAGCGGAACGCCTCGACCGCGCCGGCCATCGGGTTGAGGCCGAAAAGCCAGCCGGGCAGGCCGGCCGCCTCGAGCCTCGGCACGACCGTGCTCGCCGGGTAGATCACCGGCGAGACGAACAACCACATCTGGATCAGGAAGGGAACGACGAAGCGGACGTCCCGGTACTTGACGTTGAGGGCGGACAGCCAGAGCCCGGCTCCGACCGCGGTGATCAGCGCGAGGATCGCGGGGATCGGCACGGCCAGGAGCCGCAGGCTGACGCCGAGGCCGGAGGCCAGGATGATGACCAGCAGCACCGCCAGCGCGATCGCCAGGTCGAGCAGACCGGCGGTCACCGACGCGACCGGCACCATGAGCCGAGGGAAGTAGACCTTGGTGATGAGGTGGGAGGACCCGACGAGGCTGTTCGAGGCCAGGCTCAATCCCTGGGCGAAGAAGGTCCACAGCACCATGCCGGCGAACGAGAAGGCGGCGTAGGGCACGCCGTCGGATGCGATCCGCGCGATCCTGCCGAAGAACAGCGTGAACACCGCGGCGGCGAGCAGCGGCTGCAGAATCGCCCACGCGGCGCCGAGCACGGTCTGCTTGTAGCGGATCTTGATGTCCCGCCAGATCAGGAACTGGAGCAGCTCGCGGTACTCCCAGAGCTCGGCCGCGCGCAGAGATCCGAGCCTTCGAGCCGGCTCGATCACGACCAGCTCGTCGCGGGCGCTCTCGGGTGTGGCTGGATTCACGGCAGCGTGCGTCTCCGAGCCGGCCGACTCGGACCACTCCCCACGGGGGTCGGGGTGGCCGATGGTCCAGCCGTCTCCAGGCGATTATAGCGTGCGAATCGAGCTACTTCCGTGATGCCGGCCGGGCTGTAGTCGGTGGTAGCATGAACGTGACGAGGCAGCGCTTCGAACGCGTCCGATGATCGGCGAGCGCGGTCGGGCCGCGCGCCCGGCCGCCGCTGCGCAGCCGAGGGACCATCAGGAGTGGCCAGCTCGAAGACGGACTCACACGTGGAGGACACCGGGCGGGTCGGCGCCGTCGTCGTCAGTCACGACTCGGCCGCCGATCTGCCGGCCTGCCTCGACGCGCTGCGCAGGGCGGCCGGCGTCGCCGAGATCGTGGTGGTCGACAACGCCTCCCGCGACAGCTCGCCCGAGCATCGTGCGCTCGTTTGCTGATCCGCGCATCCGGCTGCTCGGCCTCGACGTCAACACCGGCTTCGCCGGCGGCTGCAACCGGGGCTTCGCGGCGCTGCCGCCTGCGTGTGGCTGGGTGGCGTTCGTCAACCCCGACGTCACCGTTGCCCCCGACTGCCTGAGCCTCGCGACGGCGGTCGACGATCCGACGGTGGCCGGGGTTGCACCGCGCCTGATGCGGCCCGACGGCGTGACCGTGGACAGCGTCGGCCAGGTGCTCGACCGCCGCACGCTCGAGGTCCGCGACCGCGGCTACGGGCAGCCGCTCAGCGACGCCGCTCCTCGAGCCGCGCCAGGTGCTGGCGGCCTGCGGCGCGCTTGCCGTGTACCGGCGGGCCGCGCTCGAGGCGGTGCGCGAGGACGGCGGGCCGTGGGCCGGGCACTTCTTCTGCTTCTGGGAGGACCTCGAGCTCGGCTGGCGGCTGACCAACCGCGGCTTCCGGGTGCTCGCCGCCCCGCACGCGGTCGCGGTCCACGGCCGCGGCGCCGGCGCCGGGCCGGGGCGGGGACCGCTGCGCTGGCGGCGGCCGCCGCGAGCTCGAGGCCTGCGTGCTGTCGAACCGCTGGATGACCCTGATCCGCCACCTTCACCCGGCCGACCTGGCGCGCCGGCTGCCCGTGCTGCTTGGCCTTCGACCTCGCGGCGACCGTGCTCGGCGTGGCGCGCCGGCCGCGGCTGCTGCCTCACCTCCGGCGCCGGCTGCCGCTCGTGTATCGTGAGCTCGGCCGGCGGGAACATCTTCCCCGGAAGCGTCTGTCCGAGCTGCCATGGTGATCCAGCTGATCCTCGGCTTCCTGCTCGCCTATGCGCTGGCGCGCATGGGCACGCCGATGGCGCGCGACGCGGCGCTGCGCTTCGGCGTCGTCGACCACCCCGACGGCCAGCTGAAGAACCACACCGAGCCGGTGGCCTACCTCGGCGGTCTCGCGGTCTTCACCAGCTTCCTGCTGTCGCTCGGCATGATCTTCGACTTCGACCACGAGCTGCTGGCGCTGGTCCTGGCCTCGACCATCGTCACCGCGGTCGGCCTGATCGACGACTTCGGCGTGCTGACCCCGAAGCCGAAGATGCTGGGGCAGATCGTGGCGGTGTTCGTGCTGCTCAAGGCCGGGGTGATCCTGCAGCTCATCTTCCTGCCCTGGTGGGCGCGCTATGCGATCACCATCGTCTGGCTGCTCGGCCTGTCCAACGCCTTCAACCTGCTCGACATCATGGACGGGCTGGCGACCGGCGTCGGCTTCATCGCCGGCAGCTTCCTGCTGGTGGTGGCGGTGCTCAACGGGCGCTGGGTGGTGGCCGCCTTCACGGTCGCCCTGCTCGGCGCCCTGGTCGGCTTCCTGCGCTTCAACTTCCCGCCGGCGAGCATCTACCTCGGCGACTGCGGCAGCCTCTTCATCGGCCTGTCGCTGGGGGCGCTGGCGATGGTCATGCACTACACCGACCGCAGCCCGCTCGGCTTCCTCGCCCCGCTCTACATCCTCGCCCTGCCGCTCATCGACACCGTCTACGTGATCGTGCTGCGGCTGCGCGCCGGCCGCCGGATCTACCACGGCAGCCCCGACCACTTCCCGCTGCGCCTGCGGCGGCGGCTCGGCGGCTCGACCACGCGCACCGTGCTCGTCATCTATGCGGCCGGCGTGGCTCTGGGCGCGATCGGCCTGCTGGTGATGGTCCTCGACCCGATGGCGACCGTTGTGGTGACCGCGGTGGTCGGGGCGCTGGTGCTCGGCGCCCTGGTCTGGCTGGCGCGGGTTCCGATGGGGTCCTGATGGCGGCGGCGGTGGTGCTGGGCGGCGGCCTGACCGGGCTGGTGGCCGCGGAGCGGCTGTCGGCGGCCGGCCTCGAGGCGGCGGTCTTCGAGCGCGAGCCCGAGGCGGGCGGCGCCTGCCGCTCGATCGAGCGCGACGGCTTCACCTTCGACCACACCGGCCACCTGCTGCATTGCGCACGGCCGGAGACCGAGGGCTACCTCCGGGACCTCGGGGTGTGGGACGAGCTCGAGGTCCACCAGCGGCGCGCCGCGGTGGTGGTCGGCGGCCGCCAGACGCCGTACCCGATCCAGATCCACACCGCGGCGCTCGCCCCCGAGGTGCGGCGCGACTGCCTGCTCGGCTTCATCCGGGCGTGGGCGAGGACGGAGCGGGAGGACGGCGAGCCGGCCGACTTCTCGCGCTGGGTGCTCGAGCGCTTCGGCGACGGCTTCGCGCGACACTTCTTCGTGCCCTACAACGAGAAGCTCTTCCGGGCGCGGGCCGAGGAGCTCAGCCTCGACTGGGTCGGCCGCTACGTGCCCAAGCCGACGCTGGAGGAGGTGGTGGACGGCGCGCTCGGCCTCCACGACCGGCCGGTCGGCTACAACGCGACCTTCCGCTACCCGAGGCGTGGCGGCATCCGGCTGCTGCCGGACGCGGTCGCGCGCCGGCTGCCCCGGCTCCACCTGGCAAGCCGGGTCGTGGCCCTCCACCTCGGCGAGCGCTGGATCGAGCTGGCGGACGGCGGGCGCCTTCGCTTCGACCGCGTGGTCAGCACGCTGGCGCTGCCCTCCCTGGTCGACCTGATCGTCGACGGACTGCCCGAGGAAGTGGCGGCGGCGCGCGCCGCGCTGCGCTGGGTGCGGGTGCTCAACGTCGCCCTCGGCGTCGCCGGCGAGCCACCCTCGGGAGAGCACTGGCTCTACTTCCCGGACCGCGAGCTGCCGTTCTACCGCGTCGGCTTCCCGTCCAACCACGGCCGGCTCGCGCCGGCGGGCTGCCACACGGTGTCGATCGAGGTCAGCCTCGACCCCGGCGGGGCGGAGGTGGCGGAGGAGGCTGCGGCCGCGGAGCGGGCGGCCGCTGCGCTCGGCCTGCTCGACCCGGCGAAGGTCCGGCTCCGGGTGCAGACCGTGATCGACCCGGCCTACGTCGTCTTCGATCACCACCGCCGGCAGGCCGTGGCGACGCTGCGCGGCTTCCTCGGCGAGCGCGGCGTGCTGCTCGCCGGGCGCTGGGCGGAGTGGAAGTACTCGGCGATGGAGGACGCCATCCTCGACGGCATGGCGGTGGCGCGCCGCCTGGCGGGTGGGTGATCATGCGCACCCGCGTCCTCCACGTCATCACCCGGCTCGAGCCGGGCGGCGCCCAGCGCAACACGCTCTACACGGTCGAGCACCTCGATCGCGGCGAGTTCGAGCCGGCGCTGGCGTGGGGGCCGGGGGACCCGCTCGACGAGGTGGCGGCGGCGATCCCGGACCTGCGCCGCGAGCCGGTGCCGGAGCTGGTGCGGCCGCTGGCACCGGCGCTCGACGTCCGCGCGCTGCGCCGCCTGGTCGGCATCATGCGACGGCTCGAGCCGCACGTCGTGCACACCCACTCCTCGAAGGCCGGCGTGCTCGGCCGGGCGGCGGCGCGGATTGCACACACCCCGGTCGTGGTGCACTCGATCCACGGCTTCGGCTTCACGCCGCTGCAGCCGGGCCCGGTGCGGATGCTGTTCGTGATCGCCGAGCGCGTGATGGCGCGCTGGACCGACCACTTCATCGCGGTGTCGCAGAACAATCTGCGGGAGGGAGCGGCGCTCGGCGTGGTCCCGCCGGAGCGCGCCTCGGTGATCCGCTCGGGGATCGACCTCGAGCGCTTCCGTCGAGGAGCCGGCGGCGGCGATGCCCGGCGCCGGCTGGGGGTGCCGGAGTCGGCGCCGCTGGTCGTCCAGATCGGGAACTTCAAGCCCCAGAAGGCGCCGCTCGACTTCGTCCGCGCCGCGGCCGTGATCGCCCGGGAGGTGCCCGAGGCCTGGTTCGTGATGGTCGGCGACGGCGCGCTGCGGCCGGCGGCCGAGGAGCTGGCGAGCGACCTCGAGGTCGCCGACCGGATGGTGTTCTGCGGCTGGTGGGACGACGTCCCCGGCCTGCTCGCGGCAAGCCGGGTCTCGGTGCTGACCTCGTGCCACGAGGGCCTGCCGCGGGCAGCGGTGGAGTCGCTCGCGGCCGGAGTCCCGGTGGTGGCGACGGCGGTGGACGGCACTCCGGAGGTGGTGAAGGACGGCCGCAACGGCTTTCTGGTCGAGCCGGGTGACGTCAACGGGATCGCCCGCCGGGTGCGCGCGCTGCTGCGCGACGACGAGCTCCACCGGCGGCTGGCCGCGGCCGCGGCGGATGGCCTCGAGGAGTTCGACATCGACCGCATGGTGCGCCAGCAGGAGGATCTCTACCGATGGCTTCTTGGCCGCAGCCGCTCGTGATTGTCTACGCGTTCGCGGTCGGGGCGGTGGTCGGCTCGTTTCTGAACGTGCTGATCTGGAGGGTGCCCCGCCGGATGTCGATCGTCCGGCCCGGCTCGCACTGCCCGGCCTGCTCCTCGCCCATCCGCTGGTTCGACAACGTGCCGGTCCTGTCGTGGCTGCTGCTCGGTGGGCGCTGCCGGAGCTGCCGCGGAAGGATCTCGCCGCGCTACCCGGTGGTCGAGGCGGTGGCGGGCCTGCTCGCGGTCGCATCCCTGCTGCGTTACGGGGTCTCGGTGGCCGGCTTCGAGGCGGTGGTCTTCGCCTGGACCTCGCTCGCGCTCGGGCTCATCGACCTCGAGCACCAGATCCTGCCCGACGTGATGACCTACCCGGCGATCGCCCTCGGCCTGCTCGGCGCCGCGCTCGGGGGGCTGACGACGATCGCCGATGCCGCCCTCGGGGCGCTGGTCGGGGCGCTCGATCCCGGCGCTGGTGATCGTGCTCTACAAGCTGGTGCGGGGGATCGAAGGGATGGGCTGGGGGGACGTCAAGTACCTGGCCGCGATCGGCGCCGTGTTCGGGCTGCGCGACTGCCTGTGGGTGCTGGTGGTGGCCGCGGTGCTCGGGGCGCTGGTCGGCCTGGCGCTGATCGCCGCCGGCCGCGGCAGCGGCCGGACCGCGCTGCCTTTCGGCAGCTTCCTCGCGCTCGCAGTGCTGGTCTGGCTCTATCTGCCGGCCGGCTGGGCGCCGCCGCTGCTGCGGTAGGCGGCGGCGATCGCGGCCTCGAGGGCGCGGTCCTGGTGCGGCAGCACCGTGCGCAGGTCGAGCACCACGGCGTCGTCCTCGATCCGCGCGATCACCGGCGGCTCGCCGAGCCGCAGCGCGTCGAGCAGCCGCTGTCCCCCGCCGAGGCTGAGGCCGTAGCTCGCCAGGGTCTGCTCCGGGGTGGTGCCGCCGCCGAGCGCCGCGCGGGTGGCGCAGCCGCTCGCCGGCACTCCGGCAGCGCGCAGCCGCCTCCCGATCCGCCGGGCGCGCCGCGCCAGCGCCTCCACCGGTTCGGCGAGCATCGCATAGAGCGGGATCTCGTGGAGCCGACCGCTCTGATGGGCGCGCAGCACCTGGTCCATGAGGACGAGTGCGGTCTTGTCCGGCCGCAGCGCGCGGTACATCGGGTGCGCGCCGAGCGGCTCGACCCACTGCCGGCGGCCGACCACGATGCCGGCCTGGGGGCCGCCGAGCAGCTTGTCGCCGGAGAAGCAGACGACGTCGGCCCCGGCGGCGAGCAGGGAGGCGACGGTCGGCTCGTCGCCGAGACCCCATCGGCGCAGGTCGTAGAGGTTGCCCGACCCCTGGTCGACGATCATCGGCAGGCCGAAGCTGTGGGCGAGCTCGGCGAGCTCGGACAGTGGCGGCTCGGCGGTGAAGCCGACGATCCGGTAGTTGGAGTGGTGGGCCGACAGGATGGCCGCGGTGTCGCTGGTGATCGCCCGCTGGTAGTCCTCGAGGTGGGTGCGGTTGGTGCACCCGACCTCGACCAGCCGGCAGCCCGAGGCCGCCATCACATCCGGCAGTCGGAACGAGCCGCCGATCTCGATCAGCTGGCCGCGGGAGACGATCACCTCGCGCCCGCGGGCGAGCGCGCCGAGGATCAGCAGCAGCGCCGCCGCGTTGTTGTTGACCATGACCGCGCTCTCGGCACCGCACAGCCGGGCGAGGCGCCCGCGCAAGGGAGCCAGTCGCTGGCCGCGCCCGCCGCCGGAAATGTCATACTCCAGGGCAAGGTATGATGCTAGCGAGCGAGGTGGGTGAGCAGGCAGCGGAGCACGGCCGAGATTGGTGTGGATGAGGACCCCGGTCGCGTTCACGACCTCGGGGTAGGCGGGGCGGGTCCAGCCGTCCAGAATGACGAGCACCTCAGCGGCCAGTGCAGTGCACGCCTGATCGACCGCCTCGAGAGGGAGCAGGTCATCCGCGATCCGGCGGCGGAGCTGCTCGGTCGCGGCCCGGCAGGCCTCCATGACGGTCTCGCGGCCGTGGCTGGTGACCGCCTCGGTGAGCGCCGGGTGGTCGAGGAGACGATGAACGGCGGGAATGCGACGAAGCGCGGCCTGCACGAGGGAAATTGTAGCAGGGGGCCGAGATGAACCTCGGCGAGCAGCTCGCCATGGTCGAGCGCGCCATGCAGGCGCTGACCCGCGATTGGGAGAGGTTCTTCGCGGGCGACCTCAGGGTCCCGCCGCACGACGACGGTGACCGTCTCGGGCGGCGGCTGCGGCTGCTCGCCGAGAACTCGGCGGGCAGCCGGGTCGAGCGCTTCCGGCTCGAGCAGCTCCAGCACCGCTTCCAGACCTACCTGCAAAACTGGGAGCGCATGCTGCGCGACCGGGAGGAGGGGCGGGCGCGGGCCGGCGCCGGGTCCCGGGTGCAGGCCGCGGACGTGGCGAGGCCGCCGGCAAACGCCGGCGCCCCGGGCGCCGTAGACGCTCAGGGGGCGCCGACCCTGTACGATCAATATGTCGCCGCCAAGCTGGCGCTCGGGTTGGCGGCCGGTGTGGATCGCGAGGCCTTCGAGGCCCAGCTTCAGGCGCAGCGCGACCGGCTGCGGCCGAAGCTGGGGGACGACGTGCTGTTTGAGGTGCTGGTGGAGGATGGCAAGGTCAGGCTCGCCGCGCGCGCGAACCGCGCGCGATCGGGTCGGGAGTGAAGGCATGAGGCGTGGGATTGCGACGCTGTTGACGATCATCGCAGGCTGCTGGCTCGGGCTGGCGTTCGACGCTGCGGCCGCCGATCCGGAGTCGGGTGAGCCCAAACCGCCGGTGTACGTTCGCTGGCTGGTGCCGGGCGATCCCGGCGACGAGACGATCCGCGACTACTGGGAGCGGTCCCAGCGCGGCGAGCTGAGCCCGGCCGGAATGGTCGACCTCGGCACGATGCTGTTCGAGCGCGGCTACCCGAAGGACGCGCTCGAGATGTACCGCGAGGCCCTCCACCGCGACAAGACCCTGTACGAGGCGTGGCTTCGCATCGGCATCGTCGAGCACCGAGCGCGTGAGTACGAGGACGCCAGGCACGCCTACAACAAGTGCCTCGACCTGATGAGCGGGCACGGCTGGTGCAACTTCTACCTCGGCCTGCTCGAGGAGCAGACCGGCCATCCCAGCAAGGCGCTCGAGCACTTCGAGAGGGCCTACGAGCATGCGCCCGGACTCGCCGATCCCAAGGTCAACCCCGAGGTGCTGCAGTCGAAGCTCCAGTTCGGCGCCGCGGTCAAGCAGAGCTCCGAGGTCCGCTTCACCGTCGCGGCGCCCCTGGCATTCCTCGAGCCGCGGCAGGTGCAGGAGGTTCGCCAGCAGTTCCTGCCGACGCCCACCCCGACCCCGACCCGGACCGCGACGCCCGTCGTCACGCCGACGCCGGCTGCCCGCGTCGCGCGGCCGGCCTCGCCGACCCCGTCATCGCCCACTGCAGCCGCCGACGAGGGCGAGGAAGGTGCTGCGGCCTCGCGGGTGCGGCCGCGCCGCCCGGTCGGGCCCGCGGTGCGGCCGACGTCGCCGCCAATCGACCCCTCGTCGCCCTATGGGGTGCGCCGGCCCAGCAGCTCGGGTGGAGCCGGCGGCGGCGTGCGCACGGTGTCGCCCGAGGCCTCGCTCCACCCGTGGTGGCGGAAGATGCCGGAGTGGATCCTGGCGTTCGTGTAGCTTCTCAAGGGTGCGGACTCTGCGTCTGGCTTTCCCGCTGACTAGTAGGGTCGCGCGCGGCCTCGTACTCGTTCCCGTCCCCGTACCCGTTCCCGAGACACCAGCCTCCACTCCGGGGGTCGCAACCTTCTCGACCGGAAGCCATGTGCTGGCTCCGTCGCCAGCACAGTCGGGTACGGGAACGGGAACGGGAGAGGGAACGGGTACCTCATGTCGAACGCCGGGGCGACCGGCTACCATGTCCCCATGACCGGGCCCTCAGCCGCCGAGCCGCCCTTCGACCCGGGGTGGCTGGACACCCTGACCGACGCCTGCCGCAGCCTCACCGCTGCCACCCCGCGTCTCCACGACCTCTACCTCGAGCGTCGGCTGGAGCTCAAGGTGTCCACGCTCGCGGGCTCCGCCCATGCGGAGGAGAGCAGCACCGATGGTGCCGCGGCGCGCTGGCGCTACCCGTCGCGGACCGCGTTCCACGCGCGGACCGGCACCTCGCCGTCGGCGCTCGAGGATCTGCTATCCCGGCACGCCAGGCGGACCGCCCTGCCGCGGGTGCGGCCCCCGGTCCCGGTCGAGATCGAGCCGCCGCCTGAGTGGCGCGACTGGGCGCAGGCGACGCTGGGGCGGGCCCGCGGTGGGCACTGCACGGTTCGCTACCTGGCCCGCCGCGCGGTCGTGGTGGGCCCCGATCGCTGGACCGCCGTGTTCTGCCCGCCGCTGGTACGCGTCGAGCTGGATGGCGAGTCGCCGTCCGCGCTGCTCGCCGTGTGGCGGCACCCGGAGCTTGAGTCCTGGCTGTCCGAGCTGGCCGCGCCGTCTCCCGCCCGGCGCTGGCGTCCGGAGCCGGGCCTCAAGGTGCCGGTGCTGCTGCGTTCGGGCACCGCCGGGGTGCTGCTCCACGAGCTGATCGGCCACCTCACCGAGTCCGACCTGGTGCTGTCCGGGGACTCGCCGCTGGCGGGGCTGGCCGGAGCGACGGTCACCGCGGTGGCGATCGACATCGCCGACGACCCCTGCCGTGACGACCTGCCGGGCGCCTTCAGCTGCGACGACGAGGGCATTCCCGCAGCGCCGCTGCCGCTGGTGCGGGCCGGCCGCCTCGTCGGCTGGCTGTGCGATCGCGCCGGAGCGCACGGCCTCGACGCCCCGGCCGGCCGCGGCCGGCGAGCGTCGTGGGCCCGGCCGCCGGTCGCGAGGCTGTCCAACCTGATCGTGGCGCCCGGCACCGCCGAACCCGAGGACCTCCAGCGCGGGCTCCGGGAGGGCTTGCTGGTGACCCGGATCGGAGGGGCGACGGTCGACCCGCTGTCGGGTCGCATCGTGCTCCGGGTCGAGCGCGGCTGGGAGCTGCGCCAGGGCCGCCGCCGGCGGCCGCTCGAGCCGTTCGAGCTGACCGGCGGCGCCCGCGATGTGCTCGCCCACCTCGAGCCGACGGTCGGCCGTGATCCGTCCCCGGACTGGCGGCTCGGCTGGTGCGTCAAGGACGGCGTGCCGCTGCCGACCGGCTCCGAGGCGCCGACCCTGCTCGTCCACAACCTCGAGGTGCTGTGAGTGAGCGCCGCCGACGACTTCCGCCACCAGGAGCGCCTGCGCAGCGCCGCGGCCACCGCCCGCGACGTGCTCGTCCGCAGCGGCGCTTGCCGTTTCGAGGTCTTCACCAAGGCATCGGTGACCCGCGAGGTGGAGGTGGCGCCGGGCTCGCCGCCGCGCGAACTCGAGGTCGAGGAGATGGGGGTGGCGGTGCGCACGACCCGGGGTCGGTGCGCCGGCTTTGCGGCCGCCTCCGGGCTCGAGGCCGACGCCGCCCGCCGCGCCATCGACGGCGCGATCGCGGTCGAGCGCGAGCTGCCCTTCGATCCGCTGCCGCCGTCGCGCCTGCTGGCCGCCACCGAAACCCACTCGAGCTGGCGCCTGCCGCCGCGCGGCTGGGCGCATCACACCGGCGAGCAGCTCGCGAAAGCCGTCGCCGCGATCTCGGGCGGCCGCCTCCGGCTGCGGCGCTGCCTGTTTCAGGAAGGCACCTTCTCGTGGCTGCTGCAGACCGGGGAGGGCTTCGTGGCGACCTACGACGGCGCCGCGTGCTCGCTGCTGACCGAGGTCCAGCCGGCCGAGGGGCGCGGCGGCGTCTGGCGCGAGTGGCACCACGTTGCCGACCCGGCCGGCCTCGACCCGGCGGTGGTGGCCCGGCGGATCGCGGACCGCGCGCTGCTCGTGCAGGGGAGGATCGCCACCGGATCCGGGCTGGTGAGCCTGATCCTGGCGCCCGAGGTGGCGGCGCGCCTGCTGACCGCGCTGTCGCCGCTGTTCGTGGTCTGGAGCGACCGGCGCGACCCGCTGGCGAAGCTGCTCGACTCGAGCGGGCGCCTCGCCGCCGCTGCGCTGACGCTGCTCGACGACCGGCTCGACCCACAGGCGCCGATCACCGGCCCGTGCGACGGCGAGGGCCTGCCGGCGGCGCGGACGCTGCTCGTCGAGCGCGGGATCCCGAGGCACCGGCTCGCCTCCTACCGCGACGCGCTGGCCCTCGGCGAGCCGCCGCGCGGAGGCGCCCTCAGGCTGTCGTACCGCGACTACCCGTCGACCGGGATCGCCAACCTGCGGGTGTCGACGGAGCACGGGTCGCCGCCGGCCGAGCTGCTGCGCGCGGCAGGCACGGCGCTCTACCTGCTGCGGCCGCTCGCCCCGGTGCTGGTCGACTTCGCCGAGGCGAGCTACCGGATTGTGGCCTCGGGGGTCTGGCTGGACGACGGGCGGGTGCGCGGATGGCACCCGGTGGTCGAGCTGCGCGGCAGCCTGGCGCGACTGCTCGGCCGCATCGAGGCGGTCGGCACCGATCTGGCGTGGTTTCAGGCCGACCGGGGCGCGGTCGGCGCGCCGTCGCTGCTGATCGCGAGCCAGCCGGTGATAGGGACGTGAGCGCAGGCTCTGTGTGACGCCGTCCCTTCGTCCCCGTTCCCGTTCCCGTCCCCGCTCCCGAACGAGGTGACACCCAGGCGCGTCGCTGCCGCCGACCTGGGCAGGAGTGAACGCGCTGGTCCCGCCAGACACCAGGAAGAAACCCGGGAACGGGTACGGGAACGGGTACGGGGACGGGCGGGGGGCTATCCCCTAGATCCTAGCCCCCAGATCCTGCTCGGGCGGCGGCGCGGAAGCGGGCGGGAGGGACTAGCCCCCAGATCCTAGATCCCAGCCCCTCGCCAACGGCGCTTGGCGTAGAATGGCAGTCCAGTCCGATCACGGGATCGCCGGTGCGGCGCGCGGCCGCAGGGCACGGGGAGGCGACGCATGAGCCGGGAAGTGCTCGAGCGACTCGGGGAGCGGCTGGCCGCCAACCGGCTCGGCGGCGGCCAGGACAAGATCGAGCGTCAGCACGAGCAGGGCAAGCTCACCGCCCGTGAGCGCATCGAGCAGTTCCTCGACGAAGGGTCGTTCGAGGAGGTCGACGCCCTGGTCGAGCACCGTTGCACCGACTTCGGGATGGGCGAGCGCAGGATCTCGGGCGACGGCGTGGTGGCGGGCCACGGCCGGGTCGACGGCCGGCCGGTGTTCGTCTTTGCCCAGGACTTCACGGTCTTCGGCGGCTCGCTGTCCGAGACCAACGCCGCCAAGATCTGCAAGGTCATGGACCTGGCGATGAAGGTGGGAGCGCCGGTGGTCGGGCTCAACGACTCCGGCGGGGCCCGCATCCAGGAGGGCGTCGCCTCGCTGGCCGGCTACGCCGACATCTTCCTGCGCAACACCCTGGCCTCGGGCGTGGTGCCGCAGGTGTCGGCGATCATGGGCCCGTGCGCCGGCGGCGCGGTCTACTCGCCGGCGATCACCGACTTCGTGTTCATGGTCGAGCACACCTCCTACATGTTCGTCACCGGCCCCGAGGTCATCAAGACCGTCACCCACGAGGAGGTCACCAAGGAGAAGCTGGGCGGCGCCATGACCCACAACTCGGTGTCCGGCGTCGCCCACTTCGCCGCCGGCACCGACACCGAGTGCCTGGCCGCCATCCGCCGCCTGCTGTCCTACCTGCCCTCCAACAACGCCGAGCAGCCGCCGCTCGCCGCGACCTCGGACCCGCTCGACCGCGAGATCGCCGAGCTCGACACCTTCGTGCCCACCGACCCGAACAAGCCCTACGACATCAAGAAGGTCATCCGCTGGGCGGCAGACGACAGCGAATTCTTCGAGGTGCACGAGCACTTCGCCAAGAACATCGTGGTCGGATTCGTGCGGCTGGGCGGCCGCCCGGTCGGGGTGGTCGCCAACCAGCCGAACCACCTCGCCGGCGTGCTCGACATCAGCTCCTCGATCAAGGGCGCGCGGTTCGTGCGCTTCTGCGACGCCTTCAACGTCCCGCTGTGGATCGTCGAGGATGTGCCCGGCTTCCTGCCCGGGACGGCCCAGGAGTGGGGCGGCATCATCCGCAACGGGGCCAAGCTGCTCTACGCCCTCGCCGAGGCCACGGTGCCCAAGGTCACGGTGATCACCCGCAAGGCCTACGGGGGCGCCTACTGCGTCATGGGATCGAAGCACATCCGGACCGACGTCAATCTCGCCTTCCCGACCGCGGAGATCGCGGTGATGGGGCCGCAGGGGGCGGTCAACATCCTGTACCGCAGCGAGATCCAGCGCGCGGAGGAGCCGGAGGCCGAGCGCGCGCGGCGGGTGGCGGAGTACCAGGAGAAGTTCGCGAACCCGTTCGTCGCCGCCGAGAAGGGCTATGTCGACGAGGTCATCCTGCCGCGCCTGCTGCGGCGCAAGCTGGTGGCGGCCTTCACGCTGCTGCGGACCAAGCGCGACTGGATGCCGTCGAAGAAGCACGGGAACATTCCGCTGTGAAGCTCCTCATCGCCAACCGCGGCGAGATCGCGGTCCGGATCATCCGCGCCTGCCGGGACATGGACATCGGGACGGTGGCCGTCTACTCGGAGGTTGACCGCAAGTCGCCGCACGTCCTGATGGCGGACGAGGCCTTCGGCATCGGGCCAGCGCCCGCGGTCGACAGCTACCTCTCGATCGACCGCCTGCTCGATGCGGCCCGGCGCTCGGGCGCCGACCTGGTCCACCCCGGCTACGGGTTCCTGGCCGAGAACGCCGCTTTCGCCGAAGCGGTGGAGGCGGCCGGCCTGACCTGGATCGGCCCGCCGCCGGCGGCGATCCGCCTGATGGGCTCGAAGACCGAGTCCCGCAAGCTCGCCCGCGCCGCCGGGGTGCCGCTGATCCCGGGGCTGCTCGAGCCGCTCGCGGGGCTCGCCCAGCTCGAGGCCTTCGTCGACGAGCACGGCCTGCCGGTGCTGCTCAAGGCGGTGGCCGGCGGCGGCGGCAAGGGCATGCGGACGGTCCGCGAGCGCCACGAGCTCGCCTCGGCCTTCGACCGGGCGCGGTCGGAGGGCAAGGCCTTCTTCAGCGACGACCAGGTGTACGTGGAGCGCCTGGTCAGCCGGCCCCGCCACATCGAGGTCCAGGTCGCGGCCGACCGCTACGGCAACGCGGTCTTCGTCGGCGAGCGCGAGTGCTCGATCCAGCGCCGCCACCAGAAGGTGGTCGAGGAGTGCCCGTCGCCGGTGGTGTCGTCCGAGCTGCGGCGGCAGCTCGGGGAGGCGGCGCTGGCGATCGTCAGGGCGGCGGCCTACCAGTCGCTGGGGACCGTCGAGTTCCTGCTCGACCCGGAGGGCCGCTTCTACTTCCTCGAGATGAACACCCGGCTGCAGGTCGAGCACCCGATCACCGAGGAGGTCTACGGCGTCGACCTGGTGTGCGAGCAGATCCGGCTCGCGCTCGGCGAGCCGCTGTCGCTGCGCCAGGACTCACTCAAGCCGCGCGGCCACGCCATCGAGTGCCGGATCTACGCCGAGGACCCGCTGCGCAACTTCGCGCCGTCGCCAGGCCGGATCAGCCTGCTCATCCGCCCCGACGGGCCGGGCGTCAGGGTCGACTCCGGGGTGTTCAGCGGCAGCGTGGTGCCGCTCGAGTACGACCCGATGCTCGCCAAGCTGGTGGTGTGGGCGCCCGACCGGACGACCGCCATCGCCCGGCTGCGGCGGGCCCTCCACGAGTACCGGGTGCGGGGCATCGCCACCACCCTGTCGCTGTTCCGGGTGCTGGTCGACATGGCGGCCTTCCAGCAGGCCGACCTCCACACCGGCCTGCTCGACGAGCTGCTGGCCTCGCGACGGCTCGAGGAGCTGCACGGACAGCAGGACCCGGAGGCCGAGCACGCCGCGATCGTCGCCGCCGCGTGCCTGGCCTCGCTCGAGGCGCGCCGCCGGCCGGACGACCCCTTCACCGCGGCCGACAGCCGCTGGTGGCACGAGGGCCTGCGCGTCCAGCACGGGAGGTTCCCGCGATGAAGTGGGTGGTGCGCGGCAGCGGCGGGTCGCACGAGGTGGTGGTCGAGCGCTCGGCCGACGGCTTCGAGGTCACCCTCGACGGCCGCCGCCACGCCGTCGACATCATCCGCCTCGACGGCGCCGTGGCGTCCCTGCGTTTCGTCGAGGACGGCCGCAGCTTCCACGTCTCCTACGAGCGCGGCCGCAACCGCGACTGGCGGATCGGCGTCGGCGACCGCGAGTTCACCTTCGAGGTGCTGACACCGGTCGAGGCGATCGGCGCCCTCGCCGTGGCCAAGGGCCGCGGAGCGAGCAGCGTGACGGCGCCGATCCCCGGCAAGGTGGTCGCCGTCACCGTCGCCGAGGGCGACGAGGTCGAGCCCGGCCGGCCGCTGGTCGTGCTCGAGGCGATGAAGATGGAGAACGAGCTCACCGCCGAGGTGGCCGGCCGCGTGGCGGCGGTCCGGGTCGCCCCCGGCGACACGGTGGAGGCCGGCGCGGTGCTCGTCGAGCTGGAGTAGCCGCCCCTGCCCGGCCAGGGGCTAGGATCTGGGATCTGGGGGATAGGGCCCCCGCCCGCTCTTGTCACGGCGGAGTCACGGCGGAGCTGAAAGCGAAGCCGGAAGCCGGATCCCCCTCCGTGCCCGTCCCGCTTCCGGTTACGTGCCCGTTCCCGCATGTTCGCTTTGGCTCGCCGCCCGCTTCGCGACGATTCTCTGGAAGATCTACCCGCGGGTGCCACCCCTGACACTTTCGGGGCGTCGAGCGGTATCGTCCGGTGAGCTGAACTCCTCCCCGAAAGTGTCACGAGTGGCACGCCCGCAGGGCGCGCTCACCTCGCGGTCGCGTCGTCTCCCGCGATCACTTCGTGACGACCACGCTTTGGGTGATGAACCCGGCCTGGCGGGTTGTCTGGTCGAGCAGTGCGAACGACACCTTGAAGCTGCCCGTCTCCATCAGCAGGCTGGCCTTGATCGTGAAGCGCTGCCGCTGGGCCTGCTCGTAGTCGGCGGCGGCGACGCGCACCTCGTGCTCCTGGCGGACCAGGTCCGACTGCTTGCCCTCGGTGTCGCGGGCCGCGATGAACAGCGACACCCGGCCGACGTAGTCGCCGCCCTCCGGCAGCAGGGCGATGTTGGCGAGCGGGAACGACAGCTTGAAGGGGACCGTCCAACGGTCGGCCGAGGCCGGGGCCTGGTCGCCGGTCTCGAGCGTGATTTCGAGCGGGTTGTCCTCGAGCGGGATCACCAACCCGGTGAGGACCTTGTCCTGGACGCGGCTCTCAAGCGCCTTCTCCACGAAGCGCCGCTGGTAGCGGATGTCGTAGTCGGGGTGGTCGGGCAGGGTCAGCTTGACCTGGTGAACCTTGTCGGTGCCGCTCATCTGCAGGTTGTAGCCGAGCGAGTAGTAGCTGTAGAAGTCTTGCTCGACGCGGTCGAGGCGGGGGCGGATGTCGTTCGCGTTGACGATCGCGACCCCGCCGGTCTCGTCGGCCATGAAGCGCAGCGTGTCGATGTAGTTGTCGTGCTCCATCGAGGCGGCCACGGTGTCCCGCGGCGTGTTGTGTTCTGCCGAACCCATGGTGATGTTCTCGAGGCCGCCGGCGCCGACCGTGTAGAAGGCGACGCCCTGGGCGTTGGCATTCTTGACCAGCGACTCGAACTGCCGGGTCTGCGCGTAGCGCATCCCTTCGGTGACCATGCCCGGCTCGTTGTAGGCCGTGGACAGGGCGTAGAAGAGGTCGAGGCCTGGGGTCATCGGCAGCCCGTTGGAGAGGTGCAGGATCATCTTCTTGCCGGGCAGGCCGGCGAGCATGTTGACCGCCTCGCGGATTGCGCCGAGGGTGAACTGGAGGTCGTTGAGCTCCTCCTCCGCGAAGCTGATTGCGAGGCCGCGCGCCTGCTGGAGGCTGCCCTGGGCCGACGAGCTCTGGGCCTCGGTGAAACGATCGATCTCGTCGTAGACGTCGGTCCGCGCCGAGTCCCGGCTGGTGCGGCCGCCGGTGGTCATCTTGAGCCCCTCGAGCGCGCCGAGGATCTCGGTCGAGTCATCGGTGAACTCCTGCTCGATCTTGAGCGCGCGGTTGGTGCAGGCGACCATCATCTGCACCGGCGGCCGGGTGTTTTCGCGGATGAAGGTCCGCAGCTGGCCGAGCACCCGGTTGCGGTCGAGGGGCCGCAGGTTGTCGTTGTCGACCAGGATCATCACCCACACCGGCTGGATGGCGGTCAGCGGCTGCGCCGCACTGCTCCGCGCTGGGCGTCGGTCCGCGAGGGCGGCCCTTCTTCGGCCTGGTAGTAGGTGCGGATGAAGCTCCTCGGTGTAGAGCTGGAAGTTGGAGATCGGGCGCTCCTCGCCGTCGTGGAGAATCCGGAAGTCGTCCTTGGTCAGGTTGGTGACCGCCTCCCCCTGCTTGTCGGTGACGTAGGCGACGACGTTGACCACCGTGACCTCGAGCTCGTCGACGAAGGCGAGCCCGCCGATCGGACGGATCGAGTCGCCGTCGTCGGCCTCCTGCTCCTGGCCGACCACGAGCGACCCCACGCCGAGCAGCGCGGCGAGCAGCGCGAGTGTTGCGATCCCCCTCACGATCCACCTCCGGCGAGCAGTCTACACGGGCAAGGTACGGGGCACAGGCCTTCCCGGGTTTCCGAACAGCGGCGGCGAGGCGCATCCGGAAACCCGGACAAAGTGACCAGAAGTCGACCCGGAGAACCGGGTGTGGGCCGCTGCCCGTTCCGGCGCGACCGCCGGTTGAGACTGCGGAACCTACACATTCTCAGCTACTTGCGCGACCGCTCCGAGGGTCGGCCCGGGACTGCCCGCGGAGCGCTGCCGGAGCTCGCGGTGGGCTGACGAGGTGGCATGGTGTATGCTTCGGCTTCGGCTGAGTCGTTCACCCCCGCCGTCAGGGGGTTGGAGTTTTTCTTGAAGGAGGACGAGGAACCCAGATCGAGACCGGGTTCCTCCATCCATCACCGGACACGAGAGGAGGATCGTTACTGCGTGATGACAGGTTGCGACTGTGATCTTCTGATTTCGAGGATTCAAGGAGGAACCATGAAGAAATTGTTTGCGATCCTTATGTTTGCGGCTCTCCTGGGCGGCGGGCTCGCCTGGGCCCAGGAGACCACCGGATCCGCCATCGGGACCATCACTTCCGAGGACGGCGCCACCATGCCGGGCGTGACGGTGACGATCTCCGATTCAACCACCGGCTTCGAGCGGACCACGGTGACCAACACCGCCGGCGAGTTCCGGTTCGTGGCGCTGCCGCCTGCCACCTACGCCTTGCAGGCCACGCTCGACGGCTTCCAGACCTACAAGCGCAACCTCCAGGTCGACCTCGGCCGGACCGTCAAGAACGACTTCGTGATGACGCTCGGCGCGGTCACCGACGTCATCGAGGTGACCGGAGAGGCGCCGCTGGTCGACGTGACATCGACCGTCACCGGCATGACCGTCAACCAGGAAGAGTTCAGCGGCCGACTGCCGGTCGGACGCGAGTCGACGCAGATCGCGCTGCTCGCCCCGTCATCGACCCAGGGTGACACCCGTTTCGACAGCGACAACACCCCGGGCCAGACGCTGGCCGCGATCAGCGGCTCGTCGCCGGCCGAGAACTCGTACCAGGTCAACGGCCTCAACGTCACCAACTTCCGGACCATGGTCGGCTCGACCTACGTGCCGTTCGAGTTCGTGGAAGAGGTACAGGTGAAGACCGGCGGCTACGAGGCCGAGTTCGGCCGCTCCACCGGCGGCGTCATCAACATGGTGACCAAGTCGGGCACCAACAGCCTCAACGGCGGGGTCACCCTGTTCTATCAGCCGGAGAGCCTGCAGGAGACGATGCCCGACGCGTGGGACCGCCACAACACCGAGGAGTACTTCGAGTCGCTCGAGGCCAACGGCTCGCTCGGCGGCGCTATCCTCAAGGACAAGCTGTTCTTCTTCGGCTTCATCCGCTACGACGACACGGAGTGGATGGAGAACCGCGGCGCCTACAACACGGTGTCCATGAACAACCAGCCGTACTACGGGGCGAAGCTGGACTGGAACATCACCCCCAACCATCGGCTCGAGGGCACCTACCTGGTCGACGAGACTACCGTGGATCAGGAGCGCTACGCCTACGACATCGACACCCGCAACCAGGGTGACATCGTCGGGACCGCCACCCAGGACCGTGGCGGCGAGAACTACATCGGCAAGTACACCGGCATCTTCACCGAGAACTTCCTGTTTGCGGCGCAGTACGGCTACAACGCCTTCGACCGCACCGACGACTCGCCCCAGCTCGCGAATTGCGCCTACTCCTACGACTTCCGGGGCGGCAGCTCGACCCCGATCGGCTGCTGGGCGACCTACGCCGGCACGGCGGCCGCGGACGAGCGTACGGCCTACCGTGCCGACGCGGACTGGTACCTGGGCAACCACTCGCTGCGCGCCGGCTTCGACGCCGAGGAGAACGTGTCCGACGAGACCTGGTCGTACTCCGGTGGCGCCTACATCGGGTATTACACCAACGGAACCCGTTTCACCGAGACCGCGAGCGGAACCCCGCTGAGCCCCGAGGACGAGCTGGTCGCGATTCGCCACCGCACCACCGGCGGCAGCTTCAACACCTTCTCGACCGCGATCTACGCTCAGGACAGCTGGGCCGTCACGCCCGGTCTGACCTTCAACATCGGCATCCGCTGGGAGCAGTACGAGAACAACAACGCGCTTGACGAGACCTTCATCAAGATCGACGACCAGTACGCGCCGCGCCTCGGCGTGATCTGGGACCCGAGCGGCGACGGCCGGTCGAAGCTGTTTGCCAGCTACGGCCAGTACCACCTGCCGATCGCGTCCAACACCAACATCCGGCTGGCCGGCCTCGAGTTCGACCAGCGCGACTGGTACGTGCTGCCGCCGGGCGAGGGTCCGGACGAGTTCGCCTTCCCGACCGGGATCGGCGAGTTCATCACCTCGATCCTCTACGCCGACGGGCAGATTCCGGATGCGGACAGCGTCCGCGCCAGCAACCTCGACCCGATGTCGCAGTACGAGTTCATCCTCGGCGGCGAGCAGATGGTCGGCGACAACTGGTCGATGGGCGCCCGCTTTGTGTGGCGTGAGTTCGGCGAGGTCATCGAGGACATGACCATTGACCAGGGTCTCTCCGAGGTGTACGGCATCGAAGAGGGTGCCCTCGCGTACTACCTCGCCAACCCGGGCAGCGACTTCGAGGGCTTCTACGACTTCAACGGCGACGGCGTCATCGATCAGGCGACCGAAGCGGTCAGCTTCACCGCCGACCAGCTCGGCTACCCCGACGCGACGCGCAAGTACTATGCGGTCGAGCTGACCGCCAAGCGGCGCTTCGCCGACAACTGGATGACCCAGATCGCCTACACCTGGTCGCAGAGCTATGGCAACTACGAGGGCTACGTGAAGTCGGATATCGGCCAGGACGACGCCGGCCTCACCCAGGACTTCGACTTCCCGGGCCTGATGGACAACGCCTACGGCTTCCTGCCCAACGACCGCCGCCACAACCTCAAGGTGTTCGGCGCCTATGCGTGGGACATGGGTCTCCAGGTCGGCGGCTACGTCTGGTACCAGACCGGCCGTCCGATGAATGCCCTTTCGGTGCACCCGACCGATCCGTGGGCGCAGCAGTATGACGTGGCGTCGTTCTTCTACGCCGACGGCACGCCGGCGCCGCGCGGCTCGGTGGGCACCACCGACGACACGTACAGCCTGGACGCCATGGTGAAGTACGACTTCCAGATGGCCGGGCTGGACTGGAACGTGCGGCTGGACATCTTCAACGTGTTCGACTTCGACGCGGTCCGCTACTACTCGGAGACCGCCGGCACCGCCTCGGGCGGAGCGGACGACAGCTTCCAGGAGCCGGTCTACTACCAGGACCCGCGCCGTGTGCGCTTTGGATTCGGTATCAACTTCTGATTCATTCCTCGTTGACGAGTCATGGGGGCCTCCGGGCCCCCTCTTTTTTATCGGTGATAAGTGATACGTGATAGGTGATAGGGCCCGCGCCCGCTTTCGCTTCCGCGTCCGGATGCGCTACCATCTCGTGCCCGAGGGGGTGCACCATGACTGCTCGCCGAGGCCTTTGTTTCGTCATCGCCGGGTTGCTGATGGTCGGCCTCGCCGGCGAGGTCGCTGCCCAGGACTGGGCCGGCAGCGGCCGGGTCAAGGGCACCGTGACGGCCACGGACGGCACGCCGATCGCCGGCGCCAAGGTTTACTTCCGCATGCTCGCCGACGGCGAGGCCGGTCCGCCGCCCTTCACCACCAACAAGAAGGGCGCCTACGGTTTCCTCGGGCTCAAGGGCGGGACCTGGGTCGTCCGGGTCGAGGCCGACGGTTACTACCCGTGGAGCTCTCCGGAGCCGGTCGAGGTCTACAGCACCGGGGTCTCTGATCCGGTGGACGCCAAGCTCGAGCCGGTCTCGGCCGAGGAGCTCGCAGCGCTCGCGCGCTACCAGGCCAACGAGAACCTCCGCGCCGGCGACGAGCTGGTGGCGAAGGGGGACTTCGCCGGGGCGCGCGCCGAGTATGAGAAGGCCCTGGCGACGGTCCAGGAGATCGACAAGCCGGTCGTGCTCTCGGTGATCGGCGCGACCTACCTCAACGAGGGCAAGATCGACGACGCGAAGCGAACCTACGAGCAGGCTCTCGCGATCGATCCCAAGCACGTCGAGAGCCTCAAGGGGATGTGCAACATCGTGGCGTACCAGGGGGAGATCGCACTCGCCGACCAGCTCTACGCTCGTATCCCAGCGGACGAGCCGATCCACCCCAATATCCTGATCACGATGGCGATGGGGCACTTCAACCAGGGCGATACCGACGCTGCGAAAGCCCTGCTCGACCGGGCGATCCGCGATGCCCCGGGGGATGCGCTCGCTCACTACTACCGCGGCCTCACCAAGCTGAGCCTGGGCGACAACGAGGCCGGGCGCGCCGACCTCGAGCGCTCGCTCGAGCTGGATCCCAACCACCGCGAGGCGGCGAGCGCCCGCGACTTCATCAGCCAGCTCGGCGGCGGCTCCGGCTCCTGACCGGAGTCGGCCCACCGTCAGGGGCGAAGCCGGTCGGGATGATGCCTGAGCCATCCGTGCGTGCGCGGCGACGGCCGCCGGGCGACCTGGGCGGCACCGGTGCGAGTTGATCGGGCCATGAAGCGGGGCAGGGACCTCCAGCCGGCGCTGAGCGACGAGGAGCTGGTGGCGGCGAGCCTGGACGGCAGCCAGGCGGCGTTCGGCACCCTGGTTCGTCGCTACCAGCGGCGGCTGACCGCGTTCCTGGGCCAGCTCGTGGGCGACATCGAGGTCGCCCGCGAGCTCTCCCAGGAGACTTTCATCCGGGCCTGGGGCGCCCTCGACCGCTTCGACCCGCAGTACCGCTTCTCGACCTGGCTGTTCCGGATCGCCCACAACCTGGGGATCGATCAGCTGCGCCGGCGGCGCCTGCACACGGTGTCGCTGGTCCGCCAGGACGCCGAGGGCGAGGAGGTCGAGCTGGCCGTGATCGATGCCAGCAAGGACCCGCTCGGCCACTTCGAGAACCGCGAGCTCGCCGAGGCGATGAGGGTCGCCATCGGGGCGCTCCGGTCCGAGTACCGGGAGCTGGTGCTGCTGCGCCATTTCGCCGGCCTGTCCTACCAGGACATCGCCGAGCTCAAGGGGATGCCCCTCGGAACCGTCAAGAACAAACTTTTCCGAGCCCACTCCGTACTTCGAAGGGCGCTACAGGAGTACCTGTAGTGGGGCGCGAGGGGAGGATCGTCGTGCAGGCGGACTGTCGAGACATCCAGGAGCGGCTGGTCGAGGCGGCCGGGGGCACCGGCGGCCTGAGCGCGGCCGAGCAGAGCCATCTCGCAGCCTGCGCGACCTGCCGGGCGGTGGCCGGGGCGGAGCTCGGGCTCGGCCGGCTGCTCGAGCGGGCGGTGCCGCCCGCGGACCCCGAGGTCGTCGAGCAGGTGATGGTGGCGGTCGCCCCGCTGCGGGTCCGCCGGCTCCTGGCGGTGTGGCTGCCGGTGGCGGCTTCGCTGATGCTCGCGCTGCTCGGCGTCGCGATGGTGGGCGGCGTGCCGGGGGGGAGCCTTCTCGCCCAGCTGCCGGTGGTCTCGTCCCAGGCCTGGCTGTATCTCGCGGACGCCGTCTCCGATTGGGGCGTCGCGATGAGCGCTGCGGCCGGGGCGGCCCGGCTCGCCATGCCGCCCGCGATCCTGATCGCCGCCGTGGTGGCGGCCATCGTCGGCCTCGTCCTCATCGTGGCGGCCACCCGCAGGTGGCAGCCCGTCGCGCGATGGCACCGCAGCGGCTGATCCTGCTCGCGGCCCTCGGGCTGCTGGTCGGGCACGGGACGGTCGCGTGGGGCGCACCGACCCGGGTGGCGGCGCTGTCCGACCTGCGGGTCAACGAGCTGGTCGAGGGTGATGTGGTCGCGCTCGCCGGCGATGTCGTCCTCGGCCCGCAGGCCGACGTGCGCGGCCATGCGGTGGCGGTCTTCGGGGAGGTCCGCGCCGAGGCCGGGGCGCGGGTCGCGGGGCGGATGATCGGCCTGTCGTCGCTGGCCGGGCTCGCCGTCGAGCCGACCGCCGGCGAGGACGGCGCCCGGTTGCGGATCGCCGTGCGGCTGATCATCGCCGGCGGCTGGCTGCTCGCGACCACCCTGATCGCCGTGATCTGGTCGGCCCGGATTCGCTACGGGGTGGCCGTGCTCCCCCGCCTCGGCCTCAGGGTCGCGGTGCTCGGCGCCCTGGTCGCACTCACGCTGCTGGCCGCGCTGATCGCCGCGATCGGCCTCGGACCGGCGATCGGCCTGCCGCTGGCAGCCGCCCTCGGATTCGGGTTCCTGGCGGTCAAGGCGGTGGGTCTGGCGGTGCTCGGCGGCGGCCTCGGCCTGGCGGTGCTCGGCCGGCTGGCGATCGGCCGCTCCCTGCCGCTGACCGCCGGAGTCTTTGTCGGCGTGCTGGCGATGCTGATGGCCCGTTTCCTGCCGGTGGTGGGTGGCGCCGCCTGGACCGTGCTGTCGCTGGCGGCCCTGGGCGCCGGCGTGTTCGCCCTGACGATGGCGCCGCAGCCGAGCCCGGCGCGGGCGAGGGGGTAGGGGAGCCTCTGGCCCCCTTCCGATTCCGCTCCCGCATCTGCTTCCGCACCCCCTCGCTCGCCCCGTTCTCGAAGACGCTTCGCGCCGATCCTCTCTAGGCGCTCCCCGAGGGAGCCACCTTTGGCGATTTCGGGCCTCGAGCGCCTTCTTCGGAGGAACGTCGTCCCGAAATCGCCAAAGATGGCACGCCCGCAGGACGCCCTCTCCTCGTACTCGCCTCGCCGTTCGGGCGCGGGCGCCAATCCCTCATCCCTAACCCCCAACCCCTCAGCGACATCCCTCGCCGGGAACGGGCACGGGAACGGGAACGGGTACGGGTACGGGGACGGGGGGATCGGGGGCGCCTCGAAGTGACGAGCGTGTTTTGCTATACTCCGCCGTCCGTGCACGGAGGGTGGCACGTGAAGCTGGATTTGTCTTTACTCGACACGGAGCCGATCAGCTTCGACGAGAAGCTGACGCTGCTCCCCGACCGCCTGGACCAGGACCAGGTGGCCGGGGATGTCGAGGTCCGGATCGTCGGCACCGCCCGGTCGGTGCCCGGCGGCTACGTGCTCGAGGGGTCGATCGCAGCGTCGGGCCCACTGTCCTGCGCGCGCTGCCTGGAGCCGGTGCCGTGGCGGCTCGAGGACGGGTTTGCCGTGGAGTTCCGGGCTGCCCACGATCCGGGTGAGGGCGAGTTTCCGATCGCGGACGACGAGCTGGACGTCGCCTTCCTGGCCGGGCACGAGGTCGAGCTCGATGACTTGGCAGCCGAGCAGGTGATCCTGGCGCTGCCGATGCGCATCGTCTGCGACGAGGCCTGCGCCGGCCTGTGCCCGCGCTGCACCGCCAACCGCAACCGCGAAGGCGCGTGCCGCTGCGAGCCGGAGCCGGACCCTCGCTGGCAGGCGCTGCGCGACCTGGCTGAAAAAGGCTCGGCGAACTGATCGCGACGAAGTGCTGTTTGAGAATGCTGTTCTAGGAAACGGAGTCGAACATGCCGAATCCCAAGCGAAGGAACTCGAGGTCGCGGCGCGACAAGCGGCGCTCCCATCACGCGCTCGTCCCGCCGGGGTGGAGCCTGTGCACCTCGTGCTTCGAGCCCAAGCCGCCGCACCAGGTGTGCCCGCACTGCGGCAGCTACAAGGGCCGCGAGGTCGTTCAGGTCGAAGAGCTGGACTGAGCTCGATGGCCGGCCGGGTGACCTGCCGCCGCCGGGGAGATCAGCGAACCTGCCAACCGCGACCCGCGGCGCGGTGGTGTGCCCGCGGGGCGTGAGCCATGGCCAAGAGGCCCCTCCGTCCGATCGCGCTCGACGCCATGGGCGGCGACGGCGCGCCCCGGGCGGCCGTGCTCGGCGCCCGCCAGGCGGTGGAGGAGCTGGGGATCCCGGTTCTGCTGGTCGGCCCGGCCAAGCGCCTGCGCCGCGAGCTCGGCCGCTTCCGCGTCGCGCCGAGCGGGCTCGAGCTCGTGGACGCGTCCGACGTGGTGTCGATGGACGACCCTCCGATCAGCGTGCTGCGCGGCAAGCGCAACTCGTCGCTCTCGGTCTGCGCCGAGCTCGTGCGCTCGCAGCGCGCGGCGGCGATGGTGACCGCCGGCAACACCGGTGCCGCCTGGGTGGCGGCGAAGTCCGTCCTCGGCATGATCCCGGGCGTCGACCGGCCCGCACTGGCGGCGATCCTGCCCCGCTCGGAGGGCCAGACCCTGGTCCTGGATGTCGGCGCCAACGTCGAGTGCAAGCCGCACCAGCTCGTCCAGTTCGCGGTCATGGGCGCCCTCTACGCCGAGGCGGTGCTCGGGGTGCAGCGGCCGCGGGTGGGTCTGATGTCGGTCGGAGAAGAGGAGAGCAAGGGCGGTCCGCGGGTGCGGGAGGGCTACAAGGTGCTCGCCGGCGCCGGCATCCGCTTCGTCGGCAACGTCGAGGGACGCGACGTGTTCGTCGGCGACGTCGACGTGATCGTCTGTGACGGCTTCACCGGCAACGTCGTCCTCAAGGTGGCCGAGGGGCTCGGCGAGATGGTGATCGGCATGCTCAAGGAGGAGGCCCAGCGGTCGCCGGTCTACGGGGCCGGGCTGTTGATGGCCAAGGGCGCCTTCCGCAGCCTCAAGCGCAAGATGGACTACTCGGAGTACGGAGGGGCGCCGCTGCTCGGCGTCAACGGGGCGTGCCTGATCGCGCCACGGCCGCTCGTCGGCCAAGGCCATCCGGAACGCCATCCGCTTCGCCCATTCCTACGCGGCGACCGACGTGGTCGGCCGGATCGGGGAGAAGATCCTCGAGGTCCTGGACGCTCCCGGCGAGAGGGAGGCTGGATAGCGATGCACGACGGCTTTGACCGCACGGCCAGGATCGTCGGGCTCGGCGGCTACCTGCCGGAGCGGGTGATGACCAACCACGACCTCGAGGCGTTCGTCGAAACCAGCGACGACTGGATCACCGCCCGCACCGGGATCAAGGAGCGGCGGATGGTCGCCGACGACGAGGCGCTGGTCGACCTGATCGAGCGCGCCGGCAAGGCGGCACTCGCTGACGCCGGCCTCGACCCCGCTGCGGTCGACCTCCTGATCGTGGCCACCGCCACCGTGGAGCAGCCGATCCCGGCCACCGCTGCCATCGTCCAGCCGCGGCTCGGCGTCACCAACGCCGCCTGCTTCGACCTCTCCGCCGCCTGCTCCGGATTCACCTACGGCCTCAACGTGGCTCGCCAGTTCATCGCCACCGGCGAGGCGACCACGGTGCTGGTGGTCGGCGCCGAGTGCCTGACCCGCTATCTCGATTGGACCGACCGCACCACCTGCGTGCTGTTCGGCGACGGTGCGGGAGCGGTCGTGCTGCAGCCCGCGCCGCAGGGCGAGGGCATCCTGCAGATCGCGTGGCGCACCGACGGCAGCTTGGCCGACATCATCTCGATGCCGGGCGGCGGCTGTCGCTACCCGCCCTCGAGCATGGAGTCGATCCACCGGCGGCTGCCCTTCATCAAGATGCGCGGCAACGAGACCTTCAAGGTGGCGGTGCGCGCGCTCACCGAGATCAGCCAGTCGGTGCTGGAGGCCGCCGGCATCGGCATCGATCAGGTCGACCTCTTCATCCCGCACCAGGCCAACCAGCGCATCATCCAGGCGGTGGGCCAGCGGCTCGGCCTGCGCGACGAGCAGGTGTTCAGCAACGTGCACCGGGTCGGCAACACCTCGGCGGCGTCGATTCCGCTGGCCATGGTCGACGCGCGCGACCAGGGGCGGATGCGCCGCGGCGACCTGGTGCTGGCGTCCTCCTTCGGCGGCGGCCTGACCTGGGCCTCGTCGCTGTTCCGCTACTGAGGGAGAGGGGAGCCGGGAGGATGAAGCTCGCCGCGCTGTTTCCGGGCCAGGGTTCGCAGGTGGTCGGGATGGGGCGCGACCTCGCCGAGCGCTGGGCGGCGGCGCGCGAGGTCTTCGAAGCCGCCGACCGCGGGCTCGGCGTGGCGCTGTCCGCGCTCTGCTGGCAGGGCCCGGAGGAGGCGCTGCGGCTGACCGAGAACACCCAGCCGGCGCTGCTCGCCCACTCGATCGCGGCCTGGCGCGTGCTGGTGGCGGCCGGGATCCGGGTCGAGGCCGTCGCCGGCCACAGCCTGGGCGAGTACTCGGCGGTGGTCGCCGCCGGCGGCCTGTCCCTCGAGGACGCGCTCGCCGCGGTCCGGCTGCGCGGCCGCCTCATGCAGCAGGCGGTGCCGGTGGGTGCGGGCGCGATGGCGGCGGTGCTCGGTCTCGACGACGAGCAGGTGGTGGCGGCCTGCGCCGACGCCACGGCTGGAGGGGAGGGCGTGGTGGTCGCCGCCAACTTCAACTCGCCCGGCCAGGTGGTGATCGCCGGTGACGCCGCGGCGGTCGAGCGGGCGATCGCGCGGTGCAGCGAGATGGGGGCGCGCCGGGCGCTGCCGTTGCCGGTGTCGGCGCCCTTCCACTCGCCGCTGATGGCGCCGGCCCGCGAGGGCCTCGAGCCGACCTTGCGCGATCTCCGCTTCGCCCAGCTCGAGGTCCCGGTCTACCGCAACGTCGACGCCGCGCCGGTGGCGAGCCCCGGCGACGTGCGCGACGGCCTCATCCGGCAGGTCGACGCGCCGGTGCTGTGGCGGGCGACGGTCGAGCGGATGCGGGCCGACGGCTTCGACACCTTCCTCGAGGTCGGCACCGGCAACGTGCTGTCGGGCCTGGTGCGGAGGATCGATCGGCAGGCGCGCTGCCTCGCGGCCGGAACGGTGGAGTCCGTCGAGGCGGCGATCGCGGAGCTGGTCGGTTGACGGCTCACTCGAGTGTGGGAGGAACCATGGCAGAGTTCGCAGGGCAGGTGGCGGTGGTGACGGGCGCGGCGCGCGGCATCGGACGGGCGATCGCCGAGCGGCTGGCGCGCGGCGGCGCGACCGTCGTCTGCACCGATGTGATCGACCCCGCCGAGACCGTCGCCGCGATCGTCGCCGCCGGCGGGTCGGCCGAGGGCATGGTGTCGGACGTCAGCGACGGCGCAGCGGCGGCGGCGGCGATCGGCGCCATCCACGACCGTCACGGCCGGCTCGACATCCTGGTCAACAACGCCGGCATCACTCGCGACGGGCTGCTGATCCGCCTCAAGGCCGATGACTGGCGGTCGGTGCTCGGCATCAATCTCGACGGCGCCTTCAACCTCACCCAGCCCACGGCGCGGATCATGATCAAGCAGCGCTCGGGGCGGATCGTCAACATCGCCTCGGTGGTGGGCCTGATGGGCAACGCCGGCCAGGCCAACTACGCGGCCTCCAAGGCCGGCCTGATCGGCTTCACCAAGGCGCTGGCGCGCGAGCTCGGCCCGCGCAATGTGACCGTCAACGCGGTCGCGCCCGGCTACATCCAGACCCCGATGACCGAGGCGCTGACCGACGCCCAGCGGGCGGCGCTCCTCGAGCGCGTCGCCATTCCGCGGCTCGGCGAGCCGGGGGACGTGGCCGAGGCGGTCGCCTTCCTGTGCTCGTCCGGCGCGTCCTACATCACCGGCGTGGTGCTCAACGTCTCGGGCGGCCTCTACATGTAGGGTGATCGACCGGCAGCCGGCGCCACGTCGCGCCAGGCTACTCGCCCGCGGTGATCTGCCAGCGGCGCGACCGACTCCGATCGCCCGAGCGGACCGTGATCTCGAGCGCGGGCCGGCGGCAGCTGAAGACCACCTCGAGGGGCTCGCGGTCGGCGACCTCGTCGATCATCGCGGCGAGCTCGTCCGCCAGCTGCGGCGCCGGCTCGCCGCCGTGGCAGATCGGCCGCAGGTAGATCCGGAGTGCGGTCTCCACCACCACCCGGAAGCGGTGGTCGGGAGGCAGGAGAATCGAGAGCCGTCTTCCCGCGGCCTCGCCCCGCGTCGTCGGAGTCTTGCTGCTCTGCGGACATCGTCGCCTTCCAGGGTACACTGGTTCCAGGAGGATCTCCTCTATGTCCGGCTCGATGCAGGTTCGCGAGCTGATGTCGACCGACCTCGTGACCCTCACCGAGGACGAAACGCTGGCCCACGCCCAGGGCTGCATGGCGCGCGGCCGGATCCGCCACCTGCCGGTGGTGCGCGACGGCAAGCTGGTCGGCCTGCTGACCCACCGGGACCTCCTCGCCGCCTCGTTCTCGATCTTCGCCGAGGTCGACCACGGCGAGCAGCGCCGGCTCTTCGGCACCGTGCCGGTGGTGGAGGTGATGCACCGCGACGTGGTCACCGTCGAGCCCGACCTGCCGGTGCGTGAGGCGGCCCGCATCCTGCTCAAGAACAAGTACGGTTGCCTGCCGGTGGTCGGTCCTGCGGGCGAGCTCGTCGGCATCCTTACCGAGGCCGACTTCCTGCGCCTCACGGTCCGCCTGCTGGCGTGACCAGCCTCCGGCGAGCCGGCCGGCGGCGCCTCACCGGAGCTGGAGCGAGGCCAGGAAGTGTGCGTTCGAAGGGAACTCGCGCACCTTCTGCAGCAGCAGCTCCATCGCCGCCTCGGGGGACAGCGAGGACAGCGCGCGCCGCATCAGGTAGAGCTTCTCGATCTGCTCCTTCGGGTACAGCTTCTCCTCCTTGCGGGTTCCGGACTGGGGGATATTGATGCAGGGGAAGATCCGCTTTTCGAAGAGCTTGCGGTCGAGCACCAGCTCCATGTTACCGGTGCCCTTGAACTCCTGGAAGATCACCTCGTCCATCCGCGAGCCGGTGTCGATGAGGCAGGTCGCGACCACGGTCAGGCTGCCGCCGTGCTCGACGTTGCGGGCCGAGCCGAAGAAGCGGCGCGGCTTCTCCATGGTGCGTGCGTCGATGCCGCCCGACATGATCCGGCCCGAGCCCTTCTGGGCGTTGTTGTAGGCGCGCGCCATGCGGGTCAGCGAGTCCATGAAGACGACCACGTCCAGGCCCATCTCGACCAGCCGGCGGGCGCGCTCGAAGACCATCTCCGTGACCTGGATGTGGTTGTCGATCGACTGGTCCGACGACGACGCGAAGACGTCGCCGAGGATGATGCTCCGCTTCCAGTCGGTGACCTCCTCGGGCCGCTCGTCGACGAGCAGCACGAAGATGGTGGTCAAGGGGTGGTTGACCGCGATGGCGTGGGCCATCTGCTGGAGCAGGGTGGTCTTGCCGGCCTTGGGCGGCGAAACGATCAGGCAGCGCTGCCCCTTGCCGAGTGGCGCGATCAGCTCCGCCACCCGGGGCTCCACGAGCGAGGGTTCGGTCTCGAGGACGAAGCGCTCGAGCGGGTCGATGCTCACGAGCTCGGTGAAGGGGATCGCCTTGGCCCGGTAGTCTTCCGGGGTCAGGCCCTCGACCATGTTGATCTCGGTCAGCCGCGGCCGGTCGCCGCCGCGCGCCTTGCCGCCGATCAGGAGGCCGCTCTCGAGGTGCATCGGCCGCACGAGCTCGACCGGCACCATCGGATCGGAGCGGTCGGCCACGAAGTTTCGCTCCGCCGCCACCATCAGCGGGCTGCCGTTGTCGCGCATCCAGAGGTAGCCCTGGACCTCGGTCATCGGCCCCTTGACGCCGCCGCGGCGCCGCGGCCGTCGCCGGCGGCGCCGGCCGCCGTTGCCCTGCTCCTGACCGTTCTGTTGAGTTGTGTTCTCGTCCATTCCTTGTCCTCATCGAGTGCGAGGAAACGCACGTTGCAGGACGCATCTCCACTGCGATGTGATGCTGCCCTGCGGATCGGACGACCTCAGGCCGGAACGGCTGACCGCGTCAGAGTGGCTCGGATCGTCCGGGCACCCTCGGCTGCGACCCAACGGGCAGCCGACCAAGCACCCGTAGATAGCTTACGCTGTTTGCAGGCGTCCTGCAACTCCCCGCGCCCGGGCGGGCTCCCTCACCGCGCGGCCGGACCGGGCTGGCCGGCCAGCGCGGCCGCGATCCGCTCCGCGAGCCGCCGTGCCACCTCGACCTTGCTCAGCGTCGGCCACGGCTCGGCGCCGGTCGCGGTGACCAGGTGGACGGTGTTCCGGTCGCCCCCGAAGACCCCCGACCCTGGCGCCACATCGTTGGCGACGATCCAGTCGCAGCCCTTGGCCTGCCGCTTGGCGGCGGCGTTGGCGACCACGTCCTCGGTCTCGGCCGCGAACCCGACGACGAGGAGCGGCCGCGCCTCGGCGCCCGCGATCGCGGCCACGACATCGGGGTTCTCGACCAGGTGCAGGGTCGGCGGCCGATCGCCGGACTTCTTCAGCTTGCGCTCGAGCGAAGCGTCGACCCGCCAGTCGGCGACCGCCGCGGCGCACACCGCCGCGTCGACCGGCAACTCGGCCAGGCAGGCGGCGAGCATCTCGAGCGCCGTTGAGACCCGCCGCACGGCGACGCCGGGAGGGTCGGGCAGGGCGGTCGGCCCGCTGACCAGCACAGTGTCGGCGCCGAGCGCGGCGAGGGCGGCGGCGATCGCGTGCCCCTGCCTGCCGGAGGAGCGGTTGCCGAGGAAGCGGACCGGGTCGATCGGCTCGAAGGTCGGGCCGCTGGTGACCAGGGCGCGCCGGCCGGCGAGCGCAGCGCCCGGAGCGACCAGGGCGAGGATGGCGGCGAGGATCGCCTCCGGCTCCTCCATCCGCCCGGCGCCGGTCTCGCCGCAGGCCAGCTCGCCGGTGGCCGGGCCGACCACGTGGACGCCGCGCTCGACGAGCACCGCCAGGTTGCGCTGGGTCGCCGGGTGCTGCCACATCACGACGTTCATCGCGGGCGCGACCAGGATCGGCGTGTCAGTGGCGAGCAGCAGGGTCGTGGCGAGGTCGTCGGCGATGCCGGCCGCCATCTTGGCGAGGATGTTGGCGGTGGCTGGCGCCACCACCACCAAGTCGGCCTCGCGCGACAGCCGGATGTGGCCCATCTCGGCCTCGTCGGTCAGCGAAAACAGCTCCTGGTAGACCCGGTTCTCGCTGAGCGCCGCCACCGACAGCGGCGTCACGAAGTGGCTCGCGGCCTCGGTGAGGATGCAGCGCACCACCGCCCCGCGCTCGCGCAGCCGGCGGATCAGGTCGAGGGTCTTGTAGGCCGCGATGCCGCCCGAGATGATCAGTAGGATCCGCTTGGCGTCCATGGCCCTCCCCGCCGCTCAGGATAGCAGGCCCAGGAGTTCGCACCGCCCTGGCCTTCTGGGCGGATATGGAGAATCTGGTCTGTCATGTGATGGCCGCATCGACACGAGTTCTTCAGGATGCGCGCAGCGAGGGCGCGCGCATCGCATCCTTCTCGGCGCGCGTGGGGCGTAGGCCAGCCAGCGACCGCGACGCCTCACGCACACCCCGAGGCCTACGACCCGCGTGCGCCGAGGGGCCTATGCCCTGCACGCTCCTACTTGTCGGGCAGCTCGCCGCCGACGATCCGCTTGACCAGTGTGCCCCGCTCGAGCATCACGTTCTCCTCGACGCCGTTGGCGATCGCCAGGGCCGTCAGATCAACGGTCGAGGGGAAGCGCTTGTTGAAGTTGGCGAGGGTCATCCGCTCCGGAAGCTCGACCAGATCGACCCGCGCCGGGCGGACCTCCAGGTGGGCGCGGTCGGAGATCCCATGGAAGGTGGCGAGCTTCGCCTCCATGGCCGGCCGGTTGGCGCTCCAGAGGTCCTCCTTGGTGTAGCCGACGAGCTGGTAGACCCGGCCGCCGTGCTCGAGGAAGCCGATCAGGCCGCGCAGCGAGCTCGGCCGGTCCTGGCTGGGCACGGTGCGGAAGTTGGTGAAGCCCTGCTTCCAGCTCGATCCCCGCTCGATGCCCTGGGTGGCGAAAAACGAGCTCGCCGCCTCGGACGCCGAGCTACCCTTGGCGAGCGAGAGCTGGATGACGGCGTCCTGGCCCGGGCTCACCGCGGCGACGAACTGGCGGGTGTTCATGGTCTTCCAGCCGTCAGGGAAGTCGAGCCGGAACTTCATCTCGGGGTGGTAGAAGCGGTTGCCGACGAAGTAGCCCTGGCGTGGGTCGTCGCCGAACACGATGCCGTCGATGTGGCGCAGGTAGCCGTTGCGATCGACGGTGCCCGTCTGCTGGTCTGGGGGCAGTGCTTCGATGCCCTCCATGGTGCGCTCGGCGCGGCGGTCCGGGTTGGGATGGGTCGACGCCCACGCCGGGATCCGCCCGCCCTCGCCCTGGGCGGCGCTGATCCGGTCCAGGGTCACGAACATCTTCGGCATCTCGTGCGGGTCGTAGCCGTTGCGCGTCATGTAGCGCAGGCCGAGCTCGTCCGACTGGGTCTCGTCGTCCCGGCTGAACTTGAGGAACATCAGCTGGAGGCCTTGCATCGCGAGCCCGGCGTAAGGACGGAAGTCCTCGCTCGCGATCATCGCCACCCCGAGACCGAGGTTGGCGAGCTGCGCGGTGCTCATCTGCTCCACCGAGTGGCGAGCCGTGACGTGGCCCATTTCGTGGCCGAGCACCGCGGCCAGCTCGGCCTCGGAGTTGAAGTGGGTGAGGATGCCGCGGGTGACGAAGATCGGCCCGCCGGGCAGGGCGAAGGCGTTGACCACCGGGTCGTCGACCACCGTGAAGGTCCACGGCAGGTCGGGCTTCTCCGTTGCCGCGGCCAGCCGCTGGCCGACGCCCGACACATACCCCTGCAGCTTGTCGTCGTCGTACCGTCCCAACTGGGCGACCGCGTTGGCGGCCTCCTCCTGGCCGAGCGCGATCTCCTGCTGCTCGCCGATCAAAGAAAACTGGCGCTCGCCGGTCGCCGGGTTCATTGAGCAGCCGTCCATCACCAGCATGGCGGCGGCTGCAGCCAGAGCGACTCGTGCAGGTTTTCCTCGGAGCTGCTTCATGGTCTTTACCTCCTCAACCATCGCGCGCGATTGTGGAAGCGATCGGCCTCGGCGGTCGCTCCCACCAGCCTTCCAGTTCGACCTCCGTCGGCGCCGCGGAGCTCAACGTCCGCGCGCGCGTCTCCTCGGACCCAGCCCCGGCGCTCGAGGCGCGCGAAGCGCCTGCGGATCATCTGGCCCTCCCAGTAGTCGAGGACCCCCGGCGCGTAGGCCCGTCTGCCGCAGATCGGGCTTGCCGCAGCGAGCTCACCGATCGTGAGGGGGCGGTCGAGCATCTCGAGAATACACCGGTCACGGGCCTCCACGATGGCCACTGCGGCACGAACTCGTCAGGATGCGCGCAGCGAATCCTTCTCGGCGCGCGTGGGGCGTAGGCCAGCCAGCGACCGCGACGCCTCACGCACACCCCGAGGCCTACGACCCGCGTGCGCCGAGGGGCCTATGCCCCGCACGCTCCTACTGGATGATCACCGGGATCATCGTCGGGTCGCCGGTTGCGTTGTCAACAACCGAGGCGTAGACCCACACCGTGCAGTTGTTGGTGATCGTCTCGGTCTTGGCGTAGGCGCGGTCCTGGCTGCCGGCGCCGGTGACCGCGAAGATGTCGTTGTCCTGCTTCCAGCCCGATGGGTCGATGCTCCGGGTCCGCTCGCTGCCGATCTGCGCGCCGGAGGTGTCGTGCAGGGTCACACGGACCTCGCAGGCGTGATCGGCGAGGTTGATGTAGCCGACGTTGGTGCGGAACTGCTGGTTGTTGGCGAGCGGGGAGAGCACCCCGACCTCCCCGGTGGCCATGGCCTGCTCCGGGGCGATCCCGGGCAGGAACTGGCCCAGGGTGCCGACGTCGCTCTGGTTGTAGGTGCGGGCGGTCACCACCAACGGCCCGTCGCCGTCGACCTGGATCGAGCCCGCCAGCTCGTCGGTGACCTCGAACAGCTCGCCGAGCACGTCGTCCCAGGCCAGCAGCTGGCCGGCGGCGACGGTGCCGGTGATCTCGATCGGGTCGCTGCCGGCGGCGCGGAAGCTCGCCGTCGCCTCGACCGCACGCTCGCCGACGTTGAGGACCGCGAGCTGCGACCGCCACTCGGTGTCGCCGGCGCCAGAGGTGCGCGCCATGCCGGCGGTGAGGTAGCTGCGGTCGGTGGGCCGCAGGTAGGCGCGCAGCATGTAGTCGCCGGCCTCGGTCTCCTCGAGCTCTGCGATACCGTCCTCGGAGACGTAGCTGTGGCCTTCGGTCGGCTCCTCGTCGTGCTCCATGTTGAAGTCGGTGGAGGTGAGCTCGGGGCCGCCGCGGTTGACCAGCCAGAAGTCGCCGTGGAGGGTGACCGGCCGGTCGAACTCGACGATCGACGCGCCGCGGCCGTTGCCGGTGAGGATGCGGGCCACGGCCAGGGCCACGCTGTCGTCGGGCACCCCCTCGTTGTCGGGGTAGACGTAGACGTCGTTCGGAAACAGCCCGCCGACCGCGAGCAGGTTGCCGGCGCAGATCCCGGTGATCTCCACGAACCCCGGCTCATAGCCGAAGTCGGCGAGCTCGAACTTGACCGCGAACATCCTGTCCGGGTCGCCGGCGTCGCCGCCCCCGAACCAATCGAAGTCGGTGGACTCGCCGTCGTCGTAAGAGGCGTTGCCGCACTGGAGCATCAATTTGTCCTGGGCGCCGGCGAAGGCACCGGCGAGGATCAGGAGCAGGGTGACGAGAGCACAGTTGACGAGCTGGCGACGAGTGGCCATCGAGCCCTCCCGAAATCGAGCCGCACCGGGAATCCTAGCCGATCGCGGCCCGGCGGCCAAGGCGGCGGGCTCAGCGGACGATCGGCGAGGCGGTCGGCCGGCCGCTCAGTGCGCGCGCGAGGCCCGGGCCGCGCCGATCAACCGGCGCAGGGCGAGCACGCCGAGGTAGGCGAGACCGGCGAGCACGATGGTGGTGGCGCCGGCCGGGAGGTCGGGGCCGTAGGAGACCGCGAGGCCGGTGATCGTGAAGGCGATGCTGAGCACCGCCGCGCCAACCATCATGCCGCGCAGGCTCGAGGTGAACTGGCCGGCGATCGCTGCCGGCAGGGTGAGCAGGGCGATCACCAGCACGATCCCGACCACGGTCACCAGCAGCACCACCGTGAGCGCAGTCAGCACCAGCAGCAGGAGGTAGTAGAGCTCCACGTTGAGTCCGCGCAGCCGGGCGAACTCCTCGTCGAAGCACACGGCCTGGAGCTGGGGGAACAGCGCCGCACAGAGGGTGACCACGACGACGTCGAGCACCAGCATCAGCCACAGATCACTGCCGCGCACCAGCAGGATGTTGCCGAACAGGTAGCTCATGAGGTCCTGGTCGTAGCCCGGCGTGCGCGCGATGAACAGGATGCCGATCGCCATGCCGACTGCCCACAGCGCACCGATCAGGGTGTCCTCCCGCTCCTTGGCGCGCAGGCTGATGACGCCGATCAGCACGGCCGCGATCAAAGCGGCCGCCACCGCCCCCAGCATTGGGCTCGCCCAGGTCTGGCCATGCACCACCTGCAGCCAGCGCGCCGCACCGAGCCCGGCGAGCACGCAGTGGGCGATCGCTCCGGCGATCGAGGCGATGCGCCGCACCACCACGTAGCTGCCGACCACACCGCAGGCGACGCCGGCGAGTACCCCGGCCAGCAGCGCGTGCTGGAGGAAGGCGAAGCGGGGGAGGGCGTCGAGGAAGTCCACGCTCACTCCGAGTGGTCGTGCCGCACCATGCGCACCTCGCCGCTGTAGAGCTCGCGGATGGTGTTCCCGTCGAGCTGGTTGGTCTCGTGGACGTCGACCGTGCCGTGGACGCAAATCACGGAGCGGACGAACGACTGCACGAAGCCAAGGTCGTGCGACACCAAGACCACGGTGGTGGTGCGGTTGAGCTCCAGCAGTAGATCGAAGAAGTCGCGCTCGACCTTCTGGTCGAGGCCCGAGGCAGGCTCATCCAGCAGCAGCAGCTCAGGGCTCGAGGTCAGAGCCCGCGCCAGCAGCACCCGCTGCCGCTGTCCGCCCGACAGGTCGGCGAACGGGCGCCGCTCGAGGCCGGCAAGGCCGACCCGCGCGAGCGTGTCGCGCGCCGCAGCGACGTCCGCCCGGTCAAACGGGCCGGCGACCCGCGGCGGCCCGAGCCGGCCCATCAGCACGACGTCGAGGACCCGCACCGGGAAGGCCCTGTCGAGGGTCGCGTGCTGGGACATGTAGCCGATCCGGTGGCGCGCCCGCTGGGGCGAGGTGCCGAGGACCCGGATCCGCCCGGTGGTCGGCTCGAGCAGGCCCAGGATCAGCTTGAGCAACGTCGTCTTGCCGCCGCCGTTGGGGCCGATCATGCAGGCGAAGGAGAGCGGCTCGACAGCCAACGTCACGTCGGAGAGCACCGGGTGGCGGCCGTCGAAGGCAAACGACACCCCCTCGAGCTCGATCACCGGCGCGCTCACCGTCCGCCCCCCATGGCCGCCGCGATGGCGCGCGCCATCCGCTCGAGGTTGGCGGAAAGGTCCGCCGCCAGCGGGTCGAGCTCGACCAGCGGGCAGCCCACGGCCTCGGCCACGGCGGCGGCCGTGCTGCCGCGAACCTGCGGCTGGACGAACAGGGCGGACGCCCCGGAGGCCTTCGCCTGCTCGACGAGTAGGGCGAGCTGGCGGGGCGTCGGCTCCTTGCCACCGACCTCGACCGCCACCTGCTCGAGCCCGTAGCGGCGCGCGAAGTAGCCGAACGCGGGGTGGAAGACGAGCAGGGTGCGGCCGCGGTACGGCGCCAGGATCGCCTCGATGCGCCGGTGGGCCGCTTCGAGGTCCGCGAGGTAAAAGGCCAGGTTGGCGTCGAGCGCGGCGCAGTCGGCCGGGCTGCGCCGGCACAGCGCATCGCGCACGGCGGCCGCCTCGGATCTCACCAGCACCGGGTCGAGCCAGGTGTGAGGGTCGAAGCGCTCGCCCGGGTGGGCGTCGAGGTGGGCGTCATCGATCGGCTGCAGCTCGATGCCCCGCGAGCAGTCGACGACCGTCAGGTCCGGCCGCAGCGAGGCGATCTTGGCGAGCAGCGGGGTCTCGAAGGGAACCCCGATGCCCACGAAGAGATCGGCCTCCCAGAGGGCGGCGAGCTGGCGCGGCGTCGGCTCGTAGGTGTGCGGCGAGGCCCCGGGCGCGAGCAGCGCCTGGGCATGGACCCGGTCACCGCCGACCCGACCGACGATCTCGAGCATGGGCGGGATGCTGACCCAGACCTCGAGCGGCTCGCTCGCGGCGGCGGCACGCGGCAGTGCCGCGATGGCCGGCGCGAGCGCGATGACCGCGAGGCCGAGTCGACGAATCACCGTCATGGCCGCGCTCACACCTTGCACACGATGCGGCTCTCGTGGCAGTCCCCGCAGGTCTCGACCGTGTGGTCGGCGCTGAACTCGTCCCAGTGCTGGCGCTGGCGCGGGCTCAGCACGCCGGTGCCGTGGCACAGCGGGCAGGCGCCGTCGAGGGCGGCCAGGATCGCCGCGCGGATGAACTCGGAGCGGTTGGTGACGCCTTCCATGGCGTCGACCAGGGCCTGGTCCGCCTTGAAGGTGATGATGTGCTTGCCGTCCACTCCGTCTCCGATCGCCGTAGTGTTACACAGTATTACCGTCGGCAGGAAGAGTCAAGGGGGGGTTGAGCGCGCGCGTCTCGGGAACGGGAACCCTTCGACTCGCGGCGCCGGTGCGCCGCTCGCTCAGGGCAGGCTCCCCTCGGGCGCAGAAGCGGGGTCGGGCGCGGGGCGGCCGGCTGCTGGCGTCGCGCGGGTCCTCAGGGCTCCCAGACCGTGATGCCATCGCGGCGCGCCGCGCGCGGTGTTGCGGCGCCTCGACGGTCGGCGTAGCGTGGTGCGCGAGCGAGAGTGGCGATCAGCCGGGGCTTGCCGCTCCGACCGAGGAGGCTGGAATGGGCGTGTTGTGGCTCGTGGCCGCCGCCGTCGCAACGCTTCTGCCCGGCGCCGAGGACGCATCCGACTACGTCCTGGTGCGTCCGGGAGGTGTCCAGTCAGAGGCCAAGTACCTCGGCGCAGGGCAGGGGTTCGCGCGCTGGGCGCCGCCCACCATCCGCTGGTTCTACAACCCGGCGCGCGCCTCCGAGCCGTTCACCGACGTGGTCGCGACGGTGGCGCTGATCGAGGAGGCGATGGCCGAGTGGGAGGGGGTGAGCGGCATCCGTTTCCAGTTCCAGGGGCTGACGAGCCGGCGGCCCACGGACTGGGACGACGGCGTGACGGTGATCGGCTGGAACCCGAGCGGCCAGGGCAGCCACGGCGGCGGCGTGGCAGACGCGCCCTGGGAGGTCTACCTCTCACTCGGCTATTGGCCGATGTTCGAGGGCTTCGTCGCGATCGACCATTCCTTTTGCCCGGTGAGCTGGCCGGCGGCCGAGCGCGAGTTCGTGCTCCGGCATTTGTTGGTCCACGAGCTCGGCCACATGCTCTGCCTCGGCCACTCCGACAACCCGAACTCGGTGATGTTCGCCGGTCCTTACAACGGTGTGCACTCGGTGCGGCCGGACGACATCGCCGGCGCCCAGGCGCTCTACGGCCTGCCGCGAGAGCTCCGGCTGCCGTCGCCGCTCCAGATTCCACCGGTCGACCCCGGCGTGACGGTCAACGACTATTACTTCGCGGTCGGCACCGGCTGGGATGACCTCACCATCGTCACCGAGATCGACGACGCCACCCCCGACCAGCTGCTGTTCGTGTGGTGGTCGGCCACCAACCTGCCGTTCGGCGAGATGCGACACTACCTGGTGGACCCGTACGGTTTCCCCCAGCGCCTGATCGTGGGCGAGAACCAGTGGATGAGCGTGGCCTCAGGCACCAGCCTCCAGGAGATCGCGATCGTCAAGACCCTGCCTGGAACCTGGCAGTTCGTGCTGACCATCGAGGACGCGACCATCGTCACCTTCCCGATCCCCGTGAACACCACGGTGGCGTGGGACCAGGCCCCGGCCGGCACGCTGACCCTCACGCCGTGGTCGGGGCTGGCGCCACACACGGCCACCATCGCCATGACCGCGAGCGATCCCGAGGGTAGCCCGGTGATGGCGGTCTGGCACGTGCCCGGGCAGGAGGAGTGGAGCCAGCCGGCGGTCGGCACCACCAGCCACACCGTGACCGTGGCCGAGCCGGGGCTCTACGACGTGTTCATCGAGCTCTACGACGACTGGGAGCGCTACCCGCTGGCCGGCGAGGGCTTCCGGAAGCTGCTGCACGCGCAGATCTGGGCGTACGAGACCCTGCCGGATCCCAGGCGCCCCGACGGCCGGCTTCCCTGATCCCAGCCGTGTCGCTCGGTGGTGCTCGCGCGCGGCCGACCGGTGGTCGCGCTGGCGGCTTCGATTGACACGCGCTGTCGGCGTTTGCTACAACTCGCGGTCCCAGTGGGGCCGTAGCTCAGTTGGGAGAGCGCTTGAATGGCATTCAAGAGGTCGTCGGTTCGATCCCGATCGGCTCCACCAGGCTCCGTTCTCAGCCGCAGGATGAGAACGAAGCCTGCCACGGCGTAGCCGCAGGCGAAGCCGGGCTCATCCGGTGCGCCACGCGCGGCTGAGGACTACGCCCTGGTAAACCAAGCCACGGCGTAGCCGACCTGTCACGGCGAAGTCCGCGGGACGAAGCCGGGCATCGTCCCCCACCGCCCGACCACCGCGACTACGCCCTGACAAGCTGGGCTCATCCGGTGCGCCACGCGCGGCTGAGGACTACGCTTGCCTCGGCGAAGCGCGTCAGCGCGAAGCCGGGCCAGAGCGTGGCTGGGGAGTTTGGCGAGCCAACACCCACCCCTCCTTCAGACTTCCGAGATGGCCACGTTCCACTACGTGTACGTTCTGGTGAGCGACGGAGATCCGACCCGGCACTACACCGGCCTGACAGAGGATCTCGACGGGAGGCTTTGGGCCCACAACGCCGGCCAGGTCCCTCATACCGCCAGGAATCGACCGTGGCGCATCGAAACCGCGATCATGTTTCGCTCACAAACCAAGGCAGTCGCATTCGAGAGGTACTTGAAGAGTCACTCGGGACGAGCATTCGCATTGCAGGAGACCGGGACCACGCTCATGAGCCGGTCGCAGGCCAAGCGCCTGGTGAACGGTCTCGAGCGCTTCCGCGAGGTCGTGCTCGACTTCGGTGGCGTCGCGCTGGTTGGACAGGGCTTCGCCGACGAGGTCTTCCGGGTGTGGGCGAGGCAGCATCCCGAAACCGCCTTGATCCCGATCGCGATGGACGCTCCGGTCGCGTTCATGGTCGAGCGGGCGATCCGGGGCGCCTCCGCCCTCGGAGTTGTTGTGGAGCGCTGAGTTCTCGGCCGGGGCGGATCGCGACCGCGGTCACCAGCGAGCCGGGATCGTCGGTGTGCGCCTCGACGGCAGCACTGCGGCGCGCTAGGCTCGACGCGTGCGAGCCGAGGGCGTGACGACGGCCGGTCGAGGGCAGCATCCGAGCTTCGGCTGGGCGCTGCTTCTCGGCCTGGCCCTCGTCCCAGCGCCGCTGCGAGCCGCCTCGCTCGAGGACACACTCGGCCGCAACGAGACGCGAGTGCTGTCGGCGCCGGTGCCGGTGCCCCAGGGACGGACGGTCGAGGAGCTCGCCCTCGACGAGCGGCTGGAGCGGCTCGGCTATCGCCGGGTGCACGAGCGGCCCGCGCAGCCCGGAGAGTACTTCCACGGGCACGACCGCTACTGGATCTTCCGTCGGCCATGCCGCGCTGACGGCCGCGACCACGATGCGGAGCTGATCGGCCTCGCCCTCGAGCGATCGACCGGCCGCATCGTCGGACGCTTCAACGAGGGGCGGCCGCCGCAGCCGCTCGAGCGCGAGGACTCCGTCTGGCTCGAGCCGCAGGTGCTCGCCGAGTCGCTGGCCGGGGACCGGGCGGCGCGGATCCGCGTCGAGCTCGACGAGCTGCCGGAGCGGGTCTGGCAGCCGGTGCTCGCGGCGGAGGACGCCCGCTTCTTCGAGCACGGTGGCGTCGACCTGCGCGCCATGGCCCGCGCCGCGACGCGCAACCTGCTCAAGGGCCGGGTCGTGGAAGGCGGCAGCACGATCACCCAGCAGCTGATCAAGAACCGCGACCTGTCGCCCCGCCGCACCCTCGGCCGCAAGGCCTCGGAGGCGATGCGCGCCCGCGAGCTCGAGGACGAGTACAGCAAGCAGGAGATCCTCCAGGCCTACCTCAACAGCGTCTACCTGGGGCACGTCCAGGGGCTCGCGATCCACGGCATCGGCACCGCGGCGCGCGCCTACTTCTCCCGGCCCGCCGCCGAGCTGAGCCTGGCCGAGGCGGCGGCGCTGGCGGCGATGATCCAGGGGCCGAACCGGCTGTCGCCGCTGGATGACGCCGCGGCCCTGCGCGGCCGCCGGGACTGGGTCCTCGGGCGAATGGAGGAGCTCGGCTGGGCGACCCCGGCCGAGGTTGCCCAGGCGAAGGCCACGCCGGTGACCCCGCGCCCGTCGCCGCCCCGCGGTCAGGCGCCGGTCCACCTTCTCACCTGGGTCAAGGAGGAGGTCGAGCGGGCAGCGCCAAACAAGGCCGAAGAGGGTCGCGGGTTCCTGGTCGAGACGACCGTCGACCCCTACCTGCAGGAGCTCGCGCAGCAGGCCGTGGCGCGACGGCTTGCCGACCTTCGGCGGGACCATCCCAGCCTGCGCGGCAGCTCGCTCACCGCTGCCGCGGTCGCGCTCGATGCCCGCACCGGGGCGGTTCTCGCCGCGGTCGGCGGCGATCCCAACGACCCGCCGGGCTCCTTCGACCGGGTGCGGGCGGCGAAGCGGCAGCCCGGCTCGGTGGTCAAGCCCTTCGTGGCACTGGAGGCGATCGATGACTGCGGCGGCCACGACCCGCTGACCGCCTCGAGCCGGATCGCCGACGAGCCGCTGTCGATCTCCCTGCCGGCCGGCGACTGGGAGCCTCACAACTTCGACGATCGGTATCTCGGAACAGTCCTGCTCCGCGAGGCTCTGGCCGAGTCCCGCAACGTGCCGACGGTACGGATCGCGCGTTGGTGCGGTTTCGATGCCACCGCCGGTCTCTTCGAGCGGGTCGGCCTCGCGCTGCCACCGAGTGCGCCGCCGTCGTTCGTGCTGGGCGCGCTGGAGACGACGCCGCTCGCGGTGGCACGCGCCTTCACCGTCTTCGCCACCCCGGGCCGCGTCCTCGAGCCGTTCCCGGTGGCGCGCGTCGCCACCGCCACCGGGGACTCGCTCGAACGCTGGCAGCCGCGCTTGAGCAAGGCCGCGGACCCGGCCGCCGCCTACATCGTGCGCGACCTGCTGCGGACCGCGGTCGAGGAGGGGACGGCGGTCAGCGGCGCCATCCCCGGGCTCGATGTGGCGGCCAAGACCGGCAGCAGCTCGGGCCTGCGCGACGCCTGGTTCGCCGGCCAGGCCGGCTCGGTGGTGGCGGTGGTCTGGGTGGGCCTTGACGACGGCGGCCGGCTCGGCCTGACCGGCGCGGCGGCGGCAGGTCCCCTCTGGCGGGAGCTCATGGCCCGGGCAGTGCCCGCCCGGCCGCCCTACGCGGTGGAGCGGCCCGACAACGTGGTCGAACGGTGGGTGCAGGCGAAAACCGGCCTGCTGGTGCGCCCGGGTCGCGAGGGCGCGCGGCCGGAGCTCTACCGCGAGGGTGACCTGGCGCGCCGCAAGCGCTGGTGGCGGCCGGACGCGCCAATGCCGGTGATCGAGTGACCCGGCCTCGCCCTCGCCGCCGCCTGGCTGGCGTTGCGCGCGTGATCGGTGGCGACGGCCCAGCCGACAGATGCCGCCGCCACTTTTGCTAGAATGACGGGAACGGAAGCGCATGGGGCCTGGTGGCTTCCGCGGACTTCAAATCCGTTGGGCCGGCCCTTGTGGCGTCGGTCGGAGGGTTCGATTCCCTTGCGCTTCCGCCACCAGGTTCCGGGCGCTGTGGCCTCTTGGTTCCAGAGGAAAGGCGGATGGCGGCCAACGAGCACATCTTTCGCGGTGACCTGGGTGAGGTCGCCCTGCCCCAGATGCTCGCGACCATCCATCGCCACCGGGTGCCCGGAGTCGTCGAGTGCGCACGCCGCGGCGACCGCAAGCAGATCTACGTCCTCGATGGCGATGTGATCTTCGCCACCTCGTCCGACCGCGAGGAGTCGCTCGGCGAGTACCTGCTCATGAAGGGCCGCATCTCGCGCAGCCAGCTCGACGTCGCCTCGCGGGAGGTCGGCCGGTTCCCGGGACGGCGGCTGGGCGCGATCCTGGTCCAGATGGGGTTCCTCGGCGCCCACGAGATCGCGATCGCGATCCGGGATCAGGTGCAGCAGATCGTGTGGAGCCTCTTCAACTGGAACCACGGAACGGTCGAGTTCCGTGCCGGGAGCGGCGCAGAGCACGAGGGGCAGCAGGTTGCGATCTCGACGCCGCGGGTCATCATGGGCGGCTGCAAGCGCATCGTCGACGCCAAGCTGGTGACGGCGCGGCTCGGTGGGCGCAACGCCGTCCTGCTGCGCCTGGAGTGGCCGGAGCACCTGTCGGGTTTTCAGCTGGAGCGGGGCGAGCGGTCACTGCTCGACCTCGTCGACGGGCGCAAGTCGCTCTACCAGCTGTGCGACGAGGGGCCGCTGAGCCCGGGGATCAACGCGCGAGTCCTGTACGCTCTGACCGAGCTCGGGGTGGTCGGCCGCGGTGAAGAACCTCGCTCCGGGCACATCCGGATCCAGGTCAAGAGCCCGCCCAGCTCGCCGGCGTGAGGGTCTGAGGACAACCGATGCCACTGTATGAGTACGAGTGCCTGCTCTGCGGACACCGCTTCGAGCGGATCCAGCGTTTCAGCGATCCGCCGGCCTCCGAATGCCCCGCCTGCAGCGGGGCGGTGCGCCGGCTGCTCGGCGTCCCTGCGCTGCAGTTCAAAGGCAGCGGCTTCTACATCACGGACTACGGCAGGAGCAACGGCGGCGGCGCGAGGCCATCGGGCCCCGCCCCGGAGGAGTCATCGTCGACCCCCTCGGAGAGCACGCCACAGCCGAAGCCGGACGCGCCGCCGGCCGCCACTCCGGATTCAGGCGGCGGAGTGAAGAGGAAGAAGAGGCCCACCTGACGAGCGGGCGACGGGCTTGCGGTCCGGTCGCCCCGGGATGCCCGCTCGCGACCGACCTCCCGGGCGGGGGGGCTCCCGGCTCTCGGCTACCTCGGATACCCCGGCACCCTCTTGAACGCGATGCGATCGCCGATCGCGAGCCCGTGGCGGGCCGCCGTGCCGGCACTGACCTCGAGCACGGCCGACACGACGCGGGCCGGGATGTACTGCGGGCACGGCTCGGCGGCGCACGGCTGTGCGTTCTCGACGAGGTCGACGATCGCCCCCTGCCCATCGAGGAACAGCAGGTCGAGCGGGATCATCGTGTGCTTCATCCAGAAGCTCGGCACCCGATCGACCTCGAACAGGAACAGCATGCCGCGATTCTCAGCGAGCGACGGCCGGAACATCAGCCCCTGGGCGATCTCGTCCGGGGTCCGGGCGAGCTCCAGCCGGATGACGAAGCCGTCGTCGAGGACCGCACGCGGTGGCTTCTGGGAGGCCTGGGCTGCGGGCGGGGTGGGCGGGGCCGGCTGCGGGCCGTCGGCCGAGTCCGAGGCCGGAGCACACGCTGAGAGCAGCAGCACCAGCGCGGCCACCGCGATCGTTCCGGCGACCCCTTCCCGACTCCGGCTCATGTGCCGTTCTCCTCGTCCCTGACCAGGCCGAGCTTCTCGGCGTGGTAGCGGAAGGCGCGGTAGGAGAGCCGGAGCAGCTCGGCCGCCTTCTTCTGGTGGCCGCCGGTGCGTTCCAGGGCCCGCCGCATCAAGCTCAGCCGCATGGTGTCCAGGTACTCCTCAAGATCGATCCCCTCCTCCGGGAGGCTCACTGACTCGAGCCGCGCGTCGGTCGGCTGGCCCCGGAGGTGCTCGGGCAGACTGCCGGAGGATATGATCTCGGCCGACTCCAGCGCAACCGTCCGCTCGATGATGTTCTCGAGCTCGCGGACATTGCCGGGCCAGCGGTAGGCCTGGAGCACGCGCAGCGCGTCCGGGGTCAACCGTTTGGCCGGGATGCCGAACCGGGCACAGGTCCGGTCCGCGAAATGGCGGGCCAGCTCCGGGATGTCGTCGATGCGGTGGCGCAGCGGCGGCAGGTGGAGGTGGAGGACGTTGAGGCGGTAGTAGAGGTCCTCGCGGAACCGGCTGGCCGCGACCTCGGCCTGGAGGTCGCGGTTGGTGGCGGCGAGGACGCGGACGTCGACCTCGATCTCGCGCTCGCCGCCGACCGGGCGCAGGCGGCGCTCCTGGAGCACCCGCAGCAGCTTGACCTGGGTGGCGCCCGGCAGCTCGCCGATCTCGTCAAGGAACAGGATGCCGCCGCGCGCCTGCGCGAACAGGCCGACGTGGTCGCGCACGGCCCCGGTGAACGAGCCCTTGGCGTGACCGAACAGCTCGGACTCGAGCAGGCCCTCGGGGATCGCGCCGCAGTTGACCGATAGGAAGGGGCCGTCGGCGCGGGCCGAGTGGGCGCGGATGGCGCGCGCTAGCAGCTCCTTGCCGGTGCCGCTCTCGCCGGTGATGAGCACCGTCGAGGGGGTGGCTGCGACCCGCGGGACGAGGTCCAGGATGCGCTGGATCGGCGGGCACGAGCCGATGAACTCGGGGACCTCGAAGGGCGCCGCGGCCGCGGCGCGCCGGTTGAACAGATTGCGGACGATGATCTTGAGGTCGTCGACGTTGAACGGCTTCGAGAGGTACTCGGCGGCGCCCGCGCGCAGCGATTCGAGGGCGTGCTGCGGCGTGGTGTGGGCGGTGATGATGATGAACGGCCACTCGATGTGGCGCCGGCGCGCCTCCTCGAGCACCTCGAGGCCGCTGCCGTCCGGGAGCTTGAGGTCGCACATGACGAGGTCGAACGACCCCTCCGCTAGCTGCCCGATGCTGGCACCCACCGAGTCGGCGGTCGCGACCTCGTAGCCCTCCTTCTCGAGCAGGATGGTCAGGAACTCGCGGATCGACTCCTCGTCGTCGACGACCAGGATGCGGCCCTCGGTCATTCCACCTCCGGCAGGAGCGGCAGCTCGACGGTGATGGTCGTGCCGCGGCCCGGCGCGCTGTCGATGTCGATCGAGCCGCCGTGGTCCTCGACCGCGGTGTAGACGACCGCCAAGCCGAGCCCGGTGCCGTACGGGTTGGTCGTCATGAACGGCTCGAAGGCGCGCTGCCGGACATCCTCGCTCATTCCGACCCCGGTGTCACGCCAGACCAGGATCGCGGTGCTCTTGCGGCGCTCGGCGGAGACCGTCAGCCGGCCACCGTCGGGCATCGCCTGGATCGCGTTGCGGGAAAGGTTCCAGAACAGCTGGCGCAGCAGGTGCTCCTCGCCATGCACGATCAGCTCGTCCGGGCTGTCGACGGACAGCACGTGGCGGTCGGTGATCTCCGCCGAGCGCCGCAGCAGGTCCATGCAGTCGCGCAGCATCGCCGCGATGTTGCACGGCTTGTGGGTCGCCTGGTGGGGGCGGGCGTAGTCGAGGAACTCGTCGAGGATCTGCGACAGCCGGCGCGACTCGTCGACGACGATGTGGAGCAGGCGGTGATCTTTGGTGTCGAGGCCGCCGAGTGAGGTCAGCATCTGCGCGGAGCCCGAGATCGAGGCGAGCGGGTTCTTGATCTCGTGCGCCATGCGGGACGCCATCTCGCCGACCGCGGCCATCCGGTCGCGCATCCGCCGCCGCTCGGTCTCAATCTCGAGCTCGGTGAGGTCCTGGAAGTTGACGATGAAGCCGACCAGGTTGGACCTCTCGTCCTCGAGCGGGCCGACCGACAGCCCGAGGCGGATCCCGGAGTCGCCGAGGTCGTCCTCGAGGCGGCCGAGCAACTGGGTTCGGGCCCGGGTCCGCAGCGATGGCCAGTGGTGGGCGACCAGCGGCATCACCTCCTCGAGGGGCTTGCCCACGACCGCCGCGTCGTCGGCGATCATGAGGATCCGCGCGCCCGCCGGGTTGACGTGGAGGACCTTGCCGTCGAGGTCGGCGGCGAGGATGCCGGCGCTGACCGAGCGCACGACCTGATCGGTGAGGGCGACGAACTGCTGGGCGCGCTCCGTCTCCTCCCGGAGCCGGAAACGGGCCGTGCGCAGGGACTCGCTCAGGTACGAGACGAGCAGCGCCACCAGCACGAAGCCGACGACATGGATCATGATCTGGTAGAGCACCCGCGACGAGGACAGCGGCACGACGGCTCCGGCCAGGTTGGCCGGCACCGGCACGACGCCGAACACCATCAGGTCGACGAGGACGCCGTAGGCGATCGCCGACAGCCCGGCGAACACCAATCCGCCGCCACGCAGCATGGTCGCGGCCACCATGATCACGGTCAGGTAGAGGAACGAGAACGGGGAGTAGAGGCCACCCGTGAAGTAGACGCAGCCAGTGACGACGCCGATGTCCCCGAACAGCTGGATCACCGCCTGCAGGCGCGTCGTCTGCCCCTTCAGATAGAGCACCAGGTAGCCGAGCGACAGCCCGTAGCTGACCAGGATCAGCCAGTAGAACTGCTCGAGCTGGAGCAGCTGCTGGGTGTTGACCTGGATGATGAGGATGCCGAGAAACAGGGTCGAGATGACGACCAGGCGGAGGCCGATCAGCCAGCGCAGCGCGGCCCGCGAAGGCGCCGCGAAGGGCGGGGCTCCTGCCCCGCCCGCCGCGGGAATCTCGGGCGCTGGGGTCATCAGCCGATCTGACTGATCAGAGAGAACATCGGCAGGTACATCGCGACCACGATGGTGCCGATGATCACGCCGAGGAAGGCGATCATGACCGGCTCGAGCAGCGCCATCATGCCCTCGACCGCGGCGTCGACCTCGTCCTCGTAAAAGTCGGCGATTTTGCTCAGCATGGTGTCCATGGCGCCGGTCTGCTCACCGACCCCGACCATCTGGCAGACCATCGGTGGGAACTGCTCGGTGCGGGCGAGCGGCTCGGCCAGGCTCTTGCCTTCCTCGACGTCCTTGCGGACCTTCAGGATGGACTCCTCGATGACCGCGTTGCCGGCGGTGCGAGCGGTGATCTCGAGGGACTCCAGAATGGCGACACCAGACGACAGCAGGGTGCCGAGCGTCCGGCAGAACCGGGCAACGGCGATCTTGCGCAGGAGCATGCCCAGGACCGGCATCTTGAGCATCAGCTTGTCGATCTGGTAGCGGCCGGCCTCGGTCCGGTAGTACTGGCGCAGCGCGAAGATGGCGCCGCCGATCACCAGGAAGATCAGCCACCAGAAGTTGCCGATGAAGCGCGAGAGGTTGACGATGACCTGGGTCAGGAAGGGGAGCTGGGTACCCAGGCTCTCGAATAGGGTGGCGAAGACCGGGATCACCTTCCACAGGATGACGTAGACGACCACGATCGCGATCGTGATGACGGCGAGCGGGTAGATCATCGCCGATCTCACCTGCGACCTCAGCTTGACCGACTTCTCGATGTAGTTCGCGAGGCGCTGCAGGATGGTGTCGAGGATACCGCCTGCTTCGCCGGCCGCCACCATGTGGACGTAGAGGTCGTTGAAGGCCTGCGGGTGCTTGCGCAGCGCGTCGGCCAGCGAGGAGCCCGCCTCGACGTCCTGGCGGACTTGCAGGATGACCTTCTGGAAGGCCTTGTTGTCCTGTTGCTGGCCGAGGATGTCGAGGCACTGCACGAGCGGCAGGCCGGCGTCGATCATCACCGAGAACTGCCGGGTAAACACGGCGACGGCCTTTTGCCGGATGCCGCCGCCGAACTTCGGCAGTGCGATCTCCTTGCCCTTCTCCTTGACCGTCGTGACGACGATCTGCTGTCGCCGCAGCGCCGCGATCACGGCGTCCTTGTTGTCGCCGATCAGCAAACCGGACTGCGGGTTGCCGCTGCGGTCGCGGCCTTTCCACTGATAGCTCGGCATGATCAGGCCCTCCTCGCCGGGGTCGCCTCAGTCACCTGACTCACCGTCCCGACGCCCCGGTTGATCATGTCCTGGAGTTCGTCGGGCAGGGAGCTGTAGGACAGCGCCGTCTGCAAGCTGATCATCCGCCGGTGGTACAGGGTGGCCAGGGACTGGTTGAAGGTCTGCATGCCGTGCTTGGTCTGGCCGGACTGCATCATGGAGTAGATCTGGTGGATCTTGTCCTCGCGGATGAGGTTACGGATGGCGGAGTTCGGGACCAGGATCTCGGTCGCCAGGGCGCGCCCCTTGCCCGAGGCTCGGGGCAGCAGCGACTGGCAGATGATGCCTTCGAGCACGAAGCTGAGCTGGGCCCGGATCTGCGACTGCTGGTGCTCCGGGAAGACGTCGATGATGCGGTTGATGGTCTGGGGGGCGGAGTTGGTGTGCAGGGTCGCGAAGGTCAGGTGGCCGGTCTCGGCGATCCGCAGCGCCGACTCGATGGTCTCCAGGTCCCGCATCTCGCCGATCAGGACCACGTCGGGGTCCTCGCGCAGCACCGAGCGCAGCGCGTTCGGGAACGAGTGGGTGTCGGAGTGGAGCTCGCGCTGGTTGACCATTGCCTTCTTGTGGGTGTGCAGGTACTCGACCGGGTCCTCGATGGTCATGATGTGGAGCGCCCGCTCGCGGTTGACCTTGTCGATCATCGCGGCGAGCGTGGTCGACTTGCCGGAGCCGGTCGGCCCGGTCACCAGCACCAGGCCGCGCGGCTTGTTGCACAGGGCCTCCACCGACGGCGGCAGGCCGAGCTCGCGGAAGCCGAGGATCTCGTACGGGATGCGTCGGAAGGCCGCGCCCACCGCGCCGCGCTGGACGAAGATGTTGGCGCGGAAGCGGGCCAGCGACTTGATGCCGAACGACAGATCGAGCTCGAGGTTCTCCTCGAAGCGGTGCTTCTGGGCGTCGGTGAGGATCGAGTACGCGAGCTTCTTGGTGTCGACTGCGGTCAGCGAGGGGTAGTTGAGCGGCACCAGCAACCCGTCGATGCGGATGATGGGCGGCGAGTTGGTGGTGACGTGAAGGTCGGTGCCGCCCTTCTCGACCATCATTTTGAGCAATTGATGAAGACTGGCAGACATCTTTCTTCCCCTCGGCCGCCGGCCTACAGGACCGTCTCGCGGACGACCTCTTCGATGGTGGTGACGCCGTCGCGGATCTTCTGGAGCCCGGACTGCCTCAGCCCGATCATACCTTCCTCAAGCGCCTTGCGACGGAGCTCGATCGCCGATGCGCCCGACAAAATGAGCTCGCGGATGTCGTCCGTCACCGACATCGCCTCAAACAGGGCGACCCGGCCCTTGTAGCCGCGCCCGAGACAGACGTCGCAGCCGCGGCCCCGGTAGAGCTGGATGTTCGGCGCCTCGGCTTCGGAGAAGCCGATGTTGAGCAGCGCCTGGACCGGTACGTCCTCCTCCTGCTTGCAGTTCTGGCAGACCCGGCGGATCAGCCGCTGGGCGCAGATCAGGTTGATCGAGGTCGCCACCAGGAACGGCTCGATGCCCATGTTCATCAGCCGGTTGATGCTCGACGGCGCGTCGTTGGTGTGCAGGGTGGACATCACGAGGTGGCCGGTCAGCGCGGCCTTGATCGCGATCTCGGCGGTCTCGAAGTCCCGGATCTCGCCGACCAGCACGATGTCGGGGTCCTGGCGCAGGAAGGAGCGCAGGGCGGCCGCGAAGTTGAGGCCGATCGCCTCCTTCATCTGCACCTGGTTGATGCCGGTCAGCAGGAACTCGACCGGGTCCTCGGCGGTCAGGATGTTGACCTCGGGCGTGTTGATCCGCGACAGCGCGCTGTAGAGCGTGTTGGTCTTGCCCGATCCGGTCGGCCCGGTCACGAGGACCATGCCGTAAGGCCGGAAGATCGCCTCCTCGAATGTTTTCAGGCTCGACTTCTCGAAGCCCAGCTTCGTCATGTCGAGCATCAGCATGTCCTTGTCGAGGAGCCGCATCACGATCTTCTCGCCGTGCATGGTGGGGATTGTGGAGACGCGGAAGTCGAGCTCCTTCATCTTGCCCTGGTACTTCATCTTGATCTTGATGCGGCCGTCCTGGGGCAGGCGCTTCTCCGCGATGTCCAGCTTGGAGAGGATCTTGATGCGCGAGCAGATCGCCTCCTTGAGCTTCATCGGCGGGTTCATGACCTCGTAGAGCACGCCGTCGACCCGGAATCGCACCCGGTAGGTCTTCTCGTAGGGCTCGATGTGGATGTCCGAGGCACCCCGCTTGAGGGCGTCGGTGAGGATCAGGTTGACCAGGCGGACCACCGGCGCCTCGTCAGCCGAGGCCTCGAGGTTGGTGACGTCGAGGTCCTCCTCCTCCTCGAGCACCTCCAGCGCGCTGTCCTCGACGGCAGCGAGGTCCTCCATCACCTTCTTGAGCTCGAGGGCGTGGGTCGTGCCGTAGTACTTGTCGATGGCCTCGCGGAGCGCGTCCTCCGACGCCACCACCGGCTCGACCCGGTAGCCGGTGATGAACGTGATGTCGTCCATGGCGAACACGTTGGTCGGATCGGCCATCGCCACGGTCAGAGTGGCGCCGGTCTTCGACACGGGAATGAACTGGTACTTGCGGGCCACGTCAGCCGGGATGAGGCGGATGATCGACTCGTCGATGTCAAAGTGGCGCAGGTTGATCGACGGGACGCCGTACTGCTGCGACAGGCAGTCGAGGATGTCCTCCTCGGTGACGAAGCCGAGCCGCAGCAGGTGCTCGCCGATGCGGCCGCCGGTCTCGCGCTGCTCGTTGAGCGCCCGCTCGAGCTGGTCCTCGGTGATGAGGCTGGCCTTAATGAGAAATTCGCCAAGCTTCAAGGGCATGGTTCAACCGTCCGATCCCGCAAACAACTCGTAAGAATTGTAGCATTCGTAGGCAGTTAAAATACGGTCACGCCGACGCCTGCGGCGCCGCCCCGACCCGCGCGGAATCTCAGTATCCCCGCGCCGGCGGCGCGGCCGCAGGGCGGGCCCGGGGCGGGGTGCGGGCCCCGCGCGGACGGCTCAAAGCTGGGAGTTCGTACCGTATAGGCCTTTTCGGCGGACGTGGTTGACCGAAGTGTCGTCAGACGGCCACTGCGGCGCGAACTCCTCACGAGGATGCGCGCAGCGCATCCTTCTCGGCGCGCGTGGGGCGTAGGCCAGCCAGCGACCGCGACGCCTCACGCACACCCCGAGGCCTACGACCCGCGTGCGCCGAGGGGCCTATGCCCACACGCTCCTAGCCGAGCAGCCGGTCGATGCCGTCCGCCAGCTGCGCCGGCGTCACCCGGCCCGGTCGCCCCGCCCGCGCGCTCCCCCGGGGGCGGTCGTCGCCGTCGCAGGCGCCGGAGACGACCTCGACGCGCGGCCCCAGCGGGCCGTTCCGCCGCCAGTCGGTCGTGGTGAAGGCCGCCAGCACCGGTACGCCGAGGCTGGCCGCGAGATGAACCGGCCCGGTGTCGCCGCCGACCACCGCCCGCGCCCCGGCCAGCACCTGGACCAGGCCGGCGAGGTCGGTGGGCGGCGCGAGAACCGTTCCCGCGCCGGCGAGATCGACAACCTTGGATGCACGCCCGTTCTCGCCGGGGCCCCACAGGACCTGCACGGCGTAGCCGGCGGCGACCGCCCGCCGCGCAGCCGCCGCCAGACCCTCGACCGGCAACAGCTTGTCGGCGCGGCCGGCGCCGGGCAGCAGCGCGACATAGGGCGGCTGGCCGGCAACCGGAGACGGGCGGTCCGCGATCCGGTCGAGCAGCCAGCGCGCGTCTGGTCGGGGCAGCTCGGTCGGCGGCGCGGCACCGACCGCGCGCACCAGCTCGAGGTTGCTCGCGACCACGTGCCGCTGATCGCGGCTGCCGGGCAGGGTGGCGGTGTAGGCAAGGCCGGCGAGGCGCTCGCGGCGCCATGGCCTGGCGAAGCCGATCCGCTGCGTCGCGCCCGTCCACCAGGTGACGAGCGCCGACTTGACGACCCCCTGCGGGTCGAGGGCGAGATCGGGGTCGAGCTCGTGGAACCGGGTGCGCAGCATCGCGATCCGGGCCCGGGTCGGGGCGCTCCAGGGACGACGTCGCCAGCGCCGGGTGTCCACCGTGACCACGCTGTCGACGGCGGGGTGGCCGTCCACGAGCGGGCGGAAATGCTCCTCGACCACCCAGCTGAGGTGGGCGTCCGGGCGCGCGGAGCGGAGGGCGAGCGCGAGCGGCCAGGTGTGAACGATGTCACCCAGGGCCGACAGTCTCACCAGCACAATCCTCATCGGCCCGCCTCGGCCCTGTTCAATTCGCGACCGCGGCCCGGCACGTGGTGAATCATGAGACAACGAAGTCACTTCTGCGCTGCCACCTCATGGCCGATCCGCGGTCGCGGATTGAAACTGAAGAATTTTCATAAGGGCCGGCCATCGCAGAAACGGTCGAGGATGAGCGAGATGAGATCGGTCGTGGCGTGGTCCTTGGGGTCGCCGCAAATCACCGTGGTGCCGCCGTACGATCGCACCACCTGCCGCTCGGGAACGGTCTCCACCGTGTAGTCGGTGCCCTTGGCGTGCACGTCGGGGCGCAGCGCCTCGAGCACCGAGGCGACCGTCGGCTCGTCGAACAGGCAGATCCGATCCACCATCCAGAGGTGGCTCAGGATCTCGACCCGCTCCCGCTCGGGCATGATCGGCCGCCCGGGCCCCTTGAAGTGCTGCACCGACCGGTCGGAGTTGACGGCGACAACCAGCCGGTCGCCGTGCGCGCGCGCCGCCTCCAGGTAGCGTACGTGCCCACAATGCAAGAGGTCGAAGGCGCCGTTCGCGAGCACGGTGCGCACCCCCTGCCGCCGACATGCGGCGCACTCCGCGGCGAGGCTGGCTCGCGGCTGGAGCTTGTCAGCAGGCGCGGTCACGGGCCGATCGCTCCGAGGTCGCGCTCGATCGCGTGCCGGAGCTCGTGGCGGCTGACAGTCGCGGTCCCCAGCTTCATCACCACCACCCCACCGCCGTAGTTCGCCAGGCGGGCTGCCTCGGCGGGCGTCGCCCCGGCGGCGAGTGCCGCCGTCAGCACCGCGAGCACGGTGTCGCCGGCGCCGGTGACGTCAGCCACCTCGTCGGTGCCGTGGACCGGGATGTGGAGCGCGGGCTGCCCGCTCTCGACCAGCGTCATGCCCCGGTTGCCGCGGGTCGCCAGTACGAAGCGGGCGCCGAGCCGGCTCCGCAGCGCCTCGGCGGCCGCGGCCACCGCCTGATCGCCGTCCAGGGAGCGGCCGGCGGTCGCCTCGAGCTCCTGGAGGTTGGGCGTGACGCCGTCGACCCCGGCGAACTCCGCGATCCGCGAGCGCGAGTCGGCGCAGGTCCAGCGCGGCCGCTGGCCGCCCGCTGTCAGACGCCGCACGGCCTCGTCGGCGACCGTGCCGTAGCCATAGTCCGACAGCGCGACGGCCTGGGCCTGCGGCGCCAGGCGGTCGAGCCTCTCGAGCATGGGCGCCAGCCAGGCCCCGGCCGCGGGCAGGTGGTCCTCGATGTCGTAGCGCGCCACCTGGTGCTTGAGCGAGCCCGGCCCGCCGCCCAGGATGCGGACCTTGGTCGGGGTGTGGTAGCCCGCGACGCGGAGCACGCCGGAGATGTCGACCCCCCGCTCGGCGAGCGCTGCGAGCAGCGCCTCGCCCGGCTCGTCGTCGCCCACAACCCCGACCGGCAGCGCCTGGACGTCGAGAGCCGCGAGGTTGGCGAGCGCGTTGGCGGCGCCCCCCGGGACATCGCGCTGGGCGTCGCGGCGCAGGATGATCACCGGCGCTTCCCGCGAGATGCGCTTCGGGGTGCCGAGGACGAACCGGTCGAGGACGAGGTCGCCGAGCAGCAGCACGGTGGTTCCGGAGAACCGTTCCACGAGCTCGAGGAGGCGGGCTGGGGAGGTCATGCGCAGAGTGTAGAGCGTTGGTCGGGAAATCCGAAGCGGGGAGGCCGCTCGGGGTTCAGTACGTTCCCGTTCCCGTACCCGTTCCTGTTCCCGAACGGACGGGGGCGTCTTGACTGGCGAAATCACGAGCCGAGTGGAAGCCATCCGCGCAGGCGGGGAGACATCCACATCCGGAAACGGGGACGGGAACGGACGCCGCCGCGATGGTTGTGGTTGCGGGGAGTGTGAATGCCGGGTGTTCCCCTATACTCCCACCATGCTGCCCGACCCTCTGCTGCGCTGGGACGGCCTCCACCTGGTGGTCGACCTGAGGACGGTCGAGGTCCACCTTGATCGATTGCTGCGGCGGACCGGGAAGGTGTCGCGGGTCAACCTCGAGGGCCGCGACGACACGCTGCGCGTGCTGGCCAGCGTGTCCTGGAAAGGGATCGTCAGCCGGGTGTCGGTCGACCTGACCGAGATCCGGCTGCGCCAGCGCTACCTGGGCTTCAGGATGCGGCGGTTCACGGTCTTCGGGGGCGTTCGGATCCCGCGGCGGGCGGTCGAGGCCGTGATCCGGGACGCCGACCCCGAGCGGGTGACCGTATTTTCCGGCGAGGGCATCGTGGTCATCGACCTGCGCGACGCGCTGCCCGCGGGGCTCGACCTCAAGATCCTCACCGTGCAGGCGACCGACCGCTCGTTGCATCTGTGGTTCGGGGCGGGTTCGCTCGTCGATCTGCCCGCGGCGCCACCGCCGGCGCTCCCCCAGGGCAGCGGGTCCTGACGCCCGGCCGCGAAATCTGTCCGCGTATCTTGACAGCGGACGGGGGCTTCGCTAAAGTCTTTTTCCCCTGTGTCCGCAGGGTCTGCACACGAGGATTCGAGGGATGCGAAGCTACGTTCCGAAACCAGACGACATCACGCGGGAGTGGCGTGTCCTGGACGCCTCCGAGCACGTGCTCGGCAGGCTGGCCACGGAGGCTGCGCGGCTGCTCCGAGGCAAGCACAGGGCCGACTTCACGCCGCACCTCGACACCGGTGACTTCGTCGTCGTGATCAACGCCGACAAGCTGCGGGTCACCGGCGACAAGATGACCGACAAGCTGTATTACCGCCACTCCGGGCGGCCAGGCAGCCTCAGGGTCGAGAGCCTCGAGGAGCGGATGGTGAAGTACCCGGAGCGGGTCATCCGAGACGCGGTGTGGGGCATGCTGCCGAAGAACCGGCTCGGGCGCAAGCTGCTGCGCAAGCTCAAGGTCTATCGCGGGGCTGACCACCCGCACGAGGCCCAGCAGCCGAAGATCCACTCGTGGTGATGGTGGTAAGGGGGACCAGTGGCTGAGATCCAGTACTACGGAACGGGACGTCGCAAGACGGCGGTTGCGCGCGTCTACCTGCGCCCCGGTAGCGGCCAGATCACCGTCAACCGCCGCAGCTTCGACGACTACTTCGCCAATCAAGTGCTCAAGATGGTGATCCGGCAGCCCCTGCTGCTGACCGAGACCGCGGACCGGTTCGACATCCTCGTCAACGTGGTCGGCGGCGGGCCCAATGGCCAGGCCGGCGCTATCCGACACGGCATCGCGCGCGCGCTACTCGAGTACAACGCCGAGCTGCGGCCGCGGCTCAAGGCTGCGGGCTTCCTGACCCGCGATCCCCGGACCGTGGAACGCAAGAAGTACGGTCAGCCCAAGGCGCGCAAGCGGTTCCAGTTCTCGAAGAGGTAAGGGAGCGTTTCGTGGCCAGCATTCAGATGAAAGAGCTGCTGGAGGCCGGTGTCCACTTCGGGCACCAGACCCGCCGTTGGAACCCGAAGATGAAGCCCTACATCTTCGGCAAGCGGAACGGCATCCACATCGTGGACCTGCAGAAGACTCTCCAGTATTTCGAAGACGCCGGGGAGTTCGTCCGCGACCTCGCCGCCAACGGTCGCAACATCCTGTTCGTCGGCACCAAACGCCAGGCGCAGGACGCGATCCGCGAGGAGGCGGTGCGCTGCGGGATGTTCTACGTCAACCACCGCTGGCTGGGTGGGACGATGACCAACTTCCGCACCATCCGCAAGTCCATCGATCGCTTCAAGGAGATCGAGGGGGTCCTCGCGAACGAGGAGTCGCACCTGACCAAAAAGGAGCGGATCCGGCTCGAGCGGCAGCGGCGCAAGATGGAGCGCGCGCTGGGCGGCATCAAGGACATGGAGGATCTGCCCGACGCTCTGTTCGTCATCGACACCGTCCACGAGCACATCGCGGTGCGCGAGGCCAACCGCCTCGGCATCCCGGTGGTGGCGGTGGTCGACACCAACTGCGACCCCGAGGAAGTGGATGTGCCGATCCCGGGCAACGACGACGCGATCCGCGCGATCCGTCTGTTCACCTCCCGGATCGCGGACAACGTCCTCGAGGGCCTCAACCTCGCCGACGAGCGCTTCGTCAGCCCCACCGCCTCCGACGAAGGAGCGTCCGCCGCGCGGAAGCCGGACGCGGCCGGCGACGCGAGCGCGGCGGTCGCAGCGGCGGTCGGGGAGACCGATGGCGAGGCCTCGGCGATGATCGACGATCTGTCCGACGATGATGAGGAGATGCCGTCCGTCAAGGCGTGAGTCCCGACGACCGCGAACAACGTCCACGGGGTCAGGCGCCGCGAGCTCCTGGCCCCGTTTTCAAAAGAGGTGACGTATGGAGATCACAGCGACCGCCGTGAAGGAGCTCCGGGAGCGCACCGGCGCCGGAATGATGGACTGCAAGAAGGCGCTTTCCGAGGCCGCCGGCGACATGAAGCAGGCGATCGAGATCCTGCGCACGAAGGGCCTGGCCGCCGCCTCGAAGAAGGCCCACCGCAAGGCCTCTGAAGGGGCCGTGGTCGTTGCCGGCGACGCCTCCAGGATGGTGGTCCTCGAGCTCAACTGTGAGACCGACTTCGTCGCCCGCAACCCGAAGTTCCAGGAGTTTGCCGCCGCCCTCGCCAAGCAGGCGCTGGCCTCGGGCGCGGCTTCGGGCGACGCGCTCAAGGCGCAGGCCTTCCAGGGCGATGCCGCCCACACGGTCGAGCAGGCGATCTCCCACCAGATCGCGACCATCGGCGAGAACATCGTGCTCTCCCGGCTGACCCAGGTGACGGCGCGGCCTGGCCACCGCCTGACGTCCTACATCCACGGCCCCGGCAAGATCGGGGTCGTGGTCGAGGGCACCGAGGCGGTCAGCGAGGGGGCCCTGCACGACGTCGCCCTCCACGTCGCGGCCGCCCAGCCGAGGTTCGTCAACCGCAGCGAGGTGACCGACGACCTCCTCGCCTCCGAGCGGCGGATCGCCCGCCAGCAGGCGATCGACCAGGGCAAGCCGGAGCACATCGCCGAGAAGATGGTCACCGGCAAGATGGAGAAGTTCTTCGAGCAGGAGGTGCTGCTCGAGCAGCCCTTTGCCAAGGACACCGACAAGACCGTGGCACAATACCTGCGCGAGACCGGAGGCGAGGGCGCCACGGTGGCGAGCTTCGTGTACTTCCGGCTCGGGGAGTCGGTCGACTCGTAGCGGCGATGGCAGAGACGGTCAGGTACCGGCGGATCCTCGTCAAGCTGTCGGGGGAGGCCCTGATGGGGTCTCAGCCCTTTGGCATCGCGCCGTCGGTCGTGGCAAGCGTCGCCGGCGAGCTCGCCGACGTGCACCGCCTCGGCGTCCAGGTCGCGGCGGTGGTCGGCGGCGGCAACATCATTCGTGGGGTCTCGGCGCACGGGCAGGGGATCGACCGCATCACCGGCGACTCGATGGGAATGCTGGCGACCGTCATCAACGCCCTCGCCCTGTCGTCGGCCATTGAGCGGCTCGCGATCCCGACCCGGGTCCAGACCGCCATCGAGATGCACGAGGTCGCTGAGCCGTTCATCCGGAGGCGGGCGATTCGGCACCTCGAGAAGGGGCGGCTGGTGGTGTTCGCCGGCGGCACCGGCAGCCCGTTCTTTACCACCGACTCGGCGGCCGCGCTGCGCGCCAATGAGATCGACGCCGAGATCCTGATCAAGGCGACCAAGGTCGACGGAGTGTTCACGGCCGACCCGGCAATCGTTCCGGAGGCCAAGCTGATCCCGCGGCTGAGCTACCAGGAGGTGCTGACGCGTGAGCTCAGGGTGATGGATGCCGCGGCCATCGCGCTCTGCAAGGAAAGCGCGATCCCGGTGCAGATCTTCAACATCGGCACGCCCGGCAGTCTGCGGCGGGTGGTGCTCGGCGAGCAGGTCGGATCGTGGATCGGCCCGGAGGAGGCGGTATGAACGAGGTGCTGAAGGAGCACGAGGCGAAGATGGCGGGGGCCGTGGAGAGCTTCAGGGCCGAGCTGTCGCGGCTGCGCACCGGACGGGCTTCGCTGGCGGTTCTCGACGGGATCACGGTGGACTACTACGGGGCCCAGACCCCGATCAACCAGGTGGCGTCGCTGTCGGTACCGGACCCGACCACGATCGTGATCGCGCCCTGGGAGCCGAAGGTCCTGGCCGACGTCGAGAAGGCGCTGCTGCGGTCGAACCTCGGCCTGACCCCCAACAACGACGGCAAGGTCGTGCGGTTGGTCATCCCGGCGTTGACTGAGGAGCGGCGGCGCGACCTGGTCAAGGTCGCCCACGAGGCGGCCGAGCACACGCGCAACGCGATCCGCCAGGTCCGGCGCGATGGCAACGACCGGATCAAGAAGATGGAGAAGGACAAGAAAATCTCCGAGGACGAGCTGCACAACGGCCTCGATCGCATCCAGAAGCTGACCGACGCGTACGTCGCCAAGGTCGGCGAGATCCTGGAGCGGAAGGAGAAGGAGATCCTCGAGGTCTAGGAGGCGTGAGGGCACTACGGCCCGCTGGTCGAGCTCCTGGGCTGAGATCGTTGCGTTGTGGCCTCTGGCCGGCACACGCGCGCTCGGGAAGGTGCGCTGCGCGCATCCTGACGAGTTCACGCCGCAGTGGCCGTTCCCGCGAGGCGAGTCGAGTACGCGGAAAGCGCGTTCCGCGGGCGTGCCATCTTTGGCGATTTCTGGACGACGTCACTCCTGACGAAGTGTCTGAGACCTGAAATCGCCAAAGGTGGCTCCCTCGGGGAGCGCTTCCGGAGAAAGGGCGCGAAGCGCTCTCGAGGACGGAGCGAACGAGGGGGAACGGGAACGGAAGCGGAAGCGGAAGCGGGCGCGGAGGCGAAAGGGGGGGGCTGGCCCCTGGTTTCGTTACTCGGTACACTCCCCGACGGTGAGCCACGGACAAACGACCTCTGACTCCGAATGGGTCGTCGGCTTCCATGCCGTGCTCGGCGCGCTCTCCTCCGGCCGGCCGGTGGAGGCGGTGTGGCTGCAGAAGGGTCGCCGCGACCAGCGGCTGCAGCGGGTGGTCGATGCCGCCCGCGACCGAGGAGTGGCCACCCGCTGGGTGCCGCGGGGGCGGCTCGACGAGCTGGCCGGCGACAGCCCGCACAACGGCTGCGCGGCCCGCTGCGGTCCGCAGGCCTTCGCGCGGCTCGACGAGGTCATCGCCGCGGAGGGGATGCCGGGTCGCCTGCTGCTCGCCGACGACGTGACCGATCCCCACAACCTCGGCGCGCTGATCCGCACCGCGGCCGCCTTCGCCGTCGACGGGGTGATCATCGCCGGGCCGTCGGCGCCACCGCTCGGTGGCGCCGCGGCGCGGGCGGCGGCCGGGCTGCTCGGGAGGGTGCCGCTGGTCCGGGCCACGGTCGCCGCGGACGTCCTCGCCCAGCTGCGCGGTGCCGGCTACTGGGCGTTCGGGGCGGACCCGGATGGCGAGCCGATCCCGACCGTGCGGCCGACTGACCGCTGGGTGCTGTGCGTGGGCGCCGAGGAGCGGGGGCTGCGCGCCAAGACCAGGTCCCAGCTCGACGAGAACGTTCGGATACCGATGGCCGACGGCGTGGAGTCGCTGAACGTGTCGGTGGCCGCCGGGATCCTGCTCTACCAGCTGTGCTGCCTGTGGCCGGCGGCCGGGCGCTGAGCTCTCACCGCGACCAGAGGCGATGCCGGTACGAAGCGAGCCGGTCGTCCGGGGGTGCCATTTTCGGCGATTCTGGGGCCGTCGCCTTTGCTGATCACGTGGCCTCGGAGGCCGGAATCGCCGAAGGTGGCACCCTCGGGGAGCGCCTGCGGAGCACGGGTGCGCTGCATCTGCTTGGCCTGACCGAACGAGCGGAAACGGGACCGGAATAGGGCCTGGTGCGAAGCGGTCGGGTGAGCGAAGCCGCACGCCTGCGGGAAGCGCCTGGATTCGGTTGGCAAACCCCTTGCATCCCCTCAATTGCTGTGCTATCGTCTCCGTCCCCCTCTGCGAAACGGCGGAGGTGTGCTCTTTGCAAGTTTCAAGAAAGCGGGAGCCGTGAGATCGCTGGCGTAGCTCAACGGTAGAGCAGCTGATTTGTAATCAGCAGGTTGCGGGTTCGATTCCCATCGCCAGCTCCACAGCGACGCAGAGCGAGGCTGCAGGCGTGGCCGAGTGGCTAAAGGCAGCAGACTGTAAATCTGCCGGCAAATTGCCTACGGTGGTTCGAATCCATCCGCCTGCACCAATTCCGGGACGGTGCTCGTGCGGGAGTAACTCAGTGGTAGAGTCACAGCCTTCCAAGCTGTTGGTCGCGGGTTCGAGCCCCGTCTCCCGCTCCAGGAAAGGCACGCGATGCGCGCCCACGTAGCTCAGTCGGTAGAGCACGTCCTTGGTAAGGACGGGGTCACCAGTTCAAATCTGGTCGTGGGCTCCAGGAAATTCGATCGACGGGCGGGCCCGTCACCTCGCGGGTCCACCATGGCCCGAAACTCAAGAGGGAGGCAATGATGGCCAAGCAGAAGTTTCAGCGAACGAAGCCGCACGTGAACATTGGGACGATTGGTCACGTGGATCACGGCAAGACGACGCTGACGGCGGCGATCACGAAGACGTTGGCGGCGAAGGGGTTGGCGGAGTACACGCCATTCGAGGCGATTGACAAGGCGCCGGAGGAGAAGGCGCGGGGGATCACGATCAACACGGCGCACGTGGAGTATTCGTCGGAGCATCGGCACTACGCGCACGTGGATTGTCCGGGTCATGCGGACTATGTAAAGAACATGATCACGGGTGCGGCGCAGATGGACGGGGCGGTGTTGGTGGTATCGGCGGCGGACGGGCCGATGCCGCAGACGCGGGAGCACATTTTGTTGGCGCGTCAGGTGGGGGTGCCGTACATCATCGTGTACATGAACAAGGTGGACATGGTTGATGACGAGGAGCTTTTGGACCTTGTGGAGTTGGAGGTTCGGGAGCTTTTGAGCGCGTACGAGTTTCCTGGGGACGAGATTCCGGTGGTGCGGGGGTCGGCGTTGAAGGCTGGGGAGAGTGAGGACGCGGACTCGGAGGAGTGCAAGTCGATCTGGCAGCTTTTGGAGGCGATGGACACGTACATTCCGTTGCCGAAGCGGGATGTTGACAAGGATTTCTTGATGCCGATCGAGGACGTCTTCACGATTTCGGGACGTGGGACGGTGGTGACGGGGCGTGTGGAGCGGGGGAAGGTGAGGGTTGGGGAGGAGATGGAGGTGGTTGGGATTCGGCCGACGGTGAAGCGGGTGGTGACCGGGGTGGAGATGTTCCGCAAGCTTCTCGACTATGGGGAGGCTGGGGACAACATTGGGCTTTTGCTGCGGGGGACGGAGCGCAAGGACGTGGAGCGGGGGCAGGTGGTGGCGAAGCCCGGGTCGATCACGCCGCACACGAAGTTTCGGGCTGAGGTGTACGTGTTGACGAAGGAGGAGGGTGGTCGGCACACGCCGTTTTTCCGTGGCTACCGGCCGCAGTTTTTCTTTCGGACGACGGATGTGACGGGGTCGGTGAATCTGGACGAGGGCGTGGAGATGGTGATTCCGGGGGACAACACGAACCTGGAAGTTGAGCTGCACACGCCGATCGCGATGGAGCGGGGACTGAGGTTCGCGATTCGGGAGGGCGGCCGCACCGTCGGCGCCGGCCATCACGGTCACCGAGGATCATCGACATCAAGCATCGGGAAGGACGATCCTGCGCTGAAAGGGCCGGTGGCCACGCAGGACTTCGAAGGACGGGAGTTCGCGTAGGCCAGTAGCTCAATTGGTAGAGTCCCGGTCTCCAAAACCGGTGGTTGGGGGTTCGAGTCCCTCCTGGCCTGCCAGCATCCTTCGGCGAGGAGTCGTGCGCATGCAGTGGTGGAAGCGTCTCAAGGCCTTCCTGTCCGAGGTCGTGGTCGAAACCAAGAAGGTGACGTGGCCGACCAAGCAGGAGGTCATCAACACCACGACGGTGGTGGTGATCGCGTCGTTCATCTTCGGCATCTACCTCTACCTGTGCGACCTCGTGTTCGTGTTTCTGACGCAGAAGATTTTCCGCATCTTCGGGGTCTTTTCGTGACGGGAGCGCCGGTCATGGCGAAGCAGTGGTACATCATCCACACCTACTCGGGCTTCGAGGACCGGGTGAAGAAGACCCTCGAGCAGCGCGTCGAGGCGCTCGGCATGACCGATTTCTTCGGCGAGATCCAGGTGCCGACCGAGACCGTCGTGGAGATCAAGAACGGGAAGAGGCGCGAGGTCCGGCGCAAGTTCTTCCCGGGCTACGTGCTGGTGGAAATGGAGATGACCGACGACGCGTGGCACCTGGTGCGCAACACGCCGAAGGTCACCGGGTTTCGTCGGGGCCGGCAAGAAGCCCACCCCGCTGACCGAAGACGAAGTGAATCAGATCCTCCACCAGTCGGTGGCGACTCAAGAGAAGCCGCGGCCGAAGGAGATGTTCGAGAAGGGCGAGCGGATCCGGATCACCGACGGGCCGTTCGCTTCCTTCAACGGCGTGATCGAGGACGTCAACCTCGATCGGTCGACGGTCAAGGTGATGGTGACCATCTTCGGGCGGCGACACGCCGGTGGAGATGGAGTTCCGCCAAGTGCAAAAGCTGTCGTGAGGGTACGAGCATGGCGAAGAAAGTAGTCGGGCAAATCAAGCTTCAGCTGCCGGCAGGCCAGGCGACGCCGGCGCCTCCGGTGGGCCCTGCCCTGGGTCAGCACGGTCTGAACATCATGGACTTCTGCAAGGCGTTCAACGCCAGGACGCAGAGGTCAGCAGGGCATCATCATCCCCGCCATCATCACGGTGTACTCCGACCGGACGTACAGCTTCATCACCAAGACCCCGCCGGCCTCCTTCCTGCTGCGCAAGGCGGCCGGGCTGGAGAAGGGCTCGGGCGAGCCCAACCGGGTCAAGGTGGCGACGCTCACCATGAGCCAGGTGGAGGAGATCGCAAGAACCAAGATGCCTGATCTCAACACCGACGTCCTTCGAGGCGGCGATCCAGATCATCCTGGGCACGGCGCGCTCGATGGGCGTCGAGATCAGTGACTGAGGAGGGGGCCGATGGCACGCCAAGGCAAGAAGTATCGTGATGCCGCGGCCAGGGTCGAGCGCCGGCCGTACCCGGTCGACGAGGCCGTCAAGATCGTGCGCGAGGCGGCGTTCGCCAAGCTTCGACGAGACCGTCGAGGTCGCGATGCGGCTCGGGGTCAACCCGAAGCACGCCGACCAGATGGTGCGCGGCACCGTCGTGCTGCCCCACGGCACGGGCAAGAAGAGCACGGTGCTCGCGGTCTGCGAGGGCGCGGACCAGAAGGCCGCCGAAGAGGCCGGCGCCGACTTCGTGATGACCGGCGACGAGGCGGTGGCCAAGATCCAGGGCGGCTGGCTCGAGTTCGACGCCATCGTGGCGACCCCGGACATGATGCGCGGCCTCTCCAAGGTCGGCCGCGTGCTCGGTCCCCGGGGGCTGATGCCCAACCCCAAGTCGGGCACCGTCACCAAGGACATCGCCGCAGCCATCCACGACATCAAGGCTGGCCGGGTCGAGTTCCGGGTCGACAAGACCGCGATCATCCACGCCCCGGTCGGCAAGGTCTCGTTCTCCGCCGACAAGCTGCTTGAGAACACCCGCAGCCTCGTCGATGCCGTTCAAAAGGCGAAGCCGGCAGCGGCCAAGGGGCGCTACGTGCAGACCGTCTACCTGTGCTCCACGATGGGTCCCGGCGTTCAGGTCGACCTCGTGAGCCTGGACGTGAAGTAGGGGGCGACATGCTGACGAAAGACCAGAAACAGCAGCAGTCACAGGACCTTCGGGCGGCGCTCGACGGGGTGAGCACGGTCTTTCTCCTGGAGAACGCCGGACTCAAGGTCCCCGAGGTGACCGAGCTGCGGTCACAGGTCCGCAGGACCAACGCGACCTACAAGGTGGTCAAGAACTCGGTGGTCAGGCTCGCCGTGGAGGGCACCCAGATGGAGGGCCTTGCGCCCTTCCTGGTCGGGCCGAAGGCGCTCGCCTACACCGCCGGCGACAGCATCGCGCTCGCGAAGGTGCTGCGCGACTTCGCCAAGACCCACCCCGCCATCACCTTTCAGCAGGCCTACCTCGACGGGCAGCTCATCGGGGCGGAGGAGGCGAGGAAGATCGCCGACCTGCCGTCCAAGGAAGAGCTGCTGACCAAGCTCGTGTTTCTGCTGCAGTCACCGATCCGGCGACTGGTGGTGGCGTTGAACAGCCCGGCCCAGAAACTCGCCTCTGTCCTCGGGCAGGTGGCGGGCGCGATGGAAACCAAAGAGTCCTAAGGGAGGATTGCGAATCATGGCTCAGATCGAAAAGCTGATGGAGCGAGATCAAGGGCATGACCGTGCTGGAGCTCAACCAGCTGGTCAAGGCTCTCGAGGACGAGTTCGGGGTCTCTGCCGCTGCCGCCGCGGTCCCGGTGATGGTCGCGGGCGCCGCGGCCGGTGCCGCCGCCGGTGAGCAGGCGGAGGAGAAGACCGAGTTCGACGTCATCCTGAACTCCGTGGGCGACAAGAAGATCAACGTGATCAAGGTCGTCCGCGAGGTGACCTCCCTCGGTCTCAAGGAGGCGAAGGAGCTCGTCGAGGCGGCGCCCACCAAGGTCAAGGAGGGTGTCAGCAAGGACGAGGCCGAGAGCGTCAAGGCGAAGTTCGAGGAAGCCGGCGCTCAAGTGGAGATCAAGTAACGATCGACCGCCCTCTGGCTTCCGGCTGCGCGGGGCCGAACACTGACGGCGCGGGGAGCGTCTGCCTCCCCGTGTCTCTATTGGTCAGGAGGGACCGGAGATGACGACGACCCCCCACGGACGGATGGACTTTGCGAAGAATCCGTCCAGCATCCAGCTGCCGAACCTGATCCAGGTTCAGCGGGCCTCCTACGTGGAGTTCCTCCAGATGGACCTGCTGCCCGAGGAGCGCACCTCCGGTGGGCTGCAGGCGGTGCTGACCACGATCTTCCCGTTCACCGATTTCCGCGACACCTGCGAGCTGCAGTTCGTGCGCTACGAGATCGGCAACTGGAGCTGTCGCTGCGGCCGGATCAAGGGGCTGCACCACCTGCGGCTGACCTGCGAGCACTGCGGGGTGCTGTTCAAGGCCGGCGAGGCGCACGAGGACCAGGTGGTCTGCCCGAGCTGCGGCAAGGCCAACCGCAACCTGATCGAGAGCTGCGGGGTCTGCGGCACGTCGGTCGGCCTGCGGTTGCCGTTCAGCGACGACGAATGCCGGGGCAAGGGCATGTCGTACGCGGTGCCGGTCCGGCTGACCTTCCGGCTGGTCACGTTTGACATCGGCGAGGACGGGGCGCGGCAGGTGCGCGACGTCAAGGAGGAGGAGCTCTACTTCGGCGAGCTGCCGCTGATGACCGACACCGGCACCTTCATCATCAACGGCACCGAGCGCGTCATCGTCTCCCAGCTGCACCGGTCGCCCGGCGTCTTCTTCACGCTCGAGGGCCCCAACCACTACCTGGCGAAGGTCGTGCCCTACCGCGGCTCGTGGATCGAGTTCGAGTACGACAACAAGCAGGTGCTGTGGGTGCGGATCGACCGCAAGCGGCGCCTTCCGGGGACCGTCTTCCTGCGCGCGCTGAGCCCGGAGCTCGAGTCGAACGCGCAGATCCTGCGCGCCTTCTACAATGTGTTCGACGTCCGGCTGGCGGCCGGCAAGACGACCGCCACCCTGCTCCTCGACGCGCGGATCCTCGACATCGAGGCCGAGCGCCAGCGGGCGCAGCGGTTCCGAAAGGCGGCGACGCCGCCGGTTTTCGCCGGTCTTTCGCTGGACAACTCGCTGTCCAAGCGCCTGCAGAAGACGACCCCCGACAAGCCGACCCGGGTCGGTGTCAACCGGTCGGACCTGATCGGCGCCATCGTCGTCGACGACCTGGTCAACGCCGAGACCGGCGAGGTCGTCGCGCCGGCCAACACCCGGCTCACCGACGAGGTCCTGGAAATGGCCGAGGAGGCCGGCATCGAGCTCTTGAGCCTGGCCTTCCCCGACTGGGACCCGATCGGCGAGATCCTCCACCAGACGCTCGAGAAGGACTCGAGCGGGACCCAGATGGACGCCCGCATGGAGATCTACCGGCGCCAGCGGCCGGGCGACCCGCCGACCGAGGAGTCGGCGACCACTCTTTTCAATGGCCTGTTTTTCGACGACCGCAAGTACGACCTCTCCCAGGTCGGCCGTTTCAAGTTCAACGCCAAGCTCGGGCTCAAGAAGCCCCTCAACCGTCGGATCCTCGACGTCGACGACTTCCTGCACCTGGCGAAGTACCTGCTCCGGCTGCACCGCGACCTGGGGCGGGTCGACGACATCGACTCGCTCGCCAACCGGCGGGTCCGCACTGTCGGCGAGCTGATGGAGAACCAGTTCCGGATCGGGCTGGTCCGGATGGAGCGGGCGATCAAGGAGAAGATGTCGATCCACCCGGACATCGACTCGGCGATGCCCCGCGATCTCGTCAACTCGAAGCCGGTGATGGCGGCGGTGGACGAGTTCTTCGGATCGTCGCAGCTGTCGCAGTTCATGGACCAGACCAACCCGCTCTCCGAGGTGACGCACAAGCGGCGGCTGTCCGCGCTCGGCCCGGGTGGCCTGTCCCGGGAGCGGGCCGGCTTCGAGGTCCGCGACGTGCACTCGACGCACTACGGCCGGATCTGCCCGATCGAGACCCCCGAGGGCCCGAACATCGGCCTGATCTCGTCGCTGTCCTGCTTCGCCCGCCTCAACCCGATGGGCTACATCGAGTCGCCGTACAAGAAGGTCGAGGGGGCCAAGGTCCTCGACCACGTCAAGATCACCCAGGTCGGCGACAGCGGCTTCGAGCTCGGCCAGGTGGTGCTGCTCGAGGAGTTCGAGCAGGTCAACCGCCGCCTCAAGAAGGCCGGCAAGGTCGGGGCCTGGGGTGAGCCGCACGCCTTCTACCTGGCGGCGTGGGAGGAGGAGAACCTCAACATCGCCCAGGCCAACGCCCGGGTCGACGCCGACGGCAACCTGATCGACGACAAGGTCATCGCGCGCTCGGGCGGCGAGTTCCTGGTGATCGACCGCGACCAGGTCGACTTCATCGACGTGTCGCCCCGCCAGGTGGTGTCGGTGGCGGCGTCCCTGATCCCGTTCCTCGAGCACGACGACGCCAACCGCGCGCTGATGGGCTCCAACATGCAGCGCCAGGCGGTGCCGCTGGTGCAGCCGGAGGCGCCGATCGTCGGCACCGGCATGGAGGCGGTGGTGGCGCAGGACTCCGGGGCGGTGGTGGTGTGCCGCCGAACCGGGGTCGTCGACAAGGTCGACAGCCAGCGCATCATCGTCCGCGTCGAGGGCGAGGGCGAAGGCGAGTTCGGGGCCGACATCTACCAGCTGACCAAGTTCCGCCGCTCGAACCAGAACACCTCGATCAACCAGAAGCCCCTGGTCAGCGAGGGGCAGGCCGTCGAGAAGGGGCAGGTCCTCGCCGACGGACCCAACACCGATCGGGGCGAGCTGGCGCTCGGCCACAACGTGCTCGTCGCCTTCATGCCCTGGCGCGGCTACAACTTCGAGGACGCCATCGTGGTGTCGGAGAAGCTGGTCAAGGAGGACCGCTACACCTCGATCCACATCGAGGAGTACGAGACCTCGGCCCGGGACACCAAGCTCGGCCCGGAGGAGATCACCCGCGACATCCCGAACGTGTCCGAGTCGGCGCTCGCCCTGCTCGACGATGCGGGCATCATCCACATCGGCGCGCAGGTTCGCCAGGGCGCGATCCTGGTCGGCAAGGTCACGCCCAAGGGCGAGACCCAGCTGACCCCCGAGGAGAAGCTGCTGCGGGCGATCTTCGGTGAGAAGGCGGGGGACGTGCGCGACGCCTCGCTGCGCTGCCCGCCCGGCATCGAGGGGGTGGTGGTCGGGGTCCAGATCTTCGCCCGCAAGGGCGTCGAGAAGGACTCGCGGCAGCTCGCCATCGAGGCCGGTGAGATCGCGCGGCTGCGCAAGAACTCTGAGGACGAGCGGCGGATCATCCTCGAGGTGCGCGAGTCCAAGATCCAGCAGCTGCTCGACGGCGTGAAGGTGACCGACGACCTCACGGTCGGGCGCGGCGAGGTGCTGGCCAAGAAGGGCCAGAAGCTGACCGCCGAGGCGCTGCGGCGGCTTCCGAAGTCGAGGCTGATGGACCTGCCGATCCGCGACAGCCGGCTGCTCGAGAAGGTGCGGCTGATCATCCGCCAGGCCGACTCGCAGATCGAGGTGCTCGAGCAGCTCAACCAGGAGCGGATCGAGCTCCTGCGCCAGGGCGACGAGCTGCCGCCGGGCGTCATCAAGCAGGTGAAGGTGTTCATCGCCATGAAGCGCAAGCTCCAGGTCGGTGACAAGATGGCCGGACGGCACGGCAACAAGGGCGTGATCTCGCAGACCCTGGCCGAGCAGGAGCTGCCCTTCCTGCCGGACGGGACCCCGGTGGAGATCATTCTCAATCCGCTCGGCGTCCCGTCGCGTATGAACGTCGGCCAGATCCTGGAGACCCACCTCGGCTGGGCCGGCCGCGAGCTCGGCCTGCGGTTCGCGACGCCGGTCTTCGAGGGGGCCAACGAAGGTGAGATCCGCGAGATGCTGAACAAGGCCGGTCTGCCCGAGGACGGCAAGACCCTGCTCTTTGACGGCGTCACCGGCGAGGCCTTCGAGCAGCGGGTGACCGCCGGCTACATCTACATGCTGAAGCTCAGTCACCTGGTCGACGACAAGATCCACGCGCGATCGATCGGGCCCTACTCCCTGATCACCCAGCAGCCGCTCGGCGGCAAGGCGCAGTTCGGCGGCCAGCGGCTGGGCGAGATGGAGGTGTGGGCGCTCGAGGCCTTCGGCGCCGCCCACACCCTGCAGGAGCTGCTCACCGTCAAGTCCGATGACGTGGAAGGCCGCGCCAAGGTCTACGAGGCGATCGTCAAGGGCCAGGTTCCCGAGGAGCCCGGCCTGCCCGAGTCGTTCAACGTGCTGGTGCGGGAGCTGCAGGCGCTGGCGCTCGACGTCGAGCTGCTGCAGCAGGAAGACGAGTAGGGGGTGGCGATCATGGAGCGTTCAGCCCTGAGCGAGGTCCGCAGCTTCTTCGAGAAGCCGAAGCCACTCAACGATTTCAACGCCATCCGTCTGGGTCTGGCCAGCCCGGAGAAGATCCGTTCCTGGTCGCACGGCGAGGTCACCAAACCGGAAACCATCAACTACCGCACCTTCAAGCCGGAGCGGGACGGCCTGTTCTGCGCCAAGATCTTCGGCCCGGTCACCGACTGGGAGTGCCTGTGCGGCAAGTACAAGCGGATGAAGTACCGCGGCGTCGTCTGCGACAAGTGCGGCGTCGAGGTCACCAAGTCCAAGGTCCGGCGTGAGCGGATGGGCCACATCGAGCTCGCCGCCCCGGTGTCCCACGTCTGGTTCTTCAAGGGGCTGCCCTCCCGGATCGGCCTGCTGCTCGACATGACGATGCGCGAGCTCGAGCGGGTGCTCTACTTCGAGGCCTACGTGGTCGTCGACCCCGGCGACACCGCGATCGAGGAGAAGCAGGTTCTCTCCGAGGAGGAGTTCCGCGAGGCGCGCGAGGAGTTCGGCGACGCGTTCGTGGCGATGATGGGCGCGGAGGCGATCCGCGATCTGCTCGAGCGGCTCGACCTCGATGAGATGGCGGCCGAGCTGCGCATGATCATGCGCACGGAGACCTCGATCATGCGCCGCCAGAAGGCGGCCAAGCGCCTCAAGCTGGTCGAGTCCCTGCGGCGCTCGGGGAACCGACCCGAGTGGATGATCCTCGAGGTGATCCCGGTGCTGCCGCCCGAGCTGCGGCCGCTGGTGCCGCTCGACGGTGGCCGCTTCGCGACCTCGGATCTCAACGACCTCTACCGCCGCGTCATCAACCGCAACAACCGACTGAAGAAGCTGCTCGACCTGCGCGCCCCCGAGGTCATCGTCCGCAACGAGAAGCGGATGCTGCAGGAGGCGGTGGACGCGCTGTTTGACAACGGCCGCCGCGGCCGGGTCATCAAGGGGTCCAACAACCGGCCGCTCAAGTCGCTGTCCGACAACCTCAAGGGCAAGCAGGGCCGGTTCCGCCAGAACCTGCTCGGCAAGCGCGTCGACTACTCCGGCCGGTCGGTGATCGTGGTCGGGCCCGAGCTCCAGCTGAACCAGTGCGGCCTGCCCAAGAAGATGGCGCTCGAGCTGTTCAAGCCGTTCGTCTACCAGGAGCTGGAGCGGCGCCAGCTCGCCAACACGATCAAGATGGCCAAGGAGCTGGTCGACCAGCAGACGCCCGAGGTCTGGGACTCGCTCGAGAAGGTGATCGGCGAGCACCCGGTGCTGCTCAACCGCGCCCCGACCCTGCACCGCCTCGGCATCCAGGCCTTCGAGCCGGTGCTGGTGGAGGGCAAGGCGATCAAGATCCACCCCCTGGTCTGCGCCGCCTACAACGCCGACTTCGACGGCGACCAGATGGCGGTCCACGTGCCGCTGTCGCCCAAGGCGCAGCTCGAGGCGCGGATCCTGATGATGTCCTCCCGCAACATCCTGTCGCCGGCGTCCGGGCGAGCCGCTCGCGGTGCCGTCACAGGACATGGTGATCGGGGTCTACTACCTGACCACCGAGAACTGTCATGGCGAAGGGCGCGGGCAAGGTCTTCTCGAGCCCCGAGGAGGTCTTCCTCGCCTACCACGCCGGCGTCGTCACGACCCAGGCGCCGATCCAGCTCCGCTTCTCCGGCAAGCTCATCGACCTCGTCGCGCAGGGCGGCTCCCAGGACCTGCTCTACGCCGACATGATCGAGGTCGAGAACATGCTGCTCGAGACCACGGTCGGCCGGGTGCTGTTCAACATGGAGCTGCCCAAGGAGATGCCGTTCATCAACGGCCAGCTCAAGAAGAAGGGCCTCCAGAACCTGGTCGCCTTCGCCTTCATGCACCTCGGGCACGAGCCGACCATCGCGCCTGCTCGACAACCTCAAGCAGATCGGCTTCGAGTTCGCCACCACGTCGGGCCTGTCGCTGGCCGCCGGCGACATGGTGATCCCCGACGCCAAGAAGCGGCACCTCGACGACGCCTACCGCGAGGTCGACGAGGTCGAGCGGCAGCGCGGCGGCGGGTCTCATCACCGCCGGCGAGCGGCACAACAAGATCATCGACATCTGGCACCGGGTCACCGAGGACGTGGCCAAGGAGATGTTCCGCCAGATGTCGGCGCTCGACGCCGACACCGGCGCAGTTCAACCCGATCTTCATGATGGCCGACTCGGGAGCGCGCGGCTCTCGCGAGCAGGTCCGCCAGCTCGCCGGGATGCGCGGCCTGATGGCCAAGCCGTCGGGCGAGATCATGGAGACGCCGATCACCGCCAACTTCCGCGAGGGGCTGTCGGTGCTGCAGTACTTCATCTCGACCCACGGCGCGCGCAAGGGTCTCGCCGACACCGCGCTCAAGACCGCCGACTCCGGCTACCTCACGCGGCGGCTGGTCGACGTCGCTCAGGACGTGATCGTGGTCGAGCACGACTGCGGGTCCGACAACGGCATCGACGTCACCGCCATCACCGAGGGCGGCGAGATCCTCGAGCAGCTGCGCGACCGGGTCGTCGGCCGGGTGGCGGCCGAGGACGTCTACGACCCGATCGAGGGCACGCTGATCTGCCCGATGAACACCGAGATCACCGAGGCGCTCGCCAACCAGATCCAGGAGGCCGGCATCGAGCGGGTCCGGATCCGGTCGGTGCTGACCTGCGAGACCGACCGCGGCGTCTGCCAGCTGTGCTACGGCCGCATGCTGGCCAGCGGACGGCTGGTCGAGATCGGCGAGGCGGTCGGCATCATCGCCGCCCAGTCGATCGGCGAGCCGGGCACCCAGCTCACGATGCGGACCTTCCACTACGGCGGCACCGCGACCCGCGGCGGCGAGGCGTCACGGCACGTGGCGAACCACGCCGGCCGGGTCCGCTACCTCAACGTCGCGACCGTCATCAACAAGGACGGGCAGCGGGTGGCCATCTCGCGCACCGGCAAGCTGGTGATCCTCGACGAGCGGCAGCGCGAGAAGGAGCGCTACTCGGTCGCCTACGGCTCGCACCTGCTGGTCGAGGACGGTCAGGAGGTCGAGCCGGGCGCCGTGCTGGTCGAGTGGGACCCCTTCACCTCGTCGATCCTGACCGCGATCGCCGGCAAGGTCGAAGTTCCATCGACCTGGTCGAGGGCGAGAACGTCCGCGAGGAGATCGACAAGCTCACCGGGCACGCCCACAAGATCGTCATCGAGCCGCTCGGCTCGGGCAAGCGGATCCCGACCATCGAGGTCGTCGCGGCGCAAGAACGAGGAGCGCCGCTACCAGCTCCCGATCGGGGCTCACCTCGCGGTCAAGGAGAACGAGAAGCTGGCGGCCGGCGACGTGCTCGCCAAGATCCCGCGCGAGATCGTCGAAGACCAAGGACATCACGGGCGGCCTGCCGCGCGTGGTCGAGCTGTTCGAGGCGCGCAAGCCGAAGGACCCGGCGGTGGTCTCCGAGATCGACGGCACGGTCGAGATCACCGAGCCGGTGCGCGGCCAGCGCCGGATCGTCCTCAAGGGCGAGGGCGGCGAGCACCGCGAGTACTCGATCCCGCGCTACGCGCACGTGTCGGTGCAGGAGCGCGAGTTCATCCAGGCCGGCGACGCGCTCACCGAAGGCGCCGTCAACCCGCACGACATCCTGTCGATCCTCGGCGAGACAGGAGATGCAGCGCTACCTGGTGGACAAGATCCAGGAGGTCTACCGCTCCCAGGGCGTGACGATCAACGACAAGCACATCGAGGTGATGGTTCGCCAGATGATGCGCTTCGTGAAGGTGGTCGACCCCGGCGACACCGACTTCCTGCTCGAGCAGCAGGTGCCGCGCTACCTGTTCCGGCGGGAGAACGAGCGGGTGACCGGGGCCGGCGGCGAGCCGGCGACCGCCAAGTCGCTGCTGCTCGGCATCACCAAGGCGTCGCTGGCGACCGAGTCCTTCGTCTCGGCCGCCTCCTTCCAGGAGACGACCCGGGTCCTGACCGAGGCGGCGGTGTCCGGAAAGGTGGACAACCTCCACGGCCTCAAGGAGAACGTCATCGTCGGCCGGCTGATCCCGGCGGGCACCGGCGCGCCGCGCTACCGGCGGACCGTGATCGAGCCGGTGCCGCAGGACGAGATGGCGCCCAAGGAGGAGGCCGACGCCCTCTACCTGGAGATGACCGAGGCCGCGGCGGCCCTGCTCGAGGCGCACGGCGAGCGACCGCTGCACGACAGTTGACAGAACACCCGATTGAGGGTATCCTTCCGCGGCTCTGGCGTCCCCAGGGCCGCGATTCATCTGATCGGCAGGCAAGTGTACATGTCTGCTTGATGCTTGAGTAACCGAAGCAGGGAGCGGATATGCCGACGATCTCGCAGCTGGTCCGTGAGGGCCGCAGGACGGCGGTGGAGAAGACCAAGAGCCCCGCCCTCCACGCGTGCCCGCAGCGGCGCGGCGTGTGCACCCGCGTGTTCACGACCACCCCGAAGAAGCCGAACTCGGCGCTGCGCAAGGTGGCGCGCGTCCGGCTGACCAACGGCATCGAGGTGACGGCCTACATCCCCGGCGAGGGTCACAACCTGCAGGAGCACTCGCAGGTGATGATCCGCGGCGGCCGCGTGAAGGACCTCCCTGGCGTCCGCTACCACATCATTCGCGGCACCATGGACTGCCAGGGCGTCGACGGACGCCGGCAGCAGCGCTCGAAGTACGGAGCCAAGCGGCCGAAGAGCCTGAGGGAGGGAGCGATGCCGCGCCGCGGAATCGTCGACAAACGTGAGGTCCTGCCGGACCCGGTCTACAACTCGCAGCTGGTCACCAAGTTCATCAACAACGTGATCCTGCGCCAGGGCAAGAAGACGACCGCCGAGCGGATCTTCTACGGCGCCCTCGACCTCATCGAGGAGCGGACCGGCGACGACCCGCTCAAGGTCTTCAAGCGGGCGATGGAGAACACCGCGCCCCAGGTCGAGGTCAAGTCGCGCCGGGTCGGCGGTTCGACCTATCAGGTGCCGGTCGAGGTGCGCGCCGACCGCCAGCAGTCGCTGGCCATCCGCTGGCTGATCACGTTCGCGGCGGCGCGCGCACGAGAAGACGATGACCGAGCAAGCTCGCCGGCGAGTTCCTGGATGCCGCCAACAACCGCGGCGGCGCGATCAAGAAGCGCGACGACACGCATCGCATGGCGGAGGCGAACAAGGCGTTCGCCACTACCGGTGGTGAAAGCTGGACGCTGGTAGTTGAGACCGGTCAGGAGCTCTTTGACAACATGCCGCGATCGCATCCCCCTCGAGCAGGTCCGGAATATCGGCATCATGGCCCACATCGATGCCGGTAAGACGACGACTACCGAGCGGATGCTCTACTACACCGGCATCAACTACAAGATGGGCGAGGTCGCACGACGGCACCGCCACCATGGACTGGATGCCGCAGGAGCAGGAGCGCGGCATCACCATCACCTCCGCCGCCACCACCTGCTTCTGGCGGGACCACCGCATCAACATCATCGACACCCCCGGACACGTCGACTTCACCGCCGAGGTCGAGCGCAGCCTGCGTGTGCTCGACGGCGCGGTGGCGGTCTTCTGCGCGGTCGGCGGCGTCGAGCCGCAGTCCGAGACGGTGTGGCGGCAGGCCGACCGCTACCGGGTGCCGCGGATCGCCTTCGTCAACAAGATGGACCGCGTCGGCGCCGACTTTCGCCGGCGTCGTCGACCAGATCCGCACCAGGCTCAAGGCCAACCCGGTCCCGGTCCAGATCCCGCTCGGGCCGCGAGGAGCGTTCGCGGGCGTCATCGACCTGGTCGCGCCTGCGCCCTACCGCTACCTCGACGAGACGCCTCGGCGCCGAGTATCGAGAGGAGACGGTCCCCGAGGAGTACCGGGCCGAGGTCGAGGAGTACCGCGAGCGGCTCCTCGAGGCGGTGGCCGAGACCACGACGAGGAGCTGCTCGAGCGAGTACCTCGGCGGCAGGCAGCCTCGACGCGAGGAGCAGATCCGTGCGCGGCCTGCGCGCTGGGCACGATCAGCGGCGCCCTGGTGCCGGTGCTGTGCGGCTCGGCGTTCAAGAACAAGGGCGTGCAGCCGCTGCTCGACGCGGTGGTCGACTTCCTGCCGTCGCCCCTCGACGTGCCGCCGATCGAGGGCCACAGGCCGTCGAGCGGCGAGCTCGATGTCCGCCGCGCGGACGACGACGAGCCGCTTCGCCGCGCTGGTCGTTCAAGATCATGACCGACCCGTTCGTCGGCCAGCTCGACCTTCGTCCGCGTCTACTCGGGACGCATCGCGACCGGCTGACAGGTGCGTCAACGCCGCGACCGGCAAGCCGGAGCGGATCGGCCGCCTGCTCAAGATGCACGCCAACAAGCGCGAGGAGATCACCGAGGTCTACGCCGGCGACATCGTGCGCCGTGGTCGGCCTGCGCAACGTCGCGACCGGCGACACGATCTGCGACCCGACGCACCCCATCGTGCTCGAGGCGATGCAGTTCCCCGAGCCGGTGATCTCGGTGGCGATCGAGCCGCAAGACCAAGGCCGACCAGGACAAGCTCGGGACGGCGCTCGGCAAGCTCACCCAGCGAGGACCCGACGTTCCGGGTGCACGACCGACCAGGAGACCGGGCAGACGATCATCTCGGGGATGGGCGAGCTCCACCTCGAGATCATCGTCGACCGCCTGCTGCGCGAGTTCAACGTCCGCGCCAACGTCGGCCGCCCGCAGGTCGCCTACCGCGAGACCGATCACCGAGGAAGCCGAGGGCGAGGGCACGTTCATCCGGCAGACCGGCGGCCACGGGCAGTACGGCCACGCCAAGATCCGGATCGCGCCGCTGACCGACGGCACCGAGTTCGAGTTCAACAACGAGATCGTCCAGGGGGCGATCCCGCAGCGAGTTCATCCGCCCGGTCGAGATCGGCGATCCGCGAGGCGATGGAGCGCGGGGTGCTCGCCGGCTATCCCGATGCTGGGCGTCGCGGTCACGCTGCTACGACGGCTCGTTCCACGAGGTCGACTCCTCCGAGATCGCATTCAAGGTGGCCGGCTCGATGGCGTTCCAGGACGCCGCGGCGCAGCGCCCGTCCGGTGCTGCTCGAGCCGATCATGGAGGTCGAGGCGGTGACGCCCGAGGAGTACATGGGCGACGTCATCGGCGACCTCAACCGCCGCCGCGGCCGGATCATCGGCATGGAGCCGCGGGCGGGATTTCAGGTGGTCACCGTCCATGTGCCGCTGGCGGAGATGTTCGGGTATGCGACCGACCTGCGGTCGGCGTCGCAGGGGCGCGCCACCTACACCATGCAGTTCGACCACTACGACGAGGTGCCCCAGCAGCACGCGGACGCGATCATCGCCCGCGTCCAAGGGGCTTGACGGCGTAAACGGGAGGCTCGAATGGCCAAGCAGAAGTTTGAGCGGACGAAGCCGCACGTGAACATTGGGACGATTGGTCACGTGGATCACGGCAAGACGACGTTGACGGCGGCGATCACGAAGACGTTGGCGGCGAAGGGGTTGGCGGAGTACACGCCATTCGAGGCGATTGACAAGGCGCCGGAGGAGAAGGCGCGGGGGATCACGATCAACACGGCGCACGTGGAGTATCAGTCGGAGCATCGGCACTACGCGCACGTGGATTGTCCGGGTCATGCGGACTATGTGAAGAACATGATCACGGGTGCGGCGCAGATGGACGGGGCGGTGTTGGTGGTGTCGGCGGCGGACGGGCCGATGCCGCAGACGCGGGAGCACATTTTGCTGGCGCGTCAGGTGGGGGTGCCGTACATCGTCGTGTACATGAACAAGGTGGACATGGTTGATGACGCGGAGCTTTTGGACCTTGTGGAGTTGGAGGTTCGGGAGCTGTTGAGCGCGTACGAGTTTCCTGGGGACGAGATTCCGGTGGTGCGGGGGTCGGCGTTGAAGGCTGGGGAGAGTGACGGACGCGGACTCGGAGGAGTGCAAGTCGATCTGGGAGCTTGTTGGAGGCGATGGACACGTACATTCCGTTGCCGAAGCGGGATGTTGACAAGGATTTCTTGATGCCGATCGAGGACGTCTTCACGATCTCGGGACGTGGGACGGTGGTGACGGGGCGGGTGGAGCGGGGGAAGGTGAAGGTTGGGGAGGAGATGGAGGTGGTTGGGATTCGGCCGACGATGAAGCGGGTGGTGACTGGGGTGGAGATGTTCCGCAAGCTTCTCGACTAGGGGCAGGCTGGGGACAACATTGGGCTTGTTGCTGCGGGGGACGGAGCGGAAGGACGTGGAGCGGGGGCAGGTGGTGGCGAAGCCCGGGTCGATCACGCCGCACACGAAGTTTCAGGGCGGAGGTGTACGTGTTGACGAAGGAGGAGGGTGGTCGGCACACGCCGTTTTTCCGTGGCTACCGGCCGCAGTTTTTCTTTCGGACGACGGACGTGACGGGGGCGGTGAATCTGGACGAGGGTGTGGAGATGGTGATTCCCGGGGACAACACGAACCTGGAAGTGGAGCTGATCACGCCGATCGCGATGGAGCGGGGACTGAGGTTCGCGATTCGGGAGGGCGGCCGCACCGTCGGCGCCGGCTCGATCACCGAGATCGTGGAGTAACAGATGGCCAGCGACAAGATCCGGATCCGTTTGAAGGCGTACGACTACCGGCTCCTCGACCAGTCGGCAACCGAGATCGTGGATACCGCGCAGCGCACCGGGGCGCGCATCGCGGGGCCGATCCCGCTGCCGACCCACATCCAGCGGTTCACCGTGCTGCGGTCGCCCCACGTCGACAAGAAGTCGCGGGAGCAGTTCGAGATCCGCACTCACAAGCGCCTGCTCGACATCCTCGAGCCGACCCAGCAGACCATCGACGCCCTGATGAAGCTCGAGCTGCCGGCCGGTGTGGACGTCGAGATCAAGGCCTACGGCGCGAGGTGACGGCGATGGTACGCGGAATTCTCGGCAAGAAGATGGGCATGACCCAGATCTTCGATGACGAGGGCCGGGTCATCCCGGTGACCGTCATTGAGGCCGGCCCGTGCGTGGTCGTGCAGCGCAAGACCGGTGAGCGCGACGGCTACCAGGCGGTGCAGCTTGGCCTCGTCGAGCGCGCTCCCCGCCGCGACGCGCCGAAACCCATGCAGGGGCACTTCGCGCAGGCCGGCGTGCCACCGACCCGAATGCTCGCCGAGGTCCCGGTGGACGCCGACGATGCGGCCAAGCCCGGCGACTCGGTGCTGGCCGACATCTTTACCGTCGACGAGCGGGTGCACGTGATCGGTCGCTCGAAGGGTCGCGGCTTCCAGGGCGTGATCAAGCGCCACGGCTACAAGGGCGGTCGGGCGACCCACGGCTCGATGTTCCACCGCGCTCCCGGCTCGATCGGCGCCTCGGCCTACCCGTCGCGGGTCTACCCGGGCACCCGGCTGCCGGGTCACATGGGCGACGCCCGGGTCACGGTGAAGAACGCAAAGGTTGTCAAGGTCGACGCCGACCGCAACCTCCTGTTCATCAAGGGCGGCGTTCCGGGTGCTCGGAACAGCTACGTCCGCATCGTCAAGGTGACGTGAGGGGAGGGGGGGTCATGAAACTCGATGTCAGGAACTGGGACAACGAGGTCGTCGGAGCGGTCGAGCTCCCGGACGGCCTGTTCGCTCGCGAGGTGAGCGAGCACCTGGTCTGGGAGGTGGTTCGCGCCCACCTCGACGGCCAGCGCCGGGGCACCCACAAGGTCAAGGGCCGCGGTGAGGTGGCCGGGACCGGAGTCAAGCCCTGGAAGCAGAAGCACACCGGGCGCGCGCGCGCCGGCTCCCGCCGGTCGCCGCTGTGGCGGTCCGGCGGCACCGTTCACGGACCGGTGCCCCGCTCCTATGCCAAGAAGGTGAATCGCAAGGCGCGGCGGGCGGCGCTCTATGGCGTGCTCTCCCAGCGCGCCGCCGAGGGCCGCCTGGTGGTGCTCGACTCGCTGCAGCTCGACGAGCCCCGGACCAAGGGCTTCACAGAGCGCCTGGCGCGGCTCGGCATCGCGGGCGAAACCGTGCTGCTGATCGACGGCCTCGAGAACCTCAACCTCCACCTGGCGAGCCGCAACCGGCCCAATGTGACGATGCTCGACGCGGCCTCGCTGAACGCCTACGAGGTCCTCAACCACCGCTGGATTCTGGCCTCCGAGCCCGCCGTGAAGTCGCTGGCGGAGGTGACGCCATGAAGCCGCGCGAGATCATCCTGCGGCCGCTCGATCACCGAGAAGACCACGGTGATGCAGGAGCGTGAGAACACGGTCTGCTTCGAGGTCAACCGCCGCGCCAACAAGATCCAGGTGCGGAAGGCCGTCGAGGAGTTGTTCGACGTCCGCGTGACCGAGGTCAACATCGTCAACCGCAAGGGCAAGCCGATGATGCGGTATGGCCGCGTCGTCTCGCACCGCCCGGCAACCCGCAAGGCGTACGTGACGCTCGCCCCGGGTTCGAAGACGCTCGAGTTCTTCGAGGGAATCTGAGGAGACCGCCATGGGCACCCGCGGCTACAAACCGACGTCTCCCGGTCGCAGGTTCGTGACCGGATCGGACTTCGCCGAGATCACCGAGACTCGGCCGCTGAAGAAGCTGACCGAGGGCAAGACGGGGTCGTCGGGCCGCAACTCGGACGGCCATATCACCTCCCGGCATCGCGGCGGCGGCCACAAGCGCCGTTACCGGACCGTCGATTTCCGGCGCGACAAGATCGATGTCCCGGCCGTGGTGGCGACGATCGAGTACGACCCCAACCGCTCGGCCAACATCGCCCTGCTGCACTACGTGGACGGCGAGAAGCGCTACATCCTGGCGCCGTCCGGCCTCAAGCCGGGCGACAAGGTGGTCTCCGGGACCCGGGTCGACGTTCGCTCCGGCAATGCGATGCCGATCGGCAACATCCCGCTCGGCACCCTGGTCCATAACCTCGAGCTCAAGCCCGGCAAGGGCGGGCAGATGGTGCGCTCGGCCGGGACCTCGGCCCAGATCATGGCCAAGGAAGGCAAGTACACCACCGTCCGCATGCCCTCGGGTGAGATGCGCATGGTGCTGTCGGTCTGCATGGCGACCATCGGCCAGGTCGGCAACGCCGAGCAGAGCAACATCAAGATCGGCAAGGCGGGCCGCTCGCGCTGGCTCAATGTCCGGCCGCAGACGCGCGGCACGGCCATGAACCCGGTCGACCACCCGCACGGCGGCGGCGAGGGCCGCAACAAGGGACGCCACCCGGTGTCGCCGTGGGGCTGGCCCACCAAGGGCGCGAAGACCCGCAAGAAGCAGGCTTCCGATCGCTTGATCGTGGCCCGGCGTCGGAAGTAGGGGAGGGAGACATGGCTCGATCAATTCACAAGGGACCGTTCGTGGACGACCACCTGGCCAAGAAGGTGGACTCGCTCGGCGCCGCCGGCGACCGCCGGGTCATCAAGACCTGGTCGCGGCGGTCCACGATCACTCCCCTCATGGTCGGTCACACCATCGCCGTCCACAACGGCCACAAGTTCGTCCCGGTCTACGTGACCGAGAACATGGTCGGCCACAAGCTCGGCGAGTTCGCTCCGACGCGGACGTTCCGCGGCCACAGCGGCAAGAAGGAGCGGGGGGCGTAGGGGGTCAGGATGGAATCACGAGCAAAGCTTCGGTACTATCGCTCGTCGCCCCGCAAGGTGCGCCTGCTCGCCGACATGGTGCGCGGCCACGCGGTGGAGCCGGCTCTGACGTCGCTGCGGCTGAGTGACAAGCACGCGGCGCACGACGTGGCGAAGGTGGTGCGGTCTGCGCTGGCCAACCTGGAGCAGACCCAGCCCGGCGTCGACGTGGACAAGGTGTTCATCCGCACCATCACGGTCGACGAGGGGCCGCGGCTGCGCCGCGGCCGGCCGGCTTCGAAGTGGGTGCGGATGCACCGCATCTTGAAGCGGATGTGCCACATCACCGTCGAGCTCGCGGTGCGGGAATCGTAGGGAGGTCGCAGTGGGACAGAAGACGCATCCGTACGGCTTTCGCCTCGGATACAACAACACCTGGCGCTCGCGGTGGTACGCCGGCGGCAAAGCCTACGCCAACCTGCTGCACGAGGACCTGCAGCTTCGGGAGGAGCTCCACCGGCGGCTCTCGAACGCGGCGGTGAGCGCGATCGACATCGAGCGCGCCGCCAACAAGCTGCGCGTCAACATCCTGTCGGGCCGGCCGGGGATCATCATCGGGCGCAAGGGGGCCGAGGTCGACAAGCTGCGCGACGACTTGATGCGCCGCTACGGCCAGGACATCCACATCAACATCCAGGAGATCCAGCGCCCGGAGATCGACTCGCACCTGATCGCGCAGAATCGTGGCGCGCCAGCTCGAGCGGCGCATCGCCTACCGCCGCGCGATGAAACGGGCGATCGAGAACGCGCTGCGCTTCGGCGCCCAGGGGATCAAGATCCGCTGCGCCGGCCGCCTCAACGGGGCCGAGATCGCGCGGTCCGAGTGGTACCAGCAGGGGCGGCTGCCGCTGCACACCCTCAAGGCCGATATCGACTACGGAACCGAGACCGCGTTCACCACCTACGGCGCGATCGGCGTCAAGGTCTGGGTGTACCGCGGCGAGCGCTACCGGGCGCGTTCGGTGCGCGGGCGCCTGTAGGAGTCGTGTCATGTTGATGCCGAAGAAGGTCAAGTATCGGAAGCAGCAGCGCGGCAGCAACCGTGGGGTGGCTGGGCGCGGTGCCACCGTCTCCTTCGGAGACTACGGGTTGCAGGCCATCGAGCGGGGCTGGGTCACGGCGCGCCAGATCGAGGCCGCTCGAATCGCGATGACCCGCCATGTCAAGCGCGGCGGCAAGATCTGGATCCGGGTCTTTCCGGACAAGCCGATCACCAAGAAGCCGCTCGAGACCCGCATGGGTAAGGGCAAGGGCAACCCCGAGGAGTGGGTGGCGGTGATCAAGCCGGCGCGGATTCTGTACGAGATGGAGGGCGTCACCGAGGAAGTGGCCCGCGAGGCGATGCGGCTGGCGGCGCACAAGCTCCCCATCAAGACCCGGTTCGTGAGCAGGGGAGGGTCGGCATGAAGGTGAAGGAGATCCGCGAGCGCTCGGACGACGAGCTCCGCAAGCAACTCGGGGACCTCGAGGAACAGCTGTTCAAGCTGCGCTTCCAGAAGTCCACCGGGCAGATCGAGAACCCGCAGAAGATGCGTGAGGTCCGTAAGGACATGGCCCGCGTGCTGACGGTGATCAACCAGCGGGCGAAGCAGGAGAAGAACCCATGAGCGACGCGACGGCCACCCACCGCAAGACCACCAAGGTCGGAGTGGTCACCTCGAACGCCGCCGACAAGTCGGTGGTGGTGAAGGTGGAGAACTTCGTCATGCACCCCCTGTACCACAGGTTCGTGCGGACGACCTCGAAGTTCATGGCGCACGACGAGGACAACACGTGCAATACCGGTGACCGCGTGCTGATCGAGGAGTGCCGCCCCGTGTCGCGCCGCAAGCGCTGGCGCGTGCGCAAGGTCCTCGAGCGCGCGGAGTGAGGGAGGCGACGCCATGATCCAGATGGGAACGATGCTCAACGTGGCGGACAACTCCGGGGCGCGCAAGCTCCAGGCGATCCGCCAGCTGGGTGGCTCCTCGGCGCCCCGTTACGCCGGTATCGGCGACATCGTGGTGTGCTCGGTCAAGGAAGCGGCGCCCGATTCGGACATCAAGAAGGGGACGGTCGTCAAGGCGGTCGTGGTGCGCACCAGGATGCGGACGCGCCGGCGCGACGGCTCCTACATCAAGTTCGACGAGAACGCCGCGGTGCTCGTCAACGCCGAGCACGATCCGATCGGGACCCGGGTGTTCGGGCCGGTCGCCCGCGAGCTGCGCGAGCGCCGGTTCATGAAGATCGTGTCCCTGGCCCCCGAAGTGATCTAGGAGGCGTCATGAAGATCAGGAAGGGTGACACCGTCGAGGTCATTACGGGCAAGGACGCCGGGAAGCGAGGCCGCGTCCTGGTCGTCGATCCCGGCCGGCAGCGCGTGGTGATCGAGGGCGTGCACATGATCAAGCGCCACACCAAGCCCAACCCGCAGCGCCGGGTCCAGGGTGGGGTCGTGGAGCGTGAGGCGCCGATCCACATCTCGAACGTGATGGTGATTTCACCGGACAGCGGTCGGCCGACCCGCGTCGGCTACAAGATCCTCGAGGACGGCCGCAAGGTCCGGGTGACCAAGACAGACGGCGCGATTCTCGACCGTTAGGAGGGACGATGGCGCGCTTGCTCGAGACGTACAACAAAGAGGTCTTCCCGAAGCTCCTGAAGGAGTTCGGGCTGTCCAACCCGATGCAGGTGCCGAGGCTGACCAAGATCACCTGCAACATCGGCATCGGCGAGGCATCCCGCAACGCCAAGCTGCTCGACATGGCGATGGAGCAGCTCACCAACATCACCGGCCAGCGTCCGTTGCTGCGGCGCGCGCGCAAGTCGATCGCCGCGTTCAAGCTGCGGGAGGGCGCGCCGGTCGGCGTCAAGGTGACGCTGCGGCGGGATCGGATGTACGAGTTCCTCGATCGACTGATCTCGATCGGGCTGCCCCGGGTTCGTGACTTCCGCGGGGTCAACCGGAGCTCGTTCGACGGTCGCGGCAGCTACACCATCGGGATTCGGGACATCCTGATCTTCCCGGAGGTCGACTACCAGAAGGTCGAAGGCACGATCGGCATGAACATCACCATCACCACCTCGGCACCGACCGACGACCAGGCCCAAGCGCTCCTGGCCGCCCTCGGCATGCCGTTCACGCGCTCCTAGGGAGGCACCGTGGCAACCAAGTCTGCGATCGCGAAGACTCTGAGAAAGCCGAAGTTCAAGATCCAGCATCGCAACCGATGCCGGGTGTGCGGGCGGCCGCGCGGCTACATGCGGAAGTTCCAGCTCTGTCGGATCTGCTTCCGGAAGCTGGCCCTCGAGGGCTACCTTCCGGGCGTGACCAAGGCGAGTTGGTGAGGGGGTCGCCATGAGCATGACAGATCCGATCTCGGACATGCTGACCCGCATCCGCAACGCCACCACGGTGCGTCACGACCGGACCGACGTGCCGGCGTCGAAGATGAAGCTGGAGATTGCCAAGATCCTCAAGCAGGAGGGCTACATCCGCACCTTCAAGCTGCTCGAGGAGGGCCCGCAGGGGCTGATCCGCATCTACCTGAAGTACGCCGAGGACGGCGAGCCGGTGATCCACGGGCTGCGGCGCGTGTCGACGCCGGGCCGCCGGGTCTATCGCGCGGCCGACGACCTGCCCAAGGTGCAGAACGGGCTCGGCGTCGCGGTGGTGTCCACCAATCGCGGGGTGCTCACCGACGAGCAGGCGCGGGGGCTTCGGGTCGGCGGCGAGGTCCTGTGCGAGGTCTGGTAGGGGGATGACATGTCACGAATCGGAAGAAAGCCCATTCCGATCCCGAGCGGGGTCGAGGTTTCGGTCGGCGGCCAGGACGTCCGGGTCAAGGGTCCCAAGGGAACCTTGACCGTGGGCCTGCTGCCGGGGGTCAACGCCGCGGTCGCGGACGGGGCCCTCAATCTGACCCGCGACGACAACGAGCGGCACACCCGCTCCTACCACGGGCTGCTCCGGGCGCTGCTCGCGAACGCGGTGACCGGGGTCGCCAACGGCTGGACCAAGGAGCTCGAGATCGTCGGCATCGGGTACCGCGCGGAGAAGCGCGGCAGTTCGGTGGTATTCAACCTCGGCCACTCGCATCCGATCGACTTCGCGGTCCCCGCGGGGATCGACATCGACGTCGATGCCAAGGCCAACCGGCTGGTGGTCCGTGGCATTGACCGCCAGCAGGTCGGCCAGGTGGCGGCCGAAATCAGGGCCCTGCGGCCACCCGAGCCCTACAAGGGCAAGGGCGTCCGTTATCTGGGCGAGAGGATCCGGTCCAAGGCCGGCAAGCAGGGAGCGACGGCATGAGCCCGATGAATGATCGCAAGCAGCGCCGCCAGCGGATGAAGCGCCGGTACCGGGGAATCGTCCGGGGCAGTTCGCAGCGTCCCCGCCTCACCGTGTTCCGCAGCCTGCGCTACCTGTACGCGCAGGTCATCGACGACGATCGCGGCGTGACGCTGGCCGCGGCGTCGACGCTCGAGAAGGCGACCTCCGGCGACCTGAAGTCGACCGGCAACCTGGCCGCCGGCAAGCGGCTCGGGGCGGTGATCGCCGAGCGCGTCAAGGACCAGGGCATCTCGAGCGTGGTCTTCGACCGGGGCGGTTTCAAGTACCACGGTGTGATTCGTGCCATCGCGGACGGCGCCCGTGAAGCGGGCCTCAAGTTCTGAAGGACGGGCAGACGATGAATCAGCAGACCGAGCTCACCGAGACCGTAGTCCACATCAACCGCGTGGCCAAGGTGGTCAAGGGGGGAAAGAACTTCTCCTTCTCCGCGGTGGTCGTCGCCGGTGACGGCGCCGGCAGCGTGGGGTACGGAACGGGCAAGGCGCGGGAGGTTCCCCCCGCGATCCAGAAGGCCACCGAGCAGGCGAAGCGCGACATGGTTCGTGTGCCCCTGGTCGGCGGCACCGTGCCGCACCTGGTGTGGGGCCGCTGGGGCGCCACCCGGGTCCTCCTGCGCCCGGCCTCGCCCGGAACCGGCGTGATCGCCGGCGGCGGCGTGCGGGCGGTGATGGAGTCGGCCGGTGTGCAGGACGTTCTGACCAAGATCGTCGGCAGCCGCAACCCCTTCAACGTCGTGCGCGCCACGTTCGATGCGCTTGCGAACCTGATGACCATCGACCAGGTGCGACGCCTGCGCGGCACCGAGCCCGGTGGAGCCGGCGCGGACGTGATCGACGACGACACCAACGGTGACCAGGGCGTGCTGCCCGTCGTTCTCGACGACGCGATCGCGGCGGTCGTCGACAAGGAGGATGCCGCTTCATGACCGCCGACAAGAAGACGAAGTCCGGCGCCGAAGGCGCCGAGGACGTGAAGCCGACCGTCAAGAAGGCGGCGGCCGCCAAGAAGCCCGCCGCCAAGAAGGCAGCTGCCGAGAAGCCGGCGGCTGACAAGAAGCCTGCGGCGAGGAAGCCCGCCGCCAAGAAGGCGGCCGTGGCCAAGGACGAGCCGGTGGCGGTGACGCCACAGCCCGCGGGCGCGGCGGCCGAGGCGATCGCGGCGATCGAGGAGATGGCCGCGCCCGCCAAGCCGAGCGCCAGGAAGGCCGCCAAGAAGGCGAGCACGAGCCGGCTCAGGATCACCCAGGTGCGCAGCCAGATCGGGTTCGCCAAGGCGCAGCGCAAGGTGCTGGCGGGCCTCGGCCTGGGCCGGATCGGAAAGTCGGTGCTGCGGCACGACGACCCCTGCATCCGCGGCATGGTGGCCAAGGTGGCCCACCTGGTGAGAGTCGAGGAAGTGGAGGCGTGACCATGGAACTGCACACTCTGAAGCCCGCACCAGGTGCGACGCGCACCCGCCGCCGGGTCGGTCGTGGCCCGGGCTCGGGCGCCGGCAAGACCGCCGGCAAGGGCCACAAGGGACAGAAGTCGCGCAGCGGGTACGCGCGCCGATTCGGATTCGAGGGCGGGCAGATGCCGCTCGTTCGTCGGCTCCCCAAGCGGGGGTTCACCAACAACTTCCGGGTCGAGTTCCAGGTCGTCAACCTGCGCGACCTCGAGCGGGAGTTCGGTGACGGCGACGTGGTGTCCCCCGCGGCGCTGGTCGAAAAGGGACTGGCCCGCAAGGGCGCGAAGCCGGTGAAGATCCTCGGCAGCGGCGCGCTGACCAAGAAGCTGAACGTCAAGGCCCACAAGTTCTCGACCTCCGCGCAGGCCTCGATCGAGAAGGTCGGCGGAAGCTGTGAGGTGGTGTCGCCGTGATGATCGATAGCTTCCGGAACATCTACGCGATCCCGGACCTGCGCAAGCGGGTGTTCTTCACCTTCGCCCTGCTCGCGGTTTACCGGGTCGGCGCCTTCATCCCGATTCCTGGCGTGGACCCGCTGGCGCTGCAGGAGTTCTTCAACGCCGCGCGCGGGACGGTGCTCGGCTTCCTCAACCTGTTCTCCGGCGGCGCGCTCGGCCGGATGACGATTTTCGCGCTCGGCATCATGCCGTACATCTCGGCGTCGATCATCCTGCAGCTGCTGACGGTGGTCTGGCCCTACCTCGAGAAGCTGTCGAAGGAAGGCGAGCTGGGGCGGCGCAAGATCACCCAGTGGACCCGCTACGGGACGGTCGTGCTGTCGGTTATCCAGTCGCTGGGCATCTCGTTCTTCCTGGAGCGGCAGAATGCGCCGGGCGGGGCGCCGCTGGTGCCCGAGAACATCCAGGGCTGGGGCTTCCGGTTGCTCACGGTGCTCACCCTGACCACCGGCACCGCGTTCGTGATGTGGCTCGGCGAGCAGATCTCCGAGCGCGGGATCGGCAACGGCATCTCGCTGATCATCTTCGCCGGCATCGTGGTCGGCCTGCCGGCCGCGATCTTCAACACCCTGACCAGCGTCAAGACCGGCTCCTTGAGCATCCTGACGGTCGCCTTGCTGGTCGTCTTCATGGTCCTGGTGGTGGCGGCGATCGTCTACATGGAGCGTGCCCAGCGCCGGATCCCGATCCAGTACGCCAAGCGTGTGGTCGGCCGCCGGGTCTACGGCGGCCAGAGCACCTACCTGCCGCTGCGCCTGAACACCGGCGGCGTGATCCCGGTGATCTTCGCGGCCTCCATTCTGTCGTTCCCGCAGACCCTCGGCCAGATGTTCGAGAACCGCTGGCTGCAGCGCATCACCGAGGCGCTCGCCTGGGGCGAGCCGCTCTACAACCTGGTCTACTTCAGCGCCATCATCTTCTTCTGCTACTTCTACACCTCGATCATCTTCAACCCCGAGGACACCGCCGAGAACATGCGCAAGTACGGCGGCTTCATTCCGGGCATCCGCCCCGGCAAGCGGTCGGCCGAGTTCATCGACAAGATCCTCACCAGGATCACGCTGGTCGGCTCCATCTACCTCGCGCTGGTGGCGATCCTGCCCGAGATCTTGATCGCCGGGTTCAAGGTGGCCACCATCCCGGTGATCGGCCCGTCGCTCGACGCGGTGCTGCCGAAGTGGCTCACCCAGGGCCTCGGCGTGCCGTTCTACTTCGGCGGCACCTCGCTGTTGATCGTGGTCGGCGTGGCCATGGACACGGTGACAGCAGATCGAGTCACAGCTCGTGATGCGCCACTATGACGGCTTCATGCGCCGCGGCCGCATCCGCGGGAGGCGTGGATGACGGCCACCTACTCGAGCCTCAGCCTGGTGCTGCTCGGCCCGCCGGGGTCGGGCAAGACCACGCAGGCGAGGGCGCTGGCGGACGCCTACCAGCTGCCGCTGATCTCGACGCGCGAGATGCTGCAGGCCGAGATCGAGGGTGACACCTCGGTCGGCCGCCAGATCGAGCACGGGATCAAGCGCGGCGAGCTGGTGTCCGACCGCGTGATGAGCTCCATCATCCTGCAGCGTCTCGATCGCAGGGACTGCAGGCGGGGATTCATCCTCGACGGGTACCCGCGGACCGCGGGCCAGGCGTCGCTGCTCGACGGCATCCTCGCCGAGCTCGGCCGGACGATCGACCGCGTCGTGCTGCTCGACCTGCCCGAAGAGGAGGCGCTGCGGCGGCTCGAGGCGGCCGAGCCCGCGGCCGCGATCCACGAGCGGTTTCAGGTCTGGCGCGACCACGCACCGGCCTTGATCGAGTCTTACAGGAACCGTGGCCTGCTGCTGGAGGTCGACGGAGCCGATCCGGAGACCCAAGTGCGGGAGGCGGTGATGCAGGCCGTGGGTGCTCCGGTCGGAGCATGATCTTTCTCAAGTCTCCCAGCGAGCTGGACGCGCTCGAGCGCGCCAACCGCGTGGTCCACAAGGTCCTTCGGACCGTGCGGGCGGCGGCGGCGCCTGGAGTGTCCACGCTCGAGCTGGACGAGCTGGCCGAGGAGACGATCCGGCAGCACGGCGGCACCGCGGCGTTCAAGGGCTACCGGGGCTTTCCCGCGACCCTGTGCACGTCGATCAACGACGTCATCGTGCACGGCATCCCGAGCCGCTCGACCCGCCTCGCCGAGGGCGACATCTTGAGCGTCGACTGCGGCGTGCTGCTCGACGGCTTCTATGGCGACGCCGCGACGACCTTCGGGATCGGCAAGGTGGCCGCCGGGACGATGCGCCTGATCGAAGCGGCGCGCCAGTGCCTCGACGACGGGGTGGCGGCGGTGGCGCCCGGCGGGCGGCTCGGCGACGTCGGAGCGGCGGTCCAGGCGCGAGCCGAGGGGGCGGGCTTCGGAGTGGTGCGCGAGTTCGTGGGCCACGGCATCGGCCGTTCCCTGCACGAGGACCCGCAGGTGCCCAACTACGGCCTGCCGGGCCACGGCCAGGTGATGAAGCCCGGGCTGGTGATCGCGATCGAGCCGATGATCACCGCCGGTGGCTGGCGGGCCCGGGTCGACGCGGACGGGTGGACAGCGAGGACCGAAGACGGTAAACTCGCCGCCCATTTTGAGTACTCGGTAGCCGTGACTGCAGACGGCCGCCGAGTGCTCGGTGTGGATGGGGAGGGCTGATGGCCAAGGAGGAAGCGATTGAAGTGGTCGCGACGGTGATCGAGCCGCTCCCGAACGCGATGTTTCGGGTCGAGCTCGAGAACGGTCACGAGGTGCTGGCCCACATTTCGGGCAAGATGCGCAAGCACTTCATTCGGATTCTCCCGGGAGACAAGGTGTTGGTGGAGCTTTCCCCGTATGACCTGAGTCGGGGACGGATCACCTACCGGTACAAGTAGGGGGCGGCGATGAAAGTACGTCCATCAGTGAAACGGATGTGTTCGAAGTGCAAGATGATCCGCCGCCAGGGCGTGATTCGGGTGATCTGCGAGAACCCGAAGCACAAGCAGCGGCAAGGCTGAGCAGGAGGCGAGACGTGGCACGCATCGCGGGTGTGGACCTGCCGTCCGGCAAACGCGCGGACATCGGTTTGACCTATATCTACGGGATCGGGCGCAGCCGCGCCAGGAAGATCCTGGAGAAGGCGAACGTCGATGACGGCATCAAGGTCAGAGACCTGTCCGAGGACGAGATCCTGCGCATCCAGCGCGTGATCCAGGAAGAGGGCGGTGTCGAAGGTGACCTCCGCAAGGAGGTCGCGATGAACATCAAGCGCCTCATCGAAACCGGCAGCTACCGGGGGATCCGCCATCGGCGCGGACTGCCGACACGCGGCCAGCGAACCCACACCAACGCTCGCTCGCGGAAGGGCCCGCGGCGCCAGGCGGTGGCCGGCAAGAAGAAGGCCGGCAAGAAGTAGACGGGAGTTCAAGGTATGGCGAAGGATCGCAAGGCCGTACGGAAGACGCGACGCGAGCGGAAGGTTGTTCCCCACGCCGTCGCGAACATCCACGCCACGTTCAACAACACCATCGTCAGCTTCGCGGACCCGACCGGGCACGTCCTGTGCTGGTCGTCCGGAGGCCGCATCGGGTACAAGGGCTCCCGCAAGGGCACGCCGTACGCGGCGCAGCTGGCGGCCAAGAACGCCGCCGAGCAGGCGCAGGACCATGGGGTCCGCAGCGTCGACGTCCGTGTCAAGGGCCCGGGGCCGGGCCGCGAGTCGGCGATCCGCGCGGTCGCCGCGAGCGGTCTCGACATCAGGAGCATCCGCGACGTGACGCCGATTCCGCACAACGGTTGCCGCCCGCCGAAGCGGCGCAGGGTCTGAAGGAGCGAGCCGTGGCACGATACAGAGGTCCTGTCTGTCGGCTGTGCCGCCGTGAGGGCATGAAGCTGTTCCTCAAGGGCGAGCGCTGCTACAAGGAGAAGTGCGCGATCGAGCGTCGCAACGCCCCGCCCGGACAGCACGGCGGGATGCGACGCCGCAAGGTGCGCGCCTACGGGCTCCAGCTGCGCGAGAAGCAGAAGCTGCGCCGCGTCTACGGCATGCTCGAGGGCCAGTTCCGGCGGTCCTTCGCCGAGGCCAACCGGCGCAAGGGCGTCACCGGTGAGTTGCTGCTGCAGCTGCTCGAGCTGCGCCTCGACAACGTCGTCTACGCAATCGGGTTCGCGACCTCGCGCAGCCAGGCCAGGCAGCTGGTCCGGCACGGCCATATCGAGGTCAACGGCCGCCGCGTCAACATTCCCTCCTTCCGGGTGCGCGCGGGCATGCAGATCGGCGTGCTCGAGAAGAGCCGGAAGAACCAGCTGATCAAGGAAGCGATCGAGTTCGCCCAGGGCCGGGGTGTGCCGTCGTGGCTCGAGCTCGACGCGGCCGCACTGCAGGGCAAGGTCGTCGAGCTGCCGGTCCGGGAGGACATCAGGGTCCCGATCCAGGAACAGCTCGTCGTCGAGCTCTACTCTCGGTAGTTTGGAGGCCGCATGATCTGGCACGAGTTCCAGCGACCATCGCAGGTGCAGCCGGACGACGAGGAGCGCAGCGAGGTGTTCGCGCGCTTCCTGGCGCAGCCCTTCGAGCGCGGCTGGGGGACCACCGTTGGCAACGCCCTCCGGCGTGCGCTGTTGTCCTCGATCCCGGGCGGAGCGATCACCGCGGTCAAGATCGAAGGCGCGGACCACGAGTTCTCGGCGGTCCCGGGCGTGGTCGAGGACGTCACGGACATCATTCTCAACCTCAAGAAGATCCCGTTCAGGGTCCACGGCCAGGAGCCGATCTTCATGAGCCTCGACGCGCAGGGTCCGGGCGAGGTGACGGCCGGCCAGCTCGAGGGCTCCCACGCCGTCGACGTGATCGACCCCAACGTCCACATCGCGACCCTGTCCGCGGACGGCGAGCTGCGGATGACGGTGCGGGTCGCTCCCGGCCGGGGCTACATCCAGGCCGAGGAGAACCAGACCGCCGACCTCGACGTCGGCTTCATCCCGGTCGACTCGGCGCACTCGCCGGTCCGCAAGGCCAACTTCCGGGTCGAGATGGCAAGGCTCGGCCGCATGACGAACTACGAGCGGCTCGTGATCGAGGTCTGGACCAACGGCACGATCCGCCCCGAGGAGGCGGTGAGCCAGGCCGCGCAGCTCGTCCAGGGCCACCTGGACATCTACAGCCGGCTGGCGGTGGTCGAGGACGTCGAGACCCCGGCGGCGGCCGACCGGCAGCCCCGCGAGGAGAGCATCCTCGACACCAGCATCGACTCGCTGGAGCTGTCGATCCGCTCCATGAACTGTCTGAAGAACGCCAACATCCGGACGCTGCGGGATCTCGTCAGCCGCTCTGAGCGGCAGATGGTCGAGATCCGCAACTTCGGCGAGAAGTCCCTGAAAGAGGTTCGCGAGAAGCTCGAGACCCTCGGTCTCGGCTTCGGGATGAACCTCGACATCTGAGAGAAGGAATACCGATGCGACACCGTGTTCAAGGCCGCAAGCTCGGGCGGACCACCGCCCACCGCAAGGCGCTGTTCAGGAATCAGCTGACGTCGCTGTTCACCCACGAGCGGATCATCACCACGGTGGCCAAGGCGAAGGAGCTGCGGCCGCAGGCGGAGCGGATGGTGACCCTCGCCCGGACCGGCTCGCTCGCCGATCGGCGGCTGATCCTGAGGACGGTTCCGGACAAGGCGGTCGTGCGGCGGCTATTCGACGACATCGCCCCCCGATTCGTCGACCGCGCCGGCGGCTACACCAGGATCATGCGCCTCGGTCGCCGGCGGGGCGACGGAGCCGAGCTTGCGATCATCGAGTTCGTGGACTATGAGCCGAAGAAGCACGAGCCGGCCGCCGAGGGCAAGGAGAAGACCTCCCTGATGGACCGCGCCAAGGGGATGTTCGGCGGTGGCGGCAAGGCCGACAAGGGCGAGGCCGCCGAGGTCGATGAGGCCGAGAGCGGGCCCGAAGCGGAGGCCGCCGAGGCCGAGGAGACCAAGCCCGCCAAGGGCTGAGCCCGGCCACCGTCACGCAGCGATCGACGCCGCGCCCCAAGGCGCGGCGTTGTTCGTAGCTGTTCCCGCTTCCGCGCCCGTCTTCGTGCCCGCACCGGTTCCCGTGCCCGCTCGGTCGCTCCGTCCTCGAGAGCGCTTCGCGCCGATTCTCTGGAGGCGCTCCCCGAGGGAGCCACCTTTAGCGATTTCGGGTCTCGGCCACTTCTTCAGGAGAAACGTCGTCCCGAAATCGCCAAAGATGGCACGCCCGCGCGACGCGCCGTACTCGCCTCGCCTCGCCTTCCGGGGGCGCGGATCCGGCTTCGTCCTTCGGACTACGCCGTGACAGGAGCGGGCGCGGAAGCGGAAGGGGGACAGAGCCCCCTACCTCCCAGATCCTGGATCCTGGGCGGGTGGGGGGCTGACCAGGTCCGCGAAGCTGACCTGGGCCAGCACCTCCCGGCGGGACGACTCGGCGGTCCGCAGCACCTCGCCCAGCCTGCCCAGCGCGCCGGCTGGCGCGTTCGGAAGCTGGCCGCCCGGCGCGGCTGCGATCTCGAGCGCCGCGGCGACGCTGAGCAGCCTCGCCTCGCGGCCGGGGACGAAGGCGTTGCGCTTCGGCCCGGTGACGGCGAGCAGCCCGCCCTCGATCAGACGGTCCGTCGCCCGCTGGGTGGCGCCGTGGCGGACGCCGAGCGCCCCCTCGATGTCGACGAGCGTCGCCGGCACCTCGCCCGCCGCCGCCCGTCGATAGCACTCGGTCAGGATCGCCACCCCGGTCACCGCGGGGTCGATGTCGAGCCGGCGCTGTCCCTGGTGCTCGAGCTTGAGCGCCCGGAAGTTCTGGACGACGTACGACACCTCGGCCCCGATCATCACCAGCTGCCAGAACGCGAACAGCGTGACCAGGAACAGCACGGCAAGGGTGGCCGAGCCGTAGATGAGGTTGATGTCCGGGAACACGTGGAGGTACCAGACGAAGACCAGGCGCAACAGCTCGAGCCCGACGGTGGCGAATACCCCGCCGGCGGCCGCCGCGCCGATCGAGACCTCGGTGTGGGGTGCGAGCCAGTAGACCATGGTCAGGCCGAGCAGCGGGACCGCGAGCTGGATGAGCGACAGCACCGCGCCCTGGCTCGGCGCCCACTGCTGGTGCCTCATCCAGAGCAGAGCGGAGGAGCCGAGGCCGATCACCACCGGGCCCCAGAACACGAGCATGGTGAACGAGAACACCTTCTTGGCCGCGCTCCTCCGGGTGGCCACGTTCCAGATCTCGTTGAAGGTGCGCTCGACCACCTGGAAGAGCCGGTACGCGATGATGATGAAGATCAGCGAGCTGATGTAGCCGAGGGTGGTCGCCCGGTTGACGAACTCGGTGAGGTGCCGCACGAGTCCGGCATACTGCTCGCTGCCGGGCTGGTACGGCAGGATCACGGTGGCCATCTCGACCAGCTGGTCGGGGCCGAACGGGAAGAAGGCTCGGAACAGCGCGGCCGCCGTCGCCAGCAGGGGCACCAGGGAGAGCAGCGTGCCGTAGGCGAGAGCGGCCGAGCGGTCGGCGCCGCGGTCGTTGCCGAACTCGCGGACCACGAAGACTGCGCCGAGCCAAAGTCTCCTCAGCCATCTCATGGTCAGACCTCGATAACGTCGCCCAGGTCGGGAATCTGCGGCCGCCAGCCGAACTCCTCGGCGAGCCGCGCCGCGAACGCCTGCTGGGCCTCGTACTCGCCGTGGATCACGCACACCGTTTCGGGCTCGCGCTCGCGCCGGCGCAGCCACGCCACCAGCTCGTCCGCGTCGGCGTGGGCCGACATCCCGGAGAGCAGCCGCACCGCGGCCCGGACCGGCACCCACCCGCCGTGGATCCGGATTTCCTGCTCGCCGTCGAGCAGCCGGCGGCCCTTGGTGCCCTGCGCCTGGTAGCCGACGAACAGCACCGTGTTCCTGGGGTCGGGCAGGCGCAGCTTGAGGTGGTGCAGGATGCGGCCGCCGGTGGCCATGCCGGACGCCGAGATGATGATCGCCGGCCCCTGGAGGTCGTTCAGCTTGCGCGACTCGCTCGAGGTCGGGGTGACGCCCAGGTTGGGCGGGAAGATGGGGTTGATGTGCTCCGCGAAGTACTGCCGCATCTCGGCGTCGTGCTCGGCGCGGGCGCGGCTGTACAGCGCGGTGGCCTCGATCCCCATCGGGCTGTCGAGCCAGACCGGGATCTTGGGTAGCTCGCCCTCGACGACCGCTTCGTGCAGCAGATAGAGCAGCTCCTGGGTGCGGTCCACGGCAAAGGCGGGAATCACGATCACCCCGCCCCGGCCGAGGCCGGCCCGGATCTCCTCGACCAGGGCCGCGCGTGGGTCGCCGGCCGGGTGGTTGCGGTCGCCGTAGGTGCTCTCGACAAACAGCACGTCCGAGCCTGGGTAGGGCTCGGGATCGCGCAGGATGGGGACCCCGTGACGGCCCACGTCGCCCGAGAAGTAGACGGACCGGCGGGCGCCGTCGCGTGCCTTGGTGTCGAGCTCGACCGCGGCCGCGCCGAGAATGTGACCCTGGCGCCGGAAGCGGAAGCGGACGCCGGGGTGGAGCTCGTGCCAGGTCCCGAAGGGCACCGGCTCGAGCAGCCGGAGCGCGGCCATCGCATCCGCCATGCGGAACAGCGGCAGGGCGGGATGGTGCTTGGAGTAGCCCTTGCGGTTGGCGTAGCGCGCCTCCTCCTCCTGGATGTTCGCCGCGTCCGGCAGCAGCACCCGCAGCAGGTCGAGGGTCGGCGGCGTGCAGTACACGGGGCCGGAGAAGCCCTGCCGGCACAGCCGCGGCAGGTAGCCGGAGTGGTCGATGTGGGCGTGGGTGATGACCACCGCGCCGAGGGCCTCGACCGGATGCGGAAATGGCGCCCAGTTGCGGCGCCGGTGTTCCGCGGGGCCCTGGAAGAGGCCGCAGTCGACGAGCGCCGCATACCGTTTCCACTGCAGGTGGTACTTGGAACCGGTCACGCAGCGCCCGGCGCCCAGGACGGTGATTTCCATGAAATCCCCCGGGCCATGGTAGCGCGGGGCGCGGGAAAAGGAGAGAGATTCGCACCGCTCCCGTGCCCCCTTCCGCGCCCGTTCCCGTTCCCGTCCCCGCCACGCTCGTTCGCTCCGTCCTCGAGATTGCTTCGCGCCGATTCTCTGGAGGCGCTCCCCGAGGGAGCCACCTTTGGCGATTTCGGATCCCGAGCACTTCGTCACGAGGAACGTCGTCCCGAAATCGCCAAAGATGGCACGCCCGCAGGACGCGCCCTTGCCCGCGCTCCTCTCCGCCTCCATGAGGCAGTGCGGCAGTGAGAGGGCCGACCACTGCCTCACTGCCCCAGTGCCCCATCTCGGACACGGGAGCGGATCGGGAACGGGGACGGGAACGGAGGCATCGCTTTACTCGATTGAGAGTCACCCGTAGAATGGTGGTGTTTCCGAGGTTGCGGAGGTGGTCATGACCGCCAAAGACAAGAAGAGCGTCGACGAGGCGATCGAGCGCATGGTCGACGAGACAGAGGAAGGGCTCTCCGCCGTCAAGGAGTCGCTGGCCAAGGCCCACACCGCGATGGATGGTGCCCGCAGCTCGATGCAGGACGCGGGCGGCAGGACCAAAGGCAGGCCGGCCGACGTGGCCGAGCGGACCCGGGCTTACCTGGAGGACGCCGGGCGCTACCTGGCCGAGTCCAGGGACGGGATCGCCCGGCTCGCCGCCAGGGCCCGTCAGCAGGCCGAGATCCTCTACGCCAAGGCTCGCGAGCAGTACGAGATCCTGTCGGCTCGCGCCCGTGAGCTGTACGGCAGATTCAAGGAGAAGATGGCCGAAGTGGACCTCAAGGAAAAGGGCGAAAAGGTGCTGGCGTACATCAGGGAGAACCCGGGCAAGTCGATTCTGATCGCGCTCGCCGTCGGTTTCGTGGTCGGCTACGTCAGCCGGCCGCGTGATTAGGAGCAACGGGCATGGACGACGTCGACGACGTGATCGACGACCTGGCCGAGCCCGAGGAGAACGAGGACGAGAAGCCTGGAGTCATCGACAGCGTCCGCAGCCTCGACGCCGATGCCATCCTCGACACCCTGGTGCCCCGCTCCATCAACTGGCGGGACACGGTGCGGCGGCATCCCGTCGGCGCGGTGGTGGCGGTCGGTCTGGTCGGCTACCTGGTCGGGCGCACCAAGGGTGCGGCGATCATGGCCGGCATCACCGCCGGACTGTCCACGGCGATGATGCGCCAGCTGTCCGACGTTTTCGAGGGCGACTTCTTCGACTTCTGACCCTCCTCGGCGCCCGCCAGCCCCGGGGGATCCCGTGCCGATGACCATCGGGCGAACCTTCTTGCTGTGGCTGCTCGGGGTCCTCATCGTCACCCTGGTGCTGGTGAGCGCGCTGGTGCTGTGGAATGAGCAGCGCGCGCTCGAGGCCGAGCTCGAGAGCCAATCCAGGCTGCTCGCCAAGACCCTCGCCCTGACGGTCGCCGAGGGCGGCTCCCCCGAGTACCTGCGCGTGATCTCGACCGGCGACCTGCGGGCCGGCGAGGCGCGGACCAGGGACGGCCAGGTGCTTTGGCGGTACGGGCCTCCGCTCGACGAGGCGCTGTCGCTCGATCTGTCGCTGCTGCGGGTCGACGAGTCGGTGGAAGTGGGCCGCGGTCTCTGGGCGGGCGGCGACACCGTCGACGTGGTGCTGCTGGTCTCGCGATCGCGCATCGACCGGCAGTTCGCCGGCTCGGCGGTGCGGCTGGTGACCGCGCTCGGCCTGACCCTGGCACTCGCCCTGGTGGTCGGCCTGTCACTCGTGGCCCGGGTCGTCGAGCCGCTGCGGGCGCTGGCGAACGGGGTGCGGGCGTTCGATGCCGAGCGCGCACCGAGGCTGCGGCTCCAGCCGAGCCGGATCAGCGAGGTCCGGGAGCTGGCCGAGGCGTTCGACGACATGACCCAGCGCCTGGCCGAGCAGCGCCGGTCGCTGGCGGCATCCGAGCGCCGCTACCGCGAGCTGTTCGCGGCCTCGCCGACGCCACTGCTCGAGCTCGACGACGGGCTCGTGATCCGCGGCGCGAACGCGGCAGCCATGAGCTTCCTCGGCTGCGTGCCCGAGGCGGCGGCCGGGCGGGCGGTCAATCGCTACGTCACCGGCATCCCGGAGGACCAGTTGGCGGCGGGCCTGGTGTCGGCCTACCTGGCCGAGGAGGCGGTGATCGAGGCGCGCTGGCTGCTGCCCGGCGGCGAGGAGGCCGAGGTCGAGCTCCACGTCCGTCCGGCCGGCGACGACCGCGCACCGGGGCTGCTGATGGCGATCCACGACCTCACCGACCGGGTGCGCCGGCTCGGCGAGCGCTGGCGGCGGACCTTCGACGCGATGGTCGACGGCGTCGCGCTGATCGACGGCAGCGGCGAGATCGTGCTTGCGAACCAGGCCCTGCAGCGCCACCTGCCGGCGATCCGATCCGGCCTCGCCACCCGGCTGATGTCGCCGGAGGCGGAGTGGCGGGTGACCTCCGGCGGCCGCCTCCTGGGCTGCTCGCTGACCATGCCCGAGGGCCTCGGCAGCTTCATCCTGGTCGCGCGCGACGTGACCGACGCGGTGCGGGCCGAGGCGCGGCTGCGCGAGGCCGACAAGATGCAGGCGGTGGGCACGCTGGCGAGCGGCGTCGCGCACGATTTCAACAACCTGCTGGCGGCGATCCTCCTCCACGTGCGCTGGCTCGAGCGCGATCCGGCGGCCGCGGCCGAGGCGGGGGCTGCGATTCGCGAGCTCGCGGACGAGGGCACCGAGGTCGTGCGCGAGCTGCTGCTCTTCGCCCGCCGGGAGAGCACCCCCCCGCGGACCCTCGACCTGCGCGCGCTGGTAGCGGCCCACGAGAGCGTCCTCCGCCACCTCCTGCCCTCCTCGGTCGAGCTGCGCCTGCGGCTGCCGGAGTGGGTCGTCCCAGTGGTCGGCAACCCGGTCGCGCTGCGCCGGGCGCTGCTCAACCTGGTGGTCAACGCCGGCGACGCCGTGCCGCCGGTCGGCGGCTGGGTCGAGGTCGCACTCGGGATCGACGGCGGCCGCGCCGTCCTCGAGGTCAGCGACAACGGGCCCGGCGTGCCGGAGGAGGTCCGGGGCCGGCTGTTCGAGCCGTTCTTCTCGTCCCGCCGTCACGGTCGCGGCGCCGGGCTCGGCCTGGCCGTGGTCTACGCCATCGTCACCGAGCACGGCGGGGAGATCGAGCTCGACCCGAGCGCCGGCCGCGGCGCGCGCTTCGTGGCCCGGCTGCCGCTCGGCCGCGAGAGCGACGTCGAGCCGGTGCCGGCGGCCTCCCCGGAGGCCGACCGCCGGCCGGCCGGCCGCGTGCTGGTGGTCGACGACGATGGCCGCGAGGCGACCCGGATCATCGAGGTGCTGGCCGACGCCGGGCTCGAGGCCCGACACGCGCCGTCGCTCGCCGCCGCCGCCGCCCTGGCCGCGGACTGGTCGCCGCTCGCCGTGGTCGCGGTTTCCGAGCTGCCGGACGGCGGCATCGCGGCCTGGCTGCAGCACTGGCAGCTACCGGCGGTGGTCCTGGCGCCGGCCGGCGGGGCGTCGGCGCTGCCGCCGGCGGCGCTGGTGCTCGAGCGGCGGGCCGCGCCGGAGGCGGTGCTGGCGGCGCTCCAGCGGCTGGGCGTGGCGATTCTTGTCGCGCGCTGAGCCTCGAGGCGGCTCCCCGCTTCAGCGCCCGCTTCCGGGCCCGGGAGGCGAGGCGAGTCCGAGGAGAGGGCGTCCTGCGGGCGTGCCATTTTTGGCGATTTGGGGACGACGTTCCTCCTGAAGAAGTACTCGAGACCCGAAATCGCCAAAGGTGGCTCCCTCGGGGAGCGCCTCCAGAGAATCGGCGCGAAGCGATCTCGAGGACGGAGCGAACGAGCGTGGACGGGAGCGGGAACGGGAGCGGGAACGGGAACCCTTCGACTCGCTGCGCCGCTGCGCCGCTCGCTCAGGGCAGGCTCCCCTGGAGCCCGTGACGTATCACTTATCACCTTTCACCTATCCCCTATCCCCAAACCCCTAGCCCCTTTTCCCCTGACGCCCATCACTGTTCTGGCCCCACCGTCCGGGTTAAGCTGGCAGCGTGGAGACCACGGTCCGCGAGCCCGGCGCGCGCTGGCGCCGTCATTGGCCGTGGCTTGCGCTGCTCGCGTTGTCGCTCGCGCTCCACCTGTGGGATCTCGGCGACCGCTCCTTCCACCACGACGAGGCGATCCACGCCCACTCCTCGTACAACCTGCTCAAGAACGGGATCTACCGCTACGACCCGACCTACCACGGCCCGCTGCTCTACTACCTGACCGCCGCCACCTATGCGGTTGCCGGTGACAGCAACTTCACGGCCCGGCTGCCGATCGCGTTCGCCGGCGTGCTGCTGCTCGCGGTCGCGTGGAGCCTGCGCCGGCCGTTCGGCGGCCGCGCCGCCTGGTGGATGGGCCTGCTCGTCACGCTGTCGCCGCTGACCCTCTACTACGGGCGCTTCCTGCGCCAGGACGTGCTCGTGATGCTGGTCTCGTCGGCCACCCTCGTCGCCGCCTGGCGGGCCGCCCACGGGCAGCCGCGGGCCTGGCTGTGGGTCGGGGCGTGGGCGGCGCTGGCCTTCACCGTGGCCGAGCATGCCTACGTGACCTCGGCGCTGGTCGGCCTGTGCTGGGCGGTGATGGTGTCCGTCGGGCCACGCCGGGGCCTGCCGGCGACGCTCCGCTTCCTCGGCACGCACCGCTGGGACATCCTGGGCGGCGTGGCGGTCGCCGTGCTGGTGTCGGTGCCGCTCTACACGGTGTTCTTCACGCATCCCGAGGACTGGTTCTTCCCCGGCAAGGCGATCTCCTACTGGTGGGGCCAGCACTCGATCGCACGGGTCGCGGGCCCGTGGTGGTACCACCTGCCGCGGCTCGCCCTCTACGAGTTCCTGATCCTCGGAGCTGCCCTGGCCTGGGTGGCGGGGCGGTGGCGGCGGCTGCGGCGGATCGAGCTCACGCTGCTGGTTTTCGGTCTGCTGTCGGTGGCGATGTACGCCTACCTGCGCGAGAAGGTGGCATGGCTCGGCGTTCACCAGGTGTGGGCGTTCCTGCCGCTGGCAGGGATGCAGCTGGCGCGGACCTTTTCGACGCGCGGCCGCTGGTGGAGCCGGACGCTGGCGGCGGCGGCGCTGGCCGCAACGGCGGTCACGAGCCTGGTCGCCAACTTCTCCCTCGACGAGATCTCGCCGGCGCGCGAGCGGGTCGAGAGCATGATCTACGTCCAGACCTGCCCCGAGCTCAAGGCGGTGGTCGAGGAGGGGCTGCGGTTGCACCGCGAGGGGGTGGACCCGGTGGCCGCAGTGGCCGGCGAGTCGGGCTGGCCCCTGACCTGGTACTGGCGCGCGACCCCGGTCTGGTGGGACCTGCCGAAGCCGCCGATGCGTCCGCCGATCGTGCTCTGCAACCCGGAGCAGGAGGCCGAGACGCGCCGCCGGCTCGGGCCCGGCTACGCCGTGCAGCGGATCCCGCTGCGGGCGTGGTGGCTGATGGAGGACCGCTCCCCGAGCGCAGGCCAGGCGCTGCGCTACGCCGTGACCCGCATGCCGTGGAGCCCGATCGGCTCGTCCGACGTCATCGTGCTGCGCCGCGGCGAGGGGCCGGTGGAGTGGAGCCGGCCGGTGGACGTCCCGCCGCCGCTCGCCGAGGCGCTGCCGGTGACCGCGGCGCGGGTGATCGGCGAGGGCTCGTTGATCGAGCCGCGCGGGCTGTCGGTGCGGCCGGACGGGCTGCTGGCGGTGGCCGACGTGCAGCTGTCGACGGTGGTTCGCTTCGCCGCGGACGGCACCCCCGAGGCGACGGCGCCGCCGTTCGAGCTCAAGCAGCCCGAGGCGGTGGCGTGGACGCCGCAGGGCGTGCTCGCCATCGCCGACACCTGGGGCCAGCAGGTCCTGATCTGGGACCCGGCCAGCGGCGCGTGGCGGGCCCTGCCGGTCCCGGGCGAGGGCTGGTACGGACCGCGCGGCGTGGCAGTGGCCGGCGACGGCACGGTGGCGGTGACCGACACCGGCAACAAGCGGGTGGCGCTGTACAGCGCGGCCGAGGGCGAGGCGCAGGCTCTCCTGCTCGGCAAGGAGGGTGCGCAGCCGGGCGAGCTGGTCGAGCCGGTCGGCATCGCCTGGGACGGACCGGACCGGCTGGTGGTCTGCGACACCGGCAACCGGCGGCTGCAGGTGTTCGGGCGCGACGGCGCGGTGCAGGCGGTGGTCGGCCTCCAGGACGCCTGGACGGAGTTCTACTCGCGGCCGCAGCTCGCGGTGCTGTCGCCCGGGCTGTGGGTGGTCACCGATCCGCCGGCGTCGGCGCTGTGGCTGGTGCGGGAGGGAGCGGCCCGTCGGGTCGACCTGGGCGGGCACGGGATCACCCCGACCGGCGTGGCCTTCGGGGCGGGCGCGCTGTACGTCGCCGATCTCGGCGGCCGGGTGTGGGTTTTTGATCTGAATCTGGACAGTTGAGGCAGGCCGTTGCGTCTGCTGGGAAGCGGCTGCGGTGCTCGCGCACGGGGGCGAAAGCCAATTGTCAAAGGAATTTGAATGTCGCCGATAAGGCCTTGACGCAGCCCAGGGGAGGGAGTGATGCTACCTGTGATGCAGTTCGATTCTGTTCAGCGCGGGCGCGGATCGTGCGCGATCGCCATTGATCGCGATCGGCGCCGTGATGCCGGCTTCAGCCTGATCGAGCTGGTGGTTGTGATGGCCATCGGCATCGGCCTGATGACGGTCGCGCTCCCCAACCTGATGCGGGCCAAGATCCGGGCCGAGATGCTGAGCCACGTCAAGATGGTGCATCAGGCGATGGTCGTGTCGCGGATCGGTGCCATCCAGCGTGGCGCGCCGGTGGCGATGTCGCTGGAGGGCATCAGCGACAGCGGCGGCGGCGTGCTGTTCGCCTGGCAGGACGCCAACGGCAACGAGCAGGAGGATGCCGGCGAGCCGCGCATCGGCGAGTGGCAGGTGCGGCCGCAGTACCGGATCGCGCAGGAGCCGGCCAACCCGCTCTACCGGCTCGGCGGCGCGGCGACCCGCCGCGGCGTGGTGTTCCTGCCGTCGGGGGTCGGACTGGTCGCCGAGGGCGGGACGATGGGCATCGGCCAGGGCGGGGTGGTGATCACCGACATCAAGGGCAACCAGCTGCTGCTCCTCGTCCAGGCCGGGACCGGCACCGTCGTGCAGGCGATGTGGGACCCCGACGCCGGCGACTGGGACTTCAAGTCCACGCGGCACTGGAGGTATTGATGCGGCTGCCACGGATCGCCACCGACGAACGAGGCTTCTCGCTGCTCGAGCTGCTGGTCGCGCTGCTGATCCTCGCCTTCGTCGCGCTCGGCATCGCCTCCCTGTTCTCGCACGCGCAGCTGACCAACGCCTCGGGCTACGATTACGCGCTGCTCGCCTCGGAGGCGCGGCGCTCGCTCGAGGACCTGCTGGCGACGCCCTTCAACGATGCCGCGCTGATCGACACCGCGGGGACCCCCCGCCAGCTGACGACCGCCCGCCGGGGCTTCGACATCCGATACACCGTCCAGGACTTCCAGGTGCTGACCTGGAACCAGCTCACCAGCCCGCCGTGGCCGACGCCGGCGACGGCCGCGGAGGCCAACCTCAAGCAGATCACGCTGCGGGTGAACTCGACCACGCGGATTCTGACCGGGCGGCGCGAGTTCGTGGTCAGCGCCATCAAGATCGCGGGGTAGCGGCGATGAGACGCAACGCATCCCAGGGCTTCACGCTGGTCGAGATGGTGGTGGCGATCGGGCTGCTCGCGATCGTCTTCATCGGTGTCCTCAACATGCTCGACACCTCCCAGCAGGTGTCCAAGGTGGAGGCGGCGCTCGCCGACACCCAGGAGAACGTGCGCTTCGCCGCCTACCACATCACCCGCACCATCCGGATGACCGGCGGCGGCGACATGCCGTTCGCCCGCGACGACGGCACCTGGGTGTGCGGCCGGATCCAGAACAACCAGAGTGGCGGCGTTGCCACCGACTACGGCAACGTCCAGGTGGCGACCGGCAGCGACGTGCTGACGCTGCGCGGGTTCTTCGAGGTGTCGCCGTTCTTCACCAACCGCACCGACGTCGACGCCTCCTCCGGCATCGTCACGGTGCGCGAGCTGCGCACGCCGGCGGCCGGCGCCGACATCATCAACCCGCTCGACGCGGTGCCCAATGCGGCCTCGCTGGTCGGACGCGGCCTGCTCCTGATGGGCCGCCGCCAGTACGCGGTCGGTGAGATCACCGCCGCCGCGATCGTCGATGCCTCGCCGGACCGGCACCTGGTCCTGACCTATGCCGGCGGCAGCGCGCCCTGGCCGGCGCTCAACGCCGACGGCTCGGCGCTCGGCAGCGGCGATCCCGACTTCGAGGTCTACCGGGTGGGAATCCTCGAGTCCTACACCTACTTCGTGTCGCCGGACTTCGTGCTGCGCCGGGTCGGGGCCAACACCGGCGCGGCGGGCGAGCCGGTCGCGGTCAACATCGGCAGCCTGCAGCTGACGATCGGGCTCGACACCAACGGCGATGGCTTGGTCGACCTCTGGGATCCTGCCGCCGCCGCCGCCACCGTCGCCAACGCTCGGGTCATGGCGATGCAGCTTGCGGTCTTCGGCCGTACCCCCTTCGAGATCATGAACTGGACCGAGCCGGTCGACTCGTTCGCGGGCTTCGACCTCGACGTGGCCCAGGTCAACCGCGGCGCCAAGTGGCGGCGCATGCAGGTGACCGCCAGCCTGCGCAACTTCGTGCTGTGAGGAGCCGGAGATGAGCCCACGTGTGCTTCCCGATGCCGCAGTGGTGGCGAGCTCCCGCGAGCGCGGGTCGGCGCTGCTGCTCGCGCTGCTGGTCGCGGTGGTGCTGGTCTTCCTCGGGATGGGGCTGCTGCTGCAGACCTCGCTCGGCCTCGAGGCCTCCGGCACCGACCGCTGGGTGGCCAAGGCCCTGTACGCCGCCGACGCCGGCGTCATGGTGCAGATCAACATGGTGCGCATGGGCCAGATCGGGGCGCCCGGCACCTTCATCCTGACCGACGACCTCAACCTGCAGGGCCTGCTGCGCGGCCAGTTCAACGTCGCGGTCAGCGAGTTCTGCGAGACCGAGCCGGCGGGGCCGATCCTGGACGACGACGGCAATCCGCTGCCCTACGAGTATCCGGCGTTCATGATGCGCAACTTCCACTTCCGGAGCGACGCCGAGCGCGCGCTGGGCGGGCTTGCCGGACTGACACGGGCTGGGGTGGAGGTGGACATGACCGCGTTCCCCTTCACCGAGGACCAGTTCGTACCGCTGATCGCGTGTTTCCGTTGAGCGGAGCGAGGGGGCCGACATGAGACATACCCGGGCCGCGACGTCTCTGCTGCTGGCCGCGATGCTGCTGGCAGCTGGGTGGGCCGGTGCTGACGACCGGGACTTCCTGCGCGAGCGCGCTGCTCCGCCGAACCTGGTCTTCATCCTCGACACCTCCGGGTCGATGGTGGGCACCACCGAGGTGGTCCCGGTCGGCAGCGAGGGCTCGATTGTGGGCTCCGGCATGCTGCCGGGCGGCGGCGACGATCCCTTCTCCCGCATGGGCGTCGCCAAGGCGGTGCTGCGCGAGTTCCTGGTCACCATCACGGAGGCCAACTACGCGCTCGCCGGCTATGCCCAGGAGTTCCCGTCGGGATCGAACGCGGTGCCGACCAAGCACTGGGTCTATCAGTCGCTCGGCCGCGACCGCTTCCGGATGGTCGAGCCGCAGTACGCCTACCGGGTCGGCTGGTCCGAGGCCTGGGACGGGACCGTGCTGACCAACCCGGCCGACGTCACCAAGAGCTCCATGATCGGCTTCTACCCCTACTTCAGCCCGGACCCGGCGAGCCCGGGCTACGTGGCGCCGAACCTGCGCTACGGACCGGAGCGCGCCTACGACATCGGTCCGACCGACCCCGACACCGGCGCGCCGCTCTACGCCTACGACACCCTGCCGGTCTACTTCGGCAACTGTCTGATCGACAACAAGGGCACCCCCGACGATCCGACCGACGACGAGACGGTCTGCATGGACCGGGTCTACCCGTTCTACGCGACCGGCGAGCGGGACGCCGGCAACAACCTGATCCTCGAGATGTGGGACTACAGCTTCGACCGCTGCGACCCCAACGACCCGGCCTGGGACCGCGACGGCACTCCCGGCCCCGACCCCGACGCCTGCCAGCAGGCCTGGGAGGAGAGCCTGTCCGCGGACCGCCTGATCCAGTGGCGCCGGCGCGCCCACCTCGAGATGCCGGTCCTCAACCCCTCCGGCTTCGACAACCACCCGCTCGGCGTCGACCTCTCCGACCAGCCGATCGGCAACCAGTCGGTGGCGGACGGCTTCGACGACGACTACGACCTCGACGGCTCCGCCGACGGCGACCTCGACGGCGACGAGACCAGCGACTGGCTGCTCTACATCGATGCGGTCGAGCAGCGCAGCGGCCGCACCTGCGACCTGCCGGCCGAGGTTCCGACCTGGACGCCGACCCCGACCTACACGCCGACCTGGACCCACACGCCGACCGACACCCCGACCAACACGCCGACGAGCACGCCGACCAACACGGCGACGGCCACGCCGACGAGCACGCCGACCAACACGCCGACCAGGACGGCGACGAACACGCCGACCAACACGCCGACGTTCACGCCGACCAACACGCCAACGATCACGGCGACGTTCACGCCGTCCAACACGCCCACAATCACGCCGACGTTCACGCCGACCAGCACGCGGACCTTCACACCGACGCGGACCTTCACGCCGACGCGGACGTTCACGCGGACGCCGACCAACACGGGGACGATCACGCCGACGCGGACGCCGACCAACACGGCGACGATCACCCCGACGCGGACGCCGACGCGAACGGCGACGATCACCCGCACGCCGACCAGAACGCCGACGATCACCCGCACGCCGACCAGGACCCCGACGCGCACCCCGACCGGCACCCGGACGCCGACCAACACGCCGACGATCACGCCGACGCCGACGATCACGCCGACGCCGACGAGGACGCACACGCCGACCAACACGGCGACGATCACGCCGACGCTCACGCCGACCAACACGGCGACGATCACGCCGACGCGGACGCCGACCAACACGGCGACGATCAGCACGCGGACGCCGACCAACACGGCGACGAACACGCCGTCAACACGCCGACCAACACGCCGACGATCACGCCGACGTTCACGCCGACGAACACGCCGACGATCACGCCGACCAACACGGCGACGAACACGCCGACCAACACTCCGACGTCGACGCCGACGCGGACGCCGACGAACACGCCGACGATCACGCCGACGTTCACGCCGTCGAACACGCCGACGCGGACCAGCACGCCGACGAACACGCCGACGCGGACGCCGACGAACACGCCGACGAACACGCCGACGAACACGCCGACGAACACGCCGACGAACACGCCGACGAACACGCCGACCAACACGCCGACGTTCACGCCGACGAACACGCCGACCAACACGCCGACGCGGACGCCGACGCCGACGCGGACGTTCACGCCGACGCCCGAGCAGTAGGGGGGTAGCCATGACACGCCCGATGCAGCGAATCAGAAAGCACCCCCCGAACCTGGCCGGGCGCACCGGCTCGGCCGGCCGGCTGGTGGCAACCGCCTGCTTCTCGCTCCTGGTTCTGGCTGCCGTCCCGGCCACGCTCGAGGCGCAGTTCTTCCCGACCACCCCGCCCGCCGAGGTCTTCGCCGATGACTTCGCGCCGCCGGACGGTACTCGACGCGTGGACCGCGGCGCATTGGGATTCCGTTCCCCCGAACCCGGCCTTCGTCGGCCTGTGGGAGCCGAACTCCGACATCTTCGGCTGCGCCACCGGCGACAGCTGGCTCGACCACGTCAAGGAGACCAACGGCCAGTCCGATCAGCAGAGCGTGCTGGTGATCAACCAGTCACGGCTCGGCGACCCGGGCTACGACCCGACCCAGTGGAAGAACATCCGCATCGAGGCCGACTTCAGGGCGGACACTCCAGCGAGACCGCGTTCGGCGTCGTGTGGGGCGCCTCGACCGACCTCCAGCAGGGCTACCTGTTTTACGTCGAGGACCTCCCGACCCAGGTCGATGCGATCAACCTCGGCCAGCGCGCCCGCTGGCGGCTCTATAAGCGGCTCGGCGGCACCGACACCCAGATCGGCACCGGCCTGATCGAGATCGACCCGGGCAACAGCGAGCTGCTCACCCTCTACCAGTCGCAGTGCTACCAGCTGCGGATCGACTTCTTCTGCGGCAACTTCCGCGCCCAGGTCCGGCGCTTCGCCTGCACCGGGGTCGACGCCTGCAGCTTCACGGACTGCGCGGGCGAGTGGTGCACCATCGCCGACTGGACCGACACCTCGGGCGCGCCGCTCGCGCCGGGGGCCGTGGGCCTGTGGTCGGGCAGCACCGGCGACACCAACACCCGGATCGACGTCGACAACGTCCATGTGTCGAGCTGGGGCTCGAGCTGCTTCCAGGTGTGCGGCGAGTGGTCGACCTGGTCCGACGACTGGGATCCGGGCCAGACTCGGCGCCGAGGGCCGCCAGGCCCTCGAGTTCAAGCTCCTCTTCGAGGGCGCGCTGCTCGACTACACCTACGGCCGGAACCCGACCTACGAGATCGACCTCGACGTGCACAGCCCGTCGGCCATCGATCCCGAGAACGTGACCCTGAACGGCTTCTGCAACGGCTGGAACCTGCTCGTCGACCTGCCGCCGCCGGCCTCGCCGAGCAACTTCGCCGAGGTGGCGATGGTGCTCGAGCCGATGGCCTCGGCGGTGGACCTGGTCAACGACGGCGCCGGCCTTTCTTGGCAGGACAGCTACGACACCGACCCGGCGAGCCCGACCTACGACCCGATCCCGATCCTGACTCGGGGCACCACGCCGATCGCCAACTCCCTGATGGACGCTTACAACTGGTACGAAGAGTCGGTCACCACCGGGCTGTGGTCCAACGACCCGCTCGCCGCGTGCCGGCTGTGGTACGTGGTGTTCATCACCGACGGCGAGGAGAGCTGCGGTCTCAACGCCTGCGACCCCGACCAGGCGGCCTGGAAGTTCAAGCTGCCCGACTTCGGCCAGCCGGTGAAGGTGTTCATGATCGGCTTCTCCGAGGAGTTCGATCCGATGAACCCGTCGCCGCTGCAGTGCGTGTCGCAGATCACCGACGGCCAGTTCTTCGCCGCAACCAACGCCTCCCAACTCAGCGACGCGCTCTACGACGTGATCAACCGGATGGACGAGGGCGACCGCTCGTTCATCCCCTTCAAGGTGTCGCCGCCGCCATCGAGCGCCGGCGGAACCGGCATGGTCAACGACTACCTGGCGCTGTTCCCGCTGTTCGTGCCGCAGCAGGACGAGTCGATCTGGACCGGCAACCTGTACGCCTTCAAGCTCAACAACCAGAACCCGACGCTGCCGGTGACCGCCGACTGCCAGATCGACCTCGCCCTGGTCGAGTGGGACGCCGCCACCTCGCTGGCCGGCCAGCTGGCGGCGCCGACGCCGACCCGGAACATCTTCATCGGAGCCGAGGCGGCGTCGGTGTGGACCCGCCACGACATCGAGGAGGTGGGCACCGATGCCACGGTGCGCACCGACTTCAAGGACGAGCTCGGCCTGCCGGCCCTGCCGACCGACCTCGAGACGCAGGAGATCGTCAACTTCATCCGCAACATCTGGGACAACCCGATGGCCCTCGACCCGGCGCCGCAGAACCCGCCGCGGCCGACCGGCTACTCGGTGCTCGGCGACATCTTCCACTCCCAGCCGGTGGCGGTGAATCCGCCCAACAACCCGATGTTCTTCTACGACTATGGCTTCGTGCAGCCGAACGAGGTCGGGGCGCATAACTACCAGCTGTTCATGGACGAGCACGGCAAACGCCGCCGCGTCGCCCTGGCCGGCGCCAACGACGGCATGCTCCACGTCTTCGACTCCGGCTTCTACGACCGTGACGACGGCGGCACCTACGACGACCAGCACGACCTCGGCACCGGCCTCGAGCTCTTCGCCTACGTGCCGCGGGCGGTGATGGACAAGCTGTGGGTGATGACCTACGGCACCGAGCAGCAGTACCTGGTGGACGGCCAGATCGCCGTCAGCGACGTCTTCATCTCGCCCGACGGCGGCACCAGCCCGCGGGAGTGGCGCACCGTGGCGCTGGCCACGATGCGCACCGGCGGCCGGGGCGTCGTCGCCCTCGACATCACCCAGCCCGACCCGCACTCGGGCTCACCGGACTACCTGCCCGCCGAGACTGCCCTGCCAGGCTGCATCAGCGGCGCGGCCGGCAACTGCTCGGCCGAGTACCCGCGGCTGATGTGGGAGTTCATGGACGAAAGCGACGCCGACGGCAACTGCCCGCTCGGCATGAGCGGCGACCAGTGCTCGCCCTACTGGGACCTCGGCTGGACCTGGTCGAAGCCGGCGATCGCCCGCATCGCGGTCTACAACGGCGGCAACCCCGGCGCTCCCGACGACACCTTCGTCGCCTTCTTCGGCGGCGGCTGGGACCGGCAGGAGTCCGACCTGACCGGCAACTTCGTCTACGGCGTCGACATCGAGACCGGCGCCATCGTCTACAAGCAGCCGATCGGCGTGTCGGTGCCCGGCAGCTTCGCCGCGCTCGACTCTGACCTCGACGGCTTCCACGACCGGATCTACTTCGGCGACTCGAACGGCAGCCTCTGGCGGATCGGCTACCCGGCGCCGAACGACTCGGCGTCGACCGGGGTCCTCGCCGGCACCTTGACCCGGATCTTCGACTTCCGTTTGGACTTCGCGGCGCGCCAGCACTTCTTCATGCGGCCGGTCATCGTGCCGGCCTCCTTCGACGGCTCGGCCTTCACCTGGGCGATCACTCTGGGTTCGGGCGACCGCGAGAACCTGCAGCTCGAGAACGGCGACATCAGCGCCTACTTCTTCGTGCTCGACGTCGGCGACGACACGACCCGCACTGCGGCCGACCTGCTGGCCATCGACTACTCGGCGCTCTCCGGCGACTTCCAGTGCGCCACCAACGCCCTCGATCCGGCCAACGACCTCTACGGCTGGTACATGACGATGCGGCCCAACGAGCGGACCACCTTCGAGTCCACCGTGGTCAGCGGCCACGTCATGTTCTCGACCTTCGAGCCGGGCGACGACCTGATCGCCATGAACCCGCCCGACCTCTGTCCGGGCGGTGGCGGCGGCGGTGGCGGCGGTGGCGGGGGTGGTGGCGGCGAGCCGGATCCCGACTCCCCGATCTGCCGCGCCGCCGGCATCGGCCGGGTCTACGACCTGTGGTTCCAGTGCGGTGACGGCACCACGACCGAGTTCAACCAGTTCATCACCGGCAACACCGGCTACACCATCAGTGGCACCACCTACGTGACCTTCACCCCGGACATCCCGATCCCGGGCTACACGCAGGAGTTCGTCAACCCCACTGGGTATACTGTGACCAACTGGCGACAGGAGTAGTGCCGTGAAACGTGCCGTCGTGCTCGTGGTTGCGATCGTCCTGGTGGGGCTGTCCGCAGCGGCGCTCGAGGTCCGGCTGCGCGACGGCACCGTCTTCGAGGCGGCGAGCTACACCGTCAACGGATCGTACCTGATGGTGACGCTGCCCGGCGGCCACCAGGTGGCCTACGACGTCGCCGACGTCGACCTCGAGGCGCTCCGCGCCGCCGAGGGCCGGGCCGCGGAGCCGGCGGCGCCGACGACCGGCGCGCCTGAGCTTGCGGGCTCGCGCGGGCTGGCGATGCCGCCGGCGGACGCGGTGCCCTCGGGCATCGCCATCACCGACCAGGACGTCAAGCACACCTGGCAGGAGCGGGGCGCGGCCGGCGAGGAGGGCGGCGAGGAGGCGGCCGGGGCCGCGCCGGGGCCGCCGCCCGGCTTCGAGCAGGGCGGCGGGGTCGTGATCAACAACCTCCGGGTGACGCCTCAGGGCGAGGACCGGTGGGTGGTCGAGGGCGACGTCGTCAACCGGACCGCGTCCCCGGTGAGCAGCGTGCGGGTCCAGCTGCAGACGATCGCCGCCGCCGGCCAGGCGCCGTGGAGCGCCGAGGTGGCGGTCACCAACCTGCTGCCGCCCGATGAGACGGCGGTGTTCAGCCACTCGTTCAGCGCACCCAAGCCCGAAGGCAGCGCCCATCCCGACATGCGGGCGACGGTCTACTGGATGCAGATGCAGGCGCCGAGCCAGCCGCAGCGGGCGCCGGCCTCCCGGATGCCGGGGCCGGCCGGCCCGGTGCCGACCCCCGAGGTCTGATGGCGCGACGCCTGTGGCCACTGCCGGCGATCGCGGCGCTGCTCGTGGTCGCCGTGCTGGTCGTGGTGGCGACGCGGACGTGTCGCAAGCGGCCCCAGCCCATCGTCTCGCCGGCGGCGAGCTTCAGCGCCGCCAGCGTGCCGGTCGAGTCCCCGGACCTCGCGGTCGAGGTCGTCGAGGTGCGCGGCGACCTGCACGAGGGCTACATGGACTGGGTCTGCATGGTTCGCTGCCAGGAACCGGGTGGCTGCAGAGCCGATGTGCGGGCCACGGTCTTCTACCGCTCGGGTGGCGCCGCGGAGCGGATCACCCTGTCCGGGCCGATCGACGTCCCGGTCGGTGCCCGTGCCCGCCTGAGCAGCGTCCAGCGGCCGCCGCACCGGGTCGACAGCATCGACAAGGTCGCGGTCCGCGTGGTGCGGACGTTCGCCGCGGACGACCCGGTGCCGACGCCGGAGATCTGAGGCCCCCGACCCCCCTGGATCTGGGATCTAGGGTGGCCCCCGTCCCTTCCGTTCCCGATCCGTGCCGTTCCCGGGAGGCGAGGCGAGCACGAGAAGAGGGCGCTCTGCGGGCGTGCCATTTTTGGCGATTTCGGGACGACGGTCCTCCTCAAGAGGTGCTTGAGACCCGAAATCGCCAAAGGTGGCAACCTCGGGGAGCGCCTCCAGAGAACCGGCGCGAAGCGGTTTCGAGGACGGAGCGAACAAGCGGGCACGGGAACGGGGACGGGCGCGGGACCGCGTCCCTACCTGGTACTGCCCGTTGCCCCGCCTCGGCCGCTGGTTGGCGGCGAGCACCCGCTTGCGCACGCGCACGGCCGACGGCGTGATCTCGGCCAGCTCGTCGCTGTCGATCCACTCCAGCGCCCGGTCCAGCGTCATCTCGCGCGGCGGCGCCAGCCGCAGCGCCTCGTCGGCGACGGAAGCGCGCATGTTGGTGAGCTTCTTCTCACGCGTGACGTTGACGTCGAGGTCGTTGTCGCGCGCGTTCTCGCCGACGATCATCCCCTCGTAGACGTCGATCCCAGGGTTCACGAACAGGGTGCCGCGCGGCTCCAGGTGGTAGAGCGCGTAGGTCGTGGTCTTGCCCGCCCGGTCCGACACCAGGGCGCCGGTGGCGCGGCCTGGTATCGGGCCCTGCCACGGCTCCCAGCCGTCGAACAGGTGGTTGAGGATGCCGGTGCCGCGGGTGTCGGTGAGGAACTCGGAGCGGAAGCCGATCAGGCCGCGGGACGGGATCCGGAATGACATTCGGACCCGGCCGTGCCCCGGGTTGTGCATCTCGGTCATGATGCCTCGCCGGCCGCCCAGCTTCTCGGTGACGATGCCGACGTGCTGGTCCGGACAGTCGACCTGGACGATCTCCATCGGCTCGTGGATCGCCCCCCCGATGTCGCGGGTGACGACCTCGGGCCGGGACACCGACAGCTCGTAGCCCTCGCGGCGCATGGTCTCGATCAGGATCGCCAGCTGCAGCTCGCCCCGCCCCATCACCGTGAAGGCGTCGTTGGCCTCGATGTGGAGGCGGATGGCGACGTTGTAGAGGATCTCCTTCTCGAGGCGGGTCCGGATCTGGCGGGCGGTCACATACTGCCCCTCGCGGCCGCCGAGCGGCGAGGTGTTGGCCGAGAAGACCATCGCCATGGTCGGCTCGTCGACGGCAATGCGCCTCAGCGGCCTGGGGTCCTCGGGGTCGACCAGGGAGTCGCCGATCGCGACCTCGTCGAGGCCGGCCAGGGCCACGATGTCGCCGGCCGTCGCGCGCTCGACCTCGACCCGGTCCAGCCCCTCGTGGGTGTAGACGGTCCCGACCCGCGCCCGGACGATCCCTTCCTCACGGGCCTGGCTGACGGTCGAGTTGGCCGAGAGCGTGCCGTTGACGATCCGGCCGACCGCCAGCCGGCCCAGGTAGTCGGAGTAGTCGAGGTTGGTGACCAGCAGCTGGAGCGGGGCCATCGGGTCGCCGGCGGGCGCCGGCAGGGCGCTCAGGATCTCGTCGAACAGCGGCTTCAGGTTGCCGAGCTCGCCCTCGAGGCCCTGCCGGCACAGCCCCTTGCGGGCGTCGGTGCAGAACACGGGGAAGTTGAGCTGGTGGTCGCTGGCGTCGAGGTCGATGAACAGGTCGTAGACCTCGTCGAGCACCTGGCCCGGTCGGGCGTCGGGCCGGTCGATCTTGTTGAGCACGACGATCGGCGGCAGGCCGAGCTGCAGCGCCTTGGACAGCACGAAGCGGGTCTGGGGCAGCGGCCCCTCCGCGGCGTCGACCAGCAGCAGGACGCCGTCCACCATCTGCAGGGTGCGCTCGACCTCGCCGCCGAAGTCGGCGTGGCCGGGGGTGTCGACGATGTTGATTTTGACCCCGCCGTAGCGCACCGAGGTGTTCTTGGCCAGGATCGTGATGCCGCGCTCGCGCTCGAGGTCGCCGGAGTCCATGACCCGCTCGGCGACCCGCTCGTTGCTGCGGAAGATGCCGCTCTGCCAGAGCATGGCGTCGACCAGGGTGGTCTTGCCGTGGTCGACGTGGGCGACGATGGCGAGGTTGCGGAAGGCTGGTTTCGACACGCGTGACTCCGATCCCGTTGAGTGGGGCCCGTTCTTGTAGCACCGATGCCGCCGTGCGTCAATCGCGGCCACGAGCGCCGCGCCGCGGAGCCGGCCCCGGTATGATGCTGGAATCGCGGCGCTGGGCGCCGGGAGGTGGCATGTCCGGGACCCGGTTCAACCTCGTCGATCGACTGGACGGCGTCAGCGAGTGGCGGCACCGTGACAACGGCTTGACGGTGCTCGCGTGGCCGACGCCGGTGGCACCGGTGGTCGGCTTCGGGGTGGTCTATCGGGTGGGATCGCGCCACGAAGTGACCGGCCACACCGGCGCCACGCACATCCTCGAGCACCTGATGTTCAAGGGCTCGCGCCGGTTCAACCGGGAGAGCGGGACCGAGATCGCCCGCGTGCTGCACCGGGTCGGCGCCAACTTCAACGCCACGACCTGGCTCGACCGCACCAGCTACTACGAGGTGCTGCCGGCGGAGCACCTGGCGCTGGCGGTCGACGTCGAGGCCGATCGCATGCGGGGCGCACTGGTCCGCGACTCCGACCTCGAGAGCGAGCGCACGGTCGTGCTCAACGAGCTCGAGATGGGGGAGAACGAGCCGTTCGAGCTGCTGATGAGGGGCGCCTTCGCCCAGGCCTACCTCGAGCACCCGTACCGCCATCCGACGATCGGCTGGCGCGGCGACGTCGAGTCGGTGACCGGCGAAGTGCTGCGGCGCTTCTACGACACCTACTACCACCCCGACAACGCCGTCGCGCTGGTGGTCGGGGACGTCGACGAGGCGACCGCTCTCCGCGAGGTCGAGCGCGGCTTCGGCGCGGTGCCGCCGGCGCCGGCCGCCTTCCCGACGGTCGCGGTCACGGAGAGCGAGCAGAGGGGCGAGCGCCGTTTCGAGATCCGGCGATCCGGCGAGCTCGGCAACCTGGTGCTGACCTGGCACATCCCGCGCGGCCTCCACGAGGACCTGCCGGCGCTGTCGGTGCTGGCCCAGGTGCTGGCCGACGGCGTCACCTCCCGCCTGCACCGCCGGCTGGTCGAGACCAACCGCTGCCTCGGCGTCCACGCCTACACGCTCGAGCTCTATGACCCCGGCGTGCTCCAGATCGCCGCCTCGCTCGCGCCCGGCGTCGAGCACCGCGAGGTCGAGGACGCCATCCGCGAGGAGGTCGCCGCCGCCCGGCGCACCCCGCCGGGGGCCGACGAGGTGGCGCGGGCGAAGATCCAGATGCGCACCGACCTCGCCTTCCACCGCTCGTCGCCGGCGCAGATCCTGTCCGCCCTCACCGAGTCGGTGGCGATGGGCGACTGGCGGCGATTCCAGCGCGAGCTCGAGCTGGTGTCAGCGGTGGGTGGCGAGGACCTGACGCGGGTCGCCGGGAGCTACCTGACCGACCAGCGACTGACCACCGGGTGGTTCGTGCCCGAGGGACCGGGCGCCGGTGCCCGGAGCGAGCCGTCGCGGCCTCGCCCGTGCTTCCTGCGCGCGCCGTTCGCCGAGCGGGTGGCGGTGCACGGCCACGCCTCGGGGGCGAGGATCGCTGTGCTCGCCAACCCCTACGCGCCGACGGTGACCGTGGCCGGCACCCTCCAGGCGGGCCTGGCGTGCGCCGCCGACCGCCGCTGGAGCGTGCCTGGCCTGACCGCCGCCATGCTCGACCGTGGGACGCAGAGCTTCGACCGGATGGGCCTGGCCCGCGAGCTCGAGGACCACGGCCTGCAGCTGACGGTCAGCGCATCGGGCAGCGCCCCGACCACGGTGTCGTTCTCCGCCCAGGGTCTCGCCGAGGAGCTGCCCCGGATCGCCCGCCTCCTGGCCGAGGTCCTGCAGCGGGCGACCTTTCCCGCCGAGGAGCTCGAGAAGCTCCGCGAGCGGGTGCTCGGCGGCCTGGTGCGCGAGCGCGAGGAGACGCACGCGCTCGCCTACGCCGCGCTGACCCGGCGCCTCTACCCCGCGGGCCACCCGCTGCACAAGCGGCCGGTCGAGCTGCGCGAGCAGGAGGTGCGGGCGGTGTCGCGGGAGGACCTGGCGGCATTTCACGGCGCCGCCTACGGCCCGGCGACGCTCGTGCTCGCGGTGGTCGGCGACGTCGAGGCGGGGGATGTCATCGCGCGCTTCGGCGACGCCTTCAGCGGCTGGCAGGGCGCGACCGTCGAGGCGGTCGAGATCCCGGTGCCGGAGGCCGGGCGGGCGGGCGAGGAGCGGATCGCGGTCGCCGACCGGCCCAACCTCGACGTCTTCCTCGGCCACTGCGGCGAGCTGCTGCGGGGCGCCCCCGACTTCCCGGCGGCGATCCTCGCCAACGCCTGCCTCGGCCAGTCGACGCTGACGTCGCGGCTCGGCCTCGCGGTGCGCGACGACGCCGGCCTCACCTACGGCATCTACTCGCGCTTCTTCGGCACCCTGCGCCTCGCCGGGCCGTGGGCGATTTCACTGACCGTGGCCGGGGAGAACCTCGAACGGGCGGTGGCCCTGTCGCGGGAGGTGCTCGCGGGGTACGCCGCCGACGGGCCGGCCGACGATGAGCTTGCCGATGAGAGGCTCGCCCAGGCCGGCGCCTTCCGGGTCGCGTTGGCCACCAACGGCGGCGTCGCCCGCGAGCTGGTGGCGGCGCTGACGGCAGGGGAGCCGGTTGCCGCGCTCGATCGCTATCCCGAGCGCGTGCTCGAGGTGACGCGGGAGGCGGTGGTCGAGGCGATCCGCCGTCACCTCCACCCAGAGCAGCTGGTCATGACGGTCGCGGGCACTCTCCCGCCAGCCCCGAAGGTCTAGGGGTCGGGCCGCTCCTCTACCCGCTTCCCCGCCCGGGAGGCGAGGCGAGCACGAGGAGGTCGCGCCGTGCGGGCGTGCCATCTTTGGCGATTTCGGGGGCGGCGTGCCTCCTGAAGAAGCGCTCGAGACCCGAAATCGCCAAAGGTGGCTCCCTCGGGGAGCGCCTCCAGAGAATCGGCGCGGTGCGCACTGGAGGGCGGAGCGAACGAGCGGGCACGGGCACGGAGACGGGCACGGGCTCGGAAGCGGAAGAGGAAGCAGAAGGACCCCGTCCTGATCACTCCCAATCGACCATCAAGTGGTGCAGCGCGCACGGCAGTTGCGGCCGCAGCTGCTCGTCGAGGAAGCGATCCACCTCGCGCAGCCGCTGGCGTCGCGAGGCGTGCAGCAGCACGAGGTGGCGGCACCCCAGACGGTCCGCCACCGCGAGCAGGTCCTCGAGGTGCATGTGGCCGAAGCGGGCGGCGCGGTCGCGGTCGCCGGGTCTGTAGAACGAGCACTCGACCAACAGCACCTCGGCGGCAAGCACCTCCGGGCAGGTCGCGAACAGACCGGGTCCGCTGTCGGCGCAGTAGGCGAGCAGGTCGACCCGGCGCTCATCTGTGACCGGCAGCCCGGCCCGGCGACGCTGCGCGATCTCCTCGCCGGTCAGGCCCGCGAGCTCGGCGAGCAGCCGCTGGGTGCGCCAGATGACGCGGCAGCCCAGCGTCGGCACCCAGTGGTCGGTGGCGAAGAAGTCGAGCTCGACGTCGGGGCGCAGCGGCCGCTGGTCGCCGTCGGCCACCGGAACGACGGTGACGTCGTAGGGCCGCCCGCCCTCGAGCTGCGCCAGGGTCTCGAGCAGGGCTCGCAGCTGATCCGCGATCGCGACCGGCGCGATCACGGTCCCTGGCCCCATCGAGTTGAGGTAGCGCTGGCTCGCCCAGTAGCCGAGGCCGCCGATGTGGTCCATGTGGCCGTGGCTGACGAGCAGCGTGTTCATCGGAGCGAGCGCGCGATGGGGACGCCCGCCCTCGAGGCCGAGCCGCAGTTGCGGCAGCAGGATCAGCGTGCCCTCCCCGGCGCGAGAGCCGCCGGCAACGGTCAGCGAGCCCCATGAGGTGTCAAGAGCCAGGGTGCGCAGGATCATGGTCTTCGTCAGCCGCTGACCCGGACCAGGTAGACAGTGGCCGTCGCTTCCTTGGACGGCAGGTCGAACCGCAGGGTCCAGTCGCTGCCCGCCGGCAGCTGGCGGTCGAAGGTCTGCGAGCCACGCGAGGCGCCTTCTCCATCGCGGAGCGTCGCGCTGATCGTGTGACGGCCGGCCGGGACCACGACCACGCGCTTGACGGTTCCGCTGCCGCCGCGGCGCATCCCGAAGACCCCCTTGGTCCCGAAGTCGAAGGGCACCTCCGCCACGGTGGCGCCGTCGACTGTCACCAGGATCGCGCCGCTCGAGATCGGCGAGCTGAAGGAGATGGTGAGGCGGGCGTTGCCCGTGGCCGGGGCAACCGGCGCGGGCTCGACAGCGGTCCTCGGTGAGCCGGGGGAGCTCGGCATCGGGGTCGGCCGGACCACCGGTCGCGCGCTCGAAGGACGTCGCTGCTGGCGTTCCCGCGCCAGCTCCAGATAGCTCGCCGCGAGCTCGTTGCCGGGGTCGAGCTCGAGGGCCTGCTCGAAGCGCTGCGCGGCCGCTGCGTACTGCTTGCCACGGTAGGCCTCGCGGCCCTCGGCGACCAGTCTGGCGACGGTCTCCCCGGCGGCGACGCCGAGCTGTGCCGCCTCGACTGCCAGCCGCGTGCGGGCGGCGAGGGCTCGTGCCCCGGCCGACGCCGGCACCTGATCGAGGGCGGCGAAAGCGGCCGCTTCAGCGCCCCGCGCATCCCCCAGCCGCAGGCGGCGCCCGGCATCGATCAGGAGGCGGGCCGTATCGTGGCGGCTGCGGATCGCTGCATCCCGCGGCGCCGGCTCGGGGGCCGCCGGTCGCTGCACGGCGAGCACGGCGATCCAGGCCGCCCACAGCACCGCCCAGCCAGCCACGACGATCCTGACCCACTTCGGGTTGATCTCCCAGGTCAGGAACTCCGGCAGCGGCAGACGCTGCCACACGCTCGGCCTGGATGGCTTGGTTGCGGGACGGCGGGGAGCGGTGATGTCGCGAAGCAGGGCGCGCAGCCCGGTGGCCGGCGCCGGCTCGGCGATCGACCGGTCAATGACGGTCGCCAGGTCGGGCTGGAACACCCCGGTGCTCGCCACGTCGTCCGGCTCGCGATCAACGAGCGAGCGGGCGAGCGCCGCCAGCACATTCGCGAGCTCCGCTGCGGTCTGGAAGCGCCGGTCGGGGTCCTTCTCGAGGCACTTCAGGATGATCGGGTTGAAGGCCGCGGGCAGGTGCGGGGCGAGGACCGACGGGATCGGGCTCGGCTCCCGCACCACCTTCATCGTCACTTCGTGGAGCGTCTCGCCCGGGAACGGTCGCTGGCCGGTGAGCAGGTTGAACAGGACGACGCCGAGCGAGAAGATGTCGGCCCGTCCGTCGACCGGCTTGCCGGTGATCTGCTCGGGCGCCATGAAGTTCGGCGTGCCGATGAACTGGCCCTCGGTCGTCAGGTTCGAGGACTCGACCCGCGCGATGCCGAAGTCGGTGATCTTCGGCGTGCCGTCGCGGGTCAGGATGATGTTCGCCGGCTTGACGTCGCGGTGAACGACGCCCATCGAGTGGGCGTAGTCGAGGGCCCGCGCGACGTCGGCGGCGATCCGCGCCGCCTCGGACGGACGGAAGCGGTACCCGGCCGCCATCAGCTGCCGCAGGTCCCTGCCCTCGATGTACTCCATGGCGATAAAAACGAGGCCGGACTCGGGGTCCTCGCCGACGTCGTGGATCGTGACGATGCCAGGGTGGCTGATCCTCCCGGCCGCCCGCGCCTCGCGCAGGAAGCGCTCGCGGAACTCCCCCGCGACGTCGTCGTCGAGGTCGACCCGGAGGGTCTTGAGCGCCAGCTTGCGGTCGATGATCGGGTCGCGCGCCAGGTAGACGACGCCCATCGCGCCGCGGCCGAGCGGCTTCAGGATCTCGTAGCGGCCGATGTGGTGGGTGGACATCGCGACCATTGTAGCCTGGGGATGCCGGGCCGGGAGGGCCGCCGCGGCATGCCGATCTGACGCCGTTGTGGTCGATTCGGCGCCGGCCACCGCCGTGCCCCCGGCCGATATGCGGGCACGATCCTTGCCTATAAAGTCTACTCGGCCAGCTGGCTCGGAGGAGAGGCTATGGAATCGCAGCATATGGCACCCCAGGTGGATCGGGCGGCGGCCCGGCTCGGCGAGATCCAGCGTGCCGTCGGCCAGGTTGTGGTCGGCCAGGAGCGGCTGGTGGAGTCGCTGCTGGTCGCGCTGCTGTGCCGCGGCCACGTCCTGCTCGAAGGAGTGCCCGGCCTCGCCAAGACGCTGACCGTCCGCACTCTTGCCGGCGTCGTCGGAGGCTCGTTCCAGCGCCTCCAGTTCACGCCCGACATGCTGCCGTCGGACGTCACCGGCACCCAGATCTTCGATCCGAAGACCGCGACCTTCATCCCGCATCGGGGCCCGGTCTTCGCCAACCTGGTGCTCGCGGACGAGATCAACCGCGCCCCGGCCAAGGTCCAGTCGGCCCTGCTCGAGTCGATGGAGGAACGCCAGGTCACGATCGGGGACACGACCCACGCGCTCCCCGATCCGTTCGTCGTGCTGGCGACCCAGAACCCGATCGAGCAGGAGGGGACCTACCCGCTGCCCGAGGCCCAGCTCGACCGCTTCCTGTTCAAGGTCCTGGTCGGCTACCCGTCCGCCGACGAGGAGCGCAGGGTGCTCGAGTTCCACCTCGGTGCCGAGTTCCCGAAGCCGTCGCGCGCCACCTCGCTCGAGGAGATCCGTGGCCTCGAAGGGGTCGTCCGCGAGGTCTACCTGGATGACCGGATCCGCAGCTACATCATCAGCCTGGTGTCGGCCACCCGCCGGCCGGCGGAGGTCGGCCTCGGCGACCTGGTGCCGCTGATCGGCTTCGGCGCGTCGCCCCGCGCCTCGATCGCGCTGGCCATCGGCAGCCGCGCCCTGGCGCTCATCCGGGGCCGAACCTACGTCACCCCGGAGGACGTCAAGGAGCTCGCGCCCGCCGTGCTCCGCCACCGCCTGGTGTTGACCTACGAGGCGGAGGCCGAGGGGGCGACGGTCGAGGAGATCACCGACCGCATCCTGCTGGCGGTGGAGGTGCCGTGATCCCGCAGCTGTGGTCGTACCTGGGGCGTCCGCAGCCGGTCGACCCGGTTCAGGGCCCCGGTCCGGAGCTGCGGGCCCAGGTGCGACGGCTGGAGATCCGGACCCGGCAGGCGATGCAGGCCGGGCTCACCGGCAAGTACCAGAGCGCGTTCCGCGGCCTCGGCCTCGAGGTCGAGGAGGTGCGCGAGTACCGCCGCGGTGATGATGTGCGCACCATCGACTGGAACGTCACCGCGAGGACCGGCAAGCTCCACGTCAAGCGCTTCCGCGAGGAGCGCGATCTCACCATGCTGCTCCTCGTCGATTTGTCGACCTCGACGCGCTTCGGCTCCGGCGTGATGACGGTCCACGACCTGATCGCCGAGGTGTCGAGCCTGTTCGCGCTCGCCGCCGCGCGCCGCGATCGGGTCGGCGCCATCCTGTTCGACGACTCGCTGCGCCGGCTGATCCCGCCGCGCCTCGGCTGGCGGCACGGCCTGCGGGTGGTGCGCGAGGTGCTGGCCGCGGTCCCGGCCGGCCGCGGCACGGCGCTTGCCGAGGCGCTCCGGGCGGCGGGGCGGATGCTGCGCCGCCGCGGGGTCGTGGTCGTGGTCGTCGACCGCGCCTGCGAGGTGCCGCGGCGCGAGCTGCTGGCGCTGGCCGCGCGGCACGAGGTGGTCGTGGTGCGGGTGAGCGACCCCTTGCTGCGGCGTGGCCTCGCCGCCGGCTCGATGCCGGTGGTTGATGCCGAAGCAGGCCGCCGCGGGGTGCTGCGGGGCGCGCCGCGGCCGCGTGAGGAGCAGGTGCCGCCCGGCATCGACGTCGTGGAGCTGGGCACCGATGCCGACTACCTGCCGGCGGTGAAGACGATGTTGACCGAGCGGGAGCGCCGGCGTGCCCACTAGGAGTTCGCACTGCAGTGGCCTTGTCGGCGGGCGGGCTTGTGTTGTGGCCGTCGTCGCGGCCCTGGCGGCCGCGAGCGGGCTCGCCTCCGAGCCGACGCTCGAGGTCTCCGCGCCTTCGACCGCGGTGACGGTCGGCGACCGGGTGCAGCTGCGCGTCCAGGGACGCGGCGGCGAGCAGTGGCTGTGGGGCGGGCTGACGGTGGCGGTGACCGCCGACGGGCCGTGGGCCGTGGTCGACGGCCCCCACGAGGTGGCGGGGGCCGACCCGCCGGCGTGGCAGCTGACGCTGGCCCCGATGAAGACTGGGACGCTCCCGCTGCCCGAGCTGCGGGCCTCGGTGCGGCCGCCCGACGGCGCGCCGCGGGCGGTGACGACGGCCGCTGAGGTCTCGATCGAGGTGGACTCGGTGCTGCCGGCCGAGGGCGAGGCCGAGCCGGCGCCGCTGCGCGATCCGGTCGGCGTCCACGGGCTGCCGTGGGAGTGGCTGGTGCCGATCCTGATCGTCCTGATTCCGGCGCTCGCGCTCCAGCACTGGTGGCTGCGGCGCCGGCGCCGCGCGGCGGTGGCGGAGGACGGCGCCGATCTGCCGCCGTTGCGGCAGCTCGAGGAGTTGGCGCGCTCGCTCGAGGCGGACCTCGCCGGCGGGCTGGCCGAGCTGGTTTGCGACCGGCTTGCAGCCGGCGTGCGCCGCTACCTCGAGCGCCGCACCGGCGAGCCGGCCCAGGAGATGACCTCCTTCGAGCTGCGCTCGCTGGCGCGCCGTCTGGCCTGGCCGGAGGCGGTGCAGCGCGGCCTGCACCGGGTCATGCAGCTGGTCGACTCCGTGCGCTTCGGCCGCCGCACGGCGAGTGAGGGCGAGCTGCGGCAGGCGATCGGCGCGGCGGTCGAAACGGCGCGGGGCCTGGAGGCGCACCTCGCGCCGGCCGAAGAGCCCATGGAGGCCGCGTCGTGATGCGGCTGGCGGCCCCGCCGTGGCTGGCGCTGATCGCGCTCGCGCTGCTCCTGCTCGCCCTGTGGCTGGTGCGGCGCCGCTGGCAGCGGTTTCCGTTCCCTGGCGCCGACCGGCTGGCGCGGCCCCGCTCGTGGGCCGTCAGCCGGACCGCGCTCGCCGGGGTCGTGGTCGCCGCGTCGCTGGTGCCGCTCGCGGTGGCCCTGGCACGCCCCCAGGAGGTGCTGTCGCGGCGGCTCGAGCGCGCCGAGGGCGTCGACCTCGTGATTGCGCTCGATGTGTCCGGATCGATGGCAGCGCTGGACTTCCAGCCGAGCGATCGCCTCGGCGTGGCCAAGGACGTCATCTCCAGCTTCGTCGCCCAACGCGTCAATGACCGCATCGGGGTCGTCGTCTTCGCCGGCGCCGCGGTCACCCTGTGCCCGCTGACGCTGGACCACGACGTCGTCCAGCACCTGCTCGACCAGGTCGAGCTCGAGACCCTGCCCGACGGCACCGCGATCGGTCTCGGCCTGGGGACCAGCGTCAGCCGGCTGCGGAGCTCGGAGGCCCGGTCCAAGGTGGTCGTGCTCGTGACCGACGGCTCCAACAACACCGGGCAGCTCGACCCGCTGACCGCCGCCGAGCTGGCAGCGAGCCAGAACATCGTGGTGCACACGGTGCTGGTGGGTCGCGGCGGCCGGGTGCCGATCCCGGTCCAGGAGCAGGACCCGCGGACCGGCCGCGTCCGGCGGCGGGTCGTCGAGGTCGAGGTCGACATCAACCCCGAGCTGCTGGCCGAGATCTCGCGCAAGACCAAGGGCAGCTCGTTCCTCGCCCGCGATCCCCAGGCACTGCAGGAGGTGTTCGCCCAGATCGACGCGCTCGAGAAGACCGAGTTCACCTCGACCCGCCTGGTGCGCTACCGGGAGCGCTTCGAGCCGTGGGCGTTGGCGGCCTTCCTGTTGGTGCTCGGCGGGGTGCTGGTCGAGGCGATTGCCGGGGGCACGCCGTGGTGAGCTTCGGCGAGCCCGCTGCGCTGTGGGCGCTCCTGCTGCCGGCCGGAGCCGCGGTGGCGGTCGTGCTGAGACACCGCCGCCGCCTGCTCCAGCAGCGCCGGCTGGCGTCGCCCGCGGTCTGGAAGCGGGTCATGGGGGGCGCGCCGGCGACCGGGCTGGTGCGCCTGCTGGCCTGGGCCGGCGCCGCGGCGATGGTGGCGCTCGCCCTCGCCAGGCCGCAGTGGGGCGAGCTCCCGGGCGAGGAGTCGGTGCGCACCCGCGACCTCGTGGTGGCGGTCGATGTCTCCGACTCCATGCTCTGCCCGGACCTGCGGCCGACCCGCCTCGCGCGCGGCCTCGAGGTGCTGAACCAGGCGTTGCCCGCACTGGAGGGCAATCGGCTCGGGGTGGTGGTGTTCGCCGGCGAGGCCTACCCGCTGGTGCCGCTGACCACCGACCTCAGCGCGGTGGCGACCTTCCTCGACGGCGTCGAGCCTGGCATGGTCGGCCTGCCCGGCTCGAACATCGAGGGGGCGGTGGCTGCGGCCCTGCGCCTCCTGCCACCGGAGGGCGAGGGCCGGGTCGTGGTCCTGGTCACCGACGGCGAGAATCTGCAGGGAGACGTCGCGGCGGCCGCGGGCGCCCTGCGCCAGGGCGGCGTCGGGGTGCTCGGGATCGTCGCCGGCACCGAGCGCGGCGGTCCGATCCCGATGCCGTCGCCCGACGGCAGCGTCCACTACAAGCGGGACGCGGCGGGCCAGCCGGTGGTGACGCGCGCGCACCCGGAGACGCTGCGCCAGCTGGTCGGCGACGCCCGCGGCGTCGCACTGGAGCTCGGCGATCGCGAGGTGGTGCGCCGCCTGGTCGCGGCGGTGGAGGAGCTGCGGACCCGCGAGCTCGAGGCGACGCGCACCGTGCAGCGAGTCGAGCGCTTCCCGGTCTTCCTCGCCGCCGCCGCGGTGCTGCTGGCCACCGGCTTCGCACTCTCACCGTGGCGGCGGGTGGCGATGGCCGCGCTGCTCGCGGTGGCCTGCCTGCCGGCAGCGGCGAGCGCCCAGACCAGCGGCGGCAGCGCCGGGCCGCCGCCGGCGAGCGCCTCGTCGCAGCCGCTGCCGGCGGCCACGCCGGTGGCCCCCCCGTGGTGGCAGCGCGTGGTCCCGGGAGGGAGCCGCCGGCTCGCCCGGAGCGGAGTTGCCAGCTATCGCGCCGGCGACGCCGAGACCGCGGCGCGCGACTTCGCGGCCGCTGCCGCCCTCGCCCCCGATCAACCGGACCGTCTCTACGACCTGGGAACCGCGTTCTCGGCGAGCGGGCAGGGCGAGGCCGCCGACCCCCTGTTCGAGCGCGCGCACGCCGGCGGCGTGAGGGACGCGGCGTACAACGGCGGCACCTCGTCCCTGGTCGCCGGGCGCGGCGAGCGGGCCGTGCAGTGGTTGCGGCAAGCGCTGCTCGCGGCGCCGGATCAGGCGGACGCCAAGCGCAACTACGAGCTCGCCCTGCGGCTGCTCGAGGAGCAGAAGCAACAGCAGCAGCAGCAAGAGCAGCAGCAACAACAGCAGCAACAGGATCAACCGCAGCAGCCGACGCCGACCCCGACGCCGAGCCCGGCGCAGTCCGGGGCCGAGCCGACGCCGACGCCGCCCGGGCAGGAAGCCCTGTTCTCGGCGCTCGACCGCGCCGAGGCGGAGGCCCGGCAGGAGATGCGGTCGCCGACGCCGCGGGCGCGCACCGTGGAGAAGGACTGGTGATGCGGCGGGTCTGGATCGCCGTGGTGCTGGCGGTGGTCGCGCTGCGGGCGGCCGGGCGCGGCCGAGCCGACGCTCGATGTCCGCCTCGAGCCCGAGCGCTTCGGGGTCGAGGATGTGGCGCGGCTCGTCGTCAAGGTCCACGAGCCACCGGGGGATCTCGCGGAGCCGGACCTCGGCGAGCTTGTCAACTTGCGGGTGGTGGCGGGCCCGTCGCGCGGCTCCGAGTTCAGCTTCGTCAACGGCGTCACCAGCTCGGCCGTCAGCTTCAGCTACGTGGTTCGCGCCGAGGCCGAGGGGCCGGCGTCGGTCGGCCCGGTGTCGGTGGCGATCGACGGCACCCGACTGGTGGCCGGGCCGCTGTCGGTCGAGGTCGCGCCGGGCAGCCTGGCGCCGCCGCGGCGGGGCAGCCGGGTATCGCCGTTCCCGATCGACCCCTTCGGTGATCTCTACGGCCGCCGCCAGCCGGAGCAGGAGGCGAAGGTCGTGCTCCGCCAGATCGTGACGCCGCTGAGCGCTGTCGTCGGCCAGCCGGTGACCGCGACGGTGGTCCTCGACACCACGGCCGCGGTCGACGAGTTCGGCTGGATCACCGCTCCAACCTACCCGGGGTGGTGGACCCAGCGCGTCGAGCCGCCCGAGCAGGTGACACCGGAGCCGGTGGAGATCGACGGCGTCCGCTTCAACCGCTTCACCGTCAGCCGGCACGCCCTGATTCCGCTACGCGCCGGGGAGCTCGTGATCCCCGAGGCCCGGGCGAGGGTCGGCGCGCGGGGACGCGGCTTCCTCGACCCCGGGCAGGTTGCGGAGCGCGCGACGGCAGAGATCCGGGTCGCGGTGTCCGAGCGGCCGCCGGCGCCCGACGGCTTCGGCGGCGCGGTGGGCGACCTCCGCTACACCGCCTCGGTGGAGCCGGCGGAGATCGCCTTCGGCGAGTCGGCGGTGGTCACCGTGCAGCTCGAGGGGAGCGGCAACCTGCCGCTGGTGGAGAAGCCCGAGGTGTGGCCGACCTGCGAGGGCTGCGAGGTCTACCCGCCCGAGAACGTCGATCGGGTGGTGGTGGACGACCGCGGCATCCACGGCAGCCGGGCGTGGCGAATCACGGTGGTGCCGAGTCAGCCGGGCCGGTTGCAGCTCGGGCCGGTGGAGTTGGCCAGCTTCGACCCGGCGGCGAAGCGCTACCGGCGCCAGACGGTGGGCCCGCTCGAGCTGACCGTGGCGCCGCCGCCCGCGACGCCGACGCCGGTCGCGCCGCCCGCGACGGCCGAAGGCCAGGCGCCGGTGGCGGCGCAGGAGCCTGGTGCAGCGGCGCCGATGGGCTCTGCGGCGACGCCGTGGTGGGTCCCGGCGGGGGCCGCGCTCGGCCTTGGCATCCTGATCGGCGGGGCCGTCATGTGGTGGTTCGGCAGGGCGCGACGCCGGTCGGCGATCCCGCCGCGGCGTCCCGGCGAGAGCCCGGCAGAGCGGGCTCGCACCTTGAGCGTGGCCCTCGAGAGGTGGTGGATCGACGTCGGCGATCAGGGGCGTGCGGATGGGCTCGAGGCGGAGGTGGAGGCGTTGCGCCGGGAGCTCGAGGCGGTGCGCTTCGCGCCGGGCCGCGCCGACCACTCCGAGACTGTCATCGGCCTCGAGGAGCGGCTGCGCCGGCTGCTGCGGGGCTCCTGAAGGGCGTCGTTCCGGGTGGTGTTGCTCCCGCCCTTTCCCGTCCCCGTTCCCGTGGGGCTTGCTGAGCGAGCGGCGAAGCCGCGCCGCGAGTCGAAGGGTCTCCGTTCCCGCCCCCCTTCCCCGGGCGTCGGCCCGGTTGCCTGGATCACAGTCTCCTGCCGCGGGCCGCGTTACACTGACACGGTGGGCAAGCTAGAGGTGTTCAGCCTGCCGGCGGACGATCTCGACCCCTTCCTCGACCGTCGCCGCTACTCGGTCTTCTCGCTGTCCCAGCTCCAGTTCAGCTCCTTCCTGACCGAGATCCTGATCAAGGCCAACGACTTCGTGCCGTCATCTGCGGGCTCGATCCTGATGGACCGGCCGTTCGAGCGGGGCGAGACGCCGGCCGAGACCCTGCTCTACTTCGTGGCCGCCTTCGGACCCGCGGCGGCTGACCTCCTCGGCCAGAGCCTGCGCGCCGACCGCGGAGTCGTGGGTTGCGTCTACCGGAACGGCGAGTCGTACCTGATGAACGATCCGGAGACTGACCCGAACTTCTACTCCAAGTTCGACGAGCGCCACGAGTTCCGGACCTCGTGCGCGGTCGCGGTGCCGATCCGGATCGAGCGCACGGTGTGCGGGGTGCTCGAGCTGGTCAACCGCCAGGTCGACCGGATCTACACCGAGCGTGATCTCAAGCTGCTCGAAATCTTCGCCCGCTACACCTCGGTGTCGATTGAGAACCTCCTCGACGCTCAGCGCGCCAACGAGATGGCGCGGCGCGACGACCTCACCGGGCTCCACAACGACCGCTTCTTCCACCACCGCCTGACCGAGGACCTGATCCGCGCCGACGTCACCCACTCCAACGTCGCCCTGATCTTCCTCGACCTGGACAACTTCAAGAACGTCAACGACACCCACGGCCACCTCGCCGGCTCGCAGGTGCTCAAGGAGTTCGGCTACCTGCTCCGGCAGACGGTGACCACGCCCAGCGCGACCCTCGCCCGCTACGGCGGCGACGAGTTCGTGATCATCCTGCCCGACCACGACGTCGAGCGCGCGCAGGCGGTCGCGGCAAGCATCCAGGCGGCGCTCAAGAGCACGGCGTTCCTGCAGGGGTCGTTCTCGTGGGCCGAGGGGCCGATCTACTGGCGGGAGCCTCTCACGGCCTCGGTGGGACTGGCCGTCTACCCGATCCACCTGTCGCGCGAGGGCAACATCGACCTCAAGAAGAACCTGCTGCTGCGCGCGGCCGACCAGGCGATGTACGAGGCCAAGGCCGACGGCAAGAATCAGATCCGGGTGGCGGTGGCTGAAGCGAGGGGCTAGGAGCTAGGGGTTCGGCCCCCCGCCCCCCGTCTCCGTGCCCATCTCCGTGCCCGTGCACGCTCGTTCGCTCCGTCCTCGAGAGCGCTTCGCGCCGATTCTCTGGAGGCGCTCCCCGAGGGTGCCACCTTTGGCGATTTCGCATCTCGAGCACCTCTTGAGGAGGAACGTCGCCCCGAAATCGCCAAAGATGACACGCCCGCAGGACGCCCTCTCCTCGTACTTGCCTCGCCTCCCGGGCGCGGATCCGGCTCCGTGCCGGGGACTACGCCGTGACGAGAGCGGAAGCGGTCAGGGGGCGCATGCGTTCGAGGAACGGTCGTGCCGTGCCAATTTGGCCGGATCGCGGCCCTCGTCGCCTTCAGGGAGAGGCCCCGAAACGGCGGTGGCGGCGGCCTGCCTCCTGTCCTCCGCGGAGTTTGCAGCCGGTCATGGGCGAGGCCACGGCGAGGCTGGAACGCTGGCAAGGATCTTGCTGTTATGGGAAAGGTCGGGAGACGTGCGCGGTTTCCCGGACGATAGGAGGACTCCTCGATGAACAGCGGACAGGTCAAGCTCTTCTCATTCGCTGCCGTGGTGGTGGCGGCGGTGCTTTTCGGCATGGTGATCGCCGGTGCCCTCAACGTCACGCCGTCGGCCACTGCCGACCGGCCGCCGGAGCAGGTGGCGTCGGCCGCCCAGCAGGCGGCACCGGTCGCCGCTGGTGTTCCCGACTTCGTGGCCCTTGCCGACCAGGTGATCCCGTCCGTGGTCTCGGTCTACTCCCGCGAGGTCGACGAGCCGGGCAGCGGCCGCGAGATGCCGCGCGATCCCTTCCACTTCTTCTTCGGGCCCCAGATGGGACCGGACAGCGAGCAGGACCAGGAGCCGATGGTCCGCCGGTCCTCGGGGTCGGGCTTCTTCATCTCGCCGTCGGGCGAGGTCATCACCAACAACCACGTGGTTGAGGGCGCCGACAAGATCGAGGTCCAGCTCGCCGACGGCAACCGCTACCAGGTGGACGTTGTGGGCCGCGACGCGGCCACCGACATCGCCCTGCTCAAGGTGGCGAAGCCGGACCGTGAGTACCCCTACCTGGCCCTCGGCAGCGCGGAGCGCCTGCGGGTCGGCGAGTGGGTGATGGCGGTCGGCAACCCGCTGAACATGGACCACACGGTGACGGTCGGCGTGGTCTCGGCCAAGGGTCGGGTGCTCGGCCTTTCCGACTCCTCGTTCGAGAACTTCATCCAGACCGACGCCGCGATCAACTTCGGCAACTCGGGCGGCCCCCTGGTCAACCTCCGCGGCGAGGTCGTCGGCATCAACACGGCCATCAACGCCCGGGGGCAGAATCTCGGTTTCGCGGTTCCGATCGACACCGCGAACCAGATCCTGGGGCAGCTGCGGGAGCGCGGCCGCGTGGTCCGCGGCTACCTGGGGATCATGGTCGGCCCCATCGACCAGGAGACCGCCGAGGCGTTCAAGCTCGACAGCCGTGACGGCGCCTTCGTCCAGGAGGTGCTGAAGGACCATGCCGCCGACAAGGCCGGCATTCGCCACGGCGACGTGGTGGTCGACATCAGCGGCACGCCGATCGAGGACACCCGGGACCTCATCGACACCGTGTCAGCGATGCCGCCCGGCAGCAAGGTCACGCTCGGGGTGAAGCGTGACGGCAGCTATCGGAAGGTCACCGTCGAGCTCGAGGAGAGGCTCAGCGAGGATGAGCAGGCCGACCTGGCTGCCGACGAGGGCGTGCAGGACTCGACCGACGAGCGGGTCGGCATCAGCGTCGCCGAGCTCGACGCGCGGGCGCGCCAGTACTGGGGTATCGGCGAGGATGTCCGGGGCGTGGTCATCACCCGCGTCCGATCGGTGTCGCCTGCGGCCGAAGAGGACCTCCAGCGCGGCGACGTGGTGACCGAGGCCAACGGGCGCGCGATCGGCTCGGTGGCGGACCTGGTTGCCGAGATCAAGCGCGTCGAGGAGGGCGGCTACCTGCGGCTCTACGTCGCCAGACCGCGCGTGGACCGGTCGTTCTTCGCGATCCTGAAGCTCGACCAGTAGCCCCGTAGTTTGGGCCTCCAGGCACGGTGCCCGGCGGCGGCTTCGGCGGCTCGGCGATGTCACCGAAGCTCTGCTCATAGAGCTTGAGGTTGTGCGCCAGCGCTCGCATCAGCTGCTTGGCCTGGAACGGGTTCATGATGATTCGCGCGACCACCGGGATGTCCTGCCGCCCGGGCAGCGTGCGGCCGAAGTCGAGCAGCACCTCGGCGTAGTTGTGCGCGATGCTGACGAAGTTCGAGTACTGGCCGAGGGCGATCTCCTCCTTGACGGTCATCCGCGGTCCGGGCGGTGGGCTCTTAGGGTCGGACATGGCTGGCCTCCGGCACGATCATACCCGGGTGGGAGGGTGGGGGTGTCCGCGCTTGCGGCCTACGGTCACCCGCTGGTGACGGCTGGTCACCGCGGCCGCCGGCCGCGAGTAACCTCGGGGAGCGCCTCCAGAGAACCAGCGCGAACCGCTCCTGAGGACGGAGCGAACGAGCCGGAGCGGGAACCCTTCGACTCGCGGCGCTGCTGCGCCGCTCGCTCAGGGCAGGCTCCCCGGGGACGCGGAGGGGGCAAGGAGCCCCTAGATCCTAGCCCCTAACCCCTTCTTCTATGCTAGAGTACGCGCGGTGCGTCGAGTCGCGATCCGCCTTTGGATGCTCGCAGCCTGCCTCGGGGCGGGGGCGCTGCTGTGGGCGGCCGTGCCGTCGGCGACTGGCAGCGGCGCCCGGGACGTCCCGCTCGACAGCCTCCACGGCAGCGCCAAGCTCGACGCGATCATCGAGCGCGTGGTGCTGCACCAGCGCGCGTTGCGCTCGATGCGCGCGGAGTTCGTCCAGGTCCGCTCGAGCGAGATGCTGCTCGGCGACGTCCGGTCGACCGGAGAGTTCTGCTATCTGGCTCCCGACCGGGTGCGCTGGGACTACCGCCAGCCGGACGCGATGGTCGTGCTTTTCGCCGAAGACTGGGTCACCACCTACCACCCGGTCGGTCAGCGCGCCGAGCGGGTGAAGGTGTCCAGCGGCGACCGGCGCTTCGTCCAGGCGCTCGCCGGCACCCTGCCGCTCGACGACCTGCTGGCCTACTTCAAGATCCGTTTCGAGGAGCGCACGGCTCCACAGCCCTACCTGTTCGTGCTCGAGCCGACGTCCGCGTCCCTGCGCAGGCGGCTGCGCTCGCTCGAGCTCGAGGTCGACCGCTCGCTGCTGCTGCCGGTGGTCGTCGACTTCCACGAGGCGGACGGGGACGCCACTCGCTACGAGTTCCACGACATCCAGATCGACCCGGCTCTCGAGGTCTCCCGCTTCCTGCTCGAGTTCAGCGACAGCGTCGTAGTGGAGACCGTCGACGTCTCGTCGGGTCTCGGCTGAGGCGTTGCCCGCCGGTCTCCCTGGTTCCGACATGCTGCCCTTCGCGATCACCAGTCGTGACCTTGAAACGGCCGCCCGCGCCGGCGAGCTGACCACGCCGCACGGCATCGTGCGCACCCCGGCCTTCATGCCGGTGGGGACCGCCGGGACGGTCAAGGGCATCGCGGCCTGGGAGCTCGCCCGGCTCGCGCCGGAGATCGTGCTCGCCAACACCTATCACCTCGTGCTGCGGCCGGGGGTCGAGCGCATCGAGCGGCTCGGCGGCCTGCACCGGTTGATGGGCTGGCCGGGGCCGATCCTCACCGACTCGGGCGGGTACCAGGTCCACTCGCTGATGGCTCGCCGTCGGGTCGACGACGACGGTGTGACCTTTCAGTCGCACATCGACGGCAGCGCGCTACCGGCTCGACCCCGAGAACGCCGTGGACGCCCAGATCCGCTTCGGCGTGGATGTCGCGATGGTGCTCGACGAGTGCCTGCCCTTCGAAGCCGACGCCCCGGCGGTGGAGCGCGCTGAGCGGCGGACCGTGGCGTGGGCCCTGCGTGGGCTGCGGCAGGCTGCCGACCGGCGCCGGCAAGGCGGGTGGGGCGGCGGGCTGTTCGCGATCCAGCAGGGCGGCGCGGACCCCTCGCTTCGGGGTCGATGCAGCCAGGCGCTCGCCGAGCACCCCTTCGACGGCTTCGCGGTCGGGGGGCTGGCGGTCGGGGAGCCGTCGCAGCAGCTCCATGACTCGGTGGCCGCCTTCGCCCCGTTGCTGCCGGCTGAGCGGCCGCGCTACCTGATGGGGGTGGGCTACCCGGAGGACCTGCTGCACGCGGTGGCGTCCGGCGTCGACCTCTTCGATTGCGTGCTGCCGACCCGATCGGCGCGCACCGGCAAGCTGTTCACCTCGCGCGGCGAGCTCAACATCAAGAACACCCGCCACGCCGACGACGACCGGCCCCCGGACCCGGACTGCGCCTGCCCGACCTGCGCGCACTACTCCCGGGGGGCGCTGCGCCACCTGTACGTGGCCCGCGAGGCGACCTCGGTGGTTCTGCTGACCGTTCACAACCTGAGTTTCTTCCTGAGCTTGATGCGCGGGGCGCGGGAGGCTATCATTGCGGGCCGCTACTCGCGAGTTTCGGACGCGAGTCGAGCTCGCCAGGATGTCGGAGGCAAATGAAGGCGCCTCCGCCGACACTGAGGGGTGATCCATGGGAAGTGCAGCCGGGGGCAACCCCCTGACCATGCTCGTGCCGTTCGTACTGATCTTCGCGGTCTTCTACTTCATCGTCATCCTGCCGGCCAAGAAGCAGCAGAAGAAGAAGGACGCGATGATCGCGGGTCTCAAGAAGGGTGACCGGGTGGTTACCACTGGCGGGATCTACGGCTCGGTGGCCGCGGTGGAGGACCAGTCCCTGCTCCTCAAGGTGGCCGAAAACGTCAAGATCCGGGTGGCGAAGAGCGCGATCGCCGGCATGGCCGTCGGCGAGGACGACACCAGCCCTAGGGCAGCTAGCGGAGGCGACCGTGGACCGCAAGATCATCTGGCGCATCCTCATCATCGTGGCCGTCGTCGGTACGGCCGTCTTCGCGCTGGTCCAGAAGAGGATCCCGCTCGGGCTCGACCTCTCCGGCGGCATCCACCTGGTGCTCCAGGTCAAGACCGACGACGCGATCAAGGCCGAGCTCGACGACGCGGCCACTCCGGCTGAAGACGCTCGCCGCCGGGAAGAACCTCGCGCTCGGTCGAGTGGTCGGCCGACGTCGGCACGCTGCGCTTCCAGGTCGGGCGTGCCGGCCGGCACCGATCGCGACGCCCTCCGCCAGCTGGTGGACGACTACCTCCCGGAGTACAGCGTCGACGCCGGCTCCGACACCTGGGCGTTCGCCTTCAAGCCGAACATCGAGAGGAACATCCGCGACCTGGCGGTGCGCCAGGCGCTGGAGACGATCCGCAACCGGGTCGACCAGTTCGGCGTCTCCGAGCCGGTGATCCAGCGCCAGGGGATCGAGAGCGATCGCATCCTCATCCAGCTCCCCGGCGTCGACGACCCGACCCGCGTCAAGGAGATCATCTCCCACACCGCGTTCCTCGAGTGGAAGGAGGTGCTGGCGGGGCCGGCGCCGAGCCGCGACATCCTGCTCACCCGCTCGGCGGCCAGGTGCCCACGGACGCTGTGGTCTCCACCGAGGACCGTGAGGACGAGTCCGGCACGGTTGTCGGCAAGGACTACTACCTGCTCCGGAAGTCCGCGATCATCACCGGCCGCGACCTGCGCACGGCGCGCCGCGGCCAGGGCCAGTTCGGCGAGCCGGTGGTCAACTTCTACCTGGTGCCGACGGGTGGCGAGAAGTTCGCCGAGTTCACGGCCGCCCACATCGGCGACCCGGCGGCCATCGTGCTCGACGGCAACGTCATCTCGGCGCCGGTGATCCGGTCCCGGATCCGGGACGAGGGCTACATCGAGGGCAACTTCGACATCGAGACCGCCGAGGACCTGGCACTCATGCTGCGCGCCGGCGCCCTGCCGGCGTCGATCACCTACCTCGAGGAGCGGACCGTCGGCCCGTCGCTCGGCCGCGACTCGATCGTGCACGGGGTTCGCGCCGGCCTCGTCGGCCTGATCCTGGTGATCCTGTTCATGGTCGTCTACTACAAGCTGTCCGGCCTCAACGCCGTGTTCGCCCTGATCCTCAACATCGTCATCCTGCTCGGCGCGATGGCCTACTTCGGGGCCACCCTCACCCTGCCCGGGCATCGCGGGCGTCGATCCTGACCATCGGCATGGCGGTCGACGCCAACGTGCTGATCTTCGAGCGCATCCGCGAGGAGCTGGCGATCGGCAAGACCGTCCGGTCGGCGATCGACATCGGCTTCTCGCGGGCGTTCGGGACGATCGTCGACTCCAACCTGACGACCCTGATCGCCGCGCTCTTCCTGTTCCAGTTCGGCACCGGCCCGGTCAAGGGTTTCGCGGTCACGCTGATCGATCGGCCTCCTAGCGAGCATGTTCACCGCGGTGTTCGTGTCGCGCACCATGTACATGTTGCTGCTCGCCGGCAGGGACCGGGTCGAGACGCTGAGCGTGTGACGGAGGCGATATGCGCATCATCGGCGAAACCCACATCCCGTTCCTGAAGTACCGGAAGCTCTTCGTCACGATCTCGGCGATCGTCGTCGGCCTCGGCTGCTGTGGCTCGCGGCCGGCCTGCTCAACCCGGCGATCCCCGGGCTGCAGGTTCGGCATCGACTTCACCGGCGGCACCCAGGTCCTGGCCAAGTTCCGCGACACCCCTGACCTCGACCGGCTGCGCCGCGCGCTGACTCCGTTTCACCCGATGCACCGGTCATCCAGCGCTTCGACGACGCCGAGAAGCACGAGGTCCTGATCCGGGTCCAGGTTCCCGCAGGCGAGCAGGCCGACCTCACCCGTCCGATCCTCGAGCGCCTGACCGCCGAGTTCAACGCCGACATCGGCCGCCGCTTCGACCTCAACACCCAGGGCTGCCAGGGCTTTGACCCTGCTCCTGGCCGATGCCGACCCTGACGGAGTGGCCGCCACTGGCGCCGACCCCAACGAGCACTACGCACCGATGGCCGAGGCGGTCCTCGACTACCGCAAGCAGCACGGCATCTTCCGCTCGCTCGACGAGCTCAATGACGTGCCCGAGCTGAGCCCGGCCGCGAGGTCGGCGATCCGCGAGCGCGCCGCCGTCGGCGGCTTCGCGCTGCTCGGGGTCGAGAGCGTCGGCCCGGCGGTGGGCGCCGACCTCAAGAAGGCGGCGACACTCGCGATCGCGCTGTCGCTGCTCGGCATGCTGGTCTACGTCTGGGTCCGCTTCCAGCTGCCCTACGGCATCGGGGCGGTCGTTGCCCTGTTCCACGACGTGATCACCACCCTGACCGCGCTCTGATCACCCAGCGCGAGATCAATCTGCCGACCGTCGCCGCGCTGTTGACCCTGGTCGGCTTCTCGGTCAACGACACCGTCGTGATCTTCGACCGCGTCCGCGAGAACCTGCGGCTCGCCGCGGGGAGCGGCTCGAGGACATCATGGACCTGTCGATCAACCAGACCCTGTCGCGGACCATCATCACCTCCGGCACGGTGCTGATGGTGGTGCTGCCGCTCTTCATTTTCGGCGGCGAGGTCATCAACACCTTCGCCTTCGTGCTGCTGGTTGGCCTGTTCGTCGGCATGCTACTCGACGGTGTTCATCGCCTCGCCGATGGCGCTGTGGATCAGCCGGCTGCTCGCGGCGCGCCGGGAGAAGCGGCGGGCCAGGGGTCGCAGATAACGTTGTAGCGCAGGCATCTTGCCTGCCTTGTAGCGCAGGCATCTTGCCTGCCTTGTAGCGCAGGCTTCCAGCCTGCCTTGTAGCGCAGCCATCCTGCCTGCCTTGTAGCGCAGGCTTCCAGCCTGCCTTGTAGCGCAGGCTTCCAGCCTGCCTTGTAGCGCAGGCTTCCAGCCTGCATTCCTGGTACGCGAGATATGCAGCCAGGATGGCTGCGCTACAACGCTCGGCGCGGAGGCGGGCGGGTGGGGCGAGCCCTTAACCCCTAACCTCGAGCCCCTTTTCCCTTCGTCCTTGACCCCGTAGATACAATAATTAGATGGAGCTGGCGGGCAAGATCCGCATCGAGGACATCCTCTACCGGGTGGAGAGGTACCTCCCGGAGCTACGACGAGGACCTGCTCCGCCACGCCTACGTGTTCGCGGCCAAGCGGCACCAGGGCCAGGTCCGGCGGTCGGGCGAGGACTACCTGGTCCACCCGCTGACCGTGGCCTGGATCCTGGCCGAGATGGAGCTCGACGAGATGGCGATCGCGGTCGGCATGCTCCACGACATCCTCGAGGACACCGACACCACCGCGGCGGAGCTCGAGGAGGAGTTCGGGCCCGAGGTCACCCGGCTGGTGGCGGCCCTGACCAAGATCTCGACCTTCGAGAGCTCGTTCTCGAGCCACGAGGCGACCGAGGCCGAGAACTTCCGCCGCCTGCTGCTGGCCTCGACCGACGACGTGCGGGTGATCCTGATCAAGCTCGCGGACCGGCTCCACAACATGCGCACCTTGGGGTTTCTCAAGCGCGGAGCGGCAGGTCGCGATCGCCCGCGAGACCCTCGACATCTACGCGCCGATCGCCAACCGGCTCGGCATCGGCAGCATCAAGTGCGAGCTCGAGGACCTCTGCTTCGAGCACCTCCACCCGCGAGGAGGCGAAAGCGCTCGCCCGGCAGGTCGAGGAGCGCGCCAGGGCGGCCGACCGCTGGATCGCCCGAGATCCGCGAGGACCTCGAGGCGCTGCTCGCGAAGAACGGCATCGAGTCCACCATCTCGGGCCGGGTCAAGCACCTCTACTCGATCTGGGAGAAGCTCAAGCGGCAGCGGGTCGACGTCGACGGACGTCTTCGACTTGCTGGCCTTCCGGATCATCGTCTCGACGGTCAGCGAGTGCTACGCCACCCTGGGCCTGATCCACCAGCGAGTGGTCGCCGGTGCCGGGGCGGATCAAGGACCACATCGCCATCCCCAAGCCCAACGCCTACCAGTCGCTGCACACCTCGGTGATCGGTCCCGAGGGCCACCCGTTCGAGGTCCAGATCCGCACCTCGGGACATGCACAAGATCGCCGAGTTCGGCATCGCCGCGCACTGGAGCTACAAGGAGCAGGGCTCGCAGGCGGCGGCGGAGGACTCGCGGATCGCGTGGCTGCGCGGCGTGCTCGACAACTCGGAGGGCTCCTCGCCGCGCGAGTTCATCGACTCCCTCAAGGTCGACCTCTACCCGGACGAGGTTTACAGCTTCACGCCGCGCGGCGACGTGTTCTCCTTCCCGCGCGGCGCCACCATCCTCGACTTCGCCTACCGGGTCCACACCGAGGTCGGGCACAAGTGCATCGGCGGCCGGATCAACGGGCGCTGGGTGCCGCTGAAGACCGAGATCAGGAACGGCGACATCGTCGAGATCACCACCTCGCCGCAGCAGCGGCCGCACCACGACTGGCTGAGCATCGTGGTGACCACCCGCGCCCGCAGCAAGATCCGCGCGTGGCTCAAGCTCGAGGAGAAGCAGCGGGCGGTGGAGGTGGGGCGCAAGCTGCTCGAGCGCGAGCTCCGCAAGGCGGGGACCAGCCTGCAGAAAGATCGCCGGCACCGGCCGGCTCGAGCACGGCGATCGCCTCCCACGGCGTCGCGAGCGAGGAGGACCTGCTCGCGGCGATCGGGTTCGGCAAGGTTGCTCCCGCGACCGTGGCGGCCGCGGTCGCGCCGGCGGCGGCGGGCGAACCGGCCGAGGAGCGCAAGGCACCGCAGGCGCGGGAGGCCGCCCACCCCCTGGACTCGCAGGTGCTCGAGGTGACCGGGGACGCCGACTTCCTGGTCTACGTCGCCAAGTGCTGCAGCCCGCTGCCCGGAGAGCCGATCGTCGGCTACGTCACCCGCGGCAAGGGCGTCGCCGTGCACTCCCGGTCGTGCCCGAACGTCAAGAACCTGCTCTACCACCCGGAGCGCGAGATCGAGGTGCGGTGGGCGAGCGGCGCCGGCGCGCGGACGGCGGCGCTGACGCGGGTCGACGTCGACATGGTGTTCCGCGACCGCAGCGGCATGCTGGCCTCGATCTCGCACGCCATCTCCGAGGAGGGCAGCAACATCCTGAACTGCCAGCTGCGCACCGAGGAGAACGACACCGGCGTCGCGGCGATGACCATCCTGGTCCGCGACGCCCCGCAGCTCGCCCGGATCTTCGACCGCCTGCAGTCGTTGTCCGGGATGCTGCAGGTCGAGCGGCGCGGCCAGGCGGGGTGACCCCCGCCCGCTCTTGTCACGGCGAAGTGCGGCTCGTCACGGCGAAGTCCAACGGACGCAGCCGGAAGCACGAAGCCGGATCCGCCGCCCGGAAGATCGAGGCGAGCTACGAGGAAAGGGCGTCCTGCGGGCGTGCCATCTTTGGCGATTTCGGGGGTGACGATCCTCCTGAAGAAGTGCTGGAGTCCCGAAATCGCCAAAGGTGGCTCCCTCGGGGAGCGCCTTCAGAGAATCGGCGCGAAGCGTCTTCGAGGATGGGGCGAACGAGCGGGCACGGAGACGCGCTCGGGCGCCTGCCGAGCCCCGCCTACGCCCTCGGCGGTGGCTGTTGTGATCTGCTTACGAGAATCGGGGTATCGCGTTGTAGGGCAGGGGCCCAGGGGTCAGAGGCGCGGAGCCTTCACGACCTTGCCGGAGCGCAGGCAGCGCGTGCACACCCGGATGTACTTCGGCCGGCCGTCGACCATCGCACGGACCCGCTGCAAGTTGGGCAGCCAGCGCCGCTTGGTGACGTTGTGGGCGTGAGAGATTTTGCTGCCGGTCATCGGCCCCTTGCCGCAGATCTCGCATCGCTGCGCCATGTCTCGCTCCTTCACGGCCCCCACAATGGGGTGGGGATTTCTACCACACGCCGGCGCGAATTGCAAGACCTGGACCGGGAGAGTGACCGCAATCGGTTGATCTTCGTCACCTGAATTTCGCTGTTGCTGCTCCCGCAATACCTTGCGAAATTGCGTCAGATTTCCACCGGCTGTTGCTCGAAAACCGAGCAGATTTGCTGAACGCTCATGGTACAGGAAATGTCCAGCCCGTGGCTGTATCATTTGGCCAGCGTCCAGGGACGATTGAGGGCACGTTGGTGATTTTGTGATTGCTATCATGTTGTTTCACTTGTTCTTGACAGTACATTCGCCCTTTGCTAGCCTTCTAGGCAGAGGGGACATGAGCAACCTCGGACCGACTTTCGAAGTGAAGGTGGACAACCGTGTTTGGTAAAAGAAAGAAGCAGGTTGTCGGCTGTGATGTTGGCTCGTCTTCGATCAAGATCGTGGAGCTCAAGCCGCTCAAAAACGGCGAGTACCAGCTGGTCCACGCGGCGATCGCCAATCTCTCTCCGGAGGCGATTGTCGACGGCGCGATCATGGACTCCTCGCTGGTGGTCGAGGCCCTGTCCCGCCTGATCGCCGACAACAACATCCGCAACACGAACTTTGGCGGCTCGTTGTCGGGACACTCGGTGATCATCAAGAAGATCCAGCTCCCGGCGATGACCGAGGCCGAGCTCACCGAGTCGATCCAGTGGGAGGCCGAGCAGTACATCCCATTCGACATCAACGACGTCAACCTGGACTACGTCGTGCTCGAGTCGTCGGGCGACACCATGGACGTGCTCCTGGTGGCGGTGAAGAAGGACCGGATCGCCGACTACACGTCGGTGATCGTGCAGGCGGGCAAGGAGCCGGTGCTGGTCGACGTCGACGTGTTCGCCCTCCAGAACGCCTACGAGACGAACTACACGGCGGGCGAGGGCACGATCGGTCTCGTCAACATCGGCGCGTCGGTCATGAACATCAACGTCCTCCACAACGGGACGTCGATCTTCTGGCGCGACGTCGCCTTCGGGGGCAACCAGTACACCGAGGCCATCCAGCGCGAGCTCAACCTTCCCCGCGAAGAGGCCGAGCGGCTCAAGCTCGGGGAGCAGGTCGGCGAGCACTCCCTGCAGCAGGTCATGGGGGTGCTGAACAGCGTCTCCGAGGACCTCGCCGCCGAGCTCCAGAAGACCTTCGACTTCTTCGTGGCGACCTCCTCGGTGGACCGCCTCGACCGGGTCGTGCTGGGCGGCGGCAGCTCGCTGGTGCTCAACCTCAACACCATTCTCAAGGACCGCTTCCAGGTCGACGTCGAGGTCATGAACCCGTTCCGCAACATCCGGTACAGCGAGTCTGACTTCGATCCGGAGTGGATCAACCGGCACGCCCCGGCCATGGCGGTGGCGGTGGGCCTGGCCGTTCGGATGGTCGGAGATTAGCGCGATGATCAAGATCAACCTCGTCGCGGAAGCCCCGACAAGAGCCGCGCGGGCGAAGCGCGCGCAGCCCGAGTTCTCGCTCGGCGCCCGCCAGGGGGACATCCTGCTGGTGGTGGTGCTGGCGCTGGCTTTCCTGGGGATCGGCACCCGGTGGCTGCTGCTGAAGAACGAGCGCGACCACCTGCGCGAGGTCGAGCGGGCGAAGCGGGTGGAGCGCGACGAGCTGCAGCCGTACATCCAGAAGGTCCAGGAGCTCGAGACCAAGCGCGACCAGCTCCGCCACAAGATCAACGTGATCAACAACCTCAAGCAGAACCAGCGGGGCCCCGTGCGGATCATGGACGAGGTCTCGCGGGCGCTGCCCGACCTGGTGTGGCTGACCAGGATGACCATGAAGGGCAACAACCTCACCATCAGCGGCACCGCGATGGACGAGACCGCGGTCGCGAACTACATCTCGAATCTCGACTCGTCTCCCTTCTTCCAGGAGCCGACGCTGAAGAGGATGGCGCGGGGGAAGGAGGACACCTTCAGCTTCGTCCTCGACTGCGCGTTCACCTACGCCCCGCCGGAGATCTCCGGCGAGGATGAGGCTCCCGGGACCTGATGGAGACGGAGGGGCAGAGCCGTGGCCATCGATCTGAATGACAAACCCTGGTACGTGGCGGTCATCGTGGGCGCGGTCCTGGGCATCGCGCTGTTCGTCGTCCTGCAGATGTACGTCTTCAAGGAGATGCAGGCCGAGATCGACAAGCGCACCGTCACGATCGACGAGCTCCAGCGCGAGATCGAGAAGGGGCTCGCGGCCAAGGCCGACCTGCCGAAGCTCGAGGAGGACATCAAGAACCTCGAGCTCGACCTCGACCGCCTGCGCAAGATCCTGCCGACCAACCGGGAGACCCCGGCGCTCATCAAGCGGCTCAAGCAGCTCACCGAGCGCGGGCGCTTCCGTCTGACCAGCTTCACGCCCGGCGACTACATCGACCAGGACTTCTACCAGGAGTGGCCGATCCGCGTCGAGGTCGACGGGACCTACCACGAGCTGGGCCTGCTCTTCGATCGGCTGAGCCGCTTCCAGCGGATCATCAACGTCGACGACCTCGACATCGCGCCGATCGCGCAGGGCGGGGAGCAGTACTCGATTCACGCCAACTTCGTCCAGAAGACCTTTATCTACAAGGAAGGACCGGCGCAATGAAAACCCCGTGGTTGATCCTCTGCGGCGTGGCCGCGCTGGCCCTCGCGATGTCGGCCCCGCTGCCGGCACAGGAGGCGAAGCCGGCCGCGGAGGAGGATGCGTTCGACCTCGAGGCCGAGGATGTCGACGTGTCGGGAATCGAGGAGATCCTGCGCGGCGACCAGGCCTCGATGGAGGGTGAGTTCTTCAGCTACGATCCGGCCGGGCGCCGTGACCCGTTCCGCTCGCTCCTGATCGGCTTCGAGGATGCCGAGGCGGGAGTCGTGAAGGTGCGGCCCCCAGGGCTGCCCGGGACGCTGGTCGATGAGCTCCGGATCGAGGGCATCATCAAGACCCCGGAAGGCATCCTTGCCTTCGCCCAGGGACGGGACAATCTCTCCTACATCATCCGGCCTGGCACCAAGCTGTACGACGGCCAGGTCCGCGAGATCCAGCTTGACAGGGTGATCTTCGAGCGTCAGGTGAACGATCCGAAGCAGATCCGGCCCTACGAAGAGGTCGTGAAAGAGCTCGTGAAATAGGGAAGATGAAACTGGGGGATCGCATGATGATCAAGAACGTCCGCATCCCGGTGGTCATGGCGATCTGTGTGCTGCTGGGACCCGGCCTGCCGGGCTGGGCAGCGGATCCCGTCACCGTCATCCGTGGGCTGGCGGCGGAGGCCGCGGAGCCCGGCGCCGTGATCCACCTCGACGCGACCGGCGAGCTCGACACCGTCCACTACTCGCCGCAGCCCGGGGTCTGGATCGTCGAGATGCCGGCGGCGAGCTGGAATCAGGATGCAGCGCGCCTCGCCGCTCCAGGCCTGGGCATCGAGCGCGCCGAGCTGAGCGACGTCGAGGAGTTCGGCAAGCGCGTGACCCGCCTGACCGTGTGGCTCGCTGAGCCCACGGACATGGAGCTGGTCCAGGTCGCTTCCGGCCTCGACCTCCGGTTCGGGACGCTTCCGGCTCGCAGCTCCGAGCAGCGCGCCCAGGTCGAGGCGGTGCCGGCCGAGCTGCCGGCTGCCGACGACAACCTGGTGCGGCGGCTGCCGACGGTGACTGCCGTCGCCGAGCCGCGGCCGGCTGCGCCGTCGGCTCGCAGCCTCCGCTCCGTCGTCCCGGCCCGCTCCGGGGAGGGCGTGGTCGTGGAGCTGCGCGGCGACGCGGCCCTCCAGGGCGAGCCCTTCACGCTGGACAATCCGCCCCGGGTGGTCCTCGACCTGCGCGGTGTGGTCAACCACGAGCGGCAGCACCTGTTCGCGGTCAACTCGGGCCTGGTGAGCCAGGTGCGGGTGGCGCAGTTCCAGACCACTCCCGAGCCGATCACCCGCGTGGTGGTCGACCTCAAGAGCCCGGCGGGCTTCGAGTTCGAGGTGACGGACAGCGGCGCGGTGCTCGCGGTGGCCGCCGGCAGCGGGCCGCGCATGGCCGTCGCCGAGAGTGCCGTCACTGCCTCCAACGCCGCGAATTCGATCGAGTTCTCGCACCCGGAGGGGGCGCATGCCGCGGCCGGAGACAGCGGCGCGGTCGACTCGGCGCTGTTCGAGCTGCCGGCCGAGCCGCAGCCCGCAGTCCAGGCCGCCGCGGTCGTGGCCGAGGAGACCCCTGATCCCCCGGCTGCGCGGAGCCCCTTCGTGGCCGACTCCAAGCAGCTGATCGAGCGCGCTCCGGCGGCGCAGGTCTTCAACCCAGGGTCCCTGACCGAGGATGACTTCAAGCCGACCGAGGTCTCGACCCAGGAGGTCCAGTTCACGGGCGAGCCGATCACGCTCACCCTCAAGGACGCGGACATCAAGGACGTCCTGCGCACCTTCTCCGCCCTGACCCAGCTCAACATCGTGCTCGACCCCGGCGTCTCGGGCTCGGTCACGGTCGAGCTGCGCGACGTGCCGTGGGACCAGGCCCTCGACCTGATCCTGCGCATCAACGGGCTCGACTACGTGCTCGAGAACAACGTCCTGCGGGTGGCGCCGACCTCCAAGCTGGCCTCGGAGAAGTCGGCCCGCGCCGCCTTCGAGCGCGAGCAGGAGCTGGCGAGGCCGCTCAAGACGGTGGTCAAGCCGCTGTCCTACTCGAGTGCGCAGGAGGTGTCCGATCTCCTCACCACCGAATCCTACCTGCTCTCCGACCGCGGCTCGGTGGTGGTCGACGAGCGCACCAACAAGCTCATCATTCGCGACGTGGTCGACCGTGTCGAGGGCATCCTCAGGCTGATCGAGACCCTCGATCAGCCGACCCCCCAGGTGGTGGTCGAGGGGCGGATCGTGGAGACGACCAAGCGGTTCGCGCGCGAGCTCGGCGTGGACTGGGGCTTCCACTCGATCATGGACGCCGAGCACGGCAACGACACCGGCCTCGAGTTCCCGAATTCGATCGAGGGCGACGGTCGCGTGAACCTCGCGCGCGGCAACGCCGGCGTGCTGGCGTTCACCTTCGCCGACATCCTCAACACCTTCAACCTCGACTTCATGCTGAGCGCGTCCGAGCTTGATGGCCTTCTGAAGATCGTGTCGACGCCGCGGGTCACCACCCAGAACCTGCAGAAGGCGACCATCCGCTCGGGCTACCAGCTTCCGGTCCAGACCATCGCCAACAACACGGTGACCGTGCAGTACGTGGACGCCACCCTCAAGCTCGAGGTGACGCCGCAGATCACCGCCGAGGGCACGGTCAACCTCATGATCAACCTCAAGAAGCAGGATCCGGATTTCTCGGGCGCAATCACCGGCTCGGTCAGCAACAACGTCCCCATCTTCACTCGCGACGTGGAGACCCAGTTGCTGGTCCGCGACGGCGGCACCACGGTGATCGGCGGCATCTACCAGATGAACGATCAGAACAACCAGAACGGCGTCCCCGGGCTGAACAAGATCCCGGTGCTCGGATGGTTGTTCAAGAACGACCTCACCTCGTTGCGTCACGACGAGCTCTTGATCTTCATCACACCGCGGATCGTGAAGTACTAGGGGAGGATGAAATGAAGCGCATTCCCCAGATTTGCATCCTCGCGGCGCTGGCGCTGCTGGCGGCCTCGTGCGGCGGCAACTCGACGCTCGACGACACCGAGTCCGCGGTGGTGCTGACCGTCGAGGTGGAGCTGTACAACCCGGAGATCGACATCTGCGGCGCTGCCGGGGTGGACGTGTCGATCGAGAAGATGAACGTCTTCTCGAACCCGAAGGATCCGGGCGGTACCCTGGGCACGAACAACGACGTCAACATCACCCGCTGGGTGATCACGCCCTCCCGCTCGGACGGCGGCACCACGGCGTCGCCGGAGTGGGCGATCGAGCAGGGCATCTTCGTGGCGGCCGGCGGCGAGGCCAACCTCGAGAACTGGCGCATCTACCCCGCCGAGTACTTCCTCGAGCTGCCGCTGTCGAACCTGCTGATCGAAAACGGCGGCGTCGACCCGGAGACCGGCCAGCGGAACATCCGCCAGACGCTGCGGCTCGAGATGTTCGGCCGCACGGTGTCCGGCAAGGCGGTGAGCACGGTGCCGATCAACATCGCCTTCAACTTCTTCTGCGTCAGTCCGTGAACTGAGGGGAGTCAGGTGCCATGAAGAAGCTCATCTACACCATCGCACTCTTCGGGCTCGTGGTGATGACCGCGTGCTCCGGCGACAGCCCCTCATCGCAGCCCGTCCCGACCGTGGTCCCGGACGAGTGGGCGATCTCGAGCCTGGCGGTGAGCGACCCCACCCCGGACATCGGCGCCACCATCCTGGTCGACGCGCACGTCCAGAAGAACGGCGTCGACGCGCCCAACGGCACGTCGGTGGAGTTCCTGGCGTCCGGTGGGCAGTTCGTCAACGGCACCACCGAGGCCACGGTGAGCACCGTGAGCGGCCGCGCCGCGGTCCAGTTCGCCGCCGAGGCAGCCGGCAACTACCTCATCCAGGCGCGCGTGCGCGCCGTCACCCGCCAGGTGACGGTGTCGTACCGCGATCCCGACGACGGACGAGGAGCTCGTGATCGACCTGCCGCTGGTCCCGGACATCGGCTCGTTCGACGGCGGCGAGACGGTCTTCCTGCGCGGCACGGGCATCCGCAGCCCGGTCGAGGTCACCTTCGACGTCGCAGGGGGTGCTCTTCCCGGCCGCCATCGTCGAGGTCCTCGAGAGCGACCCGCTGTCCGCTCCCGGCCAGATCGAGGTCACGACGCCCCTGATCACCGGCATCGACCGCACGGTGGACCAGGTCGCGGACGTCATCGTCAAGCGCGGCGTCGGCACGGCCATCGAGCAGATGATCACGCTCCACAACGCGTTCACCTTCCTGGCCGGCGTCGAGCCGCCCACCGCGCCGGTGATCTACGGCCTCGATCCGGCGTTCGGCCAGCGCCTGGGCGGCGACCAGGTGACGGTGTTCGGCCGCAACCTGGACATCGCCACCAGCGCGACCTTCACCTTCCGGGGCAGCCCGCTCGCGGCCGAGATCCTGTCGGCGTCCCCGGACGGCCTCCAGATGCTGATCAGCACGCCGCGCTTCTCGGCCGTGGCCCTGGAGCAGAGCGAGTTCGCCGACTTCAGCGTCGACAGCCCGGTCGGCGCCTCGAACGTGCTCACCCAGGCCTTCCTGGTGATCGCCGACGACCCGACGCCGGAGATCGCCTCGATCTCGCCGATCGCCGGCCCGCTCGGCGGCGGCACCCTGGTCAGCATCTTCGGCTCCGGCTTCAAGGTCCCGGTCCAGGTCCGCTTCGGCAACCTGACCGCGACCGACGTCAACGTCATCGACGACCAGACGCCGGCCGACCAGGACGTCATCACCTGCCTGTCGCCCGACTACAGCCAGCAGGGCCAGGTGCCGCCGGTGGTCGTCGACGTCACGGTCACCAACATGACGAGCGGCAGGACCTCCAACGCGCGCCAGTTCACCTACGGCGACAACCTGTTCATCTCCGGCAACTCGCCCACCGAGGGCTGGCCGGGCGACCAGGTCGTGATCTACGGCGCCGGCTTCGAGGACCCGCTGCAGGCCTTCTTCACCGGCAGCGGCGACCTCGAGCTCGAGGTGCAGAGCGTGTCCGGGACCGAGATCCTGGCCCGCTTCCCGGCCGATCTGCGAGGTCACCTGCACCGACCGCACCGGGCAGTTCCGGGTGCGGCTCATCGAGAGCAACCAGGAGACGACGGGCGGCACCTTCACCCTGCGCGGCAACCAGCCGACCGTGACCGGCGTCGACCCGACCTTCATCCAGGCCGACGAGACCGGCAACTACGTGACCCCGTCGGACATCACGATCTCCGGTGCGGACTTCGCCGAGGACCTGCTGGTCAAGATCAACGACTTCGTGATGGCCTCGAGCTCGGTGACGGTGGTCGACGAGACCACCATCGAGGTCACGGGCATCCCGGCGCCGAACGACTTCGGCCTGGTCTTCGACACCACGCCGTGCATCACCGACGACGGCCTGCAGGGCCTGACGCAAGGCGCCGACTGCGGTCAATGTCACCGTGGTCAACCTGCCGGGCAACTGTGCTGATACCCTCGCGGGCGGGCTGATCTACGAGCCCGGCGACGACACCTGCGTCGCCTCGGCGACGATCGTGGCCCCGCCGCCGGTCTTTCCGGCGGCCCAGGCCGGGACCTGTTCGAACGCCGACCTGATCATCTCCAACGGCGGCGCCGGCACCCTGGAGGTCTTCCAGCTGAACCTGGTCGGCCGCTTCTACTTCGACGCGGGGGCGACCAACCAGACCGCAACCGGCTTCCAGGTCGCGCCCTTCGGCACAGCCGCGCCGGTGACCATCTACTTCTGCCCCGACGTCGACAGTGGCGCCGTGTACAACGGCCAGGTCGCGATCCAGAACAGCTCGCCGGCGAACCCCTACAACGTCGCCCTAACCGCCAACGAGGAGTCCAGGATCTGGTCGGTGAACCAGACCGACTTCGTCTTTCCAGACACGCCGGTTGCTGGTGGCGCCGTGGCTCACCCGACGCCATTGACCATCACCAACACCGGGACCGGGACCCTGACGTGGACGCTGGACAAGAGCGGTGCAAACCCGGATCAGTTCTTCATCCAGGAGGGCGGTTCGGAGAGATTCGTGCCTCCGATGACATCCAAGGACTTCCACATCACGTTCAACCCGAACGCGGTGGGCCCGTTCTCGGCCGTGCTGACCATTACTGGCGACCCCGACGCGCAGCCGCTGTCGGTGGATATCACCGTGAGCGGCAACGGCATCTGATCGAAGGAACCCACGGCCGGGCCTCGTGGCCCGGCCGTTCTTTTTTTTTGTCATAATGGCAAGTGCATGAACTACCGCATCGAGCGGCTGCGCTACCAGCTCCGCGAGGACCCCTCGTCGCGGGTGTTCCTGCGCCTCGCCGAGCTGCTGCAGGCCGACGGCCAGGCCGCCGAGGCGGTGGCGGTGCTGCGCGCCGGCCTCGAGCACCACCCGCGGCTCGGCCGCGGCCTGGGTCGCGCTCGGCCGCGGCCTGCGCGAGCAGGCGGACGGCGACGGCGCCGCCCGGGCCTTCGCCCGCGCCCACGCCCTCGACCCCGCCCACCCGCTGGCGGCGCGGGCGGTCGCCGAGGCGGCGGCTCGCGGCCGCCGACTGGCCGGCTGCCGCGGCGGCGCTGAGCAGGGTGCGCCCGCTCGCCGCCGGCGACCCCGAGCTGGCGGCCTGATCGGCGAGGTCGACGGCCGGATCGCCGAGCTGGAGGCGGCAGCTGAGAGGGAGCGGCTGCGGCTCGCCGAGGAGGAGGCGCGCCGAGTGGAGGCGCGCGAGCCGAGGAAGCGCGGCTGCCGAGGAGGAGGCGCGAAGGGTCGCGGAGGAGAGCACGGCGGGCGAGGAGGAAGCGCGGCGCGCGGCCGAGGAGGCGCGACTCGCCGAGGAGGAGGCGCGGCGCGCCGAGCAGGAGGCTGCCGAGATCGCGGCCCGACGGGCCCTCCTCGAGTGGCGGCTGCGGCCGCCCGCCCCAGTCCTGCGGATCGCCGACGGCGACCCGTTCGGCGAGCTGACCGCGGCCGGCATCGCGATCGGCGAGGGCGCCGGGGACGTGTTCGAGGTTCGAGAGGAGGCGCCGCCGGTCGAGGAGCCGCCGCCGCCGTTCGTGGACGAGACGGTGGTCGAGGCGCTGCGCGAGGCGCCGCCCGAAGGGCGCGTCGAGCCGGAGCCCGAGTCGTGGGCCGACGTGGCGACCGAGGTCGCCGCGGTGCCGGAGCCGGAGCCTGAGGAGCTGAACGAGTCGATGCCGGCGATCGAGCCGATCGCTGCGGGAGATCTCGCGGAGCTGTTCGAGGGCACCGAGGGGGTCGCGCCCCAGGCCGAAACGCTCGACGAGATCTTCGAGAGGACCCCGCCGCCCGGGTTGGAGGACGCCGCCGCGCTGGTGGCGCGGGTGGAGGTGACGCCGCTGCCGGAGGCGGTGCCCGAGGGCCCCGGCGAGCTCGCGCCGGAGTCGTGGGCCGATCTCGCCGCCGAGCTCGGCGCCGAGCCTGACGTCGTGGCTGCGGCAGCCCCTGAGGAGGCCGCGGCATCCGCGGAGCCGGAGCCGCTCGAGCTCGTCGGGGAAACCGCGATCGAGCCGCCGCCCCCGCTCGCCCACAAGCCCCCGCCCGTCCGGGAGGCCGACGAAGGGCCGCTGCCGACCCTGACCCTGGCCCGGCTGGCGGCCCACCAGGGCGCCTGGGGCCTGGCGGTGACGACGCTCCAGCGCCTGCTCGAGCGCGAGCCCGGCAACCTGGAGGCCTCGAGCTACCTGGCCGAGCTGCAGGGCGAGACCTCCTCGCCGGAGGGCGCAATCCGCGGCTCGGCGCCGGCCAAGGTGGCGGCGTTGCGGGCCTGGCTCGACACCGTTAGACTGGGCTCTGAGAGACACGGGGCGTGAACTTCGAGGCCGAGATCGTCAAGCTGGTCGAGCGCTGCCCGGGCTCCCGGGGTGCGGCGATCGTCGATCCCGACGGGATCGCGGTGGTCACGACGCCTGCCGACCGCTCGCTCGAGGCGCTCGGGACCGAGCTCGCGGCGGTGGTGGCCGGGGTCGACCGCACCGGCCGCGAGTTCGACCACGGCAGCCTCCAGCAGTTGTCGGTGTGGGCCGAGGACGCCTTGATGATCATCACCAGCCTCGCGGCCGGCTACTTCCTGCTGCTGGTGCTGGACCGCGACGCGCTGGCCGGCAAGGGGCGCCTGCTCAGCCGCCTGGTCGGCGCGCGCCTGTACTCCGAATTCGTCTGAGGTGAGAGTGCACGATGTTCAAGTTCGATGAGATCTGTGAGCTGATCAAGCTCGTGGCGGCAACCGGCGTGGCGTCCGTCGAGGTCGACCACGGCGGGTCCAAGCTGCGCATCGACGGCGTGCCGCCGGTGGTGTTCGCCGACGCGCCGTCGGCGGCCGCGGCGGCGGCCGCGCCGAGGCCGGCGCCTGCGCCGGCGCCGGGCAGCGCGGAGGCGCAGGCAATTGCGGACGAGGGCCTGCACTGGGTGGCCTCGCCGATCGTCGGGACCTTCTACCGGGCCCCGAACCCGGACGCCGAGCCCTACGTCAAGGTCGGCGACATCGTCCGCGAGGGCCAGACCCTGTGCATCATCGAGGCGATGAAGCTGATGAACGAGATCGAGTGCGACGTTGCGGGCACCATCGTCAAGGTCCTCCCCGACAACGCGCAGCCGGTCGAGTACGGCGAGCGGCTGTTCGCGATCCGGCCGGCGTGAGATGTTCTCCAAGGTCCTGATCGCCAACCGCGGCGAGATCGCGGTCCGCATCATCGCCGCCTGCCGCGAGCTCGGGGTCGCGACGGTGGCGGTCCACTCCGAGGCCGATCGCGAGTGCCTGCATGTCAAGCTCGCCGACCAGTCGGTGTGCATCGGGCCGCCAGCGTCGGACGCGTCCTATCTCGACGTCTCGTCGGTGATGTCCGCGGCCCAGATCACCGGCGCCGACGCGATCCACCCCGGCTACGGCTTCCTGGCCGAGAACGCCCACTTCGCCGAGGTCGTCGGCGAGTGCGGCCTCACCTTCATCGGCCCGCCGCCCGAGGCCATCCGGCTGATGGGCAACAAGGCGCAGGCCCGGCAGTCGGTGGCGGCGGCCGAGGTGCCGGTGGTGCCGGGGTCGGAGAAGGTGCTGGCCAATCGCGACGAGGCGCTCGACCTGGCGCGGGCAATCGGCTACCCGGTGATCCTGAAGGCCTCCGCGGGCGGCGGCGGCCGCGGGATGCGGATGGCGACCAGTGAGGGCGAGCTCCGCGCGGCCTACGACACCGCCCGCAGCGAGGCCGAACGGGCCTTCGGCGACGACTCGGTCTACCTCGAGAAGTACCTGGTGCGGCCGCGCCACATCGAGTTCCAGGTGCTGGCCGACAGCCGCGGCCGGATCATCCACCTCGGCGAGCGCGAGTGCTCGATCCAGCGCCGCCACCAGAAGATCATCGAGGAGTCGCCGTCGGTCGCCCTCAGCCCCGAGCTGCGCGACGAGATGGGGCGCGCCGCGGTGGCCGCGGCGCGGGCGGCGAAGTACCTCAACGCCGGCACGGTCGAGTTCCTGCTCGCCGAGGACGGCAGCTACTACTTCATGGAGATGAACACCCGCATCCAGGTCGAGCACCCGGTGACCGAGCTGGTGACCGGGGTCGACCTGGTCAAGGAGCAGCTGCGGATCGCCGCCGGCGAGCCGATGTCGATCCCGAAGCGGCGCCAGGTCGTCGCCAGCGGCCACGCCATCGAGTTCCGGATCAACGCCGAGGACCCCAACACCTTCGCGCCGTCGCCGGGCAAGATCAGCCACCTCTCCCTGCCCGGCGGTCCCGGGGTGCGCGTCGACACGCACCTCTACTCCGGCTACACCATCCCGTCGCACTACGACAGCTTGATGGCCAAGCTGCTGGTGTGGGGCGCAGACCGCGACGAGGCGATCGTCCGCGGCCGGCGGGCGCTCGAGATGTTCCGGGTCGAGGGGGTGAAGACCTCGATCCCGCTCCACCTCAAGATCCTCGACGAGGAGGACTTCCAGGCGGGCCGCCTGAGCACCCACTTCATGGACCGCTTCGCGCAGTAGCGCGCCCGAGCCCGCATCCGCTTCCGAGCCCGATGGCGCGTCTCCGTGCCCGCTCGCTCGCTCCGTCCTCAAGAGCGCTTCGCGCCGATTCTCTGGAGGCGCTCCCCGAGGTTGCCACCTTTGGCAATTTCGGGTCTCGAGCACCTCTTTGGGAGGATCGTCGTCCCGAAATTGCCAAAGATGGCACGCCCGCAGGACGCCCCTTCCTCGTACTCGCCTCGGCGCGCGGAAGCGGAAGCGGGGAAGGGCAGATTCGTTCCTCTTTCGTGACCCCGAGCAGAGTTCCAACCCTCAACAGCAGCTACAATTAACAGGATGTCCAACCTCTACCCGGTGGGCTTCATGGGGGCGGGGAAGTCGGCGGCCGGCCGGGTGCTCGCCGAGCGGCTCGGGCGCGACCACGGCGGCCGCCCCCTGTGGTCAGACGATGGCGCGGCGCGGCGGCTGTATGACGCGCGGCGCCCCCACTACCTGGGCGCCACCTGGACCGTCGTTCTCGACGGCTCGGAGACCCCTTCGGAGGTGGCGCAGCGGGTGGCCTCGCTGGCGTCGGGGGCGGCGTGCGCTACCTGATCCTGAGCGACGTCCACGGCAACTGGGAAGCCCTCCACGCCGTGCTCAACCACGTCCGGCGCAAGCGCTTCGACCGCGTGCTCTTCCTCGGCGACGCGGTCGGCTACGGCGCCTCTCCCAACCAGGTGGTGGGCTGGCTGCGGTCGCTCGCCCCGCCGACCGACGCGGTGCGCGGCAACCACGACCGGGTGTGCGCGGGCCTCGACAGCCCCGAGTACTTCAACCGCTACGCGCGCGAGGCCGCAACCTGGACCCTCGGGCAGCTCGAGCCGCACCACCTCGAGAGCCTGCGGTCGTTGCCGGTCGGGCCGCGCGAGCTCTCCGACCAGCTCGCGATCTGCCACGGGTCGGCGATCGACGAGGACGCCTACATCTTCTCGGCCTTCGACGCCACCCTGTCGTTCGCGGCGCTGCCGCAGCAGGTGATCTTCTTCGGTCACACCCACGTCCCGTCGCTGTTCGAGCTCGGCGCCGACGGCGACCGCGCGTCGCTCGGCGTGCGCCTGCTCTCCGGCCGGCGAGTGACGGTCAAGCTCACGCCAGGCCACCGCTACCTCATCAACCCCGGCTCGGTCGGCCAGCCCCGGGACCGCGACCCGCGCGCGTCCTACGCGATCTTCGACGACGAGGCGCTCCGCCTCTCCCTGTACCGGGTGGACTACCGCGTGTCGCTGGCCCGGGGGCGGATCCTGCAGGCCGGCCTGCCCGCGGTGCTCGGCGACCGCCTGCTCTACGGAGTGTGACCATGACCCCTGCCCAGCGGAACCATGCCTGGAAGCTGGCTGCGGCCCTCGCCGCGGCGGCCATGGCGGCGGCCGGCGTGGCCGTCGCCGCGACCCCGGACGACTTCGGCCAGCTCGACGAGCGGCGGGCCGCGCTGCTCGAGGCGCTCGACTTCGGCGGCCTGCCGAGCTCGCTCGCCGTCGCGATGCTCGAGGACCCGTTCGCGCTGGCGCGGGCGGATGTCGCGCGGGTGCTGGCCTCGGAGGCCGATCCGTCACGGGTCGCCCTGATCGACCGATACGCGGGCGACGGCGACCCGTGGGCGCGCAGCTACGCCATGGTGGCGGCGGGGAGGATCGGCCGGCCGGCGCTCGGCGTGGCGCTGCGGGGTCTCGGCGACGCGGTGCCGCTGGTCCGCCAGGCGGCGGCGTGGGCGGCCTGCCACGGCGGCGAGGAGGCCTTCGCCCCGATCGCGAAGCTGCTCGGCAGCGAGCGCGAGCCGGCGGTGCTCGAGGCCGCGCTCGCCAACCTCTGGCGGCTCGGCGAGCGGCCGTGGGAGGCCGAGGCGGCCCGCTTCGCCGGCCACGCGGAGCCCGGCCTGCGGCGGGCGGCGGCCGCCTCCCTGGCGCGCAGCCGGCGGCCGGAGCGCGCCGAGGCGCTGCGCCGTCTCGCCGGCGACGTCGAGCCGGTGATCCGGGCGACCGCGCTCGCCGGCCTCGCCGACGGGCCGATCGACGCTGCCGACCGTCGACTGGTGGCGGCTGCGATCGGCGACCCGGACTGGCGGGTCCGCGCCGCCGCCTGCCAGGTGCTGGCCGCCCGCCCCGAGATCGAGCTGCCGGACCCGAGGGCGGGCGAGCTGGTCGCGCTGTGGACGGCTGAGCCGGCCCAGCTCGCGGTCAGCGCGCTGCGCGCCGCGGGCCGGCGTCCGGCGCTCGGCCAGGACGCCGTGCTCGTCGCGATCGCCCGGGGTGACGAGCCGTGGCTGGCGGCCGAGGCGCTCGCCGCCCTGGCCAGCCGGGGCTCGGCGACGGCCGTAGAGCTCGCCGCGCAGTGGGCCGGCGACGGTGAGGTCTGGCGCCGGCGCGCCGCAGCCACCGTGACGCCGCTGCTGCCGGACCAGGCAGCGGGAACGATCGAGCGCCAGCTGGCGGGTGACGCGGCGGTAGCGGTCCGCCTCGCCTGGCTGGAGGCCCTCGACGACGAGGCCGCGTCATCCCGGTCCGAGACGCTGTCGGCCCTGCTGCGCCGCGACTCGGACCCTGCGGTGCGGGCGCGCGCCGTGGAGCTGCTGCAGTCCTCAGGCAAGCTCGCAGACCGCGCGGCGGCGCTCGAGCTCTACCGGTCGTGGAAGGGCGACGCCATGGCCGACGCCCGCGCCGCGGCGCTGGTGGCGGCGCTGAGCCTGTCGGCCGACGCGGACCGGCAGGCGGTGGTCGAGCTCGCGGCGGCCGACCCGGACCGGGCGGTCCGCGCGCTGGTCGTCAACGAGGCGCGCCGCCTCGGGATGGCGGCGGCGCTGCCCCTGGGCGAGCCCCGGCACGGCCGGGAGTGGTACCGCGACCTGCTGCGCTGGATCGAGGTCGAGCGCTGGCTCGACGTGGTGACGGTGCGCGGCACCTTCCGGGTCCGGCTCGACCTCGCGGACGCGCCGATCAGCTCGCGCGAGCTGTGGGAGCTTGCCGAGCGCGGCTTCTACGATGGCCTGACCATCCACCGCGTGGTTCCGAACTTCGTGGTCCAGGGGGGTGACCCGCGGGGCGACGGCTGGGGCGGCCCGGGCTTCGTGCTGCCCGACGAGCCGAGCATCCGTCCCTTCGACTCCTGGCGGGTCGGTATCGCGACCTCGGGGCCGCAGACCGGCGGCTGCCAGCTGTTCGTGACCGAGCTGCCGGCCGACCGGCTGACCGGCCACTACACCAACCTCGGCGAGGTCGTCGCCGGCCGCGACGTCCTCAGCCGGCTGCGCGTCGGCGACCGGATCGTGCGGGTCTCAACCGCCGCCGGGCCCGAGCCGCCGCGGCCGCCCGCGGTGCTGCTGGGCCGCCTCATCTGGAGCGAGCTCGCCGCGGTTGAGGGCTGGCAGGCCGAGCGCGACATCTACCTGCCGGAGGCCGAGGCGGTGGCGCAGCTCGCCTCGGCGGCCGGCCGCTACAAGGTGGTCGCGGTTCTCGGCACCTGGTGCGAGGACTCCGCGCGCGAGGTGCCCCGGCTGCAGCGGGTGCTCGACGAGATCGCCGGGGATCGCTTCGAGGCGGTGCTGGTCGGCGTCGACCGCACCAAGAAGGTCACCGACGCCGAGGTCGCCGCTCTGCTTCCGGACGGCACGGTGATGGACCGGGTGCCGACGATCTTCGTCTTCGACGAGCTCGGGGCGGAGCTCGGCCGGGTCGTGGAGACCGCGGAGCGGCCGCTCGAGCAGCTGCTCGTTGAGTTCCTCGCCCCGGTCGAGGGCTGGCCATGACCGCGGTGCTCGAGGGCGGCGAGCCGCCGACCCCGGTGGTGCGGGGGAGATAAGCCTTGCTACAATCCGCACGTCTGAACCGAAGGAGGTCGCCACGGCTCACGAACCCGTGATCCCGGAGCTCTCGGTCGTCATGCCGGCGCTCAACGAGGAGGAGGCGCTGCCGGTGGTGATCCCCGAGGCGGTCCAGGCCCTCGACGAGATCTGCGGCCGCTGGGAGATCATCGTCGTCGACGACGGCTCGACCGACCGCACGCCGCAGATCCTCGAGGAGTTCGCCGCCCGTGACCCGCGCATCCGCGCCTTCACGCAATACGGCCACCTCGGTTACGGGCTCGCCATCCGGCGCGGCTTCGAGGCAGTCCGCTACATGGTTGTCTGCCTCACCGACTCCGACGGCCAGTTCGACCTGCGCGAAGCTGCCAACCTCTACCCCTTCCTGAAAGATGCCGACATGGTCGGCGGCATCCGCGTCGGCCGCGAGGACACCTGGGTCCGGCGGCGGATCTCGGCGACCTACAACTGGCTGCAGTCGCGCATCCTCGGTCTCGACGTGCAGGACGTCAACTGCGCGCTCAAGCTGTTCCGCAGCTCGTTCCTCTACATGGTCGAGCTGACCGAGGACGGCTTCCTGATCGACGCCGAGATCTACGCGCGCGCCCACCGCGCCGGGCTGCGCTGGGCCCAGCTCGGGGTGACCCACCGGCCGCGGGTCTACGGCGAGTCCAAGGTCCGCCTTTCGATCGCCTTCGGGACCCTGCTCAAGCTGTGGAAGCTGCGCCGGCGCCTGTGACCGCCGACGGGGCGGGGCCCTCGACCGCGCGGCCGGAGGGCGACCGATCCGCCGGCCTTCGCGGCTTCGTCGCCGTGCTGCTTGCTCTGGCCGCGCTTCACGTCGTCCTCGCGGTGGCGCTGCCGGTGTCGGGCGACGAGGCCTATTACTGGGACTGCTCGCGGCACGCCGAGTGGAGCAGCTTCGACCAGCCCAAGCTGGTGATCTGGGCGATGGTCCCGTTTCGCGCCGTGCTCGGCGAGACCCGGCTCGCGGTGCGCGCCCCGGCGATCGTCGCGAGCCTGCTCATCGGGCTGATGCTGCTGCCGCTCGTCCGCCGGCTCGGCGGCACCCCCCGCCACGCCGCGCTCGCCTACCTCGCGCTTCACCTGGCGCCGCTGATGTTCCTGGGCTCGTTCTACGCGTCGACCGACATCGCGATGGCGGCCGCCTACCTGGGCGCCACCTGGGCCGCGGTTGCGCTCGCCCAGGGGGAGCAGCGCGCGTGGTGGGGCTTCGGGATCGCGGCCGGCCTCGGCTTCCTCGCCAAGTTTCCCATCGTCACCGTGCTGCCGGCGGTGCTGCCGGCGGTCATCAGGGGCCCCGCCCGCCACCACCTGCGGACGGCCACGCCGTACCTGGCTGCGGCGCTCAGCTTCCTGCTGACCATGCCGGTGTGGGTGTGGGCGGTGCAGCACGACTGGGACAACATCCGCTTCCAGCTCCAGGGCCGCCACTTGGGCGCCGGCTTCACCCTCAGCTACCTGGCCGAGTACCTGGGCGGCATCGCGCTGCTGCTGACCCCCTTCCTGCTCGCGGCCTTGGCGGTTGCCTGGTGGCGGTCGCGGCGGCCGGCGCGCCCCGACTGGCTGGCGGCGCGGGTCGCCGTCGCGTCGCCGCTGCTGCTGTTCGCCGTGATCGGGCTGCGCACCCGGGTGTCGCCGCACTGGGGCACCACCGGCGTGATGGTCGCGGCCGCACTGCTGGTGCTGGTCGCGTTTCGCGGCCGCTCGACGCTGGTGGCCTGTGCCGCGGTGATCGGGCTCGGGCTGTCGCTGGCCGCGGTCTGGATCGTGCTTCTGCCTGAGCGGCTGATGGCGATTGAATGGAGCTATCGCGGGCAGCCCGACCGGATCTCGACCAAGGCCCTGGCCGAGCTGATCGGCAACCGTGAGATCGTCGACCGGCTGCAGGTGCTGCGTGGGCCCGACGAGCTGGTTGCCTCCGAGAGCTACAGCGACGTCCACCTCTACGCCTTCCTGTCCGCGGGGACGCTGCCGACTCGGCTCGCCAACATCCGCGGCGGCAAGCACGGGCTGGCGTCGCTCTACTGGTATCGGCCGGCCGAGCTCGCCGGCCGGGACATGCTGTTCGTGACCGACCGCAACGGCCAGGAGAAGGTGCTGCGCGGGCTCTTCGAGGAGGTCCGCGCCGAGCCGCCGATCGAGATCGTGAGGGACGGGGTGCTGATCCGCAGGGTGCTGCTGTACCGCTGCCACAACCTGCTGCGACCGGAGGGCGCCTTCACCCGGCTGGAGTGAGGCGATGTGGGCATGCCTGCGTGCCCATCTCCGTGCGCGGGAGGCGAGCCGAGTATGCGGGAAGCGCGTCCTGCGGGCGTGCCATCTTTGGCGATTTCGGAACCACGATCTTCCTGGAGCCGTGCTTGCGACCCGAAATCGCCAAAGGTGGCAACCTCGGGGAGCGCCTCCACAGAATCGGCGCGAAGTGCTCTCGAGGACGGAGCGAACGAGCGTGGCGGGAACGGGAACGGGAGCGGGAACCCTTCGGCTCGCGGCGCCGTTGGGCCGCTCGCTCAGGGCAGGCTCCTCGGGCGCGGATCCGGCTTCCGGCTTCGTGCTTCGCACTTCGCCGTGACAAGTCGCCTTCGGCTTCCGGCTCCGTCTCCGCGGACTACGCCGTGACAGAGCTTCGCCGTGACAAGCCGCCGTGACAGGTCGTCGTGACGAAAGCGGGCGTTCGCGGGATCAAACCCCGAAACCCTAGCCCCTAACCCCTGCCTCAGTGATATGCTGCCACCGAGAACCAAGCCGCGGCGGCGGCAGCGACGAGGGAGGAAGCCATGACCGAGGAGACGACTCCGAAGAAGAAGGGGCTCAGCCCCCTGGCGTGGATCGGCATCGGCTGTGGAGCGCTGGTGGTGATTGTGGCCGCGGCGCTGGTCGTGGTCGGCCTGATCGCGGCGAAGAAGATCAAGGACGTCGCCGGGGACTTCAAGGACAACCCCGAGATGGCCACCGCCCGGCTGATCGTGAAGATGAACCCGGAGCTCGAGGAGGTGTCCGCGGATGAGCAGGCGGGAACGATCACCGTCCGCCACACCAAGACCGGGGAGGTGGTCACCGTCAGCATCCAGGACCTCAAAGAGGGCCGGATCAAGTTCACAACCGATGAAGGGGAGGTCAGCGTCGAAGCCACCGGCGAGGGCGAAGAGGGCACCTTCAGCGTCACCCGCGGCGACGAGACCTGGAAGATGAGGACCGGCGTCGATACCGTCGGCGACATACCGGCCTGGGTGCCGGTCCTCCCGGGCAGCGAGGCCGAGAGCCCACACGTCGTCGAGAGCGAGGGCAAGACCAGCGGCGGCTTCCAGCTTCGGTCCACCGAGTCGGTCGAAGCGGCGACCGCGTTTTACCGCGAACGGCTCGAGGCCGACGGCTTCGAGGTCAACGTCAACAGCTTCTCCATGGGGGAGGCCGACTCGGGCGCCGTGGTGATCGGCTCGCAGGGCGACGGCCAGCGCAGCGTGACCGCGATGATCCGCACCGAGGAGGGCGCGACCCGCGTTGTCGTGTCGTACCAGGAAGGTGGAGGCGAGTGAGCCATAGCCCGAGCCCCTTCCGCTTCCGCGCCCGCTTCCGACTCGGTGGACCGAATCGAGCGGTTCGTAGAGAGTTGGTCGCCCTCCCGCCGGGATCTTGTAGCGCAGGCCTCCGGCCTGCATCGGCGACGCCAGGCGTGAGCCGTAAACGCTGCCTCGCGGGTTCGAACGGGTCCGGAAGTGGGCGGGCGGGGGCCCTAACCCCTCTCTGCTCGCTCGAGAATCGACTCGGCCAGCGCGGTGAAGGCGCGCCCGACCGGCGACTGTGGCCGCTCGAGGACGACCGGCTGGCCGGTGTCGCCGCCCGCGGCGACGGCCGGGTCGATCGGGATCTCGCCCAGGAACGGCACCCCCAGCGCGTCGGCGGTCCGGCGCCCGCCGCCCGATCCGAACACGTGCTCGACGTGGCCGCACTCCGGGCAGGTGTAGTGGGACATGTTCTCCACGATCCCGAGCACTGGGACATCGAGCTTGCGGAACATGTGCAGGCTCTTGCGGGCATCGATCAGGGCCACGTCCTGGGCAGTGGTGACGATCAAGGCGCCGGCGAGCGGCACGTTCTGACAGAGGGTGAGGGCGACGTCGCCGGTGCCCGGAGGCAGATCGACCACCAGGTAGTCGAGCTCGCCCCACAGCACGTCGCCGACAAACTGCTCGAGCGCCTTCTGCAGCATCGGCCCGCGCCAGATCACGGGCTGGTCGGCATCGACGATGTATCCGAACGACATCACCTTGACGCCGCCCGGGGCATCGACCGGGTGGATCTTGCCGGAAGCGTCGCCGGTGGGCCCCTCGTCGGCGCCCATCATCAGCTGCTGCGACGGCCCGTAGATGTCGGCGTCGAGCAGGCCGACGCGCTGGCCCCGCCGGGCCAGCGCCAGAGCGAGGTTGGCGGCCACCGTTGACTTGCCGACGCCGCCCTTGCCCGAGGCCACCGCGACCACCCGCTCGACCCCCGGGATGAGGTGCGCCCAGCCCCTCGGCTGCGGCGCGGCGTGCGCCGGGGACGGCCCCTGCACGGTGGCGAGCAGGGTCTGCAGAGTGACCTCGACGTCGGCCACGCCGGGCAGCGCACGGAGCTGGCGTTCGACCTCGCCGCGCAGGGAGTCGGCAATGCCGGGCCGCGCGGCCTCGACGGCGAGCAGGAGGCGGACTCGTTCACCGTCGACCTCGAGCTGGCGCACGGCGCCCGCTGCCACCAGATCGCGGCTACCGCCGGGGATGGGGATCGTGCTCAGCTTCCTGAGGATGTCCTGCTCGGTCAGACCCATGGTGTCGCCCTCCGCCGTCGCTCGCACGACCGGCCCGCCAGTGTAACGGAGCCGCAGGAGAATGCCATTCCTGGGGTGGGAGCGGAAGCGGGGTCTGCCCCCCGCGCCCTCGCCCGCATCCGCACCCGCTTCCGACTGATCGTGGATCGAGAGCTTGGCATCAGGCTCGGAAGCGAAAACGGGTGGGCGGAGGCTAGCAGCGTGTAGGGCATAGGCCCCTGAGCGCGTTCCTGGTGAGGTCGTTGTAGTTGGCCTCTGCCCGATACGCTCCTCGGGATGCGCGCAGCGCATCCCGAGGAGTTCGTGCCGCAGTGGCCGACCGGCTATACCTCGGTCAACCACACCCGTCGAAAAGGCCAATGCGGCACGAACTCCTACCCCAACGCGCGGCGGATCGCAGCGGCGAGCCGCTCGGCCAGGACCTGGATCTCGGCCGCGTCCTCGCCCTCGATCATCACGCGCGCCAGCGGCTCGGTCCCGGAGTAGCGCAGCAGCACCCGGCCGCGGCCCTGCAGCCGGGCCTCGGCGTCGGCCAGCTCGCGGTGGACCGCCGGCAGGTCCTCGAATGGGGTCTTGCGTACGACCGGCACGTTGAGGAGAACCTGCGGGAAGCGCTCGAGGTCGGACAGCCGCGACAGCGGCAGGCCGCGCCGGGCGGCGATGGCGACCAGCTGGCTGCCGGTCAGCAGGCCGTCGCCGGACACCCCATGGTGGGCGCAGATGACGTGGCCCGACTGCTCGCCGCCGAGGGCGGCCTCGTGCTGGCGCATCGCCTGCCACACCCAGCGGTCGCCGACCGCGCAGCGGCGCAGGTCGAGACCATCCCGGCGCAGCGCGCGCTCGAGCCCGAAGTTGCTCATCACGGTGGCCACCACCCGGCGGTGGGGGAGACGGTCGTCAGCGGCGAGCTGGCGCGCCCAGGCCAACAGGATGTCGTCTCCGTCGAGCACCGTGCCGGCCTCGTCGACGAGGATCGCGCGGTCGGCGTCGCCATCGAGCGCGAGCCCGCCGTGCGCCTGCTCGGCGATCACCCGCTCGGCGAGTCGCGCCGGGGCGGTGGCGCCGCAGCCGGCGTTGATGTTGGTGCCGTCCGGCGCCGACGCGATCGAGGTCACGCGCGCGCCGAACCGCTCCAGCAGCTGCTCGACCAGCCCCGACGCCGCTCCGTGGGCAGCGTCCACCACCAGGTGCAGGCCGGCCAGCGGGCGCCCCTGTCCGACCGAGGCGACCAGCAGCTCGAGGTAGCGCTCGGGCAAGGAGCGATCGGCCTCGGGGAGCGCGGTGTCGCCGGTCGAACCGATCGTGGCGATGCGGGCCTCGATCTGGCGCTCCGAGGTGTCGGCCAGCTTTTCGCCGGTGGGCTCCAGGATCTTGATCCCGTTGTCACACGACGGATTGTGGGAGGCGGAGATGACGACCCCTGCGCCGTAGCCGCCGCCGCGAAGGAGCTGGGACACCGCCGGGGTCGGGAGCACCCCGCCCCAGGTCACCCTGCCCCCCGCCGCCTGGAAGCTGCCGGCAAACCAGCGCGCCAGGGTTTCGGTCGAGGCACGGGTGTCGCCGGCAAGCAGCAGAGGCGGACCGGACCGCAGGCCGAGGACCTCGACGACCACCGCGCCGAGGCGGCGGACGGTGTCCTTGTCGAGCGGCGGCGAGAACGCCCGCCCACGAATCCCGTCGGTACCGAAGAGAGTGCTCATCACGCTCCCAGGGTCGAGTCACCTTTCCACAGGTCGCCGGGCAGCGTCAACCCCTGGCGGCGCCGGCTCAGCGGGTTTCCGGCGTCGCCACCGCCCGCGGCTCGATCTGGACGACCACCTGGATCGGGATGGCCGACAGCAGGCGCAGCAGCGGATCGGGCAGCACCGGTTGGACAATGGTCTCGACCGGGGCGGTGGCGCCTTCCACCGAGATCGGCGTGGTCTCGATGAAGGCGACGCCCTCGAGGCGGCTCTCGGGCCCCTGGATGGCCATCTGCTCGGGCGTCACCCGCACCGACACGAGCACGAAGCCCGCGGCAGGCACGCCCTCGACGATCGGCCGCACCGCCACGCTGAGGGTCTGCCGCCGCTCGAGCACGAGCGAGATGGCGGCAGGCTCGACGCTCACCACTTCGACCTCGGGCGGCAGCGGGATGTCGCTGGCGTTGATCGGGTAGGAGTCGGTGCCCGGACCAGCGTTCGACAGGTCGAGCAGGACCTCCAGCGGTGTCCGCGGGTCGAGCAGGCGCGACAACGGGCCGCGCAGCTGGACCGAGACGGTGTCGGGAACGCCCGAGACCAGGACCAGATCGCTCGGGATGTTGACCAGGCTGAGCTGGGCGCGGACGCCGCGCACCGAGATCTCCCGCGTGCGCTCGGCGGACAGGACGTACCAGAGCAGGAAGGCAGCCAGCAACGACACCAGGAACAGCACGGGGTAGCGGGGCCGCAGCCTCACGAGTCGATCTCCCGCCTGGGCCGGAGCTGGTAGAGGTGCTCGGCGAGCGCGTTGCGCAGCGTGGTCTCGTCGAGCGGTCGCAGCAGCTGCTGCTCGACCGCGAGCGAAATGATGCCGGTCTCCTCCGACACCACGATGACCAGCGCGTCGCTCTCCTCGGTCAGCCCGATCGCCGCGCGGTGCCGGCTGCCGAGCTCGGACGACAGCTCGTGGCGAATGGTGAGCGGCAGGAAGCAGGAGGCCGCGACGATGCGCTCGCCGCTGATGATCACCGCGCCGTCGTGGAGCGGCGTGCCGGGGATGAAGATGTTGAGGATGAGGTCGTAGGAGAAGCGCGACTCGAGCGCGATGCCGGTGTCGGCCCACACCGAGAGCGAGTCGTGCCGCTCGAGCGCGATCAGGGCGCCGGTGCGCTTGGCGGCGAGGGCCTGGACCGCCAGCGCGAGCTCATTGATCATCACCGGCCCTTCGTCCTGGCCGCGGCCTCTCGGAAACCATGCCGTCGACCCGAAGGCCGACAGCATGCGCCGGATCTCCTGCTGGAAGAGAACGATGATGGCGATCGGAAGGAACGCCAAGAGATAGCCGAGGATGGTCGACAGCGTGATCAGCTTGAGGGTGGAGGCCACCAGGTAGAGGCCTGCGATGGCCACGATGCCCCACATCATCTGCATCGCGCGGCTGCCCCGCAGCAGCGCCAGCAGCGCGTAGATCAGGAGTGCGACGGTGAGGATGTCGACGACGTCGGCGAGACCGACCTTGAGCTCGGTGATGGAGCGCAGGACGCCGATCAGCCAGTTCACGACGCCGCCTCGCGCAGCCGGCACGCGACCTCGAGGAAGTGCCGAGTTGCCTCCGGGTCGTGAACCCGGACCACCACTCGTTCGAGGCCGATCGCTGGGATGAGAGCCGCCAGGCTGCCGGACAGCCGGCCGTCGACCGGCGCGCCGGTGAGCCGGCCGAGGAAGGACTTGCGGGACGCGCCGAAGATCACGGGATGCCCGAGCCGGGCGAGCTCCGGCAGCCTGGCCAGCAGCCGCAGATTGCCGTCGACGTCCTTGCCGAAGCCGATCCCCGGATCGACCCACACCCGGTGCGGTGGGATTCCGGCCGCTTCCGCCGCGCGCGCCCTGCCGTCGAGAAAGTCGCACACCTCGGCGACCACGTCGCCGTAGCTGGTGTCAACCTGCATGGTCGCGGGCGATCCGCGCATGTGCATGAGCACGATGGCGGCGCCCCTCATCGCGACCAGCTCGAGCATCCTGCCGTCGGCGGCAGCGGTGACGTCGTTGACCAGGTTGGCGCCGGCCTCGAGCGCCGCCTCCGCGACCTCCGGCTTCGAGGTGTCGACCGAGATCAGGATGCCGGGGTGGCGCCGCCGCAGCTCGGCAATCGTCGGCACCACCCGTCGCAGCTCCTCGGCGGCCGGGACCGGCTCGGCGCCAGGGCGCGTCGACTCGCCTCCGATGTCGAGGATGTCGGCGCCCCCGGCGATCAACCGCTCGGCGTGCTCGAGGCCGGCGGCGTCATCCAGGAAGCGACTGCCGTCCGAGAACGAGTCGGGAGTCCGGTTGAGAACGGCCATCACGACCGGTATGCGGCGCGGCCAGAGGGCATCCAGCCGATCCGCTCCGGGCTGCGGGAGGGTCCCCCGGTGGCCGTCGTTCACGCCGATTCTGCTACCTCCGTGACCGCCGAGCGCTGCCGTTTGCGCTGCAGCAGCGCGGCATCGAGCTCGCTGTGGTTGCTGATGATCTCGTAGATCGTGTCGCCGTCGAGGACCTCGTGCTCGAGGAGCGCCTGGGCGATCGATTCGAGCGATTCCCGGTTGTTCTCCAGGTAGTGGCGGGCACCGGAGTACGCGTCATTGACGAAGTTTCGGATCTCGTCGTCGATCTGGACCGCGGTCGCCTCCGAGTAGTCCTGGTGTCGGGCGAACTCCTTGCCCAGGAAAATCGACTCCTCGCGCTTGCCGAAGGTGAGCGGCCCCATCCTCTCGCTCATGCCCCACTCGCACACCATCTTGCGGGCGAGCTCGGTGCAGCGCTCGAGGTCGTTGCCGGCGCCGGTTGTGATCCGCTCCGAGCCGAACACGATTTCCTCGGCGATGCGGCCACCCATCAGGACCCGCAAGTTGGCCTCGAGGTAGCTGCGCGAGTAGGTGTAGCGATCCTCGAGTGGCAGCTGCTGGGTCAGCCCGAGCGCCATGCCGCGGGGGATGATGGTCACCTTGTGCAGGGGATCGGCCTCCGGCACGAGGACCGCGACCAGCGCGTGCCCGGCTTCGTGGTAGGCCGTGATCCGCTTCTCCTCCTCGGACATGACCAGCGACCGGCGCTCCGAGCCCATCATGACCTTGTCCTTGGCGAACTCGAAGTCTGCCATCTCCACCTTCATCTTGTTGAAACGCGCCGCCCGCAGCGCGGCCTCGTTGACCAGGTTCGCGAGGTCGGCGCCCGAGAACCCCGGGGTCGAGCGGGCGAGCACCGCCAGGTCGACGTCAGAGGCCTGCGGGATCTTGGTGGTGTGGACCTTGAGGATCCCTTCCCGGCCCCTGACGTCTGGTGCGTTGACCACGATCCGGCGGTCGAAGCGGCCCGGGCGGAGCAGCGCCGGGTCGAGCACGTCGGGCCGGTTGGTCGCCGAGATCAGGATCACGCCCTCGTTGGACTCGAATCCGTCCATCTCGACCAGGAGCGCGTTGAGGGTCTGCTCGCGCTCGTCGTGCCCGCCGCCGAGCCCAGCCCCCCGGTGCCGGCCGACGGCGTCGATCTCGTCGATGAAGATGATGCAGGGTGCGTTCTTCTTGCCCTGCTCGAAGAGGTCGCGAACGCGGGAAGCGCCCACGCCGACGAACATCTCGACGAAGTCCGAACCCGACATCGAGAAGAACGGCACGTCGGCCTCGCCGGCCACGGCCCTCGCGAGCAACGTCTTGCCGGTTCCGGGAGGGCCCATCAGCAGCACGCCCTTGGGGATCTTGCCCCCGAGCCGCTGGAACTTCTTGGGGTCCTTGAGGAAGTCGATGATCTCCTCGAGCTCCTCCTTGGCCTCGTTGACGCCGGCCACGTCGGCGAAGGTCACCTTCTTCTGATCGGGCGTCAGCAGCTTGGCCTTCGACTTGCCGAAGGACATCGCCTTGTTGCCGCCGGCCTGCATCTGCCGGAAAAACACGAACCACAGCCCGACCAGGATCAGCAGCGGCGCCCACGACAGCAGGGCGGTCAGCAGCCGCCCGTCGGTTGGCTTCTCCACCTTGATCTCGACCTTGTGCTCGCGCAGCAGGCCGATCAGGTCGTCATACTTGGGGTTGTAGGTGTAGTGGTCGTAGCGGGGCGCCGGTCCGGAGTCCTCGCTGCCGGCGGTCTTGATGTGGATCTCCTCACCCTTGATCAGGACCTTGCTCACCTCGCCCTGGCCGACCTTGTCCAGGAAGTCGGAGAACGCGATCTCGCGACTGGTCGAAGAGTACCCCCGCAGGACGGAGAACATCAGCAGCACTCCGACGAGGATGACCAGCCACATCAGGACGGTTCGGACGGTCTGATTCACGCTGTCGTTGCCTCCGCGCCGCTCAGTCGAAGCCGCCGGCGCACCTCGGGGAACCCAATGCCGCTTTGGCTTGTTCCCCCGCTCGTCGGGCGCCCGCTGACGCTCCGGTTCACATTCGCTCGATCACGCACAGCTCGGGTCGGTTGGTGTACTGCCCCCACTCGAGCCCCAGCCCGTAGCCGACCAGATAGCCGTCCGTCTCGTCGCGGAATACGGCGTACTTGGCGTGCAGGTTGACGCTGCGCAGGTGGGGGCGATCGACCAGCGCCACGATCTCGATCGAGGCCGGGTGCTGCTGGCTCAAGTGGGTGATCAGGTAGTTCTCGGTCACGCCGCTGTGGCAAACGTCCTTCAAGACCAGCACGTGGCGACCCGAGACCTCGATGTGAGTGGCGAAGGTGAGGTGGACCATCTCGCCACGGTCCTCGTGCGACACCGCGACGTCGACGAACTCGTAGTCCACCGGCCCCTCGATCAGCCTCGCGAGGTCGGCCAGCAGGAAGGCCGCACCCTTGAGAATGCCGACCAGGATGAGCTTCTTGCCCTGGTAGTCCTGGGAGATCAGCGTGGCGACGTCGGTCAGCCGCTGCCCGATCTCGTCGGCCGAGTGCACGACCCGGGGCTCACCCATCCGTCAGCACCTCCACCAGCAGGGCCCCGGTCGAGGTCCCCTGCCAGACGCCTGGAATCCACGCAATTCTAGCATTTTCACACAGTAGCGGCCAGGCGGACCGGAGGTGGCGGGGCGCCACGCGAGCGATCAGCCGGGGCACGCCGAGCCTCTCGCCGGCGACTTCGACCGCGTCTTCCGGCTGCGGCGACCGCACCGTCAGCGGCGTCGACGGGCTCGTGCGCCAGTGCCAGCGCGCCTGCGGCGACGGGCTGCCGTCGAGAGTCAGCCGTACCCGCCAGCCCGGGATCGACAGCGCGGTGAGGCTGCCCGCCTCGAGCCGGTGCTCGTAGGGCTGCGGTGCGACCGGCGGCTCGAGCCAGAGCCGGCCGCGCGCGAGGAGCAGCCGCCAGCGGTCGGCCAGCGTCACCGAGCGGGGGACCGATGCCTCGACCAGGCGATGGAGCAGGGCGGTCTGCCGCCGCGTCACCCGCCCGATGCCGGCGCGGGCGGCCTGGGCGTGGAGCCAGCGCGAGCGCAGGGGCCGGGCGAGGGCCCTCAGGTCGTCCACCGGAACGCCGCCGTCCGGAGCCCACGGCGAGATCCATACCGCCGCCCGCTCGAGTGAGTCCGTGAACAGCGCCTCGTCCGCAGCCAGTGCGTCGGCGAGGTGGACGAGGTGGTCGTCGATGCGCGGTGAGCTGCTGCGCAGCTCGGGCAGGACGACATGGCGGACCCGGTTGCGGAGATGGCCGAGGTCGGCGTTGGAGCTGTCCTCGATCCAGGGGATGCCGCGGCGCTGCAACCAGTCGACGATCTCGAGCCGGCGCCACGGTAGCAGCGGCCGGATGACGCCGGCGTCGGTGGCGGCGGCGATCCCGGCCAAGGCCCGCGGCCCGGCGCCGCGCAGGAGCTGCATGATGACGCCTTCCGCGACGTCATCGCGGTGGTGCGCGGTGGCCACCGCGGCCAGCGACCGCTGCGCGACCACCTCGAGCAGCGCACGGTAGCGACTGCGGCGCCAGGCGGCCTCGCGGCCCTCGCGGGGCGCGGGCTCGAGGGCGAGGCGGAGCAGGTGAAACGGCACCCCGCGCCGCTCGCAGAGCGCGCGGCAGAACTCGGCGTCCCGATCCGCCTCGGCGCGCCGCGCCAGGTGGTGGACGTGCGCCGCCTCGAGCTCGAGGCCGAGCGAGGGGTCGGCCAGCAGGTGGAGCAGGGCGACCGAGTCCGCGCCCCCCGACAGCGCCACCAGAACTCGAGCCCCCACCAGATTCGGGAAGGCCTGCTGGAAGTGGGTGACGAAGTTCTTCGCTTCCACGACCCGAATGCTATCAGCGAACCAATTCGGCCTCCCGAAACCGCGGTTTCGGGAGGCCGAATTGGTGGCGGTGGGTGGAGTTGAACCACCGACACAGGGCTTATGAGACCCCTGCTCTGCCTCTGAGCTACACCGCCGGGCAAAATACTCTACAGCGCGGCGAGAAGGGGTGTCAACCGAGGGTATACTTCTCGAGTGGTCGACGAGCGCGGCGTCGCGCGAAGGCAGTGTCCAAGTTGTGGACACGAGGTGCTGTCCTTTCAGTTGCGAGACTGCTCGGTCTGCCGTACGATCTTCTGCCAACACTGTGCCGTCCGGGACTTCGGGCGTGACTTCTGCAGCGACCGCTGTCGCGCCATGTTCTTCTTCGGCGACGGCGACGAGGAGCCCGCGGGAGACGAGTGAGTACGAATGGGACGTTTGACTGAAGAACTGCTGAAGCGAGCGCAGGCCCTGCCCGGCCTGCGCGCCGGCTTCGAGCGCTCGGTGGTGGCGGCGAAGGCGCAGGGCGCGCGCGTCTACGATGCCGACAACGTCGGCTACATCGACTACCAGGGCGGCGGCGGCGCGGCGATCGTCGGGTTTGCGAACCAGTTCGTGCTCGACGCGGTCCGCAAGGTGCTCGGCAACGGAGTCCCCGACGGTTTCCACGTGCCCCAGGAGGTGGAGCTCGCCGAAGCGCTCGGCAAGGTGCTGCCATGGGTCGGCAACTGGTGGCTGTGCCGGACCCAGGACGAAGCGGTCTACCAGCTGCTGCAGTGGGCGCGCGACACGACCGGCAAGCCCGGGATCCTGATGCTCGACGGCGGCGCCCGCGTCCGAATCGCGGTGGGCGCCGCGGACTCGGGGAGCCGCCCGATCCGCGAGGTGCCCGGCTGGCAGGTCGAGCGGATCGAGCGGGAGCTGGCGACGTCGGCCGCGCGGCTGGCCGCCCTGGTGGTCGACCCGCTGATGAGCCGGGCTGGGGTGATCCCTGCCCCGGACGGCGTGCTCGCCCGGATCGCGGCGGCGTGCCGCGACCACGGGGTGCTGCTGCTCTTTGACGAGCGCGTGTCGGGTTTCCGCGTCCATCGTGGCGGCGCCCAGGCGCTGAGCGGCGTGACGCCGGACGCGGCGGTGTACGGGGGCGCGCTCGGCGGTGGGTTCCCGATCGGCGTGGTCGGCTTCCGCGCCGGCATCGACGAGCCGGTGCAGAAGGGTGACGGTCGCATGCCGACGCCCCACCCGGTGTCGCTGGCCGCCGCCGAGGCCGTGCTGTCGATCCTGAAGAACGAGACCGTGTACGAGCGGGTCGAGGAGCGGGCGGTCCAGCTGGTTTCCGGGATCGAGGGGCTGGCGAGCAGGTTCCAGCGCCCGATGACCGTCAACCGGGTGGGGTCGGTGTTCGCCCTCTACATGACCGCCAAGCCGGTGACCAACTGCCGCGCCGCGAGCCGTGCCGACGCCACCACCTACTGGCGCGTTGCGGAGGGGCTGCGCGGCGAGGGTGTCCTGCTGCCCCGGCAGCCGGGGGGCGCGGCTTTCCTGTCGAGCGCACACGGCGCCAAGGACGTCGAGGAGACGCTGGCGGCGTGCGAACGCGTGCTGCTCCGGCTCCACCAGGAAGATCTCCCCTGAACGATGAGCAACTCCCACCAGGCTGAGTCGACCCGGGGCGCGGCAGAGCGCACCGTGCTGGTCGCGTTGGTCGTCGGCGGCGCGCCGCGCCGCGTCGTCGAGGAGCACCTCGAGGAGCTCGAGCGCCTGGTCGACACCGCCGGCGGCATGGTCGTGGCGCGCGAGATCCAGGAGCGGCCGGCGCCGGACCCGGCGACCGTGGTCGGCTCCGGCTTTCTGGAGCGTGTCGCCGACCGCTGCCGCGACGAGCAGATCGAAGTGGTCGTGTTCGACGAGGACCTGACCGCATCGCAGGTCCGCAACATCGAGCGCTCACTGCCCGCCAACGTCAAGGTGCTGGACAGAGCGGCGGTGATCCTCGACATCTTCGCCCAGCGGGCGCGCAGCCGGGAGGCCCAGACCCAGGTCGAGCTGGCGCAGCTGTCCTACCTCCTGCCGCGCCTGACCCGGCGCTGGCGCCACCTGTCCCGGCAGGCCGGCGGCATCGGCACTCGGGGGGTCGGCGAAACCCAGCTCGAGATCGACCGCCGGCTGATCTCCCGCCGCATTGCCCAGCTCAAGGACAAGCTCGAGGGGATCGAGCGTGACCGCCGCCACCGGCGCGAGGGCCGCAGCGAGCTGCCGGCGATCGCGCTGGTCGGCTACACCAACGCCGGCAAGTCGTCGCTGTTCCGGGCGCTCACGCGCAGCGAGGTACTGGTCGAGGACCGGCTGTTCGCGACGCTCGACCCGAGGGCGCGCCGGGTGGCGCTCGGGGACGGCGTGGTGGCGATCCTCACCGACACCGTCGGCTTCATCCGCAAGCTGCCCCACCATCTCGTCGCTCCCTTCCGCTCGACCCTCGAGGAGGCCACCGAGTCCGACCTCGTGCTCCACGTGGTGGACGTCGCGCACCCGAGCTGGGAGGAGCAGCTCGCGGTCGGCGACGAGGTGCTCGAGGGGCTCGGCGTGGAGCGCGAGCGGACCCTGGTCGTGCTCAACAAGATCGACCTGCTGCCGGCCCAGCAGCCGCGCTGGCTGCCGGCCGGCCGGGCGTCGGTCGCGGTCTCGGCGGTCACCGGGAAGGGGCTCGAGGACCTCAGCCGCCTCGCCCGGCGGGCGCTGCTGACCGCTCCCGGCGTGACCTTCCTCAGGGTCCCGCTGGACCAGGCCGATGCCGTGCAGCGCGCGGTGCAGCTGCCACACCGGCTGGCCCAGCGCTTCGACGACCGCACGCTCGAGCTGGCGATGCGCGTCAACGGTCGGCAGCTGAGCGAGGCCGGCCTCGACCACTTCCGGGTTGCCGCATGGACGCCGATCGAGTCGGACGGAGACAGCTGATGCCGGTGTACGAGTTTCTCTGCCCGGGCTGCAATCGGATCTTCAGCTTCCACTCCTTCCGGGTGGAGTCGTCCCGGGTGCCGCAGTGCCCCAAGTGCGGCGCCGAGAACCTGCAGCGGGTGCCGTCGCGATTCGGGGTCGCCGCCGCGTCGAAGGCCACGCCTGCCGGTGGCGGGGAGGGTGACGAGCGCGACGACCCTCGCATGGAGCGCGAGATGATGCGGTTTGCCGCCGAGCTCGAGGGCATGGACGAGAGCGATCCGCGGCAGATGGCGGCGGCGGTCCGCCGCATGACCGAGCTCGCGGGCGAACCGGTGACGCCGGCGATGGAGGAGATGATCCGCCGCCTCGAGGCCGGCGAGGATCCCGAGCGCATCGAGGAGGAGCTCGGCGACGCCCTCGAGGAGGAGATGGGAGACGGGGCTGGTTTCGGGGGCGCGGCGCCCACCCGCGACGACGGCCTGTACCCGATGTGAGCGCCCCGCCGAGAGCGGCCGCTGCGGTCGATCGCGGGTGCGGCGGCCTCGTTCCCGATCCCGTTCCCGTCCCCGTTCCCGGATGTGGTTGCACGAGAGTCGACGCCCGTACCTGATGCGCCAAAGCTGATTCAAGGAGCTCGGCCCGGATCGGCTCGGGAACGGGAACGGGTACGGGTACGGGTGCCGCCCGGTCCCTCCCGAACGTCCGACCCGCTATCGGAGTCTCTCAGTGCCGGGACGCGCAAACCCCCACATCGTGCGCACCGCATCGGGGCCGAGCCACGCCAGGAAGAAAACGAGCAGGGCCCACGACATGAGGCCGTAGATCAGCTCGAAGGCCGGCGTCGCGAGGTGGAGCCCCCACAGGCCGAGGTTGATGGCGAGCCAGCCTGCGGTCGGCAGCCAGCGGCCGCGGCCGATCGGGATCAGCAGCAGCATCACCCAGTAGTAGCAGGTCAGCAGCACGGCCGCGAACGCGACCGCCACGCCGAGGACGGCGGCGGCGTCGCGCGGCCACCGCCAGGCCGCGGCCGCGGTGACGAGCAGCACGAGAGCGGTCGCAGCCAGCACCACCGGACGGCGCTCGGCCTGCAGCCGGTTCATCTTTCCCTGCCACAGGAGCCACGGCTCCGGCAGGTTCCAGCGCACGTCGTCGCGGCGCATGGTGGCGCCGTCGTACAGCAGCACGTTGGAGAGGCCGACGTTGTTGGTCAGCCAAGTGCCGTGGTGCTTCTCCAGGTTGTGCAGGAACTGCGGCCACGCCTGCGGGCCGACGCCCACCAGCCCGCCGGCGACCAGGCACAGTGCGACGCCGAGGGCGAAGCCGCCGAGCAGCCTCCACACCCAGCCCACGGGACGGCGGCTCGCAAGCTCGCTCAGCGCAACCACAGCCGGTCCGAGAAGGAAGCCGGCCGGGAACACCCGCACCATCGCGGCGTAGGCGAGCAGACCGCCGGCAACCAGGTAGCGCTCGCGCCGGATCAGGCACACACCGATGCCGATCGCGGCCAGCCAGTCCTGGCGCAGGAAGGCGCCGCCCACCCAGTCGAAGCGCCACGGGTAGCCGACCCCGAACACGATCAGCGCCAAGCACCCGATGCGGCTGCCGTAGGTCCGGAAGACCATCCAGAACATGGCCGCGAGCAGCAGCGGGTCGATCCAGGCGAGGGTGGCGAGGGAGTCGTCGCCGGCGGCGACCCAGCGCGAGAAAAGGCGGGCGGTGAAGGTCCACGTCGGGGTCGGGTTGTAGCCGTGGTCCTTGCGGATCTTCTCGATGTAGTCGTAGCTGTTGCTGGCCAGGAAGTAGCGGACGTCGTCGACGAAGGCGCGCCAGCGCTGCGGTGCGAAACGCGCCCTCACCTCCCGGGCGTGGTCGTCCAGACCGCCCGTGGGAACGACCTCGTTGGTGCGGAGGTCGCGGACGTGCGACTGCAGTGGATGGCCGAGGCCGAGCTCCCGCTCGGCGGCGAGGGTCGCGACGTAGAGCCCGTCGTAGCGCACCTCGGGGAAGTACTTGGAGCCGAGGAAGTAGTGGAACTGCTCCCAGTGATGGATCCCGGAGCGGCCGTGGAAGCGGCCGAAGTTCGGCCAGGCGAGCACCGCGGCCACCGCGACCAGCGTCAGCAGGCGACCGGCGCGCTCCGGAGCGAGGGTGCCCGGCCGCAGGTGCCGCCACGCCACCGCGGCCAGGGCGAGCAGGGTCAGGCCGCCCTTGATCAGGACCTCGGTGGTGATATCCACGGCCGAACTCTAACAGCGCCGGGTCGAGGAAGGGAGCCTGTGAGCGAACGGAGTCGATCCTCCCCCGCTTCCCCGCCCGGGGGGCGAGGCGAGCACGAGGTTATCGCGTTGTGCGGGCGTGCCACCTTAGGCGATTTCGGGGGTGGTGGTCGTCATGACGAAGCGCTCGAGACCCGAAATCGCCAAAGGTGGCTCCCTCGGGGAGCGCCTCCAGAGGACGGGCGCGAAGCGTTTACGAGGACGGAGCGAACGAGCGGGAACGGGAACGACGCCGCAGGGATCGGGCTGACTGCCGAATGCCCTCAGGCGGCGACGACGGCAATTGCGGCCGGGCGGCGCAGGATGATCAGGTCGAGCTCGGGCGGGGCGCCGACCCGCAGTGGCACCGCGCCGACACCGATGCCGCGCGAGACGTACAGGGTGCTGTCGCCCTCGACGTAGGGGCCCGCGACGTAGCGGGTGTAGACCCGCGCCGGGTTGATGCTCCGGGTCGGCAGCGCGATCTGGCCGCCATGGGTGTGGCCGGCGAGCGTCAGGTCCGCGCCCCAGGCCCGCGCCGCGTCCCAGCCCTGGGGCTGGTGGCACAGCAGCAGCCGGAAAGCGCCCGGGTGACTGCCAAGGATGGAGAAGTCGGGGCCGCGGCCGGGCGGGGCGAGCAGATCGTCGACGCCGATCAGGGCGAGCGCGTCGCCCCGGCGGTCGAGCACGACCGCGCGGTTGACGAGCGGCGTGATTCCGGCCGCCTCGAGGGTCCAGATCGCCCGTCGCGGCGAGACGCGGTAGTCGTGGTTGCCGAGCACGCCGAACACCCCGAGTGGGGCGGCGATGCCCGCGAAGCCGCGGACGAAGAGGTCGGCGTCGATCCGCCGGCGGTCGATCTGGTCGCCGGTGAAGACGACGAGATCAGCCGGCACCGAGTTGGCCAGGTCGCGGATGCGGAGCATCCGGTCGACCGACATGTAGGTGCCGGCGTGGACGTCCGAGATCTGCAGGACTCGCAGGCCATCCCACTGAGGGGGCAGGGTGGGCAGCTCGAGAGTGATGCGGCGGAGCCCCGGGAGACCCTGGGTTGACGCGTACCCCATGCTCGAGACGCCGAGCGAGCCGGCGGCGGCAACGGACGCGCGCTTCAGGAATTTCCGACGGGTCAGCACCGATGCAGCTCCCTCCGGGGCCGCGGCCGCCTCAGGGGAGCCACGGGTCGGTCGCAGAGTCTAACACCTGTCGGCGGTCGCGTATTCTGGCGGCGTCGCGCGGTGTGGTCGAGCCCACGCGAGCGCCCACTGTGGTGCGAAACCGACCAGGCAGTACAATATCGCGCCGAGCGGATCGAAGCCGAAGGAGACGCCCATGACCGACCCCGTCGCCGTGCCGCAGCCGTCCCCGCGCTACCGCTGGGCGGTGCTGGTGATGATCAGCGTCGCCATGTTCGGCAACTACTACGTCTACGACTCGATCGCGCCGATCGCCGACATGCTCAAGGCGAACCTGGGCTTCTCCGACGAGAACATCGGCCAGCTCTATTCGGTGTACAGCATCGCCGCGGTGCTGGTGCTGCTGATCGGGGGCATCGTCATCGACCGCTTCGGGACGGTGAAGTCGACTATCTTCTTCGCTGCCGTGTGCACTGTGGCCTCCGTTCTCATGGCCGTCACCTCCGACCTCCACGTCATGCTGGCGTCGCGTTTCCTGCTTGGCCTCGGGTCCGAGCCGCTGATCGTCGCCATCACGACGGCGCTCGCCAAGTGGTTCAAGGGCCGCGAGCTCAGCTTCGCCTTCGGGCTCAACCTGACCATCGCACGGCTGGGCTCGGTGACCGCGGACTGGTCGCCGACCTGGGCCCGCTTCGCGTACGACAGCTGGCACGGCCCGCTGGTCGTGGCGGCGGTGATCGGGGCGCTGTGCCTAATCTCGGCGCTCGGCTACGGCGCTCTCGAGAAGGTCGCGGCGCGACGGTACGGGCTCGGCAAGGCTGGTCAGACCGACAAATTCGTCCTGTCGGACCTGTTCCGCTTCAACACCTCGTTCTGGTTCGTGGTCGCGCTGTGCGTGACGTTCTACTCCGCGATCTTCCCGTTCCGCAGCTTCTCGATCAAGTTCTTCATCGAGGCCTGGGACCTGACGCGGCAGGCCGCCGGCCAGTACAACAGCGTGCTGCCGCTCGCCGCCATGTTCGCCACCCCGCTGTTCGGCCTGCTGGTCGACAAGCTCGGCAAGCGCGCCCTGTTCATGATGGCCGGCTCGTTCCTGCTGATGCCGGTGTACCTGATGATGGCGTACAAGATCACGCCCCTGGGCGTGCCGATCGCCATGATGGGCGTCGCCTTCTCGATGATTCCGGCAATCATGTGGCCGTCCGTGGCCTACATTGTCGAGGAGCGCCGGCTCGGAACGGCCTACGCGGTCATGACCCTGGTCCAGCAGATCGGCGTGGCGGCCATGAACTGGCTGATCGGCCGCACCAACGATGCCTTCGGCGCCGCCGCGGCCAACCCGGCCGGCTACGTGCCGATGATGTGGATCTTCAGTGTCCTGGGATTCCTGGCGCTCGGCTTCGCCTTCCTGCTGCACCGCCGGGAGACCGGGCCGCACGCCTACGGCCTGGAGACGATCACGGCGGGCTCGAGGGGTTGAGGTGGCGTTGAGGTCGCAAGCGCACGCTGAGAGTATCTCCGACCGCGTCGCTCACTGAGGGGCGGATCCTTCGGTCGCGGCGATGCTCCGCCGCTCCCTCAGGATGAACAGCGAGCCGGCGTGCGGCTCGCTGTTCATTTCTTGAAGAGCGCGTGGAACGCGGCCCGCGCGTCGCGCGGGGCCTCGGGCTGCGCCGACCTGAGGTCGCGCACCGCCTTCGGCTGGAACAGCTCGCAGCGATTTGCCTTGGTTTTCGACTCGACCCGCGCCGCGATCGGCTTGCGGCACTCGAAGCGCGCCGAGGTGTCGAAGAAGGTGCAGTTGGTGCAGGAGTGGAGCGGCTTGCCACAGCCCGGGCAGGCGCTCGCCGGCTCGACCGCTGCGTTCTTCATGGTGTGGCCGCACCGTGCGCACTTGAACACGACCTCGGTTGGCAGGCCGACCCCGCGTCCGCGCGGCGCCCCCTCGAGCCGCGGTTGCCCGCGCTCATCGGTCTGCGGTGGGCGCTGCTGCCGGTCGCGGTCCCGGTCGCGGTCCCGATCGTCGTCCTGGTAGCCCCGATGGCGATACTTGCGATCACCCATGCACTGCACCCCTCCCCTCCCATTCTAGCCCCGTGCCCGTTTCCGTGCCTGGGGAGACTGCCCTGGGTGAGCGGCTGATCAGCGCCGCGAGTCGAAGCGTCTCCATCGGCGTAGGGTGAAATTCCGGTTCCGAAGATGCCTGTCGCTTGAGGAGGTCCTTCGACTCGCCGCCCTGGCGTGCGGCTCGCTCAGGATAACGGACGGAGACGGAGACGGGCAGGGAGACAGAGACGGTCCTACTGACCCCCACCCGTCCAGGAGGGAGAGTGGCTCTTCCCCTCAGCGGTGAGCTGGTGGGGGACGCCGTCCGCATCGGTGACGAAGATCTGCGGCTTCCCAGTACGGTCCGAGGAGAATGCGAGCATCGACCCGTCCGGGGAGAACACCGGAGACTCGTTGTTTCCCGGTCCGGTCAAGACCTGGCGGGCCGCGGTGACCGCGTCGATCGTGGCCAGCTGGAAGGTGCGGCTCTCCCGCGTCGTGCACGCGATCCGGGTCCCGTCGGGCGACCACGTCGCCTCGTCGTGGAAGTTGCCCTCGAACGTCAGCTGGCGCGCGTTGCTGCCGTCGGAGTCCATGAGGAAGATCTGGGGCGATCCCGCGCGCGCCGATGTGAAGGCGATCTGGCGGCCGTTGGGCGCCCACGCCGGCTGGGTGTCGATGCCGCGCGCGGTGGTCAGCCGGCGCGGCGTACCGCCTCCGGCCGACATCGTGTAGATGTCGGTGTTGCCATCGACGCTCGAGGCGAAGGCGATCTGGCTGCCGTCGGGTGAGAAGCTGGCGGACGAGTTGACCCCGCCCTGGCTCCACAGCGGCCGCAGGTAGCCTTCCTGCGGGATCAACTCATAGAGCGCCGGCGCACCTCGCAGGTAGGAGGTGAAGATCATCCGGTTGCCGTCGGGAGCCCAGACCGGCGCGAGGGCGATCGAGCCGTGCTTGGTGAGCTGCTTCGGGTTGGAGCCGTTCCAGTCCATGACCCACAGCTCACTGCTCCCGGTGCGGTCCGAGATGAACGCGATCCGGGACAGGAAGGGGCCGGGCCGGCCGGTGAAGACCTGCACCAGGTCGTTGGCCAGGTTGTGCGCCACCAGCGGTGCCGCTGAGACACCGGCGCGGTAGCGCTTGGCGAATGCGTACTCACCGGACACCAGATCGACCAAGCGCGCCTCGACGATGAGCTCGCCGCCGGCGCGGACAACGGTTCCGGTGAGCAGGAACTGCGCGCCGATCGAGCGCCAGCGCTGGTGGAGGACCTCGGGCCTGGGGTCGTCCTCGACCAGCGAGTAGAGCTTGCGGTCGACGACCGCGATCGGCGCCGCGGCCGCGAGGTCCTCATCGAGGGTGCGCTGGAACGAGGCCGCAATGTCGGCCGGCGTTCCGGGCAGCACCATCAGGGGCGGCGTGGCGACCGCGACCCGCCGCAGACCGGGCTGGGTGATCTCCAGGTAGATCTCGTCCTGCGCGGCGGCGAACGGGGCGACGGCCGCCCATGCCGCGAACGAGGCAAGACAGGCTGTCAGGGCACGGTGCATCGGTTACTCCGCGAAGCTCAGGTGGACGGTGAGGCTGGGCTGGGTGTAGGCCGGCGGCAGGGGCGGCAGCGGGTTCGACGCGTAGAGCGCGCGCAGGGCCGCGCGGTCGAAGCTGGGGTGGCCCGAGCTCTCCTCGATCTCGATCGTGTCGAGGCGGCCGTCGCGCTGGATGTGGAAGCGGACCCGCGCTCGGGTCCCCGCGGCCACCGCGGGCTTGTACCACCGGGACTCGATGAGCGCGAGCATGCGCTCGATGTAGTAGGTGAAGTGGAAGTCGGCCGGCACGCCGGCCACCTGGCCGCCGTTGCCTTCGCCCAGCGACAGGCCGCTGCTGCTGCCGCTGCTGCTGCCGCCGCTCCCGGTGCCAGTCGCCTCCGGCTCGGCCGCCTCGGTCGGGACCGGGGTGGCGGCGGGCTTGGGGGCGGCCATCGCCTTGTCGCTGGCGCGGCTGCGGTTCGGCGCCGCGGGCTGGGGCCGCGGGACCGCAGTCGCCGCCGCGGTCGGCTTGGGCGCGGGTGCGGCGGCGGTCGGCCGCGGCTTGCTTGCCAGGGCGGGACCGCCTGGCGGCCGGTCCGGCCGGATCAGCTTGACTGAGACCACCGGCAGGTGGGCGGGCCGGGCAGCAGCCGTGCGGCCGTACAGGAAGGCGGCGGCCACAACGAGGCCGTGCAGCGTGGCGGCCAGCGCCACCCAGGGCAGCATCCGCGGCGCGGTGCGCTCGCGATCGGCGAGAATCTGGGAGACCGGGTCCACCTAACGACTCTCGGGCTGGGTGACCATCCCGACCTGTTCGACGCCGACCTGGTCGAGCACCGCCAGCACCCTGATCACGAAGCCATAGGGCAGGTTCTCGTCGGCCTTGAGGTAGACCGGCTTCGGGGTGCCGCCGAGCACGGCGCCGAGGCGCTCCGGCAGCAGCTTCAGGTGGATCGGCTCGTCGCCGAGCAGGATGACCTGGTCCCTGGTGAGGGTGAGGATCAGCGGCTCGTCGCCCTTGACGTTGAGAGCCGGGGCCTGCTGCTTGGGCAGGTTGACCGACAGGCCCTGGACCAGCATCGGCGCCGTGATGATGAAGATGATGAGCAGGACCAGCATCACGTCCACAAGCGGCGTGACGTTGATCTCCGCGAGATCCCCAGGTCGTTCGACGTCTTAGCTGCCATCTGCGACCTTACTTATTTCCTTTTCCGGCCCGCGGGTTTTCTTCCCCATGTGGCACGAGGAAGCACCAGATTCACGAGGGAAACCCCCGGGCCGGAAAGGAACAAAGGCGATCAAGCAAGCACATTTACGTGAAGTTGCGCTCGACGAGGTTCAGGAACTCGAGCGCGAAGTCGTCCATGCGCCGCCGCAGGTGGCGAACGTCAGCCAGCAGGTGGTTGTAGGCGATCACGGCCGGGATCGCGGCGAGCAGGCCGGCGGCGGTGTTGACGAGCGCCTCGGCGATGCCCGGCGCCACCGTGACGATCGAGGTCGAGCCGGTTGCGCCGATCGCGCGAAAGGTGTTCATGATGCCCCAGACCGTGCCAAAGAGGCCGATGAAAGGGGTCACGCTGGCGGTGGTGGCGAGCAGCGGCAGCGCGCGCTGAAGGCGCTCGACCTCGCTGCCGACAGCGCGCTCGAGGGCGCGCGAGACGCCGTCGAGGCTGCGCAGCTTGAGCTCTGAGTCGGGCGCGCCGGCGCGCCGGGTCGCCCGGATGCCGGCCTCGAGTTCGGTGTAGCCGGCCTGGAACATCGCGGCCAGCGGCGAGCTGCGGTGCTGCGGCGCCGCCTCGGCCGCCTCGCTGAGCCGCGACGCCTTCCGGAACACGCGTACGAAGCGCTCCGACCCCCGCCGCGCCGCTGACAGCTCGCGCCACTTGGCGAGGATCACGGACCACGAGGCGAGCGAGAACAGGAGCAGGGTCACGAGCACGATCTTGGCGATCCACCCGGTCTGCAGGAAGAAGCTGAGTATCTCCACGCTGCGCATTGTACGCAATCGCCGTGCCGAGTGTGCGATCGGCGTGACGGGCTCGGTTGACACCCGGAGGGCAGTGGGAAATAATGCGGCGGCCTGAGCGCCCAGGTAGCTCAGTTGGTAGAGCAGCGGACTGAAAATCCGCGTGTCGCTGGTTCAATTCCGGCCCTGGGCACCACCGAGCGCCCTCTGATCCCCGCCGCGCGGCGGGGATTTTCAGTCCGCTGCTCTACCCGGGGAGCGCGAGGGGGCATCGCGCGGGGAGGGCGGCGGTGGCGCGCAGGAAGTGTGGCGCGGCAGGGCAGTCGGGCGATGAAGAGCTGAACCGCGGGGGCCGCAGAGAACGCAGAGACATGCTGTCTAACTTCTTCGCGTTCTTCCTCCGCGCTCGCCGCGCTCTCTGCGGTTCAATTTTGGGCGCGATGAGTCATGATGCCGCCCCAAGAATCCGAGCCCCGAGACTTGGTGCGCGGTGGACTTCTCACCCTTTCTCCTTCTCACCTTCTCGCCGCGCCTCGCGTAGAATCGCCCCATGGCTAGGACCAAGCTCGGCATCCTGATCTCCGGCCGGGGATCCAACATGATGGCGATCGCCGCCGCATGCGAGGCGGGCGTAGTGCCGGCCGAGGTGGCGGTCGTGGTCTCGAACCGTGCCGACGCGCCAGGCATCGAGTGGGCGCGAGAACGCGGCCTCGCCACTGCGGTGCTGCCGCAGCGAGACTTCGGAGATCGCGAGGCCCACGATCGGGCGATCGTGGACCGCCTGCAGCAGGCCGGCGTCGAGTGGGTGTGCCTGGCTGGCTACATGCGGCTGCTGTCGAAGCCGTTCATCGCCGCCTATCCGTCCCGCATCCTCAATATCCATCCGGCGCTGCTGCCGTCGTTCCCC
>CAVQXZ010000001.1:780000-1567850 GCA_963718055.1 uncultured Holophagae bacterium
GAATGGCGTAACGATCTGGGCGCTGTCTCCACAAGGGGCTCAGCGAATCTGTAGTACCGGTGAAGATGCCGGTTACCCGCGGTTAGACGGAAAGACCCTGTGAACCTTTACTATAACTTGGCACTGGCTTCCGGTGTTGTATGTGCAGGATAGGTGGGAGGCTTTGATGTCGGGGCGTCAGCCTCGGCGGAGCCAACGGTGAGATACCACCCTTATTGCACTGAAAGTCTAACCCAGACCCGTTATCCGGGTCGGGGACAGTGTCTGGTGGGTAGTTTGACTGGGGCGGTCGCCTCCCAAACTGTAACGGAGGCGCGCAAAGGTACCCTCAGGCTGATTGGAAACCAGCCGTAGAGCGCAAAGGTATAAGGGTGCTTGACTGCGAGACCCACAAGTCGAGCAGGTACGAAAGTAGGCCTTAGTGATCCGGCGGTCCCGTGTGGAAGGGCCGTCGCTCAACGGATAAAAGGTACTCCGGGGATAACAGGCTGATCCTGCCCAAGAGTTCACATCGACGGCAGGGTTTGGCACCTCGATGTCGGCTCATCGCATCCTGGGGCTGGAGCAGGTCCCAAGGGTTCGGCTGTTCGCCGATTAAAGCGGTACGTGAGCTGGGTTTAGAACGTCGTGAGACAGTTCGGTCCCTATCTACCGTGGGCGCAGGACACTTGAGGGAAGCTGTCCCTAGTACGAGAGGACCGGGATGGACGAGCCTCTGGTGCACCAGTTGTCGTGCCAACGGCACAGCTGGGTAGCTATGCTCGGAAAGGATAACCGCTGAAAGCATCTAAGCGGGAAGCCCACCCCGAGATAAGGTGTCCCGGGCGCAAGCCCCTGAAGACCCCAGGTAGACCACCTGGTTGATAGGCGGGATGTGGAAGCGCGGTGACGCGTGAAGCTTACCCGTACTAATCGGTCGTGAGGCTTGACCACACATTTTTGAGTTATCTTGAACGCGTTTCCTGACGTGACAGGTTTCGGTTGTGAATTTTTTCCGGTGGCCATACCGAGGGGGAAACGCCCGATCCCATTCCGAACTCGGAAGCTAAGCCCCTCTGGGCCGATGGTACTGCGTCCCAGTGGCGTGGGAGAGTAGGTCGCTGCCGGGAAGTCTCTGCGGAACGCCCAGCTTCGGCTGGGCGTTTTCTTTTCTTGAGTCGCGGCCGCGGACCCCGTAAGATGGGCGGCCGTGGAGCGGGAGGTACGCCATGAGAAGAAGTCTCACGTCAGGTGTCCTGGTCATCGTCGTGCTGGCTGCGATGGCCGCTGCGGTCACAGCCCAGGAGCAGGCGGCGAGCCCGCCCGTCGCGCAGGCGGCCGCGGCCTTCGACTGGAGGACGTGGGACCAGGGTCCGGAGGGCTTCCTGCTCACCAAGGACGAGGCCAAGGAGTGGGAGACGATCACCACCGAGGCCGCGGCGAAACGCTTCATCGACCTGTTCTGGGCGCGCCGCAATCCCAACCCGGACGCCCCTTTCAACACCTTTCGGGCTCAGATCGACGCGATCGTGCGCTACGCCGACGCCAACTTCTCGTACGAGGGCAAGCGGGGCGCGCTGACCGACCGCGGGCGGGTGATGATCCTCATGGGGCAGCCCCATTACGTGGAGAACCGCGCCCCGACCGAGACCGTCGAGAGCATGGACGACATGGCCGCCGGAACCGACGAGGTGCGGGCCAACGCCCAGCTCTGGGGCTACGACCCGCAGCGGCTCGATCCAAGGTTCAAGATCAAGGGCTCGCGGCTCGTGTTCGTGTTCTACGAGGAGCGGCCGACGACCAACATCTTCACCCTCGACCGTTCGCACCAAGACGCGACGATGGCGTTGCGCGCTATGACCAAGGCGCCGGAGACGCACCTCCTGCACCCCGAGCTCACCGAGGTGCCGAAGCCGGTGTCGGTGCCCGGAGCGGTCGCCGCGTCGGCGGCGAGCCTGGCGCTGCTCGACCAGGATGCGCCCTACACCGCCCAGGCCACCGTGATCGCGGAGCCCGGAGTCGCCGATGCCGGGCACCGGCCGTGGTGGGTGCACATCGAGCTTCCGCCCGGCGCCCCCGCCCTCGAGTCGATGGTGGGTCGCGTGCTCTCGCCCTCCGGCGAGCTGCTCAGCACCTTCGAGCGGCCAGTGGATTCGATCAGCTTCGGGGGTCACACCGGCTATCACGTGACCTTCCCGCTGGAGACCGGCGACTACCGGATCGAGCTGGCGGGCGTCGCCGGCGGCCGTCCCGTGGTGGCCTACAAGGAGAACATCACGGTCCCGGACGCGGCGGCCGAAGGCACCTGGCTGTCAGGAATCGTGGTCGGCCTGTACGGCGAGAAGAAGGAGGACGCGCTGCTCGGCTCGGCGTACTGCTTCGGCAAGCTCCACGTGCTGCCGATGAGCAGGCCCGAGGTGACTCGTCAAAACGAGCTTTCGTACTTCGGCTTCGTCGTGCGGCCCGCGGCGGTCGAGAACGGGCAGGCCGCGCTCAAGTCGCACCTCGAGCTGCGCCGCGCGGGCACGCGGCTGGGGCGGCCCCTCGACATGCCGCTGACCGCGGTCCAGGTGAGCGAGGGTCTCTTCGTCTACGCCAACTCGATCAACCTGGCGGCGCTGCCGGAAACCGGCGAGTACACCCTCCTGTTCGAGGTCTCCGATCCGTCCGGCGAGCCGAAGGTCACGCGCGAGGTGCAGCTCAACGTGACAGAGTGAACCCCTGCGATTCACTGCGTGAATCGCATAATGAGGCGCTGGTTGGGACACACGCCCACCCGGAGGGATTGTCCTGAGCTTCGGTGAGCTGCCTCAAGGCCAAGCGCTCGAGGCCACAGCCCGCCCTTGCGTCCGAGTGACAGCTCAGCCTAGTCACCCGAGCTCTCGCGGGGACCCTCAGGGGCGCTGTCGGATGTACCTTGCGAGTTGGGACCGCATCCCCGTCCGCCGGCCGGGGGATTCGGCATGGCTCAGGTGGGCACGCCGAGCCTGGGCAGGATGACGAACTGGAGGGCGAGGTAGCCCCCGAGGACCAGCAGGACCACGATCACGTCGTTCATCTACACGATCTCCTCGACCGACCACAGGACCATCTTCATCTTCTTGTCACACGCCTCGCAGTAGCTGTGAATCGTCTCCTTGAGCTCCGCGATCCGATCGTCGTCGATCACCGTGAAGAAGATCGACGAGGTCCTCGGGTGGGCGCGCGAACCCATGCGGACGCCGGACTGGCCGACACCGTGGGCGTTGGGGATCTCGCTGTAGGCAACGATGTCGTTGCGGTGCAGCAGCACCTCGAGCTCCTCGCGGCAGTCGGTGTCAACGATGACCATGAGCAGCTTCATACCACCTCCCGGGTCCACCCAGTCCCTTCACCGCCGCGGGCGCCCGACGGCAGCGGCGGGACAGCGAACGACACGACCAGCCGGCTACCCCTCTTTCAGCCCCAGCTTGCGGAAGATGGCCATCGCCGGGCACCACTTGGTGAAGGCCGACTGCAGCAGGTTGAGCCCGACGAAGGCGGTGAACAGATACCAGTATGGGCTGACCCAGTGGCCGAGGGCCAGCGTCACCAGGACAACGATTCCGGCCATCGCACGCAGCGCTTCGTTCACTGTCATGTGTCACCTCCGCATTCCGTTCGTTCCCGTACCCGTTCCCGTACCCGTTCCCGAGCGAGGTCGAAACCCCGCGTTGCTTCAGGAGGTCCATCGACTCGCCGCCCAGCGGGGCGGCTCGCTCAGGATGACAGACGGAAACGGGCGGGTTGGTCACTCGGTTGCCTTCGCTTCGTGGGCGCGCAGGGTCTTCAGGTACATGTAGTAGAGCACCGGGATCACGATCAGGGTCAGGGCCGTCGAGACCACGACTCCCGAGATCAACGACACCGCGAGGCCCTGGAAGATTGGGTCGAGGAAGATCACCGCGCCGCCGACGACCAGCGCGGCGGCAGTGAGCACGATCGGCCGGAAGCGGACCGCCCCGGCCTTGATCACGGCCGTTTCGAGCGGCTCGCCGGCCGCCAGCTCGAGGTTGACGAAGTCGACGAGCAGGATCGAGTTGCGGACGATCACCCCGGCGAGAGCGATGAACCCGATCATCGAGGTCGCGGTGAAGAACACGCCGAGGGCGCCGTGGGCCGGCAGGATGCCGATCAGGGTCAGCGGAATCGGCGCCATGATGATGAAGGGGGTGACGAACGAGCCGAACCAGCCGACCACCAGGACGTAGATCAGGACCATCACCGCGGCGAAGGCGATGCCCATGTCCCGGAACACCTCGTAGGTGATTTGCCACTCACCGTCCCACTTCATCATGTAGCGGCTGCGGTCCTCGGGCAGGTGGGTCGAGATGATGGGCAGCCGCTCCCCGAGCGGGGTGACGATGTTGCCGAGCCGGTCCTGCATGTTGAGGATCGCGTAGACCGGCGCTTCGGCCCCGCCCGAGACCTCGGCAATGACGTAGGTGACCGGCTGCAGGTTCTTGTGGTAGCGGAAGCGTTCGTTTGTGCTGTCGGCCACCCGCACCAGCTCGGACAGCGGCACCATGCGGCCGCTGGCCCCGTGCACGGTCAACTGCAGCAGCTCATCGACGTGCGAGCGCTGGGCGCGGTCGAGCCGGAGCACGATCGGCACTGGCTCGCGGGCGGTCGGCACGTGGGAGAGGCCGGCGTCGGCACCGGCGAGCGCGACGCGCAGCGTCCGCACGACCGCTTCGGGCGTGACGCCGGCGCGGATCGCCTTCTCCCGGTCGAGGATCACCTCCCACCGCTGGGCCGCGTCCTCGACCCACCAGTCGACGTCGACGACGCCGTCGGTCTCCTCGAAGATCCGCTTGACCTGCTCGGCGACCTCCAGCCGGCCCTCCAGCGTCGGACCGTAGACCTCTGCCACCATGGTCGACAGCACGGGCGGGCCGGGCGGCACCTCGGTGACCTTGACGTTGACGCCGAGACGCTCGCCGATCGGTGCCACCCGCTCGCGGATATGCCGGGCGAGATCGTGCGAGGAGATCGATCGGTGGTGCCTTTCGACCAGGTTGACCTGGATGTCGGCCTCGTGGCTGCTCGAGCGCAGGAAGTAGTGACGTACCAGCCCGTTGAAGTTGAATGGCGCGGAGGTGCCGACGTAAACCTGGAAGTCGGTCACCTCGGGGAGCTCGCGGAACACCCCGGCGATCTCGCGCGCCGCGGCGTTCGTCCGCTCGAGCGAGAAGCCCTCCGGGGCGTCGATGACAATTTGCAGCTCCGACTTGTTGTCGAAGGGGAGCATCTTGACCAGCGCGAACTTGAAGGCGACCGTGGCCATCGACGCCAGCAGCAGCACGATCACCCCCGCCAGGGTGCCCCAGCGCAGGGCCCGCGACCGGATCAGGGGCTGCATGATGCCGGCGTAAATCCGCTCGATGCGGGTCTCGCCCGCTGTCTGCTGATCGGGGCCTGCCCCGACCGCGCCCTGTTCCAGCTCGTGCAACGCCTTCTTGCGAAACAGCTTGTAGGTCAGCCAGGGCGAGATGATGAAGGCGACGAGCAGCGAGAACAGCATGGCGGCCGAGGCGTTGATCGGGATCGGCCGCATGTATGGGCCCATCAGCCCGCTGACGAAGGCCAGCGGCAGCAGCGCGGCGATCACGGTGAAGGTGGCGAGGATCGTCGGGTTGCCGACCTCGTCCACCGCGTAGATCGTCGCCAGCCGCGGATGGGCCCAGCGCAGCTCGTAGTGACGGTGGATGTTCTCGACGACCACGATCGCGTCGTCGACCAGGATGCCGATCGAGAAGATCAGCGCGAACAGGGTCACCCGGTTCAGGGTGTAGCCGAAGAAGTAGGAGGCGGCGATCGTGAGCGCCAGCGTCACCGGGACCGCCACCGCCACCACGACCGCCTCGCGGCGGCCGAGCGCGAAGCCCATGAAGACCACCACTGCGAGCGTCGCGATCAGCATGTGGTCGATGAGCTCGGTCGACTTCTCGTTGGCGGTGAGGCCGTAGTCGCGGGTCTTGGTGATCCGGATGTCCGAGGGGATCAGCTTGCCGCGCAGGTCGGCGAGCAGGGCGTCGAGGTCGTTCACCAGCTCGACTGCGTTGGTCCCCTGCTTCTTGGCCACGGCGAGCGTCACGGCCGGGGCGTCGAGCCCGGCCCGTTCGATGCCCTTTTCCACGCCGCCGGGACCGCTGCCCATCCAGACGTAGCTCGTGGGCTCCTCGGCGCCCTGGTACACCCGGGCGACATCCTTGAGGTACACCGGGCGGCCGTCGTCAACGCTCACGATCACGTCGCCGATCTCGTCGGCGTCGCGCAGGAACTGGCCGACGTCGACCTCGATCTCGCGGTTGGTGGAGGTCGCGACGCCGGCCGGGAGCCTCCAGTTGACGCCCTCGAGGGCCTGGAAGGCCTGGAGGATGGAGACGTTGTAGCTGGCGAGCCGCTCACGGTCGAAGTCGACCCTGACCACCGAGCGCTGGCCGCCGAGCACCGTCACCTGGGCAACCCGCGGGTGGCGGGTGAGCTCGACCTTGATCTCGTCCGCTACCTTGCGCAGCTCGGTGGTGTCGGCGCGCTCGCTCCACAGCGTGAATGCGGCCACCGGCACGTCGTCAATGGTGCGCGGCTTGACCAGGGGCGGGGTCATGCCCGCCGGCATGGTGTCCATCGCCGCCGCGATCTTGCTGTGGACCCGGACCGCGGCCTGGTCGGGATCGGTGCCGACGAGGAAGCGCACGATGATCAGCGTTCCCGAGGGCTGGGTGATGGAGTAGATGTAGTCGACGTTGTCGATCTCGTAGAGCAGCTTTTCGAGCGGGGTGGCGACCCGGTGCTCGACCTCCTCGGCGGACGCCCCTGGGTATCCGACCATGACGTCGATCATGGGGACCTTGATCTGGGGCTCCTCCTCGCGCGGGGTGATGAGCACGGCGAAGGCGCCGAGCAGCAGCGAGAACACGACCAGCAGCGGCGTCAGCTTGGACTCGAGGAAGGCCTTGGCGATAGATCCGGACGCCCCCAGCGGCCGGTTTGTCATCTTGATCCGCAGCGCCTCGCGGCGGGCCTGCTCGATCTCCTCCGGGCTCGGTCGCCGGTGGTGCGCAGACGGCGCCGACGCGGTGATGTCCCGCGGGGTGTCGTCGCTCATTGCGCCACCTCCAGCGGGGTGCCGTCGGCGACTGGCCCCGGGGCGTCGATCGCGACGACGTCGCCTGCATCGAGCCCGGACAGGACCTCGATCCGGCCGTCCGACAGAGCCCTGCCGGTGGTCACGGCCCGCGTCCGCGCGGAGCCGTCCTCGGCGCGAACCACGGCCAGCTCGAGACCTCCCCGTCGGTGAATGGCCGACGCGGGGACGACCAGCCGCTCCTTCTCGTCACCGGTGATCTGAGCGCGACCGGAGAGGCCAGTGGGGAGCAGGACGCCGGGCAGGCCGACCTTGACCATGAAGCTGTGGGTTGCGGGGTCCGCCTCCGGCACGATCTCCTCCACCTTGCCCTCGACGGTCCCCAGATCGGCGCGCGAGTCGACGGTCAGCTTCACGGTCTGGCCGGTCGCGATGCGGCCGATGTCCGCCTCCCTCACCACCAGGTACATTTGCTGGCCGGCGGTCGATTCCACCTGCACCAGCGGGCGGCCCGGGGCCGCCAGGTCGCCCAGCTCGACCAGGGTGTTGACCACTCGTCCGGCGAAGGGCGCGCGCACCACGGACTCGTCCGCGACCGAGGCCGCGGCCTGCACCGCCCCCTCGGCCTGGGCGACCGCTCCCTGGGTGCGCTCGAAGTCCATGCGCGCCATGTCGAGCTCGAGGTCGGAGGCGGCGGTGTCGGCGTGCAGCGACTGGTACCTCCGGTAGTTGCGCTCGGCGAGCGAGAGGGCGGCCTGGGCCTGGGCGAGAGCTCCGGTGGCCTGAGCGAGCTGGCCGTCGCTGGCCGCCGGCTGGATCTGCAGGAGCTTCTGACCCTGGCTGACCCGAGAGCCGGCCTCGACCCAGATCGCGGTCACCGGCCCCATCACCCGACTCGACACGAAGGCCTGGCGGCCGGGCTGGACGGTGCCTCGCACATCGATCGGCTGGCTTTCAGTGATCCGCTCGACCACCGCGGTGCGCACGGTGACGGCCGTGCGAGCCGGCGCGGCGAGCTCGGCCTGGTGCCGACCGCAGGCGGTGGTTGCGCTGAGGGCCACGACCGCGAGCGCGGCTGCCGGGATGCGTCGTGAGACCTTCATGGGGACTCCTCCGTGGGTGGGGTCAGGTTGGCGCCGGAAGTGAACAGCAGCCGGTAGCTGCTCAGCGAAACGTCATACCTCGCCACGAGCTCGCGCAGCTCCGCCTCGCGGGCGGTGGTCTCGGCGTCGAGCAGGTCGATCATCTTGTCCAGGCCCTGCGTGAAGCGGTGCTCGCGAACCCGAAGCGCCTCGCGCGCCGCCTGCAGCGAGTTGGCGGCGGTGGCGAGGCGGGCCTCGGCCGTGCGAAGGTCATGCCACGCCTGCTGGACCTCGAGCTTCACGCCTTCCTCGAACCGGCGGATGTCGTACCCCCAGGCCGCCGCGTCGTGGCGGGCGGCCTCCCGGCCGGCGCTCTCCCTGCCGCCGCTGTAGAGATCGAGACGAGCGAAGGCCATGACGGACCCTGACCCGCCGTGGCTGCCGAAGACGGTGTCGTCATAGAGGTCATAGCGGGCGCTGGCCGCGACCTCGGGCAGGTACCACGGTTTCGCCGTCTTCTCCTCGAGCCGGCCAGCCTCGAGCTCGCGGCGCGCGGCCTCGAGGTCGCGGCGGCGTTCGACCGCAGCCATCCGCCAGTCGTCGAGCTCGCCGGGGGTGGCCGGCGGCGGCTCGAGAGGCGCGAGCTCGCGGGGGATGTTCTGGTCGGTGCCCATGGTGAAGTTGAGCGCGGCCTCGGCGAGGCGCGCGCCGTTCGCGGCCTGGACGAAGAGCTCGTCCATCTCGGCCAGAAAGACCTGGGCCTTGAGCACCTCGGCCTGCAGGATCAGGCCTTGCCCGGCGTAGGATGAGGCGAGCTCGACGTGCCGGGCGGTCGTGGCGCGGGCGGTGGTCAGCAGCCCGACCTGCTCGCGCGCCTTCGCGAGATTGGTGAAGGCGGTGACGGTGTCGAAGGCGACCTGCTGCTGTGCGTGCTGCCAGCGCAGCTCCTCGGCGGTGGCCATGTGGTCGGCTTGGTCGACCCGCGTCCCGAGCTGGCCGCCCGTGTAGATGGGAAGCATCAGCTCGAGCCTGGTGATGAAGGTGGAGAGGGGATCGGGGGTGTTGGGATCGGTCGTCACGAAGTCCTCGAAGCTGAACCTCTCCTGGTTGAGCTGGAACGCGAAGACCTCGGCCGGGTTGTTGGTGTAGCTGTAGATCTCGCTCAGGTCGAGCTGAGGGAGCCGGTACCCCTTCGCCTGCCGTGAGCGCTCCGCTGCCCCCTGCGCGCGCTCAGCCGCGGACTGGACCGCCAGGTTGTTCGCGAGGGCACTCTCGATCGCCTCGGTCATCGTCAGCTCCTCGGCTGCAGCGCCTCGGACGGCGGCGATCGCCAGCAGGACAACGGGCAGGAAGCGTCGCATCCTCGGCCTCCATATCTCTAAATGACAATGTAAGCATAATCAAAAAGACTGATGTCTGTCAAGACCCCGGAACTCCACTCGAGATCCGTGAAGGACGGTCCCTTGCTCGATCGCATCATGGTGCCGGGATCCTAGCAGAAACTGCTTTGATACAACGAGATCAGTAATTGCTCGCAGGTCACGGAGCCGCCTCGCCCGCCCGTTCCGGGGAGTACTCGGCAAGGCGCAGGCGGGCCGTTGCGCCCAGGTTCTCACCTGCGCTTTCGAGCTCGAGGGCGCCCCCCATCATCTCTGCCAGGCGGCGGGAGATGGTCAGCCCGAGCCCGGTGCCGCCGTGGCGCCGGGTGGTCGATCCATCCACCTGGTAGAAGGAGTCGAACACCGCTTCGAGCTCGTCCGCCGGGATGCCGCAGCCGGTGTCGCGCACGGTGAACGCGACCTGTCCGTCGGCGATCGAGCACGCGACCTGGATCGAGCCGCCGCGCGGCGTGAACTTCATCGCGTTGGAGAGCAGGTTGGTGAGGATCTGCACGGTGCGGTCCGGGTCCGCCCACAGCACGGCCGCCTCGGGCGGGGGCAGGACGGTGAAGCTGAGCGCCTGGCCCTTCATCTGGTGTCGGAACAGGGTCTCCACGTCCTCGAGCACCCGCCGTGCCGGAACCGGCGCGTGGTGGACCTCGAGCCGGCCAGCCTCGATCTTCGCCAGGTCGAGCACGTCGTTGATGATGGTCAGCAGCTTCTCGGCGGACTCATGGGCGATCCGCAGGAAGTCGTGCTGCTTGCCGGGATCCTCGACCGCGCCGTCGAGCACCAGCTGCAGGAAGCCGAGGATCGCGGTCAGGGGCGTCCGGAGCTCGTGCGAGGTGTTGGCGAGGAACTCCGACTTGAGGCGTGAGGCCTCCATGGCCACCGCCCGTTGCTCGTCGAGCTCGCGGACCAACTGGGAGACGAAGACCGCGCCGCCGAGCAGGAAGCCGACCTGGGTCAGGAGCTCGATCTCGGCGGTGTCCAGCTCCGGCTCCGAGTTGGTGGTCGCGGCGAGCACGCCGACGACGCGCCCGGCGGAGAGCAGGGGCAGGTAGAGCACATGGCTGATCCCGTGTTCCTCCAGCACCTGGCTGGCAAGCGCGGCCGGCGCGACGTCGGCGACCGCGGCCGCGCGGGGCATGCCGTCGCGAAAGGTCAGCCGGCATGGATGCCCGGTGCCGATCGAGCTCGAAGGGAGCCTGCGCAGGGCGTCGATGCCCGGGCCGGTGGCCGCCTCAATCGTGAACGACCTGCCATCGGCGCGCGGACGGTACAGCAGCAGCGAGATGACGGGGTAGATCTCCTGCCCGAGCTCGAGGAAGCGCTCGAGGATGCGCTGGTCCTCGGTCTCGCCGGCCACGGTCTGTGCGACGTTCGACAGGAAGGCCATCCTGGTCTGGCGCGCCTCGGCGATCCGGCGCGCCAGGAAGAGGTCGCTGACGTCGCTGGCCACGAGCTCGACGAGGGTCTCCCCGGCCACCGGGTCGAGCACGGGGAGGAGCTGGGTGTTCAGCCAGTGCACCTGGCCGGCGGCGTCGGCGACGCGGAGGACGGCCTCCCAGCCGCCGGTCTTGCGGTCGATGGTTACGGGAATGGCTGTCCTGAGCCGGCTGCGGTCGGGCGGTGGGAAGCGATCGAGCCACTCGAGGTCGGGATCGCCGACCGTGACCCCGCGGGCGACGCCGAGCAGGGCGCTCGCGCTGCGGTTGGCGTAGCGCACCCGCAGCTGCCGGTCCAGCGACAGGACCAGGACCGGCAAGCCGTCGAGCATCACCTCCGTGCTCTCGCGGTGGCGATGGAGGCGGTCCGAGAGCGTGGTCTGCGAGCGGATCAGGACGGCGTTCTCGCGAATCGCGCCGACCAGCGGGATCACCATGCCGACAGCGAGCAGGACATGGCCCCACAGCAGCGGCCCGTCGAATCTGGCCGCCGACCACGCGATGTGGAGGTGGGCAAACGCGACCAGCAGAAAGGCGGAGCCCAGCCACGGCTCGCGCCAGTCCGCCTGCCGCCGGGGCAGCAGCAGTGGCACGGCGACCAGCAGAAAGCCCGCCGCCAGCGCGAGCTCGGGTGGCCGCACGCCCTCGATCAGGCCGCGGCTCGCCAGCCACCAGAACACCACGGCGATGATCGCCGGCAGGACCAGGATCTGTGCGGTGGCGAGCATCCGCTGCACGCGCGTCCCTTCCCGGAATGCCCAGGCGGCGAGTGCAAGCGCCAGGACTTGGCTGAAGGCCCAGGACACGCCATCGATCGCGTGCAGGGTTGGGGGAGAAAACGTGATCAGGTCGAGCAGGAGGCGGAGCGCGAAGTGTGCGGCGATCGGCAGGAAGATGTTGCGGACGCGGGCGTCCACGGGGTCGCCGATCAGCCGCCAGCGGGCGTTGAAGAACCAGGCCGCCTGGGCCGCCAGGTAGAGGACCACCGCCGCCAGCAGCACGAAGTCGTTGCGGTCGCCCGGCCACCAGATCGCCCGCTGCAGGACGAGGGCGCCGACGACCGCAACCGCCACGCTGGCGATGGCGACGACGTGGGACGCCGTCCCCGGCGCGTCCGGGTGTCCGGGCCCGGTCCTCCGGTCGGTCACCCGTCGAGTATATCGGTGGCGGTCGGAATGCACACGGCGCGCGGCCGGTTCACCGACCCGAGCGGCGCTCCGGTGCCTGCCGAGTCGCCGCGTGGTACGATTTCTGCCCCACCCGCGGTCGACGGCGTCGGCGGCGCGCGGAGCAGCGATTCCCGGGGCTCCGCAGCCCTTGACACGGAGGAGAGAGAAATGAAGCGTCAGGTTGTGTTCGCCGGTTTGATCCTGCTCGCGTCCGTTGCCGCGTTCGCCCAGGAAGAGGCCCCCGCCGAGACCCCGCCGGAGCCGTGGAAGGGGGCGCTGGGCCTGTCCTATGTCGACACCAGCGGCAACAGCGAGACCTCGGCCTTCGGCCTCGACTTCAAGGTCGAGCGCCTGCCTGAGCCCTGGGGCCTCGAGATCACGGGTCTGTTCAACCGCGCCTCGGATAACGGTGACCTCACCGCCGAGCGCTACTACCTGGGCGGCCGCGCCAAGCGGGCGCTCAGCGACCGCTGGGAGCTGTTCGGCGGCCTGAGCGGCGAGAAGGACGAGTTCGCCGGCTTCGACCTGCGGCTGCTCGCCGAGGCGGGCGTGGCGTACAAGGCCTTGCTCGGCCCTACGCACTTCCTGTCCTTCGATGCCGGTCTCACGTATACCGACGAGAGCCGCCTCGACCCCGAGCCGGACGCGGCCTGGTTCGGCGGCGTGCTCGGCCTCGCGTATGAGTGGAAGATCTCCGGCACCACCTCGTTCACCGAGCGGCTGCTCTACTACCCGAACTTCGAGGAGTCGAGCGACTGGCGGCTGTCATCGGACACCGGCATCCAAACCGCGATCAGCTCCCTGCTCGCGCTCAAGTTCAGCTACGAGTACCGCTACCGCAACCAGCCCCTGGTGCTCGCCGACGGCAGCCAAGCCGACTCGACCGACACCACCACCCGGTTCTCGGTGGTCTTCAATTTCTAGGAGCGTGTAGGGCGTAGGCCCCTGTGCGCGTTCTTGACGTGGCCATTGCTGTTGGCCTCTGCCCCACACGCTCCTTGGGATGCGCTGCGCGCATCCTGAGGAGTTCGTGCCGCAGCGGCCGTCGGACAACGATTCGGTCAACCACCCCCGCCGAATAGGCCAATGCGGTACGAACTCCTAGCCTGAGCGGGCGGCCCGCAGGGCGCGGAAATCGCGGATCACCTCGGCGGCGTGGGTCGCAGGCTTCACGCTCGGGTAGGTCTTGAGGACGCGCCCGTCGTTGCCGACTAAAACGGATACCCGTTTCGGGAACGGCAGGAGGGGGATCGCCGCGCCGACCGCGCGGGCGAGCGACCGGTCGCGGTCCGACAGCAGCCGGAACGGCAGGTGGTTGGCCGCCGCGAACTGGCGGTTGGTCTCGGGTGAGTCGTACGACACGCCGAGCACCTCAAGGCCGAGGTCCTGAAGCTCGCTCCAGCTGTCCCGCAGCTGGCAGGCCTCCCGGATTCAGCCGGGGGTGTTCGCCTTGGGGTAGAAGTAGAGCAGGTAGGCCCGCCCCGCAAGGTCCGAGCTGCGCACCACCGACCCGTCGTGCGCCGGCAGCGAGAACTCGACCATCGACTCGGCTTTCTGGATCATCGCAGCACCTCCCGTCCTGCGGTGGTTGCGCCCGCGGTGGTCATCCGCCCCCCGAGGGCTCGTCAGGTTGCGGTGCCGGCAACCGGTCCGCCCACCACTCGCGCCGCCGAATCCCCCGCTGCAGGTGGTCGTGGGCGGCGACGACCAGCGCATGCTCGATGACCCGCTGGTCGATGAGGCGGGTGAACGCTTCCGGCTCGACAAGGTGGACTGTGATCTCCTCCGAGGTGTCGGGACGGATGGTGCCGGTCGGCCGACAGTTGAGGGCGAGGAACGTCCAGCAGCTGTTCGACAGGAAGGCCGGGTTCGGGTGGACCTCGCCGATCAGGGTGAGCTCGCCCGCGCAGAAGCCGGTCTCCTCCTCGAGCTCGCGGGCGGCCGCAACCGCCGGCCGCTCGCCCTCATCGACGGCCCCGCCGGGGATCTCGGTGGTGACGCGGTTGGTGCCGTGCCGGTACTGCTCGACCAGGATCAGCCGGCCGTCGTCGGTGATGGCGACGACGTTGACCCAGTCCGGGGCGATCAGGCGCAGGAACGAGTGCTCACCCTGGTTGGTCGGCGAGCGGCGAGCGACGAGCTGCAGCTCGAACAGCGAGTAGGCGGCCACGGTCTGCGCGCTGACCTGCGGCCACGGCTGCGGGCGGGTCGTGTCACGATCTGGCTTTTCCATGGGCCCAATCGTAGCGCAGTGGGTTGACCGCGGCCCGAGGCCGGGTTAGTGTGAGGTGGCAACGCAACTGTCAGGAGGATCCATGGCGGGTAAAGCTGATGTCGTCGATCGGATTGCAGAGCTGACCGGAATCCCAAAGACCCGGGTCGCGATGTGCTACGACACCCTGTTCGAGCTGCTCGGCGAGTCGCTCTCCAAGGGCGACAAGGTGGCGGTCCCCAACTTCGGGACCTTCCAGGTCTCCAGCCGGCCGGCGCGCACCGGACGTAACCCCGCGACCGGGGCGACGATCCAGATCGCCGCCTCCAAGACGGTCCGCTTCAAGGTCGCCAAGGCGCTCAAGGACCGGCTGTAGGTCGCACCGCCGGCTCGCGGCTGAGACGGCGCCGGGGGTTCCGCAGGCGGTGGTGATCGGTACGCACCGACTCACTGGTCGTGAGGGGCCGATGGCTGGCGGGGCTGCTCGAGGCGGTGCCCGAGCAGCAGGGACAGCTGCTCCTCGATGGGCAGCGCCTCCTCGTCGGAGGAGCGCCAGGGCCAGCGGATGACCCCGAGCGAGCGCTCGTAGACCTCGACCCCGGCTTCGCCCGTTGCCACGATTAGCCGCGGCCGGAACCCTGACTGGAGCTTCACTCGGAAGGCGATCGCCTGCGAGCCGCCGGGCTGGCCACCACCCATGAGGTTGGCCTGCTCCTGCTGCAGATGCGCCGCGGCGCGGCCCGTCGGGTCGTTCCACCGGGCGAGGCGAGCCTGCGTCCGGGCGTCGAGCTGCGACAGGTCGAGCTCGCTGAGCTCGAGCGAGAAGCGCGGTTCGGATGCGCCGGCCGTGACGGCTGCTGCGATCAGCACGAAGGTCAGGATCATCGCCCTCATGGTCACGTCGCCTCAGTCTAGGGGCCGCGGCCGCGCAACACCAGCCCGCCCCCGAAATGGCCAACCGGCCGCCGGGGCCAGTCATTTCGCGAGGGCGTTTCCAGTGGTCGAGAGCGAGTGGTTGATGGATGAGGGTGGCGAGACCTCTGCGACCTGCAAGGCGGGAAGGCCAGCCGGGAACGGGAACGGGCACCCTTCGACTCGCGGCGCCGGAGCCTGCCCTGAGCGAGGAGCCCGCCAGGGCTCCGAGTCGAATGGGCGCCGCTCGCTCAGGGCAGGCTCCTCGGGCGCGGAAGCGGAAACGGGCGCGGAAGGGGGCGGGTTGGGGACTATCGCCTAGATCCCAGATCCTGGTAGGGTGGGGGCCCGTGTACACTGCAAAAGCTTGATGCGACGCGAGTTCTCCCTGCTGCTGGCGGCGGTGGGCCTCGGGCTGGCGGTGTCCGGGTCGGCGGCAGCCGCCGACTATGAGGTCACGGTCACGCTCGACGCGGAGCAGCACCGCCTGCAGGGCGAGCAACGGGTTCGCTGGACCAACACCTCGGACACGCCGACCGGCGAGCTGTGGTGGCACCTCTACCTCAACGCCTTCGCCGGCGACGGCACCACCTTCCAACGCGAGCTCGGCCCCCGCCGCCTGCGTTACGGACTGCGGCCCGACGACATGACGTGGGGCTCGATCAGGATCACCCGGATCGCCCAGGCCGACGGCCGCGACCTGCTGCCCACGCTCGAGTTCATGCGGCCCGACGACGGCAACCCTGACGACCTCTCGGTGGCGCGGGTGCGGCTGCCGGAGGAGGTCCTCCCCGGCGAGTCGGTCATGGTGGAGGTGGAGTTCGAGGCGCAGCTGCCGTCGATCATCGCCCGCACCGGCTTCGCGGGCGACTTCCATCTTGCCGGGCAGTGGTTCCCCAAGCTCGGGGTGTTCGAGGGCGCCGACGGCTGGAACTGCCACCAGTACCATGCCAACAGCGAGTACTTCGCAGACTTCGGCCGCTACCGGGTGACCCTCAACCTTCCTCAGGGCTGGGTGGCCGGCGCCACCGGCGTCGAGATCTCGCGGGTCGAGTCGCCCGACGACCCGGCGCGAGGGCTCCGCCTCGTGTATTCGGCGGACCGGGTGCACGATTTCGCGTGGACTGCGGCGCCAGGTTCGCTGATGGCGGTCGTGGAGAGCGACTTCGAGCCGGGCCGCGACGTGCCGCGGGCGTGGCTCGAGCGGGCGGCGCGGGTGCTCGGAATGAGCGCAGCCGAGCTCGAGCTGCCGCCGACCAGGCTGCGGCTCCTGCTGCCGCACAACCGGCTGCGGTCGGCGGACCGCCATCTCGCCGCGGCCCGGCTCGGCCTTGCGTGGCTCGGCCTGTGGTACGGCCCGTACCCATATTCTCAGCTGACCGTGGTCGTGCCGCCATTCGCCGCCGATGAGGCCGGGGGTATGGAGTACCCGACATTCGTCACCGGCATCGGCAACGCGATGTCGCCGTTGGCCGTCCTGCGCTGGCCGTCGAACATCGAGAGCGTCATCGTGCACGAGCTCGGGCACCAGTACTTCTACGGCCTGCTCGCCTCCAACGAGTTCGAGCAGGCGTGGCTCGACGAGGGCCTCACCAGCTACGCCGAGGCGGCCTGCATGGAGGCGATCGTCGCCGGCGGGCTGGGGCCGCAGCCGCGCTGGGGGGGCTTCTGGACGCGCGAGCGCCTGGAGTGGAGCGTCCTCGGACCAGGACCGGCGATCGACCAGCCGTCCTGGGAGTTTCCCTCCGCCGGGGACTACTACGCGGCATCCTACGGCAGGACCGCGCTCAGCCTGCGCACCCTGGAGGGTCTGATCGGGCCCGCGACCTTCGCCCGCGGGCTGCGCGCCTACGTCGAGCGCCAGCGGTTCCGCCACCCGACGGGCGACGACCTGTTCGCAGCCCTCTCCGAAGCCACCGGCGAGGACCTCGGCTGGTTCTTCGAGCAGGCCTTCCGGTCCGAGTCGGTCGTGGACTGGGGGGTCCTAGGGGTCCACCATCGCGATCAGGGGTCCGGCAACGGTGCGCTGGGGGACGGCGGGAGCCGGCAGCCGGCGCCGCAGGGCGGGCGCGATGCCGCCGGCAGGGCGTGGTCCATCGAGGTCGACATCGGCCGTCACGGTGACTTCGTGGGGCCGGTGAGCGTCGAGCTCGAGTACGAGGACGGAACGCGGGAGCGGCGCACCTGGGACGGTCGCGCGCCGCAGGTGCGGTGGACGATCGACTCCGGGGAGCGGCTGGCGCGGGTGGTGGTGGACCCGGACGGCGCGTGGGCGCTGGAGACCCGGCGGCGCGACAACTACTGGGCGAGCGAGAGCAGCTCGCGGGTCGCCCGCCGCGCCCTGTGGTGGGCGGTCGAGGCGCTGCACTGGTGGGCCCTCGTCCACTTGCCGTGGAGCTGATGCGCATGAGCGAGCGCTTGTCGGGACCGCCGTCGCCGCGCCGGGGCTGGCAGCAGGGGCGTCGACTGTGGCGGCTGGTGATCGCGGTCTGGGCCGGGTCCTGGCTCGCGGTCGCTCCAGCGCTCCTGCTGCTGTCCGGGGTCGTCGTCCCCGGCCTCGCGTCCCTGCCTGCCGGGCCGGGCGAGGTGCCCGAGGGCGACGTCGCGCTGATTCTCCTGGAGGCAGTCCGCGAAGCCCAAGTATCACTGGCTGTCGCCGTGCTCTCCAGTCTCGCCGTGGCCTGGGCGTGGACGGTGTTGTGGCACGCAGGCGTCGTCCGCTGGCGGCTAGGGACGGACGGTCGCCGGGTCCGCCTCGTCGGGCTGCTCCGGCCCGGCCTCGCCACCTGGTGGCGCTATGCGCGGCTGTCGGCGACGGCGCTGGTCGCGCTCGCAGCGGCGGCGGCCGTGGTGTGGATCCCGGTGTGGTTAGCGGTGGCCGGCGGGCACGTCGCTGTGAACGAACGCCGCCTGATCGCACTGGTGACAGCCGGGGCCGCCGCGACCGCCTTGGCAGCGATCGTGGTCTGGCTCGCGACCCTGCACGGGGCCTGGCTGCTCGGGCTTCCCGGGCGCCGCTCCGCAGTGGTCGCCTGGCTGCGCGGTCTGCAGGCCACCGCGCGGAGGCCGGTTGCCGGGCTGTCGACCTTGTTGGTGTGGGTGGTCCCGGCGCTGCTCGTCTCGGCCGTCGTGCCGCTTCTGGGCGTGGCCTTCGAAGGCGTTCGCGGCGGGCTGCTGCTGATCGCGATCGGGATGCTCGCCAGCCTGGCGCGCGCCTTCTGCTGGGTCGGCCTCTTCTGCTCCTTTGCCCCGGTTACCGGGGTCGTCGGCATTCCGGAAGATCAGCCCCAGGGGGGCGAGGGCGGCTCGGGACAGGGTCCTGACGAGGACGGTCGCGGGCTCGACGACGAAGAACCGCCGGGCGAGCCCGGCGTCAGCGTGTCGACCCTCTGATAGGATCGAGAGTCATGGACGGCAACACAGTCAACGGCATCATCTTCGCCGTCATCGTCGGCGGCGTGTTCGGCTTTCTCGGCTGGTACTTCGTTCGCTACGTGCTGGGTCGGCGACGGCTCAGCTCGGGATTGCGCGCTCTCGGGATCGTCAACTTCGAGTACCTGCAGACCGCCGACGGCAAGAAGGCCGTCCAGGAGATCATGCACACCCAGGAGGCGTGGCAGCAGGAGGACGGCGCAGGCGAGCCGCCCGAGCGGTGACACGTGATACGTGACACGTGACAGGAAACACGTCCCCGCCCGCCCGGTACGATTGCGGAACGAAGCGACCAGAGCACGTAGGAGGTAGGCGCGCGACTTTCGCGCGCCCCCAACATGTCGCGTGAGTCAACGCGCCTCCGAAAAGAACAGCGCTCGTGGTGCGCATGAGATGCGCGCCTACGACCTCGGGACCCCTGCTGCTTCCACTTCCTTCAGCCGCTTGGGACCGGCCTCGGCGACGTCCTTCGGGCAGCCGCTCTCGAACAGCTTGAAGTTGTCGATGTAGCGGGCGACCAGCGCGTCGTAGCGGCGCCAGTAGTCGTTCTTGTTGCCCCACGAGTTCGAAGGGTCGAGCACGTCCTCGGGAACCTCCGGGCAGCTCAGGGGAACCTCGAAGCCGAACAGCTGGTCACGGCGGTAGGCCACGTCGCCGAGCTTGCCCTCAAGGGCGGCATTGAGCAGGTTGCGGGTGTGGCGGATCGAGATCCGGCGCCCGACCCCCCAGCCGCCGCCGACCCAGCCGGTGTTGACCAGCCAGCACTGCGCGCCGTGGCGGACCATGTTCTCCTTGAGCATGCGCGCATACTCGAAGGGGTGGTGGACCATGAACGGCGCGCCGAAGCACGCCGAGAAGGCGATCTCGGGCTCGATGCCGAGGCCGATCTCGGTGCCGGCGATCTTCGAGGTGTAGCCGGAGATGAAGTGGTAGACCGCGCGGTCGGGATCCAGCCGCGCGATCGGTGGCATCACGCCCTGCGCATCGCAGGTCAGCAGGATGACGTTCTTGGGGTGGCTGTACACCACGCCCTCGGGCACGGTGTTGGGGATGAAGTCGAGCGGGTAGGCGGCGCGCGTGTTCTCGGTGAAGCGGTCGTCATCGAGGTCGAGCCGCCGCGAGGTCCGGTCCTGGACCACGTTCTCGAGGATCGTGCTGAAGCGGCGGGTGGTGGCCCAGATCTGCGGCTCGTGCTCGGACGACAGCCGGATCACCTTGGCGTAGCAGCCGCCCTCGAAGTTGAAGACGCCGGTCGATGACCAGCCGTGCTCGTCGTCGCCGATAAGGCGCCGCCGCGGATCGGCCGAGAGGGTGGTCTTGCCGGTGCCCGAGAGGCCGAAGAACAGGGCCACATCGCCGCCCGCGCCGACGTTGGCCGAGCAGTGCATCGACAGCACCTCGCGCAGCGGCAGCAGGAAGTTCATGACCGTGAAGATGCTCTTCTTGATCTCGCCGCCGTACATCGAGTTGCAGACCAGCGCCAGCCGCTGCGCGAAGTTGATGATGATCGCGGTGTCGCTCCGGGTGCCGTCGATGCGCGGGTCACAGCGAAAGCTCGGCAGCGCCATCACCGTGAACTCGGGGACGTGGCTCTGGTACTCGTCGAGGGACGCCGGCTTGATGAACAGGTGGCGCGCGAACAGCGAGTGCCAGGCGTGCTCGGTGATGACCCGGATCGGCATCCGGTACTCCGGGTCGGCGCCGACGAAGCAGTCCTGCACGAACAGCTCCTCGTCCTGGAGGAAGGCCTGCACGCGCGCGATCAGCCCCGAGTACTTGTCCGGGTCGAAGGGCCGGTTGTACTCGCCCCACCAGATCCGTTTCTCGGTCGAGTCCTCGCGCACGATGTACTTGTCCTGGGCGGCGCGCGCCGACCACTTGCCGGTGTTGACCACGAGCGGGCCGCCGTGGGCGAGGTGCCCCTCCTTGCGGAAGGTGGCCTCCTCGACCAGGGCCGCGGCCGGCAGGTTCCAGAACACCCGGTCGAGGTGGATCAGTCCATGGTTGGACAGGTCGAAGCGGCTCTTGAGGTCGCCGGCCTGCGCGGTTCCCGGGGTGTCGAACTCGAGGTACTTCATGACCAGTCCCTCACCAGCTTGCGCTGACCGATGTAGAGCTCATTGGGCGAGTTGGGGTCGAGCGCCCACTTCATGCGATCGATGCCCTCGGTGATCTCCTTGATCGAGCCGCAGAACGAGATCCGCAGGTGACCCTCGCGGCCGAACTCGACGCCCGGCACGGTCACCACCTGCACCTTCTCGAGCAGGAACTTCGACAGCTTCTCCGAGCTCTTGCCGTAGTGGCTGAAGTCGGGGAAGGAGTAGAAGGTGCCGCCCGGGACCTCCAGGCGCACGCCGTCGAAGGAGCGCAGCTGCTCGACCAGCACGTTGCGGTTGTTCTCCAGCGTGGTGCGCAGGCTGCCCACCGACGACTGGATGCCGTTGAGCGCGCCGACCGCCGCGTGCTGGAGCAACGCCGACGGGCCGGAGGTCTCGTGGCTCTGGATGTTGGTCATCACCTCGATGAGGCGCCGGTTCGCCACCGCCCAGCCGATCCGGAAGCCGGTCATCGCGTACTGCTTGCTGACGCCGTTGATCAGGATCAGCTTCGAGTTCTCGGTGCGGTCCTTGGCGTACTTGTAGCAGTTGACCGGCCGCCGGCCGTCGAAGAGCAGCCGGTGATAGATGTCGTCCATGATCAGGTAGAGGTCGCGGCGCTCGCAGAACTCGACGATGTCGGCGATGAACTGCTCGGGGTAGACGGCGCCCGTGGGGTTGTTCGGGCTGTTGATGATGACCGCCTTGGTGTACGAGCCGACCACCTGCTCGAAGTCCTCGATGCGCGGGGTGAAGGAGCCGTCCTCGGGGCTGACCGGCACCGGCACCGCACCCACCAGCTTGACCATCTCCGGGTAGCTGACCCAGTACGGGGCCGGGAAGATCACCTCCTGCTGCGGGTCGAGGATGGCGTGCAGCGCGCTCATGATCGCCTGCTTGGCGCCGCCGGAGGCCATCACCTGCTCGGGCGCCGGTCGCCAGCCGTAGAAATCCTCGGTGTAGCGGATGATCGCCTGCTTCAACGCCGGGATGCCGTCGGGCGGCGTATAGCGGACCTCGCCCGAGGTCAGCAGCGAGGTCGCGGCCAGGATGGCGTCGAGCGGCGGCTTGCCCTTGGGCTCGCCGCCGCCGAGGTGGATCACCGGGTCGCCCTTGGCCCGCAGGATCGCGGCTGTTTCGTTGAGCTTGAGCGTGGCGGACTCGCCGATCTGCTTGGCGATGTACGAGATGCTCATGGCGACTGCCCTGCCTTTCCGATCCCGCCCCCGGGGTCGGGGACGGATGGGAGAACATTATCTCAGATGATTGTGAAATTTTCCACTTACTCTGGGCCGACGGTAAGAATGGCCGCAAGGGCCGGCCACGGGCTCAGCCGGGCGGCGGCGGGCCCTCGCCGCGGGCGACGCCGACGGCCACCCGAAACCCGCCCGGATCGGTGTACCCTCGTGGGGATGGAACGCCTGGGCAGGAACAGCAACCGCCTCAAGGAGCTGCGGGCGCGGGTGCGAGAGCGGCGGCCGGGCGAGGTGGTGGTGGACGGGCGCCGGCTGGTCACGGACCTGGTCCGCTGGGGCGTCCCCTTGCTCGAGCTCTACCTCGCAGCGGGGACCGAGCCGGATCCCGCGATCGTCCGCGTGGCGCTCGGCGTGTGGCAGGTCGAGGCGTCGGTCTTCGAGGGCCTGGCGCCGACCCGGCATCCGCAGGGCGTGCTGGCGGTGGTGCCCGAGCCGCCGTCCCGCAGGTGGCTGGCCGCGAGCGGCATCGCGGTCTTCCTCGAAGGCCTGCAGGACCCGGGCAACCTCGGCGCCATCGTGCGCTCGGCAGCCGGCCTCGGCGCGGCCGCGGTCCTGCTCTCGGAGGGCTGCGCCGACCCCTTCCATCCGGCGGCGGTGCGCGGCTCGGCCGGCGGCGTGTTCCGGGTCGCGCTCGAGCCCAACGCGCGCGTGGCGGACGCCGCGGATCGAGTTCGGGCCAAGGGCGGCTCGGCCTGGGCGGCCGATCCGGCCGGCTCGCCGCTGGCCGGCTGGCGGCCGCGCCGGCCGGCCCTCCTCCTGCTCGGAGCCGAGGGCGCTGGCCTGAGCGCGGCTGCCACGAAGGCCGTCGACGGCCGGGTGGCGATCCCGCTCGAGCGCGACGTCGAGTCGCTCAACGTGGCGGTGGCGGCCGGGATCCTCCTCCAGCACGTGCGGAGTGCTTGAACCGCAAGGGCACCAAGGCACAAAGTAGAACCGGCATGCTCGCCGCTGGGAGCGGGGGGCACGAGCTTGCTCCGGGCATCGCAGGAGTTTGTCGCTTTGTGGCTTGGTGGTTACAGAGTCATCTTGAGGGCCACCACACCGGGCGTGCCGGCGACGGCTCGCCCGACGATCGCGGACGACGGCAGCCGCCGCTGCAACCGCTGGGCGTCGGCCGGCGGCAGGGCAGCGAGCAGGCCGCCCGAGGTCTGAGGGTCGAGCGCCAGGTCGACCAGGAGCGGGTCGGCGCCGTCGGCGATGTCGAGCACGCTGGCGATGCTGTCCCGGTTCTTGCCGGCGCCGGCCGGGACCAGCCCGGTGGCGGCGGCCTCGAGGGCTCCGGGCAGCCGGGGCAGGGCGGTCAGCTCGAGCTCGAGGGTGAGGCCGGACGCGTTGGCCATCTCGGCGGCGTGGCCGGCGAGGCCGAAGCCGGTGATGTCGGTGACCGCGTGGGGCTCGGCGTCGTGCAGCGCCTCGGCCGCCGCCTGGTTGAGGGTCCCCATCCAGCGCATGGCGGTGGCGAGGTCGCCGGGCTCAACCAGCTCGGCCTTGGCGGCGGTGGCCACCAGCCCGGTGCCGAGCGGCTTGGTCAGCAGCAGCAGGTCGCCGGGCTGCGCGCCGCCGTTGCGCCAGATCCGGTCCGGGTGGACGGTGCCGGTCACCGCCAGACCGTACAGCAGCTCCTGGCCCTCGACGGTGTGGCCGCCGGCGAGCACCGCCCCGGCCTCCTTCAAGGCGGTCAGGCCGCCGCGCAGGATCTCCGTGAGCACGTCGCGGCCGAGCCGGGCGAGCGGAAAGCTCACCAGGTTCATGGCGGCGAGCGGCTGCCCTCCCATCGCGTAGACGTCGGACAGGGCGTTGACCGCTGCGATTCGGCCGAAGGTGAACGGATCGTCGACGATCGGCGGGAAGAAGTCGGTGGTGTGGATGATCGCGAGCTCGGGCGACACCCGCACCACGCCCGCGTCGTCGGCGAACTCGATGCCGACCAGCAGGTCCGCGGACTCGAGCCGCGGCAGGCCGCACAGGATCGTCTCGAGCAGCCCCTTGGCGAGCTTGGCGCCGCAGCCCCCGTAGGCGCTGCCGCTGGTCAGGCCGACGGACCCCGCCGCCGGCGCCGCCGCATCGAGCGCGCTCGGCGTCCAGGTCTCGCCGCGGCGGCGGTAGACCGCCTGCGGCTCGAGGCCGGCGGCGGCGAGCAGCGCGGCGAGCACGGCGGCCTGGGCGGCCTGCGCCTCGAGCACGACCCCGCACTGGGAGCTGACGGCGCGCGGCGCCGGCACCGCGTCGACGTTCAATCCGCGCTCGCGGGCGGCGCGTTCGGCGTGCATCACCCGCTGCGTGCTGCCGAAGACGATCAGCAGATCACGTTGCGTGGCCGTCACGCGACACTCCGGAGCTCGAGGTCCATCCAACCGATCATACCCACTCCGCCCATCGGGGCCGCCCGTTCCCGCTCCCGCTCCCGTTCCCGTCCCCGAAACCGGCTGTCTGACGGTTGGTCTTCAAGCTGCAACCCTGTGCTCACCCGATCCCGTGCCCGGCGGCCCAGCGGATCGCCTCGACCAGCCGATCGACCTCTTCCTCCGTGGCGAACGGCCCGAAGCCGGCGCGAACGGTGCCGTTCGGAAAGGTACCGAGCCGGCGGTGGGCGGCCGGGGCGCAGTGCAGCCCCGCGCGCAGCATGATCCCGCGCTCGCGGTCGAGCCAGGCGGCGAGCTCGCCGGAGTCGATGCCGCCGACCGTGAAGGAGAGGATGCCCACGTGCGCCGCGGCGTCATCCCGGCCGTGCAAGCGGACGCCGGGAATGCCAGGCAGGCCCTCGGCGGCCCGCCGCGTCAGCTGCTCTTCGCGGTCCCTGACCGCCTCAACCGTGCGGTCGGCCAACCACGCGCAGGCCGCGCCGAGGCCGACGATGCCGGGACCGTTGGGGGTGCCGGCCTCCAGCCGGTCGGGCAGCCACTCCGGCATCTCCTCGCTCTCCGAGCGGGACCCGGTGCCGCCGCAGACCAGCGGCTCCAGCTCGACCCCGTCCGCCAGCAGGAGCACGCCCACGCCCGGAGGCCCGAGCAGTCCCTTGTGGCCGGAGCACGCGAAGGCGGCAGCGCCCATGGCGGCGAAGTCGATCGGCAGGTTGCCGGCGGTCTGGGCGCCGTCGACCAGCACCGGCACCGGCGCCACCGCGGCCGCGATCTCCGCGACCGGCAGCACGGCGCCGCTGACGTTCGAGGCGTGGCACAGCACGACCATTCGGGTGGGCGCGGCGGCCACGAGGAGCGCCACCTGCTCGGCCGTCGGGACGCCGGTCGACGGTGCTCCCTCGGCCACCACGAGCTCGAGCCCGAGCCGGCGTTCGAGGCGCCGCAGCGGGCGCATGACCGCGTTGTGCTCGAGGGCCGACAGCACGACGCGGTCGCCGGGGCCGAGCCAGCCCTGGAGTACGCTGTTGATCCAGAAGGTGGCGCCGGGGCCGAGCAGGGTGCGCTCGGGATCGGCCCCGAGCAGGTCAGCGACCAGCTGCCGGGAGTGCTCGAGCGCGCGCGACGCCGCGACCGCCAGGCGGTGCCCGCCGCGGCCCGGGTTGCCGGCCTCCTCGGCGAGGAACCGGCTGACGGCGTCGGCCAAACCCGGGGCCTTGGGGAACGAGGTGGCCCCATGATCGAGGTAGGTGCCGTGGCGTGCGGTCACGGTCGGACGATCGAGCCCGCACCGGCGAGCCGGCCGGCGATCTCGAGCATGTCGGTGACCCGGCCGACCGCGAGCCGGTCGACGAGCTCGAAGAAGTTGAGGCAGGTGCCGCAGGCGATGATCTCGACGCCGGCGTCCTCGAGGGCGCGCAGGTCGTCGAGCAGCGGCGAGCCCTCGCAGCACAGCGTGACGCCGCGGTTGTAGAAGACGATGGTGTCCGGCCGGCGCTCGAGTTGGGCCTGGGTCTTGAGGAAGGAGCGCAGCAGCAGAGCGCCGAGCTCGTCGTCGCCGGCGCCCATGGTGGCGCCGGTGACCTGGACGACCTGGGGCCGCCGCGCGCCGGTCGCGACCGCCTGGTCCGCGGTCACGTCGCAGGCGAGGAGTGCCGCCTCGTCGGCCTGGGCGCGCGCGGCCCCGGTGCCGGCCGTGATGGTCAGCACGAACGAGCCGTCCCCGGGGTCGTCGACCACGACCTCGGCGCCGCGCGAGGCCGCGAAGCGGGTCACGTTGGAGCGCGACAGCTGGTCGGCGACGTGGAACCGGAGCTGGCGCTCCCCGGCGTCGAGCAGCTCGCGCAGCTTGAGCACCGGCCCCGGGCAGGCCAGGCTCCGGACGTCGATCTCCCTCACCGACACCTCCGGCTGAGATTCTATCCCGATTCCGGGTGCCGCACCCGGAATCGGGTGGGGGTATCATGGAAGGAGACCTGACGCGACAGGAGGTGGTCATGCTCGGACGGGGCGTGCTCAGCCGGCTCCACACGCTGACCCAACAGAAGACCCACACCTTGACCGTGTACGTCGACATCGACCAGAACAAGCAGTCCAACCGCAGGCGCGGCTACCTGGTGCAGGCCGAGGCCATGCTCAAGGAGCTGCGCCTGCAGCACGGCCGCTCGCAACGGCTCGATGCCGCTGCCGAGCGGGCCCTTGACCTCATCCGTTCGATGCGGCCGTCCGGCAAGTCGGCGCTGGTGGTGGTCCATCCCGACACCGACCTCGCCGAGATCCATCAGGCCGGGCTGCCCTTTGCCGCCGCGGCCTATTGGCACCGGGGCGCGTTCCTGCGGCCGGTCGTCGAGGCGATGGACGAGAACGAGCGCTACGGCGTGGTGCTGACCGACAACAAGCGGGCGCGCCTGTTCACCGCGCAGATGGGCGAGCTCACCGAGCACGAGGACCTGCTGTCCGAGACCAGCCAGCGCACCCGTGGGGTGGGGCCGGATCAGTGGCGCGCCCAGAAGCGCCACGACGCCCGCCACCAGGAGGAGGTTGCACTCCACGCCAAACGGGTGATCGATGCGCTGCACGACCTGTCTCTGCGCTCCCCGTTCGACCGCCTGATCGTGGCCGGACCGCCGCAGGCCACCGGCCAGCTGGTGCGGCTGCTGCCGAAGCGGCTGAGCGGCAAGCTCGTGGAGACCGTCAGCATGCGGGTCTCGGCCGACCCCAAGGAGGTGCTCAACAAGATCCTGGCGGTCCAGCACCGCATGGAGCGGGAGCAGGAGTCGAAGCTCGTCGAGGGCCTGTTGGCCGAGCTCCACGACGCCGGCAAGGCGGTTGCCGAGTTTGCCAGCGTGCTCGATGCCGTCAACCAGGGGCGGGTGTGGAAGCTGTTCTACGCCAAGGGCCTGCGCAAGGAGGGCGGGGAGTGCAAGGAGTGCGGCGCCTACCTGCCGCACGCGGTCGGGCCCTGCGTCTACTGCGATGGCGGGGTCCAGCCCTTGGCCCAGGTCATCGATCGCCTGTCCCAGACGGTGATGGAGATGGGCGGGCAGGTCGAGGTCGTCGACGGCCCGGCGGCGGAGCAGCTCAAGCCGCACGGGTCGATCGCGGCGTTGCTGCGGTATTAGCCTGGGCTCTTCACGATCGGCACCTCGCCGCCTCGCGACGGAAACCCAATGCATACTCCCAAGAGACAACACAATATTGAAAATTCAGCTTGCGTCGAAGAATTTTCAATATAGCTGGAAGCTGTGGAGGGCCACCCTCAGGCAGGCGCCTCGTGGGAAGGGTTCGCGGCCGAAATCGTCCGCGCGCGCCTCGGGGCGCGCCGCGACGAGTGCTATTTCTGGGCGACGCACGCCGGGGCCGAGATCGACCTCCTCGTGATTCGCGGGAACTCAAGGCTTGGGGACGGGCACGCACTTGACGAGCGCTGCCACGAGCTTGAACTCGTCGGTGCCGCAGCGCTCGAGCAGCTCGAACAGCGCCGACTCGGTGGTCGTGACGACCACCCCGGCAGACGCCATGCGGCGCAGCGCCCACTCCTTGTCGGCGGGGCGCCGCGAGCTCACCGCATCGTGCGGCACGTGGACCCGGCAGCCGGCCACGACGAGGTCGAGCGCCGTCTGCAGGACGCAGACATGGGCCTCGATGCCAACGACGATCGCCTGGGGGCGGCCTGTGGCTTCGAGGGCGGCACGGACCAGCGGCTCGCGGGCGCAGGAGAAGGTCTCCTTGACCACGGGCGGTGCCGACAGCAGGCGGCCGAGCTCTGCCACAGTGGGGCCGAGGCCCTTGGGATACTGCTCGGTGGCGACCACCGGCACGCCGAGGGCGGCGCAGGCCTCGACCAGCACCGCGATCCGCACTAGGTGGCCCTGGTCGGCCATCACCGCGTTGATCCGCTCCTGGACGTCGACAACGACCAGGACGGCCTCGCCGCGCCGGAGAAGGTCGGTTGTTGGCGCCATGGGACCTCCAGCGGGCGCATGGTAGCAGGCGGCGGACCGAGGCACCGCACTCATTTCGAACCGCGAAGACCGCGGAGAGCGCAGAGACCATAGCGGAGACGGTCTTGTGTCCGTGCTCCGCGTACTCGGCGCCCTCTGCGGTTGAGACGCCGAGAAGCCGACTCGGTGTTCATGGCAAACCGCGGGCTTGGTGGACAAGCGTTGAATGTGCAAGGGTCAATGCGACCATCGAGCGTGCGGAGATGAGCACTCGGACGGAGGCGGAAGCGGAAGCGGATCCGGCTCCGTCCTCCGGACTTCGCCGTGACACGAGCGGGCGGGGGACGGGAACGGGAACGGGTGGGGGGCCAACCCCTCTCCCCTCTAACCCCTGGTCGGTCGAGGGCTGGGTAGAATGCCAGAGTGGGCGACACCACCGACCCGGCCGATCAGCGGACCATGAAGCCCGCGGTCGACCCCACTGCGCTGCCGCCGCTGCCCCTGCGTCCGCGGCCCGACCGGGTGCCGGGCGTGAACCTCGGCCGCTGGGCGAGCTTCGGCTGCGTGGCCGTCCTGCTGGTGCTCGTGGTCCTGCTCATGTTCGGGGTCAACCTGACCCGGCGGACGGTGTGGATGAGCTTCGCACGAGCCCAGCAGCGGGTGGTCGAGCGGCTGCCCCGTGATTTGCCCTCCGGCGAGCGGCTGCGCACCGAGCGCAACCTGCAGCGGCTGCGGGCACGCAGCGAGGCGGCCGCTGACCCGCTGCCGCTGATCGGCAGCTTCCTCGGCCAGGTCTCGGCGGCGCTCGCGGACGACCGGCTCACGGTCGACGAGGTCGCCGAGTTCAACCGCTTCGTCGAGCAGACCCTGGACGGCAGCGGAGGCGAAGCCCCTTGAAGCCCGGCCGCTTCCTGCTGCATACCCACTTCGCGCCCGCCGGCGACCAGATCCAGGCCATCGACCGGCTGGTCGGGGGGGTCGAGGCCGGCATCGCCGCGCAGACCCTGCTCGGCGTCACCGGGTCGGGCAAGACCTTCACCATGGCCAAGGTGATCGAGGCGACCGGCCGCCCGACCCTGGTGCTGTGCCACAACAAGACCCTGGCGGCGCAGCTCTACCAGGAGTTCAAGGGCTTCTTCCCGGACAACGCGGTCGAGTACTTCGTCTCCTACTACGACTACTACCAGCCCGAGGCCTACGTCCCGACCACCGACACCTACATCGAGAAGGAGACCTCGATCAACGAGGAGATCGACAGGCTGCGCCTGTCCGCCACGCGGTCGCTGTTCGAGCGGCGCGACGTCGTGATCGTCGCCTCGGTGAGCTGCATCTACGGCCTCGGCTCGCCCGAGGCCTACTTCGGGATGCTGCAGCTGTTCGAGCGCGGCACCGTGCAGCCGCTCGACGAGGTGCTCCGCCAGCTCGCCAAGATGCAGTACGAGCGCACCAACCTCGACCTGGCGCCGGGGAACTTCCGGCTGCGCGGTGACGTGCTCGAGGTCTATCCGCCCTACGACGACAGCGCGGTCCGCGTCTCGCTGTGGGGGGACGAGGTCGAGGCGATCGCGCGCATCGACCCGGTGACCGGCCGGGTGGTCGAGGAGCTCGACCGGCTGCCGGTCTACCCGCGGACCCACTACGTCACACCGCGCGAGCAGCTGCTCGCAGCCATCGCCGGCATCCGGACCGAGCTCGACGAGCGGGTGGCCGAGCTGCGGTCCGAGGACAAGCTGCTCGAGGCGCAGCGCCTGTCCCAGCGGACGCTCTTCGACCTCGAGATGCTGACCGAGCTCGGCTACTGCCAGGGCATCGAGAACTACTCGCGCCACCTCACCGGCCGCGCGGCGGGCGAGCCGCCGCCGACGTTGCTCGACTACTTCCCGCGCGATTTCCTCTGCATCATCGACGAGTCGCACGTGACCGTCCCCCAGGTCGGCGGCATGTTCCACGGCGACCGCTCGCGCAAGCGGACCCTGGTCGAGTACGGCTTCCGGCTGCCGTCCGCCCTCGACAACCGCCCGCTCACCTTCGACGAGTTCGAGGCTCGGGTCCACCAGGTGGTCTTCGTGTCGGCGACGCCGGGGCCCTACGAGCTCGCGCTGTGCGCCGGCGAGGTCGTGGAGCAGGTGATCCGTCCCACCGGGCTGCTCGATCCTCAGGTCGAGGTGCGTCCTGCGCAGCACCAGGTCGACGACCTGCTCGGCGAGATCCGCGCCGTGGTCGGGGGCGGCGGGCGGGTGCTCGTCACCACCCTGACCAAGCGGATGTCGGAAGACCTCACAACCTACCTCGCTGAGGTCGGGACCCGAGTCCGCTACCTCCACTCCGAGGTCGAGACCCTGGAACGCACCGCCATCCTCGCCGACCTGCGCCGCGGCGAGTTCGATGTGCTGGTGGGCATCAACCTGCTCCGCGAGGGGCTCGATCTGCCCGAGGTCGAGCTGGTGGCGGTGCTCGACGCCGACCAGGAGGGCTTCCTCCGCTCCACGACCTCGCTCATCCAGACCATGGGCCGTGCGGCGCGCAACGTCGCGGGTCGCGCCATCCTCTACGCCGACCGCTCGACCGGGTCGATCGAGCGCGCGATCGCCGAGACCCAGCGCAGGCGGGCCAAGCAGGCGGCCTACAACGAGGAGCACGGCATCGAGCCGCAGAGCATCATCAAGGACGTCGCCAGTCCCTTGCTGGCGATGGCGAACCTCGACTACTACGGACCCGGTGGCGAGCGGCCGCGGCTTCGCGAGCGGGACGAAACCGACCCCGAGGACGAGGCGTCGCTCAACCGGCTGATCGCGGAGCTCGAGAAGCGGATGCGGGCCGCGGCCAAGGCGCTCGAGTTCGAGGAGGCCGCCCGGCTGCGCGACCGGATCCGCGAGCTGCGGCAGCAGCAGATCTTCAAGTAGCGGGGCGATGCGCTGGCGCGCATTGCCCATGTTGAAAAGTCCAGCGGCAGTTTCACGAGGTTGCGATTGCGACCTCGAGAGCAGCGGCCCCGCGGCGGAGCAAGACATAGAGCCAGGTTGATGGGGTATAAGGAACTCCGTGCAGGACCCACGACGGCTGTCGACTGACTCGGGCCGCACCTTGTGGTGGGTGCTGTTCGTGGTCGGGTTGGTGCTGTCGCTGGCGATGGTGTTCAGGGCCCGCTTCGACGGCGACCAGTTCAACATGCTGGCCCGCGGCTGGACGCTGGCGTTCGCCGGTGAGTGGCTGCAGTACGGGATGCCGACCTCGGCCGGCGGGATGTCACCGGGTGGCCTGCAGTCGCTGCTCGTCGGCCTGCCACTCATGGTATGGGCCGACGGCCGCGCGGCAACGCTGCTGCTGTGGCTGATGAGCGTCATCGGCTACCTGCTGCTGGACCGCGCGATCGGCCCCGCCCTCGGCCCGCGGGGGCGCCTGCTGCTCGCCCTGTTCTACTGGCTCAATCCGTGGCGGATGCACTACACCAGCATGCTGTGGAACTCGAGTTACATGTTCTTCTTCGGCGCGGTGCACGCCTTCTGCGCCGTCCGCATGCGGCGCGGGCGTCGATTCTGGCCGTCCCTCCTCATGGTGCTGTGTGTCGGCCTGGGCCTCGAGCTGCACACCGCGGCGCTGGCACTGGCGTTCGCATCGGTGCTGCTGTGGTGGCGGGGCGTCATCAAGGTCAGCTGGTGGGGAGTGGCGGTCGGCTGCCTGCTCGTTATCGCATCCATCGTTCCGTGGATTGCGACCGTCGCCGCGCGCCCGGACCTCCTGCCGGGCGGGCCCGGTTTTCCGTTCCGCAATCTCGTGCTCGTGCAGCCCTTCCTGCGCGGTCTGATGTACCTGCTGCGGTATTCCTCGCTGGCCCTGCCGAGCCGGGTCTACGATCTCGACCTGGCGCCGGAGGGCAGCGCCGATGACGCGGTGTCCTCTGTGCTCCGGGTTATCCTCGTCGTGCTCGGGTGGGTCACCGTGCTGCTGCCAGTGATGGCCTACCGCCGCTTCTTGAGGGCGCCGCGGGTGCTCTGGCGGCGCCAGCCCCCGACCATGAGTCGGCGGCAGTGGCTGCGCCGATACGCCTTCTGGACGCTCGCGGGCGCCGTGGTCGCGTTCGCGATCTCGCCGACCTCGGTGATGTTCTGGCAGGGTTTCCCGGTGTTCCACGTCGCGGTCCTGCCGCCGCTGCTGTTCGTCCAGGCGCTGCTGCGATCGCGCCCCGTCGCCGGCCGGCGGGCCGTGGCCGCCGTCGTCGTGACCGTGCTCGCGGTCACCGCGCTGATCGGCTGGGCGAGCCCGATGTTCCGATCCCCCGGGCCCGCTCCGCGAGGGGGGATCCGGGACCGAGGCCAACTTCGTCCGCCGGCTGTCGGCCGATCACCCGATGTTCCACGATCTCGGCCTGCACGAGAGGTGCGGGCTCGTGGTCGTGGACCAGGGCGGCTGGATGCCGGACTTGTGGCGGGAACGGGCGAAGGCGGCGGCAAGACCCTAGCGGGTGCGGAGGCGGATCCGGCTCCGCCTATGGCTACGCCGTGACAAGAGCGGGCGTGGGCGCGGAGGCGGAAGCGGGTGGGCGGCGGACTAGCCCCTAGATCCTGGCCCCTAGCCCCTGGCCGGGTGGGGGCATCAGAACGGGACGCCGAACGACAGGAAGAACTCGCCGCTCGACTCGCCGGGCTCGGGGTCGAGCTTCCAGCCGTACTCGGCGCGCAACGGTCCGGCTGGGGTCACGACGCGGACGCCGAGCCCGGCCGCGTAGCGCAGGTCGCCCGTCCGAACCAGCCCAGGCTCGGCCCAGACGTTGCCGATGTCGATGAACGCGACACCGGAGAACATCCCCGCCACCGGCCGCTCGTACTCGAGGTTGAGGAGCAGCAGCGCGTTGCCGCCGGTGGGTTCTCCGAAGGCGTCCAGGGTCTCGCCGGCGATGCCCAGGGTGTCACGCTCGAACCCGCGGTGCGTCGAGGAGCCGCCGGCGAAGAAGCGGCTAGCGAGCGGAACCTGGAGGTTCAGCGGCAGCTCGTCGTCGACCCCGAACGGACGGATCGCGCCGACCCGGATGCCGGCGGCCCAGGTGCCATGGGAGTGGCGGCCGTACAGGGTCGAGCGGCCGAACAGCTTGAGGTAGTTGGCGTCGGCGGCGAAGATCGGAAACGCCCACTCGACCGAGAGCTGCGAGAAGCTGCCGTGGCTGGGCAGCAGCGGATCGTTGCGGAAGTCCCACTCGAGGGTGGGCGTGATCGACGCAATGCGCGCCTGCTCGTCCTCGCGCGGCAGGTTCGGGTCCGCCGGAACGTCGCCGATGGAGCTCGGCTCGATGAGCTGGTACTCGTAGCGGTACCAGGTCCGGAACGGCAGGCGACGCCGGTCGCCGACGTCGATCCAGAGGCCGCGGCGGCGCTGCTCGTAGCCGCGGTTTGCGAACCGCTCGAAGGTCCGATACACGACCAGGTAGCCCGGAACGTCGACGTAGGGGATCCTCGGCTCGCGGAGTCCGACCTGGAAGCGCTCCTCGTTGATCGACAGCCGTCCCTCGAGCGACAGCGCGTGGGCTCCGCCGAACATGTTGAGGTGCGACCAGCCGAGGGTCAGTCGCCAGCGGTCGGTCTCGTTCCAGCCGACGCCGACCATGTACGAACGTTGGGCGCCCTCCTCGAGGTGGACGACCAGCCCGCGCACGTCGCGCCGCTCCTGCCCTGGCATGGGCAGCAGCTCGACGGTGCGGAACAGGCCGAGCTCGTAGAGCTGGCGCTGCGCTTCGACCACTCGATCGCGCGCGTACGGGGCGCCGCTGACGACCCCGGCAGCGCCCAGCATGCGCTCGACGACCGAGCGCCGCGTCCGGCGCAACCCGGCGATCACGACGTCGCCGATCTCGATGTAGTGCCCGGGCTCGACGAGAAAGACGACCCGGGCGTGACCGGGCTGCGGCGTGTCGACCTCGGCGACCACCCGTCCCTCCGGGTAGCCGGTGTCGGCGAGAGCGGTCTCGATCTGGAGCCGCATGGTGTCGACGGCCCGCGGGTTCCACGGGGCGTTCTCATCGAGGGCGGCTGAGGCGGCCTCGAGCCGGCCAGCCGCGTCGACCGGCAGCCCCTCGATCCGCAGCTCGTCGAGCACCCAGCGTGGGCCCTCGACCACCGGGAACAGCACCCGGACCTCGTCGGCGCCTGCCGCCTCGAGCATCGGCGGCGCCAGCTCGACCTCGACGAAGCCGGCGGCGCGGTACAGGTCCTCGACGGCACGCCGGTCGGCGTCGAGGGTGACGTCGCTGACCGGCGCTCCCCACAGGCCCTGGGTCCTGCCCTGATCGACCGCGACCACCTCCATCAGGTCATCGTGGTCGATCGCCGCCGCGCCCGGGAACTCCACCGCGGCGATGCGGAGAACGCGGCCCGGATCGGCGGTCACCCGCAGCACATGCGTGGGTCCGTCGGCGACAAGCTCGGCCGCCACCGCGGCGAGCAGGTATCCCTCGTGCTGCAGGTTCTCGCGGATGCGGTCGGCAAGCACCTCGGTCTGGGCCGGGTGCATGTCCTCGTCCACCGGATCGGGGATTGCGGCGCGGGCGACATCCTCCAACTCGGCAGGGGCGATCAGCTCCAGACTGTAGCGGGCGCCGGGGTCGACGCGCACGGTGAGGAGGGTGCCGGCATCCTCGGCCGTGCGGTCGACGCCGATCACCCGCGCCTCCCAGTAGCCTTGACGGCGCAGGCGCCGCTCGGTCTCCTGGCGCAACCGCTCCTCACTGCGCGTGGTCAGACGGTCGCTCGGTTTGACCTCGGGCACCGCCTCGGCGGCGACCGCCGCATCCTCGATGCCTTCGACGACGACGCCGGCGATCCGCTCGACCGGTCCCGGGTCTGGCTCGACGGTGACCACAACCGTGTTGGTCGGCCGCTCGTAGTCGAGGTAGACGTCGACGCGGGGCTCGCTGTGGCCCCGCTCCCGGAGCTTGCGCAGCGCCCGCCGCCGTCCCGTTTCGACGGTCGCGACTGACACCGGCTCGCCGGGCTCGAGGCCCATCCACTTCTTGACCTGGTTCTTCAGCAGCGGGCTGCCGGTCCGGACGTCGACCTTCGAGATCTTGGACCGCGCGCTGATCCGGACCGTGATGGCGACGCCGTCGGCCCAAGGCTGGGACTCGACATCGACCCACTCGACCTCGCCGCCGGCATAGAGCGCCAGGATGGCCTCCCGGATCTGCTGCCGGTCGAGCGCGCTGCCTTCAGCGAGACCGAGCACGCGGAGCAGCGCCGCATCATCGTGCGGGCCGACTGCCTCGACCGACACCCGGGTGACGATCTCGCCCGCCCGCGACGCAGACGGCCAGAGGATCGCGACCAATGCGATCGCGATCGCCGCGTGCGCTGCGGCGAGCGTCGGAGCGTGGCGGGTGCGGCGCGCGGGGCTGATCATGGTCGGACCGGCTCAGTACTGCCGTCGCAGCTTGAGGTCGACGCCGTAGGTGCCGTCGAGGTCGCGCGAGGCCTCGAAGAAGATGCCGGGGGCGATGTACCAGCGGCTGACGATGACCTCCTCGCGCTCGCCCGACAGGTTCGACTGCACGGTCACGGTCCATGCCGGATTGAGCTGCTTGACCACCGTGACCCGCGCCGCTCCCGGTTCGCCGGTCGAGGTCTCGGCAAAAGGGTCCACGCGCACCTGGTCGACGGGCAGGGTCAGCCCGGCGCGCCGGTCCAGCTCGGCGGTCAGCTGCTGGCTGAGGATCGACGACGCGAGGCCGATGCCCATGGCGCCGGCGGTCGCCGCGTCGCTGCGGTAGCCGACCGCCATCAGGCCGTAGATCTCGTCCTCGGGGAGCGGGGGATTGGAGGACACCGACGGGGTCAGCCGCTGCGGCGTGCCGGTCAGCCGCAGCGTGATGTCGTAGTTCTGGACGAAGGTGCGGGCCTGGATGTCGATGAACGGCTCGATCGCCTGCGGGTCCGAGAAAGTCAAGGTGGCGCGCTCGATCTCGTAGCGCAGGGTCTGCAGCATCACCTCGCCGCCCTCCTCGAACTGCAGCTTGCCCACCAGTCCGGGCCGGTTGACGGTGCCGCTGATGTCGAGCAAGGCCGACCCGACGAGCCGGATCGAAGGGTTGCGCAGCTCGATGGTCTCGTCGGCCTCGACGTGGAGGTCCAGCGCGAGCCCGCCGCTCGTCGCCGCTGGCGGAGAGGTCGTGCCGAACCAGCGCAGCACCAGCGCCGCGAGATCGTCCTTGCTGCGCAGCAAGGCGCTGTCGACCGTGAGATCGCCCGACACCTCGAGGCTGTCCGCGGGACCGATCAGCCGCCACGCCCCCGACAGCTGGGCGGACAGGTCGGGCATGACCTCGTAGCGGATGGCGGCCACGGTGCCGTCGAGGGCGATGTCGACGGCTCCATTGCGCCGTTCGATCCGGCCGCTGCAGCGGCCCCGGCCCTGCATGAAGCGGAAGTCCACGCCCTCCAGATTGACCTGGTCGGAGGACAGCAGCAGGGTGCCGTCGATACCGGACAGGATGGTGCGCGTGCCGGGGATCCGGAACGAGGCCTGTCGGACCTCTGCGATGCCCTCCAACCGGGGGTCGCCCAGAGTGCCGAGCAGCTCGACGACCCCGGTCGCGCGGCCGGCCGGCTCCCACTCCGGAAGCAGGATGCGCAGCAGCAGTGCGTCGAGCGTGCCGGCGAGGTTGCCGGCGAGTGCGCCGTCTGCATCCACCGAGAAGCGTGCGAACAACTCGTCGGAGCGGATGGCCAGTTGCAGGCCGTCAAACTGCGCGCCCTCCCGCGACAGTCGGAACGGGGAGGGTGACAGCAGCCGCACCGGCCGGCCATCGAGCTCGAGGTCGACCGCCTGCAGGGTTCCGGCCACGGTCGGCAGGCCGCCGGCCGGCCAGAGCGTCTCGAAGGTCGCCCGCGCGCTGCCTGTGAGTGGCACCGCTGATCCGGGTGCGAGGTGGGCGATGACCGTGGGCACGTTGGTCAGCCGGAGCTCGCCGCTCCCCTCGAGGGTGCCGTCGGGAAGCCGCGCGAGCGCGGCCGACAGGACGGCGGCATCGACCAGCACGGCGTCGACGGTCACCGTCTCGGAGTCGGCGACCACGTCGATCACGGCGTCCGGGCTGTCGGCGTGGAGGTGGCCGGTAGCCGGACCGTCGCCGGGCAACTCGAACTCCAGCTCGAGGTCGGTGGTGCCGCCGGCCAGGTTGGCCAGCTCGTCACCGACGACTGCGAGCGACATCGCCGGCCACAGCAGGTGCCCTCCGATGTCGCCGCTCCCGGTGTCCCACCACGCGCTGCCTTGGAGGCCGCGCTCGAAGCTCAGGCCGCGGGCGTCGAAGCGGCCCTCGGCGAGATCGACGGCGCCCGTGCCGCCGCCGAGCGGCTGGCCGAGCAGCTGCGCCCCGTCGAAGCCGACCGCCCACGACCCGCGCGGCTCGGCGATCGAGCCCCTGAGACCGCCGGTGAAGGACATCGTGCCGGCCGCCTGGCCGGAGGCCCCGGCCCAGTCCGCGATCGTTGCCAGCGGGATCCCGTTGCCGCGGATCGACAGATCGAGCTGGTCGGTCGGCGAGCCGTCGCCCCATGCCATGCCACCGTCGACCTCGCCGGTGCCCTCGCCGATCCGGAATCGGGTCGGGCCGAGGGTGAGCCGAGAGCCGCTGATGGTGGCCTCGGTCAGGAGCTGGTCGAGCTCGATCGGGGGCAGCAGCAGCGGCCGGGCGTCGACGCGCGCGCCCACCACCAGGCTCTGCCACGGGCCGCTGAGCGTGACGAGCAGGTCTCCCTGTCCGGCGATCCACGACGGCAGCACCTCGCTGCCGACGAGGGAGTTGACCACCGACGCCACCTCGCCGAGGTCGGCCGGAGACACCCGGAGCGACCAGTCGGGCTGCCAGCTGCCGATGGTGAGCGGGCCCTGCCACTCGACCGTTGATGCGCCGATCTGGAGGTCGTCGGAGGCGAAGCGGAGCAGCCCATCGGGGGTCAGTTCGAGCGCGACCGTGCCTCGCGTCGGCAGCCCGCTCGCCTCCGGCCGCAGCCGCGCGACGAACCGCCCATGGCCGTGGTCGATGGCGCGGCCATCCCACGCCAGCTCACCGTCGACCGTCGCCCGCGCCGCCAGCTCGCCGGTGGGCACGCCGAGGTGGCGGAGGAAGCTGGTCAGCGACATGTCGTCCACCGACACCCGTGCGTGGTGCGGGCGGGTCGGGCCGCTGAGGTGCTCGAGGCGGTAGCTGCCGGCCAGCCGGCCGCCGTGGAAGGTGGCGCCGTCGAGCACGCCGGTCAGCTGGTCCCGCTGAACGGTCAGGCGGGCGGCGACCTCGTCGAAGGTGAAGCCTGCCGCGGTCAGCTCGGGCGAGGAGACCTCGAGCGTGACCAGGTCGTCGGCGCCGGTGTCGAGGCTCGCCGCGAGTCGGACCCTACCGGTCAGGAGGCCGGGATTGCGGATCGCAGTGGCCGCTTGGGCGAGCTCCGCCGTGCCGGTCGCATCGAGGCGCACCGCGCCCCCGGCGATCGTGCCGGTGCCGGAAAGCGCCAGACCTTCGCCCGCGAGGCGCCAGCCGGGGAAGCGGACGCCGTCATCGTCGACGACCACCCGCGACTGCAGGCTGAAGTCCAGGGGCTCGAGGCCGGGTGCCGACAGGCGGGCCCGGCGGGCTGCCAGGAAGCCTGTCGGCGTTGCCTGCTCGGTGGTCCAGACGAGGTTCGCTCCTTCGACGGCGAGGTCGACCTGGCCGGGGAGGCCCTTGCCTTCGAAGCTGATGTCCCGGAGGTCGAGGTGGCGGACCACGATCCGGACCAAGGAGCTGGTGCGGCGCGGCGCGGTGCGCGGGAGCCCCTCGAGCCGCACCCGGATGCCGTCGGCGGCCACGGTTCGCAGCTCGATGATCCGCCGGGCGGCCCGGATCCGGGTCAGCTCCACCTCGAGCTGGTCGAGGTGGACCGCGAACTGGCTGCCGGTCAGCTCGACGTCGCGCAGGATGGCGCGGGGCGGCAGCACGCCCCACGACAGCGATCCGACCTCGAGCGACGAGACCCCGGTCGTCGGCAACGCCTTCGAGCCAGCTGGCGACGGAGGTGCGGACCCTCGAGCTGTTGAGGACACGGCCCAGCAGCAGGGCGATGAGGAGCACGAAGGCCATCGCCGCGAGCACCGCGATGGCTGTGCGCCTGAGATGTCGGTACCTCACCCGCCTCGCTCCCCCCACTTCAGCTTGCGGTGAAGCACCTGGAAGTAGGTGCGTTTCGGGTGTTCGATCAGGAAGACCGGCTCCTCACAACGCCGGATGCGGACCACATCGTGGGGCGTGAGCGGGAACCCCTCCTGGCCGTCGAGCGTCAGGTAGACCTCCTCAGAGGGGCTCTCGAGACGGACCTCCACGACCGAGCTCAGCGAGAGCACGATCGGTCGGTTGGTGAGGGTGTGGGGGCAGATCGGCGTGACCACGATGACGTCGAGGGTCGGGTAGAGGATCGGGCCGCCGGCTGACAGGTTGTACGCCGTCGATCCGGTCGGGGTGGCGACAATCAGCCCGTCGGCCCGGAAGCGGCTCAGCAGCTGGCCGTCGACGTGGACGGCCAGGGTCACGACCCGCGCCAGCGCCGACTTGGTCACCACGGCGTCGTTGAGCACGTAGTGGTTCAGACGCTCGCCCCCGGGCATCTCGACCGCGACCGCGAGCCGCTCCCGCCGCTGGAACTCGGCTTCGCCGGCGAGAACCGCCTCCAGCATCGGGAACAGCTCCTCCGCCGAGTGCTCGGTCAGGAAGCCGAGGAACCCCATGTTGATGCCGAGCACCGGCGTTCCCTTGAGCTCGCCGCGGGTCACCGAGAGCAGGGTGCCGTCGCCGCCGAGAACGACCATGAGGTCGACCCGAGAGGCGAGCGCGCTGCGGGGGACGTCGGATTCGCGGTCGCAGGCGGCCGCCGAGTCACTGTCGAGGATCACTCCGAGCCCGCGCCGCTGGAGCTCCTCGACGAGCTGACGTCCGAGCTCGGTCGCCTCCAGACTCGAGGTCTTGAGCACGACCCCGACGCGTCGAATCGTGGCTTTGGTCACGGGGCCTATTCTATCCCCACCGACCGGGGAGCAGACGGGCTCCGGACGACCCCCAGGATGTGGTGCCGCCGCCGACGACAGCCACCAGATCTGGGGTCGGTCGCCGGGCCGTTCCTGGGGCCGCCCGGGCTCGGCCATCAGCCCGCGCCCAGCGCGCTTTTCCGCGCTTGACACGCCGCTTTCGGGTCGTCAATATGGAGTGGTCGGAAGTGGTCGAAACGGGTCAGGAGTGGGATACTCCGTCCATAGAGTGTCACTTCGAGCGACGAAGGGGGCGAGGTGCAGCGTTTCCGAGGGGGATTCCCGGCGACCATTGACGCCAAGGGGCGGGTCAAGTTGCCGGCGCGCCTCCGCGAGCAGCTCGAGGACGGCTACGGCCGCGAGGTCTTCGTGTGCTCGTTCTTCCCCCATGAGCTGAGGGTCTATCCGTTGCCGGTCTGGGAGCTGGTCGAGGAGCGCCTGCTCAGCAAACCGGCCATGAAGCCGGCATTGCTCAAGCTGATCGAACGGGTCAATTACGGCCAGCTGCTCGAGCTCGACGACCACGGGCGGCTGATGATTCCGGCTCTGCTGCGGGAGATGGTTGCCGTCGAGGGGGAGGTGGTGGTGTCCGGCCGCATCAACCACCTGGCCATCACCATGCGATCGCGGGCCGCGTCGATTCTGCAGGAGGAGTCCCTGAGCGATGAGGAGCTGGAGGAGCTCGCCGGGCTGGAGCTGTGATGGAGGTTCGCGGTGTCAGCCGTTCACGTGCCTGTGCTGCGCGACCGCGTGGTGGGCTGGCTGGCGCCGACGGCTCCCGGCCTGCTGGTCGATGTCACCGTCGGGCTGGGCGGGCACGCCGCTGCCCTGCTCGAAGCCGCTCCCGGACTGCGCCTTGTCGGCCTCGACCGTGATCCAGAGGCCATCGAGCACGCGCGCCAGCGGCTGCAACCATTCTCGGATCGAGTCCGCCTCATTCAGGGCGCCTTTGCCAACCTGCCGGCGGTGCTCCGCTCGCTCGGTAGCCCGCCGGTCGCGGCGGTGCTCGCCGATCTCGGCTGCTCGTCGTTGCAGCTCGACTCGCCGGAGCGTGGGTTCAGCTTCTCGAGGAGCGGCCCGCTCGACATGCGGATGTCCCTCGTTGGCCCGACGGCCGGCGATCTGGTCAACGAGGCCGCGGAGGATGAGCTGGTGCGGGTGCTGCGGGAGTACGGTGAGGAACGGCGAGCGCGGCGGGTGGCCCGCGCCATCGTCGACGCCCGGCGCCGCCGTTCCATCCGCACCACCGACGAGCTCGCGCAGCTGGTCGCCGGCGCGGTCGGCATTGGCGGCGGCCACCGCATCCACCCGGCGACGCGGACCTTCCAGGCACTGCGGATCGCGGTCAACGACGAGCTCGGACAGCTCGAGCGCTTTGTGGGGCCGGCGGTACGCGCGCTCCAGCCGGAAGGCCGGATCGCAGTGATCTCGTTCCACTCGCTCGAGGACCGGATCGTCAAGCACTCGCTGCGCCGGCTTGCGGGCGGCTGCGTCTGCCCGCCGGAAGCACCGGCCTGCGTCTGCCGTCCCGAGCGACTGATCGAGATCCTCACCCGCCGGGCCGAAAGGCCGTCCGCGGACGAGGTCGCAGCCAACCCGCGCGCCCGCTCGGCGCGGCTCAGGGTTGCTCGACGCGTCGGCGCGGAGGCGTGATGGTCGAGACCCCCGTCGCCTCGCCGTCCAACCGCTTCCTGAAGCCGCAGCGGGACCGCCGCTGGCCGCACGTGCTCAGCGTCGTGGTTCTGATGTCCGCGGTGGTGCTGGTCGCCCTCTTCCTGGTCGGCTGGCCGCGGCTGCAGAGCACCTCGATCCACTACGGCCTGATCCAGCTGCGTGCCGAGGTGCGGGAGCTCGAGCGGCTGGAGAGTGAGCTGCGCCTCCAGGTTGAGGCCGAGCGCAACCCGGCGCGGCTCGCCGAGCGCGCGCGCAGCGCAGGCCTGGCGCCGCCCACGCCCGAGGCGATGACCGCAGACCGCTCCGTCGGAGTCGAGCCATGAACCGGCGCCGCGGGCTGGCGGTGGTGGTCGGGCTGGCCCTCTCGGTGGTGCTGGTGGTCGCCCGTTCGGTCCAGGTCATGGTCCTCCAGCACGACTACTGGGTGAGCCGTGCGCGCCGCCAGCAGGAGCAGATCATCAAGGCCCCCGGTCCGCGCGGTCAGATCCTGAGCGCGGACGGCTACGTGATGGCGACGTCGGTCGAGCGCTTCGCGATCCAGCTCGACACCCGGGCGGTGGGCTCTCCCGAGCTGTTCGCCGACGCGGCCGCCCCGATGCTCGGCTGCTCGGCCTCGGATCTCAGACGGCGGCTCACCGGCGGCGCGCGCTCGGTCTGGATCGCGCAGCGGGTCGAGCGGGCGACGGCCGAGATGGTGCAGGAGCTGGCGCCCAACGCCGTCGTGCTGGTGCCGGACTCGCAACGGGTCTACCCGCTGGGCACGGTGGCGGCTCCGGTCGTGGGATTCGTGGGGCGGGAGGAGCTGGTCACGGTTGGCCGCGTCGGGCTCGAGCACCACTACGACGATCTGCTGTCGGGCGAGCCACAGACCTTCCTGGCCATCCACGACGCGGTGCAGCGCCGGCTCGGCCTGCGCCAGCTCGAGGAGGGCCGCGCCGGCTACGACCTCGAGCTCACGATCAGCGCGCGCCTGCAGGCGGCGTGCGAGCTCGAGCTCGCGGAGGCGCTCGAGACCAGCGGGGCAAAGGCAGTGTCGGCCGTCGTGCTCGAGGCGCGGACCGGGTCGATCCTGGCCATCGTCTCGCTGCCGTCCTTCCACCCCGACGATCCGGGGGCGGTGCCAAAGACGAACTGGAGGCTGCGGCCGGTCCAGGACTCCTACGAGCCCGGGTCGGTGGTCAAGCCACTGGTGGCAGCGGCCGCGCTCGGCCGCGGCGCGGTTCGGCCGGGGGAGCTGTTCGACTGCCGGCAGCGCGGCATCCGGGTCGCCGGCAAGTGGCTGCGCGACCATGCCGCGCCCGGCATGTACACGCTCGACGAGATCGTCAGAGAATCGGCCAACGCCGGCATTGTCCAGGTCGCGCTGCGGATGCGGCGCGAGGAGGTCTACCAGATCTTCGACGTCTTCGGGTTCGGCCGCCGCACCGGCGTCGGCTACCCGGGGGAGTCGGCAGGCATCCTACCGGCCCTGGACTCGTGGTCGGGACTGAGCCAGGCGAGCCTCGCGCTCGGCCAGGAGCTGACGGTCACGCCGCTGCAGGTGGCGTTGGCCTACGCGGCGATCGCCAACGGCGGATGGCTGCTGCGGCCGCGCCTGGTGGCCCGGGCGACCGATGGCGAGGAGTCGGCCGACGATCACCAGCAGTGGCGGACGCACGTGCTCGACGCGTCCTTGAGCGAGCGCATCGGCAGCATGCTCGAGGCGGTCGTCGAGGACGGCACCGGTGCGCAGGCCAGGGTCCCGGGCTACCGCGTCGCCGGCAAGACCGGCACCGCCCAGCGCGCAGTCCAGGGCAGCTTTGACGACGTCCACCACGTGGCCTGGTTCGCGGGCTTCCTGCCGCAGCCGGACCCGAGCGTGGTGGTGGTGGTGGCGGTCGAGGAGCCGGCCGGCGAGTTCTGGGGGGCGACCGTGGCCGCTCCGGTGTTCGCGCGGGTGGCGAAGGCCGCGATGTGCCATCTGGCGGTGGCGCCGACCGAGGAGGTCGAGCCGGTGGAAGCGGAGGCGACATGAGGCTTGCTGACCTCATGGAGCGCCTCGGGGGCGGCGTGCTGGAGGGTGACGCTTCGGTCGCAGTCAAGGGCATCAGCCACGACTCGCGCAAGATCGCGCGCGGCGATCTGTTCGCGGCGCTTCCCGGCCAGCGCACGCACGGCGTCGAGTTCCTCGATCAGGCGCTGGCGCGGGGCGCGGTCGCGGTGCTGAGCAGCTGCGGGCGGCCGCGCGGCGTGACCGTGCCGTGGATCCGATCGTCCCGGCCGCGGCGGCTGATGGCGCTGGCGGCGTGGGCGCTCGCCGCCGACCCGCAGCGCGAGCTCCTGATGTTGGGCATCACCGGGACCAACGGCAAGAGCACGACTGCCCACCTGACCAGCCTGATCCTGGCGGCCGCGAAGATCCCGGCCGCCTTCGCGGGGACGCTCGGCTACACGCTGCCGTCCGGGGCGGTGGTGCCCACAGAGCGCACGACGCCCGAGGCGACCGACCTCGCGCCCCTGCTGCGGCGCAGCGTGGCAGAGGGCGGCCGGGCGGCCGTGATGGAGGTGTCGTCGCACGCCCTGATGGAGGAACGCCTCGCCGGCCTCTCCTTCCAGGTGGCGGCGTGGACCAACCTGTCGCGGGACCACCTCGACTACCACGGCGACATGGAGAGCTACTTCCGGGCCAAGCGGCGGCTGTTCGACGATCACCTCGCGCCCGACGGACGGCGGGTGCTGCCGGTGGAGGACCCGTGGGGCGCGCGGCTGCTCGACGAGGCCCGAACCGGCGACGTCGCGTGGGGCCTCGGCCACGGCCAGGTGTCTGCGCGCGAGGTGACCGGCGACCTCGACGGCACAGGTTTCGTGCTCGCCGTCGGGACCAAATCGGGTGTGGTCCACCTGCCGCTGGTCGGCATCCACAACCTGCGCAATGCGCTGGCCGCAGCCGCCACCGCCCACGCCGCTGGCGTGAAGCTGCCGGCGATTCGAGCCGGCCTGGCATCGGCGACGCCGCTCGCCGGGCGGCTCGAGCGGATCGCGACCGACCTCCCGTTCCCGATCTTCGTCGACTACGCCCACACGCCCGACGGGCTGCGGACGGTGCTGCAGGGCCTGCGCCGCCTGACCGACCGCAAGCTGATCGCGGTCTTCGGAGCGGGGGGCGACCGCGACACCGGCAAGCGCGGGCCGATGGGCTTCGCGGTCGGCGAGCTCGCCGATGTCGCCGTGGTGACCTCGGACAACCCGCGGTCGGAGGACCCGGAGAGCATCGCGGTCGCGGTCGCCGACGGCGTGCGCGCGGGGGGCGGCAGCCCGACGGTCATTCTCGACCGGCGGTCGGCGATCGAGCGGGCGCTCGAGATCGCGGACGAACGCTCGCTGGTGTTGGTGGCAGGCAAGGGCCACGAGACGACCCAGACCACCGGCTCCCGCGTCGTCCACTTCTCCGACCAGGAAGTGATCCGCGAGCTCGCCGGGAGGGCGCCGTGCGGATGACCGCCCTCGACATCGCTCGCACCGTCGGCGGTGCGGTGACCGGCGACGCCTCCGTGCTGATCACCGGCGCCGAGGTCGACTCGCGGCGGGTGCGGCCGGGAGACCTCTTCGTCGCCCTTCCGGGCGAGCGCTGTGACGGCCATCAGTTCGTGGAGGCAGCGCTCGCGGTCGGCGCCGCGGCTTTGGTCAAGAGCGCCTCCGAGCTGGCGCCGCCACCGGGACGCGCCCTGATCCGGGTCGCCGACCCGCTCACCGCGTACTGGGAGCTCGCCCGCTCGGAGCGCGAGCGCTGCGGCTGGACGGTCGCGGCGGTCACCGGCTCCGTCGGCAAGACCACGGTCAAGGACTTCCTGGCCCACTTGGTCGGCCGCCAGCGACCCACCGGCGCCTCGACCGGAAACCGGAACAGCACCCTGGGCCTCCCTGCCCAGCTGTTGTCCCAGCCCAGAGAGACCGAGGTCTTCATCGCCGAGGCCGGTATGAGCCGGCCCGGCGAGCTCGACGTCCTGGGCCGCATCCTGCGGCCGATCGGGGTGCTCGTCTACACCCGGATCGCGCCGGTCCACACCGAGTTCTTCGACGGCCTCGAGGGGATCGTGCGCGCCAAGGGCGAGCTGCTGCCGTACCTCGACCCGGCCGGCACGCTGGTGATCAACGCCGCCGACCCACGCCAGGCGGCGTACGCGGCAGCCACCGGCGCGCGGGTGCTGCGCTACGGCGACGGCGGCGACGCACGGATCGAGCGGCTGCAGGAACGCGGCCTGCTCGGGACCAGCTTCGATCTGGTGGTGCCCGGCGGCCGGTCGCACGTCGACCTCGAGGTCGCCGGCCGGCACCAGGCCGAGAACCTGCTGGCCGCCGCGACCGCCGGAACCGCGTTCGGCCTGACCGCGGAGCAGATCGCCGACGCGGCGCAGGACCTCCGGGCGGCGCCCCACCGGGGGCGGGTCTACCGCCTGCCGGGCGGCGCCGTGCTGGTCGACGACAGCTACAACGCCTCGCCGGTCGCGGTGGCGCGGATGCTGGAGCTGTTGGCCGCGGCTCCGGGCCGGCGGATCGCGGTGCTGGGCGAGATGTACGAGCTGGGAACGCTCACCGACGAGGCGCACCGCGAGGTTGGCGCGCAGGCGGCCCGATCCTGCGAGCTGTTGCTCGCGGTGGGGACCGCGTCCGCGCGGCGCCTGGCCGACGCGGCCCGCGCCGCAGGGCTCGGCGCCGTGGAGCTGGTCGGTGACGCAGACGAGGCGGCACGGGTGCTCGGCGACCGGCTGCGACCCGGTGACGTGGTGCTGGTGAAGGGATCGCGAGGCGTCGGCCTGGACCGGACCGTGACGGCGCTCCTCGGCGAGGAGGCGGCCTGATGCTGTATGCGCTGCTGCTCCCGCTCGGCCACCACTGGATCGGCTTCAACGTCTTCCGCTACATCACCTTCCGGACCGGGCTCGCGATCGCCACCGCGTTCTTCGTCAGCCTGGTGGTGGCGCCGTGGCTGGTCGAGCGCCTGCGCGCGCTCCAGATCCGCCAGGAGATCCGCGAGGAAGGCCCGGAGCACCACCAGGTCAAGGCCGGCACCCCGACCATGGGCGGCCTGTTGATCGTCGGCTCGATCACGCTCGCCACCCTGCTCTGGGCCGACCTCTCGAACCTCTACGTGTGGACGGTGCTGGGCGTCACCCTCGGCTTCGCCGCCATCGGTTTCGCCGACGACTGGATCAAGGTCCGCTATCGCCGCAACCTCGGCCTGACCGCGCGCCAGAAGTTCCTGCTCCAGGCGCTGGTCGGGCTCGCCGGAGGGTTCGCGGCCAAGGCGATCGCCGAGCCGGCGCCGCACGCCGGGGCGCTCGCGCTGCCGTTCGTCAAGGATGTGCTGCTGCCGCTCGGGCTGGCCTACCTGCCGTTCGTGATGATCGTGATGCTCGGGTCGTCCAACGCGGTCAACCTGACCGACGGCCTGGACGGGCTCGCGGTCGGCTCGATGGCGATCGCGGCCGGGACCTATACGGTCTTCGTCTACGTCGCTGGCCACCTGCGCATTGCCGAGTACCTGCGAGTCGTGCCGGTATCGGGAGCCGGCGAGGTCGCGGTCTTCACCGGCGCCATCACCGGCGCCGCCCTCGGTTTCCTTTGGTTCAACTGCCATCCCGCGCAGGTCTTCATGGGCGACGTCGGGTCGCTGGCGCTGGGCGGCGGCATCGGGATCGTGGCCGTGGTGGCCAAGCAGGAGCTGCTGCTGGTGCTGGTCGGCGGTCTGTTCGTGCTCGAGGCGCTGTCGGTGGTGATTCAGGTCGGCTCGTACAAGCTGCGCCGCAAGCGGGTGTTCCGCATGGCGCCGATCCACCACCACTTCGAGCTGGCCGGCTGGACCGAGACCCAGGTCGTGGTCCGGTTCTGGATCATCTCGGTGGTCTTCGCCCTGGCCGGGCTGGCCACGCTGAAGTTGAGGTGATGGGAGCATGACGGCGCGCAGGCGGCTGCTGATCGTGGGGCTGGGGCGGTCCGGCGTGGCGGCCGCGCGCCTGGCCGACCGCGACGGCGCCGAGGTCTGGGTCACCGACCTGCGCCACGAGGAGGAGCTGGCGGCCGAGCTGGCGCAGCTGCCGCCGGCCACCCGGCGCTTCCTCGGCGGGCATCCGACCGACTGCCTGGAAGGGGTCGATCAGGTGGTGACCTCGCCCGGGGTGCCTCCCGATGCCAACCTCCTTGAGGCGGCCCGGCGGCGCGGCATCGAGATCATCGCCGAGGTCGAGTTCGCGTGGCTCCACGCGCCGACCACGCCGCTGGTCGCCGTCACGGGGTCCAACGGCAAGAGCACGGTCACAACCCTGGTCGCCGAGATGTTGTCCGCCAGCGGCATCGAGGCCGCGGCCGGCGGCAACCTGGGCACCGCCGCCTCCGAGCTGGTCCTGGTCGGCGGCTTCGGCTGCTGGGTCCTCGAGGTGTCGAGCTTCCAGTCGGAGCTGCTCCGGCAGATGCGTCCCGCCGTGGCGGTGTTCCTCAACGTGAGCCAGGACCACCTCGAGCGCCATCCCGACATGGCGAGCTACCTCGCGGCCAAGCAGCGGCTGTTCGCGTTCCAGGAGACAGGCGACGTCGCCGTGCTGAACGCCGACGACCCGGCGGTGGCCGGGACGGCGACCGCCGCGCGGCGCCGGCTGTTCTCGATCGAGCGCCCGGCCGACGCCTGGCTCGACGGCATCCGGCTGGTATTGGACGGGACGACGTTCACCGAGCGCGCGCGGATCGCCATCGGCGGCGTTCACAACGTGGCCAACGCCCTCGCCGCGGCGCTGGCCGCGACCGAGCTCGGCGCGACGCGCGAGGCCGCGGCGCGGGTGCTGCAGGAGTTCCGCGGCCTCGACCACCGCCACCTGACGGTGCAGGAGGCGGACGGGGTCGCCTGGGTCGACGACTCGAAGGCCACCAACGTGGGCGCGACGCTGGCGGCCCTCCGCGGCTACCCCGACCGCTCGCTCCACCTCATCCTCGGCGGCCAGGCCAAGGGCCAGGACTTCTCCGTGATGAGCTCCGAGGTGGCGCGGGCCGCGGTGCGCATCTACACGATCGGCATCGACGGCCCGGCGATCGGCGCCGAGCTCGGCGACGCCGCGCCGGTCGTCGAGTGCGGGACCCTCGAGGAGGCGGTGCGCCAGGCGCGCGCCGCGGTCCGCCCCGGGCAGTGGGTGCTGCTGGCGCCGGCGTGCGCCTCCTACGACCAGTTCTCCGGCTATGCGGAGCGTGGCCGCCGGTTCGCCGAGCTGGCGCGGGCGGAGGTGGCGCGGTGCCGATAAGGCAGCGCTTCGACCGGGTGTTGCTGGGGGCGGCCGTGCTCCAGGTCGCGGTCGGGCTGGCCCTGCTCGCGTCAGCCTCGTGGGTGGTGGCGCAGGAGCGCTATGGGCTTCCGGAGTCCTACTTCTTCACCTGGCAGGCGGCCACCGCCGTCGTCGGCCTCGGGGTGCTGGTGGTCTGCATGCACCTGCGCAGCGAGCTGCTGATCGAGCCCAGGCTGGCGCGCCTCGGCCTCGGCGCGAGCTGGCTCCTGCTGGCGGCGGCGTTCGCGATGCCGGAGGTGGCCAACACCCACCGTTGGCTGTCGATCGGCGGGATCTCGGTCCAGCCGTCGGTGCTGGCGCGGCTCGCGATCACCCTGTTCGCGGCGATCGAGCTGACCGCGGCGGCCCGCGAGGGCTGGACCTGGCGGCGCCCGGCGCTGCTCGGCGGCATCAGCTTCTTCACCGCCGGGCTGATCATCCTCGAGCCGGACCTCGGCTCCGCCGCGCTGCTGCTGATCATCGTTGCCGCGATGGCCTTCGTGGCCGGGATTCCGCTCCGGATGCTCGCCATCCCGGCCGCGGCGTCGGTCGTCGCCCTGATTGGCGCGATCCTGTCGTCGCCCTACCGGTTGGAGCGGGTGCGCGCGTTCCTCGATCCGGAGGCCGGCACCGCCGCCGGCTGGCAGAGCTACCAGAGCCTGGTTGCGCTGGGCAGCGGTGGGCTGCTGGGGCGGGGGTACGGGGCCGGCCTGCAGAAGCTGTTCTTCCTGCCCGAGCCGCACACCGACTTCATCTTCGCGATCACCGGCGAAGAGCTCGGCCTCGTGGGCGTGCTGCTGCTGGTCGGGCTGGCCTCGGTGATCGTCTGGCGCGGGCTCCGGGTCGCCTTCCGCCTGCCGTCACCGGGGCGCTCGCTGCTGGCGTTCGGGCTCGCGATCGCCTTCGCCGCGCAGTCGCTCATCCACATGGTGGTGTGCCTGGCGATGCTGCCCCCGAAGGGCATCCCGCTGCCGCTGGTGAGCTACGGCAAGACCGACCTCGTGGTCAGCTTGATGGCGGTCGGGCTGCTGCTCAACCTGTCCCGCGAGGTGGCGTCATGAGCCGGACCGTCGTGGTGGCCGGTGGCGGCACCGGGGGACACATCTTCCCGGGGCTCGCGGTGGCGCGCGAGCTGCAGGCGGTCGGCGCCCGCGCCCACTGGCTGGGTGCGAAGAAGGGCCTGGAAGCGGAGCTGGTGGGCCAGCGCGGCGTGCCGCTGACCCTGGTCGATCTCGAGGGATTCCACGGCCGCGGCGTGGTCGCCTTGCTGCGCGCGCTCGGGCTGATGCCGCATGCGGTGGCGACCTCGATCCGGACCCTGCTCGAGATCGATCCGGTCGCGGTGCTCGGGGTCGGAGGCTACGCGTCGGGCGCCGGGCTGATGGCCGCCGGGCTGCTCGGCATTCCGTACGTGCTCCAGGAGCAGAACTCGATCCCGGGCCTCACCAACCGCTTCCTCGCGCCCTGGTCGGCCCTGGTGTGCTGTGGGTTCGCGGACGCCGTTCACTGCTTCCCCTCGCTGCCCGCGGAGTGGACCGGCAACCCGGTGCGCGAGTCCTTCTTCAAGGTGCTGCCGGTTTCACCCGCGACGCCGCCGCGGCTGCTGATCCTCGGCGGCAGCCAGGGCTCGCTGTTTCTGAACCGCACCCTGCCCAGGGCGATCGCGATCCTGCGCCAGGGCGGCAGCGCGCCGAGGGTCCGGCACCAGGCCGGGGTGCGCTGGGCCGACGTGGTGCGCACCAGCTACCAGGACCTCGCGATCGACGCCGAGGTCGCCGCGTTCCTGTCGGAGCCGTGGACGGCGCTCGCCGAGGCCGACCTGGTGGTCGCGCGCTCAGGAGCGCTCACCGTGTCCGAGCTGGCAGCGGCGGGACGTGGTGCGCTGCTGGTCCCGTTCGCGGCAGCCGCCGGGGGCCACCAGCTGCACAACGCGCGCTCGCTCGAACGGGCGGGGGCAGCGGTGGTGCTGACCGAGGACCAGGCCACTCCAGAGCGCGTGGCCGACGTGCTGCAGCAGCTGCTGGTCGCGCCCGACCGGCTGCGGGCGATGGGGGGGTGTGCGCGCGGGGTGTCGCTGCCCGACGCCGCGCGCCGGATCGCCGAGCGGGTGCTCGCGGTCGGGAGCGGCCGATGAGCCGGCACCTCCACTTCATGGGCGCTGGCGGCGTCGGCATGTGCGGACTGGCCGAGGTCATGCTGGCGGACGGCTTCACGGTGAGCGGCTGCGACCTCGAGCTCTCGGAGCGCACCGGGCGGCTCGTCGAGCTGGGCGCCCGGGTGGTCCGCGGGCACGATCCGGCCCACCTCGCGGGGGCCGACGCGCTGGTGGTATCGGCGGCGGTGAACCCGGCCCACCCCGAGGTCGCCGCGGCCCGCGAGGCCGGTTTGCCGGTGGTGCGGCGCGCCGAGCTGCTCGGCTTCCTGATGCAGCACGGGCGCGGCGTCGCGGTGGCCGGGACCCACGGCAAGACGACGACCACGGCGCTGACCGGCCATCTGCTCGACGCGGTCGGCCTGGCGCCGACGGTCGTGGTCGGCGGCAACGCCCGCTTCCTGGGAGCGCACGGCCGCCGCGGTGCGGGCGAGGTCCTGGTCTGCGAGGCCGATGAGTTCGACCGCTCGTTCCTCGAGCTCAGCCCGGAGATCGCGGTCATCACCAATCTCGAGGCCGAGCACCTGGACTGCTACGACGGTCCGGACGACCTCGAGGCCGCCTTCGCCACCTTCGCCAACCGGGTGCGGCCGTTCGGTGCGGTCGTGCTGTGCGGCGACGATGCGGGCGCGCGGTCGCTCGCGCCGCGGCTGCGGCGGCGGGCGCTGTGGTACGGCACCGCGCCTGGGCTGGACCTGCGGGCTTCCGGGATCGTGGCCGACGTCGGCGGGTCGCGCTTCGCGGTCGAGAGCGCGGTCGGCGGTCGGCTGGGGACGGTGCGGCTGCCGCTGCTCGGGCTGCACAACGTGCGCAACGCGCTGGCCGCGCTCGCGGTCGGCCTCGAGCTCGGGATCGCGTTCGACCGCCTCGCCGCGGCCTGCGAGAGCTTCACGGGCGTCGCGCGGCGCTTCCAGGTGCTCGGCGAGCGGGCCGGCGTCACGGTTGTCGACGACTACGCCCACCACCCCACCGAGATCTCAGCGGTGCTCTCGGCGGCCCGGCAGGCGATGCCCAATCGCCGGTTGGTGGCGGTCTTCCAGCCCCACCTCTTCAGCCGGACCCGGGACTTCGCCGCCGCCTTCGGCGAGGCGCTGCTCGCCGCGGACGTGGCGTTGGTGCTGCCCATCTACCCGGCTCGGGAGTCGCCGATCGCCGGCGTCGACAGCGGCCTTGTGGTGGATGGGGCGCGGCGGGGCGGACACGCGGCCGTGCAGGCGGTTGACGGCATGGACGCGGCGCTCGAGCGGCTCTCCGGGATGCTCGAGCCCGGTGACGTCCTGCTGACCATCGGCGCCGGCGACGTCAACCGGCTGGCCGAGGGCTGGCTGCGAGGTGGGCCGTGAAAACCTCGTTCCTGCCCGAGCGGCTCCGCCCGAACGCCCAGCGCCGGCGGTCGCGGCGCTCGCTGCTGCTGCTGGCGTTGCTGCCCGCAACCCTCGCACTGACGTCGTGGTGGCGGGTGCAGGCGGTGGACCTCGGCGGCTGCGCGGACCTGCCGCCCGAGGTGACCGCCTCGCTCATGCAGCTGGTCGGCCGCCCCGCGCTGACGGTGAGCCCCCAGTGGATCCGCCGCCAGCTCGAGCAGTGGCCGGAGGTCGCCGCGGTCGAGGTCCGGCTGGAGCTGCCAGGGACCCTGCGCGTGGCGGCAACGCGCAGGGAGGCCCACGGATCGCTCTCGGCTGGCAAGCGCTGGCACGCGGTCACCAGCTCCGGGGAGCTGGCGGGCGTGCTCGATCACAAGCTGGAGCCGGTCCTCGAGGACGTCCGCTGCCGCCCGGCCGAGCTTCGCCAGGCGCTGGCAGTAGCCGAACGCTGCGCCGAGGCCACCGGGGGCCGGGTCGAGACCGTCCGCGAGATCACCCCTTCGGACTTCGAGCTGCGGCTGCGGCCGGCGGGTGCCGAGCAGCCGGTCGTTCTGCACCTCAGCCCCGAGCCCACGAAGGGCGAGCGCTACTGGCTGGAACGCATCGCCCGCGGCGAGGCGCGGTCGCCATGGGCCGACCTGCGCTGGGACGATCGCGTCGTCCTGGGGGGTGTCGGGTGAACGAGGCACGGCCGTTGGTTGGGATCGACGTCGGCTCGGCGACCGTGTCGGTGGTGGTCGCGACCCCGGAGGACGACCAGCTGGTCGTCCACGGTTTCGGCCAGGCGCGGCACGACGGCGCGCGCCGCGGCGTGATCGCCAAGCTCGACGAGGTCAGCGAGGCGATCCGCGTTGCCGCCGAGGAGGCGGAGGCGATGGCGTCGATGCCGGTCGAGGCGGCCGTCGTCGGCATCGGCGGCATCGCGATCCAGGGCAATCCCTCAACGGCATCGGTGCCGGTGACCGGCCGTGGCGACACGGTGTGCAGCGACGACGTCCGGCGGGCGCTGCGGGCCTGCGCGCAGGTCTCGATCCCGCCCGACTACCGGGTGCTCGACATCATCCCGTGCGCCTTCGGAATCGACGGCCACAGCGGCATGGAGCATCCGGTCGGGATGCCCGGCACCCGGCTCGACGCCTCGGCGTACGTGCTGTACACCAACCGGATCCATGCCGAGACCGTGGAGCAGGCAGTCAATCGGGCCGCGGTTGCGGTCGACATGATGGTGTTCGAGCCGCTGGCGGCGGCCGAGGCGGTGCTCGCCGACGACGAGCGCGAGCTCGGGTGCGTGCTGCTCGATATCGGCCACGCTTCGACCGAGTGGGTGCTGTTCTCGGACGGCATGGTGGCGGCGACCGGCGCGGTGCCGGTGGGCGGCCGCCACTTCACGAGCGACCTCGCGGCGATGCTCAAGACGACGACTGTCGCCGCCGAGCGGACCAAGCGCGAGATCGGCTGCGCAGTTCACCGCGAGGGTCTCGACCGTCACGCGGTGGAGGTCCCGACCCTGGGCGGCGACGGCAACCAGATCCACGCCGGCTCATTCGTTGCCGAGATCCTGGTCGAGCGCGCCCGCGACCTGTTCATCGCGATCCACAGCACCCTCGCGGCGCATGGGCTTGATCGGGCGCCGCGCGCGGGCGTCGTGCTGACCGGCGGGGGCGCCCGCCTGGAAGGTCTCGAGGACGAGGCAGAGGCGATCTTCGGCCATCGCGCGCGGGTCGGCGTTCCCCGCGGGCTGGCCGGGCTCACGGAGGGAGTGTGCGGACCGGAGTGGGCGGTGGCGTGCGGCCTGATCAGGCTGCACCAGCGCCGGCACGGCCAGGACCTGACGTCAGAAACACACCGGAGCGGTCTGCTGACCTGGCTGCGGAATGCGCTCGGTGACTTTTTCGAACTGGGAGGTGGACATGATCGAGTTTGACGATGTGGCGGCTGGTGGAGATGTGACAGAGCGGCCCGGGATCCGGCGGGTCACGAGCTCCGAGATCGGGATCTTCCTCGACGAGGCCCCGCCGCCGGCGCGGATCAAGGTGATCGGGGTCGGCGGTGGGGGCTGCAACTCGGTGAATCGGATGATCGACGCCGGGCTGCACGGCGTCGAGTTCATCGCGGCCAACACCGACGCACAGGCGCTCGGCAGCAACCGGGCGGCGACCAAGCTGCAGCTCGGCCTCGAGCTGACGAGGGGCCTCGGCGCGGGCGCGAACCCGGAGGTGGGCCGGAACGCAGCGCTCGAGGCCGACAAGAAGATATTCGACATGCTCGACGGATCAGACATGGTCTTCATCACCTGCGGCATGGGCGGCGGCACCGGGACCGGCGCGGCGCCGATCATCGCCCAGATGGCGCAGGACGTCGGCGCCCTCACCGTGGCGGTGGTGACCAAGCCGTTCAGCTTCGAGGGTTCGCGGCGGCGCAAGGTGGCGGAGGAGGGGATCCTCCAGCTCGGCGAGCACGTCGACACCCTGATCACCATCCCCAACGACCGGCTGCTCAAGTTCGTGGAACGGAACACCAACTTCACCGAGGCGATGAGCATCGCCGACGACGTGCTCCGTCAGGCGGTGCAGGGCATCGCCGACATCATCACCGTGCCCGGGCTGATCAACCGCGACTTCGCCGACGTGCGGACCGTGATGCAGGGCATGGGCCACGCCATCATGGGCATCGGCATCGCCGGCGGCGAGCACCGGGCGGTCGAGGCGGCGCAGCACGCGATCGCGTCACCGCTGCTCGAGGAAACCTCAATCGAGGGCGCGCGCGGCCTGCTCATCAACATCACCGGCGGCCCGAGCGTCACCCTCAACGAGATCAACGAGGCAGCCGAGATCATCACCGAGGGCGCGGACGAGTCGGCGCAGATTCTGTTCGGCGCGGTGGTCTCCGAGGAGATGGGTGACCGCATGCAGGTCACGGTGATCGCGACCGGCTTCCACGCCGAGCACGAAACGGCCCGCGTGCCGGTGCGCGATGCGCGACCCAAGGCCGAGCCGCACCAGGAGGAGGTGCCGGCGCGGACCAGCCGCTTCTTCGTGCCCGGCGGGCCCAACTCCGAGTACGGCATCAACCAGGGCGACGACTACGAGATCCCGGCCATTCTGAGGAAACAGATGGACTGATCGCTCCTCCTTCCTGTCGCATTTCGGCGTCCGCGGTGGGCGCCCTCGCCCCCTCCCGCCACACCACCTCCCGGCGGGAGGGGGGTTTTTCGTGCCTAACCCCTGGGTCCCCATCCTTGACCCTGCGCCTGGCCTGCACGCTATAGTTGCTGCGTGGGAGACCGCTACAGGCTGATCACCATCCCGCCCTCGCACTACTGCGAGAAGGCGCGTTGGGCGCTGGATCTCGCGGGCATCGACTACACCGAGGATCGCTACCCGCCGATCCTGCACTACCCGGCGTGCCGGCGTGCCGGCGGCGGCCGCACCACGCCGGTGCTGGTCACCGACGTCGGCGTCTTCGCCGACTCGACCGACATCCTCGAGTTCATCGACAGCCGCCACGGCGACGCTTGGCGGCCCTACCCGACGGACAGCGTTCAGCGGGCCGGCGTCATCGAGCTCGAGGAGCTCTTCGACACCCGGCTCGGCCCGCACAGCCGGCGCCTCGCCTACTTTCACCTCCTGCCCGACCGGAAGCTCCTGAAAGCGTCGCTGCTCGCCGGCGTTTGCCGCCGGGACCGGATGATCTTCCTCGCGCTGCTGCCGCTGATGCGCGCCCTGATGCGCCGTGGGATGCGCATCGACGCCGAATCGGCAGGGCGATCGCTGGAGCGGGTCCGCGAGGTCTTTCACACCGTCGGGCAGCGCCTTGCCTCCGGCCGGAGGTACCTGGTCGGCGATCGCTTTACCGCCGCCGACCTCAGCTTCGCCGCGCTCGCAGCGCCGCTGCTGCTGCCCAGGAACTACAGTGTCCCGCTGCCGACGCTGGCCGAGCTGCCGGCCGAGCTTCTACCGCTGGTCGACGAGCTGCGCTCATCTCCAGCGGGCGAGTTCGGCCTGCGCATCTACCGCGACCGCCGATGACCCCGCGCGAGCGCCGGCTGCGGCTGCACTACCTCGACATCGCAGCGCGCGACTGGGGGCCGCAGGATGGCGGTCGCGTGCTCGCCCTCCACGGCTGGCTCGACAACGCCGCGAGCTTCGACGGGCTGGCCCCCCTCCTGGATGGGCTGCGGGTGGTCGCTCTCGACCTGCCCGGGCACGGCCGCTCGGAACGCATGCCGCCGGGCTGTGGGATGCACTTCGCCGACTGGGTCGCGATCGTGCTGGCGGCGGCCGACGCCCTCCAGTGGCCGCGCTTCTCCGTGCTCGGCCACTCGATGGGTGCCGGCATCGCGACCCTGCTGCCGGCCGCGGCCGCAGACCGGATCGACCGCGTGGTCCTGCTCGAGGGCATGGGGCCGCTTGCGGAACCGGCCGAGCGGGCGCCGGCCACCCTCGCCGAAGCGCTCGTCCAGGAGTCCCGGCTCGAAGACGCGGAGCCGCGGATCTTCCCGAGCCTGGAGGCGGCCGTGGCCGCGCGCCGCCGGGACACCGACCTCGACGCCGAGTCGGCGCGCCGGCTGGTGGAGCGGGGGGTCGAGGTGGTCGGTGCGGGCGTCCGCTTCAGCTACGATCCGCGGCTGCGCGCCCGCTCGCGGGTGCGCTTCACGGAGGACCAGGTCCAGGCCTTCCTGCGGGCGATCGGCTGCCCGGTGCTCGCGGTGCGCGCGTCGCACGGGTGGCCGTTTCCAGTGGAGCTGGTCGCGGCTCGCGCCGCGGTTGTTCCCGATCTCCGGGTCGTCGAGGTCGAGGGCGGCCACCACGTCCACCTCACCCACCCGGAGCGGGTCGCGACCGCCGTGCGCGAGTTTCTTGCGGGGCGTCAGTAGCGACCAGCTGATCCGTCGGCGGCTGAGCCCGCGTTTCCATCCACCACCGATGCTTCAACTCCTGCGCGTTTCCGTGCCCGTCTCAGTATCCGCGCCAGCGTGATCTCGTGCCTGGGACGTCGTCCATTTGGAGACGGAGACGAACACGGGCACGGGCACGCAGACGGGCGCGGAAGCGGAAGAGGACGCTCATGATTTGCGTCGTCGGTGCAAGGTCGGAAATGGGAACGGGCTGTACCGCCTGGTCGACTGCGTTGTTGTCGGGGGGCCACCGCAACACGAACTGCTTCGGATGCGCGCAGCGCATCCTTCTCGGCGCGCGCGGGGGGTAGGCCAGCCAGCGACCGCGACGCCTCACGCACGCCCCGAGGCCTACGACCCGCGTGCGCCGAGGGGCCTATGCCCTACACGCTCCTACGAGCTCGGCGATCCCAGCCGCACCTTCAGCGTCTGCTGCCGGCCGTCGCGCTCCACCGTGACCTCCACCTGGTCGCCCTCGCGCCGCAGCTCGAGGCGCAGCCGCAGCTCCGACTGGCTGCGCACCGGCTGGCCGTCGACCGCGACGATGACGTCGCCGAGCTGGACCTCGCCGCGACGGTCGCGCACGGTCGGCCGCATCCCGGCAGCCTCGGCCCCGGAGCCGGGCACCACGTCCATCACCAGCACGCCCTTGAGCCCGAGCCGCTGGTTGATCGAATCCGAGGCGAGCTGAACGCCGATGGTCGGCCGCCGGATGGCGCCGTAGGCGATCAGGTCGGGCACCACCCAGTTGACGGTGTCGACGGGGATCGCAAAGCCGATGCCGGCGTAGCCGCCGGACGGGCTGACGATCGCGGCGTTCACCCCGATCAGGCGGCCCGAGCTGTCGAGCAGGGGTCCGCCCGAATTGCCGGGGTTGATGGCAGCGTCGGTCTGGATGACGTCGCTGATCGGCACCCCCGACATCGACTCGATCTCCCGGCCGAGCGCGGAGATGATGCCGGTGGTCAGGGTCTGGTCGAAGCCGAACGGGTTGCCGATGGCGAGCACCGTCTGTCCCACCATCAGGTCGGCCGAGCTGCCGATGGCGATCGCTCGCAGGTTGGCGGGTGGCGACGAGATCCGGAGCACTGCGAGGTCCTTTTCGGGCGCGCCGCCCACCGCGGTGGCGGACCAGGTCGTCTGGTCCGCCAGGGTCACCTGGAAGGCATCGCCGCCCTGGACGACGTGGAAGTTGGTGACGATGTGGCCATGCTCGTCCCACACGAAGCCGGAGCCGGTGCCGCGCGGGATCTCCATCACGTTGAGGTGGAAGAAGTCGCGGCGGACCGCGAGCGAGGTGATGTAGACGACCGAGGGCGACGTCCTCTCGAAGAGGCTCGTGACGCTGCGCTCCTCCGGCGTGAGCGGCGAGCGGCTCGCGACCGGTCGCGGCCGGCTGGCCGCGGGCGGGACCGCTTGCGGCTCGCCGATGAGCGGGCACGCGACGCCGCCCAGGAAACCGGCGCCGAGGAGAGACGCTGCGAGCAGGGTTCGCGATGCGGTCATGCTGTCGACCCTCCGAACACTCAGTATATTGCGGGCAGTCGCCAGTCTGCTCTCCACGTTCCCGTCCCCGTTCCCGTCCCCGTTCCCGCTTCTGTCACGGCGACGTGTCACGGCGCCGGCAGCACGATCGGCGGCACGCTTGCCGCGCTCTTCAACTCGACCTCGGACAGGAGCTCGTCGGCGCCGTCCAGCGCGACCTCGGCCGAGCCGTCCTCGCGACGCTCGTAGAGGAGCGGCCGGCCGGTGAAGGGGTCGGGTTCGCTCAGCTCCGGCACGGCCGAGCGATCGGCCGGGTAGGCGCCGGCGAACGCGATCCGCCGCAGCGTCATGGCGGCCCGCACCAGCTGGCGCTGGGCGAGGGCGGCCTGGTGGCGGGCGATCGCCGAGCGCAGGTTGACCAGTGCCAACCCGGCGACGACTCCCTCATCCTGGGGACTGGAGCTCCACCCGGGAGCGCTGCCGTAGGGCGCATCGACGAGCTCGCGCGCGATGGCGTGGGCGCGCTCGAGTTCGGCCTTTGCCCATTCGTCGGCGACGCCGGATGGCTCGGTGGCCGCTTCCGGCCCTCGGAGGTTTGAAGACTCGAGCGCCCGGTGCATCATGGCCCGGAGATCCTCGGTCGAGAGGGTTTCGGCGAGCTGCTCGACGAAGGCCGGATCGGCGGTCCACGGCTGGCCGCACACCAGGGTCTCGGCGGCAGCCAGCAGCATCATCCGCTCGCAGGCGATGCCGATCAGCGCCGTGAGGATGCTGCTCTCCTGCTCCAGCGTCGCTGCCAGCCGGCCCATGGTGGCGAGGGCGCCGAGGGCTCGCTGCCGGTCGCCGTCGGCGGCGGCCACCCTCGCCTCGACGACCAGCAGCCGGCACGCCTTCACCAGTGGCAGCATGTCCGGCACCGCCCTGTCCGGCATCTCGGCGTCGAGGCCGCGCCGGTACTCGAACACGTAGCTCGAGCGATCCAGGGTGGCGGCCCGGTGGAGCATCTCCAGGGCGGCCTGCTGGCGGTCGAGGGACTCCCGGACCGCAGCCTCGAGCTCCGGACCCCACTGCGAGTAGGGGGCGATGGATGCCTTGCCGATGGCCCCGCGGGCGTAGTCGGTCGGGTCGATCGCGCAGCCGCCCGCCATCAACCACTCCGCGGCGTTCTCCTCGGGGGGGATGGCCGCCATCTCGGATCCCGCGAGCTTCGTTTCCAGCTCGTCGGCGGCGCGGGCGATCGGGACGCTGAGCGAGATGGCGAGCCCGAGGGTAACACCGGTTGCGGCCACAGTCACGACACCACGGAGCCAATGCGAGCAGGCCATGCGCGTTCTCCTGCGGAAGCTGATTCCGTTTGCCGTCATTGTATCGCGCGCGGCGTCCTGGGAGCGTGTAGGGCATAGGCCCCTGTGCGCGCTCGTGACGTGGCCATTGTTCTTGGCCTCTGCCCCACACGCTCCTCGGGATGCGCTGCGCGCATCCTGACGATGAGAAGTCGCTTCTCAGGGATCCCGTGGCCCATCATGGTCGAGGCGAGGCGGCAGCATGTACGCGTCGCGTCCGCGTCCGACCACCCCTGCCAGAAGGTGGTAGAGCGCATAGAGCTCGAGCGAGAACGGCAGGTAGCCGCCGTAACGCCGGCTGGTACACTCTCGAGCCGTGGAGCAGCCGGCCTTCGAGCGCGACGCCTACCTGCGGGAGCTCGACACCGAGGTCACTGCGACCGGCGACGTCGAGGGCCGCCCGTGGGCAGCCACCGCCGACACCGTGTTCTACCCGGAGGGCGGCGGGCAGCCCTCGGATCGCGGCACCATGGGCGGCGTCGACGTGCTCCAGGTGCGCAGTGCCGGGGGGATCGTCCGCCACCTCCTGTCGTCGCCGCTCGCGTCCGGTCCGGTCCGCCAAGTGCTGGACTGGCCGCGCCGCTTCGACCACATGCAGCAGCACACCGCCCAGCACCTGCTCACGGCGGTCGCGCTCGCCCGCTTCGGCTGGCGCACCACCGCGTTCCACCTCGGGCCCGTCCAGTCGGACATCGAGCTCGACGTGGCAGGGCTCGCGGCTGAGGAGCTGCGGCGTCTCGAGGACGCCGTCAACGAGCACATCCGCGAGGCCAGGAGGGTGTCGGTGCGCCACGCTGAGCGAGAGCGGATGGTGGAGCTCGGCGTGCGCTCGCGGCTGCTGCCCGAGGGTTTCGAGGGCCAACTGCGGCTGGTCGAGATCGAGGGCATCGACCTCAACACCTGCGGCGGCACCCACGTCCGCTCGACGGCCGAGATCGGCGCGGTCGCGCTGATCGGCACCGAACTGATGCGTGGCGGCACCCGGCTGTTCTTCGTTGCCGGCGACCGCGTGCGCAGGCGGCTCGCCGGCCACGAGGCGCGCAATCTGGAGCTGCGCAGCTTGCTCGGCTCCTCGGACGACGATCTGCCGCAGGTGGTCGCGCTGCGGGTCGAGCGGGAGAAGGCACTCACCCGGGAGAGCCGCCGGCTGCTCGAGGAGCTGGCGGAGGCGGCGGCGCAGGCGCTGGCCGCGCGAGGCGAGCGGGTGGTGGCGGCGCACTGGCCGGAGCGTGACATGGCGTTCCTGCTGGCGCTCGGCAAAACCCTGACCGCGACCTGCCCGGACAAGGTGGCGCTGCTCGCCGCCGGGCCGCCCTCGGCCGGGGTGTTCCTGCTGGTGGCCGGCGAGGGCAGTGGGATCGACCTGGCCGCGGCCGGGGCCGCGGCGGCGGGCATCCTCGGTGGTCGGGGCGGCGGCCGCGCGCCCTTCTGGCAGGGCAAGGCCACCGCGCTCGATCGCCTCGACGAGGCCGCCGCCGCGCTGCGCCGCCACCTCAACACAGAGGGAAGGGGAGGGTCGCGCCCGGACGAAGTCTGAACCGCAGAGCTCGCTGAGAACGCGGAGAGATGCTCGCTGATTGTCCCTCTCTGCGATCTCGGCGGCCTCAGCGGTTCCATCGGGAGGGTGGGATCTGATGGCCCTGCCGGCGCCGGGTCGACTCAGGAAGCAGGGGGAGCGAGCCAGCGGCCGAGCGCGGCGAGATCGACGTTGCCGCCCGAGATGATGACGCCGGTGCGCGGCGCGGCCGCCACCACGCCCTCGAGTAGCGCCGCGACGGCGAGGGCGCCGGTCGGCTCGACGACCAGCTTCATCCGCTCCGCCAGGAAGCGCACCGCCCGCACCAGCGCGTCGTCCGACACCGTCACCATCTCGTGCACGAAGCGCCGGACCAGCGGGAAGGTGACCCGGCCGAGGTGGGGGGTGCGGGCGCCGTCGGCGATGGTGTCGGGGTTGTCCACGCGGTGGAGGACGCCGGTGCGGAAGGAGGCGGTCGCGTCGGCGCCGGCCTCGGGCTCGACGCCGACCACCCGGCAGCCCGGCGACATCGCCGCCGCCGCGATGGCCGAGCCTGACAGCAGCCCGCCGCCGCCGCACGGCACGAGCAGGAGGTCGAGCGGGCCGGCGTCATCGAAGAGCTCGAGCGCGGCCGTGCCCTGGCCGGCCACGATGTGCGGGTGGTCGTAGGGCGGAATCACGGCGCGGCCGGTGTCCTCGGCGATCCGGGCGGCGAGCGCCTCGCGCGAGGTCTCCTCCCGCTCGTAGGTGATGACGGTGGCGCCGTAGCCGCGGGTTGCGGCGAGCTTGACCGGCGGCGCGTCGGCGGGCATCACGACCTGGACGTCGATGCCGAGCAGGCGGCCGGTGAGCGCTGCGGCCTGGGCGTGGTTGCCCGACGAGAAGGTGAGCACGCCGCGCCGCCGCTCCTCGACCCCGAGCTGGGCGAGCGCGTTGTAGGCGCCGCGGATCTTGAAGGCGCCGGCGCGCTGGAAGCTCTCGCACTTGAGGGCGACCCGGCCGCCGACCAGCTGGTCGAGGGTCCGCGAGCGCATCACCGGCGTGCGGTGGACGACGCCGGCAAGACGGGCGGCCGCGGCCTCGACGTCCGCGAACGACACCTCGAGCCGGTCGAGGTCGATGTCGGTCCCGGCGGGGTAGGGTGTGGCCATCCGGCGGCTCCAGGCAGCCATCGTACGATGGGAAGGCGACAGCGGCCAGGGGCCAGGTGGTGGGGCCGCCGATCCGGCCCGGCTTTCGTTCCCGTTCCCGACTCACATCCGCCGGATCCGCTCGTGGGCTCGCGCCCGGATCGGCGTCCCTCGAGACGCTATCTCAAAGTGATCGGGGTCTCTTTGCCTTGGTCGCCGCGCATGGTAGGATCTCGGTAGGCGGGGGACCCCGCCAGGGGGCTTATCTTCGATTCAAATGCCTGGCCGCTCGGCCGGCAACGAAAGAGGAAGGAGAATCGTGATGAAAGTTCGGTGGTTTGTTCTCGGTGTGGTGGCGGCGGTGGCGTTCGCGCTGCCGGCACAGGCTCAGGTTTTCTTCGATGACTTCGACAGCTACGCGGCAGGCTCGGGTATCCAGGGTCAGGGCGGCTGGGACACCTGGGCCAGCAACCCGGCCGCGAACGCGTTCGTGGTCAACAACCAGTCCTACTCGTCGCCCAACTCGCTGGCGGTGTCCGGCGGAGCCGACATCGTGCATTCCTTCTCGGGCATCACCACCGGGCTGTGGTACGCCAAGGTCTGGACGTACGTGCCGTCGAGTCAGACCGGTGAGCTGTTCTTCATCGTTCTGAATAAGTTCGACGGCGGCGCCTGTGCCGGCACGGACTGCAACTGGTCGATCCAGGTCGCGATGTGCCGGACCGGCTGCGTCACGACCGGCGTTAACCCCGGTTCAGTGACCAACCTTGGCGGTTCGGACGTTCCGGGCGGCGGCTCGACGGGGCTGCTGACCGACCAGTGGGTCGAGGTGATCGCCGAGATCAACCTCGATTCGAACAGCTACACCGTCTACTACAACGGCGTGCCCTTCGACACGCAGGACTACTACCTGCCCGGGAGCGGCGACCAGCGGATCCACACCTTCGACCTGTTCTCCAACACCAGCACCGAGTCCTACATGGACAACGTCTGGCTCGACACCAACATCCCGGTCGAGCTGCAGACCTTCGACATCGAGTAGTTGCACGCCGCCTCCAGCGGCGACAGCTCGAGCTTGATCAAGGGGCGCCCGTCGTGGCGCCCCTGTTGCTTATTGTTGATGGGTCTGTCTCCGCGCCCGCTTCCGCTTCCGCGGGCAGCCAAGATGGCTACCCTACAAGGCAGCCTTGTGGCGCAGGCATCCTGCCTGCATTCTCGCCTCCCGATCAGGGCTCGATGTGCAGCCAAGATGGCTGCGCTACAACAAGACCACACCGGGTCTCCCCGGTTCGGCGCGTTGACTGACCTGATCGCCCCCGCATCCGGGCGCGGAAGCGGGTAGAGGGCCTGGATCCTAGCCCCTGGTCGGGCGGGGGAGGGTTTTTGCTACGATCGCGTGACCCGGAGGCGATTATGAGGCCCACGTCGGCATTCCTCCTCGCTCTCACCCTCACGGCCGCGGGCTGGGCCGCACCGGCGTCCTCGCCGCGGCTGCTGATCCCGGCGGCTGCCAGCACCGACGGTGTGGCCGGCTCGCACTGGCGCACCGACCTGGTGATGCACAACCCGTCCGCAGTGCCGGCCGAGGTGGTTCTCGAGCTGATCCCGAGCGGCTTCGCGGGCGGGCTTTCTGATCCCCAGTCGGTGACTCTGCCCGAGCTCCTCGAGCCGAACCAGACCGTGATCGTCGAGGACGTCCTCGGGACGCACTTCCCCGACCACGCCACCGGCGCGCTGGTGGTCATCGGGCACCATCCCAGCCAGGAGGTGGAGCTGGTGGCGGCCTCGCGAACCTGGACGCCCTCAGCCGACGGGATCGGCACGCTCGGCCAGGGCATCGCCGGCATCCCGTGGCGCGGCGGCGACCTCCTCGACGGGGAGAAGGTGCTGGTCGGCCTCGAGTCCAGCGACGGCTTCCGCACCAACCTCGGCCTCGTCAACCCGACCTTCGACTACATCGAGACCTTCCAGGTCGAGATCCTGGATGCCGCCGGGGCGCCGGCCGGCACAGTCTGGTACACCCTGCAGCCGCGCGCCCACTTCCAGCGCAATGACATCCTGCGCACGCTCGGCCTGACCGGTGGCGGGTACACAGCGAAGGTCTCGCTGGCCGCCTGGCAGGAGGTCGCGCCGTCCGCCGACGGCCCGCCGACCCCGCCCCAGGTCGACTTCGCGGCTTACGCGTCGCGCGTCGACAACTCGAGCAACGACCCCGCCTTCATCGCGGCCGAGACCGCGGTCGAGCGCTGGGGCCCGCCCCGCCACCGCGTGTTGCCGGCAGTGGCCAGCACTCCAGGCGCCGGCGGCACGGTCTGGACGTCCGATGTCTCGATCCACTACCCGGGTCCCAACCCGACCGCGATCGTCTTCGTCCGGCTGATCCCGACCGGCGGTCAGGGGATCGGCGAGGCGCCGCCGGAGCGGGCGATCCTGTCGGTCCGCCAGGGCCAGACCCTGACCGTGTCCGACGTGCTCGGTGAGCACTTCCCGGAGCACGAGGTCGCGGCCCTGGTCATCGAGTCGCTCGCCGGCTCGGCGGGGGTGAGCGACATCTTCGTCGGCTCGCGGACCTGGACGCCGACGCTGCAGGGCGTGGGCACCATGGGCCAGGGCATCCCCGGCTTCTCGCGCGCCGACTCTTCGGTCCCGGTGCTGGTCCCCGGCCTCGAGTCGAGCGACGGCTTCCGCACCAACCTCGGCCTGGTCAACGTGTCGCTCAACCAGCGCTCGACCTTCTCGGTTGAGGTCTTCGACGCCGCCGGGACGCTCGGCGGGACCCTCAGCGCGACCCTCGAGCCGTGGTCGCACGTTCAGATCGACGAGGTGCTCGGCGAGCTCGGGTTGACTGGCGCCGGCTACACCGCCAGGGTTTCGATCGCCGCCACCGAGAACCTCTACACCCACCCCAGCGACTCCTGGGAGCCGAGCTTCCTGGCCTACGGCTCGCGGGTCGACCGGGCGAGCGGCGACCCGACCTTCATCGAGGGCGTGCCGCGCTATCAGCCGTCCCCCGAGGAGGGCGACTGGGTCGACTTCCACCGCGACGAGCCGTGGTACCGCTGCCCCGAGGAGCCGATCCCGGACGACGCCACCGTGGTGCGGGCCTTCGACCGGGCCTGGCACTGGTTCGGCGCCGAGGACCACCGCTCGATCGTCCAGGAGGTGCAGTTCCCGGAGGCCGCCGACTGGAACCAGATCGGGCTGCGCCTCCAGCTCGAGTGCCCGGACAGCGGGCTGTGCGACCACTGGGACCGCACCGGCAGCCTGCAGCTCGTGCTCAACCCGGACGACCCGCCGGAGCAGTGGCAGTACCTCGAGCTGATGCGCCACATCACGCCCTACCGGGTCGGCATGTGCCAGTACGTCGACATCACGCCGCTGGCGCCGCTGCTCACCGGCCGGCGGACGCTGGTGTCGTGGATCGACACCTGGGTCGGTCCCGGCCACCCGAACGGCGACGGCTGGGCGATCAGCTTCGACTTTGTGTTCTACCCCGGCGACGAGCGGGGCGCCGACACGGTCGTCAACATCTGGGGCCGCCGCGGCATCACCCTCGGCTACCTCGATCCCGAGCGCGACGTCGACTCGCAGATCGAACCGGTGGAGGTGGCGATCCCGGCCGACGCGACCCGGGTCTCGGCACGGCTGACCACTACCGGCCACAGCTTCGGCAACAGCGACAACTGCGCCGAGTTCTGCATCCTGCGCCAGGATCTCTACGTCGACGGCGAGCGCCGCTCGGTGGTGCCGTGGCGCACCGACTGCGAGCACAACCCAGTGCGCGGCCAGCAGGGGACCTGGACGTACGATCGCAACGGCTGGTGCCCGGGCGCGATCGTGATCGGCGACACCATCGACATCACCGACCTGGCGACGCCCGGCGAAACCGCCACCATCGACTTCGACATCCGGACCTTCGAGGGCGAGGAGTACGAGAACTCCCAGCCCGGGGATCTCGAGCCGCTGGAGTGGATCTCGCTGCAGGTCTATATCTGGAGGGAGTAGGAGTCACGGGCAGGGCCCCACCCGTTCCCGCTCCCGTTCCCGCTCTTGTCACGGCGACTCGTCACGGCGACTTGTCACGGCGGAGCTGAAAGCGAAGCCGGAAGCCAAACGCGACCTGTCACGGCGGAGCTGAAAGCGAAGCCGGAAGCCGGATCCGCGCCCCCTTCCGGATGTCTTGTAGCGCAGGCTTCCAGCCTGCCTTGCAGCGCAGGCTTGCTCGCGGCCTCTGGCCGCGGCGACGCGGCGCCAGAAACGAGTGGCCGATGGCCGTCTCCTCCCTCCCACCCCCGGCCTCGGCCACAAGTCGTTTCCGACGCCGGGTTCACAGCCTGCATTCTCGCGCCCTGATCAGCGCTCGACGTGCAGCCAAGATGGCTGCGCTACAAGAAAACCGCCCCGGTTTCCCAGGGCGGTCGTTGTTGTAGCGCAGGCTCCCAGCCTGCCTTGTAGCGCAGGCTTCCAGCCTGCTTCGTGGTCGCCGACCTACGGCACCGTCGCCGACCAGGCGCTGGTGTCGCCCGACTCGAAGCCGTCCTCGAACGGCAGCGAGCTCAGGGTCGTGAACGAGAACACGGTTGACGGCGTTCCGGCCCCGCACAGGTTCTCCGAGCTCACCCGCCAGTAGTAGGTCGTGCTTTCCGCGAGGTCGGCGGTCGGGGTGTAGCTGGTACCGGTGAGGCCGGTCTCGGCGATCACGGTGCTGGAGAAGTCCGCGTCGTCGTCCACCTCGAGCCAGTAGCCGTCGGCGCCGGTCACGGCGGACCAGACGAGCTGCGGCCGCAACGGCTGGCCGGTCGCGCCGTCGGGCGGCGAGCTCAAGGTCGGCGGCGCCGGTGCGCCGGCGACGACGTCGAGCACGACGTCGAGCGAGTGGCCGGCGCTGCCGTCGGCGGCGCCGCTGACGGTCATCATGTAGCTGCCGCCGGCGAGGGCGCCGGTGTTGCCGATGGTCAGGTCGCTCGAGCCGGGTGGCGTCACCGGGTTGACGGAGAACGTGGCATCGGCCGGGTTGCCGGCGATCGACAGCGTGACCGCGTTGCCGAAGCCGGCGACCGAGCCGACGTTGATCGCGTACTGGGCGTCGGCGCCGGCGCAGATCGTGGCGGTGTTGGGTGTGGCGCCGAGGTAGAAGTCCGGCGTGCCGCACTCGTTGAAGCGGAAGGCGCCGATGCGCAGCCGCCAGTTGACGCCGTTGCTCGCGAAGTACTGGTTGACGTACCAGAAGGTGCAGTCGTCGACCGGGTCCACGTTCATCGAGGTGTAGTCGCCCCATCGATTGCTGCCGACCTGGGAGCCGGTGCCGTTGAACATCGAGCCCTCGCCCTGCGGCATTGTGCCGAGCGGGTCGCCCGCAAGCCGGCCGGTGTACCACGAGCTCGGGTAGGTGCCGGACGCGGCCGACGCGCTGTAGCCGAGGGCCATGTTGCCGGCGCTGTCCATCGCGATCGAGCCCATCCAGCGGTGGACGCCGTCGGACACGCCCGGCGCGTAGGTGCCCTCCTGGAAGATCACCGGAGTGCCGTTTGGATCGCGGATCTCCCACCAGCGGATGCCGGCCATATTGGCCGAGGCCTCGACCGACTGGTTGGTGACCATCGCCTCGTGGTCGCCGAAGTTGCGGTAGGCGAGCCGGTGCAGCGGCCGCTGCCGGTAGGACAGGATGTCGATCTTCTGTCCAGTTCCCGGCTGCGGGATGCAGTCGCGGCCGCTTCCGCACGGGAACATGGTGTCGTAGAGCGTGATCGGCAGGGTGTTGGTCAGGGTGAAGGTCGAGTTGGCCGGGGTCGTGAAGTCGGCGTCGAACTTCCACAGGTTGAGCGCGTCCTGGGGCGCGCCGTAGTTGGCACCCTGGTCCTGCGAGCCGAGGAAGTACTCGGGGCTGCCGGCCGGCGGCAGGGCGAAGCCGTCGATGTCGGCGGGCAGCAGGCCGTCGCCGACGACGTACTGGGGCGAGCGGGGCACGAAGAAGGAGATGACGGTCGGCGTCGGGTTGCCGGAGACCATGTCCGCGCGGCTGAGCGCGTAGACGCCGACCCCGGTGTAGCTCGCGCCGCCGGCGAACTCGCGGGTGGCGATGTAGTAGGCGTCGCTCCAGATGCCGTACTTCGGGTAGTCGGGGAAGTTGGTGCCGGTCGAGATCGCCCAGCGGTAGTAGCTGCCCGTCGGGTCGCTCGTCGTCGACACGGCCACGCAGTTGTAGTAGGTCGGGCCGTTGGCCGTGAACTGGGTCAGCATCCAGCGGTCGGCGAGCTGGTCGTAGAGCACGATCGGGTCGCCCTGGTTCTCGTTCTGGCAGGGGCCGCCGAAGCCGGACCACAGGGTGTTGTTGTTGGCTGGCCCGTAGGCGTTGCTGCCGTCCTTGTTGAAGACCTGGAAGCGGACGTTCGCCATCGCCACGTAGTGGTTGGGCCCGACGTCGCCGACCGGGTCCGGCGGCGTGTAGCCGCCCTGGTTCGGCTGGCCGTCGAAGCTGATGAGCGGCGCCGGGATCATCTCCGGTCCGCCGGTCCAGCCCTGCACGATCGGGTCGACGTCCTGCGGGCCGAGCTCGGCCGGAGGCAGCTCCGGATCATCCGAGCGCCGAGTCATGGGGTCGAGGACCGGCGGGATGTCGCGCAGCGGCGGCGAGATATCGAATTTCACCACCGGCTGCAGCCCGCGGTAGATCCCGGAGACCTGGTCCTGGGCCTGGACAATCGGGGTCGCACCAGCGACCAGCAGCACTGCCACGAGCACGACACGCATCGAGGTCCTCATCACTCTGTCTCCTTCGTGGTCGATTGGCCGGCACACGGTGTTGAATGGGGGCCGGGTCGCACAGTGACACGGCCCACCGTGAAAGCCGGAACAATCCAAGGTCGAATCGTGGGACTTCTGCGCCGCGGTGTCAATAGGATCCGGGGGATAGGGGCTGAGGGCCAGGGGTTAGGCCCGCGCCCCCTTCCGCTTCCGCGCCCGCTTCCGGATGCTTTGTAGCGCAGCCTTCGAGGCTGCATGTTGTGGCGCAGCCATCCTGGCTGCAGCTGGGTTCGAGGCAGCCTGGAAGGCGCTACCCCACAAGAAAACCGCCCCGGTTTCCCGGGGCGGTCGTTGTTGTAGCGCAGGCATCCTGCCTGCCTTGTAGCACAGGCTTGTAGCGCAGGCTTCCAGCCTGCACCCCCGGATAGTGGACTACGGCACGGTCGCAGACCAAGCCGAGGTGTCGCCCGACTCGAAGCCGTCCTCGAAGGGCAAACCAGCGACCGTCTCGCAGTCGGTGGGGACCATGACGTTGGTGATCTCGATGTCGTCCACCCACCAACCCTGGTAGGTCACGCTGCCGTCGGTCGACAGCCGCCAGCGCAGCGTGACCTCCTGGTTGGCCCAGGCCGCAAGCGAGGCCGTGTACTGGGCCCACGTCGGCGTGCCGCTGCCGGTGAAGTAGGACCCGGTCGGCAGACCGCAGGCGTCGCTGGTGTTGGTCGAGTTGCCGGGGTAGTTCACCGGCACCTTTGCCCACGTGGAGCCGCCGTCGGTGGAGATCTCCACCACCCCCTTGTCATAGCTGTTCTCGAGCTGGTACTTCGACCAGAAGCTCAGGTCCGGGCTGCCGCCGAGCAGCATCTGGGGAGTGGTGATGCCGGCGCAGACGTTGTTGCCATAGGTGCCGGTCAAGTAGACGTGGGGACCGAAGTTGCCCCCTGTCGTCGCGATCGACCATGGCGTCTCCGGGGTCAGAGTCGCGTCGCCAGTGTCGCCGGCATCGTCGATCCAGGTGCCGATGCTGTAGGGTCCGGTCGGCACCCCGGAGCGTTCCTCGAGGTTCTGCTCCTCGGCGCTGTTGACGGAGTCGACCGCCCGCACCACGTAGTAGTGCCGGACCTGTGACTGCAGCTCATCCGAGTCGACGAACGAGGTTCCGGTGACGCCGCTCGCCACGCGGTTGTCGGTGCTTGGGGTGAAGCCCTGGGTCGTGGACCGGTACACGTTGTAGGTGATGCTCCCCGCGCAGCGGCTGATCGCCGGGCTCCAGCCGAGCTCAAGGGTGCACTGGTTGAACGCGGGGTTGGCCACCGTCTCGATCCCCGCGAACAGCGGCGGCAGGGTGCAGGCGCCGGTGGCAACCGCGCTGGCCTCGTTGGACGGGTCGGAGAGGCAGGCGCCGCCGTCGGACGAGCGGACCACGTAGAAGTACTCGGTGCCGCCGCTGACGTCATAGTCGGGGTAGGTGTAGCCTGCCCCGCCTCCCGAGCCCGGGCTCGAGTCCGGCACCGTGGCGATCAGGTCGTAGGGGCCACCGGAGGTGTACGAGCGGAACACCAGGTACTCGGTGATCTCAGGCGTCGCGGAGTCGTCCCAGCCGACCTCGATCAGGTTGTCGCCGCCGACCCCTGCGGAGACGATCGGGGGGACGATGACCAGCGCGCAGCCACAGCTGTCGAACTTGAAGGCGCCGATCCGCAGCCGCCAGCCGACGCTGCTCGTGGTGGGGATGTACTGGTTGACGTACCAGAAGGTGCAGTCGTCGATCGGGTCGACGTTCATCGAGGTGTAGTCGCCCCAGCGCTGGCTGCCGGTCTGGGAGCCGGTGCCGTTGATGAACGAGGCCTCTCCCTGGGGCATTGTTCCGAGGGAGTCGCCCGACAGCCGGCCGGTGTACCACGAGCTCGGGAAGGTGCTGGTGCCGTTCGATGCGCTGTAGCCGAGCGCCATGTTGCCGGAGCTGTCCTGGGCGATGCTCCCCATCCAGCGGTGGATGCCGTCGGAGACGCCAGGCGCGTAGCTTCCCTCCTGGTAGATGAAAGGTGCGGAGCTCGGGCTGCGGATCTCCCACCAGCGGATGCCGGACATGGTGGCCGACGCCTCGATCGACTGGTTGGTGACCAGCGCCTCGTGGCTGCCGAAGTTGCGGTAGGCGAGGCGGTGCATGGGCCGCTGGCGGTAGCCGAGATGATCGATCAGGTTGGTGGTTCCCGGCTGCGGCACACAGGAACGGCCAGAGCAGAATGCCGGGATCGTGTCGTAGGCCGCGATCGGGATGGTGTTGGACAAAATGAAGGTCGAGTTGGCCGGGGTCACGAAGTCGGCGTCGAACTTCCACAGCGTCAGCGCATCCTGGGGTGCGCCGTAGCTGGCGCCGTTGTCCATCGCGCCGAGGAAGAAGTTGGGGCTGCCGGCCGGCGGGAGGTCGTTGCCGTCCAGGTCCGAGGGCAGCAGGCCATCGCCGACGTTGAAGGCGCCGCCGGAGCTGGCCGGGGTGGCCAGGAAGGAGATGACCTGCAGGGCGGGGTTGCCCGAGATGAGATCAGCACGCTTGAGCGCGTAGGCGCCGACGCCCACGAAGGTCGAGCCGCCGGCGAACTCGCGGGTGCTGATGTAGTAGGCGTCGGGCCAGACGCCGTACTTCGGGTAGTCGGGGAAGTTTGGTCCGGTCGAGACCGCCCAGCGGTACCAGGCGCCGGTCGGGTCGCCGGTCTGGGACACGGCCACGCAGTTGAAGTAGGTCGGGCCGAACGACGTGAACTGAGTCAGCATCCAGCGGTCGGCGATCTGGTCGTAGAGCACGATCGGGTCGCCGGCGTTATCGTTCTGGCAGTCGCCGCCGAAGCCGGTCCACAGGGTGTTGTTGGCGGCCGGGCCGTACAGGCTGGTGCCGGCCTTATCGTAGATTTGGAAGTAGAGGTTGCTCATCGCCACGTAGTGGTTGGGCCCGATATCGCCGACCGGATCCGGCGGCGACACGCCGGCGATGTTGCTCGGCCCATCGAAGCTGATGAGCGGCGCCGGGATCATCTCCGGTCCGCCAGCCCAGTCCTGTACGAGCGGGTCAACGTCTTGCGGCCCGAGCTCGCCGGGCGGTCCCTCCGGGTCGACCATCGCCTCGCCGCCCGCCGTGACGGGCAGCGGCGGGATGTCACGCAGCGGTGGCGAGATATCGAACTTCACCACCGGCTGCAGCCCGCGGTAGAGCGCGGAGATCTGGTCGCCGGCTTCGAGGGTTGGGCTGATGGCGAGCACGCACACGGCCGCCAGGGTCATCAGGGCTCTGGAATCGCGCATCGTGTAATCTCCTCCGTGGTTTTCCCTGTCGTGCGCCCGTGCCACGTTGCATCTGGCGACGGCGGGTGCCGGGCGCATCGACCCGCCGGCGGTTAGTTTCGGGAACATGACGGGTGATATTGAGATAATTTCGCGCTCTTGTCAAGAGTGAGACCCGGTCGCCTTCCCGATGAGCTCGACAGGTGAGAAGGGGAAAAGGGACCAGGGAAGAGGGGAAGGGGAGACCGGGAGCGGGAAGGCCTTCTTCGTGTCTTCGAGCCTCTGTGGCCTGAGCCGGGCTGCGCATCCTACCTCAACCCGCGGCGCCTGCTGTTGGATTCCTCGGCTGCGGCAGAGGACGGGTGCGGCGCCAGCAGCCCGGGCAGCACGGTGCGCGCGAGGTGGCGGCTGAGCGTGGCCGCGCCGTCCCAGTTGAGGTGGGTGAGGTCGAGGAAGTCGGCGTCGGTCAGGCCGAGGGATGCAGGATCGAGCTCGATGCGCTCGAAGGAGCAGGTCTGCGCTGCACGGTCGAGGTAGCTTCGGAACTCGCTGGACTCGCCAGGCGTGGCGATCCGGCGGCCGTAGCGGTCGGCCACCGGCGGGTCGAGCACGACGAGTGGAATCCCGCGATCACGGGTGAGGCGGCAGATCGAGCGGAAGGCGGCTTCCGGCGCGCCTCCGATCTCGTACCGGTCCATGTACTCGTGTCTCCCCCACGGCAGGGCATCGCGCATCAGCTCCTGTTGCTGCTCCTCGGTGAGGTCGGAGAGCCGCCGCTGCTGCCACCGTCGCGGCCCGAACTGTGCTCCGCGTTTTCTCGCGAGTTTCTCGATGCGGGGCTGCACGGAGTCCCAGTACAGAGCCCGGGTGGCGAACAGGGTGCAGGTGGAGAGGCCGCGGAAGGCGCCCCCGCTCGCCGCGACCAGACGCTTTCCGCTGTCGACCCACGGTGCCGCCTCGACCAGGTCGCCGAGCGAGCAGTACGATCTCAGGTCGCGCGGGACATGTCCGTGGTTCGCGTTGAGGGACGCCGGAGAGAGCTCGAGCACGACCACGGCCGGACTGCCGTTCGAGGCCACCACGTCGCGCAGCACCTGCCAGCTGGTGAAGGCGCTGGTGCCGGGCTGGCCGAGGCAAAAGGCGGTGACCGGCCGGCCGAGGCTCTCGGAGAGCGTGCCTTCGATGACCGCTGGAATCACGGCAGTGTTGATCTTCGAGGTCCCCAGGAACAGTACGTCGGCCGCAACGCGCTGCTGCTGGTAGACGTAGATCGCGAGCGCGCGGTCGTTGGAAAAAGGGGTCCAGTAGTTGACCCGGAGCCAGCTGCTGGCCGCATTCGACAGCACGATCACGAGCACCAACCCGACGATTCGCAGCAGCCATGATCGAGTCGATGTCATCTCTGACCGCCTCAGAACTGGAAGTAGTAGTAGGGCTGGGCCTGGCCGGAGACGAGCACCAGCAGGCCGAGAACCAACGCGACCGCCGCCCCTTGAAGGACTGGCGACATTCCGGCGAAGCGCTCCTCGGCGCCGAGCTTCCACCTCTCGGGCGCGAAGTGGATCAGCAGCGCGACTCCGATCAGCAGCGCGAGGCGGCCGTCGATCGCCGCACCCCCAGCCAGGCCGACGCCGCGACTCACCATCGTGCGCACCGTCTCGAGGTCGGCAGCGCGGAACAGCAGGCCACCGAGCATGGTCAGGTGGAAGATCGAAAGGACGCCGAGGAGGTGGCGGGCTGGGGAGGGGACCAGCGATCGGCCGCGCCGCGTTGCCAGCGCGACCATGAACAGGTAGAGGCAGAGCAGGGCACCGTTGTAGAGGCCCCAGAGGACGAAGGTCCAGGCGGCGCCGTGCCACAGCCCGATCAACCCGAAGGTGATCAAGATGTTGACCGCGGTCCTGGCGAGGCCGCAGCGGGAGCCGCCGAGCGGAAAGTAGAGGTAGTCCCGGAACCACGTGCTCATGGTGATGTGCCAGCGCCGCCAGTAGTCGGCGATGCTGTGGGCCTTGTAGGGCGACCGGAAGTTGATCGGAAACTCGTAGCCGAGCAGCCGGCCGGTCCCGATCGCAATGTCCGAGTAGGCTGAGAAGTCGTTGTAGATCTGGAACTTGAAGCCGTAGATCGCAGCCAGGATGGCGAGCGCTCCGTACCGCGCGGGCTCGGCGAACACGGGATCCACGAGGTACACCGCGAGAATGTCGGCGACCAGGACCTTCTTGATGAGGCCCTTGAGGACGAGGTAGATGCCGGTGCCGGCCTGGTGTGCGGTCGCGCGGGTGGCGCCGTCGAGCTGCGGTAGGAACTGGCGGGCGCGCACGATCGGCCCCGCCACCAGCTGCGGGAAGAACGTCACGAACAGCGCGAACTCGACAAAGGTACGGCAGGGCTCGAGCTCGCGCCGGTAGATGTCGATGGTGTAGCTCATCGACTGGAAGGTGTAGAACGAGATGCCGACCGGCAGGAGCAGTCGGAGCGCGGGCAGCGACGGGTGAAGGCCGATCGTCTGGAGCAGGGCGTAGAGGTTCTCCGCGAAGAACCCGTAGTACTTGAACACGGCCAGGAGGCCGAGGTTGCCGACCACGCTCACGCCGAGCAGGATCTTCCGGCGCCTGGGGTCGACCGCGTGGTGGATCGCGCTGCCGAGGGCATAGTCGAGCACCGTGGAGTAGAGGATCAGGCCGAGATAGCGCACGTTCCACGCCCCGTAGAAGATGCACGACGCGACCAGGAGCAGCACGTGGCGGGCCTGACGGTGCCCGGCCAAAGCCCCGGCGAGGAGCAGGACCGCGATCAGAAAGAAGCCGAACTGGGCGGTGTGGAACAGCACCGCCGCCATGTGTACCCGATCACGAACGCCGCGACAAGCCGGCCCCCCTGCTTTATCCGGCGGTCATCCTGGACTGCGGAGCGTGGGCACGCCGGAAGGCCCGGCCGATCCCGCACCGGGGTATGCTGGCGGGCGGCACTCCGGGCACGAAGGGAGGGGGGCGTGCTGAGGGAGCTCGTGTCACGCTCGCACCGCCGGCTGGGCGCGGCGCGGCTGGCCGGCGCCGCGGTCAGCGGACTGCTCGGCCAGCTCGCGGTGCACATGCCGGGGGGGTACTTCGGCCCCGCCGACTCGACCACGATCGAGGGCCGCTGGTACGCGGCCGTAGTGGTCCTGCTGGCGGTGATCGGCAGCGACGCCTACCTGTCCCGGCGGCGCTGGCTTCCACTGGTCGTGCCAGCGCTGTACGCCCTGAACGTCGGGGTCTTCATCGCACCGCTGGCCAGCGACCCGGTGGTGGCCGGACTCGTGCTGGCCTGGAATCTCGTGCTGCTCGGCCGCTTCCTCTTCCCGCGGTCGACCACGGCGTCGGTGCGGATCGCGGCGACCGAGATCGACGTCGATGACGACCTCGGACGCTGGCTGCTCGTCAACCTTCCGGCGGCGCGCCACCTGGCAGCGGTCGCCCTGGCGGCGACGCTTGCCGTCGTGGGCTTCGAAATCAGCGCGATCCAGGCCGTGGAGCTGCTGACGCTGGGCGTCGACCTGGCGGTCATGGCGATCCTGACGCCGTTCCTCCTCCGGCTGGCGCGGCGCGGCGAGCGTCTGCCGTGGCTGCCCCTGCTGCTGTCCGCGGCCGCCGTTCCGGCCGTGGCGCGGCCCGCGCTGGCGCTATCGTTGCTCGCCGCCTCGCTGGCGGTCGGCCTTGCGCTGCTGGTCAGCCACACGCCGCTGTTCAGGGAGCTGCTCGATCACTTCTTCGGACGCCCGGCGCTGCTCGTTCTGGCCTCGTTCGCGGCGCTGATCGCCGTCGGCACGGTGCTGCTGAGCATGCCCGCGGCCTCCGCGACGGGGCACGGCATCGAACCGGTGGACGCCTTCTTCACGGCAACCAGCGCGAGCTGCGTCACCGGCCTGATCGTGCTCGACACGCCGAACGATCTCTCGCTCTTCGGTCAGCTGGTGGTGCTGGCGTTGATCCAGGTTGGGGGCCTGAACATCATGGTGCTGTCGACCTTCGCGGCCATCATGGTCGGCCGCGGCCTCGGGCTGCGGGGCGAGGCGGCGATTGCCGAGCTGCTCGACATCCGGGAGAGTCGCTCCGCCTACCGGCTGATCGTGCTCATCGTGGTGACGACCTTCACCATCGAGGCGGCCGGAGCGCTCGCGCTGGCTGCCGTCTTCCTCCGCTACACAGCATGGGCTGGGTCGAGGCGCTGTGGAAGGGCGTCTTCCATTCGGTCTCGGCGTTCTGCAACGCCGGCTTCGCCCTCCAGAGCGACTCGCTGATCCCATTCCAGCGCGACCCGGCGGTGCTGCTGACGGTCGCCTGTCTGATCACCCTCGGGGGCCTCGGATTCGCGGTGCTCGCCTTCGCGTGGCTGCGGGTCGCCGGGCGCCGGAAGATCGGGCTCGCGGTGCAGGTGCGGGTGGTGCTGGTGGCGTCGGCGGTCCTGGTCGTCGTCGGCTGGCTCACGATCGCGGCACTGGAGTGGGAGGGCTCGCTGGCCGGGTTGCCGGTCCGCGATCGCGTCCTCAATGCGTTGTTCCAGAGTGTGACCTGCCGGACCGCGGGCTTCAACTCCGTGGCGTACGACAGCCTGAACCCGGCGACGGTCCTGCTGATGATCTTCCTGATGTTCGTGGGCGCCTCGCCGGGAGGCACTGGCGGCGGGATCAAGACCACCACCCTGGTGGTGCTGTTGAGTGCTGTTCCGTCGGCCGCCAGGGGGCGGCCCGATGTGGTGCTGTTCCGGCGGCGGATCGCTGCCGGCACGGTCTACCGCAGCGCCGCGATCGCGGTGGTGGCCGTGCTGGTGGTGGCGGTAGCGGCGATGCTGCTGCTTGCCAGCCAGCAGGGCGGCTTCGAGAGTATGCTCTTCGAGGTGGTGAGCGCGTTCGGCACCGTCGGTCTCTCGCTGGGCGCGACCGCGATGCTCGACGGGTTCGGCAAGGTCGTCGTCGCCCTGGTCATGCTGGCGGGCCGGGTCGGACCGCTCGCGCTGGCACTGCTGTTCGGCCGCGGCGGCGAGGCGCGCGTCGGCTATCCTGAGGCCAGCCTCATGGTCGGCTAGGAGGATCACCGTGGTGGGCCAGTTCGTGGTCATCGGTCTCGGCATCTTCGGCAGGACCGTTGCCGTCAACCTGGCCCGCAGCGGGCACTCGGTACTCGCCGTGGACCTCGACCAGCAGGAGGTGGACCGGGTGGCGCCCGAGCTCGACTCCGTGGTTCGAGCCGACACCACCGATGAGCAGGCGCTTCGCGAGCTCCGCCTCGAGCGCGTGTCGTGTGCGGTGGTTGCGATTGGCGCCCAGTCGATGGAGGCGTCGATCCTCACCACCGCCCTGCTGCGCCAGATGGGGGTGCCGCGGATCGTCGCGCGTTCGCTGAGCGAGCTGCACGCGCGGGTGCTGCGCGCGGTTGGCGCCCACGAGGTGGTCAGCCCCGAGGAGGAGATGGGCCAGCGGCTGGCCCGCCGGCTGTCGGAGCCCAACGTGCTTGAGCGTCTGGATCTCGGCGAGGACGCCGAGCTGGTCGAGCTCGCGGCCCCGGAGTCGTTCATCGGCAAGACCCTGGTCGACCTCAATGTCCGCCAGCAGTTTGGCGTCACCGTGGTGGCGGTCCGCCGCGCCGGGTCGGTGCGCGCCAGCATCGGCACCGGCGACCGGCTGGAGCCGGGTGACGTGCTGGTGGTGATCGGTGATCCGAAAGGCGCCAGCCGGCTCGCCGCCCTGGCCTGACCATGAAGCTGGGTACGCGCCTCCAGCTCGGTTACTGGTACCTGGTCGGCCTGCTGGTTGTCTTTGCCACCAGCGCCGCACTGTCCTTCCTGAGCCTCGGCAGGAGCATCGGCACCGTCCTCGACGAGAACTCCGAAAGTGTGCGGGCGTCGATGACGATGCTCGACGCTCTCGAGCAGGAGCGCAGTGCGCTGCTGTCGTCGCTGCTTGGCGATGCCGGAGCGCAGGCGACCCTCGAGACCTCGGAACGCGCGTTCCTGGCGGCGGTGGCGGCGGCCCGCGCCAACATCACGGCGCCGGGGGAGGCGGAGGTCATCGCCCGCATCGAGAGCGGATACGCCGAGTTCCGCGCCGCCCGTGACCTGCTGCTGGGGCCAGCCTCGGAGCAGGCCCTTCTCGCCTATCAGTCGGAGGCCTTGCCGCAGTTCATGGCGCTCAAGCAGTCGGTGGTCGACCTCCACGACCTCAACCACCGGGCCATGGTGGAGGCGAACCAGCGCGCGCAGCGCGCGGCCCGCCGCCAGGCGGCGCTGCACGGGCTGCTCGTGGTGATCGCCTTGCTGTCGCTCGCCTTCCTGTCGCAGGCGCTCGGGCGCGGATTGCTGGCTCGGCTCGCCGAGCTGGCATCGGTTGTGCGGGCCATCGCCGCTGGCGACACCGCACGGCGGACGGTCCCGGGCGACAGCGACGAGCTGGGGGTGGTCGCCCGGCAGATCAACGCGATGCTCGACAAGGTCCAGCAGGTGGAGAGCGAGCTCGCCGGCCGGCTCCAGCAGGACCGTCAGCTGCTGGTGGCTCTGCTCCGCCAGCTGCCGCACCCGGCCGCGCTGCTGTCGCTGAGCGGGCTGCTGGTGGCCTCGACTCTGGAGGCGAGAGACCAGGAGGCCGTCGAGGCGGTCGTCGCAGCGCTCGACGGGCTGGCGCTGCTGACCCGCGGCCGTGAGATCGAGCGGACGGCCGGCGGGCGCGAGGTCAGGTTGCGGCTGCTCGAGGCCAGCGGAGAGCGGCCGGTGGGGTGGCTGGCGACGGTCGCTTAGGAGCTCGCACAGGGGCCCGTGCCCCCGCGCTCCGAGCGGGCGAGCTGGGATGCGACGAACTGCCAGTCGACCAGCTTCCAGAACGCCTCCACGTAGCGGGCGCGGGCGTTGCGGTAGTCGATGTAGTAGGCATGCTCCCAGACGTCGCAGGTCAGCAGCGGGGTGTCGCCGGCCCGCAGCGGGTTGTCGGCGTTGGCGGTCGAGGCGACGGCGAGCGAGCCGTCGCCCCGCCGCACCAGCCACGCCCAGCCCGACCCGAAGTGGCCGACCGCGGCCGCGGTGAAACGCTCGATGAAGGCGTCGAGGCCGCCGAAGGCGTCGCCGATCCGGCGCGCCATCTCGCCGTGCGGGCCGCCCTCTTCGGCAGGGCTGAGGCAGCTCCAGTAGAAGCTGTGGTTCCAGACCTGGGCGCCGTTATTGAAGATGGCGCCGTCGGCGCTGCGGACGATCTCGTCGAGCGAGCGCTCGGCCCACGCGGTGCCCGCGCTGAGCCGGTTGAGGTTGTCGACGTAGGCGCGGTGGTGCTTGCCGTAGTGGTACTCGATGGTCTCCGGCGAGATCAGGGGCGCCAGGGCGTCCTGGCTGTACGGCAGGGCAGGCAGCGTGAAGGCCATGGTCCGATCCTCCGTTGCGGGTTGCTCTCTGCCATTGTACGGCCGCCAGGGCCGACGGGTCAGAACAGGAACCGGTCGCAGCGTGCCTGGTGGTGCGGCGCGGCGGCGGCAGGCGGATCGCCCTCAGCCCGCCGCCCCGCCCCGGTGCCCGCCCTTGCCGGTGCCTCCCGGAAGCCGGCCCGCCTCCTTGAGGGCCCGCCGCAGCAGGAACTCGATCTGCGCGTTGACGCTGCGCAGGTCATCCCTGGCCCATCGCCGGAGGGCGTCGAGCACTGCGGGATCCGTCCGCAGCAGGAACGCGTCGCGCTCGCTCACGTGTAGAGCGTGCCGGTGTTGATGACGGGCTGGGTGTGGCGGTCACTGCACAGCACCACCAGGAGATTCGACACCATGGCCGCTCGCCGCTCGCCGTCGAGCTCGACGACGTTCTCCTTGGCCAGGCGATCGAGAGCCATCTGGACCATCCCGACCGCGCCCTCGACGATCTTGGTGCGGGCCGCGACCACCGCCTGCGCCTGCTGCCGCTGCAGCATCGCCGCGGCGATCTCTGGGGCGTACGCGAGGTGGCTGATGCGCGCCTCGATCACCTCGACCCCGGCCTTGTCCAGCCGCTCCTGGATGTCCTGCTTGAGCTGGCTGCAGACCTCGGCGGTGCTGCCGCGCAGCGACATCTCGTGGTCCTCGCTGTCGTAGGGGTGCCGGGTGGCCAGGTTGCGCAGCGCGGCCTCGCTCTGGACCTCTACGAAGTCCTCATAGTCGTCGACCTCGAACATCGCGTGGGCCGTGTTGACGACGCGCCAGACCACGATTGCGGAGATGTCGATCGGGTTGCCGTCGCGATCGTTGACCTTGGACGGACGGCCGTGGGTGCGGGTGCGCGCCTGCACCACCTTGCCCTGCGCGTCCTTCTGCTCCGGCGTCGGGATCGAGCCGGTTTCGAAGTTGCGGATTCGCAGGGAGATCCTCTTCTTGGAGAAGAACGGGTTGACCCAGAAGAAGCCGGAGGAGAGGGCCGAGCCCTTGTACTTCCCGAACAGCAGCAGCACCCGCGCCTGGTTCGGCGCGATCGCCATGTACCCGAACAGCGACAGCACCGCGAGCAGGAGCACCAGGATCGCGGCCGCGAGCTGGTAGCCCCATGGACCTGCGCCGTGGCGCTCGAGGCCGAGGACGGCGCCGACGAACAGCCATGGCGCGGCGACGAACAGGGCGAGCGTGATGAGCAGCGGCCCCCAGCCGCTGATCGGACGATAGGTCTTTTCTGCGGTCATCGGAAACCTCCCGTGCTTTGCTACCAAATTGATATCACAATGAAAGCAAGCTGTCAAACACGCCGCCACCCCGAGACGCCCCCAGGGTAGTCTCCGGACGTCTTCTGATGGAATTCATCTTCAATCCCTTTTCCGCACCCGGGCCCGAGCAGGCATCCGCCGGATGAACCTCATCCCCGGTCGGCCACCCGCTCGCGAAGGCGCATTGCTGGCTTCTCGGGACCGGGTGCGGAAAAGGGAAGGGTAGAATGCCGTGATATGGCGATACCCACCCTCCTCCGCCGGCTGATCTGGCTGCTCCTGATCGCTGCGATCATTGCTGTGGTCGTCGTGCTCGTCCTCAAGCGGCGTGGGGCCGTCGAGGAGTCGGCCTACCGCACGTCGCCGGTCGATCGCGGCGACATCACGATGACGGTCACCGCCACCGGCTCGCTGTCCGCCGTGACGACGGTCCAGGTCGGCAGCCAGGTGTCGGGCATCATCCGGGCGCTGTACGCCGACTTCAACACTGCGGTGCGCGCGGGCCAGGTCCTGGCCGAGCTCGACCCGACGCCGTTCCAGGCCCGAGTGGAGCAGCGGCGCGCCGACGTCGTCCAGGCCGAGGTCCAGCTGCGCAACGCCGAGATCGCCTTCCACCGCCAGGAGCGGCTGCTGGCCGCCGGACTGACCTCGCAGGCCGAGTACGACGCGGCCGAGGCCGCCGCCGACGGCGCCGAGGCGCTGGTCGGGCAGGCGCAGGCGGCGCTCAGCCAGTCCGAGACCGACCTCAGCTACACGGTCATCCGGTCGCCGATCGACGGGGTGGTGGTCTCGCGCCAGTACGACGTCGGCCAGACCGTGGCCGCCTCCTTCCAGGCGCCGACCCTGTTCACGATCGCCCAGGATCTGACCAGGATGCAGGTCGAGGCCGACGTCGACCAGGCCGACATCGGCCGGATCCACACCGGCCAGGTCGCGCGCTTCACCGTCGACGCGTACCCCGAGGAGGAGTTCCGCGGCACCATCACCCAGGTCCGGCTCAATGCCACGACCAACGTCAACGTCGTGACCTATCCGGTGATCATCGAGGTGGCGAACCCGGACGGCCGGCTGCGGCCCGAGATGACCGCTGACGTCACCATCGAGGTTGCGACCGTGCGTGACGTCCTGCGGGCGCCCAACGCGGCGCTTCGCTTCCGTCCGACCGAAACCGGAGACTCGGAGTCGACCGGCGGCGGGTCTGCTCGCGGCGGCGGCGCCGGCAGCACCATGCAGGGGCCCGCAGCCGCAACCGGCCGCGGCGGCTTCCAGGGACCCCGCTCGCCGGGATCCGGCGACCGGCCAGACGCGCCTGCCGCTTCCGGGCAACCGGGCGACGCCGAGCCCGGCGTGGTCATGCGAACGGTCTACCTTCTCGACGCGGCCGGTGCGCCGGCGCCGACCCGGATCCGCGCCGGGCTCTCCGACGGCCGCTTCACCGAGGTCCTTGGCGGCGAGCTGAGGGAGGGCGACGCCGTCGTTGTCGGTCTTGCCACGGCGCGCGTCAACTCGACCGGCGGGCGGCCGCCGATGCGCGGGTTCTAGATGGCGCTCGTCGTGCTCGACGACGTCGTCAAGATCTACCGCATGGGCGAGGTCGAGGTGCGCGCCCTCGCCGGCGTCAGCCTGGCGGTCGAGGCCGGTGAGTTCGTCGCGATCATGGGCGCGTCCGGATCCGGCAAGTCGACCCTGATGAACATCCTCGGCTGCCTCGACCGGCCGACCTCGGGCAGCTACCGGCTCGACGGGATCGACGTCGCGTCGCTCGACTCGAATGCCCGGGCCGAGATCCGCAACGCGAAGATCGGTTTCGTGTTCCAGAGCTTCAATCTGCTGGCGCGCACCTCGGCGCTGGAGAACGTCGAGCTGCCCCTGATCTACGGCACCGGGGCGGTCGGTGGGGGCGAACGGCTCCGCAGGTCCGCTCAGGCCCTGGCCCAGGTCGGTCTCGAGGGGCGCGAGCACCACTTCCCGTCGCAGCTGTCGGGCGGCCAGCAGCAGCGGGTGGCGATTGCCCGCGCCCTGGTCACCGATCCGGCCATCCTGCTCGCCGACGAGCCGACCGGGAACCTCGACACCGCGACCTCGAGCGAGGTGATGCAGGTGCTGCGCGTGCTCAACGCCGCGGGCAAGACGATCATCCTGATCACCCACGAGGCGGACATCGCCGACTGGGCCAGACGCCGGGTGGTGCTGCGCGACGGCCGGATCGTCGAGGATGTCATCACCGGCCGCGAGGTGGGCGTGGGGGGTGCCGCATGAGGATCGTGACCGTACGACTGGCCAGCATCGCCCGGGTCGGCCTCAAGGCGATCGTGCGCAACCCGATGCGCTCGAGCCTGACCATGCTCGGGATCATCATCGGCGTCGCCTGCGTGATCACCATGGTGTCGGTGGGGACCGGCGCCTCACGGTCGGTGCAGGAGGCCATCGGCGCGCTGGGGACCAACTTCATCATGGTCATTCCCGGGGTGGTGACCCAGTCCGGCGCGCACATCCACGGCGGCGAGTCGACCCTGACCGAGGACGACGTGGAGGCGATCCGGCGCGAGTGCCCGTCGGTCGCCTACGTTTCGGCCGGGGTCCGGACCGGCGGCCAGGTGGTGGCCGGCGGCCTCAACTGGGGCACGACGATCTACGGCGCCGACGTCGACTGGCCGCTGATCCGCGCCTGGAACACCAGCCAGGGCGAGTTCTTCACCGCGGCCGAGGTTCGCTCGGGCGCCAAGGTATGCGTGATCGGCGCTGCGGTCGCCGAGGCCCTGTTCCCGGACGGCAAAGCGGTCGGCCAGGTGGTCCGGGTGAACAACGTGCCGTTCCACGTGCTCGGGGTGCTCGAGCGCAAGGGCGGCACCACCATGGGCACCGACCAGGATGACCAGCTGGTCGCGCCCTACACCACGGTCATGAAGCGGGTGATGGGCACGACGCGGATCGGCATCATCTACGTCGCGGCGGTGTCGGCGGACGCGGTCGCCCGCGCCCAGGAGGAGATCGAGGCGCTGCTGCGCCAGCGCCACCGCATCGCGGAGGGCCAGCCGAGCGACTTCATGATGCGTTCCCAGGAGGAGATCGCGAGCCGTGCCGCGCAGAGCTCGCGCACCATGTCGCTGCTGCTCGGCTCGGTGGCCGCGATCTCGCTGCTGGTCGGCGGCATCGGGATCATGAACATCATGCTGGTCTCGGTCACCGAGCGGACCCGCGAGATCGGGGTGCGGCTCGCGGTCGGCGCCAAGGCGCGCCACATCCTGCTCCAGTTCCTGCTCGAGGCGGTGATCCTGTCAGTGGTCGGCGGCGGGCTCGGGGTGGTGCTCGGCTTCGGCGCGAGCCGGGTCATCTCCAAGATCGCCGGCTGGCCGACGATCGTCGGCCTGGGCTCGGTCGGCCTGGCCTTCGGCTTCGCCGCCCTGGTCGGGGTGTTCTTCGGCTTCTACCCGGCGCGCCGGGCGTCCCGGCTCGACCCGATCGAGGCCCTGCGCTACGAGTGACCCGCGGCTGGCCGACCGCCACGCCAGCCTCGGCTGAGCGGCCACGGTCCGCGACGGTCCAGTGTTGGGGCGCCGCGCGGACAGGCCCCGGTCACCGCGGACCGAAGAACGAGCGGTCGAGGGACAACCGTCCCGGGCCCAGAGCGATCAGCAGCAGCGCGATGCAGAAGTAGACCGCCGCCAGCTCTGAGCTCTGGCCGCCGGTCATCGACACGAACGGGTCGCCGCGCACGATCGCGTGGAACGAGAACGCGACGGCCATCGTTGAGGCGACGCCGAGCGAGGCCAGCGGCGTCAGGAAGCCGAGGATCCACGCCAGGCCGCCGCCGAACTCGGAGAGCGCCGCCAGCGCCTGAAAAGGGCCCGGGGCGAAGGCGTCCGGCCCCATCCAGCCGAACGGGTTCTGGATCTTCCCCCAGCCGTGCAGCATGAAGGCGAGGCCGGCCACCACCCTGAGGAACAGCAGCGCCAGGTCGGCAAAGGGTGAGTGGTCGGGGACGGAGACGAGCCGCTTGATGTCCATCGTGCCTCCTTCATCGTGGAGCTCGGGCCGCGGTTGCGTTTTGATGACGCTTTCGTCATGACGGCATTTCTCCCGGCACCAGAACACCACCGCTCAGGGGCGATGGCTGGCCTTCCGGCGCGCGAGCTCGCGCCCCCGGTGTGTGGGAGTGTCTGATCCACTGTACTGGAAAGCCGCCGGGACGCCATCCGGATTCCATCGCCGCCCCGCGGCTCGCATCGCTGAGCTGCAGGTGGCGTGATGGCTTCATCCTTCCGACCGGTGGCGTGTGGGCACGCAGCCCGTTCAGTTCCCAGGCCCAGGACCGGCGCGGAGGGCGTCCGTGCGCGCTCCTGTGTACTTCCCGGCCGAGTCATCGGTACCTGTGAGGTGAGCTTCGGGGGAGGGACACCGGCGGTCGCAGCCGATCGCGGCCGCGGCGGTGCATCAAGCCATTGCAGTTCTTCAAGTCTGACGTGACCGACTGTCTCCAGCAGCTCTCCAAGGGCGGGGTGACCGCCGAGGAGCGCGACCGGATGCTGGAGGTGCTGCGCCAGGCCGACAGCCTGAGACCGCGCGATGTGGTCTGGATGGCCTTTCGCCCCGATCGCGTCCTGCGCGAGGCCTGTGGCGAGCTCCTGGGGCCACATCGCACGGCCGCCACCGTGGACCGCTTCATCGCCGAGGCCCGCAACAAGTCGGAGGCCGCGCTCCGAGCCGGCGCAGCGGTGCTGTTCTCGCTTCGGATCCCGGGCGTCGAGGGTCATCTGACAGAGCGGATCGCGTCGGAACGGGAGGAGGTCAGAGAAACCGCCCGGCGCCTCGTCGCCCAGGCCCCGGTCAGCGCCGGCCTGACGCCCCTGCTCTGGCAGCTGGTCGAGCGCGGCCGGGAGACGGCAGAACGCCTGCCGTTCGTCAAACAGCTTGCCACGGCGGAGATGTCACCGCAGGCACTCCACCGCTGGAAGAAGATTGCCGCCGACGCAGATCCCGAGATCAGGGCCGCCGCCCTCAAGGTGCTCGCCGACAGGGTGCCGGACGAGGCCGCCGACCAGATCGTCAATCAGCTCGCCTACGTGGACTACGACACCCAGCAGCACCTGATCGAGGCCCTTGCCAAGGTGGCCCGGAGCCAGGGCCCGGCCTTCATCGACCGTCTGCTGCCCCTGATGGCCTCGGGCGAGGCCGGCATCCGCTCGGCGGTCGTGAAGATCCTCATCGAGATGGAGGATCGTCACGAGCTCGTAAAGCGCTACCTGAAGTTTTCGAAAACGCTTGCCGGATGGGCACGGGATCGGGCCCTGGACTCGATGCGGGAGTTCGGCGAGGATCTGGTGGAGCCCACCGTCGAGCTGCTGTCGGATCCGGACGAGGAGATTCGCGCCCTGGCGCTTGCCGTGGTGGGCGCCTTCGAGGACCCGCGGATCATCCCCGCCACCGTCGAGCTGCTCGGCGCAGAGGACTGGTGGCTGCGGGTCTGCGCCGCCGACATTCTCGGGCAGTTCAACGACCCGCGGGCGGTGGATGCCCTGATGGCGGCGCTCGACGACGCCGAGGCTCGCTGGGCCGCGGTCGAGGCGCTCGGCCGGATCGGCGACCCGCGATGCCTGCCCAGGCTGTCGAAGCTGCTCAACGATCCGGCGCCCGAAGTTCGTATCGAGGTGCTGCTGGCGCTCCCCAAGTTCAACCACCCGAAGGTCCTCGAAGCCTTGCAGCGGGTCGCCAAGTCGGATCCGCATCGCAGCGTCCGGGCCCGCGCCCTGGAGATCGCGGAAGAGGTGGCCGGCCGGGATCAGGCGTCGATCGAGGGCGCCGAGGAGCTGCGGACCGAGATCCAGAAGGCCCAGAGCGGGGCCGGCGAGCCACAGCTCAACACCCTTCTCGCCTCCACCCGCAACCAGGGCTGCTCCGACCTTCACCTCGCAGTCTCGTGCCCGCCAATCGTGCGCCACGGAGGCGCGCTGATCAGCGCTGACGAGGCGCCGTACAACGAGCAACAGGTCGCGCGGATGATCCGCGAGGTCCTCACCGACGAGCAGTGGGCCCGGTTGGAGAAGGAGAAGCAGCTCGACTTCTGCCACTACGTCCCCGGCGCCGGACGCTACCGCTCGAACGTCTTCCTCGATCAGCGGGGCTACAGCGCGGTCTTCCGGGTCATCCCGGACCAGCCGCCGACGATCAGCGAGATCGGCCTTCCCGGCCACCTGGCGAAGATCGCCTCGATCCACCAGGGCCTGGTCGTGGTCTGTGGCCCATCCGGGTGTGGGAAGTCCACGACTGTCGCGGCCCTGGTCAACCTGCTCAACGAGACGCGACAGCACCACGTCATCACGCTCGAGGAACCGGTAGAGTTCATCCACCCGTTCAAGAACTGCCTGATCAACCAGCGCGAGATCGGCTCGGACAGTCGCTCCTACGCACGCGCCCTGCGCGCCGCCTTGCGCGAGAACCCGGATGTCATCGTGATCGGGGACCTGCGGGACACCGAGACCGTGTCCCTGGCCCTCACCGCGGCCGAGACCGGTCATCTCGTGCTCGCGACCATGAGCTCGACCAGCGCGCCGAAGGCGATCAACCGCATCATCTCGAGCTTCTCCGCCGACGAGCAACCGCAGGTGAGGGCTGGGCTGGCCGAGTCGCTCAAGTACGTCATCGCTCAGCGGCTGCTGGCGCTCGACGGCACCAGGAAACGGGTCGCCTGCTTCGAGGTCCTGGTGGGGACAGTATCCGTGGCGCACATGATCACCGAGGAGAAGACCCACCAGCTTCCGTCGGCGATGCAGATCGGCAAGGCCCAGGGCATGCAGACCTTCGACGACTCTCTCCGGGAGCTGCTCCGGCTCGGCAAGATCTCGGCCGAGAGCGCGTACCTCTACGCCACGAACCGCGAGGACTTCGAAGGCCTGGTGGCGCCGGAGTTCCTCGAGTCGAGGACCTTCCGATGACCGAGGTCGGGTACCGCATCGACCGCTTCCTGCGGCTCATGAACGATCGTGGGGCATCAGACCTTCACCTGGCCGTCGGGAGGCCGCCGATGCTGCGGGTGTCGGGCGCCATGGAGCAGATCCGCTACCGGATCGTGATGGAGGCGGACTTCCAACACATGCTGCAGCCGATTGCGCCGCCCGAACGCTGGCAGGAGTTCGAGGCCACCGGTGACACCGACTTCGCCTACGAGGTGCCGAGTCTTGCCCGCTTCCGGGTCAACCTGTTCCGGCAACGGCGCGGGTCCGCGGCCGTGTTTCGGGTCATTCCCAGCACGACCATGACCGTCGACCAGCTCGGGCTGCCGCCCCAGATCCGGCGCCTGGCCGACATCGAGTCCGGCTTGGTCCTGGTCACCGGGCCCACCGGCTCGGGCAAGTCCACCACCCTTGCCGCGATCGTCGACCTGATCAACGAATCCCGCGGCTATCACATCATCACTCTCGAGGATCCCATCGAGTTCGTGCATCCCAACAAGCGCAGCCTGATGCACCAGCGCGAGATGGGAGCACACGCGACCAGCTTCAGCGAGGCCCTTCGGGCCGCCGGGCGCGAGGACCCCGATCTCGTCCTGGTGGGTGAGATGCGCGATCTCGAGACGATCTCGATGGCGCTCGCCGCCGCCGAGCGCGGCACGGTCGTGTTCGGCACCCTCCACACCAACAGCGCGGTCAAGACCATCGATCGGATCATCGGTGTGTTCCCGGCCAGCGAGCAGAACGGCATCCGCAACGTGCTCGGCGAGTCGTTGCGGGCGGTGGTCGCGCAGCAGCTCCTGCCGCGGGTCGGCGGCGGCCGGGTGGCGGCGGTAGAGATCCTGTTCTGCACCCCGGCGATCGGCAACATGATCCGCGAAGGCAACACCCGGCAGATCACCTCGGCCATCCAGACCGGCTCGAAGAGCGGGATGATCGAGATGGACACCGCTATCCGCGCCCTCTTCGACGCCGGCCTGGTCAGCGCCCGCGCCGCCTACGACAAGGCCATCAACAAGGAGCTCTTCGAGGACCTGCTGGGGAGCTGACGCGGGCCGCCGCGCCACCCGGAACCGCCCGCTCGCCTCGGCCGCGGCATCTATTGGCTGGCGCCACAGGGCAGCGGCGGACGTTGCTCACGATCCCAGAGTGGTAGCGCAGCCACTGGCGCCGCCGTGATCCGGACTGGTAGCATCGAGATCAGCCGCGGCGAGCGAAAACCGGAGGACTGACGCGCTGGGTCAAACGACGACGGTGACGACGCCGTCGAGATCACGATTCGCGGAGGCACCATGAGTCGATGGCCGGTGCGATGGTGGGCGACGGCCGGAGCGGCAGCGGTCGCGTTCGCGGCGGTGGCCGGTGCGCAGGACATGACCGCCGGAGTCGTGACCGACCCGCCAGCGCCGGTGGCCGGCGGCGTCGCGACCTTCACCGCCACCTACGAGAACCTGGGGCCGGGGGAAGCGGCTGACGTCAACGTGAGTGTGCTGGTCCCCATCCAGCCGCAAACCTGGCCGCCAGGGTCGGACGGCTTCGTCGCGATGATCGATTCGACCCTTGGCACCGACATCAACGGCAACCAGGTGTTCTGGAGCTTCGATACGGACTCGCTGTGCGACTACTACAAGCTGGAGCTCCAGGAGCCGAACACGACCGGCGACCAGTTCATGATCCCGAACCCTTTTCCGGCCGGGCACAGTGGATCCTTCACCTGGGAGATGCCGATCATCCCGATGGAGGGCATCGACGTCGGGCGGGTCGTCATCACCGAGCCGGAGAGCCTGCGCAACAGCTTCTCGGTCAACGGCGCGCAGTGGGTGGAGTACCCGTGGCTGCACGGCCATGCCGGCCTCTACAACCTGGTTGCGGCCGCCGGCCTGTGCGACGAGGGTGGCGCAGACTGCGCCGATCTCCAGGCCTGCATCGGCGACCGTTTGTGGGCGATCGAGCCCCTTGTAGCCGAGCTCGAGATCGGCCAGGGCAACGACGGGGAACCGACCCTTGGGTGCGGCACCCAGCTCGTCGACTTCACAGCCGGGAGGATCGCGATCCTGCGCCGAGGCGTCTGCAACTTCACCGTCAAGTTCGAAAACGCGCAGAACGCCGGGGCTCTCGGGGTCATCCTGGTCAATGACGGCCGCTGCGGCGATGTGCCGGACGCGGATCCGGACGAGTGCACGATCACCATGGGCGGCGACCCTGGCACCGGCTATCTGCTCGATGTCCCGTCGGTGCTCATGAGCCGCCGCCAGGGCGAGGAGCTGATCTCGGCGCTGCAGGGGGGGCAACGGGTCCGCGCGGCGATCGGCGCCATTCCGGGCGACAGCGTCGACCTGTTCACGCGGGTCACCTCCGACGTGGACCCGGACCTCACCAACGACTTCGTGGTGACCAGGGTGTTGCTCGGGGACGTGGGGCTGCTGTTCGCCGATGGCTTCGAGTCCGGCGACACCTCGGTGTGGTCGGCGACCGTGCCGTAGGAGCGCGAGGGGCATGGGCCCCTCGACGAGCGACTGGAGGCGGACTGCAGTGGGATTCGCTCTCGCTGGCACGGTCCGCATGCTGCCGGCGGTGTACGATGGAGGCGTCGTGGATTTCGAGCGAGTTCTTCGGCTGCTCAGCGGTTTCTTACAAGGGGCTTCCGTGGAGTGGGGAGTCATCGGAGGGCTCGCGATGGCGGTTTACGGGCCGGGCAGGACGACGCTCGACGTCGACATCGTGGTCGACGGTGAGCATCAGGATGGCGTCATCGCCTTTCTCGAGTCGCAAGGCTACATGACGCTGCACCGGTCGACCGGCTACTCGAACCACCTCCACTCGGACCCCGACCTGGGCCGGGTGGACGTCGTGTACCTGAGGGGAGACACCAGCCGCAGTGTGCTGTCGGCGGCCACTGTAAGGCCGGGGCCCGGAGGCGCGCCGATACCGGTACCCCGCGCGGAGCACCTCGCGGCGATGAAGGCCTTCGCCATCAACAATGACCCCCGGCGTGCAGCCCGCGAGCTTGCCGACATCCGCGACCTGCTGGCTGCGCCAGGCGTCGATCGCGATGAGGTCCGCGAGTACCTGATCCGCTATGGTCTGGAGGGTCTCCTTGACCGACTCGAAGACGCGTGACCGCGGGGCCCTCGACCTCGAGCGCGATCTCCCGACGACGGTCGAGGATGTTCGTGTTCTCTGGGAGTTGAGGGGAGCGCACATCGAGAACGCCCTGGTTCACGCGAACCGCCTGCTGGCGCCAGGCTGGACGCTGGCCCGGGCTGCTGCCCGGCCTCTCTTCGAAGGCTACCGACCGTTCACGCTGTAGCAGTGCGCGCCGACATCGTTTCGTCTCCGTCGGCGGCGCGAGCTCCGCCTGCCTGGCATTGTCCCTTGGGGAGTCCTTCCGAGTCTTGAAAACGGGACGTCCCGCTGCGGGAGCCGACGATCACCGACAGCGGCAAGATCATCGTCGACACCAACGACAAGTACACGTTCAGGCAGCAGCCCTGGTGACCACCGCCGATTCTCTCGTTCGCCGTCAGTCCGGCCACCGCGCTCCACGATCCGGATGGCGCGACGATCGAGCCGGGTGAGGCCGAGGACGATCCGATCGAGGTCCTGATCCCGGATCCGCTCGTCGATGAAGGTGCCGACGACGGAAGAAGACCCCTCATGGCATGTCGCACGCGCTCGCACGGGGAGTCCGGCGCCGGGCGGATGGTGAGCGCTTCCGGGTCGACCTCGGGAAGCCATGCCCACTTGACACGCGCCTTCCAGTGGGTGGCACCCTTTTTTGTGAGGCCTGACACGTGCTACGCCGTCATCCTCGGACACGATTTGACCGGACGTGGCCCTCTGCGTACGCTCGGAATGGCAACTCCGAGGGAGGACGCCGTGCGTGGATCCAGCAACTCCCAGAGCGATGACCGCCGTGTCGGGCTCTGCGCCCGTGCCCTCGTCGTGCTCGGGCTCGCCGCTTTCTGCGACCCGGGGGTCGCCTTCGCCACCTGCAGCGGCGCGGGCAGGGCGTGGACCTGCACGGCCGGCAGCACGCGGGCGCAGGTGCAGGCAGTGATCGACGCTGCGGAGGACGAGGCGGTCGTCACCTTCGCCGCGGGCAGCTACGACTGGACCGGTGGCGTGATCAACCTGGGAGCGATCGACGGGGTGACCCTGAGGTGCGAGACGGTCGGGACCTGCCTCGTCGCCCACGACGGAAACCTCGTGTACAAGGACTTCGTCCCGGCGGCGTCGGACCGACTGCACCGGATCACCGGGTTCTCCTTCACCGGGACGTCGGGCACCGGCACGATCTGGTTCCTCGGTCAGAACGACCTGACCCGGATTCGGATCGACCACAACACGTTCACGGAGACGAGCGGGAGCGGATGCAAGGTGGCCGTCTTCTTCGGCGCCATCGATCCCGGCTTCGACGGCAACATGTTCGGAGTCGTGGACAACAACACGTTCACGTCCACCAGCTCGTGGAACCACATGGGCGTCAAGAACCTGTCGGGTCAGGACGCGGCCTGGACCCTCGGCCTGCCGGGCAGCGCGCGCAACCTGTTCATCGAGGACAACGTTTTCACGTACTCGGCCCTGAACTACAACGGCGGTTGCGGCTGCATGGATGCCTGGAACGGTGGAGCCACGGTCTTTCGGTTCAACACGACGACGAACTGCCGCGTCGTGTCCCACGGCGTCTGCCACGGAGGCCCGCCCAACTTCGAGGTCTACCACAACGACATCACGACGCCCGATGGCTACCGGAACATCCATCATCAGGGGTCGGGCGAGATGTTCGTGTTCCACAACGATCTCAACAACGGCAACGAGATCGCCCTGCTGCACTACAGATCCTGCCCCCCCGAGCAGACCGGATGCTCCATGCCGCGCTGCGACGGGAGCCAGCCGATCGACGGCAACCGGTTGCCGACCTCCACCTACTACGGCTATCCCTGCTATCGCCAGCCCGGCCGGGACGCGAGCGGCACGCTGCGGCCGATCTTCGCCTGGGACAACGTCCACGACGGCGGCAAGTCCGACATCGACTTCCAGGACGCCTGGGGTTGCACGAACCCGTCGCCGCACGACCACGTTCAGGCCGACCGCGACTACTACAACGCCGTCTCCGCGCAAGCGCAGATCTCGCCGACCAGCCCCTTCGACGGCACGACCGGGATGGGTTTCGGCAGCCTGGCGAACCGTCCGCCGACCTGCACGACGACCTCCGAGGCCGCGGACGCCGGCCACGGCGGAGTGGGGTACTGGGCGACCGATGTCGGCAACTGGAACGGCGGAGCGGGGGCCGAGCAGGGCAGGCTCTATCTGTGCAGCTCCGAGGACACCTGGACCGAGTACTACGAGCCCTATCGCTACCCGCACCCGCTGCGCGGAGTGCTGCTGATCGACGGTTTCGAGTCCGGCGACACCTCGGCGTGGAGCGCAACGGTACCGTGGGAACAGTCCGAAAGCACCAGGAGGCTGCAGCCTGCTCGGGTTTGGAGGGGAGCCACGGCACCCCTTAGCGGCAGTGACAGATGGGAGGAACGGTCATGACCAGACATCGCAGCCTTGTCGTCACCTGCCTCGCGTTCTCAGCCAGCCTCCTCGCGGCTACGAGCGGCAACGCACAGCTCGTCCTCGTCGACCACACCGGCACCTTTATCCACGAAATCCCCACAACCGCCATTACCCAGGCCCAGGCCGACCTGCACGTCGCCTACGCTCACACCAGCCATGGCAGCCAGTTGATCACTGGCCTCGATGCCCTGATGAGCTACCCGCCCTTTGCCGACGCCTTCCAGTGGAGCGACGATGGCTCGGTGGGGCTCGACCTCGACGACTTCGGCATCCCCTGCAACATCCCGGATCTCAGCCAGGGCGACTACATCGACCCATACGGTGTGACACCGTGGGTCACCTGCACCCGCACCTTCCTTGACGACCCGGCCAACACCCACGTCAACGTGATCATGTGGTCGTGGTGCAGCATCAACGGCCACGACGCTCAGCGCTACGTCTCCAACATGGACCTCCTAGTCACCGAGTACCCGGACGTCCACTTCGTCTACATGACCGGGCACGCCGAGGGCCAGGGCGAGGATATGACCCCGGGCAGCGTCCACTACAACAACCAGCTCATCCGCCAGCACTGCGCCGCCAACGGACGCATCCTGTTCGACTTCGGGGACATCGAGGCGTACGACCCCGACGGGGCGTACTACTGGGACCAGCACATGTACGACAACCTCGACTACGACGGTGGCAACTGGGCCCAGCAGTGGATCGCCGCCAACCCCGAGTCCGAGCTGGCCGAGCTGGTGCTCGGGGACGGCGCCGGCTACCCGGGCGTCTCGGGCTGTGCCCACTCCGACAGCCCGACTGAGGCCAACCTCAACTGCGTGCTCAAGGGCCAGGCGTCTTGGTGGCTGTTTGCCCGCCTGGCCGGCTGGGATGGAGGTGGAGCGACCTTTGCTGATGGCTTCGAGTCCGGCGACACCTCGGCGTGGTCGGCGACGGTGCCGTAGGCGAGGGGCGCGGCGGCCCCGTGATTCATGCCGCGCGGTGTGCGCGGCAAGGCACGATTCCTCGATCTGCCCCCGGCACGGGGGGCCATTCTGTGGCTGGCACCACACGCGCGCTGATTGAGTATTGCGTGTCGGCGGCGGGCGGCATAATGGCATAATGGTGCCGGGCACGCCATTCCGCCTTTGTTTGTTGCGTCGTCACCGGGGGGCGCCGGCCGGCTCGAATCACTCCATGGCGGCGACCAGCGGCGCCAGGCCCGAGCCCTCGGGGAGGAGGATGACGGCGCCCGAGCTCTTGACGATCCGGTCGGTCTCGAGCACCTCGAACATCGTCGCCTCGATCTCCGGGTCGCGGCCGATCGTCTCGAGCGCGGCGCCGACGATCTTCGGGCGCATCGCCGCGGCGCGGCCGAACTCGACCGCCGCCTTGCGCTGCGCCGAGCTGGTGATGATGTCGACCTTGTTGGCGCCGTCCTGGCGGATCGCCGAGGTCACCTGGCGCAGCCGGTTGACCACCTTCTGCTCGATCTGCTCGATCATGCCGCGGTCGCGGAAGTGGACCTTGCGGATGTACACCGAGCCGAGCTTGTAGCCCCACTGGTGGGACAGCGGCGTCACCTCCTCGCGGACCGTGTGGCTCATCTCGTGGCGGTCGGCGAGCATGTTGTCGAGCTGCATGTTGGACAGGCAGCGCACGGTGGCGTTCGACACGTTGGCGCGCAGCGAGCCGCGCGGGTCGACGTTCTTGAACAGGAAGGCGACCGGGTCCGAGATGTACATCTCGTACCAGATGCCGATGCCCATCGGCGCCCCTTCCTCGGAGTTGACCGCCTGCGAGCGCAGGTACTCCTGGTCGAGGCGGAGGTCGAGGGTGTAGCAGCGGCCGAGCCAGTGGACGATGAACGCCGGCACGCCGAGCCGGGTGGGCAGGAAGTACAGCCCCGGCTCGTCGATGATGCCGAGGACCTTGCCGAACAGCATGTAGACCTTGGCCTGGCGCTCGCCGACGACGACGAACCAGCCGAACAGCCGGATCAGGGCGAGCAGGATGGGCACGGCGATGAACAGACCCAGGAAGGTGACCGCCGCGGTGATGAGGAAGGTCATGACGCCACCTCCCGGAAGACCCGGCTGGCCTTCTCATAGAGGCCGAGCCGGACGTAGCGGCGGTAGGCCCGGAGCGCTTCGGACCCCGCCGCCTTGAGCTGGGCGAGCTCGCGGGCGAGGGCCTCGAGGGGCTCCACCTCTGCCTGCGCCTTCAGTGTCTCGATCTCCACCGCGCGTCGCGACTGGACCAGGGTCTGGTCGGCGGTGGCGCGGGCCAGGGAGATCTCGGACGAGACGTGGTTGTGGGCGGTGTTGATGGCGGCGAGCGCGGCGTCGACGTCGGTGCGGTGGGTCGATGCCGGTGATCAGCGAGGCGTCGAGGGCGATGCCGTAGCGCGCCTCGGAGACCTTGCACTCGGCGAGCATGTGTTCGTTGAGGTCGCGCAGGTTCTTGCGCAGGTCGTTGATCGACACCCCGGCGACGGTGGAGGCGTCGACCTCCTCGCTGTCGCCGTGGACTCCCGGGCCGGTCGGCGCCTCGAAGGTGGCGATGCGCTCCCTGAGCACCGAGATGAAGTAGCCCATGACGTGGGCCAGCGGGTTCTTGACGCCGAACAGGTAGGCGTAGAGGTTGCGCTCCGCGACCTGGAAGCGGATCTGGCCGGTGAGCCCGGTGTTGAGCTGATCCTTGGTGACCGCCTCCAGCACCGTGCCGCCGTCGTTGGCGGTGGCGCTCTCGGGGTCGTAGGCCATGCTGACGGTCTCGGTCGCCACCGAGACCTTGTAGATCTTCTCCCAGGGCATCTTGAAGTAGGGTCCGCCGGGCGGGATCACCCGGAGCAGCGGGAAGGCGTAGCGCGCACGCTCGTCGGCGTCGAAGCCGGCGCCGAGCTCGCCGTCGGTCACCGTCGCCGTGCCCAGACGCTGCGCTCTTCCGAACACCGTCTTGATAGCGCGCTCGTTCTGGTCGACGGTGTAGATCCCACCGACTACGTAGCGCACCACGAACCAGGCGAGAAACCCCGCCATCATCCCGGCCAGCAACGACATGCCGTCCTCCTTTCGGGTTGGGTCCCGGAGTCGTCTGGAGTCGGATCTTACCGGAGGATCGGCGAATGTGGTGTGAAGAGATTGCGGCTCGACTCCAGGCGGTCGATCTGAGGGCGCAACCGGCGCCCCGTCGCGACGAACGCGGAGGGCGACGACCCTCGGGGACCACCTCGCGAATAGTGCCAGGCGCGCCAGGATCGCGGCAGGGCGCGCCGAGCAGCTGGAGCCTGCCGACCCCCGTGGTGGTTTCCTGATGACATCTGGGTCACCCAGGAGTATGTTGAGAACAAGCGAACAAGCCTTCACAGAGGGGGGACACCATGAAGAGCCCGCGGCCCGCGTGTCGGTTGGTGGCGCTTCTCGGGATCGGTGCGGGTGTGCTCGCAACGCCGGTCGGTGCGCAGGGGTGCCCGGAGCTGGTCGGCTCCTACGGCACGCCGGGGGTCGCCTACGTCGTCGCGGTAGCCGGCTCCTACGCTTATGTGGTGGGCTACGCCGCCGGCCTGCGGGTGATCGACGTCTCCAACCCCGCGGCGCCGTTCGAGGTCGGCTCCTACGACACGCCGGGTTTCGCCTACGGCGTCGCCGTTGCCGGCTCCTACGCTTATGTGGCGGACGAGGACGCCGGCCTGCGGGTGATCGACGTCTCCAACCCCGCGGCGCCGTTCGAGGTCGGCTCCTACGACACGCCGGGGTGGGCCCTGGGAGTCGCCGTTGCCGGCTCCTACGCTCATGTGGCGGGCTACCACGCCGGCCTCCGGGTCGTGGACGTCTCCAACCCCGCGGCGCCGTTCGAGGTCGGCTTCTGCGACACGCCGGGGTACGCCTTCAGCGTCGCCGTTGACGGCTCCTACGCCTACGTGGCGGACGATTACGTCGGCCTGCGCGTGATCGATGTCTCCAACCCCGCGGCGCCGTTCGAGGTCGGCTCCTACGACACGCCGGGGAACGCCTATGGCGTCGCCGTTGACGGCTCCTACGCCTGCGTGGCGGACGGGTACTACGGCCTGCGGGTGGTCGACGTCTCCAACCCCGCGGCGCCGTTCGAGGTCGGCTCCTCCGACACGCCGGGGTACGCCTGGGGCGTCGCCGTTGCCGGCTCCTACGCCTACGTGGCGGAAGACCTCGCCGGCCTGCGGGTGATCGACGTCTCCGACCCCGCGGCGCCGTTCGAGGTCGGCTCCTACGACACGCCGGGGAACGCCTACGGCGTCGCCGTTGACGGCTCCTACGCGTACGTGGCGGATGGGACCGTCGGCCTGGAAGTCCTGACCAGCTGCGAGGGCCTCCTCTTCCACGACGACTTCGAGTCCGGCGACACCTCGGCGTGGAGCGCGACGGTGCCGTAGGCTGTCGGACACCCCATTCGTAAGCGTGGAGGTAACCATGGCTTCTGGCAGACGGCGCTTGCCCTCCTCATCGGAAGAACCCGTTCTATGGCTGCTGTACTGGACACCGCGAGTGCTCTGCATCCTGTATGCCGCGTTCATCAGCATCTTCGCAGCGGACGTCTTCGGTGGGGGCGTAGGCTTCTGGCAGACGGCGCTTGCCCTCCTCATCCATCTCATCCCGACCTTCCTCATGGTCGCGGTGCTTGTCGTCTCCTGGCGCCGTGAGTGGATCGGAGGAGTGGTGTACATCGCGTTGGCGGCGCTGTGGGTCATCTGGGCGTGGAACAAGCCTTTCTTCGGATGGGTGCCGCTCCTCCTGATAGCGGGGCCCCTGGTGGTGACCGGCGTGCTCTTCCTGCTCAACTGGCGTTACCGCAAGGAGCTTCGCCCCACCGCCTGAGCTCGAGCGCAAGCACCGAGGGGCGACGAACCGCGCCGACGAGGCTCTCAGGCGATCGCGGACCCACGACCCCAACGTGAACTGACCGCCAGGCGCGGCAGGCTGCGCTGAGCCGCGCGCACAATCAAATCCGCACATTGTCCGCATGTTTTCCTGTTGACTTTCGAGTTATCGCGACCCACATTGAGTGCAAGCTAACAAGCCTTCAGACGAGGGGGACGCCATGAAGAGCCCGCGGCCCGCGTGTCGGTTGGTGGCGCTCCTGGGGATTGGTGTAGGTGTACTCGCGACGCCAGCGCTCGCGCAGGACTGCCCAGCGTTCGTTGGATCTGTCGAAATTGAAACGGGGGTGGTTTACCCCAGAGGGGCCGTTGCGGTATCCGACGGCTATGCATACGTTGCAGCCAACTCGGCGGGACTGCGAGTGATCGACGTGAGGATGCCGTCGACACCGATAGAGGTCGGCTCTCTCGATACCCCGGGTGATGCCATGAATCTGGCGGTCTCCGGAAGCCACGTCTTCGTCGCGGATGGCTCCAGCTTCAGCACGCGTGTGATCGACGTGAGCATACCGTCTGCGCCGGTTGAGGTTGGGGTCATCGACATGGCGTACAGCCCGAGGGAGTCGACGAGTTGCGTGAGCGACTACGCGTACGGTCGCGGAAGGCTTCCTGGCCTGGGATTGCATGTCATCGACGTGAGCTCGCCCTCGGCCCCGGTGGAGGTTGGCTTGATCGACGCGCCAGGGTCTCGCCAGGGGTGTCGCGGTGTCCAACGGTTACGCCTATGTCGTGCGAGTGACTGGGGCAAAAGATTAGCAGTCTCCACCGCTGATTGACGTCAGCACGCCCTCGGCTCCGGTCGAGATCGGCTTCGCCGATATTGCGCCGAGCCGCGATGGCCCCCTCCCCATCTCCCTGTTGACAATCCCTTAGCCGGGACACAGATTGAGAGCACGGTAGCAATCGGCAGAAAGGGGAAACCCGTGAGCAGCCACATGCCCGTGACCCACGTGGTGGCGCTCGTCGTGATCGGAGTGTCTGTACTTGCGGTGCCGGCGCTTGCAGACTGCCCAGAGTTCGTGGGGTGGGTTGACACTCCGGGCAGCGCCCGCGGCGTTGCCGTTTCGGGCAGCCGCGCCTACGTCGCGGACGGGGAGGAGGGTCTTCGCGTGATCGACATTGGCAACCCCTCGGCCCCGGTAGAGGTCGGCTTCGTCGACACACCGGGCGCCGAGGACGTCGCGGTATCGGGCGGCTACGCGTACGTCGCGGGGGGGGGGGCCTTCGGGTGATCGACGTGAGCGTGCCGTCTGCTCCGGTGGAGGTGGGATTCCTCGGCACTTCGGGGTCCGCCGTGGACGTTGCGGTGTCGGGCAACTACGCATACCTCGCCGACTGGACGCCAGGCTTTCGGGTGATCGACGTCAGCACCCCCTCAGCCCCGGTGGAGGTGGGATTCCTCGACAATCCCCCTTGGGCCGGGGGCGTCGCGGTGTCGGGCAGCTACGCGTACGTCACGTACGGCTGGGTTTCCAATTACTTTTGCGTGATCGACGTCAGCATGCCGTCGGCCCCGGTGGAGGTGGCTGTCCTCGAAACTCCCGGTTGGCCCCAGGCCGTCGCGGTCGAGGGCGGCTACGCGTACGTCGTGGCGTGGGAGGAAGTCCCTTGCGAGTCAGGTCTCTCTGTGATCGACGTGAGCAATCCCTCGGCCCCGGTGCAAGTAGGGTTTGCCGATACTCCGGGTGTCCCCCCCCTCGCCGTCGCGGTGTCGGGCAGCTACGCGTACGTCGCGAACGGGGAGGATGGTTTCCGCGTGATCGACGTGAGCAACCCCTCGGCCCCTGTGCAAGTAGGGGTTGCCGATACTCCGGGTGTCGCCCTCGACGTCGCGGTATCGGGCGGCTACGCGTACCTCGCCGACTCGTCCGCCGGTCTCGCCGTCTTCTTGGAGTGCCCGCTCGGGTGGGTGTTCGGGGACGGTTTCGAGTCCGGCGACACCTCGGCGTGGAGCGCAACGGTGCCGTAGGCCTACTGCATCACCTCGCTGCAGTCATCAACCTCCGCGTCGACGACCTTCCCGCCAGCCGGCAGTGCCAACACCGGCTGGGGCTGGACGTAGAGCAGTTCCTCGTACGCCACCCGGTCATCGTCTGATGCGACGAAGTCCTTCCGAATGTGCACGACGATCTCCGGCCCCCGTGGGTGGTCCGCCTCGCCGGTGAGCTTTGCCTCAAGCTCCACGATCCGACGAAGCTCGGACGCTGCCCGGAGGATCTCCGCCGAGTTCCCCAGCTGCTCGGCGCACTCCATCACGCGGTCGACCCGGCGGTGCAGCTCGCGGGCCTTCTCGAGGGTGGCCCGGCGGAGCGGGGCCGGAGAGGGGGACGGGCGGCGTACAGCCATCCGCCGGTGACGGTGGGGCGCCGCGCCCGCAGGGCGCGAGCCACCTGACGTTTGCGCCGTGACAAGCTGGACTTCGCCGTGTGCCCGGCTTCGCCTTTGGCTTCCGGCTTCGCGTGCCGCTTCGCCGTGACAAGTCGCCGTGACAAGCCAGCTACGCCGTGTGCCCGGCTTCGCGTGCCGCTTCGCCGTGACAAGTCGCCGTGACAAGCCAGCTACGCCGTGTGCCCGGCTTCGCTTTCAGCTACGCCGTGGCATTTCCTTTCTCGGCCGCCGGCCGAGAAAGGAAATGGGCCGTCCGGGATTTGAACCCGGGACCACCGGATTAAAAGTCCGATGCTCTACCAGCTGAGCTAACGGCCCGCCGGATCTCCAATGTAGCGCCCGCCGCCGGGAGGTTCAAGCCGAGCCGGCGCCGGCAGCCGCCATCACCTCGGCGAAACGGCGGGCGATGGGATGGTCGCCGCGCACCATGGTCTCCTCGCGGCGCGGGCCGGTCGACACGAGCACGATCGGCACCCCGACGTGGCGTTCGAGGTAGCGCAGGTAGTCGCGGGCCGCGGGCGGCAGCTCGGTCGCGTGCGTCAGACCGGCGGTGCTCGCCTGCCAGCCGCGGCGCTCCTCGTAGCGCGGCCGGGCGGCGGCCACCAGTGCGGGATCCGCCGGCACGCTGTCCAATGTCGTGCCGTCCGGAAGCTCGTAGGCCACAGCCACCTTGATCGTGGCCAGCGTGTCGAGCACGTCGAGCTTGGTCAGGGCGATGGCATCGATGCCGGCCGTGTGCGCCGCGAAGCGGGCGGCGACCGCGTCAAACCAGCCGCAGCGGCGGGGCCGGCCGGTGGTGGTGCCGAACTCGGCGCCGCGCTCGCGCAGGCCGTCGCCGATGGCGTCGCTGAGCTCGGTGGGGAAGGGGCCGCTGCCGACGCGGGTGACGTAGGCCTTCAGCACGCCGACCACCGGGCCCAGCAGCTGCGGCGAAATGCCGCAGGAGGCGGCCGCGGTTGCCGGCAGGCAGTCCGAGGAGGTGACGAAGGGGTAGGTGCCCCACCAGCGGTCGAGCAGAACGCCCTGCGCGCCCTCGAAGAGGATCGGCTGGCCGGCCGCGACGTGGCGCCGGATCTCCGGGCCCACCTCCTTGAGCAGCGGGGCGATCCACTCGGCGGCGCGACCGAGTGACTCGAGCGCAGCGTCGACGTCGACCGGCGCGGCGCCGTACAGGCTGACCAGCTCGCGGTTGTGCTCGTCCATCAGCGCGCGCGCTTCGGCCGCCAGCCGCTTACCGTCCGCCAGCAGATAAGCGCGCAGGCCGCGCCGCTGCGCCTGGTCCTGGTAGGCGGGGCCGATGCCGCGGCCGGTGGTGCCGATCTTGGCGGACCCGGCGGCCTGCTCGCGGACTCCGTCGAGGGCCTGGTGGGTGGGGAGGATCAGCGACGCGCGCGGCGACACGAAGACCCGGCCCTCGGTGCCGATGCCCTCGGCGGCGAGGCGGTCGATCTCGGAGACCAGGAACGTGGGGTCGATGACCATCCCTGCCGCCAGGTAGCAGGTGACGCTGGCGTGGATGACCCCGGACGGGATCAGGTGGAGCGCGAACCTGCGGTCGCCGAAGCGCACGGTGTGGCCAGCGTTGTGGCCGCCGTTGTAGCGGATCACCACGGGGTAGCCCGCCGACAGCAGGTCGACGACCTTGCCCTTGCCCTCGTCACCCCACTGGCCACCGACGATCATCAGGGAGCGGTCAGGATCCACCTCGGCCTCCGAAAGTGCATGATACCGTGAAACCCGTCGCCGCCAAAGCCATCCATGGACTGCAGATACGCTCCATCGACTCCGGGCTACAATGCCGCACAAGATGGCAGACACCGGCCGCCAGCCGCCCACGTTCTACCACCGCCTCGCCGAACCGGGCAGGCGCTCCGGCGGGCGCAGGCGCAGCTTCGGCAGCTGGCTGCGGCGGCGCTTCGTGGTCGGGTTCCTGGTTGCCCTGCCGCTGGTCGTCACGCTGTTCTTCGCGCGCTTCCTGTTCCAGCTCTTCGATCGCTGGTTCCGGCCGGTCTCGTACCAGATCTTCGGCCGCGAGATCCCGGGCCTCGGCCTGCTGTTGGTCCTGGCCGTCATGTTGCTGCTCGGCGTCATCGCCACCAACGTGGTCGGCGGCCGGCTGCTGGCGTTTCTGGAGCGGCTCATGGCCAGGGTGCCGCTGCTCAGCCCGATCTACCAGAGCGCGCGGCAGGTCACCGAGGCGATCCAGATCGGCGACACGGCCAAGTTCCGAAAGGTCGTACTGATCGAGTTCCCAGGCCCGGGCCTGACCTCGGTCGGTTTCGTCACCAGCGAGACCGGCGTCCCGACGTCGCTGTGCCCCGAACCGGCATACCTCGTCTTTGTGCCGACCACGCCAAACCCGACCACCGGCTTCCTGGTCACGGTGCCCAAGCGGTCGGTGAAGGTCCTCGACGTGCCGATCGAGGACGGAGTCAAGATGGTGATGTCGGGCGGCCTCCTGGTACCCCCTTCGCTGCTCGGACCAGTGGCCGAGGGCCCGCAGCTACCGGCGACTGGGGACGAACCCTGATCGAACCGTGCCGGTCGGCTGCACGGGGCGGACCTCGACGAGCGCTCCGGGGCAGGGTCGGTGTCTGGCTCGTCCTGGTCCTGTACACGGCGGTGGCGATCGCGACCGTTCTCCGGCACGAGATGTGGCGCGACGAGATCCACGCCTGGCAGGCCGTGGCGGCCTCGGGCTCACTCGTGGAGCTGGCAGCCAACGTGCGCTCCGAGGGGCACCCCGGGCTGTGGTTCCTGCTGCTGTACCCGATCAGCCGTGTGACCACCGATCCGGGCGCGATGCAGCTCGTCCACCTCGGGATCGCGCTCGCCGTGGCTGCCGCGGTGTTGCTGGCGGCGCCCCTGCCCGCCGGCTGGCGCGCACTGTTCGCTTTCGGTTACTTCCCCCTGTACGAGTACGCGGTCATCAGCAGGAACTACGCCGTCGGCGCGCTGCTGCTGTTCATCTTCTGTGCCCTGTATCGAAAGCGTGACGAGCGACCGCTGGTGCTTGCCGGCGTGCTGTTCCTGCTCGCGCAGGCCAGTGCCGCCGCCCTGATTCTGAGCTTCTCGCTCGGACTGATGTGGCTTGCTGACGCGTGGTCCTCGCGCCGCATGGTGCACACCCGCCCCGCCCCGGCCAGGGCGGCACTCGCGCTGTGGCTGGTCGGGATCGTGGTGAGCGTCTGGCAGCTGTCGGGTGCTCGCCTCGTGATGCAGCAGGCCAACCCCGGAAGGAGAATGCACCTCCAGCCTTTCGACATCGAGAGGATCTTCGACCACACGTATGTGCTCGATGTTCTGGCGACGCCCTGGCAGGGTCTCGTGCCTCTGCCCAGGCTGCGGTTCGCCTTCTGGAACAGCAACATCCTCGACGGGGTGGCTGGCGGCGACATCTTGCAGGCGGTGCTCTCAATCGGGCTGCTGATACTACTTGGTACCCTCTTCATCCGCTGTAGGCCGGCGTTGCTGTTCTACGTCGCCGGATCGAGCGGCCTGTTGGCGTTCTCGTGGCTGGTGTATCGGGGGGGCTTGCGCCACCATGGACACCACCTGCTGCTGCTGATGGCGGCGCTGTGGTTGACCCGCGTGATGGGGCGAAGCGAGGCCGCTGACGGAGCGCCTTCGCGGTCCGTCGAAGGCCTGCCGCGGCGTGCAGCGCTGGTCGGCGTGCTGCTGATCGCGAATGTGGTTGCCGGCGGCTATGCGGTGGTGAGAGAGTGGCATGACCCCTTCTCGGCCGGCCAGGAAGTGGCGAGGTTCATCCGCGCTCAGGGGCTCGCCGGGCTGCCGATCGTCGGCCAGCGAGATGTCGAGGCTGCCGTGGTCGCAGGCTACCTCGGCCAACCCATCTACTGTCAGGCCCTCGGCCGTGAGGTCCCCTTCATCCGCTGGAGCCTCGCCTCACGTCGCCCGATCGAGGATTCCGAGGCGCTTCGGCAGGCCCGTTTCTTGGCCGAGGAGAGGCGAAGCGAGGTGCTGATCCTGCTGCGCGCTCGCGGACAAGCTCAGCCAGATCGGGTCGACGGCGCGGTCTGGGCTGGCCACTTCCCCCGCAGCATCGTGCCGAGCGAGCGTTTTGAGCTCTACCTCGTGCCGCGGCCCGGGCCGGCCGCCCAGTTGTCCGGGGCCGCACCCGACCCCAGCCCCGTACCTCGCGGGTGACGCCGGCGGCCGCCGCTTCTCCCGAGAAAAGTTGAGCCGGAGGGCGAACCCACCGGCTCGAGAGGGGTTGAAGGAAGGAGGGTCAGCTGGTCGCGACGCGCGCCCCGAAGAACTCGCGGAGGTCGATCTTGTCGTCCCGCAGCTTCTCGGGCGGCGCGGTGATGTAGTTGTAGCGGCGGCCGTACTTGAGCAGCGTCCGCTCGAGCATGCGCCGGCCGCGGTAGAGGCGCGACATGACGGTGCCGACCGGCACCTCGAGGATGTCGGCGATCTCCCTGTACGAGAAACCTTCGAGATCGGCCAGCAGCACGACCATCTTATAGTCGTGGGGCAGGCGGACGAGGGTCGTGCGCACCTCGTGATCCAACTCCGAGGACAGCAGGCCGGACTCGGGATCGATGAAGGCGCCCTGCGCCGCTTCCATCAGCGTCTCCTCGAGGCCTTCCTGGACCTCGTCGAAGTCGACCCTGGGCGGCTGCAGCTTGCGCTTGCGGTAGGAGTTGATGAAGGTGTTCTTCATGATCTTGAACAGCCAGGCCTTGAAGTTGGTGCCTTCGGCGAATCGCTGGTAGTACTTGAAAGCCTTCAGGTAGGTCTCCTGGAGCAGGTCCTCGGCGTCCTCGACCGAACGCGTCATGCGCAGCGCGCTCTTGAAGAGCTGGTCGCGATAGGGCAGGGTCCCGGAGCTGAAGTCCCACATTTTCGGTTCCGCGGTGATTGCCATCGTGGCCTCCAGTTGGAGCACGATACACAATTGAAACATTCATGTCAATACCTGAATCTGAAGATTCTTCTGGAGCCGACTGTTGCATTCACGAAACAACTTGGAGGACGAAACTCCGAGATGGGTGCCCGTCGGGGCCGAAGCCCCCGGTACTTCGTACCGCATTGGTTCTTGGGGCGGGTGTGGTGGGCGGAGGCGGGGACGGACGGCGGCCGTGAACTCCTCGTCAGGATGCGCGCAGCGCATCCATTGCGATCGTGTGGGGCAGGGGCCAAGCACAACCACTCCACCAGGAGCGCACACAGGGGCTTATGCCCCACACGATCGCAAAGCAAGGCCGGGGCTCTGCCGAGCCCCGGCCGTCAGGTGCGCGTCGTGTGCCGATCAGGCGAGGATCAGGAAGGCGATGATCAGCGCGTAGATGACCAGCGACTCGATGAGCGCGAGGCCGATGATCATCGTGATCCGGATCGGTCCGACGGCGCCCGGGTTGCGGCCGATGGCCTCGCAGGCCGCCGACAGGCCGCGGCCCTGACCGAGCGAGCCGCCCGCCGCCGCGATGCCGATCGCAAAGGCCGCGCCGATGTACTGGAAGATGTTCTTGCCGGCAGGCGCGGCACTGTGCTCCTGCGCGAAGGCGGGCGCGGCCAGGGCCAAGGCCACCACGACAAGGGCCAGGATTGCAAGACGTCGATTCATACGGTCCTCCTCGATGATTCGTTCTATTCGCTAGTGCTCCTCGGCACTCACGGCGCCGTTGAGATAGGACATTGTCAGCATGATGAAGATGAACGCCTGGAGCAGCGCCCCGAAGATCCCGAGACCCATCATCGGCCACGGCACGATCAGCGGGAACAGGAAGAAGAAGATCCCGGTGGCGGTGTGCTCGCCGAAGATGTTGCCGAACAGCCGCAGCGCGAGTGACAGGATGCGGGCGAGGTGCGAGATGACCTCGATCGGGATCATCAGCGGCGCCAGCAGCGGCAGCGGGCCCATGAAGTGCTTGCCGTACTTGAGGCCGTTGTCCTTGAAGCCGACCACGTTGTAGAACAGAAAGGCGGTGATCGACAGGGCGAAGGTGGTGTTGGGGTTGGCGGTCGGCGGCTGCACGAAGAAGAAGAGCCCGAAGATGTTGCAGGTGAAGATGAAGACCGCGAGACCGCCGATGAACGGCAGGAAGCGCTTGCCGAAGCCATCGCCGACGACGTCGTCGACCAGGCCCTCGAGGCCGGAGACGAGCAGCTCCAACATCTGCTGGAGCTTCCCGGGAGCAGTGACCGACAGCCGGCGGCTGATCGGAATCAGGACGACGGCGATCAGCAGGACCGCGAACATCGTCATGATCACGTGGTCCGGCAGCCAGTAGCCCTGGTCGGTGATGCCCAGCAGCTCCTGGTAGCGGGCGCTCGGCTCACCGAACAGCGCCCTCAGTAGGGCGTTGACCGGCTTGTAGAGGAACGAGACCGGATGGTGCAACTCAACCTCCCCCGACCCCGGGCCGGCGCAGCCCCTCCACGATCAGGGCAACCACCAAGGTCGAGAATCCAAGCGCGACCGCCACAAAGTCGATTCCGGGCACGATCAACAGAGCCACAATACCGCCGGCGAAAAGGGCGAGCCGTCGTCCGATGGTCAGCACCGACCGGCGATCGAACCGTGGTCGTCCCGGCTGGAGGACCCGCTGCAGCAGCCCTTCGAGCGAGCGGAAGTTGATGATAGCCACCGCTGCCGCCACCGTCAAGCTGACGGCTGCTGGGAGCGATTTTCTCAAGATCAGCTCGCCAAGCGCACCAACTGTCGCGAGCAGAGCCGCCCTCCAGACCACCCGCCGGACGGAGAAGCCCTCCCCCTCGGAGGGCGAGGGCCCCAGGGCCTCGCCGTCAGGCCCCATCGCCGCGCCCTTGCTGCGCGTCCTCGTCCTCCTCCTCGTCATCGTCGGGAGGGTAGACCCGAAGGCCGAGCTCCGGGCGGAGCTGGTCCTCCTCCGAGCGGCTGGCCTGGGCGGTGATCCGAAACAGGTTGACGAATCCCGCCGCGATCCCGAACACGCTGAACACGATGGTCAGCCACGGCCCGGTGGCGAGGTGGCGGTCGAGAAACCGCCCGAAGAAGTAGCCGATGGCGATCGCCACCGGGAACTGGATGCCGACGATTGACGACGTTGAGCCAGGTGCCCGCCGCCCGGAACTGCCGTCCCCGGTCGTCCCGGCTGCCGCCCGGCGGTCGCGGCTCCTGCCCGGGGGCGCCGGCCGTCATCCCGACGACCCCACGCCGAGCGCCTGCAGGCCGCCCTTGGCCCACTCGACCAGCGGTCCTGGCCACACGCCGATCGCCAGGGTGACCAGGGCGCAGACCCCGATCATCGCCTCGGTCCAGCGATCGCGCAGCAGCGTCGCCGGCTGCGGCGCCCTCGTCATCCTTGAGGTACATTTGAACGACGATCCGGAAGTAGTAGTACAGGCTGACCGCTGACATCACGACCGCGATCACGGTCAGCACGACGCAGCCGGCCTCCATTGCCGCGGCAAACACGTAGAGCTTGCCCATGAAGCCGCCGGTCGGCGGGATACCGGCCAGCGCCAGCATGAACCACAGCATGAGGGCGGCGGCGCCGGGATGGCGCCGGGAGAGGCCGGCGTAGTCGGCGATCGTCTCGCCGGCATAGCCCTTGGACTCGAGCAGGATCACGAAGCCGAACGCGCCGAGGTTCATGAACGCGTAGACGGCCATGTACATCAGGACCGCCCACAGGCCGGTCCCGCTGGCCGCCACCAGGCCCATCAGCGCGTAGCCGGCGTGGGCGATCGACGAGTAGGCGAGCATCCGCTTGACGTTGTTCTGGGTGAGCGCGGCGATGTTGCCGTAGATCATGGTCGCCGCGGAGGCGATCCACAGGATGGTTTGCCAGGCCTCAACCTCGGGCGCGAACGCGATCACGAACAGCCGCAGGAACATGGCGAAGGCCGCCGCCTTCGGGCCGACCGACATGAAGGCGGTGACCGGCGTCGGCGCGCCCTCGTAGGCGTCGGGCGTCCAGACGTGGAAGGGCACGGCGGCGACCTTGAAGAGCATGCCGAAGGCGACCAGCAGGATGCCGAGCAGCAGCGTCGGGTTGTCCTGCGGCACCGCGGCCAGGCCGCGCCGGATGGTCGCGAGGTCGAGGCTCCCGGTGGTGCCGTAGACCAGCGAGATGCCGTACAGCAGCACCCCCGACGACAGCGCGCCGAGCACGAAGTACTTGACCGCGCCCTCGTTCGACTTGGTCTCGAGCTTGAAGTAGCCGACCAACACGTAGACCGACAGCGCCATCAGCTCGAGCCCAACGTAGAGGCTGACCAGGTTGGCGCCGGAGGCCATGATGAACATGCCGACGGTGGCGAACAGCACGAGCGCCGAGAACTCGCCGGCGCCGTAGCCCGCGCGCTCGAGGAAGCCGGCCGCCATCAGCAGGGCCACCGCCGAGGTGGCGAGCATCAGCAGCTTGATGAACACGCCGAGCTGGTCGATCACGAGCATCTCGCCGAGGATCCGCTCGGGTGCCCCAGCAGCGCGCGCGAACAGGATGACGAGCACCGCGGTCACGCCCAGGGCGGCGACCGCCGACACGATCAGCGGCCGGGTGCCCTGCCGGCCGAGCGAGATGCCGGCGAGCATCAGCGCGAAGCCGACGGCCGCCAGGAAGATCTCGGGGATCAGCGGCACAAAGTCTGCAAGCGGCATGCGCTACTCCTCGGCGGCCCCGTGATGGGTCTCGGGCACCGCCGCGATCGCCGCCACGGCGCCGGCGGCGGTCTCGCGCTCGGGCATGGCGACGGCCACCCGCTGCAGCACGCGGTCGACGGTCGGCTCCATCAGGCGGAAGAACGGCTTCGGGTAGAGGCCGATCCAGAACGCCATGCACGATGAGCGGAATGACGGTCCACTGCTCGCGCAGGTTGAGGTCGGTGAGGCCCTTGTTCTTGTCGTTGGTGATCTCGCCGAAGAAGACGCGCTGGTACATCCACAGCAGGTAGCGCCGCGCCGAGCACGATGCCGGTGGAGGCGAACAGCGCCCACACCCAGGAGTGGTGGAAGACGCCGATCAGGATCGTGAACTCGCCGATGAAGCCGTTGAGCGTCGGCAGCCCGAGCGACGACAGCGCGATGATCATGAAGAAGGTCGCGTACAGGGGCATCACCTTGGCGATCCCTCCGTACTCCGAGATCATCCGGTTGTGCCGGCGCTCGTAGACCATGCCGACGAGCAAGAAGAGCGCGCCGGTCGAGATGCCGTGGTTGATCATCTGCAGGATCGCGCCGCGCAGGCCGGGGGCGTTGAGCGCGAACATGCCGAGCGTGATGAAGCCCATGTGGCTGACGCTGGAGTAGGCGACCAGCTTTTTCATGTCCTTCTGGGCCATCGACACCAGCGCACCGTAGATGATCGCGATGATCGACAGCAGGCCGACCCAGCCGACCGCCTTGACCGTGGCGTCGGGCAGCAGCGGCAGCGAGAAGCCGGACGAAGCCGTAGGTGCCCATCTTCAGCAGGACGCCGGCCAGGATCACCGAGCCGGCGGTCGGCGCCTCGACGTGGGCGTCGGGAAGCCAGGTGTGGAACGGGAACATCGGCACCTTGATCGCGAAACCGACGAAGAAGGCGAGGAAGACCCAGAACTGGAGGCCGCCGGGCATCTGGGCGCCGCCTGATAGAGCGCCGGGATCTCGAAGGTGGCCGGGTTGCCGAGGCCGGGCAGGCCGACCGTCGCGAGCCCGCCGGCGTTGTAGAAGTAGAGTGCCAGGATGCCGACCAGCATCAGCACCGACCCTACCAGGGTGTAGAGGAAGAACTTGATCGCCGCGTAGAGCTTGCGCGGTCCGCCCCAGACCCCGATCAGGAAGTACATCGGGACCAGCATCACTTCCCAGAAGACGTAGAAGAGGATGAAGTCGAGGGCGCAGAAGACCCCGAGCATGCCGGTCTGCAGGAGGAGCAGGAAGATGTAGTACTCCTTCTGGCGCTCGGTGATGGCCGTGAACGAGCTGTAGACCGAGATGAACCCGAGCAGCGTGGTCAGCAGGATCAGCAGGATCGAGAAGCCGTCGACCCCGAAGATGTACTGCACGCCGAACGACGGAATCCAGTCTCCCTTGGAGGCGAACTGGAACTCCGCCCCGCCGGGTGAGTAGAGGAACCACAGCGGGATCGAGATCAGGAAGTCGAGGCCGGTGACGATCGTGGCGAACCACTTGATGGCGCCGGAGTTCTCCTTCTTGACGAAGAAGACGATGGCCAGGGCCCCGGCCAACGGGAGATAGCAGATCAGGTTGAGCAGCCAGCCGTACTGGAAGTCGTAGTGCATCCTTGGCTCCGCTAGAAACTGACGAGGAACACGACCAGCAATATGGCCGCGCCGAAGACCATGACCATCGCGTACCCTTGAGTGACCCCGACCTGCAGCCGCCGGAAGGCGACGCTGGCCACGTCGTAAGCTCGAGCGATGAGGTTGACCGCCCCGTCGACCACTGTCAGGTCGAAGATGCCGGACAGGAAGCTCGAACCGACGGTTACGTGGCGGGTGCCGTTGACGGCGCCGTCGACCACCCGGGCGTCGGCCTCCCACAGCAGTTCGGAGAGCTTGACGCTCCCCTTGATCACGGTGGCGTCGTAGAGCTCGTCTACCCAGTACTTGTTGAGCAGCAGCTTGTAGGCGAGGGGGAAGCGCTCGGCGAGCCGGCGCGGCCGCTGGTAGGCCTCCGCGCCGGAGTAGAACCGTGACGCCAGCCAGATCCCGAAGCCGGCGACCGCGAGCGACAGCACGATCAGCCCGAACTCGAGGCTGAGCGGCACGTGGGCCGCGGCGTGCTCGGCGCCGTGCTCCGCGCCGTGGGCCGAGGTGCCGATCGGCAGGATGACCGGCTCGAGGAACTGCTCGATGCGGTTGAGCTCGGGCCGGCCGAACAGCTGGCCAGGGAAGCCGAGGAAGCCGCCGACGATCGACAGCACGCCGAGCACCTGGAGCGGCATGGTCATCGTCCACGGCGACTCGTGCAGGTGGTGCTCGGCCTCGTGGCCGCCCCGGAACTCGCCGTGGAAGGTCATGTAGACCAGGCGGAACATGTAGAACGCGGTCAGCAGCGCGCCGGCGACCGCCAGCACCCACAGCACCGAGTACACGGTGCTGAAGCCGTTGAGGTCGGTGTAGCCGGCGGCGAAGGCCTTGGCGAGGATCTCGTCCTTGGAGAAGAAGCCGGCGAACGGGAAGATGCCGGCGATCGCGATCGTGGCGACCAGGAAGGTCCAGTAGGTGGTCGGCATGTGCTTCTTGAGGCCGCCCATCTTGCGCATGTCCTGCTCGCCGCCGCAGGCGTGGATCACCGAGCCCGAGCCGAGGAAGAGGCAGGCCTTGAAGAAGGCGTGGGTCACCACGTGGAAGATCGCCGCGATGAACGCGCCGACGCCGGCACCGAGGAACATGTAAGCCGAGCTGGGACACGGTCGAGTAGGCGAGGACCTTCTTGATGTCGTTCTGGACCAGGCCGATGGTCGCGGCGAACACCGCGGTCAGCCCGCCGATGACGGCGACGGTCAGCATCGCGGTCGGGCTGATGCGGTAGATGACGTTGCAGCGAACCACCATGTAGACGCCGGCGGTGACCATGGTGGCGGCGTGGATCAGGGCCGACACCGGTGTCGGTCCGGCCATCGCATCGGGGAGCCAGACGTAGAGCGGGAGCTGGGCGGACTTGCCGATCGCGCCCACGAACAGCAGCAGCCCGATCACGGTGGCGGCGGCCGCGTAGCGCTCGGGGTGCGCGGCGGCGGCTGGGAAGATCGTCGTGAACTCCAGCGAGCCGAACACCGCGAACGCGGCGAAGATCGCGAGCAGGAAGCCGAAGTCGCCGATCCGGTTGACGATGAACGCCTTCTTGCCGGCCGACGCGCACCAGTCCTTCTCGAAGTAGAAGCCGATCAGCAGGTAGGAGCAGAGGCCGACGCCTTCCCAGCCGACGAACAGCACCGGCAGGTTGGAGCCGAGCACCAGCACCAGCATCGAGAACATGAACAGGTTGAGGTAGGAGAAGTAGCGGGCGTAGGCGCGGTCGCTCTCGCCGTGCATGTAGCCGATCGAGTAGACGTGGATCAGGAAGCCGACGAAGGTGACGAAGCCGACCATCACCGACGACAGCGGGTCGACCTGGAAGGAGGCGTTGATGGTGACGTCGGCGAACGAGCCGTCGAGGATCCGCACCGCGCCGCCGGTGATCCACTCGAAGACGGTCACCACGTAGGGCTTGTGGCGGTCCTCGGTGAGCGCCCACTGGACGACGGCCGCCCAACCCCACAGCCAGGCCAGGCCGGAGCCGAGCAGGGCGACGGTGGTGGTGACCGACTTCGACAGCCCGCGCCGGTTGGAGATGAGGCCGTTGACGGCTGCGCCGAGGAGCGGGAACAGGGGAACGAGCCAGACCAGGTCGAGGAAAGGCATCCGCTAGCTCCGCATCTCGCTGGCCTCGTCGAGGGCCACCGTGTCCTTGAGGCGGACGAGGGCGATGATCAGCCCGAGGCCGATGGCGGCCTCGGCGGCGGCGATCGTGATCACGAAGATCGCGAGGATCTGTCCGGCCAGGTCGCCGAGCCGGTAGGAGAAGGCGACCAGGTTGAGGTTGACGGCGTTGAAGATGAGCTCGAGCGACATCAGCACGGTGATGAAGTTGCGCCGCATCATCACGCCGATGACGCCGAGCGAGAACAGGATGAGCGACAGCAGCACGTAGTGAGTGGCGGTGATCACGGCCGGGCCTCCCCGTCGGGCCGCTCGAGGGCCACGTCGCGGCGACCGAAGATGATGGCAGCGATCATCGCCACCAGCAGCACCACCGACACGACCTCGAACGGGACCAGGTAGGTGGTGTAGAGCGTGAGGCCGACCGCCTCGGTGTTTCCCGCGAGCTGGCCGTCCACGGTCTGCAGCGCGGAGGCGTCGGAGTTGCCGGTGGCGAGCACGCCGAGCAGCACGAGCAGCGCGAGCAGCACGCCGAGCAGCACGCCGCCGGCGATCGCGAGCGGCGCCCACCGGGTGAGGAAGGCGGCCTCCGGCCGGACGCCCTTGACGTTGACCAGCATGATCACGAACAGGAACAGCACCATGATGCCGCCGGCGTAGACCAGCACCTGGACTGCGGCCAGGAACTCGGCGTGGCGGATGACGAACAGCACCGCCACCATGAGGAAGGTCGACAGCAGCGAGAGTGCGGAGTGCACCGGGCTTTTCAGCGCGATCACCCCGACCCCGGCGGCGACGGTCAGCGCCGCCACCAGGTAGAAGAGGATCGCCTCGAAGTTGGATACCAGGAATTCCATCACTCTCCTCCTCCCGGACCGGCACAGCCGGTCAGGGCGTCGGCTCCCCGGAGGCGTCGTTCGTCGCTGGCTCGCTCGTGGGCCTGCGGCCCATCGGATCCTTCGGGTCCTGGCCCTCGGCAGGGCTGCGCACGCCGGGGAAGGGCTGCACGCCCTGCCAGGTGAACAGCCGCTGCTTGTCGAAGTAGAGCCCATCGTTGCGCTCGTACACCGCGCCCTCGTAGGTCTTCGAGGTCAGCCAGATCGAGGGTGGCTCGGTCGGGCAGGCCTCCTCGCAGAGGCCGCAGAACATGCACCGCTTGACGTCGATGTCGTAGCGGGTGATGACCTTCTTCTTCTTCTTGGTCTCGGGGTTGATCTCGACCTTGTCGGCCAGGTAGATGATCTCGATCGGGCACGCCTTGGCGCACAGCGCGCAGTCGATGCAGCGCTCGGAGTCGTAGCCGAACATGCCGCGGAAGCGGTCCGTGGGCTCCAGCCTCTTCTCCGGGTACTGCACGGTCTCCTTGCGCTTGAGCAGGTAGCCGCCGGTCACCGCGAGGCCCTTGAACAGGTCGATCGGGATCAGCCTGGACAAGAAGTCCTTCAACCGCATCGCGTCATCCCTTCAGGACCAGCACGCCGATGCCGACCAGCAGCACGTTGGCCAGCGACAGCGGGAGCAGCCATTTCCAGCCCACGGCCATGAGCTGGTCGAAGCGGTAGCGCGGGAAGGTCCCGCGGAACCAGATGTAGACGAAGATGAAGATCATCACCTTGGTCAGGTACCAGAGGAACGGGGGGATCCACGACAGCACGGGCGACTGCCAGAGCCCTGCCAGGAGGTTGGGGAAGGGCGGCAGCCAGCCGCCGAAGAACAGGATCACCGCCAGCGACGACACCACCAGCATGTTCATGTACTCGGCGAGGAAGAAGAACGCGAACTTCATCCCCGAGTACTCGGTGTGGAAGCCGCCGACCAGCTCGGACTCGGCCTCCGGCAGGTCGAAGGGGTTGCGGTTGGTCTCGGCGACGCCGCAGATGAAGTAGATGCCGAAGCCGAGGATGCCGGGGATGAAGAACCAGATGCCGGCGTCGCGCTGGGCCTCGACGATGCCGACGAGCGACAGCGTGCCGGACATCAGCAGCACCGACACCACGGCGAAGCCCAGCGGCACCTCGTAGGAGACGAGCTGGGCCGCCGACCGCAGCCCGCCCATCAGGGAGAACTTGTTGTTCGACGACCAACCGCCGAGGATGATGCCGTAGATCGCGATCGACGACACCCCGAGCACGAACAGGATGGCGATGTTGATGTCGGCGATGAACGACGTGATCGGCACGCCGGCGACGGTGAAGGTCTCGCCGAAGGGGATCACCGCCCAGACCAGGAACGACGGCACGAAGATCAGGATCGGTGCCAGCATGAACACGAAGCGCTCCGCCTTGGCGGGCACCAGGTCCTCCTTGGCGAACAGCTTGAACACGTCGGCGATCGGCTGCAGCAGGCCGCGGGGGCCGACCCGGTTGGGCCCGATCCTGACCTGCATCCAGGCCAGGACCTTGCGCTCGGCAAGGGTCAGGTAGGCGACGATCCCGAGCAGCACCAGCAGGATCACGACGGTCTGGGCGAGCGGGACGACAACGTACCGGATCAGCGGATCGGTCATCGGTCGATCTCTCCGAGGACGATGTCGAGGGTTCCGATCACCGCGACCAGGTCGGCCACGAGGTGACCCCGGACCATGTCGGGCAGCAGCTGCAGGTTGACGAACGACGGCGGCCGCACCCGGCAACGGTAGGGCTCGGTGGCCTTGTCGGTGGTCACGATGAAGTAGCCGAGCTCGCCCTTGGGCGCTTCGACCGAACCGTAGACCATGCCGTCGCGGGCCCGCAGCACCTTCGGGATCTTGGCAATGACCGGGCCGTCGGGCAGCCGGTCGAGGCACTGGCGCAGGATGCGGACCGACTGCCGCATTTCGACCATCCGCACCAGGTAGCGGTCGTAGGTGTCGCCGTTCTTGCCGATCGGAATCTCGAAGTCGATCTCGTCGTAGCGGTCGTAGGGGAAAACCTTCCGGATGTCCCAGCGAACCCCGGAGCCGCGCAGCGGCGGACCGGTGAGGCCCCAGTCGATGGCGTCCTCGGGCGACACCACGCCGATGCCGATGGTCCGCTTCTTCCAGATCCGGTTGTTGGTCAGCAGCTGCTCGTACTCGTCGATGTGGGCCGGGAACGCGTCGACCAGGGCCGAGCACCGCTCGACCCAGCCCGCGGGCAGTTCGAACGGCACGCCGCCGATCTTCATCGTGTTCAGCGTCAGCCGCGCGCCGCAGTACTCCTCGAACAGGTCGAGGATCGCGTCGCGCTCGCGAAAGGTGTAGAAGAAGGGGGTGATGGCCCCGATGTCGATGGCGTGGGTGGCCAGCCAGACCAGGTGCGACGCCAGCCGCTGGAGCTCGGCCAGCATCATCCGGATGTAGGCGGCGCGCGGCGGAATCGTGATTCCCAGCAGCTTCTCCATCGCGACGCAGAAACCCTGGTTGTTGGTTGCTGCGGCGACGTAGTCCATCCGGTCGGTGTGCGGGATGCATTGCGGGAACGGCATCGTCTCGAACAGCTTCTCGGTGCCGCGGTGGAGGTAGCCGATGATCGGCTTGGCGTCGACGATCTTCTCGCCGTCGAGCTTGAGCTGGACGCGCAGCACGCCGTGGGTGGCCGGGTGCTGCGGGCCGAAGCTGAGCTCCATCTCCTCGACGTCGAACAGCGAAGGGAGCCGTCGATCGGTCATGACTCCCCCTTGGCGTCGGCCTTGGGCTCGGGCTGCTCGAGCTCCTCGGGGCGCAGTGGCCCGCCGCCCGGTGGGTAGACGTCCGGGTAGATGGCGGCGCCGGTGTCGATCCCCTCGACCGGGAAGTCTTTGCGCAGCGGATGGCCGTTGAAGCCTTCCCAGGTGAGAATGCGCTCGAGGGCCGGGTGGCCTTCGAAGTGGATCCCGAACATGTCGAAGACCTCGCGCTCGAGCCAGTTGGCGGTCCGCCACACGCCGGTGACCGATGCGATCGAGGGCTCCGCGGGGAGGGCGGCGAGCAGGCGGATCCGCTTGGAGTCGTCGAAGCGGTGCATCCAGTAAACGACGTCGAAGCGACCCTGCTCGCGCTCGCGCCAGTCGATCGCCGTCAGGTCGACCAGAAACTTGAATCCGCGCCCGGTCTTGAGGGCGCGGCAGATGTCGACGATCTTGCCGGCGGGGACCGTCACCGTGACATCGCCCGCAAAGCGGTCCGCGGCGAGCACCGAGCCGTCGACCGCGGCCGCCAGCGCCGCCACGTCCGGGTCGGCCGAGGCGTCCTCGTGCTCGGGGGTGACCGGCTTGGTCTCCCACGGCTGCTTGGGCTCCTCGGGCGCCGCCTCCTTGGCGGCCTTGGCGGCCGCGGCCTTGGCCTTGGCCGCGGCGATCTTGGCCGCCTTCTCCTCGTCGGTCGGCGCGGCCTTGGGGGCCTCCCCGCTCGCGGGGGCAGCGTCCGGCGCGGCGCCGGCCGGCTTCTCGGGGGCGCCCGGTGGGTGGTCGGGGGGGTCTTCTCGTTGTCGCTCATGGCTGCCTCACGAGGCCCGGCGCCGCGCGATGGTCATCCGGTCGATCTTGCGCTGCAGCTGCATCAGGCCGTAGAGCAGCGCCTCCGGCCGTGGCGGGCAGCCCGGAATGAACACGTCGACCGGCATCAGCCGGTCCACGCCCTGGGTCACGGCGTAGGTCCGGTAGGGGCCGCCACAGGTCGCGCACGAGCCCATGGCGATGACCCACTTCGGCTCCGCCATCTGGTGGTAGAGGCGCTTGACGATCGGCGCCATCTTCTCGGTGACGGTGCCGGAGACGATCATCAGGTCGGCCTGCCGCGGGGTGCCCCGGAACACCTCGGCACCGAAGCGCGCCATGTCGAAGCGCGGGTCGAGCACCGCCATCATCTCGATGGCGCAGCAGGCGAGACCGAACTGCATCGGCCACAGCGAGCTGCGGCGTGCCCAGTTGAAGAGAAGGTCGTACGAGGTGGTGATGATGTTGCGGTCGAAGCGACCCTCGATCAGGCCCATTCCAGCGCCCCCCTCCGCCATGCGTACACGTAGCCGACGAGCAGGATCGCCAGGAAGACGACCATCTCGATGAAGCCGAACAGCGCCAGCCGCTCGAACATCACCGCCCACGGGAAGAGGAAGATGGTCTCCACGTCGAAGACCACGAACAGCACCGCGATCAGGTAGTAGCGGATGGAGAAGCGGGTGTCGAGGGCGAGGGTCGGCGCCTTCACCCCGCACTCGTAGGGCTCGCTCTTCACCGGGTCCGCCGAGCCGGCCCGCACCACCGCTGCGAGCAGCAAAGCGATGATCGGGAACGAGATGGCGACCAGGATGAAGACCAGGATGGGGATGTAATGCGCCATAGACCCCCCTCGACAGGGCCGGCCTATTCTAGTGCCGCCAGACCTCGTGTCAACGATTTCACGAGGCCCGCAGATGGAGCCGGAGGCTCGCGACCTTCGGCTGCCACGTCGACACGGGCCGTGGGTCGTGGATCGTGGCGAATCGCATCCGCCCGCTTCCGCATCGGCGCCCGAGTGTTCACTGCGACTCCCGGCGGTCCGGCTGGCAGCGCCACCGCACCGGCCGGTGCCTGGCTGGATCCTCCACCTCGATGCCCGTCGGACGCGGCAACCGGCGCGGGCGAGGGGATCGCCAGCCCGGTCCGGCGGGGACGCCGGCCTTCAACCTCCTCTCGCCCCGCCCGCCTCCCGGTCGAGGCTGCGGTAAGCAATCGCCTCGGCGACGTGGGCGGCGGAGATCGACTCGGCGTCGGCGAGGTCCGCGATCGAGCGCGCCACCCGCAGGATCCGATGCCAGGCCCGCGCCGACAGGCCGAGCGCCCGGCTCGCCTGCTCGAGCAGCCGCCGGCCGTCGTCGTCGGGGCGCGCCCATCGCCGGATCGCGTCCGGTCCCATGTCGGCGTTGCAGCGCAGGCCGCCCTCCGCGAGCCGGGCGGCTTGGCGCTGCCTGGCCGCCCACACGCGCTCGGCGACGGCGCGCGAAGGCTCCCCCCGACGGTCGTCGGCGAGGGCCCGCCACGGCACGGCCGGCACCTGGACCTGGAGGTCGATCCGGTCGACGAGCGGTCCAGACAGGCGGGACCGGTAGCGGTGGACGGCGTGCGGCGTGCACAGGCAGTCGCGGCGGTCGTCGCCGAGGTGGCCGCAGGGGCACGGGTTGGCGGCGGCCACCAGCTGGAAGCCGGCCGGGAAGCTGAGGCTCGAGCGGGCCCGCGACACCGTGACCACACGGTCCTCGAGCGGCTGGCGGAGGCCCTCGAGGGCGTCGCGCCGGAACTCGGTGAGCTCGTCGAGGAAGAGCACGCCGTTGTGGGCCAGGGAGACCTCGCCCGGCTGAGGGTTGGCGCCGCCGCCGACCAGGGCGGCCAGCGACACCGTGTGGTGGGGCGCCCGGAACGGCCGCCACTCGAGCAGGCCCGAGGGCCGCGGCACCCGGGTCGACACCGAGTAGACGCAGGTCGTCTCGATCGCCTCCTCCGCCGTCAGCGGCGGGAGGATGCCGGGCAGGCGCCGGGCCAGCATCGACTTGCCGCTGCCCGGGGGGCCCATCAGCAGCAGGTGGTGGCCGCCGGCCGCCGCCACCTCGAGGGCGCGCCGGGCCTGCTCCTGGCCGACCACGTCGGCGAGGTCGGGCTGGGGGGCGGCAGCGGGCTCCGGCCGTGCCCATCGCCGGGGGCTTCGGGCTCGAACCGCGTCCCGGACCGCAGGTACTCCACGACCTGGCCGAGGGTGGCGGCCGCCACGACCTCGATACCCGCCACCACGCCGGCCTCGCGCGCGTTGGCGGCCGGCAGCACGATCTCGGGGACGCCGTGGTCGCGCGCGGCGAGCGCGATCGGCAGCACGCCCCGCACCGGCTGCAGCCGCCCCTCGAGCGACAGCTCCCCGAGCAGCAGCCGGTTGGCGAGGCGGTCGATCGGGAGGTGCCCGGCGGCGGCCAGGAAGGCCACGGCCATCGGCAGGTCGAGGGTGGCACCCTCCTTGCGCTCGTCGGCCGGCGCCAGGTTGATGACCACGTTGGCCGGCTCGGAGCGTCGGCCGAGATGGCGGATGGCGGAGAAGATCCGTTCGCGGGCCTCGCGGACCGCGGTGTCCGGCAAGCCGACCACGGTGACCGACGGCATTTGGGCGCGGATCCGGTCGACCTCGACGGTCACGAACAGCGCGCCGATGCCGCGCGCCGTGGCGGAGTAGGCCTTGGCGAGCACACGAACCTCCCTTCGTGAATGAAGCCCTCGCTCGCGGCATCCCGGTGGAGCCGCGTCACTTCTCTTAAGGAGTTGAACGTTGAACGTTGAACGTGGGGGCCGCGCTCGTGGTCTGACTGCCTTCATCATTTCCAGAATCCGTCCGCGGCCGGAGGGGACCCTGATCATGAGACTCGGGCCGGGGGGTCGGCCGCGGTCGGATTCTGGAAGGGTGGGTGGGTGGGCGGGGGAGTGCTACAATCTTCGCGACCGTTGAATCATGGGGGCGTCCAGGGTTCGACGGGGGACAAGTCCGGCTGTCGGCAGCGTGTCGAGGTCCACCCGCTCGTATCAGGGTGGAACAACACAACAGCCAACAGCAACTACGCTCTGGCCGCGTAAGTCGGCCACGTCGCTCCCGAGGCTCCGCCCGTCGGCCTGGGTTCGGCGCTGCTTGACGGGCTGGGTCGCCGCGAAGCCCGGGCGCGGTGACCGAGAACTCACGGGCTGGCCCTGCGGAGCGGTTGCCCGCTGACCGACCGCGGGGCGAGATCAACTAGCGGGCTGCGCACGGAGAAGCCGCCGGCCGGAGTCCCTCGGACGTGGGTTCGATTCCCACCGCCTCCACCAGGTCCTCTTTTCATGCAGCGACGCCATGCCGTGATGCTCGCCCTGATCCTGTGTGTGGGATCGGCGATGGCGCAGGAGCAGCCGGGCTCCGGCGCGACGATCGAGTTCCGCTTCGGCGAGCGGTCGCTGACGGCGGCGAGCCTCGGGTCGCGGGTCGAGATCATGCCGGTGCTGGCGCTGGTCGGCGCTGAGGCCAGCTTTTCGGCGGCCGCCGACACCTACAGCGTGACCTACCAGGGGCACGTGATCCAGTTCGCGGTCGGCCGCCGCTTCGTCCTCGTCGACGGCAAGCTCCAGGAGGCCCCTGATCAGCCCGCCGCGTCGCCGGGCGGCGTGGCGGCGAGCGTCGACTTTCTCGAGCAGGTCCTGCTCGGGCCGATCGGCTTCCACCTCGAGCCGGCACCTGCCGGCTACCAGATTGTGGCCGGCGCCCGGTTTTCCGAGCCGGTGACCATCCGCCCGGCGGCCGCCGACTTCGGAGCGACCACGACCCTGGTGCTCACCCTCGACCGTCCGGTCAAGGCCACGGTCCTGGACACCACGGACGGGCTGGTGGTCCGGTTCCCGGATGCCTCGCCCCGGATCGACAACTCGCTGCCCTTCCGGTCGCAGCGGGTGGTCGCGCTCACCAGCCGCGGCCAGGAGCTCGTCGTCCGCGCGCAGAGCGGGATCGGCCTGCTCAACTGGCACACGCTGACCGGGCCCGACCGTGTGATCATCGAGCTCGGCTCGGTGCAGGCGTCGGCCGCGCCGGTTCCGGCCGATATCGCCGAGCGCGCCGGCCCGCGGCCGATCGTCATCGACCCGGGCCACGGCGGGAGCGACACCGGGGCGGTGTCGGGCAGCGGGACGGTCGAGAAGGATGTGGTGCTGTCGGTCGCCCGCCGGCTGGCCGGCATCCTCGCCGGCCAGGGCCACACGGTGCGGCTCACCCGTCCCGGCGACGAGGCGCGGGGCCTGACCGATCGCACCGCGCTGGCCAACCGCGTCGATGCAGTCGCCTTCGTGTCGCTGCATGCCAACGCGTCGACCGTGGCATCGGTGCAGGGTGCCGAGACCTACTACATGAGCCTCGACGACAGCTCGACCGATGAGCACGCCGCCGCCACGGCCCAGCTCGAGAACTTCGCCGATACCGGCGGCGCCCGATCCGACCTCGATCTGATCCTCTGGGATCTCGCGCAGGCCGAGGTGCTCAACCAGAGCGCCGAGCTCGCGCTGGCGGTGCAGAACCGGCTCAACGAGCGCCTCGGGCTCAAGGACCGCGGCGTCAAGCAGGCTCCCTTTGCCGTCCTGACCGGCGCCACGATGCCGGCGATCCTGGTCGAGATCGGCTTCCTCTCCAACCCCGCCGAAGCGCAGCAGCTCGAGAGTGCGGATCACCAACAGCGGCTCGCCGAGGCCCTCGCGTTCGGCATCGACGACTTCGTGCGGTCGCGATGAGCAGGCGCGTCCTCCTCATCCTGTTGGCGGCGCTGGTTGCTGTCGCGGTCCTGGTGTGGGTGCTGCGCAGCGGACCCTCCCGCATTGCCCTGCAACGCCGAAACGGCTGAGCTGCGGATCCCGCCGACCCCCACGCCGGCCCCGACCCAGCGGATCATGCTGCTGTTCGCCGGCGCCGACGGCCAGCTGCACCCCGAGCTGCGGGAGGTGCCGCTGCCGGCCGAGGTCCACGAGCGGGCACGGGTGGTGGTTCGCGAGCTGCTGGCAGGGCCGACCGCCGGCCTCGCGCCGGTGGTGCCCTACCCGGCCGAGGTCAGCGCCGTGTTCGTCGACCAGTCCGGCCTCGCGTTCATCGACATCACCGCGCCGCCCACGCCGCTTCAGGGCAGCAACATCGAGCTGATGCTGGTCTACGGGGTGGTCGACTCGGTGCTGCTCAACTGCCCGGAGCTGCGGGCGGTGCAGATCCTGTTCGGGGGCGCCGAGGTGCCAACGCTGACCGGTCACCTCGACCTGTCGAAGCCGCTCGTGCTCAACCGGCGGTTCATCGCCTCATGATGGACTTCGCTCGACCCCCGATCGGCGTGTTCGACTCCGGCGTCGGTGGCCTGACGGTGCTGCAGGAGATCCGCAAGCGATTGCCGGGCGAGGACTACCTTTACCTTGGCGACACGGCGCGCCTGCCCTACGGCAGCAAGTCCCCGGCGACGGTCCAGCGCTACGCCCTCAACGCCGCCCGGCACCTGGTCGGCCGCGGGGTCAAGCTGCTGGTGGTGGCGTGCAACACCGCGTCGTCGTACGCGCTCGACGAGGTCGCCGCCGCCTGCCCGGTGCCGGTGGTTGGCGTGGTCGAGCCGGGCGTGCGGGCGGCGCTCGCCTCGCGCGCCCGGCGCATCGGGGTCATCGGAACTGAGGGCACGGTGCGCTCGGAGGCCTACCAACGGGCGCTCCGGCGAGCCGACCCGACGGTCATGATCGAGGCGGCCGCGTGCCCGCTGTTCGTGCCGCTCGCCGAGGAAGGCTGGAGCGATCACCCGGTGACCGATCTGGTGGCCGAGCACTACCTGCGCCCACTGCTGGATCGTGGCATCGAGGCACTGATCCTCGGCTGCACCCACTACCCGTTGCTGCGGCCGTCGCTCGAGCGGGTGGTTGGGCGGGAGGTCCGCCTGATCGACTCCGCGACCTCGGTGGCCGCTTCCGTGGTCGCGGACTACGGCGGCATGATGGACACCTGGTACGGGGAGGAGGGCGACGTGCACCTGCAGCTCAGCGACGCCTCCGACCGCTTTCTCGGTATCACCCGCCGGATCCTCGGCCGCGACCCCGAGCACCTCGAGGTCGTGGACATTTAGGAGCGGGTAGGGCATAGGCCCCTCGGCGCACGCGGGTCGTAGGCCTCGGGGTGTGCGTGAGGCGTCGCGGTCGCTGGCTGGCCTACGCCCCACGCGCGCCGAGAAGGATGCGCTGCGCGCATCCAGAAGGAGTTCGTACCGCAGTGGCCGTCCGACAACAACTCGGTCAACCACGTCCGCCGAAAGGCGAATGAGGTACGAACTTCTAGCCACTTTGCGTGAATTCTGAGAGTCCCCACTCCATCACCAGGATGCGCGCAGCGCATCCTCGGGAGATTGGAGGGCAGAGGCCACGCGCACGCGACGGCATCTGGACAACGTTGGGGGGCCTATGCCCTTCAATCTCCTAGCCGATCACTCGAAGGCCGCTCGCCCTGGCGGCGGTCGCCAGCGCCTGGTCGTGGGTCGCCATCACGAGCGGGGAACCGGCCTGCTCTGCCCACATCAGGGCGGTCGCCAGGTGGATCGCGTCGAGCGTTCCCAGGTTCGTGGGCATCGGCTGCGAGGCGCGGGCAAGCACAGGCCGTGTGAGCTCGACGATCTCGAGTGATTCGAGGAGTCGAAACACCGCCTCGCGGCGAATGGCGATTTCATGGTCGTCCAGCGACTCGACGAGCCGCAGCCGGTCGAGGGTGCGAAGGCACTCCACCTCGACGAGGCGCGAGGCGACGCCGTCCTCGATCTCGGCCCACTGCGCCAGGGCATCGGACTGGCCGAGCACGACCCGCAGCAGAACCGACGAGTCGAGATAGGCGATCACCGGTTTCCCTGCCGCTCCTCGAGCAGGAGCTCGACCACGTCCCGCTCGATCCCGAGCGGCGACGGCAGCGAAACCTCGCGCAGGCGGGGGGTGGACGGTGGCGGCCTGCGGATGACCAGCGGCGACGTGTCATCGTACGGGACCAGGCGGGCGACCGGGGTGTTACGGTCGAGCACGGTGATCGACTCGCCACGGCGGACCCGCCGCAGGTGCTCGCTCAGGCGGCTCTTGAGGTCGGCGATTCGGACATCCGTCATGACCATAAGATAACCATTTATGGTCACAAGATCAATGCGGTCGATCCTGTGACCCGTCAGATGAGAAAAGGACGCCAGGATCTGGGGTTGCGAATCGAGCCTGCCGTTGGGCGCCCGGTTTGGCGACGGTCCCAAGCTCCCAGCCCCGCAGGACGGGCGCGAGTCGGATCCGGAGGCCGCGGCTCGAGGTCGGCACGCGTTCGACGGATCGGCTGACGGCGGATCCTGTACCCTGTGCCTGAAGCGAGGACCGACCATGAGACCAGACGGCCGCCGGTCTGACCAGATCCGAGCCCCCCAGATCACGCCCGGGTTCATCCGCTACGCCGAGGGCAGCGTGCTGTGGCGCGCGGGCGACACCATGGTGCTGTGCAACGCAAGCTTCGACGACAAGACCGCGCCCTTCCTGCGCGGATCCGGCGAGGGTTGGGTGACCGCGGAGTACGCGATGCTGCCGCGCGCCACCGACACCCGTGGCGACCGCAGGCCGTCGGGCCGGTCGCAGGAAATCCAGCGGCTGATCGGCCGCGCGCTGCGCGCTGCGGTGCGCCGCGACCGCATGGGCGAGCGCTCGATCATCGTCGACTGCGATGTGCTGCAGGCCGATGGGTCGACGCGTACCGCGAGCGTGTCGGGAGGCTGGGTGGCGCTGGTGCTCGCTCTGGCGCGTCTCCACGAGCAGGGCGTCATGCCGGAGTGGCCGCTCGCCGCGCAGGTCGCGGCGGTGGCGGTCGGGGTCATCGGCGGCGAGGCGCGGGCCGACCTCGACTACGGCGAGGATTTCGACTGCGACGTCGACCTCAACCTGGTCTACACCGCCGGCGGCAGGCTGGTGGAGATCCAGGGCACGGCCGAGGGCCGCCCATTCACGCGCGGCGAGCTCGAGACGGTTCTCGAGGTCGGCTGGGCCGGCGCCCAGCAGGTCCTGGCCGCCCAGCGTGAGGTCGTCGCACCCCGCCTGGATGAGCTCGGCTTGAGCTTCCCCACGGACCGGTAGGAGCGTGTGGGGCACAGGCACCTGTGCGCGCTCCTGATGAGGCCGTTGTGGTTGGCCTTTGCCCCACACGCTCCTCGGGATGCGCTGCGCGCATCCTGACGATGGAGAGTCGCTTCTATGATCGATGGTGGAAGGTGAGTTCCTGCCGCGTTACCTAAGAACGCGCGCCCTTTCGTCAGCTCCACAGATGAGCTGCCCTGTCAGCACACCCCTCGAGCGCCCACCCCCGGGGCTTGCGTGCGTGCCACACGTCGCTTACCGGCCCTCGGCGGCTGTCGAATCGACGAATAAGAACGTACGTGATTAGACTGGACGTACGTACGGGACTAAGATATGCTCACGGTGGAGGATGGCCATGGTGCTGACCGCCTCAAAGCTGCGGGAGAACATCTACCAGATCCTGGACGAGGTCCTGGAGACCGGGTTGCCTGTGGAGGTCCGGCGCAAGGGCAGAATGGTGAGGATCGTTCCGGCCGAGGCGGTGCCCAAGCTATCGCGGCTGCCGCGCCGCGACTTTCTGCGGGTCGACCCTGAGGCGATCGTCCACCTCGACTGGTCGGGTGAGTGGCGGCCATGATCTACCTCGACACGCACGTCGTCGCCTGGCTGTACTCCGGTGACCTGGGACTCCTGCCGGAGGGGGTTCGCGACCTGCTGGAAGGAGAGGAGCTCGTCATCTCGCCGATGGTGGAGCTCGAGCTGCAGTACCTGTACGAGTCGGGGCGCACGACCCAGCCCGGGCGAGTCGTTGTGGACGCCCTCGACGGGGAGATCGGTCTGTCGCGGTGCGGGCTGCCCTTCGGCCAGGTGGTCGCGGCAGCGCTGGACCAGGGCTGGACGCGGGACCCGTTCGACCGGGTCATCGTCGCGCAGGCGCGCGCGCGCCGGCTGCCGTTACTCACCAGGGATCAGACCATCCGGGACCACTACCGCGAGGCGATCTGGATCGACTGAGGCGCGCCCAGCAGGGCGGGTGCGGATCCGGCTTCGTGCTCTGCACTACGCCGTGACGGGTCCGGCTTCCGGCTTCGCTCGCAGCTTCGCTGGGACACGTCGCCTTCCGGCACCGTCCCGCGGACTAGGCCGTGACAAGTCGCCGGGATGAGAGCGGGCCAAGTGCGGCGCGTTCACCTTGGAGCTTCGGGCTTTACGCTCGCGAGACGTGGCCTTGAGCGGCGGCGCGCACGTTGACACCCCCGAGGCCCGAAACATATACTCACCCTTCGTTCGGAAGGGTCGGTCTTTGACACGTCGGAGCGGACGAGGCGTCGGGGTGTAGCGCAGCCTGGTAGCGCACCTGCCTTGGGCGCAGGGGGTCGGAGGTTCAAATCCTCTCGCCCCGACCATCCCACCCCGAAGCGGAGAGCCACCCGCCTGTAGCTCAGCGGGACAGAGCAACGGACTTCTAATCCGTAGGTCAGTGGTTCGAGTCCACTCAGGCGGGCCAGATGACGTCGCCGATGTGGTGGGCGTAGCTCAGTTGGTAGAGCACAGGATTGTGGCTCCTGTGGCCGTGGGTTCGATCCCCATCGCCCACCCCAGTTCTTTCGAAAGCCAGCCTCAGGCCACCATGTGCGCCCGTAGCTCAGATGGATAGAGCGTCAGACTCCGGATCTGAAGGTCGCTGGTTCGAATCCAGTCGGGCGTACCACTCTCCCCACATCACGGGACCGCCGTGCTCCAGGCTGAGGTGTCGCCGGACTCGAAACCGTCGCTGAACAGAGGCAGCAGCTCGAGGGTGGCGCGCCGCGGCGGCAGCACCACCGGCCGGATGCCGTCATCCGCCGTGATCAGGAAGACGTCGACGCCGGGGAGGCCGGTCTCGGTCAGAGCCACCTCGTAGCTGCCGTCGCCCACATCGACGATGTCGCCGATGGTCGTGACCTGGTCGCTCTCGGGCGCGTGCTCCACGTTGAAGGCCTGGACGCCGTGGCCGAGCAGCACGCCCTGCCAGTCCTTCAGCTCCACCCGCAGCGACCACTCATTCCCTGGGTCGTCGATATCGGTGAAGGAGACCAGCGACGCGATGGCGTCGGGACGGCCCAGCAAGTCGAGGCGGGCGTCGTCGAACAGCGCCTGGAGCTGGAACACCGGATCGGGGGCCGAAGCTTGCTGGTAGGCGACGTTGAAGGCCATGAAGTAGTCGCCGTCGGCACAGCCGCCAGCATTGCAGACCGCGTCGTCAGTGTCTCCGAAGCGGGAGATCAGAATGTACCCGATGTGGGCGGATTTCTCGAAGCTGGGAGGCGGCGATCCACAGCCGGTCGGATTGCCAGGGTCGCACGAGCAGCGGCCGTCGCCGCCCATGGAACGGGCTGCCTCCATGGCGGCCATCGTCCTCGCGGGAAGGTCCCCCGGCGTGTTGACGAAGGCGTCCTCGGCCAGGGTGATGACCGGGCTGCCCGTGAGCACATTTCCCTGGATCGCGTAGTGCACGCTGCCGATGCTCCCCACCACGCCCCCGGCGTACGCCCCGCAGCTCGCGCCGGTGTGGGTGGCCGACGTTCCGACCGTCGTCTCGGCGACGCCGTGCTGATGGAACTGGGAGGAGGGGAGGGCAATGAGCTGGGCGACGATCTCCTGCGCGGTCTGCCCGGCAAGGAAGCCGTTCCACATGATGAGGCGTCGCTGTCCCGTGCTGTCGACGTAGGACTGGGCAGCCCCGCCGCCCTTGCCGACGACGATGGCCGGCGTCAACGCTCTGAGATCGTAAGAGGTCAGGCAGGTCGCCGAGGCGACCACGACCTCCTGGGTCTCCGCGTCGGCGGCCACGATCGACCAAGTCGCGCCAGCCGGTTGAGCAGCGAGCGCCGCGAGCGCCACGAACAGAGTCACCTGACGCATCAGGCACCCCCCTGAGAATCTCGGGACGCGTTCCAGTCTGCCACAGCTGCTAAGGGAACGTCGCGCTCCAGGTCGAGGTGTCGCCGGACTCGAAGCCGTCAGCAAAGACGCCACATTCGCGGAAGATCTCCATACCGCCGGGACCGACGACGATCACCTGCCCCTCCGCGGTGACGACACCATAGGCTTCGCGCAATGTCTGAGCGAAACCGATCTCGGAGGGGCTCACGGGTGCGGAGACGTCGATCACTCGAAGTCCGGCCGTGTTGGCGGCGACGTATGCGACGCTGCCGGCGACCGCCACTCCGTATGCGGTGTTCTGCCACGAGATCAGGCCCACCTGGACGGGGTCGGCGGGGTCGGAGATGTCGATCACAACCAGGCCGTTTCCGCCGTCGGCGACATACGCGTACGCCCCGCTGACGGCCACTCCCCAGGCGAAACCTAGGGTGTCGGCGTATCCCACCTCGACCGGTGAAAACGGCTCGCTCACGTCGATCACCCGCAGGCCGTTCAGGTAGTCGGCGACGTAGGCGTAGCCACCCGAGACAACCACGTCCATAGCGATGTTCGGAGTGTCAACGGCGCCCACCTCGATCGGGTTTGCCGGAACCGAAACGTCGATCACTCGCAGGCCAGCAGGGCCTTCCGCAACGTACGCGTAGCTGCCGGAGACGGCCACGCCTCGGCTCTCGCCAGGCGTGCCGACGTAGGTCACCTCGAAGGGGATCGAAGGTGTCGAGACGTCGATCACCCGGAGGCCGGCCGTGAAGCCGGCGACGTACGCGTAGGCGCCGGAAACAGCCACGTCCTCGGCCCATCCAACGGTGTTGATGAAGCCCACCTCGATGGGGTCCTTGGGCGTCGAGACGTCGATCACGCGCAGGCCATCACTGCGATCTGCGACGTACGCAAAGCCGCCAGAGCTCGTCACATTGACGCCAGCCCCCTTGGTGTCGAGGAAGCTCAGCTCGAATGGGTTGGCAGGCGCCGAGGTATCGACCACCCGCAGCCCGTCATCGCCGTCAGCGACCCAGGCGATGGACCCTGAGACCGTGACGCCGAACGCGATGGCCCCCATGTCCAGCCAGCCCACCTCGACCGGGTTCGAGGGCGTGGACACGTCGAAGACGTGCAGGCCGGAGGTGCCATCAGCGATGAAGGCGAGGCTACCCGCGACAGCGACTCCCCTGGCCAGGTCCGGTGTGCTGTGGGAACCCACCTCGACGGGAGCCGAGGGATTGGTCACGTCGATCACCCGCAGTCCGGCGTTACCGTCCGCGACGTAGGCGTGGCCGCCGGCGACAGCCACGCCTGCCGCCCATCCCGGGGTGTCGACGAAACCCACCTCGGTCGGATTGGATGGCGAGGACACGTTGATCACGCGAAGGCCCCCGCTGTCGTAATCTGCGACATAAGCGAAACTCCCCGAGACAGTCACGCCTTGGCTTGTCCCTGGGGTGTCGACGAAGCCCACCTCGATCGGCGATGACGGCACGCTCACGTCGATTACGCGCAGGCCGTCGTTGCCGGCTGCGACATAGGCGTAGCTGCCGTCCGTGGCCACGCCAGTGGCGTAATCCGGTGTCTGGATCGAGCCCACCTCGATCGGTCTTCCTGGCGTCGCGATGTCGACGATGTACAGGCCTGCATAGCCAACCGCGACGTAGGCGTAGCCGCCGGCAACGGCCACACCAGTGACGCTATTCGGAAGCTCGACGTGGCCGACATACCGTGGCGCCTCGGCGTCAGATACATCGGCGACGTGCAGCACGAAGCCGCCGCCGAAGTACGCGTAGCTGCCGGACACCTCCACTGCTTGGGCCTCCCCGTATGGCCACCGGCCGACCGGCTCCGGGCAGTCGTCCGCAAAGGTCGGGACCGCACAGGCCACGACGAGACAGGCGGCGAACTCGGCGATTCGTGACATCGAATGCTCTGGGTTCCAAGGTAATGGCTGCGGCGCCCGGTGTCCAGGCCCGCCGGGTCGCCTGGAACGACGGCTGGATGGGGGAGTCGCGCGGCGGCTGACCGGATATCATGGACCGGCATGTCGAAGTACGCCGGCACCTTCCTGATCGCCGCGGCCACCCTGGCGATCGAGATCAGCCTGATCCGCATCCTCAGCGTGGTCACCTGGTACTACCTCGCCTTCTTCGGGATCTCGCTGGCCATGGTGGGGATGACCGGCGGTGCGCTCGCCGTCTACTTCAGACCGGGGTGGTTCAAGGGGGCGGCCGGATCGGCTCACCTGGCACGAGCCTGCCTCCTGTTCGCGTGGATGACCCCCGTCGCGCTGCTCGTCGTCTGCTTCAATCCGCTGCTCGCGCGGCCGGACCTGCAGTTCTGGAGCCTGCTGATCACGGCCCTGGCCTGGACGGTTCCGTTCTTCCTTTCCGGCATCGCGATCTCGGGGGTGCTGACCCGGTCCGGCCTGCCAATCGGGGCGATCTACGGCGCCGACCTCTGCGGCGCGGCCTCGGGGTGTCTGTTGGTGCTGGCCGGCCTCGCCGTTGCCGACCCGATGTCCCTGGTGCTCGGTTGTGCTGCGGCCGGCGCCATGGCGGCGCTGGTTTACGGTCTGGGTGACGCCGCTGCGCGCATCGAGCGGAGGCTCGCGGCCGCGACAGCGCTGGTGCTCGCCGCCGGCGCAGTGCTCAATGCCGCTTCCGTCTCAGGGATCAGGCCGCATTACGTCAAGAACATCCGCGTCGATCTCACGGCCACAACCCTCGAGCGCTGGAACTCCTACTCGCAGGTCCGGATGGGCCCGCTCATCCGCGGCCTGACGCAGTCCTGGGGGCAGGGCGCCCGTACCCGCCCGTGGCGTGCCGACGCGGAGCTCTACAAGCTGACCATCGACGGCGCCGCCGCCACCTACATGCAGCGGATGCGCGGGCCGGACGACGTGGCGAATCTGCGGGACGACGTCACCAACTTCGGGCACCATCTCGGCCGCCGCGGGCTGGCGTGCATCGTCGGCGTCGGCGGCGGCCGCGACGTCCAGGCGGCGGTGCTCTTCGGTTACCCGAGGGTGCTCGGGATCGAGCTCAACTCGATCTTCATCGACCTGCTGACCGGGGACTATGCGGCCTTTGCGGGCCTCGCCGGCCGGCCGGACGTGGAGCTGGTCGCCGACGAGGCGCGGAGCTTCCTGACCCGGACCGGCGAGCCGTGCACCTGGATCCAGATGTCCCTCATCGACACCTGGGCGGCGACGGCGGCCGGAGCCTTCAGCCTGTCCGAGAACGCGCTCTACACGATCGAGGCCTTCCGGATGCTGTACGGGAAGCTCGCCGATGACGGCATGCTGTCGGTCTCCCGTTGGTACCACGAGGAGCAGGAGTTCGAGACCATCCGCCTGATGGGCCTGGTGATGACGACGCTGCTCGAGTCCGGCGTGGGCGAGCCATCGAGGCACGTCCTGATCGTCCGCGGCGGCGACGTGGCGACTGTGCTCGTCAGCAAAGGACCCTTCACCGGGAGCGAGATCGCGGCGGCGCGGGACGTCGCCGCCGATCGCGGTTTCGGCGAGATCCACGTGCCGGGCGCCGTCGCATCGCCGTCGCTGCTCGGCAAGATCATCGCCGCGCGATCGCTCGGCGAGCTGCACGCGCTGCTGGAGGGTCAGCCGGTCGCACTGCTCCCGCCGACCGACGACAGCCCGTACTTCTTCAACATGCTGAGGCTGGGCGGCATCGGCTACGCGCTTTCGCTCGAGGACAATACCGTCACCGGCAACATCAAGGCGGGCGCCTACCTGCTGATGTTGATCGGCGTGCTGTCGGTGCTGGCCCTGCTCACCGTGGTCCAGCCGCTGCTCGCGGGGAGCTCCGGGTCGGCGCGCGAGCTGGCGAAACGGCCGCGGTTCCGAGCCGGAGCGGCGTACTTCGCGCTGATCGGACTCGGCTTCATGCTGGTGGAGATCGCCCTGATACAGAGGTTCGGCGTTTACCTCGGCCACCCCATCAACGCCCTCGGCGTGCTGCTGTTCACCATCATCCTTGCCACTGGCGTCGGGAGCCTGGCGAGCGAGAGGCTGCCGATCGCCTCGCGCGTCGTTCCATTCGTCCCGATGGCGATCGCGGCTGCCATCGCCCTGTACGTCCCGCTGACCAGCGCCGTCATCGCACACACCATCACGCTGGAGTGGCTCCCACGGGCGGCCATCACGGTCGCGATGCTGTTCCCGGTGGGTCTCCTGCTCGGGCTGTGCTTCCCGCTCGGCATGCGCATGACGCGATCCGAGGAGGCCGCGTTCACACCCTGGCTCTGGGCCGTGAACGGCATCATGGGGGTGCTGGGCTCCTGCCTCGCAGTGATGGTGTCAATCCTCCTCGGGATCGCCTCCAGCCTGCTCCTTGGAGCCCTCTGCTACGGACTCGTCTCGGTGCCGACCCTTCGACTGCGCGCCGAGTGAGCCCCGCCGATCGGCGACGCGAGAGTCGTCCGCTGCAGGGAACCTCTTGAGCCGTGACTCGTGGGTGTGGCCGATCCCGGCCCTGGCGATCGTCGGGGTAGCGGGTCGTCGGGGACCCTGGCCTCGCGCCACCTGGTGTAAGATCCTGTGAGATGAATTCTCATGTCGAAATGCGTGAACGGCGACCGCGGCCGTGGTGGTGGTGGCTCTACCAGCCCTACAAGTGGCTCGTCGTGGGGCCGGTGCTCGCCATCTCCACCCTGGTGTTCGGCGGCATCGCAGTCGCGCTGTCGCCGGCGCTGTCGCCGCGCAGGGTCGGCGCGTTGTGCGGCGTGCCGTGGGCGCGGGTCAACGCCCGGGTCACGCCGATGGCCGTGGAGGTCGCCGGGCGGTCGCACATCGAAAGCGGCCGATCCTACGTCGTTGTCGGCAACCACCAGAGCCTCTATGACATCTTGCTCGTCTACGGGTGGCTCGGCGTCGACTTCCGATGGGTGATGAAGGCAGAGCTCCGCAAGGTGCCGGGGCTCGGCGTGGCGTGCGAGCGCCTCGGCCACATCTTCGTCGACCGCTCGAGCCCGCGCGCCGCGCTGGCGACGCTGGAGACGGCCCGCCGGCGGATCGCCGAGGGCGCGTCGGTGCTGTTCTTCCCCGAGGGCACGCGCAGCCTTGACGGCACGCTGGGAGCGTTCAAGCGGGGCGCCTTCCGAATGGCGCTCGACCTCGGCCTGCCGATCCTGCCGATGACCATCATCGGCACGAGGACGATCCTCCCCCCGGGCAGCCGCGATCTGCGCCCCGGGCGGGCCAGGCTCATCATTCATCCGCCAATCGAGACCGCCGGGTGGTCCGCGGACCGCCTCCCCGAGCTCATGGCCCTGGCCCGCGAGACCATCGGCGCGCCGCTCGCTTGAGTGATCCCGCGACCGACGCGCTGGTTCGGAGAATATTCGCGCAACCGATCCAGTTGACGTGGACGAGTTTCAGCCGTCAATGAGCCAATCGACACGCGACCCGAACGAAGAGCCGAGGCGATCGAGCAACAGCCACGATGCCGATGCGACGGTTTCGACCGGAGGATCAGGTCTTCCCAATTGACAGGGCGAGGTCATCCCGGAGACCATCGCCGGCTACCGCATCCTCGGCAACGAGCACTCCGAGACCATGGTCGCGATCAACAACCTGGTCATCATCCTCAAGGACCAGGGACGCCTCGACGAGGCGGAGCCCTACTACGTGGAGAACGTGGAGGTAGGCCGCCGCGTGCTTGGCGATCGCCATCCGGAGCAGCTGGCCGGTGTGATCAATCTGGCGTCGTTCTACCAAGCGCGCGGCCGCTGCGAGGAGGCGGAGCGGCTCGCCGGCGAGAGCGCGGCGACGCTCGCCGACGTCTGTGAGCGTACGGGGCGCCCCGCCGACGCCGCACGCTGGCGCACCGAGCTCGAGCAGGGAGCATGATGCTTGCGCGCCGCTGACCGTCTGCGGGAACGGGTGCCGGATGCCTTGCAGCCGTCCGCGTCGTCCGTCCGTACTCGGTTGCGGCCAGCCGAGGCGGGTGGGCTTCAGGAGCAGTGGAAAATGTCGCCCGCGTGGGGGCTGTCGACGCCGATCCGCCGGGCGTCCTCGGCCGCGAGCAGATCCGCCGGTCGCAGGTGGCGGACGGTGAAGCCGGCGCCCCGGAGGCGATCGACGTAGTCGGAGCCGTAGATCCGGACGTGGTCCGGGTGGCCGAAGCGCCAGCGCCGCTCCTGGGGATCCTTGACGGTTGCGTCCTCGACTGTCCGCTCGCCGAAGATCGGCACCAGCAGCACGGCCCACCCCGACGGCTTGAGGACCCGGCGGAGCTCGGCCATCGCCCGGCGGTCGTCAGGCACGTGTTCGAGGACATGGCTGCAGTAGATGACGTCGAAGCTCGAGTCCGGATGGCGAATGTCGGTGATGTCGATCCTCTCCATCGCCACCGGGTCGTTGAGGTCGCCGGTCAGGTAGCCGTCGCCGATGGCGGCGCGCAGGCGCGGCTCGAGGCAGCGCTCGGGAGCGATGTGCAGCATGCGCTTCGGCCGGCCGTCGAAAAGGTCCGTTGAGGACCCGAAGTACCACCACACGAGGCGGTGGCGCTCGAGGGACTGGCACCAGGGGCAGCGGGCGCCCTCGCGCAGCGGCGTCCCGTGGTCGAGAAACTTCCTTGCCGATCCACCGCACACCGGGCACTCCCGCTCGCGTCCCGCGAGCCATGCCCGCTTGATGACGGCCTTCACCGGTGATGGAAGCAGCTGGCGGAGACCCATGGCACCTTCGACCAATGATTGTAGCCGGAGAGCGACGGGGCAGGGGAGCGGATCCGGCTCCGCAATCAGCTCCGCCGTGACGCGAGCGGGCGGGGGACTGACCCCTGAGCCCTTCCTCGAGTAGCATGGCGGCGGCCTTCTCGGAGGTACGCGATGAGGCTCTGGCTGGTGTGCGGGCTGGTGGCGGCAGCGGCCGGCGCCGGGGTCGGTCCTGTGACCGCTGCGGAAACCCCGCCCGCAGCAGATGTGTCGACCATCGAGGGCGTGATCGCAGCCCTCTACCGCTCGGTGTCGTTCGAGGCCGGCGGCGCGCCGGACTGGCAGCTGCTGCGCTCGCTGATGCTGCCGGGAGCGGTGCTGGCGCAGCCGATGCGGGGCAGCGATCAGGTCGAGCTGCTGACCGTCGACCAGTACATCGGCCGCTTCAGGGAGGCGCTCGAAAGCTCGACGCTGCGCACGACCGGCTTTCACGAGACGGTGGCGCGGGTGTCCACGACCAGCTTCGGACGGACCGCGCACTGCCACGTCGTGTTCGAGCCCAGGACGGATCCGGCCTCGGCAGAGCCGCTCGGCCGCGGCGTTGACAGCGTCCAGCTGGTGCAGACCGGCGGCCGCTGGTGGATCGCCGCCATCGCCACCGAGATCGAGCGGCCGGGGCAGCCGATCCCGGAGGCCTTCACGCCCGCCGTCACCACCGGTCCGGTGCAGGAGGGGAGGGCCATGGGAAGCTGCGGCGGCAAGCTCGACTTCAACCTTGAGGACCTCGACGAGAACGGCCTCATCGGCCCGCCCGACGGCAAGGTCGCGGTCAGCTACGAGCTCTGCGTCCCCAGGGACCAGAAGCTGGTCGACGAGGTCCGCTCGATCGACCCCTCGATCGCGATCCACGCCGACTCGCGCGGCCGCATCGGCTGCTCTCCGCTGGAGGTGCTCTGCCTCGGCTCGACCCGCCAGCGCGGCTTCCGCGGGGTGCTCGAGAAGCTGTGCGGCCTGCCCTACGTGCGCCGCATCGAGCGCACCTGGTTCGAGTGACGGCGGGCTTCCCGATCGCCCGGCGATGGTGTAGGATGTGCGCTCGTCGGAAGGACTTACCCTCCCCGACTCGCGACCGGCGAACGTGACCCCATCGTCTAGCCAGGTCTAGGACACCGGCCTTTCACGCCGACAACACGGGTTCAAATCCCGTTGGGGTCACCACTTTTCGTTCGCTTCTGCGAACGAAAAGTGCCACGGCGTAGTCCAACGGACGAAGCCGGGCTGCCGAAGCCGGGCAGGCGGAGCCGGCCTGTCACCGCGACTCGTGACGGCGTAGTCCAACGGACGAAGCCGGGCTGCCGAAGCCGGACAGGTCGGCCCGGGCAGTCTCCCACCTGGCTACCGCTCGCCTGCCACGGCATAGCCCCGGAGGGGCGAAGCTGGGCCAGTTCGCAACCCTTCACCATCGTGAGGCATCCTAAGAGCCGAAAGGGGATGCAGCGATGACGCCACTTTCGGACGGCTGGGCACGCGGACGGACCGAACGCAGCGCGGCCTCCAGCCTGTGGGCGAAGCTGGCGTTTCCCCTGATCACCGCCGCGCTCGTGCTGCTCCTCGGCGCGGCCGTCTTCGGTCTGGCGCCCTAGGAGCGTGTGGGCATAGGCCCCTGAGCGCGCTTCTGATGTGGTTCTTGTTGTTGGCCTCTGCCCACACGCTCCTCGGGATGCGCTGCGCGCATCCTTGGGCAGTGAAGCAGCCTCTCATAGTCGATTTCGACTGGAGCCTCGCGCCCTCGCGACGATAACCCATGAATAGTCCGGGTCGGGCCCTCAACTGGCCCTACTCCACGATGCGCGCAGCGCATCCCTCTCGATGCGTGTGGGGCACAGGCCGAGCGACCGCTCCACAGCCAGCACCTCGTGGCCGGCCTGTGACCCGCACGCATCGAGCTCAGGGCTCGCGCGACATCCGCCGCCACAGCTCGACCACCTCGGGGTGGTCCTGCGGGTCGACCCGGTCGAGCGTGCTCAGCCGATAGAGCTCGAGGGCGTCGAGGCAGTCGCTCGAACCGCTGCGCTCGAGCTCCCAGTCGGCCTGGGCCATGAGCGACACCCAGTCGGTGAGCCGGCACATCCGGTCGACCACCGTGCGGACGTGAGCCGACGCTGTCGGCGGGTCTGCCGCGAGCAGTCGCTCGATGCGGCGCGCCACCTCGGAGTGCAGCTGGTGGGCCCGCGCCGCCGGCCCCTCGAGGTGGCGGCTCGAGATCGCGCCGATCTCGTGGTTGAGCTGGTCGAGCCACCCGCGGTGCAGGCCGCGGGTTGCGAAGTCGCGCAGCACCTGGGCGCACAGCGTGTTGTGGGTCCCCTCCCAGCTCTCGATGACGATCGCATCGCGGTACAGGCGCGGCATCACCGAGAAGTCCTCGATCGTACCGTTTCCGCCCAGGACCTCGATGCCGTCGCGCGCGTTCGCCGTGCTCGCGGCGGCGGTCCAGTACTTGTTGATCATGACCGCGATGCGGCGTGCGCCGAGCAGTGTGTCGTCGCCCCCTCCGGTGTCGAGGCGGTCGGTCATGGCGAGGATTCGGAAGGTCGAGGCGAGCCCGGCCATGGTGCGCAGCCGCATCCGGGCCAGAATCTCCTGGACGGCGGGGAAGGCGAGGATGCGCTCGCCGAAGGCGCTGCGATGCGCCGCGAAGTGGTGCGCCTCTACCGCGGCGCGCCGCATGACCCCGCACGCGGCGACCGCGTTGTGGACGCGCGACGTGTCGAGGACGATGCCGACCAGGTTGCGGAAGCCGTCGCTGGTCCGGCCGATCGCCTCGCCGAGGGCGTTGTCGAACTCGATCTCGCCGGTCGCCATCGACCGCGTGCCGAGCTTGGTCTTGAGCCGCCGGAAGGCGAAGCCGTTGGGGCGGCCATCGAGCAGCCGAGGGACCAGGAACAGGCCGAGCCCGCGGGTGCCGTCGCCATCGACGCGCGCGCTGACCACGAACAGACCAGCGTCCGCGACCGAGCAGAACCACTTCTCGCCGGAAATCCGGTACCAGCCCTCGCGCCCCGGCTCTGGCACCGCCCGGCAGCTGTTGCTGCCGACATCGGAGCCGCCCTGGACCTCGGTGACGAACTGGGCGGCGAGCAAGCGCCGCCGATAGTCGTTCTCGAGCAGGCGAGGCAGATAGCGCCGGCGCTGGTCGTCGGTGCCGAGCCGCTGCACCAGCTTGATCGCACCCGCGGTGCACGCCACCGGGCAGGCGTGGCCGGCCTCGCCGTGGCGGTCGAGCAGGTAGGCGAGCGCGCCGCACGCGGTCTCGTTACCCGGCTCGGCGAGCACGGCGAGCACGCCGCTCGACCAGAACAGCTCGCCGACCGCGTGGCCGGCCGGGTGGAAGACCACTTCCTCGACCGGCCGGCCCTCGGCGTCGTGGCGGCGCAGGGTGGGCAGGTTCTCGTCCCGGTTGGCTTCCGCGACCAGCGCGTCGAGCTCGGCGCCGGCCGCCTCGGCGACCTGGCGCAGCCGGTCCTCGAAGCGGCCGAAGCGCGCGCCGAGGTGGCGCTCGAGCAGGCGGCGGAAGAAGGGGTCGGTGTCAAAGGCGTTGCGCGCAGCGGCGGCGCGCCAGCCGTCGAGGTCGGTGCGGGCGGACGCCGACGGGTCGCAGTCGGTCATGGGGACCTCCGGCGACGATTGTACGAGGGCCGGAAGGGGAAGGACATGGCCGTCCCTCCGGGCCAGGGCCGAACCGGACCCTCACTCCCGATGAGGATTGGCTCTCGGGAACGGGGACGGGTACGGGAGCGGGTGGACGGCCCCAGATCCTAGGCCCTGGCCGGCAGGGGGCCGGACGAACCGCACGGGCGGGAGAACGAGTCCTGCCGGCCTAATTGAGCATGGTCGGCTGGAGCGCGTCGTCCTGGGGGTGCTGGTCGAGGTGGCGGTAGACGTCCTCGTAGACCATCAGGAAGCGATCGGTGTGGCTGCCCGCCTCGAGGATCGCCTGCTTGCGGTCGGCTCCGAGCTCGAGGATTTGACAGGCCAGCGCGATCAGCTGGGTGTCGCTGACCTCCTCCATCTGGCGCGCCAGCAGCGCCTGGGCCGAGCCTTCGGCGTCGACGAGGCGCGGCAGCATCGTGCGCAGCTCCTGGCGCAGCGGCTGGATGCCGGCGAGCTGCAGCGCTGATGCCTCGACCGGCGTGTAGTGGACGCGCACCTGGCGGTAGGCGGTCGCGGCGGGGAGCTCCTGATCGATCTGGAATCGCTCCAGGCCGAGCAGCCACATCAGGAAGCGGCCGTCGGGCAGCTCCTCGTGCTGGGCGATGAGGCCAACGCAGCCGACCTCGCGGACCTTCGCCGCGCCGATATCCTCGGCCGGGTCGTCCGGCAGCGCCTGCACCATGCCGATGACCCTGTGAGTCGCCAGGGCGTCACGCACCATATCCCGGTACCGCGGCTCGAAGATGTGGAGCGGCAGCATCTCACCGGGCATCAGCACGGTGGAGGTCAGCGGGAAGATCGGGATCACGTCGGGAACCTGGATCATCCCCGGCACGCTGTCACTGAACCCGGTGGTGTGGATCGAGTGGTGCATTCTCGTCTCTCCAAGTGTGCAAACGCGACGGGGCGCCCGGGTGTTCCAAAGGGCGGGGCCAGCTACACTGACCGCGGAGGTGGGCGTGAACAGACTGCATGCGATCGTCCTCGCGGTCGCCATCGGCGCCGCGTCGCCTGCGCCGTGTCAGACCGCAGCGGCACCAACGCCGGGACCGGTCGGCGGCCTGAGCTTCCTAGACGAGGTCGAGGTGACGGTCGTCAACGTCGACGTCTTTGTGCGCGACCGCTCGGGGCGGCCGGTTGCGGGACTAACGGTCGGCGATTTCCGCGTCACCCAGGATGGCCTCGAGATGCCGCTCTCGAACTTCGCCGAGCTCGACCAGGAGGTCATCGAGCACGTGCTCGGTGGCGGGTCGATCGCGGCGACCGAGGCGGCGCCGGTCGCGCCGGCGGCCGCGCCGGTCGCGCCGGCGGTGGAGATCCGTCCCGTCTTCACCGTGCTTTACGTCGATCACGAGAACCTCAACCCCCTCGACCGCAACCGGGTCCTGCGCCGGGTCCGCGAGTTCGTGATGGACAACTTGCGCGAGCCGGTGCAGATGATGGTGGTGAGCTACGACCGCTCGCTCGAGGTGGTGGCGCCCTTCACCGACAGCTCGTTGGCGATCAACGATGCGCTGCGCGACATGACCACCGTCAGCGGCGGCAAGGCCGACCGCGACAGCGACCGCCAGGAGATCCTCGAGCGCATCCAGGAGGCGGTCGCTGAGCCGAGCGGGGAGGGCGGCGAGGGGGGCGAGAGGCTCCAGATGACGCTGCGCCAGCAGATCATGGCATTCGCCGAAGAGGAGGCGATGAGCGTCAACTTCACGCTCGACGCCCTGCGCGAGGTGATGGCGATGATGTCGGGGCTCGAGGGCCGCAAGAGCATCATCTACATCTCGAGCGGCCTGTCGATGACCCCCGGCGTCGGCCTCATGCACGAGTACGCGTCTGCGTTCCACGACACCGCTTTCCTCGGCCGGCGAACCCAGACCGACCGCACCCACGCCTTCCAGTCGCTGACCTCGACCGCGAATGGCCAGGACATCAGCCTCTACACCATCGACGCCAGCGGGCTCAACCCGCTCGATGGCTACGGCGCGGACACCCGCTTCGGCGTCACCGACCCGACCGCCATGTCGATCGGGAGGAAGGAGTACCAGGACTCCCTGACCTACATGGCACAGCAGACCGGCGGCCAGGCGATCGTCAACACCAACGACGTCACGGCCGGGCTCGAGCTGATTCGCGACGATCTCTTCAGCTACTACTCGATCGGCTACACGATTTCGGCCACCGGCGACGACCGCGTGCACCGCATCGAGGTCGAGCTCCCCGGCCACCCCGACTACGAGCTGCGCTACCGGCGGCGCTTCGTCGAGAAGTCGCGCGAGACGCAGGTCCAGGATCGCGTGTTCAGCTCGCTGAGGGTGGACGTCGCCGACAATCCGATGGACCTGAGCCTGGCCGCGGCGAGCCGAGTGCCGGCCTCCGACGACCGCTGGACGATGCCCCTGCGCGTGTCGTTCCCGCTGTCGCGGATAGCGCTCGTTCCGGAGGGCGACGACTACGTGGGCCGGCTCGTGCTGTTCGTCGGGGCGCGCCAGGTCGACGGCCGGCAGTCCGACATGCAGCGCCAAGAGCACGAGATCCGGATTCCGGCTGCCCAGCTCGACGCCGCCGCCGAGCAGCGCTTCGGCATCGACCTGCAGCTGCTGATGGGTGCCGGACAGCACCGCGTCGGCGTGGGCGTCCTGGACGTGGTGACGCGCCAGGCGTCGTACGACCGCCTGATCGTGACTGTCCCTTAGGAATTCGCGCCGCATTGGCCTTCCGGGCGGGCGTGGTGGACTGGGTGTGTTGGGGGACGGCCACTGCGGCGCGAATTCCTATTGATGGCGGGCTTGCTCAGCAGTCAAGGGGATTGAAGCGGAGCTCTCGGCAGGCACGTGATCGCTGTGTCTCCTCGGGCTCTGCAGCGGTTGTTGCTCTCTCCAGGATGCGCGCTGCGCATCCATTTGGGAGCGTGGAGGGCAGAGGCGGACCTAACCACCCGAAACCAGAATCGCCCTCCGGGGCCTATGCCCTGCACGCTCCCAGGGGCTACTCGTGGGAGGCCATCACCCGCCACGCCACCAGGCGCTCGTTCATGGCGCGGATGCGATGGCACAGCAGCCGGCTCAGCAGGCCGAGGAACTGGACCGCCGCGTCGGGGTCCATCGACAGCACCTCCTCGAGCAGCGAGCGGCTGATCGAGAACACCGTGCAGCCCTGCCGGTGGGCGCGCGCATCCGCCGAGCGCGGCTGGCCGTCGATCAGCGCCATCTCGCCGAACACCTCGCTGCGGCCGAGGATCGCCAGGCACTCCTCGCCCATGCCGGGAACCATGCGCGAGATGCGGACTGAGCCGTCGACGACGATGTGCAGCGTGTCGCCGCCCTCGCCCTCGGCGAAGATCATGGCATTGGGAGGGAAGTGCTCCTCGGCCGAGTAGGTGGCGAGCAGGCGCAGCTCCTGGGCCGACAGGCCGTGGCTGCGGAGGATGTCGAGCTTCTCCTGCTCGGGCACGTGAGCGCGGGAGCCGGCCTGGCCGTGCTCGTTGCCCCAGCTCGCGGGCGGTAGGCTGAAGAACTCGCTCATCTGCGCGTTGGCGGAGCGGATCTTCTCGGCGAGCGTCTGCCAGAAGCTCCACAGCAGGCTGACCGCAAACTCTGAGCTGCGGCGGACCGCTTCCTCGAGGGCCGTGGCGGGGATCCGGTACATCGAACCCGATCCGACGCCGACCGCCGTCGCCGTCCGCTCGCGGCGGTCGAGGAACGACACCTCGCCGAACAGCGACCCGAAGCCGAAGGTGCTCAGCACCTGGCTGCCGATGGCGGTCTGGCGGGTGACGTGGACCGTGCTCTCGCGCACGATGAACAGGTCCCTTCCCTCCTGGCCCTCCCGGAAGATCACCTCGTCGTGGCTGAACGGCTGGACCTCCAGCAGCTTCGCGAGCACGATCAGCTGGTCGTCGGCGAAGTGCCGGAACAGCCCCATGGTGCGCAGCTCGTTGGCGCGCTGTAGCAGGTTGCTGCGCGAGCCCTGGCCGCGCAGCGCCAGCACCGCTGCGTCGCCGGTCCGCGGCGCGGAGAACAACCGCGCGTGACTGAGGGCGACGTGGTCGGCCGCCTTCTGGAGAGTCGCGGTGCGGGAACGGACGAGAACCTCCACGTCCGCCGGCTCGCGGTGGCACAGCCTGGCCAGGGTCTCGACGCGGCGCCGCTCCTGCTCGAGCTGCCGTTCGGAGCGCCAGGACGCGAGCAGCATGGCGTCGATCGCGCTCTCGAGCGCAGTCTCGAAGCTCTCGTTCTCGAGGGCGGCGCGCGAGGTTTCGACGGCCAGCCTGAAGTCGAGGGGGTTGAGCCGCCGTGCCTGCGTGAACTCCTTGAGGGCGGCTTCCGGTTCGCCGTTGCGCTGGCAGAGGTACCCGGCCGCGGCGAAGGCGAGGTAGTTGAACGGCGTCCGGTTCTTGGCCAGCTCGATCATCTCGACCGCACGGTCGAACTCGCCGCGGTTCTGGTAGATGCGCGCCATGCCGAGGGCGTGCGAGGCCTCCAGGTTGCGGCGCTTGAGCTCGCGGTCGAAGTCCTCGATGCCCACCTCGCCGCGCAGCCGGTGGGCCTCTTCGCGGAGGCTCGCCCCGTGGGGCGACAGGGCGGCGGCGATCTCCAGGAGCTGGGCGGCCTCGCCCGGCCGGTGGGTCGAGCGCAGCTTGCGGGCCACCGCCACGAGTCGCTCGACGAGTGACGGGTGGGCGAGGATTGACTCCTTCATCGACAATTCCGGATCTCCAATTGTATGGAATCTGCAACCGCGGCGTCAAACGCCGCGTAGCTCATGGAGCCCGCGCTCTTCAGCGTGCAGGCCGAATGCCGCTGGCTTTCGCTGTGTTGTGGGGAGAGCTGCGGCGCGGTCCTGCGGCAGTGCCGGTGGCGATTCGACGAGGGTGCGGCAGGAGGCGGATCGTGAAGGCTACAATGTGTGGACCATGAGGGGGATCCGTCCTCTCCTCTGCCTGCTCGGCCTGCTCATCCCGGCTCTGCTGCCGGCGGTCGAGATTGTCGAACCGTCCGAGGTGCCGCCGGGCAGCCGGGGGGTGTGCCGGACCGAGATGGCCGGCGGCGAGATGGTGGAGATCCCGATCACCGTGCTCGGCCAGGTCGGACCGTGGGCGCCCGAGCTCGAGGTGGTGCTGATCCGGCTCGACGACCCGCGCTTCGAGGAGACCGGGATCATCGCCGGCATGAGCGGCTCGCCGGTCTATGTCGACGGCCGGCTGCTCGGCGCGCTGGCGTACGGCTGGCCGTTCTCGCGGGAGCCGATTGGCGGCGTGACGCCCTTCATTCGGATGCTCACACTCGCGGCGGGTGACTCGCCTCCGGGCGCCGGCGCGGTTGCCGCCCGGCCGACCCTGGCCGAGCTGGTCGAGGCGCAGCACGACCGACGGCTCGGCGAATCGCTGCTGAACTGGCTCGCCCCGGCGTCGGCCGGCGCTTCGCAGGGCTTGCCGCTGGCGCTGTCGATGGCCGGCTTCGGGGCGCTGCCGGCGTCGGGCTGGATCTCCGAGATGTGGCAGCGTCTGGGGTGGGTGAGCGGCCCGGGTGCGGCCGGTAGCGGGGAAACATCGCTCGCGCCGCTCGAACCGGGAGCGATGGTCGCCGGGCTGCTGGTGGACGGCGATGTCGTGCTCGGGGCGGGCGGCACGGTGACCGAGGTCCGCGGCGACCAGGTGTGGGCGTTCGGGCACCCGTTCCTCGGCGGCGGGCAGGTTGAGATCCCGCTGTCACGGGCCCGAGTGGTGGCCGTGCTGCCCAGCCTGATGCAGTCGTTCAAGTTCTTCACCGTCGGCGACCGTCTGGGCAGCCTCCAGGCGGACCGCACCCACGGCGTGTGGGGGCGGCTCGGGCGGTCGGCTCCGATGGTCCCGATCGAGGTCGCGGTCGACGGCCGCGGATACTCGTTCCGCGGCCTGAGGCACGGGATCGTGCTGCCCTCGATCGTCGGCTACCTGACGAGCTCGAGCCTGAGCGCCCGCGGCCGCGGTTTTGGCGACCAGACGGTCGCCCTCGAGCTCGCCCTGCGCTACCAGGGCGGTGGGAGTGCAACTGTCCGTGAGACCTTTGCGGGGGCCGAGGCCGGGCTGCAGGCGGCTGGGCTCGCGGCAGCCGCGGTCGGCTACCTCGAGAACTCGTCTTTCCAGCCGCCGCCCCTCGAGTCGGTGCGCGTCACCCTCGTCTCGGCCGAGGCGCTCGAGTCGGCGACTCTGGTGTCGGCCACCCCGGTTCGGTGGGTGGTCGAGCCCGGCGAGTCGCTGCCGGTGCGCCTGCGCCTGCGGCCGTACCGCGGCGCCGAGTACTCGCAGCTGGTGGAGGTGCCGATCCCCGCCGGCGTCGCCGAGGGCCGTCTCGATCTGATCGTGGCCGACGGCGGCGCGTGGACGATGTACGACCTCGCGATGCGGCCGCCGCGAGCCGCCTCGTTTGCCCACGAGCTGGCGGTCTTCGACCGGTTGGTGTCGTCAAGGCAGCTCGTGCTGGCGCTCGAGCGACGGGAGGTGGGAGTGGCGTTGCCAGGGGGGACGCTGTCGGTGCCGCCGAGCGTGGCGGTGCAGCTGCGGTCGGCCCTCGGCGCCAACCTCGAGACCACCGAGTACGGCGTGGTTGCGAGCGTGAAGCTGGACATGCCGACCGCGGTGCTCGGCGCCGAGCGACTGCCACTGACGGTTCGGCTGGAGGAGCGGAACACGCGATGAGAATCGTGCGATCGCTGGTGTTGATGCTGATCGTGGCCAGCTCGGCGGCCTGGGCCACCGAGGCCCGGCGCTGGGTGGCCGACACCGCGGAGGAGCTGCTCCGGGGGCGCGGCGACGGCGTGGCGGTGACCGAGCAGGGCACGCTCGTGCCGGTGGCGGCGTGGGCCGACGCGGTCGCCATGGACGAGCCGGTCGTGGTTGCGGGCGGCCGGATGTCGGACGGATCGCTGGTTGTCGGCACCGGGCATCCGGCCCGGCTCTATCGGGTCACCGGCAACGCCGCCAGGCTCCTCGCCGAGGTCCCGGGTGAGCAGGTGACGGCGGTGCTGGTCACGCCCGCCGACGCCGTTTACGTGGCGTCGCTCTCCCCTGGAGTGCTGTTCCGTCTCGACGGCGACGAGCTCGAGGAGGTGGCCAGGCTGGGTGAGGGCGGCATCTGGGACCTCGCCTGGTTTGCCGACACGGTGGTGGTGGCGGCGGGCTCGCCGGCGGCCCTGTACCGCCTCGGCCCGCGCGGCATGGAGCGCTGGGTCGAGATCCCGGACGCCTACGCGCGCTCGCTCGCCCCCAGGAAGGACGCGCTGATCGTCGGCACCTCGGGCAAGGGCCTGATCCTGAGCGTCGGCCCGACCGGTCAGCTGGCGCTGCTCGCGGACAGCCCGTTCACCGAGATCCCAGATCTGGTGACGGTCCCCGACGGATCGGTGTGGGCGGTGGCGCTGGTCGGCGAGCCGGTCGAGCCCGCCAAAGCGCCGAACGACGAGGGGGAGTCGAGCACGGAGGGCGATCGCAGCGAGAGCCCGACGGTTGACCTCGACCTGCCGAAGATCGACGGCGCGACGGCCACCTCGGAGCTGCTGCGGCTGACCCCGGAGGGGGCCCTGCTGCAGGTGCACCGATTCTCCAAGCAGGTGGCTTCCGCGATCGCCTGGGACGGCTCCGGCGTACTGGTGGGCACCGGCTACCAGGGTGAGGTGTGGCGATTCGTCAACGACGGCGGCACGAGGCTGACGACGGTCGACGCCGTCCAGGTGGTTGGCGTGGTGGATGGCGGCGCCGCGCTGCTCACCCAGGGCCCCGGCCAGGTGCTGTGGCGCCGCGAGGGAACGCGCGAGGCCCGCTATCGCGCCGACGGGCAGGCCTTCCCGATCCCGGTGAGGTTCGGCGAGTACCAGGTGCTGCCGTCGGGCGACGGGGTGCGGATCCGGTTCCGGTCGGGCGCCTCGGAGAAGGCCGACGAGAGCTGGCTGCCGTGGACCGAGTGGCTGCCGGCGTCCGGCGGCACGGTGCCGCTGCCGCCCGCCCGCTCCCTGCAGTGGGAGGTCGAGCTCGCCGCCGGCTCGTCGGTGGAGCGGGTCGAGGTGGCGCTGCGCGACATCAACCTGGCCCCGCAGATCGTCGACCTCACGGTCGAGGAGCCGGGGGTGGTCTACCTGGCCGCGCCCCCGCCGTCGGGCCCGGTGATCGACCGCGACCACCCGGACTTCAACGGCATCTTCACCGTCATCGACCCCGAGGGCGGCGCCGCCAAGAACGGCGCCAAGGGCAAGAAGTTCTACCGGACCGGCTACCGCACCGTGAGCTGGACGGCCAAGGACCTCAACGACGACGCCCTGCAGTTCCGCCTCGAGGTCGAGCGCGAGGACGGCTTCATGATGACGGTCCGCGACGAGCTCGCCGTCGACCTGCTCGGGGTCGACACGACGGCGCTGCCGGACAGCCGCTACCGCTTTCGCCTCACCGCGAGCGACGGTCCCACCAATCCGGGGGACGCCTTGAGCGCGACCCGCTCGAGCGCGTGGTTCGTGGTCGACAACACGCCCCCGCGGGCGACGCTGACCCGGCAAGGCGACCGATGGGGGGTGGTCGTCGAGGACGATGGCAGCGCGGTGACCAGGGTCGAATGGTCGCGCGACGGCGCGCGGTGGCAGGAGCTGGCGCCAGAGGATGGCATCCTCGACGGGCAGCGCGAGACCTTCAGCCTGCCGGCTGTCCAGGGCCGCCACCTGGTGGTCATCATGGCCGTCGACCGCCACCACAACCGGACCACGGCCGGCGCGGTCGAGGAGTGATCGAGCGCTGCGGTCGCGGACGCTGATCGCCGGCGCTTGCTACAATCAGCGCGTGAGCCTCTCCAAGCAGCCGGTCGCCGTGTTTCCGGGCTCCTTCGACCCGTTCCACCTGGGCCACGCCGACATCATCTCCAGGGCCACCCAGATCTTCCCGCGGCTGATCGTGGGCATCCTCGAGAACCCGAGCAAGCAGCCCGTGTTCACGCCCAACGAGCGACTCGAGATGGTCCGCGGCCTGTACGCCGGCGATCCCGCCGTCGAGGTGCGGTTGTTCAGCGGCCTGCTCGTCAACTTCCTGCACCAGATGCAGGCCACCGTCATCATCCGCGGCATGCGGGCGGTCTCCGACTTCGAGTACGAGTTCCAGATGGCGCTCATGAACCGCCGGCTGTCGCCGAGCGCGGAGACGGTGTTTCTGACCCCGAAGGAGGAGTACTCCTACCTGTCGTCGCGGATGGTGCGGGAGGTTGCTGCGCTCGGCGGTGATGTGACCGGGCTGGTCCCGGAGCCGATCCGCAGCCTCCTCGAAGAGCGGATGCGCCGTTAGGATCGCGCGGGGCAAAGGCCAGCCAGGCGACACGAAATGGGCAACGCGACCGCGGGCCTTTGCCCCGCGCGATCCTACTGGATGCGCTGCGCGCATCCCGGACTACAATCCCCGCATGCGCCTGGTCGTGCTCGGCCCCGGCCACCCGTTCCGCGGCGGCATCGCCACCACCACGACGGCGGCGGTGGCAGCTCTGCGCGCCCGCGGCCACGAGGTTTCGTTCCTGACCCCGCGCCGGCAGTACCCGGCCCGGCTGTTTCCCGGGCGGGGCGGCGGCCGCGACCCGGAAGCCTGTCCGCTGCTGCCCGGCAGCGAGGCGGTGCTCGACCCCGTGTTCCCGCCGGCCTGGCCGCGGGCGCGCCGGGCGGCGCAGCGGGCGGGCGCGGACGCGTGGCTGCTCCCTTACTGGACCTGGGCCTGGGCCGGCTGCTGGCGCTACCTCCTCGCCGGCGAGCGGCCCGCGGTGGTCGCCATCGTGCACAACCCGGCGGACCACGACGCCGGATGGACGCAGCGGCTGGCGGCCCGCTCGGTGCTGTCCCGCTGCGACGGGCTGTTCACGCACGCCGAGACGCTGGCCGGGCGCCTGCGGCGCGACTACCCCGGGCTGCCTTGTGCGGCCCACCCGCTGCCGGCAACCGCAACCGGCGAGCTCCTCGATCGTGCGACGGCGCGGCGCGCTCTCGGGCTGCCTGCCGACGGGCGAGTTGCCGTCTTCGCGGGCCTGATCCGGCCCTACAAGGGGGTGGACCTGCTGCTTGACGCGGTCGCCAGCCTGCCGGCGACATCCGACTGGCGGCTGGTCGTTGCGGGCGAGGCGTGGGGCGGGCTCGGGCATCGCCTGCAGCGGCGGGCGGCCGAGCCCGACCTGGCCGGCCGGGTCCGCCTCGACCTGAGGTGGCAGTCGGAGGGAGAGCTACGGGCGCTGCTGTCCGCCGCCGACCTGGTGGTGCTGCCCTACCGCGACGGGTCGCAGTCGGCGATGGCGCCGCTGGTGCTGGCCGCCGGCGTGCCGGTGCTGTCGACCCGCGTCGGCGGGCTGGCCGAGGTGATCGAGGACGGGGTCAACGGCCGGCTGGTCGCGCCCGGCTCGGCCGCGGCCCTGGCTGCCGCGCTGGCCGCGCTCGACCGCGAGCGGCTCGACGCCCTCGCCGCCGGGGCTCGTCGGACCGGGTCCCGGCTGACCTGGGGCGGCTACGCCACGGCCCTTGAGGGGCTGCTCGAGCGGGTGGCGCGCGGCGACAGCCGCTGATCACGGGAGGCGGACGCGGCGCGCACGCTGCTCGGATCGCGATCGACGTCTCACCGATTCTCAAGGGCATGAAAAACGCCCACCGCTGCGGTGGGCGTTGGGTGGTTGGTATGTGTCGGACGCTACCTGAGGAGGCCCCGGATCAGCTGCACGGCGTGCTCGTGGTTGAGGCTCTCGCCGAGCGACAGCGACTGCACCTCGTGCAGGCCATTCGGATCGAACTGCAGGTAGTCGACCGAGGTCCCGGTATCGGTAACGGTGTCCCAGTGCAGGACCAGGGACAGACCGTGTCCCACCTCGACGCTGGCGGTGGCGAGCGGCAGCTCCTCGGCCACCACGTAGGTGCCGCCCTCGCGAAGGATGATCGTGTGCCGCCGGCGCTCGGTGACCGGATCGACGATCACGTCATGGCCGATCTGCAGGACGTAGAACAGGCACTCGGCGAAGTCGGTGGCGAACAGGTGCGGGAAGCCGCTCTGCGGATCCGAGAACAGCTTGGGCGCGGCCAGCGCCGAGGCATCCTCGATACCGTCGCAGGGGAGACCGTAGGGCAGGAGATCACTGAGCACGACCGGATCGTAGGCCTCAAGGTCGGCAAGCCCGGTCTCGTCATCTATCGGCGCCGGCAGGTAGACCGCGGCACCGTCGTTGACCGACTCGTCGTAGCTCCACCAGGCAATGTGCAGGAAGCTGGTGGCGACCTCGACCTGCGTGATCTGGCCGTCGTCGCCCTCGACGTCGACGACGTCCACGGCGCGGAACAACATCATCTGCGGGTTGGACGCTGCGCTCTCGGCCACGACCACCGGTCCGGTCCAGCTCTGGCCGACGTAGCTCGCAAAGAGGACCTCGGCGGACGTTCCTTCACCCTGCTGCCAGATCACGAACAGTGCGCCGGAGACCGGATCGACCGCCAGACTGCGCGCGCTGGTGGCGGTGCCTGCGGTCTGCGGCACGGTGAGCGCGACGGTGGTGCCGTCGGCGAGCGAGCCGGTGATGACGAGCCCGGCCTCGGTGGGCGCGATCCGGTACAGGTCTCCGGCGCGCGTGAGCGTCATGTCGCCGGCCGCGGCAACCGCAGCCATGGCGAGCATGACGAGGGCGGACAGTGTGATCTTGAGCACTCTCATCATCACCCTCGCAAGTTCACTACCGTGGTCAGGTCCGTGGCGAGGAAGACGTCGATGAGCTCCTCGCTGACCCCGACCTCGGGGTAGTGGGTGGTGAGCTCGCGCAGGTAGCGGCGGGCGCGGAAGCTGTCGCCCCGGCGCACGGCCACCTCGCTGAGCAGGAACAGGCAGTTCTTCACCACCAGGGGATCGGGCGCCGCCGCGGCGAGATCCAGCGCTCTCTCGCCATGCCGCTGCGCCAGGTCCAGGTTGTCGTTCAGGAGGTAGCCGTAGCACAGATCCTGCAGCGTCTGCGGCAGGTAGTGCACGTCCCCCATGGCGTCCAGCGTTTCACGCGCTTTCTCGCACAGCGACAGGCCGTCGCTGACTCGATCGGTGCACAGCAGCACGTAGCCCAGGTTGTCCTTCTCCTGGGCCTCCATCAGGCGGTGGTAGCCATCGCGGCCGCGGTGCGCGGCCATCGCCTGCTCGTAGCAGCTCTCGGCGGCGTCGAACTCGGCCTCGCGGAGGGCGAGGTTGCCGGCGAGGTTGGCCGACCTTGCCCGCAGCTCGGGCTCCGGGAGCTCGGCCGCGAGCTCCGCCGCACGCCGGGCGTAGGACGACGCCTTGGCGAGGTCGTCTTCGAGATCGCAGGCGACTGCGGTGTAGTAGGCGGCCAGGAAGCGGTTCCGGAGATTGCCCGAGCCGAGCAGGATCTGCTTGAGGCGAGGCACCATTCCGGATGCGGTGTCGAGCTCGATCGCGAACGCACATGCATTGCAGAAGGCGCGGTCGGCGAGATCCTGGTCGCCGGCTTCCTTCGCCAGCGCCTCGGCGTCGATCGCGAGCCGGTAGCCCTCCTCGAACTCGCCCCGCTCGAGTGCGGCCTGGGCCCGGAGCAGCAGGTCCTCGCAGCGCTGCGTCATGACCCACCGTCCCCGCTGGAGCGCCGGGCTTCGTTGGCGCGCCACTCGACCCGCTCGCGACGCAGCTTGAACTCGACGAACTGCTGGACCTCCTGGCGGGCCTCCGGGGTCAGCTCGCGCAGCATGTGCAGCAGCTGCATGTCCTCGTGGCTCAGGGGGCGCTGGGCGGCGGCCTGCGGCTCCGCGCGGCCAGCGAAGAAGTCGGCGATCTGGAGGTCGAGGGCGGTCAGGATCTTGACCAGATTGTCGAGCGAGACCCGGTACTCGCCCTTTTCCATCCGCGACAGGTCGGACTGCTGGATGCCAATTTGGCGCGCCAGCTCGGCCTGGGTCAGGTTGCGTTCCTTGCGCAGCCGGCGCAGACGCACGCCGATCGTCGCAACCTGAGGGCTCGGGGGTCCGGTCCTGGTGATCACGGTTTGCCGACTGCTCCTTCCCTGTAGTAACATCCAGCCGCGGCGTGGACACACCACGCCCCAGCAAACACTATTCTATGCGGCCTGAACAGTCACGTCAAGCGCTTTCAAGCGGGCGCTTGGTGACGGCGGCGACCCCATCCGGGCGCCGTCCGCGCGGGTGGCGGCGGGGGCCGGCAGGAAGGACCACGGAACGGGGATGAGCCAGCACCTGTTTGCGTCGCTGCGGCTGCCGTCGACCCTGGCGCGCCACCGTTTCCTGGTGGCGCAGCTGGCCTGGCGGTCGTTCGCCTCGCGCTACGCCGGCTCGTACCTCGGCTGGCTGTGGACCCCGCTCGCGACCCTCATCCAGTTCGCACTCTTCATGGTGGTCTTCTCGGTGATCTTCCAGATCAGGGTCGAGGGACTTGGCATCGATCTTGCGAAACGTCCGCCGGTGGGATTTGGAATCTACCTGATCACTGGCCTGGTGCCGTTCCTTGCGCTCAACGACGCGGTGCTGCGCGCGGCGCGGGTCTTTCGCGCGCACGCCACGCTCGTGCAGCGCGTGCGGATGCCGGCCGAGGTGTTGGTCATCGGCGACGTACTTGGGGCCGTGCTGCACCACGCGATTTCGTTCGTGGTGGTGCTCGCCATCTGCGTGATCGGGGGTCACTGCCGGCTTGCCGACCTGCCATGGCTGGGCGGCTCACTGGCGCTGATCGCGCTGTGGGTTGTCGGCCTCAGCCTGACGGCGAGCGTGCTCGGCGCCGCTCTGCCCGACGTGTCTGAAGCGCTGACCCTCGGTATGCAGCTGCTGTTCTACGGCGCGCCGCTCGTCTACCCGCTGGCCATGGTGCCCGAAGGCGTGCTGCGGACCCTGGTCTCGGCGAACCCGCTGACCCCGCTGGTCGGCGCGTCGCGCGCCGGCCTGATCGGTGCGGCGCCTCCGGAGCCGCTCGCGGTCGCGGCGTTGGCTGCCGCGGGCGTGGCGCTGGTCGTGATCGGGGCCGCGGCGCTCGATCGCTGGCGGTATACAATCGCCGACCTGCTGTGAGTGACGGCGGGTCGCAGGGATGTCTTGGAGGATTCGATGAGTCTCAAGTTTTTGCTCTCAGTGGGCGTGCTCGCGATGGTGGCCGGGTTGTCCGTCGGCTGGTCGCAAGAGACACCGCCGGCCGGCGCGGCCGCGGAGGCAACCCCTGCTGCGGAGCCGGCGCTCCCCGATGAGGGTCAGCAGGAGCCGGCCCCGCGGGCCCGCACCAACTTCCGCAGCTGGGAGGAGATGGTCGCGGACTGGCTGACGCCGCGGCCGGTTGCCAAGGACACCATCGTCAGGATCGACGAGACGCACGCCTACCCGCATCCCGCCGTCTCCCTCAAGATGGAGATCGTCCGCGAGGACGAGACCACGGTGTGGCTGCGCGGCCTGCCGCCGGAGGACCCGGAGTCGGCCCTCCACGAGATGTGGCAGCGGCGCGAGCGCGACGAGCTGACGTACAAGACGGCGCGGGACTGGGAAGAGAAGTACGGAGTCGTCGACTTCTACCTCGACTTCGGGGCCGAAATCGTTCCGCCGCCGTTCATGGACGCGATCCGCTTCGAGCCGGTCACGAGCGGCCTGCCCGATAGCGGGCTGTGGCAGATGAACTTCGTGCTCGACGACATGAACGGCGACGGGATCGACGACCTGGTGCTGCCGCCGGCGCGGAAGGGCGTCGGCCATCCGTCCATCTTCCTCGGCAAGGGGGGCGGCGCCTACGAGGTGTGGAAGGGCTGCGTGTGGCCGAGCCAGGTGCCGTTCGACTACGGCGGCATTCAGACCGGCGACTTCGATGCCGACGGCCACCGCGACCTCGTGCTCGCGATCCACTTCAAGGGACAGTACGTGCTGTATGGCAACGGCGCCGGCAACTTCGTCCGCGCCGATCTGCTGCCCAGCCCGGACCCGCGGATCACCTCCCGGGCGCCGACCGTGGGCGACTTCAACGGTGACGGCCGCGACGACGTCGCGTTCCTGGCGGAGATCGACTACGACACGGCGACCAGCACCCGAATCGAGGACTCGGTCACGGTGTGGACGGTGCTCAGCAGCCCGAACGGCTGGCGCGTGTCCCGGCCCGGGCTGCCCCAGCGGGTCATCGGCGACAGCCTCGCCGCAGCCGACCTCGACGGGGATGGGACCACCGACCTCGTGCTCTCGTCCAACACCAACGACTGGCGCCGCCTGGTCTCGTTCAACCGCGCGGGCGAGGAGGGCTGGGTCGGTCCGCTGCCGCGCGGCGTGCTGGCCAACGCCCAGCACCCGGATGTCGCGGTCCGGCGCGGCGCGGCCGGCACCGAGATCTATGCGGCCTTCGTGCAGTTCCAGATCGTCAACGGCGAGAACGTGGCCCGCACCGGCGTCGTCCGGTACTCGGTCACGGCCCAGGGGATCATGGACAAGGGCGTAGCGCTGTTCTTCGACGACATCCGCTTCAACGCCATATTCCGGCTCGGGGTGGGCGACCTCAACGGGGACGGCCTCGTCGACGTCGTGGCGGGGCGTCGGGACGGCGACCTCGAGGTCTACATCCAGGCTCCGTCCGGTGAGTACTACCGTGAGCAGGGCGCGGAGCTCGAAAGCCGCGGCCGGCCGTACGACATCCAGCTCGTGGATCTCGACGGCGACGGCCGGGACGACCTCGTGGTCGCTTTCGCGGAGGAAGAAGGGAACCGGGGCGGAGTCAGCGTCTGGCTGAGCCGCAGCGCGCGGTAGGGCCTGCTCCGACGCGCCCGCTCCCGCGCCCCTTTCCGCTTCCGGATGGCCCTGACTCGCGAGGCGTATTGGTGGGGCGGGGCCGGGGTACTAACGGTCGGAAGCGGGCGCGGCAGAGGGCGGGCGGGGCTAGCCCCTCGATCCCAGATCCTAGCCCCTCCCCAGTGCTTGACTTGTGGTAACTGCCGTCACATAATGCGCCGGTGGCTGGTTTCTGAGTTGAAAGGCCCTTGACAGTGCGTGAGGCTCGATGCTATATTTTATGCCGTCATGACATATTTCGAAATAAGTCGATGAACGAATTAAACTTGCGGGAGGTGATGCGAAACCACGAGGGGTGAAGAAGAGAGCAGGACGGTTCGAAATCGTCTCGTTTTCTGTCCTGAAGGTACCGAAGAAAGGAAGGAGCTGAGCATGAAGAGATTCCTGACACTGGCGCTGATCGGCGCGGTTATGTTCGGGGCAGGCAGCGTCGCCTTTGCGAACGTCTGCGCGTTTGATCCCGTCCCGGCCGCCACGCTGCTGTTCCCGTTCGTGACCTACAACTACGATCTGGGCTTTGGCGGCTACAACACCCTGTTCGCGATCACCAACGTCTCCAACGAGGCGCAGATCGTGCACGTCACCCTGTGGACCGACTTCTCGGTCCCGATCCTCGACTTCAACATCCTGCTGACGGGCTACGACGTGCAGACCCTCAGCATTCGCGACATCCTCTCGCTCGGCCAGCTGCCGGTGACGGTCAACAGCGGCCACACCACCGATGAGGGCGTGTTCGAGGATGGTCCTGTTTCCGGCGCGAACACGTATGCCGCGTGGGATCCCGAAGATCTGCCGAATCCCGAGCCGACCTCGGCTCTCGGCAGCCGCTGCTCGTCCAGCGCGCAGGCCTATCCGGGCCGTTACACGACCCCGATCCCGGCCAACATCCTCGCGCTGTTCGAGGGCTGGCTGAAGAGCAGCCAGACCGTGCCGCGCTACCACGACAACTGCGACGACAACCCCTACGTGCCGTCGCCGCTCCCGTGGTTCGAGGCCCGCACCGAGGCTGACGACACCTGGATGTACATCACGGCGGACGTGGTGGAGACCTGCAACACCCTGTTCCCGGATGAGTCCGCGTACTACGGCGCCAGCGGCGAGATCCGCTACGACAACGTCCTGATGGGCGACGTCATCTATGTGAACTCGACCGCTCGTCTCTCCGAGGCGGAGAATGCGGTGCAGATCGAGGCCGACGGCGCGCTCGACCTGATCGCGACCATCGACCCGGCTGGCTTCCCGGCGAGCTTCTATGCCCGCTATTCGAACGGCTTCCAGACCTCCGACTACCGCGAGCCGCTGCCGACCGCGTGGGCCTTCCGCTACCTGCAGGACCCGGCGCTCGGACTCACCACCGGCATCCGCGCGTTCAAGGGTGACGTCATCAACCGCATCGTCCCCGACCTCTACCTCGACGATCCGGATGAGTCCCCGAACGAGATGTGGGCCCTCAACTGCCTGGCGTACACCTACTACGTCTGGGACGAGGAGGAGAACGTGACCTCCACCGCGACCATGCCGTGGTCGATGCCCGGTGGCGAGAGCGTGATCCTCAACCTCCTCCCGCTCGAGACCCAGGAGGTTTCGGCCGGCCAGTTCAACATCCTCGACCAGTACGGCTGGTTCCTGTTCATTTGGCCGCCGTCGAACTTCTACCCCGGTGGTCCGGCGCCCGACTGGTACCAGACCTGGATGGGTGTGCAGTACGTGAAGGGCGGCGAGTACTCGTCGTTCCGCACCGGCCACGTGATGGCCAACTACAACTGCTTCGAAGACCAGGTCCTGCCGCAGCTGGGCACCTTCTACCGGCCGCCGTTCTTCGAATAGACTCGAAGCTCACTGATCATCCCGGAGGCGGCCCTCGGGCCGCCTCCTTTTTCTTTTCCCCAGGCTCGCGGTGCGAGCCAGGGGAAAAGAACCGGATGTCAAGGGACGGTCAAAGAGCGACCGTCGCGCTTGACCGGTTGCCGCGGCTCGACGAGAATGCGACGTTGGGTCGGCCGGCCGCCTCCTCGTGTGCGTACCCCCGGCGCTGGCGGTGACCATGGTCACCCCCGGCTTCGATAACCTAAGTTCCTGATGGAATTCGCTTAAGCTGGCCCGTTCCAGATTGACACTCGAGCGGCCCGCAACCTATAGTCTTTGTTGATGGAGGTGCTCATGCCGTCCTCTCACGCGTCCCGATCGCGGGCCGTTGTCCTTCTCGGCGCCGCCGCCCTGGTGGTAGCTCTGGTGATGCCGGGCGCAGCCTTTGCCCAATTGCCGCCCGAGTGCCTGGCTGACGGCGGCTTGCTGCTGTCGTCCCTCAACTGCCTCGGCATGCCGACCATCGACAAGTACTTCGAGGCCTCGACCTTCGCCTGGGGCGCCACCCAGCAGCTCGCGGTCAACACCGGCAACGATATCCAGCTGTACAGCATCAACAACCCGGGGAGCCCGGTCGAAGGCGACGACTCGAACTTCGGCGTGGGCAACCAGGGTGACTCCGACTACGACCTGCTCAACTACTCGATCTGCGACGACTGCCGCTACGGGGTCGCCACCTACAAGCTCGGCACCGTGCTGTTCGACCTCGGGAGCGGCAGCCAGCCCAACTTCGGCACCAAGCAGTTCTACGGGACGAGCCTGGATCCGCGCGGCGCGTTCACCTTCAAATTCGACAACCAGCAGTACCTGATCGCCAACTACCTGCCCGACGACTGCGGCAGCGGCTACGACGCCACTCTCTACCGCTACAGCGGCGTCACCAGCATCCAGCGGATCGCCTGTATCGACGTGCCCGGGTTCAACGGCAAGTTCATCAACGGCGTGACGGTCGAGGGCGGCGGCGACACGTACCTCTACCTCGGCCTGTACGACAACTGGATCTACATCTACCGGGTCGATCCCGTTGTCGGCGGGCTCATCGACCTCGCCTTCGTTGTCAAGAGCCCGATCCGCGCCTCCATGGCCCGCGGCAAAGGCCTGGCCATCGACGAGACGGCCGACCTGGCCGTGAGCTCGTTCGTCAACGACGGCATGCACGTCTGGGACATCTCGAACCCGGCGAGCCCGCAGCAGACGGCGTTCGTGGCCGGCAACCTCGGGCTGACCGCCATGCGCTACCCCTTCGCGTGGGTGGCGCAGCCGGTGAGCGCCGACTCCTCGAAGACCTACAACATCGAGGACCCCGGCAATCCGGTGGAGCTCGACCCCAACTTCTGGGACCCGGGCCATCCGTGGAACAGCCACTCCTCTGATCCCGAACTCCCGTGCGAGTGGCCAACGAGCGCGGTGTTCTCGAACGACGCCACCACGATGTACCTCGCGCGGTACAACGTGGCGCAGATGATCGACTTCACGGCCTGCGCCGGGCCGATCCAGCCGGTCGCCGGCCTGGATCTGTCGCCGGCGGCGGTGTTCCCCGGCGACTCGGTGACGGTGACCAACACCTCGATCGGCACGGTCGAGACCAAGACGATCTGGGTCACCAACGGTGAGGACCCGTTGAGCGGGCTGATCTGCGGCGACCTGGTGCTGACGGCCGGTGATCCGAACACGCTCGCGTGCCCGATTCCGGCGGACATCCTGGCCAGCGTCGAGCGCTGGGCGCACGTGGCAGTGGCGAACGCCGACTTCCCGTGCAATCCGGCTGCGGCCGGGTCGTGCCCTGCCCAGCAGCTCGCGACCGAGCAGATCATGATCGACCGCACGCCTCAGGCCATCATCACGATCGAACCGCCGAACCCGATCACCGGCGACACCATCGACCTGCAGGGGACGGCCGAGGGGTCGCCGGGAGGAGGGACGACCGACCCTTTTGAGTGGCGGATCACCAACCCCGTCGGGGGCTTCACTGACCTCACGGGGGCGTTCGTCAACGATTTCCCGCTCGATCAGAGCGGCGAGTGGCGGATCCGACTGACGGTCAACTACGCGCACGAGCTTGAGCCCGGTGGGACGAACTACGATCCGGACCCGCTGTACGAGGCACGCAAGTTGCTCATCCTCGACATCAGCTCGGTGTCAGCCGACTTCACGATCTCGCCGGCAAGCCCGCTCAATACCCAGGCGATGACGCTCGACGGCAGCATCTCCAACGCCACGCCGGGCGCCAGCCTTTCGTGGGACTGGTCGGTGACCGGGGCGACGATCTACAACGGCTGCCCGAACGCCGTCGTGTGCACGATCCCGGCTGACACCCTGAACCCCGGCGACCACACGATCACGCTGACTCTGACCAACACCGACAACGGCGACATCTCGACCAAGGTCAAGACGGTCAACGTCGGCGACGGGTCGGTTCAGCTCGAGTTCACGATCTCGGACAGCACGCCCGACATCGGCCAGACGGTGTTCTTCGACATCGAGGGCGTTCCCGGCGACATTGACAGCGCAATCTGGAACTTCGGCGGCACCGGGTGCTCGCCCTACACCCAGAGCTACACCTGCGTGCCCGACGCCTACACCGACTGCAAGTCCGCCTCGTACCAGTACTCGAACTCGGGGGCCAAGACGGTGCGGCTGACGGTCGTGTTCCAGGGCACCACGCTGCCCCAGGTGACGCACACCCTCACCGTGTCGAGCTCCGGGAGCTGCGGCGGTGGCGGCGGTGGCGGTGGCGGTGGCGGCGGTGGTGGCGGCGGATCCTGCACCTACACCCTCAACCCGACCTCGGCCCAGGTGCCGGCGGCGGCCGGAAACGGGCAGTTCAGCGTGCTGACATCGCCGGGTTGCCCGTGGACCGCGCAGTCGCTGGAGGGCTGGATCACCATCACGTCGGGAGCGAGCGGCACCGGTCCCGGAACCGTGCGCTACAGCTACACCACGAACTCGAGCCCGACCCCGAGGATCGGGGAGATCCCTGCTGCCGGGCGAACCTTCACGCTCACCCAGCTCGGACTGGTGCCGACCGACTTCGCTGTCTCCAACCTGGAGCCGGACATCGGCGACGAGGTGACCTTCACCGTCAGCACCGATCTCGTCCCGGTGAGCTGGGACTTCAAGAGCCCGGACTGCGCGTGGCGGCCGATGACCGTCGACTGCAGCGGCAATCCTGCCGCCTGCCGCAACGTCGTTCGCACCTTCCCCCAGTCGGGGTTCTTCGACGTGACGCTCGCAACCACCACCGGCAGCCGCACCAAGACGGTGTGGGTGCACAACCAGGGCGAGTGCGGGCCGGTCTGCACGGCGACCGGAGCGCCGGACCCGGCGTTCACGATGACGCCGAACCCGGTGCAGGCCGGGACCGACGTCAGCTTCTTCCACAGCGAGGACCCGGTGATCGTGACCTGTGAGTACGGCGTCGCTCCGCTGGTCTTCAACCTGCCGGCCTCCGGCGGGAGCGGCACGATCACGGTGACCACCGACGCTGGATGCGATTGGTTTGCCAGCGACGATCGGCACTGGATCGCGACCACGTCGAATCCGCTGGGCAGTGGCCCAGGGCTCGTTCAGTTCGCGGTCGACGCGAACTCCGAAGCGGCGCGAACTGGGTTCGTATTTGTCGGCGGCGAGCTGGTGAGGATCAACCAGGAGGGGGCGGGCGGGGGCATGGCCGGCGGTGGCGGCGGCGGGGACCTGAAGATCCTGCTGCCGATCGGCCTCACCGCGGAGCCCACGAGCCCGCAGATCGGCGAGGAGGTCGTCTTCGAGATCACGGGCTACGGCGGCAGGGTCGAGGCCCACTGGGACTTCGGCGGCGCGGGCTGCGCTCCGTACACGCAGACCTTCGTCTGCGAGCCGCTCTACACCAACTGCCTGGCGACCCCGTACAAGTACTCCTCGGCCGGCGCCAAGACGGTGACGGTCACGGCCTACAATCCGGACAGCGGCGTCTTGATCGGATCAGCCCTGGTCAACGTGACGGTGCAGGAGAGCGGCACCTGCGGCGGCTGCACCTACACGCTGTCGCCGACCTCGCGCGACTTCCCGGCGGCCGGCGGCACCGGCACCTTCAACGTGGCCACCAACGCCGGGTGCGGCTGGACGGCCGATCCCTCGCACAGCCTGGATCACGATCACCTCCGGCGGCAGCGGCAGCGGCAACGGGGACCGTCAACTACAGCGTCGACCCCAACTCGGGCGTTGCGCGTCAGGGCAACATCGACGTCGAGAACCGGCTCCACACCGTCACCCAAGCCGCTGCCGGTGGTGGTGGAGGTGGTGGCGGCGGCGGCGGCACCAACACCGACGCGACCGAGTGGTCGTGGACGTTGAAGCTCAACGGGCAGCCGGTTCTGACCAGCATCGAGCCCAACTTCATCCACCGTTTCACGGTGGCGGGCCTGTACACGGTCGAGCTCGAGGCCGGCAACTGCTTCGGCTCGGCGACCTCATCGCAGCTGCTCGAGGTACTGCCGCCACCGCCGCCCGAGGACTTCCTGGTGCCGGCGGCGGCGCACGCCCCGGGCCTCAACGAGACGGTGTGGCGGACCGACCTCCGGATCTTCAACCCGTGTCTCGACACGGTGGACGTCACCATCGAGTACCTGCCGGAGGCGACCAACAACTCGAACACGGTCATCCACGGGCTGGAGTTCCTGCTCGAGCCGGATGCGACCCAGATCTTCGACGACATCGTCCAGCAGATCCCCGGGATTCAGGGCGACGACAACAAGGGCTCGCTGCGCTTCACGTTTGACGGCGGCAACGGCTGCACGCCACTGATCGTGTCGCGCACCTACAACGACACTCCGGAGGGGACCTTCGGGCAGTACGTGCCGGCGGTGCCGGTGGTGCCGCTCGACCAGGGACGGGTGTTCCTGACCGGGATGGTCGACAACTTCTACTACCGGACCAACGTCGGCCTCGCCAACTTCGGCCCAGACAATGTCGGTAACATCGGGGTCACCGTCTACGACGAGTTCGGCGTTCAGCTCGGCGACACCATCACGACCTGGGTGCCCGGCTACTCGACGCGGCAGATCGTCGAGGTGATTGAGGCGGCGGGCATCCTGACCGACGTCAACATCTTCTCGGTGGCGATCGACACCAACGGCGCCGACCTGACCATGTATGCGTCGGTGGTTGACAACTTCACCGGCGACCCGGTCTATGTGTCACCGGCCGGCACCGAGGAGGTCAAGGTCTGGATCCCGGGCATCGCGCATTTGCCGGGCGCCAACGAGTCGCTGTGGCGGTCGGACATCACCTTCCTCAACGAGACCGAGGACGGGATCTCCGCGCGTGTCGACTACGTGCCGGAGGTCGACCTCGGCTACTCGCCGTTCATGATCATGAACATCGATCCGGGCAACACCCTGTACTACGTCGACGTGCTCGGCGTGTCGATGCTGCCGCCGGACACCGATTCCAAGGGCTACTTCGTGGTGACCAGCCGGGGCGACTACGGGGTGCCGCACATGGTGGCGCGCACCTACAACCTGGCGGGAAGCGGCGGGACGTTCGGCCAGAACCTCATGGTCTTCGGCGACGCCGACCTGATCCACGAGGGCGAGTCCGGCTACGTCCCCGGCGTCGGCAACTCGCCGTCCCCGGATACGGGCTTCCGAACCAACGTCGGCGTGCTCAACACCGACGCCGACAGCGGAGCGATGATAGCGGTCACGCTCTACGACACCGAGGGAGACATCGTCGCCAGCCTGTCCGAGTACTGGATCCCGCCTGCGAAGTTCGTGCAGTACAACATCTTCCAGGCGCTCGGGATCGACGAGGAGATGCACGCGTCGATCGAGGTGCACGTGGTGTCGGGTGGGCCGGTGGCGGTCTACGCGTCGGAGATCGACAACCGCACGCAGGATCCGATCCTGGTGCCGGCGGTGGTGGCTGCCTCCCCGGGGCAGTAGCGCAGCGTGCAACACGAAACCGAGGGGGCGGCTTCGGCCGCCCCCTCGTGCTTTTGAGGGGCCAGGGGATAGGAAGTGGTGAGCACCACCCGGCCCCACTCGATGCCGCGGCCGCAGGCTTCTCCATGTCCATGCCTGCGTCCGTACCCCGATGTGCGCTATTCTCGTCGTTGGTGTCTGCCGCGTGGGATATCGGCCTCCTTGGAGCAGCGGCTTTCGAACGCCTGATCGTGGCGGCTCGCTCAACAGCGGTTCACCGACCCAGCACCATGGTCTTCCGGCGTCGATCCCTGGATCCCTGATCGCCCGCCATGCTTCTGCACGTCATCGGAGGATGGCAGAGGTGTGAGACCATCCGAAGGGCGGGCCGGAGTTGGAGGTCAGTCTGCCGCCTTTCACCACATCGGGAGACCGTCGCCAATGAGGTTCACTCTGCGGGATCGTTTCTCCACTTCGGTCTTGATCCTGGCGCTCATCCTGATCGGAGGAGCGTTGCTCCGCCTTTACGGGCTCACCTTCCAGAGCCTCTGGCTGGACGAACTCTTCTCGATGGTCTGGAGTCGATCTGACAGGTCGCCGATGGAAATCGTCCGCGTGTATGTGGACGACGTGCATCCGCTTGGGTATCCACTCCTGCTTCATGTCTGGCTGGTGCTGTTCGGCGATTCGGACCTCGCTGGACGGTCGCTGTCTGCTGTCCTGGGCATCCTTGGCATCGCCGTCATGTTTCTTGCGGGTCGCCGCCTGGGCGGGACCGCGGCAGGTCTCTGCGCGGCCCTTCTGACGGCCCTCAATGCCTACCACATCGCCTACTCGCAGGAGGTGAGGTCCTACGCCCTGGTCTTCCTCCTCGCCGCGCTGTCCTACTGTGCGCTGGTGATCGTGCTCCACCGCCCCGGGTGGCGCACCGCAGTGTTGTACGGTCTGATCACGGCGGCGGCGATCCATGTGCACTACTTCGCGCTCGTCATGCTGGTGGGGCAGTTGGTCGCCGCTGCAATCGTCCTCATGGCCCGGCGCGAGCGATGGCGCCACTCGCTGCCGCTCTTGCTCGGAACCGCGATCGTTGCACTTGCCATGCTGGCTTGGGTCGGTCCACTCCGAAAGGTCGTGGCGATGGATGAGTACTGGCCGGCCCCCCCCGAGCCTTGGTTCTTCATCGATTACTTCCACACGTACTTCGGCAGGGACCTCATTCTCAGCCTGATTCTCGGCACGCTGCTGGCCGTGGTCCCGTTCGTCGTGCCGCGTCGGCCCACAGTCGACGACACCGGTAGTGGGGCGCCGCTCGTGACAGTCGCATGGTTGCTCGGAATCTCAGTTTTCGTGTCACTTGGGTTGGCGTTCGCTCGATCAATTCTGATTGTCCCGATGTTGATGCCTCGATTCACCATCGTGTTCTTGCCAGCGATTCTCTTCTTGATCGCCATCGCCATCGCGCACGTGCGACCCCGCGCCCTTCGCGCGTTGGTATTGGCCGGCGTGATCGTGCTATCGATTGCCGGTCTGGTGCGCTCTGGTTACTACACTGAACCGCGGAAGGAGCAGTGGCGCGAGGCCACGGACTGCATGCTGTCGGACCCGCGTTTCGACAACACATCCAACGCATGCTTATCGGTGGCTGCGCCAGGGTTTCAACACTACGTCGACCAGCGCTTGCCCGAGTTCCGAGTCGGTGACGCGACCCCTGCGGCGCTGCGCGATCTGCTCGACGACGGACCGGCACCGGCGGTACTGTGGCTCCTACTCGCCAGGAACCTGGAGCCGGGGGAGGGGTTTAGGCGGCTGCTCGTTCAGCATTACGTGCGGTCGGACCGGATCAAGTTCCTGAAGACGTCTGTCGAAAAGTGGGAGCGTCGAGGAGAATCAGGACCGGGCGTTGGCAAGGAGTAGTCGCGTCCGAGAACCGTCACAGCCGGAACCACGGTTATCGTGCCTGAAGCGATCGATGGTCCCGCGTCACTCAGGCGCGCAAAATCGGCGACGTGGGCGTGCGATAGGTGAAAACCGGGATGCAGAACGTACTGTCACTCGATGTAGCCGAGGGCACGCAGTCGCTCCAGGGTCTGGCGTTGGCCGCCGACCACCAGGAGGCGCTCCGAATTCCACCACGCGTGGATTCCCGGGTCGAGGTCGGCCGCTGGGGGTAGGGCCTGCTCCGGAGGGCGGCGCCCGGCCGGTGTTTCGATCCACTGCGGAGGGGGCATGACGCGGAGCCCGGCCGCGCAGATCGGGTAGCCCTCGGAGCAGCGGATCTGGACGAGGTCTTCAGAGCGTTCGATCGCCATGGGGCCGACACTCCACGCGTGGACGACGTCGAGCGACCCAGGCACCCGCAAGGAGGCCTCCACCGGCCCGTGCCGCCCCCATACCATGACTTGCATCCCCGGCGCGAGCTGCCCGGCGGTGGCGACAAAGGCGCGCCCCACCGCCGGCAGCAGTTCCACCGGGACCGTGCCCGGTTCGTTCTCGCCGGGATCCGCTGACAGGTCGAAGTAGAATCCGCCCGCGGGAAGCGGTCGACCCTCTCGCATCGCTGAGCCGGCCCTTGCACCAAGCCCCGGTTGGGCTGCCATCCGGAGAACCACTTTGTGGTGCCCCTCGCGCCAAGCCCAGCGGAGCGGACCCGCGCCGAATGTCGTGCTCACCGTTGGCGCGGCCGATGCGTCCTCCCACAGCGGGCGCCCCACCATCTCAGCCGGCGCAGGGACGCCGACAAGATCAAGCAGCGTCGGTGCGAGGTTTATCAGCTGAGCCGGCTCCCAGATCTCACATGCGGGCACGCCGGGGCCGCGAATCAGGAGCGGCACCCGCAGAGCCTCCTGATAGAGGTTGAGCCCGTGCCCCCAAGACCCGTGCTCGCCCAAGGCCTCGCCGTGATCCGAGGTGAACGCGACTACCGCCCCTGTCGGCAGCTCGTCAATGAACGGGGCCAGCGCCCGGTCGACATGTTCGACCTCGCCGGCGTATAGGCGGCGGAGCAGCACCTGCTCCTCGCCAAGCGCCTCCCGCTGCCGCATCGCCAATGGTGCGATGTCGGGTGAAACGACGGTTGGGTCGTCGTAGCTCAAATACGGGTGGTGGGGATCCATGAGATGGAGGTAGAGGAACGCGTCCTCGCCCTGGTGCGCCTCCAGCCAGCGGCGTGCCTCCTTGACAACCCAGCCCGCGTCGGGATGTTCCTCGTTGCCGTGGCCGTCAGGAACGAGGTAGGTCGAGAAGCCGCTCGAAAAGCCGTTGAGAGCGTGCACGGTGTAGTTTGCCACCACCCCGGCGCCGGCAAACCCGGCCTGGTCAAGCGCATCGGCCCACGTTTCAATACCATCGGGGATGCCTATCAGATCTCCCTCGGGCAAGGTGAGGTCCAGGACCTGGCGCGACGTGAACAGTGAGGCCACCGACGGCAACGTCCACGAGCAATTGGCCGTGGCGTCACGCCACCTGCAGCCCCCTGCAAACGCCGACGTGACTCCGGGCATTCTCCGTGGATCCACGTGATCGTCGCGAAGGGTGTCCACCAGGATGAGCACAAGGAGCCGGGGCGAGGTCACGGGCACGCCGAGGCGAGGAGAGCCCATGGCCGCGGAGGGAGGAACCGACACCGAGTAGCGACCGCGATCGATCGGAGTGTCAAGGAACAGCCGCTCGCCTGGGGCCACCGTCTGCGTGATTGTCGTGCGACCGACGACCTCGATGGTGGCCGGGGTGGGTCCGAGGCCGACAATCTCGGAGCGCAGGCGCACGCCCCGCGCCGCCACGTGGAGCTGGAGCTCGGCGCCCGACACTCCGCGTACCCAGTCAGTGCCACGATGGTGCCATGCCCACCGGTCGATCCACAGCCGTTGCCAGCTACCCGCGCCGTCGCCGCACGCGAGCGTCGCCACGACCGCGAGACCAATGAGACTGAGGCGCGCCGAGGTCCGTGTCACGATGCCGCATGATACCAGCAGACCACGAGCGACCGCCTCAGATTGGGGGGGGCCAGCCTCCCCTTCTGCGTCAAGGAGGGAGCCGACTTCTTGTGGGTCGTGTCCTGCCATCGAGGATCTGATGAAAGATGTGTCATGGGGCGGCGCTGCAGGCCTCGGGGTACCGGCATGACCCTGCCAGAATGGCAGACTCCCGGGGAACTCATTGCTCGGTCAGATCGGCAAGCCCTTGGACGGCGAGCGGTATGTGCATGGAGCCGGGTCCGGTGCGAGTGACGACGAGCAGGCCGGCGCACTGGCCACGCCGCGGGCCTAGCTCCGAGGCCTCCAAACCGCCCACGACCGACTTGCTCACAGGTTTGCTCGAGCACGGAGGTGCTGAACTACGGAACCCCAAGATGGGCAAGGCCGTCAATGGAATGTCTGCGCGGCGGGAGCGACTGCTGCGGCTGCTGGATGACCCGCGCGAGCCGCTCGGCGAGCAGCCAATGTCCAGATGGCCGCAAATGATCGTCAAGGACGTACCAGTGTTCTGGCCCGAGGTCGGCGGCGACGTCGATGACCACCATCCGCTTCAGGTGATCGGGTACTGACTCCCCCCCGAGTGCGTCCCGGAGAGCGGGCATGAGCAGGCCTCGGTATCGATTATGGGCATTCAACTCGAACAGCACGATGTTCATCGGCTCTAGGTCGACTGGGGAGTTCTCGAGCACTGCCAGCAGTAGCTGAGCCTGAAAACGCTGGGCTGCGGGGTCCTCCGGGTCAGGATGGGCGGGCGAGCGGCGCGCCGTCCCGGCGATCCGTTGCCAGCGCTCCCCGAGGAGAGAAACAACATAGCGCCCGGGCCAATACCGACGCTGACGACGGTAGTCTTCGGCCGCCGCCTCGTGTACCCACTGCGGCTGTGGGCGCATCAACTGGCCTTCAACTGCGAACTGTTGGTTCTCGAAGAAGTCGTTGTTACAGAACTGGATCACCAGCCAAGTTGTCACCGTGGTGTCGATCCTGGCAAGCATCCGCAACTCGCGCACCGTGCCGTAGGACGACACCGCGGCGTTGAGCACCCGGCGCCCAGTCAGCCGTTCCAGGACTTGGGGGAATGCGTCATCCTGCGCGACGCCCCAGCCCATGGCGAAAGAGTCGCCCACCACCACCACCTCGGGCTGGCTGAGTGAGGCCTCGTCGTCCCGGAGACCCAGGGAGTTGACGCGATAGCTCGTGGTGAACTCGGTGTTTGAGAACTCGAACTCGCCAGGTCGAAGCGTGTAGCCAAGTTCCGGGTCCCAGCGGATCGAGGCGGGGTCCAGTTGCAGGTAGTTGCGGTCGAGAAGGTAGAGCTCACGCGCCAAGTTCTGGAGCGGTGTAATGCTGCCAATTGCCGGGACGTGGCGCAGGCTCACAAGCAACAGTTCGAGAATCGCGATCGAGATCACCGCCACCATCGCGGACCGGATTGCCGGTCGCCCTCGCCGACGCCGGATCATGAACCCACCCTGAACGGCCGCGGGAGTGCAGCAGGCGAGGTCTTCAACGCTGCCAGGCAAGCTCGGGTCGTGGTACGCCACGGGTCTCGCGAAGTCGCGAGAGCGGCCGCCGCGGCGGTGAACAGCAAGAGGACGAGGAGATACATTGGTCCGAGGACCTTCCACCTTGGTGAAAGCGGGATCAGTCCTTGCGGCCCTCGAGGGCCTGGACCTCCAAGGGGTGCAGGAAGAGCTTCTGGTCGTAGGGCCCGCGCACAGTGACCTGCATCTTGGTGACCCGAACGTGGCCGGTGGGTGAGCCGTTGAGGTCGATACCGTCGAGCAGCACCTGGACCGGCAGCTGCACGCCAGAGCCGATCGGTGCCTGTTTGAGGACACGGTAGCGGATCCCCTCGCTGCGGACGTCGCGCACTCCGGGCGGCGGCAGGAACTCGGCGGCGAGCAGCGCACCGTTGTCCTTGCGGATGTGGAAGTACCAGGTTGCGGCCATGCTCGGGGTGATGAAGAAGTTCTCCTCGAAGGTGACCGCGATCCGCCACGCCGGCTGGCCCTCGAAGGAGGTCTCGTAAACGGTGCCGAGTCGCACGCCCTTCATCGTTGCAGTGAACGGCAGCAGCAGCGGAAACAGCCGCTGGTTGAGAGTGCCGATCGCCATTCTCGATCCCTGTGGCCGATCGTCGGGCACTCCGGCGCGGCTGGACCACCCGCTGGCGCCCTTGCGGGCGACCACCACCTCGCCGGGGAGCTCGAGCCGCATGCTGCCGAGCGTTGCGGCGTCCACGTACGCCGTGGACTGCTTCTTGTGCTGGGTGCCGTTCGCGGTCGTTTCCTCTTCGGTGAGGGCGATCTCGATCACGCCGAGGTCACGGAACGCCTGCAGCCCTCCGGCGGCCTGCATCATGCCCTCGAGCAGGGCGGCACCGTCGGGCGGCCCGGCCAGCGACACAGCGGGCACCAGCAGGGCGGCGAGGACGAGCAGGGTGGCACGAGCACTCATGGCGATCTCCCAGGGGGGGCGCCAGAATGGCGCCAAATGGCGGTCGACGCACATTATAGAGCAACAATCGTGCCACCCGCGATCGATGGCGAGAGGCGTCACGGGTGGTGACCAAAGAGGGGAGGCGTGTCGACTCGCTCTCGTCGACGTCCCGTGCGCGGAAGCGGATCCGGCGTCGCCTTCCGGCCCCGTCCTGCGGACTACGCCGTGACGAGTCGGCTTTGTCGTGACAAGAGCGGGCGCGGGCGGGAGGGACTAACCCCTAGCCCCTGGCAGGGAGGGGGTGGTACCGTACTGACCGCCATGACTTCGGATCTCCGCCGGGGCGCCGTGACCGTGGCCGACGTCCACAAGTGGTACCGCGTGTACGCGTCGCCCACGGAGCGCGTCAAGCGGATTCTCGGAAGGCCGAGCCGGCATCTCGAGTTTCAAGCCCTCGACAGCGTCACCTTCGCGGTGGAGCCTGGCACCGCGCTGGGCATCATCGGCGAGAACGGCGCCGGCAAGACCACGCTGCTCAAGCTGATTGCGGGCACCACGCGGCCGACCGCGGGCGTCGTCGAGGTCGGTGGCGTGGTGGCGGCAATCCTCGAGCTCGGCGCAGCCTTCCACTCGGAGTTCTCTGGTCGCGACAACGCGATCCTGTACGGCGCGCTGCTTGGTCTTAACCGGCAGGAAATGGAGCGGCGGTTGCCGGCGATCTTCGATTTCGCCGAGCTCGGTGAGTTCATCAACCATCCGATCAAGAGCTATTCCACCGGCATGGTGATACGCCTGGCATTCGCCGTCGCCACGGGAGTCGACGCCGACGTGCTGGTGGTGGATGAAGCGCTCGCCGTCGGCGACGGCTACTTCCAGAAGAAGTGCATTGACCGGATCTTGGAGATTCAGGGACGCGGCACCACCATACTGTTCTGCTCGCACTCGATGTACCAGGTGATGACGTTCTGCAAGCGCGCGCTGTGGCTGGCTGGTGGTCGGATACAGCGGGTGGGTGCGGCCAAGGAGGTAGTAGAGGCCTACGACGAGTACCTGCTGATCCGCGACAAGCGGCGGGTTGGCCGCGACACCTCGCCCGCGCAGGCTCCCGCAATCGCGAAGGTCCTTCGGGTGGCCGAGATTCGACTCGCAGATCGCGACGGCGAGGCTCCGCTCGAGCTCACGCCGGGCGGGACGCTACATCTCGAGATCGAGGTCGAGAGCTTGCGGTCCGAGGAGCGCTTCCACGTCGCCGTTTCGCTCGACACTTTGGACGGCCGCTGCGTCCTCGGCGTGTCGACAGCGTGGGACGGCCTGTCGCCACTTCAGGGGCAGGACCGCTACCTGGTGGCGTTCACCGTGCCCCAGCTTCCGGTGGCGTCCGGCACCTTCCACGTCACGGTCTTCTTGCTTGACGAGAGTGGCCTTGCCGTCCACGATCAAGTGGTTGCCACAAATGCGGTGCGGGTGACGGCACCGTCGTGGACGCCCTCCCTGCTTGAGGTGGCGCATCGTTGGGAGTGGCGGTGACCGTGCCGCAGCAGCTCACCGTCGATAGCCTTCTCGAGGGCACTCCGCTTTTCGGAAGCGTCAGCCTTTCGCTCCACGACGCCCTTCTGTGGCCGCCTGGCGACCCGGGGGCCTTCGCTGACGCCGCGAGGGATATCCTCGCTGGCCGCTGGCGGTGGCAGGCGATGCGACGGGCCGGGCTCCGTGCGGCGGCGGCCTTTAGCGAGCACCGGGTCGCGGCCTCGGTCGAGGAGGCGCTGCGCTGGGTGGCCAGCGACGCCTGGAGGGCCGAGCCGTGACGGTGTCCCTGGTCGTGGTCTGCCACCACTCCTCCAGCGTGCTGGCCGACTGCATCTCGAGCTTCCGAGCCGAGGCGCTGGCCGCCTCGGTTGCGGGCGAGGTCGTGGTGGTCGAGCAGTCCGAGGACCCGGCCGAGGCGGAGCGGATCGGCGGCCTCGGCGCCGACCGGCTGGAGGTGCGGCCGAACCGAGGGTACGCGGCCGGGCTCAACGCCGGGATCGCCGCTGCCCGCGGCTCGACCCTGCTGCTCGCCAACCCGGACACGGTGTTCTGCGCGGGCAGCCTGCGAGCGGCTGCTCGCGGCGGTCGGCGATGGCTACGACGTGGTCGGGCCTCAGCTGGTGTGGGATGACGGCGGCGAGATCCTGTTCCCGCCGGCCGAGGATCCCGGCACGGCCGCCGAGCTCTGGCGAACGCTGCGGGGCCGCTGGCAGCGGGCGTGGGACGCCGGACTCCACGGCGCGCTCGACGAGTGGTGGCGGGTGTGGACCGCCGATCGGCCGGTCGAGGTCGCAGCGCTGCGAGGGCCCCTGCTCGCGGCGAGCCGGGCGGCGGTGGAGCGGCTCGGGACCGCTCGACGAGGGCTACTTCCTGTACTACGAGGAGACCGAGTGGCTGCGGCGGGGCCGGCGCCGTGGGGCGCGCTTCGCCGTGGCGGCAGGCGCGAGAGTCGTGCACCGCGCCGGCCATGCCACGGCCCACACCGCAGGCCGGGAGGCGATCGAGGCGGCGTCGCGGGAGCGCTTCTTTGCCCGCAACTACGGTGCGGCGTCGCGCTGGCTGCTGCGGCGCTGCGCGGCCGGCGAGGAGAACGACGGGGGTCGTGGCGGAGCCGGTGGCAGGACCACAGGCAGTGCCCGCAACCGATGCCGAGCTGTGGCTGCTCTCCACCTTCCGGCACCTGATGCCGGCGGTCGGCGTGGTCGGCCGGGCGACCCTGCCGGCGTCGCTCGCGCTGCTCGCCGCCGGCGGGCCCTGGTACGCGGCCGCCGCCGCCCGGGATGCCGGCCGGTGGCGTCTGACCGGGTGCTGGAGCTGGGGGAACGAGTGAGCGATCCCGAGTACTCGATCCGCGCCTTCTCACCCGGTGACGAGGACGCCGTCAACCGGGGCTTCAACGAGGCTTTTCACCTCGACCGCCCGCTCGACGAGTGGGCCTGGAAGTTTCCGCCCGATCCCGATGGGCGGCTGATCATGATCGCGGAGCACGAGGGCGAGGTGCTCGCCCACTACGCGGGCGTTCCGGTGCGCTTCCAGATCGAGGGCCGGGTGTGGAACGCCGCCCAGATCGTCGACGTGTACTCGGCGCGCAAGGCGCGCGCGAGCTTCACCCGCCGCGGCGTGTGGGTACAGACCGTCGACGCCTTCTTCGACGCCTTCGGCCGCTCCGGACGGTCGCCGCTGCTGTTCGGTTTCCCGAGCCCACGGCCGATGCGGCTCGGCGTGCTGCAGCTCGGCTATGACGCGATGGAGCCACAGTCGATCCGCTACCTGATGCGGCGTCAGCCCGCACCGTCCGCGGGGCTGCACCGAAGGGCGTACCGGGCGGAGCTGGGCCGCGACTGGGAGCCCCGGCTCGACGAGCTGTGGCAGGACGTGGGCGACCAGTATCCGGTGGCGGTGGTGCGCGACGCCCGCCACGCGGTCCGCCGCCTCGCCGGCCGCCCCGGCGTGCGCTACCACCGCTTCCTCCTGTTCCCGCGCTTCTCGTTCCATCCGGTCGGCTTCGCCGCCTTCCGCACCGACGGCGGCCGCGTGCGCTGGGTGGACCTGGTGTGGGACCACCGGCACCCCGGCGCCCTTGATCTGGCGAGCCACCTGTCGGCCGGCCTGGCGGCCCAGACCGGCGCCGAGGTCGAGGAGCTGTGGCTCAACGGTGACGCCGAGGGCCGCTCCCGGCTCGAGCGGCGCGGCTTCCGGGAGACGGCCGAGCCGGGCAAGCTGATGATGGTGGCCCGCGCCTTCGATCCGGAGGTGGATTTGAAGGCGATGGCGGCGATGGTCTACGTCACGATGGGCGACTCGGATCTGGTGTGAGATGAGTGGCGTGGTTGCGGTCTGGATGTGGACGGTAGCGCCGCTGCTCGGGCTCCACCTCTGGATGGTGCGGCGATCACGGGAGTTGTTTCGCCTCCAGCTGCTCCTCGACCTGCTCCTCGCCGCGGCCGTCGGCCCGGCGCTGGTCACCGGGGCCGACCTGTCACCGATCCGCTGCCTTGGCCAGACGCCGCCGTTCACCGAGTGGCGGTGGGACGACGCCACCGCCGACCAGCCGACCCAGTCGGACTTGGTGCGCCAGATCCAGCCCTGGATGGGGGAGACGCGGCGCGAGCTGCTCGCCGGCCGACTGCCGCTGGTCAGCGAGCTGATCGGCGGCGGCCTGCCGCTGCTGGCCAACGGCCAGACCGGGGTCTGGGCGCCGCTCAACCTGCCGGTGTGGGCGCTGGGCGCCGAGCGCGGCACCACGGTGATGGCGCTCTGGAAGCTCGAGCTCGCCGGCCTCGGCGCCTTCCTCTTCTTGCGCCGGCGCTGGCGACTGTGCTGGCCGGCAGCGGCGGCGGGCGCGACGGCGTTCGCCGGCTCCGCCTACCTGATGGCCTGGCTGATCGTGCCGATGGGCTGGGTGATCGCCCTCGCGCCGTGGTCCTGGTGGGGGGCCGGCTGGTTGCTCGCCGGACGGCTGCGGACGTCGCGCGTCATCGGCCTGGGCGTGCTGGTTGGCTGGCTGCTCGGCAGCGGCCTCAACCCGGAGACCGCGGCGATCGTGGTCGGCTCGGCCGGCCTCGCCGGTCTGGTCCTGCACCCCGCGCGGTGGCGGCGGCTGCTCGCCGCTGCGGCGATCGCGGGCGCTGTGACGGCGGCCCTGGCGTGGCCGACCTTCGGCCTGGCGGCGGCCTCGTCGCGTGCCGCGGTAGTCCGCGCCGAGCCCCCCAACCTGGCGCGGCCGCCGGCGACGATCCGTCTGCAGGCGGCGCAGCAGCTGCTGGCGCCGATGGCCCTTGGCCATCCCGGCCGCGGCGACTGGAAGGGGGAATACCCCTACGCCGCCGCCGCGGTCGGCGTCGGCGGGCTGGCGCTGGGGATGGTGGCGGCCGGCCGGGTGCGACGGCGCCACCGGCGTCTGCTGTGGGCCGCGCTGGCGTCGCTTCTGGTGGCGGCGGTGCTCGGCTACCGGCTGCCGCCCCTCGACGCGCTGCTGGTGCGGCTGCCGCCGCTCGACCACATGACCCTGCCGCGCTTCGTGGTGCTGGTGCCGTGGTCGCTCGCGGTGTGGACGGGCCTGGCTGCCGACGGTGCGCTGCGTGGACGCCGGCTGCGCCCGGTGTGGCGCGCGGCTGTCGTGGCGGCGCTGCTGGTGGTAGCGGTCGCGGCCGCGGCACGGGGTCTGGCCGCAGTCGACTTGGCGCTGGTAGGGCTGACCGTCGTCGCCGCACTGCTGGCGACCGGGCTGCTGCGGCGGCCGCGACTCCTCGCGCCGGCGTTGGCGGTCGAGCTCGGCCTCTATGCCCTCGGCATCAACCCGACCGCGGCAGTCGAGGATCGGCTGCCGACCCCGCCGCTCGTCGAGCGGCTGCGCGGGCTCCAGACCGAGCGCGGCGGCCGGGTGATCGGCCTCGACGGCGCGTTTCCGCCGAACCTCGCCGCCCGCTACGACATGCCTGACCTGCGCGCCTACGACCCCTTGCGGCCGCAGCCGTTCGTCGACCTGATGGCCGCGCTCGGCGACCGCGACGCGATGCTCGGCGGTCCGCTGCGGAAGGCGCCGCCACGCCTGTGCGGCGCCTGGTCGGTGCGCTTCCTGGTCAGCCCGCCCGGCGCCGACGTGCCGGGCTGGGAGCCGGTCTGGTCGGACGGCAGCGGCGCAATCTGGTCGAACCCGCACTGGTTGCCCGAGGTCCGGGTCGCGGGACGCGCGCACTCTCTGGGACACGAGGACGGCTGGAGGCTGCTCGCCGGCGAACAGCTGGACTTCGCCCGGGAGGCGGTCGTCCCGGCAGGGACGGCCGCGGTGGCGGCGGGGCGCCACGAACTGCTTGCGGTGACCTCGGAGGGGCCACGGCTGCGCGCAGTCGTGAGCTGCGACGGCCCATGCCTGGTGGTGGCGGCGCGGCCGTGGGCGCCGGGGTGGCGGGCTGCGGTCGACGGGCGGCCGGCGCCGCTCGTGCGTGCCAACCTGGCTGGGCTCGGCGTCGTGTCGCCGCCCGGAGAGCACACCGTCGAGCTGCGGTATAACCCGTGGCGCTGGCGGCCGGGCAAGGGCTGAGACTCGAGAGCTGGCGGTCGCTCGAGTAAATCCCCTGCCCGTCTCCGTACCCGTCTCCGATGAAGCCGTTCCGAGGCCCCGTCTCCTTTTCGGGAACGGGAACCCTTCGACTCGCGGCGCTGCAGCGCCGCTCGCTCAGGGCAGGCTCCTCGGGCAGGGGCCCTATCACCTATCACGTATCACCTATCACCCGATCGGAAGCGGGCGCGGACATCGGAAGGGGAAGCGGGCGGGGGGGCCTATGCCCCCCCGCTCCTAGCGGACTCCCGCCAGCGTCCAGCCCTCGAGGGCGCCGAGGAAGCGCTCCTCCTCGTCCTTCCAGCGCCGCCACTCCCAGCCCATCTCGGAGCGCAGGATCGGCCGCAGCGGCCGCAGCATGGCGACCGCCTGCTCGGGGTCCCACATTCCGAGCCGCACCCGCCGCAGCAGCAGGTCCTCGAGGTGGATCACGGCGCCCCACCTGAGGTGGGCGCGCACCTCGGCCGGGCAGAGGTCGGTGTCCGGCGCCACCGGCCGGAGCTCGGAGTGGCGGCGGGCGGCGGCCGCCGTGGTCCAAGCCAGGGCGCCGAGCCGGCGGGCCATGCCCCGGGCCACTGCGGCATCGACCTCGAAGGCCCTCATCAGCCGCTCGGCGAGGTCCGTCGGCGCCAGGCCTGCGAGCGGCGTGCCCTTGGTGGCGCAGGGAGCGAAGCGGCGGGCCTCCTCCTCGGGCATCAGCCGGAGCGCGGCGTCGACCGCCTCTTCGGCGGTGCTGCGCCACGTGGTGAGCTTGCCTCCGGCCACCGACAGCGCGCCGTCCTCGTCCCAGATCCCCTCCTCGCGGGTCGCCTCCGAGGGGTCGTCGGCGTGGGTGTCGAGGATCGGGCGCAGGCCGGCGAAGGTGCCGCGCACGTCGGCCAGGGTCAGATGCCGGTCCGGGAACGCGGCGGCCGCTGCGCGCAGCAGGTAGTCGACCTCGGTGGCGGTCGGCCGCGGGTCGTCCAGTGCACCGTCGTGGTAGTGGTCGGTGGTGCCGACGAGCACGCCCTCGGGGTGGGGAATGAGGAACACCGGCCGGCCGTCGTCGGGCGCCAGCAGGGTCACCGCGACCTGGATCGGGAGCCGGTCGCGGGCCATGATGAGGTGGATGCCGCGCGACGGCCGCACCCGGTCGCCGGCGAGGCCGAGCCGGCTGCGGAGGACGTCGGTCCAGGCCCCGGTGGCATTGACCACCACCTGCGCGCGGACCCGGTGGGTGCGCCCATCGGTGAGGTCGTGCAGCAGCACCCCGGCGATCGCGCCGCCGGCCGCCGCCCGCTGGGCGCCGGTGACCTCGCAGCGCGTCAGCAGGTGGGCGCCATAGTGGTGAGCAGTCGCGGCCACCGCGAGGGTCAGCCGCGCGTCGTCGGCCATCGCGTCGCTGTAGGCCAGGCCGCGGTCGAGCTTGCTGACGTCGAGCCCGGGCGCGAGCGCGGCGAGCTCATCGGCCTCGAGCTGGGCGTGGCGGTCGGGGCGGCCGGTCAGCCGGTCGTACATCCACAGCCCGAAGTCGATCTGCCAGCCGGGCGTGCGGTCCCCGCGGTAGGCCGGGTAGAGGAAGCGGATGGGGTACACCAGGTGGGGGCTGAGGCGGAGCATCCGGTCGCGCTCGCGGCACGCCAGCCGGGTGATCCGGAACTGCATCTGCTTGAGGTAGCGCAGCCCGCCGTGGATCAGCTTGGACGAGCGGGAGGAGGTGCCGGCGCCGACGTCGTCGCGCTCGACCAGCAGCGTCCGCAGACCACGCTGCGCGGCGTCGAGAGCGATGCCGCTGCCGGTGATGCCGGCGCCGACCACCACCAGGTCGTAGGTCTCGTCGAGGGAGGCGAGCGCCATCTCGCGCCACTGCGGGTGGAACACCGTCACACCTCCAGCCGGTCCTCCGGGTCCAGCAGCACGTGCGGGTTGAGGGTGCCGTCGGGATCCATATCGGCGGCCACGGTGGCCAGGATCCGCCGTCCGAGCGTGCCCGCCTCGCGCTCGAACCACGGCGCGTGCCACTGGCCGACGCCGTGGTGGTGGCTGAGCGTGACACCGGCGTCCACCAGGGCCTGGCTGGCGGCCCGCTTGACGGTCGCCCAGCGCGCGATGCTCGCCTCCGGGTCGGCGGCGCAGCGGAAGAAGAACGTGAAGTACAGGGAGGCGCCGTCGCGGTAGGGGTGCGAGACGTGGCAGAGCACTGCCACCCGCTCGCCGCTGCCGGCCAGCGCTCCGGCTATGGCAGCCACCAGCTTCTCCCGCACCGCCGCGACCGCGGACCAGGGCGCGGCGGTTTCCAGCGTGTCGGTCGCCCAGCCGAGGTCGAGCAGCGACTCGCGAAGGTAGGGGTGGCGGAAGCGGTCGCGCAGCCAGTGGCGGCCGGGCCTCGGGCCCAGCACCACGCCGCGGTGGGCGCGCACGGTGGCCCGCCCGCACAGCAGAACGTCGCGGACGCAGGCACGCTCGCCGGAGCTGCCGTAGAGCAGCAGGCAGGCCTCCTCGCCCAGGCCGCGCAGGGCCAGGTAGCGCCGCACCAGGCCGGCTCCGGCCGACGCGGCGAGCCCGATCGCCATCGCCATCTGGGTCTCGTTGGCGTCGGACAGCCGGACGAGCGTCAGCCTCGCCCCGCTCACCACCAGCTCACGCACCACATCGAGGCCTGCCTCGAGGCCCGGCAACAGGGCGCCTTCGACGATGGTCGTCGCGGGTCGAGCGCGGACGCGCAGCGTCGCTTCGGTGATCACCCCGAGGCGGCCCTCGCTGCCGAGCACGAGCTGGCGCAGGTCAGGGCCGGCCGCCGAGGCGGGGCGCGCCGGCAGATGCAATCGGCCGGCCGGGGCCACCAGCTCGAGCCCGGCCACCATGTCCTCGATCCGGCCGTAGCCCAACGACTCCTGGCCCGCCGAGCGGGTGGCGACCCAGCCGCCGACGGTCGACAGCTCCCACGACTGCGGGAAGTGGCCGAGCGTCAGCCGGTGCTCGGCGAGGGCGGCCTCGACGGCGGGCCCGGTCGTGCCGGGGCCGAAGGTGGCGAGCCCGGAGATCGGGTCGAGCCGCGACAGGCCGGCCATCCTTTCGAGCTCGAGGATGAGCGTCGGCGACGAGTCGGCGACCACGTTGACGCCGCCGGTGACCGAGGTGCCACCGCCCCAGGGGATCACTCGCACGCCGGCCCGCCGGCACTCGCCGAGGATGGCGGCGACCGCTGCAGCGTCAGCCGGGCGGCAGACGCCGTCGGGCAGCGCCGGGATCAGGCCGCTGCGCAGGCGGATGACGTCGACCAGGCCCTGGCCGCGGCAGTGGGCGAGGCGGTCCCTGGGGTCGGAGCTGACGTCGCTCGCCAGCCGCGGAAGCGGCCGGGCCGGGAGCTGCGGCGGCTTGCCTGGGCCGGCCGCGAGCCTGGGACCGGGCGACCCGACCCGCCGCTCGAGCCACTCGAGAAGCTGCGGCGACGGCGGGTAGACTTCACCCTCGAACCCCCAGCCGCCGATGCGTCGTGCCCTCCCGGTCATCAGATGGAGTTTATATCCCCGTTCCCGTTCCCGTACCGAGCCCGTTCCCGTTCCCGAAAGACGCTCCAACCCCGTTGCGGTCCCCAACGCCGATTAACGACCGGGATCGGGGACGGGAACGGGAGCGGGAACGGATAGATCAGCCAGCGACCAGTCGATCGACCACAGCCAGCAGCCGCCGCACGCCCTCGCCGAAGAGCTCCTCCGGCGGCAGCAGGCTGACCACCAGGTAGCCCTCGCCGGGCATCTCGAACAGGTAGCCCGGATGGACGGCAACGCTCGCGGTCTCGAGCAGGTGCACGGCCAGCCCCTCATCGTCGAGCAGCGACGGCACCCGCAGCACGGCGCTCCAGCCGCCGCCGGCCGGCAGCACGGTGACGGCCGGTGCCGTGCTGGCCAGCTCGCGCAGGCGAGCCAGATTGGCGCGGCAGCGGCCGGCGATCGCGCGCTGCACCGACAGGCCGCGCTTGAGCAGCTGCGGCGCCGCCAGCGCCACCGGCGTGCCCACCGACAGGTAGGCGTCGGCCACGTACTCGAGCCGGGCGAGGGCGGCGGGAAGCTCACCGGCCGGACCCGAAACGGCGATCCAGCCGAGCTTGAGCTGGGGCAGGCCGATGCTCTTGGAGAGGCCGCCCAGGGTAAAGGTCAGGCAGGCTGAGGTCGCCGCGAACGAACGATCGCAGCCGGGCCCGCCGTCGAGGGGATAGGGGAGGAAGACCTCGTCGGCGATCAGCGCCCAGCCGCGGCTGCGGCAGAGCTCGGCGAGGCGCGCGGCGTCCTCGGGCAGGATGAAGGACCCGGTCGGATTGTTGGGGTGGACCACGACCAGCGCCCGGCAGCCCTCCGGCGCGGCGGCGAGCGCGTCGAGGTCGGGCCGCCAGCCGTCGTCGACGTCGAGGGCGTAGGGCACCAGCGAGACGGCGTCAAGGCGGGCGAGCTGGTCGAACAGTGGGTAGGACGGCGTCGGCACCAGCAGCCGGTCGCCGGGGTCGGCGAGCAGCCGCATCAGGAAGCCGTAGGCCTCGCTGGTCGAGGCGGTGAGCACGATCCGCTCCGGCGGGACCTCGACACCCCAGGCGAGGTGCTGCAGGGCAACGGCGGCCCGCGCCTCGAGCGGGCCCTTCGGTTCCGGCCGGTAGGCGAGGCCGCGAGGGTCGGCGAGCGCGTCGAGCAGGTCCTCGGGGTAGGGCAGGCGGCAGCGGGTGGGGTTGGACTCGGTGAGGTCGAAGGCCGGCTCGCCGAGGCACACCCTGGCGGCTGCGAGCCGGTTCGGCCGCTGGTCGTCCGGAGTGCGCCGCGAGAAGGCCGCCATGGCGAACGGCATTGTTCCGCAGTCCTGGCAGGCTCGCAAGCGAAACCGATGGCAGTGATTGCCGATCCTCGTCGGGCCTCGCTCCCGTACCCGTGCCCGTTCCCGTTCCCGAAAGACGCTCCAACCCCGTTGTCGTCCCCAACGCCGATCAACGACCGGGGACGGGGACGGGGACGGGAACGGGTACGAATGGGCCAGACTGGCCACCGGGTCACCGCGCATTCGTACAATGTCTCTGTGAGCGCACTGACCAGCCACCAGCGCCGGTTCCTGGCCGACAGCGGCTGCGAGGTCCGCACTGACGCCTTGACCCGAACGCTGTACGCCACCGACGCCTCGATCTACCGGATCGAGCCGCGCGCGGTCGCCTTCCCGCGCTCGGCAGTCGAGACCTCGGCGGTGGTGCGCGCGGCGGCGGCAGCCGGTCTCTCCGTCATTCCGCGCGGTGCGGGCACCGGCCTGGCCGGCGGCGCGATCGGCGACGGCGTGGTCGTCGACCTGGCCCGGCACAGCCGGTGGATCGACGGCCTCGACCTCGAGCGCCGGACCGTCCGCGTCGGCGCCGGGGTGGTGCTCGATCAGCTCAACGCATTCCTGAGGCCGCATGGCCTGTGGTTCGGGCCGGACGTCGCCACCTCGTCGCGGGCCACCCTGGGCGGGATGATCGCCAGCAACTCATCCGGCGCCCACGCGCCGGTCTACGGCACCACCGCCGACCACGTCAAGGCCCTGGAGGTGGTGCTGGCGGACGGCACCGTGGCCCTCGTCGGGCGGGACGGCACCGGGCTTCCTGAGCTGCGCGACCAGGTCGACCGGGTCGTGGCACAGCACGCGGGCGAGATCTCCGAGCGCCTGCCCGACCTGATCGTCAAGCACTGGCCGGGCTACGGCCTCGACGAGCTGGCGCGCCACCCGGGCGACCTCACCCGGCTGCTGTGCGGCAGCGAGGGCACGCTCGCGGCGGTGAGCTCGGCGGTGCTCGGGGTCGTGCCGATGCCCGCGCGCCGCGCGCTCGGCGTGGTGTTCTTCGCCTCGGTGGCCGAGGCCATGGCGGCCGCGGTGGAGCTCCTCGAGCTCGCACCGGCGGCGATCGAGCACATCGACCGCCCGCTCGTCGACCAGACCCGAGGCCAGCGCGAGTTTGCAGCCGCTCGGGCCCTGCTCGGGATTGACGAGCAGCCCTGCGAGTCGATCCTGCTGGTCGAGCTCTTCGGCGAGGCGGACGACCAGCTGGAGACGCTGGTCCGCTGCCGGCTCGGGCTGCGCCGCATCGTGCTCCGTGGCGCGGCCGAGCAGGAGCTGGTGTGGAGCGTGCGCCGCGCCGGCCTGTCGCTGCTCACCGCACACCCCGGGCCGGCCAAGCCGGTCACCGGCATCGAGGACGTCTGCGTGCGGCCGCGCGATCTGCCCGCCTACGTGGCGGGCCTCCACGAGATCGTCGACCGGCTCGGTCTGACCGCCTCGTTCTACGGCCACGTGGCGTCGGGCGAGCTGCACGTGCGGCCGATCCTCGACCTGCACCGCGCCGAGGACGTCGCGAAGCTGCGCAGGGTTGCCGACGAGGTCGCCGACCTCTGCCGGCGGTTCGGTGGCTCGCTGGCCGCCGAGCACGGGCTCGGCATCGCGCGCACCGAGTACCTGGAGGGCCAGATCGGGCCGGAGCTGGTCGCGGCTACGGCCGCGATCAAGCGGCTGTTCGATGCCGGCAACCTGCTGAACCCGGGCAAGGTGATCGATGACGGCCGCTACCGTATCGACCGCGACCTCCGGCTTGGTGTCGGCGCCGACCTGGTGCTGCCGTTCGCCGAGTTGATCGGCTTCGTCGATCGCGACCGGTCCTTCGTCGGCAACCTCGAGCAGTGCAACGGCTGCGGTGGCTGCCGCAAGGACACGCCCACCATGTGCCCGACCTTCATCGCGACCGGCGAGGAGATCCAGTCGACGCGCGGCCGGGCCAACACCATCCGGGCCGTGCTCGAGGGCCGGCTGGGCGGCGGCGACCTGCGCTCGGAGGAGCTCGCCGAGGTGCTCGACAACTGCCTGGGCTGCAAGGCCTGCCGCCGCGAGTGCCCGTCCAACGTCGACCTGACGCTGCTCAAGGCCGAGCTGCTGCATGCCCGCCACGGGGTCGCCGGCGTGCCGCTGCGCGACCGGGTGATCGCCGCGGCCGACGCCCTCGGCCGCCTCGGCTCGAGCCTGCCGTGGCTCGCCAACGCCGTGGCCGGCTCGGCGCCCGGCCGCCGGCTGGTCGCGGCTGCGCTCGGCTTCGACCCCGCCCGCCCGCTGCCCGCCTTCGCCGGCCAGCCCTTCGACCGCTGGTTCGCCGCTCGACCCGAGGCGGCGCCCGGGCCCAGGGGCCGCGTCGTGCTCTGGGACGACACCTGGGTCCGCTACCACGAGCCCGGAATCGGCCGCGCTGCGGTCGCCGTGCTCGAGGCCGCCGGCTACGAGGTGGTGCTGGCCGAGGGCCGTCGCTGCTGCGGCCGGCCGGCGGCCAGCCGTGGTCTGCTCGACGAGGCGCGGCGCCTCGGCGAGCACAACATCGCGCTCCTGCGCGGCCTGGCGGAAGGCGCGCCGATCGTTTTCCTGGAGCCCTCCTGCTACTCGATGTTCGTCGACGAGTACCGGCAGCTCCGGATCCCCGGCGCCGGCGAGGTTGCCGGCCGCTGCGTCCTCTTCGAGGAGCTGCTGGCCGGCCTGCTGGCATCGCAGCCCGGCGCGCTCGTCTTCCGGCGCGACGGCGTGCGGGTGGCGATCCACGGGCACTGCCACACCAAGGCCCTGGGCGACGCGCGGCTGCTGCCCAGGCTGGCGCAGCGGATCCCGGGGGCGAAGGCGGAGCTGCTCGCCACCGGCTGCTGCGGGATGGCCGGGGCCTTCGGCATGATGGCGTCGAAGGCGGCGCTGTCGCGGGCGGTGGCGACGCCCCTCGTGGAGGCCATCGAGGCGCTACCCGAAGGGACGCGGGTCGTCGCCTGCGGCACCAGCTGCCGGGCGCAGATCCGCCACCTCACAGACGCCGAGCCGCTGCACATGGCGGAGCTGCTCGCTGCCGCCCTCGATTGATCAGAAAGAAAATCTAGGGGCCGAACCGGACCTCGGAACTCCTTCGGGACGCGCAAGCGGACGGGGGGGCGGGCTATCCCCCAGATCCTAGCCCCCAGATCCTGGTTGGGCGGGGGAGCGGGCGGGGATCGTCGCGAACGGGGGGAATGGGGACCCCATCCAGCTCGTCCAACCGCGGGGGTCGCGGAGAGCGCAGAGGGCGTCGCGGACAAGGTCATCAGGCCGTACTCGGCGTTCTCTGCGGCCTCAGCGGTTCGAATGACGAGATGCCGACTGGGTGAGTGCGTCACGTCCCGGGTGGTGCGGGGGGCGGAAGTGGATGCAGGCGGGTGGGGGATTGGCCCCTCGTTCGGCCAGCGACCCGAACCCCGGGCAGCTGATTCCCGTTACTCTCGACGGGAGGATCGATTCCTGTTCCCCACGCGGGATAGAATCGCTACCCACCGGGAGGGCAGATGCAGATCTCGTTCGTGGAACCGCTGTCGCGCGCCTGGGAGCGGATGCGGCGGATGCTGTTCGCGCCTTTCGAGCTCGCCCGCTGGCTGGTGCTCGGCTTCTCGGCGTGGCTCGCCGGTCTCGCGAGCGGCGACCTGGGCGCCAAGCTGGCGGGAAACGCCTCGGACCAGGTCGGTGACCACGACGTGCTGTCATCCGAGCTGGGCGGGCTGGCGGACGCGGTCACCAATCACCCGGTGTGGATGGCGCTTGCCCTGGTCGGCGTAGTGATCGCGGTTGCCATCCTCATCGCGCTGCTCTGGGTGAGCTCGCGCGGGAAGCTCGTCTTCCTCGACAACGTCGTGCACGAGCGGGCGGCGATCGTCGAGCCGTGGCGGCGCCTCGGGCGGCTGGGCAACTCGCTGTTCTGGTGGCGTCTCGGCTTTGCGGCCATCGTGCTGGCGCTGGTGCTGGCGGTGCTGGCCGCGGTCGTCCTGCCGGCCGCCGCGGCGTCGCTTCTCGACACGCTGCGCGGCCTGTCGATCGCCGCCATCGTGCTCGGTGCGCTGGCACTCGTGGTGATCGCGGTGGCGGCGCTGCTCGTCCTGCTCCTGCTCGAGGGCTTCGTCATCCCGGTCATGTACCGTTTCGACCTGCCGGCGATGGCCGCGTGGCGGACCCTGCTGCCCTGGCTCAAGCGCTTCCCCGGCTGGTTCATCGCCTACGCGGTCGTGATCTTCCTCGCGGCGATCACCTTCCAGGTGATGGTGCTGATCCTGTGCCTGTTCACCTGCTGCATCGTGCTGATCCCCTACGTCGGAACCGTGATCCTGCTGCCGGTGTGGGTGCTGTACCGGTCCTACAGCGTCGAGTTCCTGGCCCAGTTCCACCCGGACTTCGATGTCTTCGAGGCGGCGGCCGTGGGCCCGGCGCCGAGCGAGCCCTGGGAGGCGTCGCGCGAGCCCAACTCCGGGGGTGAAACCACCTGACCACGGACCCGAATCTCGCTCGGGAACGGGAACGGGAACCCTTCGACTCGCGGCGTCGCTGCGCCGCTTGCTCAGGGCAGGCTCCTCGGACGCGGATCCGGCTTCGCCTCTGGCTTCGCCGTGACCAGAGCGGGCGGGCGGGGGACCTAACCCCTCATCTCTCTGCTACGGCCGCAGAGCCTTCCAGCCGTAGCCGTGGTACTCCCAGTCGACGCGGTCCGGGCGCAGGGTGAGCACCCCGTAGCCCTCGCCGGTGCCGTGCCATGACCCGCGCCACCATTTGCCGCACAGCGCGCCGCCGGTGATGAAGGTGGATCCCCGCCAGCGCAGCATTTCGGCAACATGGAGGTGGCCCTGAAGCACGAGCAATAGGTTGTGGTCCGCGAACAGCTCGAGAACCTCCCGGTTGTTGACCACGATCCGGTTGGCGGGCGCGGCGGCGGTGGCGCCCTCGGTGGCCTGGTAGAAGCCGGTGAGCAGCGGCAGGTGGCTCGCCAGGACGATCGGCGTCGAGCGTTCGATCGACTGCAGCTCGGTCGCCAGCCAGCGAAACTGGTCGGGATCGATCCGGCCGTGATACTTGTCCTCGCCACCGACCACCGAAACCGAGTCGACGATCAGCAGCCGGTAGCCGCCCGCCGCGACTGACCGGTAGGTGCGCTCGAGCGCGAAGGCGCGGCGGAACGGAAGGCGCGGGTCGGCGCTCGGCGGCGTGCCGTCCTCTGGGATCGCCGCCACCAGGTCGTGGTTGCCGAGGACCGGTTCGACTTGCGGCCGCAGCGCGCGGTGCATCTCGAGGTAGGCCCGCCAGCGCGGCTCGACCGTCGCGGCCGACGACTGGAAGCCGTCGGTGATCAGGTCGCCGCCGGCGACCACCAGCTCGGGCCGATGGGCGTTGATCGCAGCGGCCGCCATCGCGAGGGCCCGCGGGGTCTCCCACTCGACCCGGGCGTGCACGTCGGTGTAGAAGACGATCCGGAACGCCTCACCGGCGGCCCCCCGTGCGGCCCAGCTCGTGCGCAGCGGCAGACCGGCCAGGGCCACGCTCGACAGCGCCAGCATCTCCCGTCTCGTCAGACCCGGTCGTGGTTGGTTCATGCTGCGGCCTCCATCTTCGATCGGCGGTGAGCAACGGCATCGAGCACCAGCAGGACGGCGGCCGCGGCGAGCAGGCCGAGGCGCAGGGTGCGCTCGCCGACGCCCGTGATCAGGTGGGCGGCGGAGGCGCTGACGAACCGCCGCCCGGGGTCGTCGAGCTGCTCGAGCAGCTGCCGCCGCTGGGGTCTCAGGTTGAAGCTGGAGCGGGCCAAGGTGGTGCCGAACACCCGCTCGAGCAGGTGCTGCTCCCTGAGCGCGATGGTCGCATGCTCGCGCGCCGCCGCCGACCCGGGCGGCGCGGACCTCAGATCGCGGAGGTGCACATCACGGCTGAAGAGGTGGACGCGGGCCTCGTAGAGGAAGGGGTCGGCGGCCGCCGAGTGCTCGTCGAGGAAGCGCTGGTAGCGGCCCTCCGGGTAGCGGTCGAGCAGCTCGGCAACTTCGGCAGCCCGCGCGCGGTCCTGCTCCTCGAGATCGGCGAGGGTCAGCCTGGATTTCATCACGCCGATGCCTGGCAGCAGGTGGCGAAAGCCGTACTCGGCCATGGCGTTGTCGGCATGGGCGAGAGGCCCCAGGCCGGGGATACGCTCCGCGTACCAGGCAACCCGCCCGGGGGTGTTGGCGAGGCATGACATCAGCAACAGGGTCTCGACCGCCGCGAGGCGAAGCGCCAGGCTCACCGACGAGGCGGCGGGCGGCCGCCGCCACGGCCCGGGGTCGAGCCGCCACAGGACGGCCGTCGCGAGCGCGCAGGCGCCGGCGTTGACGGCCACGTCCCGGAGGTCCCAGATCCTCCCCGGGACGATCCACTGGATGATCTCGTCGACGGTGCCGACCAGGGCGCCGAGCAGCACGACGGCGGCCAGGATCGCGACGTCCGGCGTGGCCGGGCGGAGCGCCCGGTAGAGCAGCACCGCCAGCACGCCGAACTGGAGCAGGTGGACGGCCTCCTCGGGCCGCCCCCGCAGTTGCCAGGCGGTCGCCGCGGCGAAGGCAGCGACCGCCACGAGCCAGACGAGGTCGAAGGGGGTGGTGGGCCGCGGCGACCGCCGCACCAGAAACACCGCCGCTCCGAGGGCGACCGCGACGGCGACGAGCACGACGACGATGATCCAGCCCGACCCGAGCGCGCCGAGCAGACGCTGCTGGACCGGCCGCACCAGGGGGATGCTCGCGTACAGGAGCGCGACCCACGCCGCGGCCGCGATCGCGGCGCGGCCGGTGCGGCGACGTGGCGCGGGGTGCCGGTCGGAGTCCCCCATCGTTCAGATCGTACCCGAGCCCGTACCCCCGGCGCCTGCCCGAGGTGCTGGTGCGGCGGCGTACTCTGCGGTACAACTGGTGCGCGGAACCCGGCGACAGCGGAGGCGGCCATGGCAGGCGGCGACCACATTCTGGCCATCGACCACGGCACCCAGAGCGTGCGGGCGCTGCTCTTCGACCCGAGAGGCACGCTCGTCCACAAGGCGCGCGTCGAGGTCGAGCCCTACACCTCGCCGCGGCCGGGCTGGGCGGAGCAGGACCCCGAGCTCTACTGGCGCTCGCTGGGCGAGGCCTGCCAGCGGCTGTGGGCGGCATCGGAGGTGCCGCGGGAGGCGGTGGCGGGGGTCGCCCTGACCACGCAGCGGGCGACCATGATCAACGTCGACCGGCACGGCGCCCCGCTGCGGCCGGCCATCGTGTGGCTGGACCAGCGCCGCACCGAGGGCCTGGCGCCAGTCGGCGGCGCCTGGGGCGTCGCCTTCCGGTTGGCGAGGATGGCCGAGACGGTGGCCTACTTCCAGGCCGAGGCGGAGGCCAACTGGATCCAGGCCCATCAGCGCGAGGTCTGGGAGCAGACCCACAAGTACCTGTTCCTGTCCGGCTTCCTCACCCACCGGCTGGTCGGCCGCTTCGTCGACTCGGTCGGCTGCCAGGTCGGGTACGTGCCTTTCGACTACCGCCGCCTGCGCTGGGCCGGCTCGCGCGACTGGAAGTGGCGGGCGCTGGCGATCGAGCGCGAGATGCTGCCCGAGCTGGTGCCACCAGGCGAGGTGCTGGGCGAGATCACGTCGGCGGCAGCAGCGGCGACCGGCATCCCCGCTGGCCTGCCGCTGGTGGCGGCCGCCGCCGACAAGGCGTGCGAGGTGATCGGCGCCGGCTGCCTCGAGCCCCAGGTCGCGTGCCTGTCCTACGGCACCGCGGCCAGCATCAACACCACGCACCGGCGCTACGTCGAGGCGATCCCGATGATCCCGCCCTACCCGGCGGCGGTGCCCGGGGCCTACACGCTCGAGGTGCAGATCAATCGCGGCTACTGGATGGTGTCGTGGTTCAAGCGCGAGTTCGGGCACCGCGAGCAGCGGATCGCGGAGGAGCGCGGCATCGCGCCGGAGGAGCTCTTCGACGAGCTGGTGCGCGCCGTGCCGCCGGGCTCGATGGGCCTGGTGCTGCAGCCCTACTGGTCGCCCGGCGTCAAGGTGCCGGGGCCGGAGGCCAAGGGGGCAGTGATCGGCTTCGGCGACGTCCACACCCGCGCCCACCTCTATCGGGCGATCCTCGAGGGGCTGGCGTACGGGCTTCGGGAAGGGGGCGAGCGCTGCCAGCGGCGCAGCGGCGTCCCGCTGACCGAGATCCGGGTCGCCGGCGGCGGCTCGCAGAGCGATGCGGCGATGCAGCTCACGGCCGACATCTTCGGCCTGCCGGCGGCACGCCCCCACGTCTACGAGGCATCCGGTCTGGGAGCGGCGATCGATGCGGCGGTGGGTCTCGGCCTGCACCGGGACTTTGAAACCGCGGTCGCCGAGATGACCCGGCGCGGCCGGGAATTCGAGCCGGACCCGGCAAGCCACGAGATTTATCAGGCGCTCTACCACGAGGTCTACCTCAAGATGTACGCGCGGCTGCGGCCGCTTTACGAGCAGATCCGCAGGATCACCGGCTACCCGAAGGGGTTGGGGGAGAGGGGGTAGGGGATAGGGAGTAAGGCGCCCACCCGTACACGTCCCCGTTGCCGATCCCGTTCCCGATTCCGCCGCGGGCGCATCCACTCGTGCTCGTGTGTGAAGGTCGTCGGTCGGTCTTCGGGAACGGGTACGGGAACGGGAACGAACGGGGCGCGGTGCGCGACCCCACCGGTTACAGGCTCCGGGCGAGCAGCGTTGCGCCGATGACGATCAGCGCGACGCTCACCAGCCGGCGAAAGGTCGCCTCGTCGATCCGCAGGTGGATGCGGTCGCCGACGAGAGCGCCGAGCATCGCCGCCGGCACCAGGGCGAGCGACGACCACATCCTGGGCGCCGTGATCAGCCCGAACATGGCGTAGGATGGGACCCGGACCACGGTCATCAGCAGGAAGATCGCCATCAGGGTGCCGCGGAAGATGGTCTTGTCGTCGCCCTTGAGCTGGTAGTAGAAGATCAGGGGCGGACCGCCGGTGCCGAACAGCCCGGTCAGGACGCCGGAGACCAGGCCGACCGGCGGCGCGGTCCAGGCGGGGACCGGCCGCGGGGGGCGGTCCGGAGTGAGCAGGAAGACGCCGCCGACGACCACCATCACCACTCCGAGCAGGGTCAGCAGGAGGCCGAGGTCGCCCGCCGACAGCAGCCAACTGCCGAGTGGAATGCCGGCCGTGACGCCGGCCATGACCAGCAGCACGCCGCGCCACGTGACGTGGCGCCACGAGGAGGCGACGACATAGACCTCGGCCGGCAGGTTGACCAGGAGCAGGATGACGATCACGTCGCGCAGCTCGGGCATGACCAGGGCGAGCATCCCGACCGCGACCATGCCGGCGCCGAAGCCGAGCAGCACGTAGATCGCCTCGGCGCACGCCAGGATCAGGCAGGCGACGAGGAACTGGGCCGGCGTCGCGAACACGGTCTCCACGGTCTCTCGGCGCACCAGTCTAGCCCTATCCGGGGCGGCCGCACCCGCGGAATGCGACCGGCCCTCGTCGGGTTGGGAAGGCGGATGCGGGCGCTGCGCCCCGCCTCCACGGCGGCGTCACGGACGCGACGATCGCTACACTGTCACCATGGCCGAAACAGGACACCCGCTGAATGCCCTCGTCACCGGCAAGCTCGAGGTCGCTCCAGGCCTCGTCGTGCTGCGCGTGGCAGCCGATGGCTGGGAGCTTCCCGACTTCACACCGGGCCAGTTCGCGGTGCTCGGGCTGCCTCCCGATGCGCCGCGCTGCGCGGCTGCCGATCCCGAGGAGGTGCCGCCCAAGTCCGGCCGGTTGATCCGCCGCTCGTACTCGATCGCGTCGTCCTCGGAGTTGCGTAAGTACTTCGAGTTCTATATCAACCTCGTGCGGTCGGGCGAGCTGACGCCGCGGCTGTTCGCCCTCGCCCCCGGGGACCGGCTCTGGCTCGGCCCCAAGGTCACGGGCGCCTTCACGCTCGACGAGGCGCGCCCGGACAGCCACCTCGTGCTGGTCGCCACCGGCACCGGCCTCGCGCCGTACATGAGCATGCTGCGGACGATGCTGCCTACCCTCCACGGCCGGCGGATCGCGGTGCTGCTGGGCGCCCGCAACTCGTGGGATCTCGGCTATCACGCCGAGCTGCGAGCCATGGAGCGGCAGCATGCCACCTTCAGCTATCTGCCGACGATCAGCAGGCCCGGGGGCGAGGTCAGACCCTGGCCGGGCCGCGTCGGCTACGTGGGCGACGCGTGGCGGGACGGCGTGATCGAGCGCGCCTGGGGCTTCCCGCCGACCTCGCAGTCGACCAGCGTGTTCCTGTGCGGAAACCCGCAGATGATCGAGGACATGAGCCTCCTGCTGACCAGTGAGGGGTATCGGGAGCACAGCCGCGGCTGCCCCGGCGAGGTCTTCGTCGAGCGCTACTGGTAGCGATCTTGCCGCTGGACGGCCAACCCGGCCGTCTAGCGGCGCCTATACTCTCCGAGTGGCGAGACCTCGCATCCTGCCCCGCCTGCTGCTCGCCGCCGCAGTGTCGGCGCTTACGCTGGTCGTGGCCGAGTGGGCGGTGCGGGCGATCCGCGACCCGCGGCCGATCGAGCGCCAGGAGCAGCGGGAGATCTTCCCCACCTACTACCCGCTCGCCGAGGGCGGCCTGTTCACCAGGGACGGCGATGAGCGCCTGCGCTACCGGCTGACGCCGGGCTTCGACATGGAGCTCGACGGCCGGCGCTACCGGGTCAGCTCGCTCGGCCTGCGCGGCGGCGAGCTCAGCCCGCAACGCCCGGTCGGCGGGCAGCGGGTGGTGGTGCTCGGCGACTCGTTCGCGTTCGGACTCGGCGTCGACGAGGACGAGACGTTCACGGCGCAGCTCGAGGCCCTGCTGCGCCGGGACGGCCGGCGCGTCGAGGTGGCCAACCTCGGCGTGCCCGGCTACCACACCGGCCAGGAGTCGGCGTGGCTCGAGCGCGCCGGCTTTGCGCTCGACCCCGACCTCGTGATCCTGCTCTACTACGGCAACGACGAGATCGGCGAGGCCTTCCAGTACGACCCGACCTTCCGGGTGCTCTACGGAGACGCGCTGCCGGTGCCGTACCGGCTCAAGGGCGTGCTCGCTCAGTCGGCGATCTACCGCTGGCTGGCGCGCGCCGACATCGGCCGCCTGCGCCGCCGCGGTGACCTGAGCTCACTCGGCTCGCGCCACTGGCCGGTGACCGAGGACCGCCTCAAGCGCCTGTTCCGGGCGTGTGCGGAGCGGGACACTCCGCTCGTGGTCGCGAACCTGCCGCTGCTGTGGAGCTCCGAGGCGCTCGCCAGCCCTGGCGGACCAGGCTGGGAGAACGCAGAGCGCGTCAACCGGCTCGCCGAGCGCCACGGGGTGCCGCTGGTCGACCTGCGGCCCGTCCTGCTCGCCCGCCGCCAGGCTCCCGGCGACGACTTCCTGAGACGGCTGCTGATTGCGCCGGACCCGCCGCAGGACCACCATCTCACGGCCGAGGGCTACACGATCATCGCCACCGCGGTGGCCGAGCAGATCGCCGCGAAAGGGCTGCTGACCCTCCCGTGAACGGTCCGTCTGGCGGTCACGCCTTGCGGCGCCGGCCCGTCGAGGCGCTCTGTGCGGTCTCACGCAGGATCGGACGAGAGGCATCCACCAGGATGCGCGCAGCGCATCCTGCTCGGCGCGCGCGGGGCGTAGGCCAGCCAGGAACCGCAATGCGTTACACACCCAGAGGCCTGCGACCCGCGTGCGCCGAGGGGCCTACGCCCACACGCTCCTAGGCCATCTCGAGCAGCGCGTCCACCGCCTTCTCGATGCCCTCGGCAGCCTCGGCGATCCGCCCGGCGAGCATGTAGGCCGGGGTCGAGATCAGCTTGCGTTCGCGATCCACGACGAGCTCGCTGACCGGGCAGGCGACGTGCCGGGCGCCCATCTTCTCGAGGGCGCCGGCGGTCCCCGGATCGTTCCCGATCGTGAGCTGCGGCCGGCCCTCGCCGAGCAGCTTCGCGAGCAGCACCGGCGCGATGCACTCCGCGGCGATCGGCTTGCCCTGGGCATGCACCGCCCGCACCAGCCGCGCGACGTCCGGGTTGACCGAGCAGTCGGGGCCGGCCACCGCGAAGTCGCACAGATTCTTGGCGGCGCCGTAGCCGCCGGGCAGGATCAGCGCGTCGAGCTCGTCGGCGCTGACCTGGGCGACGTCGCGGATGGTGCCGCGCGCGATCCGCGCCGCCTCGACCAACACGTTTCTGCTCGCCCCCTCCTCGACCTTGCCGGTGAGGTGGTTGACGACATGGAGCTGGTCCACGTTCGGTGCGCACACCACCATCTCCGCTCCGCGCCGGTCGAGCGCGAGCATCGTGATGACCGACTCGTGGATCTCGGCGCCGTCGTAGACGCCACAGCCGGAAAGGACCACGCCGACCTTCTTCGCCATGGCTCGCCTCCGTGAGGAACCGCCTGCTGGGGATCCGCCCGCCATTCTACCGTCTCCGGCCGGCGTGGCGACTCAGGGGGCGCGAACGCCCCTTGCCCGTGCCCGAAGCGGGCGCCATACTGATTGGTGCGACGAGTGCGGTCGTCCAGGGGGGGCCATGGCGAGGACACCTCACGGGAGCTTGAGTGGTGGCGTGGCGGTGCGGCCGGCGGAGCTCCAGATGCGCTTCCGCAGTCTTCTCGAGCGGGCGGCCGAGGCCCGCAAGCCCCTGGTGGAGCGGCCGGCCCAGCTCGGCCCCTTTCTCGCGATCTCCCGCGAGGTGGGGTCCGGCGGCGGCGAAGTGGCGCGGCGGGTCGGCGAGCGGCTTGGCTGGTCGGTGCTCGACAAGCAGCTGGTCGAGGACCTGGCGCGCCGGCTCGAGCTCTCCCCCCAGATGCTGGAGCTGCTCGACGAGACCCGCTCCAACTGGTTCCACGAGACCATGCTCAACCTCATGAACTCGAAGATTGTGCTCCAGAACTCGTTGCTGACGGTTCTTGGCAAGGTCCTGCACCTGGCTGCCTACGATGGCAAGGTGATCTTCGTCGGCCGCGGAGCCCACCTGCTGCTCCCCCGCGGAGCCGGGTTGATGGTGCGGGTGATCGCGCCGCACGAGGCCCGGCTGGCGACGATCCAGGCGAGGGAGAAGCTGGACGCCGCCGAGGCCCAGCGCCTGCTCAACGAGCTCGAGGCCGCCCGCGCTGCCTTCATCCGCCGCCACTTCCACCGGGAGCCGGACGATCCCTCGCAGTACGACATGGTGCTCGACTCGTCGGTGTTCGGGATCGACGGCTGCGTCGAGCTGGTCGTGCGGGCGCTCGAGGTACGCGGGTTGGCGGCCACAGCCGAGGATGTAGGATCTGGGGGCTAGTATCTAGCCCCACCGCCCACCCGCTTCCGCCCCCCGCACTACGCGGGACGTGACGCATCCACCCGGCCGGCATCTCGTCATCTCAACCGCGGAGGGCGCAGAGAACGTGGAGCGCGGTCAGAGGGCCTTTTCCGGGACGACCTCTGCGGTCTCCGCGGCCTCTGCGGTTCGATGAGGGGGATGGGTCCGAAGATCCCAGGTCCAAGGGTGCAAGGTCGGACTTCCCGTCCCCGCGTCCGACGTCCGTCAGTTCACCGGCAGCGGCTGCGACAGCTCGAAGCTCGCGATCTCGACCTCGAAGGCCTCGCCGTCCCGGGTGACCATCTGGTAGCTGCCGCGCATGGTGCCGAAGGGCGTCGGCAGGGGGCAGAACGAGGTGTAGTCGAAGGCTTCGCCCGGCGCCAGGGTTGGCTGTTCGCCGACCACGCCCGGCCCAACGACCTCCTCGACCTCGCCGTGGGCATCGGTGATGATCCACTGTCGGCTGATCAGCTGGATGACCTCGTCGCCCTGGTTTGCGATCCTGATGTGATAGGCGAAGAACCAGCGGCGACGCAGCGGCTCGGATCGCTCCGGCACGTAGGTCGACTCGACCTCGACGAGGATGCCGCGGGTGCGTGCGTGCGAGCTGCCCATCGTGATCTCCAGTGGTGGTTCAGCGACGCCGCATCCATGTGCGGTCGCTCGCGGCCCCGCCCCGCGGCGCGGATACACTGGTTCGGGCGTGATCGGGGCCGCGAACCGCGGGTCGGCGGCGGAGGAAGAGTGCCATGATTTCAACCCTGGCGCCACTCCCGGCATCGAAGGGGATGTGGACGCACTGGCGAGCACTGCCGCGATCCCGCCCCGGGCGGTCATGATGGTCGCGAACGACCGCGACGACGCGGTCGAGCGGGCCCGGATCGGCGACCTCGAGGCCTTCGAGGAGCTGTACCGGGCCAGCGTCGGCCGGGTGCACGGTCTGTGCCTGCGGATGTGCCGGGACCCCCACCTCGCCGAGGAGCTGACCCAGGAAAGCTACATTCTGGCCTGGCGGAAGCTTGCGACCTTCCGCGGCGACAGCCGGTTTTCGACCTGGCTCCATCGGATCGCCGTCAACGTCATTCTCGGCCACTTCCGGAGCGCGGGCCGCCGCCTCGACGCTCTCTCGGGCGAGGACGCCGAGCCGGTCGAGCCGGTGGTGCTCACGGTGCCGGGCCTCGCCGTCGACCTCGAGCGCGCGATCGCCGGCTTGCCGACCGGAGCGCGGACGGTGTTCGTGCTGCACGACGTCGAGGGCTACACGCACGAGGAAATCGCGCAGATGGCGGGCGTCGCGGTGGGGACGTCCAAGGCGCAGCTGAGCAGGGCCCGCACCCTGCTGCGAAAGGTGTTGTCACCATGAGATGCGACGAGGTTCGCGTGCTGCTCGACGACTATGCCGACGGCGCCCTTGCGGCCGGCGGCGCGGCCCGGGTGGACGACCACCTGGCAGGCTGCCCGGGGTGTGCGGCCGAGCTCGAGGGGCTGCGGCGGCTGCTCGCTCTCGCTGCCGATCTGCCGCGCGAGATCGCGCCGTCTCGGGACCTGTGGCCGACAGTTGCCGCCGACATCGCGGGAGCCCCGAAGGTGGTTCACGTCCGGTTCAGCGGCAGCTGGCGGCGGGGACTCGCCGCCGCGGCGGCGGTGGTGGTGGCCGTGGGGTCGCTGCTGATCGCCTACTCCCTGGGACGCCAGCACTCCGGCGTGCGGTCGGCGCTCGCCCCGACGGCGTCGCCGCTGGCCGTGCCAGCCCGCCTCGGCGGCACCAGCTTCGCTGTTGCCGAGGCGGAGCTCATTGATGCGCGCGACCAGCTCCTGGCGGCACTCGACGCTCGCCGGAGCAGCATGTCACCGGACACGCAACAGGTCGTCGACGACAGCCTGCAGCTGATCGACGAGGCGATCGCGAGGATCTCGGTCGCTCTCGTCGACGATCCGTTGAACCCGAAGTTGGCGAACCGGCTGGCCGGGGCGTACCGGACACAGATCGAGTTCTTGCAGCGGGCCACTGCGCTGCCCGCAGAGATTTAGGAGGGTGTCATGAAAAAGTTCGCAGTGTTGGCAGCGGTCGTGCTGCTGGCGGCGGCGCCGGCGTGGGCCCAGCGGACGGTGAACGAGATGCGACCGCTGAGCCCGACCGGCGACGTCACGGTCTCGAACATCGAGGGCTCGGTGAGGGTCATCGGCTGGAGCAACGCCCAGGTCGAGATCACCGGCACGCTCGGCGCCGACGTCGAGGAGCTCGAGATAACCGGCGATGAGAGCGAGCTCCGGATCGAGGTCAAGGCCCCCAAGCACCCGGAGTGGCTCGAAACCGACCTCGTCCTCCGCATTCCGGTGGCGGCCAGCATCGAGGTCGAGGCGGTGAGCGCCACGGTCGAGGTCGAGGGCCTGACCGGGTCCGTCGACCTCGAGTCGGTGAGCGGTTGGGTAAAGACCTCGGGCCGGCCGTCGGAGCTGTCGGTCGAGACGGTTAGCGGCGACATCACGGTGGCGGAGTCGGCGCCCCGCACCGACCTCGCGTCGGTGAGCGGGTCGATCAAGGTGGACCTGGCCACGGGCCGGCTCGATGCCGAGTCGGTGAGCGGCGAGATCCGGGTCGAGAACGGCTCGCTGGAGAGTGCGTCCTTCGAGACCGTGTCCGGCGACATCAGCTACGCCGGCGACATCGTGGGACGGGGCAGCTATGACTTCGAGAGCATGAGCGGCGGGGTCACCGTGCTGGTGCCGTCCGGGGTCTCGGCCCAGTTCGACATCACCACCTTCAGTGGCAGCATCGACAACGACATCGGGCCCGAGGCCGAGCGCGCGAGCGAGTACACGCCCGAGAAGGAGCTCAGCTTCAGCACCGGGTCCGGAGGCGCCAGCGTATCGATCGAGTCGTTCTCCGGTTCGATCAAGATCAGGACCCGGTAACGGCCGCGAGCCTCATCGGCCTCCAGAGGGCGCGGCGCTGCCGCGCCCTCGCCACGTGGGGGGCAGCGTATCCATCGAGGAGCGTGTGGGGCAGAGGGCCGACCATCAGACCCGCGCCAGGAGCGCGCAGGGGCCCGTGCCCTGCGCGATTCTAGGCGGACGGCGCCTCGGTCGGGGCTTTGCGGCGACGGCGCCGGCGGGGCCGCCGTTTCTTGCCCGGCTCCTGCCCGTTGTTCGTCTCGTCGGTCGCGGGCGCCACGGCGTCGTGAACGCCGGCTGGGGCCGGCTCGGCCGTGGCCTCGCCGGCGGCGGCGACCTTCTTGTGGCGGCGCCCCCCGCGGCGGCGGCGTTTGGTCTTCTCGGGCTCGCCGGCCGGGGGCCCACCATCTGCGCTGTCGGCGGGCGCGTCGCCCGGAGCGCTCTCCGAGTCGGCCGCGAGTGCCGCCGGCTCGGCCGGGGGCTCGCTGGCGGCGGCGCCCTTCTTGCGGCGGCGCCCCCCACGGCGGCGGCGCTTGACCTTTTCGGACTCGCCGGCCGCGGGTGCACCGACGTCATCGTCGGCCTCCTCGTCGTCCGGTTCGCGCCCGGTCTCCCCGCGGCGTGGGGCCGCTCCTCCGGCGCCTGACGCGAGGTCCGCCACGGTCACCGCCGCCTTAGCGGGCGCCGGGGCCTCGTGCTCATGGTCGCGATCGAACCACTCGATCTTCTCCTGCGATCGGTGCAGGGCGGTCGCGGCGACGATCTCGATTCGGATGTCGAACTCCCGCTCGAGGTCCGCGATCTGGTGCCGGTGGTCGTTCTGCAGGGAGTCGGCCAGCTCGGGGTGGAGCTCGACGCGGACCCGCTTGAGCCGGCCGGTCACCGCGCGGGTCTCGATCCGGCGGAGCACGCTCAGGCTGACCAGCTCGGGGCTCGCGATGCTGCCGGTGCCGGCGCAGGTCGGGCACTGGCGGTGGGTGCGCAGCTTGAGCTCCTTGGTGATGCGCTGGCGATTGATCTCGAGCAGCCCGTTCGACGAGATCCGGCCGACCGAGAACTTCGCGCGGTCGTCCTTCATGGCCTCGCGCAGCCCCCGCTCGACGTCCTTGCGGTGCTTCATCGAGCGCATGTCGATGAAGTCGACGACCACCAGGCCCCCGATGTCACGCAGCCGGAGGTGGCGCGCGACCTCGGTCGCGGCCTCGAGGTTGGTCGCGACCGCCGTGTCCTCCTGGCTCGAGCCGCCGCGGGACCGTCCGGAGTTGACGTCGATCGCGGTCAGGGCCTCGGTGCCGTCGATGACGATTGAGCCGCCGGAGGGCAGCTCGACCCGCCGTTGGTAGATGCGGTCGATCTGGGGCTCGAGATCGAAGCGGCTGAACAGGGGCATGCGCTCGGAGTACCTGGTGAGCGTGGTCTTGGCGCGCGGCATGAAGGTCTGCATGTAGCTGCCGACCTTCTCGTAGCTGTCGTCATCGTCGACCAGGACCTCGTCGATGCTCGAGTCGAGGGAGTCCCGAAGCACCTGCAGGATGAGGTCCTGGTCCGAGTAGAGCAGTCGCGGCCCCTTGCCGGTCGTGGACTGGGCGTGCACCCGCTTCCACAGCCGCAGCAGGGCGCTGAGGTCGCGGTTGAGCGAGGCCTTGGGCTGGTCGCCGGCGTTGGTGCGGGCGATGACGCCGAATCCCTCGGGCAGGTCGAGCTGATCGAGCCGCTCCCGCAGCACGCCCCGGGTCTCGCCGTCCTCGAGCTTGCGGGACACGCCGCGCGCCTCCTCGAAGGGCATCAGCACGACGTAGCGCCCGGCGATGCTGAGGTTGGTGGTCAGCAGCGCGCCCTTGGAGCCGATGCCGTCGCGGACCACCTGGACCAGCACCGGCTTGCCCTTCTCGAGGAGCTGGTCGATGCGATGGTGGCGGCGGTCCGGATCGAGCTTGCGGTGGACGGCGGCCGGGACCACGTCCTCGGCGCGCAGCAGGCCGTCCCGCTCGGCGCCGAAGTCGACAAACGCGGCGTCGAGGCTCGGCTGCAGGCTGGCCACGATGCCGCGGTAGATGTTGCCACGAGCCAGCCCGGTTTCCGAGGTTGAGACCGCGTAGGCGTCGAGGACGCCGCGGTTGACGATCGCCACCCGCACCTCTTCCGGTCGCTGGGCGTTGATCAGCAGCTTGCGTGCCATGTGTGCTCCGTCAGCAGCGGTACAGCACGGCGCCCCAGTTGAGCCCGCTGCCGAGCCCAACGAAGCAGACCAGGTCGCCAGCCTTCGCGCGCCCCTGCTGGAGGGCCTCGTGATAGGCGATCGGGATCGTGCCTGCGGTTGTGTTGCCGTACCGCTGGATGTTGTTGAAGACCTTGTTGTCGGGAAGCCCGAGCCTCTTCTGGACCCCCTCGTTGATGCGCAGGTTGGCCTGGTGCATGATCAACAGGTCGAGGTCCTCGAGGGTCAGGCCGTTGCGCCTCAGGATCTCGAGGGTCACCTCGGGCATCGCCGTGACCGCGAGCGCGTAGACCTTGCGCCCCTCGACGATCGGCGTGATGTCGCCGCTCGAGATCATCTCCTTGCTGATGTACGGCCGGAAGGCGCTGCCCGCCGCCTTGGTCCACAGCCGTTCGGCCTCGTTGCCGTCGCAGTGGATGACGCAGTCGATGACGCCGTGGTCGGTGCCCTCGAAGCCCTCCACAACCACCGCGCCGGCGCCGTCCCCGAACAGCACGGTGCGGTCCCGGAACAATGTGTTCCGCTGGAACTGCTCGGCGGAGACCGGTCCCTCGGCGTCGCCCATCGCGACGTCCCAGCTGTGTTGGTCCCAGGGCTGGAGGCAGCTGTGGACCTCGGCGCCCACCACCAGCAGCCGCCGGTGCTGGCCGGAGCGGATGACCGCGTCGGCGAGCTGCAGGGCGTAAAGGAAGCCCGCGCACTGCTGACGGATATCGAGGCAGGGGATGGTGCCGAGGCCCAGCTTGCGCTGCAGGAAGGGGGCAGAGCCCGGGAAGTAGCAGTCCGGGGTCATGGTGGCCAGGATCAGGTAGTCGATGTCGCCGAGGGTGCAGCCGGCGCTGTCGATCGCCTGGCGGGCGGCGGGCAGCGCGATGTCCGAGGTTGCCTGGTCGCGCGCCGCGAAGCGGCGCTCGATGATGCCGGTCCGCACCTGGATCCATTCGTCGGTGGTGTCCATGATGCGGGAGAGGTCGTTGTTGGTGACGATCTTGGGGGGCACGTGCATGCCGGTACCGGTGATCACTGCACGCATGGCCCCTCCTTTCGCATGCACTATAGCCTAAGAAGCGAGGGGCTTGCGGCGCGCGGGCGAGCAGCCGCGGTCCATGCCATGCGGATTCCGGGTTGGCAGGCGCGAATCGTTCCCGTACCCGTGCCCGTTCCCGTACCCGATGCCGAGTCGACGGCACCGAGCGGGCGCCTCGAGGTTCAGCAGGTCCGAGTGACAGCTCATGATCAATGGTTCGTCGGGAACGGGAACGGGAAAGCGATCGGGAACGAGGGCGGGTGCCCTATCCCCTAACCCCTAACCCCTGGCGGGGCGGGGGCGCCGTGGTATCGTCTGGTCGTGGCGGACGGCATCCGGATCGTCTTTTCCGACGTGGCGAAGCGCTTCGACGAGCGGGTGATCTTCCGGTCGGTGGCCGGCGAGGCGGCGCCGGGCGAGGTGCTCGCCGTGACCGGACCCAACGGCTCCGGCAAGTCGACCCTGCTCGCGATCCTCTGCGGCTTGCTGCGGCCGACCAAGGGCTCGGTCCACTACCTGCTGGCCGGCGGGCAGGAGCTCGAGCGAGCCGCGTGGCGGCAGCACCTGGGCGTCGTGGCACCCGCGATGTCGCTCTATGAGGAGCTCGACGCGCTGGAGAACCTCCGCTTCTTCGCGCGGGTGCGCGGCCTCGAGGACGCCGAGGCCCGCTGCCGCGGCTGCCTCGAGCTGGTCGGCCTCGACCCCGCCCGCCGCACGCTGGTCGCGGGCTTCTCCACCGGCATGCGGCAGCGGCTGAAGATCGCCCAGGCCATGCTGCACCGGCCGCAGGTGCTGTTCCTGGATGAGCCCGGCTCCAACCTCGACCCCGACGGTCGCGGCTGGCTCGAGGGCTGGGTGCTGGCTGAGCAGGCGGCCGGCACGACGGTGGTGCTCGCCACCAACGACGCGCGCGAAATGGAGTGGGGGACGCGACGTGTGGCGCTGGCTGTCTGAGGCGTGGGCGGTCGCCGCCAAGGACCTCCGGACCGAGTTCCGGACCCGGGTCGCGCTCAGCTCGCTCGGCCTGTTCGCGTTGACCACCCTGATCGCGGTCGCGTACTCGGTGGGTCCGTTCCGGATCAGCGCCGAGGACCGCCCGTTCCTGCTCGCGGTCCTGCTCTGGATCGTGGTCTTCTTCGCGGCCCTCGCCGGCCTCGACCGCACCTTCGTCAAGGAGGAGGAGAGCCACACCGCGCCGCTGCTGCGGCTGTCGGCGTCGCCGCACGTGGTGTGGGCGGGCAAGCTGGTCTTCAACATGGTGCTGCTGGCGTTGCTGCTGGCCGTCATCGTTCCGCTGTACTGCGTCCTGATGGGCTACCGCATCGAGCTCGTCGGCGCATTCGTGGTGCTGCTCGCGGCCGGGGGCTTCACGCTGGCCGTGGTGTCCACGATCGTCGCGGCGATCATCTCCCGCGCCCAGGGCCGCGGCGCGCTCTTCCCCGTGCTCGCCCTGCCGCTGCTGCTGGCGTTGCTGGTGTTCCTGATCCAGGGCACGACCGCCACCGCCGAGGGCTCGGTGGAGGCCGTCGACGCCTCGCTGCGCGCGGTGGTGTCGCTGGGCGGCGCGATGGCCGTGGTGTCGGCGATGCTGTTCCCGTTGGTCTGGAATGACTAGGAGCGTGTTGGGCATAGGCCCCTCGGCGCACTCGGGTCGTAGGCCTTGGGGTGTGCTTGAGGCGTCGCGGTCGCTGGCTGGCCTACGCCCCGCGCGCGCCGAGAAGGATGCGCTGCGCGCATCCTGACGAAGTGAAGGGGATTCTCATGATGAACGATGCTGGCGCTGCCGATGTGCGTGGGGCGGCGGGATTGCCGGCGAGGGATTGCCTGTTAGGATGTAGGATCTGGAATCTGGGATATGGGGTCGAGCTTCTGGGTGTTCCCCTAGATCCTAGCCCCTAGATCCTAGATCCTGCTCGGGCAGGAAGAGGCAGTGGAGAGATGAACATCCGTGAGCTTCTGAAGTGGGTCCTCCTGCTCTGGCTGGGCCTGGTCATCTGGGCGGCGTTCCTCTACGTGCCGCCGGCCGACAAGTTCGTCGGCGAGTCGTCGCGCATCGTCTTCTTCCACGTGCCGATGGCGTGGGTGGCCGTGCTCGCCTTCCTGATCTCGTGCGTGGCGTCGGTGCTCTACCTGCGCCGGCGCGAGCCGCGGGACGACATCCGGGCCGCGGTGGCGGCGGGGCTCGGCCTGCTGTTCGCGATCCTCGCCACTGTGACCGGCGCGGTGTTCGCCCGGATCATGTGGGGGGCCTACTGGAACTGGGATCCGCGCCAGACCTCGATCGTCATCCTGATGCTGATCTACGCCGCCTATTTTGCGCTGCGCGGGGCAGTCCCCGACCCGGAGCGGCGGGCGGCCCTGGCGGCGGTGTACGCGATCCTGGCCTTCGTCACGGTCCCGTTCCTGGTCTTCGTGGTGCCGCGGATCTACTGGTCCCTGCACCCGGACACCATCATCAACACCAGAGGGGCCAATGAGTTCGACTCGCGGCACACGCAGGTGCTGATGGCCTCGCTGGCGGGATTTACCGGTCTCTTCTTGTGGTTCTATACTATCGGGTGCCGCGTCGAGGCGATTCGGCGGCGACGCCAGCAGGAGGCGCTGTGAACGATCTGCTGGGAATCATGGTGGTCACCCTGATCATCTGGGTTGGCCTTTTCGCGTATGTGTATCTGGTGGACCGAAAGGTCCGCCGTTTGGAGGACTGATGACGGATCCACGACGCCAGCGGCGAATCTGGTATGCGGTCGGCGGCGTGTTGATCGTGGCCTTTCTCGCCTTCGGGGCGACCTCGTTCAAGAGCAACCTGACTCCGTACGTCTCGATCCAGGAGGCGATGCGGCGACCTGTGAAGGTCCAGGTGAAGGGCAGCCTGGTGCCGGACTCCACCGAGTACGTGGAGGCCTCGCAGCAGCTGCGCTTCGGGCTGGCGGATGGCCAAGGCAACACGATGTCGGTGCTCTACGCAGGGACCAAGCCGGGCAACTTCGAGGAGGCCACGGAGATCGTGGCCGTCGGCAGCTACCGCGACGGCTCCTTCCACGCCGACCAGCTGCTCGTGAAGTGCCCCTCCAAGTACCAGGGGCTCGACGAGGACCCGACCAGGCACGCCTCCGAGACCTGAGGTCGCCCTCTGGCCTGGCCGGGGACGCCGCGATAAAATGAGCCTGTGTCTCGAATTCTAGGGAGGAGCTGTCATGTACCTACCCGGGACCCTGCTGGTGTGGCTGGCCTTCGCGCTGGGCTTGGCCTCCACGATCGCGTACGGCCTGGTGATCCGCGGCAATGCCGGTGCCCGCGCCATCGCTCGCCAGGCCTACGTTCTCATGACGGCTGCGATCGTGGCGGTCTCGGGCCTGCTGATGTACCTGCTGGTGACCCACGACTACCGTCTCCACTACGTCTGGGCCTACTCCGACAACCTGCTCGACCTGAAGTATCTGGTCTCCTCATTCTGGGGCGGCCAGGAGGGCAGCTTCCTGCTCTGGATCTTCTGGGGCGTGCTGCTGGGGTTGCCCCTGATGCGCTTCGCCCGCGCCTACGAGTCGCGGGTGATGCTGTTCTACAACCTGACCCTGCTGTCGCTGATCATGCTCCTGCTCAAGCAGGATCCCGTTCCGCTTCCACGAGGGCCTCGCCACGGGGACGACCCCGCTCGACGGGCAGGGGCTCAATCCGCTGCTGCAAAACCCGTGGATGGTCATCCACCCGCCGATCATGTTCATCGGCTACGCGTCGCTCGCGATCCCCTTCGCCTTCGCGCTGGCCGCGCTGTGGATGCGCCGCTACGACGAGTGGACCCAGGCCTCGATGCCGTGGGTGCTGCTCTCGCTCGGTTCCCTCGGTCTCGCGATCATGCTCGGCGGCTACTGGGCGTACGAGACCCTCGGCTGGGGCGGCTACTGGGGCTGGGACCCGGTGGAGAACGCCTCGCTGGTCCCGTGGCTGGTCACCGCCGCCCTGGCCCACGGCATGCTCCTGCAGCGCAGCCGCCACCGCTTCCGCCGGATCAACCTGGTGCTGGCGGTGTTCGCCTACCTGCTGGTCGTGTACGCCACCTTCTTGACCCGGTCGGGTGTGCTCGGTGACTTCTCGGTGCACTCCTTCGTCGATCTCGGCATCACCGGCTGGCTGGTCTTCAACCTGGTGTTCTTCATCGCCGTGTCGTTGGGCCTGCTGGTACTGCGCTGGCGTGACATCCCGACCGAGGTCGGCACCGAGCCCTTCCTGTCGCGGACCATCTTCTTCGTGCTCGGCATCCTGATGCTGATCCTGACCGGGCTGATCGTCGGCGTCGGCACGTCGGCGCCGCTGATCTCCCGGCTGTGGGGCGAGCCGGCCCAGGTCGGGCCCGACTTCTACAACAACGTCGGCTACTGGCTGGCGGTGGCCTTCGCCGCTTTCCTCGGCGTGACGCCCTTCCTCGGCTGGAGCCGCGCCGACGACGGCGCCGGTCGCCGGTTCGCGGTCGTGCTCGCGGTCAGTGTCGCAATGCTGGTCGCCGGCCACTTCCTGGGCCTCACCGGGGTCAAGGCGCACCTCTACGTCGGTGTCGTGCTGTTGAGCATCGTGGCCAACTCGTGGGCTCTTCTCCAAAAGGTCCGCCACGGGCAGTGGCGCGCGGCCGGCGGCGTGCTCGCCCACGTCGGGGTCGGGCTGATGATGCTCGCCTTCCTGACCACCGGCTGGCTCGACCGGCAGCAGAAGGTGCGGCTGGTCCAGGGCGAGGCGACCGAGGTGCTCGGCTACTCCCTGACTTTCAAGGGCATCGAGAAGCCGACGCCGATGGCGCGCGACGCGATGGTGGTGGAGGTGACCGACCCGCGGGGCCGGAACTTCGTGCTCAAGCCGCGGATGTGGATCAATCAGAAGACCGACCAACTGGTCGCCAACCCGGACATCCGGTCGTTTCTGACGTCCGACCTCTACGTGGCGCCGGTCGAGTTCACGCCCGGCGAGGAGGCGCCGGCGAGCGGCCGGCTGATGCTGGCCAAGGACAGGCCTGAGGCGTTCAAGGACTGGACGCTGCTGTTCCGCCGGTTCGACATGTCGCGCCAGAACGCGGTCCCGGGCGCCCTGACCGTGGGGATGGAGATCGAGCTGCAGCGGCCCGGCGTCGCGCCGGTGATGCTCGAGCCGTCGCTGCTCTCGATGAGCGACGGAACGGTGCAGGCGGTTCCGGTGGACATCCCGGGGGTGCCCGGCGGCAAGCTGCGGGCGACCGGGATGAGCGTCGACCAGGGAATGATCCGGGTCGAGCTGCTCGGACTGGGAGGCGGCGTCGCCCGCACCGCGGTCATGCATAAGGGCGAGGTCCTCACCTACGAGGCGCTCAAGATCCGCTTCGACGACTTCGATCTCTCGGAGTTCAACCCGGACGCCGGGCAGATCAACTTCGGCGTCGTTTTCCTGGTCGAGCGGGACGGCCAGACCGTCGAGGTGGTGCCCCGCTTCAAGGGCGGCATGGCCGGCGGGCCCGAGCTGACGTCGGCGGTGGTGCCCGGAGCCGGCGGGGTGACGCTCGCCGTCGGTCGCGTCGACGCCGAGGGCGGCGCTGTCGAGCTGCAGATCATCGACCCGACCGTGGCGTCGGCGGAGTCGCAGCCGCCGAGCCTGGTGCTCGACATCTCCACCAAGCCGCTGATTGCGCTGGTCTGGATCGGAACGCTGATGGTGATGGCCGGCGTCGGCATGGCCATCGCCGTGCGCCGCAGGGATGTCGCCTCGATCCCGATCGAGGGCTGACCCCCGCCCGCGCAGGCCGGTGGAAGATTGCAGATTGAAGATTGCCGCCCGCCCGCCCGAGCAGAACCGCTGAGGGCGCGGAGAGCGCAGAGGCAAGCGCAGCAAGCGGCTAGATGACGTTCCTCGGCGTTCTCTGCGCGCTCCGCGGTTCCGACATCCTGCCCCCCAGGCCCACCCACCACGAGGCGAGACCAGAGCCCCGAATCCCGAGCCGGGAGGGAGGATGGTCTTGTCTCCTTCTCGCTGCCAGCACCTACTCCTCGGACGGCGCGTCGAGGTGCGGCAGCCACGGGATCATTGCCATGTTGGGGAGAGCCAGCAGGAAGGTCAGGGCGAAGTAGATCGGGAAGCCGACCGCCGAGGCGATGAACCCCGACACGACACCGGCGAGCGTGCCGGCGATGTTCATCAGCCCGGTGCCGATCGCGAAGTGCGCCGCCTTGTAGCTCGCCTTGGTGGTGCGCATGATGAACACCGTGAAGGCAGCGTTGCCGAAGCCGGCGCCGAAAGCCTCGGCCGAGATCAGCAGGCAGACGAGCAGGAAGTCGGCCCGGCCGGCGTCGGGGTCGGCCAGGATGTGGCGGTACTTGAGCGCCAGCAGCATGTACAGGAAGTTGAGGCTGTTGAGCGCCAGCACGAACGGCCAGATGCAGCGCCGCAGGCCATAGCGGGCGATCAGGAGCCCGCCGACAATGCTGCCGATGATCGTCGAGATGATGCCGAAGGTGTTGTGGGCGAGGCCATACTGCGCCAGGGTGATGCCGATGTCCCTGAGGAAGGGGTAGGCCATGTTCTGGAGCAGCGCCTCGCCGATGCGAAAGGTGGCGATGAAGGCGAGCACGAGGCCGATCCGGGGCCGGTCGAGGTAGTCCACGAAGGCGAGCGCGTAGGTCGAGTTCGAGGCGTAGAGGCGGCGCTTGAGCGCGGGCGCCCGGACCGCCACCGCCGACAGCACCAGCAGCAGCGCGAACACGATCCACATCGGCGCCGAGATCTTCCGCAGCGGGCCGGTGACGCCCGCCAGGGTCTCGCTCGTCAGCACGGCCCACAGGCCGACCACGGCGGCTGCCGCCGCCACGACCACCAACAGGTGCCGGGGACGAATCAGGTAGCCGAGCAGTTCGCCCGCCGGCCGCTTCGGCTGCTCGATCCGCAGGAGCCGCGCGTTGTTGAGCGCCCACACGGCGAAGAAGACGGTCGCCGCGAGAAGGTAGCCGATCAGCCACGAGAAGCGGCCGCAGACCCAGGCGATGCCGCCGCCGCCGGTGATCAGCGCGACCCGGTAGGCCGCCGACTGCAGCCCGACGTAGCGCGCGCGGTCGGTCTGGCCGAGCGCCTCGAGGTAGTAGCCGTCGATCGCGATGTCGTGGGTCGCCGCCAGGAACGCCAGCACCATGAAGACCGCGGCGCCGGCCACCAGCGGTGCGGGGGTCTGGCTGGCGATGCCGAGCAGCACCAGCCCGCCGACGATGGCGAGCTCGAGGGTCAGCAGCCAGCGCCGCTTGGTGGCGTAGGCGTCGACGAACGGGCCCCACAGGAACTTGATGGTCCACGGAATGCCGAACAGCGAGGTCAGGCCGATCGCCTGCAGGCTGGCGCCATGCTCCTTGAAGTAGGCGGTCGACATGAGCCGGACCAGACCGTAGGGGAAGCCCTCGGCGAAGTAGGTGGAGAGGATCCACCACGGGCGCTTCGAGGGTCGGGTCGTCGCCTCGGCCATCGCCGCTCATGGTAGCGCGGTCTGCCCGCCGGAGTTGGCGGCTCGAGACTGTCGGCGTTGCTTATGGCGCTGCCTCTGCTGTCGGCCGGCGTGGATCACGCGGGTGGCGATGCGCCGGGCTATGTCCTCGTGGTCGGCGGTTCGGATCGAGCTGCTCGCTCGTCGATGATGCCCTTCACGAGGTGGGCGATGATCACGCCGCTGATGCCGATGCCGGAGGCCAGAATCATGATCGAGGAGGCGAGCTGGAACTCGAGCTGCTTGAGCAGCACCGAGACGCAGGCGACGAAGATGGTGATCGCGAACAGCAGGCGGATCGAGTAGCCGCGCACGTACTTGACGGCCACGGTGCCGAGCTGGGCGCCGACTGCGGCCGCCAGCAGCATCCACATCGCGGCCAGCAGCTCGACTCGGCCCTTCACGCCGTAGGAGAAGGCGCCGTAGGCGCCGGTGATCATGACCTCGAACAGGTCGGTGCCGATCGCGATCGCGGTCGGGCAGCCCACCAGGTAGACGAGAGCCGGCATGCGGATGAAGCCGCCGCCGACCCCGAAGACGCTCGCGATGACGCCGGTGAACAGGCCGACCAGCACCGGCAGCCACAGCGAGCAGCTGATGCCCGAGGCGGCGAAGTGGACCATCGGCGGGATCCGGACCCGCTGCAGCCGCTGGGCGAGGGTCGTTCGAGGTGGCGGCGGCTCACTTCCGGCCAGCGCCCGGCGCTGGCGCGCGCGGTGGCGCAGGTAGTCCCCCATGACGTAGCTTCCGATCAGCGCCAGCAGGACGACGTACGCCTTCCGGATCACCGACTCGGCGAGCCCGGCGCGCTCGAGGGCGAGGACGACCTGGGCGCCGAGCTCCATGCCGACGGTTGTGCCCAGGATCATGGAAATGCCGAGGCGGACGTCGACGTGGCCGAACCTGCCGTGCCGCATCGTGGAGACGATCGACTTGCCGCCGACGTGTGCGAGGTCGGTGCCGATGGCATAGGGCATCGGCAGCCCGAAGATGTTGAGCGCCGGAGTGGCGATCCAGGCGCCGCCGATGCCGAAGAAGCCGCCGCAGACACCGACCGTGAATCCGACCAGCAGCAGGATGAGGACGTTGAAGTGGACCCCGGCGATCGGCAGGTAGATGGTAAAGAAATCCACCGCCGCCCCTCACTCGTGGCGGGCAGTGCGCCCGAGGTCGACGCCGAGCAGGGTCATGAAACGGTCGGTGAGCAGCCCGAGGATCAAGCCCATCGCGGCCATCACGACCACCACGGTCAGGCCGTAGAGCCAGAGGCTCTCGTTGTAGACATCGGCGATCCAGCGGCTGAGGCCGGGCGGCAGCCGGCGGGTGTCGGCGACGTTGACCAGCGTCGACTCCGACGAGCCGCTGCCGGCGAGCGCCGGCACGGCGCTGAGACAGAAGGTCAGGATCGCAGCCGCCACCCGCCGCAGCAGGCCGGCCCGCCGCCCGGCCGCGCCCGACCGGCGGGCGGCGAGCGCAGGGGCGGCGGCGGCCTCGTCGTCGACGACGAGCACCCGGATCAACGGCAATGACACGGCGGGCACCTTTCGCCTCCCGCTGCCCGGGTCGGGGGGAGGGGACAGAACCTATGGACGATATCCCGGGGGCTGCGCGGGTGTCAACGAAGGCCGCCGTTTGCATCCGAAGCCGGCCGGCGCGGCGCCGTGCGGTCCGCCGCCTCAGTCGACGCGGAAGCTGACCTCCGACAGGCTCTCCTGCCGGGCCTCTGGGTCGCTCAGCGCGCCCTCGACGAACGTGATGCCGAACCCTCCGCTAAAGGCCGCCAGCAGCGCCTGCTCGAGCTCGGGGAGCGGGCAGGGGCGGCCGAGCTGCTCGGCCACCGTGGTCACGCTGGCGCGCAGGCTGCGGTCGTCCGGCAGGCCCATCGAGCCGGCCTGGAGTTGGCCGTCCCAGTCGAGGAGGATCGCGCCGTGCTGGAGCACTGCGCCGCCGTGGGCGCGCATCGCCGAGCCGATCAGCTTGCGGCCGCCGACCACCACCTCGCCGCCGGCCGGGGCCTCGAAGCAGGGGATGGTCGAGGTCGGGCCCGGCAGCTGCAGGTTGACCTCGCCCGAGGTCAGCTCGGCCGCGATCCCGAGGCTGCGGCAGGCCGCGACCAGCGGCTCGCAGATCCGCCGGTACGCCTCCTGCAGGGCGCGCGGGAGCGGCCCCTCGCCGAGTGGCGCGACCACCGCGTAGGTCAGCTCGAGGTGGTGGAGCAGGGCGCGCCCCCCGGTCGGCCGGCGCACCACGTCGATGCCGTTGGCGCGGCAGAAACCGACGTCAGCCGCCTCCGGGCCCTGGTGCCGGCCGAGCGACAGGCACGGCGGGTCCCAGCCGTAGAGGCGCAGGGTCGGCGGCGCCTCGTCGTGGGCGACCGCCTCGAGCATCGCCACATCGCGCGCCATGTTGCGCGCCCCGGGGACCTTGCCGTCGCGGATGAGCCGCCACGTGGTCATCATCCTGAGCACTCTAGCGCGTCACGCCGGCATGGCAACCCGAGCACGTTGAGCAAAGCGGCGGTGGTCTGTCGGGTCCGACACCGATTCCTGAACTTTTCCTGGAGTATTCCTCACGACTTTCAGCTTGCCGGGACCCACGTTGTAGGGGTGTTGAGGCGCTGCCGCGCGAGAAGCGCGGTTGAGCGGATCTCGGGGCTCGAAAGGGGGAGACCATGAAGCGTTCGAGGCTGGCGATTGCATCACTGTGGCCGCTCGGATTGGCCCTCGCCGTCGTGCTGCCGGCGGGCACGGCTGAGGGCCAAACCCAGCAATGGACAAAGTACGAGGGCAACCCGGTGCTGGAGCACGGCGAGCCCGGAGATTGTGATGAAGGTGTGGTCGACCACTCGGAGGTCCTCTTCGACGGGGTTACCTACCACATGTGGTACGCCGGCGGTCTGGTTTCGCACGAGTGCGACATCGGCTACGCCACCTCGACCGACGGGGTGCACTGGGACAAGTGGCCGAACCCGGTGCTACTGCGCGGCGCACCCGGCGAATGGGATGCCGGGTTCGTGCAGCCGGGGGCGGTGATCCGGGACGGCGGTATCTACCGCATGTGGTACGGCGGCTGCGTGTCGGGCGACCTGGGCCCCTGTGAGACCGGCTACGCGACGTCGCCGGACGGGGTGACCTGGACCAAGTTTCCCGACGATCTGAAACCCGAGAGATCGGAACGCCTTGATGTCGCGCGCCCGCGGCGCGTCGACGGGGAACTTGGTCATCAGGTCGCGATCCCAGTCTCGGCCAGGAATGCCTCGAGCACGACCGGTTCGGTGAGCAGCACCTGGTCTCCGAAGCTCTCGACGTGGAACTTGATCGCGGACTTCACGTCGTCGAGAGCCTCCTGGTACGTTTCACCTTCGCCCACGACCACGCCCTTGAGGCCGAGAGGATAGGCGACGTAACCGTCCTCGTGCTTCTCCACGATGATCTTCACATTGCGCATCTCAATGCCCTCACTTGTCGGCAACAGAGTCGTAGGTGAGCCTTCCCAGAACGATAGGGTCTTCTGGTCCGAGTTGCAGGGCGGAGGTCAGATGCCGCCGGACCCGGGGCCACAGGCTCGAGTTTCCTGAAGTGTCGCCTCAGAAAACTCGAGATCCCGGTCGAGTGGTGCGGGCTAGAACTCGACTCGGAAGCCGAGCTCGTAGCGACGCGGGGTCTGCCAGTCGGTGGGGTCGCCCATGTCGATCGGGGCCCCGTCCTCGGCGAGCCCACAGCCGCCGATGTGCTCGCAGACCGCGGTCGGCTGATCGTCGCTGAAGACGTTGTGGGCCGAGCTGTTGAGACGGCCGGACCCTCGACCCATCAAGCCGCGCGTCGCTCAACGATGTAATATGATCATACCCAGGAGGCATACCGATGCGACGCGTGACCGTCACTCTGCCTGACGAGGTCGTCGAGGAGATCGACCGGCACGAGCCGAACCGGAGCCGTTTCGTCCTCGAAGCGACTCTCGACGCCCTCGAACGACGGCAGCAGGAGGAGCTGCGCCGTTCGCTCGAGAATCCTCACCCCGACAGCGAGGAGCTGGCACGCGTCGGCGAGAGCGAGTGGTTTGCGCTCGCCGGCGATGAGGACTGCGAACTGCTGGACCCCGGTGCCGGCACTCGCGTGAGGTGGGTCCCCGGCACCGGATGGGTGGAGATCGGAAGATGAGGGTCGAGCGCGGGACGCTGCTGCTGGTCGGCCTCGACCCGACCCTCGGGCACGAGCAGCGAGGAACTCGCCCGTGCGTCGCTGTGAGCGACCCAGCCGTGGCCGACGACCAGCGCTACCCTCTGATCGCCGTGGTCCCTCTGACCGGCACGCCGGGCGAGGGGCTTCTCTACCCGCGCCTGGAGGCGGGACCCTCGGGCTTGCGCAAGCCCTCGTTCGCGCTGGTCGAGCCGCTGCTCTACAAGGGGTTGAAGGTCAGGAAGGCTCTGGGAGAGATGATCGGGATTCCCTCGATCGCCTTGAGGACGAGGAGGTCGTCGTCGCCGGTCACCAGGCAAGCTGCGGCGGATGAGAAAGCAAGCGCCAGCACGGCATCATCGTTCTGGTCGCGGCAGATTGGCTTTGAAAGCGGTTCGGGCTCCACGATCCGACCGACACGACGGAGCAGGGCCACCGCGCGAGCCACACGCGTGCTGTCGAATCCAAGCTTGTCTCTCATCACGCGCTCGAACTCGTTGAGGATGTGAGCACTCAGAATGAGCTCATGGTCCCCGATGACGCGTTCGAAGACCTCCGAGCAGACACCTCGCGCGATGAAGGCCGCGACCAGAACGTTGGTGTCGAGCACGACCCTCATGACACGCGGTCGAAGACGTCCTCGTCGGTGACGATGCCCTTCGACTCGGCCTCGATGGTGAGCTCGGCGCGCAGGGCACGGTACTCGCGCAGCGTGAAGTACCTCCTGAGCGCGTCGCGGACAACCTCGCTCCGCGATGTTCCTTCCTCTCGGCTGACCGCATCGAGCTCTTCGGTCAGCGGCTCGGGCAGGCTCACGGTAACGGCCTTTCTCACGTCAGCCTCCTGTATGAGATTCTAACACAAGGGCCTCACAGCTGACACCCGCGCAGTGGCGGGCGGCACGCGGCGCAGGAGTAGTGAAAGAGCCGCCCTAAGTGAAGTCTCCACGAGGATTCCCCGCCGAGTGTGTGCGCGCTCTTGGCGCCGATGCCGCGCCCCAACGATCCCCCCGGATTGCGCTTCGGCGTCGTGTGGTGTGTATTCTGTTTCGGAAGGTGGATAGGAGTGTGGCACTCAGCATTAAGCACCCCGAGGCCGACCGATTGGCGCGCGAGTTGGCGGCTCGCACCGGCGAGACCCTGACCGAGGCGGTGATCGAGGCGCTGCGCGAGCGGCTCATCCGGGTAAACGGGCGCTCCCGTGGCCTCAGTGTGAGCGAGCAGCTTGCAGCCATCGGCCGGCGCTGCGCGGCGCTGCCGGTCCTCGACCAGCGCACGCCGGACGAGATCCTCGGGTACGACGAGCGGGGGCTGCCCCGGCGATAGTGCTGGACACCTCCTTCGCCATCATCAAGGCATGCGGATAGCCGCTACAGCTACAAGGGCGGCGATTTCTCGCTCACCGACGTCAGCCCGATACGCCTCGACCGACAAGGCCACAGTTCGCCGACCCCCTGCGGGGCGACCCCTGGGAGTGGGCAGGGGTGAAGAGTGCCACCCGCCCAGTCGACAACTCGAGACCGACAGCGTGAAGAACCGGCAGTGAAGCGATCACGTCGCGGGGTACTCGATCAGCTCGAGCCCCGGGATGCCTCTGAAGTGTTTCGTGTTCCGGGTTGCCAGGGGGGCGCCGTTCTGGATTGCCCAGGCGGCCACCCAGAGGTCGGGCTTCGACCTCCCGACGAGGCGGGACTCCTTTCGCAGACACGCCACGATGACCGCATATCGATGGGCGGTTTCGATGCCGACCTCGCCGACCCGAAAGAGCCTCAAGAATGCGAGCGACTGATCGAGGCGCTCGGGCGAGACCGCTGCCCCGCCTTCGAGGAACTCGCCGGCCGCGTGGGCGGGGACCGCAAATACCTCCCCGAGGTGGGTCGTCAGGAGGTTTCGGCTTGGACAGTCGGGCAGGTCCCGGTTCCGCCAGAGGTCGACGAGAAAAGTGGTGTCAACGCAGATCATGTTCGTCCCAGGGCTCGCCTTCCCGGTTCTCGGCGACTACCGCCAGCATGACCTCGGCGTCCTCTGCCGGGAGAGGTGGGACCTTCGATAGGCCGCGGAGGATGTCGCGCCCCGTGCAGGCGTCGCCCGCCTCGTCGATCAGGCGGTCGATCGCCTTGGAAAAGGACTCGCCCTCTCGCTTTACGCTGGCGAGCTTGTCGTAAACGCGCGCGTCGACGGCAATGGTCTTCGAGCTCATACATACAAATCTATATATAGCTGACGTCATCGTCAAGAGTGGAGGAATCCCATCTTGGCGTGGAAACGGAGACGGGAACGGGAACGGGCGGTGCGAGAGATCCGATCCCGGAGCCTCGAGGCCCGAAGCCCGAGGCCCGACTGACCTACACTGTGGAACGAAGCGCTCAGATCCCCTGTTGGCCGCGTCGGAGGTCGGGTGGGTTCCGGAAACGTGCTCAAGCTCGTTGAAGCGTGCCGCCACTACCAGCGCGGCGAGGAGGTGGTGCGGGCGCTCGACGGCGTCTCGATGGAGGTGGCGGCCGGCGAGTCGATCGCGCTGGTCGGGGCCTCGGGCTCGGGCAAGTCGACCCTGCTCAACCTGGTGTCGGCGGTCGACCGGCCGAGCTCGGGCCGGGTTGAGGTCTGCGGGATCGAGCTGGCCACGGCCTCCGAGAACGAGCTGCTCGGGCTGCGCCGGCATTGCATCGGGCTCGTCTTCCAGGCCTTCCACCTGGTGCCCCACCTGACGGCCGAGGAGAACGTGGCCCTGCCGCTCGCGCTGGACGGCCGCAGCGACCCCGACCGGGTGGCCGACCTGTTGAGGCGCGTCGGGCTCGCGCACCGGCGCAGCCACTACCCTTCCGAGCTGTCGGGAGGCGAGCAGCAGCGGACCGCGCTCGCCCGCGCCCTCGTCCACCGGCCGCGGCTGCTGGTCGCCGACGAGCCGACCGGCAACCTCGATTCGCGCACCGGCTCGGCGGTGCTCGAGCTGCTCGCCGAGCTGCGCCGGGAGGAGGGCGCGGCGCTGCTGCTCGCAACCCACGACGAGTCCGTCGCGTCGGCCGCCGACCGGATCGTCCACCTCCACGACGGCAGGATCCTGCAATGAGTGCGGGCTCCGGACTCGCCGCGGGCCTTCGATCGAGCTCCGCCGTCCCACCGTTCCCGCTCCCGCTCCCGTTCCCGATGAGCCGCGGATCGCTGGGGCGCCAATGTCACCCGGAGCACCGGGACGTCCGGCGCTCGAGGGCTGGGCAAGACATGCGGGAACGGGAACGGGAACGGGAACGAGCCACATGGGTGGGGCGGGGAGACACGGGGTCCGCGCTCCCCGAACGGGACGGTGCTCAGTGGTCCTGAAGGCCCTGCTGTGGCGGCCCCTGCGGCGGCGGCCGTGGCGGTTCCTGGTGACCGTCGTCGGCGTCGCGACCGGCGTGGCCGCAGTGGTGGCGACGGTGGCGGCGAGCCGGGCGGCGGTGCGCGCCTTCGCTGAGGGCGTCGAGGAGGTGGCGGGCGCGGTCCGGGTCGAGGTGACGCGGCCGGGCGGCGTGCCGGCATCGCTGCTCGGGACGCTGCGGCCGCTGGCCGGCGATGCGGTGGTGGTGCCGGTGGTGGAGGAGGTGGCGCTGCTCGTCGAGCTCGGCGACGGCGTGCGGGTGCTCGGGGTCGACCTGCTGGTCGACGCCCAGGTCCGGCCGGTGCTCGAGGGCGACGAAGCCGGCCAGCGGATCATCGAGGCACTCACCGGCCGCGGTGTCTTCCTGTCCGACGCGCTCGCGCGGCGGCTCGGCGTGGCGGTGGGCGACACCGTCACTGTGTCGGCCCGGGCGCGGGTCGAGCCGGTCGAGGTGGTGGCGATCTTCCCCGCGAAGGGGCTGGGGGCGGCCTGGGAGCGGGTGGTGGTGATGGACGTGGCGCTGGCGTCCGAGCTGTTCGGGCGCGGTGAGCTCGTCGACCGCATCGAGCTCGCGCCGCGGCCAGGGGTCGACGCGCAGGCGCTGCGGCAGCGGGTGGCCGAGCTGCTGCCGGAGGACGTCACGGTGGCGCCGCCGTCGCGCCGGCGCGAGACCGCGGAGCAGATGGTGGCCGCGCTGCGCTTCAACCTGGTCGCGCTGTCGGCGATCTCGGTGCTGGTCGGCGCGGTGCTGGTGGCGACCACCCTCGCGACCTCGGTCGTCCAGCGCCGCTACACCATCGCGCTGCTGCGCTCGCTCGGCGCCTCGCGGCGCCAGATCGCGGGCGCGGTGCTGCTCGAGGCTGCCGCGATCGGTCTCGCAGGCGGCGTGCTCGGAACGGCCGGCGGGCTGCTCGGCGCCCGGGCGGCGCTGGTCAGCGTCCGCTACTCGGTGGTCGCCCTGCTGCGCTCGAGCCTCGCCACCGACATCGCGTTCGAGCCGTGGCTCGCGGCCCTCGGCCTCGGCCTGGCGCTCGCGGTGTCGCTGGCGGCGGCCGTGCTGCCGCTCGAGGAGGCGCTGCGTACGCCGCCCCTGCAGGGCCTGAGCGACGCGGCGCCGCGGCGGCTTTCCCTGCGCTCGATCCTGCTCGACCTCGTCGCCCTGGCCGGCCTCGCCGGCGGAGCACTGTGGCTCGCGAGCCGGCCGGCCTGGCACGGCCTGCCGATCGCCGCCATGGTCGCGTGCCTGGCCGTGATGGCAATGCTGCTGGTCGGATCGGCGCCGCTGCTCGACGGCCTGGCGCGCGCCGGCGCGAGCCCGTTGCGGCGGCTTGGCGGCCCGTCGCTGCGGCTCGCCGCGGCGGCGCTGGCGGCCGGCCGGCGGCGGGCGGCGTGGGCAGCCGGCGCGGTGTCGGTGTCGGTGGCGCTGGCGGTAGCGATCCTGACCATGGTGGTCTCGTTCCGGGGAACCGTCGAGCGCTGGACCGAGGCCGGGATGCGCGCCGACGTCTGGGTGCGGCCCCTCGCCATGGAGCGCGGGGTGCCGACCGGCGAGCTCGACCCCGCGATCGTGGAGCTCGCGGTCGAGCTGTTCGGCGCCGAGGCCGTCGACCCCTTCTACTCGATCGACATCAGCTACCGGGGCCGGCCGGTGGCGCTGGCCGGCGCCGCCTTCGACGTGGTCGCCCGGCACGGCAGCGTCTACTTCCCGGGCCGCGAGTCAAGCGAGGTCTTCGCCGAGGCCTGGGCCACCGGCGGGGCGGTGGTCAACGAGCCCTTCGCCAACCGCTTCGGGATCCGCGAGGGGGACACCGTGACTCTGGAGCCGCCGGGCGGGCCGCTCGCGGCGAGGGTGGTCGGGGTGTTCACCGACTACTCGCGCTCGCACGGCCTGGTGGTGGTCGACCGGTCGCGCTTCCTGGAGCGCTTCCCCGGCCGCGGGCCGCTCGACATGGCGCTCTTCCTCCCCGACGACGCCGACCCGCTGGCGGCCCGCGACCGGCTGCTCGAGGCGGTGCGCGGCCGATTCCTGATCGAGGCCTTCGGGAACCGCGAGCTCAAGCGCGAGGTGCTGGCGGCCTTCGAGCGCACCTTCGCCATCACCACCGCGCTGTCGGTGGTGGCGGCGGTGGTGGCGGTGATCGCGGTGGTGACGGTGCTGCTGACCCTGGTCGGGGAGCGGCGGCGCGAGCTGGCCACGGTGCGCGCCCTGGGCGGGTCGCGCCGCCAGGTCGGCGCGATGATGGTGGGCGAGGCGGCCATGCTCGGGCTCGCCTCGACCGCTGCCGGGGTCGCCGCCGGCCTGGTGGTCGGCGTGATCCTGGTCGAGGTCGTCAACCGGCAGAGCTTCGGCTGGTCACTCGGCCTCGAGCTGCCGTGGGCCGACATCGCCGGCCTCGCAGCATGGGTGGTGGTCGCCTGCGTGCTGGCCGGCCTGGCGCCGGCGGCGGCCGCGCTCGCGGTGCAGCCGGCGGAGGTGCTCCGTGAGGAACGCTGAAGCCCTCCACCCACCCGACCAACTGCGGAGTGCCGCTTGCGGAGCGCGGGTGGCAGGATTTCGTTGTTCCGCCCACCCAGCCGGCGGGTCTGCGTCTCGGTTGACGTACGCGTTCCCCTTGGCCAGGTTCATTCGGATCCTCGTGGCACGCCATCGGAACGACCGCGCGCGCAGATTGAACCGCGGAGCGCGCAGAGGGAGCCGAGAAAGGTCATGTGACCTTCCCCGGGGTTGTCTCCGCGCCCTCCGCGCACTCTGCGGTTCTCTTCAGGCGGAAGGACTTCACTCCTTCTCACCTTCTCGCCTCCTCACCGTGCTCGCGCTTGTTGGCTCGTTGGCGCTGCCGGCGGCGGTCCGGGCCGGCGAGGATGGCTGGCAGCGGATCACCGGTCCGTCGGCGCTGGTGCTGCCGCGCGACCACGGCGCCCACCCCGAGGTGCAGACCGAGTGGTGGTACCTGACCGCCAACCTCCGGGATGGCGAGGGACGGCGCTACGGCGTCCAGGTGACCTTCTTCAGGAGCGGCCTCGACCCCACCCCGCCGGCAGCCGGCGACTCGCCGCTGCGGGCGCGCCAGGCGGTGGCAGCCCACCTCGCGGTGGCCGATGTCGGGGCCGGCGGCTTCCGCCACGCCGAGCGGATCGGCCGGGCCGACGGTAGGCTTCACCGGCTTCGCGACCGACGACCTCCTGGTGTGGCTCGGCGACTGGCAGCTCGAACGGCGGCCGGACGACACCATCGTGGCTCAGGCTGGAGACCGCGCGGCCGGGATCGGAGTCGAGCTCAGCTACCGGCCGTCCAAGCCCCTGGTCCGCCAGGGAGTCGACGGCTACTCGCAGAAGGGCGCCGATCCGGGCAACGCCTCGGCTTACCTGAGCTGGACCCGGCTCGAGGTCACCGGCACGCTGACGCTGGACGACCGCGAGCTTGCGGTCGCGGGTGAGGGCTGGTTCGACCACGAGTGGGGCAGCTCGCAGCTCGGCGAGGGCGTGGTCGGCTGGGACTGGTTCAGCCTGCGTCTCGACGACCGCTCCGAGCTCATGGTCTACCGGCTACGGCGCGACGACGGCTCTCCGGACCCGTACTCCTCGGGCACGCTGGTCCGGGCCGACGGCTCGACCCGGCGGCTCGGGGTCGACGAGGTCGTGCTCGATCCCACCGGCTGGTGGACGAGCCCGGCAACCGGTGGCCGCTATCCCTCGGGCTGGCGGATCGCCGTGCCCTCCGAGCAGCTGGACCTTGCGGTCGCGCCCCTGGTTCCCGCCGCCGAGCTCGACGGCCGCGGCTCGACCGGCGTCGTCTACTGGGAGGGCCCGGTCGAGGTCACCGGCTCCCACCGCGGCGAGGGCTACGCCGAGCTGACCGGCTACGCGGGGAGCCTCGGCGGGAGGTTCTGACCACCCGCCCGTGAAGTGCTTGTAGCGCCGGCATCCTGCCGGCATCGCCCCACAACGCAGGCTGGAAGCCTACCCCACAACGCAGGCTGAGAACCCGGCGTCAGAAACGAGCCGTGGCCGAGGCCGCGGGAGGGAGGGGGGAGACGGCCATTGGCCACTCGTTTCTGGCGCCGCGTCGCCGCGGCCGGAGGCCGCGAGCAAGCCTGCGCTACAACGCGGACTCGCTCGCGAATGGAACCCGGAGCCTGGAGAGATGAGAATCGGCTCAGCTGGGCACGATGGGGACCCTGTCACGAGACACCGACCGCAAGGCTGAGCGGGTCCTGGACCTCCTCGATCGGGCGTAGCGGGAGGTCCGGGAGGCCTGATCAGCGAAGGACCGGGAGCGTGCGGCGATCACTGGGAGTGGTCGTCGAGTCGGATGCGGAGAGGAGCGGCGGGGGAGCTGACCCCTCGCCCCCTGGCCGGTGGTCCGGTGGGAACAGGGCCGTGATCCTCGAGCCGCACCGACACCGCCTTGGACACGCCCGGCTCCTCCATGGTGATGCCGTAGAGGATGTCGGCCCGCGCCATGGTGCGCCGGTTGTGGGTGATCAGCACGAACTGGGTGTGCTCGGACATCGAGCTGATCAGGTCGGCGAGCCGCTCGACGTTGGCGTCGTCGAGCGGGGCATCGACCTCGTCGAGGATGCAGAACGGCGACGGCTTGATCCGGAACAGGGAGATCAGCAGGGAGAGCGCGGTCAGCGCCTTCTCGCCGCCGGACAGGAGCTGCACCGACTGGGTCTTCTTGCCGGGCGGCTGGGCCGTGATGTCGATGCCCGACTCGAGCGGGTCGTCCTCGTCGACCAGGTGGAGGGTGGCGCTGCCGCCGCCGAACAGCGTGCTGAAGGTCTCGTTGAACAGGGCCGTTGACCTGCTCCAGGGTCTCGACGAAGCGCGCGGAGCAATAGGCGTCAATCTCGCGGATCGTGTTCTCGAGCTTGTGCAGCGCCTCCACCAGGTCCTTGCGCTGGGCGGTGAGGAAGGTCGAGCGCTGGTCGAGCTCGTCGACCTCCTTGAGCGCGAGCAGGTTGACCGGGCCGAGCGACTCGATCTTGTCGCGCAGCCCGGCGATCGTCTCGCGCAGGGCCTCCGGCGCTGCCTCGGCGTCGGGCACTCCCTTGAGCAGCTCCTCCGGGGTGGTGTCGAGCTCGGCGGCCGCTGCATCGCGGAGCCGCTCCCACTGCGACTCGAGGCGTGTCTGCTCGACCTCCGCCTCGTGCAGCGACTCGCGGGCGCGGTCGTGCTCGTCGCGGCGCTGGCGGACCTCGTGGTCGAGGCCGTCGACCGATGTCGCGACCTCGCTGACCTGCTCGCCGAGCCGCCGCTCCCGCTCGCGCGCTGCGCTCAGCAGGCCCTGCTCCTCGGCGAGCCGGGTCCGCGACCGCACCACCTCCTCCTCGGTGGCGGTCGAGCTCGGAGGTCAGCTGGTCGACGTCGCCCTGCAGCTTGGCGATCCGCTCGTCGAGGCGCCGGCCCTCGCCGGCGAGCCGCTCCTGCTCGGCGATCGCCGCTGCCGCCCGCTCCTCGGCGAGCCGCGCCTCGGCCTGCCAACGGTCGAGCCGGCGCAGCGCGTCCGTCGCCTCGTCGCGGCGGGTCGCCAGCGCAGCGACCGCGGCGTCGACGGACTGCTCGAGATCGGCGGTCCGCGACTCGAAGGCGGCGACCTCCTGCTCCAGCTTGGCCTTGCGCCCGACCTGCTCGTCGGCGAGCTTGCGGTTGCGCTCGGTGTCGGCGTCGACGGCCTCGAGCTCGCGCCGCAGCCGTGACAGCTCCTGGGCGAGCGACTGCTCGACCGCGGCCGCCCGGGCGCGCTCCTGCTCGGCGCGCAGCAGCTTGCCGTCGAGGTCGGCCACCGCGCCCTCGACCTCGGCCAGGGCGCGGGCGGTGTCGCGGTGGCGGCTCGCCGCCGTGCCCTCGCGGTCGCTGGTCACGCCGATCTCGGCGGCCAGCCGGTGGCGGTCGTCGCGCAGGGCGAGCGCGCCGTGGTGGCGCGAGCCGGTGGTCGGCGGCTCGACGGTGCGGCCCCGCCAGACGACGTCGTCAGGGCCGACAAAGATCGCGTGCGGGTGCTGGTCGGCAAGGTGGCGGGCGGTCGCCTGGTCCGGGCATCGGAAGGCGGGCGGCAGCACGCGCGCGAGCCACGGCAGGTGCTCGGGCTTGACCCCGGCCTTGTCGAGCAGCGGCTCGACCCCGTCCAGGGCAGGGAGCGGTCAGCGGTGCCGCGGGGCCGCCGGCAACCGCCAGCCGCAGCCGGCCCTCGAGACCGGCGAGCGCCTCCAGCTGGTCGGCGGCGAGGCACTCAGCCGCGATCACCGGCAGCTCCAGCCAGTCCGACCAGACCCGGTCGAGCAGCGGCGCCAGGCCCGGCGCCGGGTCGAGGAAGTCGCCGACCTGACCGGTGAGGATGCCCTCGGGCAGCACCGTGACGAGCTGCTCGAGCACCGCGGCGTGACGGGCCAGCTCGCGCTCGATCCCGGCCAGGCTCTGGCGGTGCTTCCACAGCTCGCGGCCGAGGTGCTCCGCCTCGTCCTTGGCGGTCCGCGCCTCGTCAGAAAGCCGGGAGCGTTGCTTGACCAGCTCGCGGCGGCGGCCGTCGAGTACCTCGGCCGCGCTCGCCGTGCTGCGGCTCTCCTCGGCTGCAGCCCGGTAGCGGTTCTCCGTGTCGTCGCGGCGGGCGACCAGGGCGCCGCGCTCGTGCTCGAGCTGGCCGAGGACGTAGGCGACGCGGTCGCGCTCGCGCTCGAGCTCGCCGAGGCGGTTGCGGCTGGTGGTGAGCGACGAGATGGTGCGCAGCAGCTCCTGGCGGAGCTCGTTGGCCTGGGACTCGGCATCGGCGAGCCGGGTTCGGCCCTGCGCCTCGGCCGTGGTGGCGTCGTCAACGGCAGCGCGGACCGCCCCCAGGGCCTCGTCGAGCGCGGTCCTGCGGGCGGTCGCCTCCGCGATCTTGCCTTCGAGCTCGCTGCGGGTCGAGCTGACGGTGAGCCGGTCGCGGCGGGCCCGGTCGAGCGACTCCCGGAGCTGGTCGATGAGGTCGCCCGACCGCTCGAGGAAGGCCTCGAGCCGCTCGCGCGAGGCCTGCAGGTCGGCGACCTCGGCGCGGGCGGCCTCGACCTCGGTCCGATTGGCCTCCAGGCGCGCCCGGGCCTGGCTGAGGTCGGCCTCGGTGCTGGCCAAAGCGGCGGCCGCGGCAGCGACCTCGTTTTCGATCTGGGCCCGGCGCCGCGCGACGTCGCGGCGAGCGTGGTCGGCGTCGTGGACCTCGGCGGTCAGCAGGGTCTGCTGCGCGGCTCGCAGCTCGTCGCGCAGCCGCTGGTGGCGACGCGCCTGGCCGGCCTGCCGCTTCATCTGGCGCAGCGTGCGGTCGACCTCGGAGATCACGTCGTCGAGCCTGAGCAGGTTCTGGCGCGTGTGCTCGAGCTTGAGTGCGGACTCGTGCTTGCGCTTCTTGTAGCGGGTGATGCCCGCCGCCTCCTCGATCAGGATGCGGCGGTCGGTGGGGCGAGCCGACAGCACCTGGCCGACCCGGCCCTGCTCGATGAACGAGTAGTCGCGGAGGCCGAGCCCGACCGACATCAGCTCGTCCATCACGTCCTTGAGGCGGGCGGTCTTGCCGTTCAGCCGGTACTCGGACGGTCCCGCCCGGTAGACCCGCCGCCGCACCTCGAGGCGGCCGTCGGCCTCCTTCCAGTGCCCGTCGTCGGAGACCAGCGTCAGCACCACCTCGGCCGCACCTGCGGGCGCCCGCCGGGTAGCGCCCGAGAACACGACCTCGCCCATCTGCTTGAGCCGCAGCAGGGAGGGGCTCTGCTCGCCGAGCACCCAGAGGATGGCGTCCACCAGGTTCGACTTGCCGCAGCCGTTGGGGCCGATGATCGCCGAGACGTCGCTCGGAAAGGTGAGATCCACCTTGTCCGGGAACGACTTGAACCCGGCGAGCGAAAGCGAGTGGAGGCGGACGCGTGCCATGCGGTCGGCACAGTATCAAAGCGGGGCAGCGCTTGGAAGGCCGGCTGTGGCGCGGCTGTGAGCGCGGGCACCCTTCGACTCGCGGCGCGGTTGCGCCGCTCGCTCAGGACAGGCTCCTCGGGCGCGGAAGCGGGCGACGCGGCGAATCGGGAACGGGAACGGGGACGGGAACGGGAATCCGGCTGCGCTTCCAGCTCCGCCGTGACAAGCGGGAGCGGGAACGAGGAAGGAAGGCGGCGTGGTACTCTCGCCGGCATGAGCGCCGAGCTCACCCCCGCTGGACTGCGCGCCATCGCCGAGCGCTTCCGGGAGCGCCACCGGACCGACGCTTTGCGGGCGCTGATGGTGGCCGGCTCGGGGATTCGGCTCGAGCTGCCGGGCTGGCAGGCCGGGGAGGAGATCGCCCTCGCCGAGGTGCTTCCGTTCCGGCTCCACGAGCTCGTCGGGCACCGCCAGACGATGACCCTGTGGCGCCGCGGGCCGGAGACCATCCTCGCCATGAACGGCCGCCTCCACCTCTACCAGGGCTACTCGCCGGCCGAGGTGGTGGCGCCGGTGCGGCTGGCCGGCCTGCTCGGCGCCGAGCTGATGCTCGCGACCAACGCCAGCGGCGCCCTCGACCCGGACATCCCGGCGGGATCGCTGGTGGTGGTGTCGGACCACATCAACCTGCAGGGTTCCAACCCGCTGGTCGGCGAGTGGGGGAGGTCGTTCGGGCCGCCCTTCCCGGACATGAGCGAGGCCTACGACCCGGAGCTGCGGAGGCTCGCCGTGGCGGCCGCGGCCGCGGCCGGCTTCGCGGTGCGCGAGGGGGTCTACGCCGCGGTGCTCGGGCCTTCGTTCGAGACCCCGGCCGAGGTGCGGATGCTGGGCCAGCTGGGCGGCACGGTGGTCGGCATGTCCACGGTGCCCGAGGTGATCGCGGCGCGCCAGATGGGGATGAAGGTGCTGGTGATCTCGCTCGCCACCAACCCGGGCGCCGGCCTCGTCGACCGTCCGCTGTCTCACGAGGAGGTGCTCGAGGCCGGCGCGGCCGCGGCCGAAAGGCTGCGGGCGCTTCTCGGGCTGCTGGCCCAGCGGCTGTTCGAGCAATGACCGACCGCGGACGGCGATTGACGGATTGCGAAGTGCGATCTGTCTGTCTTCATCAATTCCGATGTCCGGGCTCCGGTTTCCTGAGCGAAGGCCGGCGAGGGTGCGAGGCGTACGGGGCTGGCGATCTGCCGATACTCCTCGCACTGGAAACCGGAGCCCGGAGATCGGCCCAAAGGTAGCAGCCATGTTTCTGGACACCTTTCCTGTCGGTCTGATCCAGGCCAACTGCGTGCTGCTCGGCGATGACGCCGCCGGCGTGCTCGCGGTGATCGATCCCGGCGCGGAGGCGCCGCGCATCATGGAGCGGATCGAGCGCAGCGGGCTCGCGCCGACGCTCATCCTCCACACCCACGGCCACCTCGACCACGCCGGCGGCACCGCCGAGCTGGCGCGGCGGCTCGGCCCCGGAGTGCCGGTCGGGCTGCACCGCGACGAGCTCGACCTCTACCGCAACCTGGCCATGCAGGGGCGGATGTTCGGCCTCGAGGCGGCGCCGCCGCCGCTGCCGACGCTGTGGCTCGCGCACGGCGACCGGCTCGAGGTCGGTAGCCTGTCCCTCGAGGTGCGGCACACGCCGGGGCACTCACCGGGCGGCGTGTGCTTCGTGGTCCACGGCGGTCCCGAGTCGACGGTGGTTGTCGGCGACGTGCTGTTCGCGGGCTCGATCGGCCGCACCGACCTGTTCGGCGGCTCCTTCGCCATCCTCGAGCGATCGATCCGGGAGCAGCTCTACACGCTGCCCGACAGCACGAGAGTGGTGTGCGGCCACGGGCCCGACACCACGATCGGCCGCGAGCGGCGCTCCAACCCCTTCGTCCGCGGCTGATCTGGCCTCTTCAGTTCGCCGGATGCGCGCAGCGCATCCCGAGGAGCGCGCGGCGCAGAGGCCGCCAACGATCCAACGACTCACGCACACCAAGGGGCCAACGACCCGCGTGCGCCGAGGGGCCTATGCCCTGCACGCTCCTAGGGCATCGCTGCCGACCACGCCGACCAGTCACCGCTTTCGAAGCCGTCCGCGAACAGCGTCGAGTCGATGACCGTGTAGACGCTCGGCCGGTAGCTGGTCAGGGAGCACCGGATGCGCCGCATCTGCTCGACCGTGAAGAGGGTCATGCAGGCGTCGTTGGTGTACTCCATGTAGTTCTCGATCGGGATCGGGTACGACCCGCAGTTGGTGCCCGGGGTGCAGTAGAAGTGAGCGGTCTGGTCCGGCTCGGTGTCGCAGATGCGGTCGGCGGTCGTGTAGCAGTACGGGAGGGCCGGGTTGCCGCAGCCGCCCTCGAACGGGTGGAAGAGGCCAACCCAATGGCCGACCTCGTGGGTCGCTGTCCGGCCGAGGTGGTAGGGCGGGAAGGAGGTGGGTCGGCCGAAAGCCCGGTAGTAGATGACGATGCCGTCGTTCCAGCCGCCGACGCCCCACTGTGGAAACCAGGAGTAGCCCAGGTACTGGGTGTTGTTGGTGTAGAAGTTGAGATAGCGGTTGGGGTCCCACATCAGGGCCGATTTGAAGCCCTGCTCTTCGTTGTCGCCGAACCAGTTGCTGTTGGCGGTGCGGGTGATGCCGGTCGTCGGGTTGCCATCCGGGTCCTCGGTGGCGAGCACCCAGCGAAGCCCGATGTAGGTGCCGTCGCCGCCCGCGGTGCCGGCGATCGCCAGGTAGTCCTCGTTGAGCACGTCGATCTGGCTTTGCACCATCTCGTCGGTGAGGTCGCCGGTGACGCCGTCATCGGCGGTGATGATGTGGACCACCACCGGGATCTCGTAGACCGGGCCCGGATCGTAGATCGGGTCCGGGTTGGTGGAGGCCATGCTGCAGTCGGCGGGGCCGTCCAGGGGGATCTCCGGGTAGAAGTCGGGGGCGAGCGTGCCGCAGCGCATGCCGAAGGCCTGGAAGGCCTCCGACTGGGCATAGGCGGTCGGGGACGGATAGGTGACGCCCATGAACTCGACAGCGTCGCTGTCGCCGGCCACCGCCGGGAGCGCGACCGAGACGATGACGATCAGACCAACAGCGGCAAGGTGACCGGTGTGCTTCATGTGTGGGCAACTCCTCCCGAAAGCGGCATGATTCTACCAGAAAGTAGGTTGCGCGGCTGTGCATATTCCCCGAAATCGACGCGGCCGCTCGATCCAGCCTGCGGGTTTGATGGTGTCAGGTTGCTGAGCGGAACGCTACGGAACCGTGATCGGCCAGCGGGAGGTGTCGCCCGACTCGAAGTCGTCGCGGAAGACGATGGCATCGCAGCCGCTGATGTCGAAGATCGCGACACCGCCTGATCCGGCCGCGACGTACGCCAGGCTGCCCGAGACCGAGACGCCCTGACCCTCGACGTTGAGGCCGGATGCAGCGACCTCGAAGGGCGCGTGCGGGGCCGTGACGTCGATGATCCGGAGGATGCCCGGTCCGCCGTTCGAGACGAGCACCCGGCCGCGGTCGAAGGCGACGTCCGTCGGAGAGAAGTGCGTCTCCTCGAAGACTGCCACCTCGGCCGGAGAGTCTGGTTCCGCAATATCGATCACGTGGAGTGCTTCGAACTCGGCCGCGACCACGGCGAGCCCGTCGGCCACGGCGACTCGGGTGGAGAACAAGGACCACGCCGCCTCGAAGGAGCCGACGGGAATCGGCAGGGCGGGATCGGACACGTCGACGACGTGCAGGCCATCACGCCTACCGTGTAGGCGTAGGTGCCGTCGACCGCGATACCGGTGGAGTCCCAGTCGCCACCCCTGCTGAGCTCGTACGGCAGCGCCGGATTGGAGACATCGAGAACAAGGAGACCCGAGGGCGGCTGGTCATACGCCAGGGGGAGAAGGGCGAGCTCGCCGACGACCGCGCTGTCCCAGCAGGATCCGGATCCAGGATGGGTGATGGACAGCTCCGCGGGGGAGGAGGGCTCGCTCACGTCGACGATCCAGAGGGTACCGGCGGCAAGATACGCGAGATCTCCCACGAGCTCCGAGCGAGTCGGCCACATCCCCGGGTAGGGCAGCCACCCGATCTCGTGCGGCGACGCCGGATCGCTGACGTCGAGGACGCGCAAGCCGCTATCCCAGTCGTCCGCCACGACGGCGATTGCCCCGTCCGTGTCGACGTCCCTGGACCAACCGACACCCGGGAGCTGCCCCACGACGGCAGCCGATGCAGGGTCCGCGACGTCCGCCACCTCGAGGCCCCCGGGAATGCTGGCGACCAGGCACAGACCCGCAGTCGCGGCGAGTCCTCTGGCCCAGCCGGTGGGGAAGGAGCCCACCTCGACGGGGTCGTTCGGGTTCGAGACGTCGATGATGCGAACCAGGTCATCCGAGCTGTCGGCGACGTGGGCGGTCGTCCCGGCGACGGCAGGGCAATCCGAGGGTCGCCGAAGCGGCCGAGTAGGAGCCGACCACTGCCGGCGCTGAAGGATCCGACGCGTCGATGACGACCAGCTCGGGGTCGGTCGTGAGGTAGACGAGGTGGCCGACCGAAGCGATAGCTCTGGGAGCCTCGTCGAAGGAGAGCGATCCCAGGGCCATCGGGTGGGCGGGATCGGAGACGTCGACGACATAGATGTGGTTCGTCCCCCCGTACTCGTACGTCGCCAGGTAGGCCACCTGCCCGTCAACCGAGCCGGCCCGAATGGACCCGGACGGCGGCTCCCAGGTGCCGGCGAGGGCTGGCGCTGCCGGGTCAGAGACATCGAGGATGGATAGATCGCCGTTGCCAATGAGGTAGGCGAGGTCTCCCTCGGCGTCGATGACCAACAGATTCCACCAGTCCTCTGCCTCGTACGCGCCGACCTGTTGGGGGCTGTGAGGATCCGAGATGTCGATGACCCGCATTCCGGGCGAGTCGGCGAATTGAGCCGCGACGTACGCGTGGTTCAGGTCACGGCGAATGGAGATCAATCGGTGTCATCGACGACGAGCTCGCCGATCACCGTCGGCGACTGGGGATCGGTGACGTCGACGGCCCGGAACGCCGAGCCCGACCCGATGTAGACCGTGCCGTCGTCGCCGGCGGCGACGACCTCGGTCGGGCCGTAGGGCCATCTCCCGACCAGCCTTGGGCACTCCTGCGCCCCGGCGGTGGCGACTGCCACCACGCCGAGCACGAGCAGAACCTCGAGCGTCGCATGGAGCTTGGGCGTCACTGACTCAATTCTACTCGCGTGCCGGGCGCCCTTCAATCGCCGCGGCGCATCCCGTCATCCTGAGGGGCGGCGCGGCCGGGACGCACGACCTACACGAAAGGTGCCTCGGGCCTGCCTGCCGGCGGCGGAGCCGACAGCAGTCCCGCCTGTCGCGGCTGCGGCAAGCGGGTACGGAGATGGAGGCGGGCACGGAGAGCCCGGCCTTCGTGCTGTGCACTTCGCCGTGACACGAGCGGGCGCGGAAGCGGAAGTGGGTGACGCGGCACCCCTCTGCGCGGGGATCAGGGGACAGTTGCAGGCCAGCGGGAGGTGTCTCCCGACTCGAAGTCGTCGCGGAAGACGATGGCGTCGCAGCCGCTGATGTCGAAGATCCGAACGCCGGTCTGCCCGGAGAGGGCGTAGACATAGGGATGCTCGACCGCGACTCTGTCCATTCCTGCGCTGTAGGACCGACCTGCCACGAATGGTGCGTCGGGTCGCGAGACATCGATCACGCCGACGCCAGTGAAGTCCACAACGTAGGCGCGGTTCCCCTCCATGTCGATGCCGACTTCGAGGAACGGTGTCTGCATGGATGCCGTCTCGCTCGGGTTTTCAGGGTCGGAGACGTCAATCACGCGGAGGCCATCATTCATGGTGGTCCTGACAGCGGTGGGACCGGCGACGGCAATCCCGGTGGCAGGCCATGGGGATTGCGTGCCCCGGTCGGAAAGCGCCTGAGGAGGCCTGGACCTACATCTCCCAGCTGTCGAGCATCTTCATGTAGTTGGCGCGGGCGAACGCCTTCGGGTTGGGGGTGCGGGTCAGGTTCATCGAGCCCTGCATCTGGCGGATCGACTGGTAGTCGTGCTCCTGCATCCAGAACGAGATCGCCTCGAGCGTCCGCGCGATGTGCTCGGGACCGTGGATCAGCAGCGCCGACACCAACTGGACGGCGTGGGCGCCGGTCATCACCGCCTTGATCACGTCGACCGCGGTGTGGGCGCCGCCGGTGGCGGCCAGCGACAGCTTGAGCTGGCCCGACAGGATCGCCAGCCAGCGCAGCCGCAGCCGCAGCTCGTCAGTGGTGGACAGCCGCAGGTTGGGCACCACGTCGAGGTCCTCGATGTCAATGTCCGGCTGGTAGAAGCGGTTGAAGATGACGAGACCGTCGGCGCCCGCGTCCTGCAGCTTCTTGCCGAGGTGGGGGATCGACGAGAAGAACGGCGACAGCTTGACCGCCACCGGGATCTTCACGTCGGCCTTGACCGCCTGCACGATTTCCACCGCGCGCCGCTCGACCTCCTCACCGGTCTCCTGCGAGTCGACCGGCAGGTAGTAGACGTTGAGCTCGAGGGCATCCGCGCCGGCGTCCTCGATCTTCTTGGCGTACGAGGTCCAGCCGCCGGCAGTGGTGCCGTTGAGCGAGCCCATGACCGGGATCGACACTGCCGCCTTCACCTTTCCGATGTGGTCCAGGTACTGGTCGGTTCCAATGTGGTAGCCCTCGGGGTCGGGATGGTAGCCGAGGGTGGCCTCGGCGAACCCGGCCCCCGTCGACTCGAGCTCGAGCTGAGTCATGGCGGCAGCCCGGATCTCCTCCTCGAACAGCGAGGGCAGGACGATCGCGGAGGCCCCCGCCTGCTCGAGCTGGCGGATGCCGTCGATGTTGGTTCCCAGCGGGCAAGCGCCGACCATGATCGGGTTGGCGAGTCGAGAATCCCAGGTAGGTGGTGGTCAAGTCCATGGTGGTGCTCCTTCTCCCGTCCGCTCAGTTGGTCTCGCCTGCCGATTTGTCCGGCTCTGATCCGTACGTGATCTCGGCCATCTGCCGGTAGAGGTCGAAGCGCGCCCGGGCCGACTTCTGCGGCCTCAGCCAGCAGGTGCTTGGCGCGCTCCGGGTTCGACTTCTGCAGCATCCGGAAGCGCGTCTCCTTGAGCGCGAAGTCGCTGTACGGGATCGAGGGTGCCTTCGAGTCCAGCTTGAGCGGGTTCTCGCCCGCGGCCGCGCGCCGGGGATCGAAGCGGTAGAGCGGCCAGGCGCCGCTGTCCACCACCAGCTCCTGATGGTCGAGGCCGTCGGCGAGGTTGAAGCCGTGGGCGATGCAGTGCGAGTAGGCGATGATCAGGGACGGCCCCGGGTAGGAGTCGGCCTCGAGGAAGGCGCGGACCGTCTGGTTGTCCTTGGCGCCGAAGGCCACCTGGGCGACGTAGACGTGGCCGTAGGCCATCGCCATCATGCCGAGGTCCTTGCGCGGCGACGCTCTTGCCGCCCATCGCGAACTTGGCGGCGGCGCCGAGCGGGGTCGCCTTGGAGGCCTGTCCGCCGGTGTTGGAGTAGACGCCGGTGTCGAGCACCAGCAGGTTGACGTCGCGGCCGACCGCGAGCACATGGTCGAGGCCGCCGTAGCCGATGTCGTAGGCCCAGCCGTCGCCGCCCGACCCCCCACACGCTCTTGCGGACCAGGTAGTCGGCGAGGTGGTGGAGCTCGGCGGCGCCGGGCCCCTTGAGCGCGGCGAGCTTCGCGCGCAGCGCCTCGACCCGGCGGCGCTGGGCCGCGATGCCGGCCTCGTCGAGCTGCTCGGCGGCGAGCAGCTCGTCGACCAGGTTGCCCCCGATCGACGAGGCGAGATCCTTGAGCAGCCGGATCGCGCGCGCGCCGCGTCTGGTCGACGGCGAGGCGGAAGCCGAGCGCGAACTCGGCGGTGTCCTCGAACAGCGAGTTGTTCCAGGCCGGGCCGCGGCCGTTGGGGTCGACGGCGTAGGGGGTGGTCGGCAGGTTGCCGCCGTAGATCGACGAGCAGCCGGTGGCGTTGCCGATCAGCGCCCGGTCGCCGAACAGCTGGGTCAGGAGCTTGACGTAGGGGGTCTCGCCGCAGCCCTCGCAGGCGCCCGAGTACTCGAACAGCGGCTGGAAGAACTGCGAGCCCTTGACGTCGATCTTGACCTTCTCGCGGTCGACCTCGGGCAGGGAGAGGAAGAACTCGAAGTTGACCCGCTCCTGCTCGCGCAGCGGCATCTGGAGCGTCATGTCGAGCGCCTTGTGCTTGGGGTTGGACTTGTCGCGCGCCGGGCAGACCCTGGCGCACAGGGTGCAGCCGGTGCAGTCCTCGGGTGCGACCTGGATGGTGTACTTCGTGCCGGCGAAGTCCTTGGCCTTGTAGTCGACCGACTTGAAGGTCGGCGGCGCACCCTCGAGCAGCGGCCGGCGGCGTAGACCTTGACCCGGATCGCCGCGTGCGGGCAGACCAGCATGCACTTGTTGCACTGGATGCAGAGCTGCTCGTCCCACACCGGGATGTCGATGGCGATGTTGCGCTTCTCCCACTGGGTGGTGGCGGTCGGCCAGGTGCCGTCCGGCGGGAACGCGCTCACCGGCAGGCAGATCACCCTTGCCGGCGATCATCAGCGCGGTCACCTTCTTGACCAGGTCGGGCGCCTTGTCGCTGACGATCGGCGGCCGGCTCTTGGTCGCGGTCACCTTGCCCGGGATCGGCACCTCGTGGAGGTTGGCGAGGGTCGTGTCGACCGCCCCGTAGTTGAGGCGGACGATCTCGTCGCCCTTCTTGCCGTAGGTCTTCTTGATCGACTCCTTGATCTTGGCGATCGCCTCCTCGCGCGGCAGGATCCCGGAGATCGCGAAGAAGCAGGTCTGCATGATGGTGTTGGTCCGCCGGCCCATGCCGGCGTCGCGGGCGACGGCGGTGGCGTCGATGCAGTAGACCTTGAGGTGCTTGTCGAGGATGTCCTGCTGGACCTCGCGGGGGAGCTCGTCCCAGATCTCATTCGGGCCGAAGGGCGAGTTGATCAGGAAGATCGCTCTGGGCTGCGCGTAATCGAGCATGTCGAGCTTCTCGAGGAACACCCACTGGTGGGCGGCCACGAACTGGGCCTTCCGGATCAGGTAGCTCGCGCGGATCGGCCGCGGACCGAAGCGCAGGTGCGAGATGGTGACCGCGCCGGCCTTCTTCGAGTCGTAGACGAAGTAGCCCTGGGCGAAGTTGTCGGTCTCCTCGCCGATGATCTTGATCGAGTTCTTGTTGGCGCCCACGGTGCCGTCGGCGCCGAGACCGAAGAACACGCCGCGGAACACGTCGTCGCCGGCGATGGTCGAAGTCGTCGTCCACCGGCAGCGAGGTGTGGGTGACGTCGTCGACGATGCCCACCGTGAAGTGGTTCTTCGGACGCTCGAGGGCGAGGTTGTCGAAGATCGCCTTGACCATGCCGTCGTTGAACTCCTTCGACGACAGGCCGTAGCGGCCGCCGACCACGACCGGGTCGATGGCGAATGGGCTGATCCCCTCCGACTTGGCCTCGCTCAGGGCGGTCACGACGTCCATGTAGAGCGGCTCGCCGATCGAGCCCGGCTCCTTGGTCCGGTCCATGACCGCGATCGCGCGCACGGTCTTCGGCAGCGCTTCGATGAAGGCCGGGACCACGAACGGCCGGTAGAGGCGGACCTTGATCACGCCGACCTTCTCGCCGTGGGCGTTCAGCCAGTCGACCATCTCGTGCACGGCCTCGGCGCCGGAGCCCATGATGACGACGACCCGCTCGGCCTCGGGGTCGCCGACATAGTCGAACAGCCGGTAGTGGCGGCCGATGCGGTCGGCGAAGGTCTTCATCGCGTCGACGACGTGGCCCGGGCAGGCATCGTAGAAGCGGTTCGACGCCTCGCGCGTCTGGAAGAAGGTGTCCGGGTTCTGGGCGGTGCCGCGGATCACCGGGCGGTCGGGAGACAGGGCCCGCTGGCGGTGGGCGCGCACCAGGTCGTCGTCGATCAGGTGCCGGAGGTCGTCGTCCTCCAGGAGCTCGACCTTGGTCACCTCGTGCGAGGTCCGGAAGCCATCGAAGAAGTGAAGGAAGGGGATCCGGCTCGCGAGCGACGCCATCTGGGCGATGCACGCGAAGTCGTGCGCCTCCTGGACCGAGCCCGAGGCGATCATCGCCCAGCCGGTCTGGCGGCAGGCGTTGACGTCCGAGTGATCGCCGAAGATCGACAGGGCATGGGTGGCGACGGTCCGCGCCGACACGTGGAACACGGTCGAGGTCAGCTCGCCGGCGACCTTGTACATGGTCGGGATCATCAGCAGCAGGCCCTGCGCCGCCGTGAAGGTTGTGGTCAGGGCGCCGGCCTGCAGCGAGCCGTGGACCGCGGCGGCGGCGCCGGCCTCAGACTGCATTTCGATGACGTCGGGGACGGTGCCCCAGATGTTGGTGCGTCCCTCGGCCGACCACTCGTCGGCCCACTCGCCCATGTTGGACGAGGGTGTGATCGGGTAGATCGCGCACACGTCGTTGATGCGGTGAGCGACGGACGAGGTCGCCTCGTTGCCGTCGATCATGATCATCTGTCGTGCCATGAAGGACCTCCTCACGCAGCCCCTGCGCCCGCCTGCAGGCTCTCGCCATGCACGGCGTCGGGGCACGTGAACAAATTCACAACGCGTAGCATACTCGGCCGGCCGGGTGCTGGCAAGGGACCCTCAGCCGGCCCGGTTTGGCTCGGTAAAGCCTTTAGAGTCAAGTGGAAGAATGCGGCGTGTCGGGCTAGGGGTTCGTACCGCACCGGCCTTTTCGGCGGGTGTGGTTGACCGAGTCGTTGTCGGACGGCCTCTGCGGCACAAACTCTTCCGGATGCGCGCAGCGCATCCCAAGGAGCGTGTGGGGCAGAGGCCAATAACATTGACCACGTCAGGAACGCATACAGGAGCCTATGCCCCACCCGCTCCTAGGACTTGTGGGTTCGGCGCCGGCCGAGCCAGACGTTCAGCGGGTTGTTCCGGGATAGGAAACCGAGCACCGGCGGCCGGCGGGTGCCGATGTCGTTGAGGATCTCGTGGATCCGGGGGTTGTTGGGCTGGATGCGCAGGCCGGCGTGGAGGTTCTCGATGGCGCTGGCGCGGTCGCTGCGCTCCAAGTAGACGAGCGCCAGGTTGGCCCGGTGATCGGGGTCCATGAACTGGCTCTTCAGCGACAGGTTGCAGTACTGGACCGCCTCGGCGTAGTGCCGCCGCACCATGGCCACGCACAGGCCGTAGAAGGACGACGAGCCGGTCAGGACCCGTTTGTCGGAGACGTCGTGGCTCGAGAGCTGCGGCAGGATCTTCTCGAAGATCGCCAGGGCCTCGGCGTACCGCCGCTGGCGGGTCAGCTCGACGGCCTTGTCGATCTGGTCGTAGGCGGGCTTCTTCTGGTAGGGCGCCCCGGCGTCAGTCATGACTTCTCCACGTCCACGTGTCTGGATTGTAGCAGCGTTGCGGCGCACGGCGCATCACCGCGCGGCCTCCGCCCACGAGTCCCGGTGGCGCTGCACGACCTCGAGCAGGTCACGGTGGACGCCCTCGGGCCCGCACAGCACGTGGCCGTTGGCGAGGACGTCCGCCCCCCGTCCATGTCGGTCACCTTGCCGCCTGCCTCCTCGACCAGCAGCGAACCGGCGGCCACGTCCCAGGGCTGGAGGTCGAACTCGAAAAAGCCGTCGAAGATGCCGCAGGCGGTGTAGGCGAGGTCCAGCGCCGCGGAGCCAGGCCGGCGGATCCCCTTGCAGCGGCGAAAGGCGTCGCGGAAGATCGCCAGGTAGGGGTCGAGCAGCTGGAGCGCCCGGAACGGGAACCCGGTGGCCAGCAGGGCGCCGTCAAGGCTGCCCTGTCGGCTGACACGGCACAGGGCCCCGTTCCACCAGGCGCCGCGGCCGCGAGCGGCGCGGAACACGTCCCCCTTGAGCGGGTCGAGCACCACCCCCGCCTCGACGCGGCCGTCCACCGCCACGCCGATCGACACCGCGAAGTGAGGAAAGCCCTGGACGTAGTTCGTCGTGCCGTCGAGCGGATCGACGATCCAGACCGGGCTGCTCCCGGACTGGCGGCTCCAGCCCGCTTCCTCGGACAGCACCTGATGGTTGGGGAAGCGGCGGGCGATCTCGGCGAGGATGACCGCCTCGGCGGCTCGGTCGGCGTCCGACACCAGGTCGTTGCGCGCCTTCTCGGTGACCTGGCCCGGTTCGAGCCGGCGCCAATGCCGCAGCAGCGGCTCGGCGCCGGCCCTGGCGACCGCCTCGACCTGGTCCAGAAAGTCATTGGGCAGCATCACTCACCGCGCTCCAGCGGGTGCCTGGCGAGCTGCCGAACGGCGGTGATACCAACCTCGGAATAGCACCTGCGCCCCCCGACGTTCAACTCGTTGGACGGAGTAAACTTGTGACCTGTGACGCCGATGACGATCTGGACCGGCTCGACGCCCGCTGCGCGCTGATGCTCGAAGTCACCTACCACACCCTCCGCTGCGATCCCGACTTGAGGCTCTGCGAGGGCCTGCGTTTGATCGACGCGGCGCGCACCGCGGTTTCCCGGATCGCTCCTGACGCGCTGACGACCTTCGACGGCCAGCTCCTGCCGCGGATGCGCGGCATCCTCATGGAGCGGTTCGGCGTCAGTGACCTGCCCGGCATGCCCGTCAACTGACGGGGCCGGACCCCGGCGGCGCGACGTCAGACCACTCCGGCAGCTGGTGGAGAATCTCCACCGGCAGGTTCGCCTCCAGCTCGACCGAGATCTCGTCGGTTTCAGCGAGCGCCACCCCCGGAACCACGACCGTCCGCCGCTCGCCGACTCCGGGCCGCACGCCGGTCAGATCGAGGGTCGCCCGCTGCGTGACCCGCTCGGTGCCGTCGCTGCTGCGTACCCGCACCAGGATCGTGAGTTGGTTGAGGCTCTCGGTTCCCTTATTGAAGACCTGCACGTCGATGACGAGGGTGGGGGTGCCATCCGGGGAGGTGACGGTGGCGGCGCCGGCAGGGATGATCTCGTGCCGCGCGCGCAGGCGCGCCAGCTTGGCGTCCGGGGTCTCCTTCTCGCCGCAGGAGCTCAGCAGCGGGATCACGGTGGCGGCCACGGCGATCAGCAGGGCGAGGCGTCTCATGTCGCTCCTCCGAGGGCCGCAGTGTAGCACCGGCGGAAGCGACAGGTGATACGTGATAAGTGATAAGGATCCGCTTCCGCGCCCGAGGAGCCTGCCCTGAGCGAGCGGCGCGACAGCGCCGCGAGTCGAAGGGTCCCCATGGTCGCACGTGGGACTTACCGATCGCGAAATGGCTGTTGCTTCAGGTGGTCTCTCGACTCGCCGCCCTCCAGGGCGGCTCGCTCGAGATGACGGACGGAGACGGAGACGGGCACGGATGCGAGGGGGCCTAACCCCTCACCCCGAACCCCTAACCCTTGGGCGGCTGGGTGGGCGGCAGATCCTCGTGTCCGGGACAGAACGCACTCAGGATCCTGCGCACGTAGCCCCGGGTCTCGCGGTAGGGAGGCACGCCGTCATAGCGCTCGACGGTCGCGGCGCCGGCGTTGTACGCGGCCAGGGCGAGGGGCAGCGAGGAGAAGCGGTCGAGCATGAGCCGGAGATGGCTGGCCCCGCCGCGCAGGTTGTCGTCCGGGTCGAAAACGTCCTCGACCCGATGGTCGGCGGCGGCCGCGGGCATGAGCTGAGTCAGCCCCTTGGCGCCGGCGCGGGAGACGGCGCGCGGATCGAAGGCCGACTCGGTCTGCACGAGGGCGGCGAGCAGCCAGGGGTTGAGGTTCGCGCCCTTGGCAGCGGCGTGGATCGAGGACCGGAAGGGCACCCAGTCCGGCAGCGGCTCGTCGGCCCACGCCGCGACGCAGGCGACCGCCTCGACCGGCTCCGGTTGCTCCTCGACCTCGTCGGCGACCACGCGGTCGATGCGGATCGCCGGCACGACCAGTCGGCCGCCCTCGGCGAGGTCGAGCACGATCCGGTCGCCGTCGAGGTAGGCGTCCTCGACCTTGAGGATCCTGCCGTCGGTGAACACCGCGATTTTCGCCGAGGCGGGGGTCGTGATGGTGAGCCCGAGGGCGAGCGCGAGTAGGAGCCTCAGTGCCTGCCGCGGGACGCGGGCGGCGGATCGTGGATCGTGGATCGCGACTGGCACGCTACGCCCTCGGGTGCTTCTCATCGTAGAGCCGCCGCAGCCGCTCGCGCGCGACGTGGGTATAGATCTCGGTCGTGGTCAGCGAGACGTGACCGAGCATCATCTGGACGGCCCGCAGGTCGGCCCCATTCTCGACCAGGTGGGTGGCAAAGGAGTGGCGGACCACGTGCGGGCTGAGCTGGGATCGGATGCCGGCGAGCTGGCCGTAGCGGCGGAGGATCTTCCAGAAGCCCTGCCGGGTCAGCGGGCGGCCGCGGTGATTGAGGAACAGCTCGCGGGAGCGGTGGCGGTCGATCTCCGACCGGGCCTGCAGCTGGTAGCGTTCGATCCAAGCCGCGGCGGCGCCGCCCAGCGGCACCAGCCGTTCCTTCCGGCCCTTACCCACGACCCGCACGAAGCCCGGGTCGAGGCGGACCCTGTCGACCGTCAAGGCGACCAGCTCCGACACCCGCAGGCCGGTGGCGTACAGGGTCTCGATCATCGCCCGGTCCCTTAGGCCGAGCGGGGTACCGGTGTCGGGGGCAGCCAGCAGGGCCTCGATCTCCTCCGAGGTCAGGGCGTGAGGCACCGTGTGCCACAGGCTCGGCGACTTGAGGTTTGCGGTCGGGTCCTGCGCCAGGGCGCCGGTTCGGACCAGGAAGCGGTAGAAGCTGCGGATCGTGGACAGCGCGCGGGCAGCCGAGCGGGCCGACAGCCCGGCGTCGCGGCGCGAGCCGAGGTAGTTGCGGATCGCCGGGCGGTCGACCACATCGAGCGACAGCTTCTCGACCTCGAGCCAGGCCGCGAGCTGGCGAAGGTCGCGGCCGTAGGCATCGCTGGTGCGCGGGCTCAGGTTGCGCTCGAGCGCGAGGTGGGCCAGGTAGTCCGCGATGTGGTCGGCGGTCGTCGGCACTCCTCCATGGTACTCAACGGGGCGGTCGGCTGGGAGTGGCCGGCGCCGTGCGAGGAGTTCGTACCGCTTTGGCTCATTCGGGGAGTATGGTTGACCGGAGTGTCGTCCGACGGCCACTGCGGTAAGAACTCAGGATGCGCGCAGCGCATCACGAGGAGCGTGTTGGGCAGAGGCCAACCACCACGACCTCATCAGGAGCGCCTAGAGGGGCCTATGCCCGAGACGCTCCTAGCGGAGGGCCGCCCGGCGCAGGTACCATCAGACAGGTGGTCGCACGGCGGTTTGCGGCGGTGTGGGTGATCTTCGCCGGGCTCTACGTGGCCCTGGCGGCGCTGGGGCCGAACGGCGTGGTGCCGGTGCCGGTGTGGCCACGGATCAACCAGCACCTGCTCCAGGTGCGGGCCTGGGTTGGCGACGACATCGAGCTCGTGGGTGCGGACGGCGAGGCTGCTGGCATCGTCGAGGTCGCGCCCCGGCTCGACGTGACGCCGTACCTCCGCGATCGCGTGGTTGACGATCCGCGAGAAGACACGCTGCTCGGCAACCTCGCCTGCGTGGTCCCGGCCGGCGACGGCAGCGGCCGGCTGATTCCGGCCCAGTAGGCGGCGCGGCGCCTCGGGATGCCCCCGGAGCGGCTCGCGGATCGGATGATCTGCCACGTCGGCTTCCCGCCGGGCCCCGCGTTCCTGCTGCTGCCCCTGTTCGTCGTGCTGCGCGGGCTGCTCGCCACGCAGTGGCTGTCGGCGCTGCTCGGCGGTCTCGCGGTCGCGGTCATGGACCGGCTGCTGCGGCTGTGGCTCGACGAGGTTGCGGGTGGCGGCAGCCGGGCGATGACCGGCGTCCTCAACCCGTCGGTGCTGGCCGGCCTCGGCACGCTCTGGCTGTGGGCCGCGCCGGACGGGGGCACCTGGCTGTTCGCACACGTCGTGGCAGCGAGCGGTCTCGCCGTCGCCTTGCTGCTGGCGTGGCACGGCCGCCCCTTCGCCTGCGGTGTCGCCTTCGCCCTCGCGATCACCGCGCGGCCGCCGGTGCTGTTGGCGCTGCCGCTGCTCGCGGCCGTGGTCGTCGGGCGCATGTCGCGCGGGGTGCGCCGCCGTGGTCGCCGCACCGGGGCGCTCGGGGCGCTCGCGCTGACGGCGCTTCCGGTGCTGGTGCTCGGTGGCATCGCGCTGGCCCTCAACCAGATCCGGTTCGGCTCGCCGTTCGACTTCGGCTATGCCGCCATGATCACGCCGCCGCAGCTGGCGCAGCGGCTCGCGGAGCACGGTCAGTTCAGCCTCGACTACCTCGGCCGCAACCTTCGCTACCTGTTCGTGCAGCCGCCGCGGCTGCTGGCGCAGTTTCCCTTTGCCGTCAGCGACCCGCAGGGGATGGGCGTGCTGTTCGTGACGCCCGCCTTCGTGGCAGTGCTGGCGGCAGTGCGCAGCGCCGGTCGCGGTCGCTGGTTGGTGGCCACGGCCTGGGCCTCGCTGATCGCGGTCACGATGCCGGCCCTGCTCTACTTCAACACCGGCTGGGTGCAGTGGGGAGGCCGCTTCCTGCTCGACGGCTGGCCGCTGTGGCTGCTGCTGGCGGCCATCGGGCTGCAGCGCCTGGACCGGCGGCTCGCGGTGGCGCTGGTCCTTCTCTCGGTGGCCTCGAACCTGTGGGCGGTGGTCGCGACCCTGTCCAGGGCGTGGCCGGGATGCGTCATGTGAGTCCGCCGTGAACGACCCGGCGGCGGCCGCGGCGATCTGGCGGCGGCTCGCGCAGTGGCTGTGCGCGGTGGCGCCGGTGCTCGCGCTGGTCGCGGCGGCCAATCTGATCGCGGTCCGGCACGTCGGCCGGGAGACGACGCTCTATGAGGCCGACCACGTCGCCTACTGGTCGCTGACGCGCGGCCTCGCCGAGTCCGCGGCGCGCTCGCCGTGGGGCGCGGCGGTCGAGATCTCGGCCTCGGTGAACCGCGAGCTCAACCTGCTTCCCTCGCTGCCGCTCGCACCGTTTGTCGGGCTCGGCCGCGGAACGCGCCTCGCTTACCTGTTGGCGGTGATCGATGTCTACGCGCTGGCCGCCCTGCTCCTGCTGGCCGCGGTGGTGGCCCGTTTCGCGGGCGAGCGGCGGCCGTCCTGGATCGGCGGCTGGGGCGTGGCGGCGGCGGTGCTGCTGCTGCCGGCCTGGTGGCAGCCGGTGGCCCTGGGCTACCTGGATGTCGGGGGCGTGGCGATCGCGGCGCTGGTCCTGCTGGCCTGGCGGGCCGCTGGCGACGGCCGCGGCTCCCTCGTGCCCTGGCTCGCGATGGGCTTCTCACTCGCCCTGCTCGCGATCTTCCGCCGGTGGTGGGCGTTCTGGTCGGTGGCGTGGTGCGCGGTGGTCGCGCTCGAGGCGGTATGGCTCGTGGTGACGCTGCGACCCTGGACGTGGGGCGGCGTGCGGCGAACACTGCGCGGCCCGGTCACGGCGGCGGCCGCCGCCGTGGCGACCCTGCTCGCGGTCGCGTCCGGGCGGGTGGCGACGATCCTGGGGACCGACTGGGCTGGCACGCTGGTCGCGTACAAGCGCCACGCCGGGATCGGCGGCGAGCTCGTCGAGATGGCGGGCCGGTGGGGCCTGCTGCCGCTCGCGCTGCTCGCGATCGCCGTGGTCGCCGGCCTGCGGTCGCGACCGACGCGGCGGCCGGTGGCGATGCTCGCGGTGCAGGCGGTGCTGATCTTCGCCCTCTTCCGGCGGCTGCAGGACCCCTCGCCCCAGCACTGGTACCTCTACCTGCCGGGGCTGACCGTGCTGCTCGGCCTGCTGCTGGTGCAGGCGGCGGCGGCCCTTCGCCGGCCGATCCCCCGCGCGGTATGGATCGCAGCCGCGACCCTGGCCGGTCTCGCGGTCAGCGCGACGGTGCTCTCGGACCGGCCCGGCGAGGGTCCGTGGGGCAGGCTCGCGCCCGGCTTTCGGATCCGACCCGCGGTCCGCCACGATCTCGACGAGGTTCGCCGCCTGCTCGCGCACCTCGACCAGCGGCTCTCGGTGGCGCCGGGGTGGGTGTACGTCCTCGCGGTCCGCGGGCCCCTCACCGACACCGGGCTCGGCTTCGCCAACCTGTCGCTCGGCACCGAGTTCACGTCACCCGGCTTCGTACTGTCGTCGGCCCACGTCGACCGCCGTGACGGTTTTCCCGACAACCTGCTGCAGGCCCGCTACATCGTGCTGCCCGAGCCGGTCCAGGCGCCGGCGCCGCCGGTGCACGCCCGGGTCGCCGCCGAGCCGGCGGGCTGCCTGCTCGACGGGGAGGGCATCGGGCGCGCCTTCCGGCGGGGGCGCGAGGTCTTTGTCTTCGACGGCGGGGTGCGCGCGTCGATCTGGGATCTCGTCCGCCCACTCACCGCCGACGACGTCGCGGTGCTGTCGGCGCGGCTGCGGGCGTACTACCCCGACCGGCCCGACATCTGGCAGCCGCCGACGCCCGGCCGGCCGCCGGGAAGCTGACGGTGGCGCCGCGACGCGCCGGCGTATCAGTCCGTAACACCCCTGGAACCTCCATGAGGCAGGCGAGAGCGGCGCCGCCCGCCGGCTCGCCGCTGCCGGCGAGTGGCCACCCTGGTAGGCTTGCGGCGCGGCGGCCTTCGATCGGGAAAGGAGCAGGCCTCAGTGAACCCAGTGCCCGGGACCGTTCTTTCGCGGCTCGAGCGGCTCCACGAGTCGATCGTTCGCGTCATCCGCGGCAAGGCGGAGATCGTCGACGCGCTCGTCGCCGCGCTGATCGCGCGCGGCCACGTGCTGGTCGAGGACGTGCCCGGGGTGGGCAAGACCACCCTCGCTCAGGCGCTGGCGCGGTCGCTCGACCTCGAGTTCCACCGCATCCAGTTCACCTCGGACACGCTGCCGTCGGACATCATCGGCATCTCGGTTTACCGGCAGGCGAGCGGCGACTTCGAGTTCATGGCCGGCCCGCTGTTCGCCAACGTCGTTCTCGCCGACGAGATCAACCGGGCCGCGCCGCGGACCCAGTCGGCGCTGCTCGAGGCGATGAGCGAGCACGCGGTGACGGTCGAGAAGACCCGCCACCCGCTGCCTGACCCTTTCCTGGTCGTCGCCACCCAGAATCCGATCGAGTCGACCGGCACCTACCCGCTGCCCGAGTCGCAGCTCGACCGCTTCCTGATGCGGTTGTCCATGGGTTACCCCGGCCGCAACGAGGAGCTCGAGCTGCTGCGCAGCGGCGGCACCGAGCCCGAGCTCGAGCAGCTGACGCCGGTGCTGACCGCCGAGGAGGTGCGCGAGCTGCAGCGCGAGGTCGTCGCGGTCCACGTCAGCGACGCCCTCCGGCTTTACCTGCTCGAGGTCGTGGAGCGGACCCGCGGACACGAGGCGCTGTCGCTCGGCGTGTCCACGCGAGGGTGCCTGGCGTGGCAGCGATGCGCGCAGGCGCTGGCGCTGGTGCGGGCGCGGCCGTTCGTCCTCCCCGACGACCTCCAGGAGACCGCGGAGCTGGTGCTCGCGCACCGCGTGCTGCTCGCCGATCCCTCGGTCGGCGACGGCTGGGAGCGCAGCCGCCGCGAGCGGGCGGTGATTCGGACGATCCTGGAAGGCGTCCCAGTCCCGAGGTAGGGGTTAGGGATGAGGGGTTTGGGGTTAGGGATTGTGCGCGCGATGGTCAGAGGTCGTTCCCAGGTGGGGGAAAGAGGAAAGAGCACCAAACGGGGTGAAGATCCACGACGTGCCGTGAGGGTGGGGGAACGCTATCCCCTGACCCCCATCCCCTAACCCCTCCATGAGCCACCCCGTCACCTTCCCCGGCTTCCGGCTCAAGCTCACCAGGTGGGGAGCGATCTTCCTGCTCGCGGTGCTCGTGCTCGGCTTCGCCGCGGTCAACACCGGCAACAACGCCCTGATGGGCTTGCTCGGGCTCGCGCTCGCGAGCTACGTGGTGGCTGGCCTGTGGTCGCGACAGGTGCTCGGGTGCACCGATGTCCGCGTCGCCGCGCTGCCGCACGACGTCTTCGCGGGCCGGCCGGCGATCGTCGAGGTCGAGCTCGTCAACCGGTCGCGCCTGTTTCCGGCGTACGGCCTCGTGCTCCGCGATGCCGGCGGCCGCCGGCTGCTGGTCGAGCCCCTGCTGCCGCCCGGCGCCCGCCGCCGGCACAGCGTCGAGCTCGAGTTCCCGGACCGCGGCTGGACCGAGCTCGGGCCGTGGACGCTCGACGTGTTGCTGCCGCTGGGCTTCTTCCTCAAGTCCAAGCGCCTGGCTGTCGAGGGCCGGCTCCTGGTCTACCCGCGGCTGCTGCCCCGGAGCGCGGTCGCCCCCGGCGGCGCGGGCGGCAGCCGCAGCTCGGAGGCCTTCGACGACCGCGGGCGCGAGGGCGACGTGGTCCAGCTGCGGCCGTACCGTGACGGCGACGACACCCGGCAGATGCACTGGAAGCAGACCGCCCGCCAGCAGCGGCCGATTGTCGTCGACCGGCAGCGGCGCGCCGCCAGGCTGGTGTTCTTCGTCGTCGACCCGCGGCTCAGCGACCCCACCGACCGCGCGCTGCGCGCGCGCTTCGAGGGCATGGTGTCCGAGGTTGCGACCGGCGTCGTGCGGCGCCTCGAGCGCGGCGAGCCGGTCGGTCTGGTGGTCGGGCGCACGGTCGTGCAGCCGGTGCCGTCGCCACGGCTCCTCGGCCGGCTGCTGCGGCCGCTGGCCGAGGTTCAGCCGCAGCCTGCCGACAGCCCGCCGCCCCTCACCAGTCCGCACTCGGAGCTGCAGCTGTATCGGGTGGAGGGCCCGCGGTGACGATCGACCGCTCGTACCGTCAGCTCGCCGGGCTGCTGCTGCTGACATCGCTTCTGCCGATGCCCTTCCTGTACATCGTCATGCCGGCGTTCTGGCTGGTCGCCGCGGCGGTCGGCACGGTGCTCCTGGTGCGACCCGGGCGCTCGCTGCGGCTGTCGCCGCTGCTGCAGAACGGGCTCGCGATCGTCATCGTCGCGGCGGTGGTGGCGGCCGGCGGCGCGCGGCTGGGCCCGCTGCGGCCGCTCGGGCACCTGCTGCTCCTGCTGGCCGCGGTGCGCGCCGTCCAGGTCGCCGACCGCCGGTCGTTCCTGCGGGCGCTGCCGTTGCTCGTGCTGGTGTGGGTGGTGTCGCTGGCCGCATCGACCCACATCACCGTGCTCGCCTACTTCGCAGTCTCGGCCGCCGTCTGGTGGTGGGCCGGCATGCAGATCCAGCTGCTCGGCGTCACCGGGGCAGGCGGTCGGGTCCGCGTGCGGCACGCGGCGGTGGCCGCGCTCGCCGCCCTCATGCTCTCGGTGCCGGTGTTCATGGTGCTGCCGCGCCTGCGCTCGCCCTGGATCGCCGGTCGCGGCAGCCTCCACTCGGTGACCGGCTTCTCGAGCCGGGTCGAGCTGGCCGGGATCGGCCCGATCACCAGGTCGCAGGAGCGGGTGCTCGTGCTGCGGTCGCCGGCCGGGCGCGCCATCCGGCCGGAGTGGACCAGGCTGCGGGCCACCGCCTACGAGCGGGTGACCGTCGCCTCGTGGGCGCCGCGCTCGGCTGACCGGCGCAGCAGGCCGCAGGTCGGGTCGATCAGACTGGCGGGCACGCCGGCTGGAGGAGGAGCGCCGGTCGAGCTCGAGGTGCTGCTCGACCGCCCCGACGAGTACCTCTTCCTGCCCGAGGGCACGGTGGCTGTGGAGGTGGACCGCCCGGTCCGCATCGACCCGGCGGGCGGTCTGGTGCTGCGGTCCGACGGCGGCGGCCCGCTCGCGTACACGATCTGGGTCGCCGCCGGCGCGGCACCGCTGCGCGCCGATCCGCCGCAACGCGGCGGGCCCCGCTTCGAGCCGCACCCCGAGGTCCGCGCCCTGGCCGAGCGGATCACCCGCGGGCTCGAGAGCGACGAGGAGCGCGCGCGGGCGGTCGAGGCCCACCTGCAGTCTGGGTACGCCTACTCGATGTCGGGCATGCGCCGGATCGGCCCGGACCCCATGGCCTGGTTCCTGCTGCAGTCACGGTCGGGGCACTGCGAGTACTTCGCGGGCGGCATGGTGGTGCTGCTCGACGCGATCGGTGTGCCCGCGCGCATGGTCGGCGGCTACAGCGGCGGCAGCGCCTCCGCGGACGGCGACGAGCTCACGGTGCACGAGGCCAACGCCCACGCCTGGGTTGAGGTCTGGCTGGGGCCGGAGCGTGGCTGGCGCTCGTTCGACCCGACACCGGCCGCCAACGTGCCGGGCCTCAGCGCGGGCCGCGTCCGCGACCGCATCCGCTTTGCCTGGGAGTGGCTGCAGTCGAGCTGGGACCGGTACGTCCTGACCTTCGGCATGGCCGAGCAGATGGACCTGCTGGCGGTGCTGGGTGAGCGGATCGTGGCGCCGCTCCTGGCCCACTGGCGCCAGGTGGCGGTGGTTCTGGCCGCCACCGCCTCCGTGGCGGGGGCGGTCACGGCGCTGCGCCGTTGGCCGCGCCGGGGCCGGCGGCGGGCCGCAGGCGTGGCGCGCAGCCCGGCCGCGCGTGCGATCGCCCGGCTGGTGCGGCTGCTCGAGCGCGGCGGAGTGACGGTGCCGGCGGCCGCGACCGTGCGCTGGATCGGCCGCACCGCGGCGGCGCGCTGGCCGCAGGCCGCCGGCGAGATCGTGGAGCTCGCCGAGGCCGCCGAGCGCGAGCTCTACGCCGACGGGCCCTCGCCGGCCGGCGCAGCTGAGGCGCGGCGGCTGTGGTCCGAGCTGCGCCGTGCCCTGCGCGCCTGACGCGACCGCCGACCCGCGTTCCCGCGGAGGCTGATCCCGCCTCCGCTCGTGTCACGGCGTAGCCGGAAGGCGAAGCCGGATTCACTCCCGAGGAGCCTGCCCCGAGTCGAAGCGATTCCCGTTCCAGGCCGGTCCGCCCGCTACCTTTTTTCTCGCCGAGGACCCACACTATGTTGGGAGTGCGCAGCTTGTCCGACCCCGGGAGGCGCTCTATGATGGTTGCCATGCGACGGGCCATGCTGGCGAGCTGGGTCGTAATCTGCGCGGTCGCCGCGACGGCGGCGGCCGGGGACGTGGTGAACTTCCGGGTCGAGGACACCATTCAGCCGGCGTCACAGCGGTTCATCGAGCGCGCCCTGGCAGTGGCGGAAGCCCGTGACGCGGAGCTGGTGGTGATGGAGCTCGACACGCCGGGCGGACTGCTCGACGCGACCCGCAAGATCACCACCGCGGTGGCCGGCAGCGAGGTCCCGGTGGCGGTGTACGTGTCGCCGGCCGGAGCCCGCGCGGCATCGGCGGGGTTCTTCATCCTGCTGGCGGCCGATGTGGCGGCCATGGCGCCCGGCACCAACACCGGCGCCGCCCACCCGGTCGGCGGCCAGGGGGAGAACCTCCCGGAGGATGTTCGCGACAAGGCCACCGAGGACGCGACGGCGATGATCCAGGCGTTCGCCGAGCAGCGGCATCGCAACGTCGAGCTGGCGATCGCGGCGGTCCGGGAGAGCGCGTCGTACACCGCCGAGGAGGCCAAGACGACCGGCCTCGTGGATCTGATCGCCAACGATCTCGACGACCTGCTGAAGAAGCTCTCGGGCACCGAGGTGAGGCGCTTCGACGGCACGACCAAGGTGCTCGAGCTCAGCGAGCCGATCATCTTCAGGATCGAGCCGACGTTCGCCGACCGGCTGTTCTCGGTGCTCGCCAACCCCAACGTCGTCTACCTGCTGATGGCCCTGGGCGCGCTCGGCCTGTATGTCGAGATCACCCACCCCGGGGGCATCCTGCCGGGCGTCATCGGGGTGGTCTGCCTGGTGGTCGGCCTCTACTCGATCTCGGTCCTGCCGGTGAGCTGGGCCGGAGTCGCGCTGATCTTCGTCGCACTGATGCTGTTCCTGCTCGAGGTCAAGGTCGCGAGCTACGGGCTGCTGACCATCGGTGGCCTGATCTGCTTCGTGTTGGGGTCGCTCATGTTGTTCGATGCACCGATTCCAGCCATGCGCGTCAGTCTCGGGGTGATCCTGCCCACCGCGATCGTCCTGGCGGGGGTCACCGCGTTCCTGCTCAACCGCGTGGTGCGTGCCCACCGCCTCCGGCCCATGACCGGGGAGGAGGGGCTGGTCGGCGAGGTCGGCACCGCGCTTTCTGACCTCGACCCCACCGGCAAGGTCCTGGTTCACGGTGAGTACTGGGATGCCCGGTCGACGGGCGCTCCGATCGCCTCCGGCGCGCGGGTGCGGGTCGTGGCGGTCGGCTCGAAACATATCGACGTCGAGCCCGTGACGGCTGCGGGCGAAGGGAGTCAATGATGAACATCATCGGATCCGGTCTCGGGCTTGCGATCTTCGTGCTGGTGTTCGTGATCTTCAAGTGGATCAACATCCTCAACGAGTACGAGCGGGGCGTGATCTTCCGCCTCGGGCGGGTGCTCAAGGAGGCCAAGGGCCCCGGTCTGGTGGTCGTGATGTGGCCGATCGACCGGATGGTCAAGGTCAGCCTGCGCACGGTGGTGCACGACATCCCGCCGCAGGACGTGATCACCCGCGACAACGTGACGCTGAAGGTCAACGCGGTCGTCTACTTCCGGGTCATGAACCCGATCAAGTCGGTGATCGAGGTCGAGAACTACATCTACGCCACCTCGCAGCTCGCCCAGACCACCCTGCGCGCGGTGCTCGGCGAGGTCGATCTCGACGATCTCCTGAGCAAACGCCAGACGGTCAACCTACGGCTGCAGACGATCATCGACGAGCACTCCGACCCGTGGGGCGTCAAGGTGTCGATGGTCGAGGTCAAGCACGTGGACCTGCCGCAGGAGATGCAGCGCGCGATTGCGAAACAGGCCGAGGCCGAGCGCGAGAAGCGGGCCAAGATCATCCACGCCGAGGGCGAGTTCGTGGCCTCGCAGAAGCTGGCCCAGGCGGCGGACGTGATGATCTCCAACCCGGTGACCATCCAGCTGCGCTACCTGCAGACCCTGACCGAGATCTCGACCGAGAACGCGTCGACGATCGTGTTTCCGGTGCCGTTGAGGCTGTTCGAGTCGTTCGTCGGCAAGCCGGAGCGGTGATCAGACCATCAGACCGGGGCGAGCCGTTTCGCCGCCGGTACGTGAAGGAGACATGGCACCCTCCTACTACGTGATCGAGCTGACCGCGCGCTGGCTCGCCGCCCTGCTGGTGGCGCTGGCGCTGGTGATGATCCTCGCTTTCGTGTTCGGCTACGGCGCCGCCTGGTCGGTGCTCGAGCACGAGGCTCGCCCCTCCAAGCCGGCACCGGCCGGCCTGCCCGCCGGCACCCCGACTCCGACTCCGGTCGAGGTGCGGGTCGCGCCAGCCGATCCGGTTCCGTCCGCCACCCCGTGGCTGCCGGCGACCGCGACGCCGGAGCCCGTACCGACCGCGATCCCGGAGCCCGAGCCGACGGCGACACCGCGGCCGCGGCCGACCGCCGTGCCCGAGGCGGTGGGGGAGGGTTACTGGGTGCAGGTCCTCGCATCGACCAACCCGGACGCCATCGCGAAGGCGCAGGCCACCCTCGAGAAGCAGGGCTTCGCAGCCGATCGCCAGCTCGTCGTCAGAGGCCAGGACAGCCAGGGAAATGAGCTGCTCAAGCTGCGCGTTGGACCTTTCCCGGACCACGCCTCCGCCGACCGCGTGGCGCGACGGATGCAGGGTTCGGGGTTCTCCGGCGCGTGGGTGGTGGCTCCGTGAGCTTTGGCGGACAGGTCACACAACCGACCCTCCCCGATTGGATCCGCGGCCGCAAGATCCGTCTTGGCGACCTTCACGACGTCAAGCGACGGATGCGCAGCGGCGGGCTGCACACGGTGTGCGAGGAGTCCCGCTGCCCGAACCGCGGCGAGTGCTTCCAGCACGGCACTGCGACCTTCCTGATCAACGGCCGGGTCTGCACGCGCAGCTGCTCCTACTGCTCGATCGCCCACGGCCGTCCGCAGCCGGTCGATCCGGAGGAGCCGCACCAGCTCGCGGAGGCGGCGGTCGCGATGGGCCTGCGGCACGTCGTGATCACGGCGGTCGACCGCGACGATCTGCCCGACGGCGGCGCCGCCGGCTTCGTGGAGTGCGTACGGCTCCTCAAGGCCCTCGAGCCGCCGCCCACCGTGGAAGTCCTGACCCCCGACTTCCGGGGCGACGTATCGTGCGTCGACCGGATCCTCGAGGCCGGCCCCGACGTGTACAACCACAACGTCGAGACGGTCCCCAGCCAGTACCGCCGGGTGCGGCGCTCCGGCCGCTACTCCTGGGCGCTGGAGGTCCTCTGCAGGGTGGCCGAGCGCCGCGCCCGATGTGCTGCGCAAGTCGGGGATCATGGTCGGCCTCGGCGAGACCCGCGACGAGGTGGTGGCGGTGCTCGGCGACCTCGCGGCGGCCGGCTGCCAGGTCGTGACCATCGGCCAGTACCTGCAGCCGACGCCGGAGCAAGTCCCGGTCGAGCGCTACTGGCACCCTGACGAATTCGCGGAGCTCGACGCGGCGGGCCGCCGGCTCGGCCTCGAGATCTTCGCCGGGCCCTTCGTGCGCTCCTCTTATCGCGCCGAGGAAGCCTTCCTGCGGGTCATCAACCGCTAGGAGCGTGTCGGGCATAGGCCCCTGTGCGCGCTCGTGACGTGGCCATCGTTGTTGGCCTCTGCCCACACGCTCCTCGGGATGCGCTGCGCGCATCCTGACGAGTTCGTGCCGCAGTGGCCGTCCGACAACGATTCGGTCAACCACGTTCGCCGAAAAGGCCAATGCGGTACGAACTCCTAGGGCACCCAGGATGGCTACCCCACAAGGCAGCCAGGATGGCTACCCACAAGGCAGCCAGGATGGCTACCCCACAAGGCAGCCAGGATGGCTACCCCACAAGGCAGCCAGGATGGCTGCGCTACAAGATGGCTGCGCGACGAGCCTCCCGGCTATACTCCCTTCCATGCCGCGAGGTTGGTTCATCACCTTCGAGGGTGGCGAGGGGACTGGAAAGTCGACCCAGATCGAGCGCCTCGCCGGGCGTTTGAGGGAGCGGGCCCGCGAGGTGGTGGTGACCCGCGAGCCGGGAGGGACGACGGTCGCCGAGGCGGTGCGCGCCCTGCTCCTCGACCCGGCCCACGACCTCGATGGCCTGACCGAGATCTTCCTGCTGGAGGCGGCCCGCCACGACCACGTCGAGCGGGTGATCCGGCCGGCCCTGCGCCGCGGCGCGGTGGTGCTGTGCGACCGCTTCGCCGACTCCTCGTGGGTCTACCAGGGCGTGGTGCGCGAGCTCGGCGAGGAGCTGGTCGAGCGGCTCAACGACCTCGCCACCGGAGGGCTCGAGCCCGACCTGACCCTGGTGCTCGACATGGAGCCGCAGGCCGCGCTCGGCCGCGCGCTGGACCGCAACTCCGCCACCGCGAGCCGCGAGAGCCGCCTCGACGAGGAGCCGTTGGAGTTCCACGAGCGGGTGCGGAGCGGCTTCCACCGGCTCGCCGCGCGCTTCCCGGGCCGGGTGCGCCTGATCGACGCCGACGCTGCCCCGGACGAGGTCTTCCGGCGGGTGCTGGCGGCGCTGCCCGCGGAGCTGGCGTGAGCTGGTGGCGGGCGGCGGCGCTCGACCGGGCGCGCTGGCAGGCGCTGGTCGAGCCGGCGCTCGAGCGGGTGGCGCGGGCGCTCGACAGCGGCCGCTTCCCGCCCGGCCTGCTGCTCGCCGGTCCGCCCGGGCTGGGCCGCGAGCTGGCCGCGGTCGAGATTGCGGTGCGGCTGGTGTGCGGCGAGGCGACGAGCATGTGGAGCGCCGCCCCGGGCTGCGGCAGGGTCCGTGGCGGGCTCCACCCCGACGTCGTCGCGGTGATGCCGGAGGACGACTCGCGGGAGATCAAGATCGAGCAGATCCGTGAGATCGTGGACAGCGCGCCCGGCCGGCCCTTCGAGGGCCTGCGCCGGATCTGGATCCTCGACGGGGTCGAGGCGACCCGCCTGACACCGAAAGCCGCCAACTGCTTCCTCAAGGTGCTCGAGGAGCCTCCCGACCACGTCCGATTCCTGCTGCTGGCGGCGAAGCCGGAGGCAGTGCTGCCGACCATTCGCTCGCGCTGCCAGCAGCTGACGCTGCCCGGCCCGGTCGCGATCGCGCGCCACCTCGGCGTCGAGGTGCCGCCCGGGCTGGCCGCCGCGGCGCTGGACGGCCTCCAGGTCGCGCCCGCCGTCGAGCGGGTGCGAGCCGCGCTCGACGCTGCCTTCGCCGGCGAGGTGCGCGAGCTGCTGCGCTTGCCGCAGCTGCTGCCCGATGAGCTGGTGCCGACCGAGCTGGTGGCGGCGGTCGCGCTCGAGGAGGCGGCCGCGAGCGATGACGACCGGGCCGCCGAGCTGGTGCGCCTCGCCGCCGACCTGATCGCGGTCGAGCGCCAGGTGACGGCCCTCCGGCTGAACCGGGACCGTCAGCTGGTGGCGTGCCTGCTGCGCTGGTGGCGCGACCTGCCGCATGATCTGCACTAGCGCGGCACCTGACGCCCGCCTCATCCCCGCGCCCGCTTCCACGCCGGGGAGCCTGCCCTGAGCGAGCGGCGCCTATTCGACTCGGAGTTCTGGCGAACTCCTCGCTTATGGCAGGCTCCAGCGCCGCGAGTCGAAGGGTTCCCGTTCCCGGACCACGCGCGCCCCTCGGGGCCATTTTTCAGCCAGCCCGCGCTGACCGCAGCTACAATGCCCCGAGCTTCAGGAGGGCCTTCGGATGGGTGAGACCTTCGTGCCGTGGACGCTGTTCCTGCTCTACATGCTGGCGATCATCGGCCTGACCTGGTGGAACCGCCGTAAGGCGGCCACGATGAGCGCCTTTGCGGTCGGTACCCGGAGCTTGCCGCCGTTCCTGGTCGGCCTGTCACTGGCCGCCAACATGACCTCGGTGGCGACCTTCGTGATCAACCCGGGGCTGGTCCACGCCTTCGGATGGGCCGGCGTGGTCGGCTACGGGATCGCCGCCCCGCTCGGGATCTTCGCCGGCCTGATCGTGACCAGCAAGCGGTTCCGCAGGGTCGGCGACCGCGTCACGGCGCTGACGGTGCCCCAGTGGGTCGGCGAGCGCTACGGCGATCGCCGGCTGACCCTGTTCTTCGCCGTGGCGAGCCTCCTCCAGATCACCTTCCTGGTGCTGATCGTCACCGGGATCGCGCTGGTGCTGATGAGCGTGCTCTCCCTCCCGATGTGGGCCGCCCTGGCGATCGTCGTCGGCTTCACCTTCGCCTACATCCTGTTCGGCGGCGCGAGCGTCCACATCTGGTCCAACACCATGCAGGCCGTGATCATGGTGGTGGTGGCGGTGCTGCTGCTGGCCTCCGGCGCCGAGTTCTTCGCCGGCGGGATCGGCGCCTTCTTCGACCGTCTCGCCGCGGTCGGGCCCCACTACGCCAGCGTCACCAACCCGGCGAGCCTGTTGTTCCGGGACCTGTTCGAGGTGCTGGTCGCCAACTTCATCATCGGTCTCGCGATCATCATGCAGCCCCACCTGATGTCCAAGGCGCTCTACCTGCGCTCGGAGCGCGACGTCAACCGGTACCTCGCGACCGCCATGGTGGTCGGGACGGTCTTCACCTCGGTGCTGCTGGTCGGCCTGTTCGCCCGGCTGTCACTCGGCGGCGGCCTGGCGCCGGACCGAGTGGTGGCGACCTACATCGCGACCGACTTCTCGCCGCCGCTGCGCGCGGTGATCATGCTCGGCGTGCTCGCGGCCGGCTTCTCGACCCTGGAGGGGGTGATCCTCGCCCTGTCGACCATCTTCGCCAACGACCTCTACGGCAGCCTCGCGCGGCTCGCCGGCGTGGCCGCGGACCGGATCGGCGGCCGCCTGCTCGTGGTGGGCCGCGCCTTCCTGATCGCGCTCGCGCCGGTCACTTTCCTGCTCGCCCGCGACCAGATCCTCAACCCCTCGCTGTCGGTGGCGATCTTCGCGCAGAACGGGGTCTACGGCCTGTTCGCGGCGACCTTCGCTCCGGTGATGTTCGGGATGTTTTCGAGCCGCGCCACGAAGGGCCTCGCGCTGGCCGCCGCGCTGACCGCGCTGGCCGTCCACTTCGGCATGTACTACGGCAAGCTCACCATGTACCACAACAACCCGGCGGTGCCCGCGGCCTGCGCGATCGTGGCGAGCACGTTGTTGATGGTGGTTGGTGTGGCGTTCACGGGGCGAAGGTCGGCCGCGGGCTGAGCGGGGTTGTCGCGGGGGAGGGGGGCGGGGGACCGCAACAACCATCATTCGCGGCCTGCGCGATCGTGGCGAGCACGTTGTTGATGGTGGTTGGTGTGGCGTTCACGGGGCGAAGGTCGGCCGCGGGCTGAGCGGGGTTGTCGCGGGGGAGGGGGGCGGGGGACCGCAACAACCATCATTCGCGGCCTGCGCGATCGTGGCGAGCACGTTGTTGATGGTGGTTGGTGTGGCGTTCACGGGGCGAAGGTCGGCCGTGGGCTGAGCGGGGTTGTCGCGAGGATCAGTCGGTGACGGCCGCGCCGGCACGTGACAGGCCGAGCACCGGGTCGAGCTCGCCGGCCTGGTAGGCCTGCACGAGCGCGTCGACGACGCCGGGGTCGAACTGGCCGCCGGCGCCGTCCGCCAGCTCGGCAATCGCGGTGGCCGGGCTGAGGCGGGTCCGGTAGGGCCGGTCGGTCGTCATCGCATCGAAGGCGTCGGCGACGGCGAGCAGCCGCGCCCCGAGCGGGATGGCGTTCTCGGCCAGCCCGTGGGGATAGCCCGTGCCGTCGAAGCGCTCGTGGTGGTGGAGCACGAAGGGGACCAGGTGCTCGAGCTCGGGGACGCTGCGCAGCAGCCGGGCACCGATCGAGGGGTGGCGCATGACCTGCTCCTCCTCCTCGGGCGTCAGCGGTCCGGGCTTGGTCAGGATCCGGTCGGGAATGCCGATCTCGCCGATGTCGTGGAGCACGCAGCCGAGCTCGACGGCGCGCAGCGCCGGCTCGCCGAAGCCGAGGCGGCAGGCGGCCGCCCGCGCGAACGCACCGACCCGCCGGGTGTGGCCCGAGGCGCAGGCGTTGCGCGCCTCGATGGCGTTCGCGAGCACGGTCAGCAGCGCGAGGAAGACATCTCCGTTCGCTGCCGGCGCCGGCGACGACACAGGGCTGGGCGCGGTCGAGCTGGGAAACACCACTCTAAGTCTATCGCATGGGCGGGGAATGCCGCACGGCGGCATGCCGACCAGCCGCTTGATGGGCCCTCCCCAGCGGAATAAATTGAGATTCCGTTGCATTGTCCTCCCCGGTTGAGGCCCGCTCGGCAGTGCTAGGCTCGTCCGGAGCGAGGATCGGGGCTTTGCCAGGTTCACCGATGACACCGTTTCGCATCCTCTTCGTCAACGCGGTCAATCCCTTCGTCGAGGCTCAGAACCGCTACCCGGCGCTCGGGCTCGGCTACCTGATCGCGATGGTGCGGCGCGAGTTCGGCGACCGCGTCGAGCCGCTGCTCGTCGAGGATGGGGTCGAGGAGACCATCCGCACCTGGCGTCCCCAGCTGCTCGCCATCTCCTCGGTTTCGCAGAACTACAAGCTGGCGATGGCCTACGCGCAGGAGGGCCGCAGCGCCGGCATCCCGGTGGTCGTCGGCGGCTACCACATCACCGAGCTGCCCAGCTCCCTGACTCCGGACATGGACGTCGGTGTCATCGGCGAGGGCGAGCGCGCGATCTGCGACCTCGTCGAGCTCCTCCTCGAGCACGGATCGCTGCCCGCCGCCAAGCTCGCGGGCGTCCGCGGGATCGTCTACTGGGAGGCCGGCGAACGGGCCGTGACGGAGCCGCGCGAGGTCATCGGCAAGTCGAGCCGCAGCCTCGACGAGCTGCCGATGCCGGAACGCACGATGATGCGGGTGCGGCCCCATTCCAACATGCTGACCTCACGCGGCTGCCCCTACAACTGCACCTTCTGCGCCTCGACTAGGTTCTGGCCCAACATCCGCTACTTCTCGCCGGAGTACATGATCGAGGAGGTCAAGCACCTCCGCGACACCTGCGGCGTCCGCTACATCACCTTCCACGACGACCTTTTCATCGCCAACGTCAAGCGCCTCGAGGGCTTCCACGAGCTGGTGCTGCGCGAGGGGCTGCCCAAGCAGGGCTTCCGCTTCTCGTGCGCCTCCTCCGCGACCCGGATCACCGACGACATGGCCCGGATGCTCAAGGAGATGAACTTCGTCTCGGTGTCGATGGGACTGGAGTCCGGCAACCAGGAGGTCCTGACCCGGCTCAAGGGACGCTCCTTCAAGGTCGACATCAACGAGCAGGCGGTTCACACCCTGCACCGGCACGGCATCCACCCGCACGCCTCGTTCATCATCGGCGAGCCGCACGAGACTCTCGAGCAGATGGAGGAGACCTACCAGTTCATCCGGCGCAGCCCGCTGTCGCTGGTCAACATCTACGTGCTGACGCCGCTGCCGGGGACCCCGGTCTGGCACGACGCCAAGGCCAAGGGCCTGGTTGCCGACGACATGGACTGGGACCGCCTCAACATCTCCTTCGAGCTCGACTGGCAGCGGGTGATCCTGGTCTCGGAGACGGTCACCCGCGAGGAGCTGCACCGGATGTACCAGCGGCTGCGGCGGCTCCGGCTGATCAAGTACGCCAGGGCGATCGCGAGCCACCCCTTCCAGATGGACCTCCCCGAGTACGGCCGGGCGAAGGCGGTCGAGTGGGCGTACCGCGTCAAGTCCGCGCTTTCCGCGCGCGGCGGGACGATCAACGCCGGCCTGAAGAAGGCCTCCTGATCCTGCGTCGTCGTCGGCGACGTCCAACGCCACCCGACCGCCTGGTCGTTCCTGCAGCAGATGATGGGACTTCTGGATCTGTGTGCATTTCCTGAGGGAGGAGCGCCTGGTACCATGCGCCACGCATGATCGTCCAGCCCGTCACCAGCGTCGACAGCCGGGAGTCGAGGCGGCGCGGCGAGACCTCCGACAGGGTGTGCGGGTGGGGTGCGTGGGGCCTTGCGCCGGCCCGGCTGCCGCGGCTCGCCGGTATTCCAGGGGCCGAGGTCAGCGAAGCGACTCGTTCGCCCGTTCCGGTCGAGGTCGCTCAACCCGCCGCACCTCAGGCTGTCGACCTCCTGCCCCTTCTGAGCCGGGGATCGGGCGTCGGCTGATGCAAGGCTCTCCGCGCGGATGGTCTGGGGGCCGGTTCCTGCGGCGACTCGCTCCGCTGCTGCCAGGCGTGATGCTGGCCCTCGCTCTCGTTGCCGTGCTGGCGTCGACCGCTGCTCTCGAGCAGAGCAACGATTCGCTGTCCTACCTGGTCAAGGCTCGCGACGGCCACCGGCTGTATCACCCCCATCACCTGCTCTTCAACGCCGCTGTGCGCTCGGTGTACCTCGGTCTCGACATGGTGGTCGGTGTCCGCGACGTCGTTCTCGCGGCACAGGTGCACAACCTCGCATTCACATTCGTTGCGCTGCTCGCCGTGTACTGGATCGGGCTTCGCTGGCTCGGGTCGCAGCTGCTCGGCCTGATCGGGATGGCACTTTACGGCAGCACGACCGCGATCATGGTGTACGCGAGCCAGGCCGAGGTCTATGTGCCAGCCGTTGCATTCCTCGGGGTGGCCGCGGCGTTCTTCTTCAAGCTGGTCGAGTCGCCGGAATCCAAGAGTGCGCGTGCCGGCCTGATTGTCGCCTGGGTGCTCGCCGTGCTCTACCACCAGACGGCGGTGCTTTTTCTGATCCCGCTCGCGGTGACGGTCCTGATCTCGCGAAGTCGCGGGCTGGCGCGGGCGGTTGCCGCGGTGAGCGCGTTGGCGGGCGCTGCCGTTCTCGGTGCCTACAGCCTCGCGCATCGGGCAATGCTTGCCGATTCGAGTGAGGCAGAGTCGTTGCTGGACTTCGTCCTCAGCTACGCCGTAACCCCGGTGTGCGCTGGGGCAGCACCTCGAACTTCAGCTGGTCCGGATTGGCCCGGTTGCTCGAAAGCCACGTCTGGGGCCTGTCGACATTGATTCCCGCTAGGACGGGTGTGGTGATCGCCGTCGCGGTGGCGGGCGGTGCCGCGGTCATCTCGGCGTGGTGCCTCGCCGGCCGGCGGGAGCGCCTTCTGCTCGGCTTTGCAGCGAGCTGGGCGATGACCTTCCTCGCTTTCTTCCTGTGGTGGTTGCCCGAGGAAACAGAGTTCGCCGTGCTGACGTCGATGCCGATCTGCCTCGCCGTGATCGCTGGCGCCTCCACGCTCGTCGTGCGCTCCCGCATGGGCGCCACTGGAGCGCGGGCTGTCGCCGCCGGGATGATGGCGGTCGCGGCTCTCAACTTCGTGGGTGGCCTGCGGCTCGAGGTGCTGCCGCGGCACCGCACACGGGGCGAGGCGTTCGAGCGCGCGCAGTTCCTGTCCGCCTTTGATGATGGCTCGACCCTCAGGCTCAACTCGTTCAACGTGTCCGGGACCCTGCGCTTCTACTTCGGCGGATCGGCCGACTCGATCCACGTCATCGACAATCTGGAGCGGGCCCTTCACGTCGGCGGGGCGCCTCCGTCGTGGCTGGTGCGGACCGCCTGGGCTCGGGTCATCGTCGACCTGGCCGAAATCCAGCCCGGGAAACTCCACAGCGGGCGCGACGGCTTTCGCGAGCCTGGGACCTGGCTGCGGATGATGCAGTGGATCTTCAACCTGCGCGCCGATCACGGCACCTGGTATGTCGATGACTGGGAGATCACCTCAGATGGACGCGGGAACAGCTACATCGTGGTGACGTCGGGCCGCAGGGCACTGAGCGAACCCCGCCAGCTGCTGCTTCAACTCGTCGACGAGCTGGAGACCGGGACCCCTGCGCGGCGGACGTTCACACGGTGGCTGAAGGCGAACCCCGGGCCGCTGACCGAGGGTCTCGTCGGGCAGTAATGGACCTCCGTGGCCTGTGTGGCAACCTCCTCAAGCTGGTAAACGTCCACCCGTCCCGACAAGGGGAGCCCGCATGAAACGACCAGCCTCCATACCGCCTGCAACACCAAGTGCCCGCACCCCTTCGTAATCTCCGCCGATCAGGCGTCCTGTCATCATCCTCCACCAGGAGTTCGTGCCGCAGTGGCCGTCTGATAACGACTCGGTCAGCCACGCCCGCCGAGAACGCCGCTGCGGTAAGGACTGCTAGCGCGGCGAGAGCCGCTCCGGCGGGATGATCTCGGTCGGCCCCCCGGGAGGCGTCCACTGGAGGGAGATGCGGGCAAAGCCGCCGAGGTTGCGCAGGCGCACCTCGATCGGGTGCGGGCCGGTGGTCAGGGTCAACGGCGCCTCGGCGGGGCGGTCGGCCTCCGCTGTGGCCAGGACCTCCTGGCCGTCGATGGCGAGCGAGCCGTACTCGTTGGCCTGGAGGCGGAAGGTGTACTCGCCCGCGGCCGGCGCATCCAGGTACCCCTGCCAGCGGATCGACAGCGGCGGGCCGATGCTCAGCTCGGCGTGATACTCGAATCCCACGAGGGGCGTGAGCTCGACGGAGACCGGCTCCCCGTCCCACGCGTCGTTGGCGTAGCAGGCGCCGACCAGGCCGTGGCCGCCGAGGGGAAAGGAGAGGTACGCGTCGGCGGGAACCGGAGTGTCGTTCCATGACAGCCGGACCCGCCCCGGCCGGTTGACGCGGGCCTCGATCCGGAAGGCGTGCTGCCCCTGGTAGAGCATGAGCACGACCTCGATGTGGTCCGCCCCCGCGGCCACCTGCTCGCCGTCGAGGACGAGGCGGGCCTCGCCGGTGACCTCGAGCGCCAGCCGGTACTCCTGGTACTCGGGAGCGCTGAGAAACCCTGACCAGACCGCGTCGATCGGCAGCGGGCCCGGCGCACCAGCCGACCAGTCGAGGTCCAGCGCCGCCTCCCGCCGGGTCAGCGGTTGGCCGGTTGCGGGGGTGTAGACCGCGTCCAGGCCTCGCAGCGCCTGGACGGCAGCGGCGGGGATCACCGCCTCGTAGACGACCACTGGGCTGTTGGGGGCGGGCGCGGTGAAGGCCCGGAAGGCGCCCTCCGGATAGAGGCGCTCGAGCCACCGGTAGAACCCCTCCTTGGTGCCCTCGAGGAAGTACGCGGCGCCGCCGTCGCCCCGCGCTGGCAGGTCGCGCGCCCAGAGGAAGGGTTGGGCCCGGCCGCGCACGTCCTCGGACGCGATGAACTCGGTGGTCGGCCGGTCGACGAAGGCCGTTGCCAGCCAGAAGTCGTACCCCGGGCCCAGCCGCATCATCTCGTTGGCAACCACGGTGGCATCGGCCGAGTACTCGGGCCAGACGTCGGCCCGGTCGAGCTGGTCGTGGAAGTAGGTCTCGAAGTTCCGGCGGCTGACCTGCGCCATGAGGACGAAGGTCACGACCGCGGCGGTGGCGGTCAGAGCGAGGAGGGAGAGCCGGCTCGGCCGCCGTCGCGTCGCCGCGTCGAGCCCCCGCGTGGGCGCCCCGGCCAGCCGCCAGAGCAGGCCGAGAGGCAGCGCGGCGAGCATGGCGACCGCGGGCGTGAGGCCGACGGTGCGGTGGGCCTGGGGCGCCTCGAACTCAACGGACCAGATGCCTCCCTGGAGGATGACCGCGAGCCACACCAGGAGCAGGAAATGGCCCGGGTCGCGCCAGCGCCAGAGGGCGAGCCCGATGCCCAGGGCGAAGAGCAGGCCGGTGACACGGTCGAGCATGGGGGCGCCGGGAATGTTGTGGCGGCCGTTGCGGTCCCCGGCGGAATGAAACATCAGGAGATGCTGCTGGGTGCTGTGCCAGACGACCTGCGCCACCTCGGCCGGCGAGCGCCCGGCCGTGATGGTGGCCGCCTGGGCGCGCCGGTTGAACTCCTCCGGGTGCCGGAGAGCCCAGACGCCGACCGGCGCGTAGACGGCAGCTGCCGTCAGCGCGAACGCCGACATCCCCACGAGCAACCGCCGCCACGAGAGCGCCCTGACGAGGGCGGCGTGGTGCAGGAGCACGGCGGCGAGGATGAAAGGCACGAGGAGAAACGAGTAGTAGCCCTGAAGCCCGACGCCCAGCATCACCCCGGCCGCCACGAAGTTGGAGCTGCCCTTCCCCTTGAGGCCCCGGAACAGGAAGTAGAAGGTGGCGGCCATGAACAGGGGCGCGAAGATGCCGTGCATTCCGAGCCGGCTGAAGTTGACGTGCCACCTCATCACCGCCAGGAAGAAGGTGGCCAGCACGGCGATGCGCCGGTCGAAGAGCTCCTGAGCCAGCAGGTAGGTGAAGAGCAGCGTCAGAATGCCGGCCGCTGTCGTCACCAGACGCAGCGCCAGCACGCCGTGCCCGATGAGCTTCAGCGCCAGCGCGTAGACGTAGAAGAAGAGCGCCGGCAGCTGGGTCGCCTCGCCGACAAACACCGGCCGGAACGAGGGGTCCTCGAGGATGCGGCGGGCCACCAGCCCGTTCTGAGCCTCGTCGAGCCAGACGCCAAAGGGCAGCGAGCCGATCTGGTAGAGGCGAAATGCAATGCCGACGCCGATCGCCGCGGCCAGGAGCAACCACCAGCCGAGCCCGGGCGTCGACGCCCACCGGCGCGCCCGCTGCCATAGCCCGCGCGCAGGTTTGCCGTCGCCGGCCGAGGCGCCGCTGTCGCGATGCTGCTGGTCGTCGCCGACCGGGAGGTGGCGACCCAGCCCGGCCAGCACCAGCATGACCGCGGCCGCGGCCAGGCAGGCGACACCCCAGCCGATCCTCTCCCTCCCCTCGAGCAGGAGCACGCCCCCGTAGGCGACGCCGAAGGCCGCCAGGACGAGCGCCACGCTCAGGAATGTGCCACGGACGAGGGCCGGCTCGGGCTTCATCCCGTTGTCCTGCCGACGATCAGCCAGCGGTCGGGGTCGAGGTCGGTGCGCGTGATCTCGCCGAGGCCCGCCGCCTCCATCCAGCTCCGAAGCGATGGCTCGGTGTGGGTGTCGCCGAACGAGCGCATGTTGATCGCGAACAGGGTGCCGAAGGGGTGCTCGCGCTGCTCGTCGTCGATCTGGAAGTCCACCACGGCGACCCGGCCGCCGGGAGCCAGAGCGTCCGCGGCCCGGCGCACGAGGGCCGCCGCCTGCGGCGCCGGCTCCTGGTGGAGGATGTTGGCGAGCAGCACCAGGTCGTAGCCGCCGCCGACGTCGGTCGAGTGGTAGTCGCCGCCGATGAAGTCGATGCGGTCCTCGAGCCCGCTCCCCACAAGCTCGAGGCGGGCGAGGTCGACGACGGGCGGGATGTCGAGCACGGTAGAGCGAAGGCCCGTGTGCAGTCCGCACAGCGCCAGCGAGTACTGCCCGAGCCCGCCGCCGAGGTCGAGCATGCGCCGCGCGCCGCCGACGTCGAGGTGGTCCGCGACCCGCCGGGCGATCCGGCTGCCGATCGCCCGCATCGCCGCGCCGAAGGCCCTCACGCCCTCGGGATCGCGGTCGCGGGTGCCCCAGGGCTCGCCGCGCAGCCACGGCTCGAGGTTTTCGCCCCACGCCTCGTACATCGAGTGGGAGTGGGCGACGAACGCGGTGAGGTCATCGGCGCCGCCGTCGAACATCGGCGCGAGCGTCTCGACGACCCGGAAGCGGTCGCCGTCCGCGGTGACAATGCCCATCGCGGCCAGGGCCCGGACGACCTTGGCGGTCGCCAGCGGATCGAGGCCGAGCTCGCGGGCCGCCTCGGCGGGGGCCGCCGGGCGCTGTGCCAGCCTGGTCAGGAGCCCGGTCCGCGCCGCAACCGTGACCACGCGGTGGCGCGCGAACTCCCACAGCAGCCGTTGCAGGTCGTCGAGGGTCATCGAGAACACAGGGTTCCCTCCGCTGTGAGTTGGCACACGGTAGCACGCGGGCTCGGAAGCAGAAGCGGATGAGGAAGCGGGGTCACATGCTCTCGGGAACGGGAACGGGATCGGAACGGGAACGACGGCTGGTGGGTGCCCCAACCCCTAGCCCCTAGCCCCTGGTGGGGCGGGGGCCAGGAGCCGGCACAGCGACATCACCCGATCGTGGAGCTGCCGGTAGAGCAGGACCACGGCCGCGTACTGCTGCTCCTCGAGGAAGTGCGCGAGGCTGTCGGCGTCGACGTGGAGGTCGCGGAAGGTCTGGATGATCGACGGACGGACGTGCGGCAGGACCAGCGGGCCGAGCCGCTCGGACACCTGTTCGACGGCGGACTCCAGCGCCTGGTCGGGCCGGGGAGCGTCGCGGTGGTGGTCGAGCCGCACCGCCACCAGCAGCTCGCGCAGCCAGTCCAGCCGCGGCGCGCGGGCAGCCGCCAGGGTGCCGGAGACCACGTCGAGCGCGGCCAGCAGCTCCGGCTCCTCCCGGACGGCCAGGGCGTCCAGGTAGCCGCGTGCGAGCAGGTTCTTGACGTGCTTGAAGAACAGCGAGGCGCGGTGGATGTGGGGGCCGTGGTCGACGGCGTGGGCGAGCACGCCGAGCAGCTCCTCGTTGAGGATCTCGGCGCCGGCCTCGAAGCTCGGGAAGGGCACGCCGAGCTGGTGGTGGAGCCGACCGAGGGCCAGGTAGCGCTCGCGCAACGCGCCGTCGGGCTCGGTCATCGACGCGATGAGGCTCGCCCGCTGACGCTGCACCAGGTCGGCGATCTGCTCGTGGTCGCGGAAGAACGAGGCGAAGTGCTCGCTCGACAGGAGGCGCTCGTAGAAGGCCGCGAAGGCGCGATCCAGGTAGGGCACGATGGCGGCCAGCTCCGGCCGCTCGAAGCCGACCGGGGTCGGTGTGGAGGGGCGGTCGCGGTACCCCCGGACCAGCCCGGTCAGGGGCAGCGGCATGTCGAACAGCCGGCCCTGGCCGAGCTCGACGCCGATCGTCCGCAGCCGGTCGAGGATCGCTTCGGACTCGACGTGCTCGGCCACCACCTTGAGGTCGAGGCTGCGGGCGAGGTTGGCGATCGCGAGCACGACCTTGTAGGCCTCGCGCGAGCTGCCGAGCTCACGCACCAGTGAACCGTCAAGCTTGAGGTGTGAGATGACCTTCGACACCGCGAGGTCGGACACGGTCTTGATCGAGGAGTAGCCGGTGCCGAAGTCGTCGACTGCGAACTTGACCTTGTGCCGGCGGTGCAGCTCCTGGATGATGTCGAGGTGCTCGACGATCGCTTGCTCGGTGAGCTCGAGCACGACCACCGTGCCCAGACCCTCGGCGCGGAGGCTCTCCATCGTGCGGCTCATCAGGTCGCGAAAGTCGGATGACAGCAGCGAAACCGGCGACACGTTGACGAACAGGTGGCCGGTGACGCCGGCGATCTTCGAGGCAACCTCGCCGAGCCGGTGGAAGACCTGCGAGTCGAGCTCGACGATCTCGCCGAGCTGGTAGACCGAGTCGATGAAGTCGGTGGCGGCCATCAGCCCGTCATCGGTCCGGATCCGAGCCAGCACCTCGACGTTGTAGAGGTTGCGAGTGGTCAGCTCGACCACCGGCTGGAAGTGGATCTCGACCGCGCCGCGGCGCAGGGCGTCGGTGATGCGGCTGGCCTTCAGCTCGCGCTGGCGCAGCGAGGCCCGCCAGCGCGTGTGGTCGACATCACGGCCGAGGAAGACCGGCGCGAGGTGGGACGGCCGCGACCGCAGCTGCGAGTAGCCGAGGATCTTGAGGACCTCGGCGGCGTCAAGGCCGTCGTCGTGGGGCACCGTGAGCGACACCATGGCCACCCTGGGCACGATCGAGCGGCTGTGGGGGTTGAGCGCGACCGCGTTGCAGGCCTGCTGCAGCCGCCGCACCGTGACGGCGACCCGCTCCGGGTCGGTCGCGCCATGGAGGATGACGAACTGGGCGCCGGCGATCTGCGCCACCTTCGCCGCGGGGTCCTCCTCGCGGAGCACGAGCGCGGTGGTGGAGCGGGTCAGCTCCTGCAGGAGGTCGCCGATCGCGAAGCCGTAGATCTGATTGATGACCGCGAGGTTGGTCAAGGTGCCGGCGGTGACGGCGAGCCCCTCGGTGCCGATGCGCGCGTCGAGCAATGCAAGCAACTCGCCCTTTGAAACGAGCTGCACCACGGGGCCTTCCGCGGCCAGCGCCCGCAGGTGCTGGGCACCGGCGAACCCCTTCTCGACGAGCTCGAGCAACGCTCGCCGGACGTCGTCGCTCAGCGTCGATCCGGCGCCCGATCCCTGGGTTTCCGTCATTCCATCTTCAATGTACAAGAGGGTGATGAGAAAGGCCCCGCGGCGGCGTCGGAAGTCATGGTACAGAGCACGTTTCCGGGGTATCGCGTGATGCCCGGTACAATCGCGGACTGCGGGTTTCGTCTCAAGAGCCGCGCCCTGCACCCTCCCGGACGGTGCCCGCGCTGCCGGGGCCACCACCTCCGCGGCCCGTGGCTGCGGATCGCGTGAATCGAGCTTCGCGAGCTGTTCCCGGAACCACGTCTCGATCGTCCCCATCCCTCATGAAAAGGGAGCGATCGAGGGGGGAGTGGGAACTGGGCAGAGCACAGCGGGAATCGGAGTCGACCTCGACCCGCTTCCGCGCCCGGGGGGCGAGGCGACTACGGGGAGAGCTCGTTCCGCGGGCGTGCCATCTTTGGCGATCTTGGGGGCGACGTTCATTCTGAAGAAGGCCTCGAGACCAGAAATCGCCGAAGGTGGCAACCTCGGGGAGCGCCTTCAGAGAATCGGCGCGAGGCGCTCTCGAGGACGGTGTGAACGAGCGGGAACGGGGACCCTTCGACTCGCGGCACCGCGGCGCCGCTCGCTCAGGGCAGGCTCCCCAGGAACGGGCGGGCGGGGGCCCGAGATCCCAGATCCTAGATCCCAGATCCTAGATCCTCTACTCAGGCCGCCACCGGACCCTGAGCATTCTCGCGGCGCGGACCTCGTCGACCCGGCGCACCGGCGTGTCGTGCGGGGCGCTCTTCACCAACTGCGGGTCCTGCTCGACCTCGCGCGCGATCTCGAGCATGGCGTCGCAGAACGCCCCCACCTCCTCGGGTGACGGGCTCTCGGTCGGCTCGATCATCAGCGCGCCGTGGACGATCAGCGGGAACGACATGGTCGGCGGGTGGAAGCCATAGTCGAGCAGCCGCTTGGCGATGTCGATGTTGTGGACGTCGCGGGTGGCTTGGATCGAGTCGTCGAAGACCACCTCGTGCAGCGACGGCGCGTCGTACTTGAGGTGGTAGGCGCCCCGCAGCCGGTGGCGGATCAGGTTGGCGTAGAGGACCGCGACGTCGGACAGCTCGCGCAGCCCCTCCGCGCCGAGGCTTCTGATGTAGGTCATGGCGCGGACCAGGATCAGGAAGCTCCCGGCGTATCCGCGCATCGCGCCGACCGAGTTGGGGTCGTGCCAGATCATCCGGAAGCGGTCGCCCTCGCGGACCACGCGCGGCACCGGCAGGTGGGGCAGCAGGGCCTCGGAGACCGCAACCGGGCCGGCGCCGGGGCCGCCACCGCCGTGCGGCGTCGAGAAGGTCTTGTGGAGATTGATGTGCATTGCGTCGGCGCCCATCCGCCCGACCAGCGCCCGGCCGACGAAGGCGTTCAGGTTGGCGCCGTCGAGGTAGAGGAAGCCGCCGCGGCGGTGCACGAGCTCCGAGATCTCGAGGATCCGATGTTCGAAGACCCCGAGGGTGTTGGGCACGGTGAGCATGACGGCGGCCACCCGCTCGTCCATCAGCTCGGCGAGCGCGGCGAGGTCCACGGTGCCGTCCTCGGCGGACGGGATCTCGACCGCCTCATAGCCGGCGAAGCTGGCGGTGGCGGGGTTGGTGCCGTGGGCCGAGTCGGGGACGAGCACGATCGAGCGCGCATCGCCCCTCGCCTCGAGCGCCTTGCGGATCATCAGGATCCCGGTCAGCTCGCCGTGGGCCCCGGCCGCCGGCTGCAGGGTGACGCCCGCCATGCCGGTGATCGCCTTGAGCGCCTGCTCGAGCTCCCACATCAGAGCCAGTGCGCCCTGCACCTGGTCGTCGGGCTGCAGCGGGTGCAGGTCGGCGAACCCGGCCAGGCGGGCGGTGCGCTCGTTGATCCGCGGGTTGTACTTCATGGTGCAGGAGCCGAGCGGGTAGAGCCCCTCGTCCACCGCGTAGTTGAGCTGGCTCAAGCGGTGGAAGTGCTGCACGACCTCGTGCTCGCCGAGGTCGGGGAAGTCCACCACCGGCGCCCGCAGCAGTGACTGCGGCAGCACGGCCGCGGGGTCGAGATCGGGCACGTCGAGCGGCGGCAGCAGGTGCCCCTGGCGCGCGGCGCGCCGGGAATTCAGCTCGAAGAAGAGCGGCTCGTCGCGGAGTGCGCGGCGTCTCAAGACAGCCTCTTCATCGCCGCCACCAGGGCGTCAAGATCCGCCGCGCGGTTGCACTCGGTGACCGCGATCAGCAGGCCGTCGGGCCAGGTCCCTCCCCACCGGCGGGACGGCACGCCCGCCAGGACCCCGTCGTCGGCAAGGCGCCGGGCCAGCTCGTCGCCGCCGCCCGGTCCCTCGACCAGGAACTCGTTGAAGATGGGGGCGGCCGGGTAGGCCAGCCGCCAGCCGCCGCCGAGCCCGGCGATCCGGCGCTTGAGCTCGTGGGCCCGCGCCAGGCAGGAGCGCGCCAGATCGCGCAGGCCGGAGCCGCCGAGCGCCTCGAGCCAGACCGTCGCGGCGAGCGCCATCAGGCCCTGGTTGGTGCAGATGTTCGAGGTGGCCTTGGCGCGGCGGATGTGCTGTTCGCGCGTCGACAGCGTCAGGCAGAACGCGCGCCGGCCGTCCGCATCGACGGTCTCGCCGGCCAGCCGGCCCGGCATCTGGCGGACGTTCTTCTCGGCGCAGGCGAAGAAGCCGAGGTGCGGCCCGCCGAAGCCAGGTGCGACGCCGAACGACTGCGCCTCGCCGCACACCGCGTCGAAGCCGAATGCGCCGCCGCCGGCGAGGATCCCGAGCGACACCGCCTCGGCGACTACCTGGACGGCGAGCGCACCGGAGGCGTGCGCCGCTTCCGCGATCGCCGGCAGGTCCTCGACGATACCGAGGAAGCTCGGCGACTGGACCACTATGCAGCAGGCCTGCTCGTCGCGTAGCCGGCCGGGGTCGGTCCGGCCGTCGCTGCCGGGCGGCACCACCACGACCTCGAGCCCCACAGCCCCCGCGTAGGTGGCGAGCACGCTGCGGTAGACCGGATGGACGGTCTCCGCCAGCAGCACCCGGTTCCGCTTGCCGCGCAGCACCCGGTGGGCGAACAGCACCGCCTCAACGACCGACGTGGCGCCGTCGTAGAGCGAAGCGTTGGCGACCTCGCAGCCGGTGAGCTGGCAGATCAGGGTCTGGAACTCGAAGATGACCTGCAAGGTGCCCTGTGAGATCTCGGGCTGGTAGGGCGTGTACGAGGTGAAGAACTCGGCCCGCGACAGCACCGCGTCGACCAGTGAGGGCTGGATGTGCCGGTTAACGCCCGCGCCCAGGAAGCTCGGGCGGCTGCTCAGGGTCAGGTTGCGGTCGGCAACCGCCGCGAGCGCACGCCGCACGGTGTCCTCGTCCTGCCCGGGGGGCAGATCGACGCGGTCGACACATACCTCCCGCGGGATCGTGGCAAACAGGCGCTCCAGCGAGTCGAGACCGAGCTCGTCGAGGAGATGCCGGCGGTCATCCGGGCCGGCGCCGACCCACGGGTGCATCAGTGGCTCTCCTCCGCGAGCAGCTCCTTGTACGCCTTGGCGTCGAGCAGCTCGTCGTCCTCGAGGGCGCCGGAGATCTTCACCAGCCAGCCATCACCGTAGGGGTCCTCGTTCACGAGGTTGGGCTCCTCGGCGAGGCGCTCATTGACCTCGACGACCTCGCCCGCGACCGGCGACAGGAACTCCGCGACCGCCTTGACCGACTCCAAGGTGCCGAGCTCCTCGCCAGCATTGGCGCCGAGCCCGACCTCGGGGAGCTCCACGTACACCACCTCGCCCAGCTGATCCTGGGCGTAGTGGGTGATGCCGACCACGACGAGGTCGCCCTCGACGCGCGCCCACTCGTGGGACCGGGTGTACGAAAGGTCATTGGGTACGGACATCACCACCTCCTCAGATTCCGTGGTCCGATCGAATCCTCGTTACGCCTTCTTCTTGCGCGAGTAGAACGGTAGCTCGACGACGCGGGCGCGCGCGCGCCGTTCGCGGATGTCGACGAAGAACTCCTGCCCGACCTTTGCCGCCTCGGTCGGCAGGTAGGCCATGCCCATCGACTTGCCGAGCGACGGCAGGCGGGTGCCGGAGGTGACGTGGCCGACCGGCTCGCTGTCACCCTCGCCCAGCAGGACCGGGTGCCCGTGGCGCGCGATGCCCGGCGTCAGCAGCTCGAAGCCGACCAGCAGGCGGTCGACGCCGGCTTCCTGCTGGCGCTCCAGCACGTCGCGGCCGATGAAGTCGCCCTTGTCGAGCTTGACGATCCAGCCCAGGGCGGCCTCCAGGGGCGTCGTGGTGTCATCAATGTCGTTGCCGTAGAGCGGCATCCCGGCCTCGAGGCGAAGCGTGTCGCGGGCGCCGAGGCCGGCCGGCAGCAGGCCCTTGGGCCCGCCCTCAGCGAGCAGCGCTCGCCACAGCACGGGCGCCGCGAGAGGCTCCAGATAGACCTCGAACCCATCCTCGCCGGTGTAGCCGGTCCGCGCGACCAACGCGCGCTGCCCGAGCACGTCTCCCCAGGCGAAGCGGTAGTACTTGATGGCGGCGAGGTCGACCGCGGTCAGCGGCTGCAGGATCTCCTGCGCGAGCGGGCCCTGGACGGCGATCTGGGCCCAGCGGTCGGACTCGTTGACGACCTCGACGTCGCGCTCGCCTTCGGCGAGGTCCTTCAGGTAGGAGAAGTCCTTGTCGGTGTTCGCGGCGTTGACCACCAGCAGGTACTCGTTGTCGGCGATGTGGTGGACCAGGAGATCGTCGACGAACGTCCCCTGCGGGTACATCAAGCCGGTGTACTGCGCCCTGCCGATGGCGAGCTTGGAGTGATCGTTGCACGAGAAGAGCTGGATGAAGTCGAGCGCGCGGGGACCGCGAACGAAGACCTCGCCCATGTGCGACACGTCGAAGATCCCCGCCCGCGATCGGACGGCGAGGTGCTCCTCGGCCAGGGAGGAGTACTGCACCGGCATGATGAAGCCCGCAAACGGAACCATCCGGCCGCCGGCCGTCACGTGCTCGTCGAACAGGGCCGTTCGCTTGTCCGTGATGGTCTCGGCCATGGTCCCGCACCTCCCCAGCGGTCGCAGGCCGCAGGGTAGCACTCCCACCACACTGACGGAAGAAGGGCAAGAAGGGGGGCATCACTTCAGGTCGACAAGACCCGGCAGAGGGTCGAAGGCCATCGGCGGCGGGCTGAGGCCGTGCGTGAGCAGCGCCTCGTGCCCCTTCCACTGGTAGTTGAGAATGAAGATCCTTGGGTCGATCGGCTCGGCCTCGTCCTGGCCCGCGCGCGCGACTCGCACCTCGTAGTGGAGGTGGGGCGACGTGCTCCAGCCGGTGTCGCCCACGGTGCCGAGGCGCTCACCCCGTCGCAGCTGCTGGCCCCGCCGCACGCTGACGGTCTGGAGGTGTCCGTACACCGTCAGGTAGCCGCCGTTGTGGGACAGCACGACGACCTTGCCGTACCGCCACCAGCGGGTGTGGCGGCGTAGGGGGAAGCTCCCCGCAAACACCACCCGGCCACCGCCGGTGGCCACGACCGGCGTTCCCTCCCGCGCCGCGAGGTCGATGCCGGCGTGGAAGTCGGCGGCGTTGGTGAACGGCGAGAGCCGTTCGCCGAACGGCGAGGTGAGGACGAAGCTCCCGATCGGCACCGGGCAGGTCGACGGCACCGCCGCCATCAGCTCGGGGTGGCTGCGCGCGAAGGCCGCCAGCTCGCCGGCCGTGGTGAGCAGGCCCCGCGAGGCGGCGTCGAGCTCGAGGCCGCGGCGGAGGGCATCGGCAGCTTCCGCTGCCGTGACCTCGACGGGGAGCTCTCCGACGGTCCCGTCGAAGTCGGTCGGCGACGGCGGCAGCCCGAGGATCAGGTCCATCTGGCGCTCGCGGGTGCGAGCCGCCTCGACCGCGCGTTCGGCGCGGCTGAGGGCGGCCGTGCGCTGCTCGAGGACGTTGAGCTGGAGGGCCCGCTGCTGGCGCAGTGCCCGCAGCTCCCCGCTCAGCAGCAGCGTGCGCAGCCCGAACGGTGCCAGCACGACGCCCGCGAGCACGAGCAGCGCCAGCACGCCGAGCGCGCCGGCGAGCCAGTGAAACGCGCGGCGCGACAGAAAGTAGTAGCGCACCTGCTTGCGGATGTTGGCCGGGTGGAGCTGGATCTCGTACATGCCCGGCTACACCGCGCGCAGGGATGCCACCGGGTCCTCCCGGGAGGTCCGCCAGGCCGGGCCCAGCGAGGCCAGGAGGACCAGCACCAGGCACACCGCGAGGACCGCGAGCAGGTCGAGCGGCTCGGGCCGGAAGGGGATCGAGTCCACCATGTAGACGCGGGCCAGCCCCTCCGGGAAGCGGACCACGCGCAGCAGCGTCATCAGCCAGCTCGCGGTGCACCCCACCACGACCCCGGCGACGACCGCGCTGCCGCCGAGCAGCAAGCCGGCGAGCACCAGCACTCGCCGGATGGCCGCCGGGGTCGCCCCCAGGGCCTGCAGCATGCCCGTGCTGCGCCGCTTGTCGATGGCGAGCACCACCAGCGCGGAGGCGACCTGAAAGGACGCGACCGCCACCACCAGGCTGAGCACGACGAACAGGGACAGCGACTGCCACCGCAGGACCGCGAACAGCGACCGGTTCATCTCGCGCCAGTCGGTGTAGAGGAGCTCGGGGTGGGCCTCCTCGAGCGCGGCACGGGTCTTCGCCACGGCGAGCGGGTCCGCGATCTCGATCTCGATGCCGGCGGCGCCCGTCCCCGGCAGCGCCGCGGCGGCCGCGTCGAGCGGCACGACCACCCAGCTCGAGTCGAACTCGGCAAAGGCGAGGCGGAAGGTGCCGGTGTTGACCAGGGTGATGGTCGGCACGATCCACGAGCCTGGCTCCGGCGGCAGCCGCACGGCGACCCGGTCCCCTGCGGCCAGCCGCAGCGACGCGGCCAGCCGCTCACCGAGCAGGGCCGGGATCGCGGCGCCTCCCTCGGGCCAGGCGGTGAGACCGCCGTAGGACGGCGGATCGGCCACCGCCTTGATGGTGATCGGGACCGGGTTGGTCGGCCGCGCCGGGTCGTCCATCAGCCCGGCGAGGTAGTTGACCGGGGTCGCGCGTCGGACGCCGTCGACGGCGGCGAGCCGGGCGGCGAGCTCGGTCGCGGCCTCCCGGTCCATCGGCCGGCCCGCGAAGCCCACGATGTGCGCGTTGCCCCGCTGCAGCGCGTCGGCGATCGCATACGAGTAGCCGGACATCAGCGCCAGCGTGATGACCAGCGCGGCGGTCGCCAGGGCGACACCGGCGAAGGCGGCGAGCGAGGTGCCGCGGAGCAGCACCCCGGCGCGGCGGCGCAGGAAGCGCACGGCGAGCTCGAGCTCGAGCGTCACGCAGCCGAGTGTAGCGGATCCTCTACCGCGATGCGCGGGCGTCGGCGAGCGGCTTGACCGCGCGGAAGGTCACCGAGTGGACGACGCCGGCGATGTCGGCGGTGGTGATGCCGGCAGCGGCCATCACGTCGCGCAGCTCGGCCGGATCGTCGCCGCCGGTCGCCGCCAGGTAGTCGACGTCGCGCAGCACCTCGACCTGGCGCAACCCGGCCTCCTCGAGCAGGGCGAAGTAGCGCGTGCGCTCCATGGCGCCGGCGACGCAGCCCACCCAGGCAAAGACGTCGGTCGCGATCGCGGCCGGCAGCTCGCCGTCGAGCAGGATGTCCGCGATCACGAGCCGGCCGCCCGGGCGCAGCACCCGGTGGATCTCACGAAACACCGCCGCCTTGTCCGGAACCAGGTTGACCACGCAGTTGGAGGTGACGGCGTCGATCGAGGCGTCGGCGACCGGCAGCGACTCGAGACGGCCCTCGCGGAACTCGACGTTGTCGAGCCCGGCCGCGGTGGCGATGGCCCTGGCTCGCTCGAGCATCTCTGCGGTCATGTCGACGCCGAGCACGCGGCCCGTGGGCCCGACCGCCCGGGCGGCGAGGATCGCGTCCACGCCGGCGCCGGCGCCGAGGTCGAGGACGGTCTCGCCGGGTACGAGCGCGAGCTGGGCGATCGGGGCGCCGCAGCCGAGGCCGAGGTTGGCGCCGTCGGGCAGCAGCTCGAGGTCGGCCGGCGTGTAGCCGATGCCGAGGGCGATCGCCTGCTCGGAGGTGCCGCCACAGCAGCCGGCCTGGGGCGGGCAGCACCCGGGGCCGGTCCGCGCGATCGTGCCGTAGCGCTCGCGCACCCAGCGCACCGTCTGCTCGGGATCGCCGAGGTTGGGTTGGCCGGTGGTCTTGTCACTGTTCATGGTGCGTTCTCCCTGCCGTCCATTCGGACGAGCTCATGAGGTGGTCGAAGGCGCCGGGACAGCAGCCTTCGCTCGCGGTGCGGATCGCGCCGAGCAGCCGCTCCATGGCGGCGAGCACCTCGGCCGTGCCCGAGCTGCCGAGCGCGTTGACGATCGACGCGGCGAAGCCCGCCTCCTGGCGGGCGAGGTCGGCCGCGGCGCGCCGTCCGGACTCGGTGAGTGCGACCCGCGAGGCCCGGCGATCGCCGCCATCGGCCACCACGGCGACGAGGCCGCGGTTGCGCAGGCGTCACTCGCCGGTCGGTGCGTCGACGAAGTCCGCCGGGTCGAAGTCGAGGCCCTGCGGGACCTTCGCCATCACCCTCTTGACCAGGTCCATGTGCTCGATCTCCTCCTGGAGGAGCTCGGCGAACAGCTCACGGACCTCCGCGTTCTTGATCTCGGGCAGGGCCTGGTTGAAGTAGGTGTAGGCCTTGGTCTCGGCGTCGAGCGCCAAGTCGAGCGCATCCTGCATCGACATGAAGGCGCGCGTGCGGTTGTAGTCCGGGGCCTCGACCTCGAAGATCATCGACCGGTCGACATCGCGCGGCGCGTCGCCGAATAGCGCGCTGCGGCGCTTGGCGAGCTCTTTGCCGTGGTTGGCCTCGTTCACCGCCATGAAGCGGAAGAAGCGGGCCGCGCCAGGCGTGCGGTGGGCCTCCATCTGCTTGACGAACTCGCGGTAGCGCTCCTCGGCCTCGTCCTCGATCAGGATCGCGAGGTCGAGCGCGTCCTTCAGAGAGAGCTTGGTGAAGTTGATGTCCTGCATGGGCGCCTCCGGGCCGCGCGGCAACCGCCGCGGGCCGCTGATCCCCGAACTGTGACCGCCGCGCCTCCTGCTGTCAAGATCGGACGCCGACGACGGCTTTTCCGCAGCGCCGGCGTCCGGAGCGAGCTACCTGCCCGGCTCCTCCGGCGCGTCCCGCTCGGCCTCGAACGGGTGCTCCCGCATGAAGAGGTCGTTGCGGACCGCGATCACCTCCCAGGAGACCTTCAAGCCCGGGGGCCCGCCACCGATGCGGAATCGGTTGCCCGCGACCTCCTCCGCGACGTGGAGCCCGGGAGCGGCGGCCCCGACCGCGGTCAGCTGGTAGCGGAAGTCGGTGTTGACCGCCTCGAACCAGGCCGGGAGCTCCACCTCGGCCGCGCCGGACCGGTCGAGCACCACGTTGCCCGAGTAGACGTTGAGCACCTCCGAGGACTCCACCGCGGCGTGCACCAGCACCCGCCCCGGCTCGAGCGGGTGCTCGATGGAGAAGTTCTTGGTGCCGCTCACATTGAGGTTGCCCATAACCTGGACGTTGCCGCTGAAGAAACCGGCGTAGCCCGCGGGGTTGGTGTTGACCGCGTAGACGCCGGACTTGTTCGCGGCGGAGGTGAACCCGGCCAATCCGTCGCCGTAGTAGCTCTCGCCCTGCACGCCGTAACCTGACATGCTCGTCCCGAACACACCTCTGCCATCGAAGCTCTGACCGTACAGCCCATCCCCCGAGGTGGAGGATCCGTACACGCCTCTCCCCGAGTCGCTGTCCCCGGCCACCCCGTCCGACGCTCCCCAGCCTGATCCGACGACACCACCGATCACGCTGCCCAGTTCGCCGTAGTTGGTCGAGCCGTGGTACCCGATCACCCCGGCGCCGTTGCTCGACATCCCCACGACGCCGACGCCGTCAGACCGCCCCTGGACGCCGACAGGGCCGACGAACGGCACTGGCAGGTCGGAGCCCGCGAGGCCGAGGACTCCGCTCCCGGAAGCGGAGCTCCCCGAGAGCCCCTCACCCTCTCCCGGATTGGTCACCGCGAACGCCGCGCCGGCATAGGGCTGCGAGGGCTGCCCCGACCAGGGGAGGGTCAGCCCGCCGGCGTCGTCCGTCCCCCATGACAGCACTCCGCCGCTGAGCTTGAGGACCTGCCCGTCGCTGCCGCCGGCGGCCGAGAGCTTGGCCCGGCTCACCGCCCAGTCGGCGAGCTCCGCGGTGCCGATGCTGCCGTCCACGATCTGGCCCGTGTCCACCGAGTCTGGCGCCAGCATGGCGTTGGTGATCCCGCCGGTGGCGACGGCCAGGGTGACGTCGCCGCTGTCGCCGCCACCGGAAAGCCCGCTGCCGGCGTAGACCGCGGTGATGTCTCCCGACCCGCCGCCCGAGCCGCCGCTCTGCCAAACCAGCGACGATCCGTCGGTGCCCAGCACCTCGCCGGCCGTGCCTCCTGGAGCGGACAGCTTGGCCTTCGTCACGGCTCCGCCCGCCAGCAGGTTTGAGGTGATGCCCTCGGACGCAACATCGAGCCGAACATCGCCGCTGATGCCGCCGCCGATCAGACCAGTTCCGGCCGTGACGCCGGTGATGTCCCCGCCCGAGCTCGACGACACCTCTTGCCAGGCGGCGCCCGACGGCGTCACGGTCAGCACCTGGCCGTCGCTACCGCCTGCAACCGACACCTTCTGCGGGGTGACCGCGGCCGCCGCCAGCTTGGAGGTCGTCACTCCGCCGTCCGCGATCCCCACCAGGTTGGCGCCGACCTCGATCCCGACACCGGCGCCGACGTTGAGCGTGACCGTCCCGGTCGTGCCGCCGCCGGACAAACCCGCCCCTGCCGTCACCCCGGTGATCGTCCCGCCCTGGCCGTTTTCCGCCAGCAGCTCGTCCGCAAACGCCATCTCCAGCGTCGACGGGTCCTGCACCCCGTTCGACACCGACGAGCCGAAGGCGATCACCCGGCCGTCGCCCGAGGTCACCGCCACCGTCAGCCGGATGTTGTCGTTCGAGATCCCCGGGAACTGGTCGGCAAAGCTCCTCTGCAGCTGCTCCCACTGCCGCACCGCGTAGCTTCGCGTGCCCAGCACGATGCCCATCGCGTCCTTCACCGTCACCTCGACCTGGCAGGTCCCGGTCCCCGTTGTCTCGATGAAGCCGTAGTTGAAGCGGAAGTCCGAGCCGCCGGCAGGCTGGGTCTGCCAGCCGCCGACGATCTCGGTCGACTCGCCGGCGCCGATCGCGAACGAGGCCGGGATGCCGGCGAAGAACTGGCCGGTCGAGTTCTCGATTGCCGAGCCGGGCTGAGAGTAGATCCGGGAGGAGACCATGACCTTGACGTTGGAGGTGATGCGAAGTCCACCGAAACCCTCGAAGCCGAACAGGGTGGAGACCGCGTTGTCGTAGCGGCGAGTGTCGCCGGGCGGGATCGAGTCGGTCGCCGTGCGCGGCGAGGGGTTGGCCTGGCGCTCGAGCAGGGAGAAGGTGACGTCGGCCCGCAAGGTGCCCGGGTTGTGGACCCAGACCGTGGTGTACCAGACCGCGGGCGGGACGCCGGGCGCGGCGCCGACCGCCGGCAGGTAGAGCTCGGTGCCGGAGAAGCCGGCGAACGACGAGGTCGCGGCGGCGATCACGAGTGTGGCGAAAGCGATGGTCTGGCGGGCGCGGCAACGGCACATGGTGCTCCCCCTCTCAGGGTTGGGAGACCGGGGGCGGCAGCTTGTGCAGCCGCCGGCCGATCTCATCGATTGGTTTGGTTCCTCGACATTGTCGCGCATAGCGTGGTCGAAGAATACCATGGGTGGGGTTGCCTCATGCCCCATGCTGCAAGGCGCTGAGAGTGTGAAGAGGCTTGAGACAGCGCAGGATGCGCGCTCCCGCCGCGGCAGGCTCCGATAACATGGAGCCAGCGTGACCGCCCAACGTCGGATTCTGCGTCTCTGCCTGCGAACCTGCCTCGCCGTGGCCGCGGCGTGGGCCGCAACCGGGCAGGCGGCCAGCCCGGCTGAGCTGACCGCCTCGATTCGCAGCGGGCCGGCACGCCCCGACCTGGCGGTGCGGGTGCGGGGCTTCCGGCTCGGCACGGGCCTCGGCGCGGTCTTCCTCGACGACGGCGTGCTGGTGCCCGCGGAGCCGGTCGCGGGCCGGCCGGTGGAGTGGGTCTTCGTTGGCGACGGCCGCGCCGTCCTGGAGCCGCCGGACGAGGTGGAGCGCGGCCAGATGGAGCTCTTCACCGGCGCACCGGTGCTGGACGAGCGCTTCGACCGGGCGGTGTTCGCAATCGCACTTGACGCCGCCGCCGACGCGCTGGTGGGGCTGCCGCGCGCCGGCGACGATCCGCGGGTCGGGGGGGCGGCGGCGCTGCTCGAGCAGTGGCGCTCGAGCCCCGAGCGCCGGCTGCTCGACGCGGACGGGCGGCTGCTGCGCGACGCGGTCGGCGACCCGCTCGGCCGCGGCTTCTTCTGTGGCTACTTCAACGGCCGTGAGCTCGGCCGCTTCCTGTGGGTCGTCGACCCGCTGGCCGAGGAGCAGGTGATCGTCGGCCGCTTCGTGGCGGCGCGGCTGACCGACCCGGAGCGGCGCCGCGCCGAGCGCCACCTCGAGCGCGAGCAGCGGCGCGGCAAGCTGATCGGTCTGGTGGTCGACGACCTCGGGGTCTGGGACACCTGGGTCTCGACCAGCCTGCGCGGCGCCGACGGCGCCCCGGCTCCGGGGACCGCCGGCGTCGAGCCGCGCCATTACGCCATCGACGCCACCCTCGACGGCAAGCAGCTCGAGCTCGCGGCGGTCGCCCGGGTCGAGCTCGACGTGCTCGTCGACGGGCTGCGCGCGGTGACCTTCGACGTCGGCTCCGGGCTCGTGCCGCTGGCGGTGCGCGACGGTGGCGGCCGCCCGCTCGCCTTTGCGCACACCGTGGACGAGCTGACCGTGCTGCTCGCCGAGCCGGCCGCCGGCGGCTCGTCGCTCACGATCGAGGTCGAGTACCGGGGCACTCCCTTCGAGCGCGTGGCCACCGGCGCCTACCTGCAGCGCGACCCGCTCGGCTGGTACCCACACGCCGGGTCGGTCGACCGCGCCACCTATGAGGTCGTCGTGCGCTGGCCGCGGAAGCTCCAGCTGCTCGGCAGCGGCCGCGTTGTCGCCGAGGGGGTCGACCAGGAGAAGCGGAGCTGGCAGCGGCGGACACTCGAGGTGCGAAGCCTCGGCTTCAGCTTCGAGGTCGGCGACTTCGACACCGCCAGCGGGCGGATCGGGGACATTGAGGTCACGGTGGGCATCGACCGGCTCGGGCAGGGCGCTGCGCGCGGCCTGGCCGCGGAGGTGCTGCGCTCGGTGGAGGGCCCGCTCGCGTACTACCAGGCGAGCTTCGGGCCCTACCCGCTCGGCGAGCTGGTGGTCGTGAGCTCTCCGCGCGCCTTCTCGCAGGGGCTGCTCGGCTTCGTCACCCTGAGCACCGCCGGTATCGTCGACTGGGACAAGTGGGCCAGCCTGCTCGGCTACGAGGACCGCCGGCTGCTGATCGCCCACGAGCTCGCCCACCAGTGGTGGGGCAACCAGGTCGGCTGGCGCAGCTACCGCGACCAGTGGATCAGCGAGGCGATGGCCAACTATGCGGCCCTGCTCTACGAGCGCAACCGGCTGGTGAGCCAGGGCGAGGCCCGGGTCGGCCTCGGCCCGACCTCCGGGTGGCAGGCGGAGCTGGCGCGGCTGACCCGCGACGGCCGGCCGGTCGAGTCGCTCGGACCCGTGACCATGGGGCCGCGCCTCAACTCGTCGCTCGCGTCCGACGCCTATCACGCCATTGTCTACAAGAAGGGCGCGGTGGTGCTGGACATGCTGGCGCGGCTCTACGGCGAGGACGCCTTCCTCGGCATCCTCCGGGAGCTGGTGCGAACCGCGGCCGGCCGCGTCGTCTCGACCGATGATTTTCTCAACCTGCTCGAGCGCCTCGGCGGCGTCGAGCTGGACTGGTTCCGGCGCCAGTACGTGCTCGGCACCGGGCTGCCGGAGATCGTCTACGACTACCGGATCGAGGATCTCGGGGGCGGGCGCTGGGCGGTCGACGGCGAGGCCCGGCAGCAGAGCACCTACGTCGACCGCTACCGGGTCGAGCGGCTGGCCGACGGGACCCTCGACGTCACTCGGCGGTCCGAGCCACGGCTCGCTGTCGCCGACTCCGTGCTCGTCGTTCCGGTCCAGATCGGGGTCGCGGACGCTCCCGCGGACGGGGGCGCTGCCGCGGGCGGCGGACCGATCCGCAGCCTCCTCACCGGGCGCCTGCTGCTGCGCGGCGAGCTCAGCCCGTTTCGACTCGAGGTGGAGCAGCGGCCGCTGATCCTCTGGCTCGACCGCGGCGGCGAGGTCTTCGGCCGGTTCTTCGCCGCCGCGCGCTGGCCCCGCCGGGCGGCCGTCGCGCGGGGCTTCGAGCTGGCGCGCTCGGGCGCCCTCGACGAGGCCGAGGCGGTGTGGCTCGCCGCCTTTGACGAGCCGGTGGTGACCGCCGACGAGCAGTTGCTGGGGCCCGACCTCGACGTCGAGGCGAGCGGTCGCGTCCTCGACATCTCGCTGCACACGGCGCTGGCCCGGCTCTACCTGGATCAGGGCCGCCTCAGCGATGCCGCCGAGCGGATCGGCCTGGCGCGCGAGCGCATGCAGCGCGACGACCGCTGGCTGTTCGAGCACGAGGTCCTGGCCCTCGAGGCCCGGCTCGCGATCCGCAGCGGCCGGCCCGAGCAAGCGCTGCGCGAGCTGCGGCAGGCCGTCGAACGCGAGCCCGAGGTGGCATCGACCGAGGTCGCCGCGCTGCTCGCCGTCGCCTCCCATGTCGCGGGGCAGCCGGGCGACTGGACGGCGGCGTGCCGGGACGCGCGCAGCCGCGGCGTCGAGCTCGGCCCGCTCGAGTGCCCGGCGGAGTGAGCGAGGAAAGACGTTGTAGCGCAGGCTTCCAGCCTGCAATTCGCTCGCGTTGTAGCGCAGGCATCTTGCCTGCATTCCTGGTACGCGAGATATGCAGCCAGGATGGCTGCGCTACAACGCTCGGCGCGGAGGCGGGCGGGTGGGCGCTAACCCCTAGTCCCCAGCCCCTACCCACGCCGCACGCCTCGACCCCGGCGCCCCGAAGCGCTACAGTGGTGCCACCATGACAGCGGGAGGTGCGCGATGCCGACGTTCGTCCTGATGACCCGTCTCGCGCCGGAGGCGGTCCACGACGCCGAGGTGCGGCGAGCGATGGGCCGGGCCTGGCTGAAGAAGGTGAAGAGCTCGTGCCCGGAGGTGCGCTGGGTCGCCCACTACGCCATCCTCGGCCCCTACGACTTCATGGACATCTACCACGCGCCGGACGCCGAGACCGCCCACAAGGTCTCGGTGATCTCGCGCGCTGAGGGCGCGGTGACGGCCGAGAGCTGGCAGGCGATGCCGTACGACGACTTCATCCGCCTCCTGGAGCAGATCGAGCCCTAGTCCCCACCCGACCAGGGCATAGGATCTGGGGGCTGGGATCTAGGCCCACCCGCCCACGCCTGTTTCCGCGTTGTAGCGCAGGCATCCTGCCTGCAGTAACGGGAGCGGGAACCGAGACAGAGGCAGGAGCGGTTGGCAGCGGCGAGGGTCCAATCTCGCCAAGGTCACGCCTTCTCTCTTCTCTTGGGGATGCGCGCAGCGCATCCTATTGGGATCGGGCAGGGCAAAGGTCTCTTGACCAGCACGGGGTCAGGAGCCCTCACAGGGGCCTGTGCCCTGCCCGATCCCAACCTCACTCCTCCTCGAACAGGCGCGGCTGGTCGTCGTCGCCGGGCTCCTCCGGTTCGGGTGGTGGTTCGCCGGCGGCGCCGTTGGGCCGCACTCGGCGGACCCGCGCCACCGGCTTCGGCGCGAGCCGGCGGCCGCGCGCGCTGGCGCTGGTCGGCTCGAGCTCGCCGAGGTCGAAGCTCGCCTGGTGCACCCGCTGCCGCTTCCTGGGCACGAAGTCGAGCTCGACGGTGTCGCTGCAGTCGCCGCCGACGAGCAGGTCGATGCGGCCCGTGCGGTCCTTGATGAGCTCGTACTCGCGGTCGCGGATGAAGGCCTTGATGTGGATCTTCTTGCCGAAGGCGACGCGGTCGTTGTCGCGGTAGACCACGGTGAAGGGCGCCCCCTGCTCGGGATCGAAGACCTGGCAGTGGATGACCTTGTCCGGAATCAGCACCTTGTCCTCGGGGCCGATGATCCGGTAGGAGCCGTCGCGGGAGATCAACAGGATCTTGTCGTACTCGGAGACCGCGAGCTGGAAGCGGTCGCCCTTGACGTCAGTGCCGAAAAACCCGGTGGTCGGGTCGTAGGCGACGCGCAGGTTGTGGCGCGATACCGCGCGCACGTCGACTGTCTCGAAGGTTGAGATCTCGGTGCGCCGCGGGTAGCGGCCGCCGTAGGTGTCGATGAGGTGGCGGAGGTAAGCGATAGTGGTCGGCGTCAGCCGGCGCAGCTTGCCGCGCACCTCCTTGATCGCCTTGACCGTGGTGTCGAGGTCGCGGCGGTTCTTGTCGAGGTCGAAGCGCGAGATCCTGCGGATCGGGATCGCCAGTAGCCGCTCGATGTCCTCGTCGCTGAGCGGGCGCTCGAGCCCCTTGAGGTGCGGCTTGAGACCCTTGCGGACCTCGCTCTTGACCTGCTCCTCGGTGGTTGCCTCCTCGATCCGCTTGTAGACCCGGTGCTCGATGAACAGCCGCTCGAGGTCGAGCCAGTGCTTCTTGGCCCCGAGCTGGTTGAGCTCCAGCTCGAGCTCGGCTCGGATGGTCGCGCGGAGCTGGTCGGTGAGGAAGCAGAGGACGTCGCTGACCCCCATCTCGACCGGCCGACGGTCCTTGATCAGGACCATGTTGCAGGTGAGCGGGACCTCGCAGTCGGTGTGGGCGTAGAGCTGGGGAATGACCTCGTCCGCGTAGACGCCGCGCGCGAGGCCGACCTCGATCTCCACCTTGTCGGTGGTGAAGTCGTCGATCGACCCGACCTTGACCTTGCCCTTCTGGGCGGCGCTCTCGATCGAGGCGATCAGGCTCTCGGTGGTCGTGCCGAAGGGGATCTCGCGGATGACGACGGTCTTGTCGTCCTTGCGGTCGATGCGCGCGCGGACCTTGATCTTGCCGAGGCCGTCGTTGTACTCGCTGACGTCGACGATGCCGCCGGTGGGGAAGTCGGGGTAGATCGCCATCGGCTGATTGTTGAGAACGGCGATCTGCGCTTCGAGCAGCTCGACGAAGGCGTGGGGGAGGATCCGGGTCGACATCCCGACCGCGATGCCCTCGGCGCCGAGCAGCAGCACCACCGGCAGCTTGGCGGGGAGCACGACCGGCTCGGAGCTGCGGCCGTCGTAGCTCGGCCGGTACTCGGTCAGCGCCTTGCGGAACAGGGTCTCCTTGGCGAGGTCGGTGAGCCGGCACTCGATGTAGCGGGGCGCGGCCGCCGGGTGGCCGGTGACGATGTTGCCGAAGTTGCCCTGGCGCTCGATGAAGTACTCCTTGTTGGCGAGGGCCACCAGGGCGTCTCCGATCGAGGCGTCGCCGTGCGGGTGGAGCTTCATGGTGTCGCCGATGACGTTGGCGACCTTGTGGAAGCTGCCGTCGTCCATCTTGGAGAGGGTGGCGAGGATCCGGCGCTGGACCGGCTTGAGGCCATCTCGAATGTCCGGGATCGCGCGATCGACGATCACGTAGCTCGCGTACTGGATGAAGTTCTCGCCCATCAGGGGCTCGAGGCGTGTCACAGCCACTCCGTCTCCATCTGCGTCTCCGTGCCCGTTTCCGCGCCCGTTTCCGCGCCCGTCTCCGTGTCCGTGTCAGACACGCCCAATGCCCGCGCGGGAACGGGGACGGGAACGGGGACGGGAACGGGGTTGGACACCGGGTTCATGCGATGTCGGCGATCAGGTTCTCGATGATGTAGTCCTTGCGCGCCGGTGTGTTCTTGCCCATGTAGAAGTCGAGCGCCTTGGCCACCGTGCCCATCGATCCGACGATGACCGGAACCAGCCGGTCGTCGGTCGCGATGAACTGCTTGAACTCGCCGGGAGAGATCTCGCCGAGGCCCTTGAAGCGGGTGATCTCGTGGCCGCGCAGCCGGGCCGCCGCCGCGTCGCGCTCCGCCTCGGAGTAGCAGTACACCGTCTCCGACCGGTTGCGAACCCGGAACAGCGGCGTCTCCAGGATGAACACGTGGCGCTTCAGGACCAGCTCCTCGAAGTAGCGCAGGAAGTAGGTGAGGAGCAGGTTGCGGATGTGCATGCCGTCGACGTCGGCGTCGGTCGCGATCACCACCCGGTTGTAGCGCAGGCCGTCGAGCGAGTCCTCGATGCCGAGCGCGCGCATGATGTTGTAAAGCTCCTCGTTCTTGTACACCGCCTCACGACCGAGGCCGTGGGTGTTGAGCGGCTTGCCCTTGAGCGAGTAGATGGCCTGGGTAAGGACGTCGCGCGCCTGGATCATGGCGCCGCCGGCCGAGTCGCCCTCGGTCAGGAAGATGGTGGTCTCGTCGCGCCGCTTGCCCTTTGGGTCGTTGAGGTGGATCTTGCAGTCGATGAGCTTGGGGATGCGGATGGCGACCTTTTTCGCCCGCTCGCGCGCCTCCTTCTTGATCGCCGACAGCTCCTTGCGCACCCGCTCGTTGCTCTTGACCTTGAGGAGCAGCTGCTCCGCCGCGTCCGGGTTCTTGTGGAGCCACAGCACCACCTGGTCGCGGACCGCGGTGACGATCCACGACCGGACCTCGGTCGAGCCGAGCTTGTTCTTGGTCTGCGACTCGAACACCGGGTCCTGGAGCTTGATCGCGACCGCGCCGATCAGGCCGTCGCGGACGTCCTCGCCGGCGAAGTTGTTGCGGGCGAACTCGTTCACGCCCTTGAGCAGACCCTCGCGGAACGCGCTCTGGTGGGTGCCGCCGTCGTTGGTGTACTGGCCGTTGACGAAGCTGAAGTAGGTCTCGCCGTAGGTGTGGGTGTGGGTGAAGGCGAACTCGAGGCGGTCCTCGCGGTGGTGGACGACGTCGTAGGCAATGGGCTCGGAGCCGATTTCGTGCGTGAGCAGGTCGGCGAGGCCGTCGCGGCTGGTGAACTTCTCGCCGTTGAAGCTGAGGGTCAGGCCGCTGTTGAGGAACGCGTAGTAGCGCAGCCGGTCGGCGATGTGCTCTTCGCGCCAGTCGTAGTCGTGGAAGATCTCGGTGTCCGGGATGAAGCGCACGAAGGTGCCGTCGGCGGCCTTCGGGTCGGCGCCGTCCTCCTCCTTCTTCTTCTTGCCGCGGACGAACAGGGCGCGCTTGAACTTGCCGCCGCGGTAGGAGATGACCTCGAACTCCGAGGACAGCGCGTTGACCGCCTTGTTGCCGATGCCGTTGAGCCCGACCGAGAACTGGAACACCTCGTCGTTGTACTTGCCGCCGGTGTTGATCTTGGACACGCAGTCGACGACCTTGCCGAGCGGGATGCCGCGGCCGAAGTCGCGCACCGTAAGCTGCGCGCCGTAGCGCTTGATCTCGATCCGGCGGCCGTGGCCCATGATGAACTCGTCGATCGAGTTGTCGAGGACTTCCTTGAGCATCACGTAGATGCCGTCGGCCGGGTTGGAGCCGTCGCCGACGCGGCCGATATACATGCCGGTGCGCAGCCGGATGTGCTCGAGCGCGTCGAGGGTCTGGATCGTGCTCTCGTCGTAGGCTTTCTTCGCGCGGGCCATGTCGCCTCGGTTACGCCTCCCGGTGGTCAGGATACCACCCTCACATCCGGGCGGAGGGCGGGCCCACGGAACAACAGAACCGCCGCCGGTTGTTTATCGTATGGTCTGCGGGGGCCGTCGCGCTCCCGCACTTCGAGTGGAGGAACACACCATGATGGCTCACCCTGGAGGCCGCCGTTGGGCGGCGCTGCTGATCGTTGTCTCCCTGGCGGCGATCGCCGTGCAGCCGGCGCTGGCCGCAGACAAGATCAAGGTCACGTCGCTCGACGAGCTGCCGCGCTTCGTCTACCCGATCGAGGGATCGGCGTCGCAGCTGCTCGTCTCCGACGAGTTTCCGGCGTTCGCCGTCCGCGTGCGCAAGGACGTGGAGCATGTGCTCGCGGCCTATGACATCGAAGACCCGAGCACCCTGCAGGGTCTCTATGGCGTGATGCAGCGGCTCGAGTTCCAGGCCGGAAACTACGATGCGTCGCTCGGGTGGCTCGAGAAGAGCCGGGCGCTCGAGGACAAGGAGGCGAACCGGCTCACCGCCGGTCTGGTCGACCGGGCCTGGGTGGCGGCGCGCCGCGAGGCTCCCGGCGACGGCTTCAACGCGGCGTTCGCCAGGCACCTCGAGGCGCTGGCTTCCGGACTGCCGTGGGCGGTGGTGCAGGACAACCTCGAGCAGGGCAAGGGCCGCGCCGAGATCATCAGCTCGAACCTGCTGATCGGCAGGGTGCAGAGCGAAATCGACCCTGTGGTGGCCTCGACCGGCACTTTGACCGAGGACATGGCGCGGACGCTGATCGCCATGCGCTCGACCATGGAGATGTTCCTGCCGGTGCGCGAGGAGGTGGTCGCGGTCTACCAGAAGCTGATTGACGCCAACCGGATGGAGAAACCGGATATCTGGGACGCGCGGGCGGTGGCGCTGACCCCCGAGACGAAGGCGCACCAAGTGGCGATCGGCATCTGGGACTCGGGCGTCGACGCGTCGGTTTTCAAGGGCTCGCTGTGGGTCAACACCAAGGAGAGCTTCGACGGCGCCGACAACGACGGCAACGGCTACGTCGACGACGTAAACGGCATCGGCTTCGACCTCGACGGCTTCCGGACGCCGGACGTGCTCCACCCCGAGGGCGACATGGCCGGCAAGTCAGGGATCGCCATGGGCTACATGAAGGGCTTCATGGACCTCAACTCGTCCATCGACAGCCCGGAGGCGTCGGCGCTCAAGAAGCACATCTCGTCGCTCGCGCCGGAGCAGGTCAAGGGCTTCATCGAGGGCCTGCAGTTCGCGTCGCTGTACATGCACGGCACCCACGTCGCCGGCATCGCGGTCGACGGCAACCCCTACGCGAGGATCGTGATCTCCCGCTACACCTTCGACTACCACATCCCGCGCGCGATCCTGACCGTCGAGATCGCCGAGCGGCACGCGAAGTCCTTTCAGGAGTCGGTTGACTACTTCAAGAAGGCCGGCGTTCGCGCTGTCAACATGAGCTGGGGCTGGACGCTGAAGGAGGTCGAGGGCGTGCTCGAGTCCAACGGCGTCACCGATCCGGACGAGCGTGCCGCCAGGACCCGGGAGATCTTCGGCATCCTCAAGAAGGGCCTGTATGACGCGCTCGCCTCGGCTCCCGAGATCCTGTTCATCACCGCCGCCGGCAACGACGACAACGACGTCGAGTTCGACGAGGTGATTCCGTCGAACTTCCAGCTCCCCAACCTGATCACCGTGGCCGCGGTGGACCAGGCTGGCGACCCGACGAGCTTCACCTCGACCGGCCGCAACGTGGTGATCTACGCCAACGGCTACGAGGTCGACAGCTACGTGCCGGGCGGCGGCCGGATGAAGGCCTCGGGCACCTCCATGGCCTCGCCCAACGCCCTCAACCTGGCCGCCAAGCTGTTCGCGCTCGACCCGGCGCTGACGCCGGCGCGGGTGATCGACCTCATGAAGAAGGGCGCGACGCCGCGGGAGGGCGACTCGTCGTTCCTGCTCATCAACCCGCAGCAGAGCGTCGAGCTGCTGAAGAAGGCCGGCCCGGCCGCCACCTGAGTGCGAGCCTCGGTGCGACTTCCGACCGGCGGGGCCGTCCCCGCCGGTTTTGTCTGCGGCGGGGCAGTGAGGCAGTGAGGCGGTGATCGTGAACCGCGGAGGCCGCAGAGAACGCGGAGATCAACTCTGACTGAACCGCGAAGCCGCGAAGGGCGCCAGGGAGATCAGCTGACGTTTCTCCCCTTCTCTCCTTCCGCTGCTACGATCCCCCCGTGGCGAGGATCTCCGGTGCTGCGCTGTTCGCCGTGGTCGCGTGGGGGGCGTCCTTCGTGGCGACCCGGATCGCGCTCGAGGCGTTCACGCCGTTCGCGATCGTGGCGCTCCGCCTGACCCTGGGCACCGCGCTGCTGCTGGCGGTCGCGCGCGCGGGGCGGCTGCGGGCGATGCCGGGGCGCGAGGCGGCCGGCGTCGCCGTGCTGCTCGGGCTGATCGTCGCCGCCCACCTGCTGATCCAGGCGATCGGGCTCGGCCACACGACCGCCATGAACACGGCCTGGATCATCAGCTTCATCCCGGTGGTGATCGCGCTCGGCGCCCGGCTGTTCCTCGGCCAGCGGCTTCCGGCTCTGGCCTGGACCGGGGTCGCGATCGCCTCACTCGGGGTGCTGCTCGTGACCGCCCAGGAGCCGCCGGACTTCGCGCACGCGAGGCTGGGGGATCTCCTCCAGCTCGGCTCGTGCTTCACCTGGGCGGCCTACACCCTGGTGGCGGTGCGGCCGCTGCAGCGCTGGGGGAGCCTGCCGATGACCGCCGGCCCGATGGCGGTCGCGGCGGCGGTGCTGTGGCTCGCGGCCGCGGTCGATGGTCGGCTGCTGGTGGCGCCGCCCGGCCTCGGCAGCGTCGTGGCAATCGTCTTCCTCGGCGTGTTCTGCAGCGGCGTCGCGTTCCTGCTCTGGCTGCACGCGGTCGCCGCGGTCGGTCCGGCGCGCAGCGGCGTCTACCTGTACGTGGAGCCCTTCGTGACGCTCGCCCTGGCGTGGGCGATGCTGGACGAGCCGGTGATGGCCAGCGCTGTCGCCGGTGGGATTGCGGTGCTGGTGGGGGTCGCGCTGGTGCATCGCAGCAGGGGATAGGGGCTGGGGGTTGGGGGCTGAAACCTCATTCGTTCCCGTTCCCGTCCCCGTTCCCGAGGTTTCTGGTGCTCCAGAGCTGCTCCCTACCACCCCCGAACCGGACGCCACTCGTCGACGATCTCGATGCCCCGCACCACGTGGAAGCGGTCGAAGCAAGCGGCGGCGAGGCACGAGTGGTTGGGCAGGATGCGGAGGCGGCTGCCGGGCTGCCAGCGGGGATCGAGCGGCCGGTCGCTGCGCAGCACGCCGTGCTCCTGGGAGATCGAGGCCACGCGCAGCCCCGGGATGGACCGTTGATCCGTCGCGTCGACGACGACGCCGAAGCCGCAGCTCGGGTCGACGTGGATTGGGCCGGGATCCTTGCTGAGGGCGAGCGCTCCGGCGTTGACCACCAGCTCGCGCCGGTCCGGGTAGACGCCGATCACGGTCGCCAGCACCGAGAACGCGACCTCGTCGAGGCGGCAGCTGCCGATGGCGGCCTGGAAGGCGTCGAAGAACAGGTAGTTGCCGGGGCGGACCTCGGTGACGCCCGTCAGGTCCTCGGCGGCGGACACGGTGGGGGTCGAGCCGACGCTGACCTCGCCCACTGGGATCCCGGCCGCGCGCAGGCGGCCGGCGAAGGCGACCATGACGTCCCGCTCGTGGCGGGCGACCTCGGCGGCCTCCGCGCGGCTCGTGACTCGGTAGGACTGCCCGGCGTGGGTCAGGATGCCGGCGAGCTCGAGATCGGGAGCGGCGTGAATCGAGGCGGCGAGCCCGAGTGCCGCCGGGTCGTCCGGGTCAACTCCCGACCGGTGGTGCCCGCAGTCCACCTCGAGCACGACCTCGAAGCGCAGGCCGTGCGCCGCGGCGAAGGCCTCAAGCGCAGCCACTGCGCGGGGATGGTCGACGAGCACCCGGAAGCTGTCGGTGCGCCGTACGAGCTCGGCACACTCGTCGAGGCGGTCGAGCGCCGCCGGCACCGCCCAGGTGAGGTCAACGAAGCTGGCATCGGCAAAGGCGCGCGCCTCGGCCAGGGTGGAGACGGTGATTCCGCCGTGAGCATCGCGAGTCTGGATGCGGGCGGCCTCAACGCACTTGTGGGTCTTGCAATGCGGTCGCAGCCGTACGCCGAGGCGCCGGGCCCGCTGCGACATCGCGGCCGCGTTGCGCTCGAGCCGGTTGAGATCGACCAGGGCGCACGGCGTCGGCAGGCGGTCCAACGTCATTGCACGCAGCATAGCAGCGGGGCGGCGCGCAGGGTGCCTGGCACCCTGTTGATGACCCGGAGTCCCTATTCTTCGCGGCGGTGTCGGCTTACACTGGCGGCAAGAATCAGCACCCGAGCCGGGGAGGCAGCGCGCCATCATGAGAGACGCCATCCGAGTTGGAGCGTTGTTGCTGGCGGTGGCCGCCGCGGGCTGCGCCAGCACCACCTACAACCCGTCCACGATCGAGGCCGTCGGTGCCCTCGACCGCGCCCAGACGCAGGCACGAAACGGCCTCGAGGTCCGGGCGACGGTGCTGAGTCCCGAGGAGACGAAGCAGCTGTTCCGCGCCGACCTCGCGGACAAGCACATCCAGCCGGTCTGGCTCGACATTCGCAATGACACCGGCCATCCCGTGCCGTATGACAAGGTGGTGTATCTCGAGTGGGAGCAGCCGCCGCAGCGGGCTCTCCCCGTTGGCCCGGCGACCGCAGGACGATGACGTGACCATGGGCGATCGGTTCACACGGCTTGAGTTCATTCGAATCGGGGCAGCCGGGGCCGCCCTGTGGGCCGCGGGGCGCGCCTCCGCGCAGCCGGACGGTCAACCGGCGGCGGCGAAGCGGATCCCGATCGGGCTGCAGCTCTACTCGGTCCGGAACGAGTGCGCGAAGGACCTTCCGGCGGTGCTGGCTGCGGTGGCCGCGATGGGCTACGAGGGCGTCGAGTTCGCCGGCTACCACGGCCGGAGCGCGGCTGAGCTCAGGAAGCTCCTGGATGACAACGGACTGAAATGCTGCGGCACCCACCTCGGCATCGAGGCACTGACCGGCGACGAGTTGAGCCGGACGGTGGAGTTCAACAGATTCCTCGGCAATGAGTTCCTCATCGTCGCGTCGCTCCCCGACGGCATGTTGAGCGATCGCCAGCGCTGCCTCGAGACGGCTCGTGCCTTCAACGAGATCTCGAGGCAGGTCGAGGTCGAAGGGATGCGCGTCGGCTACCACAACCACGCGAGCGATCTCAGAACCCTCGACGGCGAGACGGCCTGGGATATCTGCTTTGCCAACACACGCTCCGAGGTCGTCATGCAGATCGACACCGCAAACATGATCGCCGGCGGGGGCGATCCGGTGCACTACCTGAGGAAGTACCCCGGCCGCGCCGCCACCATGCACCTCAAGGAGCACTCGAAGACCGACCCCGCGGCCGTCCTCGGCGAAGGAGACGTCAACTGGCGGGCGATCTTCGACGTCGTCGACTCCCAAGGCGCGACCGAGTGGTACATCGTCGAGAACGAGGGCGACGGCATCCCGTCGATCGTTGCGGTCGAGAGGTGCCTCACCAACCTCGGGAAGATGGGGAAGGTGCCGGCCGCCTCCCGGAGCTGATCGACGTCCGTCTCGCATCGCGCGCACCTCGATTCGCGGTGGAGCGCGCCGCAGCGGTGATGGGCTGGCCGTGCATGAGCTCCACTGGGAGAAAGGACGAACGAGGGATGGGCATGCGATCTGCGAAATCTGAAGCCGCCTGTCGTCTCGCCGTGGCGCTCGTGGCGTTGCCTGGCCTCGCTGGAAGCGCGACCACTCGTCGCTGCCGACGCTGACGATCACTCTGTCCGGCCTCGTGATCGACAACTCGCCGGTGACGAAGGAGGCGGACGGCCGGGTCGTCGGCGCCGAGGTCGCTGACCTCGACGTGGGCGGCTCCCCGGAGATCTACGTCTACGTCCAGTCCGTCGGGAGCGGCTCCTACGGCTCGCTCGTCGCCTACTCGGCCAACGACAAGAAATCCCTGAGCGAGATCTACTTGCCGCCGACCACGGACGACCCGAAGGCATCCGAGGGCTACATGGGACACGACGAGTTTCGGGTGGTCGACGGCTGGCTTCTGCGCCGCTTCGCGGTCCACCACGACGGCGACAGCAACGCGAAGCCGACCGGCGGCAAGCGCCAGCTGCAGTGCCGGCTGGAGCCCGGCGAAGCCGCCTGGATCCTGCGCGTCGACAAGGTCGTCGAGCACTGAAGCTCCCGGTGCCGGTGCACTGCCCGCGCTAGGACGATTGCTGAGATCTATCTCAAATTATTGAAAACCCTGGTGAGGGTCGTTACGATGCGACCGACCCCCTGGACCCCGCCATGTCGACCGGAGCGTTGTTCGGGGGAAGGTGCCGGGCGGGAATGCGGCTCGCGGCGGCGCGGTTATGACTCCCGGACCTGATGGAGGATGTTCCCCGAAAAACTACGGGGTGGCGGTACAGACAGTGTGCCGTCTACCCTAGACCGGACGTAAAGGGCCGGAAGTCAACAAACGAGAGAGAAAGAATAGGGAGGAAGTGTCATGTCGCGAGTTTCGAAGATTGCCCTGATGGTGGCGGTGGTGGCCCTGGTTGGCGTCGGCGCGGCGCTTGCGCAGACCACGACCCAGAGGCTCGAGGGAACGGTGCTTCATGTCTACGGCGACACCCTGGTGGTCAAGATGGCCGACGGCACGGTCCGCGAGTTCCACCCGCAGCCGGGCTTCACGTTCAACGTCGATGGCAAGGCGACCCCGGTGAGCGAGCTCAAACCGGGCACCAAGCTGGTTGCGGATGTCACGACCACCGAAGAGACACGCGTCGTGGTGTACGAGGAAGTGAAGAGCGGCACGGTGCTCGAGAAGGTCGGCCAGACCCTGGTCGTGCGCATGCAGAACGGCGAGGTCAAGAAGTTCACGAATGTGTCCAGCGACGTCACCTTCACGGTTGACGGCAAGCCGATGACCATCTTCGAGATCAAGCCGGGAATGAACCTGGACGCGCACATCGTCACCGAGCAGACCGAGATCGTCGCCGACCGTCAGATCGTGGCCTCGGGTGCCGCCCCTGCGGCCCCGGCCGCCCCCGCGAAGCCGGCCCCGGTCGCAGCTCCGGTCGCGGCTCCGGCCCTGGCTCCGGCCCCGGCCCCGGCTCCAGCGGTGCTGCCCTCCACGGCCAGCCTGCTGCCGCTCGTCGGCCTGGCCGGCCTGGCCCTGCTGGTGCTCGGCCTCGGGCTCGGCATCATCCGCCGCTTCTAGTTTCGAACCAAAGCTGTCCGCCCTTCGGGGCGGTCCGGACACCACCGCCTTGCGCGGTGGTGTTCTTTCTGTGCGTGGGTTTACGGAGCGAGGATCCGAGCCGGGGGCGCGGCGTGATTGGGGTCGAGGCCGAGGGCAGAAGTGGTCTCCGCGTGCTCTGCGGCCTCCGCGGTTCAGGTTCACCGCCCATTGCCTCACTGCCTCGGGTACTCCGCCCGCAGTGTCCGGCGCATGAGCTTGTTGGAGGCGGTCCGCGGCAGCGACTCGGCAACCACGACGTCGTGGACCTTGAACAGCGGGTTGAGCTGGTCGGCGAGTAGGCGGCCGAGCTCGCGGCGCAGCCCTTCGGGCGGACGGGGCTCGCGCAGGACGACGAACACCACCAGCCGGTCGGCGCCCTCGCCCTGCGGCTGGACCGCCACGGCCGCGCACTCGGCCACCGCCGGGTGCTGCCCGAGCACCGCCTCGAGCTCCACCGACGACACCTTGATGCCGCCGAGGTTCATGGTGTCGTCGGCGCGGCCATGCGCCCGGAAGTAGCCGCCGGCGAGACGCTCCATCTGATCGCCGTGGCGGCGCAGCGGCTCGCCGGCAGGGCCCACCGGGCAACCGGCGTGGTAGACGTCGTGGTGGTCGCGGTTGAGCAGCGTCTGCGACAGGCCGATCGAGGGCGGCACCAGGAAGACCTCGCCGTCGGCGCCGTCGCGGGCCGGCTGTCCGTGCTCGTCGAGGATCACCAGGTCGAGGCCGAGGGCCGGCGTCGAGAAGGTGGCCGGCGAGGCGGGCTGGACGACCGTGCCGGTGACGTATCCGCCGCCGATCTCAGTGCCGCCGCAGTACTCGACCACCGGCGCCCGGTAGCCGGTGCGGCTCATCAGCCACAGGTAGTCGGGCCGGTTCGAGGGCTCGCCGGTGGAGCTGAAGAGCTCGATCCGGCTCCAGTCGACATCGTCGCAGGCGCCGGAGGCGCGCCAGGCCGCCACCAGCGAGGGCACGACGCCGAGCATGGTGACGCCGGCGCGTTCCACGAAGCGCGTGAAGCCGGCGCCGCCCGGCGCGCCGTCATACAGCGCCATGCAGGCCCGGTTGATCAGGGTCGCGTAGATCAGCCACGGGCCCATCATCCAGCCGATGTTGGTCGGCCATGCGACTACGCTGCCGGGGCCGATGTCGTGGTGGAGGTGGCCGTCGGCCGCGGCCTTGATCGGCGTCAGGTGGTTCCACGGGATCGCCTTGGGATCGCCGGTGGTGCCGGAGGAGAAGAGGACGTTGGTCGTCGAGTAGGGATCGACGGCAACGGACGGGTGCGGCGTGTCGTCGCTCAGGAGCTCCGGCCACCAGCGGTCGCCCGGGCGCAGGGTGCGACGCTGCCCGGACGAGATCACGATCGCCGGCGGGCCGCCCGCCTCGACGACCTTGTCGTAGAGCGGGATCCGCTTGCCGGCGCGCTCGAGCTCGGCGACCGTCACGATGGCCTGCGCGCCGCCGAGTGAGAGCCGGCGGCGGAGCTCGTGGGCGGCAAAGCTGTCGGCGATCGAGACCACGAAGCAGCCGGCGCGGATCGCCCCGAGGTAGGCCGCCACGCACTCGAGGTTCATCGGCATGTAGAGTGCGATGCCGCGTCCGGGCGCGAGGCCGTGCTCCCGGAGGCCGTTGGCGACCCGATTGACGAGTGCTTCGAGCTCGCCGTAGGTCACGGTCTCGACGGCGTCGGAGCCTTCCCTGCCGATCGCCACCGCAATCGTGCAGGCGGACGGCTGGAAGCAGCTATCGACGATGTTGAGCCGCGCACCAGGCAGCCAGCGCGGGTCGGCCGGCCCCAGACCGTCATCGAGCGTGGTCTCCGGCGGGTTTTCGAAGCTGATGCCCAGTCGGCGGATCATCCGGCTCCAGAACTCGCCGCGGTGCTCGACCGACCACCTGTGGAGGTTGGCGTACGAACGGGCGCCGACCTCCCGCATCAGACGGCCGATGTTGGACTCCGCGATCCGCTCCGGCGTCGGCCACCACGCGGGCAGCGGTCCCTGCCCTGCCGGGCGTTCGGCCGCAAGCCTCGCGAACAGCCGCCACTGCTCGTCGAAGGGCGTCTGTGGCTCGCGCCGCACCCGCTCGACCATCCCCAGCCACTGCCGTAGCTGCGGATCAGCCTCGTGCTCTGCCACGTGTCCCACGTTTCCTTCCAGCTTCTGCCGCCGAGTATCTTAGCGTTCCTCGCGCGCTCGCGATTGAAGGTCGAAGATTGCAGATCGACAACAAGCACTGTGCCTGCCTCGCCGTCCTCACGAAGGGGAAGGGGGGGCGTTCTTCGATCGTGGATCTTGGTTCTTCAGTCTTCGCTCGGGCGGGGGGACTGGGGGCGCTCGACCCGCACCACCACGCTGGCAGGGAGCACCGCGAGGAGGCGGGCCACGGCGAGCTCCACGGCGTCGGGCTCCTCGGCCTCGACCGTGACCCAGATCCGGTAGTCCGCGGCCTCGAGCTGCGGGTAGCTGCCGATCGCAACCGCCGGGAACTCGCTGGCCACCTGGCCGAGCAGCGGCGCGATCCGGCTCTCGTCGCAGCGCAGGTAGAGCGAGCCCATCTGCGGGCGCCGGCCGCTGAGCTCGGAGCGCAGGGCGTCGAGCTTGACCTCGAACAGACGCGGGACGCCCGGCAGCAGATAGATGTTGCGGAAGACAACAACCGGCAGCAGGCCGTCGTCGCCGTGGATCAGCCGTGCCCCCTCCGGGACATCGGCCATGCGCAGCGCGGCCTCGGTGAAGCGGCCGCCCCAGAAGGCGCGGATCATGGCCGCGAGCTCTCCGTCTCGGACGACGCTGACGCCGAACGCCTCGGCCACGGCGGCGACCGTGCGGTCGTCGTGGGTCGGGCCGATGCCGCCGGAGGTCACGACCGCGTCAAAGCGGCCGGAGCAGCGGCGCAGCTCGCATGCGATCTCGGTGATCTCATCGCCGACGTAGAACAGCCGTTCGAGCCGGACGCCGAGGTCGCGCAGCAGCTCGATCAGCAGCGGCCCGTTGGCGTCGCGCGCCTTGCCGGAGAGGATCTCGTCGCCGATGATGAGCGCCGCCGCGGTGGTCATCAGAGCACCGCGACGCCGAACAGCTTCTGATGGAAGATCACCAGCGCGACGAACACCGCGAGCGCGAACAGGAACATCGTCAGCGTCCGCCGGTCGGCCGCGACGCGGTTCCTGCCCTGGAGGATCGCGACGAACGGCAGCACCGAGGTTGAGGCCATGAACTCCCGGAACTGCTCGCCCCGGTCGCGGGCGAGGCGGGCATCCTGGTGGAACGCCCCGAGCAGCCCGAGCACGGCGAACTGGCCGAAGAAGAACACGTCGCCCATGAATCCGTTCGTCACCACGTGCGCGAGGCCGAAGCACGCGAAGGCCATGTTCATGGGGTGGCGGGTGAGGCTCAGGATGCCGCGGGCAACCGTCGCTCCCGGCCTCATGCTGGTCGGGCTCGGCGTCGCCAGCATCATGACAAACAGCACGACGGCCAGCAGCATGAGGGGCAGCGCGATCGCGCGCTCGATCCGGAAGGGCAGGCTCCACAGCTCTGGCCCAAGCCCTCGGTTCTCCCACCAGAGAAAGACCAGGGGAAAGAAGGTGACGAACGACACCAGCGTGTAGACGCCGCGGAAGCGCCACTCGCCGCCCAGGGTCTGCACCAGTCCCGCGCGGATGCGGCCGTGGGACAACAGGATGTGGGTCGCCGGGAACAGCACCGAGAAGGCGAGGATCAAGATGAGACTCTGGTTCATGGAGGCAGTATAGGGCACCTCCTGCGGACGACATGCTCATCCGCCTCGTGGCGCGCGTGTTCGGGACTCTCTGCGGGCGGAGGCGTCAGGCGCGGTCGATGGGAAAGGCGATCACGTCCGCGATGTCGCGGGTACCGATCTTCAGCATGACTAGGCGGTCGACGCCGAGGGCCACGCCGGCGCAGTCGGGCAGGCCGGCGGCGAGCGCGGCCAGCAGCCGCCCGTCCACCGCGACCTCGGGCAGCCCGCGGCGGCGGCGTTCGCCAAGGTCGGCCGCGAAGCGCCGCCGCTGCTCCTCGGGATCGGCGAGCTCGTGGAAGCCGTTCGCGAGCTCGATCCCGTCGATGAAGACCTCGAAGCGCTCGGCCACGGGGGGGTCACCCGGCCGGACGCGGGCGAGCGCCGCCTGCGAGGCCGGGTAGTCGAACAGGAAGGTCGGACAGCCGACACCGAGCCGGTGTTCGACGCTGTGGCTCAGGAGCAGGTTGAGCAGGTCGTCGCGATCGAGCTCGGCAACGGCGCCCACGCCAAGAACCGCGACGCGGGCCCGCAGCTCGCCGTCGTCCGCGGCGTGGGGGTCGACGCCGGTGTGCCTCAGGAAGGCATCGGCGTAGCTGATGCGCTCGCCCGCCGCGACGCCGAGGACCGTTTGCAGCAGCTCGTCGACCTCGTCCATGAGGCGGTGGTGGTCCCATCCCGGCCGGTACCACTCCAGCATCGTGAACTCGGGGTTGTGGCGGCGGCCTTGTTCGCCGTCTCGGAACGCCTTGCAGATCTGGTAGATCGGCCCGCTGCCGCCGGCGAGAAGCCGCTTCATCGCGTACTCGGGCGAGGTCTGGAGGTAGCGGGTGCGGCGGTCGTCCGCCTCGAGCCGGCAGGCCACCGAGTGGATGTGAAGATCGGTGACCGCCGCGGCCGACAGCGCGGGGGTCTCCACCTCGAGCACACCGCGCTCGGCGAAGAACCTGCGGAGGGATGCGAGAGTCTCCGCGCGCGCACGAAGCGCGTCCAGAGTCGCGGTGGGTCGCCAGTCGTTGTGCTCGTCGGCCATCGTTGGCTGGTTCAAATGGGCCGCGGCGCCGCTTGCCGCTGCAGCGCAGTCGAAAGCACGAACATGTCGAGAGGGCGCGCGCTACGCGCGCGAGACGTAGGCGCCGGTGCGGGTGTCGACCTTGACCCGCTCGCCCTGCTGGACGAAGAGGGGCACCCTGACCACGGCGCCGGTCTCCAGCGTGGCGGGCTTGGTGCCGCCGGAGGAGGTGTCGCCGCGCACGCCGGGGTCGGTTTCGACGATTTCGAGCTCGACGAAGTTGGGCGGCTGCACGACGAGAGGGTTGCCATCGAAGAGGGTCACCAGGCAGATGTCCTCCTCCTTGATCCACTGTGCGGCGTCGACCACGACGTGACCGTCGGCAGCGAGCTGCTCGAAGGACTCCTGGTCCATGAAGTACCAGTGCGAGCCGTCGTTGTAGAGGTACTGCATGGGCTTCTCGACGACGTCGGCGCCGTCCACCATGTCGGAGGACCGCATGGTCTTCTCGTTGACGCGGTCGGTCTTGAGGTTGCGGTACTTGATGCGGGTGAAGGCCTGGCCCTTGCCGGGCTTGACGAAGTCGGCGTCGACGATGATGCAGGGGTCGCCGTCGATCAGGATCCTGAGGCCCACCTTGACCTGGTTCATGTTGTACGAGGGCATTCCTGTCTCCTTCGCAAGTTGCGGAGATCACGCTGGAGCTGCGAGACTTCGCCGCGTGGAAGCCGGCGACGTCCAACCCTGGCCGGCGGGCGCGTGGCAGCGGCTTCTCGCCGAGGCCATCACCCGCGCCGACGAGCTGATCGAGGCCGTCGGCGTCTCACCCGCCGCAGGCGGCGGTCCGTCCGCGGCGGCCGCCGAGCGCCAGTTCGCGGTCAGGGTACCACGGGGCTTCGCCAAGCGCATCCAGGCTGGTGCGCGAAGTCGCCGGCGCGCTCTCCAAGGTCGCGGTCGAGCTGCGGGACGAGGGGTAGAGGCCGCTTGCCGCCAAGAATACGGTCGGGATCGGGAACGGGGACCCTTCGACTCGCGGCACCGCAGCGCCGCTCGCTCAGGGCAGGCTCCCCGGGGACGGGAGAAGCGAGGATCAGGCGGAGTCCGAGCGCCAGAGCGGGCGGGTGAGGCAGGTCGGGCCGCCCTCGGCCTTGAGCGACAGCTCGGTGCCGCGGTAGGTGTGAACCTCGCAGCCGGCCTCCTCGAGGCGATTGCGGGTGATCGGGTTGCCGCGCAGCGCCAGGCAGCGGCGAGGGCCGAGCGCGAGCACGTTGGGTCCCATGGTGGGGAACTCGGCCTCGGGCACCTCGACCATCCGGACGCCGCGCTCGCCGAGCAGCTGGACGAAGGGCACCGGCAGCAGCGGCAGGTAGACCACCGCAAGGTCGCGGTCGAGCACCGAGATCAGCGACATCAGGTGGAGGCAGGCCTCCGGTCCTCCGCCGTGGGGCAGCGGCACCGGGACGACGGTCACCCCGAGCGGGTCGAGGGTCGCGGCGAGCTGGCGCAGGCCCTCGGCGTTGGTGCGGTAGCCGAGGCCGGCGGCTAGGGTTCTGCGGTCGAGCCACAGCAGGTCGCCGCCCTCAGCGAGCGCGGGCTCGGCGAGGCGGGCGAGGATCGGCACCCCGAGCTCGGTGAACGCCGCGGCCATGGCGTCCTCCTCGCCGCGCCGCAGCGGCTTGCCCATGCGCAGGATGATGGCGCCGGCGTCGGTCACCAGGGCGGGGTCGTGGACGAACAGGGCGTCGGCATGGTCGGGCACCGGCCGGTCGTGGACCACGACGTCGGCGCCGTTGCGCCGGAGGATCTCGACCAGCGCGGAGTGCTCGTCGAGCGCCGCATCCAGGTCCGGTCTCGACGTGTAGTGCCAGCGCGTCGGATCGGCCTGGCCGAAGGCGCCGTCCGGAGGGCGCACCATCACGATTCGAAGGCTCTCGTGCATGGTCTGGCAGCCGAAGCATTGGGTCACGGTCCGTCCTCCGAATCGGCGAGCTCGTCGAGGCGCAGCGGATCGCTGCGCACGGTCTCGTAGCGGCTCAGCACCACCTCGCCGGGCGGCGCGCCGCGCCTCTTACCGACGTCCCGGCAGCGGGCCATGTGGACCGCGAGCCGCCCGCCGCGGCGCGCCTTGGAGTAGCCGGCGGCGAGGCCGGCCGCGAGCCGCTTCGTGTCGCGGGGCAGCGCGTCGAGGCCGTCCGGGTTGCGGACCACCACGTGCGATCCCGACTCGCCGCTGACGTGGAACCAGAAGTCCTTCGGCGAGGCGAGCTTCAGCGACAGCACGTCGTTGTCGGCCGCGGTCCTGCCGATGAGGATCACCATGCCGTCGGGTGAGACGACGCGCCGCGCCACCGATCGCCCCTGCCAGATCCCGGCATCGGGATCGGACGGCGGGGGCGGGCTCTTGGCTCGTGCCATGGCAGGATCTTACCCCCACCCACCCAGGATCTTGGATCTGGGATCTAGGGGATAGGTGTATCGCCCGTCTCCGCGCCCGAGGAGCCTGCCCTGAGCGAGCGGCGCCCATTCAACTCGGAGTCCTGGCGGACTCCTCGCTCAGGGCAGGCTTCGGCGCCGCGAGTCGAAGGGTCTCCGCTCCCACCTCCGATCAACGTTCCGCAAAGACCTGCGCGATCCGCGCCGGGTCGTCGCTGATGATCCCGGTGGCGCCACGGTCGAGCAGCTCGCGGGCATCCCCGGGTGAGTTGACCACCCAGTAGTCGACGCGCAGCCCCAGCGCACGGCAGCGGTCGATGAAGTGCCGGCCGTCGAGGTCGACGCCCATGCCGCGGCGGGGGATCATCGCGGCCTGCCCGCGCACCATCCATCGCGCGACTGCCCGCGGCAGCAGGCGCACGGCCGCAACCTCTCCGCGGCTGAGAGCGACCGGCCCGGCGTAGCCGAGGCGGCGTGCCAGGCGCACGAGGTGGCCATGGAAGCTGCCGATGGTCACCCGCGGTGCGGCGCCGTGGCGGTCGATGAGGCCGAGCAGCTCGGGCACGGCGCGCGGGTCGTCGGGCTTGAGGTCGACGCTGATCGGCACCCCGGGGAACGACTCCAGGACCTCGTCCAGGGTGGGGACGGTGTGGCGCGCATCGCCGCCGCCTTGGAAGCCGGCCGCCACGCTCCACCGCCGCACCGCCTGCAGTGGAAGATCGGCGATCCGGCCGCTGGCGCCGGCCATGCGCTGGCCGTCGTGGTCGTGCGCCACCACGATGTGGCCGTCGGCGGTGCGGTGCACGTCGAGCTCGAGCGCGGTCGCGCCGTCGTTCAGGGCCTGCCCGAAGGCGGCCATGGTGTTCTCGGGCAGCCGCGCCGAGGACCCCCGGTGGCCGAAGAGCCGCAGCTCGTGAGGTGGCCAGGGCATGCGGCGAGTATGCCACTGATAGAGGGCGGGTCGATGGGGATGGGCGGAGCGTGCGAGGCGGACCCGCGACGCCACGTTCCCGTTCCCGTACCCGTCCCCGAGGCCACGCTCGATGCCACTGTGCACCGACCGGAAGCGGGAACGGGAACGGGGACGGGAACGGGTACGGCTGCGAGGCTGGGCTCGGGCCTCAGAGCGAGCGTAGGAGCTCGACCGAAAACTCCTCGAGGGACCGCAGCTTGAGGTGGGCGGCGTCGAACTCGGCGTCGTCGAAGTGGCCGGGCGGCGGCACGGCGACCACCCGCATCTCGGCGGCGAGGGCCGCCGTGACCCCGCGCACCGAGTCCTCGATGGCGACGCAGCCGTCGGCCGGCACGCCGAGCCTGCGCGCGGTCGTGAGATAGACCGCCGGGTCGGGCTTGCCGCGTTCCTCGTCCTCGGCCGAGCACAGAACCGAGAAGCACCTTTCGAGGCCGAGCGCGTGCACCACGAGCTCGATGAGGTCGAGCGAGGACGACGAGGCGAGGCCGACCGGGAGGCCGGAGCCGCTGGCGGCCCGGACGGCGTCGACTGCGCCGGGCAGCGGCGCGCCGTGGGCCGCGACCAGCTCGGCGACGCGGGAGTTGATGGTCTCGGCGACCACGGATTGTGTTCGGGCCAACCACCGGTGCTGCCGGTACCAGTAGGCCACCAGCTCGTCGGTGCGCAGGCCCATGGTCCGCTTGCAGTCATCGTCGCTCAGGATGAGGCCCTGCTCGGCGAAGACCTCGCGCTCGGCGCGCCGCCACAGCGGCTCCGAGTCGATGAGCACACCGTCCATGTCGAAGATGATCGCCTGCATCGCGCACAGACTAACCCAGTCGCTCCGCAAGCAGGGACCCTTCACATCGCGCGGATCGAGAGGATTCGACCCAACTCATGCCCGCTCCCGCGCCAGCCGGCTGGAATTCGGGCGCGCCGCGGGCGGCTCTCCGAGGTGGAGGTTCCCATGGCGAGGACGGTCGGTTTGCTGCTGTGGCTCGCGCTGGCGTCAGGCGCCGCGGCGGCCGAGTGGCGCCAGATCTTCGACGTGCTCGAGCCGACCGGCGACCAGGAGGCGGCGTGGGCCAGGGTCGAGGTGGTGACGCCGGAGAGCCGGGCGTGGGCCTACGCCTCGATCATCGACCGGCTCAGCCTGGATCCGACGACCATCCCCGTCCAGGAAGCGCGCTGAGCCGGGGGGCGGCGGCGTCGCGTCGGGCCGAGTCGAGCTATCCTGTGGCTGCGACTCGGAGGCGGGATGTTCGAAAGTGCGGAGCTCGGCAGGAAGGTAACGAAGAACGCGTTCGACCAGGCCGTGCCCGCGCTGCGGGTCGAGCTGGTCGAGCTCCAGCAGCGGCTGCGGCGGGCGGACTTCCCGGTGCTGGTGCTGTTCTCCGGGGTCAACGCCGCCGGCAAGAGCGAAACCATCAATTTGCTCAACCAGTGGATGGATCCGCGCTGGATCCTCAACTCGGCCTACCAGCCGCCAAGCGAGGAGGAGATGGAGCGGCCCCGCTTCTGGCGCTACTGGCGGGACCTGCCGGCGAAGGGGCAGCTCGGGCTGCTGCTCTCCGCGTGGTACTCGAGGCCGTTCATTGAAACCGTCTACGGCAACCGCTCGTGGGCCGAGTACGACCGGCTGCTGGCCGAGATCGTCGCCTTCGAGCGGGTGCTGGCCGACGACGGCGCCGTGATCCTGAAGTTCTGGATGCACCTGAGCCGGGCGCAGCAGAAGCAGCGGCTCAAGTCGCTCGAGCGGGACAAGCTGCAGAGCTGGCGGATCACCGACACCGACTGGCGGCAGTGGAAGAGCTACGACCGCTACGTCGAGGTGGCCGAGCACACCATCCGCGCCACCTCGACCGCGCGGGCGCCGTGGACGATCGTCGAGGGCATGGACCCACGCTACCGGTCGCTGACCGTCGCGACCGCGACCCGCGACGCGCTGCGGGCCCGGCTCGACCGCGTCGAGCGTCGAACGGTGGCCGGTGGGCCGCTCGCGGCCCGGCTGCCGGCGGGTAAGGACGCGGAGGAGGACACGGTCGCGGCCACCCTCGCCGAGCCGCTGCGGCACACTGTCCTCACCGAGCTCGACATGAGCCTGACCGTCAGCCCGCGGGCGTACCGCAGCGAGCTGCCGGAGCTCGAGGCGCGGGTCAACCGCCTCCACCGCGAGGCCAAGCAGCAGAGGATCTCCATGGTCTGCGTATTCGAAGGCTGGGACGCCGCCGGCAAGGGGGGCGCGGTGCGGCGGCTGGCCAGCGTCCTCGACGCCCGCGACTGCCGGGTGATCCCGATCGGCGAGCCGACCGACGAGGAGGCCGCCCACCACTACCTGTGGCGCTTCTGGCGCCAGATCGGCCGCGCCGGCCGGGTGACCATCTTCGACCGCTCCTGGTACGGCCGGGTGCTGGTCGAGCGGGTCGAGGGCCTCGCCGCCGAGCCCGAGTGGCGGCGCGCCTACACCGAGATCAACGAGTTCGAGCGCGAGCTCACCGGCTTCGGGATCGTGCTCGTGAAGTTCTGGCTCCACATCACCAGCGACGAGCAGCTGAAGCGCTTCACGCAGCGCCAGGAGATCCCCTACAAGCGTTGGAAGCTGACCGACCAGGACTGGCGCAACCGCGACAAGTGGCCGGCCTACGAGGCCGCGGTCCAGGACATGGTCGAGCGGACCTCGACCCTCGGCGCGCCTTGGACGCTGGTCGAGGCCAACTGCAAGCGCCACGCGCGCCTCAAGGTGCTGCGGACCGTGGCCGACGCCCTCGAGCACGCGGTGGCACGGTCGGCGGCGAAGCGCGCCAGGAAGGCCTCCCGCCGCAGAGGGTAATCTCCCGGCCCCCACCGGATGCGCGCAGCGCATCCCGAGGGGCGTGTGGGGCAGAGGCCGACCACGTCACCCGGTCCCAGTGGCGCCTCCTGGGGCCTATGCCCCACACGCCCCTAGAACAGGCCGAGCTCGAGCTTCGCTGCCTCGGACATCATCTCCGGATCCCAGGGCGGCTCCCAGGTGATCTCGACCTTGGCGGAGGTGACGCCCTCCACCTCGGCCACCGTGCGCTCGACCTCGGGCGGCAGCGACTCGGCGACCGGACAGGTCGGCGAGGTCAAGGTCATCACGATGTGGACGGCGCCGCCGGCGTCCACCCTGACCTCGTAGACCAGCCCGATCTCGTAGATGTTGACCGGGATCTCAGGGTCGTAGATGGTCCTGAGGGCCTCGACGATTCGGGAGTGGAGCTCGCTAGACATTCCTATGTTCTCCAATTTTCCAATTGTCGGGTGGGGATTTCGGATCGGCACGCGGAGGAACTCGTGACGACATTCCGCGAAATCCACACCCGAGAATTGGAATCAAGCCGTCGATGACGAAGACTCCGTGGATGCTGGCTGGTCGCTGTTGTCCAGTGCCGCTTTCAGAGTGTGCCAGGCGAGGGTCGCGCACTTGACGCGCACCGGGTACTCGCGGACCCCTTCGAAGACCATCAGCTTGCCGAGGTCGAGGCCCTGCTCGGCCGCGACGCCGGTCAGCATGTCGTGGAAGGTGCGAAACAGCTGGGTCGTCTCGGCCACGGTCTTGCCCTTGACCGACTCGGTCATCAGCGAGGTCGAGGCGGTGCAGATGGCGCACCCGGAGCCCTGGAACGAGATCTCCTCGATGCGGCCGTCGGTGATCCGCAGATAGACCTTGACCGTGTCGCCGCACATGGGGTTGTGGCCGTCGGCCGTCCGGGTCGCGCAGCTCATGACGTAGCAGTTGCGCGGCTTGCGGTGGTGGTCGAGGATGACCTGCTGGTAGAGATCGCGGAGCTCGGACATCAGCTGAACACCTCCCGTACCTTCTGGAGCCCTCGCACCAGGGCCTCGATGTCGTCGCTCGAGTTGTAGACGCCGAACGACGCCCGCACGGTCGCCGACACGCCGTAGCGCTTCATCACCGGCTGGGCGCAGTGGTGGCCGGCGCGGACGGCGACCCCCTCGGCGTCGAGGATGGTGCCGATGTCGTGGGGGTGGATGCCGTCGAGGACGAAGGACAGCGCACCGGCGCGCTGGCGGGCGTTGCCGATCAGGCGGGCGCCGGGCACCTCGAGGACCTTTGTGGTCGCCTCGTCGAGCAACCGCCGCTCGTGGTCGGCCACCGCCTCGGCGCCGAGCCCCTCGAGGTAACCGAGGGCGGCTGCGAGGCCGATGGCGCCCGCGATGTTTGGGGTGCCGGCTTCGAAGCGGTAGGGCGGCTCCTGGTACACGGTGCGCTCGAAGCTCACCGACAGGATCATGTCGCCGCCGCCCTGGTAGGGCGGCATCTCGAGCAGGTGGGCACGCTTGCCGTAGAGGGCGCCGATCCCGGTCGGGCCGTAGGTCTTGTGCCCGGAGAAAGCGAGGAAATCGCAGTCGAGCTCGACGACGTCGACTGCCAGGTGCGGGACGGCCTGGGCGCCGTCGACCAGCACCGGGACGCCCCTGGCGTGCGCGGTGGCGATCATCTCGCGCACCGGGTTGACGGTGCCGAGCGCGTTGGAGACCCAGGTGATGCCCACGATCCGGGTCCGCGCCGACAGCAGCCGCTCGTACTCCTCGAGGATGACGTCGCCGCGGTCGTCGATCGGGATCACGCGCAGGTTGGCTCCGCGCTCCGCGCACAGCAGCTGCCAGGGCACGATGTTGGAGTGGTGCTCCATGGCCGAGATCAGGACCTCGTCGCCCTCGCCGAGCCGCGGCTGCACGAAGCTCGCGGCAACCAGGTTGATGGCCTCGGTGGTGCCGCGCGTGAAGACGATCTCGCGGCTGTCGCGCGCACCGAGGTGCTCTTTCACTGCGGTGCGGGCGCTCTCGTAGGCGACGGTCGCGCGCTGCGACAGGGTGTGCACGCCGCGGTGGACATTGGCGCAGTCGCGCCGGTAGAAACCGTCGATCGCCTCCAGCACCGCCGTCGGCTTCTGGGTGGTGGCGGCGCTGTCGAGGTAGACCAGGGGCCGGCCGTTCACCTCCTGGTCGAGGGCCGGGAAGTCCGCCCGCACGCGGGCGACGTCGAGCGCCGCGGTCGCGGTCGCCGGGATCACAGCAGCTCCTCGATCATCTGGGTGCTCGACAGCCGCGCGGCGACAGCGCGACGAAGGCGCTCACGGAGCTCCGGCACCCGGACGCCCTCCACGACCTCCGCGGCGAAGGCCCAGGTCAGCAGGCTCTCCGCAGCGGCCCGGTCGAGGCCGCGGGAGCGCAGGTAGAACACCGCATCCTCGTCGAGGCGGCCGATGGTCGAGCCGTGGGTGCAGCGGACGTCGTTGGCGAGGATCTCGAGCTGCGGGTTGGACTGGACGAGGGCCGCCGGCGACAGCAGGAGGTTGCGGTTGGACTGCCGGGCGTCGGTCTTCTGGGCGCCTGGATCGACCACGATGCGGCCGTTGAACACTGTCCGCGAACTGCCGTCCAGGATGCCCTTGTAGAGCTGGCGGCTCGTGCCGCCGGGCGCGCTGTGGCGGACGAGCAGGTGGTTGTCCACGTGCTGGCTGCCGGATGTGAGGTACAGGCCGTCCAGGGTCGCGTTGGCGCCGGTCCCGCGCAGCGTCACCGCGAGGTCGTTGCGCACCAGGCCGCCGCCGGTCACGAACACGCCGGAGTGCATGGCGCTGTCGCGGCCCTGGCGGACCTCGAAAGCGGCGATGTGCGTCGCGCTGTGATCGTCGTCCATCACCGAGTAGTGGTCGAGCACCGCGCCGTCCTCGAGCACGATCTCGGTGACGGCGCAGGTAAAGGTGTCGGCGCTGCCGCCGGTCGAGCGGTGGACCACGGTCGCCTGGCTCGATCGTCCCGCGACGATCAGGACCCGCGGCAGGGCCATGGTCCGACGCTCGTGCCTCCGCGCGACGAGCTGGAGCTCAATGGGACGGTCGAGGACCATGCCGGCGGGGATCCACAGCAGCACGCCGTCGCGGAACAGGGCGGCGTTGAGGGCGACGAACGGATGGTCAGCCAGCGCGGCGTGCCGCGCCAGGTGCGGCTCGACCAGCTCGGGGCGGCGGACCGCAGCGTCGGCGAGGCTGCCGGCAAGGACCCCCTCGGGCAGTCCCTGCAGCCGCGACAGCTCGGGCTCGAGCCAGCCGTCCACCAGCACCAGGCGGTGGGCGTTGCCGAGCGGCGAGTCGTCGATCGGCGGCAGCTGCGGAGCGCGTTCCGACACGATCCACTGCGCCTCCCCGAGCCGGCTCACGTCGGTGAAGCGCCATTCCTCCCAGGCGCGGGTCGGCAGACCGAGCTCCGCGAAGCTCGCCGCAGCCTGGCGCCGGCGCTCGGCGAGGAAGCCGGGCTGGCCGCGGTCGTCGAGCAGGGCCTCGGCGCCGGCGAGCAGCGGATGGCTCGGGAGGGTAGCGGTGACCATCTGACGACCCGTCACTGGCCCGCCGCGACGGCCGCGCGCGGCTCGGGATCGAGCCACTCGTAGCCCTGCTCCTCGAGGTGCAGCGCCAGCTCGCGGCCGCCGGAGCGGACGATCCTGCCGTCCATGAGCACGTGCACGAAGTCGGGAACGATGTAGTTGAGCAGCCGCTGGTAGTGGGTGATCACCAGGGAGGCCCGGTCGGGGCCGCGCAGCGAGTTGACGCCGTCGGCCACGATCTTGAGGGCGTCGATGTCGAGGCCGGAGTCGGTCTCGTCGAGAATCGCGAGGATGGGCTCGAGGACCGCCATGTGGAAGATCTCGTTGCGCTTCTTCTCGCCGCCGGAGAAGCCGTCGTTGACCGGACGCTTGAGCAGCGCCTCGTCGAGCTTGACGAGCTGCATCCGCTCGCGTACGAGCTTGAGGAAATCGATGGCGTCGAGCTCGGGCTCGCCGCGGTGGCTGCGGATCGCGTTGAGGGCGGCGCGCAGGAAGTAGGTGTTGCTGACCCCGGGGATCTCGACCGGGTACTGGAAGGCCAGAAACAGCCCTTCGCGGGCGCGCTCTTCGGCGTGGAGCTCGAGCAGGTCGCGGCCACGGTAGCGGACCTCGCCCGCCGTGACCTCGTACTCCTCGCGGCCTGCGAGCACCTGGGCGAGGGTGCTCTTGCCGGAGCCGTTCGGGCCCATGATGGCGTGGACCTCGCCGGCATTGACGCTGAGGTCGATCCCCTTGAGGATCTCCTTCCCGTCGATCGAGCAATGCAGGTTCTTCAGTTCGAGCAGTGACATGTGATCTCCGTTGACGTTCCCGTTCCCGTTCCCGTTCCCGTTCCCGAATGTCGGCGACGGTCACGGTCGCGGGCGCGGAGACAGGGGCTATCCAACACTTCCCTCAAGCGACACGCCGAGAAGCCTCTGCGCTTCCACTGCGAACTCCATTGGTAGCTCGCGGAACACCTCCTTGCAGAAGCCGTTGACGATCATCGACACGGCGTCCTCGGTCGAGATGCCGCGCTGGTTGCAGTAGAAGATCTGGTCCTCGCCGATCTTCGAGGTCGAGGCCTCGTGCTCCATCTGGGCGGTGGGGTTGGCGATCTCGATGTACGGGAAGGTGTGAGCGCCGCACGCATCGCCGATCAGCATCGAGTCGCACTGCGAGTAGTTGCGCGCGCCCGTCCGCCTTCCTGGCCACCTTGACCAGTCCGCGATAGGTGTTCTGGCCGTGGCCGGCCGAGATGCCCTTGGAGACGATCGTCGAGCGGGTGTTGCGGCCGAGGTGGATCATCTTGGTGCCGGTGTCGGCCTGCTGGTGGCCGGCGGTCAAGGCCACCGAGTAGAACTCGCCGACCGAGTCGTCACCCTTGAGGATCACGCTCGGGTACTTCCAGGTGATGGCGGAGCCGGTCTCGACCTGGGTCCACGAGATCTTCGCTCCGCGCCCCGCGCAGATGCCGCGCTTGGTGACGAAGTTGAAGATGCCGCCCTCGCCGGTCTCCCTGTCCCCCGGGTACCAGTTCTGAACGGTCGAGTACTTGATCTGTGCCCCTTCCAGCGCGACCAGCTCGACGACCGCGGCGTGGAGCTGGTTTTCATCGCGCATCGGGGCGGTGCAGCCCTCGAGGTAGCTGACGTAGGCGCCGTCCTCCGCGATGATCAGCGTGCGCTCGAACTGGCCGGTGTTGGCGGCATTGATCCGGAAGTAGGTGCTGAGCTCCATCGGGCAGCGCACGCCGGCGGGCACCCAGACGAACGAGCCGTCCGAGAACACCGCCGCGTTGAGGGCGGCGAAGAAGTTGTCGGTGGGCGGGACGACCGACCCGAGGTACCTCTTCACCAGCTCGGGGTGCTCACGGACCGCCTCCGAGAACGAGCAGAAGATGATGCCGAGCTCAGCCAGCTTACCCTTGAACGTGGTGGCCACCGAGACGCTGTCGAAGACCGCGTCGACCGCCACCCCCGCCAGCGCCGCTCGCTCCGCGAGCGGGATGCCGAGCTTCTCGTAGGTCCGCAGGATTGCGGGGTCGACCTCGTCGAGGCTCGCCAGGGCCTTCTTCTTGGGGGCTGAGAAGTACGAGATCGCCTGGTAGTCGATCTGAGGGTAGCTGACGTTGGGCCAGCGCGGCTCGGACATCGTGAGCCAGTGCCGGTAGGCCTTGAGCCGCCACTCGACCATCCACTCGGGCTCGCCCTTGCGGGCGGAGATCGCCCGGATCACGCCCTCGTCGAGCCCGGGGGGCAGGGTGTCCTGCTCGACCTCGGTGACGAAGCCGGCCGCGTACTCGCGGTTTGCAAACTCCTCGATGATTGTGGTCTGGGTGGTCATCGTTCGTCCTCGCCTGCTCCAATCACATCCGCTGCCCGGCGACCAGCGGCAGCGAGCCCCGGTCGCCGATCGGGCTTCCCGCCAGCACATCGGCGACGGTGATCCCGGCCAGGAAGTCGCCGACCACCGCGGTCAGGCCGCGCCAGACGGGGCGCAGCCCGCAGCTCGAGGCGCGGCTGCAGGTCGTCTGCGCCGGGCGCCATCCGGTCGCAGAAGCCCGGGTCGTAGAGGCGCTCGTCGAACGCCTCGACGATGCGGGCGATGGTGATGGCGGAGGCAGGCTCGGCGAGAGCGTAGCCGCCGTTGCGGCCGCGCGCCGCTCGCACCAGGCCGGCCGCTCGCAGCCTGGCGATCACCTTGGCGACGGTCGCCTCGGGGATTCCCTCACGTTCGGCGAGCTCGCGGATTGTCAGCTGGCCGCCGGCGGCGGCGAGACGCAGGACAAGCCGCAGGCCGTACTCCTCGAACTTCGTGATCCGCACCTCGCCACCTCCGTTGACGGCAACCGAAATACTGGAAGTGAAATTCCAGATTTAAGGAGGCCACGAGGCGCCCGTCGACAGACCGCGTCAAGTACCTGCCATTGAGCAACTTGGGCATCGATGGAGAAGTTTTGGCCCCGGTTCGAGAATGTGACCCCGAGGGCCCAGGATTGCAGGACGGTGTCGTCGGGGACGGGAACCCTTCGACTCGCGGCGTTGGAGCCTGCCCTGAGCGAGGAGCCCGCTAGGGCTCCGAGTCGAAGGGGCGCCGCTCGCTCAGGGCAGGCTCCTCTGGAGCCCGTGGCCTATCACTTATCACCTATCACTTATCACCGAATCGGAAGCGGGCGTGGGAGCGGAAAGGGCCCGGAAGACCGGGCCCGCCCGTGGGTCTCTTGGATGCAGAGGCGCGGTCAGTGCCGGAGCTGCCTGGGGGCACCGCCGCCGTCCTCCGACGGGCTCGGAAAGCGCAGCTTGCCCTCGCGGAACTCGCCGCCGCGCAGGGTGTGGGCCAGGGCCTCGCCGAGCTCGCTGACCAGGTGGAGGGTGAGGCCCTTGCGGATCTCCTCCGGCAGGTCCTCGAGGTCGGCCTCGTTGCCCTTGGGCAGCACGATGGTGGCAATGCCGGCTCGCACCGCACCCAGCACCTTCTCCTTGACGCCGCCGATCGGCAGCACCCGGCCCGACAGCGTGATCTCCCCGGTCATGGCGACGTCGCAGCGCGCCGGCCGCGCGGACAGCGCCGACACCAGAGCGGTCGCCATGGTGAGGCCGGCCGAGGGGCCGTCCTTGGGGATGGCGCCCGCCGGCACGTGGATGTGCACGTCCTGCTCGAAGGCCTTGGGCTCGATGAACAGCTCGGCGCCATGGGCCCGCGCGTAGGTCCAGGCCGCCCGCGCCGACTCCTTCATCACGTCGCCGAGCTGACCGGTGAGGACCAGCTCGCCCTTGCCCGACATCGGCGACGCCTCGACGAACATGATGTCGCCGCCGACCGGCGTGTAGTACATGCCGGTCGCCACCCCGATCTGGTCAGCGGGCGCGGCGTGCTCGGGATGGACCTTGGGCCTGCCGAGCAGCTCGCCCACCTGCTCAGCGCCGATGTCGGTGCGCTCGACCTCCTCGGCTGCGATCCGGCGCGCCACCTTGCGCGCGAGGCGGCCGATCTCCCGCTCGAGCTGGCGCACACCGGACTCGCGGGTGTAGCGGCTGACCACGGTCTGCACCGCCTCGTCGGCGAACGAGATCTGCTCGTCGGAGAGGCCGGCCTGCTTGATCTGGCGCGGGATCAGATAGCGCCGGGCGATCTCAAGCTTCTCGCCCTCGGTGTAGCCGGCGAACTCGACCACCTCCATCCGGTCCAGGAGCGGGATCGGGATGTTCTGCAGGAAGTTGGCGGTGCAGATGAACAGGACCTCCGAGAGGTCGAACGGGACGCCCAGGTAGTGGTCGGTGAAGGTGTCGTTCTGGGCCGGGTCGAGCACCTCGAGCAGCGCCGCGGCCGGGTCGCCCTGGAAGGACACGCCGAGCTTGTCCACCTCATCGAGCAGGAAGACCGGGTTCTTGGTGCCGGCCTGCTTCATGCCCTGGATGATGCGGCCGGGCATCGCGCCGACGTAGGTGCGCCGGTGGCCGCGGATGTCGGCCTCGTCGCGCACCCCGCCGAGGGAGATGCGGACGTACTTCCGTCCCATCGCGCGGGCGATGGACTTGCGCAACCGAGGTCTTGCCGACGCCGGGCGGGCCGACGAAAAGCAGGATCGGGTTGCGGCCGACGCTGTCCTTGGCGAGGGTCGGGGAGGGCGCCTCGAGGGGCTCGAGCGGCGCCACGTTGCCGTCCTCGTCGATGACCTCCGACATCGGCGGCACGGCCTCGGCCGCCGGCTCGGGATCGCCGGATGGCTCGGACCGGGCGCGCATCAGCTGCACCGCCAGGAACTCGAGGATGCGGTCCTTGACGTCGCCGAGGGCGTAGTGGTCCTCCTCGAGGATCTCGGACGCCCGGCGATGTCGAGTCCTTTCCTCGCTTCGCTTGGTCCAGGGCAGCTCGGCACGGTCTCGAGGTAGGTGCGGATCACCTGCGCCTCCATGCCCTCGCGTCCCATCCGCTCGAGCCGGGAGAGCTCGCGGTCGACCTCCTTGCGCACGACCTCGGGCAGGTCGAGCGCTTCGAGCTTGCCGCGCAGCTCGTCGAGGTCCTCGGCGGGCATCCTCGCCGAGCTCGCGCTGGATCGCCTTGAGCTGCTGCCGCAGGAACATCTCGCGCTGGCGGTCGCCGAGCTCCTCCTGGACCTGCGACTTGATGTCCTCCTGGGCGTCGAGGACCGCGATCTGGCGCTGGATGTGGAGCAGCACCTCGGCGGAGCCGCTCCTCGACCGACAGGGTCTCGAGCAGCTTCTGGCGCCGCGGCGGGCGTGAGGTCGAGGTGTCCGGCCACGAGGTCGGCGAAGCGGCCCGGCTCCTTGGTCTCGGCGAGGAACTGCTGGACCGCCTCCTTGGGCATGCCGGCGCTGCGGCCGAGCTCGCCGGCGCGCTCGCGGGTCTCGCGGTAGAGGGCGGCGAAGGCCGGGGCCTCGGGGTCGATGGGGGGCATCTCCTCCGCCGCACGCACCGTCGCGACCAGGTAGCCGTCGTGCTCCTCGTAGCGCAGGGCAATGCCGCGGTTGGCGCCGTTGAGCAGGAGCCGCATCCCGGAGGGTCCGCGCTGCATCGGGCCGATGGTCGCCACCGTCCCCATCGAGTGCAGCAGCTCGGCGGTCACGTCCTCGGTGTTCTCGCGCTGCGAGACCACGAACACCGCCTTGTCGTCAGTCTTGATTGCGGCCTCGATGGCGCGCAGGGTACCCGGGCGTCCGGCCGCGATCGGCGACGTGACGCCAGGAAAGAGCACCGCCTCCCGCAAGGGGATCACGGGAATGTGCAGAAAGTCGGTCATCGCTGTCTCCTTTGCATCCGCGGCGTTCCCGTCGGGTACCAGCCTACACCGTCCGGCGCCGCGCAATAGCTGAAACCTGAGTCGACCTCACTCAAATTCCCGCCAAGCGCGGTGGCCTCGAGCCTCGGTGGCGCGTTCCGAGGCCGACTGGTACCATGCCATCGCACCGTGGCGACGAGATATCCCGACCGATCTGGGCCGCGCGGGTTCGGAGCCTTTTCGGGCAGCGGCGCGCCGCCGCCGCGCGACGTCGTCCTGCTGCTCGCCGCGGTCTTCGTCACCTTCTCGATGCAGTTCTTCGAGAGCACGGCCCCGGCGCCGGCGCTGCTCCGGCTGACCCCAGCCGTGCTCAGCGGCTTCGTCTGGCAGCTGGTGACCTATCCGTTCATCGGCGCCGGCGGCGCGAGCATCTGGTTCCTGCTCGAGCTGTTCGTCCTGTTCTGGTTCGGGCGCGACGTCTTCTGGCGGCTCGGCCGCCGGCGGTTCTGGCGGCTGATCCTGGTCGCGGCGGTGGTCGCCGCGGCGGTGGCGCTGCTCACCCACGTGCTGATGGGGCTCGCCGGGGGCGAATCGACCGCGCCCTTCATCACCATGCAGGGCCACCGGATGCTGATCACCATCTTGATCGCCGCGTTCGCGACCCTGTACGGCGAGGCGACCATCCTGCTCTTCTTCGTGCTGCCGCTGAAGGCCCGCTGGTTCCTGTGGTTGGAGATCCTCGCCGCGTTCGTGTTCGGCCTGCTGCCCCACAAGGACCTTGCAGGCTTCCTCGGCGTGTGCACGGCGGTTCTGGTCGTGTACACCTCGCTGCGCTCGGGCGGGCTCAAGCGGGGATTCCACGACTGGCGCAAGTGGCTCGAGCGGCTGATCCTCGAGCGGCGCCTCGCCCGGCTGCGCCGGCGCCGTCGCTTCGAAGTCGTCGACGGCGGCAGGGACGAGATCGTCCACTAGGAGCGTGCAGGGCATAGGCCCCTGCGCGCGGTCCTGATGCCGATGTGTCGGGTCGGCCTCTGCCCTTCACGCTCCTAGTAGGTGAAGGGTGAGGTGTCGCTGAGCCGCTGTGCCGGGATGAAGATCGGGTCGTTGGAACCGTTGTCCACTACCGACGCATAGGCCAGCACCTTGCCGCCGGTGGTCAGCACCTTGACGACCGCAAAGCCGGAGTCGACGACGCCGGCGTTGACGCGGTTGTAGATGCGGTCGTACTGGGTCATCTCGAACGGCTGCAGGGTGCGGCTGACGATCCCGTACCGGCTGCCCGAGGCGTGATAGAGGTGGACCTCGACGCTCACCGGCGTGTCGCCCAGGTTGACCATGCCGATGTTGGTGCGGAAGCTCTCGTTCTCCTGCAGCTGGTTCAAAGCGCCGGCGCCGTCCGGCGTCAATGCGAGCTCCTCACGCTGCGCCGGGATGAACTGCCCGTAGGTGCCCTCCTGGCCGGCCGCGTTGTAGGTGCGGCTGGTGACCTTGACGTCCGGGTGCGAGGTCGACACCCGCAGGCCGCCGTTCGCGGCGTCGAGGCCGAGCAGGGTGGAGAACACGTCGCCGATCAGGACCTGCTCGCCCATCGCCAGCGCGAGCGACGCGTTGAGCGGGCTGCTGTTGTCCTGGTTCTTGGCCAGGTAGGCCAGGTTGGCGGTCGCGACGCCGTTCGAGAAGTTGGTCACCGCGATGTCGGTCAACCAGTAGCTGCCCGCGGTGCCGGCGGCGCGGGCGCCCGCGGGGATGTACAGGCTGGTGACGCTGCTGTCCGGGTTCGAGCAGGCCGAGGCGTCGACGGAGGAGAAGCCGGCCGCCCCGCGACCCACGAACACGTTGTTGCCGATCAGCGCGAGCGCCGTCGAGCCCGAAAGCTGGAGGCGGGCGAGCGGGACGATGTCCGTGCCGAGCGACGGGTCGGCCTCCGCCAGCCCGAGCTGGGGCCCGGCCATGAACAGCCGCTCGTTCCACACCACGAGGTCGGTCGGAGCGGCGGCGAGCGTCACGGTGTCGGCCTGGAGCAGCCCTTCGTCGCGGATCTCGAACACCACCAGCCCAACCCCGTCGACGCCCACCAGGAGCAGGTCCCCGGTGCGGACGAGGCTGCGCGCCGCGCCGGGCAGGTTGTAGACCGCAACCAGGGTCGGCGTCGAGCGGTCGAGGACGTCGACGACGGCGACCGCGTTGGCGCCCCCGAGGGCGCAGTAGGCACGGCGCGAGGACTCGAGCACGTCGACGACCTGGCCCGACAGGTTGAGCTGACTTTCGACGACCGGCAGATCGTCGGCGCCAAGCGTGACCAGGTAGAGCGTGCCTTCGTTGCTGCCGGCCACGTAGTCACCCGCGCTGCCGCTGAGCGAGACGATCGTGCCGCCGATACTGGTGGTGCCGAGGTGCACTGGGGGACCGCTTTCCTGCACGTCGTAGGAACCGATGCCGCTGGCGCCCTCGGCGACCACCAGCTGGCTGCCGAAGTACTCGTAGGCGATGTCCAGGGCCTGGCCCTGGGTCGGTGTCGCGTCGATCAGCTCGAGGTTCTCCGGGTCGTCGACGGCGATCCGCAGCAGGCCGGCGCTGCCGGCCGCCACATAGGCCGTCGAGCCGATCACCAACAGATGGGTCGGCGAGCCGGGGGTCGAGATCGTCGCCAGCTCCTCGAGGTCGCAGACCTGGGCCGCGGCGACTGCTGCGGCCAGTGCAAGCAGCACCGTGAGCGGGGTGGTGCGTCGCGTCATAAGTCCTCCGCGGCGATTCTAACCCGCCGGCTCTCTTAGCGGTGTGACCGGGGACGCAGCGCGGGCACGGCGGATGAAAGAACGGCCCGGGCTTTGCGCCCGGGCCAGGCCAGTCGTTCGGTCAAAGAAGCGGTCAGTCGGTCGCGGCAGCGGCCTCCTGGTCGCGCGGCAGGACGTGCGGCAGCTCGGGCATGAAGAGCTCGAGGAAGCTCTGCATCGCCTCGGGCGAGAACTCGACGCTCTCCGGCGCCACGCCGTACGCGGACCCGAGCGGGTAGCACGGGTTGTCGAACATGATCTCGCTCAGGTCGACGGGAGTGAGGCGCGCGTTGAGGGTGTCATTGAGGAAGTCGACCAGGTACTTGGTGAAGACGGCGTAGCCGAGCTGCTGCGGGTGGATGGCGTCATAGCTGACCAGCCCGCCGGTCAGGTACGAGCCGTCGAGGTGGACGCCGCCCAGCGTGATGCCGTGATCGATGAGGTCGGCGATCACGCCGCCGGCATCGAAGACCGGCAGGCCGAACGCGTCGGCGGTCTGGACGATGATCGCGTTGTACGCCGCGACGCGCTCCTGGATCGCCGCGACCTCCTCGGGCCGCAGCACGTAGCCGGGCTCTCCGGTCGCCAGGTTGAAGTCCTCGGGCAGCGGCGGGTAGCCGGGCAGCGGCACGCCGTAGCCCTGGGCGAGCTTGCTCGACGCGAGGAGGGTCACCAGGCAGTTTCCGTCCAGGGGTCCGTTGGAGCCCATGATCGGCACCACGCCGAGGCCCGGGATGTTGAGGAAGGGCGGGATGACGTGGACGAACGGCGCCATGGTGACGTCGGGCACGGTGAAGAGCACGATGTCCGCGCTGGTCATCTGGACCAGCGCCCCCACCGCCTGCGGGTAGAGGTTTGCGAACACGTCAGCCGGCGTCATCGTCACGCCCTCCATCGCGGTGGCCGAGGTCACGGCGCCGAGCACGTCGTTCTGGCCGATCCACATCGTGACGAAGGTCGGATCGAGCGCGATCGCCTGCACCAGCGCCGTGAAGTCCATGGGCTGGCCGGTCTGCGGATTCAGCACTTGGGGGATGCGCAGGATCAGGTCGTGCATCACGTTGTCGGTGTTGCCGGCGAGCAGGTTGTTGATGTCGCCGGTCGTGAACAGCAGGTTGTAGAGGGTGGCGCCCGGCACCCCGAGGTTGTTGTACGGCGCCGGGTAGGTCGCGTTGTAGGGGAAGGCGTCGGCCGGATTCCCGGCCGGCACCAGCGTCGGGACGCCGCCGGCCAGCGAGGCGAGCACGAGCACCGGCGGAATGCCGGGCGGCGAGATCAGCGGCATCTGGAAGGATGGCGCTCCGGCCTGGGCGGCGAGCATCGCCGGGTAGGAGTGCATCTGGTAGCAGTCGACGAAGCCGCCGCTGGTGAAGCCGGCGGTCAGGCTGTCGCCGAGGGCGACGTAGCGGTCGAAGTTGAGCTGGGCGCTCGCCGGCAGAGCCACGAGGAGCGCCACCACGCTGACTGCAAGTGCGATCTTCTTCATTGGCGTCCTCCTCTCTAGAAGGTGAAGGTCATCGAGGCGCCCGCTAGGTTGGCGGAGCTCTCGTAGCGGCCGTCGTAGCCCGACACGCTGGTGCCCTCGGTCGACCGGTCATCCATCATGAGGTACTCGTAGCCGAGGTCGAGCCGGAAATTGTTCTTGATCCAGCTCAGGCCGCAGGTGACCGAGGTGCGGTTGGCGTCCCCGAGGAGCGGCGTCATGTTGGCCGCGGGCTGCGGGGTCTCATCGTAGAGCGTGCCCAGCTGCAGCGCGAGATGCTGGCTGGCGCGGTACTCGAAGCCGAGCCGGTACTGGTCGGCGTCGTGGTAGTTTTCCGGAATGGACTCGTTGAACTCCGGGTAGTCGGTGAAGGTCAGGGCCAGCTCCTGGAACGAGGACCAGCCCATGCGGCCCCACTCGGCGGAGATGATGACCCGCTCGCCGGTCCACGCCATGCCGGCGATCCAGAAGTCCGGGAACTCGATCTGGGTGCCGCCCGAGATGGTCTCGCCGAAGGGAATGGTCTGCGCGACGATCTGGTCGAGCTCGGGGTTGCCGGTCGAGAACTGGAAGAAGTCGGCGTAGCCCTCGTAGTCGACGGTGATGCTCGAGCGGTAGGTGAGGCCGAACGACAAGCCCTTGCCGAGCTTGGCGAGCAGGCCGGCGTGCCAGCCCCAGCCATCGTTGCCGGCGCCGTCGGTGTAGATGTGCGTCTGCGCGACGTCCACCACCTGCTGCGAGAACGGGTCGACCAGCGGGACGTTGCGGGTCAGGCTGATGGTGCTGATCCGGTAGTCGACGCCGATACCGAGCGCGACATTGTCGTTGAGGTCGAAGGCCAGGTTCGGGGTCAGGTCATAGGCCATGAGGTCGACGCGCTTCGAGATGAAGCGGCCGGCGTGGTCGTCGTCCCAATAGGTTCCGAGCCCGAACGGGATCTGCACCCCGAAGCCGAAGGTCGTGCGCCCGCCGAGCGGCGTAACGAAGTGGAAGTGGGGCGGGAAGAAGATCTGGTCGACCTGCTCGGTCGAGTAGCCCTCCCCCGGGTATGGCGGCTCTCCATAGAAGGTCTGCTGCGGCACGATCAGGATCGCGCCCATCATGACCTGCGTCCCCTTGTCGTCTTGGAACGCGAGCCCGGCAGGGTTCCAGAACATGGCCGAGGGATCGTCCGCGACTGCGACGAAGGCGCCCGCCATGGCGAACGACCGCGTCCCGGTCTCGAACAGAGCAAAGCCGGCGCCGAATGACAGCGACGGCACCACCAGCAGCACGGCCGCGGTGGCGAGATACTTCCTCATAACCTCTGTCCTCCTTCCCCGTACTGAGACGGTGTGCTTGCGGTTTTACGACCCGATCATGCTATCGGTCCGCAAAGCTCCCGTCAATACAACAACCTGGCACCAGCCCCGCCGGCGTTCGCCTGCTGGGCGATGGGTTGTTACACTCGCGCCCTCTGTGAAGGGAGGAATCGTGAAGCTCGCGACGTCGGTTGCAGTTAGTCTTCTGCTGATCGTGACGGCGGCTGGCGCAGCCGAGGAGGCCCACCTCATGCGGTGGGCGGATGTCCACGGCGACCGCATCGTCTTCACCTACGAGGACGACCTCTGGGTCGTGTCGAGCGCGGGCGGGGATGCGCGGCGGATGACCAGCCACTCGGGCGCGGAGCGCTACGCCAAGTTCAGCCCGGACGGCTCGCTGATCGCCTTCACCGGCAGCTACGACGGCGGCACCGACGCCTACGTCATGGATGCCCGCGGCGGCGTGCCGCGGCGGCTGACCTACCACCCGGCCAGTGACCGGGTGCTGGGCTGGCACCCGGACGGGACGAGGATCCTGTTCCGGTCGCGGCGCGAGTTCACGGTCCGAGCGGAGGCGGCCTACCTGGTGCCGGTCGAGGGCGGGCTGGAGCAGCGGCTTCCCGTGGATCGCGCCGGCCTCGCCGAGCTGTCGCCGGACGGCCGGTCGATCGCCTACAACCGGATCACGGTCGAGGACGCCACCTGGAAGCGGTATCAGGGCGGCGAGGCCCAGGACATCTGGATGGGGCGGCTCGCCGACGGCGATTTTGCGCGCATCACGAGCTGGCAGGGCGCCGACAACTACCCGATGTGGCAGGGCGACGCCATCTACTTCACGTCGGACCGCGAGCACGGGACCCTCAACCTGTACCGTCTCGACCTGGGCTCGCGCGAGGTGACGGCGCTGACCGCGTACCGCGACTACGACGTCAAGTACCCCTCGATCGGCCCCGGCGCGATCGTCTTCCAGTACCAGGAGGCCCTCCACGTGCTCGATCTGGCGTCGGGCAAGGTCCGCAAGGTCCCGGTGACGCTCGGGTCGGACCGGGCGTCGGTGTGGCCGGAGCGGGTCGGCGTCAGCGCCGAGAGCGGTTCCTTCCGGCTGTCGCCGGACGGCGAGCGGCTGCTGCTCGAGGCGCGCGGCGAGATCCTGTCGATTCCCGGCCAAGGAGGGAGAGGCCGTCAACCTGACCCGCAGCTCGGGCTCGCGGGAGAAGAACGCGACGTGGTCTCCGGACGGTACGCAGGTCGCCCTGGTCTCGGACCGCGACGGCGACGAGGCCCTGTGGCTGCTCGACGAGAAGGGCGGGTGGCGCCGGCTCACCCCCGGGAGCCCTTTCCTGACCCAGCCGGTGTGGTCCCCCGACGGCCGCTGGCTCGTGTACTCGGACAAGGAGATGAAGCTCAACCTGGTCGAGGTGGCCACCGGCGCGGTGTCGGTCGTCGACCGCGGCGAGGTGGACGACGCGCTGGGAGCGCTGGGGCATCCAGGACTACGTGTGGTCGCCGGACAGCCGCTGGATCGCGTACAGCAAGATGGAGCCGTCGCTGTATGAGTCGATCTTCGTCTACTCGATGGCGACGCGCTCCAGCACCCGCATCACCGACGAGTGGACCAACGACTGGAGCCCGTCGTTCTCGCCGGACGGGCGCTTCCTGTACTTCCTGTCCAACCGCTCGTTCAACCCGGTGATGGGCTTCGTCGACCAGAGCCACATCTTCCTCGACATGACGCTGCCCTACGTTGCGATCCTGCATGCGGGCGAGCCGTCCCCCTTCGCACCGGCGGCGAATGACGCCGATGAGAAGAAGGAGGTCGGCCCGGAGAAGAAGGGGAACAAGGAGAGCCAGGCGGACAAGGACAAGGACGTTGACGTCGAGGTGAAGATCGACCTCGCCGGCATCGCGGACCGCATCGTGCCGGCCGACGGGGTCGAGCCGGGCAACTACTTCCGGCTCGAGGCGACCGACGACGGCTTCCTGTTCCTCGCCAAGACCGGCAACGAGTTCCTCAAGTACCAGACGGTGGACGACCGGACGGCGGGGGAGCTCGAGCTCCACCACTACGACCTCGCCGAGAAGGCGGCGACGAAGCTCATGGACGGCATCGCCAACTACCACCTGTCGGCGGACGGCGCGAAGACGGTCTACCGAGCCGGTTCGAAGTGTCGGGATCGTGGACACCGGCTCCGAGGCCAAGCCCGGCGACGGCGAGGTGGCCCTGGATGACGTCAAGATCAAGGTGACCAAGCTCGAGGAGTTCGAGCAGATCTTCGACGAGGCGTGGCGGATCCAGCGCGACTGGTTCTACGACCCCGGCATGCACGGGGTCGACTGGAAGGCGATCGGCGACAAGTACCGCCGCTTCGTGCCCTCGTGCGGCAACCGCTCCGACCTCAACTACCTGATCGGCGAGATGATCGGCGAGCTCAACATCGGCCACACCTACGTCTACGGCGGCGACGTCGACAGCGGCGTCGAGCGGGTCGAGGTCGGGCTGCTCGGGGCCGACTTCGAGCTGCCGGCGGGCGCCTCCCACTACCGGATCGCGCACATCGTGCCCGGCCGCAACTGGCTTCCGGCCGAGCGCTCGCCGCTGGCCGCGCCCGGCTGCGGCGTCAAGGAGGGCGACTTCTTGATCGCCATCGACGGCCGACGAGGTGCGGGCCGGCGACAACCCCTACGCCTTCCTCGAGGACACCGTCGGCCGCACGGTCGAGGTGACCTACAACAGCCGGCCGACGCTCGACGGCGCGTCGAGCTGCACCGTGGAGCCGATCGACAGCGAGTACCGGATCCGCGAGCGCGAGTGGGTCGAGGCCAATCGGGCCAAGGTCGACGCGCTGTCCGGCGGGACGATCGGCTACCTGTACCTGCCCGACATGATGGAGGACGGCCTGATCGAGTTCGCCCGCGCCTGGTACCCGCAGTACCGCAAGCAGGCGATCATCATCGACGAGCGCTACAACGGCGGCGGCTTCGTCGCCGACATGATCATCGACACCCTCGAGCGCAAGCTGTGGTCGCTGACCAAGCCGCGCGAGGGGATGGTGCTGACCGATCCCGAGCGGACCTTCCACGGCCACCTCGCGGTGCTGATCAACGAGGACACCGGGTCCAACGGCGAGTTCTTCGCCGAGGCGATCAAGCGCAAGGGCCTGGGGACGGTGATCGGCCGCCGCACCTGGGGCGGCGCGGTCGGCATCGAGCCCCACCAGGACGTGGTCGACGGCGGCACGATCACGCCGCCGCAGTTCGGCGCCTACTCCCTCGACGGCAACGAGTGGCTGATCGAGGGCCACGGCGTGGTGCCGGACATCGACGTCGAGAACCTGCCGTCCGACGTGCTGGCCGGTCGTGACCCGCAGCTCGAGGCCGCGGTGCGGCACCTGCAGGAGCGGCTGGCGGAGGATCCCCGCGAGCTGCCGCCGCCGCCGCCCTACCCCGACAAGTCCAAGCCCGGCGAGGGGGTCGGCGACACCGCGCTGAAGCTGCCGAAGCCGACCGGCTGACGACCGGCGGCGACATCAGCCGCGGCATGCGGTGACGGCAGGCGGCGCAACCGGCCCGCCTCTGCCGCCGCCGGCGGCGTGCGGCCGGTCGACGCTCAGCCTGGCGTGTCGCCGGCGGTGGCGGGCCTCACCTCACGCAGCAGGTCGGAGCCGCCCCCGTACCCGGACAAGTCCAAACCCGGCGAGCAGGCGAAGAACTGCCGCTCCAGCTCCCGAAGCCGACCGGGTGATGGCGGTCAGGCGACAGCGAACAGCTGGCAGCTCCAACACCCCGCCCGGCGGGAACCGCTGAGAGCGCCGAGAGCGCAGAGGAGATCGCGGCGAACACCAGGATGCCGTCTCACCTTCTTTCCCTCTCGCCTTCCCTTCATCGAAGGCGAAGGGCTTCCAGAACGGCATGCGTGTTGGAGAGATCCTCGAGGACGAGATGGGCGCCGGCGTCGAGGAGCTGGCGCGCCGAGCTGCGGCCGGTGGCGACGCCAACCGCGGTCGCGCCCCAGGCGCGGGCGCAGACCACGTCGCGCGGCGTGTCGCCCACGATGACCACGTGGCGGCCGAGGCCGATCGGCCGGCCGGCGAGGCGCTCGGCGCGCTCGACGGCGACTGGCGGCAGGCGGAGCCGGTCGCCGTGGTCCAAGCCGTCGCCCCGAAGGCGAAGTAGCGGTCGAGCCCGAAGGTCGCCACCTTCAGCTGCGCGGTGCGCTCGAGGTTGCCGGTGAGCAGCCCCAGCAGCACCTGGGGATGCCCGGACAGCGCGTGCAGCAGCTCGCGGACTCCGGGCATGAGCTCCGCAGGAGGCGCCGCCATCTCCTCGGGAAACAGGGTTTCGTAGCGACGGACGAGCTCGGGTGGGGGAGGGCTGCCGGCCGCCGCCAGCCGGCACCGGACGAGCGCCTCGCCGAACAGCATGGGATCGGTCTTGCCGTCGGGCACGATGCCGCGGGTCGCGTTCTCGACGCCGTAGAGCTCGACGAACGCGCGGTCCATGGCCCGGAATCCTGCTCCGCCTGCGGCGAGGAGCGTATGGTCGACGTCAAACAGCAGGACCCTCAACGCTGCCGTCATGGGCCAATGCCTCACGCGCTCCTACCGCCAGTCCTTCTCCGGCGCCGGGCGGTTGCCGAGGATCTGCTCGATGCGCTCGAGCACCGACGGCGTCATCCGGCCGGCGACCTCCATCGCCCCGAGGTTCTCGCGCAGCTGCTCGGGCCGCGAGGCGCCGAGGATCACCGTGCTGACGTTGGGGTTGGCCAGGCACCAGGCGATCGCGAGCTGGGCGGGGCTGCCGCCGAGCTCGGCCGCGATCGGCCGCAGCTTCTCGACCTTCGCGATGTTGGCGGGCGCGTCCTTGCCGGCGTAGCGGGGGTGGAGCCAACTGTAGCCCTCGAGCGTCGACCTCGTTCCGGGAGGAATCCCATCGCGGTACTTGCCGGTGAGCAGGCCGCCGGCGAGCGGGCTCCAGATCGTGGTGCCGAGCCCGATCTGCTCGAACAGCGGCGCGTACTCACGCTCGACCCGGTCGCGGTGGAGCATGTGGTACTCGGGCTGCTCCATCAGGGGCGGGATCAGGCGCTCACGGCGTGCGACGTGGCAGGCCTCGAGGATGCGCTCCGCCGGCCATTCGCTGGTTCCCCAGTACAGCGCCTTGCCCTGGTTGATGACGTGGTTCATGGCGCGGACCGTCTCCTCCACCGGAGTGTGGAGGTCGGGCCGGTGGCAGAAGATGAGGTCCACGTAGTCGAGGCCGAGGCGGGCGAGCGCGGCGTCGGCGCCCTCGACGATGTGCTTGCGCGACAGCCCGCGCTCGTTGGGCCCCTGGCCTCCCCAGAAGATCTTTGTCGAGACCAGGTACTCCGACCGCCGCCAGCCAGCCCTCTTGAGCGCGGCGCCCATGATCTCCTCGGCGACGCCGTCGGCATAGACCTCGGCGTTGTCGAAGAAGTTCACGCCCGCGTCGAAGGCGATGCGCATCATCTCCACGGCGGCGTCGATGTCGACCTGACTGCCGAAGGTGACCCAGGCGCCGAAGGACAGCGCGGACACCTTGAGACCCGAGTTGCCGAGACTGCGGTACTCCATCGGACAACCTCCCTGTCGAAAAGCAAGGTTACAACGATCGCAAAGCTCCGGCGCTTCCCTCCGAGCGGAAGTGCTGCGCCGGTAGCGCTGAAGGGAGCGGCTCAGCGGGCGCGGCCACGGACGTGAAACGAGAAGCGGGCCACCCCGCCGGGTGGCCCGCCGTCAGGACGCGTGCTTGAGCGAGACGCTCAGGAATCGTTCTGCATTGGCCGTCCGACCACTCGAGATGGGCCGGATGTGGAGGCGGGCGGCCACTGCGGCATGGACTCCTTCGGATGCGCGCAGCGCATCCTGCTGGGCGCGCGCGGGGCACAGGCCAGCCAGGAACCGCGACGCGTCACACACCCAGATGCCTGCGACCCGCGTGCGCCGAGGGGCCTATGCCCCACTCGTTCCTAGAACTTCCAGCCGACGCCGAGGCCGTACACCCAGGGGTCGATGTCGACGCCGACCGTGTCGAGGACGTCGCTGCCGACCTGAATCTCCGCGTCGGTCCTGATCTGGATGTACTTGATGTCGCCGTTGAAGTGGAAGTGGTCGCCGACGTACACGCTGAGGCCGACGTTGCCGGCAAGGCCGAAGGAGTCGTCGTAATCGATGTCGGTGACGCCGAGGCCGGCGAGGGTGTCCGACAGATCGTAGTCGTAGAAGGTCGTGTAATTGACGCCGGCGCCGAGGTAGAAGTCGAACAGGCCCTCGGGGGACGGGTGCCACTGAAGAACCGCGGTGGGCGGCAGGAGCGAGACCGTGCCGAGGTCGGCGCCGTTGATCGCGCCGCCGGCAGCGCTGAGGTCGTGGTCGGCGATGGCGGCGACCACCTCGAGGCCGAAGCTCCCGCTGAACATGTAGGTGATGTCGACCTCGGGGACGGTCGCCAGTCGGACGGCGACTGTGCTGTTGAAGTTGCCGATCTCCTCGCTCGACTCGTCCGGGTCGATGTTGATGGCGCGCAGCCGCAGGATCCAGTCACCTGCGTCCGTGACGGCCGGGGCCAGGATCATGACGAGAACCATGCCAAGGATGACGCGCTTCATCTCTCCTCCTCCTGCTCGGCTGTGAGTGCGTGATCCGGCGCCGGTGAGGTCCGGCTTTGGCAGCGCACTCGGGTCATCGGCCGCGAAATGCTGAAGTCACGGTAGCACGGTTCTCTCAAGAACCCCAGCGATTCTGCTGATGTTCGAGAAGGAGATCCGGTCAGGCCGGCTCGATCGCCCCCGGGCCGCCCACCGCGACGGCGGCGCGCAGCCGGCGCAGCGGCGCCACCTGGTAGAGGTTGGCGCCGAGCCGTCCGACCACGAGGGCGATGGCCGCGACCACCAGCCCCACCCCGTGCAGGCCGAAGATGCCGATGCAGAGGATGCCGACGACGAGGCCGACCTCGATCAACGTGGCCCAGGTGACGTGGCTGGTCGCCCGGCTGTTGACCAGGACCGCGCGCTGGAACGACAGCAGCACGGTCAGGCCCGGGATGAGCACGAGCACGCGGACTGGCGTGAGGGCGAAGTGCGCCAGCTCGGGCGACAGCCCCGACACATGCTGGAACCAGACGTGGGAGAGCGGAGTCCAGGCGATGACCCCGAGCCCGAGCGTGACCGCCACGCCGAGGAGGAAGGCGAAACGGCGCAGCGGCTGGTAGCCCTCGAACTCGTCGCCGATCAGGGCGACGCTGACCTCCTGGTACGCCAGGCCGAGAGCGCGGAAGACAAAGACCAGCGAGCCCACCACCGGCAGCACCGCGAGCGACTCCAGCGGCGAAGGCGCGTGACCCATGAAGAAGGTCACGATCGGCAGCAGGCCGAGGTTGAGGATGGTGGTCAACGCGAGCGGGTAGTAGAAGCTCGCGATCGCCCAGTAGCCGAGCGGCGGGCCGATGCCCGCGCTGCGTTTGAGCTCGGCCACCGAGCGGTGGGCCATGGCGCGGGCGGCGAGCGCCTCCAGCGTCACCCCAGCCGAGAGCGCGGCCGCTCCGACCCACGCGCCCTCGATCCCCGGGCGGCCGAAGAGGGCGAGCGCGGTGACCGCCATCCCGGTCAGGCGGACGACGGTGCCGTAGGCGACGAGCCGGGTGAGGCCCCGCCGGATCAGAACACCCTGGTAGAAGCGCCGGAACCCGATCGCGGCCGGCCACGGCAGCAGGAGGGCCATGCTGGTATGGGCGAGGTGCGCCACCTCGTCGGACAGACCGAGCAGGCGGTGAGCGAGGAACTCGAACACCGGCGGCAGCAGCGCGACGAGCATCAGCAGCGTGATGCCCGCGTTCAGCGTGTTGGTGAAGTTGCGCATCGCGAGGTAGGACGCGCGATCCCGGACCAGGGCGGTGGCGGCGCTCATGATCATGATGATCGGCGACTCCACCAGCAGCGCGATCGACAGCGCCACGCCGTAGGCGGCGAGGTTGTAAGTGGGATCGGCGAGCCGGGCGATCACGGCGGCCAGGAACGGGCCCTCGGTCGCCATCATCAGCCAGGTGGCAGCCAGCGGCAGCCAGAAGGCGAAGATCCGACGCTGGGTCAGCTCCGGCGAGTGCTCGCGGTCCACGGCCGGCCAGGATACAACAGCCCCCGCCCGGTCAGGGGCCAGGTGGGGGATAGGGCCCCGCCCGCTCGCGCTACGGTGGGGTTTGACACGTGACGGCGATCGGCACATGCGGAGATCGGTGCCGCGCACCTTGACGGAGTGCATTCGTCGGCGTCGATCGCGTGGTAGCCTGAGGGCGAACGCTGGAAGCTGCCACCCTCTGCCGCTGCGGTCGCGCCGGAGCGCACGACCTCCCGGGGGCGGCGCAGGAGAGGCCGGAGATCGACACATGCGACTGCTTCTCATCCTCGTCGGGATCGCCGCTGCCGTGCCTGCGCTGGCGCTCGACCCTGCCCTCGCCGAACGGATCACGACCGAGAGCGAACGCCTGGCGCCGAAGCTGATCGAGTGCCGGCGCTGGTTCCACCGCCACCCCGAGCTGTCGAACCGCGAGCACCAGACCGCGGCCGAGATCGCGCGCCGGCTGCGCGAGCTCGGCCTTGAGCCGCGCACCGGCATCGCCGGCACCGGCGTGGTCGTCCTGGTCGAAGGCGCGCGACCCGGTCCGGTGGTGGCATGGCGTTCGGATATCGATGCCCTGCCGATCGCGGAGGCGGTCGACGTGCCGTGGCGGTCCGAAGCCCCGGGGGTGATGCACGCCTGCGGCCACGACGTTCACCTGACCATCGGGCTCGGGACGGCCGAGCTGCTCGCCGGCCTGCGCGACCGGTTCAGTGGCTCGGTGCTGTTCCTGTTCCAGCCTGCCGAGGAGGGCCCGCCCGCCGGGGAGGAGGGCGGGGCGAGGCTGATGCTCGCCGAGGGGGTGTTCGACGAGGAGCGGCCGCGCGCGGTGTTCGGGCTCCACGTGATGCCGACGTTCGAGGTCGGCGCCGTCGCCTGGCGCGAGGGCGGCATCATGGCCGCGGCGGATCGTTTCTCGATCACCGTGAGGGGCCGCATGACCCACGGCTCGACGCCGCACGATGGGGTCGACGCGATATGGGTCGCCTCGCAGCTCGTTGGCGCCCTCCAGGGTATCGCCGCGCGCGAGGTCGATGCCCGGCGCCCGGTCGTGGTCTCGGTCGGCACCTTGAACGCCGGCAACCGGTTCAACATCATCGCCGGCGAGGCCGAGCTGACCGGCACGGTGCGCACCCTCGACCCGGGCAGCCGGGACCAGGTCGAGGCGGCGATGGGTCGGATTGTGGACTCGGTGTGCGCGGCCCATCGTGCGCAGTGCACCCTGGTCTACGAGCGGCTCAACCCGCCGGTGGTCAACGACGCGCAGCTGACCAGCCGCGCGGTCGCCAGCCTCGAGGGCATGCTCGGCCCCGCTGCCGTGCGCCGGACCGAGCCGATCATGGCCGCCGAGGACTTCGCCGAGCTGGCCCGGGTGGTGCCGGGCTTCTACTTCTTCCTCGGCGTCGGCAACCAGGCCGAGGGATGGACGAGCTACGTCCACACCCCGACCTTCCAGCCCGACGAGCGGTCGATCACGGTCGGCGTGCGCGCCGCGGCCGCGCTGCTGCTCGGCGAGCTGGAGGCAGATCTCACCGGGCCGTGATCTCCGGTGCTCGGCGCCAACCCGAGCTCGAGGTACCAAGCTGGCAGCGTTCCTGTGCGGACCGGTGTCGTCACCTCGTCACGCCCGCCACCAGTGCGAACTGACCTCCGCAACATCAACCACCGTGCCTTCTGCAACGCGTGCCTAAGTGTTGCGAGGTTGTGGTACCTGGCACGCTTTCCTTCGACGGCGAACGAATGAAGAGGGGGCCGGGCGGCCCCCTCGGAAGTCACGATGCCACAGGCTCGGCGTTGATCAGCGAACTGCCGGAGTCTTGACCGGGTCCGGCGGTCGCCGCGGCAGCGTTCGAGGGTCGCGCTCGATGGCGGCCATGATCTACGGCACGGTCGTCGTCCACGCCGAGGTGTCACCGGACTCGAAGCCGTCGGCGAGCAGGACTGGCTCCCCTCCCACCAGCTCGACATCGTCCAGACCGAGACGCCCGGCAACGCTCCCGTAGCCCGGTCCGAAGCGGAGGACGATCTTGCTCACGTCGCCCAGGTTGAGGGTGCTCCCGTTGTTGAGGAAGTCGCTCAGACGTACCCGAACGGTCTCAAACTCGTTGTTCCAGCCCACTCCGCTACCGCAGGTGGATCGCTGATAGGGCTCCTCCACGCCACCTCCATAGGCGCCGATGTTGATTGAGCTCTCTGCGGACTGACCGTCCACCAGAGTCACCGTGAAGCTCGCATCCCCCAGCTCGCCAGTGGTCAGGGGATGCCGGGTCGCCTGAGCTGCACGCAAGGAGAGATGGGTCCAGTGGGTCAGGTCCCTCCAGGACGGCAGCAAGCCGAACTCCAGGCTCTGGAGGGCACCGGCGTCGAAGCTGAACACGATGCCGCGGGTGATGTCGCCGTTGCCGCCCACCGTCATGCCGTTCATTGGGTCAGACGGGTCGTGCGTGAAGCTGGAGTTGCCGTCGTTGAGGAAGCTCTCCGTCAGCTCGGTCACGGTGTAGCTCACATTACCGCCGGAGCTCGAGACCGTGGGCGAGAGCTGCGTCTGGAAGTCGTCGATCACCGCACTGCCGGCGCCATCCCCCTTGCGGAAGTAGAGGTCCACCACCACGCAGCTTGAGGTCGGCGCCCCAATCGGATGAAAGCGCTCCCACTGCCGCCACAGGAAGTCCTCAGCCGCGATGTTGCCGTGTAGGTAGTACTCGACCAGGGGCAGCAGGTAGCCCCGCATCAAGATGTGGGTGGCGGGGCGGCCCACCAGGCACGGTCCCTGGGCCACCGAGGGGCCTCCACCGTTGTGGAAGTCGCCGTGTCCGACTCCGTGCAGGGAGATCGACTGTCGGTCGCGCTCAGCCCGGTCGAGAAGACTGAAGGGGAGTGCGAGATCCACTTCTGGACAGCCGTAGACGTCGTCGTCAGCGCCGCCGACCCAGACGTGGTACGGCACTGCATGAGGGTCCGAGTAGTCGGGGCCCAGAAAATCGGTGGGCGCAATGCTGGACAGGAGCCTGAGGTCGTCCAAGCTGTACTCCACGGGAACCCATGCACCGTCAGAAATCCGGTCGTATGCCCGCACGATTCCCTCCGCGCCACGGCTATGACCGATCCAGACGATGCTCCTCGCGTCAACGTGTCCTTGCAGGTCCCCGTCAGCGATGAGATTCAGGTGGCCCAGGAAGTAGTCGGTGTTCGTCAGTGTGGTGGTCGATGCGGCCTCGATCCCGGGATCGGTGTTGTTCTCGTGACTCATCACGATGTAGCCGTACGACGCCAGGTGGTACCCGATATGGTCGTACCATTGGTAGTAGTGGCCATTCCCGTGGCTGACGACGACGAGAGGCAGCTCACCCATGTCTTCGACGTTCGTGGGGTAGAAGGTGTTTTGACCCAGTAGGGCGCCACCGCTATAGAGGATCTCCGTCACCGGGTAAGGTCCGGCCTGAGTGACGTCGTGCACCACGTAGAACCCGGCTTCGTCGCCGTAGCCATCCACAAGGTCGCCCGGCCCGAGTTGGCCGTCGTGGTTCAAGTCCACCACCACGTCATAGCCCACACCCACGCCGGCGCCGGCGTCAGCGTTCAGGGTGCCGGTGTCCACCGCGAAGGTGTTGTTCTGGATCGGTCCAGCCACGAAGCTCACCGCCTCCGCTCCTCCGCTGCTCACGTCCTCGAGCGAAGGGTCGGCTATCCACTCGGCCCGCGACTTGGCCACCACCACATGGATGTCCGCGGTCTGTCCAGCAAGGCCAAAGCGAGCGGAGTCGACGGCCACCTGCACCGGCGAGCCGCCGTTGATAGCCCGCGCGTACTCGAAGAAGGGGAAGCTCGTCAGGGCGCCACCGGCAAGCTCGGTCCGCGTCGGCTCGACGAGGAGCTTTCCGGCAACGCCTCGCCCCACCCGCCCGAGAGCAGCCGGACCAGCGCCCCGCTGTCGGCCGAGCGATACACCCTCCCCGCGCAGTAGCGGGGCCCGCAGCCCGCTGACCACGTCAGACTCCTCGGGCGCATACCGCTCGATGAGATCGGCGGCCCGCAGGCGGAGCTCGTAGCGGTCTGAAAGCACAGCCGGAGATCCCCCAGCTTCCAGCGCCGCCTGCACGGCTTCCTCTGTCGGCAGCGCCGCCCCCGCAGCGCCCGCGAGAGCCCGCGCGGTGGAAGGCGGAAGGGACTCGGGCAGAAGGTCTGGAACGGCGTAGAAGATCGGCGACGCAAGCAGATCGAGTGGCACGGGCACGATCGCCACGACCCGTCCCGAGCCGCGGCCGGAGTTCAGGACTTCCACCGGCCACTCCCCGACAAGCAGCACTGGACCCAAACCCTGCCGTGGCACGGTCAGCTCCTGGTCGGCCTCGACCACCACCAGATAACCCGCCGACACCAGCGGTCGATCGGAGCGCATGGCGCTCGAGTAGGCGTGATCCAGGACGAAACGCCGGGCATACAGCAGCTCCACCGGCGCGGCCAGTGGCCCCCCAGCACCCGCGTCCCTCGCTACTCCCACACCGCCGGCCACAGCCAGCACGATCGAAATGACGCCTCGAGATGGACTGCTCACTGGCACGCTTTCCTCTCATTTGCCCGCGAGGGGCTAGCCCGGATATCTCACCGTGGGGGGATGGAAAGGACTCCGATCCTCGTGAGAAACGTTGTTGTGAAGACAACCTACACGACAGAACGGGGCCCAGATCGTGCCCACAGAGTGTATGCCTGAGCAGTTGAGCTTTCAAGGCATCGTGACGCGCGGGGTGGTGGCGGATTTCACCGGTGCCACGTTTGGCATGAGGGTGCTTCTCATTCGTACCGCAGGGCGCGCCGAAGGTGCTGATCCCAAGCCCCGGAACCGGAACCGTGTCAGGTTCGCATCTTCGGCGATCCACGAGTATGCGGACCAGACGCAGGTCCGAACTCAGGTGCTGGTCCGAACCTCAGCTCTTCGAATCACGCGTGGTAGCACAGGCTTCGACGCCCATTCCCGGGCTTCGTTCTTCAGCTCGAGTCGCCGACCCGGCGGGGCTGGAAGGTGACGTCGGCCCTGACCTGGTCCGAGAAGCCGTGTCAGAGCCAGGCCTGCAGGCGGTAGCCCAGGTCAAGCTACGCCTCGCAAACGATGCGCTGGGTCGTGCCGGTGGCGTGCGGCACGCCGGCGGCGCGGTGTGCGATCACGCACCCCACCGCCGCGACCTTGCACTCCGACCTCACCTGATCCGCCTCGACTGAAATTCAAAGCACTTCCACTTGTGAAGGAATCTGTGCGTGGCCCCATCCCGTGGTCACGTCCCGTCAAGTGGTGTACGAAGGCCACTTGGTTGATCCTTGATCATGCTTGAGCGGCGACGGGTTCGAGGGCGGCCTCCTTTCCGGTGAGCGATGGGGGCGGGTCGGTCAGCTGGGGGACGGCGGCAAGAGTGCTGAGGCCCATGTAGCGTCTGCCGACACACCACTCGTCGTTTTGTTCGCAGAGCACGGCGCCGACAAGGCGAAAAAGTGCCAGGTACGGTGGTTGATGTTCTGGGCGCCAGCGCGGGTTCCGGTCGGCGGCAATCGAATGAAGAGGGGGTCAGGTGGCCCCCTCGAGAGTGAGCACGTTGCGGTCGCGGGACCTCAGGCCGAATCCGATCAGTGGGTCGGGGTCTTGACCGGGTCGGCCGGCCGCTGCGGCAGCGTCCTCGGCTCGCGCTCGATGGCGGGCGTGATCTCGGCCACGGCGCGCTCGAGCTGCGGGTCGCGGCGTGCGATCGCGCACCCCGGCACCGTGACCTCACCCTCCGACCTCACCTGATCCGCCTCGACTCAGATGCCAAGCAGTCCGGCTCGTGTCTGGCGTCACGACGAGCTGCGTCGGGCACGTGGGCGCGTAACATCAACCACCGTACCTGGCACTTGGTGGACTGGCCACTCCGACGGCGCAGGCGGTATGCTCTCGGTGAACATCAAGCGCCGCGGCTGAGCCGCGGACGTTTGGCGCCCTCTCGGAGGTTTCGTTTCGCAGTACCGAGAAGTCGATGGCTTCCCTCAACCTTCCCCGCAAGCCCGTCATCGTCGCCATCTGCGTGTCGGTTGCGGCGCTTCACCTCGTCACCGGCCCGCGGTACAACGGCCCCCTCCGTCCCTTCGTCACCGGCTACCTGATCGACCTCCTTCTTCCGTTCTCTCTCGTTCTGCTCCTCGGGGTCGGTCTGGCTCGCGTTCCGGTCCTTCGCTCATCCGTCAGCCGCGCCTGCCTGGTCTTCCTCATTGGGGCCATCGTCGAGCTCAGCCAGTACTTTGACGTTCCAGTCTTCGGCCGCACCTTCGACCCCCTGGATTTGCTGATGTACGCCATCGGAGCCGCTGCGGCTGTGGGCTTCGAGAAGCTCGCCTTCTCACCCATACCCCAGCGCCCAGACCCCTGACAGGCCGGCGCAGCCGACGAACGGCAGGTGCATTAGACTCCTCCGCAAGACCGCAGCCGCTGCCGGCAGCAGGTACACCTCGCTGCCCACGACGTCGTTGATCGTCAGCGCGACGATTTGCCAACGCGAGGCGACGCGCTGGAGGGTGGCCATGATGCGGCGAAGCCTACCACGGCAAGTATCTTCGCTCGGCCTGTCGCGCCCGCGTTGCCCGAAGTGACAGAAACGACGCCAGGTCCAGTGGCATGCAGCGCCGTCACCCTCCCGATACACCTCTGCTGATCTGCCCCGACTCGGGTTGCGAGCACTCCGACTCGTGCCTGGCGTCACGACGGACTACGGCGAGCACGTACCATCAACCACCGTACCTTGTAGGTCACCGGGTTGCACTGCTGTCATTGTAGCGGTGATGGCGTCTTTCCGATTCGCGTGGACAAGCGAAAAACGGCCCCCCGCCGAGGGGGGCCGTCCGTGAGACGGAGGGAGTCGAGCCTACTCGACGTTGAAGCTCTGCAGCTCGACCGGGAGCTCGTCGCCGTTGACGATCATCACGATGTGCATGTCCGGGAAGCCGATGGCGGCGACCGGGGTCGGCTCGGTGACGCCGCAGTCGGCGGCGGCGAGGTAGCTGGCTCCGGTCTCCGGAGCGGTGTTGCTGCCGATGAAGAAGCTGTTGCCGGCGGTCTGCCCGTTCGGGGTGAAGACCTCGAGCACGAGGTTGGTGGCGACGGGGTCGACCAGGCTGCCGGTGACCGGGAAGTTGACGACCACCGCAGCGGCGTCCGCCACCGTGGTCACGCTGGTGCCGATCGAGGTCAGGTTGGCGAAGGTGAAAGCCGCCGCGGTCAGGATCGAGTGGAGGCGGATCTCGATCGGCTGGGTGCCGGTGGCGCCCGTCGCCTGCTCGATGCCGACGTCGACGCTGGCGACGTCGAACTGGTTGATGATGCCGTAGTCGGCCATGGCGAAGCGGCGCAGGTAGCTGTTGTCGGTGTGGAGGCCGCCCGCGTTGCAGGAGACCGAGTTGCCCGTCGTGATGGTGCTGGTGTCGGAGTTCTGGGTGATGCTGTGGGGGCCAGGGGTGGGGACCAACACGGTGTGGTTGACCGGCTCACCGCTGCCGTTCCGGGTGAAGCTGTTCGCGGCCCAGAGCGACCCGCCGACGGCCAGGACCAGGACCCACGCGACGCACAGTGTCTTCCTCATTCTTTCCTCCTTGTCGTCCTCGATCGCGGACTCATCGCGCATCGGACCGCGCTTGCGGATGTTGACAGTTCCGCCGCGACCTGTCAACCGCGCCATGCTCCTGACGGCCAGGGAGAAGAGCTCTCCCGGCGGGCTCTGCGGGTGCGTCACTGGGTCGCGCTCGATGGCGGCCATGATCTCGGCCGCCGCGCGCTCGAGCTGTGGGTCGCGGCCCCCCCCTGGGGAAGCCATGCCCACTTGACACGCGCCTTCTAATGGCTGGTTGGAGGGGCAAGAGAGGCAGGAATATGATCGTCGCCGGCGGACCCAAGAAAGGCTAGGTTCTGGTATAGGAATGAAAAGAAAGAGGTGGAACTATGGAAGACGACATTCAGCGGCGCGCCAAGAAAGGCCGTTCAAGAACCCTGCTTGTCTTAACCTCCGTCTATGCGCTCTTGTATGTTCTTCTTGTTGTGACGGGAAATTACGGCACTGCCGGGTCCGAGCCAACGGTCGTCAAAATCCTGTTCGCCCTCTTCCTGGTTGGCTATGTTGTCGTTTGGATGAACGAAGGGCTTGGAGGAGCGATCTTTGTCGTCTGGTGGATCGGGATGTGGTACCTGGGGCTCTTCGTAGCTCAGTCAGACCGCGGCGCTGCCGTTGTGATCGGGTTCCCGCTTCTTGTGCTCGCCGTACTGTTCATTTACGGAGCGTTCAAGAAAAGGAACGCTGCTCCGACTGCTCCATCAACGCAGAAGTCCAATACCAATCGAGATTGACCATTCGCATCAGGTCGACCGGCCCGCAGGATTAGGACAGATGCCCAGCTGCCTTCAAACCCGGCACCAAGCGGTGCCGGGTTCGTAGATCCGGTGATTCGCATCAGGGGGACGCGAGAGGATGGTGATGCCGAAAGCGCCGCGGGTCCTCGTCGAGGGTGAGATCTCCCACGTCTGGAATCGGGTTCTGCGCGGCGAGCAAGTGTCTGCCAGAGCGTGGCGCCCTGCAGCTACGACGCGTCGACGCCACCGGCTCTGTAGCGCGCGGCGTCGTCAGGCCGGCCCCAGGCTTCGTAGAGCTTGACCAGCCAGGTTGCAGCGTCGGCGGTGCGCGGCCCGTCCGAGCCCTCGGTGGCGAGAAACGCCGCGTGGGCGGAACGCACCAGTGGTTCGGCGTCCGCGAACCGCCCGCGCTCGGCCAGGAGGTTGCCGAGGGGCAGCTGGTAGGCCGCGCGGCCGGCGCTGTTCTCCGGGTAGGCCCGCTCGGCGATGGCGACCGCCGCGCGCAGCTCGGCCTCGGCCTCGTCGAGCTTGCCCCGGCTCCACAGCACGTAGGCGAGGCTCCAGTGGCTGGCGGCCACATCCGGGTGATCCGGCCCGTACGCCCGCTCGATGCCGGCGAGGGCCTGCCGCAGGGCCTCTTCGGCCTTTTCGGGTTGGCCCGCGCCCTTGTAGACCATGCCCATGTTGTTGAGGGTCCGGGCGACCTCCGGGCTGTCCTCGCCAAGGACCTCCCTGCGCATGGTCATCACCTCGTCGAGGAGGGCGAGGGTCCGGTCGAACTCCTGCTGGCGGTAGTAGACGTTGCCGAGGTTCTCGAGGGCCTTGGCGAGCTCGGGGTGCCGGTCGCCGGCGACCCGGCGGGTGAGGTCGACGGCTTCCTGAAGCACCGGGAGCGCCTCGTCGTAGCGGCTCTGGAGCAGGATCAGGACCCCGATGTTGTTGAGCAACAAAGCGGTGTCCATGGTCTCGGTCTCGGTCACCGCCCGTCGGATGTCGAGCGCCTTGCGCGCCAGCTCCTCGGCGGCGGCGTAGTCCTGCCGTTGCATCTGGACGAGGGTTGCCTGGCTTTCGTAGCACGCGGCGACCTGCAGCGACTGCTCGCCGTCCAGCTCGAGGCTCATGGCGAGCGCTGATTCGAGCGCCGTCTCCGCTTCGTCGTAACGCCCGGCGTCGGTCAGGATCCGGCCGAGGTCCTCGAGGGTACCTGCGACCTCGGCGCTCGGGTCGCCGTACACGCGTCGGTGACGCTCGAGCAGGTCTCGGCTCCGGTCGACGGCCTCGTCAAAGCGCGATCTCCGCCACGCAAGCTCGGCCAGCGCCGACACCGTCTCGATGGTCTCGGGGTCGTCGCCGCCGAGCAGCCTGGTTCGCGTGGCCACCGCCGCCTCGAGCAGCGGTTCGGCGCGATCGTAGCGCCCGAGGTTCTTGTAGGCGGTGCCGATGGTGTGGCGGACCTCGGCCTCGACCAACGGCTGGCCCTCGAACGACGTCGCGATCTTCTCGGTCGCCTGGTCGAGCGCTTCTGCGACGGACACGTCGTATCCCTCTCCCCAGGGGTTGGCGGCGCTCAGGGTCTCGCTCATGAACCGGTTGACGGCCAGCGCCTTGGCGGCTTCCCCCTCGGCTCGGTCGCGCTGCCGGGCGACGGCCCTGGACTGCACGGTGGCCGTGACCGCAAAGGCGACGAGCAGGAGGAGCACGGTGGCGGCGAAGGCCGCCCCCAGCCGGTTGCGCTGGACCATCTTGCTGAGCTGGTAGATCGCGCTCGGGCTTCGGGCGAGGATCGGCTGCGAGTTCAGTAAGCGGTCGACGTCGTCGCCGAGCTCGCCGGCGCTGCCGTAGCGGCGGTCGGCCTCCTTCTCGAGGCTTTTGCCGACGATCGTCTCGAGATCCCGGTCCGGGCGGCGGGCGCCGCTCCAGCTGTCGCGCAGCGGCTTGGGAGGCTCCTCGCAGATCACGCGGATCGCCTCCGCCAGCGCCGCCCGCGACACGTCGTAGGGCCGGCGGCCGGTGAGCAGCTCGTAGAGGATGACCCCCAGGGCGTAGACGTCGGCGCGGACGTCGATGGCGGCGACGTCGCCCCGCGCCTGCTCCGGGCTCATGTAGGGCAGGGTGCCCTTGATGACGCCGATCTCGGACACCAGGGTGGCGGCGATGTCCGAGTCGGTGATCCGGGCGAGGCCGAAGTCGAGGATCTTGAGCGACGGCAGCGAGCGGCTCTTCGTACCGCCCAAGGACGACTTGGCCTCGTCGGTGACGATGATGTTCGAGGGCTTGAGGTCGCGGTGGATCACCCCCCGCTGGTGGGCGTAGTGGACCGCGTCGCAGATCGTGGCGAAGAGACGGAGCCGGAGCTCGAGCTCGGCCTCGTCGAGCCGGCTCGGGCGCTGGGCGAGCCACTGATCGAGGGTGAGGCCGCGCACCAGCTCCATGGCGAAGTAGTCGTGGCCGTCATCGGTGTGGCCGGACTCGTAGATGGCGGCGATGCTGGGGTGCCTGAGGCGGGCGAGGGTCTCGGCCTCCCGGCGGAACATCTGGACGTGGAGCGGGTCCACCGTGTGGTCGCGGCGCATGACCTTGAGCGCCACCCGCCGCCTGGGCTGATCCTGCTCGGCCTCCCAGACCACCCCCATCCCGCCCTGGCCGAGCTTGCCGAGGATGCGGAAGCGGCCGATGGTGGCGGGGTGCCCGGGGTCGCTCGTCGCAGGCGCGGCGGAGGGGACGGACATGGTTGCGTCGTGGTCGTCGAGGCTGTCGGCCGGCATGGTCTCGTCGCCGTCCGCACCCGGGATTCTGGCGTCTTCGTGCATCGGCCTCTCCGTGAACGGTCGGCGGACTATACCAGAGACTCGATCTCAGGTTCAATGGGCTTTACCCCTGGAGACAGCCGCTCACGGCGAGATTCTCGGCCGGATGAAGAAGCCGATCGTCGACGTGGACGAGGTCCTGCGGAATGGGGTGCCGGGCACCTTCAGGGGACCGTCGTCGACCACTCCGAGGTCGTCCCCCTCTCGAAGCCGTCACCGAACAGCATGCGGACCAGCGCCACCACCGCGCTGTCGTCGGCCCCGGCTACGTAGAGGTTGCGGCCATCCGGGCTGCTCGCGACCGACCTCGCCCCCTGCAGCCCCACCACCCCCCAGCGGTTGTCGCGGAACTCGAGGAAGGTCAGGGCGCCGCCCAGCGGCTGCCGCGCGAAGCTCACGACCGCATCCCCGCCGTAGGCTGCCACGTAGACGTGCTGCCAGTCCGGGCTCACCGCCAACCCGCGGGGCCCGTTCATCCCGTCCACACCCCCTTGACCGTTGAGGTACTCCTCGAGGAGCGAGAGGGCGCCGCTGATCGGATCGCGGATGAACGCCACCAGCCCGGAATCGTAGGCGCCGGTCGCGTACACCGTCGCGCCCTCCGGGCTGACCGCGACCGCAGAGGCTCCCGCGAGGGCGGTGACGCCACCCGTGCCGTCGACCTCGGCCTCGACGAAGTCGAGCGCGCCGGAGGCCGCCTGGCGAGCGAAGACCGCGACGGCGTGGTCGCCCTCGCCGGCAACGTAGAGGTGAGCGCCGTCAGGGCTCACCGCGACGCCGGTGGCGTTGGCCAGCCCCTCCACGCCGCCGACCCCGTCCCGCTCGACCTCGACGAAGGTCAGGGCGCCGGTGGGCTGCCGGGCGAAGGCCGCCACCGAGTTGTCCCAGAAGCCGGTGGCGTACACGTGGTCGCCATCCGGGCTCACGACGACGGCCGAGGCCCCCAACAGGCCGTCGACGCCACCCACCCCGTCCCGCACCACCTCGACGAAGGTCAGGGCGCCGCTGGCCGGGTCGCGCGCGAAGACCGCCACGGCGTTGTCGATCAACCCGGCGGCGTAGACGTGGGCGCCGTCCGGGCTCACGACGACGGAGTACGCGCCGGCCAGCCCGTCGACCCCGCCGGCGTCGTCCCACTGCGCCTCGACGAAGGTGAGGCGGCCGGTCACCGGGTCACGGGTGAACACCGCCAGCGAGCTGTCCCCATAAGCCGCTACGTAGACATGGGCGCCGTCAGGGCTCACCGCCACCGAGAAGGCCGCGCCGATCCCGTCGACCCCCCCGACGCCGTCCCACTCTGCCTCAACGAAGCCCAGATGAAAGGCAGACGCCACCGCCGGCAGGAGCACGACCGCGGCGACCACCAGAGACGCTGACGCACGAAACCTCCTGCCCACGGCACGACCCTCCTCCCAGCGCGCCCTGACGACGCGGTCCGCGACCGCGCCTGCCATCCTGTGTCGCCCTTCGTTCCTGTCATGGAGTATATCGGACGCCGGTGCCGGCGGCAGCGCAGTGGGCTGTGGGACGCGGCCACGCCTTTACGACAACCCCGACCAGGAGGTGGAGCTCCTCTCCCTGCGCGAGCTGCTTGTAACGCTGCCAGGTACGGTGGTTGATGTTCTGCGCGCTGGGACTGGTTTCAATCGACGGCGAACGAACGAAGAGGGGGCCGGATGGCCCCCTCGGGAGTCATGATGTAGCGGTCGCGGGACCGCGGTGTTGCTGGCGCTCAGCGCGACGGGGTCTTGATCGGGTCCGGGGGACGCTGCGGCAGCGTCACCGGCTCGCGCTCGATGGCCGCCATGATCTCGGCCACCGCACGCTCGAGCTGCGGGTCGCGGCCCGCGATCACCGAGGCCGGGTCGTTCTCGACCTCGATGTCGGGGTCGACGCCGTGCCCCTCGATGATGTAGTTGCCGTCGCGGTCGTTGGTCGCGCTGCGCGGCACGAAGACCTCGCCGCCGTCGACGAGCGGGGTGTTGCCGCCGCCCACCACACCGCCCCAGGTCCGCTTGCCGATCAGGGGCCCGAGGCCGGCGACGCGGAAGTAGTGGGGGAAGATGTCGCCGTCCGAGGCCGAGGTCTCGTTGATCAGGCAGGCGAGATGGCCGGGGAAGACGGTGTTCGGGTAGGTCGTCGGCAGCTCGGTGGTGCGGCCGAAGCGGGTCCCCAGCACCTTGTTGTCGAGCCGCTCGAGGATCCACTGCGAGACGTTGCCGCCGCCGTTGCCGCGGGCGTCGATGACCAGCCCCTCCTTGCGGAGCTGCGGGTAGTACCACTTGATGAACTCGGCGATGCCGTCGGCGCCCATGTCCGGGATGTGCAGGTAACCGACCCGGCCTTGGGTCTCTGTAGTGACCCGGTCGAGGTTGCCGAGCACCCAGTCGAGGTAGTGCAGCGACTGCTCGCTCGCCAGCGGCTGGTAGCGCACCTCGCGCGCTCCCTCACGAGTCGGCTTCGAGTTGACGGTCAGGGTCACCGGGTCGGTCTTGTGCTGCAGCAGCCGATACGGGTTGTCGTCGCCGGCGAGCTCGACGCCGTCGATGGCCAGCACGTAGTCGCCGGCCTTGACGTCGACGCCGACCTCGGTCAGCGGCGAGCGGTAGCGCGGCTCCTCGTTGTGCCCGCGGTAGATGAAGGCGATCCGGTAGCGCCCGGCCTTCGGGTCGAGCTCGAAGCGCGCCCCGGGCAGCCCGACCGGCGCGCGCTCCGGGATCTGGAAGTCGCCGCCCGAGATGTAGGTGTGGCCGGAGTTGAGCTCCGCCACCATCTCGGTGAGCACGTAGTTGAGGTCGGAGCGGTGGGCGACGTCCGGCAGCAGCGCGCGGTAGCGGTCGCCGATCGCCTTCCAGTCGTAGCCGTGCATGTTCGGGACGTAAAAGAAATCGCGGAACCGGCGCCAGGTCTCGTCGAAGATCTCCACCCACTCCTCGGTCGGCGCCAGGTCCATCTCGAGGCCCGAGGTCTCCACCGGCTTGGCCTCGCCGCCGTCCTTCTTGATCTCGAGGAGCTGGTACTTCTCGCCCTGTTGCACCAGCACCTTCTTGCCGTCGGCCGACACCGCCCATGCGTCGAGCTTGGACTTGACCAGGTCGAACGTCTCGCGCTTCTCGAGCGAGAACGCCCGCAGCCGGCTGGTGTCGTCGTTGGGCCGGCCGTAGGAGTTGGGCCCCGCGCTGCCGAAAAGCAGGTGGCCCTCGACCGCCGCCAGCCCCGCGTAGTTGTCGGCCTCGACCGGGATCGTGACCACCCGGCCGGCGAGCCCCTCGAAGTCGATGACGACCGGCTTCTTCGCGGCCTTGACCGTGACCTTCTCGCCCTCCTTGCCCTTCTTCTTCTCGTCCTCGCCCTCCGGCTCATCCTTCTCGGCGTCGTCGTCGCCGCGTTTCTCGTCCTCGTCGAGCTTCACCTCGTCGCTCTCGGGCGGCAGCAGCGGCTTGACGTCCTTGCGCAGGGCGAGGCCGTAGATGCCGCCGCGCCGGTCACCGGCGTAGTTCCACTCGAGGTCCGAGATGATCGGTGCATAGCTCCGGTTGGAGAGGTAGAAGAGGTACGCGCCGTCGGGGCTCCACGCCGGCGTGCTCGCCTCGAAGTACTCGGAGGTCACGGTGCGCAGCGTGCCGTCGGCCACGCTCCAGATGTGGAGCTGCGAGACCTGCGCCGGATTTCCCAGGCTGAACGCGAGGTGGCCGCCGTCCGGCGACCACGCGTAGTCGGCGATCGCGCCCCAGATGTGGTCCGCGACCTGGACCTCGCGGCCGTCGGCCACGGTCACAACGAACAGCTTGCCGTCCTTGTCCGAGAACGCGATCCTGGCATTGTCGGGCGACCACACGGGCCCCGACAGGCGCGCCGCGTGGCCGCTGGTGAGCTGCTTCGCCGGCGTGGCGCCGGCCTGGTCTACCAGCCAGATTTCGTCCTCGCCGCCGGCGTCGGAGATGAAGGCGATCGTGGCCCCGTCCGGCGACCACACGGCCGAGCGGTCGTGGGCGCCGGAGCTCGTGGTGAGGTTGCGGACCGGACCCTTGGAGATCGGCACCGAGAACACCTCGCCGCGGGCCACGAACAGCGCCCGCTCGCCGTGGGGCGCCACGTCGAAGCCCTCGACCTTGCCGCCGACGTTGACCCGGCGCGGCCGCTTCCACAGCCCGTCGTCCGGGACCGTCACCACGATGGCCTGGTCCAGACGCTTGGCCACGTCGAAGACGTGGAGTTGGCCGTTGAGCTCGTAGACGATACGGCTCCCGTGATCGGTGCTCGGCCAGCGCACGTCGAAGCCCTCGTAGTGCGTCAGCTGCTCGACCGCGCCGGTCGCCGGGTCGGCGGCGTAGAGGTTCAAGTAGTCGTCTCGGTCGGAGGCGAAGTAGATGGTGTCGCCGATCCACATCGGGTCGCGCTCGGTGCGCACGCTGTGCGCGATCCCTTGCACCTCGCGTGAGGCGAGGTTGAAGACGTAGAGGTCCTGGGCCCAGCCGCCCTGGTAGCGCTTCCAGTGGCGGAAGTCCCGGAACAGGGGCGAGTAGACGACCCGCTTGCCGTCCGGCGAGAAGTCGCCGGCGCCCGAGCTCGGCATCGGCAGCGGCTCCGGCAGGCCGCCGGTGCGCGCGACCGTGTAGAGCCGGGTGTCGCTTCCACCGCCCGCGTCGCGCAGTGAGCGGAACAGCACCTTGTCGCCGTCCCGGGTCCAGCCGTAGACCTGGTTGTCGTAACCCCAGCGGGGCGGCAGCGGGCCCTCGGCCGGGTACCAGGTCAGCCGCGTCGGCTCGCCGCCAGCGGCCGGCACGACGTACACCTGCTCGTCGCCATCGTACTGGCCGGTGAACGCGATCCAGCGGCCGTCCGGCGAGAACCTGGGGAACACTTCCTGGCCCGGGTGGGCGGTCAGCCGGCGCGCCGTCCCGCCGGCAGCCGGGGCGAGCCAGAGGTCGCCGCCGTGGCAGAACACGACCTGGTCCTGCCAGATGTCCGGGAACCGCAGCAGCCTCGTTCCCTCGTCGCTTGCCCAGGCGGACGCGCCAGTCATCACCCAGCACAGGGCCAAGCCAAGAAAGCTCCGTCTCATGTCTGACTCCTCCCAGGGGTCGTACGACCTGCGTGCGCGTGAGTTTCCCGGGCGGCCCGCCGGCTGCGGTCGGTGTCCGTGAGCTGACGCGGACCCCGAGGGCCCTCACGGCGCTTCAGTATAGGCGGGCAGCGACAGAACTGCTGCTCTGCTCTTAGTCCCTTCTTTCGAGCTCGCCAGAGCTGAAAAAAAGAGGGGGCCTTGCGGCCCCCTCGGGGAATGAAATTGTCGTGGTTGCGAGGCTAGTTGCGCCAGCGCACGAAGACGCCGAAGCGGTCCGCGTCGAAGTTGGCGAGCTGCAGCACGTCCTCGGTGTACTTGTTGGACTCCCACTCGAAGGCCAGGCCGATGGCGTCGGACAGGTCGATGCCGAAGCGCGCGAACGTCCGCACCAGGTCGAACTCGAACGAGCCGGTGTTCTCAAAATCGGAGTAGCCGAGATCGAGGTCGAAGGGCTCGAACCGCCAGCGGAACCCGGCCTCCATCAGCTGCCCGTTCTCGTGGTGCTCGGAGGTCGCGATGCTGAAGTCCTGGGGGACCCGGATCGGGACCGTGGTGTCGGTGTCGTAGTCGTCGTAGGCGAGCCGCAGGGTCATCGTCTCCACGGGCGTGAGCTCGAGGTCGAAGGCCACGTGGTCGGTGTCGGCGTCGTAGCCGACGCCCGAGTCGCCGTTGGCCGATGAGATCTTCTCACCGGTGGCGAGCAGCCGCAGCCACTTCGTGAACGACCAGTCGAGGCGGCCACGCATGCGCATCCGCTCGTCGAAGTCGGTGCGGACCACGATGTCGTCGGCGCTCTCGCTGAGCAGGTCGACCGACAACCGCGCGCCTCCGATCAGGACCGCGGCCCCGGCGCCGATGACGTCGACCTCGCGGTTGAACTCCCCTTCCTGGCTGCCCGGGACCACGATCTGCGCGACGTCCTCGGAGATGTCGAGGTCGCTCGAGCGCATCGCCCCCTCGGCCCAGAAGATGAAGGGCCCGACGCCGCGCAGATTGAGGCGCGCGCTGAGCACCTCGTCCTCGCGCTCGAAGCCGTTGGTGGTCTCGATGAGCTGGCTGATGTCCTGCGGGTCAGCGCCGCTGAAGTTGAGGGTGTCGAGGTAGAGGCTCGAGATCAGCGCCCAGCCCTCGAGCTCACGTTCGCGGGCCTCGTAGCCGAGGTCGAACCGGACCTCCGGCGACAGGTCGAACTCGAGCCGGGCCTCGCCCCGCCATGACGGGCTCTCGGTGCGGCTGGAGATGGACTGGTCGAGGCCGGAGAAGAAGCGGCCCAAACGGAACGACACCAGGCTGCCCGACAGCAGCTCGGACGCGTTGGTGTCGCCCTCGTAGTTGGCGCGCACGTACGACGCGGTGAGGCGGATCGTCTCGCTGAAGCGGCCGCGAACGCTCGCGGTGGTCACCGGCGTGTCGGCCTCGGTGTGGACGGAGCGCGACAGGTCGTCGAGGGTGACGTCGGTGCCGAGCACCGGCTGGTAGCTGTTGCCCGATCCGGCGCCCGGGACGAGGCTGACGTGCGTCGTTGCCTTCGAAGTCGCGCCAGCCCTGGAGCAGCGTGCCCGACCAGCGGTTGGTCGCAAAGAAGACGCCGCCGTAGATCTCCTGCTCGGTCTCCTTGAGGTCGGAGTCGAGCCGGAACTCGTCCTGGCCGACGAAGTAGGTGGTCTGGCGGGGGCCTTCGTAGCGGTTCCAGCGGTAGCCGAGGACCGGGGTCACGGTGCTGTCCGGGAACAGCTGGAGCTCGGCGTCGACCACGTAGCGATCGCGGTCCCAGAGGTGCTGGCCGGGGGTGATGCCCTCGTCGAGCAGCGGGTTGGCGAACGCGGGCAGGGCGCTGAAGTTGACGTACTGGTTGTAGGACAGGCGGAAGCGGTAGTCCTTGCCCTTGCCCATCCAGAGCCGGAAGGAGCCGGCCGGGTTGCCCCCGAAGCCGGCGGCGTCGATGCGGATGTTGTCGGCGATGGAGGCGCCGTCGCGGGTCGACGAAGTTGAGGGAGAACCCGCGCAGGACCAGGCCGGTGTCCTGGTTGATCTGGGTCCGGTACATGTCCTCGTTGCCCGTGACGCTGACCCACTGGTAGCCGGCCTCGAGATCGATGGAGGTCGACTGGGCCTCGGCGAAGGGGCTGACGACCACGGCCAGCGCGAGCGCGACAGCAGCAAGCGAGACGCGGCGTGTGTTCATCGGCCTCCTCCTACTTCAGCAACTGCGGCGACGTGTTCGAGCCGTGAATCGCCACGTGGCAGGTCGTGCAGTTGCGGTAGCGCGGGCTGTACAGGTCGTGGAATGACGGCGGCTGCGAGCCGAGTGTGCCGCCCTCGATCGGGCTGTGGCACTCGAGGCACAGCTGGTGGACCTGCGACCTGGTCAGCGCATTCGGGTTCGACGAGCCGTGCGGCTGGTGGCACTTCATGCAGTCGCCGACGACGTTCGAGACGTGCGGGAACACGAACGGCCCCCGCTTCTCGGCGTGGCACGACACGCAGGGCCCCTCGCCCGAGCGGTCGACCACGAGGCTGTCGATGCCGGCGCCACCGTGCGGGTTGTGGCAGCTGGCGCAGTCGCAGGCCGGCGAGCTCCATCTCGTGCCCGAACGGCCGCCGGAACGAGTTGGCCGCCGCCGGGTGGCAGGACGCGCACAGCTCGGCCGTCGGCTTGGCCAGCATCTTCTCCTGCAGGCCCAGCTCGCCGCCGTGGATGGAGTGGCAGTCGACGCAGGCGACCGCGGTGTCGCTGTGGGCCGACCGCACCGAGAACATCTCGCGGATCTGCTGGTGGCACTGCAGGCACAGCTGCTCGGAGTCCACTCCCTTGGGCACCGTGATCAGTGCGACGTCACCGCCCTCTTCCATGTGACGGTAGCCGTTGGTGTGGCAGGTGACGCAGCTCGGGCCGCCGCGCGCGGCGACGGCGTGGATCGTGGCCTTGAAGGCGGCCACGACCTCTTCGTGACAGGCGGCGCAGTCCTCGCTTGGATCGGCGCTGTCCTGGGCGATGGCGGCGACGGCCGGCAGGCACAGAGGCAGCAGCGCGACGATGGCGAGTGTGCGGATCAGTTGTCTCATGGCGATCCTACCTTTCGCGAGGCGCCGCGGCCCCGGTTGGGGCCGCGGGTCCTCCATCGTCGCTAGCGAGCGTGAACTCGGTCCACCGAGAACTCACGGTCTTCACCGTGGCAGGCCGCGCAGGCCTCGCCGAACGGCGCCGTTGTTGACGTAGGCGTGGGCGGCGGCGTCCACCGAGCTGTGGCACGACAGGCAGGCGGCCGCGGCCGGCCGCATCGGCGTGTACCAGTCGCGCGCGGTGGGCGTGTCGAGCGTGCCCTCGGGCAGCGGCACGCCGTAGGTTCCCTCGGCGTGGCAGCCCTCGCAGTTGCGGCGGTCGCCCGGGTAGCCGATGTGGCTGAAGTCGCTGCCAAACTCGTAGCCGTTCTCGAGCTCGGCGCCGGTGTGGATGCGGTGAATCATCCACTTCATGTGCCCGGACTCGGCCGGGTCGCCCGGCTCACGCTCCTCCTCGTCGGTGAGCGTGGGGTTGTGGCAGATCAGGCACTCCTGCACGTTGAGGCGGCGTCCGCCGTGGAAGGCGAGCACGTCGTGGCAGACGGTTGCAGTTGTCCATCGTGACCACCTCGCGGCGCTCGACCGGCTCCTCGTCGGTGACCGCGACGTAGACGATCGGGTTGAACGCCGGCTCGCTGACCTCGCGGCCCTCGTCGGTGCCGTCGTCGATGATGACCTCGCGCGAGGCCTCGCCGGCGATCGCCCAGGTCCCGGTCGCATCCTCCGGGATCGGCTCCACGAAGGTGTGGATGAGGGTGTCGCCGCTCACCGTCGTCCCCTCGATGGCGTCCTCGCGGAAGTCCACGGTGTAGTCGGTGGTCGAGCCGCCCGCGACGAAGCGCAGCCGGGCGAGGGTTGTGTAGTCGACCAGCGAGCCGTCACCGTTGGTCAGCCGGAAGGTGACGGTCGGGAAGCCGCCGGGCTCGACGCCCGTGACCTCGAGGATCTCCATGTTGAGGCCCGCGAGCTGGGCTGACTTGGTCGCGATGGTGTGCGCGCCCATGACCGAGGCGTCGAACTCGCGGTCCCCCTGCGGCAGGTGGCAGATCGAGCACTGCGAGTCGTCGGCCGCCGGCCCGCCCGCATGGTTCATTCCGGTCACCCAGTCGAGGTCGTCGTGGCAGGCGCCGCACGCGGCGCGCGACGGATCGCTGTACCAGACGTGGCCCTGGGCCGCCTCTGCCGGGTGGCAGCTCGTGCAGTTGCGCACGTCCATCGGGTAACCGATCTCGGAGTAGTCGTGCACCGACTGCTGGTTGCCGATGATGATGTACGGGGTCCCGGCCTGCACGCTCGGCAGGTCGGCGCCCATGTGGATCTTGTGGATCATCACCTTCATGTCGACCGTGTTGCCGGTGTCCGGGTCGACCGACTGCGGCTGGTGGCAGGTCACGCAGCCCTTGACGGAGCGGCGCGGGCCGCCGTGCAGGGCGAGCGGGTCGTGGCAGGCGTTGCAGGTCTCGGTCTGCAGCGAACCCCAGGTCTCGGTGACCTCGCCGCCGTCCGGCAGGAAGTCGTGGTCCGGATCCGAGAAGTACTCCTTGCCGACCATCTCGGTGGTGTTGCGCCGGGTGTAGACGTACAGGGTGTGGGTCTTCGAGCCGTCGAAGCCGTCCGGCAGCACCGTGCCGAAGGTGTAGCGGGCGCGGCCGATCTCGAGGTCCTCCCAGGTCCCGTTCCTGTCCGCGGAGGCCTGGATTTCCGTCACGCCCGGTGATCGGGCTGGTCTGGGTCCGCGTCGTGTACGCGGTGTACTGGCGCAGCTCGTTGTCCCACCAGGCGAGCACGAAGCTCGCGGTGATGGGCGCCGGGCGTCAGGGCGCCGGCGCGGTCGAGCGGCAGGCCCATGTCGTCGATGAAGGCGAGCTCGACGACCGGCCGCCGATCCTCTCCGATGACGATCGACACGATCTCGGTCGTCAAGCCGGGCCGGATGTAATCCTTTTGCTCGTCGCTCATGTAGTACTCGACGTCGCCCTTCGCATAGGTGTGCGAGGGCACCGCCGGCCCGTCGGTCACCAACGGGGCGATCGCCTGCTGGCCGTGGTTGACCGGCATGCCGCCGGCGGCGGCGAGCAGAATCAGGACAAGAGAAGTGGATAACATCGTGATTCCTCCCAGTTTTCCTTGAACATGTTCGTCGGCCCGGCTGGGGCCGTGTCTGGATGAGAACCCCACGCGGATCCGTGGCCCGAGCGCGCTGCGCAGGCGCAAGCCTGCGGCTCGATCACCAGAGGGCGCCGATCGGCGCCGCGACAGGCCGGACCGTGTGACATGACGGTTACAAATATGCGGAGGACTGTCACCGAAGTCAAGCGGGCCTTGACGGTGCAAGAAATTGAGAATCCATCTCTCAAATCGACACGAGGGGGCTCGGGCCCAGGGTGGCGTCCGCTTGCCAGCCGGGTCCGGCTCGGCGACACTGCCGGCGATGGCTGGCCGATCGAAGCTGGCCGCGGTCGCGGTGGCGGTGGCTGTGGTTGCGGTTGCCGTGAGTGCCCTGTACCTGCGGCAGGGCCTGCGCTGCGCCGGCTTCGCCGGGCCGGGCGTTACCGCCGGCGAGCTGCCGGCGCCGGCCCCTGCCGGGCATCTCCGGCTCGCCACCTGGAACCTGCGTAACTTCCCGCTCGACGAGCGCGCCGACGATCCCGAGCTCGGGTATGCGCGGCAGACCAATATCTGCGACCTCACCGACGCCCTCGAAGGGCTCGACGCCGACGTGCTGGGTCTCGCAGAGATTTGCGACGCGCGCCGCTTTCCCCCGATCCTGCGCCGCGCCGCCGGCGAGCGAAGCTACCAGGCCGTGCTGTCGCGGCGCGGCGGCCGCTGGGGCCAGCGGCTCGCGATCGCGTGGGATGAGCGGGTGCTGGAGGCGGTCGGGCGGCCGGTCGAGGTCCGTGAGGTCGCGGTCGAGGAAGACCTGCGGCCCGGCCTGGCGCTCCGCCTGCGCAGCCGCAGCGTGCAGGACCGCGAGCTCACGGTGCTGCAGGTCCATCTGAAGGCGAGCCCGAAAGGGTACGCGGTCCGGATGGAGCAGCACCGCGCGATCGTCGACTGGGTGCGTCAGTGGACCCAGGAAGCCGGTGGGCGGGGCTTGGTGGTGATGGGCGACTTCAACACCACCGGCCGCGAGGGCGGCTCGGTCGAGGCGGAGCTGGAGACGCTCGACCGCCTCTACGAGCAGGTCGGCCTGCGGCGGCTCGCGAACGCCACCGGCTGCACCGAGTACTGGGAGGGCGGCGGCGAGCCGGATGGGGTCCAGCAGCCGTCGCAGCTCGACCACGTCTGGGTGCGCGGGCTCGGCGACGAGCTGCCGGAGGGGCGGACGTGGCTGCACTGCGTGCGGGCCGGCTGCGAGCCTCTGGTGTCGCGCCCCGGGGAGGAGGACGGGACCTTCTGGGACGTCTCCGACCACTGCCCGCTGACCGTCGACCTCCCGTGGGTGGCTGGTGGCTGATGATGGCCGGCCGAGGAGTACGGACCGACTTTGTCGAAACGTCGCTGTCCCACCGCCTCGGCAGGGCTGTTCCTTCGTCCACGTTCCCGTTCCCGTCCCCGTTCCCGACTCGAGGTCGGTGTCGCTGGAACTTCGACCACCGACTGGGTCGCAGGCCAGGTTCCGTCTATGATCGTGCGGGGGGCAACAGTGCAAGCCGGTGACGGACACCGCGAGTTTCACGTCTCGCGCCAGGCGAGGGAACGCTACGGCCTCGACGAGGCGCTGTTCTCCCTCACCGGCAACGTGGTTTTCGCCGACTTCCGCGCGGCCCGCGAGTTCGCGCACCGCATGAACCTGCGCCGCGACGCTGCGCGCTTCCCGGAGCGGGCGGTGAGCGCCGGCCACCTCAACGCGATGGGCCTGATCGACGAGTTCGCCCACCTGCTGGTCGCGCGCTACCGCCGGCACAGCAACCCCCGGCTGCTCGCCGACGCGCTGGCGGACCTCGAGGCCTCGACCGGCCGCGTCCCTGTCGACGAGCTGCTGCTGGCCTTCGTCGCCGACTTCCCGCCGCTCGCCGTCCACCGCGGCGAGCAGACGGCGGCCGCGTGGCTGGCCGGCACGACCGGCGAGGACCGCAACCGCGAGCTCGCCCTCGAGGAGCTGCTGCTGCTCTGGCTGGCCAACCGCAACCCCGCCTTCTCGCCGTTCCGCGAGCTCTTCGACGACTCCGGTCTGCGGCTCGCCACCGCCTACCTGAAGGTGATGGACCGGCTCCGCGTCTTCCTCGCCGGCCAGCCGCGGATCGAGGGCACTCCCGGCGGGCTGCTCGAGCTACTCGAGGCGCCGATGCGTGCCGCCCCCGACTCCCTGGAAGGCCAGCTCGCCTACCTCCGCACAGCGTGGTCGGTGCTCCTCGGGGAGGAGCTCGCCCGGGTGCTCTCGAGCCTCGACCTGTTCGCCGAGGAGCGGCGCGTCTTCTTCGGGTTCGGTCCCGGCCCGGTCCCGGTCCCGGAGCTGCGCATCCTGGAGGACGACCGCGAGGCCTACTCCGAGGATCGCGACTGGATGCCGCGGCTGGTGCTGATGGCCAAGAACGTTCACGTCTGGCTGGGCCAGCTCTCCGAGCGACACCAGCGGCCGATCGCGACCCTCGATGCGATCCCGGACGTCGAGCTCGACCGCCTCGCGAGCTGGGGCGTCACCGGCCTCTGGCTGATCGGCCTCTGGGAGCGCAGCCGCGCCTCGGCCCGGATCAAGCGGATGATGGGCGACGCGGAGGCGGTGGCCTCGGCCTACTCACTGGAGGACTACCGGGTCGCGGCCGATCTGGGCGGCGGCGACTCCTTCGCCGAGCTCAAGGCGCGGGCCTGGCGGCGCGGCATCCGGATGGCCACCGACATGGTGCCCAACCACGTCGGCATCGACTCGCGGTGGGTGATCGAGCACCCGGACTGGTTCATCAGCCTCGACCGGCCGCCCTTCCCGAGCTACGCCTTCGGCGGCCCCGACCTCTGCGACGACGGCCGGGTCGGCATCTTCATCGAGGACCACTACTGGGACCGCAGCGACGCGGCGGTGGTGTTCCGGCGGCGCGACCACTGGACCGGCGACGAGCGCTTCATCTATCACGGCAACGACGGCACCGGCATGCCGTGGAACGACACCGCCCAGCTCGACTACCGCAAGCCCGAGGTCCGCGAGGCGGTCATCCAGACCATCCTGCACGTGGCGAGGCAGTCGCCGGTGATCCGCTTCGACGCCGCCATGACGCTCACCAAGCGGCACTTCCACCGGCTCTGGTTCCCGGAGCCGGGGTCCGGTGGCGACATCCCGTCGCGGGCCGGCCACGGCATGACCCGCGCCGAGTTCGACGCCGCGATGCCCGAGGAGTTCTGGCGGGAGGTGGTCGACCGGGTGGCGGCCGAGGCCCCGGACACCTTGCTGCTGGCCGAGGCCTTCTGGCTGCTCGAGGGCTACTTCGTGCGCACCCTGGGCATGCACCGGGTCTACAACTCGGCGTTCATGAACATGCTGCGCGACGAGCGCAACGCCGACTACCGCCACCTGATCCGCAGCACCCTCGAGTTCGACCCGCGGATCCTGAAGCGGTACGTCAACTTCATGTCCAACCCCGACGAGCGCACCGCCCTCGACCAGTTCGGGAAGGACGGCAAGTACTTCGGCGTGGCGACCCTGATGGCGACCCTGCCCGGGCTGCCGATGTTCGGCCACGGCCAGATCGAGGGTCTGGCCGAGAAGTACGGCATGGAGTTCTACCGCGCCCGCTGGTCCGAGCAGCCCGAAGACGAGCTGGTCCGCCGCCACGAGCGCCAGCTGTTCCCGCTGCTCCGCGGCCGGCGCGCCTTCGCCGAGGTCGAGCGCTTCCAGCTCTACGACCTGCACTGCGCCGACGGCAGCGTCGACGAGAACGTCTTCGCCTACTCGAACGGCAGCGGCAGCGAGCGGTCGCTGGTGCTGTTCCACAACCGCTACGCCGAGACGTCGGGCTGGGTCCGGCGCTCGTGCGCGGTTCAGACCGCGCCCGGCGGCGGCGCGGACACGCTGCGCCACACCACGCTCGCGGAGGCCCTCGAGCTGCCCGCCGGCGACGAGTGGTACGTCGTGCTCGCCGACACGGCCAGCGGCCTCGAGTACCTGCGCTCGTGCCGGTCGCTGCACGAGAGCGGCCTGTACATCGAGCTCGCGGCCTACGACCTGCACGTGTTCGCGGACATCCGGCCGGTGGCGGACTCCTCCGACCGCCGGTATGCCCGGCTCGCCGAGCAGCTCGGCGGGCGCGGCGTTCCGAGCATCGACGAGGCGCTGGCCGAGCTCGAGCTCGAGCCGGTCCTCGAGCCGTACCGGCGGTTGGTCGCCCCCGACGTCCTCCGGGAGCTGTTCGACGCGCAGGCGGCAGGAGCCGAGGTCTCGCCGGACGCCGCGGTTCTCGACCGCGTCGAGGCGCTGCTCGGGGAGGTGCTGGCGGCCATCCACGCTCGGATCGGGGGCGTGGCGGAGCCGGAGCTGGCGCACGACATCCGGAGCGATCTCGAGGCGCTGCTGACCGGCGATCGCGGGCTCGCCCTCCAGGACCTGTGGCCGCCGCCCGCGGCCGGCTCCCCGCTGCTGCCGGCGGCGGTGGTGTGGGTCCTGCTGCGCCGGCTGGCCGACGGCGCCCCGCAGGCTCTTGAGGAGGGTGACGTCGGGCGCTGGTTCGACGACTGGTTCCTGCTGTCCAACCTGCGGCGCAGCCTGCTCGCGATCGGCCTCGGAGCCGAGCCTTCCGACCGCGCGGTCGCTGCCGTGCGAACGCTCGAATCGTGCCGGCAGTGGTGGCAGTCGGAGCCCACGGAGCCTCCGGACCTCGCGGCCACGATGCGCGATCTGCTCGCCGTTCCGGCGGTCGCCTCGTTCCTGGGCGTCAACCGCTACCAGGGCGTGGACTGGTTCGTCAGTGAGTGCTGGAACGACCTCCAGTACTGCCTCGCCGTAGTCGCCGCCGTCGAGTCCGACGAGCCGGCCACGCTCGCGGAGGTCGGGCGCCGGCTCAACCTGCTGGCGTCCGCCAAGCAGGCGTCGGGATTCCAGGTCGACGAGCTGCTCGCGGCCCTCGCTGCCGGCCCCGAGTGAAGCATGGGCGAAGCTCGTATCGGGCGCGCGCCGCGCTGGCTGCTCCCTGCCGTGATCGCACTGCCCTTCGCTGCGGCGGTGGTGATCGACGCCGTGCGGGTGCTGACCGCCGAGCCGGCGCGCGACCGCAATCTGCTCGAGGTCAGCGCGCTCCGGTTCGACCCGGCCGACCCGGTCTTCGATCTGCGCCGCGATCCGCCGGGCGGCGACGAGCCGTGGTCCGGTCCGGGGTTCACCCTCGAGTCGGGGTGGGGGCAGGCCGCGGACGAGGGGCGGTGGACCGCCGCGGCCGCGGCGGTGCTCCGGCTCGAGGCGGGCCGCGGGGGCCAGCGGGTGCTGCTCGTCGACGGTCGCGCCGACCGCGGCGAGCGGGTCCCAATCCTGCTCGCGGCCGCAGTGAATGGCGCCGACTGCGGGCGCGCGCGGCTCGAGCGGCAGCTGGCAGTGTGCCGGTTCGAGCTGCCCGAGGGCACCGTCCGCTCCGGCTCCAACCGGGTCGAGCTCGAGGTGGTCGATCCGCGCACCGGCCGGGAGGCGCGGGGCCGCACCGCGCTCATCCGGCGCCTCGCCCTCGCCGGCGTCGGGACAGCGTCCTTCGACGACCTCGTGGCGCAGCCGCCGCTGGTGGTCGATCGCGAGCGGGGGAGCGATCCTGGTCCGGCGCGCCGGCCGCGTCACCGCGCCCTTCTCGACGCTGGTGAGCGGCAGCGTGCTGTCGGGCCGCGTCAACTTCCGCGCTCCGGCCGGTGACGCGTCGTGTCGAGTCACGGTGGCCCGGCGCTACTCCGGGCCGGATCGCTACGACGTGGTGAGCGAGCGGACGCTGCGCGCCGAGAGGTCGCCCACCGCCCGGATCCGCCAGGAGCTGCGCGACCGTCAGGAGCCGGTCGCCCTGATCGTCGACGTCAACCCGGCGGCCGCCGCGGGCGGTGTCGTGCTCGATCAGCTGCGCGTCGAGGTCGACCGCAGGCGGTGACGGTGCGGGTGCAGAGGCCTCCTCAGAACTTCGGCGTGGCTTCCCGATTGCAGCGGCGCGCCTTCCTGAGGGGACCCTTCGACTCGCGGCGCCGCGGCGCCGCTCGCTCAGGGCAGGCTCCTCGGGGAACGGGAACCCTTCGGCTCGCGGCGCGGCGGCGCCGCTCGCTCAGGGCAGGCTGCTCGGGCGCGGAAGCGGATCCGGCTTCGCCCTGCGGGCTACGCCGTGACACGAGCGGAAGCGGGGAAATGCGTTCCCCTAAACATCCCCGCCGGAAGAGGGCAGGGAGGGCGGTGGCTCTTCCGGCGGGGTGACGTCGCGCGGTTCCCGCTGCGGCTCGCGGCGCGTTCGCCAGGAGCCGATCAGGAAGGTGAGCACGGCGAGCGTCAGCTCGTCGACCAGCGGGATCGGGTCCGGCAGGAGCAGGTCGAGCACGAGCAGGCCGGCGAAGATCGCGAACAGCTGCGGAAAGCGAAGCCGCGGCAGCAGCCGGCCGAGCAGCGGGGTCATCGGGGAGCCACTTGGGGTCGACATGGCGCCATGGTAGCAGTCTCGAGAGCTGCTCGGCCGGCGTCAGTCGCTCTTGAACATCTTCGCCGGCATGTAGCTCAGGAACGGCTTACGCTCGCCGCCGATGTCGCGGACCTTGATCACCAGCACGTGGCCCTCGGGCGCGGTCTTGATGCGGCGCCGGACCTCGCTGGCGAAGTTCTCGAGCTGGTAGCGGAAGAAGGTGATGCCCTGCGCCGCGAACAGCTGCTCGATGCGTTCCCGCGCCCGCGGGGTGAGCTCCACATCCTCCGGCCCGATCCAGCGGAACATCGGGTCCGCCTCCGAAGCGGTGAGAGCGATCTGCTCGACCGGTGCGGGCCCGGCGGGGCGTGGCGCGCCGGCGAAGACGTCGTCGACGATCGCCGCGGGGCCGGCGGACCGGCCCGCGGCGGTGCGGGAGGGAGCCGCTGCCGCAGTGGGGGCGGTGGACGCCGGGCGGGTCGGTGGCGCGGCCGCTGGGGGCGGCACGGACGCCGGGCGGGTTGGTGGCGTCGCGGCGGGTGCGGCAGGCGCGCTGCGAATTGGCGGTGCTGCCGCGGGGGCGTGCCGGCCCGCCTCCGGCGCAGGCCCTCCGCCGAGCTCCTCGAGGGCTCGGTTGGTGGCCTGCAGGCTGGCGAGAATCCGGGTCATCAGCTCGGTGGCGCCAGTGGCCGGCGGGACCGCGCCGCTGGCCTCCAGCCAGCGGTCGAGCCGTTCCAGGAAGGACGCGAAGCCGTGCAGTTGGTCGACGTCGAGCTCGGCCGGGTCGAGGGCCACGGCCGCCCGCACGTTGCTGGCCGTCGCCGGCGGGCCTGTGGACGAGGTCGAGTGCAGCAGCTTCATCAGGCGGGAGACGGAACGCCGCATCGACGCGAGGGTGTCGAGGTGTGCCGGGGAGACGGTCCACCGGGACCGGGGCGAGAGATAGCCGTCGATCCGCTCCAGGTTGTGGGCGGCCTTCTCAAGCTCGTCGTGGGTCAGCTGTCTCGCCACGCCATCGCTCCGCACCGGCGGCACAGCGCCGCTCGGGCCTTGCAGGCATGATAGACGATTCGGCGACACCCTGCCGCGCATCCGGATGTGCGATGATCTGGTGCGACGACTGGAGCTTCGGAGCCGGCGACATGGCGGAGAGCCTGACCATTACGCGGCCGACCGACGGGCACCTGCACCTCCGCGACGGTGCCGGGATGGCCGATGTCGTCGGCCACTCGGCGCGGGTCTTCGCGCGCGCCGTGGTGATGCCGAACCTCGCCCCGCCCATCGTGACGACTGGCCAAGCCGTCGCCTACCGCGATCGGATTCTCGCCGCGCTGCCGCCGGGGTCCGACTTCGAGCCGCTGATGGCCCTCTACCTCACCGACGCCACCCCGCCGGCGGAGATCCGGGCCGCGAAGGCGACCGGCGCGGTCGTCGCAGCGAAGCTGTACCCGGCCGGCGCGACCACTCATTCGGACCGCGGGGTGACGGATGTTGGCCGCATCGCCCGTGTCCTCGCCGAGATGGAGGCGTGCGGCCTGCCCCTGCTGGTGCACGGCGAGGTCGTCGACCCCACGGTCGACATCTTCGATCGCGAGCGGGTGTTCCTCGAGCGCGTGCTGGCGCCGCTCGTGGAGCGCTGGCCGGGCCTCAGGGTGGTCCTCGAGCACGTGAGCACGCGGGAGGGGGTGGAGTTTGTCGGCGCGGCGCCGCCGCGGGTGGCGGCGACGGTGACCCCCCAGCACCTCCTGCTCGACGTCAGTGACCTGCTCGCCGGCGGCGTGCGCCCCCACCACTACTGCCTGCCGGTGCTCAAGGGCCGGGAGCATCGCCAGGCTGTGGCCCGAGCGGCGACCGGCGACAGCCCGAAGTTCTTCCTCGGCACCGACAGCGCGCCCCATGCCCGCTCGCGCAAGGAGTGCGGCTGTGGTGCGGCCGGCGTGTTCAGCGCCCCGGCCGCGCTCGAGCTCTACGCGGAGGCCTTCGAGGCGGCCGGTGCGCTCGACCGGCTCGAGGCGTTCGCGTCGCTGCGCGGCGCCGACTTCTACGGCCTGCCCCGGCCGACCGGCACCATCATCCTGGTACGAGAGCCGTGGCTGGTGCCGGCGAGCTGCCCGTTCGGCGGGGACGTGGTGGTCCCGATGCGCGCCGGCGACGCCGTCGCGTGGCGCATCGCTGCCGGATCGGATGGCGGGTAGGCGCCGGTCCAGGCGTCGCCTCCGCGCCGGAACCTCGGCGCGCCCACTTGGCACTGCGAGCCGCGATCACGTACCCTAGGCGGCGCCGTCAGAGGGCGGCGACGAGGGAGATTGGGGTCGATGGCCAACATCAAGACGAAGAAGGGGACGATCGGCATCCTGACCGGCGGTGGCGACGTCCCGGGGCTCAACCCGGCGATCCGCGCCCTCACCGTGCGCGCGCTGCGCGAGGGCTACCGGGTACTCGGCATCCGCCGGGGCTGGGCCGGCCTGATCGAGTTCAAGCCGTCCGCGGACGACAACGACGGCTGGGTGATGGATCTCACCGAGGAGGTGGTCAACAAGGCGGGCCGCACCGGCGGCACGTTTCTCCACAGCTCGCGCACGCGACCGAGCCACGTCCCGCTCGCCAACGTCCCGGACCACCTGAGGGACCGCTTCAAGGACGAGGCCAACGACCTGACCGAGGTCGTGATGGCCAACATCGGCCAGCTCGGCATCGACGTCATGATCCCGATCGGCGGCGACGACACGCTGTCGTACGGGGTGCAGCTGCACAAGCGCGGCGTCAAGGTGATTGCGATCCCGAAGACCATGGACAACGACGTCCCGGGCACCGACTACTGCATCGGCTTCTCCACCTGTGTGACCCGGACCATCGCCATGACCCACGCGCTGCGCACGTCGGCCGGCAGCCACGAGCGATTCCTGGTGATCGAGGTGTTCGGCCGCTACGCGGGGTTCACGGCGCTGCTGCCGACCATGGCCGGGGCCGCCAACCGGTGTGTGATCCCGGAGCACCCCTTCGACATCGAGCAGCTGTGCGATCTGCTGTCCGAGGACCGGCGGCGCAACCCCTCCCTCTACAGCGTGGTGCTGGTGTCCGAGGGCGCCACCTTCAAAGGCTCCGAGGAGATGACGTACCAGGACCACGAGACCGACATGTTCGGCCACAAGAAGCTGGGCGGGATCGGCGACGTGGTGTCGCGAGCGTTGCGGGATGTCTCGCCCAAGTACAACAACGGGCGGCGGGTGAACTCCATCAACCAGCGCCTCGGCTACCTGGTCCGCGCGGGCGAGCCGGACGCGCTGGACTCGATCGTGCCGATGGCCTTCGGCAACCTCGCCATGGACCTCATCCTGGAAGGGGTCTCGGGCCGGCTGGTGTGCGTGCGCAACGGCCGCTACGACCACGTGCCGATCGACGTCGTGACCAGCCGCAAGAAGGTCGTTGATGTGGGGAAGTACTACAATCTCGACCGGCTGCGTCCCCAGTACACGCGCTTCGCCGGCTCGCCGATCTTCATCATGACCAGCGATTACTGAGCCATCGCCCTGTCCGTGCGCCGCCGCGGCGCCGGCGTCCGGAAGGCCCGGCCGCGGGTGAGGCGCGGCAATGAAAGGGAGTCTTGGAGGACGCCATGCGCATTCTGCACACGATGATCCGGGTCGGTGATCTCGAGCGGTCGATCCGGTTCTACACCGAGGCGCTGGGAATGGAGCTGCTGCGCAAGCAGGACTACCCCGGCGGCTCGTTCACTCTCGCCTTTGTCGGCTACGGTCCGGAGGAGGACGGTGCGGTGATCGAGCTGACCCACAACTGGGACACCGCGAGCTACGAGCTCGGAACCGGCTTCGGCCACATCGCGATCGGCACCGACGACATCGAGGCTGCCTGCGACAGGGTGCGCCGGCTCGGCGGCAAGGTCGTGCGTGAGCCGGGGCCGATGAAGCACGGGACCACGGTGCTCGCCTTCGTCGAGGACCCGGACGGTTACCGGATCGAGTTCATCGAAGGTAGGTGAGAAGGGGGGAGCTTAGCCCTCCCACCCGTTGCACCGCGGAGACCGCAGAGATCGCAGAGACGGACGCGAGCGGCTCGAGAGGTTCCCTCCGCGTGCTCTGCGCCCTCCGCGGTTCAGCTACAGCCGGTCAGGATCCTCCTCGTTCCGCGCCCGACGTCCTCTGCCTCGCTGGCCCAGCGCCCCGGTCCGCGTTCCGCGTCGCGTCCGGGGGTCCTTCGACTGGGCCGCTTCCGGCTTCGCCTCTGGCTTCGCCGTGACGAGCCGCGGCCTTGCTCAGGATGACGGACGGAGACGGGGAGGGCGGTCGAACCTAGCCCAGAGCCCTCAGCCCCTCCACCTCCGCGTCTAGCCGGTCGACCAGCGCCGCCATCTCGGACACCAGCGCCTCGACCGGTTCGGCGGTTTCCAGGTCGACGCCGGCCCGCCGCAACTGCGCGATCGGGTGGTCGTTGCCGCCGGCGTGCAGCAGCGCGAGGTAGCGCTCGACGGCCGCCGCCCGCTCATCTTGCGGTCCCTCGGTCATCCGGCGGTGGAGGAGGCTGGCGGCCGCCTTGCTGGTGGCGTACTGGTAGACGTAGTAGGGCGACCCGTAGAAGTGCGGGATGCGCGCCCAGGTGTTGCGGTCCTGCTCGGTGTCGTCGAGGCTCGGGCCGAAGATGGCCGCCAGCGACGCCAGGTAGAGCCGCTGCAGCGCCTCCGCAGTGACCGGCTCGCCGCGCTCGACCAGCCGGTGGGCCTCAAGCTCGAAGTCGGCAAACATCGCCTGCCGGTAGAAGCTGGCTGCGATGTCGTCGATCGCGTACTGGAGCAGGGCAACGCGCCGCGCCGCATCCGTCTCGCGGCGCAGCAGCAGGTCGAGGAAGAGGCTCTCATTGGTCATGCTCGCGACCTCGGCCACGAAGATGGTGTAGCTCGAGGTGGCGAACGGCTGGTGGGAGTGCGACAGCTCGGTGTGCATGGTGTGGCCCATCTCGTGGGCCACGGTGAAGGCGTCGTTCAGGGTGTCGGCGTGGTTGAGCAGCATGTAGGGGTGGACGCCGTAGACGCCGGCTGAGAAGGCCCCCGACCGCTTGCCCTCGTTTTCGTAGACGTCGATCCAGCGCTCGGCGAAGGCGCGCTCCACGGTCCGCCGGTAGTCGTCGCCGAACAGTGCGACCGACTCGGCGATCAGCGGCGGTACCTCGTCGTAGGGGACCTGCCAGTCCACGTCTACCAGCGACAGATAGGCGTCGAACGAGTGGTAGCGCTCGAGACCCAGGGTGCGCCGGCGCAGCCGGTGGTAGCGCCGCAGCGGCTCGGACCCCGCCTTGGCGGCGGCGATCAGCCGCTCGACGACCTCGACCGGGATGTCGTTCTCGTCGAGGCTCGCGGCCAGCGTCGTCGGGTACTTCCGGGCCTGTGCCACAAACCAGTCGGCGTGGAGGACGCCGTTGTAGATCGCCGCGTGGGTGTTGGGGCGCGAGTTGTAGACCGTGTAGTGGGCGTCGAATAGCGCCCCGCGGTCGTTCTGGTCGCGCAGGATGTGGAGGCCGTGCGTGTAGGCCGCGTGGCTCGCCACCACGGTCGAGCCGTCGGATAGCGTGACCTCGGGGAAGTCGACATCGGAGTCGGCAAGCATCGAGTAGGTGTGGGCCGGAGTGGCGCCGAGCGGGCCCGCAAAGGCGAGCAGGCGCTCCCCATCCTCGTCCAGCACGTGCTGCTGCTGCCGGTAGGCCTCCTCGATCGGAAACCGGTAGGGCGCGAGCTCCGGCGTGACGTCGAGCCAGCGCGCCATCGTCTCGTGGGGGATCGCGAGCAGCTCGGGCGTGTACCACGCCGATGCCTGGCGGAAGCGCGCGAGCGCGATCCGCACCTCCTCGAGCCGCGCCTGGACGGCGTTGTCGCGGGTGTCCTGGGCCTGCATCAGGCCGGGGTACTGGTAGACGCGGTAGACGAGCTGGCCGAGCTCGTCCGACAGGCGGCAGGCGGCGAGCAGCCGCTCCGGGCCCTGCGCCAGGGTGCCGCGGAAGCCCTGGTATCGCTCCATCAGGTCGGCGACCTCGGCCATCGCCCGCTGCCACGCCTCCCAGCCAGCGAAAATGTGGCCGAGGTCCCAGGTGAAGCGCTCGGCGATCTGCGCTCGATCGCGGGTCGGCGGGCGCGCAGTGGCGCTGGGCGGGGTTGCGGTCTCGTTCAATTCATCCATCCTCGGCTCCGGAGAACCCACGCTGGACGGCCGGTGTTCCTGGGGCAGTGAGGCAGTGAGGCATTGAACCGCGGAGGTCGCGGAGAACGCAGAGAGGAATCACGCACCTTGCCGGCTTCGCTCTCTGAGCCCACTGCAAACCCAGCGGTTTCCTGCCGCTAAGGCACTGTCGCGCTCCACGCCCCGGTGTCGCCCGACTCGAAGCCGTCGCTGAACGCGCCCGAGCCGGCGCCGACCGACACCGTGCGCGTCCGCGTCCGCGGTCCCTCCGGGTAGTCGGCGGTCAGGGTCACGTCGTAGACTCCCTCGGCGCCGAAGGCGTGGGATGGGTTCTGCTCGGTCGAGGCGCCGCCGTCGCCGAAGTCCCACAGCCAGCCGGTGACCGGGCCGCTCGACCGGTCGGTGAAGAGCACCGGCTCGCCGACCGTCGGGGCTGGCGGCTGAAACTCGAAGTCGGCGACGTGCTCGGCGCCGGCCACCGTGATGTCGTCGAGGTACCAGCCGAGCTCCTCGATCGAGTAGTCGGAGGCGAAGTGCCAGCGCAGGTCGACCGTCTGCCCGGCCCACGTCGAGAGATCGAAGGACACCTCTTGCCAGCTGCCCGATGAGCCGGTGAAGCCGGCCTGGCCGAGGGCGCCGACGTCGCTCGAGGGATAGCCGCCATCGGGAGTGACCACGGTGAAGGAGCCGGAGCCGCTCGGACGCACGCTGAGGTTGCCGCCGTCATAGTCGCTCTCGAAGGCGTACCAGTGCCAGAAGCTGAGCCTGCCGCCGCCCGCGATCGGCACCGCGGCCAGGTCGAGGTACCAGTGGGCGTTCGGCTGGTAGTTGCCGGAGAGGTTGGTCGCCCAGACCTTGGTGCCGGAGTGCGCGCCGGGGTTGCCGCTGCCCGAGGGCGCCCCCCACTGCCAGCCCTGGCTCGACGTCAGACCGCCGTCGTCGGCCTCGAGATCGGTCGTGAACGCGATCTCGAGCGGGGCCAGCGCGAAGTTGAGGACCGTCGCCGGGACGACCACCGTTCGCGTCACCGCGATGGTCTCGAAGCCGGCGGCCGCGACCCGGAACTCGTGTCCGCCGGCGAACACCGCCGGGAAGGAGTAGACCCCGTCACCGCCGGTGGTCGCCGAGAGGCCGAGGTCCGGGACCTCGACCGTGGCGCCGGCGATCGGCGCCCCGCTGTGGTCGGTGACCTCGCCGGAAACCGCCGCGGTGGGCAGCGGCACGAGGACGGCGTCGAGGATCGTCGAGCCGCCGCTCGGCACGGAAACCCCGTAGAACTCGGCCGGCTCGTAGCCGGTCGCGGTGATCAGCACGTGGTAGGTGCCCGGCAGCAGCAGCCGGTGGTAGTCGCCGACGTCCGGGTCGGTGATGGCGTAGCTGTTGTCGGCCGCGGTGTCGAGGCCGACGATCTCGACGCGGGCGTCGAGGGGCTGGCCGCCGGGGTCCGTGACCACGCCGTGGATGCCGTCCCTCGCCTGGCCCAGGTAGCCGAGCAGCGCGGCGCGGTTCCAGTTCCAGTAGTCATCGAACAGTGACGCCGGGAGCACCCCGTAGTCCGAGAGCTCGATCGTGGTCTCGCGGCCGCCGCGGAACCAGGTCATGTAGTCCTGCCGGCCGCCGGCGACCGGGTACCAGTCCCAGCCGTTGGTGATGCCGTTGTCGAGGTCGGTCAGGTAGCCGGCCGGGCGCGACCGCGTGGACGGCGTCGGCGTAGCCGCGGCTCAGGTGGATCAGCCAGGCGTCGTCGACGTGGCGGCGGGCCCAGGTGTCCCACGGGTAGTTCACGACCTCGGCGCCGCCGTGGAAGTTGGCGGACAGCACGATGCGATGCGCCTCGGCGAAGGCCATCATGTGCTGGGTCTCGGTCCACCACGGGTTGCCGTCGGGGTGCGGCGCCTTCGTCGGGATCCGGGAAGTTGCGGTTGCCGTCGACGCGCGTAGCCGCCCGAGGCGGTGGTGTAGGAGCGGATCGCGCCGTCGACGGTGGTGTCGCTCGAGTAGTAGGTGCCGTCCGGGTTGGCGAGCCGGGTTGATCCAGATCTCGAGGTCGTCGACGAGCGCCGTGATCTCCGGGTCGCCGCCGTACTCGTCGAGCAGCTCCGCGATCAGGTGCAGCGTGAGCCCGTAGCCGGTGGTCTCGTCGCCGTGGATCGACGAGGTGTAGAGAACCTCCGGCTCGTCCTCCTCGAGGTCCGGGTTGTCGCTGATGCGCATCGCCCACAGCCGGTGGGGCCGGACCTGGTTGGTGGTGGGGCCGAGGTCGACGAGCCGGCACAGCGCCGGGTAGTCGGCCGCGTAGCGGTTGAGGAAACCTGCGTACTGCGCATAGGTGGGATAGCACTCCCAGGTCCGGTTCGGGTCGTTCTCCCAACCCGCCGGGCACATGGTCGCGAGCTCCGGCGCCTCGGCCTCGGGCAGGACCTCCCACTCGAAGCCGGCCTTGGCGAGCCGCTCGAGCTGGGCCGGGAAGGCCTGGGCGGTCACCACGCCGTCGCGGACGTCGTCGATGCTCACCAGGCGCGACAGCTCCTCGAGCCGGCTGCGGTCCTTCGAGCACGATCCGGATCGCCACCGGCCCGTCGCCCGCGACCGCCATGGCGGCCCCCATCGTCACACCGAGCAGAACCACAGCGAGCATGACCCGTCGCATCGACCCTCCGAGTGTCCGGCCGGTGCGCAACCCGGCGCCGGCCAGGCTTCCGATTGTAGCCGCGAAACGCCTTGGAGGTGCTTCTTGAGACACGATCCAGGCCTCAAGCGGCCGATGAAGCGAGGTGTAAGATCCTCCCAAGGAGAACAGCCACAGTGCAACCGGGCAGCGGCTCGGCCCGTACGAGATCGTCGCGCCGCTCGGCGCGGGCGGGATGGGTGAGGTCTACCGCGCCCGCGACACCCGGCTCGGCCGGGATGTGGCGATCAAGCTGCTGCGGGCCGAGGTGGCGGGCGACGCCGAGCGGCGTCAAGCGCTTCGAGCAGGAGGCGCGGGCGGTCGCCTCGCTCTCCCACCCGAACATCCTCGCCCTCTATGACGTCGGCAGCCACGAGGGCCAGCCCTACCTGGTCACCGAGCTGCTGGAGGGGGAGACGCTGGCGGAGCGGATTGGTGCCGGCGGCCTCACGGTGGCGAAGGCGGTGGAGCTGGCGACCCAGATCGCGCAGGGGCTGGCGGCGGCGCACGAGCGCGGGATCGTCCACCGCGACCTCAAGCCCGGCAACGTCTTCGTGACCAGCGGACGGGCCAGTCAAGATCCTGGACTTCGGGCTGGCACGGCTGACCCTGGGCGGAGGGTGGGGCGTGGGACCGGGAGGGCGCTCCGACCGAGACCGGGCTGACGGGAGCGGGGTCGATCCTGGGCACGGTCGGCTACATGGCGCCGGAGCAAGTGCGAGGCCTGCCCGCCGACCAGCGCAGCGACATCTTCTCGCTCGGCTGCGTGCTGTACGAGATGCTGTCGGGTCAGCGGGCGTTCCAGCGCGACTCGTCGGTCGAGACCATGAACGCGATCCTCAAGGAAGAGCCACCGGACCTTGCCGGGGCGGTGAAGGGCATCCCTTCGCAGCTCGATGGGATCGTCAGCCGATGCTTGCAGAAGCGCCCCGAAGACCGGTTTCAGTCGGCCCGAGACCTCGCCCACGACCTTGGCGCAATCCTGGCGGAAGCAAAGCCATCGAGGCACGCTGCACTGCCGGCTGCGAAGAGTCGGTGGCGCCAGATCGCACTGGGGCTGGCGGCGGTCGCTGTGCTCGCCGTGGCGAGCGTGGTCGTCTTCAAGGTCGCGGCGCCGGGCCATGAGGTCCAAGGCACGAGAGCGCCCAAGATCGTGGTCCTGCCATTCGAAAACCTAGGCTCGCCTGAGGACGCCTACTTCGCGGCCGGCATGGCCGAGGAGATCACCAGCCGTCTCGCCAACGTGCAGGGGCTGCGCGTCATCTCGCGGACGACGGCCGTGGAGTACGACCGCAAGGGGAAGACCGTCAAGCAGATCGGCGGCGACCTCGGGGTCGACTACGTGCTCGAGGGGAGCGTGCGTTGGGAGCGCGCTCCGGGGAGCGAAAGCCGGGTGCGGATCACGCCGCAGCTGATCCGGGTCACTGACGATACCCACGTGTGGGCCGATCGCTACGAGCGGGTGCTTGCGGACGTGTTTGCCATGCAGTCGGAGGTGGCGGAGAGCGCCGTCAGGGCAATGGGCGTTGCCCTCCTGCCGCGCGAGCAGGCTGCGCTGCAGGAGGTCTCGACGAACGACCTGGAGGCCTACAACCTCTACCTGCGTGGGCGGGAACTTGATAGAAGCGGCCAGGAGAGAAGCGCTGTCGATGGTGCCTTGCAGATGTACCAGGCGGCGGTCGAGCGCGACCCCCGGTTCGCGCAGGCCCTTGCAGGCCTTGCCCAAGGCCACCTCTCGATGTACTGGTTCCACTTCGACCGGAGTCCGGAACGACTCATCAAGGCGAGGGAGGCGGCCGAGCGGGCCGTCGCGCTTCGCCCGGACCTGGCAGAGACACACATGGCACTTGGCTATTACTTCTATCAGGGGTTGCTCGATTACCCGCGAGCGCTGAGCGAGTTCTCGACGGCCCTCAAGATCCAGCCCAACAACAGTGATGCACTTCTTGGGGTTGGCGTTGCCCTGCGCCGACAGGGACGCTGGGGGGAGGCGGCGGAGGCGTTGAGCAAGGCGCTGGTCTCCGACCCAAGAAACCCCAGACTGCTCTATAACTTCGGCCAAGCCTGTGTCCTTGCTCGACGCTACGCCGAAGCGGACCGCGCCTATGGACTCGCCATCGCCCTCAACCCGCAGTGGGGTGAACTCTACGGATTTAGAGCTGCGCTCCAAGTTCAGTGGCATGGCAACGTCATGAGGGCTGAAGCGGTCGTAAATGAGGCTTTGCCGGTTGCCGGACTCACGGACGACTTCCGGTACCTCGCGGATTTTGCACTACGGGTGATGCTGGCTCGTCGTGACTACCAGGGGGCGTTGCGGCAGCTCGAGGCAGAGACGCGCCACTGCTTCGATGAACAGTTCCGCTATTCGCCAGTGCAGCTGCTGCTTGGACAGGTGCAGGTGCTGGCGAGTCAGAACGATCTTGCTCGGAGTTCCATTGAGGCCGCACGGGTCGAGCTCGAGGAGAAGGCCAGGCTCGACCCCAACGACGCCCGGTTCCACAGCTCGCTCGGAATCGCGTATGCGGGGCTCGGTCGGACGGAGGATGCCGTGCGAGAGGCGCGCCTGGGATGTGACCTCATGCCGGCGTCCAAGGACGCCTGGCGGGCGTTGTACCGCCTCGAGGATCTCGCCTTGGTCTACACGATGGTTGGGCGGAGCGGCGAGGCAATCGCCCAGTTGGACGACCTGCTCGGACGAAGCGGCGAGTGGACGCCTCACGTCCTCCGGTTGGATCCGAGGTGGGACCCGCTGCGGTCGGATCCGCGATTCCAAGCATTGCTCACCAAGTACGAGGTCAAGGACTGATCGGCAGCCACCGCGGGCCGCACGAGGTCATCGCTCGAGACGCAGAGGCGGCTACTCGACCTTTCATTCGATACCGTGCCGCGCACAGAACCGCTGCACGGTGCTCGACTGCGCTCGGTAGAACGCCTCGGCTGCGCGGTCGCGGGGCACGCGCGCGTTGTAGTTCCAGCCGCTGAAGTAGATGTGGTCGACGAATGCGACCTCAGCGAGGATCGCGGACAGGTCCTGCTCGAAGATGGCTGGCGTCGGATAGGGCTCGAGGTGCACGAGGGTCCGGCAGCCGGCCTCGTGCAGCCGCCGCAGGGCGGCGATGCGCTCGGCGTAGGGCGCGGCGCCCGGCTCCCACTCGCGGCGGAAGCCCTCGTCGAGCGAGACCAGGCTGATGCCGTGCGTGTTGTCGCATGGGAAGCGCCGGCGGTCGGCGAGCTCTGCGGGCAGCCTGCCCTTGGTCAGCAGGGAGCACGGGATCCCGCTTCGATTCAGCCGCTCGATGAGGGCGAGCGACATCGTCCCGATATCCGGGTGGTCGACCATGAACGGATCGGTCGTCAGGCACAGGTGCACGTTGGGAGGGATCACCCGCTTCCTCGCGAGCTCGCGGTCAAGGAGCGCGAGGGCGTTGCCGACGATCCGCGGGCGGCACCACTCGGCGTAGTCGCGGACACGCCCATGATGCCTGGCCATCAGGAACGCGTAGCACGGGTAGCGGCAGCCGTGGCTGCAGCCCAAGACGTGGTTGATGCAGTCAAATCCGAGGCCGCTCTTGTAGAGCAGGCTCTTGCGCTCGATGGTGTCGAGTGGCCTCACGGCAGGGTCACCCATGCCTCTCCAGTCTAGGCCGAAGGAAGGGCGATTGGGGAGTGACCCGAGCCTCGACGCGGGCTGCAGATCGCGGCGAGGCGCTCCCTCCGACACGGCACTGGCACCTCCAGGATTCACGCTCCCTCGTTCAACTCGCAGTACAATCGCGACAAGGAGCCACGACAAGTGCAGCCGGGTGTGCGGCTTGGGCCCTATGAGATTGTGTCCCCGCTCGGCGCGGGCGGAATGGGGGAGGTGTACCGCGCTCGCGACACCCGGCTCAGGCGGGATGTGGCGATCAAGCTGCTGCGGTCCGAGGTCGTCGGCGATTCCGACCGGGTGAAGCGCTTCGAGCAGGAGGCGCGGGCGGTCGCGTCGCTGTCGCATCCGAACATCCTGGCCCTCTACGACGTCGGCAGCCACGAGGGTCAGCCCTACCTGGTCACCGAGCTGCTCGAGGGGCAGACGCTGGCGGAGCGGATCCTCTCCGGCGGTCTCACGGTGGCGAAGGCGGTAGAGCTCGCCACCCAGATTGCGCACGGGCTGGCGGCGGCGCACGAGCGCGGGGTCGTCCACCGGGACCTCAAGCCGGGAAACGTCTTCGTGACCAGGGATGGCGTGGTCAAGATCCTGGACTTCGGGCTGGCGCGGCTGACGCTGTCCGAGGGCGGGGCGTGGGACCGGGAGGCCGCTGCGACCGAGACCGGGCTGACCGGGGTGGGGTCGGTCCTCGGCACGGTCGGTTACATGGCGCCGGAGCAGGTGCGGGGTCTGCCGGCCGACCACCGGGCGGACATTTTCGCGCTTCGGCTGCGTGCTCTACGAGATGGTGTGCGGGACGCCGCCGTTTCGAAGAGAGACCGCAGCGGACACGGCGTCGGCGATCCTTCGGGAGGACCCGCAGCCGCTCGCGCCTTCCGTCGCCAACGTGCCGCCGTTGCTCGATCGCCTCCTGCAGCACTGCCTGGAGAAGCGGCCCGAAGATCGCTTCGCTTCCGCTCGCGACCTGGCGTTCGCCCTCTCCCAGCTCCTCCCCGTGCCGTCCGTGAGACGAGCCGCTCCGGTGAGCCGCGCCGGCGACGCCGGCGATCGTCGTCCCGGGATTGCCGTGCTGCCGTTCGCCAACCTGTCCGCCGACCCCGACCAGGAGTACTTCTGCGACGGGATGGCGGAGGAGATCCTCAACGCGCTGGCCCACATCCGTGGCCTGCGGGTGGTGGCCAGGACCTCCTCCTTCGCCTTCAAGGGCCGGGCAGAGGATGTGCGCGAGATCGGCGCCCAGCTCGATGTTGCCACCCTGCTCGAGGGAAGCGTGCGCAAGTCAGGCAACCAGTTGCGCATCACGGCCCAGCTCATCAAGGTCGCCGACGGCTCGCACCTGTGGTCGGAGCGCTACGACCGGCGCTTGGAGGACGTGTTCGCGATCCAGGAGGAAATCGCGCTGGCCATCGTGGAGAAGCTCAGAGTCCACCTCCTCGAACCGGAGCGGGCCGCCATCGAGCGGCGCCACACCGAGAACCTCGACGCATACAGCGCCTACCTCCGCGGCCAGCACTACTGGAACACCTTCACACCCGTCGGGTTCGCCCGCAGCCGTGCGAGCTTCGAGGAGGCGATCGGGATTGATCCCAACTTCGCGCCGGCCTTGGCCGGGCTCGGGATGTGGTACGTGTCCCAGGCCTTCTGGGCCGACTACCCGGCGGAGGAAGCGTGGCTCAAGGCCTCGGCGGTGACCGAGCGGGCACTGTCCAGCGATCCAGATTACTGGGCGGCGCACACCATCTGCGGCAACGTGCGTGCATTCTTCGAGCGGCGGTGGGTCGAGGCCGAGGAGAGCCTGAGGAGGGGGGTGCTGTACGGCCCGAGCCAGGCACAGGCCCACTTCAACCTCTCCGCGCTGCTCTTCGCCCGGCGGCGCTGGGACGAGGTGGTGGAGGAGTCCAGGGTTGCGCTCCGGCTCGACCCGCTGTCGCCGCCCAACTGCGCCTGGAACGCTATCTGGCTCAACGTCGCTGGCTGCAAGGACGAGGCCGCCGCCGAGCTGGCGAAGATCGTGGCGATCGACCCGAATCACTGGCTGCCACACTTCGGCGTGGCCATGGCGGCGGCCGGCGGCGGCCGTCTCGACGACGCGCGGTCCGAAAGTGAGAAGGCGGTCGAGCTGTCAGGGGGAGCCTCGACGGCGTTGACGCTCCTCGCCTGTGTCTGCCAGGCGCTCGGCGACGAGCGTCGAGCGCGCGAGCTCGAGCAGGAGCTCCTGGACCGCGCCCAGACGGGATACGTGGCGCGCACCCCGCTTGCCTGGGTCGCCGATGGCCGGCGCGACGTCGAGGCTGCCGTGCGCTGGCTCGAGCGCGCCGCCGCGACGCGCGACCCGATGTTCTGTTTCTATCGAACGATGCCGGCGACGCTGCTGTCCGGCGACCCGCGGATCGAGGCCGTGCTGGCGAGGTACGACCTGTGACGGTCCGGCCGGTCGTGGAGCTGCGGCCGCCGCAGCCGTGAGGGGAGGGGCCATGGCAGGGTTTCCTGAGCGGGTGACGCTGGGCCGGTCGGGGCTGACCGTCGGACCGCTGGGCGTTGCGGGCGGCTACGGCGTGGAGGCCGCGGCGATCCGCGCGGCTGTCGACCGGGGCTGCACCTACCTCTACCACGGCTCGCGCCGCGCGCCGGGCATGCAGGCCGCGATCCGCGAGCTCAAGGCGGCCGGGCGGCGGGACGAGCTGGTGGTCGTGCTCCAGAGCTACTCGCGCTGGCCGTGGCTGCTCGAGCGCCTGCTCGCGCGCGAGCTGCGCGCGCTCGGCCTCGACCACGCCGACGTGCTGCTGCTCGGCTGGTACAACGACACGCCGTCGGCCGGCGTCCTGGAGCGAGCGCTGCGGCTCCAGGAGAAGGGCTTGTTCCGGCAGCTCGCGGTGTCGGGCCACCGGCGTCCGGCGTTCGTCGACTTCGCCGGCGACCCGCGCTACTCGATCCTCCACATCCGCTACAACGCCGCCCACCCCGGCGCCGAGCAGGACGTCTTCCCGCACCTGCCCCGCGACGGCAGGCCTGGCACCGTGGCGTTCACCGCGACCCGCTGGGGCTCGCTGCTGTCGGCACGGCGGATGCCGCCGGGCGAGTCTCCCTGCGCGGCCGCGACGCCTACCGCTTCGTGCTCTCCAATCCCGACTTCAACGTCTGCATGACCGGCGCGAAGAACACCGCGGAGCTCGAGGAGGCGCTCGCCGCGCTCGACGAGGGCCCGCTGTCGGCGGAGGAAATGACGCGCGTGCGCCGGATTGGCGAGTTCGTCCGCGCTCACGCCTGGATCGGCTGATCTCGCAGGTGCCAGGTGCGGTGATTGACGATGCCCCATCGTTCCACCGTCCTCGGCAGCGGCGGATGGCCATTTCATCAAAGCTGCAATGACGGCACCTGGCACCGATGGTCAATCGCCGCACCTGGCACCCCGGGGTGATCCTCAGCTCGCAAAGGGCACGAGCTTCGAGCGGCGGATGCGGCGGTCGCGGGTGAGCAGCGGGATCCGGTGAACGACGCTCGTGGCGGCGATGAGCTCGTCTGCAGGGTCCCCCCGGAAGTCCAGGTGGGTCGAAGCGCGGGCGATCTCGAGATCGAGCGGCCACAAATGGAGCCTGGACAGGGCGACCTTCACCTCCGGGTCGTCAAGGTCGATGGTCAACCGCCCGAGCTGTGCGAGCTTGGCGAGCTCCCAGAGCACGATCGCGGCGATGCCCCACGAATCGGCCGCGAGGAGCCCCCGCTCGCGCGGCCTGAGGTCACCGCGAAGCGCGTGGATAAGAACGTGGGTGTCAAGGTTGAGCATCGGCGTTCCAGGAAATGCCGGTGGACAGCAGGTTGCCGTGGACCTCGATCTTGTCTCGTAGGCACCCGATGAGGTCCGAGGACTCCTTCGGGTAGGGGGTGACGAGGGCGACCGGCTTGCCGTGCTTGGTGATCACGAGCCCCTCCGGACTGAGGTTCTCCAGCAGTGCGAGGCACTGCTCCTTGAACTTTGCAGCGCCGATGCTGGTCACAGTCACCTCCTATGGTCAAATATTATGACCAGTCACATAATATAGTCACTTGTCTTATTGTGTCAACAAGCTCCGGGGTGGTGTGAGTTGGCAATCCACGGGCGGGAACGCCATGGGCGGCTGGGCATGACGGGGCAATCGAGCTGCCGCCGCTCGACGTCACGACTATACTGGCTCACGAACGACGCATTGCTTCGAACGAGGGGAAACTCACCTATGTACGAGCACCGATCGAAGCCGCTTGTGTCGAGACGCATCTTTCTCCGCCGGCTGGTTCTCAGCACGGCACTTGCCTCGGCGATCGTGGTGGGGTCGTTGGCTGCCGGCGTGCTGGGGTACCGCGAGCTCGAGCATCTGAGCTGGGTCGATGCCCTGCTCAATGCCTCGATGATCCTGGGAGCCATGGGTCCGGTCGATCCGGTGCGGACGACGGCGGGGAAGCTCTTCGCTTCCGTGTACGCCCTTTACTCGGGGCTGGTGTTCGTGGTCGTCACCGGGATCGTCTTCGCGCCGGTGGTCCACCGGTTGCTCCACACCTTCCACGTCGAGCGCGACGACGGGCCCGACGAATCACGCGGGCCGGGCGGCTGATCGCACCACAAGGGAACGACTCTCACTCGGACGGTGATTGGCCGGCGCCGGTTTTGAGTGTGGCGCGTTCCCGCCGGCGGCGGATGCGGCGCCATTGCCACAGGCCCGCGACGGCACCCGCTGCCGCGAGTCCCAGCATGACTGCGGCCTCGTATCGTTTGAGGTGGCCGAGCACCAGCTCGAGGCTCTCCCATCCCCACCTGCGCGCCAGCTACGATGTGGAGGGTGGCGGTGTCGTGCACTTGCAGACGACGACGGTGAGATCGTCGTCCTGTGACCGACCGTCCAGGAACGACTGCGCCGCCGCGATGATGCGGTCGGCGATCTCGTGTGCCGGCCGGTCGATCACCGACTTCACGACATCCAGGACGGCCGCGCTCCCGAACTCGTCGCCCCGCGTTGAGGCAGCCTCGAGGATCCCATCGGTGAGGAGCACGAGAGTGTCGCCCATGTCGAGGGTGATGGCCGGACCCTGCGCGCACGAGATGCTCGGAAACAGGCCGAGCGGCGTGCAGCCGCTCTTCAGCTCCGCCTTGACCGCTCCCGACCGATCGAGCACGTAGCCCGCCGGGTGTCCGAGGTTCGCCCAGGTCAGTGCGCCCGACGCCCCATCCAGCAGGACCAGGACCATCGTCACGAAATGCTGCTCGTGGAGGTCAGCGAACAAGAGCCGGTTGAGCTCGCCGGCGAGTCTGTCGAGCGGCGTCAACGTGCTGGCCAGCGAGCGGAGGTAGGCGCGCGTCGCGGTCATGATCAACGCTGCGCCCACGCCGTGGCCGGAAACATCGGCGATGCCGAGAGCGAGCCTTCCGTCGGGGAGCGGGATGAAGTCGTAGTAGTCGCCGCACGTCGCGCTGGCGGGCGCCGACTTCCCGGCGATGTCGTATCCCGGGATCGTCGGAGGCTCTTGCGGAGACAGCCTCCGCTGCACCGAGGCCCCCAACCTCATCTCGATCTCGCTCTCCTGGAGCTTGATGCGCTCGGTCATGTCCCGCATGACCGAGACGAAGTGAGCGATCTCGCCGGTGCTGTTGTCCCGGATCGCAGTGATCGTCTGCTCCGCGTGGAAGTGCTCTCCGGACTTCTTGCGGTTGATCACCGTCCCCTTGAAGGGCTCACCCCTGGCGATCGTCGCCCACAGAGTCGCGTAGTACGCCGGCGACTGGAGCCCGGATTTGAGCAGCTTCGGCGTCTGGCCGATCACCTCGGAGCGGGAGTAACCGGTGGTTGCCTCGAACGCCGGGTTGACGTACTCGATGATGCCGGCGCGATCGGTGATGAACACGCTGTCAGCGGCCTGCTCGACGGCGTTGGACAGCCGCTGCGAGAGCTCCTGCGCCCGCTTCTGGTGCGTGACGTCTCTGAAGACCACGACGCCGCCAATGAGCTGGCCGTCGACGTCTTTAAGCGGCGACCCGGTGACGCTCGTCCACGCGCCGTCAGGCACCTGCGCATTGCGGACGAAGACCTCGGTTTCCGGGACGTCCTCGCCGCGGATCGCCCGCGGCAGCGGCAGCTGATCGGTGGGGAAGTGCTGGTCGGTGCCCGGCACGAACAGGCCGAAGGTCTGTGACCACTCCGACCGGGGGGAGTTCAATGGCCCTCGACCGAGGATGCGCCTCGCGGCCTCGTTGACAATGGTCATCCGACCGGACGCGTCGGCGACCATCACTCCCTCGGAGACGCTGTGGATCACGGACCTGGCGAACTCCGCCTGCTCGCGACGCGACTTCTCGAACCACCATCGGTGGGTGATGAGCGCGAGCGCGAGCAGCAGCTCGTAGGCCAGGAAGACGCCGAAGCCGATCACTCCCGCACGGCTGCCTGCCATCCGGGAAAGGTAGGCCGGCGTCGGGCGGGCGATCAATGTCAACGTCCTGCCGTCCAGGTGGACGTCGCGGCGAACCACGGCGCCGGCGAGATGGTTCCTGCTGTCGGTGGGCGGGCCGGCGGACAGCAGTCTGCTGGCGCTGGCGTTGTCGACGAGCTCGACGACGATGTCCTGCTGTGCCCCTTCTCCCCTGTCCGAAGACGACGCTGAGATCAGGTCCTCGACGCGGAAGACACCAGTCGCGAATCCCGCGAGCTGCCGGGCCCCGCCGTCGTCCGCGACGCCCCTGTAGACCGGGACCGCGAGCAGAAAGCCCATCGAAACACCGGTCTCCTGGACCAGCCGAATCAACCCCGAGATCGCCGGCTGCCCCGTCTCGGCTGCGCGGGTCAGCATGTGCAGCCGCACCGGCTCGGACCCGAGGTCGAAGCCGATCGCCGGTTCGTTCCCAGCCTCGGGCTCGATGAAGCGGACCGGGAAGTAGCGGTCTCTGGCGGCCGCAGGCACCAACGTGCCCGAGTCGGTCCTCTCCGTGATCGTGTATCCCGACCCGGCGTCCCGCCGCGCCTCAGCCTCGTGTCGCCCCCGCTCGTCCAGCGGGACCAGGGGCGCCCACGACAGGGCCTGGAGCGCGGATCCCCTCGCCATCAGCTCGACCGCGAACCTCGTGAACTCGCTGCTGGTCGTGGCCTGGTTGGAGCTCAGGAGCGCCGCCGCTGCGGCGACCGAGCGGCGGCCATCCGCAACATCAGACTCCAGCGCCTGAATGCGCTCCGAGACCTTCCTGCCGAGCCGGTCGAGGTTCCTCTGGTCGTCGGCGCGGCGCAACGCACGCTGGGTCGCGAGGCCCGCCAGGGGTCCGAGCAGGGCTGCAACGATCGCGCCCGCGATGAGTCGTCTGTGTACTTTGGACATCATTCGTTGTGATGGTAGCCGGGAAACCGCGCCCTGGGAATCTCTCCGCTCGTACCGTAGAAACACAAGCGGACCGGAAATCTTCCAAGTGCGGTAATCATCATGCAGCAGTCGACTAGCGCGACACCGACCGCGCGACTGAGTCCGATCAGCCTGTATGATATGGACTGTCTGCTCGTGGGCTCGAGGACCGTTCAACACCAGGTCATTTAATGCCTGGATAGAATTGGAGAATCCTACCGTGAAGAATCCCCTGGGATTTGTCGCTGTGCTCTTGCTCATCGCGACGGTGCCGATGTGGGCCTGCAATGGCCGCGACGTCGTCAATCCGGCCGAGCCGGGCTCTCAGAGCCGGCCGGACCTGCATGTCCCGACCATCACTCCCGCGCCAGTGACGCTGGCATGCGATGGCGGCACGTTTTCCGTCTTTCGCCTGAAGAACACCGGCGCACGCACCTACGAACCCGGCGGGTTCGCGGCCGGCCGCAGCTGTATGCTCACCGACGAGGCCGAGGGCGTGATCTGGGTCGCCACAGGCGAAGGTCACGCGCTCGAGAGCGCCGAGCAGAAGCTCACTTTCAAGGATGATCAGGGCCGGCTCCTGGGACACACGTGCTGGACCAGCAGCGGCACGATCAACGACGTGACGCAGACGGAACTCATCCTCTTCGGGGCCGCGGACATCAAGAGCGTTCAGGTCTGCTGCGAAAGCGCATGCGTCTACGCCATAATCGAAGCCGCGACGGAAGGGGCAGGCCAGTGAGCCCAGAGGCGGCGCTTTTCGACGGCAGCCAGCCCCTGGCGACGACACCGGCGGGGACGTCCTGCTGAAGTCCGCCCGGTGGGTGGTGAGCTGTCTCTTCGGAATATCGCTGTTGACAGTGCCGCTGCTCGCTCAACCGGAGGTGGCGGGGAACCGACCCCAACCCGGACAGGCAGACAGCGCGGCGACGCAGCATCTCATACCCTTCAGGCGGGCGGTGAGCTTGCGGGAAGCCGTCACAGGTCCCCAGTTCGAGGGGTTCGGGCCCGTGCACGATCCAGCCACGGTGGCCAGGATTCGGTATTGGGATCGCACCGGTTACGCAGTCGGGTACGGAGACGGAGACGGGCATCAGGCTTCCGGCTTCGCTTTCAGCTCCGCCGTGACAAGTCGCCTTTGGCTTCCGGCTTCGCCTTCAACTACGCCGTGACAAGCGGGCACGGAGGCGGGGACGGCCACGCAGTTTCCGCCCCTCCCGGGCAGGCGGAAGCCTCTCACCTCTCACATTTCACGTATCACCATCTAGCAGTTCGTACCGCATCGGCCTTTCGGCGGGCGTGGTGGACCGAAGTGTTGGCAGACGGCCACTACGGCACGGACTCCTCAGGATGCGCGCAGCGCATCCTGCTCGGCGCGCGTGGGGCGTAGGCCAGCCAGCGACCGCGACGGCTCACGCACACCGAGAGGCCTACGACCCGCGTGCGCCGAGGGGCCTATGCCCAACACGCTCCTAGAACAGCGCCGAGGTCGACACGATCACGGTCGGGCCGCCGCCGTCGTCCGGGAAGCCGACCTCGATCCTGGCGATGTTGGCGATGCCGATCGTGGTCAGGTCGCCGATGATGCCGAATCCCGCGTCGGCTCGCACGCCGTCGGTGCCTCGGCCGACCCGCGGGTCCCAGGTGGCGCCGGCGTCCACGAAGACCTCGAAGCCGAGCGCCAGGACGTGGAACACATCCTCCTTGATCAGGGTGCGCCACTGCACGTTGGCCAGAGCCCGCCCGGTGCCGTCGAAGAAGTCCGGGTTCCAGCCGCGCAGGCCGACGTCGGCGCCGAGGGTCAGCTGGTGGTCGAGGTCGAGGTCGCGGGAGGCGTCTGCGAGCAAGCGCAGCTGCCAGCCGCGGCGGCCGAGCTGTGCCGCGCCGATCCACGCCCCGACGACCCAGTTCTGAGCATCGCCGTCGTCGATGCGGCCCTCGATGCTGGCCTCGCCGAGCAGGAGCCACTGGCCGCGCCGATGGGCCATGTCGAAGCGGCCGTCGAGGAGCAGGCGCGGGATGTCCCCTCCGAGCGCCGGCAGCGAGAAGGTTGCGCCGGCGGAAAGATTCGGACCGAGCGCCACGTCCTCCTGGATCGACCAGGAGCGAAATCCATGGAGCACTTCGAAGTTGTCCGTGACGTGCTCGTACGAAGCGCGCGGCCCGTCGATCAGCCGGTCGTCGGGCGTCGGGTACGGATCGCCCGTGTCGTCATAGCTCCAGCCTTCGAATTGGTCGCGACGGTGGTCGAAGCCGATGGTGAGGCGGCGGGTCACCTCGCGGTGGCCGGCAAGCCGGAACCCGTACCAGACGCTGGCGCTCTCCGTCTCGTGTGGGCCGCTGACCACCGCCTCCCCTTCCGAGTAGAGGTAGTCCAGGCGGTGGTCACGGTCCCAGATGCCGCCCATCGCGCGGGGCGTCGCCAGCGCGTAGAACGGGCGCTCGATCCGGACCAGCTCGCGGAAGCCGTCGCTGCGGTCCGCATAGCGGAGCTCTGCCCGCCACCAGCTCCCCAGGATGTTGGGGTCGTAGTAGCCGATGACGGTCTCGCTGCGCTCGACGTCGCTGCTGTACTCGAGGTCGAACTTCTTGCCTCGACCGAAGAAGTTCTTGTCCTGAAACTCGATGCCCCAGTCCGCGCGGTCGCCGACCAGGCCGGCGCTGCCGCCGAGCTCGAGCGTCCACTGGTCGTGGGTCTCGACGGTCACCTCGACCCCGCCCTCGACGCGACGGGCCGTGATCAGCACTGGGTTGATGAAACCCAGCTCGCGCAGGACGCGGGCGCTCTCCTCGGCGAGCGCCGCGGAGTAGATGTCGCCCTCCTTGAGCAGCAGCCGCGAGCGGACGAATGACTCCTTGCTGATGATGTGGAGCGAGTTCGCCGCGCGGTAGAACCACTTCGAGGTCTCCGGCTTGGAGGTGTCGAAGATGTCATAGCGCGCAAAGACGATGCGGACGATCGGCTGGCCCTCGACGTCGGCGGCCCCCTCTTCGGCGGCGGCGGGGACGGTGAGCGCGAGCATGCCGGCGGCGACGAAGGCGAGCCTCGACGCGGCGGAGCGAATCCGGGCCACGGCGCTCGATCGGCGCCGGCATCGAGGGGAGTTCGCGGTCAAGGCTCGCGGCGCTTGCGGGTGGCCTCGCGGTCGCGGACCAGCTCTGCCACCTGCTGCACGCGCTTGCGCTCGCGTGCCTCCCGGGCCTTCTGCCGCTTTGAACCGACGCCCTGGAAGATCTGGCTGAAGCGGAGGATCGCTAGCATGTGGCCCATGTTCGCGGGGAGCTTGGTGTTGCGGACGCGAGCGCCCCACATCCGGGTTGAGGTCACGTTGGCCTTGGTGAGGTCGGCGTTGCGGAGGTCGGACCACCGGATGTCCGCCTTGCGGAGGTCGATGCCGATCGCATCCGTGAAGCGAAGATCGGAACCGATCAGCGTGCCACCGGCGGCCGTGACGAGGATCATGTTGGTCCCCGAGAGATCGGTCCCCGTGGCCTGGACGCCGCTCAGATCGGCCTGCTTGAGAGTGGCGTGCCGGAAGGTTGCGTGGCTGATCCGCGCGCCGCGGAAGTTCGCCCCCTCGAGATTGGCGTTGCGGAAGTCGGCCTCCTCGAGGTTGGCCTCGTGGAAGTCGGCGCTGCGTAGCTCGCAGCGCGTGAAGATCGCCTTCTTGAGGTTGGCGGTCGCGAACGACACCCTACCCAGGCTGGGCGACCGGAAGTCGAGCTCGGCGAGCTGTGCCCCGGCCAACAGGCAGCCGTCGAAGGCGGCGCCGATCAGGCTCGAGTGACGGAGGTCGGCCTGCGACAGATTGGTGCGCAGGAAGCTCGCCCGCTCGAGGTCGGCGTGGCTCAGGCTGGCGCCCTCGCACTGCGCGTCGTCGAAGATCGCCTCGGCGAGCTGCGCGCTGTGGAGGTTCGCGCCGCGCAGGCTCGCCCCGCGGAAGCTCGCCCGCGCGAGCTTCGACCCGCGGAGCTGGGCGTTGTCGGCGCGCGCATTGTCGAAGATCGCGCCTTCCATGCTCAGGTTGAGGAGCTCGGTGCCCTCGAGGATCGAGTGCTCGGCGCGGATCCCGCGCAGCACCGTGTCAGCAAAGCGGGCGCCGCGCAGGGAGGTTCCGTAGAGGTTGGCCCCCGACAGGTCAGAGCTGTCGAGGATGGCGCTCTCGAGCCCGGCGCGCGTGAGATTGGCGCGCCGGAGGCTGGTCCGGGTGAGGTTGGCGCCCCGAAACGAGGTTCCCTGCAGCGAGGCCCCTGACATGTCGAGACCGGACAGGTCGAGGAAGTCGAGGTGGGTGTTGTCGAGGATGGTGTCGCGGAAGCTGGCGCCGGTGAGGGTCGTCGCCTCGAGGCCGGCGTGGCTCAGGTTGGCGCCGTCGAGGCGGGCGTTCGAGAAGTCCGCCCCTCGAAAATGGGCCTTGGCGAAGTCCAGACCGCGCAGATCGAGGCCCGAGAGGTCGGCGTCGATCAGGTCAGGCGCGATGGTGGGGTTGGCGGCCCGCCACGCGGCCCACCGCCCGGATCGCAGCTGTTGGAGGTGATCGGGGTTCGCCATCGCGTCCGTCTCCCGACACAAGTGTAGACAATTCTGCGCGAAACTCCCCGGGGTCCGAGGATGGCAACCGGAGCCCGCGGCCGCCGTACGATGGAGCGAGGGGGTTGTCATGGCGGATCGGCGGACATCGACGCTCGTTTGGGCCGGGGTTGTGGCCGGCGCTCTGGCGGCTGCGACCGCACAGGGGGCAGCGGAGCCGGGCGATCCTCCCACGCTCCGGCTCCGGTCGGCCGCCGCCGGCGGGACCGACCGGGGAGAGGACGGCGTGCTCGTGGTCCTCCGCGTTGCAGCCCATGACTTCGCGGCGGTCCGCGCCCGGCTCGCTGCGGACGGCATCCGCATTCTGGCCTACCTGCCCGAGGATGCGCTGCTGGTCGAGCGAGCTGGCGTGCCTGACGCGGGGCTTCCCGGCGTCGTCGGGATCGAGCCGTGGTCGGCCGAGCTGGCGATCACGCCCGAGCTCGCGTCGCTCGAGCGGCACCGCGCCAGGGGGTTCCCGGGCGGGGTCCCGATCGTGGTCGGGCTCGCGCGGGCGGAGGCCCTCGAGGAGCTGGCGGGCCGGCTCGGCGGGCTGGGCGGCCGGGTGAGCTGGATCGCTCCTGCTGCGGCAGTGCCTCAGATCGGCCTGCTGGCAGATCCCGACCGGCTGCCCGCCGTGCTCGGCGCGCTGCGGGCGACTGCCGGATTGGTGTGGGCCGACCTCCAGCCGCCGCTGCGCCTGCTCAACGGGGACGCCGTGTGGCGGTGCCAGTCCGGGGTCGAGGGTGCGACCCCGCTGTTCGACCAGGGCCTGCACGGCCAGGGGCAGGTGGTCGGGATCATGGACACCGGCATCGACATCGACCACTGCGCCTTTCGCGACGACGCGACGCCGACCCCGGCGCTCAACGGCTCCCACGGCGCGGCGGTCGATCCCGACCACCGCAAGGTGCTGGCGGTTGACTTCTATTGGTCGCCACGGGACTGGCCGAACCCCGGCCCGTTCGACTGGGACGACCACGGCCACGGCAGCCACGTCGCGGGCAGCGTGGCCGGCGATTTGGGCGCCGACGGCTTCCACCAGGGGCCCGATGGCATGGCCCCGGCGGCGAAGCTGGTGATCCAGGACGGCGGCTACTCGGTCGACGACTGCGCCGACCTGCCTGGCCTCGGCTGCCCGGTGCGTCCGCTCGAGCCGGTGCTGCAGCAGGCCTGGGACCAGGGCGCCCGGCTGCACTCGAACTCCTGGGGCGACGAGGAGAACTTCCTGCCCCACAACCGCTACACCGAGCGCGCCGCCGACGTCGACCGCTTCGTCTGGGAGCATCCCGAGATGACGGTTCTCTTCGCCGCCGGCAACGCCGGGGAGGACGGCGATGACACGCGTGATCTCGCCCGCCACCGCGAAGAACGTGATCGCGGTCGGCGCGACCTGGCGCGCGGACGTCGACCCGCCATGCCCGACCGAGTGGTCGTCGCGCGGCTTCGCCCACGACGGCCGCATCAAGCCCGACGTCATGGCACCCGGCGCGAGCCTGATCTCGGCCGAGTCCGACAACATCGTCGGCAGCGTCCAGAACTGTGAGTACGTTCCGATGTCCGGCACCTCGATGGCGACCCCGGTCACCGCCGGTCATGCGGCGCTGGTGCGCCAGTACTTCGTTGATGGTTTCTACCCAGGCGGCGCGCCCGACCCCGACGCCGGCTTCACCCCGTCGGCGGCGCTGGTCAAGGCAATGTTGATCGCCTCGGCGGTCGACCTCGCCGAGCTCGGCTGCCCGATGGCCGAGCCGGTGCCGTCCCGGGACCAGGGGTGGGGGATCATCCAGCTCGACCGGGTGCTGCTCTTCGATGGCGCCGAGAGCCGGCTGCTCCTCGACGACGAGTGGGTCGGCTTCGCCGCTGTTTCAGACCCGCCGCTGCAACGCGAGCTGGCGACGGAGGCGGCCGGCCCGCTCAAGGTGGTGCTGGTGTGGACCGATCCGCCGTCGACGTCACTGGCGGAGGTCAATCTCGTGAACGACCTCGACCTGGTCGTCGAGGGCCCGGACGGCGTGTTTCGCGGCAACCACTTCGCCGGCGGGGAGTCGCAGCCCGGCGGCAGCGCCGACCGCCTCAACAACGTCGAGGTGGTGTGGCTGCCAGAGGCTCTGCCGGGCGAGTGGACGGTGGAGGTCCGGCCGCATGCGATCCGCGAGGCCGGCCAGGGCTTCGCGCTGGTGGTGCTGCGCCCTGACGACGCCCGGGAGCCTCGCCGCCCCCGCGGCCGCTTCAGTCCGGGCCCTTGACGGCGGCTACTCCTTCCCTGGCGGTGTTGCCCCTATCGCAGGGTGCCCGGGCATAACGGCGCAGGAACGGCGATCCTCAACCTAGGGCTCCAACTGACGATCCGAACGCTGAAAGAACTCCGAAACAAATTTCAGAGTTTCTTCGTACAGTGGACCAGTGATGCCATCACGGTCGATCACTCTGAAGCTGTGCGCATGTGCAGCGTGCGCCATCTTGGCGGCGACCATCGGGGGCGCCGTTCCAGAGGCCGCCGAGGGCGACTTTCCGCCGCCGGTCGACGCTGCCGATCGAGCCGAGATCCTGAGCTGGGTCAGTGAGACGGTGTCCGCGAGGTACGTCGAATGCGGAGACGGCCGGGGCCATGGTCGGCGAGGTCTGCGCGAGGGCGGCGGCGGGTGCGTACGACACGCTCGATGCCGCGGACGGCTTCCTGCTCGCGCTGGAGCAGGATCTCCGGGCAGCGTCCAACGACAAGCACGTGGGTCTGTGGCTCGAGCGCCTCGAGGACGTCAAGGACGACGACGCGGACTACACCCCGGCCGACCCGGAGTATGTGGAGCATCTCAAGAGGACGAACTACGGCTTCAGGAGGGTCGAGATCCTCCCGGGGAACATCGGCTACATTCGGATCGACGAGTTCGCCCACCCAGCGCTTGGGGGCCCGACCGCGGTGGCGGTGATGAACACCGTCGGCTCGGTCGATGCGCTGATCATCGACCTGCGCTGGAACGGCGGCGGCGCGGGGCTCGTGAACCTCATCAGCGGTTACTTCTTCGACGAGCCGACCCGCCTCAACGACGTCTGGGAGCGGGCGTCCGGGGAGACGAGCCAGGGCTGGGCCCCCGAGTATGTTCCTGGGCCCTCGCTGAGCCATGTGCCGCTATTCATCCTGACGAGCGGTCAGACCTTCTCGGCCGCGGAGGATTTCGCCTACGGTCTCCAGCACGCGGGCCGAGCGACGATCGTCGGCGAGCGCTCGAAGGGCGGCGGCCATCCCGTCGAGATCCTGCGGATGATCCGCGACGACATGGCGGTGGTGATGCAGGTCCCGAATGCGAGGTCCGTCAATCGCCACACCGGCACGAGCTGGGAGGGGGTGGGCGTGGTTCCGGACGTCGAGGTCGCAGCGAGCCAGGCGCTTGCGGCTGCCTACGAGGCGGCGGCGGGTGTCCTGCTCGAGCAAGCCGACGGCGAGGACGCGCGGCGCCAGATCGAGTGGGCGAGGCAGGAGTTCAAGGCCGGACTGCATCCGGTGACGCTGACCCGCGACAAGCTGACCGAGTACGTGGGAACCTACGAGTCCCGCTCGTTTTCGATCGGGACTGAGGACGTGCTGCTCTACCAGCGCGACGCTGGCTCCGCCTTCCCGATGGTCCCGATGGGCGGCGACCTGTTTCGGTTCGAGGGCTACGACGGGGTGCGCTTCCAGTTCGAGCGCGACGAGAGCGGCCGGGTCGATCGAGTGGTTGCGCTGTCCCCGGACGGCAGCCGCACGGTCCGCCGCCGGTCCGAGTAGAGGTCTGTCCGAGTCACCGAGTCGTCCACGCGCCGCGCCCGCGGCCGTCTCGCACCACCCCCTGACGCCAGGAAGCATTGCCGGTGCGGCTGCCGAAGGGCCAGGTTGCTGGGCGACGCCCGGCGATGACGGAGCGGTCGACTGCAGACGCGGGTGGCGCGGCGATATGCCGCCCGATGGCAGTCGGCGTCGGCGCATCGCTCGGCATCTCGACGAGGGGCAGTCGATTCAGGGGGTCAGAGGCAGGGCGCTGCGGTGGGGCGGCATATACTACGGGCGAGGGAACACCAAAGCCTGACAATGGGAGGGGTCATGATCGCGCACGCCTCGTCCCACCGTTCTTTCGGCTACCTGCGACCGTGCGCCACGGCGGTGCTCGTGGCTCTCGCCCTGGCGGTCATGCCCACCGCGGCGAGGGAGCCGAGCACCACGGGACCCCCGCCGGGGGCAGTGCCGGAGTCGCTGTCCGGTTCGTTCGTGGTCTTCGATCCGACGGTCTCGGGCGACGCCTGCTTTACGCCCGGCGTCGCCGGACACTTCTGCTTCCGGGCCGAGACCTTCACCGCCGACTATGAGTACGTCGACAGCCTCTGGGAGCGCTTCCCAGCCGACTGGACAGTGACTAACGTCGACCTTGGATGGTTGACGCCGTTCTGCACGGGCGGCGGGGACTTCGGAGCCTTCGTGTGGTCATTCGAAACCGCGCCCTACGAGCTGAGGATCGATCACCCCCGCTACCAGTCCGGGATCGACCACTGCACCGCCTCCTACTGCGTCCAGGCGGTTGCCGGGACCGGTGCGACCGACGCGCTGGTTTCCTGGTACTGGGACGGTGACGGCTACGGCAGCCCACCGCACCACCCGTGCAGCAGCGACGGCTACACCCCTGCGGGGCAGGTTGCGTGCGACGAGATGACCCAGCCGCAAGCCGCCATCCCGCCGTGCGTCCTGCCGCCGGTGGTGCTGACGCCCGGTGAGGTCGAGGTCGAGGGCTGCCCCGGCGAGCCCCAGATCCACACCTTCACCGCGTGGAACAACGCCGGCTACGCCATGGATCTGGCGATGTCCTACACCATCATCGACGGCGCCGGCTCCTGCTCTGGTCCGGCCAGCGTCTCGGTTGCCGACGGTGCCAGCACGCCCTTCAGCGTCGAGCTCACGCCCGCCGGCGATGTCGGCGACACCACGGTCTGCGAGATCGGGGCCGTCGACCCCTCAGAGCCCGGCCAATCACGATGAGTCGCTGCTGGTCAAACACCTGACCCACTTCGTGTGGGACCCGTCCGGCTGGCAGGACCAGACGGTCACCGGCGCCTATCCGACAATGTGGGCATCGTGCGCGGCCGGCTGGCACCCGGCAGCTGGCGGCCCGGTCGGCTACCAGGTGGGTGGTCTCGATTCCGCTGGCTACGTCCAGGCGCTGCTCCAGGCCTATGACCCCGGCGCTGGCGCCTGGACCCAGCTCCCGCCCCCGCCGGACCCCATGTTCAGCCAGGTCGCGAGCTATATCGGCGGCAGGCTCTACGTGTCCGGCGGGTTCCACTCGGCCTTCGACGGCTCCACCAACCTCCAGGTCTTCGACCCGGCAACCAACACCTGGGATGACACCAGCTACCCGGACATCCCGACCCCCTCCGGAGGGTTGGGCGGCGGCGCCGGCGGCGCCGGCACCTGCCACACCGGCAACGGCCTGTGCCACTTCCACGTCGGCGGCAGCCGGAGCCATTAACGGCTTCAACTTCACGCTCGAGACCTGGGAGTTCAACCCCGTCACCAACGCCTGGACCCGGCTCGACGACCGCCCACCGAGCTCTAGCGCCACCGGCTTCGCCTTCGGTGGCGGAGTCGGGTGCCGGGGGTACGTTTTCGTGGGCGGCCACCTCGTGACCAGGCACGACTTCTTCCGCCTCGACGCCACCGCGCCTGCCGGCTCGCAGTGGGTACGGCTCGCGGACATTCCGGGGGGCTGCGGCGCCTACTCGCCGACCATGGTCTGCAACGAGGAGGAGGGCGCCGTCTACCTGATCGGCGGCGTCATGGACAATTCGGGGTCTCACAGTGACCTCGTGGGCCGTTACGACGTCGTTGCCGACAGCTGGTCTGTGTTGCCGCAGCTGCTCGAGGGATTTCTCGGCCCGTGTGGAGTGAAGATGGCCGGCCGGCTGTGGGCCTTCGGCGGTGCGTATGACGTGAACGCTTGGGATCCGCCGCCGCACGAGTCGCTGGCGCAGGTCTACTGCCCCGAGGGCCTGCCGTTCGCCGACGGCTTCGAGTCCGGCGACACCTTTGCCTGGTCGACGACCGTTCCCTGACCGCGCGCGGAAGGGGAGCGACCACGCTGGACGGACTCGCGGGCCGCCGCCGGGATCGTCCTCCCGGCACGGCCCGCCTGCCGCTCAGCGCTTGAGCACCAGCAGCCGCTCCTCGGTCATCTCGCGGTAGGCCCACTCCGGGCCCTCGCGGCCGACGCCCGAGCCCTTGACGCCCGCCGTAGGGCATCGGGTCGGCGCGCCAGGTCGGGACGTCGTCGTGGATGATGCCGCCGACCTCGAGGCGCGCCCAGGCCTCCTGGATCTTCGACGTGTCCTGCGTGAACACGCCGGCCTGCAGCCCGTAGCGCGAGTCGTTGACCAGGTTGAGGGCCTGCGCGAAGTCCTCGTAGGGGTCGAGCACGGCGGCCGGGCCGAAGACCTCGTCCGACACGATGGCGCAGCGGTGCGGCACCTCCTCGAGCAGCGCCGGGCGGACGACCGAGCCCTCGCGCTCGCCGCCCGCGAGCAGGCGGCCGCCCGCGGCCACGCCGTCGGCGATCCACTGCTCGACCCGGTCGGCGTTGGCGGCGTCGATCAGCGGCCCGCACACCACCGCCTCGTCGGCAGGGTCGCCGGTGGCGAGCAGCCGGGTCGCCTCCTCGAGCGCCCGCCGCAGGCTGACGTAGATCTCCTCGTGGACGAGGACGCGCTGCACCGAGATGCACGACTGGCCCGCGTAGCCGTAGGCCGCACCGGCGATCCGGCGGGCGATCGCCTCGAGGTCGCCGGCGTCCGGCTCGACGATCACCGCCGCGTTGCCGCCGAGCTCGAGCGTCACCCGGCGCCGCCAGGCGAGCTCCTTGAGCCGCCAGCCGACCGCCATCGAGCCGGTGAAGGTCAGCTTGGCGATGCGGTCGTCGGCGGCCAGCGCGCTCGGCGTCGGCTCCCCGGCTGGGGATGACCGACAGGGCGCCCTTCGGCAGCCCGGCCTGGTCCAGGGCCGCGGCGAGCAGCAGCGCCGGGCCCGGGGTCTGGCTGGCCGGCTTGAGCACCACCGGGCAGCCGGCCGCGATCGCCGGCGCCAGCTTGTGGGCGACCAGGTTGAGCGGGAAGTTGAAAGGGGTGATGGCGAGCACCGGGCCTACCGGCACGCGGCGGATCAGCGCGAGGCGGCCCGCGCCGGAGGCGTAGCCGCCGAGGTCGAGCGCCTCGACCTCGGGCCGGCGGGCGATCCGCGTCGCCTCGATGAAGGTGTCGAGGCAGCGCTCCGCCTCGACCCGCGCGAGCGTGATCGGCTTGCCCGCCTCCTCCGAGATCGCCGCCGCCAGCTCGGCGAGGTGCTCCTTGATGAGGTGGGTGGCGCGGGACAGCACCCGGGCGCGCTCGAAGGCCGGCAGCTCGGCCATCGCGCGCGCCGCCCGGACCGCCGCGTCGGCCGCCGCATCCAGCTCCGCCCAGCCGCCGCGCGCGACCTCGGCGACCGGCCGGCCGTCGTAGGGTGATCGCACCGTCGATCCGGTCCGCCGCGTCGCGCCACTCGCCGGCGAGAAAGAGCTGGTGGGAGCGCATGGTCCACCTCCGAACGTCCATGGTATCGCGCTAGAGTAGGGACGTGCGACCGGTGGCGCTGCTGACCGACTTCGGGCTCGCCGACCACTACGCCGGCGTGCTCCATGCGGTGCTCGAGCGCGAGGCGCCCGGGGTGCGGCGGATCGACATCGGCCACCAGGTCCCCCCGGGGGACGTGTGGGCCGGCTGCTTCCTGCTGCGCTGTGCGTGGCCGTCGCTGCCTGATGACGCCGTGGCGCTGGCGGTGGTGGATCCCGGGGTGGGCGGCGAACGCCGGCCGCTGGCGGTCCGGATCGGCGGCCGCTGGCTGGTCGCGCCGGACAACGGTCTCGCTGCGGCCGCCGGCGTCGCCGCCGAGGTCATCGAGCTCGACTGGCGGCGGATGGGGCTGGCAACACTGTCCGCCACCTTCCACGGCCGCGATCTCTTCGCGCCGGCCGCCGCCCGGCTGGCTCGGGGGGACCATCCAGCCACGCTCGGGGAGCGCATCGCACCGGACGGTCTTGTACCGTGCCCGATTCCGGAGCCGCAGGGCAATGGCGGTACCTGGCACGCCGTGGTCGTGCACATCGATCGCTTCGGCAACCTCATCACCACCCTGCGGGCGGCCGCGGCGCCACCCGGGGCGGCGGCGTGGTACGGCGCGCCCCGGCCGGCCCGGCGAGTGCGCAGCTACGGCGAGGCCGCACCCGGCGAGGTGGTGCTGCTCGAGGGCTCATCCGGCCTGCTCGAGCTGGCGGTCAACCGGGGCTCGGCCGCCGCGCTCACCGGCCTCGGCCGCGGCGACGTGGTCGACATCACCAGCGGCGAGTGAGGGCGGACTGCACAAGTCCGGGCCGGAACTGCGGTACAGTTGCCGGGCAGGGAATCCCCGCTGGACGTCGGTGACGGCCGGCAGCCGGGAGGAACGAGTGAAGCGAGCAATCGTGATCATCGCTCTGGTGGCCGCGCCGCGTGTTCGCGGACGAGGTCTACCTGCGCGGAGGCGGCCGGTTCTCGGGCGAGATCGTCGAGCAGACCGAGGACTCGGTGACGGTCGACATCGGCGGCGGCTACCTCACCGCGCCGATGTCCACGGTGGTCCGCATCGAAGAGGGCGTCTCGCCGCTCGCGGAGTACCGGGAGCGAGCCGCGGGCATTCCCCCGGGCGACGCCGAGGCGTGGCGCGAGCTCGCGCGGTGGGCGACCAGCAAGACCCTTTCGAGCCAGTCCTGGGAGGCCTACTCGCAGGTGGTCGCGATCCTGCCCGACGACGACGAGGCGAACCGCGCGCTCGGCCGGGTCCTGCTCAACGGGAAGTGGGTCACCGAGGACGAGAGCTACCGCGCCCGCGGCTACATCGAGTTCGAGAATCAGTGGATGACACCGGCCGAGCGGAAGGCGATCCTCGCCGAGCGGCAGGCCCAGGAGCAGGCGGACCGCCAGGCGAACGAGGCCGAGATCCGGGCGATCCAGGCCGACATCGATGCGGAGCAAGCAGCGCGAGGACGAGGAGTTCGAGCGTCAGACATCGCGGTTCGACCGCTTGCCAGGACTATGGCGATCCGGTCGATTGGGGTTGGGGCGGCGGTCCGGCGTACTGGCCGTCGCCGGTCGTCTACACGCAGCCGGTAGAGCTGGGCGCCGCGCCGGTCGGGGGGCGGTGATGCACAGGGAGGCTTCCATGTGGAGATGCTCGATACTGCTCCCACTCCTCGGCGCGCTCCTGGCGTCGTGCTCCTCGCCGTCGCCGGTCGACGAGGTCGTCGCCTCGTATCTCGCCGCGCGCGGCGGCACGGAGCGGATTCAGGCCTTGACCTCGATCCGGGAGACCGGGACGGCGACCGCGAGCGGTGGGCGGATCGCGCGGGTGGTCCGCGAGATCAAGCGGCCTGGGCTTTTCCGGCTCGAGTTCTCGTTGCAGGGCACGACCAGCGTGTTCGCGAACGACGGCTCAGCCGGCTGGCAGGTCGCGCCCCTGCAGGGTGTGTTCGAGCCCCAGGCAGTGCCGCCGGAGGCCGATGCGGCGGGTGGAGTCGACCAGCGCGACATCGAGGGCCCGCTCGTCAACTGGCGCGAGAAGGGGCATCTCGTCGAGCTGGTCGGCCGCGAGGCCTTGCCCGGCGGGGAGGCCTTCAAGCTCAAGCTGACCCTCAAGGGTGGCGCGATCCGCTACGACTACATCGACGTCGTGTCGCACCTCCTCGTCCGCTCCGACTTCACGCGAATCGTCCGCGGGCACCCCGTGGAGCTCCAGAACACGTTCTCGGACTTCAGGGAAGTGGGCGGGCTCGTCTTCCCTCACCACATCGAGACCCGCGCCAAGGAGCGGCCCGAGGTCATCGAGGTCGTCATCGAGAAGATCGAGCTCGACCCCGAGCTCGACGACGCGCTGTTCAGGCTACCCCAATAGCGGCCGACACCTGGTGGTGATGTCATCCCAGGATGGCGAGGGCGCCCCTGGCAGCCGCGACGAGTCCTCGCAGCCCGAGCGCCAGGCAGGCCACGACGATCACGCCCATCAGCAGGTTCTGGGCGAACGTGTTGACCCCGCGATCGCCGAGCAGGCGCCGATCGTTCATGGTCAGCCAGAGGAAGGCCGCGACCAGGGGCAGCAGCAGCCCGTTGAAGGCCTGGGCGAGGATGATCACCGGGATCGGCTGCACGCCGGCAACGCCGAAGCCCACGCCGAACAGCAGAACGCCCAGCCACACGGCGCGGAAGCGGGACGAGCGCTCGGACCACTGTGGGCCCTCCGCCCCTCCGATCAGGGTCCTCACCGCGATGGCGGCGGCCAACGGAGCGGTGATGGCCGAGCTGAAGCCGGCGGCGAAGAGACCGACCGCGAGCGACCACTCCGCCCCGCTGCCGAGCCGCGCGCCGAGGACCGCTCCCAGCCGGTCGTACGCGAGCCCGCCGCCGAGCGCAGTGCCAGCGACCAGGACGCCCAGGGAGATCAGCCCGCCACCGCCCACGGCCAGCACCAGCCCCCACCGCATTTCGCCGAGGCGGCTGCCGCGCGCTAGGGCCGATCCCAGGAACAGGTTGTAGGGCACCACCGTCGTGCCGACGAGCCCGAGCACGAGCACGGTCGATCCGCTCGGGATGCGCGGAACGAGCAGGCCGGTGAGCAGCGCCCCGGCGTCCGGGGCCAGACGGACGGCGGTGACGAGGAAGGCGACGCCCATCACCGCCACGAGGCCGCCGAGAATGTTGGCGATCCACCTCGTGCTGCCGGTGGCCAGCAGGGCCGCGGCGCCCGCACCGCACACGACCGTGAGCAGGGTGGGCGAGGCGTCGACGACCAGCCGCACACCGGCGACGGCGCCGAGCAGGTTGCCCGCCTGGTAGGCGGCGCAGCCGAGCACGACGCCCGCTGCCAGCAGGGTGGCGACCCGATTGATGCGGGCTGGCCCGCCGTAGCGTTGGCGGATCGCCGTGCCGAGCTCGTGGCCGGTCAGCACGGTGATGCGGCCCGCTGCCTCCTGCAGCACGATGCACGCCACCGTGGAGAAGAGCAGCGCCCATGCCAGCGCAAAGCCGAAGTCGCTGCCCGCCTGGGCGCACGTGGTCACGGTGCCGGGGCCGATGAAGGCCGCCGCGATCACCGACCACAGCAGGATGTTGAGCAGGCGCTTCATGGCCCCGGCTCGCCCCACCCGCCGCCGCCGGGCGTCTCGAGGACCAGGCGGTCGCCCGCTTCGACCCGGCAGCCGTCGATGCCCGCGAGCTCACGGCGGGTCCCGTCCGGACGGAGGATGACCTGACGCCCCGTCGCGCCGTCACCGCCTCCGGCCATGCCGTACGGCGCGCTCACCCTGTGTTGGCTGAGAATCGACAGCTCGAGCGGTGCCAGAAACTCGATCTCGCGGATCAGGCCGTCGCCGCCGCGCCAACGTCCCGCGCCTCCTGAGCCTCTCCTGATCGCGAATCGGCGCAGGCGCACCGGGTACCGGTGCTCGAGCACCTCGGGGTCGGTCGAGCTGGTGTTGGTCATGTGGGTGTGGACGCCGCTCGCACCATCGAATCCACGTCCCGCGCCGCTGCCGCCCGCCACCGTTTCATAGTAGCCGAAACGGGCGTTGCCGAAGCTGACATTGTTCATCGTGCCCTGGCTGCATCCGGCCAGGCGCAGAGCCTCGAGCAGGGTGTCGACCAGACGCTGGCTGGTCTCGACGTTGCCGCCGACGACCGCCGGACATCGCGCCGGGTCATCGACGAATCGCGGGTTGAGCAGGCCCTCGGGGATGCGCACCTCGACCGGCTCGAGGAGACCCTCGTTGAGCGGCAGATCGACATCGACGAGGAGACGCATCACGTACATGACGACGCTGGTGACGATGGCCGGGGTCGCGTTGAGGTTGCCCGGGTGGACCCCGGCGGTGCCGTTGAAGTCGAGCACCGCCCGCTCGCCGTCGATCACGAGGTTGACCACGAGCGGCGAACCGTCGTCCAGCAACTGCGTGGCTCGGTGAACGCCGTCGGGCAGCCGCCGCAGCGCCTGCCGCGCCTGGTCCGCCGCATGCTGCCGCAGGGCATCCATGTGATCGATCACGTGGTCGAATCCGACCGCACGGGCGAGGCGGACGAGGGCCTCGCGGCCGCAGTTGACGGCGGCAAGCATGGCCCTCAGGTCGGCGAGGTTGTCGGCGAGCATCCGGGTCGGGTGGGGCCCTGCGGTCAGCAGCTCCTCGATCCGCTCCCACCTGGGCGCGCCGCCTTCGACCAGCAGGGTCGGCGGGATGACCACCCCCTCCTCGGCCAGCGAGCGCGCGTCGGGCGGCACCGAGCCGGGCCGGATGCCGCCGATCTCGGCGTGGTGCGCCCGGCACGCGACATACCCGAGCAGGCGGCCATCGACATGGACCGGCGCCGACAGGGTCACGTCCGGCAGGTGGGAGCCCCCGCACGCCGGGTGGTTGGTCACCACCACGTCGCCCGGCGCCATCTCGCGCCGGGCAACCAGCTCGCGGACGCACAGGCCCATGGCGCCGAGATGGACCGGGATGTGCGGCGCGTTCACCACCAGCCGCCCGGCTGGGTCGAGGAGCGTGCACGAGAAGTCCTCGCGCTCCTTGATGTTGGTGGAGATTGCCGCACGCCGCAGCAGCTCGCCCATCTCGCGGGCGATGCTCGCGAAGCGGTGGCTCATCAGCTCGAGCTCGACCGCACGCGGGCGATCGCGGCGAGAGGGCGGACCAGCGGCGGTGGCATCCGTCGCCTCCAGCCGCACGCGGACGTCCCCGCCGCGGAGCTTCTCTGCCGACCAACCCCAGGGCACGACCAGCGCACTGTGCGCCTGCTGGATCAGCGCCGGGCCCTGGATCGTCACTCCGGGTGTGATGCCCGAGGCCTCGAGACATGGCACCTCGTGCCAGGCTCCGTCGAGGAAGCAGCGTTGGCCGCCGATTGCCCCGACCGCCGGCGCCGCGCCGACGTCCTCGGGACCAGTCTCGGACGGCTCCCGCCGATGGCTGCGCGCCACCGCGCGCAGCGAGACCAGCTCGATGGCGCGGTTGCTGGGACGGTAGGAGAACAGCTCGAAGTACCGACGCTCGAACTCCACCGTCAGGTCGGTACAGGGCTGCGGCTCGATCTCGATCGTTGCGTCCTGACCCAGGTACCGCAGCGCGATGATCCGGCGCGGCGGGTCGATGTCGGAGCGTTCGACGCCCTCCCGAGCGAGCGCGCGTTCGGCCTCGGCCGCGAGCTGCGCCATCCAGTCGTTGATCCGATCCACGCACTCCGCCAGCGGCCGGAGAACCTCACGCTGCGCGAATCGCTCGATCACCGCGTGGCCGAGGCCGAGGGCGCTCAGCAACCCTGCTTCGCCGGGCAGGATGACCTCCTCCATGCCAAGCAGCTCCGCGACCCGGCAGGCGTGCTGGCCGCCGGCGCCGCCGAAGGCGACCAGGCTGTACGCCGCGGGATCGATGCCCTTGCGCACCGAGATGTGACGGATCGCCTCGGCCATGCGTTCGTCGGCGATGTGCAGCAGCCCCTCGAGGATGGCCTCGCCGCTGGTCGCGTCCTCGGCGCCGAGCTCGCAGCGGAGCTCCTGGAAGCGCGCGCGCGCTGCGTCCACGTCGATGGGGATCGGAAACCGTGACGGGACCAGCCGGCCGAGGAGGAGGTTGACGTCGGTGAGCGACAGCGGTCCCCCCGCCCCGTACGACGCCGGGCCAGGATCGGCGCCCGCGCTTTGCGGTCCCACCACCAGCTTCCCCTGTTCCACCCGGCAGATGGAGCCGCCCCCCGCAGCCACGGTCTCGATGGCGAGGGCAGGCGCCAGGAGCCGGACAGCACCCACCCGGTGCTCGAAAACGTACTCGAAGTCGCCGTCGAAGCGCGCCACGTCCGTGCTGGTGCCGCCCATGTCGAAGCCGATCACCCGCTCGGCTCCGGCCCTCCTCCCGACCATCGCAGCTCCGACCACTCCTCCGGCGGGGCCGCTCAACAGGCTGTCGACGGGCCGGCAGTGCCGGGCCTCGACCAGGCCACCCGCGCTGGTCATGCAATGCAGCGTGGCGCCGGTTCCGCCAAGCCCGTCCTGCACCGCCCGGAGGTAGTCGGCAACGCATGGCCCCAGGTAGGCGTCGGTGGCTGCCGTCTGGGAGCGGCGAAGCAGCCCCTGGAACGGGCTCAGAGCGCTCGAGCGCACCACGTAGGAGAAGCCCGCCTCTCGCAACAGCGCTTCGACGAGCTCTTCGTGGCACGGGTTACGCTGGGCGTGAAGCAGGGTGACGCTCGCGCAGTCGAACCCGCGGTCGCGCAGACCGGCGACCCTCGCGGCGGTCGCATCGAGGTCGAGGGCCTCGACGATCGACCCATCCGCAGCCAGGCGTTCGGGAAGACCCACAGTCTCCTCGGGCAGCGGCTCGGGGCGCTCGATGTGCAGCGCGAACAGGTCTGGACGCCGCTGGTCGCCGATGGCCAGGAGGTCCTCGAACCCCGCGGTGGTGAGGTGGACCATGCGCGCGCCGCGGCGCTCGAGCAGTGCGTTTGTGCCCCGGGTCGTTGCCAGCCGCATCGCAAGCGGTGGAAGCGGGTGGCCGAGCGGCGTTCCGGTGACCAGCCGTGCGGCCAGCAGCGGCGCCTCATCCCGTGACCTCAGCTCGACGGGCCGGCCCACCGCGAGCCTGGACGGGACGGCGGCTGCCAGCCGGACAGATCCAGTCTGTCGATCCTGATCGACGATCTCGAACTCGGTGTCGTCACCGAGCAATGACAACGAGAATCCGGTCAGGAAACCGGCCGGGACGGATGATCCTCCGCGAAGGTGAATTCTCCCGGAATCGTCGATGCGCTCGATGACGTCGCGGAGCGCGCCGCTCGACAGCACCTTGCAGCTTCGGGTGCGACCGCTCGGATCGATCGCGACGCAGTCGGTGAAGGTGCCGCCGGTGTCGATCCAGACCTGCCAGGGTGCCTCGCTCAATGCTGTGGCCCGGTGACGAGGCAAGTGCCGGGGCCACCGAGCCAGCTGGCGCGCTCGAGCCTCGGCGCTGTGTCGTGCACGGTGCTTCCTCCGACCGCGGGATGAGTGTACCTCGGAGCCTCCCCAGCCCGGGAGTGACCTTCACGGGCGGCGCCCTCGGCGGGGCGCCTCGCCGGGTGGTGCGCGTCAGGCCCTTGCCATCCGGCGGTGCTGGAATCGACGATCGGTGGCCCGCGGCGACTGCGACTTTGGTAGGATCTAGCGCGATCAGGCCGTCTTGGCCCGGTTGAATCTCGATGCAGCCTCAGAGCGACGTCGTGCCGCCCTGGCCCCTGGAGCCGGCCGCCGCCGGAGACTCGGCGCGAGTTCGTTTCGCCGCCCTCCCGGCCGTTGTCCGGTGGGCCCTCGCCGTCGCGGCGGTGCTGGTGTTCGCGCTCGCGTTCCAGGGCTCGCGACCGCTGTGGGAGCCCGACGAGGGACGCTACGTCGCCGTCGCGCTGGAGATGATTCAGCTCGACGACTACCTGGTGCCGCGCCTGCACCACCAGTATCCCCACTTCGCGAAGCCGCCGTTGACCTACTGGCTGATCGCGGCCAGCCTGAACACCCTGGGCATGAACGAGTGGGCGGTGCGGCTGCCGAACACGCTCGCCTTCACCGCGACCGTGCTGCTCGTCTACGCCATCGGCCGGCGCCTGTGCCCGAAGGACGCTGCGCTGGCCGCCGTCGTCTACGCGAGCTTCCTGATGACCGCCACCGCGGCCAACATCGTCACCTCCGACACCCTGCTCACCGCGTGTGAGGCGCTCGCCGTGTGGGGCTTCGCGAGCTGGTGGTGGAGCCCAGACCGCAGCCAACGGGGCTGGCTCGTGGTGATGTGGCTTGGATTCGCGCTCGCGTTCCTCACCAAGGGGCCGGTCGGGCTGCTGCCGGTGCTCGGCATCGGGGCGCTGGTGGCGGCGAGCAGTGGCGTGCGCGGCCTCGGCGCGCTGTTCCCGCTCGCCGGGATGGCCGTGTTCGCGGTTGTCGGTTTCAGCTGGTACGTCCTAGTCACCGTCCGTCGCCCGGAGCTCATCGGTTACTTCCTGGGCCACGAGTTCCTGGACCGGGTGTTCAGAAACGTCCACGGCCGCAACGGCGAGTGGTACGGCGCGGCCGCCGTCTACCTGCCGGCCTTCCTGCTCGGCGCCCTGCCGTGGACCGCGGTCCTGGTCGCGCGCCTGTACCATGCCGACCGGGTCTTCCGGCCGAGCTGGTGGCGGCGCTGCCTGCGCGACGACCCGGCGCTGTTCTTCACGCTGGCCTGGCTGGTGCTGGGTCTGGCGGTGTTCCTGCTCTCGCAGTCGCGGCTCCACCTCTACGTCCTGCCGCTGTTCACGGCGCTGGCGCTGTCGACCGCCATGGCGCTGCGGGGGAGGTGGCGGTGGACCCCGAGGGTGCTGTACCTGATCGCGCTCTGGCTCGCCCTCCTGGTCGGGCTGCGGGCCGCGGCCGCACACGTCCCGAGTGAGCGGGACGCCCGCGCGCTGGCGCGCGAGGTGGCGTCGCTCGCCGGCGAGGCGTACGACGAGATCGTGATCGTCGGCGTGCGCAACCTCTACGGTCTGTCTTTCTACCTCGGCCGCGAGGTGGAGCACGTGGCCTTCTCGGCAGAAGACCTCGAGCGGGGCGTTGCCCATTCCAACCAGACTCTCGAGCAGGAGCTGGCCGAGGGCGAGCGGCCGGTGTTCGTGGTCGACACCCGGCGGGCGGAGCGCTTCGAGGAGATCGTCCGCGCCGCCGGCCGCACCCCGCGGCTGGAGGGCACGGTCCGGGGCGTCAGCGTCTACTTCTGCCCCCGCTGAGAAGCGCTGCTCGACCGGCCATTGGGTCCCGTCGGACGCGCCGCCCTCGTCCCTGACCCGTGCTACCCTGGCCCGCGTGAGCCAGGTGGAGTCCCCAGCCGTCGAGCTCTCCGTCGTCGTTCCGGTGTTCAACGAGCTCGCCAACCTCGATCCCCTGGTGGAGCGCGTGCGCGCCACTCTGAATGCGCTGTCGCTGGCCTGGGAGCTGGTGCTGGTGGACGACGCGTCGAGCGACGGCTCCGCTGACCGGCTCGACGAGTTGGCGGCGTCCGAACCGCGCCTGAGGGTGCTGCGCTTCGTCCAGCACGCCGGTCAGTCGGCGGCGCTTGTGGCCGGCTTCCAGCACGCCCGCGGCCGCTGGATCGCAGTGACCGATGCCGACCTGCAGACCTATCCCGAAGACCTCCCTCGGCTGCTCGAGCTGGTCGAGCGGGAAGGAGTCGACGCTGCGGTCGGCGTCCGCGAGCAGCGCCAGGACACCGGCTGGAAGCGATTCTCGTCCGCGCTTCGCGAACTGGGTGCGCAACCGGCTCACCCGCGAGGACATCGTCGACACCGGCTGCCCGCTCAAGGTGATGCGCGCCGAGGCGATCGCCTGCATCATCCCGTTCGACGGCATGCACCGCTTCCTGCCGACCCTGCTCCGAATGGGAGGCTTCGCCGTGCGCCAGGTTCCGGTGCGGCACGCGCCGCGCACCGCCGGCCGGAGCCACTACGGCACCTGGGATCGGGCGGTCCGCGGGCTGCGCGACGCACTCGGGGTGCGCTGGCTTCAGGACCGCCGACTGCGCTGGAAGCTGCGGTGATCCGGAGCCGATCGATGCCTGGTCGGATCCGGTTGGCTGCTGCGATGGCGGCGGCCGCGCTGATCGTCGCACTGCCGCTGGCGGCTCAGGGACAACCCTCTCCCGAACAGGAGGCCGCGACCTCGAGCGCCATCAAGCTGGAGCTCAAGCCGCTGCCCGAGGGGGTGGACCGCGTGCGCCTCGAGAGCGACGGCGCGGGTGGCCACTGGTACGTGCTCGAGCTCTCGGGCGGCGGCGTGGAGCGCGTGCGGCCGGATGAGCTCGCGGCGCGAGTGGAGCGCGACCAGCGCCATCGTGGCTTCTGGTTCCGGCTGCTCAACATCAGCTCGCCGATCGGCTTCGCGTGGGTCGCCATGGGCCTGCTCGGGCAGGTGCTGTTCACGGGCCGGATGCTGCTGCAGTGGCTGGTCAGCGAGCGCAGCAAGCGGTCGGTCGTGCCCGAGGGCTTCTGGTGGTTGAGCCTGGTCGGGGCCTCGATGCTGCTCGTCTACTTCGTCTGGCGGCGCGACATCGTCGGCGTGCTCGGCCAGTGCGCCGGCTGGGTGGTGTACGGTCGCAACCTGTGGCTGATCCACCGGGAGCGGCGGTTGCAGGCCGCGGCCGGCTCCTGACCACGCCGCTCGACGGGTCTCGCCATCCGCGGTGCGGCGGGCGCGACGGCTACGACCCGTTCAGTACTCGAGCCAGTCGCCGACAGCCCTCGTCGATCGAGGCGGCGTCGGCAAACGTGAAGCAGAGGCGCGCGAACTCGTCGCCATCGGCCACCTCGCCGATCTGCTCGTCGGGCGTCGGATAGAAGGCCGCGCCCGGCACGAAGGCCACACCCTGCGCGACCGCGCGGTCGAAGACCTCGCGGCTCGACCGCCCGGGAAGGCGGAGCCAGAAGAAGAAGCCGCCGTCGGGCGGACGCCACTCGGCGGTTCCCTCGGGAAGGTTGTCGGAGAGGGCGCGCTCCATGGCCGCGCACCTGGTCGAGTAGAGGCCGAGGATGGTTGCGAGGTGCGCATCGAGATTGCCGCGGCGGCAGTACTCGGCGACCAGGGCCTGAGTGACGGTTGCCGTGCACAGGTCCTCGCCCTGGCGCATGAGCACCATCGCGCGGATGATCTCGGGCGACCCGACCGTCCACGCCACCCGCACGCCGGGTGCCAGGATCTTGGAAAACGACGACGCGTAGAGCACCCCCGGCGCGCCCCCGGCAAGCCGCTTGAGCGTCGGCAGCGGCTCGCCCCGGTAGCGGAGCTGGCCGTAGGGGTCGTCCTCGAACACCGGGATGCCGAGCTCCGCGGCTGTAGCGAGAAGTCGGTGGCGCCGGTCGAGCGACAGGCAGGCGCCCGTCGGGTTGGAGAAGTCGGGGATCGTGTACAGCAGCTTTGGCCGCCGGCCGGTTGCGGCCTCGCAGCGCGCCACCGCGTCGGGCAGGCGATCCACCAGCATGCCGTCGCCGTCACACGGCACCGCGACGAAGCGGGCTCCGGCGTTGCGCAGGCTGTGGATGGTGCCGGGGTAGGTCGGCGCCTCGACGATCACCGGGTCGCCGGGATCGACCAGGACCCGGGCGAGAAGATTGACCGCCTGCTGCGACCCCGACGCGACCAGCAGCTCCTCGGGGCGGACCGGGAAGCCGAGCCGCTCCGCCATCAGGGCGAGCAGGGTTTCCCGGAGCGGCGCGTAGCCCTCGCTCGGGCCGTACTGCAGCACCTCGCGTCCGGCGTCTTCGAGAACCGAGGCACAGGCGGCGAAGCGCGCCACCGGAAAGGCGTCCGGCGCGGGCAGGCCGCCGGCGAACGAGATCATGCCGGGCTGGCCCACGACCCGGAACAGCTCCCGGATCGGCGACGGCCGCATCGCACGACCCAGCTGCGACAGACGGAAGAGCTCGCTCATCGCTGCAGATTGTACGGCAGGCGCCGGCGGATGGCGGCAGCCGCGACGCGCGGGTGGACGTTGACGGCAGCGTCGGAATTGTCGATCATCGCTCGCCCGCGACACGCCAGCGGCGGAGGCCGCCTCATGAAACCCTACGTGACCCCTGGGACCATGCCCGAGAAGACCCGCCAGTGGCTCGATCGGGTGGCTCCGTACAACCGCTCTCAGCTGGAGCTGCGGGCCGACCGCGCCGCGCTGCTGGTGATCGACATGCAGCGCTTCTTCGTGGACCAGGACGGGCCAGCGTTCACCTGCGGTGCAGAGGCGATCCTGCCGAACGTGACAACGCTGGTGTCCGCCTTCCGCCGGGCACAGCGGCCGGTGGTCTTCACCCGGCACGTGCACCACCCGAGTCGCCTGGACGCGGGGATCATGGAGTGGTGGTGGGAGGGCATGTGCGTGGAAGGCAGCCCGGAAAGCGAGATTCACCCGGACCTCGCGCCTCGAGAGGATGAAAAGGTGGTGCTGAAGCACCGGTACTCGGCCTTCTTCGACACGGACCTGGCGACGGTGCTGCGCTGCCTCAAGGTCGAAGATCTCGTCATCACCGGCACCATGACCAATATGTGCTGCGAGTCGACGGCGCGCGACGCGTACTATCGAGACTACCGCGTGTTCTTCCCGGCCGACGCCAATGGCGCCGTCAGCGAGGAGATGCACCTGGCCAGCTTGCTGAACCTGGCGTACGGATTTGCCTGCATCACGACGACCGAACGAATCCTCGGAGCAATGTCCATGATGTAGGGCCCGCGGGGCCGGGTGGCGATACAACTCGTGGCCGGCAGGACCTTCCGCCCCTGGTTTGGCTGGCGGACCCCCCTCATCGATACCACGTTTCGAATTGAAAACCCGAAGTGTCCGCCGTCGTAAACCCTTTGGGGCGGCTGCCCATCTCAGGGGCAAGGGCGGGCACTTTCTTGAAGAACGTACCGGTGGAGGGAGCTCGTTGACTGCTCGACACGTGGCTCTGGTCCTGCCGCTGGTGGTCGCCCTGCCGGCCTCCGCTGCCCCGGGTGAACCGCAGCTGTCGAGGCCCCGTCAGCAGATTCCGAGGCTCGAAGCTCCGGTCCAGATCGACGGCGCACTCGACGAGATCGCCTGGAAGCAGGCCTGGTCAACCGAGCTGCCGGTCGAGGTGAGCCCGGGCGAGAACACCCCGGCGCCGGTCCGCACCGAGGTGCTGCTCTTCCACGACGACGGCGCGCTCTACGTCGCCTTCCGCGCCTTCGACCCGGAGCCGACGGCGATCAGGGCCCATCTCGCCGACCGCGACGACGCCTGGTCCGACGACTGGGTGGGGGTCGTGCTCGACACCTTCCACGACCAGCGGCGCGACTACCTGCTGCTGATCAACCCGCTCGGCGTCCAGATGGATAACATCGAGACCTGGCCGGGCGAGGGTACGACCTGGGACGGGATCTGGGAGTCGGCCGCCGCCGTCCACAGCTGGGGGTGGGCCGCCGAGATGCGGATCCCGTTCTCGACCTTGAGGTTTCAACGGACCGACGGCCCGCAGGTGTGGGGCTTCGATGCGGTCCGCGGCTACCCGCGAAGCACCACCGCGCAGATGGGCGCCTTCCCACGCGACCGGAACAACAACTGCTATCTCTGCCAGGCGATCAAGATCGAGGGCTTCGCCGGCGTCTCCCCTGGGCGCAACCTGGAGATCGTCCCGACCATGGTCGCAACCCGCACCGACGCGCTGGCCGAAGACGACACGAAGGTCCTCGCCGAGGGCGACATCATGAGCGAGCTCGGCATCACGGCGCGCTGGGGCTTCACCCCCAACCTGACGCTGAGCAGCACCGTCCAGCCGGACTACTCGCAGGTCGAGGCCGACGCCCTCCAGCTCGAGGTCAACCAGCCGTTCGCGCTGTTCTTCCCCGAGAAGCGGCCGTTCTTCATGGAGGGAGCGGACTTCTTCGACACCAGCCTGGATGTGGTCTACACGCGCATGCTCCGCGACCCGGCCTGGGGCGCCAAGATCACCGGCAAGGAAGGGGCGCACACGGTCGGGACCTACGTCGTCGAGGACGAGGTCACCAACCTGGTCTTTCCCGGCAGCCGGTACTCGGACGCGACCTCGCTCGAGTCCGGCAACCTGGCCAGCGTCGCGCGCTACAAGTTTGATCTCGACGACCGCTTCACCTTCGGCGTGCTCGGCACCTCCAGGGAGGGCGAGGACGGCTACTTCAACCGCGTCGCCGGCCTCGACGCCGACCTCCGCCTGTCCCCGCGCGATCGGTTGCTGCTCCAGGCGATGGGCGCGCGCACCCGCTACCCCGAGGGCATCGTCGAGGACTTCGACCAGCCCGAGGGCTCCTTCGAGGGGGCAGCGTACAACGCCGAGTACTACCACGAGACGCGAAGCTGGATGCTATGGTCGGCCCTGCGCGACATCGACGACGGCTTCCGCGCCGACCTCGGCTTCATGCCCCAGGTCGACCAGCGGTTCGGCGAGGTCGGCGCCGGCCTGCTGTGGACCGGCGAGCCCGGCGACTGGTACTCGCGGACCGAGCTGCTCTGGAAGGTCAACCACAGCGAAGACCATCAGGGTGACCTGCTGCTCGACGAGTACGTGGTGAAGTTCAACTACGAGGGGCCGCTGCAGTCGCACGCCTTCCTCCGCCCGAGACACGTGCGGGAGGGTTGGGCCGGCGAGGAGTACGAGTACGACGAGATCTACGCCCACCTCTGCCTCCATCCCAACGGCAGCAGCCAGGCCTGGCTCGAGGTGATCGCCGGCGGCCGGCTCGACTACGCCGGCAGCCGCGAGGGCGAGCGGCTGCAGCTCCACCCGGGGTTCTGGTACCGCCTCGGACGCCACCTGCGCCTCGAGCTCGACTACACGGCCGAGCAGATGGACGTCGACGCCGGCTGGCTCTATGACGCCCGCATCGGCCAGCTCGGGGTTGCCTGGCAGTTTGACTCCCGCACCTTCGTGCGCGCGATCCTGCAGAACGTCGACTACGAGTTCAACACCGCCGTCGACCTTGCAGGACGGGAGCCGGAGTACCAGCACCTCTTCAGCCAGCTGCTGTTCTCCTACAAGCTCAATCCGCAGACCGTGCTGTTCCTGGGCTACTCCGACAACGCCATCGGCGACGCCACGACCGACCTCACCCGCCAGGACCGAACGCTGTTCGTCAAGGTCGGCTACGCCTTCGTGCTCTAGGAGCGTGCGGGGCACAGGCCCCTGAGCGCACTCGTGATGTGGTGGCCGTGGTTGGCCTCTGCCCCACACGCTCCTCGGGATGCGCTGCGCGCATCCTGAAGCTCAGCGCAGACGAACGCACAGACGGCGAATGCGGTTCGAACTCCCCACCGGTTTCCCGAGCTATCATCCGGATCCAGAGGGATGCTGCGTGGCCGACTGGGTGATCGGCGATGTCCACGGCTGCTGGGAGACCTTGCAGCGGCTGCTCGAGCGGATCCGCTGGGATCCCGAACGCGACCGGCTGTGGCTCATCGGAGATCTCGTCAATCGCGGACCGCGGTCGCTCGAGGTGCTGCGCTGGGCGGCGGGGGAGCCGCGGCTCGACGCCATCCTCGGCAACCACGACCTCCACCTGCTCGCCCGAGCCGCGGGCGCAGCCGGCTCGCGGGCCGAGGACCGGCTCGACGAAGTGCTCGCGGCGGACGATCGGGAGGTCGTGCTCGAGTGGTTGCGGCGGCGGCCCTTCCTCCACCGCATCGGAGACACGCTGCTGGTGCACGCCGGCCTGCTGCCGGTGTGGGGAGGCGACGAGGTGCTGTCCCTCGCGGGCTCGGCCAGCCAACGGCTGCAGGCTCTGCTGCCGCTGCTGGCCCGCAAGCCGAAGCCCAAGTGGAGCGCCGAGGCCACCGGCGATGACCGGCTGGCGGCTGCGGTCGCCATCTTCACCCGGCTCCGCGTGGTGCGCGCCGACGGGCGGCCGAAGCTGTCGTTCACGGCGGCGCCGGAGGCCGTGCCTGAGGGGTGCCGGCCGTGGTACGAGGGGTCGCGGCTGGTGGCGGAGGGGACGCGGGTGGTCTTCGGGCACTGGGCGCTGATGGGCTATCGCCGCGAGCCGGGCGCTGTGTGCATCGACTCGGGATGCGTCTACGGTGGCCGGCTGACCGCGCTGCGCCTGGATGACGACACCGCCGTCCACGAGCCGGTGGTGGCCGACGAAGTATCAGCAGTGGAGGAGTGATGCTCGAGCTACTCGTGATGCGCCACGCCAAGTCGGACTGGGACGCGGGGGCCGGCGACGACCACGAGCGGCCGCTCGCCGAACGCGGCGTCAAGGCCGCGCGCAAGGTGGGCCGGTTCCTGACCGCGGCCGACATGGTGCCGGAGCTGATCGTCTGTTCGACCGCGGTGCGCGCGCGAACGACGGTCGAGCTCGCCGCCGAGGCTGGGGACTGGCACTGCCCGGTCGAGCACACACGGGCCTTCTATGGTGCGGATCCTGCCGCGGTGCTGGCCGAGATCGCGTCGAGGGTGGCGCCGCCACGGGTGATGGTGGTCGGCCACGAGCCGACCTGGTCGGAGCTGGTGTCGCTGCTCGTGGGTGGTGGCGGCGTGCGCATGGCGACTGCGGCCGTGGCCTGCCTCGAGCTCCCGGCCAACGAATGGAGCGCGATCGAGCCGGGCGCGGGGCGGCTGGTCTGGCTGGTGACGCCGAAGCTCTTGCAGGCGGCCGGTGCGTGATGCTCCCCGGGATCGCAGCCGGCCGGCGATGTGTAGAATGGCGCCCTGCCACCGTGCAGATGGCCGCCCGAGACGTCGGGCGCGGTTGACACGATGATCGACGAAGACGTGTCGTTTCCGCTGCGGGTCGCCTCAGTCGACGTGGGGTCGAACGCGATTCGATTCCTGGTCGCTGACTTTGCCAACGAGGCGCAGTTCATCGGCTTGGTCTCCGAGCGCGTGCCGGTGCGCCTCGGCCACGGCGTCTATCTCTCGGGGCGGCTCGATCCGACGGCGATGGACGCCGCGGTGGCGACGCTGCAGGGCTTCCACGCGCAGATGGCGGAGCTGGGCGTCGAGCACTGTCGGGCGGTCGCCACCTCCGCGGTCCGCGAGAGCAAGAACGGCGACGAGCTCATCGACCGGGTGCGCGACGCCACCGGCATCGAGCTCGAGCCGATCAGCGGCTCCGAGGAGACGCGGCTGGTGCACCTTGCGGTGGCCAACCGGCTGCCGCTCGGACGGCGGCGGTGGCTGCTGGTCGACCTCGGCGGCGGCAGCGTCGAGGTCTCGCTGGTCGACCGGGGTGGGGCCATTTGGAGCGAATCCCACACCATGGGATCGGTTCGCCTGCTCGAGGTGCTGACCGAGGCGGGCGCGGATCCGGGCCGCTTCCGGCGCCTGCTCGAGGAGTACGTGTCGGTGCTCAGGGTCCCGGCTGCCGTCGGCACCGGCCGCATCGCCGGCTACATCGCGACCGGCGGCAACATCGAGACCCTCGCCAAGCTGGCCGGCGCGCGCCCTGATCCGGAGGTCGGCCGGCTGCCGGTCGACAGCCTGCGGGCGGTGATCGAGCGGCTGGCCGCGATGTCGTACCGGCAACGGGTGGAGGATCTCGGCCTGCGCGAGGACCGAGCCGACGTGGTGCTGCCGGCGGCGGCCGTCTACCTGCGGCTCGCCGAGCTGTGCCGGGCCGAGGAGATCATCGTGCCCAATGTCGGAGTCAAGGAGGGCGTGCTCCTCGACCTTGTCGATCGGCTGACGCGCACCCGCGACCACGCCGATCGCCAGGCGCGCGACGTGCTCGCCGGCGCGGTCACGGTCGGCCGCAAATACCTCTTCGATGAGGTCCATGCCCGTCACGTCGCCGAGCTCGCGTTGGCGCTGTTCGACCAGCTGCGGCCGCTCCACAATCTCGGCAGCGCCGACCGGAAGGTGCTGCAGGCCGCGGCCCTGCTGCAGGACATTGGTCAGTTCGTCAGCTACAAAGCCCATCACAAGCACTCCTACTACCTGATCTCGAACACCGAGCTGCCGAACTTCAGTCAGCGCGAGATGCAGCTGGTGGCGACGGTCGCCCGTTACCACCGCGGAGCAGACCCGACCGCCATGCACCGTCCCTTCGCCGAGCTGAGTGAGGATGAACAGCAGCGAGTGGTGCGGCTCATCGCCATGCTGCGAGTGGCCCACGCGCTCGATCGGGATCACCTCCAGCGGGTGCGCGACCTCCAGGTCAGAATCGGCAGCTCCTGGGTGACCCTTCATCTCGAGGCCACCGGGGGCCTGCTCCTCGAAGGGTGGTCGCTCAAGAAGAAGTCCCAGCTGTTCGCCGACGTGTTTTCCAGGAAGGTCCGGCTGCGTTTCGCCGGCGACGAGGTCGACGAGCATGCCGCAGCGTCGTGAGGGGTCCGCCGCGAGGTGCCAGTGGTGCGGGGATGACCCCCTCTACGTTGCCTACCACGATCGAGAGTGGGGAGTGCCGGTCCGCGACGATCGCACGCTGTTCGAGTTCCTGGTTCTCGAGGGGGCCCAAGCCGGCCTGAGCTGGCTGACCATCCTGCGCAAGCGAGAGGCGTACCGGGAGGCGTTCGATGGCTTCGATCCGGTGCGGGTCGCCGCCATGGGCGACCGAGCGGTCGCCCGGCTGATGGCCAACGCCGGGATCGTGCGCAACCGGCTCAAGATCGAGGCGGCGGTCGGCAACGCGCGCGCGTTCCTCGCCGTTCAGGACGCGTGCGGCAGCTTCGCGGCGTACATCTGGGGCTTCATCGACAACCGCCCGATCCAGAACTCGTGGACGTCCCTCACCGAGCTGCCGGCATCGACGCCGCTCGCCGAGGCCGTCTCGCGCGACCTCAAGAAGCGCGGCTTCCGGTTCGTCGGGCCGACGATCGTCTACGCCCACATGCAGGCCACCGGCATGGTCAACGACCATCTCGTGAGCTGCTTCCGGCACCGCCAGGTCGTCGCGCTCGGCTGAGCCGGACGGTCGAGCCCGCCCAACAGGGTGGGCGGCTGGAGCCGGCAGCGGCGCTCCTGCCTGGGCGCTGCCGAGGACCTGCCGGCCGGCGCCTTGAGTCTCGGCAATGTGGCGCATCCGTTCTATGATCGTTGCCGGTGACCGAGCTCCTGCCAACCAGGGACCCGATCGACTCGGGCGCTGCCTACTCGGAGCGGTGGCTCTCCGTGCAGGACGGTGTCGAGCTGAGGGTCATGGAGTGGCGGCCGGACGGGACCGGTCAGCCGCCCCTGTACTTCGTTGCCGGCTGGGTTTCGGTGGTCGAAGGCTGGAGGCCGCTGCTCGAGGTCCTCGTCCGGCGGCGGCCGGTGGTCTACATCGAGACCCGCGAGAAGCGGTCGGCGAAGATCGACCGCCGCCGCTTGCGAGTCGACGAGTTCAGCGTGCCGCGGCTCGCCGGGGACCTGTGCGAGATCGCCCGTGTCGTCGGGGCGGACCGGTCGAGCGCCATCTGGTTCGGCAGCTCGATGGGCTCGACGGCGTTGCTCGAAGCGCTCAAGGGCGCCCGGCTGCCGGCGCGCGGCGCCTTCCTGATCGGTCCCAACGCGACCTTCAACTTCCCGTGGTGGAGCCTCCCGCTGCTGCGGGTGCCGGCCGCCAGCTACTCGGTCGCCAAGCACCTCGTGATCTGGTACCTGCGCCACTTCCGGGTCGACGCGCGCCGCGAGCCCGACCAGATGCGGCGGTACGAGAGGACCCTGAACGCCGCCGAGCCGGTCCGGCTGAAGCTGTCGGCGCGGGCGGTGGTCGGCTACACGCTCTGGCCGAGGCTCGAGACCGTGACCGCGCCGGTGGCGATCGCGTACGCCTCGAGCGACGTCCTCCACGCCGAGAGCGAGGCCAAGTCGATCGTCGCCACGCTGCCGGCAGGGATCGCGGTCGAGTGTCCCTCCAACACCTACATGCACCGCGCCGAGGTGGCGCGGGACATCGAGGAGTTCATCGCCGGCCTCTAGGAGCGTGTGGGCATAGGCTCCTCGGCGCACGCGAGTCGCAGGCCTCTGGGTGTGTGACGAGTCGTGGTTCCTGGCTGGCCTGCGCCCCGCGCGCGCCGAGCAGGATGCGCTGCGCGCATCACAAGCAGCACATGGAGAAGCGGCCAGCCACGCCAACCGGATCGCAACCTCGAGCGAGAGGCCGATGCCCCGCCCGCTGCCGGCGGTTTGCGCGATTCCGTTCGAAGGCGACCCCCGAGCAGCCCGGGCTGGCTGAACCGGTGCCCGTGCCCGATGGTGAGGTCAGGCCGTGATCGACGGTCGGTCACTCCCGAACGGGTTTGGCGCGGCGCGAGAAGGCGACCACGAATGCGCACAGCGCCAGCAGCGTCAGGGTGCCGATCAGCTCGCCGGGTATGCCCGCGAAGGCGGCCTCCGGCAGCAGGTGCACGACCTCCTTGGCGGTGAGGCTTCCCGTGGACTCCTTGATCACGGTGTTGATGGCCGCGTCGATGACCCCCATGATCGCACCGCCGGCGACTAACCCGGAGGCGACCAGGATCCCGCGGTCCTGCCGCGCCTTGACGGTGGCGTCGTCGGCGCCTCGCTGACGCGACACGATCCAGGCCAGGATGCCGCCGAGCAGGACCGGAGTGTTGAGCTCCATCGGCAGGTACATGCCGAGGGCGAAGGCGAGCGGCGGCACGCCCGTCATACGCAGGATCAGCGCGAGCAGCACGCCGAGCGCGAACAGGTACCACTGGAGGATCGAGGTCTGCGCTCCGAAGATCCCGACCAGGATCGCCTTCATGGCCGACGCCTGGGGCGCGGGTATCGCCGACGTGCCGAACCCCATCCCGGCGGGCTGGTTCGCCATCACCCACATCGCGAGGCCACAGAACACCGCGGCAACGAAGGTGCCGAGGAACTTCAGCTTGAGCTGGCGCGCCGGGGTCGCACCGATCCAGTGGCCGATCTTGAGGTCTGACGACAGAGCGCCCGAGGCGGCGAGCGCAGTGCAGACCACGCCGCCCACCATCATCGTGACGAACATGCCGTTGCCGCCGGACAGGCCGAGCTTGAGCATCACGAAGCCGGTGACGATGAGGGTGAGCATCGTCATCCCGGACACCGGGTTGGTGCCGACGATGGCGATCGCACGCGCCGCGACCGGCGCAAACAGGAACGCGATGAACATCACCAGCGCCGTGGCCACGGCGGCGGATGCGAAGGACCCACCGACCCCCACCCCGTACGAGAAGAAGACCAGAGCTATGACCGCGAAGATCACGAGGCCGACGGTCGCGAACTGGCCGGACAACGAGCGGTCGACCCGTGGGACCTTGGTGATTTCGCGGCGGTCCTGGTGGCTCATGCCGACGATGTTGGCGCCGATCGAGCGCACCATCGATGGCAGCGCTGACAGGATGCCGAGGATGCCGGCGCCCGCGATGCCGCCGACCCCGATGATTCGCACGTAGGAGGCGAAGACCTGGTCGAAGCTCATCTCGGCGATCGGTATCGAGCCCGGCGCGAGCACGCTGGGGACGTGGGTGCCGATCGCATGCACCAGGGGCACGAGCACGAAGCAGGACAGGAACGAGCCGGCGCAGATGATGGCCGAGTAACGGACACCGATGATATAGCCGATGCCGATGATCGCCGCGTTGTTGAGGATCCGCAGAGTCATGAAGTTCCGCGCCAGCAGGCCGCCCAGGCCGACCGCGCGGAACGAGATCAGCTCAGCCATGGCGTGGAAGGTCGTGACGAGGCCGTCATACAGCGCGCCGATCCCGGCGGCCATGGCGAGGATCTTGGCCTGCCCGCCGACCCGCTCGCCCGACAGCAGGATCTCGGTCGTTGCGGTGCCCTCGGGCCACGGCAGCTGCCCGTGCATCTCGACCATGAAGTGGTAGCGCAGCGGGATCAGGAACAGAATACCGAGACAGCCGCCGAGGAACGAGACCGCGATCACCTGCCAGACCGCCGGCTGGGTCACGCCGGTGCCGGGCTCGGCAGCGAGCATGTACAGGGCGGGGATGGTGAACACCGCGCCGGCGACGACGTGCGAGGAGTTGGCGCCGATCGACTGGACGATGACGTTCTCCAGGATCGTGCTCCTGCGGGAGAACAGCGGGGAAATGCCGATGGCGAGGATGGCGATCGGGATCGCAGCCTCCATGCCCTGCCCGACGCGCAGCGCGAGGTAGGCGGCCGCCATCGAGAACACCGCGCAGAAGATGAGGCCCATGGTCACCGAGCGAGCGGTGACCTCGTGGATGCCGGTCTCGTTCGGCACGACCGGGATGTAGCTCTCGCCCGGCCGGAGCGGAGTCCGCGCGTTGTCGGGAAGGCCCTTGATAACGGGTGGGGTTTCGTGTGCCACGGCTGCTCCTCCCTGGCGGTCCGGGGGAGTGTACATTGTTCGGACCCCCGCCCAACCTCCCGTAAGGGGTGAGGGGTCAGGGGATAGGGATGGGCCGTCCCCCCGGCCTGCTTTTGTCTCCGTGCCCGTCTCCGCGTGTCACGGCGGAGCCAGAAGCGATCGTCACGGCGAAGCCGCAGGCGCAGCCGGAAGCCGGGTGCCCGAGGGAGAACCGGCGCCCACGTTCCCTCAGGAGGTCCCTCGACTTGCCGCCCTCGCGGGCGGCTCGCTCGGGATGACTGACGGAGGCGGAAGCGGGCCCGGATGCGGGTTGGTGACTCATGGGACGTGACCGCTGGGTCACAGGTGCACGATCAGCCACGTCCAGTTGAGGAGGATCGCCGCCACGATCGCGGCGCGAATCCATCGCGGCAGCGGGCGGTCGAGGTGCGGCGCGGTGCCGCGACGCCAGGCCCACAGCGGGGCGATGACGCCGCCGAGCACGAACGCGACTGTTGCTGCAAACACGAGCGGGTTGAAGGCGACAGCTCCCGGCAGGTCACCATCGAGCAGCGCGAGGACGCTGCGGGTCGCGCCGCACGACGGGCAGGGAACTCCTGTGATCGAATGGAACAGGCAGGGCCACAGGAACGGTTCGACGATCGGCCACAGCGGCCTCAGCGCCACGAGCGCGAGCGCGAGCCCGCCCCAGATGTAGGCGAGCTGGCGGTCGGCGACGGTCAGTGGCGTCCACCGCACGAGCGCTCCCGTCAGCGGTTGCCGAGCCCGCCGATCAGGGCCGCCCCGAAGACGGTGAGTGTGACCGCAAGGCACGAGCAGCAGAGGAGGATCGGCAGCAGGACCGCCAGCGCGGCCTTGCCGTACGAGCACTCGTGGGCGCGGGCGACGCCGATGATCTGCAGCGCCACGAACCAGACCAGAGCCAACAGCCCGCCGCACAGCGGGACCAGGTTCGCAACGTCTGAGGTGTGGGAGTAGCAGATCACCCGCGCCGTGGTCGCCAGCCCGCGCCTTCCTTCGCCGACGATCAGCAGCATCAGGTGCAGGATGCAGGCGTGGATGGCGAGGCCGATGAGGAGAATGACCGGCATCAGGACGAACAGCCCGATCCCGATCGCGACCATCACGCCGGTGCCGATGGCGGCCTCGGCGAGCTCGTCGCGCAGCTCCGGAAAGCCCATCAGCATGAACGGCGACTGCGCGGCGGCCCAGTAGGCCATGCCGGTCGCGAGCTCGATCCAGGCCATGATCAAGGCGTAAACGAACGGCCGCCCGAGGCCGGCGGGCGCCATGCGGGAGAAGGCGTCGTCGGGCTTGGTTGCGAACAGTCCGATGGTGCGGAAGAAGCCCTCGACACGGCCGACGCCCGGATCCTCCCAGGGCAGCGCTCCGGGGGAGGGAGCAGCAGGCGGTGGAGCGGGGAGCGGCGGCGGAAACGGCGTGTTCTCGATCATGTTCGCCTCCCAGTGGGAGCCTGGTCAGCGAGTGTAACGTGGAAGACCCACACGTGGTTCGCGCGTCTTGGACTTTGGTTAGAGGCGAGGCGGTCACCAGAAACGTCCATACACTCACCCGGGCGCGGATCCGGCTTCGCCGTAGAGCTTCGCCGTAACAAGAGCGGAAGCGGGCGCGGAAGCGAACGTGGCAGGACGCGCGCCTTCTTGCCAGTACGCGGCGGTCACGGGCCGGTGCGCAGCTTGGCCGCCACTTCCTGCCAGAGGGCGGCAAAGGCCATCGCCACCGGCTGTGACGGCATCGTGGCGGCGAGCGGTGCCCGGGTCAGACCCATGCGTTCGACCACGCTCGCCGACGGGATGACGGTGCGCAGGAAGGTCGGGTCGGCGAGGCAACTCTCGCACAGCTCGAGGTGCATCGCCTTGCGGCGGTCGACCATCGAGAGGAAGGGCAGCAGCTCGGTGCGGCCGTGACCGTGCTCGGCGACGAACGCGCGGATCTGCTCGAGGGTGCGGATCGACAGCGTGCTCGGAATGACCGGGACCAGCACCGCGTCGGCGGCGCGGACCACGGCCTCGGAGACCAGCGACACGCTCGGCGGGCAGTCCATGATCACCAGGTCGTAGCGCGTCGCGAGGGGCTCGAGACGTCGCGCGAGCTGCTTTCGCGGCTTCTTGGTGGCGTCGAGCTCGAGGTCGAGGCGGCGGAAGGAGAAGTCCGCCGGCAGCAGCGACAGGTTGTCGAACTCGGTCGGTCGGGCATGCCAACCGAGGTCCGTGGTGTGGTCGACGACGATTCTGGCCCCGCCCTCGAGCTGCGCCGGCACCCGGAGGTAGAAGCTCGCCGCCCCTTGCGGGTCGAGGTCCCAGAGCAGCGTCCGCGTCCCGCCGAGCGAGGCGGCATGAGCGATGTTGACGGCGGCCGCCGTCTTGCCGACCCCGCCCTTGATGCTCCAGATTGCCAACGTCCGCATCGCGTCACTCCCCGCCGCCGAACAGCGAATTGTACCGGGACCGGCCTTCGGGCCCGGCGAAGCCCGGGAACACGCTGGCGAGGTCGTCGCGGAGGCGGTCCTGCCGCTGCTGGAGCGCGCCGGCCAGCCGGCCCATCGCGAGCAGGGTCTCGACCTGGCCAGCGAGCTCTCTCCGGTGCGCAAACTCGAGCAGCCGCCGCTGCTGGACTCGCACGTCGTTGATGCCGCCGAGGATGTCCTGCAGCAGCTTGAGCTGCTCGACGAGCGGCTCGATCGCGGTCTCCTCGTACAGGCTGCGGAAGAACTCGAGGAGATAGCGGAGCTTCTTGCCGTCGATGCGGAGGCGGTGCAGGTCTTCGAGCGGTGGGTTCTCGCCGAGCTCCAGGCCGCGGCGTCGCATGCGCCGATACGCCTTCCGGATTTTCTGCGATGCCAGCTCGCGCACCGGACGGAACGCGATGGGGGGAGGCTCACTGGCGGCCGGTGGGTCGTCGAGAAACGCCTGCCAACCGTCGAGCAGACTCTGGAAGCGGTCTGAGCGCAGCCCGGCGCGGACCTCGCCGAGCGCGACCTGCCGCTCCGTCTCGATGACCTCCTGCAGCGGGGCCAGGGCCGCGGCGCTGTCGCCGACCAGGGCGCGGAAGCCATCCATCTCGAGGAGGTAGACGTCGAGGTCGCGGCAGGGATTGGTCAGCGAACCGAGCCACCGGAACTCCGGCAGGAAGGCATCGAGGCCAGCGGTCGGGAGCACGCCCTTGAGCTGTGCGAGCGCAGCCCGGGTCCGCCGCGTCGCGACCCGGAAGTCGTGGAGGAACTCGGTGTCGTGGTCGGCGATCACGCCGTCGACGTTCGCGCGCAGGGTGCCGAGCAGGGTGCGCAGGACCGACCGCAGCGCGCTGTCGGCGGTCTGAGCTGAATCGAGCTCCAGATTCAGCTTGGAGCTGTAGTCGCCGATGTGGCGGCCGCGGGCGGCCACCGCGAGCTCTGTGAGGTTGGTGGTGTCATCACTGGTCGCGGCGAGCGCGCGGAGACGCTGGACCAAACCCTCGAAGGTCGCCTCGAAGCCGGGGAGACCGAGCACCTCGATCCTCGATATCGGTTCGCCGGTGGCCCGCCCCGAGCTGTCGAGGATGGTCGCGATCTCGAGCTGCAGGAACACCGCGGTGTCGCCGGCTGGGCTTCGCAAGCGACCGGATTGCCGCTCAACCCGGCACTCGCCGACAGGGAGGAGGGCGCGGATCTCGATGAGGCTCTCGAGTCGCGCGCGGAGGACGGACTCGGGAAGCTCCCGGGCGAAGCGGACCGAGCCGGTCAACGGGAGTACGTGCGGCGGTTCGCCGCTGCCGTCGATGAAGCGAAGGGCTCGCGCGCCGTCGGTTGTCTCCTCGGTCAGACGGCCGCCGGACGAGGCGATCCGCCAGTCGAAGGTGTCGAGATAAAGAAAGCGGACCGTCCGGGGACGGTCCGCATCAAAGTCATCGCCGACTACGCCGCGGAGGGATCGAGCATCCCACTCTTTCGGAAGCCGGAGGGTTGCCTGCATGACTCACTCCCGAACGCGCACCGTCCGAGAAGTGTACGCCATGCCGCAGCGACTGTGCCTGCCTCCGAAGAATGCGGACGGCGCGGCGGAACTGTCGCCTACTTCTTGGCGGCCGGCTTCTTGGCGGCTACCTTCTTCTTGGCAACCGGCTTCTTGGCACCTTCTTCTTGGCCACCTTCTTCTTGGCAACCGGCTTCTTCGCGGCCACCTTCTTCTTGGCGGCCGGCTTGGCGGCTGCCTTCTTGACGGCCGTCTTCTTGACGGCCAGCTTCTTCGCGGCCACCTTCTTCTTGACGACCTTCTTCTTGGCAGCCGGCTTCTTGGCGGCTACCTTCTTCTTGGCAGCCGGCTTCTTCGCCGCCGCCTTCTTCTTGACGACCTTCTTTTTGGCGGCCGTCTTCGCCTTGGCAACCGACTTAGTAGTCTTTGCTTGAGCCATGTCTACTCTCCGGTTCCTTTCGTGGTGATGTCAAGAGCACAAGGCTGCTTGCAGTTCGATAGTAACACACAAATCGTTCGTTGAACGCAAGCTCCTCATGCGCGCTGAACACGAGTGTCGTAGAATTTGAAATTCGGAGAGGACATGGCCATCACATCGCAAGAGAAAAAATCGATCACACCTGAGTCACCTCAGGCGTTCATCAATCGCGAGCTGAGTTGGCTGCAGTTTGCACGTCGCGTGCTGCAGCTCGCGCAGGACGGTGAGCTTCCGTTGCTCGAGCGCGTGAAGTTCGCCGGCATCCTCGGCATGTTGCACGACGAGTTCTTCATGAAGAGGATCAGCGGGCTCAAGCGTCAGATTCGCAACGGTGTGCAGAAGCTGTCACTGGAGGGACGGACGCCGCGCGAGGAGTTCGACGTCTGCCGAGCGGAGCTCCTCGCCCAGTGCGAGGAGCTCGCGACGGTCGTCGAGAAGGAGATCCGGCCCGCCCTCGCGAAGCAGGGCATCGGGATCCACGACTACGCCGACCTGGGCGCAAGCCACAAGAAGGAGCTCGCGCGCTACCTCGAGCGTGCGGTGCTCCCGATCCTGACCCCGCTTGCGGTGGACGCCGAGCACCCGTTCCCCTTCATCAGCAACCTCGGCCTCAACCTCGCGATCACCATCCGCGAGGGCAAGCGGGAGCGGTTCGTTCGACTCAAGATGCCGTCGAACCGGAATCGCTGGGTGCCGCTGGCCGACGGAACCGGTTTCGTCCCCCTCGAGCAGCTGATTGCCGCCAACCTCCGCAAGCTGTTCACTAAAGGTGAGATCACAGCGTATGGGTTCTGCGTGACCCGAGGCGCGGATGCTGACACCGACCGCCCGGTCGAGGTGGACGACTTCGACCCGATGCTCTTCCCAGGGAGCATCATCGGCCAGGTCAGCAACGAGCTCAAGGCGAGGAGGTTCGCTGGAACAGTTCGACTTCAGGTCGATGCCCAGATGCCGAAGAAGATGCGGACATGGCTCGCCGCGCAGCTCGAGGTCGACGACGCCGACGTGTACTCCGCCAGTCACCCGCTCAGGCTGGTGGACCTCCTGCGCTTCGAGGTCGAGGGCAGGGACGAGCTTCGCTACCCGCACCACCGGCCGGTGACCCACGCCCGGCTGAAGAAGATGCCGGACGAGCCGGGGGCGATCTTCGACGAGATCCGGCGCGGCGACATCCTGCTCCACCACCCGTACCACAGCTTCGATACTTCGGTGCTGCGCTTCCTCGAGGTGTCGGCGGCAGACCCCCAGGTGCTGGCGATCAAGCTCACGATCTATCGAACGTCCAGTGACTCGCCGATCGTGCGTGCGCTCGCCGAGGCGGCGCGTCGCGGCAAGCAGGTCGCCGTGCTCGTGGAGATCACCGCTCGATTCGATGAGGCGCCGAACATCGCATGGGGACGGCTCCTCGAGCAGGAGGGCGTGCACGTCGCCTATGGCGTCGAGAAGCTCAAGACCCACGTCAAGCTGGCGATGGTCGTGCGCGAGGAGAAGGACGGCATCCGCCGCTACGTTCACGTGGGCACCGGCAACTACCACACCGGCACCGCGCGGATCTACGAGGACCTCGGCATGCTGAGCTGCGACCCCGAGCTGGGCGCGGATGTGGCGGCAGTCTTCAACGAGCTCACCGGTGCCACTCGCTCGGACGAGTACCTCAAGGTCGTGGTCGCGCCGGAGCAGATGCGCGAGTGGTTTCGCACGCTGATCCGGCGCGAGGCCGAGCACGCCGCCGCGGGGAAGCCTGCTGGGATCACGGCCAAGATGAACCAGCTGCAGGACCCGGACCTGATCCGCGAGCTCTACCGCGCGAGCCAGGCCGGGGTCCCGATCAGCCTCAATGTCCGCGGGCTGTGCTGCCTGCGGCCCGGGGTGCCCGGTCTGTCGGAAACGATCCGGGTCTACAGCGTGCTCGGTCGATTCCTCGAGCACGGCAGGATCTACCGGTTCTCCAATGCTGGTGACCCCGAGTACTTCATCGGGTCCGCGGACTGGATGAAGCGCAACCTCGACCGCCGCGTGGAGACCATTGCGCCGGTCAAGGACCCGGTTCTCACGGCGGAGCTGGACGCCATCCTCAAGGTGTACGAGGACGACAATCACTCGGCCTGGGACCTCCGGGCTGACGGCAGCTACGTCCGCCGGCGTCCTGCGAAGGGCGAGACGCCCCGTCCCTCACAGCAGGTTTTCGCCGATCACTTCGCTCGCTGATCCGCCGCGGTTGCACCGGCGGGCAGGGGAGACTCGAGATGGCAGATCACATGATCCGGGCCATGGCGTGGGGTGGTCGGGTGCGGGTGGTGGCGTGTGACACCACGGCCACCGTGGAGGAGCTGCGACGGATCCACGACCCGTCGCCGGTCAGCACGGCCGCGGTGGGGAGGATCGCGACTGGCGCGCTGCTGATCGCGTCGATGCTCGAGAAGGCGACCGGCCGGGAGCCGATGGTGACCATCGAGATCGACGGCGACGGCCCTGCCGGCAAGCTGCTGGCCACGGCGTCGCCGACGGGCTGGGTGCGGGCGATGGTCGCGAACCCGCTTGCCACCGCCGATCCGAAGATCAACGGCAAGCTGAACGTCGCTGGTGTTGTGGGCACTTCCGGCGAGCTCGTGGTGACCAGGGACCCCGGCATCGGGGAGCCGTACCGCGGAGTCGTCCCGCTGGTGTCAGGCGAGATCGCGCAGGACCTCGCCCGCTACCTGCTGGACTCGGAGCAGATCCCGTCGGCGGTCCTGCTCGGGGTGCACGTGGTTCCTGCCGGCAGGGTCGGTCACGCCGGCGGCCTGATCGTGCAGCTCCTGCCAGGGGTCAGCGACGAGGAGGCCGACGAGCTGTCGTCGCGCGTGCGCGGGCTCGGCGCGGTGACCTCGCAGATGGCCGCTGGCGCCGGACCGATGGCGTGGATCGAGAGCCTGTTCGCGAAGGACCTCACCGTTCTGGGCGAGAACCCAGTCCGGTTCTTCTGCGGCTGTTCGGAACGCCGTGTCGAGACCGCGTTGATGCTGCTCGGGGCCGAAGAGGTCCGGTCGATGATCGAGGACAACCCTGACGGCCCGACGCTGCTGAACTGCGGTTTCTGCAGGAAGGAGTATGCGGTGTCCACCGCCGATCTGCAGCGCGTCCTGCGCAGCGTGGCGGCGGGCGGCGCCGATGACGACCCGAATTGACAGCGCGCGGTGAGGGCGTGCGGCGGGGAGCGGAGCTTCCCGAAGAGATGTGGGAGGCCGGCGGTGCAGCGAACGCGACAGCGGGCAGGTGAGCGGCCAACGAGCCGGGCCGGCGGCAGCGAGCGTTCTCGCGTCCCACCTGAGCGGCGTCTCGCCGCGCTTCTGATACTGGCCGCCGCCGCACTGGCCGCTGTCGCGTGTTCCTCGGTTGTGACCAAATCTGACGACCCGTGGACCGCGTCGTACGTCGACGACGCCGAGCGGGTGTGGGCCGCCATCCACCGGGCGCTCGACGCACTGGGGTATGAGGTGGAGGAGGAGGATCGCGGCGAGGGGAAGATCCGCGCGGCTCAGGTCGCCGAGCGTTCCTATCAGAGTGTCGTGCTCCACATCGAGGTAATCCAGAAGGCCGAGCTGGTGCGCGTCATCGTTCGGCCATCAGCAGGGGCGACGGGCACCCCCGACGACCACCGGCGGCGCGACGAAGCAGTGCGCGAGTTCCTCACCGCGCTCGACGAGCACCTCGGCAGGCGCCCCGTTCGTTGACGGTCAGGCAGGCCGGCAAGCCAGCCGGACTCAGTGCGAGTGGCCGCCCGCCTCGCCGAAATAGGCCGTGCGGAAGGTGGCGATCAGCGACCGCAGCGCCTCGACGTTGGCCAGATCGGTGGTCTGCTTCGCCTTCATCGCCGCCACCTGGATCTTGTGGAGCGTCGTCAGCTGCGCTAAGTACTGCTCCCAGGGCTTGCCGTCCTTGGTCTCGGGCTCCTTGATGCGCTGGCACAGGAAATAGTCGGCGACGATGTCCTGGATCTCCTGCGCGTGCTGCTCCTTGTTGTCGATCCAGCGGACCAGCTGGTTGTAGTTGACCGGTGTCTCCTTGCCCAGCGCGACGATCTGGTTCATCGACTTCTCGACGGTCGTGATGTGCTCTTCGATGAGCTGGACGCGGAGCTCGTCGTCGAAGATCCCGCAAGGGATCTGGCAGTGGGCGTCTGCCCGGGTGGTGACAGCGAAGGCGAGCGTCGCAATCAGCAGGCCGGTGGACAAGTGACGCATGGGACCTCCTTGGAGAGCGGGTGACTCCCCGTCTCGGGTGAACCGATCCCCTCGGGACCGGTATTCCACCGCGGCGCGGCCGGTCAGCTCTGCGAGTCGTCGAGCTCGACGGTGACGGCGGCGGTGGGCGGATTGAGCCCGCTCTCTGCCCGGAACACCTTGTTCCGGCCCTGTTGCTTCGCCTTGTAGAGGGCGTTGTCAGCCGAGAGCAGGAGTTCGACCGCGTCCTGCGCGTCGTCCGGGAAGGTTGCAACGCCGCCGCTGACCGTCACCCGGCCGAGCGGCTGCCCCTTGCCGAACGGAAAGTCGTAGCGTTCGATGCGCTGGAGGATGTTCGTTGCCGCGCTCAACGCTTGTGCCGGCGACCGGTTCGGCATGATCAGCAGGAACTCCTCGCCGCCGAACCTGCCAAAGATGTCGTCAGCCCGCACCGAGTCCTGCACCAGTTGAGCGAGGACCCGGAGCGCCTGGTCTCCCGCGATGTGGCCGTTGTGATCGTTGTAGTGCTTGAAGTTGTCGATGTCGAACAGGAACACCGACACCCGCGCCCCGTGCTGGCGGGCGCCGTACGCGTGCTCGCTGAGGCGGAACTTCAGAGCGCGCTTGTTGTAAATGCCGGTCAGCTCGTCGATGTCGGCGGCGACCTTGACCTTCCCGTAGACGGTCAGGTTGTTCCAGGTGATCGCCCCGAGCGAGGCGATCGCCTCCATCATTTCCTTCTGCTGGGGGTGGTAGCGCTGCGGCCGCGAGATCGCGATCACTCCGAGCGCCTCCGCGTCGTGCACCATCGGGGCAGCCACCGCGAACATCGGCCACCCGGGGTTCTCGCTGTAGCGCGGGTTGTCGAGGGTCTCGCGCCGGTAGTCCTGCCGGTCGAGAGTTTTGCACCTCTCTGCGACGTACCCGATGTGGCCTTCGCCGAAGGACACTTCGGAGCCGACGCCGAGCCCGCGCTCGGTCGTCGCGCTGGCGGCGACGATCAGTCGGTTCTTCCCTTCCGGCTCGGCAAGCGTCCTCCGCCGGCGGATCAGCACCACCGCCTGTTCGGCCCTGAAAATGCGGACCATCGCGTTGAGCAGGACCGGCGGGATCTGGCGGACCTCGGTCTGCGCATTCAGGTCCGCCATCAGCTTGGGGAGCTCCTTGATGTAGTCGACCAGGAAGCCGAGGTCCTGCTCGATCCTGCGGGCGGTGGCGCCGGGGGCGGCAGGCTCAGGCTCGGCCTTCGGCTCTTCCGCCAGCTGCCGCCTTGCGGCGCGCAGCTTCGTCCACTGGAGAATCACGACCACCAACAGGATCCCGATCATGACCCCGAGGATGATCTCGATCAGCGCGACCTGGGAGATGTCGATTGCAGGCACTCCAACCGTCTCCAACTGCTTTGCCGCTGCCGTCTACCTCAGGCTGCGCACACGGGATGAGGCTGCGCCCCTCTTGTGTATCTTATCAGGAGATACGGAAAGCGTGGGACTCACCTCTCGGGCGGCGCCTTCACAAATCAGGGGCGCACGAACGCCGTGAATCAGGGTTGTGAACCCCAGCAAATTGTGGCATGAACGCGATGCGCTAAGTGACCAGCTATTACTCACGCCGATTCTGACTGATAATATGGACTCGGCAGCGATTCTCGCTAGGGAGTTCCCGATGGCTGAAAGAAGGCAAAAGACGTACCCTCGCATAGCGCTATCAACACTTGGAGCATCAGATCAAGCAATTCGTGAGCACTATGATGTGGGTAACGAGTTCTTTCAACTTTGGCTTGATGAAACCATGACCTACTCTGCCGCAATGTGGAAGGATACCCCCGCTTCTCTGGCGGACGCACAGACACGGAAACGCGCGTACCTTATTCGGTTGGCTCGCGCCGCAGGGCGCGAGAGGGTGCTTGACGTGGGGTGCGGCTGGGGCTCATGCCTCGATGACCTCATCAGTCACTATGGGGTGGGGCATGCGGTGGGCCTCACTTTGAGTCCAGCTCAGGTGGAGTGGATTGAAAGCAGAAAGCTCCCCCGTGTAGAAGTGCGTCGTGAGAGTTGGGAAGACCACGAAGCAACTGTTCCTTACGATTCGATAATCTCGATAGGGGCCTTTGAGCACTTTGTGAGACCTGAGCACACAAGCGACGAGCGGATTTCCGTCTACCGAGAGTTCTTCAGCAAATGCCACTCCATGTTGAGACCCGGTGGTTGGTTGGCTATCCAAACACAGGCCTACATGCTAGGTGGGTACTGTGCCGGTAGTCCGCTCTCGGCTGTCTTTCCCGAATCTGACATGCCGAGACTCTCGGAAATCGCGGCTGGTTTTGATCACCTCTTTGAGTTGGAGTCTCTTACAAACGACCCGCAGGATTACTACAAGACTCTTGAAGCATGGGTCGCGAGATTTCATGAGAATCGAGATCGGATCATTGCCGTCTCGAGCCAGAGTCTCTACGAGAAATTCTCACGGTTCTTGAAAGGTGGCCTCAAGGGGTACGCGAGTCAAGTTTTCATGCTCTTGCGGTTCTCCCTGAGGCGAGTCGATTCTTGTTACCCGGGACGCAGCTCCGGAGCGGGTATCGGCACGGTTTGAACACTGCGGAGTGCTGGCATGGTTCGAACAGATGGGTAAGAGGTGATTCTGCTGACTCGTGATTTCACACGAACTTGCGTGGACGCGCGCGGTGGAGTCATAAGATTGGAATCAAGGCGACGAGATGTCCACTCTAGGATTCGATGATCGCTCGGGAGAAGTGCGTCTTGGCGAGTATCGGCCAGATTCACTCGAGCATCGTGCACTTCTGGGGGACGGCACGGCTCGTGAGGATAGTGGCCAGCTCGACGCTAGTGACGGAAGGGACAGATTTCACGAGGAGTTGAGGCGCAGGAACCTGGGGATCCTCCTCTGGACTAACCTGATATTCAATCCAACGCTATTACTCTGGGGAGTCTTCGACTTTTTTCTGGCGCCAGATTCTTGGCGCTACTTCGTTTCGCTGAGACTCGCTGGCGTTGCGATAAACACTGCGACAATGCTGGTCCTGCTGCGATCGAATCTTCGTCGGTACTCCTGGGAAGGCATGTGGCTCCTCATATTCACCTTGTGTGCAGTTGTGGCTTTGATGTTGCCGCTTTCCGGCGGGAGCTTTGCCAGATACGTGATGGGCTTTGCGGTGATTGTATTCGGAGCCGGAGTCATACCTGTCTGGCCGCCTCGATGGGGACTCTCCGTTTTGGTCTGTTCTGTGGCGTTCGCAGTGTTGGTTCTCTTGACCCGAGAAGGCGAGGGGATTGTAGGGGGCGACATCCTTGGGAACAGCTTTGTCGTCGCAACTGCGGTTGGTCTGAGCATCGCGGCCACTTTCTTCAAGTACGACTTAATGAGGAGTGAGTTTGAAAGCAGGCAAAAGCTCGCTGCCGTCGCTCAGAGGGAGTCGCGCACCAGCCGGAGTTTGGAAGAAGCGTCTCAAGAACTTCAGAGTGCCTTGGCGAGACTGAAGGAGCTAGATCGACTAAAGAGCAAGTTCTTCGCGAACATCTCTCACGAGCTGCGAACACCGTTGACGATGATCCTAGGTCCGTTGGGCGAGCTGGAACGCTGGGTATCTGGCGATGACGGGAAGGCCTTTGTCAGCGTGATTCGCCGAAACGCAGAGAGGCTACTCGGCCTAATCGATGATCTGCTTGACCTCTCTCGGCTTGACGCCGGAGGACTTAGGCTGAATCTGGCGGAGATTGACATCCGTTCCGTGGGGACGACCGTTTTCGAGAACACGCGCCCAGCCGCTTTGGCTAAGGGGATTGACTCACGGTTCGTCGCGGACTCGTCTGGGCAGAAGATCTGGGGAGATGCGCACCGGCTGGAGATTGTGCTCACCAACCTGGTGAGCAATGCAATCAAGTTCACAGACCGAGGTGGGACGATCGAGACGAGGATCCAAGACGAGCCGGATGGGGTTTTTGTTGAGGTCGAAGACAACGGAATTGGCATCCCTGCGGAAAACCTGCCGCGGGTCTTTGAGAGGTTCTTCCAGGTGGGCGCCGGCGACAGGCGGAGGGAGGGTGGTGTCGGGATTGGGCTTGCGTTGGCGAAAGAGCTGGTAGAGCTTCATGGTGGTTCGATAAAGGTGGAGTCGAACGAAAACCAGTTCACCCGCTTCTCCTTGAAAATTCCGTTCGGCCGCGATCACATCCGCCCAGACGTCGTTGAGAGGAGAAGGATGATCGAGGCTGCCCCGCCACGGGGCAGGAGAACGGAAGACCCTACGACGGTTTCAGAAGTCAACCTGCAGCCAACGGTGTTGGAAACCGCTATGGTTGATGCCACCGACGAGGAGGCTTATCAGTTCGGAGGGTGGCGGACGGCCAATATCCTGTTGGTTGAGGATCATGAGGAGGTGCGGGACTTCATTCGAGTTCTTTTGGCGCCGCGCTACAACGTGCAAACAGCAGTGGGCGGAAGGGAAGCCTTGGGTCTGGTCATGGATAGGCCTCCCGACTTGGTTGTCTCTGACGTAATGATGCCAGAGATGAGCGGCACAGAACTGTGTCGGGCGATCAAGAGCGATCCGAGAACCAGCGGCATACCGGTGATTCTACTGACGGCGCGAGTGGGATCGGAGGCGACGCTTGAGGCATATGCCTTCGGGGCGGATGACTTTGTAGCTAAACCTTTCCATCCGAGAGTTTTAATGGCTCGCATTCGTGCACAACTGCGGTTGCGCGACTTGGGTCTCAGACTTGCAGAACGAGAGAAGTTGGCGGTTGTTGGAACCTTGGCGGCGGGGATCTTGCACGAGGTCCGCAATCCGGTGAATGCCATCCTAAACGCATCCCGGTTGCTGTCCCAGGAAGAAACCGCTCAGGGTACCAAGAATGAGCTTGTTCAGATCATCGCGGACGGCGCAAACCGCATTCAGCGCATCACCGAGGCACTGGACTCTCACGCCAGACCAGCGGAAGGAGGAGAGCCGCGGCCATGTGACGTCAGAGAGGGCATCCAGGCGACCCTGAGGCTCCTGCAGCATCGATTGAATGGAATCGTGGTCAATCAGGAGTACCTCACTGACAGGATGGCGCTGGTTTCAGCTGGGCCGATCAACCAGGTCTTTCTTAACCTCCTGGACAACTCGCTGCGCGCGGGTGCTGGCGTGCTCTGGATTCAGGTTCGCGAAAGCGGTGATCGCATACAAATCCGCTTTGCCGATGACGGGGCAGGAGTGCCCAGCGAGAACACGGAACGCATATTCGATCCCTTCTATACTACTCGCAGCGACGGGTCTGGGACGGGGCTTGGGTTGTACCTCTCGAGGAAGATGGTCACTGATGAGGGCGGCTCCCTGTGGTATGAGCCGCGTCCAGGCGGGGGTGCGGTGTTCGTGATCGAAGTGCCCTCGGAGTCTGAAGGACTGGGTGACCGCTCCAGAACCCGACGAGCGGAAACTGTCTGAGTCTTTCTCCGTTACGATCGCCAGGGTGTCAGAGGGAGATCGATGGCGAGATCTTATGAGAGCTTGATGGGAGCAGCTGGTCGTTCCGTCTTCTTCAGACCCGAACGCCAGCGCGTCCGCGAACTGCTTTCGCGCGACGCAAGGCCGAAATTGCTTGTTCAGGGTGACGAGTACCCACTATTTGACATATCGATGAACGGCCTCTCGTTCTTGTCTGACCAAGTGAGTGATTCGTGGGAAGTGGGCGAGCCGCTGGACCTCTCCTTGGTCCTGCACGGGGATGAAGTCTACAGGGGATGTGCTCGTGTGGCCAGAACCGAAAGGGGACCTCGTGGGACCCGTATCGGCTTGGCTCTGACAACGGGATTTCTTGATCTGCCGGACATTCTTCGCCGAGATGATGAGAAGCGTCTCGAACGCGATTTGGACGAAGGACCGACGGCGCTGAGTTCTCGGGTGCCGGATGCCTACAAGCGCATCGTGGCGGAGATGGTCTACTTTCTTCAGTTCTACAGGAAGTCACTGGATGAGCATGAAGGGCGGTACAGAAAGACCGCTTCGGATGTGTCCGCGCCAGAGGATTTGAGTTCGCGAGCGTACGAAGCGATTCGGCGACCTTGGTGGCGTTTGCAGCTGGAGGCGGCCAACGCCGCCGTTCCGTGCCTTCAGGACAGGGACGTTCTAATTGCAGCAAAGCAGTACACGGAGGTTTTGCTTACTCCGTTGCTCAGCGCTTCGCCGTTTGTCAGACGGGCGTACGAGAAACCCCTGGGCTACCCTGGTGACTATCAGCTGATGCAGTGGTGTTACTCGAACAGCTATGACGGTGAGGGTGCATTTGGACGAGTCTTCCACAAGTACTTTGTCGACGACTACCAATTGAGCAGGGGCGTTCGGAGCCGCAGAGATTTCGTGGTCGACTTGATGGCCCGGGAACATGATCGAGTACTCAGAGAATCGAACGACGACGCTTCATTTCGGGTTGTCAGCTTAGGGTGCGGACCAGCACGCGAGGTGTCCGACTTCGTAGCTCAAAGACGTCAGTGGCCGGGCCAGATCATATGGACACTGATCGACCAAGAGGAAGCCGCGTTGAGCGTCGCCTATCAAGCGAGTCGGCGCGAACTGGGGAAGTGGCAATCAAACGGTCACCTGAATCTCCTGAATCTCTCCTTCGTGCAGATGTTGAGCGAAGGACTTCCACTTCAGGGAGCGAGTACCCAAGATCTGATCTTCAGCGTGGGTTTGTTCGACTATCTTCGAGAGTCGCGTGCGCAGACTCTCCTGACCGCTCTCTATGACCTTCTTGCACCGGGCGGGGTCCTGGCCGTTGGAAACGCAATCGCACCTAACGACTTCTTCTGGGCGGCCGAGTTCCTTGCGGACTGGACACTCCTGTACAGATCCAAACAGGAGATGCTGGATTTGGCTGCGTTGATTCCGCAGACCGCAGAGGTCTCGGTAGTCATGGAACCCTCTCAGGCTTACCACTTTCTTCTTGTGAGGAAACACTGAGAAGCTACTCCGGCGTTCTCAGCCTGCATCATCCTGTTAAGATCAAGACATGACGGGGACCGTCCTGTACGTGGACGATGACACCGCCAACCTGGTGGTGCTCAAGGCGACGTGCCAGGGCGAGTTCGACGTCATCACGGCGGCGAGCGGTCCGGAGGGGCTGGAGATCCTCAAGGAGCGGGAGGTGGAGGTCCTGCTCGTCGACCAGCGGATGCCGGGGATGAGCGGCGTCGAGGTCTTCGAGATCGCGCAGGAGCTGTACCCGGACACCATCCGGATCCTGATCACCGCCTACTCGGACTTGTCCGAAGCGATCAGCGCCATCAACCGCGGCAGGATCCGCCGCTACATCCGCAAGCCGTGGGAGCCCGACGAGCTCAAGGCGGTGCTGCGCGACGGCATCGAGACCTACCAGATCCGCCGCAAGGTGAACATGCTCGAGACGCGCCTGATCGAGACCGAGCGCACTTATGCGCTGGGCGTGGTGGCGGCCAGCGTCGCTCACGAGCTCCGCAATCCGCTGGCCGCGATGGTGATGGGCGTCGATCTCGCGCAGCTCAGGCTCGACCAGCTGATGGGCGAGATGCATCCTGGAACCGGCGTTCTTCCGAGCCACGTCGACACCGTCCGCAAGGTCCGCCACCAGATGGACGAGATCGCCGCGGCCACCGACCAGGTCACGGAGATCACCAAGGGGATGGAGCTGGGGCACCGCCGGCGCGACGAGGACGTGCAGGCGGATCTGAAGGAGATCGTCGAGCTGACTCTCACCTTCGTGCGGGCCGCGCTGCTCAAGTGCGCCCTGCTCGACGTCGACCTGCAGCCGTGCCCGCTCGTGAAGGGCTCGCCGAACAAGCTCGGCCAGGTGATGACCAACCTCCTCGTCAATGCGATGCAGGCCATGCCGGACCGCGGCCGCTCCGAGAATCGGATCAAGGTTTCCCTTGCCCCGGATCAGGCCGAAGGGTGGGTGAGGCTGGCGGTCCAGGACAACGGCGAGGGCATTCCGGACGACGTCCGCGAGCACATCTTCGATCCGTTCTTCACCACCAAGACCCAGGGCGGCACCGGGCTCGGCCTCGCGATCTCCAGGCGGATCGTCGAGGAGGTCGGCGGCCACATCGACTTCGAGAGCCGCCCTGGCAAGGGGACCACCTTCACCGTCCGCCTCCCCGCCGCCCGGACGTAGAGGACGGGGCCGAACCGCACCAGCGGCAGCAGCCGGCACCTACCTTCAACTTCAGCTCGCAGGCCGAAATACCCGCAGCGCTGCGGTGTTGTGCGTGCAACGGCGTCGCGCTGGAGGATCCATGATCGCGCTGCACATTGAGCCGCCATCTGCCGAGGCCTTCGTCAAGCGCCTCGATGGCGGCACGCATGTCATCGGGCGCTCGGACCAGGCCGACCTGGTGATACCGGACCGGTCGCTGTCCCGGCAGCACGCCCGGCTGATCTACGAGAACGGCGCCTGGACGATCGAGGACCTCGGCTCGCGAAACGGGACCCTGGTCAACCGGCAGCGCATCGAGGGGCCAACGCCTCTGAGGTCCGGGGACGTCGTGGCGCTCGGCTCGAGCATGTTCACCGTGCGGCACGGCGGCGCGGCTGTGCCGGCTGCCGGAGGCGCCGGTCGCAGCTTCGGTGACCACACGATGTTCAAATCGGCGGCGACGCTGCTCGAGGAGTCGAGCGCGGTGCATCTGCCGGCTGGGGCTCCCGGCGACGATCGCATCAGGTCGTACGCAGAGCGGCTGCGCACCCTCAACGAGGTGCACGAGGCGCTCGGCCGCACAGTCGCCATCGACGACCTGCTGGATCTGATTCTCGACCGCGCGTTCGTCGCGCTCCGTCCCGAGGAGGGGGCGATCTTCCTCAAGCGCGCCGACGGCCAGTACGACTGCGCCGCGAGCAGGTCGAACAGGGGGACCTCGCATCGCTGCCTGTACTCCACCAACCTGATCCGAGAGGTCGCGGAGAAGGGCCTTGCGGCTCTGGTGCTCGACGCCGAGCTGGACGACCGCTTCAACAAGGCGATGAGCATCCTCAGCGCCGGAGTCCGGAGCATGGTCGCGGCGCCCCTGCTCGACCCGGACGGACCGCTCGGGATGATGGTCCTCGGGTCCTCCTTAACCGTCCGGCGCTTCAACGAAGAGGACATGCAGCTGCTGACCTCGCTCGCCTCGGTTGCTGCCATGAGAATCCGCAACCTGCGCCTCACCGACGAGGCCGCCGAGCGCAAGCGGCTCGAGCGGGAGGTGAAGATCGCGCGCGAGGTCCAGATGGCGCTGCTTCCCGAGCGGCTGCCGGACGTCCCGGGTTGGGAGCTCCACGGCGGCAACTCGCCCTCCCGCGGCGTGTCTGGCGACCTGTTCAAGGTGGTCGAGCAGACGCCCGGTCGCGACTACGCGGTGTTCTTGGCGGACGTGTCTGGCAAGGGGATCGGGGCCGCGCTGCTGACCGCCTCGCTCGAGGCCCTCGTCGCGGCCCAGATCGAGCTGGGCACTCCGCCGGATCAGGCCTGCGGGCTGGTGTCGCGGCTGCTCTATGCGCGCACGCCGCCCGAGAAGTACGCGACCGGCTTCCTCGGCGTGCTCGATGCCGAATCGGGAGCCCTCCGCTACGCCAGCGCCGGCCACAACCCCGGCCTGCTGGTTCACGGCGACGGGACCACCGAGTGGCTGCAGCCGACCGGGATGCCGCTCGGATTGATGCCCGCGGGGGGCTACACGGCGGTCGAGATCACACTCACGGGCGGCGACACCCTCGTCCTCTACACCGACGGCATCACCGAAGCGAACAACCCCGAGGACGAAGAGTTCGGAGAGCAGCGGCTCGAGGCGGTGTGCGTCGCCAACCGCCAGCTTCCGCCGCGCGAGCTCGCCGCCGCTCTCGACCGCGAACTCGAGGCGTTCGTCGAGGGAGTGCCATACGCCGACGACCGTACGGTCGTCATCGTCCGCAAGCTGGGCTGAAGGCGTCGGACTTCTCAGAATGGCGGAATCGCGTGCCGGGCAACTTTCCCGACCAGGGCACCCTTCGCACCCTCATCCCCGGTCGTACCGACCGCTCCCCCTAAAGCCGCGCGCCCTAGGCCGTACCAGCCGCAGCGATCGCGGTGGCTGCAGCCGTCCTGCTGGCCTCGAGACGGCGGGCAGCACCCTCAACCTGAGCCCTACGCGCCGAAGCCGGTCGGGTCACGAGTCCTGCACTCGCTAGAGGTGGAAACTGCCGGCTACGTATCCGCGGCCTTCGCCTTCTGCGAGCCGTCGACGCAGCAGCGTCTACCCGTAGACGAGCGACCGATAGACCTCGCAGCTCCCTTTTCCTCGAGCCGCGCCAGGGCCAGCAGCTGGCCGCGCGCCGGTGAGTAGCGCGGCCTGCGGCGACCTCGCTACCGGGTTTGTCCCCCGTGCCCGGCCACGGCGCACCCATCCTCTACGGCGTGGCGGCGCACCGCCACCTGGTTGCCCGCATTCCCCTCGACTGTCCAGACGTGGGGCACGGGGTCCGACCGCGACACGTCGTACGCCAGGAACATGCCGCTGTGGGTCTTGTTCTCGACGCCCCCGGTGAAGTCGAAGGCTAGGTAGTTGCCACGCAGGGACCGGCTGAGCACCTCGCGCTTCTCGGCGGTGGTCTCGAGCACGTCGTAGGTGCCGTGGCCGCGGAAGTAGCCGATGATGTCCCCCACCGTGTCCGCTCCCTCGATGCCGGGATTGAGCGGAACGGTGAAGGCGACCCAGGAGTAGAACTCGCTGCACCAGAACTCGCCGCGCGAGGCCCCGTATCGCGTCCCGTCCACGTGGCTGCTGCCGCGGTAGCCAACCAGCCCGCTCTCCGACTGCGAGAACTCAGAGAGCGCGCGCGTCACGGCGGTGCTGCGCGTGTCGGGAGCGGTGCCCCCCTCGGGGAGGGTCAGGCTGTAAAGGGGCAGGCCCGTCGGATCGCCGATCACCTCGATGTCCGGTCTCACGATCGGCCTCACGGGAACGCGGATAAGCGGCGTCTCCAGGGTCAGATCGCGCCGCACGAATCCAGGCGGCCGGATCGGCAGCGGACGCGACACGGCGGCCTGGGTCGTGCCCGGTGAGGCGGGCATCACCGCCAGTGGCCGCGGCAGGGGCCTCGACCGGTAATTAGTAGCTGGGACCGGCTGCACGGTGCGGCCGAACTGGGCGTTGACCTGGTAGACGCGGCCAGGCTGCAGGCGGTCCAGCACGACGCGGACGAAACGCAGGTTGAACAGCCGATTCATGTCCGCCTTGATCCACCGGGCTCCTTCAAGCGAGCTGTCCGTGAGGTCCACCCACGAGACGTGGACCCACAGCCGGTCGCTGTCGCCAGCTTCGCGCGCCACCTGGCTGTTGACTCGGACACCCAAGGCCATCGACGTCGGAGTCGCGCTCGCGAGGTCGGTGAGGTACATGAACTCCGGCTCGTCCGTCAGGCCGTTGCAGTTGTCGTCCCGGCCATTGACCTCGGACTCTGGCCGCCGCGGATGGACGGCTGGGTTGCTGTCGTCGCAATCGCCCGAGGCCCCGCGGACGCGACGTATCCAGCCGATCTCGCAGCCGCCATCGTGGCCGAGGGGACGCCGTGAGGACTCGTCGAGGTAGCCGTCGTGGTCCGCGTCGGTGTAGCAGTACTCGTCCGTGGGGTCCTCGAGGCGTGCCCATGCCGGGTCCACGGCCACGGGGCACAGCGTCACCAGGATCGCTGCCTTCCAGCACGTAGACATAGGAGACTCCCACGTTAGGGATAGGGAAGGCATAGGGGTTCCCTTTCCCACGGCTGGAGTCTACCACCCGTTGGGAGGGGGGCCGGTGGGCCGTATCGCGCCACAATAAATCTGAACGAAGGGTGGATTGTCGCGCCATGAAGAATCCGACCGAGGGAAGCTGCGGTCGGGAGGCTTCGATGAACGCAGCCGACCGGCGAGCAGGCGCGGAGGTTGAGGGAGAGCTACTGGAAGGCGCCTACGTCTCGACCGCCACCGACGCCATCGTCCACCTTGACAATGCGATAAAGTGATACGTGGCACCTATGTATGATTTATGTGGAAACCATATGAACAGTAGTCAGGTTGCTCCAATGCGCTCCACTCGAACCAATTGGCTTGTGCTCGCTTCAATTGCCTCACTGGCGCTCCTGGTCATTTCCGGCTGGAGGCCGTACGACCGCGCCACCTGGCTCATGGAGGTGGTGCCGGTGATGATCGCCCTCCCGGTCTTGTGCCTCACGTACAAGAGATTTCCGCTGACTTCTCTGCTCTACGTGTGCATCTTCGTCCATGCAGCGGTGCTCATGCTCGGTGGCGCGTACACGTACGCCCGAGTTCCGCTCGGCTTTCAACTCCAAGATCTGTTCCACCTCGGCCGTAACCCGTACGACAAGATCGGCCACTTCTTCCAAGGCTTCGTTCCAGCGCTCGTGGCCAGAGAGATCCTCCTGCGAGGCCACTACGTGCGAGGTCGTCGAATGCTGGCCTTCCTTGTCGTATGCGTCGTTCTCGCCGTCAGCGCGACCTACGAGTTCATCGAGTGGGGGGCGGCGCTGGCGCTCGGTCAGGGCGCTGACGAGTTCCTCGGAACACAGGGTGATCCCTTCGATACACAGTCGGATATGTTCTTCGCTCTTGTTGGCTCCGTCGTCGCCTTGGCCTTCTTCGCTCGGCTACAAGACGGTCAGTTGAAACGCATGGGCCAAGTCGTCACGGAGAAAGGTCCCCGGCACGCCATTCCGCCCTGAAGAGGTGTCCGGCAGGCGATGCCGCCATCGTGCCCAGGCGGTTTCCGAATCCAGCGAAGCGTGATACCCGCGGTGAGTGACGGCGGGCTCGGCCGCGCAGCGTTCGACGAGCCGTTGGACGGACCCCTCCCCAAATGAGATAGCATTCACTGGAGAAGGGCCTGCGACCGAGCGGGCGCCGTGGCAGATGCGGCAAGCCGCGACGATCACGGCGGAGGGAGGCAGTCGTGGCGAGAGCGCTTCGCGTGGTGTGGCTCGCTCTCCTGGTGGTATCGGTCGGGAGCGCGCAGGAGCTCTACGTGCCGGCGGCTGCGCACACGAGCGGCGCCGGCGGCACGGTGTGGCGCACCGACCTCGAGGTCAAGGCGCGGGGGGGCGAGCCGGCCTCGTTCACCGTCGAGCTGCTCGAGGAGCGAACTGCCAACCCCGATCCGCTCTCGGCGACCTTCTCGCTGGCGGCGGGCGAGAGCACCCGCTTGGTCGACGTGGTCGACACGGCATTTGGCTTCTATGGCAGCGGCGCGCTCCGGCTGACCGCAAACGAGGGAGCGATCCTGGCGACCTCGAGGACCTACAACACCAACCCGAACGGGACCTTCGGCCAGTACATCCCGGCGTTCGAGGCCGAGACGGCGGCCGAGCACGGTCGCGACTACGTGCTCCTGCAGCTCTCGAGCTCGGAGTCGTACCGCACGAACGTCGGCTTCGTGAACACGACCGGCGAGTCGCTTGCGCTCGAGGTCGACCTGTTCACCTCCTCCGCCGTCCTGCTCGGCTCGGTTCCGGCCACGCTGCGCCCGTATGAGATGCGCCAGATCCCGGCGGTGTTCACGCAAGTGACTAGCGAGTCGGTCGAGGACGGCTATGCCGTCGTCCGGACCACGACCGAGGCCGGCCGGTTCTTCGCCTACGCCTCGGTAGTCGACAACCTCTCGGGCGACGCGATCTTCATCCCGGCCCAGCTCGACGGACCACTCGCGGCCCCGCCCGAGCCTCGCTTCGTCGTCTTCGAGGCGTTCATGCGCCCCGGGTGACCGATCTGCGCGGCCGCCGGTCCGGTGGTCGACCAGCTCGCAGGTGAGTACGCCGACGATCCCGTGGTCTTCATCGAGTACGACGTCGACAACCCTGCCGGCAACCGCGTCAGCCGCTGGTGGGCGGCCTGGGGGAGCGGGGGCTCGGTCTACCTGCCGCTGATCATGGTCGACAGCGGGAACGAGATCAGCAACGGCTCCGTCGCGTTCGCCCAGCGCTACCGGGCGATGGTTGACGCGGCCCTGCAGCGGCCTGCGGCGGCACGGCTCGACGTCAACCGCGAGCGGGTCGGCAACTCGTTTCGATTCGAGATCGCGCTCACGAACCTGAGCGATGTGACGCTGAGTGCTGCCAACAGCGCGACGCTGCACGTCATCGTGTACGAGGAGGCGCACGTTGGCGACACCGACCGCTGGGTGCGGGCCGCGACGTTCCGGTCGATTTCCAACCTGGCGCCGCAAGCGACGGCGACCTTCGCGGTGGAGATCGCTCCCGCGGGCGTCGTGGACTGGGACAAGGTCCACTCCATCGTGCTCGCCGACTATCGCCCGGGCGGGGCCAGCGGCGCCTACGACACCCTGCAGGCAGCCCACCAGTAGCCCAGCACGCCCCCGCGGCGCCAGGCTCGCCCCGTCAGATGATTCGAGGGGAGAGCGGACATTCCGCCATCGCGACGCTTCACCTCGGGTCGCTCTGGGGCGGTAGGACATGACCTGTCGATGAAACGGGCCGGCGGAATGCCGCCGGCCCGTGGCGCGCAGGGCAGGTAACTGGATGGTTACTCGACGTCGAAGGTCTGCAGCTCGACCGGGATGATCGGTCCCAAGGTGTACTTGATCGCAAGTCCGTCGGTGATCGCGGCCTGGTCGCAGGAGTACGGGAGGTAGTAGGTCGCGTCCTGGCCCTCGTCCTCGATCCCCACCGTCGCCGACGCGCCGTTGTCCCAGGTCGGGTCGCCAAAGACCGTGTCCGCGTACTGGAACAGGATGTCGCCGTTGTCGCAGAGGATGGCCTCGAAGGTCGCGCTGCCGGTGTTGCTGTAGTGGGGGCGGTTGTACCACTCGAACACGGCACACTGAGTGTCGCAGTCGGGGTGTGGGCACGGGTTGAACGCCTGCCAGTAGACGTTGCCGGTCTGGGAGTCCATGTCGTCCCAGAACGCCATGATGAGCGGCGCATCCGGGCTGGTGACGGGCTGGGGGCACGTGTTACCGGCCCAGAGGTCGCCGGTGGTTACTCCGACTAGGAGGCCGCCGTTGTTGCCGACGCGGATCATGTTGGTGCCGACGCCGTAGAAGGGGAAGGCGAACGGGAGGGTGACGTTGGTCTCGTCGTCGTCACCCAGTCCCAGTGCGGTGCCAGTGGCTGAGATGTCGACCAGACTGTAGGTCGGCGGCAGGCCGGTCGCCTCGTTGTTGTCGATGAATTGATAGCCGAATCCGTCGGGTCCACCGGTCGCCTCCGGACCCCCCGGGTTGGGGGTGGATGGCTCGCCCTTGCCGGGGTCTTCGGCGAAGCTCGGTACGGTGACGACGAGGGTGAGAGCGACGAGAAGGCATACCTTTTTCATAAGATCCTCCCTCTGAACTGCTTCGAAGATATCGCCAAAGGGCGGAGGGGTCAACATCTTCATCCAAAACCGGTTAGTAGGCTGCGCTGTTTTCTCCTCCGGACGTGACGTGGATCTTCGTGACTCGTGCCGTCGGGCAGGGGCGTGGGCGCGGGCACGGGCAAGAAGGGCGAGCAGAAGGAGAAGAGCGCCTGGACTTCCGGCGCCCTGGGTGTCGGTCGTGCTCTGTAGGTGGTTACGGAACGGTGAGCGACCAGTGCAAGGTGTCGCCGGACTCGAAGCCGTCGGCGAACACCGGCAGCTCGCATCGCTCGAAGACCAGCAGGGCGGTTTCATCGGCGACGGCGACCGCGTAGTCGCTGCCCACGCCCACGGAGGTGATCATCTCCGGCGGATCGTAGGAGCCCACCTCCACCGGCGATGACGGGTCGTTCAGGTCCATCACGCGGAGACCCCCGATCCAGTCCGCGACCCACGCGGAGCTGCCGGCAATTGCGATCTCGCCGACGAAGTCCTGCGTGGCGACGAAGCCGATCTCGACCGGCGCCGTTGGCGTGCTCACGTCGATGACGCGGAATCCTCCCAGCGTGCCCACGTAGGCGTACCCGCGGTACACGGCGACTTCGCCGACCCAGTCATCCGGGAAATCAAGCGAGCCGGCCTCAAAGGGTGCTGACGGGGTGCTGACATCGATCACCTTGAGGCCGCCTGGTGGCGATCCGAACGCGTCCAACCAAGGTAGGTAGGCGTACTGACCCGCAACCGCGACGTCCGTTAATACCGGGGAAGTACCGAACTGCAGCTCGACGAAACCCGTCTCCGATGGTGAGGACGGGGCGCTCACGTCGAGAACGTAGAGACCCATCGGGAAGCCGTTCGTGACGTAGGCGTACTGGCCGGACACATCAAGGGCGTCGGTATACAACAGGTCGAGAGTCCCCTCGACGTGCGGCAGCGACGGGGTGCTGACGTCGACTACGAAGAAGCCAAAGGCGGTGACAAAGACATAGCCGTTGGCAGCAGAAAGGTCGCCCGTGTTGTAGCCGAAGTCGAGGCTCCCGACCACCTCGGGCGACTCGGGGTTCGACAGGTCGGCCACCATGAGGGTCGACTCGTGACCCACGTAGGCGTACGGCTCCTCCACGCTGACCAGGCTGGCCGCGTCGTCGGGCCACTGGCCGAGAAGCTCCGGGCAGTCCTGGGCGAGTGCAGACGTCGCGAGCAGGCACACAGCGAATCCCACAAGCGCCGCCAACCGGACCATCGGCCGCTGGCTCTTCATGGTGTCCTCCTTGAGAGAAGGGCTGTTGACCTGCCCGTACTATAGACCTCGACAGCGAAGAAGTCATGAGGCAATCCTGGGGTCGCCCGGCGCTGCGGCTGTCAGCACGGCGTCCTTCCCGCGGGGTACTCCCTGCCGGTCGAAGCCCGGCCACTCCACCTCAGGCCGTGCCCGTCTCCGTGCCCGTGCCCGGATGAGCTCTTCAGTTCTAGTGTGGCCCTGTCGGAATCCGACGCCGAAACGGATACGGAGCCGGAGACGGGCACGGAAAGGAGTGGAAGAAACAGGGCGCCGGGAGGCCCGGCCTCGATGCGCGCGCTACAATCGCCGGCATCGACGACGGACGGAGGCTCCCGATGTTCCACAAGCTCTGGTTCTGGGTGGCGTTCGTGCTGTTCGCGGCGGCGTGCGCGGTGTTCGGGATCGTGAACTTCCCGAAGGCGTTCCCGATCGTCACGCTCGATCTGGCCATGGACCGAGAGGCGACCCTCGACGCGGCGGCCGGGCTCGCCGACCGCTTCGGCTGGGGTCCGGCGGAGCGGCGCCACGCCGCCTCGTTCGACGTCGACCGCGGCGTCCAGAGCTTCGTCGAGCTCGAGGCCGGCGGCAGGGAGGCGTTCTCGCGCATGCTCGCCGAGGGCCTCTACTCGCCCTACACCTGGCAGGTGCGCCACTTCGCCGAGTTCGAGACCAACGAGACCTTGATTCGCTTCACGCCTGCCGGCGCTCCCTTCGGGTTCGTGGAGACCATCCCCGAGGAGGCCCCGGGGGCCGCCCTCGAGCCCTCCGCCGCGCGGGTGATCGCCGAGGCGGCCGTGACCCGCGACTGGGGGATCGACCTGGGGAACTTCGAGCGGGTCGAGGACGCGAAGGAGGTGCGGCCCTCCGGCCGGGTCGACCACACCTTCGTGTACGAGCGACCGTCGCCGACCGTGGGCGAGGAGGGACGCTATCGGCTGCGGCTGGTGGTCACCGGCGACCGTTTCACGGAGCTGACCAACTTCGTCAAGGTGCCGGAGGCCTTCGAGCGCCGCTACGAGGAGATGCGTTCGGCCAACAACGGCATCGCCACCGGCGCCGCCGTCGCGGCGGCGGTCCTCTACGTGATCGGCGGCTGCGTCATCGGCCTGTTCCTGCTGCTGCGCACGCGCTGGGTGCTGTGGAAGCAGGCACTGTGGTGGGGGCTCTTCATCGCCGGGCTGCAGGCGCTGAACGTGCTCAATCAGTGGCCGCTGGCGTGGATGGGCTACGACACCGCGGTCTCCGCGACCAACTTCGCGCTCGAGCAGATCCTCCAGGCGCTGCTGCAGCTCCTCGGGATGGGGATCCTGCTGACGGTGTCGTTCATGGCCGCTGAGAGCCTGACCCGGAAGGCCTTCCCGCACCACCTGCAGCTGTGGCGGTTGTGGTCGCCGGGCGTCGCCGGCACCACGTCGGTGGCCGGAGGGACTGTGGCCGGCTACCTGCTGGTGAGCTGCTTTCTCGCCTTCGACGTCGCGCTCTACTTCTTCGCCAGCCGCACCCTGGGCTGGTGGAACCCTTCCGACGCCCTCTACGACCCCAACGTCATCGCCAACTACTTCCCGTGGCTGTCGTCGATCGCGATCTCGCTGCAGGCCGGGTTCTGGGAGGAGTGCCTGTTCCGCGCCATTCCGATCGCCAGCGCGGCGCTGCTCGGCCAGCGCTTCGGCGGCAAGAAGTGGTGGATCCTCGGGGCGCTGGTGGTGCAGGCGCTGATCTTCGGCGGCGGCCACGCCAACTACCCGGCGCAGCCCGCCTACGCGCGGCTGGTCGAGCTCATCCTGCCGGCGATCGGCTTCGGAGTGCTGTACCTGGCGTTCGGCCTGCTGCCGGCGATCGTGCTCCACTTCGCCTACGACGTGATGTGGTTCGCCATTCCCCTGTTCGCGGCGTCGACGCCCGGGATCTGGCTGGATCGGGCGCTGGTCATCGTGCTGACGCTGGTCCCGTTGTGGATCGTGCTGGCGAGACGCCGGCGCGCCGGGGGGTGGAAGGAGGCGGCGATGGCGGACCGGAACCTGGCGTGGCAGCCGCCGCCAGCAGTGGAGGCGGAGCGCCCCGCGGCCGTGCCGGCCGCCGTCGGTCTCGGCAAGCGCGTTCGCACCGTCCTCGGAGTCGCCGGGGTCGTCGGCATCGCGGCCTGGTTCGGCCTCGCCGATCTCAGGAGCGACGTGCCGGCGCTCGCCCGGGATCGCGCGGCGGCGCTGGATGCGGCCCGCGGCGAGCTCGAGGTGCGCGGCATCGCGCTGCCCGAGGGCTGGCGCGAGCTGGCATCGGTCGAGGGACGGCCCGCCCTGGAGGACCGCTTCGTCTGGCAGGAGGGCGGCGACGAGGCGTACCGCGGCCTGCTCGGCAGCTACCTGCCGACGCCGCAGTGGCTCGTCCGCTTCGCGTCCTTCGAGGGCGATGTCGTCGAGCGGGCCGAGGAGTACCTGGTGTTGGTGGGGCCGGACGGCGACGTCGAGCGCTTCCAGCACCGGCTGCCCGAGTCGCGATCGGGCCCACAGCTCGAGGCCGATGCCGCCCGCGAGCTGGCGAAGCGGGCTCTGATCGATCGGCTCGGGCTGGACGCCGCGCGGCTGGACGAGGTGTCCGCCGAGCCGGAGAAACGTCCCGAGCGGGTCGACTGGCGCTTCGTGTTCTCCGACAAGGCGGCGTTCCCGATCGAGAAAGGGGACGCGAGGGCCGCGGTCGAGATCGCCGGCGACGAGGTCGTCGACGCCTACCGCTTCGTTCACGTTCCGGAAGACTGGGAGCGCGACGAGCGCAACCGCGACAGCGCCGGGCAGCTGGTGCGGATCGCGTGTACGGTGCTGGCGATCCTGATCTTCGTCGCCGGCGCGGTGGCCGGCGTCGTGCGCTGGAGCAAGGGCCGCTTCGCCCCGCGGACCTTCGCGCTGTCGATGGCGGCCATCTTCATCCTCGGCCTGATCGGCCTCGCCAACAGCTGGCCGTCGATCACCGCGCAGTTCTCCACCGCCCAGCCCTTCGCCCTGCAGGCAGGGATGATCGTGGCCGGCGCGATCCTGCTGCTGGTCGCGTCGGCGACCGGGGTGTCGCTGGCGGTCGGTCTCGTTCACCGCTGGATCCCGCGCCAGCCGTCACCGTTGCGGGCCGTCGATGTGGTTGTCGCGTTCGGCCTCGGCGCCGCCGTCGCCGGCATCGCCGCGGCGGCCGGCAAGGCCGCGGCTCGCCTCGACCCGACCTGGCCGTCGTTCGAGGCGGCCGGCGCGCGGTCGCCCTTCCTGGCCGGCGCGCTCGATCCGATCTCGAGCTGGATCGTCGGCACGGCGCTGCTGCTGCTGATCATGGTCTTCGTCGACGTCGCGTCGCGAGGGTGGACGCGCTGGCGGGTGCCGATGTCCGCGGCGCTGCTGGTCGCCGGCCTGGTGCTGGCCGGCACCGATCGCGTCGAGACCGTTCCGCGCTGGCTGGCGGCGGGGGCGGTGACCGGGCTGCTGCTGTGGCTCGCCTACGTGCTGGTCCTGCGGCGCCACCTGGCGCTGCTGCCGGTCGCCGCAGCGGCGATGTCGTTCCTGTCGATCGTGCGGGAGGGCATGTTCCGGGCGTTTCCCGGCGCGCTCGCTGGTTCGTTGACCGCGGGGCTGCTGGTGCTCGTCGTCGGGGTCCTGTGGAGCCGCCTGCTGACCGCCGACAGCCAGGCTCCGCCCTGAGCGGCGGCGGGCTCGGGGAGGGATGTGCGGCCGGGGGCCGTCGAACCGGACCGTGCTGCGCCCGTAGTACCGGCATGATCGCTGCGGTCGTCGTCGCCCTGCTCCTCGCCGCCGCGCCGGCGCCGGCGTCAGAGCCATCGGGAGAGGCGGGTCTGCCAAAGGGCCGCCTCGTGGAGGGGGTCGCATGCGCCGCGGACCCCACTCAGTCGTACTCGCTCTTCCTGCCCGACGGCTACGATCCCGCTCGGCAGTGGCCGGTCCTGGTCGTGCTCGATCCCGGCGGCAGGTCGGTACGCGCGGCCGAGCGCTTCGTCGAGCCGGCACGGGAGCTCGGCTGGATCGTCGTGTCGTCCGACGACACCCGCAGCGACGTCGGCATGGAGCCCAACCGGCGGGCGGTCAACGCGCTGTGGCCGGAGATCCACGAGCGCTACGCGATCGACAGGAGGCGGATCTACCTGGCCGGCTTCTCGGGGACCGTCGGCGTGGCGTTCCTGCTGGCTCGCGAGACCGGCGCGATCGCCGGGATCATCGCGGCCGGGGGCCGCTTCATCGAGGAGGTGTATGCGGGCAACCGGGCGGCCGTGTTCGCCGCCGCGGGCGACGCCGACTTCAACTACCAGGGGATGCGGGCGGTGCACGCCCGCATGCTCGAGGACGGGGTCCCGAGCCGGTTCGAGGCCTTCTCCGGTGGGCACGAGTGGATGCCGCCGGAGGTCGCGCGGCACGCCGCTCGAGTGGATGGAGCTGCAGGCGATGCGGCGCGGGCTGCGGGCGCGGGACGACGGCCTGCTCGATCACATGCTCGCGGCCGAGCTGGCGGCCGCCGCCGCGCTCGAGTCGGAGGGCCGCGGGCTCGAGGCGATGGGCGTCTACCGGGCGGTCGTCGCGGGCTTCGAGGGGCTGCGCGACGTGTCGCAGGCCAAGGCGAGGGTGACGGCGCTCGAGGCCGACCCCGAGGTCACGCGCGCCGCCGCGCTCGAGCTGCGCTGGAGCGAGCGCGAGCAGTGGGAGCGGGAACGGATCAACTCGACGCTGCAGCGCTTCCTCGCGACCGAGCCGGCGCCGCCACCGGAGGTGCTGGCCGCCGAGCTCGAGGTCGCGCGGCTCGAGCGCCAGGCGGAGGGCGATGAAATCGAGGCTGCCACCGCCCGCCGCGTCCTCGCCCACCTGGTCTCGAACCTGGCGTTCTACCTGCCGCGGGAGCTGCTGGCCGCCAGGCGGCCGAGCCACGCCGCCTCGGCTCTCGGCGTCGCGTGCCAGATCGAGCCCGACAACCCGGTGTACTGGTACAACCGCGCCTGCGCCCTGTCGCTCGCCGGTCGCAGGTCACCGGCGCTCGACGCGCTCGAGCGCGCGGTCGGGGCGGGCTTCGCCGACGCTGGCCTGATGCGGAGCGATCCCGACCTCGAGGCCGTGCGGGACAGCGACCGCTTCCGCGCGCTGGTGGCCGCGGTCGGCGGAACACCGGGCGAGGGCGGAGACGCGAAAGAAGTCGAGCCCTCGAGAACCAGCGGATCAGAGAAGTAGAGAAGCTCCTCCTCCCACCCGTTCAGAACCGCAGAGGCCGCGGAGAGCGCAGAGCCGACGCCGGAAAGTTCAGATGACCCACCCCTGCGTCCTCTGCGCCCTCGGCGGTTTGATCGATCCGCGTTCACGCGCCGAGGCCATGCCACGAAGAACCCACCGCACCTTGCGCGTGGTGCAGTGCGCATCGTTCGTGTGCCCGTCTCGGAATCAGACGGCCAGACCGTGTCCGGGGAGGCCGTCGCGGCACAGGCGTTCGATGGCGGCGCGGGTGCGCTCGGTGAGGGCCGCGCGGTCGGTCACGCCCAGTGCGGCGGTGGGAATCGGCTCCCCGAAGCGGACGGTCACGGTCGTGGGCGAGACCAGCCGCGCGTTCGGAGGCAGCGCCGAGCGGGTGCCGAGAAGCGCGACCGGCAGGACATCAAGGCGGGTCTTGAGCGCAAACACGAAACCGCCCCGCTGGAAGGGCAGGAGCCCCCGTTCGGGACCGTAGGTCTCCTCCGGGAACACCAGCACCGACCGGCCATCCTCGACCCGCCGCAGCGTGTCCGCGAGCATCCGGCCGGCGAGCTGGCGGTTGACCCGATCGATCGGCGTGTGGCCGAGCATCCGCATCGCCCAGCCCAGCACCGGGATTCGGAACAGGCTCTGCTTGGCCCAGAAGACAGTGCGCCAGGTCGCGGGGAGGACGGCCATCAGGACCGGGATGTCCAGCGCCGACTGGTGGTTGGCCATCACGACAAAGCGGCGGCTGGGGTCGAGCCGGTCGAGACCCTCGACCCGGACCGGGCAGCCGGTGCCCCAGACGCAGAGCCGGCCCCACAGCCGGGCCATCCGGTGGGCCACGGGATCGCCGCCGGGCAGCTTCGAGATCAGCAGCGCCGGCAGCGTGCAGCCAATCGTGGCCATGGCGCCGACGAGCCATGCCCATCCGGTGCGAACGACGGCCCGGATCCTCACGGTCGCCCATTGTAGATCCGAGCTCGGCGCGCGCAGGGCAGAGGCCATTCGATGCGCTGGTGAACCTACGTCGGTCTCGAGGCCTCTGCCCTGCGCGCGCCGAGATTGATGCGCTGCGCGCATCCCAATGCCGACGGTCTCAGCGGATACTGGCACACATGCGGCGATCCCAGTTTGGCGGATTCTCCCGGCAGTCAGGGTGTTCTTCCGCCGTGATCACACTGCACCACCATTGCCTCTACCATCAATCATGAGAACTCCCTCCCATCGTCAGGATGCGCGCAGCGCATCCCGAGGAGCGGGCGGGGCGCAGGCCACTGGTAACGACGTCATCAAGAGGGCGCACGGGGGCCTCCGCCCCGCCCGCTCCTACAGCTGGCCGGCGGTTCCCCAGCGCTTGAGCGACCGCAGGTACGCCGGATCGTCGTAGCGGCGGAGATCGAAGGCGGGCGCGTAGTCGGGCAGGGCGTCGCCGGTGATGTGCGCCGCGAGCAGCTCCGCGGTGGCCGACGACGCCATCAGACCGAAGCCCGAGAGAGCGCCGTGCAGGAAAGCGCCGGCGACCGGCAGCGGGCAGGCGAGCGGTCGGTTCTCCCGCGTCTTGGTGTAGTAGCCGCCGTCGACGAACGGTGTGGGCAGGTGATCGAGGTAGGCGGCGAGCGCCGGGACCAGCCGGGTCATGCCGCGCAGGGCGATCTCGGCGTAGCTCGGAGGCAGCTCGATCGGGAAGGTCTCCGGGACGTCGCCGACGTGGTACGGCCAGAGGATGATCACGTGCTCGGCGCCCTCGGGCCTCATGTGGACGCCGGCCGGCATCTCCCCGGTCAGCCAGCTCGTCGCCGGATCCTCCCGCAGCAGCGCGGCCTCCTCCTCGGTCCACGACAGGCGCTGGGGGTCTTCCCAGATCAGCAGCGGCACCTCGCGGGGGACGACGCCTAGGTGGTCGCGGAATGACATCTTGACGTGAAGCTCGGAGTACACCGGGAGCTCGAGCCCGAGCAGGCGGCTCACCGGCTGGAGGAACGGGCCCGCCGCGTTGACGAAGCAGCGGGTCGCGATCGTCACGTCCCCGGCGGGCGTCGCCACTCGCGCGCCGGCGACGCGGCCGCGATCGACCTCGATCTCGGTCAGGTGTCCCTCGAGCAGGCAGACGCCGCTCGAGCGCGCCCGGTCGAGCTGCTCCATGCCGAGCTGCTGTCCCGAGAACCAGCCGCAGCGCCGCGTGTGGAGAACGGCGCACACGTCGGGTGCGAGGTAGGGGAAGAGCTCGCGGATGAGCCCCGGGTCGACGATGAGGTCGGCGCCGTCGGGCTGCTCGAGCCAGCCGTCCGGCCGGTGGCGGACGTAGGTCGCACGCTGGCTGCCGGCGCCGTGCACCCGGAGCGGGCCGGCGCCCTGCGCCGAGGCGCGGCCGCCGATGCTGCGATAGGCCGCGGCGCGCTGCGGGTCGCCGGTGGCGTAGATGTAGCCGCGCCGGTTGAGGAGGAAGCGGTTCCCGCAGTCCGTCGCGAGCTCCTCGAGCAGGTCGATCGAGCGGTTCATCAGCCGGACCATGGCGTCGTCCGGCCCGGGCCACCAGTTGCGGTAGGCCTCGGTCGACTTGTCGCTGGTCAGTGTCAGGGGCGGCCGCTCGTCGACGAGCACGACGTCGCGGACACCGTGGTGAACGGCGAGCTGGTAGGCGGCCGACACCCCGGCGATGCCGGCCCCGCAGATCACGACGTCCGCCGTGCGTGCTGTCACGGTGACCTTCTTAGCACATTCGGACGCGAGAACGGGAACGGGAATCCGGCTTCCGGCTTCGCCTTCAGCTTCGCCGTGACGAGTCGCCCTTTGGCTTGCGGCTTCGCCAAGTGGCTACGCCGTCACGGGTCGCCGTGACAGGCGGGGACGGGGACGGAGAGGGGGCAACGGTGACGCTGACCGGTCACGCGTCGCGTGGCGTGTCCAGCGGGGGCTGTCGCTACGGCGTCAGGACGCCGCCGGCGGGCCGCGGCGTGGTGCGTCGCACGCCGACTACGCTCCGGTTGCGCAGCCAGCCGGCCCGCTCGGGCGAGCCTCGTTCGATGAACTCGAAGTCGGAGTCGAGCTCACCGTCCTCGTCGAGGTCGGCGAGGAAGATCCCGTAGCCGAGGTGCTCGAGCGTAAAGGAGGCGGTCCAGCCCGAGTGCGGGTCCCACATGAACAGCGACAGCTCGTCGCTGCTCTCGACCGTGATCTCGCCCTCCAGCGGGTAGCTCGTGTTCGTGGTGAAGTCCCAGATGCCCTCGAAGCGGTGCCAGGTGCTCGGGTCCGTGGGGTCGGGCGGGTGCACGGTCGAGCCCGCCTGCAGCAGGTAGTCCGCGATGCAGTAGCCGGCATCGGAGAGCGCCGTGAAGGTGTTGGCCAGCACGGCGACCGCGAAGCGGTGCTCGTGCTCCCAGATCAGGGAGGCTCCCCAGCCCCAGATGTTGCCGCCGTGCTCCCTGACGGTGAGGTTGCCGAAGGGCTCGATCAAGACGCCGTAGCCGTAGCTGTAGCCGGGGATGAGCTCCAGGTCCACCTGGGGGCTCTGCATCTGGCTGGCGGAGGAGGGGGCGAGGACGGCGCCGCCTCCGTCCATCAACGTCAGCGCCCAGCGGACGAGGTCGCCGGCGGTCGAGAAGGCGTAGCCGGCCGGTGCGTAGACCGCGTTGTCGTAGTCGTCCGGGACGTAGATCATCTCGAAGCCGCCCGGCCAGGTGTGGTGACCGTAGCTGTAGTCGCCGTCCGCGACCACGGCGGCCGGGTCGAAGGTGGTCCGCGTCATGCCGGCCGGCGCGAACACGTGCTGCGGCATGTACTGGCGGTACGGCTGGCCGCTGGCGCGCTCCGCCACCAGCCCGGCGAGGTTGAAGTTCGGGTTGGAGTAGTTCCAGAACACGCCCGGCGGCGCATGGAGCGCGACGTCCTGCTGGTGGGCCGCCCACTCGGCGAGCGCGCCGTCGTCGGTGGGGCCCACCGGGTCGAAGGGGAGGTCGGGGTACCCGGAGCTGTGGGTCAGCAGATGGCGGACCGTGATGCGGTCGGCCGGCCACTGGCCGCCGAGCTCGAGCTCCGGCACGTACGCCGTCACGGGATCGTCGAGGACCACGGTCCCGAGCTCGACCTGCTGCAGCACCGCGGCCGCGGTCAGCTGCTTGGTGATCGAGCCGATCCGGAAGTAGGTCTCCGCGTCCACCGGGTCGCTGCCATTCCGGCGCTTGACCCCGTAGCCCCGCTCCAGGATCAGCGCGCCGTCGATCGCCACCGCGACCGAGGCGCCAGGAGTGCCCACGGCCGCCATGTTCTGGGTCACGCACTGGTCGACCGCGTCGTCGAGCGTGGCAGCGCCCTGGTGGGCCTTCAGGAGGGCGGGTGGAACGAGCGCTGGAATCGGACCGGGGCCCGGCAGGGCAGATGTGGCGGGGACGAGCTGGGCGGCAGTCTCGGTCGCGGGCGGGTCAGCCGGGGAGGCCGCGGAGGCGGCTGCGGCGGGCAGCTGGAGCAGCGCGGCCAGACCTGCGACGGTGAGGCAGGCCGCAAAGCGGACCGGCGGACGAGGTTCGAGTCTGTCCATGGCAGGATTCTACGGCCGTGGCGGCTCTTTGTTCATGGCCTTTCCGGGGGATCGCTCACCGTGTTTTTTCGGTGTTGCAGGCCACCGGGGTTGTGCTATCATCACGCCTCGGAGCAGCACCGAGATTGACTCGCAGCACACGGTTGGACGGAATATTCCGTCTGGGCTGCGGGTTCACGAACGTCGGTTGCATTGAAAAGGAGGAGGATAACGTGAGAAGCAGCATCGGACGCCTGTTGATCCTGGTCGTGGCCGTGGGCTTGGCCGGAGCCTGCGCCTCGGCGCCACCCCAACCCCAATACACCCCCGGCTCGATCGACCCCGCCTACTGGGTCAAGAAGGTCGATCAGTTTGCCCTGATTGGCGACGGCTCGCTGTCGATGAGCGACAAGCACGAGAAGATGCTCAAGCTCGACATCGCCCAGGCGGTGCTCGACAGCATGAACCAGACGATACCCGAGAAGGACTACAACGGGACCTTCGTCGCCTTCGGGCGCGGCGAGTGCGGCTCGACCGGGAAGACCGTGCTGGCCGTCCCGCTCGACACCTACTCGAAGGGCGCCTTCAACGGCGCGATCGACAACTTCAACTGCGCCGGCGGCAACAGCCCCCTCAACAAGGCGGTGGACCTCACGAATGCCGACCTCTCCAAGGCGGTCGTGCCGAGCTCGCTGGTGATCGTCAGCGACGGTCTCCACATGAACAACAAGGAGATCGAGGCGGCTGGCCAGCTGGCCTCCGCGTTCGGAGACAAGCTCGCCATCTTCGCGGTTCAGGTCGGCGACAAGAAGAAGGGCACCGAGCTGCTCAAGCAGGTGGTGGCGAAGGGCAACGGTGGCTACCTGATCAACGCCGCCGAGTTGACCGACGCGGCCGCGATGGAGAAGTTCGTCGAGGACGTGCTGCTCTATCCCGACAGTGACGGTGACGGCGTGGCCGACTACCTCGACAAGTGCCCCGGCACCCCCAAGGGTGTGAAGGTGGACGCGGTTGGCTGCCCGCTCGATACCGACGGTGACGGCGTGCCGGACTACCTCGACAAGTGCCCCGGCACCCCCAAGGGTGTGAAGGTGGACGCGGTTGGCTGCCCGCTCGACAGCGACGGTGACGGCGTGACGGACAACATCGACAAGTGCCCGAACACCCCCAAGGGCTGCAAGGTGGACGCGGTTGGCTGCCCGATCGACACCGACGGTGACGGCGTGGCGGACTGCTTCGACAAGTGCCTTGACACTCCGAAGGGCCTCGTTGTGGACGAGACCGGCTGCGTGCCCGCGGGCTTCATGGTGGTGGGCGAAGTCCTGTTCGACACCAACAAGTGGAACATCAAGCCTGAGGGGCAGGCCGAGCTCGACAAGGGCGTTGCGTTCCTGTTGAAGAACCCGCAGCTCAAGGTCGAGATCCAGGGACACACCGACAGCACCGGCGCGGCGGCGTGGAACGCCACGCTGTCCCAGCGGCGCGCCGAGTCGGTGATGAAGTACCTTGTGAGCAAGGGTGTGCCCGCTGGCCAGCTGACGGCCAAGGGCTTTGGGCCGGCCAATCCGGTCGCGCCCAACGACACCAAGGAAGGTCGCGCCAAGAACCGCAGGGTCGACTTCATGAAGGCGAACTAGCGGTTCGTCTCGACCGACACGACAGGACCCGGCGATCGCGCCGGGTCCTTTTTCTATCTCCTTGCTCGAGGGGTCGTCAGGCCGTTGATCGGGTTCCGATGTCAGCACCGGAACCATCCTCGGGTCTGGGCTGCGGTTCGGCGAGCGCCACGCGGACGGCCTCGGCGAGGGTCTCGGCTCCGAACGGCTTCTGCAGGAACTTCATGCCGTCGAGCCGGGAGTCCGGTCCGAGCGGCACGTCCTGCGCATAGCCTGACATCACCACCACGTGCATCTGCGGCCACCGCTGGCGCAGCTCGCGGGCGATCTCGGTGCCGGACGCGTCCGGGAGCATGTAATCGGTCAGCAGCAGATCGAAGCCCGGGACCGGTGGCAGGTAGATCGACTCCTCCCGGCTCCCGACGGTGACGACGTCGTAGCCGAGCACGCGGAGCAGCTCGCGCAGGCTCGAGCGGACCGCGGGGTCGTCCTCGACGACGAGGACCCTTCGGTCTTTGGCGCCGTGGTCATGCGTCACGATTCTCGGCGCCGGCGTCGGCGCCGGACCTTGCTCCTCGGCGAGGGGCAGCGAGACGCGCATGGTGGTGCCCTCGCCGACGTGGCTCTCCAGGTCGATGGTGCCGCCGAGGCGGGTGACGATGCTGTGGACCACGGCCAGACCGAGGCCGGAGCCCTTGCCCGGCTCCTTGGTCGTGAAGAACGGCTCGAAGAGCTGGTCGCGGATCTCCTCCGGAATCCCCTCGCCCGAGTCCGCGACCTCGAGCCAGGCGTGGTCGGCGTCGCGGCCGGTCCGCAGGTACATCCTGCCGCCCCGCGGCATCGCGTCGCACGCGTTGACGGCGAGGTTCATGACAACCTGCTCGATCTGTCCCCGATCCGCCACCAGCGGCAGGTCGATGTCGGCCGGCACGAACACCAGATCGACATTCTCCCGAAGCAGCCGGTGCAGCAGCCGCACCGTGCCGTGGACGACGTCGTTGAGATCGAGTGCCTCGTCACGGGCGGCGTCGCGGCGCGAGAACAGGAGGAGCTGGCGAGTCAGCTGGGATCCCCTGCGTACGTACTCGTCAAGCTCGAGCAGCCGAGCGGAGCTCTCAGAGTCCGAATGAAGGCGCTGCCGGAGGAGCTCGATGACGCCGAGCATCGCTTGCAGGAGGTTGTTGAAGTCATGCGCGACGCCGCCGGCGAGACGGCCGACCGCCTCCATCTTCTGCGCCTGGAGCAGCCGCTCTTCAATCTGTTTGCGCTCGCTGACGTCCTGCTGCACCGCGATGAGCTGGTGGATGTCGCCGGCGGCGTTGCGAACCGGAGTCACCGTCAGCTCCTCGGTGTAGAGACGACCGTCCTTGCGCCGGTTGAGGAGCTCTCCGCGCCAGACCATCCCGCCGGACAGCATGGCGACGATGTCGTCGCGCAGCCTGCCGTCGCCGTCGCCGGACTTGAGCCTCCACAGGTTCTGACCGACCGCCTCGCTCGCCGGGAAGCCGGTGAGCTCGGTGAATGCGTAGTTGACCCACTCGATGGTCCCGTGCGGATCGGTGACCGCCACCGCATTGGCGGCGGACTCCAGCGCCGTGCTCTGCAGCAGCATGCGGCTGGTCGTTCTCTTGAGCTCGCTGATGTCGATCATCGTGCCTTCGAAGGCGATCGGCTTGCCGTCCTGATCGCGATCGAGGTGCATGTTGGCGAGCACGCTCACGGTCGTGCCATCGATCCGCCTCATTCGGAGCTCGTGGTTGCGGAGCTCTCCCGCGCGTTCGATCTCTTCGATGAGCTTTTGGCGGTCGGCGGGGTCGGAGTAGAACTCGATCGCCGAGCGATCCATCGCCTCGGCCGCGGAGGAGCAGCCGAAGATCCTCGCGAAGGCGTCGTTGCAGTCGGTGATCCTGCCGTCCAGCGTGGACCGGTAGACGCCGGCCAGATTGCGCTCGAACAGCGACCGGTAGCGCGCCTCGCTCTCGCGCAGGGCCGCGTCGGCCCGCTTGCGGTCGGTGATGTCCGTGAACACCACGGCGATCGTCGCCGGAGCGGTCTGAAACGCGTGGACCTCGTAGGCACCTTTGATCAGCTCATCCCTGTAGATGATCTGCTCGGTGTGCCATGGGATCCCGTCTGCAGCGGCGGCCCGGTACCGCTCCGGAACCTCGGTCATGGCGAGCGGCGGGAACGCCTCCTCGATGGTCTTGCCGAGGTAACGCTGGCAGTTGACGCCGAGGATCCGGTCGGCGGCAGGGTTGGCGCCGGAGAAGATCAGCCGGCCGTCATCCGTGAGGCGGTACAGCAGCACGCCGAGCGGGATCGAGCTGACGATGCTGCGGAACCTCTCCTCGGACGCCTGGAGCCGGCTTTCGGTGATCGAGCGCTGCGCGTTGGAGACCGCCTGCGCCACGTGGTCCGCCACTTCGCCGGCAAACGCGATCTCGGCCGTGTGCCAGGTTCTGGGCTGGCCGACGTGCTCCAGGCAGACGACCCCGACAACCCGGCCGCGGATGCGGATCGGCGCGTCGAGCATCGAGGTGATCCCGAGCGGGAGAAGGTAGTCCTCGGCGAACTCCCGCGTCCTCGGGTCGGAGATTGCATCGCTCGCATCCACGACCCGGTCGCCTTCCAGGGCGCGGAAGTAGCTCGGGTACGCGAACGAGGACAGCGCCGAACCGGTCTCGTGTGCGCCGGAAGCCGCGATGTAGAGATCGGCGCAGCGCAGCACCTCGCCGTCCTCCTCGAGGAACCAGACGCTTGCACGGGCAGTTCCGGTGGCTTTCGATGCGATCTCGGTGATCGCCCTCAGCGCGACATCGAAGGGGCCGTTGGCGACCGCCTCGTGGGTCGCGATCTTCACGATCGCTGCATGGTGCCTCTGCTGGCGCTCCATGCCGTCGCGCCTTTCGTTTTCGAGGGCACGCTGCTCGGTGATGTCCTCGAGCTCACCGATGACGTGGCGGATCTGACCGTCGTTGCTGCGGATCGCGGAGAGGGTGGCGCGCCCCCAGAGCCACGAGCCGTTCCGGTGGCGAACGCGCAGCGCAGCGTGCGCCGCGTCGATCTCGCCGGCGAGGAGCCGCCGCAGCTCTGGAACGAACTCAGCCAGGTCGTCCGGCTGGCAGATCTCGCGCCAGCTCATCTGCAACAGCTCGTCCTCGGTGTAGCCGAGCATGTCTTGGACGGCGCGGTTGGCGCGCAGCACCAGGCCGTGGGCTCCCCACAGGACCTTGCCGATCGCCGTGTTCTCGAAGGCGCTGCGGAACCGCTCCTCGGATGCGGCCAGGGCGGCCTCGGCACGGGCGCGGGCCGTGACGTCAGAGAGGTTGAGCAGCAGGTGGGTGGTGGCGCCGTCGACATGGGCGACGCCGCGCACCTCCATCGTCGCCCACCGGCCGTCGCTTGCTCGAATCCTGATCTCGAGGACCTCGGGTCGACCGGGCGATTCGAGCCCGCGCTCGATCGCGGCGCGCGCGGTCTCGAGGTCGTCGGCGTGGATGATGTCGAAGACCGGTTCTCCGACGATGTCATCGAGCCGGTAGCCGAGGATTCGCTCCACCGAGGGGCTCACGAAGCGGAGCGTCCCGTCCGGTGCGAGGACGCAGAGCACGTCCGAGGAGTGCGTGATGAGCGCCGGGACGATCCGATCCTCGGCCGTCGATGCAGCACGGGGGCGGCCATCGTGCGCCGGTACTCCGGTGCCGACGACGGCGCCGCGCGGATCCTTGGCGCCGATGTGCCGGAATGACCATGCCGCCAGCTGGCAGCGGCCACTGGCGTGCTCGAGGAGCAGGTTCCAGCTGGGATGGGGTTCGGACGCCCCGTCCGCAACGTGGCGACGCACTTCGGGCAGGAGGTCGCCGCTCAGGAACTCCCACAGGTGGCGGCCGCCGAGCTCGTCAGGTGTGCGCCCGACCGCGTCCGCAAACGGGCGGTTGCAGCTCTGGATACAGCCCTCACGGTCGGTCAGAACGACCGAAATCGGAAGCCAGTCGAGCAGCTCCTGAACGGAGAAGATCGCGGATTCCTCAGACGGTCCGGTTTCGGAGCGCTCCGTCATTCGCTTCACCTCACAGAAATGTGTCCGCAGCGGCCTGGAGAAATACGCCTACGAGTTCGTACCGCATTGGCCTTTTCGGCGGGCGTGGTTGCCCGAATCGTTGTCGGACGGCCACTGCGGCATGAACTCCCCAGGATGCGCGCAGCGCATTCAGAGGAGGGTGTGGGGCAGAGGCCAGCCACAACAACCTCGTCAGAAGCTCGCTCAGGGGCCTATGCCCTGCACGCTCCTAGCGGCTGCCATCGCCGGCCCGCGCTCGGGCCGCCAGGGCACGCCGAGGGCTGCGCCCGGCCGGGAATGGATCGACGCAGGTTGTGCGATAATGCCTGTGATCACGTAATAGCCTGACGGTTGATCGAGCGCCGTCTGAGCTCTGGGAGCTGACGATGGAGATTGTGAAACGACAGGTTGCAGGCGTCTCGATTCTCGATCTGAACGGCAAGCTCACAATTGGCGCTGGGGATGTCGCGCTGCGCGGCGCGCTGCTCGCCGAGCTCGAGGATGGTCACACCAAGATCGTGATCAACCTTCAAAACGTCACGGTCATCGACTCGTCCGGCCTGGGCGAGCTGATCCGGTGCAAGGCGACGGCCGCGACGAAGAACGGCGAGATCAAGCTGCTGCACGTCAACCTGAAAGCGCGCAAGCTGCTGACGATGGCCCATCTTGTCGGCGTCTTCGAGATGTTCGACGACGAGCAGATGGCCGTCGCCTCGTTCGCCGGCTGAAGGCGCGCCATAGCCCACTCCCGGCGAGCGAGGAGGACGCCCCTCGCAGCCGGAGACTGCTCCGCTGGGAGACGTCGCACCTCGCGTGACCGGGCAACCGTCGGGGCGCCGGCTCACGCCAGGTCGAGGGTTCTCTCCACTGCGCGCTTCCAGCCCTGGTAGGCGTCCTCTCGGCGGTCCGCTGACCAGATCGGGTCCCAGCGACGGTCGACCTTCCAGTTGAGGCGCAGCTGCTCGAGGCCCGACCACAGCCCTGACGCGAGCCCGGCTGCGGACGCGACTCCGAGCGATGTGGTCTCGGCCACGCGGGGGCGTACCACGGACACGCCAAGGATGTCGGCCTGAAGCTGCATCAGGGTGTCGTTGGCGGTAGCGCCGCCGTCGGCCTTGATCAACTCGAGCACGATGCCGGAGTCGCGCTCCATCGCGTGGAGCACGTCGCGGGTCTGGAAGCAGATCGCCTCGAGCGTCGCGCGCGCGAGATGGCCGCGCTCGCTGTATCGGGTGAGCCCGACGATCACACCGCGCGCGTCGGACCGCCAGTACGGGGCGAACAGGCCGGAGAACGCCGGCACGAAGTAGACGCCGCCGTTGTCCGGGACCCGCTGGGCGAGACCCTCGATCTCGGCTGCGCTGCGGATCAGGCCGATTTGGTCGCGCAGCCACTGCACGGCGGCGCCGGTGACGGCAACCGATCCCTCGAGCGCGTACACCGGTGGGCTCCCCTCGAATCCGTAGCAGACCGTCGTCAGCAGCCCGGCCTGCGACGGCACGATGTCCTGGCCGGTGTTCATGAGCATGAAGTTGCCGGTGCCGTAGGTGTTTTTCGCCTCGCCGGGCTGGAAGCAGGTCTGACCCACGGTGGCGGCCTGCTGATCGCCAAGGATGGCACGGATCGGCACCCGGCCCTCGAACGGGCCATGCTCGCTCGTCTCGCCGAACTCCGACGTCGACGGCCGGATGGCGGGGAGCATGGCGCGCGGGATGCCGAACGTCTCGAGCAGTCCCTCGTCCCACTGCAGCGACTTCAGGGACATCAACATCGTGCGGCTGGCGTTGGTGATGTCGGTCGCGTGGACGCCGCCGCGGACGCCGCCGGTGAGGTTCCACAGCAGCCAGCTGTCGATGGTCCCGAACACCGCCTGGCCGCGGGCGGCGGCCTTCCGGACGCCCTCGACATGGTCGAGGATCCAGCGGATCTTGCCGGCCGAGAAGTAGGTGGCGGGGGGCAGGCCGGAAACTGCCCGGATCCGGTCAGCGTGACCAGCCGCCTCCAGCTCGCGCATCAGCTGGTCGGTACGCGTGTCCTGCCAGACGATGGCGTTGCACCACGGCCGGCCGTTCTCCGGGTTCCAGACCACCGTCGTCTCCCGCTGGTTAGTGATGCCGATCGCGACCAGGTCGGATGCGTTGAGCTTGGCGCTCGCCAGCGCGCCCCGCACCACGGTCGCGGTGCGCTCGACGATCTCGAGCGGATCGTGCTCGACCCAACCGGGGCGGGGCAGGATCTGCTCGTGCTCGAGCTGGCGGCTGGCGATCGGTGTCCCGTCGCTGTCGAAGACCATGAAGCGCGTGCTCGTGGTTCCCTGGTCGATCGCGCCGACGAACTCAGGCATCGCCCCCTCCTCGCGGTGGTTGCAGCCATCCTGACAGAGCTGCTGCCGGCGCGCTAGGGCGGGCGTGGGCGTCATGCCGGGGTCCGCGGTGGACCCCGGGCTGCCGAAGGGAGGCCGGCTCCAGGTCGCGGTCGGCGTCGGGCTCGAGTACGCTGGCGCCGACGGCTGGCGGTGACGGCCCGAGATTGGAGAGTGCCCATGGCCCGCCATGTGTGCCCGTGGTGGATCGGCTACTTCCTGCTGGTTCCCTTTCGAAAGTGGTGGCAAGACCCGCGGCGGATCCTGGAGCCGTGGGTGGGGCCGGGTATGACGGTCGTAGATGTGGGCTCGGCGATGGGCTACTTCACGCTGCCGCTGGCCGAGCTCGTCGGTTCCAACGGCCGGGTCGTCGCGGTCGACCTGCAGGCGAGGATGCTGCGCACGCTCGAGCGGCGCGCACGCCGCGCCGGGCTGTCGGACCGGATCGAGATGCGCGGCTGCACCGCCGACAGCCTCGGGTTAGCCGACCTCGCCGGCCGCGTCGACTTCGCCCTCGTCTTCGCCGTCGCGCACGAGGTTCCGGACGTCGCGAGGCTGATGGCGGAGCTCGCCGCGGTGCTGTCGCCGCAGGGACGCGCGCTTCTGGCCGAGCCATCCGGTCATGTGTCGGCGGAGGAGTTCGCCGCCTCGATTGCGGCGGCGCGGTCCGCGGGGCTCACCGTGGAGGCGCAGCCGACGATCGCGCGCTCGCGCGCCGTGCTCCTGGCGGCCGGTCCCGGCGGGCTCTGAGCGGGCTCAGGAACCCCAGCTCGTCGGTGGCGTCGGCGAGGATGACCTAGAGCCCGAGGTGGATGGCGACGCCGCAGGCGAAGATCGCGAGGCCGGCGAGGGCGTGCGAGTAGCGCTCCAGGCCGCGCGTCGGGAGCCGGCTGAGGCCGAAGGACAGCAGCAGCACGATCGCCAGCATGGTCAGGATGGTCGCCGCGCCGAACACCCCGGCGACCAGCGCGACGCCGAAGGCGCTCTCCGCCGCCGCGGGGTACATCAGGATCGGGATCAGGGGCTCGCACGGGCCGAACACGAAGATCGTGAACAGCACCCAGGGGGTGAGGGCCGGCGCCGCGGCACCCTGGTCATGCGGGTGGAGGTGGGCCCGCTCGTGGTCGTGCACGTGGACGTGAGTCTCCCCGCCGGAGTGGGCGTGGACGTGGCTGTGCGTGCGGTGGCGGGCCGCGCGCCGGATGCCCCACACCATGTAGACGAGCCCGAAGGCGGTGAGCAGCCAGGCCGCGACGTCGCCGCGGGTGGACTCGATCCCCTCGACCCTGGCAACGGCGACGCCGAGGGCGATGCCGATCGTGCCGAGCACAATCGACGATCCGACGTGACCGAGGCCGCACAGCGTGGTCACCAGCACCGTGGTGGCCTTGGACCAGCCGCGGGCGCGGGCGAGGACGACGAACGGCAGGTAGTGGTCGGGGCCGAGCAGCGTGTGCCCGACGCCGATCGAGGCAGCGAGGATGGTCAGGGCGACGAGCTCCGGTGACATTCGCTGTCCGCTCCCTTCGGCCGGCCCGTCGGCCGCGTATTACGAACTGAAAGTGAGTATTACCACAGCCGGCGCCGGCTCGTCACGTCGCACTGCGTCATAGGGTGCCGGCGACCGGTGCTGCGGCACGGACTCCTCCGGATGCGCGCAGCGCATCCTTCTCGGCGCGCGTGGGGCGTAGGCCAGCCAGCGACCGCGACACCTCACGCACACTCGGAGGCCTACGACCCGCGTGCGCCGAGGGGCCTATGCCCCTCACGCTCCTAGAGGTCGATGAGCCCCGGTGTTACGGCCGGCCCCGCCTGCGACGCCTCGATCGGCGTGATGAAGGTGGCGTCAGTCCGGCTCAAGGTTCCCAGCGAGGTGGGTCCGATCGGCTCCATCGTGGTCGTGCCGGTGATGTTCGAAGGCTCGTAGGCGTTGATGGTGTCAGGCGAGATCACGGCACCGCCGGCGGTCGATCCACAGCGCACCTGGGTCCAGCCGCCGCGGATGATCGTGTTGCCGCAGTGCTGGCGGCCGGCGGCCTGGAAGTTGTTGAGGTAGGCGAGCACGTCGGAGCAGGACTCGCCCTCGCCGACGGTGACCTCGCACGGTCCGGTGAACCGGAAGTTGGTCAGGCAGCAGACCCCGCCCTGGCCCTGCTGAACCTGGCCTGAGATGGTCTGAGCCGAGGCCACGACGGCAGCTAGAAGGAGCACGACACCGATGCCAGCCGCTCGTCGAGACGATAGGTTCGTGATCCTGTGAAGCATCGTCGCATCCCCCTCTCAGCTAACCGCGAGCCGTCGGGATCTCGGCCAAAAGATACCACCGCTGGCAGATGAACGCGATTGCGATCGGTAGGGAGTCCGAGCTTGCGATCGGCTCCCGGGACGACGTCCTCACGTCAAGGATGCGCGCAGCGCATCCATCTGAGAGCGCGCGGGGCAAGGGCCGATCGGATGGACCAGCTTCACGGCCGCGCCCCGGCCGGCCTTTGACCTGCGTGCTCTCAGTAGCTGTGCTCGTCGAGCCGGACCTTGCCGCGGAAGGTCCAGTAGATGATCCCGGTGTAGGCGAGCACGAAGGGCATGCCGACCAGGGCGATGATGAGCATGATGGTCAGCGTCTTGGGGCTCGAGGCCGCGCTGAAGATGGTGACCGAGGCGGCCGGGTCGTTGCTCGCCGTCACCAGGTTGGGGTACAGCGCGAGCCCGAACAGCAGGGTCAAGGTCGCGATCGTCACACAGCTCGAGATGAAGGCCTGGGCCGGCCGCCCCCAGTGCAGGCAGCGCGGGATGTTGGCGACGGCCAGCACGTTGACGATCACCACCACCGCCGCCAACGGCCAGCGCTCGAAGTTCGCGGTCGCCCGCGGCACCAGTGCCAGCGTGTACATCGTGGTCAGCATGTAGGCGACCAGGAAGAGGCCCCAGCTGCGCCACATCCAGTCGCGCAGCCGTGCCTGGAAGGCCCCCTCGGTCTTGAGGTAGAGGAAGAGCCCCCCGTGCATCGCGAACATGGCGACCGTCATCAGGCCGACCAGCACCGGGTATGGGCCGAGCTGATCGAGCAGGGTGCCGGTGAAGTTGCCCCGCTCGTCGAGCGGGATGCCGAGGATGGCGTTGCCGACCGCGACCCCGAACAGCAGGGTGGCGAGGGCGGAGCCGCCGAAGAAGCTCCAGTCCCAGAAGCGCCGCCAGCGCGGCCGCGAGACCTTGGATCGGAACTCCATCGACACCGCGCGGAAGATCAGCGCGAACAGCAGCAGCATGAACGCACTGTAGAAGCCGGAGAAGACCGTCGCGTAGGCCTCGGGAAAGGCCGCGAACAGTGCCCCGCCGAAGGTCACCAGCCAGACCTCGTTGCCGTCCCACAGCGGTCCGATCGAGTTCATCGCGATCCGCCGCTCGTCGTTGGTGCTGGCCACGAAGGGGTGGAGGATGCCCACGCCCAGGTCGAAGCCGTCGAGGATGGCGTAGCCGGTGAGCAGCACGCCCTCGAGCGCGAACCAGATCACGCACAGTGTGGCCCAGTCCACTCCGGACCTCCTCTCAGCGAGCCCCGCCGGCTCCGGTCAGCGAGCCCGAGTGATCCTGCAGCCGCGCCGCCGCCGCGAGGACGTCCGCGCGGCCCGCACCTCCGGGCGGCTCCAGCGGCTCCGGACCGTGGCGGATCTTGGAGTCCAGCACGTACAGCCAGACCGCGAGCAGCGCGAGGTAGATGAGTCCAAAGCCGACGATCGACGCCAGAACCTGCGACGCCTCCACGGAGGGGCTGACCGCGTCGGCGGTGCGCAGGCCGAGCGACTCGTCGTAGTCGACCACTCCGTCCGGACCCACCACCACGTCGCTCTCCTCGGTCCAGCTCACCGGTGGGTGGACGATCCATGGCTGTCGACCGACCTCGGCCGCGACCCACCCGAGCTCGTTGGCGAGCACCGGGCCGACCACCGCGAACACGAACACCCACAGCAGCCAGCGCGTCTCGAAGAGGCGCTTGCGCCAGTGCAGGAGCGCGGCCGCGACGGTGAGGAGAATGAACAGCATGCCGAGGCCGATCATGACGTGGTAGCTCGCGAAGCTGAGCAGGACCGGCGGGCGGTCGGCCAGCCGGAAGCGGTCGAGGCCCACGACCATGCGGTCGAAGTCGTCGTGCACCAGGAAGGAGAGCCCGCCGGGGATCGCCAGGTTGAAGCGGATCGTCTCGGTGGCGTCGTCGGGCAGGCCGATCAAGCTGAGGTCGGCCGGACCGGTCTGGTAGTGGGCCTCGAAGGCGGCCAGCTTGGCCGGCTGGTAGCGGTAGACGCCTCGCGCCTGGAAGTGGCCCGAGACGACCGCGGCCAGCGAGGCCAGGGTCGCGAACAGCAGCGCGCCCGCGAACGACCGCTTGGCGAACTCGATGTGGCGGCCCCGGAGCAGGTAGTAGGCCGAGATCGACATGATGAAGAACGCGCCGAGGATGAAGGCCCCGATCCAGACGTGGACGAGCCGGTGGACGCTCGACGGGTTGAAGACCAGCGCCCAGAAGTCGACGATCTCGGCGCGCAGCACCGGCTCGCCGTCGATGATCAACGGCCGGCCGTCGCGCAGCAGCGGCACCACGTGGTGGCCGGCCGGGGTCTGCTGCCAGCTGTTGGCGACGACGATCCAGACCGAGGAGAACACCGAGCCGAGCGCCACCATGCAGGTGGAGAAGAAGTGCATCCGCGGCGAGATCCGATCCCAGCCGAAGACCAGCAGCGCCAGGAAGCCCGACTCGAGGAAGAACGCGAAGATCCCCTCGGCCGCCAACGCCGAACCGAAGACGTCGCCGACGAAGCGGGAGTAGGTGGCCCAGTTGGTGCCGAACTGGAACTCCATGACGATCCCGGTGGCGACGCCGATCGCGAAGTTCAGCGCGAAGATCCGGGTCCAGAAGCGGGCGGCGATCTCGAAGACCCTGTCTCCGGTCGCGAGATAGCGGCCCTCGAGAAAGACCATCACCACGCTCATCCCGATGGTCAGTGGAGGGAAGAGGTAGTGGAAGGCGATGGTCAGCGCGAACTGCAGGCGCGAGAGCAACACGACATCCATGGTCCAGTCACCTCGGTGGTTCGAACGTCAGAGCTCGGTCTCGAGCTCGCCCGGAGGGACCTCGACCCAGATCCAGCCGCGCACGTCGCCCGCGACGAAGCCGACCGCCTGATCGTTCGGATAGAAGGTCGCGATCGCCCGCTGGACGTCCTCCGAGATCGACTCGGCCGGCCCGTGGCACATCTCGCACTCCGCCCTGAGCCGGATCGGCAGCAGCGCAGCCAGCTCGCCGCCGGAGCCGGCCAGGAAGGTCGGCTCTCCGACCCGATCGGCGACCTGGCGCTCTGCCCAGGTGGGAATCGCGTTGTTCGGATTGCGCAGCCGGTGCGAGGTGCGGCCGATCTTGACCCCATACTGCTCGGAGACGCGGGCCGCGATCTCGGGCGCCTTCTCGCGGCACGCCTGGATCCCGGCCGGGCCGCCGCCGGAGTGGAGGGCCGCCTCGAGCTCGCCCAGCAGCTCCGCCGCCATCGCGTTGGTCGCCGTCGCCACCAGCTCCTGCTGCGCCCTCTGAGTCATTGTCATGGAGCTTGCCTCGACCGGCTGCCAGTCGATGACGGGCGCGACCACCTCGACCTGAGCCACCGGCTCGGGCTCACGGGAGCAGCCCGCGAATGCCAGGCAGCACACCGCCACGGCGACGACCAGATGCCTCATGTCCCTCCCCCTTCCTGGTTGGGGCGTCGATTGTGGGGACGACGACCTCCGCCGTCCCTACAGCTAATGTGGACCTCCCCGAGGTGTATTGTCCACCCCCCTGGGTGGCCGACCACCGACAACCACACCGCGAGCCCGTAGCGGCCCGAAGGGCGTGATCACATTCGGCGAGCGAAGGGCTCGCGCGGTCGGGCAGTCGTCGCTGGAATCGGGGTCAGCGGGAGCCGGCGACGCTGCCGACGAACCAGGACACCAGGCTCACCACCAGGGCGCCGAGCACCGCCCACCAGAAGCTGGAGACCTCGAAGCCGGGCACCAGCTTGGACGCCAGCAGGAAGGTGAAGCCGTTGACGATCAGGTAGAACAGTCCGAGGGTCAGCACCGTGATCGGCAGCGTCAGCAGCACGAGAATCGGCCGTACCAGGGCATTGAGCAGGCCGAGCACGATCGCGGAGATGGCGAGCGCCTGCCACGAGCTGAACTCCACCCCCGGCAGGACGTACGCGGTCACCCAGAGGGCGAGGGCAATCACCAGCAAGTGAACGATGAATCTCATCGGCGCATCTCCTTTCGGGGTCGCTTGTGTGGACGCCGGAGTATATCAGGGAAGCGGATCGCGGATTCAAACCACCCACTCAGCGGTCGAAGGACTCGCGCCGCGCCGCCGCGGACAGCCGTTGCCGTGGCCATAGTGGATGGGAGGCTGAGGCGCCGCTTCAGTCCTCCGCGGCCGCGACGGACCGGGCCCCGGTGGTGACCGGCCCGAGGTACCGATCGAGCCAGTCCAGGACCTCGCGGATCACCTCGTTGGGCGAGGCCGGGACGTGGCCGCCTTCGAGCAGGGCCAGGCGTTTGTGCTCGGCGGGAGTCCCCAGCATGTCAAACATCGGTTGGATGTTGGTCTCGACCGGGGCCTGGAAATCGGCCTTGCCGTTGATCATCAAGGTCGGCACGGTCGACCGCGGCGCGAAGTTCTGCGGCACATCGGCCGGCGGCCAGCCCTCCTCGATGCGGTACAGCCCACCCGAGACCAGCACGCTCGCGGCGAACCGCGGTTCGATCGCGGTCAGCAACGGGCCGTAGTAGCCGCCCCAGCTCAGCCCATAGAAGGCCAATCGGTCGCCGTCGATGTCCTCGCGGGTCTCGAGGTAGTCGACCGTCCGGCGCAAATCCTTGACGAACTGGATCGTCCGGTCCCGGTCGTCGTTGGGGCCGCGCACGTCGAATTGCCGGTCGTAGGTGCCCTGGTAGATCGGATAGACCAGCGCGCGCCCGCTCTTGGGGATGAAGTACCCGAAAGGAAAGCTCGGGTTCGCGCTGTTGGTGAGGTAGCGCGCGCTCGAGGGTGGGAAGTAGACGACCGCCTGATACGGCGGTTCGGCGTTCTTGGGCAGGTAGAGGTGGATCGGCAGCCGCTCGTCGCCGTACGCCGCGCGCACGGAGACGACCTCGTGGCGCCAGTAGTCCGGACCGTCGTCGGTCGACTCGACCCTCGCGTCGAGGTCGCGGTCGTCGTAGTCGAAGCTCTGCCGCACGAGGGCAAAGGCCTCGTCGTCGATCGCGGTGTCCCCCCGGTGGTCGACAACCGTGGACTCGATTTCGATCAGAGCGATTTCTGTCGGCGGCTCGCTGGTCAGCATGCAGCGGAAGCCGTTGATCAGCAGTCGGTCGTGCGGATCGGCCGAATCGGTGCTGCGGTAGAGGTAGTCGGGCTCCGACCACGCGCCGCCCAGGATATAGCGCGTGTCGCGGTTGCGGTTGATGCACCACTCCCTGACGTTTCCGGCCATGTCGTACGTCCCGTTGGGCCCGATCCCCCCGGAGGTGCCGACGGGGACGGGCCCCTTGCTGTCGAAGTTGCTCCACAGCAGGATTTCGCTGAAGATGCTCTGCTGCGCAGCGAGGCGCCAGTGGAAGACGGTCGGCAGGCTCTTGCCCGCCCACGCGGCGTAGGCCGACGCCTCGAACCAGCTGACGCCGCCGACCGGCAGGTCGTCTCTTCCCTCCGGGTAGTCTCCGAGCGCCCATCCGGCCGGGCCGGGGCGACCCGTGGTGTCGACGAAAACGCTGCGGTCGACCTCCGCCGGCCAGAACCGGTCCTCGCGATACCCGCCGGAATCCACGAACTCCTTGTACTGGCGGTTGGTGACCTCGTAGGTGTCGATCCAGAACCCGTCGAGCGCAACCGAATCCCCAGCGCCGAGCGCGGTCTCGCCGGCCGCCACCCGGACCATCCCCGGCGGGATCTCGTCCTCCCGAAAGAGACGGAAGGTCATTCGGCCGCCGAACGGCGCGCCCTCGAAAGTGGCGTAGCCCTCCTTCTCGACCCGGTAGCGGGCGGGTTGGGCGACGACCACGTTCTCGAGCGGCGTCTCGCCCAATCGAATCCACTCGCGTTCGGGGTTGTCGTAGCCCTTGACCCAGACGACGGCGCCGGGCGGATCGGAATCGAACGACACGGGTATCCCGATGTTCTCGATGAACTCCACCAAATAGGGATCGTCGGGGATGATCTCCGACGCCTCGTAGAGCAGCCGCAATGCGCCGTCCCCGTCGCCTGCGCTGACCAGCCGCTCGATCTCGGGCAGCGCCTCGTTGCGGGCCCACGACACCCGCGAGCCGCGGTGGAGCAACCAGGTAACCCCGGCGCCGATCAGCACGACCAGAAGGACGACCGCGGCGAGCACCGCCGGGCGCCGTAGCAGCGACCCGAGGCCGGCCGCCGGCGCCTCGAGCCCTCGCTTCAGAGCGAGCAGCGCGTCGTGCAGCTCCTGACCCGACGCGAAGCGTCTTTCGGGCGCTTTCTCCAGGCAGCGGGCGACGACCGCCCGCAGCCCCGACGGCACGTCCCGCCGCAGCTCGCCGAGCGGCGCGGGATCGTCGCGCAGGATCGCCGCCGCCGTGTCGAGGTTCGACTCGCCCGCAAAAGGCCGCGTGCCGGACAGCATCTCATACAGGAGCACCCCGAACGAGAACACGTCCGAGCGTGCGTCGACCGGCCGACCGTGCACCTGCTCGGGCGACATGTAGGCCAGGGTCCCGATGACCTGACCGGCGCGGGTGAGGTACGGCGAGGACTGGACGGTGGCCGTGGGCGCCTCGGCCAGCGGGCCGCCGTCCTGCGGGTCGACGTCGCCGATCAGCTTGCCGAGACCGAAGTCGAGGATCTTCGGCACCCCGTCGTCCGTCAGCACGACGTTGTCCGGTTTCAGGTCGCGGTGCAGCACGCCCTCGCGATGCGCTCTCGCCAGCCCGGCCGCGATGCCAGTGGCGATGTCGATCGCGCGTCCGATGTCCAGCGGCTGGCAGCCGATCAGGCGGCGCAGCGACTCGCCGCGCACCAGCTCCATGACAATGAACGTCACCCTTTCCTGCTCGCCGACGTCGTGAACCGTGGCGATGTTGGGATGGTTGAACGCCGCGGCCAGCAGCGCCTCCTGGCGGAATCGCTGCCGACGTTCCACGTCGGCCGTGACCTCGGCCGGCAGGACCTTAATCGCGACCTCGCGTTCGAGTCGAGTGTCGGTCGCGCGGTAGACGGTTCCCATCCCGCCCCGGCCGATCGTGCCGTCGATGCGGTAGTGCCCGAGTCGCTGCCCCTGTGTCAGCTCCATTTCGATCCGCCCATTCACCTTCGGTAGCTGCCGAGAATTCTAGCCTACAACGTCCCGTGCTCATGGAGAATTCGCCGCCAAGCCTCTTCACGGATCGCTCTCGACGCGCCGCAGCGGCAGAGGGTGGCGCGGTGCATCGGCGACCGGTCCGCGATGGGGACGTCGACGCGGACCGCCAGCGGGCCGTCCTCCAGCACCCGGATGGAGTTGATCTCCGGCGCCGCGAGTCGAAGCAACTCCGTCCCCGCTCCTCGTCCCGCGATATCATCACGGCCGGAGCCGCCGCATCCGGCGGATGACGGCAGGAGGAGCGACATGAAGGTCTACGAGATCCAGGGCGGCTTCGGGCTCGATCACTTGAAGCGCGTCGAGCGTCCCGACCCCGTTGCCGGACCCGGCCAGGTGCTGCTCAGGATGCGGGCCGCGTCGCTCAACTACCGCGACCTGATGATGGTCGAGGGCAGCTACAACCACAAGCAGCCGCTGCCGCTGATCCCGTGCTCGGACGGGGTGGGGGAGGTGGATGCGGTCGGCGAGGGGGTGACCCGGCTCGCGGTCGGCGATCGCGTCGCGACCCTGTTCTGCCAGGGCTGGATGGGTGGCCGTCCAACCGTCGAGGAGCTCCGCTCGACGTTGGGCGGGCCGCTCGACGGCACGCTCGCCGAGCTCATGGTGCTGCCTGAGCAGGGCGTCGTCCGCGTTCCCGAGCACCTCAGCGATGCCGAGGCCGCGACCCTGCCGTGCGCGGCGCTGACCGCGTGGAGCGCACTCGCCGAGCAGGGCCGGGTGGCCGCCGGCGACACGGTGCTGGTCCAGGGCACGGGCGGCGTCTCGATCTTCGCGCTCCAGTTCGCCCAGCTGCTCGGCGCTCGCGTCATCGTCACCTCGAGCAGCGACGACAAGCTGGTGCAGGCGCGGCGGCTCGGGGCCTGGCAGGAGATCAACTACCTCGATGACCTCGAGTGGGGCAAGACCGCCCGGGCCCTGACCGGCGGCGTCGGCGTCGACCACATCGTCGAGGTTGGGGGAGCCGGCACGCTGGCGCAGTCGCTGCAGGCGATCCGGGTCGGCGGGGAGATCACGCTGGTCGGCGTGCTGGCGAGCGGGGCATCGGAGCTCAGCATCGTGCCGGTGTTCATGAAGCAGGTGCGGATCCAGGGCCTGCTCGTGGGCTCCCGGCAGGCGTTCGAACGCATGAACCGCGCCATCGCCCAGCACGAGCTGCGGCCGGTGGTCGACCGCGTCGTCCCGTTCGCCGAAGCTCGGGATGCCTTCGACCACCTGAAATCGGGCGCTCACTTCGGCAAGGTCTGCATCGGCTTTGAGTGACGCCGTCGTGACGCCGACTCATCGTCTCGGTGCGCTCGCGTTCACTGTGGCGGCGATTGCCCTGCTCGCGATCCTGGCGACGCTGCCACCGACCGGGTTCTTCTCGGCCGACTCCGGCCCCAAGTACTGGCAGTGTGTGGCCTTCGCGGAGGGCGAGGGGTGGCCGCGCGGGTTCGACTATCCGGCGCGGGACCTCGATCCCGAGCGCCGGCACATCCCACCGTTCACGGCCCCGATCGGGGATCGTCTCGCCTCGATCTACCCGGTGCTGTTCCCGCTGCTGGCGGCGGTCCCGGAGCTGGCCGCGGGCGACCGCGCGTTGCGGCTGCTGCCGTGGCTCGCCGCCCTGGCCGCGGCGTGGGCGACGGGCCGGCTGGCGAGCGCGCTGCGCGGGGACCCGGTGACCGGGTGGGGATCGGCGGCGGCGTTGGCAGCGACGCCGCTCGCCTTTTACGCGATCGCCTTCTGGGAGCACTCGCTGGCCGCGGCGATGGTGGTCGTGGGCCTGCTGCTGGTCGTCGAGGGCGAGCGCGACGGCGCTCGCATGCCCTGGCGTTGGGGGGCGCTCGGCGTGCTGGTCGGTCTCGGCACGTGGGTGCGCAGCGAGGTGGTGTTCCTCGCCCCGGTGCTGGTCGTCGCTGCCGTCTGGCAAGGTGGTCCGGCGAGGCCGCGATCGGTGCTCGCGCTGGCCGGCGGGTGCGTGGCCGGGCTGGCCGGCGGGGCCGGGGTCCAGGCGGTGACGCTCGGACGCTGGCTACCGCTGCACGCCACGTACCATGCCGGGTCTTCGCTCCGCGCCCACGACTTCCTCGCCTCCCGGCTGGCCTCGCTCACGCAGTTCGCCGCGCCGCACTGGTCGGCCGGTCTCGCCGCCGCGGTGTGGCTGGTGGCGCTGGCGATCACGCTCAGCCGTTCGGGATCGCGCAGCCGCGCCGGCGAGCTCGCAGGCGTCGCCGCCGTGGCGGCGGCGGTCGCGACCGCCACCGTGGTGCCCGCGGTCCGCTGGCTGTCGGGCGCCGCGCCGACCGATGCCTTTCCGGTGTCAGCGCCGGCCGCGACGTGGATCGTGCTGAGCACGCTGCCGCTTCTGCTGTGGGGCCAGCCGCGGGCGGCCGTGCTCAACCGTCGCCGATGGCTGGTGGCGGCCGCCGCGGTCGGCTCGGTCGCTGCAGTGTTCGTGGCTCGGCCGGTCCGCTCCTTCGAGTGGGGCGGCCGGTTCTTCGTCCCGGCCGGGCTGTTGCTGCTGGCCCTCACGGCGTCGCTGCCGGTCGCGTACGGTGCCCGGCGAAGGCTGCGCCGGGCGGCGGTCGGGGTGGCGGTCGCCACCGCCGTGGTCGTGCAGGCGCTCGGTCTGGTGCTGCTTCGCCATGGCGCGACCACGCATCAGACCCTCACCGCCGAGCTGCTCGCGTTCAGCGAGGCGGGCGAGCCGATCGTCACCGATTCCTACATGCTGCCGCTGCTCTCCGGCCGCGGCTGGTGGCAGCGCCGCTTCCTCTACGCCACCGGCCGCCCGGGTGTCGAGCGGCTGGCAGCGTCGATCGCGCAGCAAGGAGTGGCGCGCTGGACCTACGCCACTCTCGAGCGCGCGCCGGCCGGGTTGCTGGGGGACGATCGCGTGCTCGTCGGCGCGGACGGCGTGCGGTGGATTGCCGTGCTCGAGGAGGAGCGAGACGTCCGCAGCGAGCGGCTGCGGCTGGTGCGATTCGAGCGCCGGCGATCGAGGCCCGCGGCGGCCGGGACGCAGGCGCGGTGAGCCCGCGGCGGTCAGCGGTCGCGAGCCCGGCGACGCGGGTTGTGGCGACGTGAGACTCGCACGCGTGCGCTCCGCGGCTGCCCGTTTCGGGTAGACTGTTCGTCGGGAGAGCTGTGTCCGTGGCGGGAACGGTCGACAAGTACGAGCAGCGGGAGGCGCTCCAGCAGCTGCAGCGCTATCTGTCCGATACTATCGCGCCAATGATCTTCGCAGATTCAATGGACATTCTGCTCGCCACTTCACCGGAGTACATCACTGCTCAAATCGTCTCCTGGGTGGCGTCGCTCTCGGGCGTCGACTCCAAGCTCGCGACCGCGGACTACCTGTTCCACGCCGCCAAGAAGATCCACCTCCTCGGCGAGCTCGAGCTGCTGCCGCGTGATCAGATCGCCGCCTTTCTCCGGAGCCTGCGGCCGAACCTGCTCGCCGCGTGCCCCGATCAGGACCGGGGCAGCCTCGCCAACGACTTCGGCAACCTCGAGCTGAGCCAGGGCGCCGAGGCGCCGACGACGGTCGGACACATCCACCGCGCCGGCGGCGCCGAGGTCGGCCGGGGACCGGCGGTCCGGGCCGATCGCCCAGTGGAGACCGGCGGCGTGGCGGGCGGGTCGGCGGCCGCTGGCGAGTCGGTCGCGCGAGGGTTTCTGAAGGGCCTGCGGCGGGTCAACATGCTGCTCGAACGGATGAGCGGGCACGCCGACGCCGGCCCTGGCACTGCCGCTGTCGCAGCGGTCTCGGGCTCGCCGGAGGAGAGGACGCTGGTTGCCCGGATCGTCACCGAGGCGGCCGATCGGGCCACCACCGCCGACGAGCTGCACGGATCGCTCGATGAGCTGCGGGGCCAGGGCCTCCAGATTGACGCCGGACAGCTGCTCCGGCTGCTCGCCCACAATTTGCCGAACTGGGCTCCACCGCCTGCCGTCGATGAGGCAGCGCCCCCGCCGCAGGGCGCGGCGCGCGCCATGGGCCACCTCGTCACCATGTCCCGGAGTGCGGGCGAAAAGGCGCAGCGCTTCCAGGAGCTGGTGAACTCGGCCGTCGAGGAGTTCAACGGCGGGTCGCTCGGCCGCGCGGTGACCATGATCGATCTTGCCGAGCGGCTGGCCGAGAGCCAGGCGGTGGACGCGTCGACTCTCACCACCGCCCACAGCCGGGCGTACGACGGGCTCAACCAGGGCCGGCTGCGGGAGTACCTGGAGGACGACAGCAAGCACCACCTGCTGCGGCGGGTGATGAGCTTCTTTCCCCGGTTCGCGCCGGGCGAGCTGTTCGCGGAGCTCGAGACCGAGTCCAACCGGGACCGCCGCCGCTTCCTGCTGATGCTCTTGAACGCGCAGGCCGAGGCCACCCGCACGGCCGCCCTCGAGGCGCTCCACGAGGTGGTTGCCGGCGACGCGAGCTACCCGTGGTTTTTCGAGCGCAACCTGGTCTACCTCCTCCGCACCACCCGGCGGTCGCCCGACGCGCCGGCCGACCCCGAGGTCGACGTCCTGATCCCGATGTCCGAGCTCGAGGGACCCCTGCCGCTGATCCGCGAGGCCCTGGCGACGCTCGGGCAGATCCAGCACGAGCGAGCGATCACCGCGCTGGTGGCGCGGGTCAGCGAGCTCGAGGATGCCTTGCTCGGCAAGCGCCAACTGCCCCACAACGAGGATGAGCTGCGCGCCCTCCTCGACAGCGTGGTCGGCATGCTCGCGCGCAGCCCGGCCAAGGAGGCGAAGCGCTGCGTCGTCCAGCACGGCCTCAAGCGGCAGCCGCAGCTCGGCAACACGCTGGCGCGCTTGTCCAAGCTCTCCGGCCAGGACCTCTCCGATGACCGGTCGGCGGTCGACCGGCTCGTCCGCGGCCTGCGCGAGGAGCTGCCGACCAAGGTGCTCGGGCTGACGGTCATCACCGGCAGGAAGACCCGCAGCGTCGAGCGCATCATCCAGGCGCTTTCCGGCACCGACTCGCCAGCGGTGCGCGAGGCGCTCGGCGAGGTCATCGAGTCCTACTCCGGCCAGGAGTTCGCAACCCTCGCCGCGCGGGTGCTCTCCCAGCTCGGGACCGGCGCTCACTCCGACGAGGCGCCGAGCGCGGCCCTCACCGGCGATCTCGACCTGTTCGGCCTGCCCGGCCTGCTCCAGAGCCTGTCCGACTCCCAGCTGACCGGCATGCTGACCGTGCTCGACGGCGATGGCCGGACAGCGGCCGCGCTCGCGCTCGACACCGGCTTCATGACGAGCGCCGAGGCGGGGGAGCTGCGCGGCGAGACGGCGATCTACCAGCTGCTCGAGAAGCCCGTGCGCGGCCGTTTCGTGTTCGTCAAGCAGGAGTCGGCGCGCGGTGCCGACGCGCCGGCTGCGGGCGGCAAGCCGGTCGCGCCGATGCTGTTCGAGGGCATCCGCCGCTACGACGAGTTCATGCGGGCCGCGGCGCTCGCGCCCGACGGCGCACGCTTCCGGTCGACCGGGAAGCGGCCGACCAACATCGCCGACGAGTCCAACACCGACCTTGTCAAGAACGTCTGGAAGCGGGCCCTCGAAGGCGCCACGCCGGAGGTGCTCGAAAGGGAGCTCCCGGTCGACAGCTTTCGCGTTCGCCGGCTGTTCGAGCACTGGCTCGGCGAGGGCTCGCTCGAGATGCAGGATCAGAGCGGCGTCGCCTGATACCGGCGGGCGTCCGCGGGTCGTGATTCCAACTCAGACGTGGAACAGGAACTCGACGACGTCGCCGTCGCTGACGTGATAGTCCTTGCCGACGGTGCGCAGGTGGCCGCGGGCGCGCAGGTCGTGGAGCGCGCCAGCCTCGCAGAGCTCATCGGCGTGCGCCAACTCGGCGCGGATGAACCCGCGCTCCATGTCGCTGTGGACCTTGCCGGCGGCGACCTGCGCAGGCGTGCCGAGCGGCACCTCCCAGGCCTGCAGCTTGTTCTTGACCACCGTGTAGAAGGTGATGAGGTTGAGCAGATGGAAGGCCAAGCGGATGAGGCGATCGAGGCCGCGCTCCGCGATGTCGAGCTCCGCCATGAACTGGCGTCGCTCCTCCGGTGACAGCCGTTGCAGCTCGGCCTCGAGATCGGCGTCGACCGCAACGCACCCGACCTGGGCGCGGCCGGCGCAGAGGGCCTGCAGCGGCGCGGCGTCGCGATCGCCGGAGACGTTGGCGACGTAGAGCATCGGCTTGCCGGTGAGCATGCCGGCGGTGTCGAGCTGGCGCCGTTCCTCGGCCGACAAGCCGGCCGCGCGCAGCAGGGTGCCGCGCTCGAGAATGGCCCGGTGGGCGAGCAGCCGCTCGCGTTCGGCGGCATGCTCGTGAGGGTGGGTCCGCCAGTCCTTGTCGCGCTTGGCGATCGCGCGATCGAGCACCTCGAGGTCGGCGAGCACGAGCTCGGTCTCGACCACCTCGGCGTCGCGGACCGGGTCGACGTCGGCGAAGACGTGGGCGACCTCGCCGCTCGAAAAGCAGCGGACCACGTGGGCGATGGCGTCGACCTGGCGGATCTCGCCGAGGAACTGGTTGCCGAGGCCCTCGCCCTTGCTCGCTCCCTTGACGAGGCCGGCGATGTCGATGAACCGGATCGCGCACGGCGTCACTTTGTCCGGCGACAGGGCGCGGGCGAGCGCTTCGAGCCGGGGGTCGGGAACTGCCACCACGCCGACGTTGCTCGAGATCGTCGTGAACGGGTAGTTGGAGACCTCGGCGTGACCGGTGGTCAGCGCGTTGAACAGGGTCGACTTGCCCACGTTCGGGAGGCCGACGATACCGACAGAGAGCACGTGGTCATTGTAGCTGGGTAGGAGGCTGGCGGAGGGCCGCCCGCCCGTCGCTTGAGGATCGCTGGCGGGCGGTGCAGCCCGATCCCGTTCCCGAGCCGCCCCGGATTGAGCCCGCCGGAGACGGAACGGGCGGGCGGGTGGGCCTGAGCTACCCCCGCCCCTGCCTGACGCCGCCTTCTCCTTCGCCGCGAGGAGCTTCTCGATCTCGTCCATCGCCCGGTTGACGGCCTCGATCGCGGTCGCGAACGGCGCCGGCGTGGTGAGGTCGACGCCGGCCGCCTTGAGCTGCTCGACCGGGTAGTTGGAGCCTCCCGAGGACAGGAACTCGAGGTAGCGTTCGGCGGCGCCGGGCTCGCCGGCGATCACCTTCTCGGCGAGCGCGGTCGAGGCGACGAGGCCGGTGGCGTACTGGTAGACGTAGAAGCGGCGGTAGAAGTGGGGGATGAACGCCCACTCGATGCCGTAAAGTCCGTCGACCGTCATCACGCCCTGGTCGTGGCCGTGGTACTCGCGCAGCAGCCGCAGGTAGAGCTCGGACAGCGAGGCGCCGGTCAGGGCCTCGCCGGCCTCGACCCGGCGATGGGCCTCGAGCTCGAACTCGGCGAACATGGTCTGGCGGAGCACGGTCTGGCGGAAGCTCTCGAGGAAGTCACCGAGCACCGCCATCCGGAAGGTGGGGTCGCTGTTCGAGGCCAGCATGTGCTCCTTGAGCAGGGCCTCGTTGAAGGTCGACGCGACCTCGGCGGTCATGATCGAGTAGTCGGCCTTCGGGTAAGGCTGCGCGCGGTTGGATCGCCACGAGTGCATGGCGTGGCCGAGCTCGTGCGCCGTCGTCGACACCGAGTCGAAGGAGTCGTTGTAGTTGAGCAGCACCCACGGGTGGCCGTCGTACCAGCCGCCGGAGCTGTAGGCGCCGGAGCGCTTGCCTTCAGCCGGGTAGACGTCGGCCCACGACTCGAGGCCCTTCGCGACCTGCGCGACATAGTCCTCGCCGAGCGGTGCGAGCGCGCCGAGCACGATCGGCTTGGACTCCTCCCAGGTGTACTCGGCGTCGACCTCGGGGACGATCGAGGCGTAGATGTCCGAGTACTTGAGCGTCGGGAGGCCGAGGATGCGCTGGCGCAGCTTCAGCATCCGGTGGAGCACCGGCAGGTTGGCGCGGACGTCGCGGATCAGCGAGGTGTAGACCTCGACCGGGATGTCGTAGCTGCTGAGCGCGGACTCGACGGTCGATGGGTAGGAGCGGGTCTTGGCGTAGAGCCAGTTCTTGGTGATCTCGGCGTTGAGCAGGGTGCCGAACGTGTTCTCGTAGCCGGCGTAGGTGGTCCAGAAGGTCTTGAAGACCTGCTCGCGGACCGCGCGGTCCTCGGAGCCGCGGTGCTTGATGTAGCCGGCCTGGTCGAGCTTGACCTCGCCGATGCCGGGCAGCTCGACCGTCGGGTAGGGCATGTCCGAGGTCGAGAGCTGGCCGTAGACGTCCGAGAACTTGCCTGCAATCAGCCCGACGCTCGACAGCATCTCCTCCTGCTCGGGAGGCAGCGTGTGCTCGGCCTGGCGGAGGGTGTCCCGCAGGTACATCGTGTACGGGGCGAGGCCGGGTGCGGTCGCGATGAACGACTCGATCTTCTCGGCGCCGACCGTGAGGATTTCCGGCTGGACCCACGACACGGCGGTGCCGAGCTCGACCCCGATGCGCTCGGTCTCCGCTCGCATCTGCTGGCCTGCCGGGTCGCGGAGGTCCTTGTCGGCGGCCAGGAACGCGTAGATCGCCACCTTCGAGTAGGCGCGGTCGAGCTCCGACCCCAGCTCCAGGCAGCGCTGGAGCACCTCGGCCGACTGGCCGAGGGTGCCGCGGCAGGCCTCGATCTCTCCGATGCGGGCCGCGACGGCGGCTCTCGCCTCGAGGAAGGCCTCGTTGGTCGGGAACATCTCGGTGAGGTCCCAGGTCGTGCGCGGCTCGGCGGCGGCGCCGAGGCCGGTGATGAGAACGGCGGCGATCGCGATCGACAGCAGGCGCGCGACGGGCATGTTTCCTCCAGGTTCGGCAGCGCCGGACGCGGCGCCGCGGGTCCGCTGATTGTACGCCGGGAGTGTCCGCGCGGTTCTGGAGGAGAGATCTCCTCTCAACAACTGGCGTGACGCAACGTCGGTCCCACCCTGACGGGCGAAGCTGATACGATGACCGCGGTCGTTTCTGGCATTCGCAGAAGCGGCGCCGGCAGGGTGGAGGTCGCTGCCGTTCGCCGATCCCGATCCCTGCCGCACGGGAAGGAGGATCGGTGCCATGCGACGGACAGCTCTCCTGATCTGTGGTCTCCTGCTCGCGCTCCCCTCGACCCTCGGCGCGACCGAGCCGGCTCGGATCGGCGAGTACGTGCACGAGACCTTCCAGACGCCTCACCCGTACCCCAGCTCCGGGGCGGACGAGCCGATGCTCACCTGGTCCGACCAGGTGGTGTACCCGGGCGCGACCTACATCTCGCTCCATTTCGCCCGCTTCGAGCTGGCAGGCGGCGACACGGTCGTGGTGCGGTCGCCGGACAACACCCAGAAGTGGGTCTACTCGGGTCGCGGCCGGAACGACCTCGGCGTCGCGGATGGCGGCTTTTTCGCCACCCACATCCGCGGCGACTCGGCGGTCATCGACCTCTACTCGGCCGGCAGCGCGACGTCCTTCGGCTACCTGCTCGACTACTACGGCCGCGGCTACAGCCCTGACGAGATCGCGATCATGTGGGCTCTCGGGATCGGCGAAAAGGCCAACGTGCCCGATCCCGCGGGCTGGGGCGAGTCGATCTGCACCACCGACGACAGCCGCGAGGCCAAGTGCTACCAGGACACCGAGCCCGAGGCCTACGACAAGGCTCGGGCGGTGTCGAGGCTCCTCATCTCCGGAAGCGCCCTCTGCACGGGCTGGCTGGTCGGCAGCGCCGGCCACCTGATGACCAACGAGCACTGCATCGGCTCGCAGGGCGAGCTCAACAACATCGACTTCGAGTTCATGGCCGAGGGCGCGACCTGCCAGACCAACTGCTCGATTCCTCCCTACTGCCCGGGCGTGATCGAGGCCGGCGGCGGGACCCTTGTCACCCTCGACGCGGCGCTCGACTACTCCCTGGTGGTCCCGGACACCTCGGCCGGCGGCGGCACCAACCTGCCCGAGACGTACGGCTACATGCGGCTGCGGCAGTCCGGTGCGGTGCTCAACGAGCGGATCTACCACCCGCAGCACCCCGCCGGATGGGGCAAACGGTTCGGGATGGAGTCGAGCTACATCGAGGACGTCAACCTGGGCGGCTACTGCTACGCCACCGGCCTCAGCGAGGAGCCGTGCTCGGGCGGTCCCGGCGACGTCGGCTACTGGACCGACACCCAGGGCGGCTCGTCGGGTTCTCCCGTGCTGGGCTACAGCGACCACAAGATCATCGCGATCCACCACTGCCGTGGCAACGCCGACTGCGTCACCGGCAACCCGGCGACCGATGATCGCAACCGGGGGGTGCCAATCGACGCGATCATCAGCGACCTCGGCGCACTCCTTCCGCCGGGAGCGGTATGCGACCCATTCGCAGGGCCGACCACGCTGAGCGCGACGCCGGCCGGCGACAACCAGGTCGACCTGGTCTGGGTAGAGGTTGCGGGAGCAGACATCACCTACCGGGTGTACCGCGCCGTGGGGGCCTGCCCGCAGCCGGACTTCGAGCTCATCGCCTCGGACCTCACGACGACGTCCTACTCGGACTCAACGGTGTCCGGCGGCACGACCTACGCCTACCAGGTGACCGCCTTCAGAGGCGACCTGGGCTGCGAGTCGGATCCGAGCGTTTGCGACGATGCGGCCGCGGCCGGGCTGTGCACCTGGGCTCCCGACTTCGGCGGGGTGGAGAGCGCGACCAACCAGCAGACCGCCGACTGCGGGATCGGCCTCGGCTGGTCCGCCGCCACGCTCCACTGCGGCACCGGAGTCGTCTACAACGTCTACCGGTCGGAGACCGCCGGCTTCTTCCCGGCCCCGCGAACCTGCTCGCGTCGTGCGTGAGCAGCACGTCGATCCTCGACGAGTCGCCGGCGAGCGGCGTCGCCTACTTCTACGTGGTCCGCGCCGAGGACGACTCCGGCAACGGCTCCGGACCGTGCAACGGCGGCAACGAGGAGGCCAACCTCGAGGAGCTGTCGGTGATGGCCACCGGTCCGGACACCGTGTTCTTCGCCGACGACATGGAGTCGGGCCCGGGCAACTGGACTACCGGCGGATCGGGCGGAACGCCATGGACGCTGGCCGAAACCTCCAGCCACTCGCCGACCCACGCCTGGTTCTGCGCCGACGTGTCCTCCATCGCCGACCAGCGACTGATCACCGTCACCGCCGCCGACCTCACGACCGCGCCGTCCGGACGGCTCGTCTTCTGGCATCGGTATGGCCTCGAGTCGAGTTACGACGGCGGCGTGCTCGAGTACTCGGTCGACCTCGGGGCGTCGTGGGTTGACATCCTCGCCGGCGACGGTGGGACGATCCCGGCCAACCCGGACCGCTTCCTCCAAGGCGGCTACACGAGCACGATCAGCACTTCCTACGGCAACCCGCTCGGCGGGCGACAGGCCTGGTCCGGCGCCGCGGCGGAGTGGCAGGAGGTGATCGTCGACCTCACCGACTTCGCGGGCGAGATGGTGCTGCTGCGTTGGCGCATCGGCTGCGACAGCTCGGTGTCCGACATTGGCTGGTGGGTCGACGACGTCTCGGTTCTGCAGGGCACCGACTGCACCGGAGGCGTCGGCCTGCCGTTCGCCGATGGTTTCGAAAGCGGCGACTGGTCACGCTGGTCGTCGGCCGTGCCCTAGGAGTCCGCACCGCATTGGCCTCTTCGGCGCGCGTGTTTGACCGAGTCGTTGTCGGACGGCCACTGCGGCGCGAACTCCTCAGGATGCGCTGCGCGCATCAGGGGAAGTGCCAGGGATTGCAGGACGGTGCCGCAGGACGGTGCCGGGCACGCCTTTATGCCTTTGGGGAATGAGGCAGGGATGTCGAGCGCATGCCGCGAGAGGGTCGTCGTCGAGGTTGGGGCCACCCGGCCCTGAGCAGGATCTCCGAGAAGCCGCCTTCCCCTGGCTCTATCTATACTGAGGTCCCTGTGAATAGGTGTCACATCGGCTACCCGATGGCGACCATCTCGTACACCGGGACCATCCAGTGGCAGCCGGACCCCGAGACACGGGGTGGGGAGGCGCTAATGGGGCGGGTTTTGGATCGGCTGCTCGAGCTGCTCGAGCTCGAGGTTGTTGACGAGGATGTGTTCCGCGGGGCGAGCCAGGACCTCGGCTGGGGCACGGTCTTCGGTGGCCAGGTGCTCGGCCAGGCACTGGCCGCCGCCGGCCGGACCGTGGCCGCCGGCCGTGACGCACACTCGCTTCACGCCTACTTCCTGAGGCCCGGGGACCCGGCTCGGCCGATCACCTACCACGTCGAGCGGACGCGCGACGGCGCCGCCTTCTCGACCCGCCGGATTCGGGCGCACCAGGACGGACCACCGATCTTCTTCATGGCGGCCTCGTTCCAGCGGCCGGAGGGCGGCCTCGACCACCAGGCGGCGATGCCCGAGGTGCCGGGCCCGGACGGGCTCGCCTCGTACGACGAGCTGACCCGGCAGTACCTGCAGCAGGCGCCCGAGCCGTTGCGCTCGAGCCTCGACGTCGCCTGGCCGTTCGAGATGCGTCCGGTCGAGGTCGACAACCCGCTGGACCCGCGCCCGGCCGCCCCGGTGTCCCACCTCTGGCTGCGCTCGGCCGGGCCGCTTCCCGACGATGATCGTCTCCACCGCTGCCTGCTCGCCTACGCGTCCGACTTCTCGCTGCTCGACACCGCGCTCGCGCCCCACGGCCGCAGCTACTGGCAGCGCGACCTCAGGATGGCGTCGATCGACCACGCGATGTGGTTCCACCGCGGATTCCGGGCCGACGACTGGCTGCTCCACGCCATGGACAGCCCCACCGCCTCCGGGTCGCGCGGCCTGGTACGCGGCCAGATCTTCGACCGCCGCGGCCGGCTAGTGGCGTCGACCGCCCAGGAGGGGATGATCCGGGATCTGAGGTGAGGGCCCCCGCACAGAATCCGGGAACAGGGACGGGGACGGGAACCCTTCGACTCGCGGCGCGGCTGCGCCGCTCGCTCAGGGCAGGCTCCCCCGGGCGCGGATCCGGCTTCGTGCTCTGCACTACGCCGTGACAAGTCCGGCTTCCGGCTTCGTGCTCTGCACTTCGCCGTGACAAGTCGCCGTGACGAGAGCGGAAGCGGGCTGGGATCCCCGTCACCCCGCCCGTTCCACCTACCACCTATCACCTATCACCTATCACTTTGCATCACTGAGAGCGCCGCGCCGAGCGCCCCGACGAGCTGCGGCTCGGACAGCACGGTGATCGGCCGGCCGACGGCGGCGGCCAGCGCGTCCGCCATCGCCCGGTTGAGGGCGACGCCGCCGCTCATGAAGAGCTCGGCGCCGTCGACGAGCCGGCCGGCGAGGGTGGCGACGCGGCCGGAGAGGGCGCGGTGGAGGCCGACCACGATCGACGGGAGCGGCTCGCCCTGGGCGACCAGCGAGATGACCTCGCTCTCGGCGAACACGGTGCAGGTCGATGAGATCACGACCTCGCCCTCGGCCCGCGCCACCAGCTCGGGCGCCTGATCGAGGGCCACGCCGAGCCGCGCCAGGATCACCTCGAGGAAGCGGCCGGTGCCGGCGGCGCACTTGTCGTTCATCCGGAAGTCGGAGACCTCGCCGCCGGCGCCGATCCAAATCACCTTGGTGTCCTGGCCGCCGAAGTCGATGAGCACGCCCGCCCGCCGGGTGAGATGAAAGGCGCCCCGCGCGTGGCAGGTGATCTCGGTCAGGATGCGGGTCGCCGCGGTGACCCGCTTGCGGCCGTAGCCGGTGGCGCCGAGCGGCGCGTCGCCGCCGGCGCCGCTGTCCGCGCGCAACTCGGCCACCAGGCGCTCGGTCTGCCCCTCGATCCTCGGATCCGTCGCCTCGACCCGCCGGGCGACGATCCTCCCGCCCGCGTCCACGGCGACGCCCTTCCAGCTCGTGCTGCCGACATCGACACCCAGCGCAAGGGGCCCGGCGTCCATCAGAAGCTCTCCATGAAGGCGCGGGCGCGCGTCTCGATCTGCTCGGCGGAGTACGCCCTCGAGTCGGCGTGGTCGGCCTCGAGCACGACCACCCGGACGCCGAGCTCGCGCTGGAGTGCGTCCTTGAGGTCGTACTGCCCGACCGAGTAGGGCTTGCACGAGCGGTCGGAGTGGAGCACCACGCCGTCGACCGAGAAGTCGCGGACCAGCCCCTCCATCAGGGCGAGCCGGTTCGCCAGGTCGCGGTTGAGCAGGATTCCGGACAGCATGGCCGCCGTCGAGCCGACCCGATCCGCGGGGTCGAAGCCTTCCCAGCTCTGCGCCCACGCGCTCGAGTAGGTGGCGCAGACGAAGGCGAATCCGTCGTCGGCGAAGAGCCGGGACAGGTCGCGCAGCCGGTACCAGATCGCGATGTTGTCCCACAGCAGCCGGTGCCGCTCCGGCACGACGCCGCCGATGCCGTCGCGCACCCGGTCCTCGAGCTCCGCGTTGAGCTGGCGGTAGTAGCCGAGACAGCCCTCGGTCCCGCGCAGGGCGACGATCGGCGCCATGTGGATGAAGTGGTCGAAGGCGGTCCACGGCGACGGCCGGTGGCGGCCCATGTCCAGGCAGGCGCCCCACTCCTGCGACGCCCTCCAGGCGAGCTCCACGACGCGCTGCGTGTCGACCTCGCGTGCGGCCCGTCCGGCGATCCGCGCGGCGGTTTGCGCGAGCTCCTCGAGCTGCTCGGCGACGAAGGCCAGGCTGTGCGGCTGGAAGTCGCCGTACACGAAGGGCGTGTCGACGAGGATGAAGGGCACGCCGAGGTGGTCGGCGAGGGCCCGGAACCAGTAGACGACGGTCTGGCAGATGTTGCTGCAGGCGGCCACCAGGTCGGGCTTCGGGATGCGGCCGACGGGAGTGTCCCCCGAGAGCACGCTGCCGATGTCCATCCTCGCGTACGCGCAGAGGTCGCGCGAGTAGCCCGCCGCCTCGGCGACCTCGCAGAGCTCCGGGCCGAGGCGGCGCGCCGCGCACAGGGCAGCGTGGTTCTCGGGGTAGACGCAGTAGAAGCCGTGGGCCCGCAGGATCTCGACCGGGAAGCCGCTGGTGACCCAGGCCACCGGCACTGCGCCGTCGGCCCACCGGCCCTGGTAGTAGTAGATGCCCATCAGCTCCTTGAGGCGGCGGGTGGACTCGAGGGGCGGGCCGAAGGGGCCGCCGTCGCGCGCGGCCTTCCCGCCCGCACCGCGCCGGCGCTCGACGGCGGCGAGGAGCGGGCCCACCGCGCGCCCGGCGAGCTCGTAGCGCAGGCGGCGCGCGATCATCGCGCCCCCCGGGCGGTGGCGGCGCCGAGCATCTCGACGAAGGCTTCGATCCGGGTCAGGGCCTGGCCGGAGAGCTCGGGCTCGAGCTCGGACTCGAGCTGCAGCACCGGCACGCCGCGCGCCTCGAGGCGGCGGCGCAGCACCGGCAGGTCGAAGAGCTCCGGCTCGCAGAACTTGACGGTATGGAGCAGAACGCCGAGCGCGCCGCTGCTCTCGAGCAGCGCCTCGAGGTGGTCGGCGCGGGCGATCTGGTTGGACTGCCGGGTCGAGCACGGCGGGGCCGCAAAGGAGAGCTCGACCAGCGCCGCGAACGGGTCGTCGAGCGCGGCCTGGTGGTGGCGGTTGACGCGCCGGCCGACCGCCGCGTAGTCGTCGGCGGCGACGAAGGCCCCGGCGTCGGCGAGGGCGTCGAGCACGCTCATCGGCTCGGGCACGATCCCGGAGACCAGCACCGGGAGCCCCCGTTGCACGGGCGCAGGCGCCAGGCTGGCCGCGGCCGCCTCGAGCTCGGCGAGGTGATCCGCCGGCCACAGGTACTCGCCCCGGCGCAGCAGGCGGTACAGCTCCGCATCTGCGAGCGGGAGGCGCGGGCGCTCGTCGAGCAGCGTCACGCGGAGGCGATCGATGTCCCGGTGCAGCCGGATCGCGTCGCTCAGCCGGCTCTCGTCGAGGCTGCAGCCGGCAAAGACGGCGAGCTCCCCGGCGACGCGCCGGAGCTCGGCCTCGACGAAGCGGCGTGCGCTCGGCCGCTCCTCACCACGGGCATGGATGTAGTGGAACACCGGCTTGGGCCAGGCGCCGAAGTCGGGCACCACGGTGGCGAGGCCCTGGATCGAGTCGCAGGTGTGCGGGAAGAGCAGCCCGTCGACCGCGTCGATCCCGCCCGCGGAGATGAAGGCGAGGGCATTGCGGACGATCGCGCAGACGTAGCTCTGGATCCGGCCGGCGTCAGGGCCGCGGGGTGGGCCCGGCGGCCCCCACACCTCGACCGCGAGGATGTCGAGGGCGGTGAGGAGCTCCTTGGGGTAGTGGATGGGGAGCACCGCCAGGACCTTGCCGCGCCGGGCCTGATGCTCTCGGATGGCGTCGAGTCGAGTCATCGTCGATCGAGTGTAACCGATGCGGAAAAGGGGAGCAGGGGAGACGGAGAGAACGGGGGAGGTCCACCACCCGACCGAGGTGAACCGCTGAGAGCGCCGAGATCGCAGAGACGGCCGCGGACAAGGTCTCATGACCTCCCTCCGTGTCCTCAGCGCCCTCTGCGGTTGAAGATCCCGTCTCCGACGGGACGCCCTCGTCTCCTGGGTGCTCGATGGGGCATGGGCACGCAGCGCGCGGCCCTCAGCCCTGATTCCCCTCGCGGATCCCCGCGAGCCGGTGGGCCATCGCCACCTTCGCCTCGAGCTCCATCTGGCGGGCGATCTGGATCCGCTGCGTCTGGGGCGAGCCCGCGCCGGTGCTGTTGCTGCGGGCGCCGGCCCGGGCCGTATCGCGGGCCGACTCCCTTGACTATGATGACACCGGGCCGCCGCCGGCTCACCCGCCGGCGGGCAGCGGAGGCGACCATGACGGATCGGCCGGGTTCATTGTTCAACCGTCGCGACATCATGAGGCTCGGCGCGGTCGGGGCGGGCGGCCTGGTCGCGCAGGCACTCGCGGGGCGAGCGGCGAGGGCGAGCGCTCCTTCCGCCTCGATGATCGAGGTCGGCGGCGAGCCGCTCGAGACGGTCCCCATCGGCTTCGTCGGGGTCGGGCTCCAGGGCACCTCGCACCTGGAGAACTTCCTCAAGATCGACGGCGTCGAGGTGCGCGCGGTCTGCGACGTGGTCGAATCTCGGGCGGCACGGGCCCAGCAGATGGTCGTCGACGCCGGCCGGCCGCGCCCCGAGGCCTACGTCCGCGGCCCCCGCGACTTCGAGCGCCTGTGCGCGCGGGACGATCTCGACCTGGTCTTCAACTCGACGCCGTGGGAGTGGCACGTGCCGGTCTGCGTGGCCGCCATGGAGGCCGGCACGCACGCCGCCACCGAGGTCCCGGCGGCGACGTCGGTCGAGGACTGCTGGCGGCTGGTGGAGACCTCGGAGAAGACGAGCCGCCACTGCGTGATGATGGAGAACTGCAACTACGACCGCTTCGAGATGATGACTCTCAACATGGCCCGCCAGGGCGTGCTGGGCGAGCTCGTCCACGCCGAGTGCGGCTATCGCCACGACCTGCGGGCGGTCAAGCACGACCTCGAGGGCGAGGGCGCGTGGCGGCGGGCGCACTCGATGACGTCGAACGGCGACCTCTACCCGACCCACGGGCTGGGCCCGGTCGCCCAGTGCCTCGACATCAACCGCGGCAACCGTTTCGTGCGGCTGGTGTCGATGGGCTCGAAGACGCGCGGCCTCCACCTGTACGCGCTCGATCGCTTCGGCGCTACGAGCCCGCAGGCCACCGAACGGTTTGTGCTGTCCGACGTGGTGACCACCCTGATCGAAACCGATCGTGGCGAAACCGTGGTCGTCACCCACGACACCAGCTCACCGCGCCCGTACAGCCGTGACTTCATGATCCAGGGGACCCGCGGCCTCACGCACAAGTACCCGGAGCCGGGTGGGGTCTACGTCGAGGGGGTGAGCGAGCCCCATGAGTGGGATGCCGTGGACGGCTGGCTCACGCGCTACGACCACCCGCTGTGGCGCCGCCTCGAGGAGGCGAGCCGCGGCGCCGGGCACGGCGGCATGGACTTCATCGAGGACGTCCGGTTGATCGAGGCGCTGCGGGCCGGGCGTGCGCCGGACAGCGACGTCTACGACGCGGCGACGCTCAGCGCCGTCATCGAGCTGAGCAGCAGCTCGATCGCCGGCGGCAGCGTGCCGCTGGCCTTCCCGGACTTCACGCGCGGCCGCTGGCGCGAGCCCAGGGCGCTGCACGTGATGGACGCTGCGGCGCCCGCATGAGCTGGCCCGACTGGGATGCGAGGCTCCGCAGCCGGTTCGCGGCGGCCTTCGGCTCCACCGCCGAGCCGCAGATCGCGGTTGCGCCGGGGCGGGTCAACCTGATCGGCGAGCACACCGACTACAACGACGGCTGGGTGCTGCCGATGGCGATCGACCGCTGCGCCGGCGTCGCCGCCGCGCCGCGGCCGGACCGCACGCTGCGCGCCCATGCGGCGGTGTTCGGCGAGACGCGGGAAGTCGCGATCGACGAGCTCCATCCTCCCGGCGGATCGCAGTGGCTGTCCTACGTCGCCGGTGTGGCCTGGGCGATGCGCTCCGCCGGGCTCGACGTGCCCGGCGCCGATCTCGTGCTCGACGGTGACGTGCCCCTGGGGTCGGGGCTGTCCTCCTCCGCCGCGGTCGAGATGGCCGTCGCCAGGGTGCTCTGCGCGCTGGCCGGCGTGCCGTGGGAGCCGTTGCGGATGGCGCAGCTCGGCCAGCGGGTGGAAGGGGAGTTCGTCGGGGTCAAGGGCGGCATGATGGATCAGTACACGGCCGTCTTCGGGCGCGAGGGCCACGCCCTGCTCCTCGACTGCCGGACGCTGGTCGCCGAGATGGTGCCGCTGCCGGACGCGGCCGCCGTGATCGTCATGGACACCGGCGCCCCGCGGTCGCTGGCGGCGAGCGCCTACAACGAGCGCAGCCGCAGCTGCCGGCTCGCGGTCGAGGCCATTCGCACGCTCGACCCCGAGGTGCGGGCGCTGCGCGACGTCGACGAGGCGCTGCTCGAGCGGGCGCGGGGGAGGATGAGCGAGGTCGAGCATCGCCGGGCACGCCACGTCGTCGCCGAGAACCGGCGGCCGCTGGCCATGGCTGCGGCGCTCGCGAGATCCGACCTCGCCGCCGCCGGCCGGCTGATGGACGAGTCCCACGCCAGCCTGCGCGAGCTCTACGAGGTGTCGAGCGACGAGCTCGACCTGTTCACCGAGCTGGCCAGGCGCCACCCCGACTGCTTTGGCGCGCGGCTCACCGGCGCGGGCTTCGGTGGCTGCGCGATCGCGCTGGTCGCGGCGGGCGCCGCGGAGAGGTTCATGGCGGAGATCCACGCCGGCTACCGCGCGCGGGTCGATCTTCCGAGTGCGGTCTTCGCCTGCCTGCCGGCGTCGGGCGCGCGCCTGCTCGAGGGCTGATGGGGCGGGTGCGGCGGCGACTTCGCATCCCCTGCACAGGGTCAGGCGCGAAGGCGCTCGGGGTAGACGCCGCGTGCGACCAGCCGGGCGATGTGGGCCGCAACCTGGTCGCGATCCTCGCGGTAGGTGATGCCGCACCACTGGCCGGCCTCGGGCAGCACTCGCACGCGCACCCTGCGGTCGGTGATCAGGCGCTGGATCGCGGCGGGGAGCAGGAACTCGGCGCGAGGGTCCTGCGCCGAGCGCTCCAGGAACGCGGCGAACTCGCGGGCCAGCTCCTCGAACACGGCCGGCGTGAAGCCCCACATGTTCATCGAGACCAGCTCGTCGGCCGCGAGCCGGCGCTCGACGCCTTCGCCTTCGGTGTAGCACCCCCCGCCGTCACGCTTGCGCACCTCGGGGATCTCGACGATGTGCTGCAGCCAGCTCTCGCGGTCGGCACGGCAGAGCCCGCGCGACACCGCACCGGCCGCCGACAGCGTCGGCCCGATCCGAAAGCCCTGGAGCGCGAAGTCGGTGGGCCGGGAGACGTTCGGGTCGCGGAGAAACCCGGCCAAGGAGAGGTAGGACTCTGCGCCGTAGAAGTCGTCGGCGTTGATGACGGCGAATCGGTCGCTGATGGCCGTGCGTGCCGCGAGCACGGCGTGTCCAGTGCCCCAGGGCTTGCGTCGATCGGCGGCCGGCTGGTGGCGACCGTGGGCGCTCGCGTCCAGGGTCTGGTGGACGTAGTCGACGGCGAGGTGGGCGCCGATGCGCGCCCCGACGGTGTCCCGGAACTCGGGCTCGGTCTCCGGCCGGACCACCAGGACCGCCCGCTCGAAGCCGGCCCGAGCCGCGTCGTAGGCCGAGTACTCCATGATGGTCTCGCCGCACGGCCCGACCGCGTCGAGCTGCTTGAGACCGCCGTAGCGGCTGCCGACTCCGGCCGCCAGGATGACCAGCTCCATGCCACCGTCCTCCGTGCCCGCGATGCCGCCGGTCGCTCGACAGTGTACGACGGCAACGGGAAGCCAGGGGGCACGGCATCCGCCCGCCCATTCCGTCTCCGTCTCCGTGCTCGACCCCGTGCCCGATGGTGCTCTGGGCAGACGGGGTGGACGCGTCGGATACGGAGACGGATACGGGCACGCGCACGGGAGGGCGAGCACCGCATCGCCGGCGGCCCAAGGGTTTCGCCACCTCCCGGGGGTGCGAAACTCGCCGCAACCTCTGCTACACTGACCCGGCGCGAACCTGAGATGACGAATCGAGGAGCCTGCCGGACGAAGGGGGGCTGAGATGCAGTTCACGGACTTTCGCAGCGTGTACGAGATGCTGAAGTACACCGTAGGGCGGTACGCCGGCCAGCCTGCCTACCGCTGGATCCTGCCCGACCGCAGCACTGACGAGTTGACGTGGAGCGAGTTCCTGGCGCAGGTCCAGCAGGCGGGCAGGAGCCTGATCGCGCTCGGCGTCGGCAAGAACGACAAGGCTTGCATCCTGTCCTACACCTGCTACGAGTGGATCCTGGCCGACATGGCGCTGATGTCGATCGGCTCGGTCACGGTCGGCATCTACCATTCGAACCTCGCCAAGGACTGCCGCTACATCATCAACCACTCCGACGCCGTGCTCGTGTTCGCGGAGAACGAGGTCCAGCTCGCGAAGCTGCTGTCGGTCCGTCACGAGCTGCCCAAGGTCCGCAAGGTGGTCCTGTTCAAGGGGACGCCCCCGAAGGACGACTGGATCATCTCGTTCGCGCAGTTCCTCGAGCTCGGCGCCGGCCTGCCGGACCAGGCCTTCCAGCAGCGCGCGGACCAGGTGACGAGCTCCGACCCGGCCGGCATTGTCTACACCTCCGGGACCACCGGCGTGCCCAAGGGCGCGGTGCTGACCCATGACAACATCACGTTCACCGCCCAGTCGGTCTACCACAGCACCGACAACCGCGACGGCGACGTCAACATGCTGTTCCTGCCGCTCGCCCATATCTTCGCCAGAACCTGCGTCTACGCGTCGCTGTACTTCGGCTCCACCACCACCTGCGCGCGCAGCCTCGACACCATCGCCGAGGACTTCAAGATCGCGCGCCCCGACTGGTTCCCGAGCGTGCCGCGGATCTACGAGAAGGTTCACTCGAAGATCATCAGCGGCGCCGAGGCCAAGGGAGGCCTGGCGCTCAAGATTTTCAGGTGGGCGTGCGCGATCGGCGCCGAAGTCAGCGACCTCAAGCAGCGCAAGCGCCCGATCCCCGCGCTTCTCGACTTCAAGTACAAGATCGCCACCAAGCTCGTGTTCTCCAAGGTCCACGCGGCGCTCGGCGGCCGCGTGCGCTGGTGCATCAGTGGCGCGGCGCCGCTGAATCCGGACATCGGCAGGTTCTTCCACGCCGCCGGGGTGCTGGTCCTCGAGGGCATCGGCATGACCGAGAACACCTCCTTCACCAACGTCAACCGGATCGACAACTTCCGCTTCGGCTGGGTCGGCCTGCCCGGCCCCGGGATCGAGCAGAAGGTCAACCCGGACGGCGAGATCCTGTACCGCGGCCGCAACGTCATGAAGGAGTACTACAAGATGCCGGCGGAGACCGCCGAGACCTTGACCTCCGACGGCTGGCAGCACACCGGCGACCTCGGCGAGATCGACGCGGAGGGCTTCCTGAGGGTCACCGGCCGCAAGAAGGACCTGATCGTCACCGCAGGCGGCAAGAACGTCGCGCCGGCGGCGATCGAGGGCGCGCTCGCGACCTCCAAGTACATCAACCAGGTGTGCGTGATCGGCGACCGGCAGCCGTACCTCACGGCGCTGGTGACGCTCGACCTCGACAACGTTGCGGCCTTCGCACGGGATGCCGGCATCGTCTTCGACGAGCCCAAGCAGCTCCAGACCAACCCGAAGATCGTCGACCTGATCCAGTCGGTGATCCAGGAGAAGAACCAGGAGTTCGCCTCCTACGAGACGATCAAGAAGTTCCGGATCGTGGACGAGTTCACGATCGACAACGAGCTCCTCACGCCGACCCTCAAGGTCAAGCGCAACGTGGCTATGGAGCGCTTCGCGCCGGTCATCGCGGAGATGTACGCCGGCAACTGAGGGCGGGCCGGGAGTCGCGAGCGGCCGTCCGGCCCGGGGCCGCGACCGCGGGGTGGGACGCCGGCGCGGACCACGGCCGTGCCACGCGGCGCAGCGGCCTGTTCGCCGGGCAGGAGGGTGGAATGGAGCCGAGGGTCTTTTCGACGCGGGTGACCCGCATGCTGGGCATCGAGCACCCGATCATTCAGGGCGGCATGATGTGGGTCTCCCAGCCGGAGCTCGTCGCCGCGATCTCGAACGCCGGCGGGCTGGGCATCCTCACCGCCCTGACCTACGAGACCGCGCAGGGGCTCGAGCGCGCGATCGCGGCCACCCGGGCGCTCACCGACCGCCCGTTCGGCGTCAACCTGACCTTCCTGCCGACCCTGGTGCCCAAGGACTACGGCAGCCTGATCGACGTCATGGTGGGCGAGGGGATCGCGATCATCGAGACCGCGGGCCGCAACCCCGAGCCCTACCTGGAGCGGCTCAAGGCCGGCAATGCGCTGGTGATCCACAAGTGCACCGCGGTCCGCTACGCGCGCAAGGCGCAGTCGATCGGCTGCGACATGGTGAGCATCGACGGCTGCGAGTGCGCCGGCCATCCCGGCGAGGACGACATCACGTCGCTGGTGTTGATCCCGCTGACCGTCGACGCGGTTGACATCCCGGTCATCGCGTCGGGCGGCTTCGCCGACGCCCGCGGCCTGGTGGCGGCGCTGTCCCTCGGCGCCGAGGCCATGAACATGGGCACCCGGTTCGTCGCCACCCAGGAGTCGCCGGTGCACCCCAACATCAAGCAGTGGCTGATCGACGCGAGCGAGCTCGACACGATGTTCGTCATGCGGTCGCTGCGCAACACCGAGCGCGTCCTGCGCAACGCCATGGCCGAGAAGGTGGCCAAGCTCGAGCAGCGGGGCGCGGGCATCCGGAAGCTAGCGCCGCTGGTCTCCGGCAAGAACGGCCTCAAGATGGTCACCGAGGGCGACACCGAGTGCGGCCTGATGTCGGCCGGCCAGTGCGTCGGGCTGGTTCGCGACGCCCCACCGGCCGGCGAGCTGATCGACCGCATCATGCGCGAGGCCCGGGCGATTGTCGATGAGCGCCTCGGCGGGATGCGGGGCGCTGCAAGTGCGTGACGCGGCGGCCACGCGCTCGGCCTGAATGCGTCGGGAGATGTCCGCAGGAAGCCGTCGGCGGCGGGCCTGGTGGACCGAAGTGTTGGCAGACGGCCACTGCGGCACGAACTCCTTCTGGAGGGTGATGACAGGACAGCTGAATTGTCGATCATGAGAATGTACTTCCCGCCTTCAGGATGCGCGCAGCGCATCCCCAGGAGCGTGTTGGGCAGAGGCCAACAACAATGACCACGTCAGGAACGCATACAGGGGCCTATGCCCAACACGCTCTAGACCGGCTCGCGCAGCACCGAGGCGATGCCGAGCTCGGTGACCTGGTCGGCGACCTCGTCGCCGGTCAGCCGTCCTCTCTGACGGTACCAGCGGGACGTCCATACCATCAGACCGAGCAGGCTCGCGGCTGCGACGGCGCTGTCGACCTCACGCAGCCTGCCCTCGGCACGCAGGCCTTCGAGGGTGGCACGGATCCAACCGGTGTAGGACTGGACCCGTTGCTCGATCATGCGGCGGTCCTCGGGCCGCAGGGAGTTGCGCGCAGTGACGACGAGGACGGTGAGGGCGCCTTCCTCGAGCTCGGTGATCAGGCGGACATGGCTGTGCAGAATGGCGCGCAGCTGCTCCTCGTGGGTGGCCGCCGCCAGCATGGCGGCCATCGTGCGCTCCTCGAGCAGGTCCATGGCATGGCTCATGATCGCGTACAGCAGGTCCTGCTTGCCCTTGAAGTGGTAGTAGAGACCGGGCTTGGTGATCCCGCAGCGCTCGGCGATCCGGCTCATCGAGGTGGCGTCGTAGCCATTGTGCAGGAAGGTCAGCGCCGCCTGGCGGAGGATCTGCGTGCGGCGCTCGTGGTTCGTCATCAAACGCGACGTCTCCCCGGCTTCGTTCTTGTCCCCGGGCCGTGCGCGGGCGCTGCTGGCCTCGAGCAGCGCCCGACCAGCCGGTAAAGTGTAGTTGCGCAGGTGTTTATTGTCAAAGACTTTAGCCATGGAAAGGGCGCTGACCTTCGGCCGCGGCCAGGGCGACGAGAATCGCCGGAGCCTGCTCTCGGCGCTGCTCTCCGCGGCTTGTGGAGACGCTGCGCACTGTGCGATGGTGTGTTCCTGAATCGGGGCTTGACAGAGTGCGGCGCAGCACGCCTTGAGGGAGTGTGAGGCAGCTTGCAACCGAGGGCCTGGCGTGACCACCTCGACCATGAACTGGAACCCCACGCCCGCCAGCGCGCGATGCTGGCTCCCCCCGCCTTTTCGGCCTTGCGAAACGGACGCGCCGTGACCTTGGACGAACTCGTCGACGAGTACCGGCGGGTGGGCATCGGGCCCCGCATCCTCGGTCAGGTTCGCGAGATCGTCCGCGCCGTGGCGCGGAGTTACGACCCGGCGATCTATGGCGGCTCCTCGAGCTGGGACGAGAGCCTCGACGACCTCGTCCAGGAGTTCGGCCTCGAGGTTCTGGTCGGGCAGGGGCAGCTCGACTATGCCATGCTGATGGCCACCGACCACCAGCACTTCCGCCGCCTGCTGGCGCGCCAGGTCCGCTACCTGCTCGCCCGGCGGAGGCGGCGGACGATCGTCGATAACCTGATCGACCGGGCGCACAGGATGGCGGACGCGCCGCCGTTCCGCCTGCTCGGCCATCGCAGCCAGTGGTGTTACACCCTGCTCGGCAAGGAGGTCACGCCGGGCCGGGTGAGCGAGGCCGCAGCCAGGACCGTCGCCGCCCGGCTTGCCGAGGTCCCCACTATCCGCGCCGCGCCGACGCTGCGGGCGCCGGCTGTCTTCTCGGAGGCCTCGCTGCGAACGATCCTCGCGGAGGTCGCCGCCGCCGCACCGTGCCCGGTCGCCGCCGGCGATCTGGACCGGGTCTTCAGCCTGCTCTTGACATCCTGGCTGCCAAGCTTCCTTAAGGAAGCTGAAGCGACCATCGCCAACGCCCCGGCGGAGGGACTCAGCGCCGAGGACCTGGCGATCGTCGAGGAGGCCACCGTGGCGATTCTGAGCGGCTGCCCGAGCAAGGACCTGCAGGTGCTGCGGCTCAAGCTCGAGGGGCTGTCGGACGAGCACATCGGCGGCAGGCTGGGTCTCAGCCGTCCGACCATCTCGAAGCGGAAGCGACAGGCGATGGCGTGCCTGGAGGAGCGTCTTGCCGGGCTCCGCCCGGAGCTCCGGCTGGCGGTCCTCGATCAGGTCGAGGCGCGGCTCGCGGCACTGCCGGGAGGGCGACGTGACGAGAACTGAGCGGTCGCTGCCGGACTGGGTCGAGGAGGCCAACCGGCGCCTGCGCTCTCGGCCGCTGCTGCCGCCGGCCGGCGGATCGCGGCGCGCTCCCGAGGTCGGCGATCTCTGCGTCGCGGAGCCGGCCGGCCGCGGCAGCGCGGACCCGGCGATCGTCTGCGTCGTCGAGGCGGATGAGAATCTGGCGACCGTGCAGGTGGCGCTGGCGAGCCCGGAGACCGACCTCGCGTCCGACGCCCACCTGCTGGCACCGGCCAGGGACACCGGGCTGCCCTTCGACCTGATGATCTCGACCGACGCCACCGGACGGCTATGGTGGTCGCAGGTGGAGCAACGGGTCGGCCGGCTGGGCGCCACGCTGGCGCAGTGGCTCCGCGACGCCTGCCGGTGTGGATCGTCCGCCGCGCCCGCCGGGGTGCGGGGCATGCCGGTGGTTGGCGAGCAGGATGCGCGGCGCGGGTTCGAGGCCGGCGAGCGGCGCCGTCTCGCCGCGCTGGCGGCGGACTGCGAGCGGGCCGTGGCGGGCGGCCTGCGCGCGCTGCCGCTGGTGGTCGACCCGCGCCTGTTCACCGGCCTGCCGAGGGATGACTCCCGCGCGTGGGCCGGCCGGCTCGCCGCCGTCGCCGGCGAGCTGACGATCGCCGGGCGCTCCTTCCTACCCGGACGCGCCGTGGCTGCGGTGGTCGAGGCCTGGGACGCCGGCGGCAGCAGGCTCGATCCCGATCTCTGGCGGGCGCTGCAGCCGTGCCTGGAGCGAGCGCTGGCTGCCGCGCCAGCCGCAGCCGAGCCGGTGGTCACGTTCGAACCGCCGCGCGCCGGGCAGCCGACGTGGTCGGATGTCGCGCTCGCCGAGACCTGCGGCGTTCTGCTGGAGGGCGGCGCGCGGTCGATCCGCGTCCTCACCCTGCCGAGCGCGTGGTCGGGAGAGCGGCCAGGAGCGCCCGCCGCGGCCATCGCCCGGAGCGGCGGCAGGGCTCTCCAGCTGATCCGCCACAACCTGGAGGTGAACCCGTGAGCCGAGCGACGCACCATCCGCTGCTCCGCTGGCGGCTGCGCAACTTCAAGCCGATCGCGTCCGCCGACCTCGAGCTGGCGCCGCTCACCGTCCTCGTGGGCGCCAACTCCACCGGCAAGAGCAGCCTCATCCAGTCGATGTTGCTGGCGGCGCAGGCCGCGAGCGCCCCGCACGGCGAGCCGGGCATTCCGCTCAACGGAGCGCTGGTCGAGCTCGGCGAGCTCGCTGACGTGCGGCGCGCTCGGGCGGGCAGCCGGGAGGCGGTTGCGCTCGGCTGCACGCTGGCTCCTGCCGGCGCCAGTCCGGAGGGCGGGCGCGAGCTGGAGTGGGACGCTGAGCTGGCGCCCGGTCCGCGGGGGGAGGGCAGCGGGATCGCCCGCGTGCGCAGCGTGCGCCTGTCCTGCCCGGCCGAGGCGGGCGGCCGGCTCGAGCTGGTGGCCGACCGCCGCACGCGTTGGAGCCTCGAGCCGGCACCGGTGGGCGCAGGAATCTCGGGACCGCCCGGATCGCCGCTCGCCGGGCGGGTGCGCTGGTGCCGGCCCGGTGCCGACGGCGGCCGTTCGACCGTGGTCGGCCTGACGCTCCGCGGCGGCATTCCCGAGTCGCTGCTGGTCCCCTCGGACCGCAACGCGGTTGCGGTCGACCTGTGGACGGGTCGCGTGCGACAGGCCTTCGGCGATCGCCGCCGCCCGCCGCTCCCGGCAGCGCCCGCGGCGGCGGAGAGCCGCGACGGCAGCGGGCTCGCGCGCGCCGCGGTGGATCGCCTGGTGGGGCTGGTCGCTGGGGCGATCGAGCGCTCTGCGTCGGGCGAGAGCCCGCGCGGTGCCGAGATCGCCGCCGTTTTCGCGGCGTTCGAGGAGCTGCGCCAGGACGCGGCGGGCCGCGGCTACTGGGACGCCCTCGCCGGGTGCGTGCACGGCCGCGACTTCGCGGCTGCGGTTGCCGCCAGGGTCGGGCCTGGAGCGGCCGTGGCACGACCAGCCGTCGACGACCCCGAGACCGCGGAGCTGGCGCGCCGCGTGGAGGGCGCGGCGGCGGCGGTGGTTGAGCTGCTGTCGACGCGCCTGCTCCACCTCGGTCCGCTACGGCAGGACCCGCAGGTGCTGTACCGGAACGCGCCGAGCGGCAGGCCGGGCTTCGTCGGCCCCCGGGGGGAGTACGCGATCGCCGCTCTGCACCGCCAGGCCGCCCGCGAGCGGCCGTGCCCGCTGCCCGACGGCACGGTGCGAACCGTGGCGCTCGGCGAGGCGGTCAATCACTGGCTCGACGCGCTCGGCCTCGCGGCGGCGATCGACACCTCGGATCGCGCCCGGCTCGGTCTCGAGGCGCGGCTGACCATGCCCGAGGTGGCACGCTCGCTCGGCCTGACCGCGGTCGGCGTCGGGGTCAGTCAGGCGCTGCCGGTGCTCGTGATGGCGCTCGCCGCGGCACCGGGGTCGGTGCTGCTGCTCGAGCAGCCCGAGCTGCACCTGCACCCGGCGGTGCAGCAGCGGCTCGCCGACTTCCTGCTCGCCTGTGCGGCGAGCGGCCGGCAGGTGATCGTCGAGACGCACAGCGACCACCTCGTGACGAGGTTGCGGCGGCGGATCGCGGAGGACCCTGGCGACGAGCTCGTTGGCTCGGTTGCCGTGGTGCTCGCCGAGCGCGACGCCGATGGGACCCGCTTCCGCCGGCTGCCGACCAACCGCTACGGCGGCTTTGACGAGTGGCCGGAGGGGTTCTTCGACGAGGGGGCGCTCGACTCGCGCGAGCTGGTGCGGGCCGGGCTGCGGAAGCGGGGCGAGGCGGCGCCGGAGGGCTGAGCGCGGGGATCACGCTCCTACGGCAGCATGATCGCCACTTCGCGGCAGCTCAGCGCCCGATTCATGATCAGCACCTCGTCGATCGCGCCCCGGTAGCGGGCGTCCTCGTAGGACCCGATCTCGACGTCGCCCTCGTTGGTGCCGATCGCCGCGCTCGTCGGCGCCTGGAAGCCCTCCAGGACGCCGTCGACGTAGCAAACCAGGTGCTCGCCGTCCCAGGTGAGGACCAGGAGCTGCCACTCGTCGGCCAGCACCGGCAGGTAGCCTTCGGCCTGCCAGGCCTGCCCCAGGGCGTCGCGGATCCGACCGGCGGCCGGCCCCTGGAGGAAGTCGAGGGCGTACAGGAAGCCGCTGCCGGAGAGATTGATCTTGCCGAGCACGTAGCCGTTGCCGGTCGGCGCCGGCCGGATCCAGGCGGCGAGGGTCGCCGCCAGCCGGAGGTTGAGCGAGGGCGAGTGGGCGATGATGATCTGGTCGTCGTCGCCGTCGAACAGCAGGGCGGCCCCGGGCGTGCCGAAGCGGTCCGGAGTGGCCATCGGGTCGCCGAGGGCGGTGCCGTGGTTGGCGTAGCTGCTCTCGTCATCGGCGTCGCCGTTCAGCGGCAGATAGGCGACGGTGCTGGGGTCGCCGCCGACGCGGCGGGACCAGCGCTCGACGGTCCCGGCCGCGAAGCCGTCGGCGAAAATCGTGTTGGCCGGTGGCGGAGGGGTGACGGTCAAGGGCCTCGAGGAGCTCAGGCCCGGCTCGCCCGGATTCGTCGAGACCCCGGCCCAGAAGGTCATGGTGTAGGAGCCCGCGGCGCCGGACGCGACGAAGGTGAGCAGCGCCGTGCCGGCGTCGCCGGCGGTGATGGTCGTGAACGGGCCCGCGGAGAGGTAGATCCGGCGGTGGCCGGACGGCACCGCCGGCAGCCCGGTGATCACCCCGGGGTTGGTGGCGTAGACGGTGAGGTTGCCGCTGGTGCCACCCCCGGCCGAGGTCTGGAACTGGGCGGTGTCGATGGCCCAGCCGTTTGGCACGTCGCCGGCGAGGTGGACCGTGGCGTTCGTGGCCGCCTCCTGCGCGGTGACGAGCACCTGGTACTGGACCCGCTCGCCGCCCTGGACGAGGCTCGGGCCGGCGATGAACTCGACGTCGCAGGCGACCGCGAGCAGCATCACCAGGCTGGCCGCCAGCAGCTTCGGCAGGGCGTGGGCGTTCATGGGTCCTCCCCGATTGACTCTCTCCATGGTAGCGCGGCCGGGCAAGCCGGCGGTGACCGGGCGCACCGGAGGGCGGCGCCCCGGGACCGCCGGCCACTTCCCACTTACGGGGGGACCCTGCATAATGGCGCGACGCGCGGCGCCGGGTGGCCGGCATGGCGCGCGTTCGACGACCGACGATTGAAAGCTACCGCCCTTGCGGCGGCGACAGAAGGGGGAGCGAGTGATGAGCGAGCCCAAGAGCCAGAACATCTCCAAGGTCCAGCTGCTGGTCACCCGGGCCCAGCGTGAGGCCGCGCTCGGCCAGCGCGGGGTCACGATCTGGTTCACCGGCCTCAGCGCGTCCGGCAAGTCGACCATCGCCATCAACGTCGACCAGATGCTGACCAGCCGCGGCAAGCACTGCTACGTGCTCGACGGCGACAACATCCGGCACGGGCTCAACCGCGACCTCGGCTTCAGCCCGGAGGACCGCAACGAGAACATCCGCCGCATCGGCGAGGTGGCGAAGCTGTTCACCCAGGCCGGGATCATCAACCTGACCGCGTTCATCTCGCCCTATGTCGTGGACCGCGACCGCAACCGCCAGATCCAGGAGCCGCGCGACTTCATCGAGGTCTACGTCGAGTGCCCGCTCGAGGTCTGCGAGCAGCGGGACCCGAGAGGGCTCTACGCCAAGGCGCGGGCCGGTCTGGTCCCCGAGTTCACCGGCATCTCGGCGCCCTACGAGGCTCCCCTGAACGCCGAGATCGTGCTTCACACCGGCAGCGAGTCCGAGGAGGAGAGCGCGCGCAGGGTCATCGACTACCTGGAGCGCAACGGCTACCTCGACGGCGTGTGAGGCCCGCGCCGTCGCGCCCGGCCAGGGGCCGCGTCGTTGACCCCGGGGCGCTGATTCAGCGGACGCTGCGCAGCGTGGCCAGCGCGAGCTCGGCCATCTGCTCCTGGAACGCCGCCAGCTCGGCGGCACCGCGCGGCTCGGCCAGGAACGCCTCGGTGCGGTCGAGGATCTCCCGTTCCGTGCCCAGCAGCGCCGGCAGCCAGCCCGTGCCGCCGGCGTTGTCGAGCCGCGTCAGGTCGAGGTAGTCGCCCTTGTGGCCTTCGGTCGACGGCCGCAGCAGACGCTTGATGCGCAGCGACTCGCGCCACATCTCGGCCTCCTCGCCGCGCCACAGGACCGCCGGCGAGGCGCCGGCCTCGACCCACACCGGGACCGCGATCGCGGTCAGCGGCTCGCCGGGGATGACCCACAGCGTCGCCGGGACCGAGGCCCGCCGGCCGACGATGACCACGGTGGCCGAGGTGTCCGGGCGGTCGATGCAGTCGCGGCTCGAGATCCAGCGCGCCGGCGACGCCGGCTGGGCGGCGAGTTCGGCGAGCTCCGGGTGGTCGAGCAGCGTGTGGCCGAGGTCGCGGCTGAAGCGGTGGAGGATGGTCCGCGCCGCCACCCGTTCCGGAGCGAGCTCGCCGAACAGCTCGATGGCGCGCTCGAAGCGCAGGTAGCCGGCGCCCTCGCCCTCGGCGCCAGTCCGCGCGAAGTTGGTGACCACCAGCCGCCCGTCCGGCGCGGCTGCGGCGTCGAGGCGCTCGAAGCCGTGGTTGTGGACCTCATAGACGGCGGCGCCGCCCTCGGCGTCGAGGACCCCGAAGTTGGCGAGGCTGCCAAGGTCGGGCCCGAGGTTGGCAGCGAGGTAGGCCTCGAAGTCGGCCACGGTGCGGCAGCTGCGCAGGGCGTCGGCCATGATCGCGCCCTCGAGGTCCGCCATCTCGCCGTCGCCTTCGGGCAGATTATAGGCAACTGTGTTGATGATCCCGAAGCCGGCCGCGTTGAGGCCGGCGTAGCACATCCGCCCCGATGCCGAGTTGACGTTGGCGAGGCACAGATAATCGAACGGCTGCTCGTCGACCCACACCAGCTTGTTCGACAGCGTGTCGGTGTCGCGGTTCTTCCACAGCAGCGGGGCGCCGTCGCCGCTGCCCGCCGCGGAGACCACCGCGGCGGTGCACGCCTCGCTAGGAGCGCTGCCGGCCGTCAGGAGCACTGCGGCAAGGATCGATGCTGCAAGGAGTCGTCGCATCTGCACCTCCGGCGTGGCGCGTGTCGGCGCAGGGAGTATATGCCGACCCGCGTGGCCGAGCCGTCGCCATCCGGGCATTGTTGTCTCGAATGGCGTGTTTTCTTCACAGTAGTGTTGACAGTTCGCATCGGGGAGGTCGGGACATGAGCAACGAGCGATCGGAAACGACTCGAATCAACGGCCGCCCCCGGCCCAAGGCGTCGCCGGAGTGGCGGCGAGCGCGCTGCGTGCCGGCGCTGCTCGCGGTGCTGCTCGGCGTGGCGTCAGCGGCGGCCGCGCAGACCTCGTTTCTCGAGGTGACCCCGCCTGCCGACCCCTACTTCGTTACGCCCGCGGAGGAAGACTTCTGGGTCAACGCGGTCGCGCCGGCCGACGTCGATGGCGACGGCGACCTCGACTTCGCGGCCATCGGGTACTACGTCGTCTACAACGTCAGCGCCGAGGACCGGCTCGTGCTCTTCATCAACGACGGCCCTGATCCGGGCGGCGGCTGGCTGTTCTCCCACCAGCTCCTGCCGCTGGGATCGCTGACCGCTGGCGCTTCTGACCTCGCGTGGGCCGACTTCGATGGCGATGCCGACTACGACCTCGCGGTCGGCTCGGACGGGGCAACGGTCATCTACCGCAACGACTCGGGGGTGCTGACCCAGCTCGACAGCTTGCTGCCGGGCTACTGGGAGGACTCGTCCTACACCGGAGCCTACGACCTGCGATCGCTCACCTGGGCCGACGCGGACAACGATGGCGACCAGGATCTGCTGATCCCGTCGGTGTTCGACCCCGGCACCTCCTCCATGCGGACGGTGCTGATGCGGAACGACGGGGCGAGCGGCGGCAGTTGGCTGTTCACGGACACCGCCGCGACCATCGATCCGACCGTGCACGCTCAGAGCGCATGGGCCGACGACGACGCCGACGGCGATCTCGACCTCTTCCTGGTCAACGTCGACCCCTACATCGGGACCGGTTTCGTGCGCCGCTTCGGCAACGACGGCGGGACTTTCACCGCGTCCGACCTGCTCGCCATCCGCGTCGAGTACGGTCTGGCCGACTGGGGCGACTGCGACGGCGACGGCGACCTCGACATCCTGGTCGCCGGCAACATCCAGGAGGCGGGCGGGACCTACGACACGGTCCTCCGCATCTACCGCAACGACGGCGGGAGCTACACCGAGACCACGCTCATCAACGCCCCCAACGCCGACTGGCTCGACCTCCACGCCGCGACCTGGGCCGACTACGACTCCGACGGCGACGTCGACCTCCTGATCACCGGCAACTTCGTCGGCGCCGTCGACATCGAGGGCAAGTCGGACATCTGGAGCAACGACGGCGGGATCTTCACTGCGCTCGGCTTGAACCTGCCCGCGCCGATCTCGTCGATCGGGCGCGGCGGGACCTTCACCTGGTTCGATCTCGACGGCGACGGCGATCTCGACTACCTGGTCGCCGGCGCCTACTACGTCCCTGGCGGCAACGGGCTCGTCGAGGCCCAGCATGCACCTGTACACGAACGAGGCGGGCACCGAGAACCTCGCGCCGACGGCGCCCACTGGCTTGACGGCGATGCCGGGTAGCGGCGGCGTCGCGCTGTCGTGGACGCCAGCAGAGGACGACTCCACGCCGCCCGAGTCGATCACCTACGACCTCGATCTGAGGGCGGTCGGGGGCCCCCCGATGGCGCGCCGGGCGCCCGCCGGAGCCGGGCGACGTCAGCGCGGTCACGAGCTGGGTGCTGACCGGCCTTGCGCCTGGCAGCTACGTCTGGAGCGTGCGGGCGGTCGACACCGCCTTCAACGCCGGGCCACTAGCCGAGGGCACCCTCACCGTCGCTGGAGAGTCGCTGTTCAGCGACGGCTTCGAGTCGGGTGACCTGGGCGCCTGGTCGACCTCGGTGCCCTGAGCCGGAGCGGAAGCTGACGGGCGAGGCCCGGCGCGCGCTGCGCGATTGGCGGAATCACGCTGCATTGCCGGTATATTGAAGATCAGTGGGCGGATCGCGCCGCTCCCGCGAGGGTGCGGATCCGGACCCCATCGAAGGGATCGTGGTGCACGGCGACAGCTGGGGCGAATCGCGGGCGCTCGACAAGCGGCTCGTCAGCGCGTGCCTCCGGGGCGACGAGGAGGCCTGGGTGGCGGTATGGCAGCGGTACGGGCCGCTGGTCAAGGCGGTGGCCCGCCGCGCCGGCTGTGATGCCGAGGAGGCGCGGGACGTCGTCCAGAGGGTCGCGCTGGTCGCGCTGCAGAGCCTGAGCTCGCTCAAGAATCCCGAGAAGCTCGCCGGCTGGCTGGCGGGGGTGGCGCGCTTCCAGTCGTTCGAGGTGGTCCGGCAGCGGCGGCCCACCGAGGACCTCGACAGCGTCGGGCCCTCGGTCGATCCGCGAGCCGACGACGAGCTGATTCGCGAGCAGGAGCTGGCACTGCTGCAGCGGGCGTTCGGGCAGCTGGAAGAGAGGTGCCAGCGCCTGCTCCAGCGGCTCGAGCTCAAGGAGCCGCCGGACTCGTACCGCGACGTGGCGAGCTCGGAGGGCCTGTCCGAAACCTCGATCGGGCCGATCCGCCGGCGCTGCATGCAGCGGCTCCGAAGACTCGTCGAGCAGCTGTCTCAATCGGCCTCCTGAGCCCACTGTCCAGGTGTGGAGTGGAGATGGATCACATCACTGAACAGACAATCGTCGATCTGATCGGCGGCGGCGAGATCGCCGGTGCGCGCGAGCACCTGGCGGCCTGTGCCCGGTGTCGCGAGCTCCACCGCCAGTGGATTGAGCGGATGGAGTTGCTGCGGGATCTTCACCGCGAGAGCCTCGACGAGGCGGAGCTGCACCGCCTGCGCGTGATGTACCGCCAGCTCGGCCCGCACTCGGTCGAGGGATTTCGCTGGGTGGGGCGGCTGGTTCGGGGGTCGGCGATGCAGCCGGCAGCCGTGCGCGGCGTGGTCTCGGGCAGCATCACCGAGTACGAGGCGGGGCCCTACAACCTGCTCATGCGGGTGGGCCCGGCCGGACGGGGTTCGACGGTCTCGGTGCACGGTCAGCTGACGACGACGCGCGGCGATGCCGGCAGCGGCGGAACCATGGCGCTCAGCTCGACCGGCAGCGGCGCCTACGTCTGCGACATCGACCGCTTCGGCGAGTTCCATCTCAAGGGCGTGTCTCCGGGGCGCTACCGCGCGCTGCTCTGGGTCGACGGCGGGGCGATCGAGCTTCTCGACCTCTCGATCGGCGGCGATGAGGCCCGGTGAGCTTCCTGCGCTCCTCCCGGAGGAGGTGGCTCGGCTGGCCGACTCGGGGGAGTTGGAGGCCGCGGGCGAGCTGCTGCGCGCGCATGCTGAGCGGATGGCGCGGGGCTCGCCAAGGCTGGCCCGCCGCTGGTCGGAACGGCTCGCCTCGGCCCGATTCGAGCACGCGCTTCTCGCCGCCTACGCGCGTTGGTCGGCTGGCATCGTCCGGCACCTGGTGGGTGAGCCGGGACGAGCCGAGGGCGAGCTCAAGAGCGCCGTGCGGGCAATGTCGCGCGCCGGCCGCGCCGACCTGGCCGACCGCGTCCGGCTGCTGTTGGTGGACGTCTACGGCGAGCAGCTTCGCCTGCGGCGCGCGCGGGCCATGGCCCGTCAGCTCGAGCGCCGCTTTGCCGAGCGGGGGGACCACGAGCGCGGCGCGGTGGCGCTGTCCAACCTCGGCTGCGCGGAGGATGCCGCGGACCGGGTGGATCGCGCGCAGGCCCTCTGGCATCAGGCCGCGCGCCGCCTCGAGCCGGGCAGCCTGCGGCACCTGCTGACGCGGGCGAACCTGGCCAACGCGGCCGCGCTGGCGGGGCGCTTCGCCGACGCCATGGCGGAGCACCGCGCCGTTGCCGAATCGGCCCGGGACCTCGGCCTGCCCGCCCTCGCTCTGCAGGCCGAGCTCAACCTGGCCGAGTGCGAGTTCGCAACCGGGTTGGTGGACGCCGCCCTCGACCGGTGGCACGCCGTGATCGCCGCCGCGCAGGAGAGCGACGACGGCGGGATCGAGCTGGTGGCCGAGGTCGACCTCGCGAGCGCCGAGACGGATCTCGGTGATCTCGAGGGCGCGCAGCGCCGGCTCGAGCGCGTCCTGCCGCGGGTGCGCGAGGCGGGGCTGCGGCGCGAGGAGGTGCGGATCCTCCGGCTGCTGGCGGTGCTCCAGGCGGCCCGCGGGCAGCGCGGCGGGTGGCGGCAGGCGATCGCGCAGCTGGCGGGGCCGCGGCTGCAGCTCCAGCGCGACCTGCTGATGGTCGACCTCGCCCAGCTCGACCCCTCGTGCGATCCCGGGCAGGTGGCGCGCGCGGCGCTGCGCCTGCGGTCGGCCGGCCTCCATCACCGCGGCGCCATCGGAATGGCGTGGGCGGCAAAACGGCTGCAGGAGCGCGGCGACCAGCGGGCAGCGCTGCGGCGCGCCAGGCAGGCGCTCTCAGGACCGGGCGCCTCGGCGTGGGTGAAGATGGTGGCCCATCAGGTGCTCGGGCGCGCCGGCGGTGCGGAGGCGACCAGGCATCTCTTCCGCGCCGTCAGGTCTGCGGACGGTCTCCACGGCCGGCTCGCAGCGGCCGCAGACCGCAGTGCGTTCCTCCGGCTTCGCGGCGATGTCTACCTCGACCTGGTGGCGGCGCTGCTCGATCGGGGGCGACCGCGGGACCGCCGGCGAGCCCTCGACATGCTGTCCCGCTTCCGGTCGGGCTGGCTGGTTGACGAGCTCGCCCGCCGCGCCGATCGCGGCGACGACCCCGAGCTGCGGCGCTGGCAGGAGCTGCGGACGCGGCTGGCGGCCCTGTTGCGGCAGGTCGAAGGTCAGGACGAGCCCCGGGTGCGGCGCTTTGGAATGACCATCCACAACGAGCTGCGGAGCCTCGAGGAGGAGCTGCGCTCGAGCGAGCTGGTGTTGGCGCGGCGTCGGCCGGGTCTGTTCTCGGAGGACCGGGGGCAGTCCGTCGCCGAGGCGCTGCTCGAGCGGCTGCCCGAAGGGCATGTGTTCGTCGAGTACTTCCTCGACCGGCGGGACCTGCTGACCTTCGTGGCCAGCCGAGGCGCCCTCCAGGTCACCCGAAGCCCGGTGGCGGACGAGGTTCGCGAGCTGGTGGCCTCGGTGCGCTTCCACATGGACACGAACACCTGGCGCACGGCCGCTTCCGCCGGGGCGTCGGTGGCCGCGCTGCGCGACCGGCTGCAGCGGCTCGGTCGCGTGCTGCTGAGCCCGCTGCCCGCTGACGGCTGGCGCGTGCTCTGGGCCGCGCCCCACGCCGAGCTCTTCCACATCCCGTGGGCGGCGCTCGAGTTTCCCGCGGGCGAGGCGCTGGTCGACCGCGCGCGGTTCTCGCTGACTCCGGGGGCGAGCGTGGTCGCCGCGCTCCTCCAGGAGGCGCCCTGCAAGCCGGCAACGGTCGGCCTGTGCGGCGTCGGCAGCGACGACCTGCCGATGGTCGGCCGCGAGCTCGAAGCGCTCGCCGGCCTCGACGCGACGGCGTCGGTAGTGGAGGGGGCCAGCCGCCAGGACTTCCTCGGCATGCTGGCCACGCACGACGCGGTCCACCTTGCGGGGCACGCCGTGTTCCTCGATGGGCTGCCCGGCGCCTCTGGCCTCCGCATGGCCGACGGCTACATCACGGTGCACGATCTCGCCGCCACCAAGATGCGGGCAAGCCTGGTCAGCTTCGGCGTGTGCTCGGGGGTCCGCATGGGCGACCGCACCGATCAACGGTACGAGGGCTTCCTGCGCGCCCTGCTCGCGGGCGGGGTGCGCACCGTGGTCGGGGCGATCTCACCGGTGCGGGACGAGGTGGCCTACGAGTTCGACCTCGAGTTCTTCCGGCTCCTCGAGAAGGGGAACGACCCGGGTGCTGCCTACCGCGGCGCCGTCGGCGAGCTGCGCCGGGGCGACCCGCACCCGGCGACGTGGGGGAACTTCCACTTCTATGGCGACCAGCGAAGCTGGAGGATTGCATGAACAGACGAGACCGACGGAGCCGCCTGGCGGGGGTCCTCGCGCTTGCCCTCGCGGCGACGGCGTTGCACGCGGACGCCGCGGCTGTGCGGGGCGAGCCTCGAAGCCGGACCGGCAGAGCGGAGGTCACGGTGGTGGTGGTCGGCACGGTGAGCTGGGTCGAGCCGCCGCAGCGCCTCGGCCTCGAGGGCGGGTGGACGGTCGAGCTCGCCGACGCGACGCCGTGGCTCGACGAGCTGGCGAGCCAGGTTGCACAGGGAGATCATCCTCGGGTCAAGGTGGTGGGCAGGAGGACCCCGGGCAGCGCCGATCGCCTGGTCCGCGCCGGAGGCGTGGAGGTCGTGGTCGACGCATCACTCGCAGGGAGCGCTGCCGGGTCGCCCGGCTGGCGGCGAGCCGAGGCGGCCGGCGGCAGGGGCGCGGTCGTGCCCGAGATCGAGGACGACGAGACGACGCTGCGCGGGTTCATCCTCGGCTTCACAACCGATGGTTTTGAAATGGTCGCCGAGGGATCGGTCTACGAGGTCGTGGTCACCGACCAGACCGAGCTCGAGGGCTTCGGCGATCTGTCCGAGCTCGAGGTGGGCAACGAGGTCGAGGTCAGGGGCCTGCTGCAGGGCGCGACGATCATCGCCAGCCGCGTCAAGCTCCGGTCGGGAGGCGAGGAGACGAGGCTGCGCGGTGCCATCGTCGCCTTCATGCCCGATGGGCTCGAGATGGACTCTGGCGGGACCGTGTTCGAGGTGGTCGTCACCGGCCAGACCGAGCTCCACAACTTCGGCTCGCTCGATGAGCTCGCGATCGGCGACGAGATCGAAGCACGCGGCACGCTGGCGGGCCTGGTGCTGACGGCGACCCGTCTCGAGCTGCTCGAGGGTGGCATCGACTTCGAGTTCAGCGGCCTGCTCACGATGCTGCTGCCGCCCGACCGCTTCGTCATGGACGACGGCCGGATCTACACGGTCGATCCGAGCACCTTCTTCGATCCGGCCCTCGGAGGCTACAGCGGGCTCGCCGTGGGGCAGTACCTCGAGGTCAAGGCGAGGCGCGGCCCTTCGGGCAGCAACCTCGTCGTGGAGGTCGAATACGAAGGCGACATGCAGTCCGGCCAGGGCTACCGCGAGCTCGACGGCGTGGTCCTGTCGATCGGCGCGACCGAGCTCCAGCTCGAGGGCGGCGCGACGGCGACGATCACTCCGTCCACCGAGTTCAAGGGCGACGCCGACTCGTGGCAGGACGTGGTGCCCGGCTGGTGGGCCGAGGTCTACGTGCTGCTCGACGACGTGGGCGTCATGACCGCGCTCGAGGTCCGCACCGACGACCGCGAGTCGGCGACCACCGGCGGCCAGGACTTCGAGCCCCAGCAGGCCCTGGTGGTGCCAGTTCCCGGAGCGAGCGTTGACGCCATCGCCGCGAGATTCGGCGCCCAGGTGGTGGGACGGGTCGGGGGGCTGGGCGCGCTCCTTTGGTTTCCGGAGGAGCTGAGCGACGACCTGCTGGCGGCGCTGACTGCCGACCCTGAGGTGGCGGCGGTCGAGCCCAACTACCACTTTCAGGACCCCGAGTCGGTCCGCCGGCGCTACCCGACGGTCGACCGGACGCCGACCAGCGAGAAGCTCGTCGGGCAGCCCGCCGTCCACCAGGTTAACCTGCCTGCCGCGCAGCAGCTTGCCGACGGCGGCGGCGTCGTGGTGGCGGTGATCGACACCGGCGTCGACCCGTTGCACCCGGCGCTGCGCCGGAAGCTGCTGCCCGGAGGCCTCGACCTCGTCGACGGCGACCTGTCACCGTGGGAGGAGCGCGACCAGGTCGACAACGACGGCGACGGCGACGTCGACGAGGCGGCTGGCCACGGCACCTTCGTCGCGTCGCTGGTCGGTCTCGCGGCGCCCGCGGCGGCGATCCTCCCCTACCGGGTCCTCGACGACGAAGGCTCGGGCACGGCGTACGACTTGGCGCTCGCCATCGCCGACGCGATCGAGCGCCGCGCGGACGTCATCAGCCTCTCGCTCGTCTATCGGGAGCGATCGTCGGCGGTCGACCTCCTGCTCGAGCGGGCCGCTGAGCTGGGCATCGTGGTCGTCGCGTCGGCCGGCAACGACGCCTCCACCGTGGTGCCCTTTCCGGCCTCCGACAGCAATGTCCTGGCCGTGGCCGCCGCCCGCGAGGACGGCCTCGGCCTGGCCCCGTTCAGCAACCGCTCGTACCTCGTCCGCTTCGCCGCCCCCGGTGAGGCGGTCTACGGGGCCCTCGACGAGCAGGGTTTCGGGACCTGGAGCGGCAGCTCGATGGCCGCGCCCTTCGTGGCCGGCACGGTCGCCCTCCTGCTGAGCGCCGACCCCGGGCTCGACCCGTTGCTGGTGCGAAATGCCCTCGAGCAATCGGGGGTTGCCGTGACTGACGGCGACTGGACGGGTACGATGCTCGACGCGTACGCTGCGCTCGCACTGGTACAGGCACCGTAGCGCGGGCCGCGGCAGCGGGGACCGGCCGCGAGCCGGGGTTGACCATTCGCGGTGCGACGCGGTCCGGCGTGAGGGGAGTGGGAACCATGCACTGGAGATCCGGCCGAGCTTGGATCGGCCTGCTGGCAGGCTGGCTCGTGATGGCCGCAGCCACGTCGGCGCTCGCGCAGACCGCCGGGCGAGATCCCCAGCCGGGGTCGCCGCTGGCGGGAGGCGTCACCTACGTCGACCTCGACCACCCGGTCACGGCGAGTGGCGAGCTCCGGCTGTGGCGGGTCGTCTCGTCGGAGGGTGCGCGGGTCATGCTGAAGGTCTTCCGACCCGAGGGCGAACGCCTGCTCCTGGTCGGCAGCTCGGCGCTCGAGACCGTGCCGGCGGGCGGCGTCGCGAACTACCCGCTTCTGGTCCCGGTGGCGCGCAATGACCTCATCGGCTGCTTCTGCCCGGACTCGAGCTGTGCCGATGCCTTTGCCGACGGGCGTGTCCTCTCGGCCGCGGGCGATGTCGGGACGAGCCAGTCTGGCGCCTTTGCGACCGGCACCGGCTCGCCGTCGATCTTCGCCGCCGGCTCGTACCTCGTGGACGTCCCGTCGACGGCGTCGACCGACCTGGTGGTGCCGGCTGTGGGACGGACGCCCGGCATCGGCGGCACAGTGTGGAGGACTCGGCTCGAGCTCTTCAATACCGCGGCCACCGAGACGACGGTGGCGCTGTTCCTGAACCTTTCGGATCGCGACAACACCGCGCCGGCCGCGTCGGCGCAGGTCGCCGTCCCGGCGCGCGCGACGCTCATCGTCGAGGACCTCATCGCCGAGACTTTCGGGCTCGACGAGGCGGTCGGCTCGGTCGACATCGTGGCCTCGGCGCCGGTCATCGCGCACGCCAGGATCGCCAACGTCGGCAGTGACGTTGGGACCTTCGGACAGGCGATCCCCGGCCTTCCCGCCGACTGGGCCGTCGGCGACGACGTGGTGCCGGGCCTCAACCCCAACGCGGCTCGCTTCTACCTGTTCGAGGCGCGGCAGGATGCGGGCTTCCGGACCAACCTCGGCATCGCCAGCATCGTCGCCACGCCGCTGGTCGTCGAGGTGATGGCGATGCTTGGCGAGGAGACGGTCGGCACGCCGCTGACCCTGACCCTCGCGCCCTTCTCGCACACCCAGGTGAATCGGGTTCTCGGCGAGATGGGCGTGGCGCAGGGCCTGGACGGCGTGCGGCTCGAGGTCGCGGCCGCGGCCGGTTCCAACGGCCGCTTCTTCGCCTACATCTCGCGGGTCGACAACGGCAGCGGCGACGCGGTCTTCCTGCTCGGCGAGCGCGAGCTCGCGCTGCCCTGAGTGAGCCGTCTCCGGTGACGCTGGTCCACACGCCACCGATCGTGACGCCGTCAATCTCGACCCGGTAGAGCGCCGTCGGCTCGAGACCGACCAGGATCACCTCGACCTCTCGTTTCCCTCGCGCCCGCCTGAAGTCGAAGCGGTGCGAGTGATCGCTGACCTCGATCGACAGTCGTCCAGCCGCCCACGGTTGTTCCCGCTAGAATAGGAATGACTCGCAGGAGGCGTCCGGAGCACCGTGGCCCATCGCACCGTCCGCACCGGGTACCAGGAGCTGGTCGAGCGGCTGAATCGCTTCCCCCAGGGGGCGCCGCCGTCGGAGCTGCTGTTCCGCATTCTCGCGATGCTGTTCTCCGAGCGCGAGGCCTCCCTGGTGGCACAGCTCCCGATCAAGCCCTTCTCGGCCGAGCAGGCGGCCCGGGTCTGGAAGATGCCGATCGCCGAGGCGCAGGCGGTGCTCGACGAGCTCGCCGGACGGGCGATCCTGCTCGACGTCGAGGCCGAGGGCAGCCGCAGCTACGTCCTGCCGCCGCCGATGGCCGGCTTCTTCGAGTTCTCGATGATGCGGCTGCGCGGCGACCTCGACCAGAAGCTGCTCGCCGAGCTCTTCTACGAGTACCTCAACGTCGAGGAGGAGTTCATCAAGGCCCTGTTCACCAATGGCGAGACCCAGCTCGGCCGGGTGTTCGTGTCCGAGCCCTCGCTGCCGGTGGACGGGTCGCTGGTGGTTCTCGACCACGAGCGAGCGAGCCGGGTCGTGGCCGAGGCGGCCCACATCGGGATCGGACTGTGCTACTGCCGCCACAAGATGGAGCACCTCGGACGCGCCTGCGACGCGCCGATGTCGATCTGCATGACCTTCAACAACACCGCGGACTCGCTGATCCGGCACGGAGTCGCGCGCCGGGTGGACGCGGCCGAGTGCCGCGACCTCCTCGATCAGGCGCGCGATTGCGGTCTCGTCCAGTTCGGCGAGAACGTCCGCCAGCGGGTCAACTTCATCTGCAACTGCTGCGGCTGCTGCTGCGAGGCCCTGATCGCGGCGCGCCGCTTCGGCCACCTCCATCCGGTGCACACCACCAGCTTCATCCCGGAGCTGCCGGTCGACGCCTGCACCGGGTGCGGCAAGTGCGTGGAGGCCTGCCCGGTCGAGGCGCTGACCCTGGCGTCCGCCAACGACCCGGCGCGGCCGAAGCGCAAGCGGGCGACGCTCGACACCGACATCTGCCTTGGCTGCGGGGTGTGCGTGCCGGCTTGCCTGGAGCACGGTTTGGCGCTGCGGGCGCGCCCCGAGCGCGTCATCACGCCGGTCGATTCGGTCCACCGCACGGTCGTGATGGCGGTCGAGCGGGGCACGCTGCAGGATCTGGTGTTCGACAACCGCACCCTGGCCAGCCACCGGGCGATGGCTGCGGTGCTCGGCGCGATCCTGCGCCTGGCGCCGATCCAGCGCGCCATGGCCAGCCGCCAGCTGAAGTCCCGCTACCTCGAGGCGCTGCTCGCGCTGCGCGGCAGGTGAGCACGCGGCGCGGCTACTTGATGGAGATCAGCTCGACGTCGAAGACCAGCATCCCCTGCGGCGCCCCCTGAGCGCCCTTGTAGGCCAGTGCCTCGGGGATCCAGAACCGCCGCTGCTCGCCGGCCACCATCAGCTGCACGCCCTCGGTCCAGCCCGGGATCACCCGGTTGAGCGGGAAGGTCGCGGGCTGACCCCGCACCACCGAGGAGTCGAACATCTTGCCGTCGGTGGTCCAGCCGCTGTAGTGGACTGTGACCGTTGAGCTCGCGGTCGGGTGCTCGGTGCCGGTGCCGGGCTTGAGCACCTTCGAGGCGAGGCCGCTGGCCGTCGTCTGGGCGTCGGCCGGTGGCGCCGCGACGTCCGCGGGGGCAGGCGGCGGGTCCGGCGGCTTGGGCTGGTCCTCGATCGAGATCAACTCGACGTCGAAGACCAGCATGCCGGCCGGCCGGCCGGGCATGTTGTTGTACGCGAGCTCGACCGGGATCCAGAGCCGTCGCTGCTCGCCGGCCACCATCAGCTGCACGCCCTCGGTCCAGCCGGGGATCACGCGGTTGAGCGGGAAGGTCGCGGGCTGGCCGCGCTTCCGCGACGAGTCGAACATCGTGCCGTCAGTGGTCCAACCGCTGTAGTGGACCGTGACCTGGTCCCAGGCGTCGGGGTGCTCGGTGCCCGTGCCGGCGGCCAGCACCTTCGAGCAGAGGCCGCTCGCCGTGCAGACCGCATCCGCGGGAGGCTTGGCCACGTCGGCCGGCGCGGCGATGTCCTGTGCGGCGGCGGCGGTGGCGATGGTGATCAGGGCGATGGCGATGAGAAGGCGTGTCGTTTTCATGCCGGCCACCCTAGCGCGAAAACCGGCGATGCGCAATCTCGAGGGGGGAGGAGGAGGGCGGACGGCCGTGGAAACCACCAAGACACGAAGAACGAAGGGCGCTCTAAGTGGCGCCTCGGCTGTCCCTTCGTACCCGTCCCCGCTTGCCACGGCGGAGCCGAAGGCGATGCCGGGTGACCCGATCCCGTTCCCGACGTGAGGCTCCCAAGTGGTCTTTTCTGGCATTGTGCCGGCGGGTGATATCCGTCAGGGCTCCACCGCCGGGGCACGGGAACGGGTACGGATCCGGCTTCGTCCTGTGGACTACGCCGTGACGAGTCCGGCTTCCGGCTTCGCTTTCAGCTTCGCCGTGACAAGTCCGGCTTCCGGACTGCGCCGTGACAAGTCGCCGTGAGCGGGAACGGGTGGGAGGGCCCATCCCTAGCCAGATCCCAGCCCCTAGCCCCTGGTCGGGCGGGGAAGGGCGAAAGCGAAACACGTGATACGGCGCCGCGCCGCGGATGTGCCGCTTGGAGCGCAGCATGACATCCGGGAGCGCGCTGTCGGCCAGGTACAACCAGCCGTCGGGGCCGAAGCAGAGCGCGTCCGCCCAGCGGATCCGCGGCGAGCGGATCACGGTCTGCAGCACGCCGTCGGCGCCGACTCGCATCACCGCGCCGTGCTCGACGTCGGTGATGTAGACCCTGCCCTCGAGGTCGACGGTCAGCCCGTCGCTCAGCGGCTTGTCGCTGAAGCGCTCGACCCGCTGGGCGAGCACGCGTGGGCCGAGGGTCGACTCCCTGAGGTCGCGGGCCGGGATTCGGTAGAGCCCGTCGTGGGCCATGGCGCCGAAGTAGAGCCACTCGCCCGCGGGGTCGATCGCGAGGCCGTCGACGCCGGGCTTGAGCGCCGCCAGGCCCCCGAAGAAGACCATCCGCTTGGCCGGCGTCGTGATCACCCAGTCCTGCGGCACCACCGACGGGTGGCGCTCGAGCACCCGGCGCGCGCGCTGCGAGGCGACGTCGTAGACCACCAGTGCCGGACGGCCGCGCCAGAAGCTGAGGTCGGCGATGAAGATCTTGTCACCCGACGCATCCACCCGGAGGTCCTGGAGGAATGAGCCGCGGGGCGCGATCGCCCGGTCGAACGGGTGGTCGTGCACGACCTTCCCGGTCGCCAGGTCGAAGGCGAGCAGGCGGGGCTGGCGGAGGCCGTGGTTGCCGTGGTCGATCGTCCACAGCCTGCCGGAGCGGTCGATCACGACGCCGAGCGCGGTGTCGAAGAGCTCGCGCTGGGCGGCCGCGCTCGGGAACGGCCGGGCGCCGTCACCGGTCCACTCCATCAGCCGGTGCTCCTCCGGACGCGACTCGGGGTGCACGGTGAAGAAGACGCGGCCGTCGGCGCTGACCGCGACGTTGCCGATCGGCTCGGGAAAGTCAACCACGACCTCGAGCGCGGACTCGTCGAGCAGCGGCGTCGTCGTCAGGTCGGGGTAGCCGCTGCCACCGCCGTAGCGCAGGCGCACCGCTACCGCCAGCACCAGCAGCATCGCCGCCATCAGGAAGATCACTGCCAGCAGGGCCCTCCTCATCACGACTCATGATAGCCGCAGTGCGCCGGATCGCTGCCCTTCACAGCTGTCGCAACCCGACCGCCGCGGGCTTGTCCGTGACGAGGCGCAGCCCGCCGGCGGTCGCTGCCGGCACCGGCGCCGCGGGCGCCCTCGCCGCTTATCAGGAGCGGCGGGCCGCCCTCCCGCCCGGTGAAACCGCGGAGAGCGCCGAGAGCGCGGAGATGAAGTCAGATGATCTCTCTGTGCGTCCTCTGCGAGCTCTGCGGTTCAGAGCTTCGGGCGCGGATCCGGCTTCGCCCTGCGGGCTACGCCGTGACAAGAGCGGAAGTGGGCGGGGGCCCGTATCATCTATCACCTATCACGTATCACCTACCGCCTCCGAGGGTCGGCCGGGGGTCGACGGGGACGCCGCGGCGGCGGACCTCGTAGTGGAGGTGACTGCCGCCGGCGTTGCCGCTGTGGCCGACGGTGCCGAGCTCGCGGCCGCGCCGGACCCGGTCGCCCTCCTCGACGCGGATCCGGTGGAGGTGGGCGTAGCGCGTCTCCCAGCCATCGCCGTGGTCGACCACGACCATCCGGCCGTAGTCGCCGGAGCGGCCGGCGAAGCTCACCACGCCGTCCGCGGTGGCGACGACCTTGGTGCCGCGCGGCGCGCTGAAGTCGAGGCCCTGGTGGGTCGCGCGCCCGCGCGGCGCGCCGAAGGACGAGCTGACGGTGGCGACGTCCCGCGGCAGCGGCCAGCCCGAGGGCACGGTGGCCGCGGCCTCCGGCCTCGAGCCGGCGCAGCCGGCGAGCGCGCTCAGCACGAGGAGCACGAGGGCAAGCGCGGCTGCAGCCCTGGCATCAGGCATCGTCTCCAGCATTGTAGAGCTCGGATCGTCGAGGAGTCCGTGCCGCCTTTCCGCATCGTCAGGATGCGCAAAGCGCATCCTTCTCGGCGCGCGAGGGGCGCAGGCCAACCAGCGACCACGACGCCTCACGCACACCCCCAGGGCCTGCGACCCGCGTGCGCCGAGGGGCCTATGCTCGACACGCTCCTAGCCGAGCCGCTCGGCGTGCACAACCAGCCGCGGGCTCGACGGGCCGTGCCGCGTCCCGCGGTAGTCGCCCGCGACGGCGACCACGTCGAAGCCCGCCGCGTAGAGCTGTGCCTCGATCTGCCGCCGCTCGATCCGAGCGAGCTCGAACGAGGTCTCGGCGATCTCGACCAGCGTCCCGTCGGAAGGTCGAACGAGCCGGTAGCGATAGTGCACGCGGGTCGTCCCGCGTTCGAGGTCGACAACCTCCTCCACCAGCTTCTCGATCGACTCGCCCCAGCGCGACAGCCGGAAGTGGCTCGCGACGACGCGCGGCCCGCCGCCCGGCGACTCGGACATCGGGCTCGGCAGGTCGATGACCAGGGGCGCGCGCGGGATGAGGTGGCGCGCCACGCACTCGAGGCAGGCGACGCGGTCCGCGGCCTCGGGGAGCAGGGCGAGGCTCGAGAACGGGATGATCGCGGCGGCGAACGGCTGCCGGAAGCGGAAGCTGCGCATGTCCTGCCGCGAGAAGCGCAGCCGCGCCGCCGCCTCGGGCGGCAGGGTGCGTCGGCGGGCGCGCGCCCGCCGCAGCATCTCGGCAGACAGGTCGAGGCCCGTCACCCGGTGGCCCGCGAGCGCCAGCGGGGCCGCGACCCGGCCGCTGCCGCAGGCCAGCTCGAGCACCGGCCCGCGGACCCTGGCCTCGTGCAGCAGGTCGAGGTAGAGGTCGATGTCCGCCACCAGGGTGCGGTGCTCGGCGTCATAGAGCGCTTCCAGCGATGCGAACGAGCCCACGAGGCGGTGTCCTCCCTCAGTCCGGCGCCGGGTGGCCGCGGCGGCTCAGTATGGACTCTCCGCGGTTTGGCACAAGCGACGCCGGGCTGCGGCGGACTGCGTGACGCGGCGCGGCAAGAAGGCTACACTCGGGCTGGTCCCACGATGGGGGTGCGGTCATGATCCTGCTCAATCCCAACCGACACGCCAGCCGGTGCACCGACGAGCCATCGCGCGAGATCATGGCGAAGACGATCGCGTTCTTCGAGGCAAAGGGCCTGCGCCGGCTCAAGGAGGACGACCGCGACCGGGTCTGGTACGCGGACTTCCTGGAGTTCCTGGCGCGCGAGCAGGTCTTCTCCACCCTGCTCACCCCCGCGGCGTACGGTGGCGGGCCCGACTGCCGCTGGGACAACTGGCGCAACAACGAGTTCAACGAGATCCTGGCCTTCTACGGGCTCCACTACTGGTACACCTGGCAGGTGACGATCCTCGGCCTCGGGCCGATCTGGATGAGCGCCAACGAGGAGGCGAAGCGCAAGGCTGCCGAGTACCTGCGCCAGGGCGAGGTCTTCGCCTTCGGGCTGTCCGAGAAGCAGCACGGGGCCGACGTCTACTCGACCGAGATGACCCTCTACCCCGACGGCGACGGGCTTCCGGGCGCGCGGCGGCAAGTACTACATCGGCAACGCCAACGTCGCGCGCATGGTCTCCACCTTCGGCCGTTTCGCCGGCGGCAGCGAGTACGTGTTCTTCGCCGCCGACTCGCAGCACGAGACGTTCGACTGCATCCGCAACCTGGTCAACGTCCAGTCCTACGTGGCCGAGTTCGCGCTGCGCGACTACCCGGTCAGCTAGTCCGACATCCTGTCGCGCGGCGCCGACGCCTGGGACGCGGCCCTCAACACGGTCAACGTCGGCAAGTTCAACCTCGGCTGGGGCTCGATCGGCATCTGCACCCACGCCTTCTACGAGGCCATCGACCACGCCGCCAACCGCCGCCTCTACGACCGTTTCGTCACCGACTTCCCCACGTGCAGCAGCTGTTCGTCGACGCCTACGCCCGGCTCGTCGCGATGAAGCTCTTCGCGCTGCGCGCCTCGGACTACTTCCGCAGCGCCTCCGCCGACGACCGCCGCTACCTGCTCTACAACCCGATCATGAAGATGAAGGTGACGATGCAGGGCGAGGAGGTGATCAACGCACTGTGGGACGTGATCGCCGCCCGCGGCTTCGAGAACGAGCCCTACTTCGAGATGGCCGCCCGCGACATCCGCGCCCTGCCCAAGCTCGAGGGCACCGCCCACGTCAACATGGCGCTGGTGCTGAAGTTCCTCGTCAACTACCTGTTCCGGCCCGCGGACTACCCGGCGATCCCGCGCCGGGACGAACCGGTCGACGACGGCTTCTTCTTCAACCAGGGGCCGGCCAAGGGCCTCGGCAAGGTCCGCTTCCACGACTGGAGGCTGGCCTACGACCCGGTGGACCTGCCCAACGTCAGGATCTTCAGCGAGCAGGTCGAGGCCCTCAAGTGCCTCCTGATGGAGGCGCCGCCGAGCGAGGCCCAGCAGCAGGACGTCGATCTCCAGCTCAGCCTCGGCGAGGTGTTCACACTCGTGCCGTACGGCCAGCTCATCCTCGAGGAGGCGCCGCTGGAGGGCGTCAGCGGCGACCTCGTCGACCAGATCTTCGACGTCATGGTCCGCGACCTCTCCCGCTATGCCCTGCAGCTCGCGCACAAGCCGAGCACCAGCCCCGAGCAGCAGCAGCGGGCGATGGCGATGATCCGCAAGCCGGCCGTGGACCCGGAGCGCTTCCGGCGGGTCTGGGAGGGCGAGGTGTACGCGCTAGCGGACGCGTATGAGATGGGGGAGTAGGTGGGATCGTGGGGGACATAGGCCCCTGAACGCGTAACAGGTCTTGGGTCGTCTGACAGGCCTCTGCCCCCCACGCTCCCACGTGGATGCGCTGCGCGCATCCTCTCGCCTGAAACAGGAAATGTCGGAGCCGTGGCGTTCTCAGGACAACCGCGAACCGGCCCGTCGCCCCCATCGAACCTCTATCGGTTGATGAGAGCCATGCCGGACGTGGGGTAGCGCGTGCCGGCGGCCATATCCTTCGGGATGAGCTCGTCGATGGCCGCGAGCTCGCCGGCGGTCAGCGTCACGGTGACGGCGGCGGCGTTCTCGGCCAGGCGCGAGCGGCTGCGGGTGCCCGGGATCGGCACCACGTCCGGCCCCTGCGCGAGGACCCACGCCAGCGCGAGCTGGGCCGGGGTGCAGCCCTTGTCGGCGGCGAGCCGCTCGATGCGGGCCACGAGTTCGAGGTTGCGCTCCAGGTTGGCGGCCTCGAAGCGGGGGTTGGCCCGCCGCCAGTCATCCCCGGCGAGGTCGTCGAGGCTGCGGATGGCGCCGGTCAGGAAGCCGCGGCCGAGCGGGCTGTAGGCAACCAGGCCGATGCCGAGCTCGCGGCAGGCGGGGACGATCTCCACTTCAATGTCGCGGCTCCACAGCGACCACTCGGACTGGAGCGCGGCGATCGGGTGGACCACAGAGGCTCGCCGCAGCGTCGCCGCACCCGCCTCCGACAGCCCAAGGTGGAGCACCTTGCCGGCCTCCACCAGCTCGGCCATCGCCCCGACCGTGTCCTCGATCGGCACCTGCGGGTCGACCCGGTGCTGGTAGTAGAGGTCGATGTGGTCGACACCGAGTCGCCGCAGGCTGGCGTCGCAGGCCGCGCGGACGTACTCGGGCCGGCCGCTGATCCCGATGAAGCTGCCGTCCGGGCCGCGCTGGAGGGCGAACTTGGTGGCCAGCACCACCTGGTTGCGCCGGCCGCGCAGGGCGCGACCCACCAGCTGCTCGTTGCGACCGGTGCCGTACATGTCGGCGGTGTCCCAGAAGGCCACCCCGATGTCGATGGCGTGGTGGAGTACGTTGATCGAGGTTGCGTCATCGCTCGCCCCGTAGAACTCCGACATCCCCATGCAGCCGAGGCCGACTGCCGACACCTCGAGACCGCTCCTGCCCAGCTCCCGTGATTCCATGACGCCCTCCGCAACCGGCAACATCCGGCGCCGCGCCGGCATTTCGGCAGCCTACTGCCAGCGGAACCGGCGCACCGCGATCGCGAAGGACACCAGACCCCACCCCGCGAGCACCGCCAGCTCGGGCAGAGCGCCGGCGAGGAGCGCCTCGCCGCGGAACACCGCCCGCAGCGCATCGTTGACCGCGGTCAGGGGCAGCACGCGGATCGCCGGCCAGAACGCCTCCGGGAACCGCTCGTAGGAGAAGAAGGTGCCCGACAGCAGCCACATCGGCAGCATGAGCAGGTTCATCCAGCCCGAGACCGCCTCGATGGTTCGCGAACGCGCCGCGACCAGCAGCCCGAGCGCCGCGAAGGTCAGACCGCCGCCGATCGCCACAGCGAGCACGGCGAGCAGCGGCCCGCGCACCGCGACGCCGAACATCAGCCACCCGAAGCCGACGATCGCCGCCACCTCGAGGACCAGGAAGAGCAGCCGCGACAGGGCGTAGGACACGCAGGTAGTGGGGCCGGCGCATCGGGGTCGCGGCGAAGCGCTTGAGCAGCCCGCGGGTGCGGGCGACCACGATCGAGAAGCCGATGCCCCACATGCCGCTGCCCATCAGGTTGAGGCCGATGAGGCCGGGGATCAGGAAGTCGATGTAGCGCGAGCCGCGGTCGGCGGTCCGCTCGTCTCGGTGCTGCAGCGGCTCGAGTCGTCCGTAGGCGCGCTGCAGCGCGTCGTCGACCGCGAGCCGGGCGGCGCGTCCCTCCGGCCGCGTCTGGTCGAAGCGGTAGACGAGCCGGGGGAGAGGCTCGCTCCCGGGCTCGACCTCGACCACGATGTCGAGCCGTCCTCGCCCGAGCGCCTCGAGCGCCGCGGAGCGCTCCATCGCGGCCACCGACAGCGTGGGAGCGCCCGCGAGCCGGTCCGCGATCGCGGGGTCGGTCACCCCGACGCGGTAGCTGGTCGCACCCGAGTCGCGGAAGGCGATTCCCAGCGCGAGGGCGAGCAGCACCGGGAACACGAACACCCAGAACACCGCCTCCGGCTCGCGGAGGAACTCGAGCATCCGGACCCGGGTCAGCTCGGCGAGCGGGTGCAAGGCGCCGCCGCGGGAGGCCTTCGGCTCAGCCATCGCGCAGGCCCCGGCCGGTGAGGTGGACGAACACGTCCTCGAGGGTCGCCTGGTGGGTGGTCAGCTGCTCGAGCGGCGCCCCTGCCCGCTCGAGCTCCCCGAGCACCGCCGGCAGGGCGGCGCCGACGTCGCGCACCCGCACCATCCAGCCGCCGTTGCGGGCACTCACGCCGGCGACTCCTGGCAGCATGCCGAGGCGGTCGGCGTCGAGCTCGCCGCCGGCGTGTAGCTCGAGGATCTGGTCGGCGCCGAGCGACGCCACCAGCTCGGCCGGCGTGCCGAGGGCGATGCGGCGGCCGTGGTCGATGATCGCGAGCCGGTCGCACAGCCGCGCCGCCTCCTCCATGTAGTGGGTGGTGAGGATCACCGTCCCGCCGCCCTGGCGGAAGCTCTCCACCACCTCCCAGACGTGGCGGCGGGCCTGCGGGTCGAGGCCGGTCGTGGGCTCGTCGAGGAACAGCAGCTCGGGCGCCGAGACCAGGGCGCAGGCGAGCGCGAGCCGCTGCTTCTGGCCGCCGGACAGCTTGCCGACCCGCGCGCTGCGCTTCTCGTCGAGGCTCACCAATGCGATCACCTCGTCGACCGGCCGCCCCTGCCGGTAGAACGACCGGAACAGCCGCACCGTCTCGGCCACCGTCAGCTTGTCGGCGAGCTTGGTCTCCTGGAGCTGGATGCCGAGCCGCTCGCGCAGGAGACGGTCATCCCGCGTGCCCCAGCGCTGGCCGAGCACCTCGACCAAGCCGTCGTCGGGCGCGGTCAGGCCCTCCAGGATCTCGACCGTGGTCGTCTTGCCGGCGCCGTTGGGTCCGAGCAGGCCGAAGCACTCACCGCGTCGGACCTCGAGATCGAGGCCATCCACCGCCACCACCCCCGGGTAGCGCTTGACCAGCCCGACGCAGCGCGCCGCGACCGTGCGACCGTTCTCGGTGCCGTGCATCCGACGAGGGAGAACCCCGCCGGCGGCCGGACGATTCTCGGTGCTGCCGACCGCCGTGGGAACTCGGGTCCTATGGTACCTTCGCCGGCAGGACCGGAGGTGCCATGCGCGACCACCTGCTCCTCGTCGCCGCCCTCGTCGTGCTCGTTGCCGCCGTCGTGTCGTGTCGGAAGAATCCCCCGCCGGCCGGATCCGGGACCCGGCTCGAGCACGAGCTGCAGGGCCTTGTCGACGCCGCCGTCCGCGACCACCCCAACGTGCCCGCGGTCGCACTGGCCGTCGTTGCGCCGCGGCTCGGCCTCGCGTGGGAGGGGGCGGCCGGCGTCGCCGATCCTGCGAGCGGGGAGCCGATGACCCCCGGCCGTCCGGTCCTGGTGGCGAGCAACACCAAGACCTTCGTCGCGGCCGCGATCCTCCGCCTGTGGGAGCAGGGCAGGCTCGAGCTCGACGACCCGATCGCCGACCACCTGCCGGCCGAGCTCGTCGACATGCTGCGCGGCGACGGCTACGACCCGCTGGCCATCACCCTGCGCCACCTCCTCACCCACACCTCCGGGCTCTTCGACCACACCGAGAGCCCGCACTACCTCGAGCGGATCATCGCCGACCCTCTGCACCGCTGGACCCGCACCGAGCAGGTGGCGGCGGCGATGGCATGGGGCGATCCGCTCGGCGCGCCTGGCGACGTCTACTGCTACAGCGACACCGGTTACGTGCTGCTCGGCGAGGTCGTCGAGCGCGCCGCCGGCAAGCCGCTGCCGGCCGCGGTCCGCGAGCTGGTCGGCTTCGAGCGGCTCGGCTTCCGGTCGACTTGGTGGGAGCTGCTGGAGCCCCGGCCGGCGGGGGTTCCGGAGCGCGCTCACCAGCTCGACGGCGACTTCGACAGCTTCGCCATCGATCCGTCGATCGACCTCTATGGCGGCGGGGGCCTTGTCGCCACGATGGGCGACCTCGCCCGTTTCATGCGCGGACTGTTCACCGGGCAGGTGTTCGCGAAGCGAGCTACCCTCGACACGATGCTGATGACCATCGCCGGCGCCCGGCCCGGACCGGGGGCCGAGGGACCGAAGACGACCCCTGGTATCTACCGCATGGGGGTGTTCGTGGTCGAGGAGCAGGGCCTCACCCTCTACCGCCACACCGGCTATTGGGGCACGGTGGCCAGCTACTCGCCCGAGCTTGACGTCGCGCTCGCCGCCGCGGTCACCCAGCGGGACGGCAAGGCCCTGCTCGGCGAGCTCGAGAAGGGTGTCCTGAACCTGGCCCGCACCGCAGTCGCGGAGCGGTCGGCCGCTGGCGATCGCTGACGTCGGCTGCGAATCGAAGCTAAGATCTGTCTCCGGAAGGGGGATGCTCATGCGACAGCTCGTGACGATCAGCGCGCTGGTGGTGATCGGTTTCGGACTGGTGGGTGCCGTTGCAGCCGACGAGCCGAAGCGGGATCAGGCCATCTACGTCGACGACTACAAGGACCCCGTGATCGAGGAGATGGAGCAGGCGAACCAGGCCCGTGCCGAGGCGGCCCGCGCCAAGACCGCGGAGCTGATCGCGGCCTACCGGGACGCCGAGAAGGCGCGCACCGAGCCCGAGCAGCGCCTGCGCTTCGACCTGAGCGGCCTCGTCAAACCACCGAGCCCAGACGCCTTCACGAGCAAGGTCTGGCACTTCCCGCCGACCCCTCAGTACAACACCGGCACCTGCTGGAGCTTCTCGGCGACCTCCTTCATGGAGTCGGAGATCAAGCGCCTGTACGGCGCCGAGATCAAGCTGTCGGAGATGTGGACGGTCTACTGGGAGTTCGTGGAGAAGGCGCGTGGCTACATCGCCTCGCGCGGGGAGAGCCTGTTCGACCACGGCTCGCAGGACGCGGCGCTGCTGCGGATGTACCGACAGCACGGCGTGGTGCCGCGCTCGGCCTACGAGGGCGTGCTCGCCGAGGACGGACGCTTCGACCACGACCTCATGGTCGAGCAGATCCAGTCGCTGCTCGGCTGGTGCAAGGCCAACGACTTCTGGGACGAGCAGGCGGTGATCCTGATGGTGCGCGAGATGCTCGACGCCACCATGGGGCGGCCTCCCGAGATGGTGGCCTGGAACGGGGTCGGGATGACGCCGCAGGCCTTTCTCGCCGACGTCTGCCGGATCGATCCCGACGACTACGTGACCCTGATGTCGACGCTCCAGCGTCCGTTCTGGACCCGCGGCGAGTACCAGGTGCCCGACAACTGGTGGCACGACGCGAGCTACGTCAACGTGCCGCTCGACGTCTGGTACGAGACCCTGGTCCGGGTCGTCACGGCGGGGCACGGCGTGGTGCTGGGCGGCGACGTCTCGGAGCCGGGCATGAACGGCTTCGAGGACGTGGCGGTGGTGCCGACCTTCGACATCCCCGGCGAGTACATCGACCAGAGCGCGCGCGAGCTGCGCTTCGCCGACGGCTCCACCGGCGACGACCACGGGATCCACCTGGTCGGCCACATGCGGCTCGACGGCCACGACTGGTTCCTGATCAAGGACTCCAACCGGTCGTCGCGGCACGGCACGTGGGAGGGCTACTACTTCTACCGCGACGACTACGTGCGGCTGAAGATGCTGACCTACACCGTGCACAAGGACGCCGCCGCCGACGTCCTGGCCCGGGTCGACGGCGGGCAGTAGCGCCGGCCGCGTTCCGGCCTGTCACTCTCGCACCGGCGCAACCGGTCGGGCGAGCGGCGCGTACCTCCAGTCAACGCGACGCAGGTGTCGGCGCCGCTGCGCGAGCAGCGCGGCAGCCGGCTCCCGCCGCGCCCCAGCGCTCGCGCTGGCGAGGGAGGTCACGTGAGAAGGTCGCTGCTGCTCAACCTGCTGGTCGTCGCGATCCTCGTGCCGGCCGTCCTGGCCGCCGACAGGCCGCCGCGCGGCCGCGGCCAAGGGCAAGCCCGCCCTGGTCGTGATGGACATCCAGAACGCCTTCATGCCGTACATGGACGACGAGGACACGAAGATGGCGACGATGATGATCAACGCCACCATCGACCTGTTCCGCAAGCACGGCCTGCCGGTGATCAGGGTCTATCACACCGACCCCGAGAGCGGCCCGCTGCCCGGCACCGAGCCGTTCGAGTTTCCGGGCGACGGTCCGGATCAAGGACTCCGACCCGAAGGTGGTCAAGACCCACGCCAGCGCCTTCAACTCAACCGAGCTCGACCGCATCCTGCGCGAGCAGGGCGTCGACACCGTCTTTCTGAGCGGCCTGAGCGCGGTCGGCTGCGTGCTGGCGACCTACTTCGACGCGGACCGCCTCGACTACCGGGTGTTCATGGTCCGCGACGGCCTGATCAGCCACGACGCCGAGCTCACCGCGAGCGTCGAGGAGATGACCGGCGCGGTCGGCTTTGAGGCGATCGCCTACATGCTTGACGGCGCAACCGACTGATTCCGCCGCGGAAGGCTCTCGGACGCCGAGGTGCAAGACCATCCTCGGCCCCAGGCGCCGAAGCCCCTGCAACCAGCCAGCGACGAATCATGTCGCCCACGCCGGACCGCGGCGTGGGGCCAGTCGTCAGTCGTTGTCCTCGGCGGCGCCGCCGTGGTCACCGAGCAGCACCCAGCGATCACCCTGCTTGACCAGGATGTCGGTCCACCGACCGCGCTCGGTCTTCATCTTGCCGTCGGAGTCCTTGGCGACCTCGTAGTAGAAGTAGTGGACGACCGCGACGTCCCCGTGCACCACGATCGCGACCGGCGTGATGTCGTAGAACTCCATCGTGCTGCGGGCCACGAAGAAGCGTAGGTACTTGGCCGACGTGGCCTTGGACTCCGGGGCCGGCGAGCTCAGGCTCCAGCCCACGTAGTCCTCGTGCATGTAGCCGAGAAAGCCGTCGACGTCGCCCTTCGCGAGCACCGCCCAATAGGCCTCCACGTTCTTCCACACCTCCTGCTGGGCGGCCGACCAGTCCCCGGCGGCAACCGGGGCCGCGATGAGAACGGCCAGGCACAGCACTGATCCCACGGCGATCGAACGCAGATGGCGGCTCATGATGTCCTCCTCCCTCGATCCGGGCAGACGGTGTGACATGGAACCCGGCGCGCGTCGGACCGATCGTGCCCGTCGACCGATCCGCCGCCTGCAGCGGGCCGGCGGTTGGCAGGCGTGCGTCCCTTTCGGCGCGCACGCCTTGAGAGCGGCTCGTCGCGACGGCGCAGACGCCCGACGCAGGCGCCTCTTCGACGCTCCTGCGCCGTGTTGTCGAGTGCTTCGCCAGGTGAATATGGTTCGATCCCGCGTCAATCCGTCATGTCGAACGCCGACCCGGCTCGAGATGACGGGCGGCGGGCAGCCCGCGAGGGGCGGGGCTCAGCGCTCGAAGGCGTCCGCGATCGCCTCGAACTCGGCGAGCTCGGCCATCATCGGCCGACGGGTCGCCCCTGGGCGCCTTCGCGTGCGTCTGCTTGTCGGCGATCAGCCAGTCGCCGGTGCACTCGAGGTCCCAGCCGGCGCTGCGGCCGAGCATCTCGACCACGTCGGCGGTGAGGACGCGCAGGCCCTCGTCGCGGCTTTCGGCGCACATCAGTCCGTTGGCCAGGGCAGGGGACACGGCATCCAGCTCGACCCGCTCGAAGCCGGGGTAGCGCACCCTCGCCAGCTTCTCGAGGCCCGGCCACGATCAGCTTGGGCAGCTTGACCGGGGGGTGGAAGAGGAGGAAGCGGGGCAGCCGGCGATCGTCGAGGCGCACGGCGAACAGCCAGCCCTTCTCGATCGACGGGTCGGAGGTGCCGGTCGTGGACCGGTACTCGGTAAGGTACCGGCGGTTACCGCCGGCCTGCCGGCTCAGGAGGTTGGGGAGCTCGAGCCTGGAGTCGCGGAAGCGCGGGCCGGCGCGCAACGCCTCCGCGACGGGCCCGGCTTCGTCCGGCGCGGGCCGGTAGCCGAGCGCTGCCGCCTCGGCCTCCAGCCGCGGCCACAGCTGCCGCGCCTCCTTCACCACCCGCAGCCGCAGGCGGATCAGGAGCCCGAACCCGACCAGGATTGCCACCGTCACCACGGCCACGAGGAGCCCGACCGGCATCGGCCACCTCCGTCCCCACCATTCTGTCACTGACGCCAGCCACCCTCGCCATCGGCAACGCCACATCGTCAGCCCCAGCCCGCTTGCCGCGCGCCTCGGCGGGGACCATATTGATCGTGATGGATTGACAGGCTTCAGCGCGCCGAGCTCTGCCTCGTCGCAGGAGGAGGGGACGTATGAGTCGAAACGTTGGCGTCGTAGCTGTCATGGTGCTGTGCGCGGCGCTGCCCGCGGCGGCCCAGCAGGTGTCGGACTTCCAGTTCTTCCCGATCGTGGCCCGCACCGCGGGCGTCGGCGGGACCCAGTGGGTGAGCGACCTGACGATCTACAACCCCCACGACCACGAGTTGACCGTGGGGCTGCAGTTCTTTCCGGCCGACCAGGCCAACGTGTTCAACCCCCTCTTCCCGGTGCGCGTCACGCTCGACGCCCGTGAGACGGTGATCTTCGAGGACGTGCTGCACGACCTTTTCCTCTACGCCACCGACGTCAAGGGAGCGTTGCTCACCTCAAGCGACCATGACCTGATCCTGGCGAACCCGGAGGACGACGACTACGCGGCGGTGACCCGCACCTACAACGTTGGCAGCCCCCTGGGGACCTTCGGCCAGACGGTGCCGGCGCTCGACTTCACCTACAACGCCGCGTGGTGGCCCTCGATCGCCACCGGCGCGCGCAACGACGAGCACTTCCGCTCCAACCTCGGGATCGCAAACCTGTCGCTCGTCGAGGAGATCCAGGTCCACTACCGGATTCAGGCTGGAAATGGATCGGTGCTCGCCGCAGGGGTCAAGCCGATCCCGACGGCCAGCGTCCGCCAGTGGTCGTTCGCGCAGCTCGGGGTCGGTCGGGTCTCCGGACCGCTGACCGTCGAGCTCTGGCTCGATCCTGCCAGCCAGACGCCCGATCCGTGCAACGTGGACTTCCCGAACATGTTCGTCGGCTATGTCTCCAAAGTTGACGGCAACCCCACCGGCACCGGGGACGGGGAGTTCATCTACGCTGCGCCAACCGAGGAGCTGGACTGCCCCGACTGACGGCCGCCCCGGCGCCCGCTTCAGGGAGTGCCGCCGTGGCGGACCGCGCGTTCCGGGGAGCTCGGCTCAGGGCACAGTGGCTGACCAGGCGCTCGTGTCGCCGGACTCGAAGCCGTCGCTGAACGGGAGGGACTCGCAGAACTGAATGCCGGTCTGGATGATGTTCAGGTAGCCGTAGCCGTAGGTGTAGTTCCCCTCACCGTCGGGCGGCGCGCCGCAGTTGCCGGCCGGCGGCCCCCCGGCCGTCGCCTGCAGCGCCATGAAGGCCGCATCGACCTCGCGGACCAAGTCCGGGGCGCAGGACCACAACAGCGCGACCGCGCCGGCGACGTGGGCCGCGGCGGCACCCGTCCCGACGGCGTCGCAGGTCCAGCCGTCGGTCGGCGCCGTGGTGCAGATGTCGACCCCGGGCGCCGACAGGTTCGGCTTGGTGTAGGGCTCGTGCCCAAAGTCGCTCGGCCCGCGGGACGAGTAGCTCCAGACGGTCCGCGTGTCATCGTGCGCCGCCGTCGCGAATGAGACCTGGTAGTCTCCCGGACTGGCGAGCGAGGCGCAGTTGGGGCCACCGACGCCTGCAGCCATCGCTGGAAAGATGCCTGCGGCCGTCCAGGCATTGACCTTCGGCTCGAACCAGGGGTCGCCGCTGGGCCCTGACCACCCCACGGCCACCACGTGCGGCCGGTTGTCCGGGTTTCCAGCCGGCTGCAGCAGCCAGTCGGCGCAGCTGTTGATCGCGAAATCTGAGCAGCCGCTCGACTCGCAGGCCTTGCAGGCGATCCACTCGGCACCCGGCGCCATACCGACCTGGTAGGCGAGGCCCGGGTCGTCGTCGCCGACCATGATCCCGGCCATCCAGGTGCCGTAGCCGTTGTTATCGCACATCGACCCGCCGCAGATGTTCGAGGGATCGAACCAGCAGCTCGGATCGGAAGGATCGCTGCCGCAGTGGTAGGCACCCGCCAGGGCCGGGTGGTTCCACTGCACGCCGGTCGACATCTCGGCCACCACGATGCCCTCGCCCTCCCGGCCGAAGGCCGCCCAGAACGCGGTGGCGCCGGTGTCGATGAGGCCCCACCCCAGCGTCGGCACCTCACCCTCGGTCCAGGGTGCCGCGGCGATGGGATCGAGGAAGAGCTCGCGTGGGGCCCGGATGACCGCTACCTCGGCCCGACTCGCAAGCACGGTCGCCAGCGCGGCATCACCGCTGTGGACATAGATCTCGTTGCCGGCGAGGAAGGGCCGATAACTCACGCCGCGGGCATCGAGAATGGCGCGCGCCGCAGCCTGGCTCCGATCGGCGGACGCGCGAAGGCTGGCGACCACGAACTCGCCGCGCTCCTGCCAGCTCATCTGGTACGCCGCTGACAGGTCGGCCTGCTCGGCGAAGTGGACCACGAAGTCGGCTGTCAAGCCCACTTCGAGCCGGTCGCGCAGCGTGGCCTCGATGGTGCCAGCCCCAGCCACTGCAGCGACCAACCCGGCCGCAGTGCAGGTCAGGGCCACGATCTGGAACCACGATCCGCTCGCTTTCATCTTTCACCTCCTCCTGGAGGCCGACGCCCGCGCCGCCGTGTGCTGTAGAGCTGCCTTAGGCGAGCCCCGCGCCCCTCGCCGCCCTGGACTGCCCCGGCTGCCTGCGCCCGCCGCAACGTGGATTGAAGCCTCTGGAGAGAGAACCTATGTCCCAACACCGTCCTTGTCCAGGGGTTGCTGGGCATCGGGGTGGGTGCCGCGCCCGCGCGGCCCCGTGCAGCGCCTCGACCATTGTGATGCCCCGAGCCGGCCGTCTCGCCGCCACCGGCCCGGCGGTGCGACTCGGGATGCGGGGTTGACAATGCGTGAAATCGTGAGATGATGTCTCGGTTGCCGGGATGCGGCGCCGCTCGCGCGGTGCGGCCCTTGGCAGCAGCGACAACTCACAGGGCCCGCCCGGGCCCGGACGGCAGCCTCGCCGGCATGACTCCCGTTCCCCTCGACAAACCAGCCGGAACACCCGCGGCGCACCCCGCTTTCGCTGATCGTGCGGCCGCAGAAGGAAGTACTGTCTTGAGTTCATTCTCCGAGTTCCACCTCGATCCCGCCATTGCGCGCGGGGTCACCGACCTGGGCTTCAGCACGCCCACACCCATCCAGATCGTAGCGCTGCCGCCGGGCCTCGAGGGCCGCGACGTGCTGGCCTGCGCCATGACCGGCAGCGGCAAGACCGCTGCCTTCGTCCTGCCCATCCTGCAGCGCCTCGTCACCCGCCCGGGTCCCGGTCCCCGCGCGCTGGTGCTGACCCCGACCCGGGAGCTCGCGGCCCAGGTGCACGAGCATCTCGAGGCCCTCGGGCGCCACACCCGGATCCGATCGGTGGCGGTGTTCGGCGGCGTCGCCGCCGGTCCGCAGGAGCGCGCACTGCGAGCGGGCGTCAACGTCGTGGTCGCGACCCCGGGCCGCCTCCTCGACCACATGCAGCATCCGTGGCTGCGCTTCGACCGCCTCGAGGTGCTGGTGCTCGACGAGGCCGATCGCATGCTCGACATGGGATTCCTGCCCGACATCAAGCGGATCCTCGCCGCCCTGCCGAAGAAGCGCCAGAGCCTGCTCTTCTCGGCCACCATTCCGGCGCCGATCGCCGAGCTCAGCCGGCAGCTCCTGCACGACCCGGTGCGCATCGACGTCGAGCGCCGCCCTGAGCCGGCGACCGGTATCACCCAAGCGGTGCTGCCGGTGGCCGAGCAGCTCAAGCCGCTGCTCCTGGTCGAGCTGCTGCGCCGCGGTGACATCCGCACCGCGTTGGTTTTCACCCGTACCAAGCACCGCGCGAACCGGCTCGCCGACAAGCTGAGCCGGGCCGGCATCGTCTGTGACCGCATCCACGGCAACCGCAGCCAGCGCCAGCGGGAGGCAGCGCTCGCCGACTTCAAGAACGGCCGCCTCCAGGTGCTGGTCGCGACCGACATCGCCGCCCGCGGCATCGATGTTCACGAGCTGCCGCACGTCGTCAACTTCGACGTCCCGGTGCAGCCCGACGACTACATCCACCGGGTCGGTCGGACTGCTCGCTGGGGCGCCATTGGGGATGCCCTTACCTTTGTCTCGCCAGCCGAGGGCCCGCAGCTCGCCGCCATCGAGCGCGCCCTCGGACACCGTCTCAACCGGCGCCGCCTCGACGGCTTCGACTACGACGCCAAGCCGGCCGGCCAGCTCGAGATCCCGGTCGCCGAGCGCATCGCCGCGATCCGCTCGCAGAAGGCCGAGGAGCGCGCCCGTGCTCGCGCCAACGCCACCCGCCGGGTCACGCGCGACGCCGGGTCGAATGCCGCGCCGCGGCGAGATAGCGACGTCGACGCGCGTCGTCGTCGCCGCCCAGGCCGATCCGCAGCCAACCGAGGATCGGCCGGCGTGCGCCCCAGCCATGGGACTGGAAATTGAACGAAAGGTGATATCATAACGAGTCCTAGCCCAGCCACCGTGGCTGGACTCCCTTCGGCGGGCGGGTGGCCCGCTTTGATTCGAGACGTGAGTGCGCCCGGAACGGGCGGTGACTCAAAAAAGAGAGAGAGAGCATGGCCAAGAAGCTGTTCGTTGGAAGTCTGAGTTGGAACACCGATGAGCGGGCCCTCCGTGAGGCCTTCTCGCCATTCGGTACGATCACCGAGGCCGCGGTCATCTCCGATCGCGACTCGGGCCGGTCTCGGGGCTTCGGGTTCGTGACGTTCGAGGATGACGACGCCGCCGACAAGGCGATCGCCGCGCTCAACAACACCGAGCTCGACGGCCGCACCATCCGGGTCGACGCTGCGCAGGAGAAGCGCCGCGACCGCTGGTAGGCATCTGAGCGAACCCGCTCGAACCCCTCCCTCGCGGAGGGGTTTTTTGTTAGCTCGGAGCGCGCAGGCCAACGGCCCCCGCAGGTGACGTAGGGCCAGAGCGACTTGCGTGGCCTTCGCCCTGCACGCTCCGAGACGGAGGCGCTGCGCGCATCCTGAGTCAAGGATGTCGTGGAGCATCACACAGCCTGACGTGTTGCCGTGTCATTGGCGAGCCGACGCGCGGGGATCTGTTAGCATGGACCGCATCTCAGCCCACTCGTGGCGGGTCGCATGGACCGCAACGGGTTCCGTCTGAGAGCGGCCGAGAATCAGACATCAGGACGAGGGAGGGAACTGGTGGCACGCAAAACCGGATCCTACAAATTCGAGAAGCGGCGACGAGAGGTCGAGAAGCAGCAGAAGAAGGCCAACAAGCTGGCCCGCCGGATCGAGAAGAAGAGCGACACCGAATCCAGCGAGCAGGACGAGTGACGGCCCGGCGCGGGCTCGCGCAGCGAGCCCCCGCGCCAAGAGCCGACTGAGGATCGGGGGAACGCAGTGGCCGACGTCTTCGAACGGCTGGCGAGGGCCCTCGACGGGCTGCCCAACGGCTTTCCGGCCACCGACAGCGGGGTCGAGCTCGCGATCCTGCGCAAGATCTTCTCACCCGAGGACGCCGCCATGGCGCTCCGGCTCAAACCCCTGCCCGAGACCGCGGCCATGGTCGCCCGCCGGCTCCGGCGGCCGACCGACGAGGTGAGCGAGACGCTCGATGGCATGGCCGAGCGCGGCCAGATCTTCAGCTTCCGGCTGCGCGGCCGCCGCTACTACGCCCTCGCCCCGTTCATCGTCGGCATCTGGGAGTTTCAGGTCAACCACATCGACCGCGAGCTCGCCGAGCTCTTCGAGGCCTACGCGCCGACCCTGCTCGGTGCCCTCGGCGGGACGGCGCCCCACCTTGCCCGCGTCATCCCGGTAAACCGCCGCATCGAGGCGCGCGCCGAGGTGCTGCCCTACGACGACCTCAAGGCGCTGCTCGAGCGCTGCAGCTCATTCCGAGTCGCGGACTGCCTGTGCCGCAAGGAGCAGGCCCTGCTCGGCAAGCCGTGCCGCCATACGAGCGAGACCTGCATGTCGTTCTCGCGCGAGCCGAACGCCTACCAGGACAGTCCGGAGTGGGGGCGCGAGATCACCCGGGAGGAGGCCCTGGAGCTGCTCGAGCGGGTCGAGGAGGAAGGGCTGGTCCACTGCACCTACAACGTCCAGCGGGAGCCGTTCTTCGTCTGCAACTGCTGCTCCTGCTGCTGCGGCTTCCTGCGGGCAGTCAGCGAGCACGGCGCGCCCTACATGCTCGCCCGCTCCAACTACGTCTCCGCGATCGACCGCGAGACGTGCTCGGAGTGCGGCGACTGCAGCGGCGACCGCTGCCCGGTGGCGGCGATCAGCGCCGGCTCCGGCGGTTACGTCGTCGATCAGGGGCGCTGCATCGGCTGCGGGGTGTGCGCACTGGCCTGCTCGTACGACGCGATCCAACTCGTGCCGCGGCCCGAGGCGGAACGCCTCACCCCGCCCGGCACTCTGATCGGCTGGAGCCTCCAGCGCATCGACCACCGCCACGGCCGGCTCAAGGGCGCCGCGATGCGCGGCTGGCTGGTCTGGGAAGGCCTCAAGATGGCGGCCCGCCGCCGCGCCGAACCGGGCTGAGGAGCGAGGTCAGGCGCGGTTCAGGAGTCCGACGACTCGCCATTGCCCGTGGCCGGTCGGCGCGATCGCTGGTCGTCATCCGCGGCGCCGGAGACGGGGTCCGGCTGCTGCGCGCGACGACCGAGAGACCGCCGCAGGGTTCGAAGCTCGTCGTAGATCTCGGGCAATCGTTTGATGATCGCCTGGATCCGGCGCGCGCGAGCGGCCGGAACGGCCGGCGACCCCATCCAGTCGCCGCTGGCGAGGTCATCGGCGACCCCGGCCCCGGCCCCGATCCGGACGCGTGGGCCGACCGTGACGTGGTCGGAGACCCCGGCCTGCGCGCTGATCACGGCCGCGTCGCCGATGCGGGAGCTGCCGGCGATCCCGGCCTGGGCGACGATGCAGCAGTCGGCGCCGATGTCGGCGTTGTGCGCAATCTGCACGAGGTTGTCGATCTTCGTCCCCCGCCGGATGAGGGTCCTGCCGAGGATCGCGCGGTCCACCGTCGTGCCGGCGCCGATCTCGACGTCGTCCTCGATCTCGACAATTCCGACGTGCGGGATCTTGCGCTGCCGCCCCTCCGCGGTCCGCACGTACCCGAAGCCGTCGCTGCCGATCACGGCACCGCTGTGAATCACGACCCGGCAGCCGATGCGGGTGCCGCGCAGCACGGTGGCGTTGGGGTGGATGATGCTGTCGTCGCCGATGACCACGTCGGCGCCCACCACGGCGTTGGCATGGACCTGGACCCGCGCGCCCAGCTGCGCTCCGGATTCGATCCGTGCACCGGCGGCGACGTAGACCCCCACCCCGCACCGCGCGTCGGCCGCGACGTGGGCCCCGGCCTCGATCATCGCCGGGGGCCGCGGCGCCGGGTAGAAAAGCTCGAGCAGCGTGACCAGCGCTTCGCGCGGTTGACCGACCCGGATCAGGTTGCAGCCCTCGACCTGAACGCCCGGAGCGGTCACGAAGGCAGCAGCTGAGGAGGACGCGATCCCGTCGATCGCGGTCTGCTCCCACACCACGCAGATGTCGCCGGGGCCTGCCTGTTCCAGAGGCCGCACGCTCGCAACTCGAATCTCCGGGTCGCCGGAGAGGGACCCGTCGAGGACGCGCGCGATCTCCCGCAACGTCAGACGCATCGCGCCACTCTCCCTTCGCTGTCCCCGTCAGCCTAGCAAACGCCCGCGGCCGCGTGAACCGACCCGGATCGCCGTGACCGGCTCCAGGCGCCGCGTCAGTCGGCCTCCGGCCGGCGGACGACGACGACCGCATTCGTGCCGCCGAAGCCGAAGCTGTTCGAGATCGCGACCGACGTCCCCTGCTCGGCAGTCTCAGTGACGATGCCGAGGTCCGAGAAAGCCGGATCGAGCGACTCGATGTTGCGCGACGGCGCCACGAACCCGTGCTCCATCATGGCGAGGCAGTAGATCAGCTCGTGCGCGCCGGCAGCGCCGAGGGCATGGCCGGACATCGACTTCGTGGAGGAAACGAGGGGTCGATGCGGCCCGAACACCGCCTTGAGAGCCCGTCCTTCGGCGAGATCGCCCTGCACAGTCGAGGTCGCGTGGGCGTTCACGTACCCCACGTCCCGCGACTGCAGAGCGGCGCCGTCCAGGGCCTCCCGGATGCACTCCGCCGCCGACCGCCCATCGGCTTCGGGGAGAACGACGTCGTCGCCGCCCGAGTTGGCCGCGTACCCCACGATCTCGCCGTGAATGCGTGCGCCGCGGGACCGCGCCCGCTCCATCTCTTCGAGGACGACGATGCCGGCGCCCTCGGCGAGCACGAAGCCGTCGCGGTCGCGGTCAAAGGGGCGCGAGGCCCGCTCCGGCGAAGTGTTGAAGTGCGTCGACAGCACCATGCGCATGGCGTCGAACGCCCCGGCCACCAGTGGGTTCAGCTCCTCGCCGCCGCCGGCGATGGCGATGTCGAGCCGTCCGTCGCGGATCAGCTCGAAGCTGTGGCCGATGGTGTGTGCCGAGGTTGCGCAGGCCGAGCTCATGGAGTAGCTGCGGCCGCCGACGCCGAGCAGGGTGGCGAGGGTCGCGCTGCACGCGCTGGCCATCGTGTGCAACACGACGAACGGGCTGACCCGACGCAGCTTGCCGGCGTAGAGCTGAACGCCCCCTTCGTACACCGCCCGCGTGCCGCTGATGCCGCTGCCGACGATGCAGCCGGTGCGCCGGCCTCCGAGGTGCTCGCTCGTCAGCCCCGCGTCGCGGATCGCCTGGCCTGCCGCCAGCACGCAGTACAGCGCGGCGTTCGACATGCCCCTGAGGTGAGCCTCGGGGATGGCCGCGGCGCGTCGCAGCTCGTCGACGCCGCGGAGCAGTCCACCGACCTGGCACCGCAGGCCGAGCTCGGCCCACTCGGGCACCGCGGCAACGCCCGATCGACCGCTTCTCAGGCTGTGCGTGACCTCGGAGTAGCTGTTCCCGATGCTCGACAGGATGCCGATGCCGGTGACGGCCACCCGGCGCATCAGCGGTCCCCGCGGTCGGCCAGCTTGCGCTCGACGGTCTCGACGACGTCCCGCAGGGTGACGAGCGACGCCAGGTCCTCATCCGTGATCGCGATGTCGAACTCGTCTTCGATGGACACGACGAGGTCGACGACTCGCAGCGAGCTGAGCCCGAGGTCCTCGCGCAGCCGGCTGCCCTCGGTGATGTGGTCATGCGGTTGATCGGAGCCGAGCCAGTCGAGAAGCCCCTTTCGGACCCGCGGCCAGACGTCGCTGCCCATGCTGCTCCTCCGAGGCGCACTCTCCGGTCGACCGAGCCTCCACCGTGGTCCAGCGCTGACCGCGACGGGCCGCTCGGCCTCGACCCAGCATTGTTGCACGTCGGGTTGCACCCGGTCGCTGTCCCGGCGCGGCGTCCGCGTGGGTGGGCGGCCGGGGAGCCCGGGGCGGGCGCCGTCGGCCCGGCTCGATCCTGCCGGCGCACCGCATCACCGATAATGGCCCGGGATCCCGGTCATGCAGCCCCTCGACTCGCCATCCTCAGCGCCCCATCGATCCCGGTGGTGCCGCCTTGCCTTCGCCGCCTACGACGCCGGGATGTGGGCGGTTGTCACCGGCGTTCTCGCGCCGGCCCAGCGCCTCGCGGCGATCGCCGGACGGTCGGAGGTCCGGCACCTCCGGGAGCGCCTCGGCCGGCCGCCGGCATGGCGGACAGAGACACGGCCGAGACTGCTCCTCCACGCCGTGTCGGTCGGCGAGGTGGCGGCTGCCGGTGCGCTGATCGGGGCCCTGATCGAGGAGCGGGCGGCGATCTCGATCATGGTCACGACCGGCACCCGGGAAGGTCGGGTCGCCGCCGAGCTCCTGCGCGACGTCCACCCGCAGGTCGAAGCCGTCTGCTACCTGCCGTGGGACCGCTCCCACCCTCTACGCAGCTGGCTGCGGCGCCTTGACCCGGAGGCCGTGATCGTGGTCGAGACCGAGATCTGGCCCGGTCTCTTCTTCGCGGCGGCCGACCTGGCAATACCGCTGTGCATCGTCAGCGGCCGGATGAACCACCGCGACGCCAGCCGCTACCGTCGCGCCCGTCGAGTTTTCCGGCCGGTGCTGGCGTGCGCTCGTTGGATCGGTGTCCGCAGCGAGCTCGACCGCGCCCGGTTCGAGCAGGCCGGCGCGCCGGCGGGTCGAGTCGAGGTGATGGGCGACCTCAAGCACGATGTGGAGCCGCAGTGCGAGCTGCCTGGGGCCTGGAGCACGACGCTCGCCCGGCTCCAGGGGGCGCCCTTGATCGTCGCCGGCAGCACCCACCATCCGGAGGAGGGCTGGCTGCTCGAGGCGCTGCTCAGCGTCCGCGAAGGTCGGCCCGGTGCTCGCCTGGTGCTGGCCCCGCGCCACCCGGCCCGCGCGCGAGCGGTGCGGCGGCGCGCCGCCGTCGCCGGGCTGTCGGTGGTGTGCTGGTCGGATCCGCAGTCCGCCAAGCAGCCCTGGGACGTGCTCGTGGTCGACCGGATCGGAGTGCTCGCAGCGATCTACCGGTGGGCCGACGTGGCCGTCATCGGGGGTTCGCTGGTCCGGCGCGGCGGCCACAACCCCCTGGAAGCCGCCGCGCACGGCCGCCCGATCGTCATCGGATCGTCTCACGAGCACTTCGGCGAGGTGGTTTCCGGGCTGGGTGCCGCAGGGGGCGCGCTCGTGCTGCCGAGCGGGTGCGACGTCCGGCAGGCGCTGGCCTCCGCTCTGCTCGAGCTGCTTGGCGATCCCGAGCGGCTGGCCGACATGGGTCGTCGCGCGCTCGAGTACGTGCAGTCGCAGCGGGGGGTCGCTCGCCGCTATGCGCTGAGGGTTCTCGCAACGCTGCCCGCCGGAAACGGGCACCGAGGCGGGCGCGACGGAGGCGCCGGCTAGACCTCGAGGCCGGGGTAGAGCGTGGCCTCGTCGTCGGGCCGCTTCTTCCACCTGGGATGCATCCAGAGGTAGCTCTCGGGGTGCTCCCGGATGACCGCCTCGAAGTGCCGGTTGATCCGGCACAGGACGAGCTGCTCGTCGTCCGGCAGGTCCATCGGCCCGGACACCACGATCTGGTGGCGGCCGTCGCGCCGGACGTCGTGGACGCACACCACCTCGCACCCGGTGATCGCCCGCAGCATCGCCGCTCCGCGCATGGTCGAGGCCAGGGTCCCGAAGAAGGGCACGAAGCGCCCGCCGACCGCTGCGTTTTGGTCGACCATCAGGCCGACGACCTCGCCGCGCCGGAGCGCAGCGGCCGCCGACTGGATGGCGAAACCCCGGCGCGAGATCGGGTTGATGCCCCTGCGCCGCAGGATCCGGTTCATCCACCGGTCCAGGAGGCGGTTGTCGAGCGGGCGAATGACGACATGGACCGGAGCCCCGAGCGCGGCGGCGTAGATCGCTGGCCAGTACCAGTTCCCGAGGTGCGCCGAGCAGACGATCACGCCCCGCCCGCTGGCGAGGGCTGCCGCGAAGTACTCGGCTCCGTCACAATCGGTTTGCTCCACGACCGTCTTTGGGGGTCGACCGAGCCAGATCACGAGCTCGGTGACGGTCTGGAAGAAGGTGGCGAAGGCGCCGCGCGCGATCCGCCTGGCCTGGCTGGGGGCCAGCTCGCCGGGGAACGCGATGGCGAGGTTGATCATCGCGACCCTCCGCCCCGTGCGGTGCAGCCGGTGCGCGACGGCTCCCAGCGCCGCCGCGATGCCGAGGGCGACCCGCCGCGGCAGCACCGTCGCCAGCGCGAGAGGGGGCACGGCGATCAGGAACTCGGCCCACGTCGCCAGCGCCGACTTCCGTGGCGGCGCTGCCGCCGGTCGGCTTGCACCTCGAGCCAGGCCGACGGCGGCCAGGTCACTGGCGGTCGGCACGAAGCCCCCTCGCCCGGACGGCGCCGAGCGATCCGGCGAGCACGCAGGTCGAGCAGCCCAGCGTCAGGATCGCCACCAACGTCGCCCACGGATCGTTCAGAAACGGGTGCAGCGCGAGGCTGAGCACGAGCACGAGCATCAGCGCGAACAGCAGGGCGGCGGCCAGGTCGAGGAGGAACGCCGCGACCGGGTCGGCATCGCGGACGGTCGCTGCGGATCGGACGAGCACGATCAAACCGATCGCAGCCATGCCGCCGTAGGTGACGAGCCACCGCCCCGCAGTTGGCAGGAGGCCGGGCAGGAGGTCGGGCGCGGCTTCGAGCCAGCGGCACCAGGGCTCGCCGGCGATCGCGAGGGCGCCGACCGCGAGTGCTAGGAGCCACGGTCGACGGCGCCAGCCGCCGTGAGCCCGCGGCAGCGCCACCAGCAGCAGCGCCCCGGCCGCGGCGGCCTGGAGCGCTGGCCACCACGTGGTGAGAGCGACTCGGTCCTCGGCGGCACCGATGGCGAACCCACTCCCGAGGTGGTCGCCGGCGAGGACTCCGAGGTCGAGGAGCAGCAGGGCCGCGAACCACCTGTGGCGGAGCGCGGCTCGGACTGCCCGCGCCTGCTGCGACAGGCTCCACTCCCCCCGCACCCAACCCACGGCCAGCGCCTGGACGACCGGGATGGCGAGGAGGTGGACGAGCGCCACGTATCGCAGGTCGAGGTGCCGGAAAACGGCGAACGAGAGGACCGCGGTCGTGACCGCCAACGCAGCGGTCAGACACGCCCAGACGACGAGAAACCGGGCCACGAGGCCTCACGCCCGCAGCAGCGGTCTGTCGCCCGCGCCGGCCGGGGTCGAGGACACTGGCGTGGCGCGCGCCGGTAGCGCGTGGTCACGGGCGAGGGCGAGGATCCCTTCGGCTACGAGGCCGAAGCTGTCCGGGCCCCGGAGCTTGGGCGAGACCTCGGCCAGCAGCCGGCTCATCTCGTGTCTCGCATGCTCGTTGTCCAGTAACGCCTGCGCTGTCCGCGCGATGTTGGTCGCGGTGACCGCTCCCTGCGTGAGCTCGGGCACGACGGGCTCCCCGAGCACCAGGTTCGGCAGCGCGGTCGTCTCGCCCGTCATCAGCCCGAGCCGGATGGCGGTCCTGACGGCGATCTGGGTGACCCACGAGACTCTGTAGACGCTGACCATGGGAACGCCGAGCAGGGTCGCCTCGAGCGAGGCGGTGCCGGATGCCATCAGGGCGAGGTCGCTCGCCAGGAGCGCCTCGGGGCCGCTGCTGCAGATCACCACCCGGTCAGCCAGGGACCTCCGCTCGATCTCCAGCTCGACGACCGACCGGTACTCGGGCTCGGCGACCGCCACCGCGAAGCGGAGAGCGTGGTCGCGGTCGGCCAGCGTGCGCGCCGCCGCGAGCAGGACCGGAGCGAGCAGCTTCACCTCCCGTCGCCGGCTTCCCGGCAGCAGGCTCACGACCGGCTGATCCTCCGGGAGCCCGAGGCCGTGCCGCGCGGCGCGGATGTCGGCGGGGCTGCGCAGGGCCAGCTGGTCGGCGAGGTGGTGCCCGACATAGACCACCGCCGCGCCGGTGCGGGAGGCGGCCCGCGCGTACACGTCGTGCTCCTGGGGGAAGCAGCTGAAGATCGCGTCGTAGCTCTTGGAAATCGGCGCCGCGAGGGCCCCCCAGATCCAGATCTGGGGCGGGAAGTAGGCGGCGGTCGGGATGTCGTGCGCTCGCAGCCACCGGCCGAGCAGCACGCTGAAGACGTCGTTTCCGATCAGCACGGCCGCGTCCGGCGGTGTTCTGGCAACCATCCGCTTCACCCGTTGAAACACCCGCCACAGCGAGGGAACGACCGTGACGGCCTCGCTGAGCCCGACCGTTCCGAGGTGGTTCGTGGGCAGGTCGATGACCACGCCGGCGGCCTCCATCCGCGCGCCCCCGATCCCGAACAGCGCCGCGTCGGGCGCGCGCCGCCTGATCGCCCGGGCGATGCCGGCGCCCGCAACGTCGCCCGAGACCTCGCCGGCGGCCACGAAGACCCTCACGGCGCCGCTCCCTGACTGCGGCCCTCGCCGACGTGCTGGCTCGCCGCTCCCGTGGGCCATCTCGCCTGGAGAAGCTCGAGCACCGCCAGTTGGACCAGGGTCACCACGAGCAGCTCGACCAGGAAACGAAGGTCGAGATCCCAGACGCCCGCGATGGTGCGGCTCAGGAGCAGGCGAGCAAGGGCGTAGGAGCTCGCGAGCACGTACCACTGCGCGGCGCGCCGCCGCCACAGACCCGGCTGTCCGTCGCGACGCGTGACCGTGCGCCCCACCTCCGGTCTGCTAGCCGAGAGTGTGGTGACGGCGCAGACCCAGCCAGCCCCCGACGCAGAGACCGACAAAGGCGAGTCCGACGCCCATCTCGGCCGCATTCGCAACCGGGCTGCGGCGCTGCTGCCAGGGAGAGAGCCGCGGGGCGCGGGGCAGCGCCGTCATGGCCAGCGGCGGGGTCCAGAAGAGCTTCGAGTCGGCCTTGAAGTCGCCGTCGAGGTCAGCGACGATCGACTCCGGCGCGCCATCCCCGTCGGTGTCGGCGAGAGGCAACCAGATCTGGGGATCTTCGATGTGGGTGTGGACGGGACCGACGCCGTCGTCGACGGCGACCCCCGCCACGCTCGCCTCAGCCCAGGGGATGCTGACGTAGTCCGGGTGGCCGTCGCGGTTCACGTCGGCGCCGACGAAGGTCAGCTCGAAACCGAATGGGGTCCCCGAGGTCCTCTTGGCCACGAACCGCTCGTAGAAGCCGTCGCCATCGGCGTCTCGCAGCTCGCCATACCCTTCCGCCAGGCGGGCCCCCCGCCGGGTCTCGGTGAACAGCACCCGGGTCGGGCGGCCGCCGATGATGCCGTCCTCGTCGATGTCGATCCGCTGGGTGAGCCCGCTGCGAGAGGTCCGCTCGGCGGCCAGGAAGTTTCCTCCACGCTTGAGGTCGGCCTCGCGCAGCGCGATGACGTTGTTGGTCTCGAGAGCGTCGTGGTGCCACGGGCTGCTGATGATCACGCCGGTCGGCGCCACCCCCAGTCCGATGGCGAGGTCGATCCCCGGATCGGGTCGGCCATTCTCATTGGTGTCGACGAGCGCGGGTGCGTTCGGCCCGAGGCAGCCGCCGACTGCGCACGGGTCGTCAGCAGCAGCAGCCGCCGAGCAGACCGCAATGCACCCGAGCGCGAGACTGACCGCGAGACCCACTCTGATGACCGGCTTCATGGCAACCTCCAAGTCCGGTGCGTTAGCAGCTCGTTCCTAGCTCTGGCGTGACCCCTCTTGCACGGCAGGCTAACCTCGCGGCTCCGGGGGTGTCAAGGAGACGCGCCTCCCGTCGCGCGCGGCTCGAGAAACACCTGTGGAGCGCCTTCGAGTTGATCGCAAAACAGTGTCGTGAAAACGGATTCTCCGCCGGCGAGTTCGTCGAGCGTGCCGTCGCCGGACACCCTTCCCCCCGCGAGGACGACGACCCGAGACACCCGTCGGACGGTGGACAGGCGGTGCGCCATGAGGATCACGGTTCGCTGCGCCAGCCAGGGCTCGAGCCTGGCAAATACATCCGCCTCGGCCTGGCTGTCGATGGCGCTGGTGGCTTCGTCGAGGACCAGGAGCGCCGGGTTCTTGACGATCGCCCGCGCCAGGGCGATTCGCTGCCGTTCGCCGGCCGACAGATCGCCACCGGACTCCCGAAGGGACGCGTTGATTCCCAGCGGATGCCGCTCGACCAGGGACCGCAGCCCGCAGGCGTCGGACGGCCTCCAGGATCTCGGCCTCTCGAGCGTTCCACGAGCCGTAACGGAGGTTCTCGATGAGCGGCCCGCTGAACAGGAACGGCTTCTGCTCGACGACGCAGACCATGCGGCGGAGCTCGGGGATCGGGTAGCTTCGGAGGTCGACGCCATCGAGCAGGATCCGACCCGCGCTCGAGTCGCGGAACCGCAGCAGCAGCGAGGCGAGCGTCGTCTTGCCGCCGCCGCTCGCCGCCACTACGGCGATTCTGTCGCCCGGCGGGACGCGGAGGTCGACGCCTTCGAGGAGAGGGCGGTTGGGCAGGTACCGGAAGTGGACGTTCTCGAACTCGACGGCGATCCCCCGCGAGCGCGGCCGGGGTGCGTGGACCGACCGGGCCGGAGTCGAAGGGGCGAGCATGGACGATGCGGTTGCATCGCTCTGGAGAGGGAGGTCGAGCAGCTCGAAGAGCCGCTCGGCTGCAGGAAGTGAGCGCTGCAGGAAACCCTGTGTCTCGGCGAGTCGGCGCATCGGCTCGACCGTGAGCCCCGCGTACAGACAGAACGCCAACAGGCTTCCGACGGTGATCCGTCCGGCCGCGACCTGCTGACTGCCCAGCCAGACGGCGGCCACGAATCCGGTCGCCGCGAACAGGAATGCAGATCCGATGAGGGTTGCCGACCACGCGCCGGCGTAGACCGCGGTGTCGCGATAGCTCCGGTTCACCTCCGAGAAGCGGGCCGCCTCCTGCGCCTCGGTCTGATAGCCCTTGATCGTTGTGAAGCCCTGGAGCTGCTCCTGGAGGATGGTGCTGAGCGTCCCCATGCGTTCTTGTGCCACCGCCCCCAGCCGCCGAATGATCCGGCCGGTTGCCCCGAGCGCGAACACCACGATCGCGGCCAACAAACACGCGGCCAGAGCCAGCCGCCACTGGAGCAGGAACATCATGAACAGGGCGCCGATCATCAGCAATCCGTCGCCGAGGATCCGTTGCATCACCGTCCCCGTCACGCCCGAAAGGAGTGCGACGTCCTGGAACACCCGCGACATCACGTCCCCGGTCGGATATCGCTCGACGGTGGCGGGCTCGAGCCGGAGGATGTGGTCCACTGCCGCGCTTCGCAGGCGCTCGACCAGGCGCTGGTCGACACTGACCAGCAGGGACCGGGAGGAGACGATGAACAGCGCGAGCAGACCGACGATCGCCAGCGCGGCGAGCACGTGCTCCGCGAGGGGGACGCCGCCCTCGGCGACCGGGCCCTGCAGCCACTCCTTGATCACCCACGGGAGGGCGAGCTGCGTCGCGCCGAGACCGACGAGGCTGACCGCCGCTGCAAACACCGGCAGCGGGTATCGCAGGAGCTCGCGGGCGATCCGCATCCAGAGCCGCCCGGGCGCTGCCACGCTCCGATCAGGATTGGACATGGACACCACCGCAGTGCAGAACGGGGACCCCGCGCTCGTGCTGCGGGGTCCCCGTCATCACGTCGCCGTCACGGGTACTGGTAGTCGTAGGTCGCGGTCTGGCCGCCCGAGATCGAGGTGTTGATCGTGCGGTCGATGACCCCGGCCCGGATCACATAGAGCGTGACCGCCGGGGTTTCCGAACCGCCGCAGTCCGACCACAGATCGGCCCAGAACTGGTAGGTCCCGGCGGGCGCCATGCCCTCCGGCCAGAAGATGTTCTCGGTCGGGTCCGGAGCAACTTCGTAGCAGCCGCTGTTGGCGTCGACGTCGAGCTGTCCGCCCGTAGGCGACTGCGGGTCGCTGTAGTAGATCAGGAAGCCACTCGGTTCGCGCACGTAGAGGTCGACGTCCTGCGGGCCCTGCCAGCGGAGCCGGAATGCCAGCGCGCCGGTCTGCCCCGGCCCGATGTAGACGAAGGTGCCGTCGCAGGAGTCGTCGAAGTTGAACTCGTGCCGGCCCTCCTCGCGCTGGAGGACGATCTGCCCGCCGATCGGGTAGTTCGGGCAGACCTCGGTGTTGACCTGGACGTCGCCGTCGATGGTGCTCGCCGACTTGAGGAATGGGATGTCACCGGTTCCACTGAAGGTCACGTCGCCCTGCACGTGGCCCTGCGCATCGGTCGCCAGGTCGATGCTGCCGCTCGCGTTCTCGATCGTGACGGAGCCGCCGTTGATCTGGAGGCCCTGCTGGCCGCCCGAGAAGTCGGCGGAGAGGTTGGGGGCGTTCGTGTTGACGCTGGTGAAGCTGACGTCGGCCAGCCCGCTGACCTGGTAGCCGTCCGGCGACACGTAGCCGGGCGGGAAGTCGAACTGCAGGCTGTTCTGGCCGACCGTGACCACTCCCGGCAGCTCGTTGGGAACCTGGTTGAGCGCCGCCTGCAGGCCATAGGTCTGGATCTGCGCCGCCGCTTCCTCGAAGTCCATGCTGCCGCCCTGGCCGACGGTGGCGAGCCAGTCGAACAGCTCCTGCACGACGACCAGCGGGTCCAGCGGCACGGCCGGGCCGAGGGTCGGCGTCGGGGTCGGCGTCGGCGGCGGGCCGCCACCGGCGCGCATGGTCGCCGGAATGAAGATCGGGTCACCCGTCGCGTTGTCCACGACCGAGGCGTACGCAAAGAAGCGACCCCCCGGCGTGGTGGTCCTGACCACGATGTAGCCGTCGGCGACATCGCCCTGGGTCACACTCTGGAAGATTCGATCGACCTGCTTGTACCCATAGGGCGGCAGGGTGTAGCTCTGGGTGCCCAGCAGCTCCCCGGTGGAGCGGTAGATGTCGGCCGCCACCGTGACCTGGGAGCCGACGCAGCTCACGAAACCGAGGTTGGTCCGGTAGCCGCTGGCCGTGCCCTGCTGGTGGGAGAGCTGGATGACGACGCCGTTCTCGCCGTTGTCGATGGCCTCCGACTCGGCCTTGCCACCGATGAACTGGCCGTACGTCCCCTGGTCGGTCAGGTTGTAGGTCCGGCTGGTCACCATCACGTCACCGCTCAGCGGGGTGATCCGCAGCGCTGCCCCTCCCGTGAAGGAGAAGACGTTGAACAGCACATCCTGCAGGCGGAGGCAGCGCTGGGCGGGCACCGAGAACACCGCCGTCGCCGGCGACGCGTTGTTCTCGTCGCGCCGCAGGAGCGCGATCTGGTACTGGCCCTGGGTCGACCCCGGGTTGTGAAGCTCGAGGTCGGTCCGCCAGTTCGTCCCCGCAGCACCGGCCACGTGCGCGGTGGCTGCGATGTACACCGTCTCGCCGACCAGTTTCGTTCCGCCGACCCGAATACCCCTTCTGCCATGGGGACCGAGGGCGCGCTTCTGCGCGTACTCATCGACCGGACGACCCCAAAGCGTGTCGGCCGTCTGGTCCGGGATCGGCATCGCGCGCAGTCGGTCGGTGCCGAGGATTCTCGGCTTCATCGGTGCCGCACTCCCGGCCTTGAGGCCCGCCCAGGTCCCGGTATATGTGAAGCTGTTGTCCCCTTCGTTGGTCTCGGGAATCATACCGTCCGGATCGCCGGTCAGGGTCACGGTGTGCGCGCCTGCGTCGACGCCGTCAAGCTGGTAGTCCTCCACGTACACGTAGTATCCGGCCGGCAGGGTGTAGGGCGAGTCCTGCGGAACCCACGACACGCGTGCAGTGCCGTCGACTGCCAGCTCGACGATGGCGGTGCCGACCGCGAACGTCACATCGTCCGGCCCGTCGTTGATCACTGCCCAGTCCACATAGCTGGGCGAGCCGCCGACGAGCCCGCCGGAGGTGTGAGTCCCTGACTGCCCGGAGACCACCAGCGGGCCGTCCCATCCTGACGGCTGGTAGGGCCGCAGGTTGAGCTGTGCTCCGGGTTGGGTCGCTGTCTGAGACGGCGTGCGCGTCACGGTGCGTGTCGGGGTGCGGGTCGGCGTCGGCGTCGACGGATGGGTGCCGGTCGTCGTGCGGGTCGGGGTGGGGGTCGGCTGGCCCGACCCTCCCATCACCGAGGCCGGGATGTAGATCGGATCGCCGGTCCGGTTGTCCACCACCGAGGCGTAGGCGAAGAAGCCGGCGCCCGGGGTCTCGGTCCAGACCACGACGTAGCCGTCGCTGACATCGCCCTGGGTCACCGAGGCGAAGATGCGTTCCTTCTGAGTGAACATGAACGGCTCGAGGTTGTAGGTCTTCGTACCCAGCAGCACGCCGTCCGAGGTGAACAGGTCGACCCGTACGACCATCGGTGACGACGTCGTGTTGACGAAGCCGACGTTGGTTCGGTAGCCGATGGTAGTGCTCTGGTTGTGGGTGAGCTGGATGATGCGGCCCTGCTGCCCGAACGCGATCGCCCGGGACTCCAACGCGCCGCCGATGTACTGGCCGTAGGTGCCGATTGCGGTCTGGTTGTAGGTGCGGCTCGAGACCATCACCGCGCCGCTCAGCGCGGAGACGCGCAGCGCCGCCGATCCGTTGAACCCGAACACCGTCCACAGGACGTCGTTGTAGCGCACCGAACGCCCCGGCTGCAGGCTGAAGGTGGCGGTGGCGGGCTGAAGATTGGCCTGGTCCCGCTCGAGCAGGGCGATCTCGTACTGGGCCATGACCGTCCCGTTGTTGTACACCTCGAGGTCGGTCCGCCAGTTGGTGTCGGCGGCTCCGGTGACGTGGGCCGCGCCGGGCAGGAACAGCGTGGAGCCCTGCACCAGCAGCTTCGCCGCGGCGGGTCCGGCGTTTCCCGCCGGCGGAGCGGCCTCGCGGCCCGAGGCGGTCACCAAGAGGGCGCCGGCGGCGATGACCGCGAGCAGGAAGAGAACACCGAAATGCCTGGAAGCGACCGATCCGAGCGCCTTCCGAGTCATGCTGGCCTCCGACCGCGTTTTCAGTACTGTCCACGGACACGTTAGGGAGGCTCGCTGGTGATGTCAACCGACTGGGCTGGCAGGAACCGGCCCACCGTGATGGCGCGATTCGCTGTCAGTAGATCCCTCGACTCGGCGCGGCTCCCGCTGCGCCTCGCTCGGGATGACGTGTCGGCGGGCTGCTTGGGGAGCCCGCCGACATGTCAATTCCAGTGCTTGAGGTCGGGCCAGGCCTCGGCCGGCGACGCGATCGGCTGGCGGCAGATGAAGATCGGACGGTTCTCCTCGGCCATGCCCCACGGGTGGTGGTGCTCGCCGACCTGCTCGACCGAGCAGCAGATCGGCTCGAGGCTGTCGCGGCTCCACTGCAGCCAGATCAGGATGTCGCCCTTGAACTCAGGCGGACCCCACAGCCAGTGGTTCTGGTGGGCGCAGATCGGCCTCGGCAGGCCAAGGGCCGGGCCGAAGTGGTTGATCGCGCCCGCCTCGCCGTAGTTAGAGGCGAAGATCCCGGTGCGCTCGCGCTCCTCCGGCGGCAGCGACCAGTAGATCTCAGCCACCTCCTGCACCAGCTCTGGCCAGCCGAACTGGTCGCCGAAGTACTGCGGCAGCGGGCCGAAGTGGGCGACCTCGGTCTTCGCCGGGGCGAAGCCGAGCGTCTCCTGGTACTCGAGGAACCGGGCCGGCGGAAGGACCGGCAGGAACATCGGCGCGAGCACCGCGCCGGCAACGGCGATACTGGCGAGGCCGGTCGCGCGGGGCCATCGCCGGCCGCGCGTGAGCGCCCACCGCTCGAGCCAACCTTCCACCGTGACGCCGCCCGCGGCGAGCAGCATCGGGTAGATCGGAACCAGGTAGTAGACCTTGGCCTCGAGGGCGATCATCACCGCCGCGAGCACGAGGTACGTCCAGCCGAGGACCCGGAAGCGGGAAAGGCCTCCAGCGAGGAGCGATGCGAGCCCGCTGAGCCAGATCGGGAAGATGACCGGATGCATGATCAGGATCTGCTGGGCGATGAAGTCGACCGGTGACAGGACCACGTTCTTGCCGATCTCACGGACGTTGGCCAGGTCCTCCAGGGTAGGGAAGCCGTGCGTTGCCTGCCAGATGAGGTTGGGCGCGAAGATCAGCGAGGGCGACCCCGGCGCCGAGCCAGATCCACCGCCGGCCGAGCTCCCGCCGCTGCGATGACAGCAGGAGAGCGATCAGCACCGCTGCGCCGAAAAGCACCGTCGAGTGCTTGTTGAGGAGGCCGAGGCCGGCGAGAGCTCCGAACCAGATCCAGAGGCGGGAGTCGCCGGTGCGCACGATCCGGATCAGCACCAGCGCGCAGCCCATCCAGAACAGCGGCTCGAACGCGTTCATCGTCATCAGGCCGTCGACCAGCAGGTAGACCGGCGCCACGAGTGCACACAAACCGGCGACGGCCTGTGCAAAGCGACCGCCGCCGAGCTCGCGAGCGATCAGGACGGTGAGGGCGACCAGGGCAGCGCCGGCAAGCAAGGGCAGCACGCGCAGCGCGGGCAGCGATCCGCCGAGCAGCAGAGCGATCTTGCCGTAGACGGCGACCAGCGGCGCGCAGTCCACGTAGCCCCAGTCGAGGTGGCGGGCGAGGTCGAGGAAGTAGAGCTCGTCGCGGAAGTAGCCGTAGCGGTAGAGGCCGGGGATGTGGACGATCACCTTGGCGGCGACGAGCACTACGAGCACGACCCGGTCCAGTGGTGGCAGCTTCTCGCGAGGCGGTGCGGCGGCAGCCATCATGCCTCCCGGCATCGGATCGCGCTCGAGTGTAGCGCTGCAGGCCGAGCGTGGCGACCGGTTGCACAATCTTCGCCGGCGGATCGGAGCCCTTAACCCGAGGTGGCGCTCCAGTTCGAGGTGTCGCCGGACTCGAAGCCGTCCCTGAACAGGAGATCCGGATCAGGGGTCGGCGTCGGAGTGATGGTGGGCGTCGGAGTCCAGGTCGGGGTGTTGACCGGCGTGAAGGTGGCGGTCGGCGTCGGAGTGATGGTCGGCGGACCAGTCGGTGTCGGGGTCGGCGTTCGCGTCGGGGTTGGAGTTGGGGTTCGCGTCGGGGTCGGCGTCGGCGACGCCGCACAGCTCGGGTCGGCCTCGTCGTAGAGCAGGTCGCCGTCGTTGTCGAGGCTGATGATGCTGGCGGCAAAGTGCTCCGGGAATCCCGGTGCGGGGTTGCACGGATCCGTGGGCTTGCTGGGGTGGGAGGGGTCCGGCGAGAAGTAGTACGACGGGTCAACGTTCTCCGCCGGCGGAGTCGGATCGCCCGAGTGGCAGGTCGCACAGGTGAAGCCGTTGGAGTCGGGTCCGACGCCGGCATTCGCGTGGTGCGCCCTCAGGCCGGCGCCCCACAGGCCGTTGCTCGGGTTGCCCGGCGACGGATTGGCGCCGTGGCAGCCGACGCACGACTTGGGCTCCAGCCCGTCACCGCCGTTCGACTGGTCGATGTACACGGGCAGCTCCGATCCCCCGATGTGACAGGCGTCGCAGTCACCGCTGAGCATCGTCGAACGGTGCACCTCGTGGAGGTTGCCCCACGGCTGGCCGTCGGACAGCGACACGTAGTTGTCGGCTCGGAAGTTGCCGTGGCACTCCCGGCACCAGGTGGCGTTGTCGTTCTGGCTGTACCGCTCGTAGGCGTGCCCGCCGATGGCAGCCACGATCACGATCCCGAGCATCGTTGCGGCGATTCGGGCTGCTGACTCCATTCTCCTCACCATTCCGTCCTCCGTCCGTTCGTGTTGGCGTGGGCCAGGGTTCGTTCTCGTCGACGGTATCGATTGAGGCGATTTTCGAATGTGACTGTGGTCATATGAATGGATACTAATATCATGAAGTTGGCCAGGGTCGGTGGCTGGGGGTGGCGCGAGGCGGCCTCGGGACGACCTCCCGCCGGTCCTCGAACCCGGGCCTTGTCTCCGGGTAGACTGGTCCGCATGGCAGAACCGGCCCAGCAGCTTGAGATCGCGTGCTCGTCCTGCGGAGCGGCCATCCTGGTCGAGCCGCTGCTGCGGACCGCACGCTGCCCGTACTGCGACTCGCCGTCGGTGGTGAACCGGCCGGCGACGATCGATCGTCCCGACCCGCTGTGCGCGATCGGATTCACGGTTGACCGGCGGCGGGCGACCGAGGCGATCCGCAGCTGGCTGCGCGGCAAGTGGCTGGCACCGTCGGGCCTGCGGCGGGCGGCGGCGGAGCGGGTCCAGGGTATCTACCTGCCGGCCTACCTCTACTCGGCTGCCGTCGACATCGAGTACTCCGCCACGGTCGGTGAGGCCTACGAGCGGACCAAGGTCGACCTGTCCTCGAAGCGGTTGCGCCGGGTTCGCGAGATCGAGTACCGCCACCTCGCGGGCCGGCACGCGTCCTACGTCACCGACACCGTCGTCACGGCCTCGCGCGGCCTTCCCAACGCCGAGCTCGAGGCGATCGAGCCCTTCGACCTCGCGGCGCTGGTCGGATACACGCCGGCCCTGCTGTCCGGCTGGATCGCGGAGGAGCCGTCCCTCACCCGTGAGGATTGCCTCCGGCTCGCTCGCGAGGAGGTGCAGCAGCGGGCCGTCGGCACCATCGAGGGGTTCCTGCCCGGCGACACGCACCGCAGCACGAGCTGCCACACCTCGCTGCGCGACGAGTCCGCCGACCTCATCCTGCTGCCGGTGTGGGTCGTCGCGCTGCGCTACCACCCGCGCAAGCCGCTGGTCCGCTTCGTGGTCAACGGCCAGACCGGGAAGGTCTGGGGAGCGACGCCGCTGTCGTGGCCCAAGCTCGCCCTCATCGCGGCCGCGATCGCCGGTCTGACCGGGCTGATCGTTCTCGTCGGAAGGCTGCTGTGAGCTCCGAGGCGGTTTCCTGCCGCCGCTGCACGAGTCCGTTCGAGGACGGCGACCTGCGCTGCGCCGTCTGCGGTCACGCCGCGCCGGCAGCTGTCCGCGACGACCTCGCCGAGGCGACGGTCGAGGTGCTGCGCTGTGAGGGCTGCGGCGCCGCTGTCGCGTACAGCGTCACCGCCCGCGCCCCGCAGTGCGCGTTCTGCGGCTCGATCGTCCGCCTCGAGGTTCCCGAGGACCCGCTGGAGCAGGCCGGGCTCATCCTGCCGTTCACCGTTGGACGGTCGCGCGCCGAGGAGAGCTTCCGGCAGTGGCAGGGCGGCCTCGGCTGGTTCCGGCCGCCCGACCTGCGGTCGGCGAGCCGGCTCGAGTCGCTGCGCGCCCTGTGGTGGGTGGGGTGGGTGTTCGACGTCCACGCTTTGGTGAGCTGGACCGCCGACTCCGATGCCGGGGCTGCTCGCGCCGACTGGGCCCCGCACGCCGGCCAGACCGAGCTCGGGCTCGACGGCATCGTGGTCTCCGCATCGCGCGGGCTGACGGCGCGCGAAACCTCGCGCCTGCTGCCGAGCTACGACCTCGGCAGCGCCCGCGAGCGGGAACCCGGCGACGAGGCCGAGGCTGTGGTCGAGCAGTTCGAGCTGCGACGGGCCGCGGCGCGGCGGCAGGTCAGGTCGGAGCTGGAGAGACTGGTGGCCGAGCGCCTGCGGAACGGCGTCATCCCCGGTCGCAGGTTCCGCAACCTCCACACCTCGGTGCTGGCGCGGCGGCTGGTCACGCGGCGCCTCGCCTTTCCGGCGTGGGTCATCGCCTACCGCTACCGCGGCACCCTCTACCGCTGCGTGCTGTCCGGTCAGGACGCCGCGTGCCTGCTCGGCGACGCGCCGATCTCTGCGGCTCGCGTGCTGCTCGCGGTCCTCGGCGCCGTGCTCGGGATCCTCGGCCTGGTTGGGCTGCTTTCCGCGATCGCATCGTGAGCCAGGCATCCTGCCTGCCTCGGCATCCCATCTGCCACAGGCATCCGGAAGCGGGCGCGGATCCGGCTCCGTCCTGCGGACTACGCCGTGACAAGTCCGGCTTCCGGCTTCGTGCTCGCGGCTTCGCCCGGTGGGCTACGCCGTCGCAAGCCGCACTTCGCCGTGACGCGTCGCGTTTCGCTTCGCCGTGACAAGAGCGGAAGCGGGCGGCGGACGAGCCCTCAGCCCCCGGTCGAGAGGGCGGGAGGCTCAGCGCCCCTGCTCTCGGCGCCCGTCCTCGATGATGCCGCGGAGCAGGCGCGCGATCCGCTCGAGGAGCTGTGCCGAGTCCTCATCGAGGCCGCGCACGGTGAGCACGATGTCGGGCGTCACCTCGGCGCGGGTCCAGCTCTCCGCGATCGCTCCCTGGGGCGCCTGCCGGGCTGCCCAGTCGAGCCGGGCGAGCAGCCGGACGAGGGGGTGGGGCGGCTCGGGCAGGGGAGCTTGCGGCACGACCGGCCGCGCGCGGGGTGACATCGTCGATCTCCGCAGCCCACCCGCCGCAGGTGGAGCCCCTCCGGGCCGCGTCGAGATCGAAGAACAGCGAGTCGTCGCTTCCGATCGGCGGCGCCTGCAGTGGCGGGACCTCCTCCTCGGGCGGCGGACCGCTCGCCGCGGGCACGTGATAGTGAGATTGCATTGGGTGCGGCCCGCGGAGCAGGAGCTCGCCGGTCGCCGGCGCGTTCAGCACGAGGCGCTCGGCGCTCCACGACGATGGCTGCCGTGGCTCGGCTTCCGGCACGGGTTCGTCGGCCGCCGAGCCCTGCCGCTCGCTCAGCCGCCGCAGCTGCTCGATCCGATCGCGCGGCGAGCCAAGGGCGTCCGGCCGGCGCCGCGGGGTCCGACCGTATGGCGCGACCTCGAGCGGCTCCTTCCCGGACACGATGTCCGCGATCAGGTGCTCGGGAACCCTCTCGAAGATCTCCCGGATGTCATCGAGGGTGTAGTTGCCGAGCTGGCCCTGGTCCTGCAGGCCGCGGATCTTCTGGATGAACAGCAGCCGGTCGAGGAACGGCCGGGGGTAGCGGGTCTTCGGCCCGCGGCGACCCACCCGGGGCAGCAGGCCCTCCTGCACGTAGTAGGCGATCGTTCGCCGATCGAGCCCGGTCTCGCGCTCGATCTCCTCCATGGTGTAGGTGCGTTCCTCCCACATCGTGACTTCAATCTAACGACCGTGGAAACGACTGTCAAATCCTGTTGACTTTTGATGACAGTGTTATTATACTGTCAATTAGCGACAATATTGTGTCGACTTTGGGAGGTGCTCATGGAATCGATTCAGAAATCACTGAAAGGAAGCGAGATCGGTGAGGCGCAGCAGCACGGAAGCCTGGCCATGCTGCCACTGCTGGCCTCCTCCGAGGGTGGCGTCGACTACCTGCTGGCCGGCGAGGCCCTGCGCTCCGGCGTGGCGCGGGTCACCGAGGTCTCGGAGTCGGGCCACGTCCCCGAGCTGAAGTTCAGCAACTTGGCCGACCTGCCGGTGCTGATCCTCGAAGGCGAGGAGCTGGTCGGCGCCAAGCAGAACCGCACCACCATGCTCCCCAAGCTGGTCCGCAGCTACGCGGTCGACGCCATCCGCGTCGATGACGGCAGTGGTTCGAAGCCCGGCGCCGGCCGCGCCCGCGCCTTCCTCGACGCGGCGGCGGCGGCGACTGTCGAGAGCTATCCCGCGGTCGGCCTCGGCACCACGGTCCGCCTGTCCGCCGACGGTCTGGTCGGCGGCGGGCTGGTCCACGACGACCGCCTCGTCCACCTCGCTGCCTTCGCCGTCGAACGGCAGTCGTCGGCGGACCGCGACAACGGGCGCGGCCTGGCGAGCCTGTCCGCCCGCCGCCGCTCCTACCGGCACTGATCGTTGGAGCGCAGGCTTCCAGCCTGCCTAGAGCATTCTGCCTGCCTGGGGAATCCTGCCCGCGGCATCCTGCCTGCATGTCGCCTGGAAGGGCAGCCATGTGGGCTGCTTCTGGCACCCTATGCGGCGGGAGTACGGCTTGTCCGGTTCAGTGCTTCGCAGTGAGCTCGAGGGTCAGCCCGCGAACGGCGCGGACGACCGCCTGGTCGCCGGCCGCCAGCGGGCTACGACTCTCCGCGCGCCAGAGCTCTCCGTCGACTCGCACCGTCCCTTCGGTCCCGCTCCAGCGCGTGACCTCAGCGACCTTGCCGACCATGCCCTCGGCACCGGTGGCTGGACGCCGCTTGCGGGCGGCGACCGCCACCGCGATCGGGATCACCACGTGCTCGGCGAGCTCGAAGATCGCGACTGCCGCAACCACGATGATCAGGGCCTCAGCTGCCACCACCCGCGGAGTTTACCCCGCGCCACGGCACGACCGACAACCAGGCCGCCATCCCAGGCGCCTGTCGCCTGTTCGACCTGCCGAGTGCGCAGGCGCCCGTGGTAGCGCAGGCTTCCAGCCTGCCCTGGGGCATCTTGCCTGCCTGGAGCTTCCCGCCCGCGGCGTCGCACCCGCGGGTTTATTGTGGTCGGGCCCGCGTGTGAGAGATCGGCGGTGACGACGCCACGGAGGATTTCTCCGTGCATCGCGACCCGTGTCCGATTCTCCCGCAGGCGCCCGCTGGGGAGCGTTGACAGATCTCGGGGTCTCGCTCAGGATGCTTTCGATGTCACCGAAGTTCATAGGTTCGATGATCGCTCGACTGTAGGACGTCCCGCGGAGGTCGGGTCGGCGGACTGACCTCACAGTGATCGTCTCGAGGAGGTCCTCATGCGTTCTGTTCTTTCGTTCGCTGCGCTGTTGTTGATGATCGTCGCGATCGCCGGAGTCGCATCCGCGCAGATGATCGTCGAGGACTTCGACTCCTACACTCCGGGACTGCCGCCGGGCGGCGGCTGGTGGACCTGGGGGGACGGCGGCACCACGCTGGTGGACGACATGGTGCACCGCGGCCCGACCGGCAACTCGATCGCCCTCGACCGGGAGGCGTTTCCGGGCACCGCCTTCGCCTTCGGACAGTTGTTCGATCCGATCGACGGTCAGGTCATCATGGAGTACTCGTTCCGCGTCAGCGATTCCCAACGCGAGATGCTGTCGGCGTTCGCGACCGACGACGGCGGAGCGCTGATCGGCCCGTGGGTGACCGTCGGCTTCCCGTCGGAAGGGGAGGTCTATGTCTACAGCGAGAGCCTCGGATGGCTCATGGTTCTGAGCGTCCAGTCGGACACGTGGTACCGGGTCATTCTGGACATTGACGTGGCCTCCAACACCTACGACATCACGATCTGGAACGAGGACGATCCCGCCGACAACAACAGTCTGTTAGCGGTGCCCTTTCGGACGTCGGCGGGAGTCCCGAACCTGGGTACGATCCAGTTCGGCGACTTCAGCAGCACCAGCTTCGCGGACTCGGCCAAGGCGTGGGTGGACGACGTCCTATTCATGCCCTTCGTCTTCTGGGACGGCTTCGAGTCCGGCGACACGACGGCCTGGTCGTCGACAGTGCCATAGCCAGCGCTGCCGTCACAGCCGAGCTTCTCGCTCGCGGTGCCGGCCCGAATCGGTGGTCATGGTCCGGCTTGCGTGTGCGAGAATGGCCGCGACGACGTCGCAAAAGGGGTTTGCCGTGCATCACACTGTGTATCCGAAGATTCTGCTCTGCCACATCCTCGCTGCCCTCGTCGTGGCAGTCGCCGCGCCGGGCTTGGCGGTCGACATCCCCGACACGCCGGACGGCGCCGTCCGGGCGGTCAGCGCGGCGCTCGCCGACCGCCACCCCGAGGTGCTCTGGCAGGCCCTGCCGCCGAGCTACCAGAAGGACATCACCGAGCTGACCCACACCTTTGCCGGCCGCATGGACCCGGCGGTCTGGGACGCGGCCTTCGGCCTCGGCCGCAGGGCGGTTGGGATCCTGCGCAACAAGAAGGCGCTCTTCCTGGGCACCGAGACCTTCCAGGCGGTGGGTGACGACCGCCGCCGGATCGAGGACGGCTGGGACTCCGTGGTCAGCGTGCTGGACAGCTTCTTCGGAAGCGACGTGACGCGGCTCGAGACGCTCAAGACCATCGACTGGGAGCGATACCTCGCCACCACCGGCCGGCAGCTCATGAGCGAGGCTGCCGAGGTCTCGAAGGCCCGTGGCGACAACGCCTACGAGCGCGAGTTCGCGGGCAAGCTGCGGCAGACGAAGGTCGAGCTCGTCGCGCGCGACGGCGACCAGGCGACGGTGCGGATGACCGCGCCGGGCGAGGAGCCCGAGGAGCTGGCGCTGACCAGGGTCGAGGGCCGCTGGGTGCCGACCGAGATGGCCGCCGACTGGGACGTGAAGGTCGCCGCTGCCAGGGAGAAGCTCGCCTCGATCACCGACGAGGAGGTCGCGCAGGGGTCGGCGCAGGCGATGGCGGTCATCGGCATGGCCGACGCGATGCTGACCGAGCTCGAGGGCGTTGAGTCGGCCGAGCAGCTCGACGAGAAGCTCCAGGGCCTCTTCGGGCCCCTGCTCGGCGGGTTCATGCAGCCTGGCGCGGGTGAGCCTGGCGTCGAAGAACAGACCTCCGAGGGAACCGACAGGTGAGGTTGGTCCTCGGCACACAGCTCCGTGGGATTCGCCGGGACGGGAGCCCACGGCAGCCGAGGCGGAGGATCTGGAGGTCTGATCCTCGTCGTCGATGACGCTGGCGCTGGCCGGCTGGTCAGAGCTGCTCGGCCAGGAACCGTGCGATCGCCTCGCCGACGAGCTGCGGCTGCTCGAGGGTCGGCGTGTGGCCGGCGTCCGGCACCTCGAGGAGCTCGCCCCGCGGCAGGGCGAGGGCGAGCGCGCGGGCTTCAGTGGGCGGCATGACCGCGTCGGCTGCGCCGTGGATGACGAGAGCTGGACGGTCGAAGCCCGCGAGCAGGCCGCGGCTGTCCGGCCGCGTCATCATGCCTTCAAGGCAGCCGGTCAGGACATGGTCCGGGATTCCGGCCGCAATCGCGCGCAGCAGCTCCATGACCTCCGGCTGACGATCCCGAGTTGCGGGTGCCACGAGCAACGGCAGGAAGGCATCGAGGAAGGCGTCGCGACCACCCGCTGTGATGGCCGCGATGGACGCGCGTCGTCGTTCAACGCCTTCGGGCGTGTCCGCCGCTGCGCGGGTGTCCATCAGCACCAGGCCGGACAGCCGGTGGCGGTGCCGGGCGGCGACCCGGAACGCCACATAGCCCCCCATCGAGTGGCCGCCGAGCACGAATCGCTCCAGCCCGAGCTGGTCGGCGACGCGGACCACATCCGCCGCGAGGTCGTCCATGCCATAGGGACCCAGTGGGGCGTCCGAGGCCCCGAACCCGCACAGGTCGATCGTGACGAGGCGGCCCGCCCGCTCGACGAACGGACGGATCGGCGAGAAGATCGCCGACGACATCGGGAAGCCGTGCAGCAGAAGCAGCGGGGTCCCATGTCCGCCGTCCTCGACCGCCAGCGCATACCCGTTCATGGTCACCCGCATGCGTGCCTCCGCGATCCGCCGAAGTCGCAGCCTCCCACGCTAGCATGCCGGCGGGAGTGACGGTCCGGGAGGCGCTCAGCTCAGTCGACGTCCTTGGCTCCGGCGCCCAGGCGCTCGAGGGCCTGTACTCCGTTCGTGTTGTCGGGGTTGAGCTCGAGGGAGTGGCGGTAGAGCTCGATCGCGCGCTCCCTGTTTCCCTTCGTCGCGTGCGCCTCGCCCAGGCTGTCGTAGACGTTCCACGAGTCGGGGTAGTGCTCGACGCTGAGCTCGAACACCGCAATCGCGTCGTCGACCTTGCTCTGGCCGAGCAGCCGGTAGCCGAGCAGGTTGAACTCGTTCTCGTCGAAGAACACGTCGGGGTCGTTGGCGGCGACCAGCTCGCGGTAGCGGGCGACCCCGGCCGCGGCGCCGCCCTCGTCGATGGCTCGCCCGATCTCGGCCGCCGCCGACTCCTTGACCTGCCGCCAAAGCGTTGTCACCTCGGCGCGGTGGAAGCGAGCGAGATCCTCCTCGCTGACCCCGGCCTGCCGGAGCCCGGCGAGCCTCGCGTCCAGCGGGAGTCGCGCCACGGCCGCGTCGAGGCCCACCCCTTCGGCGTCGAGCGCCTGGACCCCGGTCCACAGCCAGGCGATGTAGTCGCGCATCTCGGCGAGCTGCTCGCGGGACCACACCGTGTGCTGGCCGAGGACCACGTGCTCGATCCCCGGCTCGCGGTCGACAGCCGAGCCGAAGGTCGCCAGCCAGCGGTCCGGGTCGAGCACCGGCTGGATGCCGAAGATCGGTAGCGGCCCCTGCTCGAGGAAGAAGCAGCCGAGGAGCAGCACCTTCTCTTCGGGGATCAGGATCGTGATGTCCGAGTCGGAGTGGCCGCGGCCCAGGTAGGACAGCTCGAGGCTGAGATCGCCGAGGTCGAGGCGGAGGTGGTCGGAGAAGGTCAGCCGCGGCGGCTGCACCTCGAAGCCGGCCTCGGCGAGACCGCGCGCGATGCGGTCGAAATGGTCCCGCTCCTGCCGGGCGGCGCGGGCCTCGTCGCCAGCCGGGTCGAGCGCGGCGAGCCGGGTCGACGCAAGGTCGGCCTGTCCGCGCATGTACGCGGCCCGACGTTCGAGGTTGGCGGCATCGGCCTGCATTTCCTCGAGCGCGTTGTCGTGGCCGATCACCAGCGCCTCGGGAAAGGCCGCGTTGCCCCAGCAGTGGCCCCAGTGGCCGTGTGTGTCGATGACGTAGGCGAAGCGGTCGCGGCCGAGCTCGCGGGCCGCCGCTTCACGGATCAGGCGCCCCATCACCGCCGAGTGGCCGGGGTCCACCAGGACCAGGCCGGCGGCGCTGACGATCACGACGTGGTTGCTCTCCCAGGGTGAAAGCTCCTTGAGCACGAGCACCCGATCGCTCAGCCGCTGGACCTCGAACGGCAGCTCCTCATCGGCAGCGCCGGCGAGAGCTGGGATCGCGGCGAGACACAAACCCAGGACGAGACCAGCGACTCGTGTCATGGACGCCCCCTTGCTGAGATCTGGATGGATCGGGTTGGAAGCCACCCTGGACAATACGAAGGCGAAGCACTTCAGTTGCGAGGGGCCATCCGATGCGCATGCCGCCGACGGGTGGCGGACCGCCGACCTTCAGCTTCGCCCGCTCCCGGACTCCGGCATCCCGGACACTTGTGCTTGTAGCGCCGTCGCCACGTCGCGCAGCGCCTCCGCGAGCTCGGCCGGGCACTGTTGCGTGCCAGCCTTCGCGCGCATGTCGCGGAAGCGCCGCCTCGCGTCCAGGGTGACGCGGCTGAAGGCGCAGTGGAACGTGGGGACCTCGCGTGGGTCCGGGTTGTGCGACCGCTCGCAGATCGCCGCCGGGCAGATGCGGCAGTCGGCGGCAAACTCGCAGTCGCAACACTGCCGGGAACCGCAGCGCCGGGACCGCGCCGAAAACAACGGATGATGTCGGGTGCGTGCCGGAAGGGCAGCGAGACGCGGAGTCGACGAGGAATCGTGAACGCCCCCCAGGAAGACGAAGTCAGCGACGAGTGCCGCCAGCGGTGGCAATTTCCGAAGAGATCGCGCGAACAGAGGACAGCCCCACACCAGCCCCGAGGCGTCCACGCAGGCGCAGCGTCCGGAGACGGCGGCGCACCGCGGACCCTTGCCTCTTCCTCGCGGGTCACCATCAGCGCCGGCGAGGAAGCCCACCGGAACCGTCCCGGTCGTCTCCAGGTGTCGGAGGCTGTCAGCCACGATCACGTCCAACTGATCGCACAGGGTTTCTTCCTCGGCGAGGCCGGATCCGGAGTCCGGCGTCAGGCAGGGAGCGACTGCGATCCGGCGCACAGCTCTTCCCAGGAAGTAGCGGACCGATTCCGCGAGAAGAGGCAGCGTGCGTCGCTCCACCACCATGCGAATGCTCACGCGCTGTTCGAAGTAACGCGGATGGTGGGTGCGGGCTCTCGTCAGCAGCGCGTCGAGAACCGCGAACGTGCTCGCGCCACGCAGGTCCTGAGCGGCGGCGACCCCGTCGAAGCTCACGTCGAGGCTGACGTCGTGGTCTACGAGGAATGCCAGCAGGTTGTTGTCGAGGAGTATTCCGTTGGTGGCCAGCGAGCAGTCCACCGTGACGCCCGGGGGCGCGGCTGCCCGCACGTATTCGATACAGCGTCGCACCAGACCCGGTTCGAGGGTCGGTTCACCGCCGCTGAGCTCCACAGCGCACCGCACTGGAGCGCTCGACAGAACGAGGTCAAGAGCCACCCGCGCCGTGCTCCACGACATCCGTGCCGGACCGCTGCGCTCGCGCTGGTAGCAATAGCTGCACCGGAGGTTGCAGCGGTCGGTAAGGAGGAGAGTCACTGCGTGGAGCATGTCGAGGTCCAGGCTTTGGTCACTCGACTGGGCGGTTTCCTATCGGCACCGCCGCGCCGCCGTCGAGTTTGAAGTCCCAGTTCGGGGCTGCGCGTCGTCGGTCCCCTCACGAAGACAGAGTGGACCTCTATGCTGGCCCGAGTCCGGCCCACCTCTCCAGCAATTCACACGGTTTGATCGTGATACCGGGGGGGCGCGCCACCAGCTCGCCGAGCTCCTCGGAGAGCCTTCGGAGGGCCCCTTCGACCGGTTCTCTGGCTGATTCTGGGAGAGGTGTTCCGTCGTCTGGTTCTGCCCTGCTCAGGATTTCCTCGAGGTTGAGCAGCTCAGGCGAGCTCGCGGCAGTCGGCCAGGCCTCCTTGATGCTGACAATGGCTTCGCGCAAAGTCCCATATGTTGGCGTGCCGCTCATGATGCGCTCCTTTCGTTTGCTCATTGCAGGTCCGGATTCCAGCGTGTAGATCAGCTGTTACATCTCAGAAGCTCCCCTCGCTTGCGGTGAGCAGCCAGATGTCACCGCGAATGCTGTTGGTGAGCAGTGCGAGAAGCTGACCGTCGTTCGACACGTCGAACTCGAGCAGGGTCGCAGAGCTCTCAGACTGCGCCGCGGCTGACACCTCCCGCGACTGGCCGCTGCTCGGGTCCACCAATCGAACGGTTGGGCGTGGGGCTCCCCACGTGCCAAGAACCAGCAAGTCACCATTCGACCTGTTCCACTTCACGAACTGGGCATTCGCTCCCTGCGTGAGCTGACGTGGAGGGTGCGAGCCACCTGCGGCGACCGCCCACACTTCGTTCTGCGTTCCCGCTGGCGCGATGTACGCGATCCAGTCACCGTCCTGGGACCAACTCGGCGACGACAGTGAGCCTCCCGCAGTCGGCAATGGGTGGGGCTCTCCGACCGGGCGTCCGTCCTGGACCCGGGCCACCCAGAGCTGGAAAACGCCTGCGCGGTCCGAAACAAACGCCAGCCGGCTTCCGTCCGGCGACCAGACCGGATTGAAGTCGACTGCAGGGTGTGTCGTGAAGTTCGCAGCCATTCCACCCTCTGAGGGCATGGTCCAGACATCGCGCTGACCGCCGGTGACGCGCTGGAAAGCGATCCAGCGGCCGTCGGGAGAGAACTTCGGCACGGAGCACGAGCCGGCCTGCTCGGTCAGCCGCACTGGCTCGCCGGCGGGTCGGTTGTCTTTGAGTGAAAGCCGCCAGAGGTCAAACGACCCTTCGACGTTCGACGTGAACACGACCGAGCTGCGGTCCGGCGCGATCGTCGGATCGTAGAGCAGTCGGCCTGGGTCGAAGTGCGCTCTCTCCTGCTGCGCCGTGTCCACCAGCTCGAGGCTGGTGCGCTCGGCGAAGGTTGAGTACGCCACGACGTCACTCGAACGCGCCAGCGTCGGCCAATTTTCCCGGCCTGATCCCATCGTCACCCTGCCGAGCTCGCCGCTGCCGACCTCCGCGCGCCAGATCGCCTGGGTCTCCTGGCGATCCGAGCCGAAGTACACAAACCGCCCCGACGGTGACCAGGCGGGGTTGTAGTCCGGGGCGTCATCCGCGGTCAGGCGCCGCGCGGCGCCGCCCGCGACCGGAATGAGCCAGAGGTCGTTCTGGTCGTGGTAGCAGATCGTCGTGCCGTCCGGCGTCCAGGCTGGCCGGCGATGGTCCCAAACGCCGTCACCGTCCCCGGTGAGTACCCGCGCCTGATCGGGAGCCTCCAGGGGAGCCACCACGATGCGCAGCGTGCCCGCGGCCGACCGCCGCGAAAAGGCGATCATCGTGCCATCGGGCGAAATGCCAGGGTCCTCGGCATCAGCAACCAACAGCAGCGAACTGCCACCGAGCCGCGGCACCTTCCATATCGACCAACGATCGCCGCTCTGGGAGCTGTAAGCGATGGCGCTTCCGTCAGGGAACCAGGTCGGACTCCGGTTGGCCGCGCCGTCAGTCGTGAGACGCAGGGGCTGGCCGCCGCGGACGTCGACGACCCAGATGTCGCTGCGGGTTCCGTCGTGCCCGGTAAAGGCGATGTCCGTCCCCAGCGGCGAGAGCGCGGGTTCGCTCTCCAGCCCCGGGCGGGTCGTCACCTGCCGGGGCTCGAAGTCGGGAAGTGAGTCTCGATTGACGAGTCGACTCAGACCAACCACGGCGAGCACCACCGCGACGGCGCCGGCTGCGATGGCAAGCCACCTCCGCCACCGCCACCGCCATGGCCGGACGAGGACAAAGGGCGTCGCGTCGCCGCTCCTGGTGGAGACTGCCTCGAGGGCAAGGGCGAGGTCGTGCGCCGATTGAAAGCGGTCCTCCGGCAGCTTCTCCACGCAGTGCTGAACGACCGCGGCCAGCGCTCGTGGGACCGATCGGCCGTTGGCGGCGAGCCGCGGCGGGTCCTCATGCAGGATCGAGCCCATGGTCTCGACCGCGGAGTCCTTGAGAAACGCCCGCTGGCCGGCGAGCATCTCGTACAGCACGCAGCCGAACGAGAAGATGTCGGAACGGTTGTCGGCCGGCAGGCCCCGGACCTGCTCCGGCGCCATGTAGCCGACGGTGCCGACCAGGACGCCGCCGAGGGTGAGATCGGTGGCGGTGCTGCGCTCCCCGGGCGAGCCCGTCGTCCGCTCCGACAGGGCGAGCCTGGCGAGACCGAAGTCGAGGATCTTGGCTCTGCCATCGCTGGTCAGAAAGATGTTCGAGGGCTTCAGGTCGCGGTGGACGATGCCCCGGTCGTGCGCGGCCCCGAGGCCCTGGGCGATCTGGATACCGAGCTCCATGGCCTTGCTCGCCGGCAGCGGACCGGCTGCAATCGCTTGGCGTAGCGTCCGGCCTTCGAGCAGCTGCGTGACGAGGTAGGGCTGCCCTTCGTGCCGCCCGACGTCGTAGACGGCGAGGATGTTCGGGTGGTCGAGCGCAGCCGTCGCCCGCGCCTCGCGCTCGAAGCGCACCAGGCGATCGGAGTCGGCGGCGGCGTCCGCGGGCAGCACCTTGATCGCGACGTCGCGGCCCAGCCGCTCATCCCGGGCCCGGTAGACCTCGCCCATCCCGCCCGCGCCGAGCAAGCCGACGACACGATATGGGCCGAGCATGGAGCCCGGGGAGAGAGCCACTCCGTCTCCTCCTCCTCCTGCCGCGTTGCGTGCCTTGGGACAATTGTCGGGCCCTCGCCGGGTGGCGTCAAGCCACGGCTGGAGGACCTCGCCTGCGCCGGAGCGCGCAGGGCAGAGGCCCCTGTGGGCGGCCGTGACGAGGCCGTTGTGGTTGGTCTCTTCCGCCTGCGCTCCTCGGCATGCACGGCGCGCCGACGTAGAATGCTCGCTGGCACGGGCGCGTTGCAGCTGGTGGCTGCGATGTCGGCCCTGGGAGGGGATGACGATGAAGCTCTACGACGCCACCTACTCCGGTCACGCGCACAGGGTTCGGCTGATGTGCGGCCTGCTCAAGCTCGACCTCGACCTCGAGCCGGTCGACATGAAGAGCGGAGCGCACAAGTCTCCGGAGTTCCTCGAGCTCAACCCCTTCGGCCAGGTGCCGGTGTTGCAAGATGCCGACGTGGTGATCCGCGACTCGGTCGCGATCATCCTCTACCTGGCCGAGAACTACGACGACGACCGCGCCTTCCTGCCGACCGACCCCATCGCACGGGCCCATGTCTACGAGTGGCTGGCCACCTCGGCCGGCCCGTTGTACCTGGGGCCGTCGCGGGCGCGGGTCATCAAGGCCTTCGGCCGGCCGGGCGACTACGAGCAGGCCGTCGCAACCAGCCACCAGCTGCTCGGCGTGATGAATGCCCACCTCGAGTCGAGGTCGTGGCTGGTCGGTGACGGCCCGACGCTGGCCGACGTCGCCTGCTACAGCTACCTCGCCGTGGCGGACGAGGGCGGCGTCGACCTCGTCGACTATCCGAGCGTCCGCGTCTGGCTCGCCGGGTCGAAGCACTCGACGGCTTCGTGCCGATGCCGAGGCTGCCGAAGGGATAGCCGGGCCTCTCGCCGTCCTCCGGTCGGCGGAAGGCGGCCAGCGCAATCCCGACCATCTCGAGTGCGGCAAGCGGTCTGGAGAGGCGCGTGTGCGGACTTCGTGGATGAAGGCGCCTCGAGCGGGACTCGGGGTGAGCGTGTGGCATACTCGCGCCTCACGGAACTCTGCCGAGCACGATGGCTGGCCGGCTGAGGCGGTCGGCGGGCCGTCACTGCGAGGTGCAAGCCACGAGGAGGTCGTCAGGTGGCGAGAGGCGAAGGACGCGCGGTGAAACATCCGACCCCGTATGACGCCGAGATCACGCTCGCAGAAGAGGCGTGCAGCCTGCTCGAGGAGTGGGCTGATGGCGAGCCGATGCCCGAGGGTGCGGAAGGTGCAGGAGACGTTCACCGGTTTCTCGATGCGGTGTGCGACATCATGCGGCTCGAGGACCTCGAGGAGCAGGGGAGGGAGCTGCCGGAGGAGCAGGCCAACGCGGCTCTGGGTCGGTTGAAGGAGGCCATGGACCGATTCTCCTCCTGGCCGTCCGTTCGCCGTTTCCAGGTGGCTGCGCCGCTGGTCGAGGCCCTCGAGGGCGTGGGCCTCGAATGGCTCGCCCTCGAGATCCTGACAGCGCTGCCGGATGCAGAGGTCCTCAATCCGGAAGAGTCTGCAGAGGCCCGGCAGCCGTTCCGCCGTCTGCTGCCGGCGTACATCCGGATCCTCGTCGAGGAGGACGCGTGGGTGGACGAGGTGCAGGAGCTCCTGCACGCCCTGCGTGATATCTCCGAGGAGGATCCCGACGACGACGATGTGGCCGCCGCTCTGGAGCAGGGGCTCGTGATGAACGCCGTGCGGAGCAGGCAGCGGCTCCTGCTCGACGATCGTCGGCGGATGGTGGCAGATGAACCGCTGCCGCAACCGCTCCACGAGGCCGCCGCACAGCTCAGGGGTCTTGCATACGACTCGGATCTCGTCGAGTGTGGCCTCCACCTTCTCCTCTGCGACGCGATCGCGGCGGGAGTTCTGCCGGCGGATGCCCCGCCGAAGCAGGTTGTGGCAGCCGCGGTGGCGTACTGATGTCGCTGGAGATAGATCCGGAGGAGGTGGACGTGCACCGCCTCGCACTCTGGGCGGGGACCAACGTCACCAAGATCTCGAAGCTGATGAAGCGGATTTCGACGGTCTCCCAGTGGCAGCCACCGGGAGAGACAGCCCCGCCGGAGGCGCGTCACCATCAACGCTGGCTGGTAGAGACGATCAGCCTTGCCATCCTGCCGGTGAGGTGGACCCCGCGCGAGGATTCCGCCCGGTCCACCTACAGCACGGCTGCAGCGGAAAAGCGGATCGAGGAGCTGAGGGAGGTCGCCTGGCTCATGATCGACCCCCTCGAGCCGGTGCGCTTCGTATCAGAGGCGTTTGTGTACGGGGGTGACGCGCCCGACGAGATCGACGAGCACATCGTGGTCGAGGCGCTCGAGGTCTGGCGGGAGGAATGTCTGGCCGACGCCTCGGCGCTCGACGACCTCGATGATGACGACGGCTGGGAGGACGATCTCGACGAGGCGTAGTGCGCGGACGCCTGAACTCTTCCCGATCCACAGAACCGAGCTCACCTCGCCGCGTATGGATGTAGACAACGGAGGAGCCGATGCGTGAGCGCCTTCCCGACCCTCTGATCGCAGCCCTCCTGACCGTGACCCTGGGCCTGCCGGCGGCAGCGATCGCGGCGGATGGGCCTGGCACTGCCGAGCTCGGGGCCCAGCTGCGGGCCACCGAGGAGGCCTTCGCCAGGACCATGGCCGACCGCGACCACGCGGCCTTCGTGTCGTTCCTGGCTGAGGATGCCGTGTTCTTCGGCCGCGCCGGCGAGCTGCGCGGCCGGGAGGCGGTGGCGGCGGCCTGGAAGCCGCTCTTCGAGGGCGCGGTGGCGCCGTTCTCGTGGCAGCCCGAGGTCGCCACCGTGCTCGACTCGGGCACCCTCGGCCTCACCTCCGGACCGGTCCTCGCGCCGGACGGCCGCCGCATCGGCACCTTCACCTCGGTGTGGCGGCGCGAGCCCGACGGCAGCTGGAAGATCATCTTCGACCGCGGCTGCCCCGACTGCGAGTGCCCGCCGGCGACCACTGCCGCCAAGTGACGGATCGCTACGAGAAGCTGCGGCGGTTGAGGAAGGTGAAGCCGCCGTCGACGACGTCGATCGTCTCAAGCTCGCTCGAGATCACGCTCCCTGCCGCGTCGAGGTACTCGAAGCGCAGCTCGTGCCGGCCGGGGGGAAGGCGCAGGCGGGCGACTGCCAGCCGGTCGGGCAAGGTCAGCCAGCAGCGGGTGTCGGCGCGCTCGGTGAGCACGCCGAGCAGGTTGACGACCGCGCCGGCGGTCTCGTCCTCGTTCTCGGCGGCCTGCGCCGCCGCGTACTTGGCGAGGGCGCGCACAAAGGTCCGGAACAGCATCTGCCCGCGCTCGGCCTCGAAGGTCGCCGCCGAGCGGCGCGACAGGTCGTCGGCCGGCTCCGAGGTTGCCGCGGCGCCCTCGGCCGACAGCCGCACGGCTGTCACCTGACCGGTGGTCGGTGGGGCCATGACCGGCACAGCGACGGTGAGCCAGTACTCGATGTCGACGTCGTAATCAGTTCGACCAACCCGGCGACGCTCGGTTGACGAGCTCCAGGCCCAGTCGTCGTTCGAGCCGTAGTGGTGGTCGATGTCGAGGATCGGGACGTTGAGCATCACCTGGTCGCGGGCCGCCACCCAGCCCGACTCGAGCACGAGCACGACCTCGCCGCCGGCCCCGGCGTCCGGAGCGTTCGTCCGCCGGCGGGAAGAGCGCGGGTGAGACAGCGCGCAGCTCGTCGACCTCGCTCGAGAAGCCGTAGGCGAGGCCGACCCGCTCGAGGTCGCGGCCGAGCGCTACCGGCGGCGCAATACCGGTCAGCTCGCCGCCCGCGAGGTAGGCGCGGGCGGCATTGCGGTAGGCGACGAAGGCATCGTTGGCCGCCCCCTCCGACTCGAACAGCAGGCCCGCGAACCAGTGCAGGAAGCCGCTGTCCTGGAGCCGCCGGGCGGCCTCCCGGTCCTCCGGACGGTTCATCTCGCGCAGCGTCGCCTCGACCGCGCCCGCCAGCGCCAGGGTCGCCTTGCGCGCCTCGACCTGGGCGGCGTCGCGGATCGCCGAGCGACAGGTAGTTGAACGCCCGGTAGAAGGGCACCATCGCGAGCTCGTGCGGCTTGCCGCGGTAGTCGACCGCGAGGTCGTTGACGATCAGCGACGCCGCCGCCTGCGAGATGCTGCGGGTGTAGAGCGACCCGGCGAGGTCCTCGGCTTGCTGGAAGGTCGCGTTGGACTCGTCGAAGCGGCCGGCGTAGTGCAGCACATGGCCGCGCTGCAGCAGCTGGAGCAGACGGTCGGTACCGCCCTTGCGAGCCTCGATGTGGGCGAGCGCGGCCTGCCAGTCGCTGGTCGCGAGCTGCGAGCGCAGCTCGAGGTTCGAGGCGACGTAGGTCGCGCAGCCGGCGGCGAGCAGCAGCACCACCGCCGGCAGGCCGGGCAGCAGCCGCCCGGCACCGGTGCGCATGAGGCAGCGCATTCCCGGCCTACGGCTTGTACTTGCTGCGGCCGACGAACTTCTTGATCTTGGTGAAGCCGGTCCACACCTTGACGTTGCTCTCGAGGTCGACCAGGTAGCAGTCGACCTGGTAGTACTTGACCTCCTTGCCGTCCTCGGCGTCGAACTGGGAGTTGACCTCGCCGATCAGCATGAAGTCGGCGCCGCGCTCGAGGCCCCAGGCCTTGACGGTGTCGTCCGAGGCGAACTGCTGCTGGTCCTCGCGCTCGCCGCGGATCTCGTCGCGCTCCTCGGCCGAGGCGACCACCGTCACCCGGCTCGAGTTGATGAACGAGCGCTCGAGGTCGGCAACCAGGGTCTTGACCGCGATGTGCTCGGGCGTCTTGTTGCGGATCGTGCCGATGATCACGGTCGGCTTCTCGGCCTTCGCGAGCACGAAGTTGTCGACCCACGGCGTGGCGAGGGACTGGTCGACCAGGGCCTGGGCGGCCTGCTGGCTGTCGGTGTCGTTCCAGCGGCCCGAGAGGTCGATCTGCTCCTCGGTCGGCACCCGTGTGACGGTGGTGGTCGAACAGCCGGCCGCAGCCGCGAGAGCCGCCAGCACGGCGACGATACGGATGGTTGACGCGCTCATGATGGCCTCCAAGCCGGGCTGCGCCTCCGGCGCCGCTCGATGTCCGCAGAGTATATCTGGGTCCTGGTGCGTGCCCATTCCACCGTCGGCGAGGACGACCTGCGCAACTCCATCCCCCGCGATCTGGCAGTTGTAGCCCTGCAGGTACGTCGTCCCCCCGCTTCATGATCCGGCCGTCAGGATCGGTGAAGTCGCGCTGGGCTTTCGGCTTCGGCTGCCCCGTCGGGGTGGTAGCAACCCGGTGCGACGGCAGCTCGTCGTCTGCGTCAGCACCGCGCTTGTCACATTCCGGCTTCGAATGACCCTCTGCCAGATAACCGGCCTCCCGCTGGTTCTGTCGTGCCCTCTTCTGCTTGCGCTTCCTCTCGATCGGATCGTCCTCGACTTCCGCCCGCGAACGCAATGAGAAGTTACTTCGTCAGGATGCGCGCAGCGCATCCCGAGGAGCGTGTGGGCAGAGGCCAACAACAGTGACCACGTCAGGAACGCGCCCAGGGGCCTATGCCCTACACGCTCCTGGTCCGACTAAGATGGTGGGCGATGGCAGCCGACATCCAGGACGTGCTCTCCCGCTCGCCTGTGTTCCAAGGGCTCACGGCTGAGGCGCTGGCCGCGGTCGCGTCGAAGGGGAAGCTCCGGCGGCTGCAGCGGCGCGAGCTGCTCTTCAGCCAGGGAGACGCGGCCGAGGAACTCGCCGTCGTGCTCGCAGGCCGCCTCAAGCTCACCCAGGTCACCGCGGAAGGCCAGGAGGTGATCGTTCGCTACATCGGTCCCGGCGAGATGTGCGCGGCGGTCGCGCTGTTCCCCGGCCAGGACTACCCGGCCACCGCGGAGGCGGTCGGCGACACCAGCGTCATCGCCTGGCCACGCCGGAGCCTCGACGAGCTGGCGCGCGAGCACCCGCAGCTCGCGCTCAACGTGCTGCGCCTCCTGACCGAGCGGATGGGCGAGCTGTCGGATCGGCTACGCGAGCTCGCCACCGAGCGGGTTGCCCGGCGCGTCGCCCATGCCCTGCTGCGGCTGGCCCGCAAGGCCGGCCGGCGCACCGATCGCGGCGTCGAGATCGACATGCCGCTGACCCGCGAGGACATCGCCAGGCTCTCCGGCACCACGTTGTTCACGGTCAGCCGCCTGATGGCCGACTGGGAAGAGGCAGGGATCGTCGAGAGCGGCCGCGAGCGGGTGGTCATCCGCTCTCCCCACGGCCTGGTCGCCATCGCCGAGGATCTCCCCGAGGAGTGACGGCGGCGTGCGCGCTGCCGGCCGTGACCCGCGGCTGGATCACCACCTCCCGTTGACCGGACGGTTTGCCGGCCTCCTGCCAGCGATTGACCAAGCGCAAGGACCGCTCATCGCTGGCCGGCTACAAGGGAGACGGAGGACGCAGGTGATCGAGCCGTTGATCCACTTGGAGAACACGGTCGAGCAGACGCTCGACCAGTTCCCGGTGCTCGCCGCCGTTTTTGTGCGGCGAGGGATGGCCTGCGTCGGTTGTGCGATGGCGCCGTTCGACACGCTGGCCGACGCCGCCCGCAGCTACGGTCAGGTGGCCGACGCCCTTCTGGCCGAGCTCGGCGCCGCGGCCCGGGATGAGGCCTGACGGCCGCCAGTTTCCGCCTGCACCGAAAGGAGAGGACAGATGAACACGAGCTTCCATCGAGCCATCGCAACCGCCGTCGCCGCGGTCGTCGCACTCGGGATTGGTGCGGCACGGACCGCCGGCGCGCACTGCGACACGCTTGACGGCCCGGTCGTTGTCGACGCACGCGCCGCCCTGGCGGCCGGTGACGTGACTCAGGTGCTGAAGTGGGTCCAAGCCGGGGACGAGCCGGAGATCCGCGCCGCGTTCGGCCGCACGCTGGCGGTGCGCGCGGCAGGCGGTGCCGCGCTCGAGCTCGCCGACACCTGGTTCTTCGAGACGCTGGTACGCGTGCACCGCGCGGGCGAGGGCGCGCCCTACACCGGACTCAAGCCGGCCGGCGCCGTCGAGCCGGGCATCGCCGCCGCAGACCTCGCGATTGAATCCGGTTCGGCCGACAGCCTCGTTGCCGCGCTGACGGAGCACCTCGACGAGGGGGTGCGCAACCGCTTCGAGCGGGTGGTCGCGGCCCGCGGGCACGCCGGCCACAACGTCACTGCCGGCCGCGCCTACGTCGCCGTCTACGTCGACTTCATCCACTACGTCGAGGGCCTGCACGTCGCGATGACCGGATCCGGCCACGGAGCAGCCACGGCCGGGAACGACGCCCACGCCCACTGATCGGAGAGGGAGATCTTACGCAATGTACCGACTGAGATCCTGAGGCACGAGCATCAGCTCATCCTGGTGGTCCTCGACGCCGCCGAGCGCGAGGCGAGGATGATCGCGGGCGGCGGCGCGGCCGACGCCGATCGGCTGGCGGCGTTCGTCGACTTCATCCGCAACTTCGCCGACCACTGCCACCACGCCAAAGGAGGATCTGCTGTTCGTCCGCATGGGCGAGAAGGGCTTCCCCCTCCAGGGTGGTCCGGTCGCGGTGATGCTTCACGAGCACGAGCTCGGCCGCGCCCACGTCAAGGCGGTCGCCGACAACATCTCGGCTGCGGCGGCTGGCGTCGCGGCTGCGAGGACCGTGGTCGTCGAGCATCTCGCCGCCTACGCGGCGCTGCTGCGCCAGCACATCTCCAAAGAGGACAACATCCTCTACCCGATGGCCGACCAGGTCTTCAGCGAGGAGGACCAGGTTGCACTTGCCGCGGACTTCGAGCGGGTCGAGCGGGACGAGATCGGCGACGGCGTCCACCAGCGCTACGAGGCGCTGGCCCGGGAGCTGGCTGGCGGATGACCCACCGCCCGGCTTCTTCGCGTCGCAGGCTGTGCGCGCAGGAGGCGGGAGCCGGCGCGGCGCTAGTTTCGCACCAGCTCGACCCGGCGGTTCTGGCTGCGGCCGAGCTCGGTCGCGTTGTCGGCGACCGGCTGCGACGACCCGAAGCCGGCGGTTTGCAGGCGCGCGAAATCGATCCCAGCCGCCACCAGGTAGGCCTTGACGGCGTCGGCGCGCTGCGCCGACAGGACCCGGTTGTGCTCCGCGCTGCCAGTCGAGTCGGTGTGGCCCTCGATCGTGAGTTGCCAGTCCGGCTCGGACTCGAGCGAGGCCACAACCTCGTCGAGGACGGGCTTCGACTCCGGGCGGATGGTCGCCGAGTCGAGGTCGAAGAGAATTCCGTAGACCCGCGCGCGTCCGGTCGACGAGAGGGCCTTCGTGAGCTCACCGCCCACCGAGCCCGACCAGTGCGGGCAGCTGCCCACCGTGGCGGACTTCTTGGTGCCATTCCACTCGCCGTTGGGGAGCTTGGCCTCGGCGCCGGAGTGCCACCAGAAACCGCGAAAGGCCCTGCCGTCCGGCGAGAACACCATCACCGCGGGCCCGATCTGGCTGCCGTCCTCCCCTTCGCGCCAGGTGATCTTCATGACCCGGCCCTCGATCGCGCCGTCGAGCACGCCGGAGTCCCATTCGTAACATCCAACAAGCGCCGTCCCCTGCTGCCGGACGTGGAAGTCGTGGTAGTTGGTCGCGTAGGTGCCGGAGATGCCCTCCGGGAGCCCGGCAAAGGGCGGCCTCTCGCCGTAACCCCGGAAGCCGAACAGCTCGGTCCATGCCTCGTTGCCCTGGTTGGTGCGGACCGTCAGCCGCACCCAGCGCGCCGGCGCCCGTTTGGCCGCGTTGAAGGACTGCCGGTCGCGCCCGGCCGTCAGCGTGGCCTGGAGAACCGGGGCGAAGCCGTCGCTCTTGGAGGTGGTCGAGACCTCGACCACGACCTCCTTTGCCCCGGCGCCGTCCTCGTCCACGCTGGCGGCGTCGAACTCGAAGCGCTCGATGGTCGCCTCTGCCGCCATCTCGAACACGAAAACGTTGCCGGCGACCTTGCCCTCCGGGCAGGCCCAGCCGGTCGTCGGGCTGTCGTCGAGCAGGGCGAGGGGCGGCCAGCCGCCGTAGGAGGCCGGCTCGACGACCGGGAAGGTGCCTTCCTGGACCGAGAGCAGGTTGACCTGGCCCTCCGGCGCAGGCGCGGCGGTCGCGCACACGATGAGCAGCGAGAACAGCGTGAGGAGACGGCATCGAGACATCGAAACCTCCGTTGGGGGGCTGGTCTAGAGCATACGCCAGCCAGGTCCCGGCGCCGGTGCCTCCGGCCGCCGCCGAGTGGGTTGCAGGGTAGGCTTCCAGTCTGTCATCAGCATCGAGGTGCCGGCACGATGCCTGACGCGAGTTGCCGGTCGGTGTGCTCACGGTCACCCGCCCATCGCCGCAGCCGGGCGGGGCCGCCCGCGGCAGTGGTATAAGGGGAAGGCCTGCGGGACCATTCCGGTCGACCGCACGCGGGAGGGGGTCCAATGTCCACTCGGCAAACGCAGTGCGTCGTGAAGGGGCGGATGTTCATCGTGATGGTGATGGCGCTCGCGCTCGGCCTGCTCGCCGGCAACGCGATGGCCCAGACTGGGGTTCTCCAGGGCACAGTGACGGACGCCGGCACCGCGGCGCCCATCGAGGGTGCGATGGTCGTGGCGCGCAGCTGCATGGGCGGTCCGGGCGGTGGGGAGGGACACGGCGGAGGTCATCCCCCCGGCGGCGGGCACCACCCGCCACGGTACGCGTTCACAGACGCAGCCGGCGCCTACGAGATCGGCGACCTGCCGGCCGGCGACTACCGCGTCGTCTGCGGCAAGCCCGGCTACGTCATGGCCAGCGCCGAGGTGACAATCACCGATGGCGGAACCACCGTCCAGGACTTCGCCCTCGAGCCCATGGTGTTCGGCTCGGTCGGCGGCACGGTGACCGATGCGTTGACCTTCCTGCCCATTCAGGGAGCGCACGTGATGTTGCGTCCGGCCCAGGTGCCTGAGCTCAAGGCCGGCGGGCCAGCGGACGGCGGCGGCCCGGGCGGTGGTGGTGGCGGCATGTGGTTGCACGCCGTCACCGGGGCCGACGGCGCCTACCTGATCGAGAACGTGCCGGTGGGCGACTACGACGCCCGCGCCATGAGCTTCGGCTACCTTCCCTCAGAGTTGGTCCCTGTGACCGTTTTCGAGGGCATGCAGACGCAGGCCGACTTCGCGCTCGTGCCGCTGACCTTCGGCAGCCTCGAGGGCACCGTGATCGACGCCAGCACCACACTGCCGATTGCGGGTGTGTTCGTCGTCGCCTGCCGCTTCGGCTTCGACGGCCCGATGCCTGGCGAGTCGGTGGCGAAGGGGATGCCGATGGAGAAGGGGATGGAGGGTGGCTGGAACGTGGCCATCACCGATGCCAACGGCTTCTATCACTTCGACCAGCTGCCGGCCGGCACCTGGACGGTGCGCGCCTTCAAGTGGGGCTACGACGTGGGCACCGCCGAGGTGATCATCGTGGAGAACACGACGACGGTGCAGGACTTCGCACTCACCCCGCGCTGACGCGGGTTGCCGGGCTTTGATCCGGCGAAAGTTCGCAACGGCGGCCGCGGGGACTCTGGTTTCCGCGGCCGCCTTTCCTCGTGCGGCAGGCGCCGCTTCGGGCGGCTCGCCGGGGGCTCAGGGCTCGATCTGGACGCAGCGGATGCCCTCGCCCCGGGCGGCCGGGGCAAAGCAGCCGCTGCACGACACGCATGCGGCGCGGCGGCGGTCGCCGGCGGCCCAGCGCGCCGGCAGGCCGGGCTCGCGGATCAGCGGCCGCGCCATGGCAATGTAGTCGGCGACGCCGGACGCGAGCACGGCCTCGATGGTCTCCAGCGAGCGCATGCCACCGACCAGCATCAGCGGCACGCCCGGCGCCGCCGCCCGGATTGCGCGGGCCTGGGGAAGGAAATAGGCCTCGTCGTCGGCGGTCTCGATGTGGCGGCGAGCCGCGCCCAACTTCCCCGAGCCCCCGGTGCCGCCGGAGACCTCGATGGCATCGATCCCGGCCGCGGCGAGGGCGCCCGCGAGGAACGTGGAGTCCTGCTCGGTGGTCGACCCTTCGAGGAAGTCGTGGGCGTTGAGCTTGATCATCACCGGCCAGTCGGCGCCCACCTCTGCGCGCACGGCCGCCATCACCTCGCGGGCGAAGCGGGCCCGATTGTCGAGGCTGCCGCCGTAGTCGTCGGTGCGCTGGTTGCGCAACGGTGACAGGAACTGCGCCAGCAGGTAGCCGTGAGCCCCATGGAGCTGGACGCCGTCGAAGCCGGCGCTGCGCAGCCGGCCTGCCGCCTGGGCGAAGCACCTGACGAGGTCGCGGATGCCGGCGACCGACAGCTCGCGCGGCACCTCGGGGTAGCCGGGGCTCGCCACCGCGCTCGGGGCCACCGGGTCCCGGCCGTCGCTGGCGGCGCGGACGGCCTGGCCGCCGCAGTGGACGATCTGGCCGACCACCGTGCCGCCGTGTTTGTGGACCACGGCCGCGAGCTCGGCGAGGCCTCCGATGAGGTCGTCGCGGTCGACGCCGAGCTGGGTCGCGTGCTGGCGGCCGTCCAACCGCACCGCGAGGTAGCCCGTGATGATCAGCCCGACCTCACCCTCGGCGAGCCGCCGATAGACCTCGATCACGCGTTCGTTGACACGTCCATCGGAGTCGCCCAGGCCCTCCCAGGTGGCGGATCTCACCAGCCGGTTCGGCAGGAGCAGGCCGTTGATGGTGGTGGCTTCGAATACTGTTGTCATGGGCTCATCCCTTTCCCCGTCCCCTGCGGCCAGGATAGACCACGCCGGTCGCACGCGTGAAGCGATCGGATCGGGTCGAGATCGTCCGCTCGTCTGCTATGCTCCGCGGGCATGCCGATCCGAAATCTGCTGCGCCGCAAATCGCTCGACCTGATGCTCGCCGAAGCAGGCGCAGACGGCGAGCGGCAGCTGCGCCGGGTGCTCGGCCCATTCGAGCTGATCGCCCTCGGCGTGGGCGCGGTGATCGGCGCCGGCATCTTCGCTTCGATTGGCACGGCGGCGGCGGGCGGCGCCCATCACGTGGGGGCTGGGCCGGCACTGGTGGTCTCGATGGTGATCACCGCAGCGGGGTGCGGGCTGTGCGCGCTGTGCTATGCGGAGTTCGCCGCGATGGTGCCGATCTCGGGCAGCGCGTACACCTACTCGGCCGCGACCCTCGGCGAGCTGGTGGCGTGGATCATCGGCTGGGACCTGATCATCGAGTACGCGATGGGCAACGTGGCGGTCGCGGTGTCGTGGTCGAGCTACTTCTGCGAGCTGCTGCGAGGGCTCGGCCTCGACATCCCGGCCTGGCTGCGCACCGACCTGGCGGCGGCTTTGCGCTCGCCCGAGATCATGGCCGACGCGCCGCGTCTGCTCGGCGTGCCCGTGATCTTCAACCTGCCGGCGGTGGCGATCGTGGCCCTGTTGACCTGGCTGCTGGTGCTCGGAGTCAAGCAGTCGGCCCGCGTCAACTCGATCATGGTTGTGGTCAAGGTGGCGATCCTGCTGTTCTTCATCGTTGCCGGTGCGTTTTTCGTCCGCCCAGAGAACTGGCATCCATTCGCGCCCCACGGGTGGGCTGGAATCGGTGCCGGCGCGGCGATCATCTTCTTCGCTTACATCGGCTTCGACGCCGTGTCGACGGCCGCTGAGGAGTGCCGCAACCCACAGCGCGACATGCCGATCGGCATGATCGGCTCACTGGTGCTGTGCACCGTCTTGTATATCGCGACCGCCCTCGTGCTCACCGGGATGGTCCCGCTGTCCGACATCGCGGGGTCGGCGGAGCCGCTGGCGCGCGCGTTCTCGGTGCTCGGCATGAACTGGGCGGCGGGGCTGGTGGCGGTCGGCGCGGTGATCGCGACCACCGCGGTGCTGCTGGTCTTCCAGTACGGCCAGACCCGGATCTTCTTCTCGATGTCCCGCGACGGCCTGCTGCCACCCTCCTTCTCCCGGGTCCACCCGCGCTACCGAACGCCGCACGTCACCACCATCTGGTTCGGCGTCGTGGTCGGCGCGCTGTCCGCCTTCGCCAACCTGGATGTGTTCGTCGAGCTCACCAACATCGGCACTCTGTTCGCGTTCGTTCTCGTGTGCATCGGGGTGGTGGTGTTGCGGGTGCGGGAGCCGGAGCGGCGGCGGCCGTTCCGAACGCCGCTGGTGCCGCTGGTGCCCATCGCCGGGATCGCGGTCTGCCTCTACCTGATGGCCAACCTGCCGACCGCGACCTGGATCCGCTTCGGGGTGTGGCTGGTGCTCGGGATGGTGGTTTACTTCTTCTACGGGCGGCGTCACAGCCGCTTCGGCGAAGGCAGCTGAGCTCGCTCGCGCGCCAGGGAAGGACTGACTTTCAGGGCCGGCTTTCGAGCTCCTGAAGGAACGCAGCGATCCGCGGGCTGTCGGGGTTCTGCTCGGCGGCCGTCCGGCAGTGGTGGAGGGCCGCCTCGCGGTGGCCGAGCCGGTCGTGGGCGACTGCGAGCTCGTAGTTGGCATAGTAGGCGTAGCTCGAGTCCGGGTACTCGACGAGGCTGGCCTCGAGGAAGCGGAGGGCCGGCTCGAACAGCTCGCGGGCGAGCAGCTTGTCGCCGATGACCAGCAGGTCGGTGTCCTCAAGCAGGTATTCGCCGGGCTGCTCCCGCCTCAGAGTCCGGTAGAGGGCGATGGCCGCGTCCGCACCGCCCTCGGAATAGGCCTCGTAGAGGGGGTCGAAGATCTTCGATCGCGGCGGCGCGGTGCCCCGGAGGCCGGCGGCCAGGGTGTCGATCCACTCGTCGGCACTGACGTAGCTGCCGGCGTAGCTCGACCAGGCGTCGAGCACCTTCTCCGCCTTCATGGTGTCGGCGTTCTTGCCGGCGGCCAGGCCGTTGCGCACGGTGGCGGTGGTGGCCGCGAGCATATCGCGGTAGGCGCGCAGGTCCTCGATCGTGCCGTTGCGGTTGTGGCCCGACACGATCAGCACGTCGGGCGGCAGCAGCTCGATCGCCTTTGACACGAGCTCCTCGAACCGCAGCGCGTCGCCGTCCGCGTCGACCGACGGGAAGTTGAAGCCGTTGGCGAGCGAGCTCAGATGCACGGTTTTTGACTTCGTGAAGTGCACGATGATCTCGTTGTCGTCGTGGCTGCCGGGCATCGCGATGAGGCGGATCTCCTCGCCGTTGAAGAACACGCTGATCGAGTCGGTGAAGGTGATGTCGGGCAGCGTGGCGTTCGGGAACTCGTCGAACAGAAAGCTGCCGCTGCGCAGCTTGCTGCGCACCAGAGCGTGGGCGATGACGATCGGCGCCTCGCCGAAGAGCTCGTTGCCGCCGACGTGCTCGACGTGGCGGTGGGTGTTGATGATGATCTTCGGGTCCCCTTTGCCGAGGGACGCGACCGCCTTACGGAAGGCCGCGGAGTCCTCGCGCGACTGGGTGTCGACGAGCAGCAGGCCGTCGGCGCCGACCGAGGCCAGCGAGTTGGTGGTGTAGGCGCCCTGGTCGGTCGTGAGTTGGTAGAGCGTCTCCCCGAGACGCGTGACCTTGATCGCGGGGCTGCCGTCGTCGGCGCCGGCAGCGGCGACCGATGCGGCAAGCACGAGCAACAGGATGAAGTGGATTCTCACGATACTCTCCGTCTGTTCGTCCGCCGCCACCAGCGGCCGGCACCTGCGGACTGAGGGCTTCCCACGGTCCGGTCGTTGCGGCGGGCGTGATCACGACGCTCGGTCACTGAAAGGTACGGAAAGCAGCGCCCCCGGTTCCCATCAGGCTCGCCGCGCCGGGCCCCACGTGGCCGTGGGAGAGCTCAGGCCGGCGCGGCGAGAACGTAGCCCTGGGCGATCGCGGTGTACGCGGCGACCTGGGCCTTCTGCCAGGCGCGGCCGCGACGGAGCTCGCGGTCCATGATCCGGGCCACAGCCGGCACGGCCTCGATGCTCGCCCGCGCGTCGAGCAGCAGCGCCCGGGTCCGCCGGGCGAGCACGTCCTCCACGGTGCGCGCCATTTCGCGACGAACGGCCCACACCACCTGCGCGGCGGTCACCGGCAGCCGCTCGTGAAGGCGCTGCCCGAGCGAGCGCCGCTCCTCGGCGAGGGCGCGCACCGACGGCGCCTCGGTGCCGTACACGTACAGCGGGTCCGCGGCGTCGACGTTCTTCAGCCAGCCGTGGATGCGGAGGCTCTCGGTGGGGCAGGGGCGCTCCACCAGGCCGGCCACCATCGCCGCCTGGTCGACCACGTCCTTGGCCATCCGCCGGTAGGTCGTCCACTTGCCGCCGGTGATGGTGACCAGGCCGGACTCGGAGACGTGCACCGAGTGGTCGCGGGACAGCTTGGCGGTTTCCGCCTCGTCCGCCGCCGTGACCAGCGGCCGCAGGCCGGCGAACACGCTCAGCACGTCGGCGCGGGTCGGGTCCTTGGCCATGTAGGCGGCGGCGTTCTCGAGGATAAAGTCGACCTCCTCGGGCAGCGCCCGCGGCTCCAGGCTCGGCTCGGGCACCGGCGTGTCGGTGGTGCCGACCACCACCTTGCCGTGCCATGGCACAGCGAACAGCACGCGGCCGTCGGTGGTTTGCGGCACCATGATCGCGGTGTCCCCGGGCAGGAACTCCGGCCCGAGCACGAGGTGGGTCCCCTGGCTGAGCGTGATCATGGGCGCGGCGCCCGGGTTGTCCATCCGCAGCACCTGGTCGGTGAATACGCCGGTGGCGTTGATCACCACCCGGGCGCGAATCTCGTGCTCCTTGCCGGACTCGCGGTCCTCGGCCGCGACCCCCGCCACCATCCCGCTCGCCTTGAGCAGCCCGGTCACCCGCATGTAGTTGACGACCGTCGCGCCGTGGTCGGCCGCGGTCTGCGCCAGGTTGATGGCCAGGCGCGAGTCGTCGAACTGGCCGTCGTAGTAGATCACGCCGCCGCGCAGGCCGTTGGGCTCGAGGTTGGGGATGTGCGCCAGGGTCTCCGCGCGCGACAGGCTTTCCGAGGGCGCGATGCCGAGCTTGCCCGCGAGCTTGTCGTAGACCTTGAGGCCGATGCCGTAGAACGGCCCCTCCCACCAGTCGTAGATCGGGACGATGAACGACTGGTTGCGCACCAGGTGGCCGGCGTTGTGGGCGAGCAGCCCGCGCTCGTGCAGCGCCTCGAGCACCAGCGAGACGTTGCCCTGACGAAGGTAGCGCACGCCGCCGTGCACGAGCTTGGTGCTGCGGCTGGAGGTGCCCTTGGCAAAGTCGCTCTGCTCGACCAGAAGCGTGCGATAGCCGCGGGCGGCCGCGTCGACCGCCGTACCGAGCCCGGTGGCGCCGCCGCCGATGATGACCACGTCCCAGTAGCCGTTGAAGCTCGCGATCTCCTCGATCGCCCTGTCGCGGTCCATGCCGGGCCCCGCCGCGGGGCCGTTCGAGCGACGTCGAGATCGTGTCTGCATGCGCAGATTCTGACAGATCCAGGCGCGGGATGTCGGCGGCGGTGTTATCGTACTGGCGGAGTTCCTCACAACCATGAAACCGCGCCTGCACCTCGACGCCAGGGGAGGCGGCACCGGGAGCGCCGTGGATCGCACCGGCCTCGACCGCGCGATCGGGGAGCTTGCGGCCCATGCCGATGAGTGGGCGAGCCTCGGTGTGGACCGCAAGAGGGGAATGCTCCGGACGGCCCGTCGCAACCTCGGCCGCTGCGGCCAGCGCTGGGTGGACGCGTCGGTAGCGGCCAAGCGGATCGATCCGGGCTCGCCGTGGGTCGGCGAGGAGTGGGTGACCGGGCCATGGGCGCTGGCAGCCGCCATCAACGGCTACCTCGCGACCCTGTCCGCGCTCTCCGCCGGTCGCCTGCCCGAGTTCCGGGGCGTCACTGCCCGCGCCGATGGGCGCTTGGTGGTTCCGGTTTTCCCGCGCTCACTCGTCGACCGGCTGCTGATGAGCGGAATCTCCGCCGAGGTGTGGATGCAGCCGGGCGTTGGCGCGTCCGAGCTCGGGGAGCACATGGCCTCCTTCTACCGGGAGCCGAATCCGCGCGGCCGGGTGGCCCTCGTGCTCGGGGCGGGCAACGTCAACAGCATCGCGCCGCTCGACACGCTCTACCGTTTGATCGCGCACGGCCAGGTGGTGCTGCTCAAGATGAGCCCGGTGAACGCGTACCTTGCGGGCATCCTCGAGGAGGTGCTCGAGCCCTTCGTGACGGCGGGCCACCTGCGTGTGGTCTGCGGCGGCGCCGAGGTCGGCGAGTACCTGGTCCGGCACGACCGCATCGCTGAGGTCCACATCACCGGCAGCGCCGCGACCCACGACGCGATCGTCTGGGGCGTGGGCGAGCAGGCTGCCGAGCGCCGGCGCCGTGGCAAGCCGCTGCTCGCAAAGCCGATCTCCAGCGAGCTCGGCGGGGTCGGCCCCATCATTGTCGTCCCGGGGCCGTGGTCCGCGGCCGACCTGCGGTATCAGGCCGAGCACGTGGCCACCATGAAGCTGCATAACGCCGGCTGCAACTGCGTCGCCGCCCAGGTGCTGGTGCTGCCCCGGGAGTGGCCTCAGCGGGGCGCGTTCCTCGACGAGCTGCGGCGGCTGATGCGCGAGCTGCCGCCGCGGGCGGCGTTCTATCCCGGGGCCGCCGGCCGTCAGCGCGCCGCAGCCGCTGCACACGTCGACGCCGAGCTGTTCGGTGGCGACGTGCCGCGGACGCTGATCACCGGCCTCGACCCTGTGGCCACGCACGAGCACTGCTTCTCGAGCGAGGCCTTCGGCGAGGTTCTTGCCGAGGTCAGCCTGCCCGGCGACGATGCGGCGAGCTTCCTCGACAACGCCGTGTCGTTCTGCAACCGGCGTCTCGCCGGCACGCTTGGAGCGAACCTGTTGGTCCACCCTAGGACGATGGCCGAGGCGGGGGTCGCGCTCGACCGCGCGATCGCCGACCTCGAGTACGGAGCGGTGGGCGTCAACGTGTGGAACGCCGTCGCTTTCCTGCTCGCCCAGGCGACCTGGGGCGCCTACCCGGGGCACACCATCGAGGACATCGGCAGCGGCATCGGGGTCGTGCGCAACAGCTTCCTGTTCGACAGGCCCCAGAAGACGGTGGCCCGCGGCCCCTTCTACCCCTTCCCCCGCAGCTGGCTGCACGGCGATCCCAGCCTGCTGCCGAGGCCGCCGTGGTTCGTGACCAACCGGACGGCCCACGTCACCGCGCGCCGAGTCGCGACCATCGCCGTGGACCCGAGGTTGCGGCGCATCCCGGGAATATTCTGGTCCGCGCTGCGTGGATAGGAAATGGAGAAGCCAGGTTGAGGAGTCCGCATGAGAAAGACGATTCGTTTCGTGCTGAATGGCCGTGACACCGCGATCTCGACCGACGACCGCCGGGCGCTGCTGTGGGTGCTGCGCACCGAGCTCGGGCTGACCGGCAGCAAGTTCGGCTGCGGCGAGGGCCTGTGCGGCGCGTGCACCGTGCTGGTCGACCGGCAGGCGGTGCGCTCGTGCCAGCTGCCGGTGGCCGAGGTGGAGGGTGCGCGGGTGGTGACGATCGAAGGCATGGCCGGAAACGAGGCCCTGCACCCGCTGCAGGAGGCGTTCTTGGAGCACGACGCCCTCCAGTGCGGCTTCTGTACGCCCGGCATGATCCTCAGTGCCTACGCGCTGCTGCTCGCCCGTCCGAAGCCGTCGCGGGAGGAGATTCTCGTTCACATGGACGCCAACCTTTGCCGGTGCGGCGCCCACACCCGCATCGTGCAGGCGATCCAGACCGCCGCCGAGCGGATGGGGGGGAGGACCCAGCCATGAGCCGCCACCACGACGAGCTCCTGCCCTTCTTCGGACTCGAGCCGCCGGCCGCGTCCACCCGGCGCCGGTTCCTGCAGCTGTTCGGCGGCGGGATCGTGGTGGCGGTGTCGGCCGGTGACCTGCTCGCGCTCCAAGAGGAGGCGCCACGGCCGTCGCTCGTCCGGGAGCTGCCGGAGGACTTCAACGCCTTCCTGAGGATCGGCGAGGACGGGCGCGTCACCTGCTTCACCGGCAAGATCGAGATGGGCCAGGGCGTTGTCACATCGCTGGCGCAGACGCTGGCCGACGAGCTCGAGGTGCCGCTCGAGGTCGTGGACATGACGATGGGCGACACCGACCTTTGCCCGTGGGACATGGGCACCTTCGGCTCGATGACCACGCGCTTCTTCTCTCCCGCGCTCCGCGCCGCCGCGGCCGAGGCGCGGGAGGTGCTGCTCGAGCTCGCGGCCGAACGCATGCAGGTGCCGCGGGAGCGCCTGTCGGCGCGGGCGGGACGGATCGTCGACACCACCGACCCGGCGCGCAGCGTCAGCTATGCCGAGCTCGCGAAGGGCCAGGCAATCGGCCGCCGCCTCGGCCGCAAGGCCGTGCTCGAGTCGGTCGCCGACTTCGAGGTGGTTGGGCGGCCGGTGCGGCGTCGCGACGCTGAAGTCAAGGTCACCGGCCGTGCTCAGTACGCGGGCGACCTCCGGCGCGACGGCATGCTCTACGCGCGGCTGCTCCGTCCGCCCGCGCACGGCGCCACCCTCCGCAGCATCGACGTCGCCCAAGTCGCCGGGGTGGAAGGAGCAACGGTGGTCCGCGACGGCGACCTGATGGCCGTTCTTCACCCGACCCCGGACGGCGCGGAGCAGGCGCTCGCGCAGGTCAAGGCGCAGTGGGACTCACCCGCGTCCGTGCTCGACCAGGACAGCATCTTCGACCACCTCGTCAAGGTGGCGCCGGCGGGCGAGACCGTCGCCGAGGGCGGCAATCTCGCGGCCGGCCGCGCCGCCGCCAGCGCCGCGGCCCGTCACACCTACCACGACGGCTACCGCGCCCACGCCGCCATCGAGACCCACACCGCGCTCGCGGCGTTCTCCGACGACCGGCTCACGATCTGGGCGTCGACCCAGACGCCGTACCCGCTGCGTGCCGAGGCGGCCGAGGCCCTCGGCCTGTCCGAGGACGCGGTGCGGGTGGTCCCGCCGTTCGTGGGCGGCGGCTTCGGCGGCAAAACGGCAAACCGCCAGGCGATCGAGGCCGCCCGGCTGGCCCGGCTCACCGGCCGGCCGGTGCAGGTGGCCTGGACCCGGGCCGAGGAGTTCTTCTACGACCACTTCCGGCCCGCAGCGGTGGTGACGATCGATGCGGGCGTCACCCCTGCCGGCCGGATCGCGTACTGGGACTACGCGGTCTACTTCGCCGGCGACCGCGGCGCCGACCAGTTCTACGACGTGCCCCACCACCGGACCGTTGCCGCCCCGACGGGCTTCTGGGGCGTTCCGGGCGCCCACCCCTTCGCGGTCGGCCCCTGGCGGGCGCCCGGGAACTACACCAACACCTTCGCGCGCGAGTCGCACGTCGACATTCTGGCGGCCGCGGCTGGCCTCGACCCGGTCGAGTTCCGGCTGCGCAATCTGAGCGACACCACGATGCGGGGCGTGCTGCAGGCGGCTGCGGCGCGCTTCGCATGGCGGCCGGCGAAGGCGCCGAGCGGTCGCGGCCAGGGCGTCGCCTGCGGCATCGACGCCGGGACCTCGGTCGCGCTGGCCGCCGAGGTCGAGGTCGACCGCAATACGGGCCGGGTCCGCGTCACACGGCTGGTCTGTGCACAGAACATGGGGCTCTGCGTCAACCCGGCCGGTGCCACCATCCAGATCGAGGGCTGCCTCACCATGGGGCTCGGCTACGCCCTCGCCGAGGAGGTCCGCTTCAAGGGCGGCGAGGTCCTCGACCGGAACTTCGACACCTACGAGCTCCCGCGCTTTACCTGGCTGCCCGCAATCGAGACGGTGATCATCGACGCGCCCAACGAGCCGCCCCAGGGCGGCGGCGAGCCGGCAATCATCGTGGTCGGCGCGGCGATCGCCAACGCCGTCTTCGATGCGGTCGGGGCGCGCGTGCTGCGCATGCCGCTCACGCAGGCTCGGGTCAAGGCGGCGCTCCCCGCTCGGAGCGTGTAGGGCATAGGCCCCTGTGCTTGCTCCTGGTAATGGGTCGGTTGGTAGGCCTCTGCCCTACGCGCTCCGAGATGGATCGCTGCGCGCATCCTGGTGTTTGGGGGCAGCGGCGAGGTCTTGCTTTCAAGCCCGATACTTGGCAGATCGCGGTGGCAGTCGTCGACCAGGTCATCCATGCCGAGCCAGCGACCAATGAGGAGTTCGTGCCGCAGCGGCCAGCACCCCCAACCCGACCCACGGCAACCGCCGGGAAGGCCCGGGCGGTCGAATTACCAGGCGCGACTGCACCCGTCCGCGTGGATGCGCGGCTCGGCCCGCTCAGTTGGCGACGACCGCGGCCTCGCGGATGATCACCGGGTAGGAGTAGCCGGCGCCGAAGTCCTGGTCGATCGCCACCGCGCCGGTCACGGTGATCACGTCCCCGACCTTCGCATTGGCCGGAGTGGTGACGGTGAGGTCGTGGGTGCCGTTCGCGGGCGACCCGCTGCCGTCCTGCAGGTGCATCCAATTGGTGCCCATGATGCCGGGGTTGAACTTCACCACCCGGCCGCGCACGGTGACGGCCGAGCCGGCAAGGCGGCTCCTGCCGGCCCAGATCTCGGCGACGGTGAGGCCGCCCGGCACCGGTTCGACGGCGGCGACCGGAGCTCCGCCGTGGGCGGCGCCGGCGCCCGCGATCGGCGGATGCCCGGGCGGCATGACCGGCGCCCTCATCTCGCCTTCGCGGCCGATCGCCCCGGCGAAGTAGATGACCGGAAAGTCGCGGTTCAGGGTGTCGCTGTGGAAGTTCTCCATCGGCATGTCGAGCGGCACCACCACCTGGTCGCCGACCGTCACGTCGAAGCGGCTCGAGGCGGCCCAGATCTCCTGCTCGCCGGATGCGACCCGCACGTAGGTGTAGGTGCCCGCGTCCATGGTCTCCACGACCTTGCCGGCGAAGGTGGTGTCCGGCGGCCGGCTGCGGCATCGCCTCCGGGGCGGCCTGCGATGGGGCGGCCGACGCTTGGGCCTTGGTCGAGGCGTCGTCCTTCGTGCCCTTCTCGTTCGAGCAGGCATTGCCGGCCGCCAAGCGCGGCGGCAAGTGCGATCAGCGCCAGATTTCGGATGTTCATCGCGTCCTCTCCTGTGGTCCCGCTTTCGGGTCATTCGCGCCGGGCCTGGGTGGAGCTGCGGCCGGTGCGAACCGACACACTAGCACGGCCTGGGCAACTCCCGCGCGGCTCATTGACCGACCTTGCTGCTTTCTGGAGTGCCCTGCGCCGGGCTGGATCGCTCGGTCTCGGCTGCGATGACCCAGTTGACACCGTGTGCCCCGTTGGATAGCGTCCCCTGGCATGCGAGTCCCTCGGAACAACATCCGGTCACGGTTGTGCCTCGGAGTCCTGGTGGGTGCCTGCGTCGGCGGCATGTTCGTCAGCTGTTCGGGAAGCACGCCGCCTCCCGCCGACGCTGTCGCGCGTTTTGATGGCGGCTACGTCACCGCGCCCGAGGTGGAGCGACAGCTCGAGGCGGTCCCGCGCCGGCTGCCGGCCGACCAGAGCCCGCGTGAGTGGCTGGCGCGTCGCATCGCCTGGCGCAAGCTCCTGGTCGAGAAGTGGCGAGACGAGATTGAGAGCTCGCCGAGCTGGCGTCTCGCCGTTCACGGCGCCGAGTGCCGTTTCCTCGTCGGCACGCTGATGGAATCACTCGCTGGCGCGGTCGAGATTCCGGCGGAGGTGGTCGACGCCGAGCTCGAACGGCAGCGTCAGCTCGCCGTGAACCGCCAGGAGGTTCTACGTGTCCGGCACATCTTCCGCCGGGCCGACTCCACCATGACGGCCTCCGAGCGCGCCGCCCAACGCGCTCTCGCCGAGCAGCTCCTCGCCCGTCTGCGCAGCGGCGAGAGCTTCGAGGAGCTGGCACGCGAGTTCTCCGAGTCGGAAACGGCCCGCAACGGTGGCCTGCTCGACGGGCTTCGGAGAGGGGTGGTCGACGAGGCCTTCGAGGAGGCTGCCTTCGCGCTCGAGAAGGGCGAAATCAGCGAGGTCGTCACAACGCCACGCGGATACCACATCCTGCGCCTCGAGGAGCGCTTCACGCCGCCACCCTTCGTGGAGGCGGAGGTCCGCCCGTTGATCCTGAGTCAGCTCCAGCACGAGGCGCTGCAAGGGCAGCGAGCCGAGCTGGTCGGCCGGCTGAGGGAGTCCAGCTCCTACTTCGCGGGCTGGGACGAGACGGGTCAGCTGCACCCCGATGAGACGGGCGCCGTGCTCGAGGTTGGGGACCTCGTTGTCACATCGACCGATCTGGGCGCGCTGGAGCCGCCTGGCTCAGCCTTCGGCCAAAACAACCCAAATCCAGCCAAGCGTCTGAACGCCCTGCTCGAGGCCGAGCTGCTCTGTAGCGAGGCACTGAGCCGGGAGGTCGTGAGCGACGAGGAGTTGGCGGAAGAGCGCACTCGGACCAAGACTGAGCTCCTCCAGAACGCCGCCGAGAGGCGCGAGCTCGAGCAACTGCGCGCGGCCGTGTCCGAGGACGAGCTGAGTCGGTTCGCCGCCGAGTTTCCGCGTCGCGTGACCCTGCCCGGAGACCTGCGGGTGCAGGTGCTGGTCATCGGCTTTGAAGCGCCGCAGGCCTACGACACCTATGTCCGCGCCAGGGAGCTGGTCGAACGGGCACGCAGTGGGGTGAGCTTCTCCGAGCTGGCTCGCTGGCCCGACGCGGGTCCCGACCTCAAGCTGCTGGAGGACGGCGTGCCGATGTCGCCCGAGCGCCTGTCGCTGTATGGCCCCGAGGTCGCGCAGGCGGCGAGCACGCTCGGCGTCGGTGAGGTCACGGACGCGATCCGGCTCGGGCCGCGGAGCCGCCAGGCGCTGGCGGGCGCCCATGATGGAGCGTTCGCCATCGTCAAGGTCCTGGAACGGGCCCAGGAGCGGCCGCTCGACCTGGCGGCCGAGGGGGCGGAGGTCCGTCGTCGCTACTGGCAGCGGATCGGTTCCGAAATCGTCGAGCAGCGGCTGGACCAGGCGCTCGTCGACGCCGACTTTGAGCTGCTGGAGCCTCGGTGACCGCCGGCTGGCGTCTGCCGCTGCTGGCGGCGGCGTTCGGGCTCCTGACCGCCTGCGCGGCAGCCCCCGAGCGCAACGTCGTGGTCATCACCCTCGACACCACACGCGCCGACCACCTCGGGTGCTACGGCTACCGCCGCGACACGACGCCCAGGCTCGACGCGCTCGCAACCGAGGGGACCCTGTTCGAGAGCTGCTTGACGCCGGTCCCGATCACCCTCCCGTCGCACGCAACCATCTTCACCGGGACCTACCCGCCGCATCACGGCGTGCGGGACAACGCCGGTTTCGAGCTGCCGGACCACGTGACGACGCTCGCCGAGGTGCTGGCCGCCCGCGGCTACCTCACCGCCGCCTTCATCGGCGCCTTTCCGCTGGACTCCCGATTCCGGCTGGATCAGGGCTTCCAGCTCTACGACGACCGTCTGGCCCCGCCATCCGGCGATCCAAGGGGGCTCGCCCCGGCGGACCAGCTGTTCTTCAAGGAACGGAAGGCCGATGAGGTCACTCAGGCGGCCCTAGCATGGCTCGATCGGAAGCCGGATGGGCCCTTCTTTGTCTGGTTGCACTACTTCGACCCCCACATGCCCTGCAACGCGCCGGAACCGTTCAGCCAGCTCTTCACCGACTCGCCGTACGACGCGGAGATCGCCTTCGCCGATGACAGCATCGGCCGGTTCCTCGACGCCCTCCGCAGCGACGGGCTGATCGACCGCACGGTGATCGTGGTGGTTGGCGACCACGGCGAGGGCCTCGGCGACCACGGCGAGTTGACCCACGGCCTCACGATCTACGACTCGGTCCTGAGGGTGCCGCTCATCGTGCGCGCCCCTGGGTCGCCATCCGGGCGAGTTCGCGACACCGTCCGGACCGTCGACCTGATGCCCACCATCTGCGAGCTGGTCGGAGTTGAGTGCCCGTCCGAGGTCCAAGGTGCCTCGCTCGCGATGCTGCTCGCTGGAGGGCCGCCGCTCGAGCTCGAGGCCTACAGCGAGACGGTTCGCGGACGGCTGCAGTACGGTTGGAGCCCGGTCTTCGGGTTGACCCAGGGGGAGTGGAAGTACATCGCGGCGCCGGCTCCGGAGCTGTACCGGGTGGCCAGCGACCCGGGCGAGACTGCCAACCTCATCGACGAGGAGCCGGCGGTGGCGAGGCGGCTTGAGGCCCGGCTGGCGTCGCTGCGGGAGACGATCCGGTCCCCCCACGCATCCCGCGCCGCGGTCTGGATCGACGCTGCGACCCGCGACCGGCTCACCGCCCTCGGCTACCTCAGCCACGGCGGCGTGGAGCAGGTCGAGATTGACTCCATCGAAACGATGGGCCCCGGCATGGTCAACCCTCATATGGGCGTCTCCGAGCTGATGGGCCGGATCGTCGAGGTGCGAAACCTCCTTGCCTCCGGCAAGGCACATCGTGCCCTCGACATTCTCGACACCGTCCTCCAGCTCGACCCCACCAACCCCGAGGCCCTCCTCCTCGAGTTCCTGGCCCACTACTCGCTCCGGCACGGGGCCGAGGCGCTCGAGAGCGCCCGCGCTTACGCCAAGGTTGACAGCGACAGCCCGCGAGCATTCATCGCCGAGGGCATGGCATTGATGGCCCTCGATCGCCCCGAGGAGGCGGTAGCCCCATTCCGGCGCGCCACCGAGCTGGACCCGACGGAGGGGGATGCCTTCACCTGGCTCTGCATTGGCCTCGCCGCCCTCGACCGGCGGTCCGAGGCCGGGCGCGCGTGTCGTAGCGCGCTCGAGCTCGATCCAGACACCTTCGAGGCACGCTCCGTCCAAGCCAGCCTGCTTGCGCGCGACCAGCGCTTCGAGGAGGCGCTCGCGGATCTCGACGCTCTGAGCGCTCGTTACCCGGCGATCGCCGATCTCCACCACCGCCGCGGGGTCGTTCTGCTGGAGCTCGGGCAGGTCGAAGCCGCGCGCGAGGCTCTCGAGACCGCGCTGCGCCTCAACCCGCGCCACGACACGGCGCACTTCGCACTCGCCCTGCTCGAGCGCCGCGCCGGCCGCCCCGACCAGAGCCGCGTCCACCTCGAGCAGGTCCTGAGCAGCGATCCCGACGGTGTCCAGGCGGCCGCGGCACGGCGTCTGCTCGATGAACTCGACGCCGCCGTAGCGGAGATCCCGAAGATCCCTCCGAGCTGAGCACGGACAAAGCGAGTCGTCGCAGAGCGCCCGCCGCTCGCTCCTCCGCGACCACGGCGCGCGGGTGGAACTCGAAACCGCGGTGGACGAAGTTCAGTCGCGAGTCACCCACAGGCAGGTGGTGGCCGGTGAACACCTGCATTCTTCGCCACTGTGCGGGTTCATTCGACAGGAGGTCAGGCCGACGCAGTATGAGAAGGCAGGATCCGGCACGATCCCAACGGCTCTTCGCAAGAAAACGTGACAGCCCGTTCGTAAGGGCTGTCACTTCGTGAGCCTGCTCGTCGTACCGAAGGACGACCTGCAGTCCCCGAATCGCCGCCGTCGGCAGGCGTGCGACCTGGTTACTCGATCGAGATGCGCTGCAGCTCGACGGGAACGAGAGTGCCGTCGAGCACGACGAGGTCGACGTTGACCTGGGCGCCGTCGGTGCCGGTGTAGTGCAGCCCGACGCCGGCGTTCACCGGCAGGTGAGTCGCAATGTCGTACGTGCTCTGGACCCAGGTCCAGCTTTCGGGCCACTGCGCATCGGCCGTGCCGAGTAGGATGTCGTCCCCGCCGCCGATCGCGCCGACCACCAGGTAGATGTCGAGGTCGCAGTTGTCGAAGGTGTCGCGGCACCAGTACACACTGCCGTTCGACCACAGGGAAACCGTGCCTCCGGCAGCAGCCAGGTTGAATGCCGGGCTTACCAGCCACTCGTCCTGGGGAATGAGCTGCGGATCATACTGGACGGAAGCGTAGTAGCTCCCGTCGTAGGGGTCGTACGACTCCTGGTACCAGGTTTCGGTCCCGGTGTGGGTCCCCTGGAGCGTCCAACCGGCTGGAGGAACCGAGGTCTCGAAGCTCTCGCTCAACAAGATTGCCTCTGGCTCGGGGACGTGAGTGGGCGGCGTGGTGCCCGCCGCGGCGGTGATCTTCTTCGGTTCGGCAGCGGATAGCGCCAGCGCAAACGCCAGCGCCAGGACCAGACACGACACGACTGCGAGATGTTTCCTCAGATGAGCCATACCCTTCCTCCTTTTGCTCTCAGGACGGCACACACCATCCCGATCTACGAGGCATCTCCCGATAACACTGACAATGATTCTCCGCGTCGCATCTTTCGATGTCAACACCATGAATCGGATCGCGACACGTCTGACTGTGACAGGGGTCGTCCCGTCACTGCAGATCGAGCAATCAAGGCGGCGCCCCAGGTCCTGCGCACGGCTCACTGGAAGCAGGCGCGGTACTCGACCGGGAGTGTCTCCAGGTCCACCCCGAAGAGACCGATGTCGAACGAGATGCTGGCCACGGCGTCTCACGCGAAGACGTGCACGTGGTGGAGGTTGTTGCGGATGTCGCTTCCCTCCGCGGGTATCGTGAGATCGGCAGGACCGCGGCGACCCGAGGGCAGCGGAGCGCGTTGCGGGCCGAGGGCTGCCGGGCTACCGGACCGCCAGCGCAGCGAAGCCGACCAGCCGGCGGGAGGCCTCGTCGTAGAGGCGCAGGCGCAGCGATCGCAGGCTCCTGCGCAGCGTCAGCCGGTCCACCTTCTGGAAGACCTCCTGCTCACGGTGGCACTCCGGGAGCCGGTAGTTGGGGATGGTCGGGCTCAGGTGGTGGATGTGGTGGAAGCCGATGTTGCCGGAGAACCACTGCAGGATCCGGGGCAGGGCATAGAACGAGCTGCCCTGCATCGCCACGGCCACGTAGTCTCGCTTGTCGCGGTGCTCCCAGTAGACGCCTTCGAACTGGTGCTGGACGTAGAACAGCCAGATTCCGGCCGCGCCGCCGAGGGCGAGGATCGGCAGATGGACGAGCAGGGTCGCGCCGACGCCGATGGTCGCGAACAGGGTGCCGACGACGGCGACCAGCGCGAGGTCGGTCAGAAGGACGCTGCGCCGTCCGTGCGGTCCGCTCCGGGCGCGGGGAAAGCGCTGCTTGATGGCGAACACGTAAACCGGGCCGAGCCCCAACATCACGAGCGGGTTCCGGTAGAGCCGGTAGCCGAGCCGTTGCCAGAAGCTCGCGGCGCGGTACTCGTCCACCGTCATGGTCCACACGTCGCCGATGCCGCGCCGGTCGAGATCCCCCGCGGTCGCGTGGTGGCGGGCGTGCTCGTCCCGCCAGTCCTGATAGGGCGTGAGGGTCAGCACGCCGGTCAGGAAGCCGACCACGTCGTTGGCTTTGCGCGAGGCGAAGAATGAGCCGTGGCCGCAGTCGTGGAAGATGATGAAGACCCGGATCAGGAAGCCTCCGGCCAGGGCCTGCACCGGCAGGGCCAGCCAGTAGGACACTGCGAGCAGCCGGTAGGCGAGGTACCACAGCGCGAGGAAGGGGAGGACGCTGTTGGCGAGCTGCCACAGGCTGCGGCGCAGCTGCGGGCTCTGGTAGGCGGCGACCGCCTGCCGCCACGTGGCCTTGGCCTCCTCGAGCAGCGAAGCCGAAGCAGCCGGCGCGGGTTGGTCGAGGTTGAGAGATGTTGAGTCCATCGTCAGTGGTTCACGGCGCAGCCCCGTGCTTCCTTTCACTGTCTATTATCACAGCCATGGCGATTATACCGGTTCTCAACGGCAGCCTGGCAGCCCGTCCTGGCGCCAGGCGACAAACACCGCCCCGGCTCCAGGTCGGGGCCCGCCGAGCGCGAGTGCCGCTGCGCGGCTACGGCACCGTCAGCGACCAGGCGTCCGTGTCGCCGTTTTCGAAGCCGTCCTCGAAGATGATGTCCGATCCCGTTTCGCACGAGAGGATGATCGGGATGTCGATGGCAGCGGTGCACGGGTCTGAGTGTTCTAGGAGCAGGTCGCCCATGAAGTCGCCGGTGTCGGGGCACAGGAAGTAGACATCGACGTCGACCTGGTCCTCCATCGGAACTGTGCCGCTGGACGGGCTGACGGCCACCCATGGGAGGTTGGGCGGCACCTCCGAGATCTCCCAGTCCATCTCGAAGTACCCGTCGTTGATGATGGTCAGGGTCTCGGAGAATGCCACCCCGACGACACCCTCGACGCCCAGGAAATCGGTGGGCGAAACCGCCGCCGCCGCCCGCACCATGTCGAAGTCCACCGTCGTCGTCGAGTCTGAGAAGACGATAACTCCGGTCGCAACGAGTGGAAGAGGGTAGTCCACCGCCGTGAGGGTCAGGTCATAGGCTCCCGTGGCCAGCGTCACCGGCCCATACTGGCCGGTTCCGGGGTCGACCCCGATGTCCATGCCGATCGGGTCGACGTGCACATTCGCCGCGGTGCACGGCGGGTCGGGCGGCTGGGAGGCGATGTCCTGTACGTCGCCTTCCAACCAGCCGTCGGGGGCGGTGCAGGTCACGTGCAGTTCGTACTCACCGGCCTCGCCGTCGTAACCGTCCACGACGACGTAGTAGGTCGCCCCTCCCGCGGCGTTGACGAGCTCGGTCAAACTGTCGCCGTACGCGACGCAGACGTTGGAGTTGCACACTGCGGGTCCGAGGATGAAGAGGTCGACGTCAGCGAGAGGGTAAGGTTCGAAGTCCGCGTAGAGGTGCCAGGGACCGCCCGGCGGGAGCGTGAGGCTGTAGACGTCCTCGGGCCCGGTCTCGTTCCAAGACGGGATGCATGCATAGCTGCTCATGACGTTGACGGCGCCCACCGTGGTTCCGTTGATCGTATCGCCGCAGGCGATGCTGCCGCTTATGGTCCCGCAGGCAGTCTCGACGTGGCCGCCCGCTCCAGGCGGGGTCAGGCCGGCCGGTGGTTTGGTGATGGAAGCGCGGTTGTTTGACGCCCCGTCCTGAGCCAGCAGCAGCGGCGTAGCTAGGAGCAGCGAGAGCGCGGCGACGCCGAGGGTGAGAAGGACGCGCGGACGAATCCCGGGAGCCATGAGCCACCTCCCTTGCACCCACACTTATGTCGATATGCACGTGTTGCAGGGGAAGTCTACCACGCCGGCGTCGGCCCGTTGTAGCGCCGGCATCCTGCCGGCATCGAAAGACGCGAAAAAGGGCGGGGGGAGATCCCCCCGCCCTGGGTGTCGGATCGGCGGTGCCGCTACTGCGTCATGATGGTCGTCGGATCCGAGGTCTGGCTGTCGAGCACAGAGCCGTAGCAGTAGAACAGGGCGCCTGTGGTGTCGGAGGAGACATCCACATAGCCGTTGGTGGGCGCGAACGGCTGCAGGATGCGGTTGATTTGATTGTTCGACCACGCGTCGAGCGCCATTGATCGCCGGTCGCGCAGGCTCCCGGAGGCGTCGTAGACGTCGATGTCGATGTCGATGTCCTCGTCGGTCGCATTGACGCAGCCGACGTTGGACCGCAGCTCGCCGTTCTCGGACAGGAAGATGATCCGCCGCCGCTCGCCGGCCTGGATCAGGTCACCCAGCTGCACGCCCTGCAGGGCCTGGCCGAAGGTGCCCTCCGCACCCGCCACGTTTGCGGTCCGGCTCATCACCAGCAGGTTGTCGCTCGGAGAAGAGATCGACAGCGCGCCGACCGAGTCGGGCCCGAGGAAGAAGACCTGCTCCAGCACGTTGACGAATCGGCGGCTGGTCCCGGCCTCGAGGCTGATCGGCACCGACTGGAGCGGCTGGGAGTTGTCCTCGCCGCGCGGCAGCCAGGAGAGCACGAACGTGGAGTCCGGGCCGACATTGTTGACGTCGATGTCGGTCTCGAAGAATGCGCCTGCGGCACCCGAAGCGTTCGCTGCCGCCGGGATGAAGTAGCTCGTGCCCGAGGACGGGGACTGGGGCAGGATCGTGGTCGGATCCGAGGTGCCGTTGTCGAGCACCGAGCCGTAGCAGTAGTAGGCCGCCCCCGCGGTGTCGCTGCGCAGCTCGACGTACCCTTCGACCGGCTCGTGGCCCTGGAAGATCCGGTTGAGCTGGTTGTTGCCCCACGGCCCGAGGTTAATCGTCTCGGTGGCGAGGAAGTCGCCGCCCGCATCGTAGAGGTCGATGACGATCTCGACCGGCGAGTCGGTGCCGTTGACGCAGCCGACGTTGGCGCGGTTCGCTGGGTCCTCGCTCATGAAGATGATGCGCCGGGTGTCACCGGACCCGATCAGCTCGTCGGTGGGGACCGCCGGCAGCGCCTGGCCGAAGGTGCCGCCTGCACCGCCGTCCGACAGGTTGTAGGTCCGGCTCATGGCGATCACGCGGTCGTCGTCCGAGGCGATGACCACGGCGCCCACCTTGTCGGGCTGGAGGCCGAAGGCGTCGGTCAAGACGTTTTCGATGCGCAGGCTCTGGCCGCCGCCGAGGGTGTAGAGCTGCGAGCGCATCGGCGACGGGTTGGCCTGGCCGCGCGGCAGCCACCACAGCTCGAAAGTGGCCTCACCGCCGGAGCCCGAGTTGTTGATGTCGACGTCGGTCTGGAAGAACGCGCCCTCCGCCCCGGTCGCGACCGCTGCCGCCGGGATGACGGAGCGATGGATGAGGCTGTAGGCGTCGGCATACTGCTCCCAGCCGAAGGCCACCTTGGGGAGGTCGACGATCGGCGCCAGCGCCCAGCCCGAAAGGCAGACCGCCAGTGCGATGCCGAACCGGATCAGGTTTCTCATGGTGTGTTCCTTCCTCCGCGGCCAGGCTCCGTTGATCGGTCGACTGGGCCGTTGGTTACCACTCGATTGAACAGTGGTGCGAGCTATGTAATCGAGACAGTGGCTCAGCGATTCCCGGTCGCCGCCGGGGATGGATCCGGCAGCGGGGGACGCTGCGACCCTGCCGCGGCCGGGCCTGCGGCCCGATACAGCCGGAACAGCGGCCCGATCTGGGTCGCCTGCACCGACGCGGACAGTCCCTCGACCGGCTCGTCGATGTAGACCGGACGGCGGTCGACCTCGCGCTCGAGGAGCGCGATGAGGTCGTCGTGCCGGATCAGGAAGCGGTTGATCGCCCGGACGTCCGGGCGCTGGCCCTCGATGAGCTGCAGGTACTCGACGACCGGCACCGTGCCCCACCAGCCGACGATGAGAGCGTCCGGCCGTGCGAGCTCGAGAATCTTCTCCCCGCGCTCCCGCGCGCTGCGGTCGTCCGACAGGTCGGTGAGGGGCCAGTTCCAGGAGAGCGCGAACACCACGGCGCCGGCCATGACCGCCTGCAGGCCGAGCACCGAGGCGCGCGCGGTTGCTGAGCGCGCGGCCGCTGCGGGCTGGCCGGCCCAGTCGATGAGCCACTGGTAGCCGAGCCCGACCCACAGCGCCCAGATCAGGTAGGCCGGCAGGAACATGGTGTCCTTGTCGACCACCCGGTAGTTGATGTAGAAGCCGGCGCTGATCGCGAACACCAGCACCAGCAGGCCGCCCAGCGCGCGGCTCTTGCGCCACGCAACCACGATTCCGGCGAGCCCCGGCCCGATGCCGATGACCATGAAGGCCCGCACCAGCTCGGCGCCGAAGTGGCCGACCTCGCGGACCAGCTCGGGGGTGGTGTAGGCCATCATCACGTCGGCGAAGACCTTGCCCGACACCAGCCACCACAGGCCCTGGAGGGTCGCCAGGTCGACCGGCTCGAACTCGCCGGCGGCGCTGAAGAAGCCGACGTAGTTGAACGCGGGCTTCGTCCAGAAGACCACCGGCAGGTAGAGGTACACGGCGAGGCCGGCGGCCAGCCCGGCCGCCGCCAGACCGAGCGAGCGCGGCGCGAGCGCCTTCCGTGGCTCGGCGTTGAGCACGAACCACAGGCAGCCGGGCGCCGCGAGCACGGTCGCGACGTGGTTGCCGAAGCCGAGCCCCATCAGGAAGGTGGCCAGCGCGAGCCGTCCCGGCGTCGGCCGTTCCGCCCAGCGCAGCAGGGCGAGGATGACGCCGGCGAGGATCGCGGTGTGCAGGGTGTAGACCTCCGCGATCAGGGCCATCGCCCAGAAGAACTGAGCGACCGCGAGCAGGCCGAGCGCGGCGAGCCGCGCCCACACCCCGACCCCGAGCCGGCGCAGGATTCGCTCGCCGAGCGCCACGGTGAGGGCGCCGCAGACCGCGGACAGCAGGTTCATCCGATAGCCGACGTCGCCGATCGGAAGCAGACTCCAGAATCGTCCGATGAGCAGGTAGAGGGGATAGCCGGTCGCCCGGACCAGCCCTCCGGTGGCCGCCGCGGTGGTCAGCTCGGCGCTGTCGAGGTTGTAGATGGTCGGCGCGAGCGTGCGCAGGTAGAGGACGAAGGGCGCGGCGAAGGCGAGCCCGGTGGTCCACCAGCCGTCCCGCCGCCAGCGGCTCTCGTGGCGGCGACGCCGGGCGTGTTGGCGCTGTCCTCGGCTTCTTCGCCATCAGCCGACCCAGTAGCCGTTGGCGAAGAGCGCCGTGAACAGGGCGAGCCCGAGCACCGAGAGGAGGGTCAGCGTCCGGTCGAGCCACGGCCGCTCCCCCCACACTCCGAGCAGGACGAAGGCCGGAAAGAGCACCCACATGTAGCGGCGCTGGCTCATCAGCAGGCCCGAGCCGAAGGACAGGCTCACCCCGAGGACCACGAACAGGCCTTCACCCCAGCGGCTCAGAGCGAGCAGGGCGCAGCCGAGCGCCAGGAAGGCGAGCACCGCAGCGAGGTCGATCCAGTTGTCGACGTGGATGGTGCCGGCGAGCAGCCCCGACACCCACCCTCCGGGCGGCGCCTGGACGGCCTCCGTCATCGTGCTGAAGGGAGGCTTCGGACTCCGGCCCCACGCCGAGGCCGCTGCTGCGAAGGCGAACGGGCTTCCGAACCACCTCCAGCAGTAGAGCATGTAGGCCGCGGTCCCGAGCGGGGCGGCGGCCGCCGCCGCGAGCGCGACGAGCGAGGGCCTCGTGGACTGGGCGCCCCGCCGCTGCCGCCACCACTCACCGACCAGCAGCACGGCCACCAGCAGCCCGTGCAGCCGGGTCAGCGCGGCCGCGACCCCGAGCAGGCCGGCCGGCAACCAGTGCCTGCGCCGAGCGAGGAGGAGCGCACCCACCGCCGCCAGCAGGAACAGCGACTCGGTGTAGATCGCGGAGCCGAAGAGCGACGCCGGGAAGACCGCCAGATACCAGACCGACCGTTCGGCTACGGCCGAGCCCCACTCCTCGAGCACCAGCCGGTAGAGCAGGATCAGCGCCCCGAGCAGGGCGAGGTTACTGATCAGGATCCCCGCCACGACCGCGTCGCCGACGATCGCGGCGAGGCCGCGCATCAGCACCGGCAGCAGCGGGAAGAACGCGACCGAGGGGAGCTCGACGCCCTGGTAGCGGTAGCCCTCCTCCGCGATGCTGACGTAGAACCCGGTGTCCCAGCGGCTGCCGAACACGTCGAGGAGGCGGTTGTCGGTGCCGCGCAGGTGGTAGATCGTCGACGCCGGCGGAATCACCGACACCGCGACGTAGGCGACCGCCATGATGCCGATCCGGGTGGCGAGGAAGACGAAGACCGGCGTTCGCATCCAGCGGGCGCGGGCGAGCCGGGCCCGCCAGCCGCTGCCCTCGGCCGCCGGAGACTGCGCGGCGGCCTCTCGGCCCGCCTGCGGAGAATCGGCCGGAGCGGTCATGACGGCGCGAGGCCGTTCTCGGCAAGGAAGACTGCCAGCGTCTCGGCGACGAGCTGGTGGCCGCTGCCGTGCCAGTGCCCTGGGGCCTTGACCGCGTAGCCCTGCGCCATCCGCTCGAGGAAGGTCGGCCGCAGGTTGAGGCAGAGGGCGTCCCGCTCGCCGCAGTAGTCGGTGAAGAAGCGCTCCGCATCGAGCGTGAGATCTGGATTCGTGAGCTCCTCGCTGTGGGGGAGGTAGAAGAAGGCGGTGGCGGCGCCGGCAGCGGCGCTCTCATCGGCGATCTCGTCGAGCAGCGCCGCGGTCACGGCCTCCATCCGCCGCTGGTTGACGCCGCTGCGCCAGAGCGCGGCCTGACGGACCATGTCGACGAGATCGAGGAAGCGGGAGCGGTAGCGCTCCCTGGCCACCACCTCGCCCGGGGCCGGAACCGGAGAGTTGCGCAGGGCGAGCGCGCCGTCCGCGAGCTCGAAGCGCGGCTTGGCATAGTCGCGGAACTCGAGCATGTTGCGCTCCATGTCATCCTGGACGAAGCCGACGATCACGATGTCGGGATGGTACCTCAGGCCCTCCTCGCGGAGGTAGACGAGCATCTGGTCGTGCCCGTAGCCGTGGACGCCGAGGTTGAGGACCTCGACCTGCGGGAGGAGCTCCTCCAGCCGGTGGGCGAAGGTTTCGTGGTCGGCCACCTCCTCGCCGAAGGCGAAGGAGTCGCCGATGAGGACGATCCTGGTCACGCCGTCGGCCGGCTGCTCGCTGAACTCGTCGAGCCCGCGCATCCCGGCGGAGTTGGAGTTCAGCGAGTCGGGGCCGTAGGGGTCGGCGTCGCGCAGATCGGGCTTCAGCGCCCAGCCCCTGGTTGGGTGATAGGCGTCGAAGCGGTAGTAGATCTCGAAGTCATCGCGGTGGCGGTCGATCCAGTCGAGCCGCCAGGCAGCGTCGCTCGTCCTGCGGACTCGCTCTGAGATGAAGTCCCTCGACACCGCGAGACGCGCGGTGGCCTCGAGGGTGACCGCCGCGAGCGTGACTGCCAGAACCCCGCGCAGCACCCTGCCGAGCAACCCGCGGCCACGGCCTGGTGCGACGCGTCCGGCCGCGCCATCAGCGGACCGCCGGCTTTCGGCAGGATGAGAGCCTCGCAACCACGACCTCCGCCCGAACAGTGCGTACTCTCATGAAAACCAGACAGGCGCGGGGTCCCCTCAAGTATCGAGCGCCGCTCCCGTGTCAACCTCAGTAGTGATACCGCGCTTGCAGGAAGTCGATCCTGCCATCGCCAACGAGGTAGACAATCCGGTGCTCCTCGGTGAGGCGGCGCGACCACATGCCGGGTGGGAGGTACTTCAGCGGCTCGGGCTTGCCGATCCCCGCGAAGGGATCGCGGAGGATTTCCTCCACGAGGTCCAGCGCCCGTAGAGCCACCTTCCGGTTTGTCGAGACCCAGAACCGCAGATCATCGACGAACTCCGGGTGAAAGACGCCCAGCCACTCCCGCTCTGCCTGCGTGCGGCGGCGGCGACTACCTCGCTTCGCGGTCAAGAGCCAGCTGCTTCCGCAAGTCGGCCACTGTGGATGGTTTCAGCTCGTTGCGCTGAGCTCGGGCGATTGCCGAGAGCAGGCGCTCTGCGTTTTTCGGCGAGCGGAGAAGGTGCGCGGTCTCGATGAGGCTCTCGAGCTCAGCCGCGGAGACGAGTGCGACATCCTCCCCATTGCGACGCCGGATGATCACCGGCTCACGGCTCTCGGACACATGGTCGCAAAGGGATGCCAGCGTCGCGCGGGCGGTGGTGTAGGTCGTTACGGTGGCCATCATGCCTCCAAAAGACATGTACACGATAACTGTACAGGTGTGACGACGCCGCGTCAACCGGCCGCAACTCCTCGACCGCGACGCCGTTGCCCTTCGACGACGCGATCAACGCCAGATATCACAGTTGTCGGTCGCGGAGGTCGGCGCCTGCAACTGTCAACCATCGGAGCCGCCCCGCCTGACCTCAGACGTGCAGTAGCCCGTCACCGCGCGTGGTCAGTCGGAGGCGGCTTGACACCAGGCGCTCAGTAGCCTAGGCTACAGAGAGCTTGAAAGGGGCGTGCCATGGCGACCGCGACCGTCAGAATCCCGGCGGAGAAGAGAGACATCCTGCGGATCATTGCCGGGATCGAGAGGACCGAGATGAAGGAGATCCTCTCCGACCTCATCGACGAGTACATCGAGCGTCACAAGGAGACGCTCGACCTCCTGTCCAGACCCGAGTGGGTCGATATCATCGCGCGTGGCAAGGACGAGGTGGCGCGGGGCGTCGCCGGCAAGGGGCTCGATGACCTGGCGGATTGACGTCAAGCCGTCGGCTGAGAAGCAGTACCTCAAGCTCGACGGTCCGACGCGCCGCCGGATCAAGGAGGTCTTGCGCGAGCTCGAGTGCTCCGAGATGCCGCTCCTGCACCCGCGCGTGAAACCCCTGACGGGCAAGCTGAAGGGTGACTGGCGGGTGAGGGTAGGGGGCTGGCGGATCCTCCTGACAGCTGATCGGGAATCGAAGGTGCTCCACGTCTATGCGATTCTGCCGCGAGGCGACGCGTACTGAGGACAAGAGAATATGAAGACAGCAGACTTTTCGTTTCAGGCCGAGGACGGGGCGAGCCTTCACGTGAGCGGCTGGGTGGTCGACCCGCCCAAGGCCGTCATCCAGGTGCTGCACGGGATGGCCGAGTACGGGTCCCGGTATGCGCGCCTCGCCGAGGCGCTCGCAGCTGCGGGCTACATCACGTACGCCCACGACCACCGCGGCCACGGCAAGAGCATCACCGACGCGAGCCCGCCCGGCCACTTCGCCGACCACGACAGCTGGAACCGGATCGTTGCAGACGCGCACGGCGTCAATCGTGAGATCGCCCGGCGTCATCCCGGCCTTCCGATCATCGTGCTCGGGCATTCGATGGGTTCGTTCGTCCTGCAGCAGATGCTCTTCGAGCACCCGGGAGACATGGTCGCCGCGGCGCTGTCCGGGTCGAACGGCAAGCCCCCGGCCAAGGCGGCGGCGGGCACGATCGTCGCGCGCATCGAGCGGACACGCGTCGGTAGGCGGAACCCGAGCCACCTCCTCACGCGCCTCAGCTTCGGCGACTACAACAGGGCCTTCGCGCCCGCGCGCACCGACTTCGACTGGCTGTCGCGCGACCCCGACGAGGTCGACAAATACATCGCCGACCCTCTGCTCGGCTTCGAGGTGTCGACCCAGACCTGGGTCGACCTGTTGAGCGGACTCAACTGGATCGCGCGCCCGGACAACGTGGCCAGGGTTCCCAAGGGCATGCCGCTCTACCTCTTCGCCGGCGACCGGGACCCGGTCGGCGAGTTCGGCAAGGGCATGAAGCGGCTCCACGACGCCTACACGCGCGCCGGGATCGTCGACGTCCGGCTCACGCTCTATCCCGGCGGCCGGCACGAGAGCTTCAACGAGACCAACCGCCAGGAAGTGACCGCGGACTTCATCGCCTGGTGCAACGAGATCGTCGTCGCCCACGTCTAGGCGCCGGACGAGCGCGAAGCACCTCAGGCACGATGACCTGTCAACTTGACATTGTACGACTATATGTTAGTACGTATGTATGCGCCCGACGTTCGAAGAGCGCCGGGCGGGGAGGGGCGTTCGCATGGCACGGCTGACGATCAACATCTCAGACGATCGGCATCGGGCGCTCAAGGAGGCCGCCGCTCGGCTCGGGACCACCGTCGGGCGTCTGGTCGAGGAGAGCCTCGAATCGTACGGCATCAAGACGGCGAGCGAGGCGGCGGCGTTGGTCGCCCAGGCCCGGCAGCACGCGCGCTTGAGTGCCGACGCGGCCTCGGGATTGGCGGTTCGCGAGGCTCGGAGGTCTCGTCGCCGGTGACTCGCCTGGTCGTCGTCGTCGACACCAACGTCGTCGTGAGCGGACTTCTCACCGCCGAGGCGACGGCACCGACTCACCGAATCCTCAACGCCATGCTCGGCGGGCGAATCAACTTCCTGCTCTCGATCGCGCTCCTCGCCGAGTACCGAGAGGTCATGCTCAGGCCCCGGATCGAGAAGCGCCACGGGCTTTCGGCTCGAGAGGTGGACGTCATCCTGCAGGCTCTTGCTGCCAATGCAATGATCCGTGATCCGGAGAAGTCGGGTCAGGAGTGGCCCGACCCTGCAGATGCCCACCTCTGGGCGTTGGCCGAAGCTCACCCGGGTGCGGTTCTGATCACCGGTGACCAGGCACTGCTCGATCACCCCGCGAAAGGCGTCATTGCGATCACGCCCTCCGCGTTCGCCGAGCAGCTCGCCTTGTAGCGCAGGCATCCTGCCTGCAAACCTGCCCGTTGTAGCGCAGGCATCCTGCCTGCATCCAATTATTCTGCCTGCCTCCAACTCCTCCTCGCGCCACAATCCGCCCAGACCGCAATCAGTTAGAGAACAGCATGCCCACGGGGGGCGATCTCCGGCAGCTGCTGGCCCATCCCGAACCCCACGCTGGACCCCGATAGGCAGTCGCGACGGTAAGCCCTGCTAGCCCTGGGGCGGCCGCGTCAGCTGCGACGCGCTCTGCAAACCCTCGGCGATCTCCGGCAGGATGCCGAGCTCGACATAGATCGGCCTGACGTGGCGGCGGAACACCGGCAGCCTCGCGTAGAAAGCTGCCGCCGCGACGATGCAGACGACTCCGCTGACGAGGAGAGTGACTGGCGCTCCGAAGCGCTGCGCGGCCGCCCCGGCGAGCAGGCTGCCGAGCGGCGCCGCGCCGAAGAACGCCATCGCGTAGAAGCTCATCACCCGGCCTCGCTTCTCTTCGTCGACGATGGTCTGCAGCACGGTGTTGCTGGCCGCCATCTGCACGATCATCCCGGCGCCGATCACCGGCATCATCGCCAGCGACAACCACAGCAGGCGCGACTGCGACAGACCGACCAGCCCGAGGCCGAGCGCGATCACCGCCATCGGGATCAATCGGCCGAGGCCGATCACGGTGCGCCGCGACGCCAGGTACAACGCCCCGGCCAGCGCGCCGAGCCCCGTCGCCGCCATCAGAAACCCGAGAGTGTGAGCGCCTCCGTGGAGCACCTGGCTGGCCACGATCGGCATCAGAACCGTGTGGGGCATGGCCACCAGGCTCACCAGTGCCAGCATCACGAGCAGCGCGCGGATGGGCATGAAGCCCATCGCGTAACGGACCCCCTCGACAAGCTCGCCGAGCACGTGTGTGCGCTGGGCCGGCGGCTGCGGGAGGGCCAGCCGCATCGCCACCAGCGAGGCGATCACAGCGATGTAGCTGATCGCATCGACGAGGAAGCACACGCCTTCACCCGCCCAGGCGATCAGGATTCCGGCGATCGACGGCCCGATCAACCGGGCAGCGTTGACCATCGAGGAGTTCAGCGCGATCGCGTTGGCCAGGTCCGCGCGATCATCCACCATGTGCACCACGAGGGCCTGACGCGTCGGCATGTCGAACGCGTTGATGAGGCCCTGGAACACGCTCAGGATCACGACCTGAGTCACGGTGATCACGCCGGTCAGCGCCAGCACCGCCAGCAGCGCGGACTGGGTCATCGCCAGCACCTGGGTGACGATCAGGACGCGGTGCCGGTCCCAGCGATCCACGAGGACCCCTGCGAACGGCGCCAGCAGGAACGTCGGCATCTGTCCGGCAAAGCTGAGCACTCCGAGCAACCACGCGGACCCGGTCAGCCGGTAGATCAGCCAGCTCGTGGCGACCCTGGTCATCCACGAGCCGATCAGGGAAATGCTCTGCCCGGCGAAGAACAGCCGGTAGTTGCGGTGTCGGAGCGCCCGTCCGAGGGCGCGAAGCGTCGTGGCGCGCGGTGGGTGGTCTGGTTCAGGCATCGGTCGAATCCGCCGGGCGTCCGGCGCGAGGATTTATAGCATCACCCGGCCTCAACCCTGCCACCTTGTAGCGCAGACATCCTGCCTGCAAACGGCTCTCCTGCCTGCCCGTTGTAGCGCAGGCATCCTGCCTGCATCACCACCTCGCGCTACAATCCGCCCACCCCCGGAGGTCGCCATGCCCGACACCGACGTCCCCTCGTTCAAGCTGAAAGTCGAGATCACCGACCCCAACCTCGTCGCGTGGCTCGAGGAGATCCCGGAGGAGCACCTCGACGCTCGCGTCCAGGACACCCTGCGCGCCGGCCACTTCGTGCTCAACCTGGTCCAGGCCGCCGCCGGCGAGGAGCAGATGTCGCGCTACTTCCGGCCGGTGACCGACCAAATGGAGCGGCTCGAGGGCACCCTCGAGGACATCATGGGCCGCGCCCGCGTGTCCCAGCAGATTGGCAAGCTCGGCGAGCAGTTCGCGGTCAACCAGCTCACCGAGGCGTTCCCGGGCGACCGCTTCGAGGACGTCTCGGGCAGGGCGCAGGAGGCCGACATCCGGGCCTACTTCGACGTCGGCGACGAGCAGCCGGTGGAGGCCCGCATCGAGGTCAAGTTCTACTCCGACGACGTCCCTACCGCACAGCTCGACAAGTTCCGGCGCGACCTCAAGAAGACCGGCGTCCGCTTCGGTCTCATGGTGTCGATGGCGAGCCGGCTGACCGGCATGCAGACGCCACTCAAGATCGAGGAGGTGGAGGGCGCGCTCGCCGTCTTCGTGTCGCGCGCCGGCCTCGACGGCGTCCGCCTGATCGCCGCGGCGGCAATGCTCAAGGCGATCATCCTCTACCACGCCCGCGCCGGCGCCGCCCACCGCCTGACCGCGACCGCCATCCGCCAGGCCTGGTCCCGCCTGAGCCCTGAGATCGAGGAGCTCCAGGACATCGCCCGACGGGTGGCCGAGTTTCGCGACACGGTCCGCACGGTCGCGGCCGACGTGGCAAGAGGCCTGAACGAGCTCGCCGACCGCGCCTCGGACGCCGACATCCGGCTCCGCCTCGCCGTCCAGCGCCTCAGCGGCCGCCTCCGCGACGAGCTCGACGCCCTCCCATCCGACGACCAGCCTCCGGCCTTGCCCGCTCCGACGCCACCCGACGCCGTCCTCGCCGAGCTCGACCGCCTCGGCAAGGCCAAGGACAAGCGCGCCCCGGCCTTCCGTCGGCTCCATGAGCTCGCCGAGGCCAACGGCCTCGACATCCACCTCGCCGAGGACGGCACCTGGACTCTCTCCCGCTCGGGGAAGCTCATCGCGCACACCGCCGGCACGAAGAGCTCGGCTCGACGTCGTCTTTCCCGCCGGCGACACCCTCATCGAGATCGACCCCACCATCGAGGAGGCGAAGAACCAGGAGATCACCATCTCCGGCAAGGACCCCGACGCCATGCTCGCGCGCGTGGAGGCGCGGCTGCGAGGGAAGGGGAGTGAGGGCAACGCATGACGGCTGAGCTCAACGAACAGGAGATCCTCGACGGTGGTTGATTTTCAGCCACCACGTGGTTGATTCTCGGCGTCATCCGACTGCCGGAGTTGAGCGGCACTTGACGCATCGGTGGTAACTATTTAACATTGTGGCAGAAACGTTGAATAGTGATCGTCGCTATTCAACGCGGGCAAGCGACGGATGCGACGATGAAGCGAAGGCCTCAGGGGAGATACGAGAGCACGGCAGTTGCCGGCGAGCGCGTCGACGCGTTCGTGCCTGCTCCGCTGCCGCCCAACCCGCCCCTGGATCTCGGCGGTCACCTCCATGTCCTCCTCGAACGAGCACACCTTGCACTGGGTCGCTTGGACAGCGTGTCGGCTCTCCTTCCTGACACCAAGCTCTTGCTCTACATGTACGTGCGCAAGGAGGCGGTGCTCTCGTCGCAGATTGAGGGCACCCAGTCGTCCCTTTCGGACCTGCTGCTCTTCGAGCTCGATGAGGTTCCCGGCGTTCCCCTCGACGATGTTGTCGAGGCCTCGAACTACGTCGCGGCCCTCGAGCATGGTCTCGAACGGCTTCGCGGAGGCTTCCCGCTCTCGAATCGGCTGATTCGAGAGGTCCACGCGCTTCTGCTCTCTCGTGGCCGAGGAAGCGACAAAGACCCGGGTGAGTTCCGGCGCACCCAGAACTGGGTCGGAGGCTCCCGGCCCGGCCGTGCCCAGTTCGTACCCCCGCCTCCCAACCAGGTGGCGGGATGCATGTCCGACCTCGAGCGCTACCTACACTCAGGCCGGGAGGATCTCCCGGCGCTGTTGGTCGCCGGCTTGGCCCATACGCAGTTCGAGACGATCCACCCGTTCCTCGACGGAAACGGCCGAATCGGTCGGCTGCTCATCACGCTCCTGCTCTGCGATGCCGGCATCCTCGGCCAGCCGATGCTCTACTTGAGCCTCTACCTCAAGCAGAACCGGGCCGAGTACTACGAGCGCCTCGACGGAGTCCGTCGCGACGGGAGGTGGGAGGAGTGGCTCGAGTTCTTTCTCGATGGCGTCATCCAGACGGCGCAGCAGGCCGTGGATACCGCGCGTCGAATCGTCGCGCTCCTTGACGAAGACCGGGCCCGGATGAAGACCTTCGGACGCTCCGCGGCCTCTGCGGTGCGAGTCCACCAGGGGCTGAGCGAACGGGGCATTCTCTCCATCGGCGTCGCTGCCGAGCGATCCGGGCTGTCGTTCCCGGCGGCCGCAAGGGTCATCGGGCTCCTCGAGCGGGCAGGCATCGTGCGGGAGCTGACCGGGAGGAAGCGGGATCGCCTCTTCGGCTACGCCCGCTACCTCGCCGTGCTTGCCGAAGGGACCGAGCCGCTGTGACGCAAATGCGGAGATCGGTGCCCGGCACCGTTGCTTGGCGTCGAGTTCGATCCCTTCCCCGGTGCGGCCGGGTTGGGATCTGATTTCGACCCCTCACCGGAGGTACAATGAAGTCGGACGTTTGAAGGGCGTCAGGAGTCACACGTGAAGAACGAGGAGTTGCTCGAGAGAGTCACCTTCAATCCCGAGATCTTCGGCGGGAGTGGGTCGATAAAGCGCGCGACGCCACCGGGGGATTGAATGCAGGACCCTGCAGCCGCCGAGCCTGTTCCGCTTTTGGCCGATGCCAGCGGTGTCGTGCGTGTGGCCGGTACCCGAGTCACTCTCGACACGGTTGTCGCCGCATTCGACGCTGGGGCGACACCAGAGCAGATTGCCCAGGACTACCCTCTGCGGCTCGATGACATCTACGCAGTGATCACACACTACCTTCGCCACGCCGACGACGTGAGGAAGTACCTCTCCAACCGCAAGCAGCAGGCCAGTGCGGCCCGCCGCGAGGCTTCTCGACGCTACGATCAGAGCGGCCTGAGACAGCAGCTGCTGTCCCGACTCGCAAAGCCGACCGGTTGAGCGGTCATGCTGAAGCTGGCCGTCGACGAGAATTTCAACGGCCGCATTCTTCGAGGGCTCCGGCGGGCCCTGCCTGACATCGACGTCGTGCGGGTTCAGGACACCCAGCTCGCTGGGGCCGAGGACGCCGAGGTGCTGTCCTGGGCAGCTGAGGAGCGCCGTATTCTCCTGACTCACGACGTTTCGACGATGGCCGGATTCGCCTTCGAACGAGTACAACGAGGAGAGTCGATGCCGGGACTTGTGGAGGTGCCGGTCGACCTTGCTCTCGGGGTGGCCATCGCCGACATCGTCCTCGTTGTCACTGCCGGCCGTGCCGGCGAGTGGGAAGGCCGGGTCCTCTTCCTGCCGCTCTAGGGCGCGCAGAGAGAGCGACGGGCCGCCATCTGAGTGTGTCGCCCCGAGCTGCTCTGATGGTGCTCGACCTGGCGATTCGCATAGCACTCTTCAACACGAGGCTCTCGACTGCGGCGCCAGCCTCGACAACGACCGTCACATTCTCATCTCCCAACACCTTCGTCGGAGCCAACGGGTGGGATTAGAATCAGTCAGAGAGCGACATGCCCACCGAGAGCGAGCGCCAGCGCGACACACGGATCCGTCTGACGGTCTTTGCTTGGCTCGAGGAGCAGACCCAAATCCACGGTGACGTGCTGCCGTGGAGCCTCCTTGCGAACGGCTTGTACATCGACGGCGATCGGGTGCCGCTGGTCAGCCAGCAGGGCATCTGGACGCCCCGCTCGGCCGAACTGAAGCCCGACCGCGACCTCCTCGAGCGCCGCTACGAGCGCTTCCTCAAGGCAGGGTAGGGGACGTCATGCGGATGTTCGTGGGCATCACCGACGGCGACTTGCCAACTCACGTGCCAGATCTACACCGACACCGGATTCGGCACCGACGACTGGTTCTGGGAGACCGGCAACGTCGGCCCCACCAACGGCATCGCTGGTCTGGCGTATGCGTTCTCAGCCCCCGGCTTGGGGTGGAGCGACGACTCCGGGCAGGACATGGCGATCACCCTCAACGGCGACCTGGTGCTGGTCGAGCTCCAGAGTACGACATCGAGTGACAAGAGGAGGAAGACGTGAGAAAGATGGCGATTCTCGGTTTCGTCCTGCTGCTCGGCGCCGCCGTGGCCGGTGCCGCGGATGTGCACAAGGTTCTCGAGCAGAATCAGCCGCCGGTCGTGCGGAAGGTCGATATCGCGACCTGGCTGACCCAGCCGCCGAACCAGTCGAACGCTTACTTCTCCGACGCCAGCTGCGACCTCTGCAGCGGGCCGCAGGTGCTGGCGGACAACGTCGTGATCATCACTGGCGGCGTCCTCTCCTACGTGACCCAGGCCATCATCTGGGGCGGCTACTTCCCGTACAACATTCCCGTCGCCGCCACCTTCGAGATCATCATCCACAGCGACGCGGGCGGTCTGCCGGGAGCCACGATCTGTCAGTACTCAGTCACCCCAACCTCCGACGTCCTGACCGGTGTCGTCCTGTCCGGCGGGGTCAACGAGCACCAGATCACCCTCGACTTCCAATACTGCGACTTTCTTGTCGACGGCACCTACTGGATCGAGATCTACACCGACACCGGATTCGGCACGGATGACTGGGGCTGGGAGACCGGCAACGTCGACCCCACCAACGGCATCCCTGGTCTGGCGTATGCGTTCTCAGCCCCCGGCTCGGAGTGGACCTACGAACCCACAGTGGACATGGCGATCACCCTCAACGGAATCCCCATGCCGGTCGAACTGCAGAGCTTCGACATCGAGTAACTCCCCCAGAAGTCCCAGGGGCAATGGAAGCGGAGTAGATCGGGGAGGGGAGACACCGGGTCGCGTTTCGTGGTGGCGGCTTGGCCGGCCGCCGTAAGGGTGCCGGGCACGCCATTCCGCCATTGCGGTGAGCCCCGCAGAGCGCGGTCGTTTGGGGGCACTGGTTGACAGCATCACCCCCAGAGCCGTCATTGGGACGCAGCCGAGGTTGGGGTTGCGGGAGGCTCGTCGGTGGTGACCTCGGCGGGCGGGCTGACCGTGGGTGACGACTTCATTACCATCAGGTCCGGGGAGCGGTCGGCCGGGATGCGGTAGCGGTCGAGGATCTCCTGGCTGCGGCGGTCCACGGCCTCGTGCGGCAGGACGATCTCGCACTCGGTGTCCTCGAGCAGGATGCGATGGGACTCGCCATCGCGGTTGGAGGGGATCCCTTCCGGCTTCCGGCTTCGTCCTGCGGACTACGCCGTGACAAGTCGCCTCTGGCTTGCGGCTTCGCCCGATGGGCTTCGCCGTCACAAGTCGCCGTGACAGGCTGACTGTGGGCCTGCGGCCCTCGCTCGGGATGACAGGAGGATGGAGGCGCGGCCTCGTGGGGATGGATGGCAACGGACGGGTGTTTCGATGTCGCTCCGCTAGAGGACGGAGTCAAGGAATTGTCGCGGGGTGACGACCTCCACGCCATGCCAGCCGGAGGCAGCCAAGAGATGGCGGTCCCCGCTGATGATCAGGCCGCAGCGACCCGCCACCGCGCACGCGAAGAACTTGTCGTCATCTGGATCGGAACAGACCGACTCGGCGAGATCTGGTGCGTCGACGATCTCCGCGTATGAGACGACCAGGCTGAGGAAGGGGCTGAATGACACGGAGGGGAAACGATGCGCGAACTCCTCGCCGACTCCCTGGTACTCGTCGAGAATCTCGGGAGAAACGATCAGGTCGAAACGTCCGTCCCGCCAGGCGTCAAGCACCCTCGCTGGGAGGCCACCGAAGAAGACGCCCGAGACGAGGACGTTGGTGTCGAGGACGACCCTCATCGGGCCAGCCGCGCCGCCCTGATCGCAGCAGCCACATCCGTCCGCTTCATTCCGGCCTGTCGAGCCTGTCGGCGCGCCTCCCGGAGGATCTCGTTGAAGTCAGACATCGATGGGGGAGTGACCTTTTTGAGCACCACAACGTCACCCTGCCCAACGACCACGAACTGCGATCCTGCCTCGAGGCCGAGTGCGTTGCGCACCTCCTCAGGGATGACGACCTGCCCTCTTGACGACATCTTTGTTGTGGCGATTCTCTTCATGTAAGGGTCTCCATTCTGAATGGTGTCAGGTATCACAACCTCACAATGTAGATTGACGGTACGTGCTCGCCGTGGTCCGTCTTGACGCCAGGCACGGATTGGAGTGCTCGGAAGCTGAGTCGAGGCAGATCAGCAAAGGTAATGTAGCGCCGGCTGGCACGGCATTCCGCCGTTCCAGCGGGACCCGTCAAGGCGCGGGGGTTGTGGGCGCCGGCTGGCTGCAATTCCCTTGATCCTGTCATTCGGGAGCCGTCGAGGTTTGAGGCGGTTCGCTCGAGCTGGATCCGATAATTGCGGAGCCGGTTGCTTCGGCGTCGCGCCTGGAGCCTAGACCGGAACGGGGAGCAGTCGGGAGGGGCGTCAGCTCACAGCCAGGAACGCCTCGAGCAGCTCCTGGTGGTTCGACGGCACGAAGCGGTTGTCCTCGCACCAGAGCGCGACGCCGTCAGGGAGCTTGAAGTAGGTCCCGCGGATGACGCTCAGGGTGCGGCCAGGGTTGCGCGGCCAGGCGACCGCATCCGCAATCTGGGAAAGCGTGTGGTCGTGGTCGGACAGCCGTTTCGTCCAGCGGGCGACGTGGGGCGCACAGGCGAGGAAGTCGCGCTTGTGCCGGTTGCAGGCCGGGTGCGCGACGACCAGGTTGTCGAGGCGATCGTCCGGGTAGCGCGACCACGGCAGGAAGTGGTCGACGTCTCCGGCGGATCTGAGGGCGCGGCCGCAGTAGAAGCAGTCGCCGCTTTGCAGGTCGAGCAGGGGCCCGCGGACCGGCTGCAGCGAGACCCGGTCGGCCCCGAACAGGAAGCTCTCGAGCCGGGCGACCTCGAGGTCGTTGAGCCGGCCGACCATCTCGGTCCACTTCTGCTGGATCAGGGGGCGGAGCAGGGAGAGAGGCGCACCAGGTGGTGTGCGGCATCCCCTGCGAACGAGATCCGGTTGTCGAAGTCGGCCGATCGCCACTGCGACTTCGTGATGAAGTCGTTCCACGAGATCTCATAGATGAAGCGGCTCTCGGCGCCGCCGAAGCGCTGGAGCTTGGGCAGCGGCATCAGGACGAGCGTCCACTCGATGTCCTCGATGAGGCTCGAGAACCGCCGGGCGCTTCGAAGCCTGACCCGGTGCAGGCTCCAGCCCGGATCCGCTGCGACGTCATTCCTGAACGACCGGATTCGCCGCAGGATGACCGCCTCGCGCCCGGTGTTCTGGCGCAAGACATCTCCGGCTGCGCCCTCGAACGGGGTGGTGTGGGGCCAGTACAGCTCGACGACTTTCTCGGCGAGCTGCGTGGTCGTGACCATCGGGGGTGGCTCCCCGAAGCGGTCGCTGTACTCCAGGCAGAGGTTCATGAGGCCGAGCAAGACCGCGAACTTGTAGGTGGCGGTGAACGACCCCTCCTCGAGGAGGGCGAGCAGGCGCTCGGCAAAGCGGATCGCGTCGGTCTCGGTCGTCACGACCCGCCCCTTGGGGTGTAGATCCGGCAGATCGGGATCGCGCCTCGGATGCCGCCGCGCGGGTCGTCGACGTCGCCGCGGTATCGCGGGATCACATGGATGTGGAGGTGCATCACGGTCTGGCCGGCCGCCTCGCCGGCGTTGAAGCCGACGTTGTATCCATCCGGCCGGTGCCCGAGCTTCGCTTCGATGAACTCGACTGCGGCGTCGATGGCGCGGAGGAGCGCGACCTTCTCACGCTCGTCGGCGTCGAACCAGGTCGCAACGTGGCGGCGCGGCGCCAGCAGAAGGTGCCCCGGGCTTGCCGGGTAGTGATCGAGGAAGCCGATCACGTCGTCGGTCTCGATCACGCGCTCGGCGTCGGGGAGCTCACAGAACGGGCATCCCATGCTCAGAAGAGTAGCCGAGCCCCCCGCAGGAGCACAGCCCTCAGCGCCGCCGATGCACGGCACGGCATTCTATCCCCACCCCCATGCCGGATGTCCCACATCAGCAGCCGTACAGTCGCCACGTTCCGGTTCAGCCACCGTGCGTCGCCGAGTTCGGATGCGATCGAGGCGACGCTGGCGGTGTGTCGTCGGTCTGCCATGCCGGGGTCAGTCGAGGCTCGGTTCGGTGTGTTCGTCAGCTCCCTCGTCGTCGTTGGAGGCGTTGCCGCTGGCAAGGTTGAGGATCTCTCCCGCTTCTGGCGATGGGAGCTGTTCGACGCTTCGCAGCTTTCGCTCCATCGCTCGGGTGCGGGTTTGGGTCTTGTCGATCGTGTCGGACGCCGTGGACAGTTGGCGTTTCACCTTGTCGAGCACCTCTCCGAACTTCCCGAACTCTGTCTTGACGGCGGCCAGCACGGTCCAGACCTCGGCCGAGCGCTTCTCGATCGCGAGCGTCTGGAATCCTACCCGGAGGCTTGTCAGCATCGCCGAGAGAGTGGTCGGTCCCGTGGCCAGCACCCGGTACTTGGTCTGCAGCTCGTCGTGCAGGCCGGGCTGGCGCAGAATCTCGGCGTAGAGCCCCTCCGTCGGAAGGAACATGATCGCGAAGTCCGTCGTGTCCGGTGGGGCGACGTACTTGTCGTGAATGTCCTTGGCTGATTTCCGCACGGCATTGGCCAATGCTGTGGTGGCCGCCTTGACTGCCTCGGTGTCGGCTCGCTCGACCCCGTCGAGCAGCCGCTCGTAGTCCTCCCTGGGGAACTTCGCATCCACCGGGAGCCAGACGGGTCGGGTGTCCTCGAGGCCCCTGCCCGGCAGCTTGATCGCGAACTCGACCGTCTCTCCCCCCTCCTTGGGCCTCACGTTTCGGGCGTACTGCTCCGGTGTCAGGGTCTGCTCGAGGATTGCTCCGAGCTGGTACTCGCCCCACGTGCCCCGGTCCTTGACGTTGGTCAGGACCCTCTTGAGATCGCCGACCCCGTCGGCGAGGCTCTTCATCTCGCCCAGGCCGCGCTGGACGGCCTCGAGCCGGTCGCTGACCAGCTTGAACGACTCGCCCAGCCGCTTCTCGAGCGTGCTGTGGAGCTTCTCGTCGACCGTCTGTCGCATCTCGTCCAGCTTCTTCTCGTTGCTCTCCTGGATCTGGAGGAACTTCTGCTCGAGCGTTGCGCGCGCCTTCTCCTGATCCTGGCGGTTGGCTTCCTCGAGCTTCTTCAGAGCGGCAACAACCTCGTTCATCTTCGTCTGCTGCTGCTCCAGCGCCGTCCTGAGCTGCTCGTTGACGGCGTTCTGGACCTTGTCGAATCGCTGCTCGTTCGCGGCCTGGATCTCCTGAAGCTGCGCGTAGATCTTCTCGCGCTGGGCGGTCATGTCGCTGCGGGTGGACTCTGCCGATTCACGCGAGAGCCTCTCCGGTGCTTCACCAGGAGCTCGTTGGCCTTGGTCTGTGAGCTCGAGACTTCCTCGCGCAGGCCCCTGGCGTGGCTCGACGACTCCTCTCGAGCAATCCTCAGCTCGGCTTGAAGCACCCGTTCGAGGTCCCCTTGGGCGGAAGGTCGCCCTCGCACAAGAAGCACGAAGATCATCACCAAGTTGGCGCCAGCCAGGACTACCAGAATCCACAGGAGCGTCGTGGTCATGATCAGAATCTCCGGGGGGAGAGTCCTCCCTCATCCCGTTGTCCACCATATACGTTCCCGGAACACCGTGCGGCGATAGCGGGACGGTGCAGTCAATCGCAGCTACTCGTGGGTACCGACTGGGTAACATTGCCCCCAGATCCGTCATTGGGACGCAGCCGAGGCCGGGGCTTCGGAGGGTTGGTCGGGGCTGCTTCCGGCGTTCGCGCACGGGTGCCAGGTGCCCCCATTGCCCCTACCTCCGGGTGCCAGGCACCGAGACAAGGCAGGCTGGAAGCCGGCGGTAAAAGGCAGGCTGGAAGCCCGCGCTACAAGGCAGGCAGGATGCCGGCGCCACAATCGCTCGGGTTGACAGGTAGTGGGGGCCGCTCTCAGAGGAGGGTGTCGACGTACTGTCGGGGGGTGACGACCTCCACGCCATGCCAGCCGGAGGCAGCCAAGAGATGGCGGTCGCCGCTGATGATCAGGCCGCAGCGACCCGCCACCGCGCACGCGAAGAACTTGTCGTCATCTGGATCGGAACAGACCGACTCGGCGAGATCTGGTGCGTCGACGATCTCCGCGTATGAGACGACCAGGCTGAGGAAGGGGCTGAATGACACGGAGGGGAAACGATGCGCGAGCTCCTCGCCGACTCCCTGGTACTCGTCGAGAATCTCGGGAGAAATGATCAGGTCGAAACGTCCGTCCCGCCAGGCGTCGAGCACCCTCGCTGGGAGGCCACCGAAGAAGACGCCCGAGACGAGGACGTTGGTGTCGAGGACGACCCTCATCGGGCCAGCCGCGCCGCCCTGATCGCAGCAGCCACATCCGTCCGCTTCATTCCGGCCTGTCGAGCCTGTCGGCGCGCCTCCCGGAGGATCTCGTTGAAGTCAGACATCGATGGGGGAGTGACCTTTTTGAGCACCACAACGTCACCCTGCCCAACGACCACGAACTGCGATCCTGCCTCGAGGCCGAGTGCGTTGCGCACCTCCTCAGGGATGACGACCTGCCCTCTTGACGACATCTTTGTTGTGGCGATTCTCTTCATGTAAGGGTCTCCATTCTTACCAGTAAGATCATAGGAGATTACCGCGTCGAGTGCAAGCTGAGGCACTCGTAACGGCGCCGTAACGGTGCCGGACACGTCATTCCGCTATTGCGGATGAGTCCCCCAGAGCGCGGCAACCTGTCGGTGCCGACCTGGCAGCATCGCCCGCAGAGCCGTCATTGAGACGAGCCGACGTCGGGGTTGCGGGAGGCTCGTCCGTGGTGACATCGGCGGCCACGTCGGCTGGCGAGTCGACCGGGGCCGAGGACTTCATCGCCATCAGATCCGGGGAGCGGTCGGCCGGGACGCGGTAGCGGTCGAGGATCTCCTGGTGGGCGGTCCACGTCCTCGTGCCGGAGGACGATCTCGCACTCGCTGTCCTCGAGCAGGATCCGGTGGCTCTCGCCATTGCAGCTCATGTCGAATGTGAGTGTCTGACGCCCCTGAATTACTTCTTCGAGGCGGATGGATGGCGGCCAAGACATCAGAGCTGTCGGCGGCGGGGTGGGAGTTCACCTCGCCAGAAGAAAACCGGAGCGAAGAGCCGACACCAAGCCGAGATGGGCGAGCGGGTCAGTCCCGGATCTCGACTGCGCCAGATTGAGAGGGCCCTCGGGATCGCATTCACGATCGAGAATCGGGCTGATGAACGCTCTCACATCCTCTGATGCGAACGCCGCCATGTCGCGGCCGAGCAGCTCCGCGCTGGCGTTACCGGTCACGAACTCGTTCCTCAGAAGGATCACCTCTTCATCCTCTATGGGAAGCCGAGGCTCTCGCACATCGAGGTAATGCTCACTGATGAGGATCAGGTCGTCCGCGTCCTTCCTCCTGTCCGGTGCCGGCCGGCTCCCGAAGGCCAGCAGCTTCAAGACAGCGAGTGCCTGAAGCGAGACAACAGGGACCGTGACGCCGCCAGGGAGCACAAAGTCGACGGTGTGCTGCGCTACCTCCGAAAACCCCAGCACGCTCAACACCGGGTTGCCATCTGGAGGCCAGGCCAGCTCCCGGTTGGTCCCCTCAATCCCGCCATACGGGATCAGGTCGATTTCAGTCCCGTTCGAATGCCGGAAGCGATGCTGAACTCGATCGTTCCGCCTAAGAGCCATCCCCACCAGTTCTTGGGCCAGCCTATCGAACGTGGCCCAGTCAGCGCACTGGACCGCGAAGTCGATGTCTGCGGTCCTCCTCCCAGTCGCGATTCCATGTCCGAACTCCAGCCAAAGATCCCGTGCCAATGCGCCCGCGACGTACACCTGGCAGCCTGCTCGCGAGGCCGCAGCCAGGACAGAAGCGACAGCTTCAGCGATTCCAGCGAGCGAGGTGTTTGCGGAAAGGTCCATCAATCTCCTCGTCATAGAGGCGCTCGGCCACCTCACGCGCTCGTGGTTCCGCGAGTGCCAGCAGATCCGCGTAGACAAGCACGGGCGGCACAGTGGTCATTCTCTCGTCTTCCTCGAAGCGCCAGAACTTCTTCCGAAACTCGATCCGGCCCGCTTCCTGCTTCTTGAGGTGCCTCTCTGCCACGAGCCGGGCCGGGATCTCGTCAGCATAGATTGTGAGCTCACCGGGCTTGACGTATCCGGTGAGTCGCGCGGCCGCAGGTTCCCCGCCCCACATTGCACCGTACCGCCGCAGATCCGTGTTCCTCCACCAGTTGATGTCATTGGCGTCGAATCGCCCCAGCAGCAGGCGCGGCCGGAGGTCGCGTCCGTAGGCGGGAACCCACGCATCGAAAAGTCCCTTTGGCTCAACCAACCGGCGATCGAACCTCCCTAGCCTCATCACATAGCCGTCGTTCATCAGATCCCGCATGACCCATTGGACGGTGCCCAAGGCAACCCCAGCCGTTTTCGCCAGGCGCCGATAGTCGGTCTCGGCCAGCTCTGGCTGGCAGAGGACCGCGAAGATCACCTTCAACCCAGTTGGCTGAAAGGCTCGCCGCCGCTCACGCTCCGTCTCGAGTCGGAGGATGTCCTTTTCTCCCTTGGCCCAAACATAGAGTCCGCCGCGGCGGAGGTATGCATTGCCGGCTGCGTCTACGAAGTTCACGTCTTGCTCGCGCAGTCGCTCCGCGAGCTTGGGGTTCACGTAGTCCGCGACGAGTAGGTGAGGCATTTCAGCGTGCATTGGCTGGCGACGGAGGTTGATCGCCAGCAGCGTTGGATGGGCCTTCACATCCGCTGCGAACTCCACCTCGCCTCCTGGGTAATGGAGCTTCAGGACGTAGTCAGCATCCTTGGCGCCGAAGCGGGGTTCGCTGCGCAGAATCTCCCACCGTAGTCCGAGACGCTCGATGGCCTCACCAGCTCGGCGGAGGATGATGGCCTGTTTCTCCAGCATTCCTTCTCCTCGCTGTTCATTATCGCACAGTGTTCGCTATTCGTGAACAGATCTCGCTTGTGAACATTGCAGCAGACACTAAGTCACTGACAAGACGCCACATAGTCGTCCTGGCTCGATCGTGTGGGTGCCCGGCACGCCATTCCGTCGTTCCGGCGGGAGCCGGCAGGGCGCGGGGGGTTGTGGGCATCGACTGGCGGCATCTCCCTCAGACCTGTCATTCGGACGCGGCCGAGGTCGATGTTGCAGACGGTTCGCTCGAGCTGGGTCCGGTGGATGCGGAGGCGACCACGTCGGCGGATGGTGACGTCTTCATGGCCAACAGGTCCGGGGAGCGGTCGGCCGGGATGCGGTAGCGGGCGAGGATCTCCTGGCTGCGGCGGTCCACGTCCTCGTGCCGGAGGACGATCTCGCACTCGGTGTCCTCGAGCAGGATCCGGTGAGACTCGCCGTCGCGGCTTGAGAGCAGCTCGACCAGGTGCGAGAGGCTCGCGACAGGGTGCCCGTCGACCGTGTCCAGGATCGAGTCTTCGAACTCCACGTAGCCGACGTTCACCTCGCTGGGGAGGGCGCCGATGAGGACCACGATTTGCTCGCGCCCGGCGTTCTCTGCCGTTCGCGTCTCGGTGAATCGACGCCGAAAGGGCGGCGGAATGTCGCGCGGGTTCTCGCCCCATTGCACCATGTAGTTGACGGTGAGCGGCGCAAAGACCAGGCCGCCGTAGACGAAGTACGAAGGGGTCACCTCGTACAACATCCTCGGCACGAGGTAGCCGTACGAGTGCTTTGCGAGCTCGAGCTCCAGCTCGACGTCGACGGGCTTGCCGTTGCGCAAAAGGTGCAGGGCGACCGATTCGCCGATCTGCCGCCGATCGACCGCGTAGCTCAGGTCGATCCGCTCACCTGGGCGGAGCTCGATCGTGCCGTCGTTGGCGACGTGGAACTCATCGATGCCGAGCAGGACGTCGCGCGCGCGAAGCTTGGTTTCGCCTTCGAATGCGGGCTCCACCTTGGTAAGCAGCACGCCGGACTGGCCCTCGGCCATCCCGTAGTGCTGACGGAGCTGGGGGTTCTCCATCGACTGCCAGTCGACCGCCAGGATGGGGGAGCCGTTGAGCCGCCCGTCGTCGATGTCCGTCAAGAAGTGGACGATCACCGGCGCGGGAACCATGTAGAGGTCTGCTCGGCCACCACGTGGGCGCTGGTGAGGATCCTGTTGCCATCGATGATGCAACCGGATCCCGTCACCTCGTAAGGGGGGGCCATCTCCCACGGCCGTGAGTAGTTGGGGCTCTGGGACGTGGTGTAGACGCGGACGATCGACGAGCGCACCGGATCCTGGGCAAATGAACGGCTGCGGCGGTTACTGATGAGAGAACAGCGGCGACGGCGATTCGCAGGCGCATGGAACCTCCCCTCAGACGAAACCGATCGCTCATTGAACGATCAGTAGTGTGAGCTACGTCACAAATAAATACAGCCTAGTGCCGCCGCCTTGCTCAGGCCGAAGGGGCGTCGGCGGTGCCTGGCACGCCATTCCGCCTTTGTGCCGGCGATGGCAGCTGGCTCTGCCTCAGGGGATCCCTTCCGGCTTCGTGCTTCGCACTTCGCCGTGACAGGCCGAACGCGGGCCCTGCGGGCCCTTGCTCGGGATGACAGGAGGAGGGTAGGCCTCGCGCGGGATGACCCAAACAACACTGTCATTCCGAGCGAGGAGCCGCGAGGCGGCGACGAGTCGAGGAATCTCCTCAGGTCTCCGGCGGGGCGTCGTGGTCGGGGCAGTGGTCATTGACTGATGGGATCCCTTCCGTCTTCCGGCTTCCGGCTTCGCCTCTGGCTACGCCGTGACAGGTCGCCTCTGGCTTCGCCGTGACAGGCCGACTGCGGCTTTCCGGCTCTGGCTTGGGTTTCCGGCGTTGTCGTTGGCTGCGCCGTTTGCTCGGGATGACCGGGTGAGTGCGGGCCGTGCTCGGGAGGACAGGAGGAGGGGCGCTTTGGGCAGGGCGACGAATATGCGAGCCCGGCACACTTCGCGAAATGATGCGAGCTAGAATACCGACGCTGAAGGGAACGCCAGCGGGCGACGGGGAAGAGCGGCACCCGAGGACAAGCGATGGAGGACGCGATCAACAGCGACCGGCGGTCGACACCTCCCGGGCACGCCGGTGACGTCGCTGGAGTGCCGGGGAAGTGGCAGCAAACCCGCTGGTCCTCGCCTTTCATGAAGGCGGTGTTTCTCTTCGCACTCTGGACCCTGCCGGGGATCCTCTACACAGCGCAGATCTACGAGATCGGAGTCAGGGAGACCCCCCCGGCCACGTTGCTCGCGGCGGCGCTGCACGCCCTGCCGACGTGGTGGCTCTGGGTACCGGCGACTCCCCTGGTCGTCTGGCTGGCGCGTCGATTGCCGATCCGGCGGGGAACTGCCCTCTGGACGGTCCTCTTCCACGTGATCTCGAGCTTCGCGGTGGCCATGCTGCTGCTCGTGGTCGTCGCCTACTGGTACGCAATCACAGGACCATTCGACGATCGCATCCGCACGACGGCGGAGTGGATCTGGACGCTCCGCAACAGCACCCACTTCCACCTGTTCATCCTCAGCTACTGGCTCATCCTCAGCGCCGCGCACATCGTGGAGTCCGAGCGGCGTCTCCGGCGGCAGCAGCTGAACACCGCCCGGATCGACGCCCTCGCAGCCCAATCCCGCACCCAGATGCTGGCCAATCAGCTCAAACCCCATTTCCTGTTCAACGCCCTCAACGGGCTGTCGACCTTGATTCTCCGCGGCGACAACGCCAATGCACAGCTCATGCTCGAGTCCCTGGCGAGCTTTCTCCGGGAGTCGCTCAGAGTCGGTGAGTCCCGGCTCGTTCCGCTCCGGGATGAGCTCGACCTGATCTCCAAGTACCTCAGCGTCGAGAAGGTGCGGCTTGGCGACAAGCTCGAGGTCCGGACCGAGATCGACCCCGACACGGAGAATGCACTGGTGCCGACGCTGCTCCTGCAGCCGCTGGTGGAGAACGCGATCCGTCACGGCGTCGGCTCCACCGAAAACGGCGGCGAGGTCGTCATTCGATCCGACCGGATCGACTCCACGGTCCGGCTCCAGGTGGAGAACGACGGCACCGGTCTCGCGGCCGGCTGGCAGAAGCGTGCCGAGGAGAGTGTCGGGCTGGCCAACACCAGACGGCGTCTTGCGCTCATGGCCGGCGGCCGATACGAGATGCGGCTCGACGAGCTGGAGGGGGGGCGGGTTCGGGTCGAGCTCGTGATCCCGTACCAGCAGATGCAGAGGTCGACCGAGGCTTACAGAGGGGACGACGCCGGATGACGATTCGAGCGATGATCGTCGACGACGAGCCGCCGGCGCGTGAAGGCATCCGGCTTCGACTGCAGTCGGAACCGGATATCGAGGTGGTCGGGGAGTACGGCACCGCCGGCGAGGCGATGGCGGCCCTGGACAGGCTCGATCCCGACCTACTCTTCCTGGACGTGCAGATGACCGGCATGACCGGCATCCAGATGTTGCGCGAGCTGGGCCCGGATCGAGGCCTCGCCGTGATTCTGGTGACGGCGTACGAGGAGCACGCGCTGGATGCATTCGAGGTCAATGTCGTCGATTACATTCTCAAGCCCATCGATACCCGGCGCTTCCGGACGGCGCTGGAGCGGGCGCGCGTGCATCTCGAGCGAGTCCGGGCTGTCGAGCTCAGCGGTCAGATCAGGAGGCTCGTCGAGGCCGGCGAGCCCCCGGTCTCGGAGCCGGCGGCCGGGGACGGGAGCGCCAGTCCCGCCCGGCGAGAGTACATCTGCCGCTTCCTGGTGTCGGACGGTGTGGGTGAGCGGCCTCTGAGCGTCTCCGAGGTCGAGTGGATCGAGGCCGCGGGAGATTACGTCAGGCTGCACGTCGGGTCGAGGTACTACCTTGTCCGCGTCAGCATGGCCCATCTCGAAGAGGCGCTCGACCCCGGCGCTTTCGGCCGGATCCACCGCGGCGCGATCGTTCGCTTCGATTGCGTGCGCGAGATCGTTTCGATTCACCACGGCGACGCCGAGGTCCATCTCGAGAATGGAACGGTCCTGAAGCTGAGCCGCAGCTACCGGGACGCGTTTCGTCAGGCTCTCGGCGAGTTTGCTCCCTGACGGCCGTCAGTCCCAATCGGTTCATCCCCGCCCGTTTCAGCGCTCGGTGCCTCGCGTCGGAAAGCGAGGGCTTGCCAGGCCATCGGTTCTCCGAGAGTTGCCGGCGCGCCTATCACCCGTGGCTGATCGAAAGGCCGATGCGCGGCTCGTCGCCTCAGGGTCCGTTTCGGCGCGCCAGGACGGGGCTTGGCGCACAAAAGTTGCCGGTTGCGCGCACGCCCCCCACACTTCATAACTGAAGGACCATGGTTCTTCTCGAAACAGGGGAAGGAGACCGACATGAGAAGATCGCCCAGAGTCGTTCGAGCCGCCATTCTCTCGGTGGTGATGGGACTACTGCTCTTCGCCGCGGCCGGTGACGTGCGCGCCCAGGGCGACATCACCGGAGTGGTCGCGGTGGTCGTCACCGACGACCAGGGAGCTCCGCTTCCGGGAGTCTCGCTGACGTTGCACAGCGGTGCAATCACCCTCAACGGCACAACCGACGGGACAGGGAGGTATCGGTTCGCCCTGGTGCCCGCGGACGTGTATGAGCTCCGCGCCAATCTCTCCGGGGTTCGCGCCGACCGGGCTGGACAACATCAACGTCGGCTTCGGCACGACCTACACGGCCGATCTCGTCCTGCGAGACGAGAAGTTCGCGGGCGAGGTCACCGTGACCGCCGCACTTCCCCAGATCGACACCACCCTACCGACCACCAAGGACTCGCTGTCTGCCGAGTTCATCCAGGAGATTCCACTGCGCGATCGCAACTTCGAAGAGATCGTCAATCTCATGCCCGGTGTCGCGGACGGCATGGTGCAGGGCTCGAGAAACACCTCCACCGGATTCCGAATCGACGGCGTCAGCAATGTCGACCCCTACAACTCTGGGGTCGCCATCACGTTCAGCCAGAGCGCCATCGACCGCTTCGAGCTCGTCCCCAACGGTTTCGAGGCACGGTACGGTGAGTTCTCGGGCGGCGTGGTCAACGTCACGACCCGAAGCGGAAGCAACGACTTCACGGGTCACCTCGGCTACTTCTACCGCGACGACAGCTTCGTGTCCGAACCGCCCGGCGAGTACCCGGGCCAGATCCACGACAAGGCCCCGGACACCCGTCATTTCTTCGAAGCTGCGATCGGTGGGCAGATCACCCCGGACACGCTCCACTACTTCGCCACCGTCGAGTACCGCAGGTGGGAGGTTGGTGGAATCTACTCCGAATCCACCGTCGACACGGAACGCTATCTTGGAAGCTTCAAGCTCAACTGGTTGCCGAGCGAGAGCGATCGCTGGACCTTCTTCACGGCGCTCAACCTGGACGATACGAAGAACGTCGTTCTTTCGACCCAGTTCGAGGCGCCGGAGTTCCAGGCCGACCGGACCGACGATCGGATCATGCTCTCAGCCCAGCAGAGCCACGTGTTCTCGGACAGCCTGTTCCTCGAGTCGCAGCTCACCTACCTCAGCTTTGATCAGGAGCAGGTGCGGGCCTATCCCGATGCCCACGTGACGCTCTACCGATTCACGCCGGCCGGCACCTTCACCAGTGGACGGTACACGAGCGACTCCCTCCGTGATGTCGAACGCTTCCGACTCCAGGAGACGTTGACCTGGTACGTCGGCGAGCACAACCCCAGCTTCGGCATCGACATCGGCCACCTCTCATCGGGATTCGATCAGACGATCGGGCCCACCCGCTTCGACTTCCGCGAGACCGGATGGGATGCAGCGTTCCACTACTTCTTCGACGACGTGCTGTACGAGGGGAGTGGTATAGAAGGCGCCGCATACGCGCAGGACAACTGGCGGGTGTCGGACCGGGTCGTTGTGGACTTCGGCGTGCGCGTCGAGTACCAGGAGATCATCGAGAACACCGATTTTTCTCCCCGTCTCGGTCTCGCATGGGACGTCACGGGTGACGCCAAGACCAAGGTCTATGCCAACGCCGGGCGCTTCATGGAGCGGGTGTACGACCGCTACCTCGAGTGGGGATCACAGCCGGGAGGGAGATACAGCATCGTCTTGGCCCCTGAAGGTCCCCTCGCCGACGGCGAGGGCATTCCGGTGGGAACGTTCGGCTACCGAATCCTCGGTGACAATTCGACCCCCTATGCCGACGTTTGGTCGATCGGGTTCGAACGGCTTCTCGGACAGGACTACCGTGTCGGCGCCAGCTACACCGACAAGAAGCTCGAGAACCAGCTCCTGACTTACTACACCGCCGAGGGTACGGCGGACTGGTACGAGTTTGAAGCGAATGGGGAGGGATCGTACCAGGGACTGGACCTGACCTTTTCGAAGTCGTTCTCCAACAACTGGCAGGCGCTGGCAAGCTACACGTGGTCGGAGTCGAAGGGCATGGGGAGCTTCCTGGGCACGTTCTACGGACCCACCCAGATTCCACCCTCGAGCGCCCTCGAGGACTCGGATCGGACGAACGTGTTCAAGGTCTCCGGGACATGGAACCTGCCGCTGGGATTCCTGATCTCGGGAACCTACCAGTACGCGTCGGGTCGCCCCTACTCCATCGAGGGGAACAACGTCGACAACGAGCCCATCTACATCGGCGGCCGTAACTCGCAGCGCATGCCGGACATCCAGTCACTCGACATGACGTTCCAGTGGGGGGTCGAGATCGCCTCCACCAGGCTGACCCTCGTGTTAGAGGGCTTCAACCTCACCAACCACGAGAACGTGACCGAGGTCTCCACCGGCGAGGTCGGGCACGGCACGCCCACGGCGTTTGACGTCGCACGGACGTTCCAGCTCGGAGCCAAGTTCGATTTCTAGGTGACCCATCCGTTCGAGGCGCCGGAGGCCGGCCCCCCGGGAGCTCTCCCGGGCCGGCCTTCGCCCTCGGCGGCGACAGCCGCCCGCGAAGCGCGTGGCGACGACTGGAGCTCGAGGTATGAAGACCATCGTCTCGGCCGCCCTCTGTCTCGGTCTCGTTGTCGGCGGCTGTGCGGACGCGCCACCCACAGACCAGGCCGGAGAGACAACCTCGGCAGGAATCGGATGGTTCGAGGGCGAAGTGGAGGAGGCCTTCGCGACCGCCAGAGGTGCGGGCAAGCCCGTCTTCCTGTACTGGGGGGCCGACTGGTGTCCGCCGTGTCACAACCTCAAGAAGAACGTCTTCACCCGGCCCGAGTTCCTGAATGCCATCACGAACTTCGTGCCGGTCTACCTCGACGGCGATACCGATCGCGCCCAGCTGTGGGCCGAGAAGTACGGCATCGCCGGCTATCCCACCGTGATCCTCTTCAGCCCCGCGGGGGTCGAGCTCTTCCGGATGCCCAGCGATGTCACGTCCGAGCGGTACGGCGCGCTCCTGCAGGCTGCCATCAAGGAGTTCCGCCCTGTTCAACAGATCCTCTCCGAGGTGACGGCCGGCGAACCCAGGGACGCGAGCCTTACCGATCTCGAGCTGCTGGCGTACCACTCGTGGAACCAGGATCAGCATGTGGAGCTCTCCGACAGTGAGGCTCTCGGCGTGTTCTGGCGGATCTACTCCCAGCGTCCGGACCTGTCCCTCCGGCTTCGCACCCGGTTCATGGTCCTGACCCTCGAGAAGGCGATGGTGCCGGTCTGGTCGGCGGAGCCGGACCGCGGCAATGAGGCACTGCCCACCCTCGACGCGCAGCAGAAGAGCTCTCTGAGATCGGGTCTCGTGGAACTCCTCGAAAGCCCGGAGCTGTGGCCCGACAACAAGATCTTCCTGACCCTGGAGGCACGCCGGACGATCGAGACCCTCGAGCCCGAGCCGTCCCCGGGTCGGGCCGAGCTGGTGGCTCGGTGGCTGGCCGTGGCGGAGAAACTCCAGAACAACTCACAGTACTCGGCGACCGAGCAGCTGATGTCGTTCGTTCCCGAGTTCGAGCTCCACGCGCTCGAATCGGGAGACGGCGATGATTCCGTTCCCCTGGCCCTTCAGAACAAGGTGCGGGCGCGGGTCGCTCCGGTCGTCGCCGGCGCCTCCGATCCGGGGGAGTTCCAGTCCACTCTCAACATGCTGGTCTGGCTTCACACCATGGCCGGGCTCGACGAGGAGGCGGCGGCCCTGCTCGACCGCCACATGGACCAGACGGCGGCGCCGTACTACTTTCTGTCGATCCTCGGCGATCTGAGCGCCGACAAGCCCGAGATCGCCCTCGAGTGGTACCGCTTGGCCTTTCAAGGGTCCCCGCCTGGCTCGTCACGGGTGAAGTGGGGTTCGAGCTACATTCTGAAACTGATCGAACTGGCTCCGGAGGATGTGGACGCCATCGAGCGCGCGACCCGTGATGTGATCACTGAAATGGCGGAAACGAACGACGCGTTCGCGGGACGAAATCAATCGTATCTGGAACAGCTCAGTGGCGCCCTCGTCGGCTGGGCGTCGACCACCGGCAATGCGGCGGTGATCGACCGGCTCAGGAGCGAGATCCGTCAACGGTGCGGCCGTCTGCGAGGCCGCATGGACCCGGTTCAGTACGAGAGATGCATGACATTCCTCTCCAGCTGATGCGTGCTGCACCGGTTGCACGTGTTGCGCATCCTGCGGGGTAGCGTGTTCACATTTGTTGATGTGATTGGCGGTGCCAGGTGCCGCCGTTTCGAGTCGCCGCGCAGTTGGGAGGTTCCGAGCGAGGAGCCCCCCTGGGGCGACGAGTCGAGGAATCTCCCGAGAGTACCTCGGCACGCACATCCTCCGCGAGATCGCGCCAATTCGAGTTGAATGCAACGATCAGTGCCTCCTTCTTGCACCGCGACCAGCCCTTGATCTGCTTCTCACGCGCAATCGCTGCGCGGATATCGGGGGTGGTTTCGAAGTACACGAGGCGGTCCACGTTGTACCTTCTGGTGAAGCTCAACGGGTGGACGCCGGCGATGTGCTCGGCGACCCGTTGGCGGAGGTTTGAGGTCACACCGACGTAGAGAACTGTCCGGTGACGGTTGGTCAGGAGGTACACCGCGCACTGCTTCATGGTCTTGATCCCCATGCCATCCATAAGGAGTGGCGGGGCGGAGAATGACGGGTGGGTGATGAAGCGGCGCTCGTTGATTCGGGGGATTCCTCGACTCGCGGCCTTCCGGCCGCTCGCTCGGAATGACAGGTAGGGGGGGCCGCTCTCAGAGGAGAGAATCGACGAGCTGTCGCGAGGGGGTGACTTTCTTCGCGCGGCGCGAGCCGCCCTGATCGCGGCAGCCACATCCGCCCGCTTCATGCCGGCCTGCCCAGCCTGACGGCGCCGGGAACGCCGGTGCCGAGGTGGAGTTCACAGCGCGACGTGACTGATAGTCATTCACGTCGTGAATAGACTGTGCACACCGTCTCTTGTTGCGCGAGCTACATCAGGACCACGACTCGAGTACGGCGTCGAGCTCCGAGGCAACCTCGGCGCGCGCCTCGTGCCGATCCCAGCCGAGCATCAGGAGCTCGTCATAGCGTGTGCGCTCGTGGCGGATATGTGCAATCAGAGCGAGGCGGATGGCCTCAGGCTTCTTGTCACGAGTTCCCATCACGACCTCGGTGGAGCGAGTTGAGTCCTGACGGTGCCAGACACGCCATTCCACCAAAGCGATTGATGTCAGCCTGCTGCAGCGCCGTTGTCGCTGTCGGGGTCGTCGTCCGCCGGGGCGAGCCGGTCCACCAGCCAGTCGTCCGCCACCTCGATGGCGTGATTGATGGCGCGAATGCCGCCGTAGCTGAGCCAGAGCACCCCGTCGTGAACGCCATGCACGACCTTGGTGGGCGCGGCGATGGGCGGGATCGACTCGAGCACCCGGAACGGCTTCTCGGCCGCATGGCGGTGGTGCTTCTCCACGAAGTCCGCGCCCTGCCTGACGCCGTCGTGGATCAGGCGCTTGAGTCCCCTGAGCCGGCGCCAGCCCTGGTCATCCATCGGCGGTCACCCAGCGTTCGATGTGCTCGTAGACGGCGGGGTGCCGGGCGAGGTTGAAGTGGTTGAGCCCGGGCATCACCTGCACATCGGATCCAGGCGCGCCGGGATGGTATCCGCGGGCGCGGCCGGCGGCGCTGTCCGGACGAACGATGCCGTCGCCCAAGGTCCCCGCCCTGGCCAGCGCGTGACCCACTACGCGATGGTGGCGCGCGGTGGCAAGCCACGGGATGGGCACGCGGCGGTTCTTCATCAGCTCGTCCGGGTCGCAGTCGAGCCAGTCCGAGTCGACCAGGTTGCCGAAGCGGAGGTCCTTCACACCGGCGCTGCGGGTGTTGAGCAGGTCGCGGACGACGCGGGTGGCGGTGGTGTCGAAGAGGCCCAGCACATGGGTCGCCACGTTGGTGGCCTGCTCCAGGGGAGCCCCCAGGTGGGGAGCGCCCAGGTAGACGACGTGACGCACCCGCGGCACCCAGGCATGGCCCGCTTCACTGCCGAGGTGGCAGGCGCTGCGGATGACGAGGCCGCCCATGCTGTGCCCGATGAGCAGCAACTCCGTCACCGCTGCGCCGTGGTGTGCGCAGAAGCGCTCGAGGAGGGCGGCCAGCTGCTTGCCGTTGGCGGAGATGCGCAGGCCGGTGTTGAAGCGCAGGTACAGCGGCGTGTAGCCGCAGCGCCGCTCCAAGAGCTGTCCGTAATCGTCGGGCTCGTGAGGCGCGGGGAAGCTCCACAGCGCCTCGTTGCAGCAGAGCCCGTGTACCAGCACGACGACCTTGCCGGTCGGTGGCGCCGCGACGTCCTCGGGTGCCACCGGCTGGCCGTCCCGATAGAACGCCATCGGCTGCTGCAGCTCGTTGCCGGTCTGTGCGAGGTAGTCGCCGAAACAGCCATTGAGCGCGCTGAGGACGTGCTCCGCCATCCGCGGCGCACGCTTTCCCCCGCTGTCGGCCTTGCCCGTCATGGGCTGGAGTCTAGCGGATTGCTCATCGCGATGGAGGCGGGCAGGTTCCCGATCGGCAGCTCTGCTTGCCCTACACGACCCGCCACCACGGCACGGCGAGGACGTCGGGCGCGATCCACTCCAGTGTGCTGCCGGTATGTAGCAGCAGGCCGGCGCGGGCCTGGGTTCCGTACTCCGCGCGGAAGGTCCGCAGGTGTGCCGCGTCTGCCAGGCGAGGTCGGCCTGTCGCCTTGACCTCGATCGGTAGCAGGCGGCCGTCAGCCTCGATCACCAAGTCGACCTCCTCGTTGGTCGCGGTGCGCCAGTAGAGCACCTCGGCGCGATCGAGGCGGGCATCGCGCCAGGCCAGGAGATCCAAGAGCACGAGGTTCTCGAGATGAGGTCCGGAAGGCTCGACTCCCCCAGCAAGATGCAGCGCCACGCCGGTGTCCCCCCAGTAGAGCTTGGGTGACTTGATGAGCCGCTTGGTGCGGTTGACGGCATAGGCTGGCAGCCGCACCAGAAGGAGAGAGGTTACAAGCAGATTGAGGTAGCGGTGGACCGTCGGTTGCGGCAGCGCGACGTCACGTCCGAGCTCGGTCTGGTTGACGAGCTGGCCGAGCCGCAGGCAGGCGGCACGCATCAGGCGACGGAAGTCGGGCAGCGCGGCAATCGAGGACAGCTCCTGCAGATCGCGCTCCAGGTACGTCCGCACATATCCGTCGAACCAGACTGCGCGATCAGGCGGCGTGCTCAGTTGGATGGCCGGGGTCGGGAAGCCGCCCCGACGAGCCAGCGCCCGCCAGTCCTGAGGTTCCTGGGGCTGCCCCGCAAGGAGGTCGAGCCACTGCTCGTCGGGAGCTTCCAGAAGCTCCTCCCAGACACCGCAACGCCCGAGCCCGACCTGCTCGCGCCGCGTCATGGGCCACAGGGTGAGGTAGCTCGCGCGACCTGCCAGGGACTCGGATACCTGGCGCATGAGGAGCAGGTTGGCCGAGCCGGTAAGGAGGAACTGACCCGGGCGGCGGCGTCGGTCAATGGCGCGTTTCACGGCCCGCAGGAGATCGGGCTCGCGCTGCACCTCGTCCAGGGTGATCGGCTGGGCGCCGCCAACGAGCATGTCAGGATCACGCCGTGCGGCATCCACCACGTCCAGATCGTCCAGCGAGAGGAAGCGTCTGCGGCCCGGCGCGAGCTGCTGTGCGAGGGTGCTCTTGCCGGTCTGCCGTGCCCCGATCACAACGACCGCGGGCATCACGCGAAGACGGTCGGCGAGAATGTGGGCGACAAGGCGTGGGAGTAGGGTCGTATCCATGGCATGAATGATTATCATTCACGTCGTGAATGGGCAAGGTCCGCGTGCTTCTCGACCGGGAGGCGTCGCGGCTGCGGGTCCTAGCGAGGAGACCTTGCAGGCGAGACAGGTCGTATGTTGTGGCGCGGCCGTCTCGGCTGCATTCTCTTGCGACGCGACTGGCAGGCGAGACGCATGCGTTTCAAGGGAGAGAGCCAGGCAGGATGCCTGGACGCGGGCTGGAAGCCCGCGCTACAAGCAGGCTGGAAGCCCGCGCTACAAGCAGGCAGGATGCCTGCGCTACAAGCAGGCAGGATGCCTGCGCTACAAGCAGGCAGGATGCCTGCGCTACAAGGCAGGCTGGAAGCCCGCGCTACAAGCAGGCAGGATGCCTGCGCTACAACGGTCAGGCGGCGGGGCGGATCTTGGCCAGGGCGTCCCTGCCGTTCGCGTTGTCCGGGTTGAGGACCAGCGAGCGCTCGTACATCGCCACTGCCTCGTCGGTCGAGCCGGCGCGCAGCAGCGCCTCGCCCAGGCTGTCGTAGACGTTCCACGACTCGGGGAAGAGCTCGACGTTGATCCGGAACATCGTGATCGCCTGCTCGACCTTGTCCTGCTGCAGGAAGAAGTAGCCGTAGCCGTTGATGTCGTTCTCGATGAAGAAGTACTTCGGCGAGGCGCTCGAGCGGTCGTCGAGCACCGCGCGGATGGCCGCCTCGTCGTCGCCCTGGTCGATCAGCTCAAAGAGAACGGTGGCGGCAGCCAGCTGGCCGGTCACCTCGCTCCAGATCTCGGTGACCGTCGAGTAGTGCCTGGCCTGGGCGAAGCCGGGGCTGCTCACCAGGTCGGGGAAGCGGGTGGCGAGCTGGTACTCCGTCTGAACCGCCTCGAAGCTCTCGCCCTCGGCAACGGCTGCCGTGACGCCGTCCCACAGGGCGCGGACGTACTCGACCCTGGCCTCGGCGCCCGCGATCGACAGCTCGCCGTTCCAGTGGCCGGGCAGCAGGAGGCGGATCTGGTCGCGCTGGGCGAGCAGCCGGTCCCAGTTGGCGAGCAGCAGCGGGAAGTCGTGGGGCACGCCGGGCCGCGCGCTGAAGCTCGCGAGGCAGCCCGGGGTGTCGGTGAGCCAGGTGTCGGCCATGACGTCGCCGGTGAGCAGCAGGCCCCGCTCCGGGACGAAGATGGCGGTGTCGCTCGCCGAGTGCATGCCGCCGATCCAGGACAGCTCGAAGGTGGTGTCGCCCATGTCGAGGGTCATGCGGTCGGAGAAGGTCACGGTCGGCGGGACCGGCGGGCGGTTCGCTTTCGTCTTCTCGAAGTCGAGCCGCCGGAGGGTCAGGTCCTCCTGGAGTCGCGCCGCCTCGGGGGAGCCGGGCTCGGCCTTCGCGAGCCCAGTCTCCATCTCGCCGATCCAGCGCGGGGCCAGCTCGAGCATCCGCTCGCGGTTGCCGGTGATCTCCGCGAGCCCGGCGGCGATGCGCTCGTGGCCGACGATGGCGCAGTCGGCGTAGGTCGAGTTGCCGCCCGTATGGTCGCCGTGCTCGTGGGTGTTGATGAGGACGCGGAAGTCGCTGCGGCCGAGCTCGCGGGCAATGATCGGCCGCAGCTGGGCATCGATCTCCGGGATGCCGAAGGTGTCGACGACCACGATGCCCTGCTCGGTCGCGAACGGCGACGATCGCGGTCGACGAGATCGAGTCGCCGAGCCAGAGCCGGATCGTGCCTGGGTCCACGCGCTGCACATGCAGCGGCAGGCCGGCGATCTCCTCGGCGCCCGCCCACGAGGCGGCGAGCAGCAGCGATGCAACGACGGTGAGTGCGAGCTTGGTCTTCATGGCCTCTCCTCCCGCGTGCGCGGCGCGGTGTCTCCGGCGAGTGTCAGGAACGATTACGATTCGGCGACGACGTCATGTCTCACCGAGTCCATACGACCGGGCACGGGAGGGGTTGCGGGATTTGCCCCTGGCCTGAGGGGATCCCTTCCGTCTTCGTGCTTCGCACTTCGCCGTGACAGGCCGACTGCGGCTTCCGGCTTCCGGCTTTGCCTTCGACTTCGCCGTGACAGGTTGCCGCTCGCTCGGGATGACAGGGGAAGGCGGCCTCGCTCGGGATGACCCTCACACCTTCTGTCATGCCGAGGAAGGCGCCCCGGAGTCGCCTCCATTACCTGTCATTCCGAGCGAGGAGCTCCGCAGGCGACGAGTCGAGGAATCTCCCGAGTAGAGATCGGCCCGCACATCCTCACCGAGATCCTTCCAGACGGGATTGACTGCTTCGATCAACGCCACCTTCTTCCACCGTGACCACTTCTTGATCTGCTTCTCCCTCGCGATCGCTGCGCGAATGTCTGCGGTGAGCTCGAAGTACACGAGACGATCCACGTTGTACTTCCGCGTGAAGCTCGCTGGATGAACTCCGGCAGTGTGCTCGGCAAGGCGCTTGCGGAGGTTCGAGGTGACGCCCACGTAGAGCACGGTCTGGTGCCGGTTGGTCAGGAGGTAGACCGCACACTGATCCATGTCGCTCACCTGCCCACCTCCCACAAGGAGGGTTCGAGCGGCGGTTGGCTTTCGAGAGAGGGGGTGTGTTCGTTGATTCGGGGGATCCCTCGACTCGCGGCTTCGCCGCTCGCTCGGGATGACAGGGTGAGGGTGGGGTCGCTCGGATGACAAGAGAACGACGTTTTCAATCGGGGCCACGGTGACTCACGCGTACGACTCTAAGGTTCCTCGTACGCAAGATGATTGATAACCTGAGGGGAGGGAGGCGCGGTGGACGAGGAGTTGCGGCAGTGGGCGGGCGAGCGCGGCTACCTGGTCGCTTGGGGATCGCCAGAGATCGTCGGATCGGCGCGCTCCGACGTCCTCGCGCGCCGTGAAGCACGGGAGCTCGACGAGGATCTCTTCCGTGAGGTCCTCACCACCGTGTCGAGCTGGCAGCTTCCGGAGTGGGTCAAGTCAGTGGTCGTGGTGGTCACGCCGAAGGCGGCGTTCCGGGTGGGCTTCGACCTCGGCGGCCGGGTGCTGGAGACGATCCTCCCGCCGACCTATCGTCGCTATCTGGCAACCTTCGAGGAGGTCCGCCAGGACCTGCAGGCACAAGCACTTCCCGGCGCCCGGTTCGAGAGGATCCAGGCGCCGCTCAAGGCCGTCGCCACCAGGCTGGGCCTCGTGCGCTACGGGCGCAACAACGTCACCTACGCGGAGGGGATCGGGAGCTACCTGCAGCTCTGCGGCTACGTCACCGATGCCGGACTGCCTGGCGCGGAACGGCCCGCGCAGCCCCCGATGCTGCTGGATCAGTGCGATGGCTGCGACACCTGCCGTCTCGCCTGCCCGACCGGCGCCATCGATCCGGACCGGGTGCTCCTGCACGCCGAGCGCTGCCTCACTTTTGCCAACGAGCGACCCGCTCCGTGGCCTCCCTGGCTGGCGGCGACAGCGCACCACTGCCTGCTCGGCTGCCTGGCCTGCCAGCGCTGCTGCCCGGCGAACCCCAAGCTCGAGATCGCGGACTCGGGCGTCACGTTCACGAGCGACGAGACCCGGGTGCTGATGGGGGAGGAGGGGTCGGCCGCCGGGCAAATCGAGGCGAGCATTCGCGCGAAGCTCTCCGCCCTCGGTTTGTCCGGTGAGGAGAGCGTGCTCGGCCGCAACCTGCGGGCGCTGATCGAGCGACGAGGCCGGGCCACGTAGCCGGACGTCGACGTCGAGGAGGCACGGTTCCCCTTTGCTCCGACGGGGTGCGAGGGCTCGCGACGGAGGCCGAGCTGGATTACGACGACTCCTGCCCGGGGGCAGTCGGTCCGGGACGACGTCATTTCAGGCCTTCAGAGTGCGGACCCGGTAGCGCGGGATGTCGGGATCGCGGGTGACAACAGTGAGCCGCTCGGCCATCGCTTGAGCCACGAGCATTCGGTCAAACGGGTCTCGATGGAGCGGTGGCAGCTCGGCGAGGCGATGGGCGTGATCCACGGTCAACGGCAGCTCATCGAATGCCTGGCTGTTCAGGACCTCGCGGAAGTTCGCGGGAAGCTGCAGCTTGCCCAGCGCCTGCTTGATCCGGATCTCCCAGATGACGACTGCGCTGACAAAGACGATGTTCCTCCCGTCGGCGATGGCCTCTCGAGCCTCGATCGACAGCGTCGGGTTGTCGTCAAGCCACCACAGCAGCGCATGAGTGTCGAGCAACAGGTTCATGGCTCGTGGACCCCGAACGCCTCTGCGATATCGTCGGGGAGCTCGTCGAAGTCGGGTGCGATGGTGATCTGGCCCGCCAACGCGCCGGGTCGACGCGCGACCTCCTGGCGCTCGTACTTCACGAGACGAGCTACCGGCTTGCCGGCCTTTCCGATGACGACCTCCTCGCCGCGCAGCACTCGCTCGATCAGGGCCGACAGCTGCGCCTTGGCCTCGGAGATGTTGGTGATGCGCATGTGCGCTTCCTCCAATGCCTAGTCTGACCAGACCAGACCAGACTGTCAACTGCGTCGTCATGGCTCGCCGCCGGACACGATGCGCTTGAGGCGGTCAGCGATCACCGGGCCGATGCCGGCCGTCGTCGCGAGATCTCGGACGCTGGCCGTGGCGATGGCCTCTATGGTCCCGAAGGCATCGACGAGGGCCTCCGCGCGTACTGGACCGATGTCGGGCACGGCCTTCAGCATCAGCATCCGGAGGCGGCGGTCGGAACCGGACTTGGGGCCAAACCGTTGCGGCCCTTTCGCCTCGCGCCGGTGAAGCTGGCAGGCGGCGATCCGTAGCAGGCGCGCGGTCTCGACCGGACCGCTCGAGTACAGGACAGGCAAGCCATACAGGAGAGTGGCCGTGATGAGTGCGCCCTGCAACGAGAGGCGAGATACGGCGGCTCGATCGAACTCCTCGGTAGCGCCCTCGACGATCAGGCACGGCCGCGTCGCAGCCGTTCGCGCTAGACGACCGGCTTGCCGGAACAGCCGGCCGTCGAGGATCGACAGACCGAGGTCGAGCACGGTCTTGCGCTCAACGAGGAGACCGTTCTCTACTTCATAGTCGCCGAGGCTCAGGCGTTCTATCGAAAGCTGGACGTCCTCCATGGCGTCCAGCGCCTCGATGACCCCTCCCTCCCGCTCCCGATCGTCGGCGGTGATGTGCACCCGGTCGTCTACGCGGCTCGGCATGGCTCGGGACATCCCGTCGGCAATGAGAAGGAGCCTTGGGGGGCGTGATGACAACGCACCGTGACCCGCTTCGGGTCCAGGGTGTCAGACAGCCACGATCTCGTTCAGTCCGTCGATGGCCTGGTTGACCAGCTCGGGGGAGAGGGTGGCGATGCGCTCGCCGAGGCGGGAGACCGAGAGGGTGCGGAGCTGGCTGATCTTGAGCCAGGACCTCTTCGGCAATCCCGGCTCCGTGATTTCGAGGGTCAGCGGGAACCCCGCTCGCTGGGCCTGGCTGGTGATCGCCATGGCGATGACCGTTCCGGATCGCTCGTTGAAGACGTCGTGGCTGATGACGAGGACCGGGCGGCGACCGGATTGCTCTCGCCCAGTCACCGGACCGAGGTCCGCCCAGTACACCTCGCCTCTCAGTACGCGGGCCATTGATCGGCCTCCGAACCCATGCCTTCCTCGGCCAGCGCCGCCTCGTACTCGGGATCGAGCTTCGAGCACTCTCGGGCGAGGCGATCGCGGGTCAACCGGGACAGCCGCTCGTCGACGGCATCTTGAATCGCGCGGCTGCGGCTGGGGTAGACGCCCTCCTCGACCAGCCGATCGAGGAGTTCAACCGTGTCCTTCTGCAGGCTGATCGCGATCTTCGCGCTGGCCATGTGCGACCTCCGGTATGAAGGATTGTCATACCAGCCGACATGTGTGTCAAGCAGGTGTCGTGCCATCCGGACGGTTCCGTCCCGGCCGCGGTGATGGGCTCGCTCCGGCGGGCCTGAGAGAGGCTCTTCTCTCTGTATACAGGTGGTTTCCTCGCCCTTCGTTCAGGGACCACGTTCTTGCGACCCGCGGAGTTGATGGCAATTCCATATGGCAAAGAAGTATGGTAAAGAGGGCCATCCCCTCGTAGAATAGAAAGGTGCGATTGGAGGCGCCATGGCAACGCGGCCGGTCAAGAAGGTCACGTACTCGCTACCGGAGGAGCTGGTGGAGGGGATCCGAGCGGTGGTGCGCGAGGGAGCGGCGCCGTCGTACAGCGCGTTCGTGGAGCGAGCGCTCGAGGAGGGCGTGCGGCGGGCTCGCGAGCAGCATCTGGCCGAGGCATTCCGCGAGGCGGCCTCGGACCCCGCCTTTCTCGAGGACGTCGAGGCGGTAATGCGGGACTTCCGCGACGCGGACGCGGAACTGGAGGGCTCGCGGTGAGCGGGCCTCCATACCAGTGGTCGGTGTTCGTGGTCGATCTCGATCCGACAGTCGGGTCGGAGCAGGCGGGCCGCCGGCCGGTGCTGGTCGTCTCGCGGGAGGTCGCCAACGTCGCGCTGCCGGTGGTGACGGCGCTGCCATTGACCTCTCACCGGAAGGGACGCCGGGTCTATCCCAACGAGGCCCTCCTGCCGGCAGGGACCGCGGGCCTCGACCGCGACTCGGTTGTCATGGCGCACCAGATCCGCGCGATCTCGAGGCGGCGGCTCGGCGCTCGTCTCGGCACGGTCGAGGATCAGGAGCTGCGGGCCGCCGTGCGCGCCGCCGTCCGCGTGCAGCTCGACCTGGACGGCTGACAACTCCCCCCAGCGAGGCGCCTCGCCGGTGCGGTCTGCTCCGGCATGTCCCAGACGTCCCGAAAAGCGGCTAGGCGTGGACGATGACTACGTATGCAGCAGATGGGATAGCGGTGCGCCCGTCGTGCGCGAGCACGCAATTACGGAGATCGGTGCCTGACAGCTTTCTTGCGCGTCTTCTTTGTGGGGACATTCTTGACGGCGGCGGTCTTCTTGCCGGCGGGCTTCTTCGCGGCGACCTTGCCGGCGGTCTTCTTCGGGGCGGTCTTGCCGTTGGGCTTCTTCGCGGCGACCTTGCGAGCGGGCTTCTTCGGGGCGGTCTTGCCAGCGGTCTTCTTTGGGGCGACCTTGCGAGCGGGCTTCTTCGGGGCGATCTTGCCGGCGGGCTTCTTCCCGGCGGCCTTCTTGCCATGGGTTCGTTTCGCGCCTGTCTTCTTCCCGATGGATTCAATTAGTCTGTTCAATTCACGGTCAAGGGTTATGCGAACAGGGCGTGCTTCTATGACTCCTGCACGTTTCAGGGGGAGGTGTGTTCGCATGAACTCAGGGGTGATCGAAACCATCGTCTCGAGTCGATGGACGAGAGATTCAATCTTCGCCTTGTCCGGCTTCGGCAGCAAAGCTTGCGTACGTAGCTCCTTGACTGCCTCCTCCTCCTCGGCCGTTCGAGCGGACCTCTTGAGCAACCCCAGGGTTTGATCGAGGACCCAGACCAAGAGAGAGTGATCATTCGGCACGGCGGCACCATCCCGGCTCTGTATTTGTCTGTATGCAATCTTACGGGTGTCTACCGAGAACGCAACAGGCAGTGCCCGCCAGCGCCGCCAGGCGGCCGCGCGCAGCCGGACCGGTGCCTGGCACCGAGCTTCTGGGGTCAGTGGCGAGGCCTCCTCGCTACACCGTGATTTCGCAGAACACACTCGAGTCGTCGACCGTCCGGATCACGCGCTTCCAACCGAGGCCGGCTGCGAGGCATGAAAGCTCCTCCGGCGAGACCGTGGTGGCCGAGAAGCCGTCCTTGCAGATGATGATGCCGTCGCCGGTGGCGTCCTCGTCGATCTCCCCGATCAGGCCGGCCGCGGACTGGGCGCGGAACCACTCGAGGCGGTGGGGCCAGAACGACTCGGCATAGGTCGAGAACAGGACCACCCCTCCGAGACGGGTGATGCCGACCGCCGCACCGAGCAGAGACCGTTGATCGACGTGGAAGGACGAGATGCCATTCTGCACGCAGCATACGACGTCGAACGAGTGGGGCGGGAAGCCGGGCCGCATCGCGTCCATCGCGGCCACGACGACATTGCGGGTCGGCGCGAGGTAGCGCCTTGCGAGCTCGAGGCTCGGAAGGGAGGTGTCGATGCCGACCACAACGCGCGCGTGCTCGGAGAGCGGCCGGAGGACCCGGCCGTAGCCGCAGCCGAGCTCGAGCACCGATCCCCCCGCCGGCACTCGCGCAGCCACGTGCTGGATCTCTGCCGCCAGGTAGCGCCGGGCCCTCGGTGATGCGAGATCGTAGGCGAGGCGGAGGCGCTCTCCCGCGAGCCACTCGCTGTAGTAGCCGCCGGCCATGCGGACCATCATCGTTGATTCCGGGGAGGATTTCAGGGGGGTGGTGCGAGAGGGGGGACTCGCACACGGCGAGAGGCTGCGGTATGCGGTTGTAGCCGGGGGGGTCGCAGGGAGGGGAGCGGCGTACAACCGCGCGCAGAATCCGCCGGGTCGCCGCGCGCGGAGGGCGCGAGCAACCCCCACGCGGCCGTCGACGGATGATGGTTGCTCAGAGAGTTGGTGCGAAAGGGGGGACTCGCACTCGTCGAGGGGCAGCGATTTGTGGCCGTTGCCGAGGGGGTCGCAGGCCTGGCGCAAGCTAGGCCGGAGAGGGCGGTGGGCGGCTTACGGCCACCCGCTGGCACCGACGAGCCGCCGCGCGCGCAGCGCGCGAGCCACCCCCACGCGGGTGTCGACGGATGATGGTTGCTCAGAGAGTTGGTGCGAAAGGGGGGACTCGCACTCGTCGAGGGGCAGCGGTTTGTGGGCGTTGCCGAGGGGGTCGCAGGTTTGGCGCAAGCCAGGCCGGAGAGGGCGGTGGACGGCTTACGGCCACCCGCTGGCACCGACGAGCCGCCGCGCGCGCAGCGCGCGAGCCACCCCCACGCGGGTGTCGACGGATGATGGTTGCTCAGAGAGTTGGTGCGAAAGGGGGGACTCGAACCCCCACGCCCTTGCGGGCACAAGATCCTGAATCTTGCGCGTCTACCACTTCCGCCACTTTCGCACGAAGGCGGGAGACGCATGGTAGGCCGGGGGGAGGGGGTGTCAACCCCGGGCGCGGCGAGGGGACGGCGCGGTTCGTCACGTCGAGGGCGGGCAAGATGCCCATCCCACAACGTGCGGAGGCCGGTCAGCGGTAGATGTCCTTGCGGTGCCCAACGCGGACGACGAGGATCGTCAACTCGCCCTCGTCGACCTCGTACACGATGCGGTAGCTGCCCACACGAAGGCGCCGGAGCCCTCGGAACTCGCCTTTGAGCACGCCGCCGGCAGTCGGCTCGGCCGCGAGGCGGTCGATGGCGTCGATCAGGCGCAGGCGCTCTGCTTTCGGTATGCGGCGCAGCGCCTTGGCTGCGCTACCCTTAATCCTTAGCGAGTAGATCACGTCGGACCTCGCTCCAGTCGAGAATCGGGTCGGCAGGGTCCCTGAGGCGATCCATCGCGAGGCGCAGATCCTCAATGTCGTCGAGGTAGTACTCGATCGCCAACCGGATGATGTCGGCGCGGCTTCGGTGCATCGTCCTCGCCGCCTCGTCGATGCTCTTGACGAGGTCGTCGGACAGCCTGGCGCTCACTTGAGTCATGCAGCACCTCCTGGCATTGACATGATACCAAATAATGTTCATGACATTGATTAGCATCAGCCGAGTTCGGGGACGCAGGAACTCGCGGTGGAGATCCCTTCCGGCTTCGTGCTTCGCACTTCGCCGTGACGGGCCGACTGCGGCTTTCGGCTTCCGGCTCCGTACTCCGCACTACGCCGTGACAAGTCGTGGCCTCGCTCGGGATGACGGGGACGATTGGGCGGTCAGCGGTCTCGATAGACCTCGCTCCTGTGGCCCACCTTGAACACGACAACAGCGTGCTCGTCGTCCGCGACGGCGTAGACGATTCGGTACGCCCCCTGGCGGACGCGGAAGCGCCCCGGCGCGCCGGCCAGCTTCTCGCAGCCTCTCGGCCTCGGGTCCGCCGCGAGCTGTCGAATGCGCTCGACGACTTGCCGGCGCAGCTTCCTGGGCTCGATCGCGTCGACCTCCTTCGCCGCCGAGGGCTTGATCCGGATGCTATATCCGGCCACGGCGCCTCAACGACTTGACGAAGGAGCCGAAGTCGATATCCGGCTCGGTGACCCGGTCGTCGAATGCAGCCAGGTCCTCTGCGTCCTCGGCGAGGGCGAGCCGCACCGCCTCGTTGACCATCTCCGAGATCGAGCGGTCGGAGACGGCGGCCTTGAGCTTCAGGGCCCGGTGGATCTCCGGGTCAAGGTAGACGGTTGCACGGCGGGATTCGCTCATGAAAGCACTTTAGCGTTATGACGCTATAACGTCAATCGAGCGTGAGTCCGTTGCGCTCGTGCTTGACGAGCCGCGCCGCTGCCTTCCGAAATCTCCGTCCAGAGTTGTTTGGTCAGAAGGCGCACCGTGCACTCCTTCACGCCGTCGGATTCCTCACCATCCACAAGGAAGGGTAAGGCGCGGGATGGTGGGGTGGAGCAGGACGGGCTGGGTTTGACTCAGGGGATCCTTCGACTCGGCCGCTTCGCGGCCTCGCTCAGGATGACCGTTGGGGTAGGGCTTCGCGGCCTCGCTCGGGATAAAGGGGGGCGGCGCGGGGTATGATCGGCGCTCGATGGACGACAAGCAGGTCTTCGATGTCACCAGCCCGGGCAACATCCTGAAGCTGATCCGCCAGCGTGGGCAGCGTGGAATTACGCTGCGGATGCTGGTGGCCGCGGTCGTGGAGGAGCTCGGCATTGGCCGCTCGGAGGCGCGAACGCTGCTGCGCGAGAGCCTGCGCGAGCTGGTCCGCGATGGACGGGTGGTCGAGGGCCGCGGTCAACGCTTCGTGGTGGCCGGCGCGTCGGAGCTGATTCCGGGTGTGCTGCGGCGCCAGCCGGCCGGCTTCGCGCTGGTGCGCGAGGCGGACGCGAGGGCGAAGGCGATCCGCATCGACGCCCACCACCTGCGCGGGGCGCTCGACGGCGACCGGGTGCTGGTCCAGCTCGAGACGGCGCGGCGGCGGGCGCGCGCCGAGGGGGTGCGGGAGGGCGTGGTGGTGCGGGTGGTCGAGCGCCGGCTCGAGGAGGTGGTCGGGCGCTGGATGGCGGACCGCGGCCGGCCGTGCCTGAAGCCGCTCGACCGCCGGCTGCGCTTCGTGCTGGTGCCGACCGCGTCGCGACTGGCGGAGGAGCCGCGCCACGGCGACTACGTGGTCGCGTCGGTGGAGTCGGTGTCGGCGCGCGGGCTGCGCGCCCGCGGGGTGCTGCTCGAGCGGCTCGGCCGGCTCGGCGACCCCGGGATCGAGGAGCTGGTGGTGCTGCGCACGCACGGCATCCCGGTGGAGTTCCCCGAAGCCGTGATCGAGGAGGCGGAGCGGCTGCCGGAGGGCATCGGCGACGAGGTGCTGTCCGGGCGCTGGGACCTGCGCGACCGGCCGGCGATCACCATCGACCCCGAGGACGCGCGCGACTTCGACGACGCGGTGAACGCGTCGCCGGGCAAGGGCGGCGACATCGAGGTCGAGGTGCACATCGCGGACGTGTCGCACTTCGTGCGGGCGGGCAGCGAGCTCGACGCGGCGGCGCGCGAGCGCGGCACCTCGGTCTACCTGCCGGGCCGCTGCGTACCGATGCTGCCGGAGCGGGTCTCGAGCGACCTGTGCACGCTCGCCGAGGGCGAGGACCGGCTGAGCTTCACGGTGCGCTTCGCGGTGGCGCGCGACGGCTCGATCCGCCGCGCCGAGGCGTCGCCGTCGGTGATCCGCTCGCGCCGGCGCTGCACCTACGCGGAGGTTTTCGGGTGGCTCTCCTCGCCGCGCCAGCGCTGGCCGGCGGAGTGCGCCGAGTTCGCGGACTCGCTCGAGCTGCTGGCCGAGGCGGCGGAGCGGCTGGGGCGGGAGCGCCACCGGAAGGGCAGCCTCGACTTCGAGCTCGCCGAGCCCGAGATCCTGCTCGACCCCGAGGGCCGGGTGACGGCGGTGCGGCCGAGCGCGCGCAACCGGGCGCACCGGCTGATCGAGGAGCTGATGGTGGCCGCCAACCGCTGCGTCGCCCGGATGCTGCTGGAAGCGGACCAGCCGGCGCTGCACCGGGTCCACGACCGGCCCGACCCGGACCGGGTGAAGGCGCTGCGGGAGACCCTCGCCGAGCTAGGACTGAGGATGGAGGGCACCGACGAGGAGCTGCCTCCGATCGAGCTGCAGAGAGTGCTGGCCGCGGTGGCCGGCCGGCCCGAGGAGCGGCTGGTGTCGATGCTGGTGCTGCGGGCGATGGCGCGCGCGGTCTACAGCTCGGACGCCCGGGCCACTACGCGCTGGCGGCCGACGCCTACCTGCACTTCACCTCGCCGATCCGGCGCTACCCGGACCTGGTCGTGCACCGCATGCTGCGGCGGCTGCGCGCAGACGGCCGGCCGGTGGCCGGGGCCGAGCGGGAGCGGATCGAGCTCGAGCTGGCCGGGCTCGGCGAGAGCTGCTCGACCACCGAGCGGCGGGCCGAGGCGGCGGAGCGGATGGCGGTGCTGTGGAAGACGATCCACTACCTGGAGGGACGGGTGGGGGAGAGCTTCGACGGCACGGTCTCCGGGGTCACCGAGGCCGGGCTGTTCGTCCAGATCGACGAGTTCCTGGTCGACGGCCTGGTCCACATCTCGGAGCTCATCGACGACTTCTACCACTTCGAGGAGGAGCGGCACCGGCTGGTCGGCGAGCGCGGCCGGCGGGTGTGGCGGCTCGGCGACCGGATCCGGGTGCAGCTGGCCGGAGCCGATGCCGGGGAGCTGCGGATCGAGCTGGTGCCGGTCGGCGAGGCCGGGAACCGCCGAGCGCGAGGCCGGAGCCGCAAGGGCAAGCCGAGGCGCAGGCCAAGCCACGGGCCAAGCCGGAACGGCGACGATCCGCAGCACGAGACGTGCGCCTCACGGCGCGGGGCAGGACAGACGGTCGACAAGCTCGGGCCGCTCCTCGGCCGCCGAGCTATCACCTATCCATCCCTATCACCTCTCACTTCCCCCTTGACTTTCTCCGATTCCGGCCCATATTTGATGTTACGGAACGAGCGTTCGATTTGTAAGAGGAGCGGTTGGTGAGCTCCAACGGGCGACAGGCCGAACGATCCGAGGCCGCCATGGTGCGCGCCCGGGAGGCAGCTCTCGAGCTGTTCTCCACCCAGGGCTACGGCGCCACCTCGATGCGGCAGATCTCGCAGCGCGCCGGGGTCTCGGTCGGCAACCTCTATCACCACTTCGGATCCAAGGAGACCATCTACCAGCAGCTGCTCGACGACTACTGGCAGAAGCTGCTGGACCCGAACGACGAGCTGCAGCAGCTCTTCGAGCGGGCCGACTTCCCGGATGACCTCGAGGAGATGGCAGCGCTGATCGAGCGCAGCGTCGACGCCTACGCGCCCTACATCATGCTGATCTTCATCGACGTCGTGGAGTTCCGCGGCCGGCACATCCACGCCTTCTACGAGTCCATGCCGGCACGATTCGCCGCGGCCTACCAGGAGAACTTCGCGCGCAAGCGGCGCGAGGGCCGGCTCGGCGATGCCGACGCGCTGGTGGCGGTGATGCTCGCGACCCGCTGGCTCTATCTACTACTTCACGGTCGAGAAGTGCTTCGGCGTGCCCATGCACTTCGGCATGGCGAGAACGAGGCGGTGAACGAGTTCATCCGGATTCTCCGCAAAGGTGTGCTGCCGCGGTCCGACTCAGCCGCGGTGGACGCGGCGCGGGCAGCGCAACCGGAGGCGGAGGCGAACTTGAAAGGGAGGAGACCATGAGCGATCGATGGAGAACCAGGGTGCTTCTCGTGACGGCGCTCGCCGTCTTGCTGGGGCTGGCCGGCGGCGCCGGCAGTGGCGCAGACCCCCAGGAGGAACCCGCCGAGGCTGTGGAAGCCACGGTGGAAGCGGCCACGGAAGCGGCTGCGGAAGAGGCCGAGGAAGGGGTTCCGGAAGGCGATGCGGAAGCTGGCGAAGCTCGGGGGAGGGAGTTTGCCGGCGAGATCACCGTCACGTCGCGGAGGACCGAGGAGAACGTGCAGGACGTGCCGATCGCGGTCTCCGTGGTGACGGGTCAGGAGCTCGAGGACCTCGCGGCGTCGGACATCTCCGAGCTCGAGAGCTACGTCCCGAACCTCTCCATCTACCAGGGCCGAAACCAGTCCACCACTCTCACCGCGGTCCTCCGCGGCGTCGGCCAGGCAGACCCCCTGTGGGGCGTCGATCCCGGCGTCGGTCTCTACATCGACGACGTCTATGTCGCTCGCGCCCAGGGAGCGCTGCTCGACGTCTACGACGTCCAGCGGGTCGAGGTGCTGCGCGGGCCGCAGGGGACTCTGTACGGCAAGAACACGATCGGCGGCGCCATCAAGTACGTGACGAAGCCGATGTCGGATATGTTCGAAGGCCAGATCACCCTGAGCGGTGGCAGTTTAGACTCGGAGGAGGTCCGCGCCAATGTCAACGTACCGATCGTCAAGGGCAAGCTGCGCGGCAAGGTTTCCTTCGCCGAGCTCAACCGCGATGGTTACGGTACCAACCTCTACACGGGCAGGGATGTGTCCGACAAGGACACCACCGCCTACCGCCTCGGCCTGGAATGGCTGCCCGCGGAAAACGTGGCGCTGCGGCTGGACTATGACCACACCCAGGACGACGCCGAGCCGGTTGGTCTGACCAGGCTCCAGGCGAACCCGCTATGCCCCATATTCCTCGGACGGACCTGCGCGCCGCTGCCGAATCTGTTCGACACCGAGAGCGGCCTGGCGCCGATCAACAGCACGGAGTCCACGGGGTACGCGATGACCCTCACCTGGGGCATCACCCCCGACTGGCAGTTCAAGTCGATCACCGCGATGCGGGAGACCGACACCGAGAACAACATCGACTTCGACACCACGCCGGCGCCGATCGTTGACTCCTCGCCGGTGTACTTCGACGATCAGACCACCCAGGAGTTCCAGCTCCTCTACACCGGCAGCGGGAAGCTGAACGGCGTGCTCGGGCTCTATTACTTCGACGGCACGGCCGGCGGCACCGTGAAGGCGACCTTCGTTGGCAGCACCTTCACGACCACCGACGGCGACATCGACACCGAGTCGTACGCCCTCTACGCTGATGCCAACTACCGGCTGACCGAGAGTCTAACCCTGAACCTCGGCCTGCGGCCGACCCGAGAGACCAAGGACGGGCGTGCCTTCAACGTGCTCAACACCGACGCCACCTTCCAGGACATCCGGGTCGTGCTTGCGGATTTCGAGGACAGCGTGACTTTTGAGTCCTGGGCTCCCAAATCGGCCTGGAGTACAAGTTCAGCGACGACGTGATGGGATACATGACGGTGAACCGGGGGTTCAAGAGCGGCGGCTACAACGTCCGCGCCCAGTCGGCGATCTTCCCGGAGTCGGCCCTGCCGTTTGACGACGAGGTCATGACGATGGGTGAGGTGGGTGTCAAATCGCTGATGGCGGATGGACGGTTCCTGCTCAACGGTGCGGTCTTCTACGGCGACTACAGCGACATTCAGGTGAGCACCTTCACCTCGTACGACTCGGATGGCGACGGCGAGGACGACGCGTTCTTCGGCAACTTCCTGAACGCGGGGGACGCCACCGTCCAGGGCGTCGAGCTCGAGTACAGCTGGGCGTCGGCCTCGTGGTTCGGCCTGGGGGGCTTCCTTGCCTACCTCGACGCGGCGCCGAATGAGTTCCTGGACGAGAACCAGGACGGCTTTGTCGACACCCAGGTGATCACCAACGCTCCGGAATGGACGGGTGCGATCCGCGCGAACATGGACTTCCCGGCATTCGGCGGTCTGATCACCGGTAGTGTCGGCTACAGCTACCGGGACGACTCGGTGCTGACCAACGAGGGCGGCCCGTACCCCGGCCAGCCGGCGCGGCCGCTCGAGCCTCTCGTTCAGTCCTCGTACGGCTTGCTGGACGCCTGGATCTCGTGGCTGTCACCCAAGGCACACTGGCGGATCGGTGTGACCGGCAAGAATCTGACAGACGAGGAGTACATAACCAACGGTTACAACCTGCCGGTGTTCGGCGTGGTGATGGGATCGTACGGCGCGCCGCTGACCGTGCTGGCGACCTTGGAGTACAGGTTCTTCTGATGCTGCTTCGGGTGGGCGCGCCGAGCCGCGGCGCGCCCCCCTTTCATTCCCTCGTCCCGGGCTCGGCAGAGCGGACCGGTGATGCCACGCCGGGGCGAGCCTGGCTGAAGCGCAAGGCATGATCGAGACCGGATTGAAGGACAAGGTGGTGATCGTCACCGGAGCGGCCGCCGGCATCGGCCGCGGGACCGCGCTGCGCTTCGCCGAGGAGGGCTGCCGGGTGGCGGCGTGGGACGTCAACGACGCCAGTGCGGCGGCGCTGGAGGCCGAGATCGCGGCCGCCGGCGGGACCGGCTGGTTCCAGAAGGTCGATGTAGCGAAGGCCGGCGAGGTCGCGGCCGCGGTGGCGGCGATCGTCGAGCGCTGGGGCGCCATCGCGGTGCTCGTCAACAACGCCGGCATCGTCCGCGACGCCCAGCTCGTCAAGTACAAGGACGGCGAGGTCGTGGCGACGATGAGCGACGAGCAGTGGGAGGCGGTGATCGGCGTCAACCTGCGCGGCGTCTTCAACTGCACGCGCGCGGTGGTGCCGCACATGATCACCGGCGGTGGCGGGGCGATCCTCAACGCGAGCTCGGTGGTCGGGCTGTACGGCAATTTCGGCCAGACCAACTACGTGGCCACCAAGGCCGGGGTCATCGGCATGACCAAGACCTGGGCGCGCGAGCTCGCGAAGTTCCGCATTCGCGTCAACGCGGTGGCGCCGGGTTTCGTGGCGACAGAGATTCTGAGCGCGATGCCGGAGAAGGTGCTCCAGGGGATGGTGGGGCACACGCCGCTCGGCCGGATGGGCCAGCCGCGGGACATCGCCGAGGCCTACGTGTGGCTGGCGTCGGACGCGGCGAGCTGGATCACCGGCCGGACCCTTGGCGTCGACGGCGGGCTGGTGGTGGGGACGTAGAGAAGGAGAAAAGGGGAGATGGAGAGAAGCAGGCCCACGCGGGCGCAGCAGCTTCTCACCTTTTCACCCTCTCACCTTCTCACCTGGTAGGCAGGGAGGTGGCATGAGCCGTTTCGCGCGCATCGTCTCGACCGGGCGCTACATCCCGGAGATCGAGGTTTCCAACGACGAGCTGCGGAAGCGCTTCGCCCACCTGCCGGAGTTCGTGGACAAGATGGAGGAGTCGTCGGCGATCCGCACCCGGTGGTGGGCGCCTGAGAGCTGGGCGACCTCGGACGTCGCCCTGCCGGCCGCCCGGCAGGCGCTGGAGCGGGCCGGACGGAAGCCCGAGGAGGTCGACCTGATCATCCTCGGCACCGACTCGCCCGACTACATCACGCCGGCGACCTCGGTCGTGCTGCAGCACAAGCTGGGGGCGATCAACGCCGGCACCTTCGACGTCGGCTGCGCTTGCGCGTCGTTCCCGACCGGGCTCGCCATCGCGGCCGGGCTGATTGCCGCCAACCCGAGCCTGCGCACCGTGCTGGTGGTCGGGGTCTACCTGATGCACAAGCTCGCCGCGCCAACCGACCCGATGATCTTCTTCTACGGCGATGGGGCCGGCGCCGCGGTGCTCGAGCCGGCGGCCGAACCAGGATTCGTCGCCTCGGCGTCACAGGCCGACGGCGCCTACCACGCTCACTGGGGAATCTACGCCGGCGCGACCTTCGAGCCCGCAACCACCGAGGCGGTGCAGGCGGGCCGCACCATGGTGCGATTCATCGAGCGCTATCCGCCGGAGATCAACCACGAGGGCTGGCCGCGGCTGGTGCGCAAGCTCGCAGCCAACGGCTCGTTCCAGGTGCCGGAGATCGACTTCGCGATCTTCACCCAGGTGCGCAAGCCCTCCATCGAGCTGGTGATGGCCGACCTCGGCCTGCCGATGAGCCGCACCCACACGGTGATGGAGAAATGGGGCTACACCGGGTCGGCGTGCGTGCCGATCGCCCTCGACGACGCGATCGAGCAGCACAAGATCCGGCCCGGCGACCTGGTGGTCTTCATCGGCTCCGGCGTGGGCTACAACCAGGCGGGTGCGGCATTCCGGATGTCGTAGGATGGGGGGCCGGGAGGTAGGATCCGCGTGGAGAGTCGAACCCTTCTGAAGCTGGCGATCGGCTTCGGCCTTGCCGTCGTCGTGGTGCCATTGCTCATCGGCATGTGGCTGTTCTGGAAGCGGCCGCTGACGGTCGACGCCTGGATGAGCCGACTGGCGCTGGGCAAGCGGGGCCTGCAGGCCTCGGAGCTGGCCACGCCGGCCGGGACGATGACGGTGTGGGAGGGCGGCAGTGGCCCGGCGATGGTGCTGCTGCACGGCGCCGGCGACCAGGCAGGGGCCTGGGCGCGGATCATGGAGCCGCTGGTGGCCGACTACCGGGTGCTGGCGCCGGACCTCCCGGGGCACTGGAAGAGCGACCCGCGGACGGGGCCGATCACCGTCGGCCAGCTGCTCGATGGCCTCGAGGCGCTGATGGACGCGCGCTGCGCGGGTGAGCCCGCGATCCTGGTCGGCAACTCGATGGGCGCCTGGATCGCCTTCCTGTATGCGGTCGAGCACCCGCAGCGGGTGGCGCGGCTCGTGGCGATCAACGGCGGACCGATCACCGACGAGTACACCGGTGTCAATATCCTGCCGCGAAACCGGGAGGAGGCGCGGGCGGCCATGAAGGCGCTGCTCGGGCCCAACACGGTGCTGCCCCCGGACTTCGTGCTCGACGACGTGGTGCGCCAGGCGAAGGTGGGATCAGCGGCGCGGCTCGCGCAGGGACTGCCGCACGTGGGGACCAGAGCTCGAGACGATCGTCCTCAACGACCGGCTCGGCCTGGTGACGGTGCCGGTCGAGCTGGTGTGGGGCGATGCCGACGAGCTGTTCACGATGAGCTATGCCGAGCGCCTGATCGCGGGCCTTCCGGCCGCCCGGCTCCATCCGGTGAAGGACTGCGGCCACGTGCCCCACCGCGAGTGCCCGGACCGGCTGCTCGCGGCGCTCACCGAGGCGCTGGCCGAAGCGCCGCTGCCGGCTGCTGCGGAGGCGGTGCCGGAGGGCGGGGCATGATCCACGGCGACCTCCTCGGCGAGCGGGCGCGGGTGTCGCCCGAGCGCACGGCACTGGTGACAGTCGCCGACGGCCGGCGCTACAGCTATCGCGAGCTCGACCAGCGCGCCGTGCGTTGCGCGCGGATGTGGCTCTACGGCCTCGGGCTGCGGCCCGGAGAGCGGGTCGCCATCCTGTCCGGCAACCGGGTGGAGATGCTGGACGCGTTCTTCGCCGCCGGCAAGAGCGGCGTGGTGCTGGTGCCGCTGAGCACGCGGCTCACCGCCAACGAGCTCGAGCAGATCGTGCGCGACTCCGGCTCGCGGGCGCTGATCTACGACGGCGAGCACCGGGGGGTGGTGCGGCGGCTGCGGCCGAGGGTCGAGGTTGACTTCTGGCTCGCGCTCGACGAGCGCGACCGCGACGACGACCTCGACGTCGCGGAGATGGTGCTCACCCGTGGCGCCGGCAGCTCGGTGCACCGGCGCTGCCGGCCGAGGACCCGTACTGCCTGCTCTACACCTCGGGCACCACCGGCCGCCCGAAGGGGGTTGTCACCCCCCACCGCCAGATCGCGTGGAACGCCTACAACACCGCCGCCTGCTGGCAGCTCGGCGAGACCGACTGCAGCTCGATCTTCACGCCGCTGTACCACGCCGGCGGGCTCGGCGCGTTCCTGGCGCCGCTGCTGCTGGTCGGCGGCCGGCTCGTGCTGCACGCGGCCTTCGACGCGGCCGAGGTGTGGCGGGTGATCGAGGATGAGGGCTGCACGGTCGTGCTCGGCGTGCCGACGATCTGGAAGCTCCTGGCCGAGGCGCCGGAGTTCCAGAAGGTCGACCTCAGCCGGGTGCGCTGGCTGATCTCCGGCGGCGCGCCTCTGCCCAAGCACCTCATCGACGTCTACCGGCAGCGCGGGGTGGTGCTGCGCCAGGGCTACGGGCTCACCGAGGTCGGCGTCAACTGCTTCACGATGACCGATGAGGAGGCCTACACCAAGGCCGGCTCGGTCGGCCGGCCGCTGATGTTCACCGAGGTGAAGGTGGTCGCCGGGAGCGGCCAGGAGCTGCCGCCGGGCGAGGTCGGCGAGCTCTGCTTCCGGGGCCCGCACGTCAGCGCAGGCTACTGGAACAACCCACAGGCCACCGCCGAGGTCTACGACAGCCAGGGCTGGTTCCACACCGGCGACATGGCGCTGCACGATGACGAAGGCTTCTACTTCATCGCCGGCCGGTCGAAGGACATGTTCATCTCGGGCGGGGTCAACGTCTACCCGGCCGAGATCGAGAACCAGCTCCTTCAGCACCCCGACCTCCGCGACGCGGCGGTAGTGGGCGCGCCGGATGAGACCTGGGGCGAGGTCGGGGTCGCGTTCGTGGTGCCGCGAGAGGGCGTCGAGGTTGACGCGGCGACGCTCGCCGAGTTCCTCGCTGCGCGGCTGGCGCGCTACAAGGTGCCGAAGCGCTTCATTGCGGTGGCCGAACTGCCGCGCACTCCCTACGGCAAGGTCGTCAAGGCGGAGCTGGCAAAGCTCCTCGAGAACGGCGAATGAACATCTGCCATGTCATCTCGTTCGATTCCCTTTCCCGTCCCGGCAGGGTCAACGGCAGGACGTTGGAGGTCGCGGGGACGGGAAAGGGAATCGAAACCACGGAGGACGCGTCATGACGAAGAAGCTGTACATCGCTGCGTACCATCAGTCGAAGTTCGGCAAGTTGCTCGACATGCAGGTCCCGGACATCATCGCCAACGCGGTCACCGGGGTGTGCAAGGAGATCGGTGCCGAGCCGGCGGCGCTCGACGTTGGCTCGATCGGCGCCACCTGCAACTTCTCGCTCAACGAGCAGGGGCTGCTCGCCGGGCTGATGGCGATGGTGCCGGGACTCGGTGGCAAGCCGATCGAGTCGGTCGAGAACGCCTGCGCCTCGGGCGGCCAGGCGGTGCTGTCGGTGGCGCACAAGCTGCTGCTCGGCCAGGGTGAGGTCGGCATCGCGGTCGGCTACGAGAAGATGCGCGACAACGAGGGCAAGATGGACGGCGCGCTGATCGGTAAGGTGCTGGGCTACTTCAGCCACCCGGCCGAGCGCGTGGGCAAGGTCTACGTCTTCCCGCACCTGTTCGCCGAGGTGATGCGTGACTACATGGCGGCGCACGGCGTCACCGAGCGCGACCTGGCGGCAGTGGCGGCGCAGGAGTACGCCAACGGCAACCACAACCCGTACGCGCAGATGCAGAAGATCCAGGTGTCCCTGGACGAGGCCGCGTCGTCCGAGGGCCGCAACCGCTACATCGTCGAGGGGCTGCCGCTGAAGACCTACGACTGCTCGCAGATCACCGACGGCTACGCGGCGCTGATCCTGGCCACCGACAAGGGCCTGGAGCGGCTGGGCGTGGCCAAGGCGGACTGCGTCGAGCTCGCCGGCTTCGGCCAGGCCACCGACGCGTTGCTGAAGGAGGGCCGGGACGTGCTGCGGCCGCAGGGGGCGCTGCGCGCGATGGCCACCGCGTACGATATGGCGGGTGCGAGCGCGGCCGACGTCAACGTCGCCGAGGTCCACGACTGCTTCACGGTGATGGGCGCGATCGCCGCCGAGGTCATCGGCAAGGCGCCGTACGGCAAGGGCGCGGCCTACTGGGTCGACGGCAAGGCGAGCCCGCAGGGCGAGTGCGGCATCAACACCTCGGGCGGCCTGATCTCCAAGGGCCACCCGGTGGGCGCCACCGGCGTCGCCATGATCGGTTGGGCGTCGTGGCAGCTCCTCGGCAAGGCCCCGGCCCCGCTCCAGGTGGCCAACCCCAAGCTCGCCGCCACCTTCAACATCGGTGGGCCGATCTGCGCCTCGGTGTGCACCGTGTTGCGGCGTGCCTGAGGGCGCGGACACCCTGATCGCGTTCCCGCCCCCGTTCCCGTCCCCGTTCCCGAAGTCGAGATCCTGGGAACGGGAGCGGGCACGGGCTGGGGCGGTAGGCGGGAGGTTAAGCAATGAATCAGGAGATCATGCCCACGCGCAGCGGCCACCTCGACGTCGACGGCCAGAAGGTGTGGTGGGAGTACCACGGCGACGGCACGCGGGAGGCGGTGTGTCTGCTCAACGGCCTCGCCATGCACACCAAGGCCTGGTACGGCTTCCTGCCCGTGCTGAGCGACGCCTATGACGTGGTCCTCTACGACTTCCTCGGCCAGGGCCAGTCGTCGCAGGACGACGTCCCCTACTCGATCCCGGAGTTCGCCCGCCACCTGAAGCTGATCCTCGACGAGGTCGGCCAGGAGCGGGTGCACCTGATGGGGATCTCCTACGGGGGTTTCATCGCGCTGGACTTCGCTCGCGCGTATCAGGATCGGCTGCACACGATGACCCTGTCCGGCATCCTGCTCAGCCACGAGAAGCTGTTCCAGATGTACCAGGACATCTCGCTGCGCTTCTACCGCGGCAGCGAGGAGGCGTTCGCGCTCTACACCCACTACATGTACGAGAAGATTTTCGGCGAGGACTTCGCGGCGGCGATCCCGCCGGAGCAGATGGAGGCGATGCGGCAGCGCTTCTACGACCGCTACGTCGGCGCGCGGCACTGCCTGATCCGGCTGACCGAGGCACAGGACCCGTTCTTCGGCTCGCTCGACGCCAACCTGCCCGGCTACCGCGCGATCGCCACCCCGACCCTGATGATCGTCGGCGGCCAGGACCGAGCGATCCCGCTCTGGCAGCAGCGCAAGATCTTCGAGCTGCTGCCGAACACGCGCTGGGAGGAGATTCCGGGCTGCGGCCACGTGGTCTACCTCGAGAAGCCGAAGCAGTTCTTCGGAATGATCCGGGCGTTCTTGGCGGCGAAGTCGTTGAACTTCGAGTTCCCGGCGTGAATGGCGGCACGTGAAGCTCTGGTGACGACCTGATGTTCCACCGAGTTGACGGCCACGGCGAACCGCTGCTCCTGCTCAACGGCATCGCGATGAGCGTCGCCAGCTGGGACGAGATGGCGCGACCGCTGGCCGAGCGCTTCCGGGTCGTCCGGTTCGACTTCCGCGGCCAGCTGCTGTCGCCGGGCGCGCCGCCGCGCGATGTGCTCGAGCACGCCAGCGAGGTGGTGGACCTGCTCGACCGGCTCGCCATCGATCGCGCCCACCTCGTGGCCACGTCCTTCGGCGGCGCGGTGGCCCTGCTGGTGGCGGCGCGCTGGCCGCAGCGGGTGAGGTCGCTGATTTCGATCGCCTCGGCCGACGCCTTCGACGACGTCATGGCCGAGGAGGTGGCGAGGTGGCGGCAGGCCTGCCTCGACTCGGTGGCGAGCGGCGACCGGGGGCTGATCAGCGACGTGCTCGAGCCGGCGGTCTACTCGCCTGGCTACCTGGCCGCACATCACGAGGAGCAGTCGCTGCGGCGCCGCCAGATCGCCGCGCTGCCCGACGCCTGGTTTCAAGGCCTGGCCGGGCTGCTCGACTCGACTCCGAGCGTGGCTCTTTCCGGCGAGCTCGCTGCGGTCGCGTGCCCGGCGCTGGTCGTCGCCGCCGAGCTCGACGGCTTCATCCCGCTCGCCCGCACCCGGGCGCTCGCCGAGGGCATCCGCGGCGCGCGGTTCGTCCTCGTCGAGGGCGCCGGGCATGCGGTCGTCGTCGAGCAACCCCGGCGGCTCGCCGGGCTGTGCCTCGAGTTCCTTGAAGGCGTAGGTTCTTGAGGGTTGGTTCCGGGCGACGAGCCGACGGTTGTCCCGGGCAGGACCGAAACAGCTGGCAACCTGACTCGCGCGGCAACCCCGTAATTGTCCCTACCGCACGAAGAGAGGCACGTGGGGTATCATGCTCGACAGCACTCTGCCTGGAGGTGGCGACATGACTCGACGGTGTTGTGCAAGTCTCGCGCTCGGTGTCGCGTTGGTGGCCGGGTCGATCGCGGCGGTGACGGCGCGCCACACCTCGGCCGGGGTGACCGGCGAGGCGAAGGAGCCGTGCTGCTTCACCAACACGCGCCACACCGGCGTCTGCCAGGTGGCGCCGGCCCAGGACGAAACCTGCGGCAGCATCCTCGCCTACCTGAACAACCCCAACAGCAGCGGCAAGGGTTACTGCGGGGGCACCAGCATCCGCGGCGGCTGGCAGCAGGCATCCTGCGAGTAGTCGGCCGGCGCGCCGCCACGGTTTGCGGGATTGGACGGCCGCGGGTATCATCCCTGCGAAGGCAGTCCGACATTAGAAGGAGTCACCGATGAAGCTGAGTTCCTGGCGGATCGTGGTCATGGTCCTGGCGGTCGTGTGCGTGCTGATGCCGTCGTGGGCCCGGCCCGCCTTGGCGGATGACGAGATTCCGAAGTGGAAGTCGCTCGAGCGTGATGCCAAGCGGGCGAAGCTCGACGAGACGGCGCAGCAGGCGCTCGATGAGCTGTTCACCAAGAGCGTCAAGGCCGAGACCCTGTTCGAGAAAGCCTACGGCTGGGCGGTGTTCGACAATCTGAAGCTGGCCCTCATCGTGTCCGGTGGCGGCGGCAACGGCGTTGCCGTCGACAAGGGCACCGGCGACCGCACCTACATGAAGATGGGAACTGCCGGCATCGGGCTCGGCCTGGGCGGCCAGACCTACCAGGTGATCATGTTCTTCCAGGACAAGGGGACCTTCGTCAACTTCGTCGAGAATGGCTGGCAGGCCGACGCCGGGGTCACCGCGGCAGCCGGCACCGAGGGTGTCAACCCATCGGTCGGATTCGTCAACGGCCTCGCGATCTTCAAGATCACCGATACCGGCCTGATGGCCAACGCCGACGTCGCCGGCACCAAGTACTGGAAGAACAAGAAGCTCAACCCTCCGGAGTAGTGCGCGCGGTCGGGACGAAAGGAAAGTTCCAATCACCAGGGCAGGATGTTTCATGAACGACATCAGATTCGACCAGGGAGGATGACGATGAATGGCATGACGCGAGGACTCGTAGTGGTGGCGGCTGTGGTTGGCCTGATCGGGAGCGCATCACTGTTGCGGGCCGAGGACAAGAGCTGGGAAGAGCTCGATCAGGCCTCCAAGCGGGCCAAGATCGACGAGACGGCGGACAAGACCAAGGATGACGTCCTGTCGGAGAATGCCAAGGCCAAGGATCTCTACAAGGACGCTTACGGCTGGGCCGCCTTCGACAACATGAAGATCGCCTTCGGCTTCTCGGGTGGTGGCGGCAACGGCGTCGCCGTCAACAAGAAGACCGGCCATCGCACCTATATGCAGATGGGGACCGCGGGCATCGGCCTCAGCCTTGGCGCCAAGCAGTACCAGATTCTGTTCCTCTTCCAGGATGAGCAGACCTTCGAGAACTTCGTCGAGAAGGGCTGGCAGGCCGATGCGTCGGCCGGCGCCCAGGCCGGAGGAGAGGGTGTCGGCGCCCAGACCGGGTTCGTCAACGGCATCGCCGTCTACCAGATCTCGGACAAGGGTCTGATGGCGACGGCCGACATCGCCGGCACCAAGTACTGGAAGAACGACAAGCTGAATGAGTGATTGCCGATCGACGCCGGCGCCGAGCCAGCTGTCGCCGGATCGAACGCGATGAGCGGGCGCGAGCCCGGCGGCGATCGGCGTGCGGTGGTCTCTTGGGCGCTCTACGACTGGGCCAACTCCGCCTTCGCGACGGTCATGATGGCGGGCTTCTTCCCGATCTTTTTCCGGGACGTCTGGAGCGCTGGGGAGGCGAGCCCGAGCATCACCTTCCGGCTCGGCCTCGCCAACTCCGTCGCGAGCCTGGTGATCGTCGGCCTCGGCCCGATGCTCGGCGCGATCGCCGACAGTGGCGGCCGGCGCAAACGCTTCCTGCTCGCCTTCCTCGCGCTCGGCGCGACCATGACCGGGGCGCTGACCTGGGTGGCGATGGGGCGGTGGGAGGTCGCGCTGGTGCTGTTCGTGCTCTCCACGGTCGGCTTTCTCGGCGCGAACGTGTTCTACGACGCTCTCATCGTCTCGGTCACCAGCGAGGACCGCTACGACGTGGTGTCCGCCCTCGGGTACGCGCTCGGCTACCTGGGCGGTGGCGTGCTGTTCGCCGGTTGCGTGGCGATCACGGTGTGGCCGGCGCGCTTCGGGCTGGCCGGCGCCGAGCAGGCGGTCCGCCTGTCCTTCCTGCTCACCGCGGTGTGGTGGGCCGCGTTTTCGGTCCCGCTGTTCCTGTACGTCAGGGAGCGCAGCGCTGCGACCAGGAGCGGCCTGGCGAGCGCGGTCCGCGGCGGGCTCTCCCAGCTGGCCGCGACCTTCCGCGAGGTCCGTAGGCTGAGAACCGTGGCCCTCTTCCTGCTCGCCTACTGGCTCTACATCGACGGCGTCGACACCATCATCCGGATGGCGGTGGACTACGGCATGGCGCTGGGCTTCGGCCGCAACGGGCTGATCCTGGCGCTGCTGATCACCCAGTTCGTCGGCTTCCCCGCGGCCATCGCTTTCGGCCGCATCGGCACCTGGCTGGGCGCCAAGACCGGCATCCTCATCGGCATCGGGGTGTACGTCGCGGTCACGGTGTGGGCGTTCTTCATGGACTCGAGCTGGGAGTTCTACGCGCTTGCGGTCACCATCGGGCTCGTGCAGGGCGGGGTCCAGGCGCTGTCGCGCTCGTTCTACGCACGCCTCATCCCACCCGAGAAGGCAGCCGAGTTCTTCGGCTTCTACAACATGCTGGGCAAGTTCGCGGCGGTGATCGGGCCGGTGCTGATGGGCTGGGTGGGCGTGGTCACCGGCAACCCGCGCCTCGGTATCCTCTCGATCGTGGTTCTGTTCCTCGGCGGCGGCACGCTGCTCCTGTTCGTCAAGCGTCAGCATTGAAGTCCGCGTCCGGACCTCGCAGCCCCTCATCCACACCGCGATCGATGGGGGCTTCGAGCTAGGGGGTACGAATCGGCAGGGAGCCTGGAGTTCGTACCGCATTGGCCTATTCGGCGGGGGTGGTTGACCGAATTTCGTCGGACGGCCACGGCGGCACGAGTTCCTTATGATCAGGATGCGCGCAGCGCATCCTTCTCGGCGCGCGTGGGGCGTAGGCCAGTCAGCGACCGCGACGCCTCACGCACACCCGGAGGCCTACGACCCGCGTGCGCCGAGGGGCCTATGCCCACACGCTCCTAGGGAGAGCTCGCCCCTTGTTCGTCGAACCACTCCCGGGGTTTGACGAGGTGGATCTTGCTCTTACCTGCGTCGAGGCCGATGCCCGCCGCCACGCCCTTGTACTTCACGTAGATCCGGCCGTTCGCCTTCTTCTCCGCAAGCCGCAGCGAACCGAGCATCTGGAGCGACTCGCCGGTGATGTCCGCGTCCTTGACCGCGGTCGCGGTGCCGTCCGCGTCGATGATCATGGATCCGTCGATGTTCTTGACGTCGGGCAGCAGCGATATCCACTTCGGCGGGTCTGAGAACTCGTTGATGATGGCCACAACCGGACGGATGTCACGCATCTTCACGGCCATCGCGCCGCTCGCCGTCATCGGCCGCCCAAACACAAGGGTTCCCTGGGTGAGCTTCAGCGAGCACCACCAGGGACCGCGTTTCTTCTGCTCCTTGTGCTCGAGGGCCTCGTTCATCGCGTTGTCGACGGTGATGGTCGCCTCTGCGATCTCGAAGCGGCGCTCCTGCAGGTCACCCCGCGTCAGGGTGGTGCGGATCCCGAGGTCTGCCCGAATCGGGACGCCGCGCGCTTCCAACCGGAGCTGCTGCGTGGTGAGGTCCATCTGCCCGCTCGCCTGTCGGTCCGCGTCGACCGCCAGCCGGGCGCTCAGCGTGCCGGTTCCCGACGTGACGGCGAAGCCCAAGTTCACGGGCAGCAGCCTGCTGACGACGCCAATATCGCTGATCTCGGCCGGAGGCAGCTCCACCTCGACCGAGGTTGCGGGTTTCCAGTGTGCCAGCGATTGCCCGTCCCAGGCAGCGCGCACGGCGAGGCCGGAGCCATGGATCCCCACCGAGGCATCTTCCGGGTTGAGGAACTCGAACGAGTCGAGGTCGATCGTCACCTCGGTTCGCGGGCCGCTGCCCCCAGCGCGGGTCGTGCCGGCGACCTTCGCCGATCCGACCGCGGTCAGGCTGAGCAGCCCGATGCGAAGGTCGTCGGAGGTGAAGGCGTACGAGCTGTCCGGCTGGAGCGTGCCGTCCTTGAGGCGGAGCGTGGTGTCTAGCCGGCCGGTTGCCGAGATCGGCAGGCCCGGCACCAACTCGATCGGGACCGAGCCCTTGGTGTGGATGTTGCCGGCGATCGCGAAGCTCCCGGAGACCCCCTCGAGGATCTGGGGGAGCTTGGCGCCTTTCGCGGGGAACGTCCGCCAGCGCGAAGTGACATCGAGGGTGAGGTCGTCGCTGGCCACTTCGGAGTCGATGATGAGCCGCCCCTTTGTCAGCCGGAGGTTGCCGCGCCGGACCTCCACGAAATCGCGCGTGCGATAGGTCATCGCCCCGGACGCGACTCCCTCGCCCTCGAGTCGCATGCGGCCGACCGCGACCCGAATCGGTCCGTCGATGTCGACCCCGCCGAGGTGGATGGTCCACGGCTTCTTGAGCTTCTTCTTGGGGGGGTAGATATCCTCGGGTTTGGGATCCGGCGGGTTGGTGAAGCCCGGGATCTCCGGGAAGTGCTCGCTGCCCCTGATCTCTCGTGGAGCGCCGTCTTCGCCCTCCTTGGCGGGAGGGTCGAGCCTGCGGCGCAGGCGGAAGTCGATCCCGGCAGTGTGAGCCGAGCTGAGGTGGACGCGCTTCAACGGCAGTCTGAGGAGGCTGATGCGCGCGTGAACGTCGTCGGCCGCCACGTACCACTGGATCCTGCGGGTCTGGCCGCGGATCTCGAGCTCTTCCACGGTCACGACACCGGGGAACCAGCTCCGCGCCGCCGTCCACGTGATCTGCATCTTCTCGGGCTTCTTGTTGATCAGGCGGGTCAGGGCGTCGCCTTGCAACATGAAGTGTGCGGCGACGAGGTACAGCAGCTCGAACGCGACGCACGCGATCGCGACCACGACGAGCCACCGGCGCAGGTGTCTGGCAAACCTCGGCGATTTCGAGTCGGCAGGAATCGGCACGGCTCCTCCTTGATGCCGGTGATTCTAGCCGAGGATTGAGCGTGGCAGGCGACGAACCGCCCCGATCGCCGACGCAGACGCGCTGCGGACACGAGCCCAAGTCTCGAGCCAGGACCCTCAACGCACTTGTCCGGGATGGCGGCTCGGTCGATTGTCCGGGAGTCGCGGTCCGGCTACGATGGCGCTGCAAACGCGCGGAGGAGTCAGCCGATGAACCTCGAGCTCAGCGAACGCCAACGTGCCACCATCGCGGCCGCGCTGACGATCGTGTCCGCGGCGGTGATCATTGCGACCGTTGGAGGGGTGTTCTGGCTGGTCGGCTCCTTCTTCAGCCGATTCGCCAACGTCTTCCTACCGCTGGCCGTGGCCGGGGTGGCAGCGCTGGTCTGCCAGCCCTACTTCGAGTGGCTGCGGGACCGGCTCCGGCTCGGCAGGGTGCTGGCCCTCGTCGCCGTCTTCCTGTCCGCGATCATCCCGCTGCTGGCGTTCTTCGGGTTCTTCGGCTCCCTCCTGGTCGCTCAGCTCGGCGATTTCGTCGCCAAGCTGCCGGAGTGGTGGCAGGCGCTCGCGGCGTGGGTCGAGGAGCACGCGCCGACGGTCGTGGCCTTCATCGAGAACAACCGGTACCTCAAGGGCCTTCGGGTCGGGATCGAGGGTCAGGAGGAAGCCTTGGTGCAGGGCCTCGAGGCGGTTGGCTGGGGCGCCCTGAGCGCCGGCATCAGCGTGGTGTCCTTCGTGATTTCCCTGTTCGGTTGGTTCGTAACCCCTGTCTACTTCGCGTTCTTCCTGCTGGCGGACGCCCCGGGAAAGATGGAGATCCAGCGCTACCTGCCCTTCCTCAAGGAGGAGACCCGCAACGACGTCGCCTACCTGTTCGCCCAGTTCGTGGGGATCATCGTCGCCTTCTTCCGTGGCCAGCTCATCGTCGCCTTCCTGCAGGGTGTGCTGTTCGCCATCGGGTTCAGCCTGGTCGGATTGAGGTACGGGTTCGTCATCGGCATGGTGCTCGGCTTCCTCAACATCATCCCGTACCTCGGCAGCATCATCGGGCTCGCCACCGCGCTGCCCCTCGCGTTCTTCCAGTCCGGTGGCAGCCTGATCAGGGTGGTGTTGGTGATCGTGGTGTTCGCCATCGTCCAGACGATCGAGGCTTACCTTCTGACGCCGAAGGTCATGGGCGATCGCACCGGCCTCCACCCGATGGTGATCATCGTGGCGATCTTCTTCTGGGGATCGGCGCTGGGTGGTGTCACCGGGATGATCCTGGCGATTCCGCTCACCGCGTTCCTGGTCGTGTTCTGGCGCCTGGCGCGGGAGAAGTACGTCAGGGAGCTGGTGTAGGAGCGTGTAGGGCATAGGCCCCTCGGCGCCCGCGGGTCCGGCCTCGGGGTGTGCGTGAGGCGTCGCGGTCGCTGGCTGGCCTGCGCCCCGCGCGCGCCGAGAAGGATGCGCTGCGCGCATCCTGACGAAGTGGTGAACACCCTGGGCATTTCATGCGTCACGGACCGCATGGAGGAGAGGGATCCACTGGGGACTCGTTCGTACCACCCGCGGATATGCTGGCGTTGCCGATGTACGCGTACTGCTTCGGGATCGACTAGTCGCGAAAGATGGCCGCTGCGACCTACGACATGATTTCGTTTCGGGGGTGACCGGCGATCAGCATCCCGGCTTCACGGTGACCGACCAATCGTCGGACCAGGCGCCGCCCAGCGTCCTCGCTCGGGATGACGATCGCTGCGTCCGCGCAGCGATCGTCACTTCGCCAGCGGGATGTCCTTGACGAGCTGGGCGAGGATGATCGAGCCGAGCTTGTTCTCGATCTGCATCAGCCGGAGCACCTTGCTCGCCGGCAAGGCCTCGTGGAACTTCCGGTTGTAGTGCTTCTTGAGGTCGAGCTGGGCCTGGTGGATGCTGAGCATCTCGTCGATCATCTGCTCCGCGGCGGGATCATCGAGCGATTTGTAAGAGCCGATGAAGCGCTTGATCAGAGCCACGAGCCGGGCGTCGAGCGCGTTGACCTCGACCAGGTAGGCATCGTAGATCGGCGACAGGGCCTTCATCTGCTCCGGCGTGATCTCGAGCGCCTCCATCGCCAGCGCCTTGCGCTCGGTCTTGATGACATCGTAGGTGAGGATCGTCTCGTCGCTGACCACCTGAGCCGCAACGGGGCCGGAAGCCAGCAGGGCAGCGACGACGAGGAGCATGGCGACGTTCTTCATGTCCGTTCCTCCCGGTGCGCGATCGGCACCGTCGCCATGATAGTCGATCCCGGGTGGCGAGGGGAGGGCACGCTAGGAATTCGTACCGCATTGGCCTTTTCGGCGAACGTGTTTGACCCAAGCGTTGTCAGACGGCCACTGCGGTACGAATTCCTTCTGGAGAATGATGACAGGACGACCGATTGGTGGGGATTACGAAAGTTCGCGCGCCCTTGGCGTTGCAGGCGGAGTGGAAGCCACCGTTCTCATGCGGGTGCAGCTTGTATGGATAGGGGGACGTTCACCAGCTTGAGGAGGTTGCTGCACATGCACACGAAGGTCCATTCACGCCGGACCTTCCTCAGACCTCGCAACGAAAAGCGGCGGAAGCGTCGCGCCTCCTTGGCCTGACCGAACACCGGCTCGACGATCGCCTTGCGGCGGGAGTAGATCTGACGACCTGGTGCCCCTCCTCCAGCGCATCTCTCATCGCCTGAGGAAACAACACCATCTGATTTGGCCTTCCGAGGGGTCGCGGTGGACTGGATGTACACGGGGACGGCCAGGCTTGCTCGACATGCCTTATTGCAACGCGACAATAGATCAACTTACAACGTCAATTATGAGAAGAAACTTCACTTCGTCAGGATGCGCGCAGCGCATCCCGAGGAGCGTGTGGGGAGAGGCCAACCACAACGCCCTCGCCACAAGCGCGCCCAGGGGCCTATGCCCACACGCTCCTCAGCGCCCCCAGGCCTGTCCCACCTGGATGTAGAACGCCCAGTCCTCGGGCCCCCGCGCGACATCGACGCCGGAGAGCAAGCCGAGCTTGCGGGCGAGCAGGTAGCGGAAGCCGGCGCCGCCGGAGAACGCGGTCTCGTCGCTGGCGAGGATCGTGTCTCCCTTCCACGACGAGCCGACGCCGGCGAACGCCAGCACGCTCCAGCGGGGGACGAACTCCCAGCGGAGCTCGGTCTCGAACGAGACCGCGGACTCGCCCTGGTAGCGCAGCCAGGGCACCCCGCGCAGGTCGACGAAGGGCAGCGACCAGAACGGGGCCCTGCCGTCGATCGTCGAGCCCTCCAGCTTGAAGCCGAAGAACCACTCCCGGTGGAGCGGGCGGTACGAGTCGAGCTCGGCGTCCGCCTGCCAGTACTCGTAGTCTCCGCCGAACGCATCGTCGTAGCGCGTGACGACGAGGTTGAGCCGGTGGCCCTGGGTTGGCGAGAGGATGTTGTTCTGATTGTCGAACACGCAGACGGCTGAGAAGCCCGCGTTGGCGAATTCGAGGTCAGGGTCGATGCCCGGGATTCCACCAGGGCGGTCGAACTCGACATCCGAGCTGACGAGGACATACCTGGGGCCGACGAAGAAGTCGGAACCGGAGATCCGGAAGATGATCTGCTGGAAGAGGCCCCAGCCAGCAAGGTTGTAGCCGAGCGGGTGGTCGCGGATGTAGAAGTCGAGGTTCGCGTCGAAGTAGCCGGCCGCGCCGACGTACCGCATACGGTCGCCCTTCCAGGGGCCGAAGTAGGCGGCGGCCGCGCCCCAGGTGTCGGACTCGGTATAGACGCCGGCGATTGCGGCGATGGTCGGCGTGTGGCTGGCGCCCCCTTCGGGGAGCTGGAAGTTGACCCCGGCCAGCGCCAGCCCGTAGCCGACGGCCGGCTCGGTGATGATGGTCGGCACCGGCAACCAGCCGTGCTGCTGGAGCAGCCAGTCGCTCAGGTCGAACTTCCCGTCCTCGGGGTCGATGTAGCCGTCGAGCCAGCCTGCTGCGGCCGGCGTGGCGATCAGGAAGGCTATCAAGGAGAAAACCAGGAAGCGCATGCCGCTGCCCTCCGCGCCCTCGCCGGTAGGATCATACAGGACCCCGCGAGGGCTCTCGCGCCTGCCAGAGGGCGACCGCCGCTCGCGGGTATCGCTGTCGTTGCGATCCTCTTCTCAACCGCGAACTTCCGGCGCGGAGCGGTTCTGCCTGCGGGATCGGCTGCGGGCGAGTCGAGGAGGCCGATCTGGCCGCGCAGCAGGGGACGGCGGGCGTGCCGGAGCGCGGGGCCCGCACGCCCGCGGAAGCGGTGATCGTCCGTGGTATCCTCCGCCGGCGCATCGGGATGCAGGCGAGCCTGGGAGGAACCATGACGAAGACCGTGATCGCGTTTGTCGTGCTGGCGGCGGTGGCCGTGCCGGCGGCGGCGCAGAAGGTGTACGTGGACTACGACCGGACGGTGGATCGCAGCCAGTACAAAACCTTCGCGTGGGGCAAGATGCCGCCGAGCGTGCTCGAGGCGAATCACCCGATGGTGCACTCGTTCATCAAGGAGTCGATCGAGTACGAGCTCACCGGAGGGGGTTTCATCGAGGACACCAAGAACCCCGACCTCTACGTCATCTACCACACCAACCCGAAGGAGTCGGTCCAGGTGGTTTCGCAGGCGTATGGTTACAGCTACGGCGCGGGTTGGGGGTGGGACCCCTACTGGGGCACCTCCATGGTGACCGGGAGCACCCAGGTCAACACCTACCGGAAAGGGTGCCTGATCATCGACATCTGGGACGCCCACACCAAGCTCGCGGTGTGGCGTGGCACGGCGACCGACGTGATGTCGGAGAACCCCGAGAAGGCGCTCAAGCAGCTCGACAAGGCGATCACGAAGATCGTCGAGACCTACCGTTCGATGCGCGCCAAGGGCAAGTGAACGGACTGTCGACCCAGTGGAATCAGAGCGTGGCAGCCGCGGATGGCCTGTCCGCCGAGTCCTGGGTATGGGGCAGCCGGGGGTCGGGAAGACAGCATCGTCGGGGACGGGAACCCTTCGACTCGCGGCGCTGCTTCGCCGCTCGCTCAGGGCAGGCTCCTTGGGTGCGGAAGCGAAAGTGGGAGGAAAGCATGAAGAAGACACTTGGACTCGCGCTGATGGTGGTGCTGGTAGCGTTGCCGGCGGCGGCGCAGAAGGTCTACGTCGACTACGACCGCGATGCGATCGGCAGGGACTACAAGACATTCGCCTGGCAGGACACGGGTCCGACGGTGCAGGAGTACGCCCCGCTCATGCACACGCGCATCAAGAATGGGCTGGAGCACTTGTTGACCGCGAGGGGCCTCATCGCGGTTGCCGAAAACCCGGATCTCTACGTCACCTACCACACCAGCTCGCAGGAGGAGCTCCAGTTCAGCGTCACCGGCTACGGGTACGGCTACGGCGCGGGCTGGGGTTGGGACCCCTACTGGGGTGGGCCCAGCGCCAGCGGGGGCGGAGCCAGCACGACCGTCTCCACCTACGAGAAGGGCACCCTGGTCGTTGACATCTGGGACGCCAAGACCAAGCAGATCGTGTGGCGCGGGTCAGCCGTCGCAGCGATCCCGGAGGACCCGAAGAAGGGCGAGAAGCTGATCAACAAGGCCCTCGAGAAGATGGTCAAGCAGTTTGACGAGACGAAGGCCAAGGAGGCCAAGGCGGCAGGCAAGTGACCGCGGACCGCTGAGAGTCCAGAGCCTCCGGTAGGCTGTTGTCCAGAATGAACGTTGGTGGGGCAGCTGCGGCTCAGCTTCTCGCACTCGCGCTGGTCGCCGGGCCGGCGGCCGCGCAGGACGGGGATCTGGACGGGCTGCTGCTCCTGCCCTTGACGGCGACTGAGGTGCGGGACGCCGACGCGACCTCCTTCCAGATCTACCGGATCCCGATCTCGTACCCGATCCGCCGCCTCGAGGACAAGCCGTGGGGGCTGCGAATCACCCTGCCGGTGTCGCTGGGAGCCCACCAGCTCGAGGCCGCGACCGACGTGGGGAACGTGGTCGAGAGCATCCAGTCGGTGGCCGTCATCCCCGGCGTCGAGCTCCTGTTTCCGGTCGGCGAGCTGTGGGTCGTCAAGCCCTTTGCCGAGGCCGGCATCGCTGACGACTCGCGGACCGGCGAGACCCACCTGCTGTACGCCGCAGGGATTCGCGGGCGTGGGACGTACGAGGCGCGACCGTTCGAGCTCATGGTGGGCGCCGCCGTCAAGTACCGCAACGGGACGACTTCCGACGTCGTCAAGAACTGGTACTCGACAGTGGAGGCCGGCCTCGACGCCCAGCTCCCGCTTGGCTTTTCCGTAGGGTCGGGGGAGGCCCGGGGTGGCGGCTACGCGATCCTGAGGCACTTCTCGGAGCTCGAGCTCGAGCTCGTGACCGAGGGGCCGTTCGACGTCAGCTGGAACTACGAGCTGGGGCTCAGCTTCGCGACCGAGCCGGCGCTGCAGGTCTGGAAGATCAAGCTGCCGTGGATCGGGCTCGGCTACCGCTTCGGCGACCGCACCCGCGGCATCCGGCTGAGCTTCACGTTTCCGTTCTAGCGCTCGGGGTTGGTATGGCCGGCGCGCGCGAGGGCCTCCTCACAGACCTTCGCCTCGGCGGTGATGCGATCGAGCAATCCCCGGGCGAGGAGCGACAGCCCGCCGGTGGCGACGGCGACACCGGTGGTTGTGAGGGCCTCGAGGGGCTTGCTCTCGATCTTCGGGTCGGCGAGCGTGCCGCCGAGCTTGAGGTAGGCGTTGGTGATCGTGCTGGTGCTGATCCCAATCCCCCTGCGCAGCTTGGCCACCCACTCGAGGTCGAGAGCTTCGGTTGTGAGGTCGAGCGTCCCGCTGCCGACCACCGTGTTGCGGTCTGTCTGCACTGCGAACGGGTCGAGGGTCGCCAACCCATCGTCGAGGCTGATCGAGATGACCCCGCAGCGCAGCGTCGTCTGGTGTTCGCCGGAGAACGGGTTGAGGAGCTCCACGGTTTCCCCGACGATGTCGACCCCCAGCAGGTCGAGGATCGAGCCGTCCATGGGGCCCGGGCCGACGACGACGGCGATCCGTCCACTCGCCGAGCCCGCGAGGTCGTGGAGCGACTGGCCCTCGGCATCGAGCTCGACGTCGAGGTCGACGGTTGGCCACTCGGCCGGATCCTCCTCGGCGGAGGTGAGATCGATGCGAACACCGTTGAGGCGGATCGCGGTCCGAAGGGTGGGAGTGGACCTGCCCGACTCGAGCTCGACCATCCCGTCGAGCTTTCCGCCGTTGGCGCCGACCGCGCGCATGGGGTCGACGTGCAGGGTGCCGTTCTCCAACCGGCCGCCGACATCGACCGCGGTGTAGCTCGTCGTCCGGAGCTCGAGCTCATCGGCGGTCCAGTGGACCTCGCCGTCCATCTTGTTCAGGCCGCCGAACGAGATGGACTCGTCGGGGATCACCAACCCACCGTCGGCGGCAGTCGGTGTTCCTCGGAGTGACTCACCCTCGGCCGTGCGAGGCGGAACACGCCCGCCGAGAATCTCGGACAGGTCGACCCGGCGCGACGCGAGTTCGGCCTCGAGCCTGGGGCGCGGTCCCTCGCGGTCGAGGCGGACCGAGCCGGTCGCATCGCTGGCCCCGAGCCGCGCCGAGAGGCGGTCGGACCTGAAGCGGCGCGGGCTGCCGATGAACCGGCCGCGCAGCTCGAACGGGAGATCGGGCAGGCCGTCGACCCCTGCCAGCTCCTCGATCAGCGCCAGGCTCGGGCCGCTGGCCTGAAGCTCGAGGTCGGTGCCGTCGAGCCGGGGCGGCTCGCCGAGCGTGCCGTTGGCGGTAGCGCTGCAGTCCCCGAGCTGCACGTGGAGGTCGTGGAACCTGAAGCCGCCGTCCGGCCGCTCTACCCGGCCCTGGAAGCGAAACGGTGAGACCGGCAGAGCCACGCCGAGGAACGCAGCGAGCAGTGACGCGTCGGGACCCTCGCCCTCGATGACCAGGTCGCTGCCGTGGAAGCGGGGCGGCCGGCCGAGCCGGCCCTGGCAGCTCGCGGCGGCATCCCCCAGGGCGAGGCGAGCGCCCTCGACCTGGTAGCCGAGGTCATCGACGATCACCCGTCCGGCCAGCGTGAGCGGGCGGGCGGGGAGCTCGGGTGGCGTCACGAGCCCGGTCGCGGCAACCAGCCGGGCCGTGGCCGCGAGGTCGAGGCTGGCGAGCTCGAGCTCGACGTCGCTGCCGGCGAGGTTGGGAGACCTCGCCAGGGTCCCGGTGGCGGCGACGCGAGTGCCGTCGATGTCGAGGACGGCGCCCTCGAGACGAATGCCGGTGGCGGTGATCGCGAGGTGGCCGGACGCCGATGCGGCTACCGCCGGCAGCTTCGCCTGCGGAACCAGGGCCTCGAAGAGCGCGAGGCTCGGGATGCGGGCTTCGAGGTCGAGATCGCTGCCGACGAGGCCCGGGATCGAACCGAGCCGACCGGAGGCCTTCAGGGTCGCGGCGCCGACGCGCGCCTCGACCGCGTCGAGATCGAAGCCGTGTTCGCGTACCCTGACGCGGCCGTCGAGCTGGAACGGCTCGGCCGGGAAGCCGGAGAGTCCCATCAGGGTGGCGAGCCGCGAGGCCTCCGGGCCCGCCAGGTGGACGTGGGCGTCGATCCCGGCCAGGGATGGGGGTGGTCCGGTCCCCCCTTCGACCGCCAGCGCGATGTCGCCGAGCCGGCCCGCGACCTGCCCACGCAGGACCTTGTCGTCACGGACTTGGAACCTCCCCTCGACCGTGTAGGGTGCTGTGGATGCATCGGCGGCACTGTCGGTGCTGGTGAGCCAGGACAGGTCGGGCCCGCTCGCTGTCAGCCGGAGGTCGCTGCCGGCCAGCCCCGCGGTGGTGGCAATCGTGCCCTCGGCCGCGGCGGTGTGCGCGCCCACCGTGGCCGACACGCCCTCGAGCACAACGCCGCTCTCGACCCGCTCGAGCCGCCCTCGGATGGTGAATGCTCCTGGCGGCAGGTCGAGGCCGGTGAGGCCGGTGACCATGTCCAGGTCTGGTCCCGAGGCGTCGAATCGGAAGTCGGTGCCGAGCATCGCCGGCGGCGCACCGATCACGCCGTCAGCGGTCACCACAGCGTCGTCGACCCGGAGCTCGAGGTCGTCGACGGCGATCCGAGAGCCATTCCAGCGGACGCCGCCGGACAGCGAGAAGGGCCGCGCCGGCAGCCTGCCCAGCCCGGCCAGCGCCCCCGCCGCGGCCAGGTCCGGCCCGCTCGCCGTCACGGTGGCCTCGATCGAGCGGGGAGCCTGCAACGAGTCGATGGTGCCGGCCGCCTCGGCAGTGACCTGCCCGAGGCGCGCGGACAGCGACATCGCGTTCCCGCGATCGGAGGGTGCCAGGCGCGCGGTGATGTCGAAGCTGCCGTCCCCCAGCGAGGGTAACCCGAAGGTCTCGGTGACCTCCGAGGCGTCGGGGCCGTGGATCCCGACCGAAAGGCTGGCACCACTGAGAGTCGACAGATCATCGACCGTGGCGCGAAGTGAGATCGCGACGTTTCCGAGATGGCCCTCGAGGTGGTTCTCGGCGCTGGCGGCGGGCGCGGCGCCGCCGATCGGCCCGACGACGCCCGTGAGGGCCAGTGGTCTGCCGTTAAGGGTGCCCTCCAGGCGGAGGTCGAGCATCCCCGAGGCATCGGTGCTCAGGTCCAGACGCGACGCCTCGAGATCGAGAGGGCGAGGCAGCGAGGGAGCGCGCAATGCCACGGCGAGCCGGGTCACGGCGACCGTTCCGAGCGCGATGTCGGGCGCCCGGTGCGATGGCTCATCGTCATCCGGGCGGGCATCGAAGCGCCAGCTGGCGCGGCCCTCGGCGTCGGACTCGAGCCAGACCCGGGCTCCGTCGAGGGTCAGCTTCGGGATGCGGACCTTGCCGACGAGCAGCGGCAGCAGCTCGAGGGAGAGGTCGATCCGCTCGACCGCCACCATGGCGGGCTCCAAGGTCCAGGGCGGGTTGGCGAGCGTCACGTCGGTTGCCACGATGCGGGTGGTCAACCCGACATCGGGTGAGAAGTCACCCGCGATCCGCAGCTCGCGGCCGAGGGCGCCGCTCGCCAGCCGCTCGACGAGCCCACGGCGGCCGCTGAGATCGGCAGAACTGACGACCAGCAGCGCCACCGCGATCACCGCGATCGGAACCGCGATGCAGATCCCAGCGATGATCAGCAGCTTGCGTCGCACTCAGACGTCCATGGAGGTCGCCGCTCCCGCACCATAGCATCCCCTGAGGTCAGGCGCGGGCCGGCGTCCGGTACCCCGGCATGCAGCCCGAGTCCCCTTCGGCACGGGGGTCCGACATCGAGGGATCCTGGCGGCCGCCGCCTGCCGCTGCCTGGGTGGGTGCGAACGTCGACCCAGTCGCACCGGCTCCGCCGCCTGAGACCCAGTTGCGGTGGTGTCCCTGCCCAGAGTGGCTCGTAGATCTACGGGGTGGCGAGGGCGACCGCGATGGCCTATGATACTGGCCGATGGCTCATCGGAGGAGGAGAGACATGACCAAGGATAGGGCGTATTGGTTCGCCTCGATCGGACTTGCGGTCCTGGTGATGGCGATCGCCAGCCCAGCCGCGGCACAGCGCGCCTACGAGCCGCTGTTTGACAAGTTCAACCTGCGCCTCGAGGGCAGCTGGGTTGCCGCGTCGACCCAGATCCGGCTCGACTCCGAGCTCCTGGGCAGGGGCACGACCCTCGACTTCGAGGACGACCTCGACCTCGACGCCAACCAGACCATTCCGTCGCTCGCCTTCGAGTGGCAGATCGCGAAGCGCCACAAGCTCGGCGTGCGCTGGCAGGACCTCGGCCGCAACTCGTCGGCGCAGGCGCTGGAAGAAATCCAGTGGGGCGATGAGGTCATTCCGATCGATGCCGACATCTCGCTCGGCTTCGACATGACCCAGTACTTCGTCGACTACGCCTACTTCCCGTGGGTCAAGGAGCGCTGGGCAGCCGGCTTCGGTCTCGGCGTCCGGGTGATGGAGCTGTCGGCGACGCTTGCGTGGGAGCAAGAGGACCTCGAGGGCAGCACCGAGGCCAAGGGCACCGGCCCCCTGCCCTACCTCTACTTCGAGTATCGGACGCTGCTGTCCGACAACTGGCGCTTCATCGCCGGAGTCGGCTGGCTGCAGGTGAAGTTCGAGGACATCGATGGCGGCCAGTGGGTTGGGAGGGCGAGCATCGAGTACCTCGCCGGCAACCACTGGGGCTTCGGGGGCGCGTTCAACATGGCCACCGTCGACGTCGACTGGACGGGCCTGGAGACCGAGGAGGGCGAGAGCCTCTACACCGGCGCCATCGACATGAACGTGAGCGATGTGAGCCTGTTCGTCCGGCTGCGCTTCTGAGCCTGCGCGACGGAGGGTGGACCGGGCCCCTCGAGGGCTGGTGGTCGGTTTCACGTCCGGCGTGGGTCCGCGCAGAGTGCCGGTCGACCTTGACGCCATGGCCTGAGGAATGTGCGTGGCTCCTCACAGGTTTTGTGTCCTGAGATAGTAGAGGTATCGAAACATCTTGTGGAGGGATACATGAAGCGAGCACTTGGAATCACGATGCTGGCGCTGGCGGTCGCCCTGCCGGCGGCGGCGCAGGACGTCAACATCGACTACGCGCACGAGTACGACTTCAGCAAGGTCAAGACCTTCCAGTACGTCGATGGCGAAGACGGCATCTCCCCCAACGAGCTGATGCACACGCGCATCGTCGACGCCATCAAGGCCAAGCTCACGACGGGTGGCCTGCGGGAAGTCTCGGCGAACCCGGACATCGCGGTCACCTACCACCTCGCCTCCAAGGAGAACACGGTCTACAACACGACCAGCGTGGGCTATGGCGGCTACGGCGGCTACTGGGGCGGGTGGAGAGGCTATGGCGGCGGGATGGCGAGCGCGACCACCACTGCCTCGACCTTCATCGAGGGCACGCTCATCATCGATGCCTATGACGTTGCCGACAAGAAGCTGGTGTGGCGGGGGAGCGGCACGGTGACGGTCAAGGAGGATCCCGAGAAGCGGGCCGCGCAGATCGACAAGATTCTCGAGAAGCTCGGCAAGAAGTGGCAGAAGATCCACTCCGGCAAGGGCAAGTAGACCGCAGACTCCACTGGTTCATCGGGGCGGGACGCGGTGTCCCGCCTCCTTCTTTCTGTGACCGGGCGGTGACGTCCGCTCCTAGAAGCGATCGCCGATCTGGAAGTAGAAGCGGTCGCGACCGCCCTCGGTGAGGCCGTAGGCGAGTCGCGCCGGACCGAAGGGGGTCATCGCCCCGACCCAGACCGCCCCTCCATAGAGGAGGCTGTCGGCGGTCATGGGGTCTTCGAAGTACACGTTCCCGGCCTCGATCGAGAGCCCGGTGTAGAGGCGCACCTTGAGGCCGGCGAGGTCGAGGCCGAACAACCGCCAGTAGGCCTGCAGCCTGGCGAGCGCGACGCGCTCACCCAGCAGCTCGTGCTGGCCGAGGCCGGACAGGCGGAAGAGCCCACCGAGGGGATACAGGTCGAGGAGGTCGAGGGTGTCCTCGAGGTTCTCCCCGTACTCGAGGTAGGGGGCCAGGGTGAGCTCACCGAAGCTCCACGAGTGGCCGGCCGAGGCCCAGACCTTGTCGAACTCGGCCTCCGACCCGAGCGACGAGGAGGAGGTGGTGTACCGCACGTCGACCACGGAGCCGTGCCGGGGGAAGCCCACTTCGTCGACGGTGTCGACCCGGAACCCGAGCTCGAGGCCGCCCCGCTGCTCGTCGGCAGCCGGGAACAGCGGGTCGCCGATCCGCGGCTCGGCGTAGACGTCGGCATAGAACGCCGTGGCGCGCAGCTCGCCCCACTTGCCGAGCACCCTGCCGGCGGCAAGGCCGGCCTGGGCGCTGTCGAGACGGTACTCGGCCACCGGCTCGCCTTCGGAGTAGAGGTCCAGCATCGAGCGCCGGAAACCGAGCGACGGTGCGACGAACCAGCGCATGCCGGTGTCGAGCGGCTGGTAGAACTCGGTCGCAGCCAGGCTCTCGGTGCCGAACTGGAGGACATTGACCCACTCGCCGCCGCGGCGGTTGGCGGGCAGCAGCTGGTGGCGGACCGAAAGCTGGTAGCCGGAGCCGCCCTGGAAATCATCGATGAAGCCGACGCCGAACTGGAGGGATCCCCGCCCATGCGGGGGCGGCGGCGTCGTGACCACGAGCTCGCGGCCGCCGTCAACCTCCTCGAGACGGAAGTCAAGGGTCCCGAAGTACCTCGAGTTGTAGAGATCGAGCAGGCTGTAGCCGAGCGGCTCCGGTTCGAGGGTAACGGGGGGCTTGATCTCCAGGGCGCTGCGGACGAGCCGACCGTCGACGCGGCTCGAGTTGACGATGCGGACGCTGTCGACCCGGAGCTGCTCCTTCGTGCGCGCCGTCGGCCGGTTGGCGAAGGCCTTCCAGCGCTCGTCGGAGGCGGCGAAGCGGCGCAGCTCGTCGGCGTGAGCGCGGGCGGCCTCCTCGCCGATCTGGGCGGCGTCGGTGACGCGGTCGAAGCTGATGAAGCTGATGTCGCCGAGCTCGGGGGTGATCAGCACGTCGTTGGGGCCGATCAGCGCGCGGTCCCGGCTGACGTTGCCGGCGGTGAGCAGGCTGTTGAGGTGGCCGACGATGGCCGCGAACGAGCTGAACTCCTCTTCCGCCCCGACCAGCGAGCTGGAGATGTCGACGGCGATCACCGTCGCGGCGCCCAGCTCCTTGGCGATGCCGACCGGCAGGTTGGCGGTGATGCCTCCGTCCACGAGGTCGCGCCCATCCAGCCGGACCGGCGGAAAGGCGCCGGGGATCGACATGCTGGCGCGCATGGCGGTCGCCAGGCTGCCCGAGTCGAGCACCACTGCGTCGCCGGTGGCGATGTCGGCCGCCACCGCCCGGTAGGGGATCGGGAGGTGGTCGAAGTCGCTCGCTGCCGGTGACAGCGATTCAAGGATGCGCAGGATGAGCTCGAGCTTCTGGCCTCTGACGACGCCGGTGGGGAGCACCGGCTTGAAGCCGTCGAAGGCGAGCCGGCCCTGGATGAGCACCGGCCGGTCGTCCTGCTTGCGGCGGAAGCTCTTGCGGTTGCGCGCCACGGTGTCGGAGAACACGCCCTCCCAGTCGAGCCGTTGAACGAGACTCTCGATCTGCTCCGGTCTCCAGCCCGCGGCGTAGAGCCCGCCGACGATCGAGCCCATGCTGGTGCCGATGACCATGTCGGGCGCCACGTGCAGCTCCTCGAGAACCTTGAGGACGCCGACGTGGGCGACGCCGCGGGCGCCGCCGCCGGAGAGGACCAGAACGAGCTTCGGCCGCGCTTCAGGGTCGTCGGTGGGCCGTTCGGCGGCCTGAGCGAGGGGGACGGAGATCATGACGAGAAGGGCCGCCGTGACGAGTGCCAGCAGGTGTCTCATGGCGACAACTATAGCCGAGGGCCGAGGGGCGGGAATCGAATTTCGAGCGTGACGCCCTGGGAAAATTACGGAGACACGTCAATGCCGCTGGTGGCGTCCGGGAACGGGGACAGGGGGCGGGGAATGAGAAGGGGAACGGGGACTCTTCGACTTCCGGCTTCGCCTTTGGCTTGCGGCTACGCCCAGTGGGCTACGCCGTCACAGGTCGCCGTGACATGGGCGGAAGCGGGCGGATGGCGCGCTTTACGGGCCAGTGGAGTCCTGGAGCGTGGCGCGAACGATGTAGCGCTGGGGGGCCTTGCCGACGTAGTAGAAGGGGTAGCAGCCGACCAGCGTGATCGTGGGTCGCTCGGTCGGGGCGAGCACGTGGACGTCCGTCGGCATCACGATCGAGATCTTGTCGATGACGAAGGTCAACTCTCCGGTGAGCGTCTCGAGCTCGATCGCGTCCCCGACGGCCACATCCTTGAGGCCGCGGAAGTAACCGTCGCGGTGACCGGCGATGCCCAGGTTGCCCATGGTCTCGACGGTGGCCGTGCCCGCGATGCGGCCCACCGCGCGGTTGAGAGTGAGATCGTCGGTGCCGTCGAGCACGGGCACCTCGAGGCCGATCTTCGGGATGCGGAGGACCGCGAGCGGCGCCGCGAAGTCATGGCTGAGGCTCTCGTTGTACTTCGCGATCCGGCCCTGGGCCCACAGCGAGGTGTCGACCGGCAACGCGTCGGGCAGCGCGCGGGTCGGGGCTGGCTCGACTGTCGGCAAGGGGGACGGCGCGGCCCGGGCAGCCTCACGCGCCGTCTCGAAGTCACGCATCGCGCTGCGCGAGCCGAGCTCCCGGTGCACGAGCGCGGCGACGAAGACTCCGATCAAGACCAGACCGAGGCCGATCAGGCACCACTGCAGGATGCGAAGCGTGCGGTTCATGTCACCTACTGGATTGCGAACTGATAGCGCAGGACCCAGATGCTGGCGCTGCCGACGTCCTCCACCTTCGAGCGAATCCAGTTCAGCTGGAGCTTCGAGGTGCGGTTGGGGTACCAGTTGACCCCGGCCGTGAGGTCGCGGACCACGCCGCCCGTCACGGTTCCATCGGTCAGATCGACGGTCGAGTAGCGCGCCGCGACCTCCCAGGCCCCGCCGTTCGATTTTCGGAAGGGGTTGCCGCGACGATAGTGCTGCTCTGGCCGCAACCGGCCCCAGACTCCGAACAGGTCGTCCCACGGCCGCGACTGGCCGGTCAGAAAGAACCCGGCCTGGAGCGCGATCCCATAGAGCCTGGGATCACCCGCCTCGACCGACTCTAGCTTGGACTGGATCCACTCGCCTTGAGCCCACCAGCTGCCGCTTTTCCAGGCGGCCTCCAGGCCGGTGAGCGTGTTTCCGGTCGCCGGGATGTTGCCGGTGTCGGCGAAGTAGGGGACGAAGCGCGCCTCGGGGCGGGCCCGGTAGCGCTCCTCGTCGCCGTCGGGGCTGCGCAGGCTGAACGACGCACCGAGATGGAGCATCGTGTGGCCGTCGTTGTAGCGCACCGGCCGGAAGCCGAGCCGGCCGGTGACCGACAGCGTCGAGGTCGAGGCGTTGTCCTCGTTCTCACGTCCCCAGGAGAAGGCGCCGACGGCCCACGTGAACCGGCGGCTCTTCGAAGCGTCGTAGACCATGGCGCCGAGGTTGGTGCCGGGGGCGATGGCGTGGGTCGGCAGCGAGACCTCGACGAAGGTGGTGTCGAAGCTGCTCACGCTCTGCTCGAGGCTGAAGGGCTCGTCGAAATAGCCATAGCGGAACTTGCCGAGCAGGACGTCCCAGATTTCGAGCCCGCCCTCGCGGCCTTCGAGGTAGGCGCTCTTGAAGCCGGCGTCCTCCGCGAACTCGAACTCGGTCCGAAAGTACATGTTCCACAAGATGCCCTCGCCGAACAGCCTGAGCCGGCGGAAGTTGGCGGTGTCCGGCATGCCGCCGAGGGCGACCTCGAGCTGATCCGACGGAGTGGCCAGCGTGCCGTCGGCCTGGAACCGGAAGCCGAGGCGGAAGCGGAGCTTGTCGTCGAAGAACGAGTAGCGGGTGATGCCGAGCAGGCTGTGCGTGAAGCGATCCCACTTGTCCTTGACGGGCTCGTAGTCGATGTCCAAGGGGTCCTTGTATTGGATTCGGTCCGACGACGCCTCTTCGCCCGCCTCGGGGACCGCGTCCACTCGCTCCTCCGGTTGTTTCTCGGACGCGGGCTGATCGGCCGCCTCAGACCCGGTGGCCGGTGTCGAGACGGGCGAGGGAATTGGTGCGGGCTCGACTTTCTGGGGGTCTTGCGTCGGGTCGGACGGCGCAGGCTCCGCGGACGAGGTCGGGACGGGCGTGGGGGTCGGCGCGGGCTCGGACTGGCCGGGCGTTGGCGTGAGGTTTGCCTGAGCGCCGGCAGATGGCGCGAAGACCAGCAAGAGGAAGGCTGCGCTCAGGACACCGGCCGTCGAGCTGGCCCTCACAGCGGACCCGCAACACTGGAATCTCATGTTGACCACCTGCAGAGAATACAACACCGGCACGACGAATACGTCTCGAGCGCGGTCTCGGGCCGGAACTCGAGGTCAAGCCTCGGGCGGGCCCCGGCCGGACGGGCTGCCGTCAGGCCACCCCCCGGCGTGCGGGCGGAAACCTGGCAGGGGAATCCAGCCGACGCCGGCGTCAGCCGCCGGATGCCGGGTCTTCGGCTTCAGCACATGGCGGGGTGGCGTCGTCGGGATCGTCGAGGAAGCCGGGGGGCAGCACCACCCTCTGGGTCCCCGCCCGCTTGCCGCGACGCATCTCGTGGGCTCTCGCGGGGTAGGGCTCGTTCCGATCGATGCCGGCGAGCGCGAGCTCCAGCTCGGCCAGCGTCTCGACCTTCATCAGCCGCTCGCGCAGCGGCGCGGTGTTGCGGAAGCCCCGGGTGTACCAGCCGGCGTGCTTGCGGAAGGCGAGCATCGACTCCCGCTCGGCCCGGTACCAGTCGATCAGCAGCCGGGCGTGCTCGAGCATCACGTCCACCACCTCGCCGAAGGTCGGCCCCGGCTGCGGCTGGTGGCCGGCGAAGAGGTCGGCGAGGTCCCGGAACAGCCACGGTCGGCCGAGGCAGCCGCGGCCGATGACGACGCCGTCGCAGCCGGTGGTGCGCATCATGCGCAGGGCGTCGGCGGCCTGCCAGATGTCGCCGTTGCCGAGCACCGGGATGGTGGTCACCAGCTGCTTGAGCTCGGCGATCGCCTCCCAGCGCGCCTGTCCGTCGTAGAGCTGGGCGGCGGTGCGCGCGTGCAGGCAGACCGCCGCGCAGCCTTCCTCCTCGGCGATGCGGCCGGTGTCGCGGAAGGTTGTCAGGCGGTCGTCGATGCCGATCCGGAACTTGACGGTGACCGGCGTGGTGCCCGCGTTGGCCACCGCCGCCCGGATGATGTCGCGCAGCAGGCGGGGCTTGGCCGGGATCGCCGCACCGCCGCCGCGCCGGGTCACCTTGCGCACCGGGCAGCCGAAGTTGAGATCGATGTGGTCGACCCGCCCCTCGCCGACGAGCCAGCTCACCGCTTCGCCCACGTAGTGCGGATCGACGCCATACAGCTGCAGGCTGCGCGGCGACTCGTCGGGGCCGAAGTCGGCGAGCTTGTGCGCCTTCCACGCGCCCTCGACGAGCGCCCGCGCGGTGACCATCTCGGAGACATAGAGCGCCGCCCCGAAGCGCCGGCACAGCGCCCGGAACGGGTAGTTGGTGACCCCGGCCATGGGCGCCAGCACCACCGGCGGCGACACCACGAGCGGGCCGATGGAGATCGCCGGCGGGTGGTGGTGCGTGGTGGGCTCCAAGCCTGGCTCCTCAAACGAACACGCCGCCCGAGGGGCGGCGCGATACCGTCAACCGTTCCTCGGCGCAGCCGCTACTTGAGCAGCTGCTGGAGGTAGCTCAATGTCAGCACGACGCCGAAACCGGACGCGCCCTTGGGATGGCCGTTGTGCTCCTTTTCGGCGTAGGCGACGCCGGCGATGTCGAGGTGCGCCCAGGCCACCTTGTCCGGGACGAACTGCTTCAGGAAGGTCCCCGCGGTGACCGCCCCGCCCCAGCGGCTGCCGGTGTTCTTGAGGTCCGCCCAGTCGCTCTTGAGGTAGCTCAGGTACTCCTCGTAGAGCGGCAGCGGCCACACCCGCTCGCCGACCCGCTCGCCGATGTCCCGCAGCGTCGCGATCAGCGCATCGTCGTTGCCCATGATGCCCGCGGCCTCGTGCCCGAGCGCCACGACGCACGCGCCGGTGAGAGTCGCGAAGTCGAGCACGACGTCGGGGTTGAAGTGCTCGGCATAGTGCAGGGCGTCCGCGAGCAGCAGCCGGCCCTCGGCATCGGTGTTGTCGACCTCGACCGTCTTGCCGTTGGCCATGGTCAGGATGTCGCCGGGCTTGAGGGCCTTGCCCGAGGGCAGGTTCTCGGCGGTCGGCACCAGGCCGACGACCTTCAGCGGCAGCTGGAGCTCGGCCACCGCTCGCATCACGCCGAGCACCGTGGCAGCGCCGGCCATGTCGAACTTCATGGCCTCCATGCCCTGGGCGGGCTTGATCGAGATGCCGCCGCTGTCGAAGGTGATGCCCTTGCCGATGAGGACGATCGACTTCTTGGGCTTCTTGGGCCGGTGCTCGATCACAATCAGCCGCGGCTCCTGCTCCGAGCCCTGACCGACGCCGAGGATGCCGCCCATCTTCTCCTTCTGCAGCGCCTGCTTGCCGAGCACGGTGACCCGCAGCCCGGTCACTCCGTCCGCGATCTCCTTGGCGGCCACCGCCAGGGTCTCGGGGGTGAGGTCGTTGCCGGGCCGGTTGGCGAGGTCGCGCGCGATCTGGACCGAGGTGCGCAGCATGCGCACCGTGTCGAGCCGCTCCTCGAGCTGCGCCTCGGTCTCGCCCGCGAGTGGGATGATGTGCATCCCATCGATCTTGTCGAACTCGTTCTTCTTCGATTTGAAGTTGTCAAAGGTGTAGTCGGCCATCGAGGCCTCGCGCAGTGCGAACAGCCGCGACTCCTCGGCCGGCAGGCCGCTCACGCGAACCGGAATGCCGAGGCCGATCTGGTACTCGCGGTTCTTGGTGGCCTGGCGCATGACCGTGGCCAGCGCCTTCCGCAGCTTGGCGTGAGTGAGGCACTTCTCGTCGCCGACGCCGACAAAGGTCATCCGCCGCGCGAACGGCAGCGGACACTCGGCCGAGATCAGCTCTCCTTCCTCGCCCCGGGGTTCGAGCGCTTTCTCCTTCGCCTTGAGAGACTTGCGGTCCTTCGCGGGGAACTCGAGGTTGGCGATGGGGTCGCCGCCTGAGCACAGGAAGACGTACACGCAATCGAGCGGCTCCTCGGGTGCTGTTCGGTATTGGTACAGGTCAGCCATGAGGTTCGTCGACCCTCCCTCGTTCGATTCGGGCGGTGATTCTAGCACATCTCACTCTTCTCAACTAAGTCGTTATGAAGCTGTGTTTTAGGAGGTCAGACAAGGGATCGCCAGGGTGTGCCTGCGGCAAGTCGACGCGCCGCTCGCCGGGCGGCGCCGGCGACCTGCTGGCGCGGCGCGCCTGTGCCTTGTCTGGCCAGCTCCTCGGCGACTGCGCGGTGACGGCAGCCCGCGCCCGCGAGGGCGGTCAGGTGCCTGAGCCACCGTCGCGCCAGGATGCGATGGCGGTCGCGAACAGCGCCGCCGTCTCCTCGTCAAAGGCGGCCAGCCGGACATCGCGCAGCGTCGTCTGCGGGTGCGCTACCAGCCAGCGGCAGAGCTCGTCGACGATCACCCGCGTGCCGTCGCGCTTCGGGTAGCCGAAGATCCCGGTCGAGATCGCCGGTAGCGCCAGCGAGCGGGCAGCCAATCGCGTCGCCTCGACGAGGCTCGAGCGCACCGCCGAGCGCAGCTTGAGCTCCTCATCGCCCTCCCCCCAGCGGGGGCCCACGGCGTGGATCACCCAGCGGCACGGCAGGGCGCCGGCGCCGGTCGTGGCAGCGCCTCCCACCGGCACCGGTGCGAGGCGGTCCGACTCCTCCTGGATGACCGCCCCACCGCGGCGGACGATGGCGCCGGCGAGACCGCCGCCGTGGGCCAGCGCGCTGTTGGCGGCGTTGACGATGGCGTCGACCGGCAGCTCCGTGAGGTCGCCGAGCACCGCGGCGACCGTGCAACCGGCCACGGTGCGGGTCTCGAGGGTTCGCGGGTTCATGCTGCCTCCACACGGATTCTAACCTTCCCTCGTACACTGGGCCGGTGCGAACCCTGCCCTGGACTCCCGGAGCGTCTCCCGCGCAGCAGCTGCTGGAGCTGGCATCCGAGGCGTCGACCCCGGGGGTCCTGGTCGTGCGCTTCCGGGACGCGGTGGCCGCCGGCCCGCTGCCGTGGGGCGCGATCGAGCCGTGGCTGCGCTCACGCGCCGTGACAGTGGCAGACGTCGGTGGCGCCCTCAGCGGCGGCGCGCTCGAGGCGGCCACCTTCCGGCTGCTGTTCGCGGCCGGTGATCCGGAGGAGGGCGCGCGCCTTTCTCGAGCGGCGGGCGCCGCGATTCGGAGGGGGAAGCGGAGACGGGCATCCGGCTTCGCCTTCCGGCTCCGCCGTGACACGCGGGAACGGGAACGGGAACGGGGACGGGGACGAAAAGGGGGGGCCCTAGCCCCTAGATCCTGGATCCTAGATCCTAGCCTCTGGCTGGGAGGGGGCGGTACTCTGTGCGGGAGGAGGACACCATGGCTCTGGCCAGCATGACCGGGTTCGGACGGGCGCGCGGCACCCTCTCCGCGAGGTTCGCGGCGTCGGTCGTCATCCGATCGGTCAACCACCGCTACCTCGACGTCCAGGTGCGGACCAATCTTCGCGAGGAGACGCCTGAGCTCGAGGCGGCGGTCCGGGCGGTCGTGTCGGAGGCCGTCGACCGCGGTCGCGTGACTGCCCAGCTCACGCTGGAGAGAACTGAGCCGGCAGCCACCGCAGTCATGGTTGACGGCCGGGCGGTCACCAGCGCCCTGGCGCAGCTTCGGCGCCTGGAGGAGGAGCAGGGGGGGCCGCAGACGGTCGAGCTCCGCGACGTCCTGTCGCTGCCCGGTCTGGTCACGGTGACCGGCGCCGAGACCCTGCTCGAGGCGGACGAGGTTGAGGCCCTGGAGGCGGTGGTGCGGGACGCCACCCGCCAGTTCATGGCGATGCGGCTCGAGGAGGGTGCGCGACTGCGCGGCCAGCTCGCCGGCGAGCTCGAGCGCTTGACCGCGTTCCTCGACGCGCTGGAGCCCGAGCTGGGGGATGTCCGGGATCGCCTGCTGCAGCGGCTCACGGAGCGCATCGAGCGCATGGTAGGAACCGAGGTGGCGGTCGATCCGGAGCGGCTGGTTCAGGAGGCGGCCATGCTCGCCGACCGTGCGGACGTCTCCGAGGAGGTGGTCCGGCTGCGATCGCATCTCGGGGCCTTCGCCGACCGGCTGTCCAAGGGTGGTGCGGTCGGCCGCGCGCTCGACTTCCTGTGCCAGGAGATCCACCGCGAGCTCAACACCCTGGGATCCAAGTGTCGTGAGGTCGGGATGGCGGAGCGGGTGGTCGAGGCCAAGACCGCCACCGAGCGGCTACGCGAGCAGGTGCAGAATCTCGAGTGAGAGTGGGGGGCGGACAGCCGCTGGGAGCGTGTAGGGCATAGGCCCCTCGGCGCACGCGGGTCGTAGGCCTCCGGGTGTGCGTAAGGCGTCGCGGTCGCTGGCTGGCCCACGCCCCACGCGCGCCGAGAAGGATGCGCGCAGCGCATCCTGACGAAGTGAAGGAGCCTGTCATGATTGAGGAGTTCGTGCCGCAGTGGCCGTCCGACAACAACTCGGTCAACCACGTCCTCCGAAAAGGCCAATGCGGTACGAACTCCTAGCTGAGGGCGACCAGCAGCGAGGTCGCGACGATGAAATAGAGGGTGAGGGCGAGCGAGTCATTGATCGTCGACACCAGCGGGCCCGAGGCGACGGCCGGGTCGATCTTGACGAGGTCGAGCACCAGCGGCATTGCGGCCCCGAGCAGGCTCGCGGTGGACATCGCGACCGCCATGGCGAGGCCCAGGGCGAAGCCGATCGTGGGGTTATTCCCGAACACGAGCGCGAGCGAGGCCGCCGCGCTGCCGCACACGGCACCCATCAACATGGCGACGAGGAGCTCGCGCGACACGTGGCGCAGGAAACGCCCGCGCGGCAAGGTGTCGAGCGCCAGCCGCCGCACCGTGGTGGTCGCGGACTGGAGCGAGGTGTTCCCGGCCATTGCCATGATCGAGGCGGTGAACACCGACATCTGCTCGTAGAGGTGAACCTGCCCCTTGGCGACCTGGAGCACTGCGGTCGACAGCTGGGTGCCGGCGAGGCAGATCAGCAGCCAGGGCAACCGGTAGCGCGCGACGTGCAGGATCGACTCCGACTCCTCCTCCATCGCCGACGAGCCGGCCATCTTGTAGATGTCCTCGGTGGCCTCCTCCTCGATGACGTCGAGGACGTCGTCGACGGTGACTGCGCCAAGCAGGCGGCCCTCGGCGTCGACCACCGGAATGGCCATGAAGTCGTACTTGTCGACGAGGTCGGCGACCTCCTCCTGGTCGGCGTCGACCGGGACTGAGATGACGTCCGAGCTCATGATCTGGCCAAGCTGCGCCGATGGGTGCGCGGTGACCAGGCGCCGCAGGCGCACGAACCCGAGCAGCCGGCGCGTCGAGTCGACGACGTACAGCGAGGCGGTCACGGTGTCGGGGTCGATCGAGCGGAGGTGGGCGATGGCGTCGTCGACCGTGGCGGTGGGCTCGAGGGCCACCACCTCGGGGTTCATGATGCCGCCCGCAGTGTCCTCGGGGTAGCGCAGGAGGTGGCGCAGCACCTGCTCGTCCTCGTCGGCGATGTGCTGCAGCACCCGCTCCGAGTCCGCGACCTCGAGCTCGCCGATGAGGTCGGCCGCCTCGTCGGCCGGCATCGTCTCGGCGATCCGCGCCAGGCGCTCGTGATCGAGTTCCTCCATGAGCTCGGCGCGGATCGACACCGTCGTATCGTCGAGCACGGTGCCTGCGGCCTCGTGGTCGAGGGCGGCCAGGATGCGCTGCCGATCCTCGACGTTCAGCAGGTCGAGCCAGTCGGCGATGTCCTCCGGCCGCAGCAGGCGCAGGAAGATGCGGAGCGAGTCTTCCTCGCCCTCGCGCAGCAGCGCGTGCACCTCGTCGACGAGTGCGCGTTCGCTGTCCTCTTCCGTCATCAATCCTCCGGCCGGTCAGTGTACAGCAGGGAGGATCTAGGGGCTAGGATCTGTGGAATAGGGGGTTAGGGTCCCCGCCCGCTCGAGTTACGGCGAAGCCGGCGGCGAAGCCGGATCCGCATCTGCGCCCGCATCCGATCATCGAGCAATCGGACCACGCGTCGCGATTTCGTGCACGGCAATCCAAGGGGCACGTTCTCTAGTCGGGAAAGGGATCAGGAACGAAGAGGCCGTCAAGGCCGTTGAAGAACCCAGCCGGGTCCTGGTTCTCGCAGATTCCGACCGAACGTCGGCTCGCCCTACCTCTTGAAGAACCCCGACGCGGCCTTGCCGCCGCCCTCCTGGAGCCGCTGGTTGAGTTCGCGGATGCGCTCGTTGAGCAGATTGATCTTCTGCTGCGCCTCCTCGCGGATCCGCATCGACTCGGAGTCGGAGGCCTCCAGCTTGCGCTGCCACTGCTCGGTGCTTTCGGAGCTCTCCATGAGCGAGGCGCGAAGCTCGGAGATCTCGTGCTCGAGGTCGCGCATCTGCTCGTCCTTCTCGGCGAGCTTGAGGCGGTGGCGCTCTTCGGCCTCTTCGTACAGCTTCTTGGTTTCGAGAAGCTCGGTGATCTGTGAGAAATCGGCAGGTGACGGGGACATGTCTCCCTCCCGGAAGCGGTCCTCGATTTTCGGGAACATCTTGCGCAGCCGCAGCGACAGGTCATCCGGATCGAGCGAGGCGCGCACCGCCTGCTCGTAGGTGATGACGTCGTGGGCGAGCAGGGCGATCAGCGACTGGTTCATGGTCTGCATGCGGTAGTAGCTCACCGAGCTCTCCATCTCCTCGGTGATCTCCTTGATTTCACCGAGCTCGATGTGCCTCTGGATCTTCGGCGAGTTGATCATGATCTCGCAGGCGGGCAGCCGCTCCGTGCCCTCCTTGCGCTCGACGAGCTGCATCGAGACGATGGCCCGCAGCACCAGCGCGAGCTGGCCGCGGACCTGGTCCTGCTGGTCGGACGGGAACGAGTCGATGATCCGGTCGACGGTCTGCGGCGCCGAGTTGGTGTGCAGGGTGGAGAACACCAGGTGCCCGGTCTCCGCCGCGGTCATGACCGTGGACATGGTCTCGAGGTCGCGCATCTCGCCCACCATGACAACGTCCGGGTCCTGGCGGACGCAGTTGCGGAGCGCCTCCTTGAAGTTCGGTGTGTCGGTGCCCACCTCGCGCTGCGAGATCGTAGCCTTGTCGTCCATGAAAAGGAACTCGATCGGGTCCTCGATCGTCACCACGTGACAGGCCCGGGTCTGGGAAATCCGCCGCAGCAGTGCGGCGAGCGTGGTCGACTTCCCGGACCCTGTCGGCCCGGTCACCAGCACGAGCCCGGCCGGGTAGTCGGTGAAGGTCTCGATGACGTCGGGGAGGTTGAGCGACCCGACGTCCTGGATCTCGAAGGGCACCCGGCGGAAGACGGCGGCGATCGTGCCCCGCTGCAGGTACATGTTGCAGCGGAACCTGGCCACTCCGGGGACGCCGTAGCCGAGGTCCACCGCCTGCGACTGCTCGAACCTACGCTGCTGGGCCGGGGTGAGGATCGAGAAGAGCATCTCCTCGACCTCTTTCGGCTTGATCGGCTTGGCCTTGATCGGAATCAGCCGCCCCTGGATGCGCAGGAGCGGAGGGCGCATGGGCTTCAGGTGTAGGTCCGAAGCGCCCTTCTTCGTCATGAACATCAGGAGTTCACGAAGCTCCACGTGGCTGTTCTCCTCGCTATCGAATGTAACACGAGCATCTGAAATAAATACGATGCGCGACGGTGACAGGGATCAATCGACGAGCTGGCCGTGAAGAGCCCGACCCACGCGATACGGATCCTGCGCAGCTACGAGCCGGAGGAGCGCCTGTCGATCGAAATCATGCGCCACGGCCGGCGCGAGACCGTCGAGGGCAGCGTCCCGGAGCAGCGGGTGCCAATCCTCGAGGGCCTGCCGCACGACGAGTGACACCCTGGCCTTCCCTTCGCGTCGAGGGCGAGTCTGCCTGCCGTGCTGTCGTGGTGCCATCTAGGATTTGGCAAACGGGCCTCTGGATGTGGCGCTGAAGGTCCGAGAACGGGTACCCGCCTGTCGATTGCAGAGAAGGGCAAAGCGGCGAACGCGTCATGTGTCATGGCGCACTGGTGAGTCGCCCTCCCTCCGTTCGAGCTGCAGCGCGAGGCGATCACCGGAGTAGAGGCAGTCCGGCTGGGGCCTGCACGACTCCCCGGGAACCAGCAGCCAGTCGCTCAGCACCAGCCCACCCTCATCCCGCAGGGGAAGCGAATCCGAAGGAGCAGTAGAGACTGAAAGGAGCTACGGGCTTTCAGATGGCGCAGCGATGTCGTCACCCGCAAGCGCCTCCAGGTGTTCTTCGTCGAGCTCGACAGCTTCTCCACTTGAGAACTCCACGAGATATATCAGGCCCATCGCGTCCCCAACCGTCGCAACATCGACGACTCCAGCTCTGTAGGGGTGTGGTCGGATTCCGCAGACTTCTCCAACCTCGCCTGGATGTTGATCGGGTGGCGCCGCCAGCGAAATCCGCACCGTATCGCCGTAGGTGAAACGCCGGCTCATCGAACGCATCTGATCACCGGTTGGCAGCTTGCACACACAAAACACAAAACAACCACAAATGTGCCAGGTACGGTGATTGATGTTCTGACGGCTCGGCGTGGACATCGTGACCCTCATCGCTCGCCGAAGCTGTCGATGACGGCGGCATCGACCGCCTTCACCAGTGCTCCGAAGCCCTCGTCCTCCACCCGCCTCGTCGCCGCTCGACCCACCAGCCGGCTCACCGACTCGACGTACTTGTTGAGCGCCCGCGCCACCTCCTTCACCTGAAACGCGTAGAGCACCACCGCCACCCACGCCACCGCCTCCCGCGCCTCCACCACCGCTGGCGACCGCTGGCTGCTCCGCAGATCGTCGAGCGTCAAGCCCAGACACCTCGCCCCGCACCGCAGCAGCTCCTCGAGCTCGACCCGTGGGCGCGGCACCGCCGTGCTCCGCCCGTCCATCCCGATGAGCGGTCGCTCCATGTCGAGATCGAGCTCGTCCTCCTCCTTCCTCGACGGCCGTCCCAGCCGCCACCACGGCAAGCGCCCCGGACCCTCACCCATCCACTCCGCCCCCTCAGCCGCCGCTATCGCGCGCCGGTAGTGGGCCAGTGCCGCCCGCCTCGTTGGCTCGAAGGCTGCCAGGGTCTCGTCCACGTCGACCAGCCTTCGGCCGCGCCCGCCTCGAAGCACTTCGCCGTGCCCGCTCCATCGGTAGTCCGCCGGGTCCTTCGCCACGCCGGCCGACACCGGGTTGCGGTGGATGTAGAGGATCAGCTGCTGCAGGTACGCTCCATCCTCCACCAGCTTCGAGCGGTAGCGGCCTTGCCAGAACGGGCCGACCAGCCGGTGGCGTCCGTTGAAACTCAGGGCATACCGGTGATTCAGGGTCCGCATCGACCGCGACAGGGGTACCTCGCCCATGCGCAGCGCGAGGTGGTAGTGGTTGGACATCAGGCACCAGGCGAGCACCTGGAAGCCGTCGCGGCTCTTGGTCTCGAAAAGCCGCCTCAGCAGCCTCTCCGCCTCGGCCTCGTCGCGGAAGGCATGCTCGCCGCGCGAGACCCGATTGTAGACGTGGTAGATCCCACCCTCGATCAGGATCCTCGGGCTTCGTCCCACTCGATGCCTCCGTAGACGGTGTGCGCGATGATCATAACATCAACCACCGTACCTGGCACGTTAATGCGTGAACGATCTCCGAAACGACGCCGGGATCTACCTCAGTCAGGTCGCCACTCGCTCCATCGCCACCCCCAGCACCGCGACGCGACTTTCGGACATCGCCTGATCTGCCTCGACTCAGATTCCAAGCACTCCGTCTCGTGCCTGGCGTCAAGACGGGCTACGGCGAGCAGGTACGGACTCTGTAAGTCCCCCCGGCCGGGAAGGTGCCGGTGGGATATGATCGCAGGGTGAAGATCTACACGAGAACCGGCGACGGAGGCGAGACCTCGCTGCTCAGCGGCGGCCGGGTCGCCAAGGACCACCCCCGGATCGAGGCCTACGGCACGCTCGACGAGCTCAACTCGCTGCTCGGACTGCTGCTGACCGAGCCGGTCCCGGAGGCCGCCGCCGCCGAGCTCGAGCGGGTCCAGAGCGCCCTGTTCTCGATGGGGGCTGCCCTTGCCGACGCGGAGGGCCGCTTCGCCCGCGACCCGTCCGAGTGGGCGGCCGGGCCGATCGAGCGCTGGATCGACGGCATGGAGGGCGAGCTCGAGAAGCTGAAAAGCTTCATCCTGCCGGGCGGCTGCCGGGCGGCCGCCATCGCCCACGTGGCGCGGACCGTCTGCCGGCGCGCCGAGCGCTGCGCGACCGCCGCCGGCCGGGAGCCCGGGGGAATCCCGGACGGCGTCCTCGTCTATCTCAACCGTCTCTCCGACGGTCTCTTCGTGCTCTCCCGCTGGCTCAACGCCCGGGCCGGCGTGGCCGAGCGGCGGTGGCCGGCCGCCTCCGAGCCAAAGTCAGGCCATAAAAAGAGTTGACAGCCAACTGGGCGCAGCTCCTCGAGGCGGCGAGAGCCCTCCCCGGGCGGGCCCGGGGCCCATCGGTCAGGCCGCTGGTACAATGACCGGGTGCGGACGCGCGGACCTCGGTCTGATCAGCGGCCCCGGCACGCCCACCGCGCGTGTCGTGAGGTTTCGACCATACGTGGGTGACCAGCAACATCTTTCATTTCGGACCGGCACCAGGCCTCGGTCGGCTGGGGTCGCCGGGTGGCGCGGGCTGAGGATCGGCCGATGCGGCAGTTGACCCTCAGCGAGGCCAACGTCGAGCGGCTGTTCGGCATCAAGGACGAGAACCTCCGCTACCTGGAGGAGCGCCTCGGCGTCACCGTCAGCGCGCGCGGCACCTCGGTGTCGGTGTCGGGTGACGAGCGCGGGGAGCAGATCGCGGCCCGCCTGCTCAGCTCCTTCGACCAGCTGCTGTCCTCGGGCGGGCTGGTCGGTAAGGACGAGTACCGGACCGGGGTGCGGGTGCTCGAGGAGGACCTCGACATCGACCTCGTCGAGTTCTTCCTTGACGCCGGGATCCCGGAGACGCTGAAGCGCCTGGTCGTGCCGCGCAACATCAACCAGCGGCTGTTCATCCAGGCGGTGTGCAAGCACGACTACGTGTTCGCCGTCGGGCCGGCCGGCACCGGCAAGACCTACCTGGCGGTCGCGATGGCGGCGGCCGAGCTGCTGGACAAGCGGGTCCGTCGGATCGTGCTCGCCCGGCCGGCGGTCGAGGCCGGCGAGCGGCTGGGCTTCCTGCCCGGCGACATGATCGAGAAGGTCAACCCGTACCTGCGGCCGGTGTACGACGCCCTCTACGACATCCTCGGCTACGAAAAGGTCACCAAGCTCATCGAGCGGCAGGCGATCGAGATCGCGCCGCTCGCCTTCATGCGCGGGCGGACCCTGAACGACGCCTTCATCATTCTCGACGAGGCCCAGAACACGACCCACGAGCAGATGAAGATGTTCCTGACCCGGATGGGCTTCCACTCGAAGACGGTGATCACCGGCGACATCACGCAGATCGATCTCCCGGGCGGCCTGGTGTCGGGGCTGGTCGAGGCGCTGGACATCCTCCAGGGGACGCCGGACCTGTCGTTCATCAGCTTCACCCACCGGGATGTCGTGCGCCATCGACTGGTCCAGGAGGTGGTCGACCGCTACGAACGGTGGGAGGCTCGCAAGGGCCGCAACGGTCGCAGGTCATGAAGAACGGAGCGCGATCGCGCACCGACAGCCGGCCGCTGACGCGGATCCAGCGCGGCCTCGAGGAGCGCAGCAACCTGTGGGGCAGGCTCCTCGGCCGGCCGCTGCTGTGGGCGGTGGTCGCCGTGGTCGCGTGCAGCCTGCTGCTGATGCCGCGCGTCGGCCGGTACCTGCCGGAGTGGGACAGCGGCGAGGTCGCGACCCAGGACGTGGTCGTGCCGTACGACCTGACGCTGCCGGACGAGGCGGCGACGGAGGCGCTGCGCGAGGAGGCCCGTGCGGCGGTCCTGCCGGTGTACGACCTCGAGCCTCGTCTCCAGCTCGAGCTCGCCGAGGGCATCGGCCGGCTGTTCAGCGCCTGTCGCGCCGGCACCGCCGCGGGCGAGCTGGCCGCCGCGTCCGGCCTGCTGGTCCCCGAGCCGATGCTGGTGGTGCTGGCGGACTCGGAGTGCGGTCCCCAGCTCGAGCGCGCCCTGGTCGATCTGACTCTCCAGGTCGGCCGGACCAGGATTGTCGACGACCTCAAGGCGCTCGAGCGGCGCGGGACCCAGGGAGTCGTGCTCCGCAATCTGGAGACGAACGCAGAGCAGCCGGCCAGCATCGGCGAGGTTTCCGGCGCGATCGACGCCAGGGCCGGCCTGGAGGATGAGCTGCGGACCCGCCTGCTCGAGCAGGACGCGGTGGCCCGCCGCTGGATCAAGCCGACCATCGAGTTCCTCGGGGCGAACCTCGAGCCCAACCTGGTGTTCAGCCGCGCCGAGACCGCGCAACGGGTCCGGAATGCCGGCGAGCAGGTCTCGACGGTGTCGCGCGTCTTCCGCCGCGGCCAGGTGCTGATCCGCCGGGGCGACACCGTGACCCACGCCGTGGGGACGACCCTTCGCCAGATCAACGACGAGCGAAGTGACATCACCAAGTTTTCGACGCTCGCCGGCATCACCTTGCTGATGGCGCTGATGGTCGCCGGCTGGGGGAGGATCCTGCGTCGCTTCGGCGGTGTCTCGGGATGGCCGCGCGAGCTGTCCATGGTCTACCTGCTGATGATCCTGTTCGTGGCGCTCAACCGGCTCGGCGTGTTCGTTGCGACCTCGATGGCGGTCGAACAGCGCGGCGATCTGGTGGTCGGCCGACGCCTACCTCTGGGGGCTGCCGTACGCCGCCGGGCCGATCACGGTCTTCGTGCTGCTCGGCATGCAGCCGGCGGTGCTGTTCGCGGTGTTCACGGGCCTGACGGCGGGCATCCTGCTCAGGGGTGACTTCGAGGTCGTGGTGTTCGCGCTCGCGGCGGGCCTGGTGGGCGCGCTCGCCCTGCAACGGTTGAGCGATCGTGGCCGGCTGAGCCGCGTCGGGATTGCGGTTGGGGCCTGCAACGTGGCCGTCGGCGGCATCCTGGCGCTCTACCGCGGCGTCCCGGAGATGCCCGAGACGATGGCGGTGTCGGCGGCCGCCGCCTTCATCGGCGGGCCACTCGCGGTGGCAGTGGCGTCGTCGCTGTTGCCGGTCTTCGAGTGGCTGTTCGGGGTCACGACCGACATGCGCCTGCTCGAGCTGAGCAACCAGAACCTGCCCCTGCTGAAGCAGCTCTCGCTGGAGGCCCCGGGGACCTACCAGCACTCGCTGGCGGTCGGCAACCTGGCCGAGGCCGGGGCCGACGCCGTCGGCGCGAACGCGCTGCTGCTGCGGGTCTGCGCCTACTACCACGACGTCGGCAAGGTCCAGAAGCCGGAGTACTTCGTCGAGAACCAGCGCGGCGCGAACCCGCACGACACGCTGTCGCCGTCGATGTCGTCCCTGGTGATCCAGAGCCACGTCAAGGAAGGCCTCGAGATCGCGGTCCGGGAGAAGCTGCCGCTGCCGATCCGGCAGGCGATCGCGACCCACCACGGAACCAAGCTGATCCGCTACTTCTACAGCAAGGCCAAGGACCAGTCCGACCCGGACCTCGGCGAGGTCCGCGAGACCGACTACCGCTACCCGGGCCCGAAGCCGCACACCAAGGAGCTCGGGATCCTGCTCCTCGCCGACGCGGTCGAGGCGGCAGCGCGCACCCTCGAGGTGCCGAGCCCGAGCAAGATCCAGTCGATGATCGACAAGATCTTCACCGACGCGCTCGAGGACGGGCAGCTCGACGACTGCGCGCTGACCTTCTCGGAGCTCGACAAGATCGCATCCGCGTTCCTGTGGGTGCTCACCAACATGTACCACCACCGGATCGATTACCCTGGTTTCGAGTTCAACCGGAGGCAGCGCAAGCGTGACACGGGTCCACTTCAGGTGGGATCGAAGACCGTCGCAGCCGGCGGTTGACGCCCTGCGGCGGGTCGTGGCGGAGGTCGTGCGGCGTACGCACGGCCCGGGGGTCGAGGTCTACGTCGTGATGACCGGCGACGGCGAGCTGCAGCGTCTCAACCGCACCTATCGCGGCCTCGACCGGCCGACCGACGTCCTGTCCTTCCCCGACGGCGACCCGCTGCCGACCGGCGGGGTGCTGCTCGGCGAGATCATCGTGTCGCTCGACGCCGCGCGCCGGCAGGCTGCGGAGCTGGGCCACGGCGAGCTGCGCGAGCTCGAGGAGCTGGTGCTGCACGGCACCCTCCACCTGCTCGGCCACGACCACGAGCAGGACCGCGGCGAAATGGCGGCACTCGAGCTGCGGCTCCGTGAGGAGCTGCTCGGGTGAACGCCCACGTCGCGCCCTGGCTCGGCCACCCGATGACGCTGTTGCTGGCAGCGGCGCTGCTCGGCCTGTTTCTGCTGATCGTCGAGGTGCTCCTGCGCAGCCTCGGCGAGATGGGCAACGTGCGCTTCCAGGGCATGCTCGAGGACCATCAGAAGCTGCTCCCGGTGGAGGGGGAGACGCTCCTCCATGTGTCGCGCTTGACCGATGTGCTGCGCTGGCTGGAGATCGCCTGCGCCGGCCTGCTGTGGGTGGTGCTGTTCAGGCTCGCCGGCGGCGATCGGTTGGCCGCGGTGGCGCTCGGGGTGCTGGTGCCGGCAGGCCTGATTGCCGTCGCGAGGCTGATCATCGGCGCTGTCGGCGAGGACACGGTCGTCACTTTGCTGCGGATCGTGCGGCCGGTGGTGTGGCCGCTGGTGGCGCTGGTCGCCCACGTCGACCCGGGCCCCCAGGAGCAGCCCCCGGAGGTTGACGACGACGAGGAGGCCAGCGAGCGGGAGATCCGCGCCTACCTGCAGGCGGGACATGCGGCCGGGATCTTCGAGCGCGAGGACACCGAGATCGTCGAGTCGCTGGTCGACTTCTTCGACACCGTGGTCCGCGAGGTCATGACCCCCCGCACCGACATGGTGGCGCTGCCGGACACGGCCTCGATCGAGGAGGCGCTGGACGCCTTCGTGAGCTCCCGCAAGAGCCGAATTCCCCTCTACCACGACACCGTGGACCAGATCGTCGGCGTCGTCCACGTCAAGAACCTGGTCCGGCACCTGCGGACCGGCAAGCCCGCGACCCTGATCGCGCTCGTCCATCCCTGCCTGGTGGTCCCCGAGAGCAAGGAGCTCGGCGAGCTGGTGCGCGACTTCCAGCGTGAGCGCCAGCAGATGGCCATCGTGGTCGACGAGTACGGCGGGACCTCGGGCCTGGTGACCCTCGAGGACGTGTTCGAGGAGATCGTCGGCGACCTCCAGGACGAGCACGAGGAGCGGCAGCCGCCGGAGTGGGAGGAGCTGGCGCCCGGCGTCTACCGCCTCCAGGGCCGCGCCGGGATCGAGGTGCTTGCAGAGCTGTATGGCGTCGACGTCAGCGAGGACGACATCGACACCATCGGCGGGCTGGTGTTCTCGCGCCACGGCACCGTGCCGGAGGCAGGCGCGACGGTCGAGGATCGCGACCACGGCCTGGTCTTCACGGTGGACGAGATGGACGGGCGGCGGATCGTCAGCGTCACGGCGCGCCGGAGCGAGAGCGGCCCGCAGCCGTCCGAGGCGTGATGGACCCGCGCCGGCGTTCCTCACCGAGATCGCGTCCGGCGGGTCTCGCGCCGTGCGCCGCATGGGCAGCGGCTGGCCGCTGTGCGCGGGGGACGCGATGACGCCCCCGACGCACTCGGGAACGGTCGCGCTGGCCGGGCGGCCGAACGCCGGCAAGAGCACGCTGCTCAATGCGCTGGTCGGGGAGAAGATCGCGATCGTCTCGGACCGGCCGCAGACCACGCGCAACCGGATCATCGGCGTCCTGACGACGGATCGAGGTCAGGCAGTGCTCTTCGACCTGCCCGGGGTCCACCGGCCGCACCACACGATGAACACGCGCATGATGCAGCAGGTGCGGTCGGCGCTCGACGAGGTCAACGTGGTGCTCCACCTCGTGGACGCGTCCGAGCCGTGGGGCGGCGGCGAGGAGTACCTGTTCGGACTGCTCGAGCCGGTGCGGGTCCCGGTGCTGGGCGTGCTGACCAAGATCGACCTGGTCCGCCCGAAGGGCCGACTGCTGCCGATGCATCGACGCCTACCAGCAGCTCCGGCCCGGGGCCTCGGTGATCCCGGTGTCGGCGCTCGCCGGCGACGGCCTCGGCGAGCTGCTCGGGGAGCTGTTCGGCGCGCTGCCGGTGGGGCCGCCGCTCTATCCCCCAGACGTCACGACCACCCAGACCGAGCGCTTCTTCGTGGCCGAGGTGGTGCGCGAGAAGCTGCTCGAGCGGACTCGCGACGAGCTGCCGTACACCTCCGGCGTCCTGGTCGAGAACTTCGAGGACCGGGGCGGCCTGGTCCACGTCGATGCCGTGATCTACGTCGAGCGGCCGACCCAGAAGGGGATTGTCATCGGCAGGGCCGGTGCCATGATTCGATCCGTCGGCCAGGCGGCCCGCGAGGAGCTGGAGCGGTTGCTCGGGGTCCGCGTCTACCTCGGCCTGCATGTCAAGGTCCACCCGCGCTGGCGCGAGGACGCCCGGCTGCTCGCCGAGATGGAACCTGGCGCCTCTGACCTCGGCGCCATCGCGGAGTTCAACGGGCGTGAGTCCACGCGGGTGTCGGGATCTGGCGCCATCGGGAACGGGGACGGGGACCCTTCGACTCGCGGCGCTGCTGCGCCGCTCGCTCAGGGCAGGCTCAGCGGGAGCGGAAGCGGGGTCACATCCCCTCGGGAACGGAACGGGAATGGGATCGGAGCGGTGGTGGCCATGAGGGGCAGGCAACGATGAGTTCGCTGGACTCGGTCCTCGTCTTTACCGCCGACGGCTGCCCGCACTGCGCGGCCCTGGTCGAGGACTTCCGCCGCCGCGGCGTCGCCTTCCGCGAGATCAACCTCAGCCGGGAGCCGGCCGAGATGGAGAGGCTGCGGGCCCTGACCTGGGAGCACCGGCTGCCAGTGGTGGCCGACCACGAGCGGGTCTCGATCGGCTTTCGCGGCGGCTCGTCGAGCTACGCCGAGCTCGGCCTCGAGTAGAAACTGCGGTCAGTCGTCGGTCGGAGGCCGTGAGCGCAGCTTCTTGCGTTCGCTGCGCTGCCGCTTGGTCTCGAGCCGGCGCCGCCTCGACGAGTCGGGCACGCCGGTCGCGCGCCGGCGCTTGCGCGGCCTGAGCGCCGCGGCCACCAGCTCCGCAAATCGCTCGACCGCATCGCGCTGGTTGGCCGAGCGGGTGCGGTGGCGCTCCGAGCTGAGGTGAAGGACGCCGTCCTTCGCGATCCGGTTGGCGAGGCGCTCGGCGACCACGGCCTTCTGGTGTTCACTGAGCGTTGCCGAGTCGGCCACCGCGAACAGCAGGGTGACCTTGGTGGCCACCTTGTTGACGTTCTGGCCGCCCGGGCCGGAGCTTCGCGAGTAGCGGAAGCTCAGCTCGCCTTCAGGGATCTCGAGGTTCTCGTTGACACGAACCATGCGGTGCTCTCTTCTCACAACAAGGAGCGGATCTCCTCCTCGAGCTTCTGCTCGTCGCCGAGCTCAAAGCCGACGTGGGCGTACATGACGCGCCCCTCGCGGTCGACCAGCAGCGAGGTCGGGAAGGCGGAGACCCCGAACATCGAGCTCACCAGCTCGGCGTCCTCGGTGCCGTTCTCGAGCAGCGTGAAGGACAGGCCCTTGTCCTCGATGAACTTCGTCGCTTGCTTGGTGTCGCGGAAGGCCTCGACGGCGACGACCTCGAACCCCTGGTTGCGGTAGGTCTCGAACAGCTTCTGCAGGCGTGGCAACTCCACGCGGCAGCCGCCTCACGTGGGGAACCAGAAGGCGAGCATCAGGACCTTGCCCCGGCGCAGGTCGCTGAGCGAGTGCTGGCGCCCGTCGTAGTCGGCCAGAATGAAGTCGTCGATCGGGCGGGCCAGCCGCTGCCGCGCCTGCCGCAGCTGCTCGTCGAGGCCCTCCTCGCTGCCGTTGACCGCGGCCCACGCCTGGCGGTACACCGGCACCGCCTGGTCGCGGTCGCCGAAGACCGCCTCCCGGGAGATCCGCTCAATCGCCGCCGCGGCGTCGCCCTCCCGGAGCAGCGCGCTCGCCCAGAACCGGTCGAGGGGGGCGCTGACCAGGCCGAGGTAGTCGTTGACCCGGTCGCGATCCGCCTGCTCGAAGAGCGCGAGGGCCTCGGCCGTCTGGCCCTGGTTGTAGAGGGCCCACGCGCGGTAGGTGAGGGCGGTAACGCGGCGCCGCTGGCCGCGTGTCGCCACCTCCTCGTCGCTGAGCTCGCGTTTCGGATTGTCGGCCCGCCAGGCCTCGGGCGTCGATTTGGCTTCCGCCGCCTCGGCGTGCGTGGCGGCGAGCGGCCAGTCGCCGACCTTGCAGGCGGCCGCCATGATCATGTCGAGGGAGTCGAAGCTGAGCGGTCCCTGCGCCTCCAGCGCCGCGATGAACGGCGCGAGGTCGAGCGGCCGCCCGGCATCCACCGCCACCGGCGCGAGCTCGGTAGCGAGGAAAAGCCGCGCCTCGGGATCGGTCATCCGGGCCAGCATCGGCTCGACGATCTCGTAGGCCCGCGCGGGTTGGCCGAGGTCGTGCGCGTAGTAGGTGATCAGGTCGACCGCGTAGTAGCCGGCGGCGCGGTGGTCGGCGTGCTCGGCGACGAAGCCCTCGACGAGGGCCACCTGCTCGGCGCGGCTGCCCGCGTCGAGGTAGGCCTCGCGGAACACCCGGTACGCGGCCTCCGCAGGATCCTCGGGCGGCTGCTGACCGCAGCCGGCGATCACGACGAGCAGCCCGAGCAACAGACACCACCTGAAGGGTCGAGACATCCTTCCTCCCGTGCGCACCGTCCTGCCTCGGTGGAGCGCTCGTCAAGTGTAACGTGCCAGCGGAGAGATACCCCCTTCCTGCCAGGGGCTAGGATCCAGGGGTTAGGGCCGCCGCCCGGATCCGCGCCCGCATCCGGTTCCGACCCCGCCGCGCTCGATCGCTCCGTCCTCGAGAACACTTCGCGCTGATTCTCTGGAGGCGCTCCCCGAGGTTGCCACCTTTGGCGATTTCGGGTTGCATGCACGTCTCCAGGAAGAACGTGGCCCCGAAATCACCAAAGATGGCACGCCCGCAGGACGCGCTTTTCGCGTAGTCGCCTCGCCTCCCGGACTCGGAAGCGGAAGCGGAAACGGGTGGCGCCTCCTGCGAGAGCTGGTCAGTCGTCGGCGCGCTCCGGGAACAGGCTGAGCAGGCCGGCCTCGGAGGCCGGGCAGACGCCGCGGTCCGTGATCAGCGCCGTGACGTAGCGTGCCGGGGTGACGTCAAAGGCGAAGTTGGCAGCCGGACTCCCTGGCGCCACCACCTCCACCTCGACCACCCGGCCGTCGGCCGCGCGGCCCGCGATCCGCGACACCTCGCGCGGATCCCGTTGCTCGATCGGAATCTCGCGCAGGCCGTCGCGAATCCTCCAGTCGATCGTGGGGTGGGGCAGCGCAACGTAGAACGGGATGCCGTTGGCGTGCGCGGCGAGCGCCTTCAGGTAGGTGCCGATCTTGTTGGCCACGTCGCCGGTCCGGGTGGTCCGGTCGCTGCCGACGATGCAGACGTCGACCAGGCCGCGCTGCATGAGGTGGCCGCCGGCGCTGTCCACGACCACGGTGTGGGGCACCCCGTGGGCGCCGAGCTCGAACGCCGTGAGGGCCGCGCCCTGGCTCCGCGGGCGGGTCTCGTCGACCCAGACGTGGAGATCGAGGCCGGCGTCGTGGGCCATGTAGAGGGGCGCCAGCGCGGTGCCCCAGTCGACGGTCGCGAGCCAGCCCGCGTTGCAGTGGGTGAGCACGTTGAGCGGCCGGCCCCGGATCGAGCCGGCGAGCTCGCGCAGGATCCCCAGGCCGTGGACGCCGATTCGCCGGCAGATCTCGACGTCCTCGTCGCAGATCGCCGCCGCCCGCCGGTAGGCCGCTGCCGCGCGGTCCTCCTGCGGGAGCGCTGACACCGCGGCGGCAATCTCGCCGAGCGCCCACTGCAGGTTGACCGCTGTCGGCCGGGTCGCCGCGAGACGCGCGACGGCCGCAGCGAGGCTGCGGTCCGAGGGGTCCCGGCGCAGGGCCAGGCAGACGCCGTAGGCCGCCGCGGCGCCGATCAGCGGCGCGCCGCGCACGCGCATCGTGCGGATCGCTTCGCCCGCATCGTCGACGGTGGCCAGCGTCAGGATCCGGACATCGTGGGGGAGGGCGGTCTGGTCGATGACCTCCACCGACCAGCCGTCGTCCGCGACCCAGATCGAGCGGTAGTGCCTGCCGTGGATCTTCACCACGGGGAGTGTAGCTGACGTGCGCGGCGCACAGCAGCGACCCGTCTCCGTGCCCGTGCCCGCTCGCTCGCCCCGTCCTCGAGAGCGCTGCGCGCCGATTCTCTGGAGGCGCTCCCCGAGGGTGCCACCTTTGGCGATTTCTGGTCTCGAGGGCTTCTTGGGGAGAAAGGTCGTGCCGAAATCGCCAAAGATGGCACGCCCGCAGGACGCGCTCGCCGCGCACTCGGCTCGCCTTCCGGGCGGGGAAGCGGAAGGGGAAGCGGAGGCATCTATACTCCCGGCGGAGGTCTCCTGCCGATGCGCTCACGACCGCTCGCTGTCGTCGTGCTCCTGGTCGCGGCCGCTCTCGCCGGCTGCCGGTCGGCGGCCCCGCCCGAGCCGGTGGGCCCGCAGGCGTGGTGGGACCCGTCCGACGCCGAGGTCCTGACCTGGGAGGCCGACCGCCCGTCGTTCCAGCAGGAGTTTGCCCTCGAGGCGTCGGGCCTCGCTGCCTCAGATCGCTTCCTGTACGTGGCCTCGGAGAAGTACGCCCGGGTCCTTCAGCTGCCGGTCGACGCACCCACGACGGCGCGGGTGATCGAAATCGCGGTGCCGGCGCACAGCGAGCTCGAAGGGGTGGCGTACGGCGGCGGCTCGCTGTACCTCTGCGACGAGGCCCACGCCGCGATCTACGAGGTATCGCTGCCGGCCGGTGAGGCGCTGCCCGACGCCGACGTCGCGACGGCCCTGCCGGCTACTGAGCTGGCGATCGCCGGCGCGGACATCCAGCCCGGCAAGGTCGGGGTCGAGGGCATCGTCGTCGACGCCGCTGCGCAACGGCTGTGGCTGCTGCTCGAGCGCCAGGGCACGCCGGAGACCGGGTGCGTCTCCACCATCTTCCGGCTGCGCCGGTCGGGCGGCAGGCTCGAGGAGGACGGCCCACCGATCGAGATCGCCCTCGAGGACTGTGACTGGCGGCTGACCGGCCTCGAGCTGTGGCGCGGCGAGCTGCTGGCGCTGAAGACGCAGTTCCCGGGCGAGCGCTACGAGCTGATCGCGATCAACCTCGCCTCGGGAGCGACGCGGTTGGTCCTCGAGCTGACCGACCTGCTGCGATCGGTGCGGCGCGATGGCTGGCACAACAACGTCGAGGGCGTCGCCGTGACCGCAGACGGGACGCTGTGGCTGGTCTCCGACAACGCCTGGACGCTGGTCATCGACGATCCGGAGCCGCCGAGGTCCCACGAGAAGACGCTGCTGATGCGGATCCCACCCACCGCGACGACTCGCTGAGCGCCGGCCCCTCGGCCTCGGAGATTCTGACAGCGGCTCCCCGGGTGGCACGCTCAGCCTCTTCATCGGCCCTCGTCGCAGACCCGATGACACGTCGCGGACCCGTGTTAGCCTGAGTTCGAACGAAGGGAATCTCCTATCCACTTCGCGACCATAGGCACCCTGCAGTCTTTGGCGCCTTCGCTCCAGTCGGGGCCCGGAGTGTTCGTCTGCGGAGAGCCGATGAGCGAACTTCGGTTGAAGGCGATTGCGGGGACCGGCACGACGCTCGCCGTCGTTACCGGCCACGCGCGGTTGCGACGGCGCGCCCTGCGCGAGGGGCGGTACGCGTGAGACGCGCCGCCTCGCCGCTCCTCCTTGGCACACTCATCGGCCTGTTCACGCTGCTGTTCTTCCACCAGGTCCTCGCCGGCCGGGTGTTCGTTCAGACCGATTTCCACCAGACGTTCGAACCACAACAATCGTGCGTCCGCGATGCCGTCGCACGTGGTTCAGTCCTGTGGAACCCTCGCCTGTCGAACGGCACCCCGCTGGTTGCCAACCCGATCTACGCCGCGCTGTATCCGCCGCGCTGGCTGATTGCTGCACTGGAGCCAGCGATCGGGTTGACCCTGCTGGGAGTGGCGCACGTCCTTTGGGGCGCGCTCGGCACCCTGATCCTCGCCAGGCGCTACCGGCTCGGCAGTTCCGCCGCTCTCACCGCCGCACTCGCCTTCGGCTTCTCCGGCTTGGCCATCTCGGCCACGGCGCCATGTGCCTACGGCTGGACGCTTGCGTGGGAGCCATGGCTGCTGCTCGGCTTCGAGTCGGTGCTGACCTCGAGCCGCAGGCGCCGCGCCGTCCTCGCGCTTGCCCTCACGGTTTTTTTCGTCCTCGTCGCGGGTGAACCGTTCGTGATCGTCGGTGCGCTCATCGGAATGGCTGCTCGATGGGTGCTCGCCTATCCCACCGACACCGCCGTCGAACGGCGTCGCGGATTGCTCGCCGCTCTGATCGCAATGGCACTCGGGGTCGTCGCCGCGCTACCCCACATCGTCGCCGCCAGCCGGCTGTTCCCCAGCACGGTGCGCGCCAGCGGCTTCAAGATCAGCGGCGTGCTGCAGTGGTCGCTGCATCCGCTCGAGTTGATCGGCCTCGTCGTTTCCGATCCGTTCGGCGATCCGACAACCTACGGGCCCCTCGCGTTTTGGGGGCAAAAGCTGGTCGAGCCGCGGGGACACTTCCTCTTCCAGGGCAACTACGTCGGCGCCCTCGTCCTGGTCCTGGCGGTTGTCGGCCTTGCACACAGCGGTCGGCTCAGGCTGGCATTCTCGGCATGGTTCGGATCGCTGTTGTTCATGGCGCTCGGCCGCTACGGTCCGGTCTACCCGGTATTGATCGCGATCGACGAGTCACTGGTCGGCTCGATTCGCTACCCAACGAAATGGCTCGTTCCAGCGATGCTGCCGTTGGCGCTGCTGGCGGCGCTCGGAGTGGCACGGCTTGGCGAGGTGGCTGGGTGGCGACGTCCAGCGCTTATCATGCTGGCTGCGCTGATCGTGCTCGCGTTCGTCTCCGCGACGATTCCACTTGGCGTCGACCGCTGGCTCGCGAGCTACTCGGGAGCGGTCTCACTGGCGCTGGTGTTGGTGGCGCGGGATCTCCTGCTGAGCCGCGTCGCGCTCGCTGCAGCGCCGCTGCTGCTGGCGACGATCGCGGTACTGTGCGCGATGCGGGGGTACCTCGACCGGCGTCGAGTCGCACTCGTCGTCGTACTGCTCGTGGCCGCTGACCTGTGGCTCAACAACCGCCATCTCGCACCGACCGTGTCACCGTCGTTCTACAGACAGACACCAGCGGTGGCCCGGGCGATTCAGGCCGACGGAGTGGATGGTCGGGTCATGCCTCCCGAAGACGTCGGCCATCCACCGCCATCACCGACCGGCTTCGGCGACGCACTCGAGTACTTCCGCTGGGACCGACAGACTCTGCAACGGCTGACGGGCGCGTCCTATGGTCTGGATCTGGCGTTCAACCTGGACATGGAGGCGTTCTCCACGCTTCGCTACACCCAGCTGTCCGTGCTCGTCCGCGGGGCGCCTCTGCGCGAGCAGCTGATGCTGGCCGGCGCCGCCGGCGTCAGCCACATCGTCGCGTCGATCCCGCTCGCGAGCCGACACCTCACCCCGCTCGAGCTGCCGGCGGATGCGCCGGTTCATGTCGTCCGCAATCACCTTGCACAGCCGCGCGCCCGCATCGTCGCTCATCTCGTCGCGTACGAAGACTTCGACGCGCTGGTCCGCGTGGTTGCACGTTCCCCGGACGATTTCTTTGCCAGCTCCGCGCTCATCGACGCCGCCCTTCGAGGATCGGTTCCGCCGATGTCGCCGACCGGGCCGGGCGCCGCGACGATCGTGGCCGACTCCGGCGCCGAATTGATCATCCACACGGGCGGCGGCGGAGGTTACCTGATCATCAGCGATACCTACACGCCGGGCTGGCATGCCACGGTCGATGGTGAGCCGGTTGCGATCTTCCCAGCAGACGTCGCGTTTCGAGGTCTTGCAGTGCCACCTGGGAACCGCGATGTGATCCTCCGCTACAATCCGTGGTGGTAGCGTGCCGCGGCACCCGGAATGGCGTGCCCGGCACTTCTCCTTTTCTCGCCGCCTGCCACTGGTCGGCGGGACTGCTAGGTGTCATGCGTGCAGGATCGAACGCCCGGAGGTGCCCGTGTCCCGCCTATCCGCTTTGGGAGCCGTCCTGGTTGTCGTGTTCGCAGCGGTCGCCGGCGCGCAGCCGGCCACCGAGGACGCCGTCTGGATCGTCGCCGGTGGTCTGGTGGTGACCATGGACGACGCCGGTACCCTGATCCCCGAGGGCGGGGTTGCGGTCAAGGCGAACCGGATCGAAGCGGTCGGGCCGGCGGCCGAGCTGCTCGCCCGCTACCCGGCGGCCCGCCGCCTCGACGCCACGGGCCGGATCGTCATGCCCGGGCTGGTCAACGCCCACACCCACGTGCCGATGACGCTGTTCCGGGGCGTTGCCGACGATCTCGACCTCGAGGGCTTCCTGTACAAGCGCATCTTCCCGATCGAGGCGCGCTTCGTGGACGAGGAGTTCGTGCGCTGGGGGACGCGCCTGGCCTGCCTCGAGCTGCTGCGCGGCGGCGTCACCACCTTCGCCGACATGTACTACTTCGAGGATGCGATCGCCGAGGAGACGGCGCGCTGCGGGATGCGGGCGGTGGTCGGTGAGACGCTGGTCGACTTCCCGGCGCCGGACAACAAGACCTGGGAGGCCGGCCTGGCCGCGACCGAGCGCTTCCTCGCGCGCTGGCAGGGGCACCCGCTGATCACGCCGGCGGTCGCGCCGCACGCCACCTACACCGTCTCGGCCGAGCACCTCAAGGCGGCGCACGCGCTGGCGGCGAAGCACGGCGCGCCGGTGCTCATCCACCTCGCCGAGGCACGCTCCGAGGTCGAGTTGATCCAGGGCCGGCACGGCATGGGCCCGGTCGAGCTCCTGGAGAGCCTCGGCATCCTCGACGACCGGGTGGTCGCGGCGCACATGATCTGGCCCAGCCCGAACGAGATCACCCTGCTCGCCCGGCGCGGCGTCGGCGTGGCGCACTGCCCGGAGTCCAACATGAAGGGCGCCGCCGGCGTGGCGCCGGTGCCGGCGATGCTCGCCGCGGGCGTCGCCGTCGGCCTGGGCACCGACGGCTCCGCCTCCAACAACGACCTCTCGCTGTGGGAGGAGATGGACAGCGCGGCCAAGCTCCACAAGCTGACGACCGGCGACCCGACCGTGGTCGACGCCCGCACCGCGGTGGCGATGGCGACCCGGCTCGGCGCGCGGGCGCTCGGCCTGGAGGGGGAGATCGGGTCGCTCGAGGTCGGCAAGCGGGCCGACCTGATCCTGGTGCGTACTGACGGCCTCCACCAGATCCCCTGGTACGACCCGTACTCGCTGCTGGTCTACGCGACCAAGGCGAGTGACGTCGACGCCGTCGTCATCGACGGCCAGGTGGTGATGGCGGCCGGCCGGGTGCTCACGGTCGACGAGGCGGCGGTCCGTGCTCGTGCTGCGTCCTACCAGCAGCTCATCGCCGCTGCGCTCGCCGAGTAGGAGCGTGTGGGCATAGGCCCCTGGGCGCGTTCCTGAGGTTGTCACTGTTGTTGGCCTCTGCCCACACGCTCCTCGGGATGCGCTGCGCGCATCCTGACGATGGGAAGCAATTTCTCATTATTGATACTGCGGGATCTGCTCGTCGCGCAAGATGGCCGCTGCGACCTACGACATGATTCCGTTTCGGGTGCTGACCGGCGATCAGCATCCCCACTTCACGGTGATCAACGAGTTTCGATGGCGGCACCTGGAAGAGGCGTGGCGTGCCGTGTGGGAGCAGCTCAGCAGTGAGCCGGGTCGCCGGATCTACTCCCGTCGCAAGGTCTTCACCGCCCCGGGCGGCCTTGACCGGGGTCGACGAGCCGTGTATTTTGCAACTTCATCTCAGTTCTCGTTTCGACGATACCGGAGGACCCACATGCTGCATCGCCCCGACATCGACCACAGGATCGCTGCGGGCCTGCTCCTGCTGGCGGCTCTGACGGCTGGCCTGGTCGGCTTGCCGCCGACGCCTGCCGCGGCCGATGACACGCTCGACAAGCTGCAGGCGCGGGCGCTGGAGCGCTACCTCAAGGACCTCGGCAGCCGCAACCCCGACACCCGGCGCGACGCGGCCGACGGTCTCGGGGGATACGAGGAGGCGCAGGCGGTCGCGGCGCTCGCCGGCGCACTGTCCGACGAGGACGCCCGCGTCCGCCAGGCGGCAGCGGGCTCGCTCTGGGAGACCGGCGAGGCGGCGGCCGCCGCCCGGCCCGCGCTCGAGCGGGCCCTCACCGACCCGGAGCCGGCGGTTCGGGTGCGGGCCGCGGGCGCGCTCGAGACAATCGGCGCTGACCCGGCGACCCTGGTCGAGGCGCGGCGCTCGGTGGCCCGCGACGGCGATTGGTTCGATCAGGCGCTGGCGGCCCGCGACCTGATCGGCGACGTGCCGCCGGCCGAGCTGGTCGGACCGGTGCTCGACTCGATCCGGCGCACGCCGGAGGGCTCCCGGTTGGCGTTCGCCGACCCCGAGGACGAGTTCAGCGGCGCCTCCGTTCTCGCGCCCCTGGCGGCGACCCTCGACCCGGCGGTGACCGCCGGGCTGGCCGCGGCCCTGACCGATGCGTCGATGCCGCGCGTAGTACTAGTTGACGCGCTGGCACCGGTGGAGCCCGAACCGGAAGGCTGGGCGTCGACCCTGGTCGGCCTGTCGAAGGACCGCGATCCGGAGCTCCGCCGGGCGGTCGCCGAGGCCCTCGAGGTGCGCGCCGGCCGGGCCGGGGGCGCCGTCGGCTGGCCGGACGGCGTCAAGCACCTGCTCGACGATCCCGATCCGGACGTCCGCTACGCCGCAGCGGAGGCGCTGGGCGCCGCGGGCGGCGAGGCCGCCGGCGCCGCGGCGAAGCTCGCGTCCCTGACCGCGCCCGGTCCCGACGAGAGCGTGCGCGTGGCGGCGGTGCGGGCCCTCGGCGAGATCGGTGACGCCGCCGAGCCCTTCGACCGGACGGTCAAGGCCGGGGTGGCGCGGGTGGCGGGACCGGCCCTGCTGGCCGTGGTCGAGGCACCGGCGACGAGGACCTGCGCGAGGAAGCCATGGAGAGCTACGTGAAGCTGGCGGTGGAGCCGACCCTCGCCGCCACTGAGCTCGCGCGGATCGCGGGTGGCAGCTACCCGGAGTGGGTCCGGATCACGGCGACTCGCAGCATCGGGAAGCTCGGCCGGGACGCCCAGAGCGCCGTGCCCGTGCTCGAGCGCCTCGAGTCCGACCCCGAGAGCCTGATCTCGAGCGCCGCGCGGTCGTCGAAGGAGGAGATCCTGCGCGGTGCGGCGACGACACCGGCGGCCGCTCCTGCGGCGGCGACGGCCCGGCCTGGCGGGAACGCCTCCGCGGCCCAGGCCTGGCTGCGCGAGCACGGCCGCGCGTTCACCCAGGACGACTTCTACCGCGCGCTGGTCGAGGCCGACGCCGACGCCGTGGCGGCGTTCCTCGAGGCCGGCATGTCGGCCAGTGACGCCGGCACGACCGGCATGCCGCCGCTGCACCACGCGCTGATGTTCGCCTGCACTTATGGCGTCCGGCCGTCGAGCGACGCGGCCCACCGAATCGTTGCGGATCTGCTCGCGCACGGCGCGAGCCCGAACGCTCTCGACGACACGGGCAACCCGGCGCTCCACCGCGCCGCGGGGCCGTGCGACGGCGCGATCATCACGAAGCTGATTTCGGCCGGCGCCAACGTCAACGCGGTCAACTCCACCGGCATGAGCGCCTTCTCGCTGGCGCTCGCGCTGAGCGACGCCGAGGCCGCCGAGGCGATGCTCCAGGGCGGGTTCCGGTACGGCAGCGCGGAGGCGGCGCTGGCGCGGGAGTGGTACCTGGACGACCCGGTGCGGCGGAAGCTCATCGCGCGGGCCGGCGGAGGCTGACGGCAGCGGCTGCTGGCGCTGAAGAGGGGAGGCCCGTGACCCCCGTCGGGTGACGGCCTGGCGCTGTGGTGGCGTGGTAGAGTCGAGTGCCGCCGCCGTCGGCCTGAGCGCGACAGGCGACAGAGGGGACGGGCACTCGCATGGTGACGCCGAGCACGCTCGCCGGGTCGATCGCCCGCAAGGGTCTGCTGCGCGACTACGTCGCGATCATGATCGGCGCCTTCATCATGGCGGTCGGCATCGCGGTTTTTCTGGTCGACGCCAAGGTGGTTCCCGGCGGCGTCAGCGGCCTGTCGATGGCCGTGCACTACCTGTCGGGCAACCGGGTCCCCATCGGGCTGACGATGTGGGTGTTCAACATCCCACTCTATATCTGGGGGATTCGCGAGCTCGGAAAGCAGTTCGGGGTGCGCACCCTGGTCGGCTTCACCAGCAACGCCTTCTTCATCGACCTGCTGCGCGGCGACGTGCCGGGCCTGGGCTCGATCCGGCTGCACGAGCACCCGGCGATCGTCAACCTGCGGCACACCGACTTCCTGTTCCTGATCCTGGTCGGCAGCGTGCTGCTCGGCGTCGGGCTCGGGATCATCTTCAAGTTCCGCGGCACCACGGCCGGCTCGGATGTGATCGCGGCGGTCGGCCAGAAGCGCTGGGGCCTCAAGCCGGGCGTGGTCTTCATGGTGGTCGACTCGCTGGTGATCATCTTCGCCGGGATCGTCATCCACCTCCGCCACCTCGACACCGAGCGGCCGGCGCTGACCCTCTCCCTGTACGCCTTCTTCCTGCTCTTCATCTCGAGCCACCTGGTGGACGTGATCATCGACGGCTTCGACTACGCCCGCTCGGCGATCATCATCTCGAGCAAGCCGGAGGAGATCGGCCACCACGTGGTGCAGGACATGGGGCGCGGCGCCACCGCGGTCGAGGCGCTGGGCGTCTTCACCAACGAGCCCCGCAAAGTGCTCTACACGGTGGTCAGCCGCAAGGAGGTCGGCACCCTGGTCCAGATGGTCAAGGCCATCGACCCCCACGCCTTCGTGATCGTCAACAACGTTCACGAGGTGCTCGGCGAGGGTTTCCGCAGCCGCATCTGACGGGGCCGCGGCGGTGGCGGGGGCGAACCGACCGGAGCCTATACTGGAGCCGCCAGATGAAGATCGCGGGGAGTCGTCCGGGGCACTGATGGGCAACGATCGCGCCGCGCCGTCGCTGCTCGACCGCATGCTACGGCCGGGCCGAGCTTCGTCGCGGGACCTGGTCGTCGACCTGCTGTGGCTGCTCGGCCTCGGCCTGCTGCTGATGGGCGCTGGGATCGGGCTGCGCGACCCATGGCCGGCCGACGAGCCGCGCTTCGCCGTGATCGCTCAGGACATGCTGCGCTCCTCGGACTGGCTGATTCCCCGGGTTGGCGGCGACATCTACGCCGACAAGCCGCCTTTCTACTTCTGGCTGATGGCGGCCTCGATGGCGGCGACCGGCTCGCTGCGGATCGGCTTCCTGCTGCCGTCGCTGCTCGCTGGCCTCGGCGCGGTGATCCTCGTCTACGACCTGTTGCGACGGGCGCGGGGACGCGAGGTGGCGCTCGCCGGCGGCCTCCTGCTGCTGCTGACCTTCCAGTTCGTGTGGCAGGCGCGGCAGGCCCAGATCGACGCGACGCTGTGCTTCCTCACCACCCTCAGCCTGTACGGGTTGCTGCGCCACCTCGCGCTCGGGCCGGCGCGCGGCTGGTTCCTCGTCGGCTGGGCGGCGGCGGGCCTCGGCGTCATCACCAAGGGCGTCGGCTTCTTGCCGTTGCTGATTCTCGTGCCGTTCGCCCTGTTGGCCTGGCGGGGATGGCCGGCAGCCGGCCGGGTCGGCTGGCTGGGGCTGGTCGGGTTGCTGTGCATGCTGGCGGCGGTCGCGGTGTGGCTGGTGCCGATGCTGGTGGCGAGCTCCGCGGGAGGCGAACTCGCGGCCTACCGCGACGAGATCCTCTTCCAACAGACCGTCACCCGCTACGCCGAGGCCTGGCACCACAACGAGCCTTTTTGGTACTACCTGGTCTCGGTCATCCCAGCACTCTGGCTGCCGCTGATCGCTCTCGTACCATGGCTGTGGTCGCGTTGGCGCTCGGCGATCCGCGAGCGGGACACTCTGGTCGTCGCCCTGCTCGCCTGGGTGCTGCTCGTCGTGCTGTTCTTCTCCTCGAGCTCCGGCAAGCGCGGCGTCTACGTGCTGCCGGCGGTCCCGGCGCTGGCCATGGCCGCCGCGCCCTGGCTGCCCGAGCTGCTGCGGACCAAAGGCACACGCCGCCTCGCGTTCGCGCTGGCGTCACTGCTGACCGGGCTGATCGCGGCAGTGGCGATCACCCTTGCGGTCGACCCGTCGGCTGCGGCGCGCGTCGCCGAGACCGCCGGCGCCCAGCCGCTGTGGCCGCTCGCCGTGATGGCGGTGGCCGCGGCCGCCGCGCTGGCGGCGTTCCGGGTGCGCGACGGCTGGCTCGCCTACGGTGGTGTGCTGGCGGCGGTTCTGGTCACGATCGGCCTCGCGATCTACCCGCGGATCGATGCGGTGCGCTCGTGCCGGGCGTTCATGGCGCGGGTCGAGCAGGCGAGCGCCGGCGTCGCCGAGCTCGGGCTGGTCGGGGCGAAGGAGCAGTACCTGCTGCAGGCGCGTCGCCCGGTCACCACCTTCGGCCACGCGCGTTGGCAGGAGAAGGAGGCCGAGGCGGCCGACGCCGCGGCCTGGCTCGCGGCTGGCCCCGGCCGGGGGCTGCTGATCGGGAGCGTGGGGCGCGAGGCGTGCTTCTCCGACGCCGAGGCGGTGGACGTGGGACGGGCCAACCGCGAGCACTGGTTCGTCGTGACCGGGCCGCCGGACCCTGCCTGTGTCGCCCGCGGCGACCTCGGCCGCGCCAGGCGCTACGTTCCTGCACGCGCGGCAGGACAGTGAGCGCAGGAAAGACGGATGTTGCGCTGGCAGAATTTCGGGTGATTAGGTGACGTGGAAAAGGAGACCGCCATGATGAGGGTGATCGTTGCGTTGTGTTCGTCGCGGTGCTTGCAGCCGCTTCGCCTTCATGGGCGATCGACATCGAAGGGACCGCAGTAGTGGTCCCGGTCGCGATGCACGGGCCCGGTGCTCTCGGCACGAGCTGGCGGACCGACCTGTGGATCAGCAACTGGACCATGGGCCGCCAGGAGGTGACGGCCACCCTGTACCCGACGAGCGGGGAGCCGGTGACGACGACTTTGATGTGGGGAGCGCCGACACCGTCGAGCTGCGGGACGTCGTGCTGTCGACTTCGGGCTCGCCAACGCGAAGGGCATGGTCGTGCTCACCGTCGACGCGACCATGGGCTTCCAGGCGACGGCGCGCATCTACAACGTCGGCAACCCGATGGGGGAGTTCGGCCAGTTCGTGCCGGGCATCGCGATCGCGCGGCTCGAACGGCAGGCGTTCGTGGCCGGGCTCGCCGGGGTGGACGGCAACCGCGCCAACTTCGGCATCGCCAACCCGAACCAGGAGGACGTCGAGGTGACCATCTACGTCCTCGACAGCCACGGGGATCTGCTGCACACCGAGGAGATGACGGTCGACGGTCTGAGCGTGGTGCAGGTCAACGACCTGTTCGCCGGGCTCGGCATCACGCCGCAGCGCGGGGTCCAGCTCGACATGCACACTGCCGGCGGCATAGCCGATCTACGGCTACGCGTCGGTGGTGCGCAACGACACCGGCGACGCGATCTTCATCTTCGGCACGAGCCCGAACAACTGACCGCCGCCGCTGCCGGCCGAGGTCAGTCCCCAGAGCTCTCACCGGTCCCCTTCGGCTGGCGCGCGAGGATCGCCTGGTGGTGAGGCGAGCCCTCGCGCACTAGGGCGACGCCGCACTCCGAGCAGCGCTCCTGCACGCACGGCACCCCTGGCTGGTGGGCGGTCCGGCGCCCGCACTTCGGGCAGATGCAGAACCCGGCGGCTCCCAGGCCGCCCCCGCCCATCCCGCGGCCGCCTCCCTTGCCCTGACCGCCGCCGCCTCCCATGCCTCTTCCGCCACCACCTCCGGGTGCCCGGCCGCGAACGCCGTGAAGCCTCGATCGCTGTTGATTTCGATGGCGCACGTCATTCCTCCTTGAAGGGCTCGCCGATTCGGCGGCCTCCTCAGTCGTCGTGGTGGTGATTGCCGCACCCGCCCTCGCGAGGAGCGTGGTGCCCGCAGTCGTGGAAGCTGTGGTCGTGGCAGGGCTCGCCGCTGGCGACGAGGGTTTCGTCCAGGTACGAGCGGACCAGGGCATCAGGGTCGTTGCCCTGGACGCCGAGCACGACCTGGATTCCGTGCTGCGCAAACATCCCGGTGGCGCGGGGCCCCATGCCGCCCGCCAGCACCACCGTGGCGCCCAGCTGGCGCAGCCACATCGGGTAAACGCCGCGTCCATGCTCCGGCGGAACGAGCACCTGCCGCCCGTTGACCGTGCGCCGCGCCTCGTCGACGCTGTACAGCGCGAAGGCGTCGGCACCGCCGAAGTGATCGCTGAAGCTGCCTCCCATGAGTGGAACCGCAATCGTGATCACCGTCTTTTTCTCCTCTCCTCTGCTCAACGCGGTTGCTTACCGCTGTGTTTATGGTGTCCCGCGTGCCGGCAGCAGCAGCCGCGCCCGCGCCGTCGACCGAAGCCGTGGACCGGGCAGGGCAGGGGGTCACCCGGCACCGCCACCACCGGCCCCTCGCCGATCACCAGCAGCTTCTCGTCGATCAGGGCCCTTGCGACGGCGGCCCTCGCGCGCTCGAGAACGCGCGCGAAGGTGGCCCGCGACACGCCCATCCGCTCGGCAGCCGCCTCCTGGTAGAGCCCCTCGAGGTCGGCAAGGCGGATCGCCTCGAGCTCGTCGAGACGCAGAGTCTCGACGCCGAGCTCCGCTGCCGGCCGTCCCATCGGCTTGAAGCCCTGGCGCCCGCCGGAGCATTCGATCCGCCTGAGCTTCTCCGGTCGCGCCATCATGCCCTCACGTTGAGAACATATGCTCATAATTATTCGATGTCAAGAGAGGCTCAAGATCGAGGAGTGAAGGTGCCGGAAGGGACTCGATTTGGGACGACGTTACGGAGTCCTCGTGACGTCACCGCGGGAGGGTGGCGAGGGTCAGTCCTGCGAGCTGTGCGCCGCGAGCGACCAGTCGCGCAGGGTCGCCTTCGCGGCCTCGCTCAGCCGGGCCTCCTTGTGGGCGAGCCGGTACATCAGCAGCGGCATCTCGCCGCCCTCGACCTCTTCCCACATCTCCTCGGCGAGCTTCTCGCGGCGCTTGGGATCGTAGCTGCCCCAGGTCGAGAAGTTGAGGCGGTCACGCGCCTCCTCGACGTCGTGGGCGACCAGCCAGGAGACCGGCGCGACGCGGCTGTACAGCGGCCACGTCGTCTCGTGCGAGTGGCAGTCGTAGCACGACGCCCTCAGGACGCTTTCGACATTCGACGGTCCGTCGAAGTCGGCGACCACCGGCGGGTTCGAGCGATCGACGGGCACGAGCTGGATCGCGATGAGGATGACGACGAGGGCGCCAACGAGGATGAGGATCTTTTGTCTCATGTCGACCTTCCCTGCCCGGAGTGCTGACACACCCCTACCGGCTGCCGCTCATTATCCCGCAGATTCGGTCGATCGCTCGTCCGCGTGTCGACGCAGGATCACCGGTCCGCGCGAACAGCACCGCCGCCTCGTAGCACTCGAGCTGCTGCTGAGCGCGCGGGGCGAGCAGCCCCTGCTGCACGCCGGCGCTCACCAGGGGAGCGATCCCGTGGTAGCGCAATCCGCCGGCGTGGATCGACGGCGGGATGAAGGCGTGTCCTCGAACGGCAGCAAGATCTTCGGATCGCGCACTGGGTTCGTCCTTCCCTGGGGAACTTGCAGGCTCGACCTCGACGTAGAGACGAGGTCGCAATATCCGTCCATCCTACCACGACGGCAGGCGGGTCGTGCCCGCGCCGGGGCGGCCCGGCCGTTCGGGTCGGCCCGACGTCGCTTGCGCGGCACCGGCGTTCGCGCTACCTTCCAGGGATGCTCGGTCTCGGAGATCGCTCCTGGCCGCTCGTCGCGACCTGCAGCCGCGGGCTCGAGGAAGTGCTCGCGAGCGAGCTGCGCGCGCTGGGCGCGTCGGCGGTGGCGGTGGGCCGCGGGATGGTGTCGTTCTCGGGTGGACGCGACACCGTGATCGACGCCAACCTCCAGCTGCGGTCGGCGATGCGGGTCCTGGTGTCGCTGGTCCGCGGCCAGGTCGGCGACCGCGGCGGCCTCTACGATCTCGCCGCCTCGGTGCCGTGGGAGGAAGCCCTCAGCGTGCACCAGACCTTCTCGGTCGAGGTCGCGGGCCGGGCGCGGGCGTTCCGGGATGCGACGTTTGCCGCCCGAGTGGTCAAGGACGCGGTCGTCGACCGGCTGCGCCGGGTGCACGGCGCGCGGCCCGACGTCGACCGCGACGCCCCCGACATCCGGCTCCACCTCCACCTGTCGGACGGCGCCTCCAGCCTGGCTGTCGACAGCTCGGGCGAGCCGCTGTCCCAGCGCGGCTACCGGCCGCGGGGTGGGCCGGCGCCGCTGAACGAGTCGCTCGCCGCCGGCATTCTGCTGCTCGCCGGGTACGACGGGACCCAGCCGCTCATCGACCCGATGTGTGGCAGCGGCACCTTTGCGGTCGAGGCGGCGTTGATCGCCACCCGCACCCCGCCGTCGCTGCTACGCGAGTTCGCGTTCGAGCGCTGGCCGGGCCACGACCGCGAGCGCCACCAGGAGGCCATCCGGCGCCTAGCCCACGTGCGCCGCGATGCGCCGGCGCCGATCGTCGCCCGCGACCGCGACGAGCGCGCGGTGCAGGCGACTCGCCGCAACCTCAAGGCGGCCGGGATGGACCGGTGGGCCGAGGTGGGCCCCGGTGACGTGCGAGAGCTCGCGCTGCCGTGGGGCGAGGGCGGCATCGTGGTGATGAACCCGCCGTACGGCAAGCGCCTGGGCGACGTCAAGAAGCTCGGCGGCCTCTACCGCACGATCGGCGACGCGCTCAAGCAGCGCGCGCCCGGCGCGACGGCGTGGATCCTGGTCGGCGACCGCGAGCTCGCAAAGCAGATCGGGCTGCGGCCCGCGCGGCGGATCCCGCTGTTCAACGGTCCGATCGAGTGCCGGCTGCTGTGCTTCGAGCTCTACGAGGGCGCCAGGGAGTAGTACCTCCAGCGCGTTCCCGATCCCGCTCCCGCTCCCGTTCCCGAGCCCCCGCCGAAGTTCCCCGCTCCCTGTCGTCTCTGCGCGCGATGTGGTTATCGGCCAGTCGCCACGCGGTCCTCGTTCCAGTGAGCGACGCAACACTGCGAAATCGGCCTCTCATCGGGAACGGGGACGGGAACGGGAACGGACACGCGCCCGGCTAAGGCACTACCACCGACCACGCCGCGGTGTCCCCCGACTCGAAGCCGTCGGCGAACAGCTCCGCGCACCCCTCGAGGAAGCGCTCGAGCACCTGGCGGCGATCGTCCTCGGCGGCCACGGCCTCGAGCGGGAACGCCAGGAATGCCGTCCGATAGCCGGCTGCGGCCCTGGTCACCGCGGCGACGCCCTGGTCGCCGGTGAACGCCTCCTCGGTGCCGTCACCCGGCGTGAGCGTGTCGCTGTAGTTGTAGAACGGGTAGTCGAGGGCGTACGGGCCGAGGCCGCCGAACACGCTGCCCGTGCCGGAGACCGTAACGTGCCGGGTGTCGTCCTCCACCGCCGCGATGCCGAAGTAGCCTTCGAGCAGCGGCGTCACGCCGCGGTCCCACAGGATGTCCTGGCCGCTGATCATGATGCACGCCGCCCCGGCGTCGAGCCACGCAGCCACTGCGCCCTCGCCGTCGGCGCCGGCGCCCGCGGCGCCGCCGTACTCGTCGCCAGAGAACCAAACCACGGCACGGTACAGCGCGAGATCGGCGGCCGTCGGCTCGATGTCCGAGTTGTCGGTGTCCCAAACGTCCCAGGCGCGACCGAGGGCGGCCAGCGCGCTCTCGTACGCGGGGCGCACATCGGGCTGGTTGTCGTCGTCGTCGACCAGCAGCAGGGGCGGCACGCTGCGGGTGGTGAACGACCAGCTCGCGGGCCACGCGCCGTCGCCGCAGACGTTCGCTCCGCGGACCCGCCAGTGGTAGAGGTGCTCGGGCTCGAGGGGCTGGTTCAGCCGGTGGGTGGTGTCGGCGGTGGTGGCCGAGTAGACCACGTTCCCGAAGCCGGCGTCGGTCGCGATCTCCACCGCGTAGGCGACAGCCTGCACAGCGGGGGACCAGCGCAGGGTCGCGCGGACGTCGACGCCGCTCGCACCGTCCGGCGGCTCCAACAGCTCCGGCGGCGCCGGAAGCGCATCGGACACCTCCAAGGTGATGCCCGCCGTGTGACCGATCGCACTCGGTGACGAGCTGCCGGACACCGTCAGCGGGTAGCGGCCGGCGCCCGGTGACGCGGTGCCGGCCACGGTGAGCTCGCTCGAGCCCGGCGGCACGACCGGGTTCGACGAGAAGGCGGCGCTCATTCCGGGCGGCAGGCCTTCCACGTCCAGCGCCACCGGCTCGGCAAAGCCCGCGAACTGAGCAACGCCGATCAGGAAGCGGCCGTCGTCGGGCGCGCACACCGCGGCCGTCCACGGCTCCGGCACAACCAGGAAGTCATCGCTCAACGGCTGCGGGTCCATGAACACGTCCGGGTCGTTGTGGCCCGCGTGCAGATTGCGGTCGTCGGACCACTGGACGAGGGCCCGGGCCGGGTCCTGGAGGTGGGTGTCGTAGTCGCTGTGGTAGCAGGTGGCCATGGCGGGGTCGAGGTAGACCGGCGTCGAGACGTCCGACACGCGCTCGTTCTCTCCCCAGGTCAGGCCACCGTCCTGGGACAGCCGGCGGTAGTGGTCGATGAGGAGGTTGGATGGGTCGAGGCGGCGGTCGTACCACGAGGCCGAGACCACGTTGCTCGCGCCCACGGCAAGCGTCGGGAAGAACTGGTCGGTGAGGGTCTGGTCGTTGTTGAGCCGGAGCTCTCTGCCCCACGACTCGCCGCGGTCGGTCGAGCGGCGGTAGAAGACGTCGACCGTGTCGCCGATGCCGGCGCCATCCGGGTCATAGCTGTAGACCACGTGCAGGACGCCGTCCGGTCCGACGGCGAGCTGCGGGAAGGGCGCGTAGCGGATGCGGCCGTTGAGCGCCGAGCGGGCGCAGGCCGACGTGGCGGCCGGGTCCTCGGGCCGCACCTGGTCGATCGTGGCCGGCGCGAGCTGACGGAAGGTCCGCCCCCCGTCCGAGGAGCGGGCGGCGTGGATGGACATCCGGCCGGAGGCAAAGCGAGTCCACGCCACGAACAGCTCACCGTCGGGCGCCACCACCGGCCAGGCCCCTTGTACGCTCGTGTTCGGGGGGCTGACCCGGACCGGCGACGACCAGGCCTCGCCGCCGTCGCCGGACGCGGCGGCGCGGATGCCGCCGGCGCCGAAGTCGGTCCACACCACGTACAGCCGCCCGAAGAAGGGGCTCGACTCCACGTTGTCGACCGTCATCATCTCCTTGTCGTCCGACGTCCCCCGGTGGACCGGTCCGACGAGGGTGAAGGTCTGGCAGTCGTCGGTCGAGCGCCACAGCCCGACGCCGCCGTCGGCCAGCGTCGAGTAGTAGAAGTGGCCGTCCGCCCGCCGCCAGACCAGGCTGGGGTCGCCGTCGCTCTCTGGGTCGAGCGCACCCTGGTCGGTGAAGGACAGGCCGCCGTCGATGGATCGGCTGAAGCCGATCACTCCCAGCCCCTGGACCCGGTGGAAGGAGTCGTTGTAGCCGGCGCACAGGGTGCCGGTCAGCTCGTTGAGGGCGAGCGAGGTTTCGCTCTGCGTCTGGGAGACGCCGCTGTCGCCGGCCGGGTCGTTGACCAGCACGTCGAGCCCGTTCGTCTCCTCGGTGTTCGCTTCGGCTGCCGGTGACTGCGCGACCAGGCCGAGCTCGTGCTCGCGGCCGCAGGCCGGCAGCAGGTGGTTGAGCATCGCGTCCATGAGCGGCCGCACCTCGGGGTCGTCGAGCAGCCGGCAGACCTCGCGCGGCGGCCGCTGAGGTGGAGCTTCTCCCGCGGCCGAGACCACCAGCGGGCAGAACATCGCGGCGACGGCAGCGGCGGCGATTGGGCAAGACGAGGCGCGCGGCACCGGCACCCCCTGAAAGCTGACGGGCTCCGCGACCATCATTGCAGGTTGCGGGCCGCATCACAAACGCTGCCGGAGCATCCGGGTGATCGCGAGCTCCAGCGGCACGCGGAATCGGCTTTCGAGATACACTCTCCGGCATGAAAGTGGATGTGCGCAACACCGATGACGTCATCATCGTCGACCTCGACGGCCGACTCGTGCTCGGCGTCGGCGACGAGATCCTGCGCGACGTGGTGAACGAGCTGCTCGCCGAGGACTGGAAGAAGATCGTGCTCAACCTGCGCAAGGTGACGATCATCGACAGCTCGGGCATCGGCGAGGTGGTGGCGAGCTGGAAGCTCGCCAAGCGCTTCGGCGCCTCGATCAAGCTGCTGCGGCCGGCCCCGCAGATCCAGCGCACCCTTCGCCTGACCCAGCTCCTCCCGCTGCTCGAGGTCTTCGAGAGCGAGGAGGAGGCGCTCGCGAGCTTCCAGACCGCCTGATCGCCGGTCGCCAATCTGGCGCAGGCCGGACCTCGCCTGTGCGACGGGCTGTGCGCCATTCGACTCGACCAGAACCTCGGGCTGACGTAGCATGTTCGCCGCCATGTGGATCTCGCTGTGGCCCTGGCTCGTCTTCGGCGCGCTGGTCGTCGTGCTGCTCACGCTCGATCTCGCGTTCTTCCACCGCCGTGGCGTGCACCGCGGCACCCGGGCGAGCGCGCTGTGGAGCGCCCTCTTCGTCGGGATCGGGCTGTCGTTTGCTGTGGTCGTCTACTTCGCCCGGGGCACCGACGCCGCGTTCCAGTACCTGACGGCGTTCCTGATCGAGGAGTCGCTGTCGGTCGACAACCTGTTCGTCTTCCTCGCACTGTTCACCTACTTCGGCGTGCCGCGCGAGCACCAGCACCGGGTGCTGTTCTGGGGCATCGTCGGCGCGATCGTCATGCGCGGGCTGTTCATCACCGCGGGCGTGGCCCTGATTCACACCTTCCACTGGCTGATCTACCTGCTCGGCGTGCTGCTGATCGCCACCGGCGCGAAGCTCGGCCTCGGCAAGGGCGAGGAGGTGCACCCCGAGCGCAACCTGATCGTGCGCTGGGCGAGCCGGGTCCTGCCGCTGGTGCGGTCCTACCACGGCGACCGCTTCACGGTCCGCCAGGAGGGGCGGCTGCGATTCACGCCGCTCGCGCTGGTGCTGCTCGCGGTCGAGAGCACCGACCTGATGTTCGCGGTGGACTCGGTGCCCGCTGTGCTTGCGGTGAGCCGGGACGTGTTCGTGATCTACACCTCGAACGTGTTCGCGGTGATCGGCCTGAGGGCGATCTACTCGCTGCTGTCCGGGGTGCTCGCGGCGCTGCGCTTCCTGCGGACGGCGCTGGCGCTGATCCTGATACTGGTGGGCGCCAAGATGCTGCTGTCGAGCGTGGTCGAGGTCCCGACACTGCTGTCGCTCGCGGTGGTCGGCGCGATCCTGGCCGGCGCCACCGTCCTATCGCTGCTGAGCCCGGGCCCGCCGGCGGGTGGCGGCGACTGACCGCCGCGCGCTCCTTGCCGCCGGACGTTCGAAGCTGCTAGCGTGCCGCCGATCGGCCGGCCGCCGCCAAGCGGGGCCGGGGCAGGGGAAGCCGAACGATGTTCGAAGGCTACAGGGAGCAGCTGCGCGGCGAGCTGGACGCGATCCGGCAGGCCGGCACCTACAAGGTCGAGCGCGTCATCTCGTCGCCCCAGAGCGCCGCGATCCGGGTGTCCCAGGGCGAGGTCGTCAACTTCTGCGCCAACAACTACCTCGGCCTTGCGGACAACCCGGAGATCATCGCCGCCGCCACGCAGGCGCTCGAGGAGCGCGGGTTCGGCATGGCCTCGGTGCGCTTCATCTGCGGCACCCAGGACCTGCACAAGGAGCTCGAGCGGACGATCTCCCGCTTCAACGGCACCGACGACACCATCCTCTACTCCTCCTGCTTCGACGCCAACGGCGGCCTCTTCGAGACCATCCTCGGCGACGGCGACGCCATCATCTCGGACCAGCTCAACCACGCCTCGATCATCGACGGCGTGCGCCTGTGCAGGGCCGAGCGCTTCCGCTATGCCAACTCGAACATGGCCGAGCTCGAGGAGATCCTGAAGCAGACCCAGCGCCACCGGCGGCGGCTGATCGCCACCGACGGGGTCTTCTCGATGGACGGCTACCTGGTCAAGCTGGATGAGATCTGCGACCTCGCCGAGCGCTACCACGCGCTGGTGATGGTGGACGACTCGCACGCCACCGGCTACATCGGCGCCACCGGGCGCGGCACCCCCGAGCACTTCGGGGTCCAGGGCCGGGTCGACGTCATCACGTCAACCCTGGGCAAGGCGCTCGGCGGCGCGTCGGGCGGCTACACCACCGGCCGCCAGGAGATCATCGACCTGCTGCGCCAGCGCTCGCGCCCCTACCTGTTCTCCAACACGTTGATGCCGGCCCTGGCGGCGGCGGGCATCAAGGTCTTCGAGTTGCTTTCGGCCACCACCGCGCTGCGCGACAAGCTGATGGACAACACCCGCTACTTCCGCTCGCGGCTCGGAGCGCTCGGCTTCGACCTCCTCCAGGGCGAGACCGCGATCGTGCCGGTGATGCTGTACGACGCCAAGCTGGCGTCGGCGTTTGCCGACGAGATGCTCGGCGAGGGGATCTACGTGATCGGCTTCTCCTTCCCGGTGGTGCCGGTGGGGCAGGCGCGGATCCGGGTCCAGGTCTCGGCCGCTCACGAGCGGGAGCACCTCGATCGCGCGGTCGCGGCGTTCGAGACGGTGGGCAAGCGGCTCGGGGTGATCTGATGGCAGGAGCGTGACGGTGACCCCCCTCGAGCCGCCCGACAGCGCGTGGATCGACTGGGGGGGCAACGGGCCTGCACTGCACCTCGCGCACGCCAACGGCTTTCCGGCCGGTTGTTACCGCAGCCTGATCGGGCAGCTGACGCCGTCGTTCCACGTGCTGTCGCTGGAGGCGCGTCCACTGTGGTGTCCCGACGATCCTGCGACACTGCGAGACTGGCGTCCGCTGGCCGGGGACCTGCGCGCCGAGCTGCGGCGGCGGGGTTTGCGCGGCGTGATCGGCGTCGGGCACAGCCTGGGCGGCACCCTCACCGCGCTCGCGGCAGCGGCCGAGCCGGAGCTGTTCTCGGCGCTGGTGCTGATCGACCCGGTGATCTTCACCCGGCCCCGTTCATGGCTGATGGCCGCCGCCAAGCGGCTCGGGCAAACCCACCGATCGCCCCTGGTACAGACTGCCCTCAAGCGGCGGGCTGACTGGCCCGGACGTGACGCGGTGCGCGCCGCCTACCGCGACCGGCGCACCTTCGCGGGGTGGGCCCCGCAGGCCTTCGAGGACTACCTCGCCGCCGGCTTCGTCGATGCCGCTGGCGGCGGCGTGCGGCTGCGCTACCCCCGCGAGTGGGAGGCGAGGATCTTCGAGGTCTGCCCGGCCGACGTCTGGCGCGAGCTCGCGCGGATCCCGGTGCCGGTCCTCTTCCTGCGGGGTGAGGCGTCCGACACCTTCCTGAGGTCGGCGGCGAGGCGAGGGGTTCGGCGGCTCGCCGACGCCCGTTCGATCGAGGTTGCAGGCAGCTCGCACTTTCTGCCCTTCGAGCGGCCCGACGAGGTCGCGCGGGAGATCGTCCGCTTCGCGGCCGAGGTCGGCGCGTGAGCGGCGCGAGCTTCGTCCCGTCCGTCGAGGTGGCGAAGGCGCGTGCCGCGCTGGCCGCGCGCGGCAGCCCGGAGCGCGCAGCCGGTGCCAAGGCCTACCTCAAGAGCGAGCTCGAGTTCCTCGGCGTGGACGCGGGTGGGCTCCGCGCGACCGCTCGCGAGATCGTCCAGCGGCACCCCGAGCTCGATCACGATCAACTGACGGCGCTGGTGCGCGCGCTCTGGGAGGAGCCGGTCTTCGAGCTGCGGGCGCTCGGCGTTGCACTCCTCGAGCGGCGCCCGGACCTGCTCGGAGCGCACGACCTCGGGCTCATCGAGGAGCTGCTGCGGCGCTCCGGCACCTGGGCGCTGGTGGACTGGATCTGCACCAAGGTCGCGTCCCCAGTGGTCGCGCGTTCACCGGGCACCTGGAGGGTGCTCGAGCGGTGGTCGCGCGACGGCGACTTCTGGGTGCGGCGCGCCGCGCTGCTGGCGCAGCTGCCCGAGCTGCGCGGCGGGCGCGGGGATTTCACGCTCTTCGCGCGCCTCGCCGAGCGCATGCTCGACGAGCGCGAGTTCTTCATCCGCAAGGCGCTCGGCTGGGTCCTGCGCGACGTCTCGAAGAAGCGTCCGGAGCTGGCCTTCGCCTTCCTCGCGCAGCACATCGATCGGGTCTCCGGTCTGACCTTGCGCGAAGGGTCGAAGCACCTGAGCGTCCTCCAGCGGCGGGAGCTCGCGCGCCTGAGGTCCTTGCGCCGAGCGTAGTATTCCGTCGCTCGCTGGGAGTCCGCATCGCAATGGCCTCAGGATGCGCGCAGCGCATCCATGTAGGATCGTGCGGGGCAGGGGCGAACCACCGTCATCGGGCTTGGAGCGCGTGCCGGCGCTCATGCACCGCACGATCCTAATGACTCGGGCTCGGCTGCGGGGGCGCCGGGGCAGGGTCGTCGAGGTGCCGCTCGAGCGGCGGCTCGGCGGCGCCGAGCGTGGTCGCAACTCGCTCGGCTTCGGCCATCACCCGCAGCACGTTGAGCCCGACGACGCGGGCGAGGTCATCCCGCGAGTAGCCCCGGGTGGCCAGCTCGGCGAGCAGCGTCGGGTAGCCCGAGACGTCCTCGAGGCCCACCGGCAGGGACGACAGGCCGTCGAAGTCCGAGCCGAGCCCGACGTGGTCGATGCCCGCCAGCCGCCGGATGTGGTCGATGTGGTCGGCGAGCTGCGCCACCGTGACCTTGGGCATCGGGTTTGCGGCGTACCAGCTGTCCAGGCCGGCGGCCACGGCCGCCGGATCGCCGGGGTGGAGCGCCTTCAGGCGCGCTTCCTCGGCCTCGCCGGCCGCGACCCTCTCCGTCACCTTCGGGTCGATGAAGTACGAGCCGAAGTTGACCATCACCAGCCCGCCGTTGGCCGGCAACCGGCGCAGCACGTCATCCGGAACGTTGCGGGGATGGGGGTTGAGGGCGGCGGCGCAGGAGTGGGAGAAGATCACCGGCGCCCGCGTCGCGTCCAAGGCGTCGTGCATCGCAGCCGCCGACACGTGGGAGAGATCGACGAGCATCCCGATCCGGTTCATTTCGCGCACCAAAGCCACGCCGAAGTCGGTGAGGCCGTCGTGCTGCGGGGCGGCGGTCGCCGAGTCCGCCCACGCCGTGGACTCCCAGTGAGTGAGGGTCAGGTAGCGGGCGCCGGCGGCGTAGAGCATGCGCAGCACCGCCGGCGAGTCGGCGATGCAGTGCCCTCCTTCGGCGCCGATCAGCGACGCGATGCGGCCGGCGGCGTGGATCCTGCGCACGTCGGCCGCGGTGAGCGCGATCTCGAGGTCGTCGGGGTAGGCCGCGGCCATGCGGTGGACGAGGTCGATCTGCTCGAAAACCGTCCGCACCGCCTCGTCCTTGCCGAGCCCGGTCGGCACCCAGACCGACCAGAACACCGCGCCGACTCCGCCGGCGCGCAGCTTCCTGAGGTCGGTGCCCAACGGTGGGTCGAGCGGTGTGGCGCCGCTGAGGTCGAAGCTGCCGAGCCGGCTGCCGAACCGCTCCCGGATCACCCAGGGCAGGTCGACGTGGCCGTCGATCAGCGGCACCTCCTGGAGCAGCCGCGCGATCATCTCGGTCGTGGCCGGCGGCGTCGCCTGATCCGCCGCGATGCCGACGGCGGCACCGGCAGCCACCAGGACGACCGCCACCCGCAGACGGAGCCGGCGAGCGTTCACCGCGTCGGCTCCGCATCCGCGCCGCTCGATGTCAACTGCCGCCAGTGCGCCCGCCGCTCCTCGCCCGCCTCGCCCGGCGCCACCAGGTCGTGCACCTCGGCGAAGCCGGCTGCCCAGTCGAGGGGCGGCAGGCCGTCCCCGACCAGCAGCACGTCGGCGTGATTGGGGTTCGTCGGGTGGCTGACCAGCACCACGGGCTCGTCGGCGACGTCCACGCCCTCGGCCCACACCGCGTGCGGCAGGAAGGCGAGCTTGTCGGAGGTCCACAGGAAGTCATCGAGGATCCGTGCCCGACCCTCGTCCGAGACCCAGATCACGACGCTGCGGCGCTCGCCGTGGAGCCGGGCGGCAAGGTCGGCCACCTCGGCGGCACGCTTGGAACCGGGCAGCGGGTGGAGCTCGAGTCGGGCCACAGCCCGCGCAGTCTACGCGACCGGACCCGACCCTGCAAAGTCCCATCGCCGGTGATATGTTGACCGGGGAGGATGCGCATGCCGACATCGAATCCGGCCGGACGCGGTGACGACACCCACGCCTACTTGATTCGGGGCGGCCGCCCCGTGGCGGGGACCCTCACGCCGGGCGGCAACAAGAACGCTGCGCTGCCGATGCTGGCCGCGGCCCTGCTCGGCGACTGCACGGTGCGGCTGCGCAACGTGCCGGCGATCCTCGACGTCCACGACATGATCGAGCTCATCCGCAGCCTCGGCGCTGACGTCCGCGCGCTCGGGGCCGGAACGTGGGAGGTCGACGGCTCGACGGTCGCGCACCAGCAGCCGGACCCGGCGCTGGCCGGTCAGATCCGGGCGTCGTTCCTGCTCGCCGGCCCGCTGCTCGCCCGCTGGGGCCGCGCCGTACTGCCGCGGCCCGGCGGCGACCGGATCGGCCGCCGCCCGCTCGACACGCACATCCACGCCTTCCTCGACTTCGGCGCCTCGGTCGATGTGGAGCCCGATCGCTACGTGATGCGCGCGCCCGGCGGGCTCACCGGGACCGACCTGTTCCTGCACGAGATGAGCGTCATGGGCACCGAGAACGCGGTGATGGCGGCGTCGCTGGCGCGGGGCACCACGGTGATCCGCAACGCGGCCTCCGAGCCGCACGTTCAGGAGCTCTGCCAGCTCATCAATGCCATGGGTGGCGGCGTCGAGGGCATCGGCACCAACACGCTGGTCGTCGAGGGCCGGGCGAGCCTGGGCGGCGCCGAGGTCGAGATCGGTCCCGACCCGGTCGAGGTCGGCAGCTTCATCGGCCTCGCGGCCGTCACCGGCGGCGAGCTGCGGATCACCGGCGCCCGCCCGGCGCAGCACCACCGGATGACGCGGCTGGCGTACGGGCGGCTCGGCATCTGCTGGCGCGAGGAGGGGGACGACATCGTGGTCCCGGCGTCCCAGGAGCTGGTGATCTGCGAGGACCTCCACGGCGCCATCCCGAAGATCGACGACGGGCCGTGGCCGGCCTTCCCGCCCGACCTCACGAGCATCGCGGTCGTGCTGGCGACCCAGTCGCGGGGGACCATCCTGATCCACGAGAAGATGTTCGAGAGCCGGCTGTTCTGGGTCGACCGCCTGATCGCCATGGGGGCGAGGATCGTGCTCTGCGATCCTCACCGGGTGGTGGTCGTCGGCCCGTCGAAGCTGCACGGCCAGGTGCTGGCGAGCCCGGACATCCGCGCCGGCATGGCGCTGGTCATCGCCGCCCTGAGCGCCGAGGGCGAGAGCGTGATTCACAACATTCGGCAGATCGAGCGCGGCTACCAGGACCTCCACCAGCGCCTGACCGCGCTCGGCGCGGACATCGAACGGATCGTGAAATAGGCATCGTCAGGACGAGTAGTACGGCTGGCTGCCGGCGACGTGGTTGGTTTCGTCGACCACGTGGTCGATCTCCTCGACCTCGGACGTGATCACCGACGCGATCCCCTGCGACAGCGTGAACGAGGCGCTGGCGCAGCCCTGGCAGCCGCCGCCGAGCCGGACGTAGGCGGTGTCGCCCTCGACGCGGTCGAGCTCGACCCAGCCGCCGTGCGCCCCGACCACCGGCGTCACCTTCTCGTCGATGACCTTCTGGACCTTCTGGCAGACCGGGTCCGCCCAGTTCGGCGAGGCCGCCGGGTTGTCGATCTGGAAGCCCGAGCCGGTGTCGAGGGTCAGGTAGTCGATCGTCGAGCCCTCCATCCACTGGGCGGTCTGCGGGTCGAGGTAGACCGTGAACCCTGCGAACGGCAGGCGGGTGTCGTTCTCTTCGGTGTCGGCCTCGCGCACCAGGTGGATCTGGTAGCGAAAGGTGTGGGAGCCGACCCGCGCGGCCCGGATGCGCACGCCGCGGCAGTCCGTGCCCGCCTCGGCGACGAACTCCCCGACCTTCTGGCGCGCCGATTCGGTCAGCGTGATCATGAGGAGCCTCCTCCCGTCGAGAGTCTAGTACGGACCGCCGGAGAAGTCGCGGCAGGGCGTGTCAACCCGGGCGCACCGCGAACGTCTGAGAAGACGTGAAGGGACCCAACCCCGGGTCCACCAGCAAGCACGAAAGGAGCGATGCCATGAACCGAGCCCTCTACGCCGCGGCCCTTGTCGCAACCCTTGCCATCGCCGCCCCGGCGGCGGCCCAGGGCCCTCCCGGCCCGGCTCCCGACCACGACCTCTGCCTGCCGGGCGCCGCGCAGCGCGTGATCGCCGACTTCCTCAACCTGACCGACGACCAGATCGCGGCTTGGGACGCGCTGATTGCCGAGCGCGAGCAGGCCGCCGGTCCGATCCGCGACGCGGTTGCCGCGGTCCAGCAGCAGCTCGACGATCTGCTCGCCGGCGAGGACCCGGACCCGCTGGCGGTCGGTGAGCTGACGATCCAGCGCCGCGACCTCGGCGAGCAGCTCGCCGACGTGCACCGCGCCTACGTCGCGGGCTTCGAGGGGCTGCTCGACGCCAGCCAGCTCCCGCAGTACCGGTTCATCCAGCGCGCCGAGCGAACCGAGCCGCTGTTCCCGGCCTTCCGCATGGTCGGTCTGCTGCCCCCGCATTGGCGGTAGGAGCGTGTGGGGCATAGGCCCCTGAACGCGCATCTGATGAGGTCGTTGTGGTTGGCCTCTGCCCACACGCTCCTCAGGGTGCGCTGCGCGCATCCTGAGGAGTTCGTGCCGCAGTGGCTGCCCGACAACAGCTCGGTCAACCACCTCCGCCGAAAAGGCCAATGCGGTACGGACTCCTGGCGGGAGCCGAGGCCCGCCGTCAGTCGTCGCTCGGCGCGGTCGCCGGAGACTGTCTGTGACCGCCGCCCGACTGCGCGAGCTCGCCGAGCTGGACGCAGCGGCGGTAGGCAGCCCACACCGCGTCCGAGAGCACCGTCCGCATCCGACCCCGCTCGAGCTGCGCCTGGGCCTCCGCGGTGGTGCCTCCGGGCGACGTCACCTGGTTGCGGAGCTCGGCCGGGTGCAGGGTGTTGCTGGCTGCGAACTCGACCGAGCCGCGGACCGTCTCGTAAACCAGCTTCGACGCGAGGCGGCGCGAGAATCCGAGGTGGACCTCGGCGTCGATCAGCGCCTCCATGAACAGGAAGACGTAGGCCGGGCCGGTGCCCGACAGCTCGGTCGCCATGTCGAGCTCGCTCTCGTGGTGGACCGGCTCGTCGACGCCGAGCGCCGACAGCAGCGCCCGCACCCGGCGGCGGCCCTCGCCGTCGACCGCGTCGGTCGACGTCCACACCGAGATGCCGCGGCCGATCTGGCCGGGCGGTCGGCGATCGAATCGATGATGCAGCCATCCGCGCGACGGCTCACGACAGGTCCGAAAGGGCCGCCTCAAAGCTCGCGCCGAGCAGCTCGCGCCGCCACCCGGAAAGGGCGGCTGCGTCGAGGGCCGCGGCGGCGCCGGAGGCGGCCGCGATCGCCTGCAGCATCGCCCGCGGACAGACCAGTCCGCCCTGGAGGCCGAGGCGGGCAGCGATCTCGTCGCGAACCTCGACCAGCCGCTGCAGGCGACGGCGCTCCGCGGCGGTCGGTGGGGAGACGTGCGCGCCGCGCTGGTGCTGCGGCGCACCGCGCGGGTGCTCGAGGCGGCGCGACACCTCGGCCCCCCAGCGGCGGGCGAAGCGCGGGCCGAGCCCCGGAACGCGGGCGAGCTCGGCCGGGCCGGCCGGCGGCGAGGCCGCCAGCTCGAGCATCGGCCGGTTGCCGAGCACCTTGAACGGCGGCAGGTCGAGGCGTCGCGCCTCCTCGTCGCGCCAGCAGTAGAGCTCGTGGAAGCGGTCGCGGGCGCGGCCCCTGAGCGCTCGTGCGCCCTTGACGCGCTCGAAATCGAGCGGGTCGGGGGCAGCCTCCTCGTGCCGGACCGTGGTCAAGCGCGCGCACTCCTCGATCGCCCAGCCCCAGCGGCCGAGGGCCTCCAGCCGCTCGCGCAGCCGACCCGCGAGCTCGAGCAGGAAGGCGGTGTCGGCCGCCGCATAGGCGACCAGCTCGGGCGCCAGCGGCCGCGCACCCCAGTCGGCCCGTTGATAGCGCTTGTCGAGCTCGATCTCGAACTCACGCTCGAGCAGGAAGGCGAGGCCGGTCCGTGCCTCACCCAGCAGCTGAGCCATGATCTGGGTGTCCTCGAGCCGGCCGATACGCGCCCCGTAGTCCCGGTCGAGGATCCGCACGTCGTAGTCCGCGCCGTGCATCACCACCGTCACCGCCGGATTCGCGACCACCCGCCACAGTGGGTCGAGGTCGACCGCCAGCAGCGGCAGCGGGTCGATGACGGTGTGTTGATTTGCGGCCGATACCTGGATGAGGCAGACCTTGTGGAAGTAGGAGTGCAGCGAGTCGGCCTCGGTGTCGAGCGCGAAGCGGCCGGCCGTGACGCACGACGAGGCCGCGCGGCGGACGCCGTCCGGGCTGTCCGCCCACAGCGGTCTCAACTCCGTGAGCATGGTTGGATGGTAGCAGACGGGACGGCATCGCCGCAGACGTGCCCGTGCCCGAGGGACCATCAGCGGCCCGCGTCGCCTCAGGAGGTCCCTCGACTCGGCCGCTTCGCGGCCTCGCTCGGGATGACACGCGGAGACGGGAACGGAGACGGAGACAGGTCGGCTCGGGAACGGGGACGGGAACGGGAATGGGAAAGGGAGGGAGGGGGCTGCCCCCAAGATCCTATCTCCCAAATCCTGCCCCCCGTGCTAGAGTGTCCCCGTGAGACCGATTCTCGACATCCGCACGGCCAAGATCGCCGTCGAGCTCACCAGCCGCTGCAACCTGCGCTGCGGGATGTGCCCGATGGGCAATCTCGGCCGCCCCGAGGGCGACATGCCGTGGTGGCTCGTCGAGAAGGTGGCGGCCGATTTCGCGGCCAACGGCATCCGGGTGCGCTGGCTCCACGAGATGGGCGAGCCGCTGCTCTACCCGCGCCTCGCCGAGGCCATCGACCTGTTTCCGGGGGCCGGCGTCTCGACCAACGTCATGATGCTCGACGAGGCCTACGGCCGCGAGCTGCTGGCGAGCTCGCTTTCCCGCATCCGGCTGTGCGTCGACACCATCAACCCAGAGGTCTACCCGCAGATCCGCCGCGGCGGCGACTTTGCAACCGTGGTCGCCAACATCCGCGGCTTCCTCGAGCTGTCACGGGGGCGGGACATCCGGGTCGAGATCCAGCGCATGGTCGCGCTCCAGACCGCTGCCGAGAGCGCCCATGACCTCGAGGCATTCTTCAACCTCGACCGCTACCCGCAGGCGACGGTGATCGAGAAGACCTGCGAGGGCCTCGACACCGCCGACGCCACCGACTTCCACGAGGCCTACTACGGCTGCTTCCAGGGCTACCCGTTCCGCTGGTTCGTGGTCTTCGCCGACGGCCGCGTCACCCACTGCTGCTACGACTGGGACGGCTCGCAGCCGATCGGCGACATGAAGACGCAGACGGTGCGGGAGATCCTCGCCGCCAACACTATCGAGCGCTACCTGGCGGCCTTCAAGGCCAAGGACTGGCAGACCCTGCCCCGCTGCGGCGAGTGCTACCGCAACAGCTCCGGCAAGGCGGTGGTCATGGACCAGCTGCTGCAGATCGGCCACAAGCTCGAGCGGGTGCTGCCGGTCAAGCAGGTGGCGCGCCGAATCATCAATCGGTAGGAGCGTGGGGCATAGGCCACTCGGCGCACGCGGGTCGCAGGCTCTGGGGTTTGCGTGAGGCGTCGCGGTCGCCGGCTGGCCTACGCCCCACGCGCGCCGAGAAGGATGCGCTGCGCGCATCCGGAAGCGATAGAGTAAAGGCATGGGCATGGCCGAGTGGGGAGCCGATCCCGAGTTCTTCGGGCCGCGCCACGCGCACCGCGAGGGCCGCATCATCGGCACGCTGCGCCGCTTCGCGCGCGGCGCCGGCCGCCACCTCGAGTGCGCCGCGGGCGTCGGATCGCTGTCGTGCTCGCTCGCCCGGCGCGGGCGCGAGGTGGTCGCCGCCGACCTGTCGCTGCGCTCGCTCGCCGAGCTCGACCACCGCGTCCGGCAGGCCGGGCTGCGCGCGCGGATCCTGCCGGTGGTCGCCGACATCACCCGGCTGCCGTTTGCCGACGACAGCTTCGCCTCGGCGACCAGCGCGGAGACCCTCGAGCACCTGCCGGACGACGCCGCGGCCGCCGGCGAGCTCGCCCGTGTGCTGCGCCACGGCGGCTGGCTCGTCGGCACGGTGCCCGCCAACCCCCGCCAGTGGTCGGACTGGGACGACTGGGGCGGCCACCTGCGGCGTTACACCGCGAGCGGAATGCGCGACCTGCTGGCCGGCGCCGGGCTCGACGCCCGGGTGATGGTGTGGGGGTGGCCCATCCAGCGGCTCTACGACGAGCTGTTCCTGACCAGGGTCAACCGCCGCCGGCTGCACACCGACGGCCCGCTCGAGCAGGACCCCGCGCTGCGCCGGGTGGCCGGGCTCGGCCGCTCGCGGTGGCTGGTCGCGGCGGTCCGTGCCGTCTTCGAGCTCGACCGGTTGTTCGACGGGCTGCCGTGGGGGGTCGGCCTCATCTTCGCGGCGCAGAAGCCTCCGGAGGCGGTGGTCTTACGTCCGGCACGGGTCGTCGACCGGACAGCGCCCGCCCCGACCTGTCCGTGAGCACGATCCGCAGTTGGTAGCTCTGCCACGGGATCGCGTCCCGCCACACCCCGAGCAGTCCCTCCTCGACGTTGCCCTCGCCGGAGCCCAGGACCTCGGGAGCGCCGCCGACCGGATCGGCCTCGAGGCGCCAGCTCCCGGGCACCAGCTGATCGCTCAGGCTGAACTGGGCGGCGATGCCGTGCAGCTCGACTGCGACCCCAGGCGGCGGCGGGTGCGGGGGAGGGTCGAGCAGGAAGCTGACGGCGATCAAGCCCTCGCCGCCGAGCGCCGGGGTGGTGAGGACCGGCGTCTGGTCGGCGAGCAGCCGGCCCCGGTCGTAGGCCCCGAAGCGGGTCCACGCGCCGGTCGGATCGATCGGATAGGGGCGGGCCTCGCTCGAATGCAGCTCGATGGTCGCCTCCTGGCTCGCCTCGACCGTGCAGGTGAGGATGCTGTCATCCACGACGATGCGGGAGCGGTCGCGGGCGCCGAAGAAGCCGCCGCTGCCGTCGACGGTCGTGCGCCGGACCGACACCTCGGCGTCGCCCATGCCGAGGATCTCGCCCACGGTGCAGTCTGAGATCACGACGCTCGCGTCAGCCTGCGGGTATATGTTCCAGGTGTCGACCGCGGCGTTGACGAGCCGCAGCTCCCGGTCGCGCAGGGGCAGCGTCAGGTCGTCGTACCAGGCGTTGTTGTGCAGCTCCGAGATCGCGGCGTCCGTCGGCAGGTGGAGGCCGACCACGACCCAGTTGTCCTCGGCGATGTCGCGGAGCTCGAGGCGGCTGCTTTCGCGCACCAGCATCGGCCACAGCCGGGCCTCGCAGCGCTCGACCACGATCGACTGCGGGATGCCGCTCGCGCCCGGCGGCGGGAACGACCACGCCTTGACCCACCCCGGCATCGGCGGCGAGTAGGAGGCGTCGCTGCCCGGGCCGAACTCGACCCAGACCCAGATGCTGCCCTGATCCGGGACGCGCGGGATGTCGGAGAGGCTCATTGCGGCAGCGTCCTGGACGATGACCTCGAAGTTGCCGGTGAGGCGCTGCACGGTCGCCTGTGAGGTGCCAGCGGCGAGGATCTGGACGTCGCCGAAGTCGGTGTCCTCGACCGTGAGCTCGGCCGAGCCGGCAGCGAACAGCGCATGCTGCACGCCGTTCGGGACCCGGTAGTCGCATCCGGAGACCCGCGCCCGGGCCTGCTCCACCACGGCCAGGGCATACTGGCCGTGGTAGGTGCTGAGGAACTGCACCACCGAGTCCTCGAGCACCAGCTCGCCGTTGCCTAGCGCCCACAGGTTGCCCGCCACCTGCAGGCCGGGCTCGGGCACGCCGACCACGTGCAGCGATCCGCCGGCGACGATGATCACGTCACCGACCGAGATCGGATCGTGGATCACCACTGGGCCGTCGATGATCCAGGGCTCACCCGACGTCTTCAACGGCGGCACGGTTCCCGCCGCCGTGAGGGCGCATGCGAGTAGGAGGGCGAGGGCCGGCGCGAGGCGCCGGAGCCACCCGGCCGCCGCGCCGCCCGCCGTCACCACGGGATCGGCCTGCTGTCGCGGAAGAACGAGCCGCTCGGCCCGCGGTCGGGCAGCGTGGCCGCCCACACGATCCCGGTCGCCCCCTCCTCGACGCTGCGGGTGGCGCTGCTGCCGCCCATGTCGGTGCGCACCCATCCCGGACACACGGCGTTGACCAGGATGTTGGCGCCGCCCACCTCCCTGGCCACCAGCCGGGTCACCGCGCTGAGCGCGGTCTTTGAGATCCGGTAGGCCGGCCAGCCGCTCTCCATGTCGTCGAGCTGGCCCATGCCGCTCGACACGTTGACCACCCTCCCGTAGCCGACCCGGCGCATCACCGGCACCACCGCCTGGCAGAGCCGAAGCGGCGCCAGCGTGTTGACCTCCAGGGTCTGGCGGACGGTCTCGATGTCCACCTGCAGCGTGCCCCGGTCGTCCGCAGGCCGCAGGGCCACGCCGGCGTTGTTGACGAGGACGTCGATCCGGTCGTAGGTGCCGTCAATGTCGGCGACCAGCCGCTCGACGCTCAGCGGGTCGGTGACGTCGAGCTGGTGGGCGACGACCCTGAGCCCGGACTCGCGGAGGACCGCCGCCGCGGCCTCGCCGGGCTTCAGATTCCGGCTCGTCAGCACCACCTGGTAGCCGAGGGCGGCAAGCTGGCGGCACGTCTCCAGACCGAGACCGCGGTTGCCGCCGGTCACGATCGCCACGAGCCGCTCGTCGGCTCGAACCGTCTGCTGGCTGCTGCCCATGCCCCGCAACCTCCGAGACGATCCTACTTCAGGATCTTGGCCATGAAGGAGGCGTCGGCCCTGGCCACCACCTGCATGGCCGCGCCGACCGTGCCGCCCATCACCTTGGACATCATCGCTATGTTCATGTGCGCGATCCACACCGAGCCGTCGGCGAGCTCGTAGACGGACCACGTGCACGGCATGATGGCCGACAGCTTCGGGTTGTCGCCGAGCACGCGGGCGGCGACCGGCGGCAAGCACACGGAGTACTGCCGGATCCGCGCGACGTTGGGCGGCAGTGCGCCCTTCTCGGCCAGCTTGGCCGACATCTCGAAGGCCGGCCGTGGAAAGCCCCAGCCCTCGGCCTCGCCGACGACCTGCTCGACCCTTGCGCAGGTCTCGTCGAACGAGTGGGCGCTGCGCTCTGGCAGCACCATCTTCGATCGCATCATCGACAGGCCGATTGCGGCCGCTGCGACCAGGCCGATGATCACGCCCGCTGCGACCAGGATCAGTCCGATTGTCATATCGCCCTCCTGATGTGGCCTCTCGCTCGGGCCACGGCGCTCGCCATGTCTCTGCAGGCACCGGTGACGACCGTGCCCTTGCGCGGCGCGGTGGCGGTGCGGGTGCGCATCACGCGTCGCCCTCGCCGGGTTCCGGGCCGCGGCTGGCCCTGGCGATCCACCGCCGCGCCCCGGCGGCCGACCGGACCTCGCCCCGGACCTGCGCGAGGCGGAGCCGGCGCAGCACGCGGCCGAGGCCGGGGCCCGGACCGAGGCCACAGCGGGCCGCGATCTCGTCGGAGGGCAGCAGGGCCGGCGGGCTCGCGAGGAGCGTGCCCTGTCGTCGCCACTGCGCCCACCAGCGCCGCCAGCGGGGCGCCGCCGACGGGTCCCGACCGGCGATCGCCGCGGCCGCCGCGATCAGCACCGGGGTGTCGGCGCCGGTGAGGTGGATCAGCTCGCGACGCTCGACGGCGTCTCCTTCAACGCCGGCGATCCCCCGCTCGAGCAGCCGGGAGGCGCGCCCTGCGGCCGCGCGCTCGTCCCGCGGCCACGAGTACTCGGCCACGCGCTCGTCGTCCGGGCAGCCCCATCCGCGCAGCAGCAGCGCGAGCGGCGCGGCGGGGCCCGCCTCCCGGATCGCTGCCGGGACCGGGTGGCGCCGCGACCCGGCGAGGCGGCCGATGGCGGCGGCGTGAGCCTCCATCCAGGCCGGATCCGGGGCGGAGCCGGCCGGGGCGGCGTGCCGGAAGGTGCCCAGTTCGAGCATGCTGCGGAGGCCCCGCTCGGCGCCGCGCGCCGCCAGCATTTGCCGCAGCTCGTGGCCAGCGCGGGCCCGCGGAGCCTGGGCGAGGGCGGGCGCGAGCTCACGGATGAACGTGGCCGTGCGGTGGTCGAACTCGAGGAACTCGAGCTGGGCCAGGAAGCGGGCGGCGCGCAGTAGCCGCAGTGGGTCATCCTGGAGGTTGCCGCGCGACACTGCGGTCAGCCGGCCCGACCGGAGGTCGTCGAGGCCGCCGACGTTGTCGATGAGCGGGCCGTCCGGCAGCTGCCAGACGAGGGCGTTGCACGTGAAGTCGCGGCGCAGGATGTCGTCGTCGATCGTCAGCGAGCCGAGCGGCCACAGCTCGACCGACAGCTCCTCGGTGTCGATGCTCCAGACCGCGCGAGGCTCCCGGCCGAGTAGGTGCGGGCGGGTGCCGCGGGCCGCGGCGAGCTGCCGTGCGGGCGCCGCGACCGACTCGACCGTGCCGGGCAGGGTGAAGTCGAGGTCGGTGCTCGGCCGGCCGAGCAGGCGGTCGCGGAGGTAGCCCCCGGCCACGAAGCACGTGGGCCGTCCCATGTCCCGCCAGACGCCCATCATCAGGCGGTCGGTACGCAGCGCCTGCGCCGAACCGAGCTGCATCGCGCCACCAGGATAGTCGATCGGGGATTTCCTGCTGAACTCGATGCCCGCCTCCGTCCTCCGTCTCCGTCTCCGTCTCCGTCTCCGTCTCCGTCTCCTTGCCCGACGGTGCGCCCCGCTTTTCGGAGTTGTCCACTCGGAGACGGAGACGGGCACGGAAACTGGCACGCGGCTTCGCCATTGGCTACGCCGTGGCAAGCGGGAACCCGGCTTCGCCTTTGGCTACGCCGTGGCAAGCGGGCATGGGCGGGGCGCGGCTGTGGTAGAGTCGCCGTCCCGCCGCGAGGCGGCATGTCCCTGCTGGAGGAATGGCATGCCCGAGGAACGACTGCAGAAGCTCATCGCCCGCTCCGGGCAGTGCTCCCGACGCGACGCCGAGCAGCTGATCCGCGACGGCAGGGTGACGGTGAACGGCCATGTCGCCGGGCTCGGCGACCGCGCGGATACCGAGCGCGATCACGTCAAGGTCGACGGCAAAGCGCTGCGGCGCTCCGAGCCGCTCCGCTACCTCCTGCTCTACAAGCCACGCGAGGTGATGACCACCTGCGATGACCCCGAGGAGCGGACGACGGTGGTCGATCTGGTGCGGCCGCACATCCGCGAGCGGGTGTTTCCGGTCGGGCGCCTGGACTACCACTCGGAGGGGCTGATCCTGCTCACCAACGACGGCGAGCTGGCGGAGCGGGTGAGCCATCCCAAGCACGGGCTGGTCCGCGAGTACCTGGTGAAGATCCGCGGCGACCTCGACGACGGGCAACTGCGGAAGCTCATGGCAGGCTCGGTCGTCGAGGGCCGGCGCGTCCGTCCGCGCTCCGCCAGGCGCCAGTTCGCCAGCCGCGGCGGCACCAACTCCTGGTGGCGCGTCGAGGTGACCGAGGGCCGAACCCACGAGGTCCGCGAGCTGTTTTTCAGGGTCGGCCACCCCGTGCAGCGGCTGCGCCGGACCGCGATCGGCCCGCTCCGGGACGACCGGTTGCGGCCGGGCGACTTCCGGACGCTCACCGAGGATGAGGTGCAGGCGCTCATGCTCGACCGGCCGCTGCGCCCGCCGCGGCGACCACGCCCGCCGCGCAGCGGCGAATCGGAGCGCCGCCCGGCGAAGGCCCGGCCGCAGCCGTCGCGTGCCGGGCGCGCCGCGGGGTCTCCCAAGAAGCGCCCCCGAAGCGGCTCGCGGACAGCGTCCTAACAATCTGAAAAATATGGTCTTATTGAAATTCGCGAAGCGGATTTCCATGGTACAATCGCGCGCCGCGGAGGTCGTGCGTGAGCGATCCGGACAAGCAGCAGCCGCTCGAGACCTTGATGGCAAATCGCCGGGCGAAGCTCGATCGGCTGCGCGAGCTCGGCGTCGACCCGTTCCCGACGCGTTTCCGGGTGAGCGCCTCGATCAGCGAGATCCGCGAACGCTGCGGGGGGCGGTCGGCCGAGGAGCTCGAGGCCGAGCAGCCGCGGGTCCGGCTGGCCGGCAGGGTTCGCGCGGTCCGCGGCCACGGCAAGCTGTCGTTCGCCGACCTCTCGGACGGAGCGCAGCACATCCAGCTCTACCTGCGCCGTGATCGGCTCGACGACGGCTCCTGGGTCGTCCTGTCGGAGGTCGACCTCGGTGACTTCGTGGGCGTCGAGGGCAAGGTCTTCCGGACCCGTGCCGGCGAGCTGAGCGTGGCCGTCGAATCGCTCGCCATGCTCGCCAAGGCGCTGCGGCCGCTTCCCGACTCCTACCACGGGTTGACCGATCGCGAGGCGCGAGCGCGCCGGCGCTACCTGGACCTGCTGGCGAACCCTGAGTCGCGGCGAGTGTTCGAGGTCCGCTCGGCAGTGGTCAGCGGCGTGCGCCGGTTCCTGGATGGTCACGGCTTTCTCGAGGTCGAGACGCCGATGATGCAGCCGATCCCGGGCGGGGCCACCGCACGGCCGTTCGTCACCCACCACAACACGCTCGGCCTCGACCTCTACCTGAGAATCGCACCCGAGCTCTATCTGAAGCGCCTGCTGGTCGGTGGCTTCGAGCGGGTCTACGAGATCAACCGGAACTTCCGCAACGAGGGCATCTCGACGCGCCACAACCCCGAGTTCACGATGCTCGAGTTCTACTGGGCCTACGCCGACTACGAGCTGCTGATGGACTTCACCGAGGAGCTGATCACGACCCTGGCTGACGAGGTTGCCGGCAGCCGCGCGCTGGAGTGGAACGGCCGCCGCATCAACCTCGAGCGCCCGTGGCGCCGGCTCACGCTTCGCGAGGCCGTGCTCGCCCACTCGGACCTCACCGCGGACGACCTCGCGACCCGACCCAGGATGGAGACCGCGGCGCGTCGGCTCGGCGTGGAGCGGATCGAGGAGCGGTCGGACGGCCAGCTGCTGGCCGAGCTTTACGAGGTGACGGCCGAGCCGCAGATGATCGACCCCACCTTCATCACCGACTTCCCGAGGGACATCTCCCCGTTCGCCAAGTCGCGGCTGGACGCCGCGGGCACGGTGGAGCGCTTCGAACTGTTCGTCGGCGGCATCGAGCTCGCGAATGCCTTCACCGAACTCAACGACCCCGACGAGCAGCGGCGGCGGCTCGAGGAGCAGGCCGCGGTCGGCGGGGGCATGGTCGACGACGACTACGTGCTGGCGCTCGAGCACGGCCTGCCGCCGACCGGGGGCGAGGGGATCGGCATCGACCGCCTGGTGATGCTGTTCGCCAACGCTTCATCGATCCGGGACGTCATCCTGTTCCCGCTGTTCCGGCCCCGGGAGTAGGGGCGCGTGAAGGCGGAGCTCCACATCGCGCGCCGGTACCTGATCGGGCTGCGGCGGCGGACCCACGTTGCCACCGTGACGCTGATCTCGCTGGTCGGACTGGCGCTCGGCGTGCTCGCGCTGGTGGTCACGCTGGCGCTCCTCGAGGGTTTCCAGTCGGGAATCCGCAACGAGCTCGTGGCAAGAGCCGCTCACGTGCGGATCGCGCCGGCGGCGGGGCGCCGGTTGGAGCAGCCGGAGCGGTTGGCCTCGGTTTTGCAATCGAGCTTCCCCAATGTGGAACTGGTGCGCGTCGTTGAGGGCACCGGGCTCGTCTCGTCCTCTGCCGATGCCGTTCCGGCATCCGTGGTGGGCCGGTCTGACGCGGTCGTGGCCGCGGTCGATCAGCTGCTGGCGGCCAAAGTCGGCGTCGGGGTCGGCGACGAGGTGGAGGTGATCTCGCCGCGCCACCGCCTGACTCCGATGGGCCTGCTGCCGGTGCGAACGCGCCTCAGGGTCGAGCAGATCCGGCCCACGGCGTCAGGCAGCGAGTCGGGCACGATCCAGCTGCCCCTCGATGCGGCCCAGCGCCTGCTGTGGGGGGAGCCGGCGGTTGAGGCGCTCGAGCTGCGAGATCCCGGTGACCCCTGGCACCTGGCTGGTCGCGTCCGCCGCGCCCTCGGCGACGATGCCGCCGGCCTCAAGGTCGAGGGTCTCGAGGAGCTCCACCGTCCGCTGCTCTTGGCGCTCGCCCTCGAGCGCGTGATGATCTTCGTCGCGGTCGGCCTGATGCTGGTCGTCGCCGCCCTCAATCTGCTGAGCAACGTGGCCATGGTGGCGGCCGAGAAGCGCACCGACCTCGCCGTGCTGTCCGGCCTCGGTCTGCCGCCGTCGTCGCTGCGCCGGCTGTTCGTGCTGATCGGCCTCGGCATCGGCGCCACCGGCGCCACGCTCGGCGCGGTGCTCGGGGTCGCGGTGGCGACGATCCTCGACGCCACCGGCGCGCTGCCGCTGCCGCGCGGCGTGTTCCTGGCGTCGTCGGTCCCGTTCCGTGTCGACCCCCGCATGGTGGCGCTGGTGGTGGCGCTGGCGCTGGTCCTCGCCGCGGCAGTGTCGTGGCTCCCGTCGCGGATGGTCGCGCGGCGCGAGCCGGCGGAGGGCCTCCGCTATGAGTGACCGGCCGATGGTGCGGCTGCGGGGCGTCGGCAAGGGGTACGGGTCGGCGGCGACGCGGGTGGAGGTGCTGCGTGGCCTCGATCTCGACGTCAATCCTGGCGAGCTGCTGGCCGTGATCGGGCCGTCCGGCGTGGGCAAGAGCACCCTGCTCCATCTGATCGGCCTGCTCGATCGGCCCGAGGGCGGCCGCCTGGAGCTCGACGGCGATGCGGTCGGCGAGCTCGACGGCGAAGCCAGGGCCGGGATCCGGAACCGGCTCATCGGCTTCGTGTTCCAGCATCATCATCTGCTCGACGAGCTCGACGCCCGCGACAACGTCGCCTTGCCCCTGCGGATCGCCAAGTGGCCGGCCCGGCGTGCCCGCGCCCGCGCCGACGAGCTGTTGGCGTCGGTCACCCTCACCGAGCGGGCGAGCCACTTCCCCGATCAGCTGTCCGGCGGAGAGCAGCAGCGGGTCGCGGTCGCTCGTGCTCTGGCCGCGTCACCCCGGCTGCTGCTCGCGGACGAGCCGACGGGAAACCTCGATCACGCGAACGCGGAGCAGGTGTTCGCGCTCATCCGCGAGCTGCATTTGATGGTCGGTCTGACTTCAATTATAGTGACCCACAACGAGGCGATGGCCCGCAGGTGCGATCGTATCTTCCGGCTCGCGCCGCCGGGCGAGCGTTCCGATTATGTTCGAACGGTTTAACGAGCACGTCCGGCGAAGCCTGTTCTTCGCCCGTTACGAGGCGAGTCGCTCCTCGAGCCGCGCCATCGGTACGGAGCATGTGCTGCTCGGCATGCTGCGCGAGGCGGACCCGGCCCTGACCGGTCTTCTTCAGCGCGTAGACGCCAGCGTCAAGGACCTCCGCAGCGAGCTGCTCGGCGACCGGGTGGCGCTCGAACGAGCCAGCACGTCACCGGACCTGCCGCTGGCCGAGGACACCAAGAAGGCCCTGGCGTTCGCCGTTCACGAGGCCGAGAGCATGGGCCATGGCTCGGTCGGCACCGAGCACCTGCTGTTGGGCCTGCTCCGCGTCGAGAGCTCGACCGCCGCCCGCTACCTGGGCGCCCACGGGATCGAGCTCTTCCAGCTCCGCGAGGAGGTCGTGCGGCAGGGCCGCGAGCGCGAGGCTGAGGCCTCCTCGCAGGCAACGCCCCACATCAGCGAGTACGCGCGGGACCTCACCGCGCTGGCGGTGGAGAGTGGCTTCGATCCGCTGATCGGCCGCGACGGCGAGGTCGAGCGGGTGATTCAGATCCTCTGCCGGCGCACCAAGAACAACCCGCTGCTGCTCGGAGACGCCGGCGTCGGCAAGACCGCGATCGTGGAGGGCCTCGCGACGCGCATCGTCGAGGGCAACGTGCCGTCGCTGCTCGCGAACCGGAGGATCCTCGCCCTCGATCTCTCGCTGCTGGTGGCCGGGACCAAGTACCGTGGCCAGTTCGAGGAGCGGCTGAAGGGCCTGCTCAAGGAGCTGCAGCAGCGGCGGGAGATCATCATCTTCATCGACGAGATCCACTCGCTGATCGGCACCGGCTCGGCCGAGGGCTCGCTCGACGCCGCCAACATCCTCAAACCGGCGCTGTCGCGCGGAGAGATCACCTGCATCGGCTCGACCACGGTGCGCGAGTACCGCAAGTATGTGGAGAAGGACCGGGCCCTGTCGCGCCGCTTTCAGGCCATCAACGTCCTCCAGCCGACCGAGGATCAGACGATCGCGATCCTGCGCGGGATCCAGTCGCGGTACGAGGAGTTCCACGGCGTCCGCTACTCCGAGCAGGCAATCCGGACCGCGGTCAGCCACGCCGGTCGCTACATCACCGACCGGTCGTTCCCGGACAAGGCCATCGACGTGGTCGACGAGGCCGGCGCCCGGGTCAAGCTGCGCCGGGTGTCGTCGACGTCGGCGCTGCGCCACGTCCAGTCCGAGATCCGGCGCGTGGTCGGTGAGATGAAGGACTCCATCTCCCGCAAAGAGTTCGAGTCCGCGGTGGAGCTCCGCGAGGAGGAGCTGCGACTGCGGGAGGAGCTCGCGATGCTCGAGGAGACGCACGCTTCGCAGCCGAACGAAGCGGTGGTCGTCGAGCGGTCCGACATCGAGGAGGTGGTGTCGTCGTGGACCGGCGTGCCGGTCACCGCCCTCGAGGAGGACGAGGCCGACCGGCTGCTCCGCATGGAGGAGATTCTGCGCCAGCGGGTTGTCGGCCAGGACGAAGCGATCAAGGCGCTGGCGCGCGCGATCCGGCGCAGCCGCCTCGGCGTCACCAGCCCGTACCGTCCGATCGGGTCGTTCATCTTCCTCGGACCGTCGGGCGTCGGCAAGACCGAGGTCGCGCGCCAGCTCGCGCAGTACCTGTTCCAGGACCACCGGCGGCTGGTGCGCTTCGACATGTCCGAGTACATGGAGAAGCACACCGTCTCCCGTCTGATCGGGTCGCCGCCCGGCTACGTCGGCTTCGAGGAGGGCGGTCAGCTGTCGGAGCAGGTGCGGCGCCAGCCCTACTCGGTGATCCTGCTCGACGAGGTCGAAAAGGCCCACCCCGACGTCTACAACCTGTTGCTGCAAGTGCTCGAGGACGGCCGGCTCACGGACAACTTCGGCAACGTGGTGGACTTCACCAACACCCTGATCATCATGACCTCGAACCTCGGCACCCGGGACTTCGCCGACTCCGACCGGGTCGGTTTCGCGAGCGAGCGGCCGGGCCTCGAGTCGGCGCGCGTCCGCGAGGTGGTCGACCGCCAGCTCCGGCGGCACTTCCCGCCGGAGTTCCTCAACCGGCTCGACGACGTCATTGTCTTCGACCCTCTGTCGGAGGCGAGCATGCTGCGGATCGCCGAGATCCTGCTCGCCGAGACCGCTGACAACCTGACCCGGCAGCGCGTGACCATCACCTTCGACGGGGACGTGCCGGGATGGCTGCTCGCGCAGTGCGGCGTCGACCCGCAGGCCGGCGCGCGCCCGCTCCGGCGCCTGGTCAAGCTGTGGGTCGAGGATGCTGTCGCCGACTACCTGATCCTGAACCGCCACGGTGACGAGGTCACGCTCAATCTGGTCCTGCGCGGCGGCCAGCCCGTGGTCGAGGCGATCGACGTGGTGCACCACGGAGAGGGGCGGCGGTGAGGCTGCGCCTGCTGGTGGCTCTGCTCGGGCTGGTGCTTGCCGGACCCGGTGCGCTGGCGAGGCCGGCGTCGGCGGCCGACGAGAAGGCCGAGACGCTGATCGCCGACGTCGTTGTCGAGGGCGGCGTCACGGTGACTGCCGACACGGTGTCGTACTACCTCGGGCTAGGGCCCGGCGACCCGTTTGACGCCGAGCTCGCTGCCGAGGGTTTCCACCGGCTGTGGGACTCCGGGCTGTTCGAGGACGTCCGCGTCGAGATGGAGCCGACCGAGGACGGCGAGGTCATCGTCTATGTCGTGATCGTCGAGCGGCCGTTCGTCACGAACGTCGTCTTCGAGGGCAACAAGAAGCTCAAGGAATCGGACATCAAGGACCGGCTCGATGAGCGCGGCATCGAGATCCCCCGCAACGTGCCGCTGAGGATGTCCGAGCTCGAGCGGATCGAATCCGCGATCAAGGAGCTCTACGACGAGGACGGCTACCGGTCGGCCACGGTGGCATTCCGCGTCGACGAGGTCGCGGCCAACAAGCGCCAGGTGACCTACACCATCGAGGAGGGCGGCAAGGTCAAGATCTCCGAGCTCGACTTCGTCGGCAACGAGATCTTCTCGGACTCCAAGCTCCAGGGAGCTTTGAAGAAGACCAAGGAGACCGGCCTGCTCCAGATGTTCGGCGACAAGACCGTCTACTCCGACGCGTCGTGGGAGGAGGACCGCGACAACCTCCGCAAGTTCTATCTCGACCGCGGCTACATCGACGTCAAGATCGGCGAGCCGCAGATCGAGATGGTCGCCGACAACCCCGACGCCGAGACGCTCAAGAAGAAGGACTTCAAGCTGGTGGTCAAGATCCCGGTGGAGGAGGGCGAGCCCTACACCATGGGAACGCTGACCGTCGAGGGCACCGAGGCGTATGCGGGCGATCGCCTGACCTCGTTCTTCGAGGTCCAGCCGGGACAGACCTACAGCAACAAGGCGGTCGAAGACGGCATGACCAAGGTGCAGGAGCTGTACCAGAACACCGGCTACTTCTACGCCTACACGAACCAGGTCTGGAAGCCGCGCGAGGGCGAGGAGCGGGTGGTGGACGTGGTGGTGGACGTCTTCGAAGGCGACCGGTTCAGGCTCGGCCGTCTCGAGTTCTCGGGCAACACCTCCACCCGGGACAAGGTGCTGCGCCGCGAGTTCCGGATCCCCGAGGGCGCCTACATGAGCACCGGGGTATTCAAATCCTCGGTCTTCAAGGTCAACGCCCTGGGTTACTTCAAGCTCGAGGAGGAGCCGGTCGAGTTCGACATCGACAATGAGGAGAAGAAGATCAACGTCGTCGTCAAGGGGCAGGAGGTGGGCCGCAACGATGTCCAGTTCGGCGCCGGTTACTCCGAGCTCGACGGCTTCTTCGTGCAGGCCCAGTTCAACACCCGCAACTTCCTCGGCCGCGGCAACTCGTTCGGCGTGTCGCTGCAATCGGGCAACCGCTCGGACTACTACACCATTTCTTACACCGAACCGTACTTCCTCGACCGCCGGATCATGCTCGGCGGCTCGATCTTCAAGACCACCCTCGACGCGTACCAATTCAATCGCGAGACGACCGGCGCCACGCTGAGCACCGGCCTCGGCGTCGGCACCTTCTCCTCGGTGAGCGGCCTCTTCGCCTTGGAGGACGTCTACTCCGAGTTCGCGATCCAGCGCGGCGGTCTGGTCGGCGATCCGACGGGCGGGCACGGCCGGCCGGTCGATTTCCCGCCGATCGAGCCGAGGCCTCGCGAGTACGCGGTCGAGGTCTACGAGGGCCAGACCTCGTCGTTCACGCCGAGCTACATGTTCGACAGTCGGGACGACCCCTTCGACCCCAACAAGGGGAAGCGATTCAGCAGCCGGCTCCGGCTCGCGGGCGGGCCGCTCGGCGGCGATTTCAGCTACGTCCGCCCCGAGATCAGCTGGCTCCAGTTCGTCTCGCTGAACAAGAAGTGGGTCATCGCCTACCGCGGGGAGGTCGGGCAGTTCTTCCCCTACAGCGACACCGAGGTCCCACTGTACGAGCGCTACCGCCTCGGCGGCGACCGGACGATCCGCGGCTTTGAGTACTACACTGTCCTGCCGCGAACCGAAGAGGGGCGCTACTTCCTAACCGCAGGCGGGTCGCGGATGGGTGGCGACCGCTACTGGCTGGCCAATTTCGAGCTACAGTTCCGCGTGGGAGGACCGGTCAAGGTCGTGGCGTTCTTCGACACGGGCAACACCTACCACGAGGACCAGGGCTGGGACCTCGGTCTCTGGCGGAAGTCGACCGGCCTGGAGATGCGAGTCTTCCTGCCGATCTTCCAGGCGCCGATCCGGTTCATTTACGGCATCAACCTCGATCCCTTCCCGGACGAGGATTCGAGCGACTTTTCGTTCTCGATCGGGACCACGTTCTGACGCCCGCGAGAACGACCCATCAGGAGGTTCAGGGAATGAAACGAACGATGATGTGTGGTGTGTGGCTCGTCGCGCTGGTCGCGCTGGCACTTCCGGCGACAGCGCAGATCACGGCGGCGGTGATCGACGTGCAGCGCGTTGTCACCGACTCCGATCCCGGCAAGGAATCTCTCCAGCGGCTGCGCACGCTCCAGGACGAGAAGATCGCCGAGGGTCGTAACCTCCAGACCGAGCTCGAAGGGTTGCGCGATCAGGTCAACAAGCAGCGGCTCACCCTCTCCGAGCAGAAGCTCGCGGAGATGAGCGGTCAGATCGAGGACAAGACGATCGCGCTGCAGCGCTTCGAGGACGACGCGAAGCGGTCCCTCGAGGAAGCTCGGCGCACTGCCCTCGGCCGGCTCGAGGAGCGGATCATGCCGATCATCAACCAGATCGGCAAGGAGCGCGGCCTGACGCTGATCTTCAACAAGTTCCAGTCGGGTCTTGTCTACGCCGACGACGCGGTCGACATCACCGACGACGTGATCCGGCGCTTCAACACCGCCGAGTGATGCGCCTTCAGGAGCTTGCCGACCGGCTCGGCGCGACCCTGATCGGGGACGGGGAGCGCAACGTCGTCGCGGTGCGGCCGCTCGATGCGGCCGGACCCGAGGACCTGTCGTTCCTGCACAACCCGAAGTACGCCGCCCAGGCCACAGCATCACGCGCGGGCGCCATTCTCGCCCGCGATGCGGAGACTCTCCCGGGCCGCGTCGTGCTGGTCTGCGCCGAGCCGTATCTGGCGCTCGCCAAGGCCATCGAGCTGCTGCACCCCGCGGAGGTTGCGGTGCCGGGGGTCCACCCGACTGCGGTCGTGGCTGAAGACGCCGACATCGGCGCGGGAGCGTCAATCGGTCCATGCGCGGTGGTTGGCCCCGGCTGCCGGATCGGCGACCGGTCGGTGGTCGGCGCCGGCTGCGTGCTCGGCCGCAGGGTGGAGGTGGGCGACGACTGCCTGCTCCACCCGCGAGTGGTGGTCGAGGACGGCTGCCGGGTCGGCAACCGCTGCATCCTGCACGCCGGAGTGGTGATCGGTTCGGACGGTTACGGCTTCGCGACGGTCGCCGGCGTGCACCACAAGGTCCCACAGGTGGGCATCGTGGTGATCGAGGACGACGTCGAGCTCGGCGCCAACGTCTGCGTCGACCGGGCGACGCTCGGTGAGACCCGGATCGGGCGGGGCACCAAGGTGGACAATCTGGTTCAGATCGCGCACAACGTGCAGGTCGGCGAGGGCTGCCTGCTGGTGGCCCAGGTCGGCATTTCGGGCTCGACCACGATCGGGCGCCACACCGTGTTCGCGGGCCAGTCCGGCGCCGCCGGCCACCTGCACATCGGCGACCGGGTCGTGGTCGGCGCCAAGAGCGCGGTGTACAAGGACGTGCCCGACGGGGAGTTCGTGACCGGCATCCCGGCGCGGCCGCACCGCGAGTGGCTGAAGGCGAATGCCGGACTGCAGCGGCTCGACCAGCTGCGGGAGCGGCTCGGGCGGCTCGAGGAGGCGGTCCGGCGGCTCGAGGCTCCGGAAGAGGGGGGTGACCGATGATGGACATCGAGCGGATCCTCGAGCTGCTCCCGCACCGTTACCCGTTCCTGCTCATCGACCGCGTCCTCGAGCTCGACGGGACGCGGGTGCGGGCGATCAAGAACGTGACCGCCAACGAGTCGTTCTTCGTCGGCCACTTCCCGAAGAAGAAGGTGATGCCGGGGGTGCTGGTCGTCGAGGCGATGGCCCAGGCCGGCGGCTGCATGATGCTCAGCCTCGAGGGGCCGCAGGAAGGCAAGCTGATCTACTTCACCGGAATCGACAACTGCCGGTTCCGCAGGCCGGTGGTGCCCGGCGACCAGCTGGTCATCGAGGTCGAGCTGGTGGCGAGGCGAGCGACCGTCGCCAAGATGCATGGGCGCGCAACGGTCGACGGAGAGCTGGTGTGCGAGGCGGACCTGATGTCCGCCGCGGTGGAGGCATGATGGGAAAGAAGATTCACGCGACGGCGCTGGTCGATGCCAGGGCCGAGCTCGCCGATGGCGTCGAGGTCGGTCCGTACGCCGTCATCGAGGCCGGTGTCGTGATCGGTGAGGGCACCTTCGTCGGCCCGTTCTGCAGGCTGGCGGGGCCAACCACGATCGGGGCCGGCAATCGCTTCGAAAGCCACTGCGCGATCGGCGGGCCGCCGCAGGACCTCAAGTACAACGGTGAGCCCACGCGGCTCGAGATCGGCGACCGCAACACCTTTCGCGAGTTCGTGACCTTCAACCGCGGCACGCCGGGCGGTGGTGGCGTCACAACCGTTGGCAGCGACGGACTGTTCATGGCTTACACCCACGTCGCCCACGACTGCCACGTCGGCTCGCGGGTGATCTTCGACAACTGCGCCACCCTCGCCGGTCACGTCGACGTCGGCAACGACGTCACCGTCGGCGCCTTCTCCGCCGTCCACCAGTTCTCGCGGATCGGCGACTACGCCTTCCTCGGCGGCTTCACCACCGCCACCAAGGACTGCCTGCCGTTCATGAGGACCGTCGGCGCCCGCCCGGCGAAGTGCTTCGGCCCGAACACCATCGGCCTCGAGCGCAAGGGCTTCTCCGAGGACCGCCGCGACGCCCTCAAGAAGCTGTGGCGGATCCTCCGCAGTCCGAAGCTCACGACCACCCAGGCGGTCGAGCGCGCCCGTGCCGAGCTTGCCGGCCAGCCGGATGTCGATGCCGTGCTCGCCTTCATCGATGGCACGCGGCGCGGCGTGATTCTGGCTCGCGAATAGGCCCGGTCGGGACCCACCCCGGTGGGAAAGACACTCGTGAACGTTCCAGCCGATGCCGTGCGTGTCGTGGCGGCCGCAGACGGAGTGCGGCTGCAGCTCCGGGTCAAGCCGGGCGGCCGCTCCGACCGGCTCGTCGGGCCCCACGACGGCGCGCTCAAGCTCGAGGTGCGGGCAGCGCCGGACCGCGGCCGCGCCAACGACGCTGTGATCCGCCTGCTCGCAGGGGTCCTCGGCGTCGGCCGCGCCGACGTCGAGGTCACCGCTGGCGGGGCGAGCCGGGACAAGGTCGTGTCGGTGAGCGGGCTTTCGGCCGTGGATGTTGCCCGCCGGCTCGAGGCCGAGGGTATTCCCGCCCGGGTAGGATCGAGGAGCGTGCAGGGCAGCGGCCCCTGTATGCGCTCCTAATGGAGCGGCTGTGGTTGGCCTCTGCCCCGCACGCTCCTAGAACCGATACGCGGCGCCGAGGCCGACGACCATCGGGTCGAGGTCGATTTCGACGGTGTCGAGCGGCGGTCCCGACGACTCCAGGTCGACGTCGACCGGGAGATCGAGCCACTTCACGTCGAGGGTCAGCATCCAGTGATCGCTGAAGCGATGCATCAGACCGACCTGGCCGACGAAGCCGTACCCGAAGTTCGACTCCACGCTGTCGATGCCGAGGTCGCCGGCCTCGTCGGTGGTGTCCGACTCGAAGAAGTAGGTGCCCGCGACCCCCGCCCCCAGGTACGGGCGCCAGCTCCCGAACAGCGGCACGATGTAACGCAGGGTCAGCGTGGTCTCGGCGATCCACACCGTGCCGACGTCGAACCCGTCGTATTGCCCGGAGTAGGCGCTGAGGTCATGCTGCGCGGCCATGGCCATGAGCTCGAGCCCCCAGTTGTGGCCGAGCATGTAGGTGGCGTCGAACTCGAGGCCGAGCGCGCTGTCCACCGCCAGGCGGGAGGTGGTGTCGAGCACCGGCTCTGAGAGTGCGTCGGTGTCGACGAAGACGGCCCGCATTCCGAGGTGCCAGTCCCCCTGCTGCTGCGCCTCGGCAAGGCCGGCGCCCGCCACCAGGACCACGATCGCGAAACCCGCGAGCATGCCCGTCGTTCGAACTGTCTGCGACATCAAAAGACCCTCCCCAGCCGGTCGAGCACGATGTCGGGATCGCCGACCGTTTCGAGCAGCGAACGCGCCTCGCTGCCGAGCGCGTGGATGACGTCCAGTGGCCCCGCGACCGACCGCCCCCCGGCAAGGTACATGGGTGCGCCGTTGGGGTCGAGGTAGAGACCGTCCCGCGGCTCGGTCGCTTCGAGGCCCTCGTAGTCGGCCGGCGGCTCGACCGCGCGCACGAGGGCCCACACCGGTGGGTCGAGGTGCACGATGTCCACCTTCTCCGCCTGCTGATCGGCTTGCAGGACCTGCCACCCCGGCGCGGTGAGGGCGCCGCGCAGCAGCCACAGTCGGCTCATGCGGGCATGATATAGGGGCCAGGGGCCAGGATCCAGGGGCTAGTTCAGACCCGCGTTCTCCCGGCGCTTGCGCGCGAGGTGGCGCAGCCGGTTCGCCAAGGCGTGCGCCTCCTGCGGCACGACGATGTCGGCCACCTGGTTGGCGAGCTCGTCGAGCGCCTTGGCTTCCTCGGTCGCGCGGGTGCGGAGGGCCTCGGTCATGGCGTTGAACGGGGCCTCCAGCTCGCGCAGGTTGTCGCCGCCGCGCAAGTGCAACTCGGCGTCGAGGCGACCCTGGCGAATCAGCTCGATCCGGCGTCGGATGGCGAACGCCGCGCCGGACGTCCGGTGGGTTTCGATGATCGTCAGGATGAAGACTCCGCCGATGATCACCAACGAGGCGAGGAAGCCGACAATCAGCTCGACGCGGTCCCGCGACTCCATCAATGGGAGCAGCTCGGGGTTCGACGCGGTGATCGTGGCGGTCTCCTGTTGGCGGACGGTGTGCAGGCTGTAGTTCAGCGGGACCAGGAGCAGCAGCACCACGACGACAACGAGGAACGCCGATCGCAGCTGCTTCTCACGGTTGATGACGTACTGCCGTCGCGGGCTGAACTGCCAGGCGAGCCAGCGGAGAACACCCATCTTGCCCGGATCGTTGCCCGCGGCCGGCGAGGCGTTGTCGGGCTGGTCGGCATTCGGGGTCGTGGCCAGGGTCGGCGTAGGGTTGGAGGACATCGTCGTCTTCATGACGCCTCTCCTCGGTTCTTCCACCGTCTTTGGTACCGGAGACGGCCATTGTCAGTACAACTCCATGATAACGCCGGAGCCGCCGCGCTTGCGCCAGGAGCGAGGGCGAGCAGCCCGGAGTCGACGCCGAGGCCGGCGCCCGCGGTGATCAGCAGGGCCTCTGCGCGGGCGATCGCCGCTGCCGCCTGATGGAGCCTCGCGTCGGCGTGCTCCGACACCACGGCGCAGTATACTTTCGGCAGACCATGAAGCTGCGCCGCGACGAGTTGCCCCTGCACTTCGAAGGCCTTCGACTCCGGCGGTGGATCGTCGTCGCGGGCTGGCCGCTGGCGCTCGCCGCCGCGGCTCTCGGTGTCGTGCTCGTCGGGACCTCGGCCCAGCCGCTGGTCGACGCGATCGGGCTGGTGGTCGGCGTGCTCGGTGCGGTGCTGATCGCCGGGCTCGTACGCTGCCGGCGCTACGAGATCGTGGTCGGGCCCGGACTGCTGACGGTCGGCGCAGGGCCGTTCCGGCGGCGGGTCCCGGTCGGCGCCCTCGAGCACCCGGCGGTCCGTGAAGCTGCCTCATGGCGGCGGCTGTACGCCGACCGCGAGCTCGTGCTCGAGGTTCCGGAGCACGATGAACGAATCATCGTGCCGAGCCGCCGATCCCGCGGCGCTCCAGGAGGCGCTGCTCGAGGCGAAGTCCACGGCGCGGACGCGTCCGTCGACCTGACGTGACCCGCGGTCTGGCGCTGACCGGGGCGCAGAGACCCTTCGACTCGCGGCGCTGGAGTCTGCCCTGAGCGAGGAGCCCGCCAGGGCTCCGAGTCGAATGGGCGCCGCTCGCTCAGGGCAGGCTCCTCGGGCGCGGAAGGGGATCCGGCTCCGTCCTGCGGCTTGCGGCTTCGCCCAGTGGGCTACGCCGTCACAAGCCGCCGTGACAAGTCCGGCTTCCGGCTCCGTCCTGCGGACTACGCCGTGACACGAGCGGGAGCCGGCGGGCGGATCTATCCCCCAGATCCCAGATCCCAGATCCTTCCCAATCTCACTCCTCGCCCATGAACGGGTACGCGAAGTGCTTCGGCGGCACGAAGGTCTCCTTGATCGTGCGCTGCGAGGTCCAGCGGATGAGGTTGAGGTAGGAGCCGGCCTTGTCGTTGGTCCCGGACGCGCGCGAGCCGCCGAAGGGCTGCTGGCCGACGACCGCGCCGGTCGGCTTGTCGTTGATGTAGAAGTTGCCGGCGGCGTGGCGGAGCCGGGCCGCCATCTTCACCGCCGCCGCGCGGTCCTGGGCGAAGATCGCGCCGGTGAGCGCGTAGGGGCTCGTGGTGTCGCACAGCTTGAGAGCGCCGGCGAGGTCCTTGTCGTCGTAGACGTACACCGTCAGCACCGGACCGAAGATCTCGTCCTCCATGAGCCTGAAGTGCGGGTCGGTGGTCTCGACCACGGTCGGCTGGATGAAGTAGCCCTCGGAATCGTCCCAGGTGCCGCCGGCGCGGATCTTCGCGTCGCTCGACCTCTTGGCGTAGCGGATGAAGCCGGTGATGTCGTCGAACGCGCCGCGATCGATGACCGCGCACATGAAGTTGCGGAAATCGGTGGGCGGCCCGACCTTGATCTCCGAGATCTGCCCGACCAGGAGCTTCTTGACCCGAGGCCAGATCGAGCTCGGGATGTAGGCCCGCGACGCCGCCGAGCACTTCTGCCCCTGGTACTCGAACGCGCCCCGTACCAGCGCGGTGGCGAGCGCCGCGACGTCGGCGGAGGGGTGGGCGAACACGAAGTCCTTGCCGCCGGTCTCGCCGACGATCCGCGGGTAGGTGCGGTAGCGGGCGATGTTCTCGCCGATCGTCTTCCACATGCCGTGGAACACCGCGGTGGAGCCGGTGAAGTGGACGCCGGCGAAGTGTGGGCTCGCCAGCACCGGGTTGCCGACCTTGCCGCCGGAGCCGGGGACGAAGTTGATGACGCCCGGCGGGAAGCCCGCCTCGTCGAACAGCTTCATCAGCCAGTAGGCGGTGTAGACCGCCGAGGACGCCGGCTTCCAGAGCACGGTGTTGCCCATCAACGCCGGCGAGGTCGGCAGGTTGCCGGCGATCGACGCGAAGTTGAAGGGGGTGACCGCGAACACGAAGCCCTCGAGCGCACGGTACTCGACGTAGTCCCAGTGGCCGAGCATGCTGCCCGGCTGCTGCTCGTAGATGAAGCGCATGTAGTACGGGTTGAAGCGGAAGAAGTCGATGAGCTCGCAGGCCGCGTCGATCTCGGCCTGGAACACGGTCTTGGACTGGTTCAGCATGCACGCCGCGTTGAGGGTGTCGCGCCAGGGCCCGGCCAGCAGCTCGGCCGCCTTGAGCAGCACTGCGGCCCGGTGCTCCCACGGCATCTCCGACCACTCTGCCCAGGCCTTCTGCGAGGCCTTGATCGCCTGGCCGACCTCCTTCTCGCCCGCCATGTGATAGCGGCCGAGCACGTGCCGGTGGTCGTGTGGGCAGACCGCCTCGGCCAGCTTGCCGGTGCGCACCTCCTTGCCGCCGATGACTAGCGGGATCTCGATCTCCTGGGCCAGCAGCTCGTCGATCCTGGCCTTGAGCGAGGCCTTCTGGGGCGAGCCCGGGGCGTAGGCGCGGACCGGCTCATTGATTGGCTCGGGGACGGGGACGATTCCGTTGGGCATGACGACCTCCGCGGGATGCGATTGCAGGATGCCGCGGCCGCTGGGGCGCCGCAACGGCATCGTAGCCGGTCGCTGGGCGGACCGCAATCGGCGGTGATCGTTGTAGCGCAGCCATCCTGGCTGCCTTGTAGCGCGGCCATCCTGGCTGCCCCGCTACACTGTCCCTCGTGATCAACACAGAGCGCGACCCCATCTACCTGGACTACAACGCGACCACTCCGGTCGACCCGCGGGTCGCGAATGCGATGCTGCCCTTTCTGACCGGCTGCTACGGCAACCCGTCATCGTCGCACCGGCTCGGCCGGCAGGCCCGGCAGGCGCTGGATCACGCCCGCTCCGAGGTGGCCTCCTGCCTGGGCTGCGATCCGGACGAGGTGGTCTTGACCTCGGGCGGGTCGGAGGCGAACAACACCGCCATCCGCGGCGTGGTCGCGGCGCGTGGGGGCGGCCACGTCGTCACCTGCGCGGTCGAGCACCCGGCCGTGCTCGAGGTGGTGCTGGCGCTCGAGTGTGAAGGGCTCATCGCGTCGACCATCGTCGGCGTCGACGGGTGGGGGAGGGTCCATCCGGACGAGGTGGTGCGGGCGCTGCGACCCGCCACCGCGCTGGTGACCGTCATGCTCGCGAACAATGAGGTCGGGACGCTGCAGCCGGTTGCCGAGCTGGCGGCGGCGTGCCGCGAACGTGGGGTGCTGCTGCACACCGACGCGGCCCAGGCGGTCGGCAAGGTTCCGGTGGATGTGCGGCGGCTCGGAGTCGACCTGCTGAGCGTGGCCGGCCACAAGCTCTACGCGCCGAAGGGCGTCGGCGCCCTGTTCGTGCGGCGCGGCGTTGCGATCGAGCCGCTGATCCGCGGCGCCGGCCACGAGCTCGGCCGGAGGGCCGGCACCGAGAGCGTGCTGCTCGCGGCCGGACTCGGCGCGGCCTGTGCCATCGTCCACGACGAGCTGGGAGGTGAAGGGGAGCGCCTGCGCGGCCTACGCGACCGGCTCGAAAGCCGGCTGAGGGCCGGCGTGCCGGCGCTCGTCGTCCATGGTCATCCGCACCACCGGCTGCCCAACACCCTGAGCGTGGCGTTGCCCGGGGTCCACGCCCACCGTCTCCTCGAGCGCCTCGGCGACCGCGTGGCGGCCTCGCCGGGCTCCGCATGCCACGCCGACAAGGTCCAGGTCTCGCACGTGCTCGCGGCGATGGGGGTCGACGCGACCACCGCGCTCTCCACGATCCGTCTGTCGGTGGGGCGATTCACGACCGAGGACGAGGTCGACCGCGCGGCAGCGCTCATCCTCGCCGAGGCGGCCGCACTGCGGGCCGGTGCGGGCGGACGCAGTGTTTGACCACTTCGACCTCATTGCCCCGTTCTACGACCGCGCCATTCCCTTCTCGCGACTGGAGCACATGCTGCGCTTCGTTTCCCTGCCGGCCGGCGATCGCCTGGATGGATTCGCCGGGCTGTCGTACCCTGGGCCTCGGTGATCTGACGTTGACCTCCGTTCGGCCCGCGATCGCTGTCCTCGCCCTCGCCGCTGTCGCCTCTCTGGCCGTCTGGCGCTCGGCCCCACCGCGGCCGCGGGGAGCGGACGCGCCACTGGCGGAGTTCTCGGCGGCCCGCGCCGAGGAGGTCCTGCGCCGTCTGGTCGGGGAGGAGGCCCCGCGTCCGCCCGGAAGCGCCGAGCACCAGCGCTTCCGGGAGCGGCTCGTCGACGAGCTGTCACGCCTCGCTCTGGCATCGAGCCTCGAGCGAGGGGTGGCTTGCTCCCCGGCCGGCTCGTGCGCCCAGCTGACCAACGTCGTCGCCGAGCTCCCCGGAACGCTGCCAGGACCGGCGGTCCTCCTTGCGGCCCACTACGACTCGGTAGCGGCGGGTCCTGGGGTGAGCGACAACGCCGCCGGCGTGGCCTGCGCCCTCGAGGTTGCGCGGGCGCTGCAGACCTCGCCCCGTCGCAACCCGGTGCTCCTGCTGTTTGACGACGGCGAGGAGGCGGGGCTGCTGGGGGCCGAGCACTTCATGGCCTCGGAGCGGGCCCGGACGGTCGGCGCCGTGGTCAACCTCGAGGCCCGCGGCAGCAGCGGGGCGAGCTTCCTGTTCGAGACCAGCCGTGACAATGCCTGGCTCGTGCGCCGCGCCGTGCGCCGCATGACGCGGCCGGTCACCAGCTCAATCTTCAGCTTCGTGTACGACCGGCTCCCCAACGACACCGACCTGACCGTGTTCAAGCGCGCCGGGTTGCCCGGGCTCAACCTGGCGTTCATCGGCTCGGCCGCGCGCTACCACACCCCCCGAGACTGCCTCGCCAACCTGTCGCGCGCGTCGCTCCAGCACCACGGGGACAACGCCCTCGCCCTGGTGCGGGCTCTCGCCGGCGAGGACCTCTCCGCCACTCCCGCCGGAGACGCCGTCTTCTTCGACCTCGCCGGACTCACCGTCCTGTGGTGGCCGAAGGGGCTCTCGCCGGTGCTCGCCCTGCTCGGCCTCGCGCTGGTCAGGGTGGCCGCAGTGCGCCGGGGCGGGCGACCGCTGCCTCGGGTCAAAGTGCTGCTGCCGTTCCTCGCTCCGCTGCTCGGCCTCCTTGCCGGGGCGCTGGTGTGGCAGATCCTCCGGCTGGCCGGCGCCTTTCCGGTGAGCTTCATCGCCCATCCGGTGCCAGCGATCCTGGCCGTCTCGGCTGCGGCGCTGGCGGCGGCCCTCCCGGTGCTCGCCGTCGAGGCGCGCTGGACCGGCTCGCCGGCCGAGTCGTGGGAACGGATCTGGACCTCGAGTGCGCTCCTCGGCCTCGTCCTCGCCGTGGCCGTGCCGGAGCTCTCGTTCCTGCTCGTCGTCCCCACTCTCGCCGCGGGGCTCTGCCGGCTGGTGCTGCCGGAACAGGCGTCGGCCTGGGTGCCGTTCGCCCTCCTCGGCCTGCTGCTCCTGGCGATCGCGCTCCGGATGCCGGAGGCGCTGGGGCCAGCCGGCCTGCCGTTGGTCGCGCTCGGCCTCGGCCTGACCCTTGCGTCGCTTCCCGTCCGGACGACACCGGGAGCGACCCGGCGGCCCGTGGCCCTGCTTGCCGGTCTCTGTGTTGCGGCGTCGGTGGCCGCCCTGCTGGCGCCCGCGAGCACCTCGCGCGACCCGGAGCACGGCTCGATGATCGCCGTCGAGGAGGAGGGCGCTGCCGGCGCCACGCTCATCATCCGGCCCGAGTCAGGCCGGCTGCCCGAGAGCGTGACGCAAGCCGCCCGCTTCGAACGGCAGACGATGGCCCTTCCGTGGGCGCGACCCGCGCTGGCATTCGTGGCGCCGCTGCCACCGCTCGGACTGCCGCATCCGATCCTCGAGCGGCTCGGTGAGGAGGCCGTCCCGGACGGGGGGCGGCGGCTGACCCTGCGCCTCTCCTCCCTCCGGGGAGCGCCGGAGATCGGCCTCGCCTTCGTGGGAGCGGTCCCGGCGGGATCGATCCGGGTTCAGGGGCAACCGCTCGCGCCTCCTTACCTGCGAGGTCGCAGCTCGGACAACGGGATCTCGCTGGTCTCTTTCGAAGCGGCGCCGCCGGAGGGTGTCACGGTCGAGCTCACCCTCTCTGCGGATCGCCTTGACGCGTTCGTCCTCGATCGCAGCCCCGGCCTTCCGGAGAGCGCCCGGGCCGTCGCAGCGAAGCGCCCGCTCGACCTGTCCCCGGCAAACGGAGGGGACGCGACGGTGCTCTATCGCAGAGTGATCCTCTAACTCCATCCCGTACCCGAAGTGTCGGTGCCCGAGTCACCAGCGGCCCGCTCGCTCGTCCGTTCGGAGACGGAGACGGGCATGGGCTCGTCCGGGAAAACTGCCACGTGCCGGTCCCGGCACCGAATGGTTGTGGCGCGGGCTTCCAGCCTGCCAAGAGTGGCAGCCAGGATGGGTACCCCACAAGGCAGCCAAGATGGTTGATGCAGCCTGGAAGGCTGCGCTACAAGAAAGCGGGGGCCGGAGCCCCCGCTGGCTGTCAATGGTCGTCGACCGCGCTACTGCGGCAGCACGGTGGTCGGGTCGGACGTGAGGTTATCGAGCACCGAGCCGTAGCAGTAGATCGACGCCCCTTCGGTGTGGGTCCAGACGTCCACATAGCCGGCCTCGACCGGCGCGTGGCTCCGGAACACCCGGGTGATCTGGTTGTTGGACCAAGGGGCCAGGTCCATGGTCCTGGTCTCGAGCGACTCGCCGGCGGAGTTGAACAGCTCGATGAAGACCCGCACGGTCTGCTCGCTCCCGTTCTGACAGCCAACGTTGGCCCGGACGTCGTCGTTCTCGTTCATGAAGATGATCCGCTTCTTCACCCCCGAGGCGATCATCCGGTCGGCCGGGATGCCCGGCAGCTCCTGGCCGAAGGTCCCCGCCACCTTGGCCGACGGGAGGTTGTAGGTCCGGCTCATCGCCAAGAGCTCCGATCCGCTCGCCTCGAGCGCGAGCGCACCGACCTGGTCGGGCTCGAGGCCGAAGACCTCGGCGAGAACGTTGGCGTAGCGGACTCCTGCTCCCGGCGCGAGCGTGAACAGATCGCTGTGGACCGCGTCGCTGTTGTCGGCGCCCCGTGGCAGCCACGCCAGCCGGTAGGTGATGTCGGTCGAGCCGGCGTTGTTGAGGTCGATGTCGGTCTCGAAGAACGCGCCCTCGAGCCCGGCGGCGAGCGCCGCGGCCGGGATGAAGCTGACATCGTCCGACGGCACCTGGGGCAGGATCGTGGTCGGGTCCGAAGTCAGGTTGTCGAGCATCGAGCCGTAGCAGTAGTAGAGCGCATCGTCGCTGTCGGCCCAGACATCCACATAGCCGTTGACCGGCTGGTAGTCGCGGAAGACCCGGTTGATCTGGTTGTTGGACCAGGGCCCGAGGTCCATGGTCCGTGCCTCGAGGAAAGTGCCCTCAGCGTTGAATACTCCAATGTTGATCCGGACCGGCTCGCTCGAGCCGTTGACGCAGCCGACGTTGGCCCGGGAGTCATCATTCTCGCTGAGGAAGATGATCCGCTGCGGCTCGGTGCCCTGGATCATCTCGGTCGCCCGGATCGCGGGCAGGCCCTGGCCGAAGGTGCCGGCGGCCTTGCCAGCCGGGATGTTGTAGGTCCGGCTCATGCCGATGACCGACTCGGTGCTCGCCACCAGCTTGAGCGCGCCGAGCGAGTCGGGCCCGAGGTTGAAGAGCTCGGTCAGCACGTTCTCGTAGCGCAGGCTCTGGCCGGGAGCGAGCGCGATCGGCTCGGACTGGACGGGCTCGGAGTTGTCTTCGCCGCGGGGCAGCCACTGGAAGTGAACCTCGGCCTCCTCCGTGCCGGTGTTGTTGATCTCGACGTCGGTCTGGAAGAACGCGCCCTGGGCCCCGGCCGCCACTGCCGCCGCCGGGATGAAGCACTCGCGGGCGTCGGGGGATGCACCGCCGGCACACTCGGCGAAGACGTACACTCCAAGGTAGGCGTCCGTGACGAGCAGGTGTCCGTCCGACAGCGTGACGTGCCCGGGCCAAGGCGTGGCGAAGGACCCCACCTCGAGCGGCGCCGACGGCGGGCTGACGTCGATCACCCGGAGGTGCCCGCCGGTTCCAGCAGGGTCGGTTTCCACGAGGTAGGCGTAGCCGCCCGCGACGGCGACGCCCCAGGCCTCATCCGGGCCCGCCGTGTCCCAGAACCCCACCTCGACCGGCGCCGACGGCGTGCTCACGTCGATCACCCGAAGCCCGGCGGTTTCGGCCGCGACGTATGCGTAGCGGCCCGCCAGGGTGACGGAGAAGGCGGAGCCCGGCAGGAGGATGGAGCCCACCTCGACCGGCGCCGACGGGGTGCTCACGTCGATCACCCGCAGGCCCATGATGCCGTTCGCGAGGTAGGCATAGTGGCCGGACATCGTGACGTCCTGCTCCGGGCCCGGCGCGTTGAGGAAGCCGACCTCGACCGGCGCCGACGGCGCGCTGACGTCGATCACCCGCAGGCTGCTGTAGTCCGCGACGTAGGCGTAGCCGCCCGCGACCGCGACACCCCAGGCACTGCCCGGCGTTGCGGCGCCGCCGACCTCGACGGGGGCCGACGGCGTGCTGACGTCGATCACCCGCAGGCCGTATTGCCAGTCCGCGACGTAGACGTAGCCGGCAGACACCGCCACATCCGCCGCGGAGGCCGGCGTTTCGACGAAGCCGACCTCGACCGGCGCCGCGGGGCTGGAGATGTCCAGCACTCGGAAGCCGGTGGGATCGTACCCGACATAGGCGTAGCCGCCCGACGCCGCGACACTCATCGCGTAGCCCGGTGTTTCGAGGAAGCCGACCTCGACCGGGGCCGACGGGGTGCTCACGTTGACCACCCGCAGGTCGTGCTGCCAGCAGGCGACGTAGGCGTATTCGCCCGCGACCGCGACGCGGTAGGCGTTGGCCAGCGTGTCGAGGAAACCGACCTCGACCGGGGTCGACGGCGTGCTCACGTCGACCACCCGAAGGCCCGCGTCGCTATCCGCGACGTAGGCGTAGCCGCCCGACACCGCGACGCCGAAGGCGTTCCCAGGCGTTTCGACGAAGCCGACCTCGACCGGCGCCGACGGCGTGCTGACGTCGATCACCCGAATACCCGCGCCGAAATCCGCGACGTAGGCGTAGCCGCCCGCGACCGCAACATCGTAGGCCTCGCCCGGCGTGTCGAGGGCGCCGATCTCGACCGGCGCCGACGGCGTGCTGACATCGATCAGACGAAGGCCGGACTGCCAGTCCGCGACGTAGGCGTAGCCGCCGGCGACCGTCACCCCGAGGGCGGCACCCGGCGTGTCGACGAAGCCGACCTCGATTGGCGCCGACGGCGTGCTCACGTCGACCACTCGCAGGCCGGAGACCGTGTCCGCGACGTAGGCGTAGCCGCCTGCGACCGCGACACCCCAGGCCCCGCCCGGCGTGTCGACGAAGCCGACCTCGGCAGGCGCTGCGGGTTCGGAGACGTCGATGACGCGAAGACCCGCGCCCGAGTCCGCGACGTACGCGTAGGCACCTGAGACTGACACCCTTCGTGCGAAGGACGTCGGCGCCAACGCGATGCCGCCGACCACCTGCGGCGCCGCCGGGTCCGAGAGATCGGCGATGCGCAGCCCGGCGCCGCTGGTGAAGTAGGCATGGCCACCCGCAACGGCGACGGAACCCACTGGTCCGTACGGCCAGTGGCCGACCAGCTCCGGGCAGTCCTGCGCGAGCGCCGGCGCTGCGATCACACCTGCACCGATCCCGAGAAGTGCCACCAACCGACACGCGTGCCGCCGGCTCTTCATGGTGTCCCCCTTCTTTGAAGGCTTGTTCCTTTGCACCCAATATAGGCCCCGACGACGCAGATGTCATGGGGGGACGTACCGAACACTCAGGGGATGAGGGGACGGGCTCACCCGCCGAGGTGCCAAGGCCGACACTTCTGCAGTTTCACGATCGGCGCGGCCTCCCGCGACACCTCGAGCTGGTTGACCTCGCACGCTTGAGTGAGCGCTCGGGCGCGGATCCGGCTTCGTCCTGCGCTTCCGGCTTCGTGCCCTGCACTACGCCGTGACAAGTCGCCGTGACGAGTCGGCTTGCGGCTTCGCCCAGTGGGCTATGCCGTCACCAGTCGCCGTGACGAGAGCGGAAGCGGAAGCGGACGGGAACGGGGACGGGAACGGGAACGGGCGGGAGCGGGAACGAACCCGAAAGCGGATCCGGCTTCGTCCTGCGGACTTCGCCGTGACACGAGCGGAAGCGGGCGCGGAAGGGGAAGCGGACGGGAACGGGAACGGGTACGGGAACGGGAACGAATTCGCAAGCGGGAGCGGGTGAGCGACTGCGCCGTATACTCGGCCGGTGGGGAAGGTTTGCCCGTGGTGTCTCGAGCCGCTGCGGCTTTCTGAGCGAAAGGCCGTGCGCTGCCCGCGCTGCGACCGGTCGCTTGTGGACGATGCCGGCCGCGAGCTGCGGCCGATCGACCTGCGGTATCAGCAGGCGGCGGCGCAGCAGCAGGAGCGCTTCCGGCAGATGCTGCTGATCGGCGTGCCGGTGGTGCTCCTGATCGCGATCGGCCTGTCGGCGCTCCACCTCGCGGCCGTGGCGGCGGCGCCGCTCATCGTGGTGGCACACCTGGTCGCGGTCCGGCTGTGGCTGGTGCGGGATGCCATGCGGCTGCTGGGCGCGGCGCGGAGGAGGTTCGTGCGCTGGCTGAGCCGCCTGAGCTTCCTGTGGATCGGGATCCCCGGCTACGGGCTGGCCGCGGCGCCGCTGGTGGGCATCATGCCGGCGGTCGCCGCCTATGCCGGCCTGACGGCGGCCGCGCACGCGTACACGAGCTGGAGCCTCACCCGGGAGTTCCAGCGGGCGCCGCTGGCCGGCTGGGAGAAGGCGCTGCTCTGGGGCCTGGCCTTGGCCACGCTGGCCGCGCTGGCGCTGCTCGCCGCGCTGGTCGCCGTGCTCGGATGGTCGGCGACGGCGATCGCAGAGTGGCTGGGGTCGCGATGATGTCGAAAGGAGCGCTGACGTGGAATCCCTGATGACCTACATGGCGGCTTTCGGCCTCGCGTCCGGGGCAGGCGCGAAGGCCTTCATCCCGGTCCTCGCGCTCGGGGCCGCACACTACACTCCGTACTTCGAGCTGTCAGAGCGCTTTCAGTGGATCTGCAACCCGGCCGTCATGGTCCTCCTGGGCGTGATGGTGGTGCTCGAGATCGTGGTCGACGCCCACCCCGAGCTCGGCCGCTGGACCGACACCGTGGCCTACCTGCCCAAGATGACGGCCGGCTTCATCGCCTTTGCCGCCATGGTCGGGACCATCGACGACGACTTCGCGGCGCTGGCGGCCTCCGGACTGCTCGGCGCCGGCACTGCTGGCGGCGTGCACTTCGTTCGCAACGCGATCCGGCGGCCGTTCCGGACCATCGCGGAGGACCTCCACGAGGGCGTCGGCAAGGTGGCCTCGGTGACCGAGGCAGGGGTCTCCCTGTCGCTGGCAGGATCGGCCCTGGTGGTGCCGCCGCTGTCGTTGCTGCTGTTGGGTGGGCTGGTGGTGGCGGGGATCGCGGTCGCCCGGACAGTGGGCCGGCGGCGGGTCCCCTGCGGCGCGTGCGGACAGCCGATCCGGCCCGGCGCCCTGGTGTGCGTGCACTGCGGCGCCGAGCAGGCTCAGCCCTGAACGGTTCCCCGGCTGACAGCCACCGGGTCGGGGCTCGGCGGCCGCCCGCCTGCCGTGCTAGCATGGTTGGGTTAGTCAATGGGGGTATAGTGCGCCTCAAGGTCGGCGACAAGGTCGTGTACCCGAGCCAGGGCGTGTCGGTGGTCGAGGAGATCGCGGACGAGGAGCTCGGCGGCACGACCATGTCCTGCTACCACTTGCGCCTGCTGAACACCGACTCCAAGGTGGTGGTGCCGGTCGGCAACGCCGAGCGGGTCGGGTTGCGGCCGCTGTCCGACAAGCGAGCGGTTGACCGCGCGATGCGCCGCCTGCGCGCCGCGGAGGGCGACGAGGCCGACAACTGGAAGGACCGCTACCGGGCCAACCTGGACCGCATCAAGACCGGGGACCTCGACGAGGTCGTCGATGTTCTGCTCTGCCTGGCCGACGTGGCGAGGCGCAAGACGTTGTCTTTTCGCGAGCGCAAGATGTTCGACCACGCCCGGCAGCTGCTCGTCTACGAGGTGGCTGCGGTGAAGGGCAAGCCGGCCGAGAAGGTCGAGCGCGACATCGGAAAAGCCCTCCAGGTCCAGCCCGCCCCCGTGGACGAGGGCTGATCGGCAGGATGCGCGCAGCGCATTCCGCTCGGCGCACGCGGGGCGTAGGCTAGCCAGCGACCGCGACAGGGCACACACACCCAGAGATCTGCGACCCGCGTGCGCCGAGGGGCCTATGCCCTACACGCTCCTGGCACCGACGGCAGTCGATCCCAGTTCGTACACAGGAGCGAGGTGATGGCCGGCCGCGGGCGGGGCGAGCGCGTGCGCCTGCGAGCGATCACGGCTTGGCGCGCACTGATCGCGGTATTGGATCCGGCCGCGGATGGTATTCTCGGTGCGGGGCTTGGCCGCTGCGAAGGGAGTCCGTCATGACCCGTGTGCTTCGGATGGTGCTCGTCCTCGCCGTGGCGGCGCCGGTCTTTGCCGCCCAGCCGCTCACCCAGAGCCTCCGCGAGCAGCTCAAGATTCAGAGCGAATTGCTGCGCATGGACCTCGGCGAGCTCGAGGAGCAGCGCGCGAAGATGCAGGAGACCTGGATCCGGGTCGAGCAGGGCGCCGCCGACCTCGCAACCGCCCAGGCGCAGGGCGAGAGCCTGGACAGCCTCAAGCTGCGCGACCAGGATCTGCGCCAGGCCGAGGCGGAGCTGATGATGCACGTCGACAGCATGCAGCGGATCCGCCGCGAAGTGCTGACGGCGCAGGCGCTGGTCGCCGCCATCGAGGAGGAGATTCGACGGCTTGAGGGACAGGTCGGTCCGGAGCGAGACCCTCTCAGCGGCACGTGGCGGGTGGTGATGGAGCCGGGTGGCCAGGAAGGGCTGATGTTGCTGCAGCTCGACGGGACGCTGGTCCAGGGGACCTACCGCCTGTCGGGCGACTGGAGCGGATCGCTGCGCGGCACCCTGGTGTCCGGCAAGGTGCGGCTGGAGCGGATTGACTCGCAGATCGGCTACGCTGCGACCCTCTACGCCAAGCTGACGGTGCGGGGAGAGACGTCCCGTCTCGAGGGCACCTGGGAGGCGACCCAGCTGTCGTCGGGCCTGCCGTCCGGCGGGAGCTGGTTCGCCGATCGGCTCGAGGAAGACGCCGCCGAGTAGTCGCCGCGCTGCGGCCGCGGCGACAGCGACGGAATCGAATGGCGCAGCTCACTCGGGCGGCGCGCGAGGGCTCCCGCCGACCCTCCTTCTCGTGGTCTATACTCGCCGGGGGCTCGGCGGGCGCGCCGGGAGCCGAGGTGTTCGTGCTGCAGCGGATCGTGATCATCGTGATCGTGCTGGTCGTGGTGTGGCGGATCGCCATCGGCCTGGGGCGGCGGCGGCGGGAAGCCGGCTTCGGCGCCGACAGCTACAGCCGGTTTTCGCCTCTGCTGCGGCGTCGCCGGCGCGAGTGGTCTTCTCACGTCGGGGACGAGAAGCCCGACCACCTCGTCGCCTGCCGGCGCTGCGGCACCTACGTGCCCTCGCGACGGGCCCTGACGGCGGGCTCCGGAGAGGTGTTCTGCAGTCCTGGCTGCCGCGATCGTGTCGAGGCGGCGGAGGCCCATGACGCGTGACGCGGTCGGATGCGCCCCGCGGCGGCTGCGGCTCGAGCTGGTCGCGGCCGGCGCGCTGCTCGAGCAGGCCGGCCTGATCCTGGCCGGCGAGGGCAACCTCTCGGCTCGGATCGACGGCGCGGGCTTCCTGATCACCCCGCGGGGCCGCGACAAGGGCCGGCTCGACCCGGGCGACCTCGTTGTGGTGCCGCGTTGGCCGGCCGACGTGCCGCCTGCGGCCTCCAGCGAAACCCAGATCCACGGCGCCGTGTACCGCCTGCGGGCGGAGGTGAAGGCGGTGGTGCACGCCCACCCGGCGGCGGTTCAGGGGCTGTCCCAAACCGGCCGGGTCCCCAACTGCTCGCTGCTCACCGAGGGGGGGATGCTGCTCGGTGCCGTCGCCTGGGTCCCGGCGTTGCCCCCCGGCAGCGCGGAGCTCGCCGAGGCGACGGCGCACGCCCTGGCCCACGGCCCGGCGTGCGTCCTCGAGCGGCACGGCGCGGTGACCGTGGGTGGAACGGTCGAGCAGGCGCTGCTGCGGATGTTGATTCTGGAACGGCTGGCGGCGTTGACCCTCGAGAACGTGCGCGCATGACCCAGGGATCTCTGTTCGCGGCCGGCGGCCCGCCGTTGGCGGATCGGATGCGGCCGCGCAGCCTTGACGACGTGGTCGGCCAGCAGCAGCTGGTCGGGCCGCACGGCGTGCTCCGCTCGCTGCTCGAGCGCTCCGAGCTGCCGTCGATGGTGTTCTGGGGGCCGCCCGGAAGCGGCAAGACGACCATGGCGCGGCTGCTCGCCGAGGCGGCCGGCGCCGAGGTCGTGTCGTTCTCGGCCGTGCTGGCCGGAGTGAAAGAAGCCAGGGCGGTGATGGAGGAGGCGCGGCGGCGGCTCAAGCTGACCGGCCGCCGGACCGTGCTCTTCGTCGACGAGATCCATCGCTTCAACCGCGCCCAGCAGGACGCCTTCCTGCCCTACGTCGAGACCGGCGATGTGGTGCTCATCGGCGCCACCACCGAGAACCCGTCGTTCGAGCTCAACCGGGCGCTGCGTTCCCGGGTCACGGTCTACATCCTCGACCCGCTGGCCGAGGACGAGCTCCAGGCGATCCTGAGGCGGGCGCTGGCCGACCGCGAGGCCGGCCTCGCCAGTTCCGGGGTGGCGGTCGACGACGGCGCGCTCGACCTGATGGCGCGGCTGGCCGCCGGGGACGCCAGGCAGGCATTGAACCACCTGGAGCTCGCCGTGGCGGTCGCCGCGAGCGAGGGCGAGGGGCAGGTCGACGCAGCGTTCGCCGAGCGCGTCGCGCAGCGGGTGACGGCGGTCTACGACAAGGGCAGGGAAGAGCACCACAACCTGATCTCCGCCCTCCACAAGGCGGTCCGCAACTCCGACCCCGACGCTGCGCTGTACTGGCTGGCGCGGATGCTCGAGGGCGGGGCCGACCCGCGGTACGTGGTGCGCCGGATGCTGCGGATGGCGTCCGAGGACATCGGCATGGCCGACCCGCGCGCCCTCCAGCAGGTCGCCGCAGCGGCCCACGCGGTCGAGCACGTCGGGATGCCGGAGTGCGAGCTGGCGCTGGCGCAGGCAGCGGTCTACCTCGCGGTGGCGCCGAAGTCGAATGCGCTGTACGTCGGCTACGGGGCGGCGAAGGAGGAGGTCGGGCGCCGGCCGGGCCTGCCGGTGCCGCTCCGGCTGCGCAATGCGCCGACCGATCTGATGCGGGAGGCAGGCTACGGCGAGGGCTACCGGTACGCCCACGACGAGCCGGGCGGCGTGGCCGAGATGGAGTGCATGCCCGAGGGCCTCGAGGGCGCGCGCTTCTACGAGCCCGGCGTCCAGGGTTGGGAGGCGAAGATCCGGGAGCGCCTTCAGGAGATCAAGCGCCTGCGCAGGCGGGGGAGCGGCGGCTGATGGGGTGGCGCGCGTGGTACCGTGAGCCGTCGATGGCTGCCGCGATCCGGCTCCTGCTTGCCGCTGCACTCGGGCTGACGCTCGCCGGGTGCGGCTACCACCTGGTGGGCACGGCGAGCACACTGCCGGAGGGCGTGACGACCCTCTACGTGGAGCGCTTCCAGAACCAGACGCGCTACGTCGACATCAACCAGCGGATCGACGAGTCGTTGAGCCTCGAGTGGGTGCGTCGCCGGCGGCTGCAGCTGGTCGACGAGAAGGCCTCCGCGGACCTCGTGCTGAGCGGGGTCATCCTCAATCTCGGCATTGCGCCGGTGAGATTCGATGAGCAGGGCCGCGCCACCGAGTACCAGATGACCTTGACCACGTCGGTGAAGCTCTTCGACAACCGCGGCTCCGAGCCCAAGCTGGTGTGGGAGGACCTCGCCTTCTCCCGCCGCAACTCCTACCTGGTCGACCCCAATGCCGCCGACTACTTCGACCGCCAGGTGCTGGCGATGGACCAGCTGGCCGACGACTACTCGGCGGCGCTGGTCAGCGCGGTGCTCGAGGGCTTCTGATCCCGATCGCGGGGTTGCGCACCCGCGATCGGGAAGGGAACTGCTAGGATTCGGCCATGCCGAGCCGACTGCCTGCTGCCGTCCGCGAGCGCCTCGATCCGATCCGCGTGCTCGTCCTCGATGTCGACGGTGTGCTTACCGACGGCATCCTCCTCTACGGTCCCGCTGGCGAGGCCATGAAGCAGTTCTCGGTGCGGGACGGGCTCGCGATCCGGCTGCTGCTGGACGCCGGACTTTCGGTCGCGGTGGTGACTGGACGGCGCTCGGAGATCATCGCGACGCGGTGCCGGGATCTCGGCCTCCGCGACGAGCTCGTGATCCAGGGCAGCCGCGACAAGGCGGCCGACCTCGACGAGCTGGAGCGCCGCCTCGGGCTGGCCGACCAGCAGGTTGCGGCCATGGGCGATGACCTGCCCGACATCCCGATGCTCGAGCGCGCGGGGTTCGCCGCCTGTCCGGCGGATGCGGCGCCGGAGGTTCTGGCGACCTGCCATCTGGTGTGCGGGGTCCCGGGCGGCCGCGGTGCGATCCGCGAGGTGGCGGAGCTGCTGCTCAAGGCGCAGGGACGCTGGCAGGAGCAGGTCGGCCGCTGGATCGGACCGGACGGCCCCAAGGGTTGTCCAAGGTGAGGCAGTACCTCGACCTGCTCCAGCACATCCTCGACCACGGCGTCGAGAAGGCCGATCGCACGGGCACCGGCGCCCTGAGCGTGTTCGGGTACCAGGCCCGCTTCGACCTGCGGGAGGGCTTCCCGCTGCTGACGACCAAGCGGCTGCACCTGCGCTCGATCATCCACGAGCTGCTGTGGTTTCTCGCCGGCGACACCAACGTCCGCAGCCTGCACCAACACAAGGTGACGATCTGGGACGAGTGGGCCGGCTCTGACGGCGACCTCGGGCCGATCTACGGCGCCCAGTGGCGGCGGTGGCCGACCGCGGACGGCGGCCACATCGACCAGATCGAGAGGGTCATCGAGGGCATCCGCTCGGACCCCGACTCGAGGCGCCACCTGGTGAGCGCCTGGAACGTGGCCGAGCTCGAGAGAATGGCGCTGCCGCCGTGCCACGCGATGTTCCAGTTCTGGGTCGCCGGCGGCGGCCTGAGCTGCCAGCTCTACCAGCGCAGCGCCGACGTCTTCCTGGGGGTGCCATTCAACACCGCGTCGTACGCGCTGCTGACGATGATGGTCGCCCAGGTCTGCGGCCTCGAAGCGCGCGACTTCGTCCACACCTTCGGCGACGTCCATCTCTACACGAACCACGTCGAGCAGGCTCGCCTCCAGCTCGGCCGCGAGCCGCGGCCGCTGCCGGAGATGCGCCTCAATCCGGAGGTCGCGTCGATCTTCGACTTCCGCTTCGAGGACTTCGAGCTCGTGGGCTACGACCCGCACCCGCACATCCCGGCCCCGATCGCGGTGTGAGGCGGCCGTGATCGTCTCCATCATCGCCGCGGTGGCCGACAACGGCGTGATCGGCCGGGACGGCGGTCTGCCCTGGCACCTGCCGGCCGACCTCAAGCGTTTCAAGAAGCTCACGACCGGCCACCACATGGTGATGGGCCGGCGAACGTGGGACTCGATCGGCCGCCGGCCATTGCCCGGCCGGCCGACGATCGTGGTCAGCCGCGACCCGGCGTTCGTCGCCGAGGGCGCGCGGGTGGCGCGGTCGGTCGAGGAGGCGCTCGAGCTGGCGGCCGGTGCCGACGAGGTCTTCATCGCCGGCGGTCAAGCGATCTACCGGGAAGCCCTTCCGGTCGCCGACCGTGTCTACCTGACCCGGGTCCACGCCCGTTTCGAGGGCGACACCTTCTTCCCGGCGTTCGACGCGAGTGGGTGGCGGGTGGTCGTCGAGGAGCGGCACGAGGCCGACGAGAAGAACCCGCACGCCCACACCTTCATGGTCTACGAGCGGGTGCGGTAGGCGCCGCCGCGCTCGATGACGGAAAGCCTGCCTCCCCACACGCGGGATACGGCTCGTTCCCGTTCCCCTTCCCGTCCCCGTACCCGGATCGGATGCCCTCGCAGCGATTCGGCACACTTCAGGCTGCTTCGGTTTGTCAGAGGGTCACGCGGGACCCCTCGTTGCATCGGGAACGGGAACGGGTACGGGAGCGGATCCGGCTTCGTCCTTCGGACTTCGCCGTGACGAGAGCGGAAGCGGGCGGGGGCGCTATGCCCCAGATCCCAGATCCCAGATCCTAGATCCTCTGCGTTGCTCTATCTGACGCCAGTGCCGGGCGGCACCTCGCCGTCCACCGACAGCAGGAAGGGATCGCCGTTGACCGATGCCGCCAGCAGCATGCCCCGGGACTCGACGCCCATCAGCTTGGCGGGCTTGAGATTGGCGACGACGACGATGCGCCGGCCGAGCAGCGCCTCGGGCTGGTAGCGCTCGGCGATGCCGGCGACGAGCTGGCGCAGCTGCGGCTCACCGAGGTCGACCATCATCCGCACCAGCTTCTTCGAGTTGGGCACCCGTTCGGCCTCACGGACAATGCCGACGACCAGTTTGATGGCGGCGAACTGGTCGATGGTCAGCAGGTTCTCTTCGGGCTGGGCGGGCGTGGTCTCGTCCATGGTGATCTCCTTCAGGTAGGCGTCGGCGTCGACGCGCGGGAACAGCGGCTCGGTCGGGCCGAGCGTGGCGCCGGCCGGGAGCTGTCCCCAGCCGGTCGCTTCGCCGAGGTTGACGGGCAGATCCTGGGCGCCGAGCAGGGCGCGGAGCCGCGGAGCGATCGCGGGCATCACCGGCTCGATGAGCAGTGAGGTGATCCGCAGGCCTTCGAGCGCGGTGTAGAGCGTGGCCTCGAGCTCGCCCCGGGCGGCGTCGCCCTTCTTCGCGAGCGCCCACGGCTGGCGCTCCTGCAGGAAGCCGTTGATCGTGGCCAGCAGCTGCGAGACCGCCTCGAGCGCCCGGTGCGGCTCCAGCGCCTCCATGCGGCGGTGGTAATCGTCGACCGCCGCCGCGGCGGCGGCCGGGATGGGACCGTCGGCCGAGGGCGGCGGGACGCGGCCTGCGAAGGCACGGCCGACCATGGCCGCGGTCCGCGACGCGGTGTTGCCGAGGGCGTTCGCGAGGTCGGCGTTGAAGCGCTCGACAAACGCCTCGTCGGAGAAGCTCGAGTCCTGGCCGAAGGCCATGTCGCGGGCAAGGAAGTAGCGCAGCGGGTCCGGTCCGAAGCGCTCGATGATGTGGTCGGGCCGCACCACGTTGCCGATCGACTTCGACATCTTGGCCTCGTCGCGCAGCCACCAGCCGTGGCCGAACACCTGGCGCGGCGGCGGCAGCCCGGCCGACATCAGGAAGGCCGGCCAGTAGACGCAGTGGAAGCGCAGGATGTCCTTGCCGACCAGGTGCAGGTTGGCGGGCCAGAACTCTTCGTAGAGGCGGTCGTCGTCACCGCCGAAGCCGAGCGCGGAGATGTAGTTGGTCAGCGCGTCGAGCCACACGTAGACGACGTGCTGGTCGTCGCCCGGGTAGGGGACCCCCCAGCGCAGCGAGGCGCGGGAGATCGACAGGTCCCTCAGCCCCGAGGAGACGAAGCTGACGACCTCGTTGTACCGGCTCTGCGGGCGGATGCAGTCGGGGTTCTCCCGATACCACGCGAGCAGCCGGTCCTGCCACGCCGAGAGCCGGAAGAAGTAGCTCGGCTCGGCCAGCCGCTCGACGGCGTAGCCGGTCGCCGTGTCGCGCCCGTCGGCGACCTGCGAGTCGGGGACGAAGGCCTCCTCACCGGGGCTGTACCAGCCCTCGTAGGACCCGCTGTAAATGTCACCGGACGCGCTGATGCGGCGGATGATCTCGGTGACCGCGCGCTTGTGCCGGGCCTCGGTGGTCCGGATGAAGTCGTCGTTCGAGATCTCGAGGACGCTCCACAGGTGGTTGTAGCGCTCGACCACTCGGTCGGCGAGCTGGATCGGCTCGATCCCCTGGTCGCGGGCCGCCTTGGCGATCTTCTGGCCATGCTCATCGGTGCCGGTGAGGAAGTGGACGCGCGCCCCCCGCAAGCGCCGGTATCGGGCGACGATGTCCGCCATGACAGTGGTGTAGATGTGGCCGATGTGCGGCATGTCGTTGACGTAGTAGATCGGCGTGGTGATGTAGAAGGTGTCCGGCACGGCGCCTCCCGAAACGCGGGCAGGGGCGAAGGATAGCACCGACCCGACCGGGCAGTGCCAGACGGTGTCGCGGGCAGCTCGGCAGCGAGGCTGCGGGGAGCGACACCCGGGACGCGCCGGCCGGCCGGGTCGTCACGGTGTGACACTCGTCACAGCGGTAGACGAGCGGTTCTCCCACAGTCGATCCAGGATCCCGGGCGGATCGGAAACGCGCCGCCGGAGCCGATCGTCGGTTGCGGGGCCGCCGGGGAACGGCGAAAGGAAGCGATATGTCACGACTCAGATCTCGTCGGCTGCGGCTTCTCGAGAGCCTGCGTCGCACTCTGAGCGAGAAGCTCCACTTCCAGGTGTGGCGGGCGGCCCGCCAGTGCGGGCGGCGGACGCCGGAGAACACCAGCGCGATCTACGCCATGGCGATGGCGGCGACGCCCCAGCTGCTCGAGCAGCTCCTGCTCGTCCACCACCGGGCACTGCAGGAGGAGGGCGAGTTGCCGCCCCACCCGGCAGCCCCGCCGGTGGACGACATCGAGCGCAAGCGGATGCTGTCAGCCGTGCGAGCGACGGTCGATCGCGTGTCGGTGCAGCTGCGCGGGGACTCGACGCGCAGCTCGACGGCCGCGGCGCCCCGCTGAGCGGAGCGGCCCGCGCGGCACCACCAAACCAGCCGACGGTCGGCGCCCGGGCGTGGCCGACGCTCAGGCTCCCTGCCTCACAGCCGCAGTCGCAGGCCGCCCATGACCCGCAACCCGGGCGCCGGGTAGCCGCGCACCGTCTGGTACTCGCGATCGAGCAGGTTGATGGCGCGGCCCGTCAGCTCCAGCCAGTCGAGGATCTGCCAGCCGAGCGCCAGATCGACGGTCGCGCTGCCGCCGAGCTCCACGCGCTCGAAGGTGATCGGGTCAACGTCCCACCGCGACCCCAGATAGAGCACGGTGAGGTCGCCGCGCACCTTGGGCCAAAACGACCCGGTCAGCGTGTAGGCCCCGCTCCACTCCGGGCGGCGGAGCAGCGGATCGCCGGCGTCGTCCTCGGTGTCGAGCCAGGTCACCTGCATGAGCTGCGAGAAGTCGGCGGTCAACGCGCTGTCAAACGAAAGCTCGGCGCCGAGGATCTCCGCTCGGGCGATGTTGCGGTTGGTGTAGGCGGCGAAGTCGAACTGGATCAGGTCCTCGAGCTCGGTTTTGAAGACGTTGAGCTGCCAGCGGCTGGCGCCGCTCTTCGGGGCCTGCACGAAGCCGATCTCGTACGAGCTCGAGGTCTCGGGTTGCAGCTCGGGGTTGCCGAACAGCGGGAAGTAGAGCTCGCCGAGGGAGGGCTGGCGGAAGGCCTTGCCGTAGCCCACGCGCATCTCCGTCGTGTCGCTGATCTTCCAGCCGAAGTGGGCGCGGGGGGAGGTTTCCGAGCCCCACTCGTCGGTGTCGTCCCAGCGGGTGCCGACGATCAGTTGCACCTTCTCACCGGCGTGCCACACGTCCTGGACGAAGGCGCTCGTGACCTCGGTGGTGCGGCCATCGAGGTTGGTGCCGAGGTTGGAGATGTCGGTCACCTCGTCCTCGCGCCACTCCCCGCCCCAGGTCACGGTGTGGCCGCTGAGGGCGTGGTGGCTCGAGAGCCGGGCCTGCCGGGTGTCGGCGTCGGTGCGTGAGTCGGTGATCCCGGATGGATCGTCGGGGTCGACGAACTGGAATTCGCGCGTCACCTCGGAGGCCGTCAGCTCGAGATTCCAGGTCGTGCCGATGGCCCAGCGCAGCGGCACCGCGATCAGGCGCTCGTCCGAGAACTGCCGTCGCTCGGGCGTCGGCTGCCCGGGGACGGCAAACGGGATCCCGGTCTCGGTCTCGAGGTTCTGGCCGACGACCGCGAGCCGGCTGCCGTTGCGGGAGGTCCAGCCGACGTCGACGAGCTGCTGGTCGGTCGAGAAGTCCGAGTTGTCGAGCTCGCCGTCGCCCTCGCGGTGAAGGCCCGACAGATAGAGGCCGAAGCCCCCGCCGCCGAGCGTGATGTCGCCCTGGTAGCGCTGCCAGCCGTGCTCGCCGCCCTCGCCGAAGAGAGTTGCCTCGAAGCCGTCGACGCCGATCCTCGGGATCACGTTGATCACGCCGCCGATCGCGTCGGCCCCCCACAGCGCCGAGTACGGCCCGCGCGCCACCTCGACCCGCTCGATGCCGGAGGTGGTGAGCAGGCTCAGGTCGTAGCCGCCGACGTACGGGGAGTTCAGCCGGACGCCGTCGAACATGACCAGGGTCTGGTCGGACTCGGTGCCGCGGGTGAAGACTGATGCGACCTTGCCCTCGTCGCCGGAGCGCAGCACGGTCAGGCCGGGCACCCGCCGCAGCAGGTCGGCGGCGTTCTCGGACTGGGAGTCCTCCATCTCCTGCTTCGTGATCACCGTGGTCGGGACCGGGACCTCGATCGCGTCGGTGGCGATCCCGGTCGCGGTGACGGTGATGTCGTCGGCGAAGGACGCCGGGTAGCTGCCGGCGCTGGTCTGCGCGGCAGCGGGCGTGACGGCGGCGAGCGCTGGTAGGAGGAGCGACGTGGCGAGGGTACGGCGGAGCAGTGAGGGCATCGGCGAAACCTCCCGTTTCTGCCGGAACGGCAGGTCTCCTGGCTCCCGGATCGTCCTACTCGCCGGGCCTTCCCATCGCGAGCGACAGTGGCTTCCCCCGGTTTTCGTCCCCGGTCACAGTGGCGGGGGCCGCGCCGGACTCGCACCGGCTTCCCTACGGCACCGTTCCGATAGCCGCCACAGTAGCGGCGCCGGCGAACGGCGTCAACGCGGCGCTCCGCCCGCTCCGGCCAGAAGCTGGGTGCCTCGGTCCGGGGGAACCTGTCCTGGGAGTTCGTACCGCACTGGCCTTCTCGGCGGGCGTAGTGGGCTGAGGGGCCGTCAGACGGCCACTGCAGCAGGAACTCCTCAAGGATGCGCGCGGCGCATCCCAAGGAGCGTGTGGGCAGAGGTCACCCTCAACAACCACTTCAGAAGCGTGCTCAGGGCCTACGCCCACACGGTCCTATGGCACGGTCAGCGACCAGGCGGCGGTGTTGCCGGACTCGAAGCCGTCGGAGAACAGGCCGGAGGTCAGGCGCTGGCCGAAGATCTCCTTTTCATCGTCGACAAGCCCGCCGACGTTGTCGTCGCCGTGCCAGACCGCAAGAAACTCGTTGTTGGCGCCGCTGAAGGCGACGTCTGGCTCCCTCGCCGCGTAGCCAACACCCCCGACGCCGCCCAGATCACTGATGCGGAAGTCGTTAACGCCGACCTCGGCCCCGGTCTCGGCATCGAGCTGCTGGCCGAATACCTCGTACTCGTTGTCGACGAGACCACCGACGTTGTCTTCGCCGGACCAAACTACGAGAAACTGGTTGCTGATGGTGTCGAAGGTGACCCCTGGAGAATACGCCCAGTACGACGCATTTCCGATCCCACCCATGTCGCTGATGCGGGAGTCGTTGGCGCCGACCTCGGCCCCGGTCCCGGCATCGAGCAGCTGGCTGAAGACCTCATGCTCGTTGCTCACGAGGCCGCCGACGTTGTCGGTGCCGACCCACACCACGATGTAGTGACCGTCGGTGCCGTCGTAGGCGACCGACGGAGGCCAGGAGTCCGCTCCATACGAGGTGCTTCCGGTTCCACCCAGATCGCTGATGCGAAAGTCGTTGGTCCCGACCTCGGCGCCGGTGGCGGCGTTCAGACGCTGGCCGAAGATCTCCCACTCCTGATTGACGAGGCCGCCGACGTTGTCTTCGCCCCTCCACGCCACGAGGTACTGGTTGCCGGTGAGGTTGTAGGCCACGTCAGCAAAACCCGCGTCGTAGTCGGGGTCGCCGATGCCGCCCATGTCGCTGATGCGAAAGTCGTTGGCACCGACCTCGGCACCAGTGGCGGCGTTCAGGCGCTGGCCCCAGATCTCCAACTCGTCGTTGGTCAATGCGCCCGCAAAGAACTCATCTGACGTCCACACCACGAGGTACTCGTTGTTGGTGCTGTTGTACGCGACGGCCGGGAACTCTGGATCCCATTCCACGTCCCCGTCGGGTCCCATGTCGCTGATCCTGAAGTCGTTGGTGCCGACCTCGGCGCCGGTGGCGGCGTTCAGACGCTGGCCGAAGATCTCCCACTCGCCTTCGACGAGACCGCCGACGTTGTCATTGCCTTGCCATACCACGAGGTACTGGTTGTTGGTGCTGTTGTAGGCAGCGGCTGGCGCGACCCCATCCCAGTCCGGGTCTCCAGTGCCGCCCAAGTCGCTGATCCTGAAATCGTTGGTGCCGATCTCGGCCCCGGTGGCGGCGTTCAGTCGCTGGCCGTAGATCTCGTACTCGTTGGCGACGAGGCCGCCGCTGTTGTCTTCGCCGGACCACACCACGAGGTACTCGTTATTGGTGCTGTTGTAGGCAACGGCTGCTTCCCAAGCCTCGTACTGGGGATCTCCAGTTCCGCCCATATCGCTGATCCTGAAGTCGTTGGCGCCGATCTCGGGGTCGATCGTCACCGGGTAAGCGGCCGCGGCAAGCGCCTCGCCGTCGACCACCAGCCGGGTTGCGCTCGCGCTCACCGTGAACTTCGACGCGATGGCCGTGCCGTTGGCGTCGAAGACAGTGGCCGGACCCAGCCACACAAATCCGCCGTCACCCCGCCACTCCCAGCCTGTGGCGCCGGGAAGGAAATCCCCATCGCAGGTCACGCTGCCCTCGAGCACGAGGTCCTGCCCGCCCAGCGGGGGCGGCACGTGGAGGATGAAGCGTTGCTCGATGGTCGAGGCGCCGAGCACGTACTCCTCGTCGAGGACTGTTCGGTCGTAGCGCAGCAGCAGGGCCTCGGGCCGGCTCGGCTGCATCGGTGCGGCGTCGATGAGCGAGGCCGCCGACGCTCCGGCTCCCAGACGCTCGAGCCGCCAGCGCCACACGAGAGCGCCGCTTCGTGGGCTGACCTCGATCCCCTGTGATCCGAAGACCGCGCGGTGGCCGGGGTGGTGGAGGGCATAGCCGCCATCCACCGCCTCGAGGTTGTTGACCGCCAGCGCTGCGGCGTGATCCTCTGAGATCAGAGCTGGTTCGGCGGACGGCTGCGCCGCCCAAGCCGGCAGTCCGATCGCTGCGCACATCCAGAGCACGAGAATCACCGAGCCGGCGCGTCCTCTCATCGCCACCCTCCTCGCTTGGTTGTTGGATTGTCGGCGCGTCGATTCACAGTCGGCGGCCGAATCGGCTGGTTCCATGCAAGCATCATGATGCGGGGGCAAAGGAATGACAAGAGCGATCGCCACCGACCGCATCCAAGGCCACCAGGTCTGCTCGATGCACCTGGTGGACAACGAGCTAGCGCGAGGCAGGTCCTACGGCACGGTCAGCGACCAGGCGCTCATGTCGCCGGACTCGAAGCCGTCGGCGAAGATCTCGGCGTTGTACAACCGCTGGATGAAGATCTCGTTCTCGCCCTGGACAAGCCCGCCGACGTTGTCGTCGCCGTGCCAGGCGACCAGGAACTGCCTGTTCGCGCTGTTCGCCGCGACGACCGGCGAGTACGTCGCGTACGCCAGCTCGCCGATCCCGCCGGCGTCCGAGATCCGCTCGTCGTTGGGGCCGAAGCCCTGGATGTCCGGGGTCAGCGCCTGGGCGAAGATCTCCCACTCGCCGTCGATCATGCCGCCGACGTTGTCCTCGCCGGCCCACACCACCATGTACTGGTCGAGGATGGTGCTGTAGGTCACCTCCGGGCCCCACGCGACGTCGTAGTTGAGATCTCCGACGCCGCCGACGTCGCTCAGCCGGAAGTCGTTGCTGCCGAGGCCGCCCATGTCCGCGTCCATGCGCTGGGAGAAAACCTCGAACTCATCGTTGACCAGGCCGCCGACGTTGTCGTCGCCCTGCCACACCACCAGGTACTCATTGGCCGTAGGGTTGTATGCCGCGGAGGGGTGGAACGCGTCGTAGACGAGGTCGCCGGTGCCGCCCATGTCGCTCACCCGGGCGTCGTTGGCGCCGACCCCGACGAGGTCCTCGTCCGTCCGCTGACCGTAGATCTCGAACTCGTCGTCCACCAGGCCACCGGCGTTGTCGTCGCCGTACCACACGATGAGATACTCGAAGTCGCCTGTGTTGTACGCCACGTCGGGCTGGAAGGCGTCGAAGAACGCGTCGCCCGTGCCCCCCATGTCGCTCACGCGCATGTTCGAGCCGATCAGGATGCCGGTGGAGTACACCCGCTGCGCCCAGATCTCGTACTCGTTGTCCACCATCCCGCCGGCGTTGCTGTCCCCTTCCCACACCACGAGGTATTCGTCCCGGCTCGGGTTGTAGACCACCGCCGGAACCTCGGCATCGTAGGCGGCGTTGCCCGACCCGCCGTTGGAGCTGATTCGGAAGTCGTTGGTCCAGAGCCCGCCGCCGTCGGCGTCGACCACCTGGCCCCAGATCTCGAACTCGTTGTCGACCACCCCGTCCACGGGGTCGTCGGCGGACCACACCACGAGGTACTGGTTGTAGACGCTGTTGTACGCCACGTCCGGGTCCCTGGCGTTGGAGGCCACGCTCCCGGTCCCGCCGACGTCGCTGATCCGGAAGTCGTTGGTGAGCACCCCGCCACCGGTGGCCGAGAGCAGCTGGCCGAAGATCTCGGACTCGTCGTCGACCAGCCCGCCGCTGTTGTCGTCCCCCTCCCACACGACGAGGTACTCGTCGTAGATGTCGTTGTACACCACCGCGGCGTGTAGTGCGTCGTAGGCTGGGTCACCGACCCCGCCCATGTCGCTGATCCGGTAGTCGTTGGAGCCGACCTCGGGGTCGATCGTGACCGGGTAGGCGGCGACGACTAGCTCGCTGCCGTCCACCACGATTCGGGTCGAGGTCGCGGTGACCTCGAAGCGGGCCGGAATCGGCTCTCCGTCGGCGTCGAGCACCATCACCCGGCCGAGGGTCACCTCGCCGCGGGCGCTACGCCAGGACCAACCGTCGTCGTTCTCCGCGAGATCGCCCTCGCAGGTCACGGCGCCGGCCAGCACGAGGTCCTCGCCGCCGAGCGGCAGCGGCTCCGGGATCACGAAGAGCTGCTCGAAGGTGTCCAGCTTGAGCCGGTACTCCTCGAGGACGGCGCAGCGGTCGTAGCGGATCAGGTCCTGCTCCACGACGACCGGCGCGACAGGGCCGATGTCAACGATGGGGCGGCCGTCTGCGGTGGTGATCGCCTCGAGCGACCACCGCCACTCGGGCGCACCGCGGCGGCTGGTCAGCCGCACGCCTTCCGGCGCGAACTCGACCGTGCGCCGCGGGTGGCGGAGCAGCACGCCGTCGGGCGTGGGCAACAGCCGGTTGACGGCGATCGCCGCGGCCCGATCGGCCGAGATCAGCGTCCTGTCGGTGGAAGCCGGCCCCGCCGCCGCAAGGGCGACGGTGGCGCAGCACGCGAGGATGACGAGCATGCCGATGGTTCGGAGCTTCATGGTTGTCCTCCCTCCCAGAAGTGCCGTGTGGCCAAGGACGAAGAAGCTTTCAACGACCGCTGACTGTCTGCGAAACAGACTAACACTGCTTGCAGGTATCTGGAATCGAGAGCCTCGCCGCCGGCCGCTCGCTCCAGCTCTCCGTGCGCGGCGTCCTCGCCCGGCAGTAGCCGCGCCGGCGGGCGGCGTCAACGCGGCGCTCCGCCCGCTCCGGCCAGAAGCTGGGTGCCTCGGTCCGGGGGAACCTGTCCTGAGAGTTCGTACCGCACTGGCCTTTTCGGCAGGTGTGGTGGGCTGAGGGGCCGTCAGACGGCCACCGCAGCAGGAGCTCCTCAAGGATGCGCGCAGCGCATCCCAAGGAGCGTGTGGGCAGAGGTCACTCTCAACAACCACTTCAGAAGCGTGCTCAGGGGCCTATGCCCACACGGTCCTACGGCACGGTCAGCGACCAGGCCGTGGTGTCGCCGGACTCGAAGCCGTCGGCGAAGACCGCGGGGAGAAGCAGTGACTGGCTGAAGATCTCGTTCTCTTCGTCGACGAGCCCACCGGTGTTGTCGTCGGCCCACCAGATCACGAGCAGCTGGTTGCTGGCGCCGGCGTAGGCGGCGGCTGGCCACCTGGCATCGTACTCGGGGTCTCCCGTGCCGCCCATCTCGCTGATGCGGAAGTCGTTCTCGCCGACCTCGGCCCCGGTGGCGGCATCGAGCCGCTGGCCGAAGACCTCCCACTCCTCATCGACGAGCCCACCGAGGTTGTCGTCACCCCACCAGACGACGAGGTACTCGTGGGCAGCGCTGTCATAGGTTGCGCCTCCCACGAAGTCCGTCCCATACATCGCGTCTCCGTCGGGGCCCAGGTCGCTGATGCGAAAGTCGTTGGCGCCGACCTCCGCGCCGGTTGCGGCATCGAGGAGCTGGCCGAAGATCTCGACCTCGTCGTCGCCGCCGCCAGCCACGTCCATCTCGTCGCCGGCCCACGCCACGAGGTACTGGTTGTCAGTGATGTTGTAGACGACTGCGGGAGGGCGGATTCGCGCCTGGAACTGGGGGGACCCGGTTCCGCCCAGATCGCTGATGCGGAAGTCGTTGGCGCCGACCTCGGCGCCGGTGGCGGCGTCGAGGAGTTGCCCGAAGATCTCCCGCTCCTCGTCGACCAGGCCGCCGACGTTGTCGTCGCCGGCCCACGCCACGAGGTACTGGTTGTCGGTGGTGTTGTAGGCCACGGCTGGGATGAGCGCGCCGTAGCTGGGATCGCCGGTGCCGCCCATGTCGCTGATCCGGAAGTCGTTGGCGCCGATCTCGGCGCCGGTGGCCGCGTCGAGGCGCTGGCCAAAGATCTCCCCCTCGTCGTTGACGAGGCCGCCGACGTTGTCGTCGCCTATCCACACCACGAGATACTCGTTGTTGCTGCTGTTGTAGGCAACCTTCGGGAATTCAGGCGGCGTAATTGGTGTCTCCCGGGCCGCCCATGTCGCTGATGCGGAAGTCGTTCGCGCCGACCTCGGTCCCGGTCGCGGCAAGGCGCTGGGCGTAGATCTCGAACTCGTCGTCGCCGCCGCCCGTCACGTCCATCTCGTCCGCCATCCACACCACGAGGTACTCGTTGTTGGTGCTGTTGTACGCAACCGCGGGGATCTGTGCTGCGAAGGCGGGGTTCCCGGTGCCGCCCATGTCGCTGATGCGGAAGTCGTTGGCGCCGATCTCCGCGCCGGTGACGGCATCGAGGAGCTGGCCGAAGATCTCGTACTCTCCCTGGACGAGCCCGCCGACGTTGTCGTCGCCGGCCCACACCACGAGGTACTCGTTGTTGGTGCTGTTGTAGGCGATGGCTGGCTGCATGGCGTCGTATTCGGGATCTCCGATCCCGCCCATGTCGCTGATGCAGACGTCGTTGCCGCCGATGAGAAGTTTGATGGTCACCGGGTCGGCGGCCCCCGCGAGCGCCTCGAGGTCATTGACCGCGATCGCTGAAGGCCGCTCGGTCGAGATGGCTGCCTCGTCGGTGGCTGCCGGACCTGCCGCCGGCAGGGTGACGGTGACGCAGCACGCGAGGAACGCAAGCAGGGCCGTGGTCTGGAGCTTCATCGGAGATCTCCCTGTCTGGAGCGCCGGTCGGCAGAGGATGGTGGGTTTGTCAACAGTCGGCGGGTCTCTGCGAAACAGGCTAGCACTGCCCGTAGACATTTGGAATCGAGGATTGCATCAGGCCAGTGTCGAGCTCGGATGCGGGAGACCCGTGCCGGTGTCGGGCGCTTTGCCTGGCGCGGGAGGAGCGGTACCCTGCGCAGGAAGGCGTGGAGGGAGTCGCGATGAGGGCTCGATCGATCGGCACGGTTGTGGTGGTGGCGATCATGGTGGTGCTGGCAGCCGGCGGTTGCCGCCCGCAGCCGGCCGACCTCGTGGTGCTCGGGGGCACGATCGTCACCATGGACCGCTTCAAGCCACAGGCGCAGGCGCTCGCCGCGCGGGGCGACCTGATCGTCGCGGTCGGCACCGAGGACGAGGTGAGCTCCCTGATCGGACCCGAGACCAAGGTCCTCGACCTCGCCGGCGCGGTGGCGGTGCCCGGGCTGATCGAGGCCCACGGCCACTTCCTGTCCCTGGGCAGGTCGCAGATGCAGCTCGACCTGCGGCAGGCGGCGGACTGGCCCGCGATCGTGGCGATGGTCGCCGAGGCGGCGGCCGCGGCCAAGCCCGGCGAGTGGATCATCGGACGCGGCTGGCACCAGGAGAAGTGGGCGGCGCCGCCCGACCCATCGGTCGGCGGCCTGCCGCTGCACGCCGAGCTGAGCCTGGCGTCGCCGGCCAACCCGGTGCTGCTGACCCACGCGAGCGGCCACGCGGCGATCGTCAACGCGCGGGCCATGGAGCTGGCCGGGATCACGGCGGAGTCGGCCGATCCGGAGGGCGGCCAGATCCTGCGCGACGCCGCAGGCCTGCCGACCGGCGTGCTGCGCGAGACCGCGGCGGATGCGGTGTCCGCGCTCGCCGAGCGGGAGCCGAGCCCGGACGAGCTGCGCCAGATGGCTGACCTTGCCGCCGCCGAGTGCCTGGCCAACGGGATCACCAGCTTCCAGGACGCCGGCGCGAGCTTTGCCGAGGTGGAGGTGCTGCGCGGGCTCGCCGAGGCCGGCCAGCTGCCGGTGCGGCTGTGGGTGATGCTGTCCGATGACAACGACACGCTCGCCGAGCGGCTGCCCGGGTATCGCGTCAAGGATGCGGGCGGCGGCTACCTGACCGTGGGCGGGATCAAGCGCCTGGTCGACGGCGCCCTCGGCGCGCACGGCGCCTGGCTGCTCGAGCCGTACAGCGACCAGCCGGACTCGACCGGGCTCAACATCGTCACCGCCAGAGGAGCTGGCGGTGACCGCGCGGCTCGCCGCCGAGCACCGGCTCCAGCTCTGCACTCACGCCATCGGCGACCGCGCCAACCGCGTCACCCTCGACGTCTACGAGGAGATGCTGATCCGGCTGGCGGACGGCGACCAGCGGCGGTGGCGGATCGAGCACGCGCAGCATCTGCACCCGGACGACGTCGGCCGCTTCGGCGAGCTCGGCGTGATCGCGGCGATGCAGCCGGTGCACTGCACCTCCGACGGTCCGTGGGTTCCGCTGCGACTCGGCGAGCAGCGGGCGCGCGAGGGCGCCTACGTGTGGCGCTCACTGCTCGACCAGGGGGCGGTGATCGCGAGCGGCACCGACACGCCGGTTGAGGACATCAACCCGATCGCCACCTTCTACGCAGCGGTCACCCGGCGGATGGCGGACGGCACGGCGTTCTACCCGACCCAGCGCATGAGCCGCGAGGAGGCCCTGCGGTCGATGACCCTGGCGGCGGCCTACGCGGCCTTCGAGGAGGACCGCAAGGGTTCGCTCGAGGTGGGCAAGCTGGCCGACATCACCGTGCTGTCGCAGGACCTGCGTATCGTGGACGAGGACGAGATCCCGGCGACCCAGGTCCTGGCAACGCTGGTCGGCGGGGCGGTGCGCTACAGCTCCAGCGCCGGCTCTTGATGGCCGTCACTCGACGTCGTGCCGTCTGATGCCGTAAGGTTGAAGGCGTCGCGGCTCTGGATGCGAACGCCATGGCGAGCTACCTCCACACCTGTACCGCGTGCGGCGTCGAGATGACGGTGCACGACCGCTACTACGGCCGGACGCTGCGCTGCACCGGCTGTCGCACCGAGTTTGTGGCCGGCCCCGCTGCGCCGGGCGCGCCGCCGCCAACGAGCCGGGTGCCGCCCACCACCAGCCACACCTGCACGGCGTGCGGCGCGGCGATGACGATCCCAGAGCGCTACTACGGGCGAACCCTGCGCTGCACCGCCTGCGGCGAGACCTTCGTGGCGCGGTTGCCGGTGGCGCCGGCACCGGCGCCGTTGCCAGCGCCACCGCCGCCGGCCGCCGAGGCGGTCGCCCCTGCGCCGTTGCCGCAGCCGGCGGCGCCGGTCGCTGCGCCGGATCCGGCAGCCAGGTCACGCAGGACCCGCACGCTCCTCGCTCTCGTGCGTGATCGCGGTGGTCGCTGGGCGCGCTGCTGTGGTGGCTGGGCGGCGACCGCAGGGTGGGCTTCGGCAGCTCGTTGTTTGCGGCCGAGAAGCAGCGCACCCAGATCGGCGAGCTGCGCTTCAACGACGAGCCGACGGTTCCGGTGGCCCTCGACCGCGAGGCCTTCGACGAGCTGGTGGCGGCGGCGGACTCGGCCGACCCGGCGGATCTGAGGGCCTTCCGCGCCTCGCCGCGCTGCCTGTCGCTGCCGTCCGGCACCCGGGTCCGCGTGCTCGAGCGCCGCAAGTACGACCCCGAGGCCCGGGTCCGGATCCTCGACGGGCCCCAGAGCAGCCGCATCGTCTGGGTGCCGATCACTTGGGTGAAGTAGTTTCTCTTCAAACGCTTCCGCTGCCGCTTCCGCGCTCGTCTCCGTGCCCGTCCCCGTTCCCGGTCAAGGGCTGGGATCCAGGGGCTCGCCCGAACCCAGACTGTGCCCGTCGCGGCGATGAGCTCATGCAAAACGAGAAAGCCGCGGCGTTCGCGCCGCGGCTCGGATGGTCGTTGAGACGCGAGGCCGGCTACTCGATCGCGATGCTCTGCAGCTCGACCGGAACCGGCTCGCCGCCGAAGGTGACGAGGGTGGTGAGCTCGGAGTGCGCGCTGTCAATGCCACCGTCGAACACGATGCTGGTGATGCCGCCGACGTCGGTCGCGTCGACCCCCCAGAAGTTGCCCTCGGCGCCGTCGGTCGCGGTCCCGACTCCGATCGATCCGCCAGGTCCGAAGATCTCGACGTTGTAGGTCTGTCCGGGGGCCATTGGGTTGATGAGGTCGAAGCCCGCGGCTCGCACGGCGGGGCTGAAGTTGAAGATGATGTCGTCGACGAACGAGTTGGGCCCGACGAGCACGTTGGTGTTGCCGAGCGCTCCAACTCCGATCACGACCAGCTGCAGCGACGAACCGGGGTCGCGGACGCCGAGGTCGATTTCGATGCCCGCCATGATCGCGCCAGGGGTGAAGCAGGCATTGTTGGTCGAGCTGTTGAACGGCGGATCGCAGGAGACGATCGCGCCACCGCCGACGATGGTGCCCGAGAAGCTCTCGGTCGGCAGCCCCGGGAACGCGGCCGCGAAGGAAGCTCGGTTGTTCCAGAAGGTCAGCGCCTCGATGTGCCCGCCGGGGTTGCTCGGACCGCCGGCGTATGGCGGCGCCTGAGTGCCCGGGGGGACGTCCGAATACGCGTCGTAGGGCTGCTGCGCGGCGGCTATGCCGGCAGCCAGGACAAGGGTCGCGAGCAGGGCCAGAGCGGGATGACGCATGTTCTTCTCCTCCGTGGAGTTCGAGCTCGAAAAACCCGGACAAACTCACGATATCACAGCGGCGCATTCTCCGGCTCGGCCAGTGGCGGGCCCTGGCGGCATGCGAATGGCACATGCCGGGTCGAACGCCGGTGCCGTTGACGAGCGTCGCACCCGTGACCCCGGCACGCGGCGTGGCAGGGGTTGGCGTGAACGGCGGCCACTCGGGATGGCGTGTCGGTCGTGTAAAAGTTCGCGGGCCGGGCCTCCGGTCCTGGAACAGCGTCGCGGGGAGGTGTGTTATGGTGTTCGCTGAGACGTGGAATCATTTTGCTCTCGAGCCGAGAGCCGCGACAAAAGGAGACGGGATCATGAGGAAGACGCTGATCATGGGTTCGGTGCTGGTGGTGGTGCTGGCGGTTGCGGCCGGCGTGTCGGCGTGCGACAAGGCCAACGCCGCGGCGCAGGCTGCGTACACCAAGGCGACGGCCGAGGGCGGCTGCGCCACGACCGCCGAAAAGGCGGCCTACGACGCTGCCTACGCGGCCACCGGCTGCGAGAAGTCCGCGACCGAGGCCGCGCAGTACGCGGTCAACCACGGGGCGGGCGCTCAGGGTGAGGCCAAGGCGGGTTGCACCAAGACCCAGGCCGCCCAGGCCGCGAACGACGGCGTGGCCAAGACCGCCGATGAGGGCTGCGCCTACGACGCCACGAAGGCGGCCGCCGCGCAGCACGGCCGAGAACGCCGGCGCCGGGTTGCCCGATGGGCCATGCCAAGGCTGCCGAGGCTGCTGACACCGCGGCGACCGGCTGCGCCAAGAACGCGCTCGCCGAGGCGACCTACGCCAAGAGCTACGCCGAGACCGGGTCCTCCGACGACCGCCACCAAGGCGGCCTACGAGGCGGTCCTCGCCGACGGCGCGCTGCGCCAAGACGGCGGCGGCTGCCGCGCAGCACGCCGCTGCCAAGGCGGCGTACGACGCGACGTTGGCCAAGACCGGCTGCGCCAAGTCGGCCCAGGAAGCTCATGACGAGGCGGCCAAGACCGTCGAGGGCCTGCAGCTCGCTTCGGCTGCGATCCAGTAGCTCTGCTTCGATGCGCTTCGGATGGCTGACGCCATCCACCACGCCCGGGCCTCGCGCCCGGGCTTTGTCGTTTCGGCGGTCCGGTCACGCCGCTTCGCGCCGTGACTCGTCCGCCGAACTGAAGGGCGGTAGCGGCTCCCGCCCTTCGAGTTCAGAAGACGCTAGCGTGCTGGTCCTGGCTCATCGGTCACGGCGTGACGGCGGACCAGGCGCTGGTGTCGCCGGACTCGAAGCCGTCGACGAGGGCCAGGCTGGCCGCGGCGAAGGCGTCGAGCCGGCCCTCGCCCCAGACGTTGTTCCGCCACGGGTCGCCGCCGCAGCTCAGGTCCGAGGCGTCGACAGCAGAGAGGTCCAGATGCCGGCGGATCTGCTCCGCGTCGCCGATGAGCTCGGGGGTGAGCGACAGCATGAGCGCCACGGTCCCGGTGACGTGCGGCGCCGCGAAGGAGGTTCCCTCCATGCCGGAATGGTAAGAGTCGGTTGGGACCGAGGTCCGAATCGAGGCGCCGGGCGCGGTGACGTCGGGCTTGGGAGTGCCGTCATTTGCCGGGCCCCTGGCCGAGAAGACCGTGACCGCGCCGTCAAAGCCCGAGGCGGCGGTGGCATAGCTCTCCGGGTAGTCGGCGGGTGACAGCATCCTCTGGCAACTCGGGCCTCCGTTTCCGGCGGCGAACACCGGGAAGATGCCGGCGGCGACCCAGGCCTGGACAGCGGGTTGGAAGGCCATCGTGCCGCCGCCCGAGCCCCACGAGTTGTTGACGACCTGCGGCCTCAGGTCGGGACGCGGGTTGTGGCCGTCGAGATCAGTCGGGGCCAGCATCCACTCCATGGCGGCCAGCAGGCTGACCGTGGTCCAGTTGACGGCGGCCATGATGAAGCGGGCGCCGGGCGCCACCCCGATCTGGTTGGCGCCCCCGTCATCGCCGACCATGACCCCGGTCGTGGCCGTGCCGTGCGACTGCGTGTCGCAGGGCTCGTACGAAGGAACGCCGCAGGTTGAGTACGGGTCGAACCAGCTGTAGTTGTGGTCGAACACGCCGCCCCCGAGGTTGCCACGGTAGTGCTCCACCAGCGCAGGATGTTCGTACTGCACGCCGGAGTCGATGGTGCCGACCACGATGCCCTCGCCCCGCACTCCGTAGGTCGACCAGACCAGGGGCGCCCGGATGCGCTCGATGTTCCACTCGACGCCCGGGGCCGGGGACCCCACATCCCCGATCACTCCCTCGATGAGCTCGACTGTGGGTGGAGCAATGATCGCGGCGACCTCGGGCCGGGCTGCGAGAACAACTGGCAACGCGCGGTTCCCGGTCGTGACCTCGATCGCGTTGGCGATCCAGAAGGACCTCACCTGCACGTCGAGGTCTCCGAGCAGGGCTTGGACACCGGCCTGTGATGACTCCGCGGTGGCGACCAGGCGTTCGTGGACGAAGCGCCCGCGCTCGCCCCAGTCACGGATCGCCGCGGCCGGCGCGAGGTCGGCCTGCTCGCGAAAGAGGACCCAGAAGGTGGCCTCGCCCCGTGTCTCGAGCTCCGCGAGGACGGCCGGGTCGATCGGAGCCGCCCCCGGACCTTCCAGCGCGAAAGCGGAGGCTGCGAGCACCGGCAGGCCGATCACGACGAGGGTCACCCATTCGGCTACGGGGTTCAGGCGGCTCATGGTCCCCTCCTCTGCGACGAGTTGTTCCGGTGCTTCGAATGTAGGTTCCCGAGGCGAGAAAGAAGTGAGGAAAAGATGCGGAAAAGGTGCGGAATTGGGGGAGACGGGAGGCGCCGGGGCGTGAGTGCTGGCCCCGGGCAAGATGTTGTAGCGCCGGCATCGTTGTAGCGCCGGCATCTTGCCGGCATTTGGCATCGTGCCCGTGTCAGTTTCTGTCTGCGTGCCCGATGGAGCGTTGGGGACTCCGGACGGACCCATCGGAGACGGTGACGGGAACGGGAACGGGAGCGGAAGCGGGCGAGGTGGAAGTGAGGCGCATGGACCCCGCACCCTGGGCGCGCTACACTCGGGACGGCTCGACGGCCAAGGGAAGACGGTGCGAGACCGTCGCGGACCCGCCGCTGTGACCGGGGACGAGCGCCGGGAGATCCACTGTCGCCGACCGGCGATGGGAAGGCTCGGCAGGTAGGACGATCCGGAAGCCAGAAGACCTGCCGTCGCAGCGGTGGCGCGCCCTCGGGGTCACGGGGCCAACACCACCAACCACCGCGGATGGAAAACGGCATCCCGGACGCGCAGGCGTCCGGGATTTCGCGTCTGGAGAACGAAGTTGCCGATCGAAGATCGCAGATTGAAGATTGAAGATGGCCTGCCTGCCGGCCGGCACCACCGCGTGTGGTTGGGAGGGGTCTTCGGTCTTCGATCTTCTTTCTTCAATCTGGCGCTCGCGGCGGGATTCGTCGCGGTGTCCGCGATCGCCTGCCGACCCCCGGCAACAGAACCGAGCTCGACGGACCCGGCCGCGAACGCGCCGCCGCCGCAGCGCATCGTCTCGCTCGCGCCCAGCGTCACCGAGGTCCTGTTCGCGCTCGGCCTCGGCGACCGGGTCGTCGGCGTGACCCGCTTCTGCCGCTATCCGGCCGAGGCGGCGCGGCTGCCGCAGGTCGGCGGCTACCTCGACCTCAACCTCGAGGCAATCGTCGGCCTCGAGCCCGACCTGGTCGTCCTCATCCAGGACCACGACGCAGCGCAGGCGCGGCTCGAGGCGCTCGGCGTCCCGACCCTCCAGGTCGACCAGGGCGACCTCGACGGCATCCTGCGCTCGATCGAGGAGATCGCGGCGAGGTGCGGCGTCGCCGAGCGCGGCGGCGAGCTGGTCGCCGGCATCCGCGGACGCCTCGAAGCGGTCGAGCAGCGAGTGGCAGGGCTGCCGCGCCCGCGGACCCTGGCCGTGGTCGGGCGCGAGGCCGGGTCGGGGTCGCTCGCCACGGTATGGGTGGCAGGTACCGAGACCTTCTACGACGACGTCATCGCTCTCGCCGGCGGCGTCAACGCGGCGGCGCCGTCGCCGGTGGCCTACCCCGAGGTGTCGCGGGAAGGCCTTCTTCACATCGACCCCGACGTCATCCTCGACCTGCTTGCGGACCTCGATGACCGCGGGGTCGCGGCCGCGGCGGCGGCGGCTGACTGGCAGGAGCTGTCGGCGCTGCGCGCGGTCCGCACCGGCCGCGTGCACCTGCTCGAGCACGAGCTGACGGTGGTGCCCGGGCCGCGTGTCGCCGCGCTGGTCGAGCAGGTGGCGCAGGCGCTCCACCCGGAGGCCTTCCGGTGAGCCGTCCCGCCCTCGAGGTCAGGGGCGCCGGCGTCGAGATCGACGGCAGCCGGATCCTGCACGAGGTGTCGGTGACGGTCGAGCCGGGGCAGTTCCTGTCGCTGATCGGGCCCAACGGCGCCGGCAAGTCGACCTTGATCCGGTGCCTCGCGGGCCTGATCACCCCGAGCCGGGGCGAGATCCTGCTCGATGGGCGTCCGCTCGGCGGGCTGTCGCGGCGGGCCGTCGCACGATCAATCAGCTACGTGCCGCAGGCGGATGCACGGTCGCTGCCGTTCTCGGTGCGCTCCTTCGTCGAGATGGGGCGGTACCCGCACCTCGGCCCGTGGGCCGCGCTCGGCGCGACGGACATCCGGGCGGTGGAGGCGGCCCTGGCTCAGACCGACACCGCCCACCTGGCGGCGCGATCCATGGAGTCGCTGTCGGGCGGCGAGCGGCAGCGGGTGCTGATCGCCGCCGCGCTCGCGCAGGGCGGCCGGATCCTGCTGCTCGACGAGCCGACGACCTTCCTCGACTACCGCCACCAGATGTGGATCGTCGAGCTGCTCGAGCGCCTGCACCGCGACCAGGGCCTGACCGTGGTGACGGCGACCCACGACCTCAACTGGACCCTGACCGTGTCGGACTCGGTGCTCGCCCTGCGTGACGGCGCCGTGTCGTTCGCGGGCGCGACGCCCGGGCTGTTCGCCGCCGGCCGCCTCGAGGAGATCTACGGGACGCGCTTCGATCTGGTCGCAGTCGGCGGCCGGACGCTGCCGCTCGTGCTGCCGGCGAGGAACGGGTCATGAGCGCGAACCGCCGCCTGCTGCTGCTCGCCGGCGGCGCCGCCGCGGTCGTCGTGGTGCTGCCGTTCATCGGCATCGAGGCCCTGCCGCTGGGCGTGCTCCGAGACCCGGGTGGAAGCAGCGTCGCGTCGGTGATCTTCTGGCAGATCCGGGTGCCGCGGGTGGTAGTGGCGGTGCTGGCCGGCAGCGGGCTCGCGATCGCCGGAGCCGCGTTCCAGGCGCTGTTCCGCAACCCACTGGCAACGCCGTTCACCCTCGGCGTGGCCTCGGGCGCGGCGTTCGGCGTTGCCCTGGCGACCCGGCTCGGGCTGGCGGTGGCATTCCTGGGGATCGCGACCGACTCCCTGGCCGCGCTCGCCGGCGCGCTGGTCGCGGTGTCGGTGGTGTGGCTGCTGACCAGGGTGCGGCCGGCGACCTCGTCGATGGTGCTGCTGCTCGCGGGCGTCGCCATGAGCTTCTTCTTCTCGAGCCTGATCCTGCTCCTGCAGTACACGGCCTCGCTCGGCGACTCCTACCAGATCGTGCGCTGGCTGATGGGCGGTCTGGCCGGCGTCGGCACGCGCGAGGTTCTCCACCTGCTGCCGTTCGTGGCCATCGGCATCGCCGTCCTCGCCTGGCGAGCCCGGGAGCTCGACCTGCTGTCGATCGGCGCCGACCTCGCCGCCAGCCGCGGCGTCGACGTCGGCCACCAGCGCACGGTGATCTTCCTGGCGACGTCGGTGATGGTCGGCGGGGTGGTCGCGGCGTGCGGCCCGATCGGCTTCGTCGGCATGATGTCGCCGCACATCTGCCGGCTGCTGCTGGGCGCCGAGCACCGCCACCTGCTGCCCGCATCCTGCCTGTTCGGTGGCGCCTTCCTCGCAGCCTGCGACACGGTCGCCCGGCTGGTGCTGGCCCCGGCCGAGCTGCCGGTGGGCGTGATCACCGCCTTGCTGGGCGGACCGTTCTTCCTGTGGCTGCTGCTGCGCCGGGTCGTCGCGCGCGACGTCGCGGGGTAGATCGGCGTCGCGAGCTTGAGAATCCGGGTACGGGAACGGGAACCCTTCGACTCGCGGCGCCGCGGCGCCGCTCGCTCAGGGCAGGCTCCTCGGGCGCGGAAGCGGATCCGGCTTCGTCCTACGGCTTCCGGCTTCGTGCTCCGCACTTCGCCGTGACAAGCCGCCGTGACAAGAGCGGGCGCGGGCCCGGAATCCTGCCCCTTACCCTAACCCCTAATCCCTGCTGGGGCGAAGCCCCACACCAAAGGCGGCGAGAATCGACTCGGCGGCGGTGGTCGGGGTGGTGCGGCCGGCGAGGACGTCGGCCTCGAGGCGGCCGACCATGGCCTCGACCTCGGGGTGCTCGCGGACCGCGGCCAGCAGGCCCTGGTCGACCAGCGACCACATCCAGTCCAGGCGCTGCTGCCGGCGCCGCACATCGAACAGGCCGTGCTCCTCGAGCGAGCGGCGGTGGTCCTGGATGAGCTTCCAGATCTCGTCGAGCCCGAGGCCGGTGACGGTGCTCGACACGACCGCGCGCGGCGTCCACGCCTCGTCGCAGGAAGCGGGCCGCAGGATGTGCAGCGCCCGCTCGAGCTCGACCCGGGCCCGCTCGGCGCGCGCCAGGTTGTCGCCGTCCGCCTTGTTGATGGCGATGATGTCGGCAAGCTCGAGGATGCCGCGCTTGATGCCCTGCAGCTCGTCGCCGGCGCCGGTCAGCTCGAGCAGCAGGAAGGAGTCGACCATCTCGGCGACCATGGTCTCGGACTGTCCGACGCCGACCGTCTCGACCAGCACGACGTCGAAGCCCGCGGCCTCGCAGACCAGGATCGACTCGCGGGTCTTGCGGGCGACGCCGCCGAGCGAGCCCCCGGTCGGCGAGGGCCGGACGAACGCCGCGTCGGCGGTCGCGAGCCGCTCCATCCGCGTCTTGTCGCCGAGGATGCTGCCCCGCGTCACCGAGGAGCTGGGGTCCACGGCGAGCACCGCAACCCGGTGGCCGGCGTCGAGGAGCCGGCAGCCGAAGGCCTCGATGAAGCTGCTCTTGCCGACGCCTGGCACGCCGGAGATGCCGATGCGGTGCGCCTGGCCGGTGTGGGGGAGCAGGGCCGTGAGCACGCGCTGCGCCAGCGCCCGGTGGCGCGGGCTGTTGGACTCGACCAGGGTGATCGTGCGCCCGAGCACGGCGCGGTCGTGGCGCAGCACGCCGCTGATGTACTCGTTGGTGGTCAGCTGGTATGGCACCGTGCTTCTTTCGTCGTCCGCGGCCGCCTCGTGCGGGAGGGCGCCGTGGCGAACCATGCTGATTATAGGGGGCCGAGCCGGCGTTCGAGCTCGCTCGAGCAGCTCGACCGCGGCGGCGGCGATCACCGTGCCGGGGCCGAAGATCGCCGCCGCCCCGGCGGCCCGCAGGGCCTCGTGAGTCCTGGGGCGGGACGACGCCGCCGACCACGATCAGGATGTCGTCGCGGCCCAGCCGCTCGAGCTCCTGCTTCAGCAGCGGCACCAGGGTCAGGTGGCCGGCGGCGAGCGAGCTGACGCCGACGATGTGGACGTCGTTCTCGACCGCCTGGCGCGCCGTCTCCTCCGGCGTCGGGAACAGCGGCCCGACGTCGACGTCGAAGCCGAGGTCGGCGAAGGCGGTGGCGATCACCTTCTGGCCGCGGTCGTGGCCGTCCTGGCCGATCTTGGCGACCAGGATCCGCGGCCGCCGCCCCTCGCGGCGCGGCGAGCTCGTCGGCGAGCCGCCGCGCCCTCGCCACCTCGCCGCGATCGTCGCTCACCTCGGCAGCATACACGCCCGCGATGGTCCGGGTGGAGGCGCGGTGGCGGCCGAACACGACCTCCAGGGCGTCCGACATCTCGCCCACCGTCGCCCCGGCGCGGGCGGCGTCGACCGACAGCGCGAGCAGGTTGCCGTCGCCGGAGCCGGCGCAGGCGGTGAGGGCCGACAGCGCGCCGGCCACAGCGTTCCGGTCGCGGGTCGCGCGCAGGTGCGCGAGCCGCTCGAGCTGCGCCTCGTAGACCGCCGTGTTGTCGACCCTGAGGACGTCGATCGAGCGCTCGTCCTCGACCCGGTAGCGGTTGACGCCGACGATGACCTGCCGCCCGGAGTCGATGCGCGCCTGGGTGCGCGCCGCGGCCTCCTCGATCCGCAGCTTGGGCAGGCCGCCGGCGATCGCCTTCGCCATTCCGCCGAGCTCCTCGACCTCGCGCAGGTGCTGCCAGGCGCGGTGCGCGAGGTCGTGAGTCAGCCTCTCGACCGCCCACGAGCCGCCGAAGATGTCGGCGGTCCGGCAGATCCCGGACTCCTCCTGGAGCTGGCGTCTGCGTCTTGCGCGCGATCCGCGCCGAGAAGTCGGTGGGCAGCGCGAGCGCCTCGTCGAACGAGTTGGTGTGCAGCGACTGGGTGTGGCCCAGCGCGGCCGCCAGCGCCTCGAGGCAGGTCCGCGCGACGTTGTTGAACGGGTCCTGCGCGGTCAGGCTCCAGCCCGAGGTCTGGCAGTGGGTGCGCAGGGCCAGCGACCGCGGGTCCTTCGGCGCCGAGCCGCTGCATGAGCGTCGCCCACAGCAGCCGCGCCGCGCGCAGCTTGGCGATCTCGAGCAGCACGTTCATGCCGACGGCGAAGAAGAACGAGATGCGGGGCGCGAAGTCGTCGACGTCGAGGCCGGCGGCGATCCCGGTGCGCACGTACTCGACGCCGTCCGCGAGCGTGTAGCCGAGCTCCAGGTCGAGGGTCGCGCCCGCCTCCTGCATGTGGTAGCCGGAGATCGAGATCGAGTTGAAGCGCGGCATCCGCTGCGCCGTGAAGCGGAAGATGTCGGCGATGATCCGCATCGACGGCTCGGGCGGGTAGATGTAGGTGTTGCGGACCATGAACTCCTTGAGGATGTCGTTCTGGATGGTGCCGGTGAGGAGCTCGGGCGGCACCCCCTGCTCCTCGGCGGCGACGATGTAGAGCGCCATGACCGGCAGCACCGCGCCGTTCATGGTCATCGACACCGACACCCGGTCGAGCGGGATGCCGTCGAACAGGATCCGCATGTCCTCGATCGAGTCGATCGCCACCCCCGCCATGCCGACGTCGCCCCGCACCCGCGGGATTGTCGGAGTCGTAGCCGCGGTGGGTCGGCAGGTCGAAGGCGATCGACAGCCCGTGCTGGCCGGCGGCCAGGTTGCGCCGGTAGAAGGCGTTCGAGTCCTCGGCGGTGGAGAAGCCCGCGTACTGGCGGATCGTCCACGGCCGGGTCGCATACATCGTCGGATATGGCCCGCGCACGAACGGCGGCAGGCCGGGCAGGCCGCCGAGGTGGCTCACGCCATCGATGTCGTCGGGGCCGTACGCCGGCTGCATCGTGATGCCTTCCGGGGTCGCGTAGCCGGCGCGGTCGACGGATCGACCAGGCTGGTGGTCGACCTTGCCGGGCGAGGCCAACGGCACGGCCGCGAAGTCGGGAATCCGCACCTCAGCCACGTCCGGCCTCCGGCGTGGGGCTCAGCGCCTCGCCCGGTCCGCTCCGTCCCTCGAGGGCTGCTTCCTCACGGGCAGCGGGCAACGCGGCAATCCTGGTCGGCTCGCCGCTGCCGCGAAGTGCCGCGGCGACCGCGCCGATGGTGGCGCCCGCGGCCAGGGCCGCGATCGCGGCGTCGAGCACCGACCCGTCGCCGCGCCCTGCCTCCACCGCCTGCTCGACCGCCGCGAGCCGCGCCCGGAGGTTGCCGTCAAGCGCCGGCGGGGCGGGCCGGTAGGCTGCGGCGGCGAGGACGTCGGCGCGGCCAATCGTCGGCCGCTCGAGCGGCCGCTCGTTGCGATCGGGGTGGGAGCTGACGCCGGTGATGGGAGTCCGGCCGCCGGCGAGGTCGTCGGCCTGGCGGCGCGCCGCGGCCGCGAGCTCGCGGTGCATCCCGCCGTCGAGCAGCGCCGCAGCCACGCCGCCAGCCCGCTCGATCGCCTGGAACGCCGCCCACCCGGCCTCCGCCAAGTCTCGGGTCAGCCGTTCGATGGCGTAGCTGCCGCCGGCCGGGTCGAGCATCCTCCCGAGGTGGCTCTCCTCGCGCAGGATGGCGTGCAGGTTGGCGGCGATGCGGCGGCCAAAGGCGTCGGGGTGGCCGAGCGCCGCGTCGAACGGCAGCACGGTCAGGATGTCGGCGCCCCCGGCGACCGCGGCGAAGGCGCCGACCGTGGCGCGCAGCATGTTGACCCATGGGTCGCGCCGGGTCAGGCCGCGCGGCGGGGTCACGGCGTGGATCGTGGCGACTCGCGCCGCCGGGTTGCCGCCAGAGGCCGCGACGACCCGCGACCACATCACGCGCAAGGCGCGCAGCGTGGCGATCCCGACCGGCAGATCGCGCCCGATCGGGACGACGAACACCAGCCGACCGCAGGCCGCCTCGAGCTCGGCCCCGGACGCGGTCATGCGGCGCAGGTACTCGACGCCGGTGCCGATCGCGCCGGCCAGCTCCTGGACCGGGGTGGCGCCGGCCATGTGGTAGGGCAGCGTCGACACGCTCGCGGCGCGCACGGAGCACCCGTGACGGTCGGCCCACGCAGTCGCGTCGGCGAGCAGCTCCAGGCTGCGCTCGAGGCCGTAGGGGAGCTCGCCGTCGCCGGCCAGGGCGCCGAGCGGGTCCCACCCGAGACCGCCCGACAGCGCACCGGGTGTTGGCCCCGGAGCTGCCGGGCGGCGAGCACCGCGGCGGCGAGCGCGAAGCCGTTGCCGCCGCCGTCGAGGTGCGCCTCGGTGCGGGCGGCGTCGACGGCCTCGAGCACCGGGCCGAGCTCGCCGGCCGTGGAGAGCACGACGCCGTCGACGGCGAGAGCGGCGGACGCGGGGGCCCACGCGTCGAGCCCGCGGCGGGCGGCAGCGTCGAAGACCAGCCACGCGCCGTCCACGCCGCGCCGCGCCGCCTCCGCGATCCAGCACCCGGTCTCCGCCGGATCCGGGTGGTCGCAGCGCTGGCAGGCCTGCCACCCGGCGGTCGCGCGCGGGACCGCGCGCACTCCCCCTGCCGGAAGATCGTCCGCGGTGTAGAGGGGCCGCACCGCGACGCCGTCGCACACCTCGACCAGAAGGTCCTCGAGCCGACGGCCGCCCAGGCTGTCCGCAACGGTGCGCCGCCAGTCGTCGGCCGAGGCGGCCGCGAACTCCCGCGCAAGGTCGAGCGGGCGGCTGATGGAGTCGTCAGGAGCGCTCACTGCGCTCATCCTAACGTGGACCGCGCCCGGGGTCGATGCGCGCCAACCGGCGCAGCGATGTCAGGCCCCCGGCGGCTGCTCCCCCCGCCCGACCGGAGCCCGTCGATGATGGCCTGCAGATCCCGGCTCGCGCCCTCCGTGGCCTCGGCCGCCGTCCCGCGGGTGCGGCGCACCAGCTCGGCCAGCGCCGCCTCGTCGGCCCGCAGGCAGCCGATGAAGTGGACCAGGGCCGCCCCCGACTGCTCCGAGATCAGGTGCTCGATCTTGCAGGCGTCGCGCTCGGCAGTCTCGGGGTCGACGCCGAGCACGTCGACGAAGAACAGCCGCAGGACCTCGCGCTTGGACGCGATCCGCGCCACCAGGTCAGCACCGGTCCGAGTGAGGTGGATGCGGTGGTCGTCGGCGACGTCGACCAGGCGGTTGTCGCGCAGGGACCTGATCTGCAGCGACACCGCGGCCCGCGACACGTCGAGCAGACGCGCGACGTCGACCGCTCGCGGGTCGCGGCCCGACTTGGCGAACGCCGCCACCGCCAGCAGGTAGTGGGCCGCCGAGTGGGTGACCTCGTTGCGCTCGAACTCCCGCCACACCTTCTGGTAGTCGCTCATGGCTGCAATGGTGGGTCGCGTGCCACCGTCTGTCAATCGGCGGCCACGACTCGCATGCTCGGAATCACGGCGGGAGATCGGCCAGGGCGGCGTCCAGGAGGTGCCAAGGATCCTCGCTCTCGAGGTCGACGACCTCCGCCGCCGTGGACCGCCAGAGCACGCGGTGCAGCTCCAAGGGAACGAGCTCGGCTCGCAGCGCGGCGGCCACCTCCGAAGGCTGCGGCGCCTTCGTCCAGAGACGGGCGATGGTCGCGAAGTCCTCAGGAACGGGTTCGGGCTGGCGATCCTGCGGGCCTGGCGCGATCATCGCGGTCACCAGGTCCGGGCTGAGCCAGCGTCCCTCGAGGCCCGCAAGCGCCCGCCACAGGTCCACCGCCGGCCGTTCCAGGAAGCCGGCGCCATCGACAAAGCCCTCGACCTCACAGGGGTTCCCGCGGACGGCGACGGTCAGGCGCACCGGAAAGGGGTCGAAGGCGAGGCGGCTCAGCTCGTTGAGCGTGTAGGCCTCGCCCGACTCGACCTGCAGAGCCCTGGCCACCGCCTGGATGCGGTCCTTCAGCGCGCCACCAGCTCCTCCTCGCGCCTGTCGAGGGGTTCCGATGCGCCTCCCTGACGGTCAAGGAGGTCAAAGAGGTCGGAGAAGACAGGCTACGGCGCGGTCCGGCCGCCGGTCCAGGTACTGGTAGAGCGCGCTGGCTTCGGCGAGGTACTCGACGACGGTCACCGACCACTCGTCGAGGCGCCGCTCGATCTCCGCTCGCTCGTTCGCGGTCGCGGGCGGGCTGCCGACCGGGTACAGCCGCAGCTCGTGCTCGGAGCTGTGGTCGTCGATCGGGTCGTGGTCGAGGATGGCGTCGAGGCCCTGGCTTGCGAGCAGGCGCGCCACGGCGTCGAAGTCGGTGGTGGCGGCGCTGTACACGGCCCGCCGGGCGACGCCGCCCTCCTTCTCGATAGTCGTGCGCTCGATCCCGGGCTGCAGCTCGTCGAAGAGCGGGCGCCAGCGGTCGAAGCCGCGCTCGATCGCGGCGCGCGTCTCGTCGAGGCGCGCGGCAAGCTGCGGGATTGTACTCGGGGACCTCGGGCCCGGCGACCTCGTGGACGGCGGTGACCACCACCACCTGGTCGCCGATCAGGGTCAAGTGGAGGTGCTCGCGGACCGGCTCCTCGAAGCAGGCGATGGCCGCGACGCAGGCGGCGGCGGCGAGGACGGCTCGGATGGCTCGCACGGCAGACCTCCGGGGCTGTACATGCCCATGGTAGCGGCCGCGGGCCGCCATCGGGTACCGGGCTACAATCTCCGGGTGACCGATCCACTGCCGGCGCTGGAGTCTCGACGATCTCGAGCTCGACGTCGGTCGGGCCCGGCTGGCGGCGCGGCGCCTGCGGCCCAGCACCGCCGCCCCGGCTGCGCCGACCCTGGTCATCCTTCACGAGGCGCCCACGGTCGTGATCGATCTGGTTGTCGACTGGCTCTCGAGCTTTATGCCGTCACTGTCGGCGCCTGCGCTGCGGCAGGGCGCTGGGCGCGGCGCATGAGCTGGTACGTCCTGCTCGGCGTGGCGCTCGGGCTGGCGATGGACGCCTTCGCGGCGGCGGTCGCGGTCAGCGTCTCGCTGCGCGCGGTGAGCCGGCACCAGGTCGTGCGGCTGGCCTTCCACTTCGGCCTGTTCCAGGCCCTGATGCCGATCGTCGGCTGGCTGGCCGGGGTCTCCTTCGTCGCCTGGATCGCGCCCTGGGATCACTGGATTGCCTTCGGCCTGTTGGCGGTTGTCGGGCTGCGCGCGATTCGAGCTGGGCTCCGAGGCGAAGAGGCGAGCGAGACGGCGTCCGACCCGACCCGGGGCGCGTCGCTGATCGTGCTGTCGCTGGCGACCAGCCTCGACGCCCTGGCGGCCGGCCTGAGCTTCGCGGCGCTCGGCGTGCAGGTGTGGGTGCCGAGCCTGGTGATCGGCGCCACGGCAGGGGTTCTGACGGCCGTCGGCACGATCTTCGGCAGCCGGCTGGGGAGCCGCTTCGGCGCCTGGGCCGAGGTCGCCGGCGGAGTGGTGCTGATCGGGATCGGGCTCCTGATCGTGCTCGAGCACACGTAGGAGCGTGTCGGGCCTAGGCCCCTCGGCGCACGCGGGTCGTAGGCCTCCGGGTGTGCATGAGGCGTCGCGGTCGCTGGCTGGCCTACGCCCCACGCGCGCCGAGAAGGATGCGCTGTGCGCATCCTGAGGAGTTTGTACCGCAGGGGCCGGCCGCCAACACCCTCGTCCACCACAACCGCCGCCGACAAGGCCGATGCGGTACGAACTCCTTGGGCGGACCGGTCAGCTGCGGGTGCGGCAGGTCGAGATCCCGAACGGCGAGTAGGCCGGGCACCAGCCGATGAACCCGGTGAGCAGCGGCACCGCGCCGATGGCGCCCCACCAGCTTCCGAAGTAGAGCCCGGCCGCGATGATGCCGAGACCGGCGATGATTCGAACCGTGCGGTCGACCGAACCGACATTGCGCTGCATGCTATACCTCCTGCTCGTTGTCCGAGTCGTTACTCTCGTATGCAGGAACGTCGACTGGCGTTACCTGCTTCCCTTGCTGAACAGTGTCTCGAGTTCTCGATACGAGACACAGTATCCGAGAACGGGGCCGGATGCGGCGTTCGGCGAGCGCCTCGGAGGAAGAGTGGGGATCGCCGCGCCTGCGTTCGGCCGAGTCGAGCACTGCTGAAGGGAGAGCACGATGCGCACACACAAGGGAATCGGAGTGATCATGGCCACGCTGGCGCTGGCGATCTGCGGCTCGGCAGCGACCGCCGCGGCGCAGACGCCGTGGTTCGCCGCGCAGCTGGCAGGTGGCCGCGAGGCCGGCAACCCCGGCGACGCGGACGGCTGGGGCCTGGGCGTCGTCGGACTGGGAGCGAACACGGTCTGGTACTACCTGTGGGTGACCGACGTCAGCCAACCCACGATGGCCCACATCCACGCCGGCAGCGCCGGTCAGAGCGGTGGCGTCACCATCAACTTCACCGCGACCTTCACCGAGGTCGCGCCGAACACCTACGTCGCCACCGGCAGCGTTGCCGCCGAGCCGGGGACGATCGGGGCCGTCCTCGACAACCCGGCCGGCTTCTACGTCAACGTCCACAACGCCGACTTTCCGGCCGGCGCGGTGCGCGGCCAGGTCCTCGGCGACGGCCCCGCGCGGCGCGCCCTGGCCGGGACCCTGCGCGGCTTCCGGGAGGTCGACAACCCCGGCGACCCGGACGGCGAGGGCTTCGCAGCGGTGGTCTTCGACGACCACACCGCCCACTACTTCGTCGCGGTCGGCAACATCGGCAGCCCGACTGCCGCGCACATCCACGCCGGCACCGCCGCCGAGAACGGCCCGATCGCGATCGACTTCGAGGCCGCATTCACCGACGGCATTGCCGCCGGCTCGGTGGCGGTCGACGAGGACGTCGAGAGCGCGGTCCTGGCCCATCCCGAGGACTACTACGTCAACGTCCACAACGCCGAGTACCCGGGCGGCGCGGCGCGCGGGCAGCTGCGCGCCACCGAGAGCCTGTTCATCTTCCCGGTGGCGTCGCGGATCGCCGGCCAGGCCGGCAGTGCCTGGCGCACCGACCTGCGGGTGCTCAACCTGTCGGACGAGGATGCCTCGGTGTGGGCGGAGTGGTACCCGTCGGGTGCGGGCGGCCTGACCGGGCCCGACGCGACGGTCGTGCTCGGCGTCGGCGGATCGAGCACCGCGGTCGTCAACGACTCGGTCGATACCCTGTTCGGGGCGGACGGCAACGGCGCCATGCGGCTGCTCGCCGCGGAACCGGTGGTGGCGGCCTCGAGGATCTTCAACGACCAGCGCGACAACCCGGAGATCGGCGGCACCTTCGGCCAGTACGCACCGGCGAGCCGGCCGGCCGAGCTGCTCGGTTCGGGCGCCCTGCTGCTCGGCGCCAACCGGCCGGCGGCGTCGGGCGAGGGCCTGCGCAGCAACGTCGGCTACTTCAACCCGTACCCGGCCGAGGTCCCCGCGACCTTCAACGTGTGGAGCGTCGACGGCCGGCTGCTTGGCTCGAACAGCCTCGACCTCGCGCCGTACGCCAACGAGGTGCGGGGCGTGTACCAGCTGGTGCCGTCGGTGCCCCAGTCGGAGCGCAACCGAGACGACCTGGTGGTGACCTTTGCGGCGGCGCGGCCGGTCGCCATCTACCTGTCGGTGGTCGACAACGTCACCAACGATCCGGTGCTGGTCAGCCCGTCGCCGGCGCCCGCGGTGCTGCGCGAGTCGAGCGGCCCGCCGGAGAACCGGGCGCCGAACGGCATCATCGTCCAGCCGGCCGGGAGCGTGACGATCAACGAGGGCGACTCGGTTGTGTTCGAGGGCTCCGCCACCGACCCGGACGGCGACGCGATGACCTACCTGTGGGACTTCGGCGACAGCATCAGCTCGACCCAGCTGTCAGCCGGGCCGCACACCTACACCGCCTCGGGGACCTACACCGTCACTTTCACGGTCACCGACGCGGGGGGGCTGGCCGACCCCAGCCCGGGCACCCGCACGGTCGTCGTCGAGGGTGGCGGCGCCGGCGCCACCTTCAGCCAGGTGCAGAGCCAGATCTTCACCGCGAGCTGCGCCTTCTCGGGATGCCACGGCGGCTCGTCGCCGGCGCAGGGCATGAACCTGTCCGCAGGGTCCGCGTACAGCGCCGTCGTCAACGTGCCCTCGAACGAGCGGCCGACCCTCGACCGCATCGAGCCCAACGATCCGGCCGCGAGCTATCTCTACCTCAAGGTCATCGGCGATCCCTCGATCGTCGGCTCGCAGATGCCGCTCGGCGACCCGCCGCTCTCCCAGACCCTGATCGACCTGCTGCGGGACTGGATCGAGCGCGGAGCGCCCAACGACTGATCTGGAATCACGAGCGAGGCGGCGGGCCGTTGCAGCGGCCCGCCGCCTCGTCCTTCCCGGCGGCCTCGGACTCCCATCCCTCACCGGCCCCCATTCGAAGAGCGGCGCGCCCAGCCAGCCGCCGATCGAGCCGTGACCGCTCTCACCGAGGCGGCACCGCGGCAGGTGTAGGTTGGTGCTGGCGGCTTTCGGCGGCGCGCCGGTGCCGAAGCACGCCGGGAGGGCACCATGATGCTGCGGGGTCTGGCCCGTTTCTGGGTGAGCTCGGTGGTGGTCCTCGCCGCAGCTTCCGCCGCGGCGGACGTCGAGTGCCCGTGGCAGTGGGTGAACCCGATGCCGCCCCGGACGACCCTCTACGGCGCGGCCGACGGCCCCGGCGGTTTCATGGCGGTGGGAGCCGGCGGCCTGATCCTGGCCAGCCCGGACGGTGAGCGCTGGCAGGGGCGCGACTCCGGTGTCCTCGCCGACCTCTTCAGCGTCCACTTCGCGTCGCAGCACTGGGTCGCGGTGGGCGACGGCGTGCTGCTCACCAGCCGCCATGGCGATGCCTGGAGCGTCGCCTTCAGCGACCCCGCGGTGACCCTGAACGACGTCGAGTTCGGAGCCTCGCGCTTCGTGGCGGTGGGCTCCGGCATGCGCGGTGACGTCCTGCTCAGCAGCAACGGCACCGCGTGGTCGCGGGTCGCGACCGCGCTGCCCGATGACGTCCACTCCGTGGTGTGGGCGGGCGATGTCTTCTTCGCGTGCAGCGGCGACGAGGTGTACCGGAGCGCGGATGGCGAAAGCTGGAGCTTCGTCGCCGCCGTGCCCGCCGGCGCCAAAGACCACCTCTTCGAGCTCGAGCGCTACGACCTGGCGTGGACCGGAAGGCGGTTG
>CAVQXZ010000002.1:0-7465 GCA_963718055.1 uncultured Holophagae bacterium
CCAAATATTAGCTTCTGTCAAGCCGGCGGTCGTTGAACGGTGGAATCGTCAACGCGGCGCCTCAAGCGGCCTGGCGCTGGTCACCCTGCGCGGAGCATCCCCGCGAGCGCCGCGAGCGGTTTCGAAAGCACGTCGAGGTTAGGTTTGTTGGCGGTGCCAGCCGGGCGTCGTCCGTGCGCTCCACTCCGCCTCTCCCCGGCCGCCGGCTCAGGGAACAGTGGCCGACCAAGCACTCGCGTCCCCGGACTCGAAGCCGTCGGAGAACACGATGGGGCTGTACGCCTCCAGGTTGTCGATGACGTACGCGGTGCTCGCGCTGTCGTCCAGGATCATGTACGCGGCGACAGGGGCTCCGAGGTCGATGACCACCCGCTCCGGACTGGTGCTCGTGTAGGAATACAGCAGCTGTCCGTTGGCATCGAACACCTCGACCACGATGTAGTCCACCTCAGAGTCGATGGGGTTGTCGAACTCGACGTGCGAAACCGGCAAATACAGGGCGGGGTTGAGCGGATCGACGAACTCCACCTTCATGGCGGAAAACCAGTCGTGGCTGCGCAGGACGCTCCCGTAGGATCCGGCACCGTAGTCCTCCGTCATGGGTGGGGACTCTCCGGGGGGATAGCCCGAGAACAAAACGCCGTACGAAAGGTACTGGTTGGTGATCTGGGTGCCCGACGGGTAGCCTTCAAAGTCGATGACGTAGCCAGATGCATCTCCGGCTCCACCCGCGAGGATCGCGACGATGATGAGGGCTGCGAAAGATCGCATGAGCCACCTCCATGTCTTTGTAAAGACTGCGAAGTGAGTATAACAACCGAGCTTCTTTCGCTTCACGTCTCCCGCCGTTGGCGGAGGGTCGAGGTGGAGGGTGAGTCCGAGCCGCGGGACGAGGCTCAGCTGCGATGCTGAGCGTGGGCATGGCGATTTCGCGTCGCCCGAGCCCGCGCCGAGCCCGGCGACGGACGATCAGCGTACGCGGCGAGAGTTGTCGATCCTGCTATCATGCCCAGCCGGTGATGGCCGGGGTGCGCCGTGGAGGCCCCGGCACGAGCAATGCGCGGTCGACGCCGCGCCCCGGCGAGAGCGGCCCGCCATCCACAGCGGGCCAAGGCGTTCCCCAAGCGGCCCCTCGCCGGTGAACCCCTCTACCAATGGGAGGTGTGCATGTCCCCAACCCCCGCAGTGAAGCCCCGAAAGAGCGCCATCGTCGTGATCGATCTCGCCAACGACTTTCTCCTGCCGGGCGGCGTCATCGCCGACGCCGGCGGTGCGGAGTATCAGGCGCGCGCGCAGGCGATCGTGCCGATGCTGGCGAAGCTGCTCGCCGCCGCCCGTGAAACGGGCGTGACCGTCGTCTACGCGACCGACGCACACACGCCGGCAGATGCCGAGCTCACGAAGTGGCCGCCGCACGCCATGGAGCGCACCTGGCAGGCCGTGATTGCGGACGCGATCGCGCCGGTGGCGGGAGACCTGGTCATCGAGAAGACCACCTACAGCCCGTTCGTGAGCACCGACATCGATGCGCAGCTAAGGCAACGCGGCATCACTCGGCTCTACATCACCGGGCTGCACACCGACTGCTGCGTGCGGCACACCTCCGGCGACGCATTCCAGCGCGGCTACGAGCTGGTGTGGATCACCGACGCGATGCAGGCGTTCACCGACGAGGCGCATGCCCAGGGGCTCGAGTACTTCAAGGCGTGGTACGCGAGCGACGCGGCGGCCCAGGTGAAGACGGCCGACGAGGTCATCGCCGACTGGCGCGTGGCGGCGCCCTGCCGTGAGCCGCCTGCTCCGAGCCAGGGCTGACGCCCCGGGAGCTCCCGCTGCCCGGGCCTCGCCGCCATCACAACGCGCTGCGGGCACGACCCGAGGTGCAGGCCCCATCGAGCGGAGGAGGATCCGGCGGCATCGCGTGCGCGGCGCGGCGTGGTATCGTTCTGCGTGGCGATGTTAACGTTGCATGACGTCTCGCGGGGTCGCCGGGGCGCGTGTCCGGTGCTCCTACTGGCGGCAGCGGTCCTCGCGTTGCCGGGGGTCGCCTCGGCCGGTCCCGAGATCAACGTCCGGCCCGCGCACGAACTGCCCGTCGAGCTGATCCGGCCGGTGATCGGCGATGTGCTGGTGGGGGGGCGCGAGGCGACCGTGGCATGGCGCCCGCTGCGCGATCTGGCGGCCGCGGGCTTCCACGAGTGGGAGGCCTTCCTGTCGTTCGACGGCGGGCGACACTGGCCGGTCAGGATCACCCCGCACCTCGACATCGAGGTTGCGGCCTTCCATTTCATCGTGCCGCCGCTCCCATCGGACGATGTGCGGCTGATGCTGCGCTTCGGCGACGAGCGCCGGGAGTCGGGCTACGTGCTCCCGATGACCCTGCGATCCGTCGTCTACCTCGGGTGTTGGGCGCCACCTCCGGCTCCGGCCGGCGGGCCGGGCGAGTCAGCGAGGCCGGAAGTCCCAGGCGTGGTGCTCTGGGTCGAGGGGGACAGAGCCGGGCGGCAGCTCAGCGTCCGCACCGCCGGCTGGACGACGCGCAGCCTGAGGGCGAGCGCGGACGCTTGCCTCCCCCTGTGGGCCTTCCTCGCCCCACCCGAGCGGCGCGGGCTGGAGTGGGCGATCGACCGAGCGCAGGCATGCGTGTCGGCGACGCCCGTGGGCCGCGCCTGTCTGTCCGGGGACGCGCCGGTGCGCGCAGCTCTCCTCCTGCTCCTGCTCTGCCGTCGCAACGAGTGATCCGGCGCGGCGGGCCGAGCTACCACGACCGGACACCACACCATCCGCCGCGGCGCGTGGGCGTGTGCCGATCGCGCCCTCGCAGGACGGCGGATGACGTCGCTTCAGGCCATTCGCGCTGCGGGCGATGTCAGCCGCGTTGACAAGGAGTGACCATGAAGAAGCTCCTCCGTGCGATCCTCTTCTTCTCGGGAGCGGTCATCGCGCTCCCGGTGTCGGCCGCCGTCGAAGGCACGGTGGTCACCTCCGCAAACCTGCCCGTGGAGGGCGCCCGCGTCGAGCTCGCCGACGGCAGCGCCTTTCGCATCACCGACGCCCACGGCGCCTTCCACTTCGACGAGCTCGCTCCACCGGTCACGGTGCGGGTGGTCCACCCCCGATTCCAGACCCTCGAGGCGGAGTGCTGCGCCGAGGGCGGGGCGTTCCTGGTCCTGCTCGCGAAGCAGGCGTCATACGGCGAGATCGTCGTCACCGCCAGCCGCGAGGGCAGCGCCGGCATCCAGCCGATCTCGGTCGCCACGAGCTCCATCACCATGCATGACCGGCCGGCGCCGGCGCCGAGCGTGGTCGAGCTCGTCGAGGGCATGCCGGGCGTGGCCGAGAATGGGCAGGGCGGGCTCTTCCAGGCCTACTCGATCCGGGGGACCGGCGGCCAGCGGGTAATGACATTGGTTGCCGGCACCCGGATCGTCGCCGAGCGGCGGGCCGGCGCCACCGCTTCCTTCATCGATCCGCTCCTCCTCGGCACGGTGAACGTCGTCCGCGGGCCCTACTCGTCCTACTACGGCTCCGGCGCTCTCGGCGGCGTGTTGGAGGCCGTCCCCCGGCCCTTTGAGAGTACCGTCGCCGAGCTCGGCTGGGAGAGCCAGGGCGACGCCAACTACCAGCTCGTGGGCCTCGACCTCGCGGGCTGGTCGGTGGGCCTGGCCCGCCGTGCCTCGAACCCGACGGAGACGCCGGACGGCCTCTACCTCCCCAGCCAGTTCGAGCAGTACTCCGGCACTGTGGACAAGCTCTGGACCCTGTCCTCGGGCCTCGAGGTCGATCTGCTGCTCGCGCCGTCGCTGGGCAACGACATCGGTAAGCCGAACACGCGCTACCCGTCGCGCATCACCACCTATCCCGAGGAGCGGCACCTGGTGGGCCGGGTGGCCATCCGACGGCCCGGCGTCTGGCATCTCGACCTCTATGCCCACCCCAACACCCTCGACACCGAGAACCTGCGGTCCAGCCAGCGCAGCCTGGTCGAGAACCAGGCCATCGACTTCGGCTTCAACCTGCAGCGCGAGCTCACGCTGCCGGCCTCGTTCGCGGCGCGGGTCGGCCTCGATTACTTCGGCCGCCAGGGGGTGCAGGCCACCGAGTCGATCACCGACCTCGCCACCAGGACGACAGAGACGGTGACCACGCTCGATGGCTGTGAGACCGACCTGGCCGCGTACGGCTCGCTGCGCCGGAACTTCGGCACGGTCGCGGCCGAGATGGGGGGGCGGCTGACCTGGATCGGGCAGGCCAACACCGGCGCCGCGACCACCGATGACACCGCGGCGACCGGATTCATCGGTCTCTCGGTGCCGGCGGGCAGCGGGTTCGAGCTGGTGGCCAACGTCGGCACGGGCTACCGGTTCCCGGGCCTCTCCGAGCGCTACTTCAGCGGCTCGACCGGCCGCGGCGAGATCGTCGCCAACGAGGACCTCGAACCCGAGCGCTCGCTGACCACCGACGCCGGCGTGCGCTTCTTCGGCAGCCGGCTGTTCGTGGCCGCCTACCTCTACCGCACGGCGATCGACGACTACATCGAGCGGGTCGACCTCGAGCCCGACGTCCAGACCTTCGTCAACTTGACCTCCGGCACCATCGAGGGCATCGAGGTCGAGGGCTTCTACCAGGCCACGGAGCATCTCAGGCTGGAGCTGGCGGGTCAGACTACCGAGAGCGAGGCCGATGACGGCAGCCCGCTCGCCGAAGCCCCTTCCGACCGCTTCACCCTCGGCGGAACCTACGCCCGTGACGCCTGGGGAGCTGCGCTGCGCTGGCAGCACCGATTCGACAAGAACGACCCAGGGCCGGGCGAGGTGAGCATTGACGGCGCGGACATCGTCTCGGCGTCGCTGAGCTACACCCTGTCGAATGGCCTGGCAGTCATGGTCTTCGGCAACAACCTGCTGGACGAGACCTATTTGCCGACCGCCGACGAGCTGGCCGTGCCGGCGGCCGGGCGCTCGGTGGGAATCGGCCTCAGGTGGGGAGGATGAAACAAGAGCCGGCTGCATGACTGGCTGGAACTCGACGCCGCCGAGCGGCTCCTCGACGCCGCCCGCGACGGGGGAGTGACCGTGGTCGTCGGCCCGGACGCGCACACGCCGGCCGGCCCCGGCCTGTTGACACCCAGAGAGACCAAATTTACAATTCGCGACAAGACGAAATGAAGTCCTCGCGCCTCGACTCTGCCGTTGCCGTCGCCCGCGCCCTCGGCCATCCGGCCCGGCTGCGAGCGGTGGCCATGCTGCGCTCCGGCGAGCTGTGCGTGTGCCAGATCACGGCGGTGCTCGGGCTGGCGCCCTCGACGGTGTCGTTGCACCTGAGGGAGCTCAAGCGCTGCGGCATCGTCACGGAGCGCAAGCAGGGCCGCTGGGTCTACGTCGGCCTGTCCGACGAGCTCGAGGCCAGGTCGCTGGGTCGAGACCGCGGTCGCCGCTGCCCGGCGACGATCCGCAGCTCGGCGCGCGATGCGGTAGTGGTCGACGAGCTGCGCCGGATGCCGGTGGAGGATCTGTGCCGGCTCGGGCTCGAGGCGGCTCGGGCGAAGGCGCTCGCCGCCGGCGCGGCGTCCGCCTGATGCGGCACCGAGCGAGGGAGGATCGATGACTGCGCACGACGGAGTTGCCCGAAGCTGTCGCTCCTCGACCGCTACCTGACGCTGTGGATCTTCCTCGCCATGGTCGTCGGCGTCGGCTGGGGTTACCTGCGGCCGGGGATCGCCGGCTTCTGGAACCGCTTCTCGGTCGGCACGACCAACATCCCGATCGCCATCGGGCTCATCCTGATGATGTACCCGCCGCTCGCCAAGGTGCGCTACGAGGAGATGGGGCGGGTGTTCCGCGACTGGAAGGTGCTCGGCGCTGTCCCTGGTCCAGAACTGGGTGGTCGGCCCGATCCTGATGTTCCTGCTCGCGATCGCGTTCCTCGCCGACAAGCCCGAGTACATGGTCGGGCTGATCATGATCGGCCTCGCGCGGTGCATCGCCATGGTGATCGTCTGGAACGAGCTGGCGTGCGGCGACACCGAGTACTGCGCCGGACTGGTCGCCTTCAACTCGATCTTCCAGGTGCTCTTCTTCTCGGTCTACGCCTGGGTGTTCATCACCGTGCTGCCGCCGCTGTTCGGGCTGTCGGGCGCCGCGGTCCACGTCACCATCGGCCAGATCGCCGAAGAGCGTGTTCATCTACCTCGGCATCCCGTTCCTGGCCGGCGTGATCACCCGCTTCACCCTGATCGCGCTCAAGGACAAGCAGTGGTACCACACCACGTTCATCCCCAAGATCAGCCCCATCACCCTGATCGCCCTGCTGTTCACCATCCTGGTCATGTTCTCGCTCAAGGGCGAGTACATCGTCCAGCTGCCGCTCGACGTGGTGCGTATCGCGATCCCGCTGCTGATCTACTTCGTGCTCATGTTCCTGGTGTCGTTCTTCATGTCGAAGAAGGTCGGCGCCGACTACAGCCGCTCGGCGACCCTGACCTTCACCGCCGCCTCGAACAACTTCGAGCTGGCCATCGCGGTCGCCATCGCCACCTTCGGCATCGACCACGGGCGGCGTTCGCGGCGGTGATCGGGCCGCTGGTCGAGGTGCCGGTGCTCATCGGCCTGGTCAACGTGGCGCTGTACCTGAGGCGGCGGTACTGGGGCCACGCAGAGGACGACCGGGACTCCGGGGCGGCTTGACCGCATGCTGCCCACCGGGAGGACGCTTCAATTGTCGATCCGTTGCGATCCACCATGGAGGTCGCTGTGAGCAGCCGAGCCGTGGAGCTGTACCCGGAGCTCGAGAGGTACCTCTCCGTCGTGGCCTCCGAGATCGACCGCATTCCGGCCGATCGGCAGGGGGCGCTCGCACGGCTGACCGAGTTCGTTGCGGAGCGGGTCGCCGCCGGCCAGCCATCGATGCTCAGCTTCATCTGCACTCACAACTCCCGGCGCAGCCAGCTCGCACAGGTGTGGGCGCAGGCCGCTGCCGCCCACTTCGGCGTGCCCGGCGTCGAGACCTACTCCGGAGGAACCGAGGCCACTGCCTTCAACCCGCGAGCTGTTGCCGCGATGAGGCGCGCCGGCTTCCGGATCGCCGACCCGGACTGGGGGGACAACCCGTTCTACCGGGTGCGCTTCGCCGAAGGCGGGACGCCAATCGAGTGCTTCTCGAAGGTCTATGACCACGCTTCGAACCCGGCTCGGGGCTTCTGCGCGGTCATGACCTGCTCGGCTGCCGACACCGCCTGCCCGATCGTGATCGGCGCCGCCGAGCGGATCTCCCTGCCGTACGACGATCCGGGCTCCTCCGATGGAACCGGCTTGGAGGCGACGGCTTACGATGAGCTGCTGCCGCCAGATTGTGCGCGAGATGCTCGCCGTGTTCTCCAGGGTGTGCGACTGAGAGCACTGCGGGCGGCGGACCGGACCGGCCGCCCCGGATCGATGGAGAGCTCGGTCGCGCAAGCCCGCGGTGG
>CAVQXZ010000003.1:0-16428 GCA_963718055.1 uncultured Holophagae bacterium
TCGTCGCCTCGCCGCTTCACCCGAGAGGTTGGGTCTGGACCGGACAAGCAGCTGTGCGACGCCATTGTCGACGGCCCGATGCGCTGTCGAACAGCGGCTGGGGCTGTGCCCGATGGCAGTCTTGATCGAGCAGCAACCAGGGCGGTCAGCAAGGGCGATGGAGCATTCATGGGCCATCGCGCTGTTCCATGTTCCAAGCACCACACCACGAGGCGACCCCCTGCCGCAGTAACATGGGCGGAGTCCGAGGAGTCGAAGAGAAGCGATCGCTGGGCGTGGCATGATACAGGGACGGACGGAATCCGGAGACGATCGTGGGGAGCCCCCCAGGTCGACACCCATCACGAGGCCCTCCAGATCAACCTCGGAGCCGAAGTCTTCGGCACCTTCGCGGAGATCGGTGCGGGGCAGGAGTGGCCCGCTGACCCCTTCAGGTCGGCGGAGCGTCGGGGACCGTGCGAAGACGATCTCGGCCTACGACATGACCTTCAGCGACGCATGTACGGGAAAGGCTCACGGCGTTGTCCGCACTGGGCCGGCCGGTCCTCGTCAGTCGCTACTCGCGCAACTATCAGCTCTCCGGCTACCTCCGGCGGTACACCACGCAGCCGCTGCGGTTCGCCACCAGCGCGTCGACGCTCGTCTCCTTGATGCAGGCTGCGAACTACGGGGAGCTGGAGGGCGGCCTGCTCGGGCCCTCGGGAGACTCCTCGCGCAGAACGTCCGGATGTACGTTCATCCGATGCCCGCCGAAGCGATGAGAGAGCGCTTGCTAGCCTGCCCGCCGGTTTGGCTACGTCGAGTTCCCGAGGGAAGGTCTTGTGACGGCGGAGAGCCTGCGTTTCGCTCCGCCGATCGAGCACCTGTTCCGGTACCTCCTCGAATCCGGCTGGCTCGAGTCGGTTTCGCTCGAGTAGCGGGACGCCGTGCCGGCTACCGTCCGCTTTCCACGTACGCAACCGCGTCTTCCACGGCGGATGGAATCCCGAGACGGCGGACGGGGAGGCCCCAGACCGGAGCGTTGACCGCGGCGCTCAGTCTCCGCTTCACTGGGACTGGATCAGAAGGAGAACCAGAATCCGGCCAGCAGCTCGAACTGGCCGATCCCCGAGCCCGCGAAGGCGATCGCGCAGCCACTCGGTCCGCAGACCCCGGCGGAGCCGTCCAACGACAGCATCGCCACGCCCCGTCCTTCGAATCGAAGCCCGGCCGTCGCCGAAAACGGCACCTTGACCCCGCCGCCCAGGCTGGCCGCGATGAGCAGGTCGATGTCGTAGTCGCTGTCGTCCGGGCTGAGCAGCGTGAGCCCGGCGGTGGCCGACACGAAGGGCCGGACCGCGTGCTGTCCCCACTCATAGGTTCCGCCGACGCCCACCGTGTCCAGCCGGAGCCCGACCTCGGCGCCGTTACCGCCGGCGGTAGGGACGACGACCTCCTGGTGGGTCCACACCACCTCGAGGGTGCGGTCTTTGCCCTGAGGGAAACCCAGGATGAGACCAAACAAGGGGCTCTCGTCGGCTGGCCGGTCGTCACCGGTGTCGACGTCCTCGAACTGACCGCCGACCCGCACGCCGGCAAGCAGGGTGAGCTCGGGCTTCTCCGCACGGGCCGGCGCGGAGGAGGCTGCGAGCGCGCCGAGCGTGACCAGCACGGCCAGGGCTCGTGCGATCGCGCTTCGAGAGGCCTCTCGGTCCACGACGTAGCCGTGCCGCCGGGCCACGCGCTCACCCGCCGTCCGCGGGCCGGCTGGCGGTGCCGGCCCCGGTCTTCGCCTGCTCGCGGGCCTCGCGCTGCTGCACCATCATCTGGTAGGCGAGGTAGTACTTGTAGATGTTGGCGACATAGGTGACCGTCTCGCGGCCGATGCGCTTGGCCGCGATCAGCTCCACGTTGTTGAACCACTTGTCGGGATCGAGGCCCTGGGCGGCCGCCTCTCTGCGCAGGCTTGCGACCTTGGCCGGACCCGCGTTGTAGGACGCGAACGCGAACAGGCCGCGGTTGAGGGGGGTGACGCCGGGCTCGTTGTAGTAGGTGTCGATCATCCACCGGTTGTACTTGACCCCGGCGTGGATGTTGCTCTCGAGCTTCTCGATGTCGGGGATCCCGACCGCCTTGTCGCTCGCGGTCGTGGGCAGGATCTGCATCACGCCGACCGCGCCCATGTGGCTGCGCTTCGACTGGTCGAGCCCCGACTCCTGGTAGGCCTGCGCAGCGATCAGCAGGTAGTCGAGCCCGTACTGGTCGCCGTACTTCTTGAACAGCTCGAGCATCGTCAGGAAGCGCTGGCGGTCCTCGTCGCTGCGCGCGTTCCTCACCCACTTGGTGGTCTTCAGGTACTTGTCGAGGAGCACGTTGCCGGCGAGGGTGCCCTGCTGGTGGGTCTTGACGAAGGCGTTGATCTCGGCGGCGAGCTTCGGGCTGTTCTTGCGAAAGGCCCACGCGAACGCAACCGGCTGACTCGCGATGTCCGAGCGCTTTGTCAGGCCGGGGAAGACCTGCCGGTAGAGATCGGCCATGAACTCGTCCGTCACCGTCGCCGGCACCAGGCCCGCGTTCACCATCTCCAGGATGTCGCCATCCTCGAGCACCTCCTCGGCCGGGAGGATGGTGACGGGCGGCTTGCCTGCAGCCTCGAAGTGGGCATTGAGCTTCTTCAGGTGCTCGGCGTAGCTGCTCGACAGGCGGACGTAGACCTCCTTGCCCGACAGGTCCTCGAGGCTCGCCACCGGGAGGGCTGCGGGACCCGTGACCAGCACCTCCCGCACGCCGCTCAGGAAGGGATCCGAGAAGTCCACCTGCTGCTGGCGCTCGGGCGTGACGGTGAGCTGGGCGGCGGCGATGTCACCCTGGCCGGCGAGCAGGCGTGGGATGAGCTCGTCGCGCGCCACCGGGATCGCGATGACGTGGACGGTGACGACCTTGTTGCCGAGCCGCTTGTTGAGCTGCGCTTCGAAGGCCTTGATCGTCTCGTACGTGATCCCGACCTCGCGGCCCTGATCGACGAAGTAGAGGATTGGGTTCTGCACGGTCAGGACGCGGATCACGCGCCGTTCGATCATGCCTTCGAGGTCGCCGGTGAACGGCTCGGCCAGGGGCGCAAATCCGGCCGGCAGCGGCGACGGCACCTCGGTGGGCTCCGAGATCTGTTGCACAGCGGTCGTTGAGTCCGGCCGCACGGCCTCCTCCCGCGCTCCGCAGGCCGTGAGGCCGACGAGCATCGCCACGACGAGGACCGCACCGACCCCGGACGTCGACCAGAGGTTCTTGTTGGCACTCATGACCGACCTCCCTGCAGCTCGATGGGACGAGAGGTTCCTTCCCGCTGGAACTTGCCACGAGGATAGAGCCTCTGGGAGCGCTGTCAACGCGTGCCCGGAGCCTTCAAGGACCGGCCGGCAGCCACCGGGTCGCGTCACGAGGACGAGCCTGCGCATCCATCGACGACTCACGTGATGAAAAGGACCCAGAGTATCGCCAAGAGGGGCCCGAGCAGGCCAACGATGATGCCCCCGATCCTGAAGTCCCTCTGTTCGAGGAGTCCCGTGCTGAAAGCGATCGCGTTCGGAGGTGAGGATACCGGCAGAAACATGGCCGAAGATGCCGACAGTGCGATGATGAGCGCAACCTCTGTCTTGAACCCGGGCAGGATTGCCATGCCGAGGGGAATCATCACGGTACTCGCTGCGGTATTGCTCATGATATTCGAGACGAGCATGGTCATAAAGGCGAGGATAAACAGCAGGATAACGCTGTTGATTTCCATGGTGATCAGCTTGTGAGCATAGTGACTCAATAGACCGGTATTCTCGAGTGCCAATCCGAGCGAAAGACCACCCGCAACGAGCAGCAGTGTGTCCCACGGCAGGCCCTGAATGTCCTTGCCTTCAAGAACGCGTGTCAGCGTGAGGAAGACGAGGGGAACCGCGCACACCGCGGCGACGGTCACCCCATGCAAGGAGGTGGTCAACCACAATCCTACGGTGACGATGATGACGCCGACGACAATCCGGCGCTGTCGGACAAACTCGCGTGACGTGTTGCCCGTCTGGGTGCCAAGGAACGCGAGGGAGATGGGGGCCCTGTCCTTGATGAATACCCTGATCAGAATAAGGCAACTGATTGCGGTCAGGACACATGCAATGGGGAGGCCGTACTTCATCCAGTCGATGAAAGCGATGGTGATACCCGCGTTCTCCAACGCACCTACGGCAATGGCGTTTGGAGGCGTTCCGATGATCGTGCCCATGCCGCCCGTGGCGGCCGCGATCGGTATGCCCAGCAGCAGGGCCTTTGCAACCCCTGAACCTTTACCGAGCGACATCAGAAGGGGCATGATGGCGGCAATTACCATGGCGGTCGTCGCGGTGTTGGACATGAGCATCGAGGCGACCATGGTGGTCAACATCAAGCCGATGAGCAAGTTTCTCGGATTTCTTCCGGAGATCTTCAATGTGAACCGGAAGAGAGCCCGATCCAGCTCAGTCTTGGTCATGGCCGCGGCCAGAAAGAATCCGCCGAGCATGAGCCATATCACGCTGCTCGAGAAAGTCTGGACATACCGGTCGATTTTTTCAGGTTCTGAGTTGAAGTATTCGTTCCCCAAAGAGAACACCAGAAACGCAATGATGAAGAGGCTGACGGCAAATGCTGGAATCGCCTCTGTCAGCCACAAGCCGATGGCGAAGAACAGGAGGAAGAGAACATACACCTGGGAGTCGGTGAACCCAGGTTCCTTCATGAGGAAGGTGATCCCTGCCGCCACCAGCAGGGACAGCAGGAACATCGCGATCTTCTTCAGCCGATTCTTGTCGAACTCGTCCATGCTGGTACCTCTCGTCCATACCCGAAAAGCCTAGACATCAGACGACGCAAAAGGCGAAACACGCCTCGACTCAACCTGCCGGTTGTGTGCGGTCGCGCTATCGGACACTGTCAGACCCTCGGGTCGATCGGCGGCTGCTCGCCCGCCGATTCACTTCCCGGCGTCGATAATGAGCTTCAGGTCGGTGCAACGGCCGAACACCGAGAAGGTCGTTCCTTCCACCGCGGCGCTGATCGCCAGCGTGCCGGGCTCGTCGATCACGACCGAGAATGCCCGTCCGTTCTCGTAGCCCCGCAGCACGAGCTTGGTCTCGCCGCGGTCGACGACCTCGAAGCTCGACCGGCGGCCGGTGTGCTCCGGCGTCACGGCGTGCATCACGCCGTGCTCGAGGTCGAGTCGAATCATGCGGGGCACATCGAGAGTCTCGAGCGTCGCCTGGTGGCAGCCCTCCGGCGTGCAGATCGTCGGGTCGCTGAGTGAGCAGACGATCGAGGCGGGCCAGTCGAGGGTCTGGCCCGCGGCGGTGAGCGGTGCGAGGAGCAGGATCGACGCGGCGAGGCACGAGCGCGTGGTCATCATATTCCTCCCGTCACTTCACCGTGTAGCCCTTGGCCTCGAGGCAGGCGGCCCGCGCCTTGAGGTACTCGCCCTGGAGCTCGAGCACCTGCTGCTGGTGTTGCTGCTGCTGCGCCGCCTGCTGCTGCTGGGCGGCCCCCTGCGCCTGCTTCTGCTTGTTGGCTGCCCGTGCGCCGCCGACCACGGCGCCGATCGCCGCGCCTTCGCCCCCCTCGTCGTTGGCGATGTCGCCGACGATGTAGCCGGCGGCCGCGCCCCGCGCGGCGCCGCGCAGACCCGCGCCTTTCTGCGGCGCCGGTGTCGGGGCCGGTGGGGGCGGCGCCGGCGGTTTGGCCGGATCGAAGCCGGTCTGCTGGGTCGCCCAGCTCGAGCAAGCCGCCTCGTCCTGCTGCTGCTGCCCGGGCGCCTGCCCCTTGGCCGGAAAGACGTACTGCGAGGGCGACGCCGCCTGCTGGGCGGATGCGGCCCCAATCAAGGCGAGTCCAGCGACAACCAGTAGGATCGCTGCGAGCGTGAAGCGCTTCATGGTGCCACCTCCTTGGCAGCGGGCGCCGATCGAGATCGGCATATGCCCAGCTGAATTCTTGGGCGAGAACCCCCTCCGGGTTGTTTCGAGGATAGATTCTCTCAGTACCTTGTCAATGAGTGCTTTTCGGAGTCGTGGACCCATCGGCGGCGATGCGGCGTCGCCGGTCATCTCAGAAGCTCAGGCCGGCCCCCACCACCACCGTGGGGTTGCTCTCGTCCGAGTCGAAGACGTAGGCGGTGAGGCTCGCCTGCTTGTACGCCACGCCCATCAGGATGCCGGGCTCCGCCCAGGAGTCCGAATCCCGGAGCCTGGTGCGCTGGACCACCACGCCCACGCCGAGCCAGTCCAGCGGCCAGATGCTCAGCTCCGACCAGCTGTAGAAGAAGTCGTCGGCGGAGTCGGCGGCGTCGAACACGTACTCGCCCTCGGTCGAGAGCTCGAGCTTCCAGTAGCTCAGCGAGAGCCGGTAGCCGGGCGCGACGCCATCGGTGTCGCCGGCGACGGCGGCGATCATCGGCGTGAACTCGACCGCGAGCTCATCGCCGGCGCTCAGGTTGTAACCGAACCACAGCGATCCGGTGTTGAAATCCTCGTAGTTGTAGCGCGCCTCGAGGTGGAGCCAGCCGCGGTCGGCGGTGAGGGTGGGTTGCAGGTAATCGCTGTCGTCGGGCACGAGGTAGGCGTAGGCGTAGGCGGAGAACGACCACGCGTTCTCGCCGGCCTCCGCACTCACGGCGGGTGTGGAGCCCGCAGCCGTGGCAATTGCTGGATCTGGCAGCGACTGGCCCAGCACGTCGCCGCCGGCGAGAACGACAGGAATCACCAACCAAGTGAGCAGGCGCCGTGCGTTCATCATCCTCCGAGCACGATGGTGAGAGCCACCAGGACGGCTCCGAGGACGACCATGGAGACCCCCATCAGCCAGGGCCGCCGGTGCCCGGCGCGGCGTCCGGAGGCGTAGCCCATCATGAACAGCATCGCGATGGCGATGGCGTTGGAGACGCGCAGGGCCGACACGGCGTGCGGCATGATCATGAACGGGATCGCCACCGGGAAGGTCACCAGGAAGACCAGCAGGAAGACGCCGAGCGCGCCCAGCCAGTCGCCCGTGCCCAAGCTAGCGTGCTCGGGCGGCTCAGGGAGGTGGGTCAGGCGGAGGCGCATCGCATCAAGCTCCGCCGGTTGGACGACGGACGCGACCACCGGCGGCAGCGCATCGGCGAGCAGGCTCTGCGCCTGATCCGGATCGCGAGCGCCGCGCACCGCGCGGAGGGTTGCGAGGCCGCGTTGCTTCTCTGCGAGGCAGCCCATCAGGTAGAAGACCGCGTCGATGATTCCCCACGCCAGGTTGCAGCCGAGGGCGCCGATGAGCATCGCTCGCACGTCGTCGCGGCCGGCCTGGGCGACGCTGAGCGAACCGGTGAAGGTGAGGACCATGATCAGCCCGAACAGGACCTCGGAGGTGCGTTCGATCGGCTCCAGCACGCGCTTCGGGGGCCTGGCGGGCTCCCGACCCACCGGAGTGACCGCACGTTCGCTGGCTGTGCCCGGTTGGGCTGCCATCTCAGCGCAGCCCCGGCGGCAGCAGGTAGAGCGACATCGCGAAGGTCAGGTAGACCATCAGCGTCAGCACCCCGACGAACCACGTCGAGCGCCCGCTCGTGGTCACCATCGCCGCGGTCAGCGTCGCGACCAGCATCATCACCACCGCGCCCGGCCAGAAATCGAGGCTCATCGGCGAGGGGCCGATGACGTAGCTGAGCAGCACCAGCACGGGGGCGACGAAGAGCGCGATCTGGGACGCGCTCCCGAGCGCGATCCCCACGCTCAGGTCGAGCCGGTTCTTGCGCGCGCCGGAGAACGCCGATGCCATCTCCGCGGCACCGCCGACCAGCGCCACGATGATGAAGCCCACGAAGGCGGGGCTCATCCCGAAGGTCTTCGCCGCCTCCTGCACCGACTCGACGAAGACCTCGCTGACCAGCGCCACCAGCACGGTGACTCCGGCGAGCGTGGCCAGGGCCACTCCCATAGGCCATGGCGCCTCGCCGGCCTCACCGGACTCGGCGCTGGCGAAGAGCTCGCGGTGCGTCTTGAGCGAGAACACCATGCCGAGGCCGTAGGCGACGATGAGCAGCACCGCCAGACCGAGGCTCAACTGCTGCGCGAACTCAGCCGCCGCCGGGGAGTCGACCTTGGTCGTCGCGGAGGGAACCAGGAGCGCGACCGTGGCCAGGAAGAGCAGGCCCGCCTGGAAGCGGGCGCCGGCCTTGTTGAACTCCTGGGTGTGGTGCTTGAGCCCGCCGAGCAGGAAGGAAGCGCCCAGCATGAACAGGACGTTGGTGACGATCGCGCCGGCAATGGAGGCCTTCACCAGCATGTACTGCCCGGCGCGCAGGGCGGTGAGCGCGATGACCAGCTCGGTCAGGTTCCCCAGCGTTGCGTTGAGCAACCCGCCGACCGCGTCGCCGGTCTTGGCCGCCACGGACTCGGTGGCGTGGCTCAGCAGCGCCGCGAGCGGCACGATGGCCAGAACCGACAGCACGAACAGCAGCGTCGGGGCTCCGGGCTTGAACGCCTCGGCCAGGAACACCACCGGCACGAAGAGGAGCAGCCAGAGCATCGGATTGTGACGGATCTCGTGAATGAGGTATTTCATGGGTGTCAATTGTAGAGCACGGCTCGTTCGCCGGTGGTCAGTAGTATTTCCGATCGTCGTTCGACGCGAATCGTGGAGAATAGGGCAATGAACCAGGGCGCTACCACCGCCACTGACACCGACACGGTCCATGAGCCGGCGCGAGAGCGGGGGAGCTTCTGGCGCTCGGTCTTCCCTCCCGCGCAGTGGCTCCGCTCCTACCGGGCGCGCTGGCTCCCGGCCGACGCCGTGGCGGGTGCGACGCTGGCCGCCTACGCGATTCCGGTTTCCCTGGCCTACGCGACGCTCGCCGGGTTGCCGCCGCAGCACGGCATCTACTGCTATCTCTTCGGCGGCCTGCTGTACGCGCTCTTCGGCTCGTCGCGCCAGCTTGCCATCGGGCCGACCTCGGCGATCTCGATGCTGGTCGGCACCACGGTCGCGGGCATGGCCGGAGGCGATCCGGCGAGGTGGGTCCAGATTTCCGCCCTGACCGCCCTCGTCTTCGCCGCGATCTGCGTGCTGGCCTGGCTGTTCAGCCTCAGCTCGCTGGTCAACTTCATCAGCGAGACCGTGCTGCTCGGGTTCAAGGCCGGCGCGGCGATCACGATCGCCACGACCCAGCTGCCCAAGCTGCTCGGGGTGCCCGGCGGGGGAGAGAGCTTCTTCGAGCGCGCGGCGGTCCTCGTGCGCCAGCTCGGCCAGACCAACTTAGCCGTGCTCGGCTTCGGCCTGGCCGCGATCGCTTTCCTCGTCGCCGGTGAGCGATTCTTCCCGGGACGGCCGGTCGCGCTGGTCGTGGTGGCGCTGTCGATCGTGCTCCTCTCGGTGACGCCGCTGGCCGAGCTCGGCTTCAAGACGGTCGGCCTCATCCCCTCCGGCCTGCCGGCGCTCGACCTGCCGGAGCTTCGCGTCCGTGACGTCGACGGCGTCATCCCGCTCGCTTTCGCCTGCTTCCTCCTGGCGTACATCGAGGGCATCTCCGCTGCCAGGGCCCTGGCGCAGAAGAACGGCTACGAGATCGATCCGCGCCAGGAGCTGCTCGCGCTGGGCGCGGCCAACCTCGCCGCCTCCTTCGGGCAGGGCTACCCGGTCGCCGGCGGCCTGTCCCAGTCGTCGGTGAACGACAAGGCAGGCGCCAGGACGCCGCTGGCGCTGATCTTCGCGTCGGCCGTGATCGCGCTCTGCCTGCTCTTCCTGACTGGCCTGCTGCGCAACCTCCCGAACGTCATCCTCGCCGCGATCGTGCTGGTGGCGGTGGCGGGGCTGATCAAGGTCGCCGACCTGCGACGGCTGTGGCGGGTGCGCCGGGCCGAGTTCGCCGTCGCGATGGTGGCGCTCGTCGGCGTCCTGCTCCTCGGCATCCTGAAGGGCGTGATCGTGGCGGCGGTCATGTCGCTGGCGATGCTGCTGCGGGACATGGCGCGGCCGCACGTGGCGGTGCTCGGGCGGATTCCGGGCACCAGGCGCTACTCCGACTGCGAGCGCCATCCCGACAACGAGCGGGTCCCGGGTGTCCTGATCCTCCGGGTCGAGGCCCCGCTCCTCTACTTCAACGCGAACCACGTGCGCGACGAGGTCCGGCACCATCTCGGTTCCGCTCCGGAGCCGGTTCGGGCCGTGATCTTCGATCTCTCGACCTCGCCGACCGTCGATGTGACCGCGGGATTGATGCTCGCGTCGCTGCAGCAGGAGCTGGCGAAGGCCGGGACCCAGCTTCGCTTTGCCAACCCCCGCGCGTCGGTGCGCGACTTCATTCGTGCCGGCGGCGGCGAGGCCCTCATCGGTGAGCTGAGCCGGAAGCTTTCGCTGGACGGCGTCGTGCAGTCCGTCCTCGCCGAGGCGCCTCCAGCCGGCGGAGCCGCGCCGAGCGCGTGAGGGCGTCGCGGTCGGGAGTCATCTGCTGAGACCTGCTGCCGTGTTAAGGTGACGGCCGGCGATCACACGGGAGGCCGACCATGAGCACGATCATTCCGCGCTGGGAGTGGCGCAGCTTCGGAACAGGATTCGGCGCGGCCGACGCGAAGTTCGCGGCGCTGGCGACCGAGAAGATCCAGGAGAGCGACGAGGTCTACCTGCTCTCGCCGGTGACCGACGCCAACGTCAAGATCCGCGCCGAGCTGATGGACCTCAAGACCCTCGAGCAGACCGATCAGGCCGGCCTCGAGCAGTGGCGGCCCGTGATGAAGGCGAGCTTCCCCCTCGGGCAGGCGGATGTGGCCACCGTCTGCGCCGCATTGGGAGTGAGCGCGCCGTCCGGTCGAGACGCCTTCACGCTCGACGAGCTCGTGGCGGAGCTCGGCGTGCCGGGGCGCGGGGTGCGGGCGGTGGCGGTGCACAAGCGCCGGCTGCGCTACACGATCAACGGTTGCATGTCGGAGATGACCGAGGTGGTCGCCGACGGCACGCCGGTGCGCACGGTGGCCATCGAGTCCGAGGACGCCGGCCGCGTGGTCGAGGCGGTGCACGAGATGGGTCTGTCCGGATTTCCCAACATCAGCTACCCGCGCGGGCTCAAGGCGGTCGTCGGGATGAAGGGCTGAGGTGGGCGCGATGCCGGTCTACGCGGTGATCGACGTCGGGACCAACTCGGTCAAGTTCAACATCTCCGAACGGCTCGCGGACGGGTCGTGGCGCACGATCGTCGACCGGGGCGAGGTGACCAGACTCGGCGAGGGCATTGCGGAGACCGGCGACATCGCACCCGCCGCGATCGAGCGCACCGTCGAGGCGATTGCCGGCATGGCCGACGAGGCGAAGCGGCACCAGGCGTCGACCCTGGTCGCGGTCGGCACCATGGGGATGCGCACTGCTGGGAACAGCGAGCGCTTCATCGCCCGCGTGCGTGACCGCTGCGGCGTTGCCATCGAGGTCATCCCCGGTCAGGAGGAGGGGCGGCTGGCCTACCTCGCCGTGAAGTCCGGCCTCGGCCTCGCCAGGGGACGCCTCACGATCTTCGACACCGGCGGCGGCAGCACCCAGTTTACGTTCGGGCACGGTGACGCGGTCGACGAGCAGTTCAGCCTCAACGTCGGCGCCGTCCGCCTGACCGCGCAGCACGGGCTCGGCGGGGTGCTCAGCCCGGCGCAGCTCGAGGCGGCGCTGGCGGCGATCGCCGCCGAGTTCAGCACCCTCGACGGCCGGCCTTCCCCGGAGGCTCTCGTCGGCATGGGCGGCGCGATCACCAACATGTCGGCGGTGATGCACGGCCTCGCCACCTACGACCCCGAGGTGGTGCAGGGCTCGGTGCTGTCTCGCGCCGAGGTCGACCGCCAGATCGAGCTCTACCGGTCGCGCGACGTCGCGGAACGCCGGGAGATCGTCGGGTTGCAGCCCAAGCGCGCCGACGTCATCCTGGCCGGCGCCTGCGTGGTGCGGACCGTGATGGAGAAGCTCGGCCGCGACGCCCTGTCGGTCAGCGACCGCGGCTTGCGGCACGGCCTGCTGGTCGACCGCTTCGCCTGACCCGTTGCCCGGCCTTCGGGGTCTTGGCGCGGGCACGTGCTCTGGCCGCCGGCTTCTTCGCCTTTGCGGCGAAGAAGTCGAGCGCCCAGCGCGTCTTGGCCTGCTGGTCCTCGTCCCGCTCCGCGCCGACCTCGGCGAGGAAGGCCATGAAGCCGAAGTAGATGACGGCGGCCTGCGCGGCCGGGGCCTTGACCGAGACCTCCATGATCTGCTGATCGTCCGGACGCCGCCACAGCTCCAGCGTCAGCGGCCAGGGCAGGGCCGGCTCCGCGAGCTTCCAGCGGAAGGCCTGGATCGGACCGAGGACGACCAGCTTGCTGTAGTCGAGCTTGCGGTGGGCCATGCTGAGCAGGAAGTTGACCTGCTCTTCAGTGAACAGGCTGCCGATCCGCTCCTCGCCCGCCGCCACCTTCTTGATCTGCCCCTTCTCGACCGGCATCGTCAGCGAGGCGGAGGTGACGACCCCGCGGTCGCTGGCATCCGCCTCGATCTTGAAGCCCTTGTACTTCTGCCAGCGCTTTGGCACCTGGTCGGGGACAACCGGGCGGAACTTGATCGTGCTGTCGTGCGCGCCGCCCACCACGCGCCGGGCGCGCGCGATGACCCCCGCCTCGAGCAGGCTGAGATCGGGCGAGTCGAAGAAGTAGATGTAGCGATCGGCCGCCTTGCCGGGATCCAGTCCGTAGCGCTTGAGCGCCGCCGTGACATGCCGCGATGGGATGGTGGCCTTGACCTCGACGAAGTCCGCGCCGGCGACGACCTTGGCCGCGCGTCCCTTGGTAGCCGCTCCTCGTTCCTTCACGATGTCCATTGTGCTGTCCTCCGATCGGGGCCCAAACCCTGATGGTAGTTCGCGCGCGCTGCCACAGCAACTCGGAATCTTACCGGGGGTCAGGAGGTCCGCTGCTCTCCGAGCCGGACCCGGGCTGAGCTATCCTGCGCCCGAGAGCAGCGCCGGCCGGCGCGGGGGAGAGAGCATGAGCTTCTTCGTTATCGCCCTCAGGAGCCATCCCGAGCTTGCCGTGTTCCTGACTCTCGCCGTGGGCTTCCTTCTCGGCCGCCTGAAGATCGGCAGCTTCACGCTCGGCACGGTGGTGGGGACTCTGCTCGCTGGCGTGCTCATCGGGCAGCTCGACATCGACGTCCCGGCCACCGTGAAGACCATCTTCTTTGACCTCTTCCTGTTCGCGACCGGCTACAAGGTCGGTCCGCAGTTCTTCCGCGGCCTCAAGAAGAACGCGCTGACCCAGGTCGCGCTCACGGTCGTGCTGTGCGTGACCTCGCTCGCGGTGGCGTTCACCGCCGCGAAGCTCCTCGATTACGACCGCGGCACCGCGGCCGGCCTGCTCGCCGGAGCCTTCACCGAGTCGACAGTCATCGGCACCGCCGGCGACGCGATCAACCGTCTCGACATCCCACCGGCGCAGAAGGAGCGGGAGCTCAACAACATCCCGATGGCCTACGCCGTCACCTACCTGGTTGGCACCATCTTCGTCGTCTGGTTCCTCTCCAACATCGCCCCGCGCCTGCTGCGGGCCGACCTGCGCGCCGAAGCTCGCGCGCTCGAGTCCGAGACGCTCATCGCCAGCGAGGGCGAGCCTGGCGTGGTGTCCGGCTATCAGCGCTGGGTGCTGCGCGCCTTCCGGGTCGAAGCCTCGCGGCTCGACGGCCGGACGGCCGCCGCGATCGAGGCCGAGTTCGGCGGCGAGCGGGTCTTCGTCGAGCGGGTGCGGCGCGGCCGCGAGCTGATCGACGCCGCCACCGACACCGTCATCCACGCCGGCGACGTGATCGCGGTGATGGCGGTGCGCGGGGTGATCGTCGATGCCGAGGGCGTGATCGGCGCCGAGGTCGACGACCAGGAGCTGCTCGACCTTCCGACCGTGGTCGTCGACGCGGTCCTGACCAACAAGGCGCTCGCCGATCTCCCGCTCGGCGAGGTGAGCAGGCTGCACGGCCGCGGGGTCGCCCTCCAGAAGCTGGTGCGCGCCGGGCAGGAGATTCCGTTCGCGCACGGCACCACCCTCAACCGCGGCGACCTGCTCCGGATCGCGGGGCCGCAGCGGCACGTCGAACGCGCGGCCGAAGTCATCGGCTACGCCGAGCGGCCGACCAGCGCCACCGACATGATCTTCGTGGGGATCGGCATCGTGCTGGGCGGGCTGTTCGGGCTGCTGTCGGTGACCATCGGCGGGCTGTCGCTGACCCTGACCTCGAGCGGCGGCGCGCTGGTCGGGGGCCTCGTGTTCGGCTGGCTGCGGTCGGTGCGTCCCACCTTCGGCCGCATCCCCGAGCCCGCGCTGTGGGTCTTCGACACCGTCGGCCTCGCCACCTTCATCGGCGTCGTCGGCCTGGACGCCGGCCCGACCTTCATCGACGGGCTGCGCCACACCGGGCTGAGCCTGGTCTTCGTGGGCCTCGCGGTGGCGATCACCCCGCACCTGGTCGCGGTCCTGTTTGGCCGCTACGTGCTGCGGATGAACCCGCTGATCCTGCTCGGCGCCTGCTCTGGCGCTGGGACCAGCACCGCCGCCCTGCGCGCCATCCAGGACGCAGCCGGCAGCAAGCTCCCGGTGCTCGGCTACACGGTGCCGTATGCCATCGGCAACATCCTGCTCACCGCCTGGGGACCGCTGATCGTCGCCCTCATGTCGTGACCCTCCCCGGCCCGAGCGCCGGGGACGGACGGCGAGCACCGAGGATCATCGAATCGAAGAACCCGGCACTGTTCGTCAGAACCAGACCATGAAGTTGGTGTGAAAGACCGGCCCGTCACCGCCGACCGGATAGGGCAGGCTCAGGGCGCCGACCGGGGAGCGGCGGAGCTCGAGGTACTCGAAGTTCCAGCGCACGACCTGGTTGCTCCAGGGGAACCAGTTGGCGCCAAGGCGGAAGTCCCAGGGGTCACCGTACTCACCGTAGATCTTGGAACCGCCGGCGTACAGCTGCAGGCTCTCCGGCAACAGCATCATTGACGCCTGGAGCTGGAAGCCGTGGTCGTGGAGGGCGTTGAACGAAAGCCCGTCCGTACCTGGCCCGACGAAGTGGTCGAGGGTCCGCCAGTAGTACTCGCCTTCGACCGAGAAGCCGAGGTACTTGAGCCCGAAGTCGACCGAGGTCATGCGGTAGGTGGCCTCGTCGATCTGGATGCCCGGCCCGAAGAGATCAGTCGCGAAGATGATGTTGCCGTCGGACAGGCGAAGCTGGACGTTGTCGTAGGCCTCGGTCCCCGGCTGGCTCTGGCGTTCCTCGTCGCTCCGGGTATAGCGCAGCCCGAAGCGGGTGGCCGCTTCGTCGTGGTGCTCGTAGTCCCCGAAACCGCCGGTCCTGCCGTACTCGCCGGTCGTGGGCATCCAGACCAGGGCGGCTGACACGGTGCTCAGGTCATTGGAGATCTGCCCCGCGTCGATGCCGAACTGGCTGAGGTTGTTGCCGAGCATGACGTTGTAGTCGAGCCCGTCGACGATCGCGCCCTTGGCCCAGATGCCGGTGGTGTAGGAGGGTCTGAAGAACTCGTCGCCGATCAGGCGGGCGTCGAGGCCGAGCCAGTAGGGAAAGTTGCCCTCGGTGCTGCGAGCGCCGGGCAGCGAGCTGATCCCGGCGCCCACGGTCGCGTGCTCGTTGAACGTGTAGTTCAGGTTGCCGCCGACCACCACCTGGCTGGCCTGGCCCTGGCTGACGTTCGATGACCACACGTAGGCCAGGTAGCGCAGCTTCCGGCTCATGATCCAGCCGAAGAAGTTGACCTGCGCCTTGTTGAGCTGGAAGTCCTGCCGCTGCTGCACGTCCTTGGTGACGCCGAACGAGTCGGTGGAGGTCTCGTCGAGGCGCATCTGGTTGAGGTAGCGGACGTAGGCGAAGAGGCGGAAGTTGAGGTCGCCGTGCTCCGTGTCGGCCAGCTTGAAGCCGCCGCCGGGGGTGTAGGTGCCGAAGGTCGCGCTTTCCTTCCGGCCCAGCGCGAACTCGCCGCCGCAGCCTTCCGACACCCAGATCCCGGCCGCGTCCCAACCCCAGGTCCGGCCCAGCTCGCAGGCTCCCGGTCCTACCGACCGGATCAGCGTGACGCCCTTGCTGGTGTCGGCGGCGCAGGTCTGGCGCTCGCCCGGCTTCGAGCCGCAGACGACGTCGGTGGACGGGCCGGCGGTCTGCTCGGCGGCCAGGGCCGGGACCGGAGCGCACAGGGTTGCCACCAGCAGCAGCAGGGATGCGGGTGCGGCGCTGACCTTGAGGTCGCTGCAATGTCGCGGACACTTCATGCGAGGTCTCCTCCGGCGGATCCCGCCGATTCTACGACGGCATCAGAAGAAGATCGAGACCGCCGCCGGCAGCATGACCTCGGGGGGGGATGGCGGGACCACCTACAGCTACGCCTACGACCCGTTCGGGGAGGAGACACGG
>CAVQXZ010000004.1:0-5771 GCA_963718055.1 uncultured Holophagae bacterium
CGACCTCGCGAGCTGGATCCGCCTCGCGGCAATCACGGGTTGAAGAACGAAGGTCAAAGGTCCCCCGCGCACCGGGGAAACATGTCGAGTGTCGCTGGGGTGTCTACGAGATGTGCCGTCTGAGCCAGGCGGCGATCTCCATCTCGGAGCGCCGGCCGTCGGCGATTGCGACCATCAGGTCGACCACCTCGGGCTCCTCGGCTTCGATCTCCAGGCCGTTGAGCCCCAGGAACACGTACATGGCCAGGAACCCGACCCGCTTGTTGCCGTCGACGAACGGATGGGAGGTGACGATCCCGTACCCGTACGCGGCGGCGAGCGCGGCGAGGTCGGTACCGCTGTCATAGATACGCCGGTTCTGAGGCCGCACGAGGGCAGACTCGAGGGCGTTTTCGTCCCGTACGCCCGGCAGCCCGCCGTGGAGGCGGAGCTGGTCGAAGTGGATGGCCTCGACGATCAGCCGGTCGAGCCAGATCGGGGAGGTCACTTCGCGAGCTCGTGCAACGCGTTCCGGTACTTCTGCGCTCCGCGCCGGTAGAGGATGAGGGCCTCGTCGAAACGAGGATCGTACGGCGTCAGCAGGAGCCCACGATCGGTCTCCACGACGAACACGGCATCCCCGGCTTCGAGGTGGAGCCGATCCACCATCTCCTTGGGGAGGGTTGCAGCGAGCGAGCCGCCAGCGCGCCGGATTCGTGTCTGTCGCACCATGTCCGATACTCCCGTTCCTCCGCGAGAATCCTCGCGGCTCCGCCAGAGTAGCACATTCATGCTACTCTCCGTTCGGTGCTCCACTGAGCCTCGCTGCTGGCGACGACGTCCGTGACCGAATCGATGAGGGTCTGCTGCTGCCGAGTTGGGCCGTCGTCGTGAGCAGTCGCGACGGGCCCGGTCGCCGCTGATACAATCCTCTCAGGATCAGCGACATGGAGGAGGGGAACCCGGGCGGCCACGAGCTGCGTGCCGACGGGACGCTGACCGAGCTCGGGGATGAGCCGGCCGGCGCTCCGCTGGGCGGGAGCGCGCTCTTTCCGGGAGCCGAGCTCGGCGGCCGCTACCGGATCGTGTCGCGGGTCGGCGCCGGCGGCATGGGCGAGGTGTGGCGGGCGCTGGACCTCAAGCTGCGGGTCGAGGTGGCGCTCAAGGCGGTGCGGCCCGACGTGATCGGGAGCGAGTGGCGGCTGGAGTCGCTGCGGCGGGAGGTGCGGGCTGCTCGCGAGGTGGTGTCGCCGAACGTTTGCCGGATCTACGACCTGGAGGAGATCGACGGCCGCGAGCTGGTGTCGATGGAGTTCATCGACGGCCGGACGCTGCTCGAGGTGCTGAAAGAGCGGGGGCCGCTCGAGCTGAAGGAGGCCCAGGACATCGCCTCGCAGTTCCTGGCCGGGCTCGAGGCGATTCACAGTGCCGGGCTCGTCCACCGTGACCTCAAGCCGGAGAACATCATGATCACGCGCACCGGGAGGGTGGTGGTGATGGACTTCGGGCTGGCGCGGCAGGAGTCCGAGGGGAGCGGGAGGGTGTCGGGGACGCCGGCGTACATGTCGCCGGAGCAGGGGCGGGGGGAGGAAGTGGACGCGCGGGCGGATGTCTACTCGGTCGGCGTGGTGCTGGCGGAGATGGTGAGCCCTGAGGGGATCAAGGACCGGGACAGCCGGAAAAGCCTATGGGAAGGGTTGAAGTCCGAGCCGCCGAAGCTCCCGAGCTCGCCGTGGGCGCCGGTTGTGAAGAAGGCGCTGGCGAAGGACCGGGAGGCCCGCTATCGCACCGCGCACACGCTGACCCGGGCTTTGGAGGAGGTGACGCTGCGGGTGGTCGGCGCGGAGGATCTCCACCCGTACCCGGGGCTCGCGTCGTTCACCGAGGCGGATGCGGAGTACTTCTTCGGCCGGGAGGCCGAGGTCGAGGAAATGTGGCGCAAGCTCGAGGGCCCGGCGCGGCTGCTGGGGCTGGTTGGGCCGTCGGGGTGCGGGGAAGACCTCGTTCCTGCGGGCCGGGGCGATCCCCCGTGCCGGCAATGGATGGCGGTGCGTGATCTGCACGCCGGGCAGCAACCCCGAGCTCTCCCTGTGCCGCGCCCTGTCGTCGGAGGTCTCCGGCGACGCCAGGGCGGTGGAGCTGTTGCTCCGGTTCGACGATCCGGAGGTGGCGGTTGCGACGGTCGCGGGCTGGCGGCGGGGCGGTGAGCACGCACTGCTGATCGTCGACCAGCTCGAGGAGCTGTTCACGCAGAACGGGGTCGAGGTGCAGCGGCGCTTCGCCGACCTGCTCAACCGGCTCGTGCTTGACGCCGACGTACACGTGCTGCTGAGCCTGCGGGATGACTTCCTGCTGCGGTGCCACGACCACCAGGCGTTGAAGCCGCTGTTCTTCGAGCTGACGCCCCTCGCCGCGCCGGTGGGAGCAGCGCTGCGGCGAGCGCTGACCCAACCGGCCCTGCAGTGCGGCTACCGCTTCGAGGACGATGCGCTGGTGGATCAGATGCTGGCCGAGGTCGAAGGCGAGCGTGGGGCGCTGCCGCTGCTCGCCTTCGCGGCGGCGAGGCTGTGGGAGAAGCGGGACCGGGAGAGCGGGCTGCTGACCCGGCAGGCGTATCTGGACATCGGCGGCGTGGGCGGCGCGCTGGCCCGCCACGCCGAGTCGGCCATGGAGCGCATCGGCTCGGAGCGCATCGCGCTCGTGCGCGAGCTCTTCCGCAACCTGGTCACCGCAGACGGTACCCGCGCCGTCCGTGAGTGGGACGAGCTGCTGTCGGTCTTCGATGGCGAAGCATCCCCCATGTCATCCCGAGCGAGCGAAGCGAGTCGAGGGATCCCCCGAGTCCAGGTGGATGACGACAGGGCGACGACCTCCACACCCGCAGGGGATCCCATTCGACTCGTGCCGTTACCGCGCCACTCGCTCAGGGCAGGCTCTTCGACTCCGCGGCCCTCGACGGGCCGCTCCGCTCAGGCTGACAGGATTGGGGCGGCCGCCGAGGTCGTCCGCGAGCTCGTCGACGCCCGTCTCCTCACTTCCTACGAGGTCAAGGAGGAGGATCGCGAGCCCACCCGCCGCGTCGAGATCATCCACGAGTCGCTGCTCGCCAACTGGCCTCGCCTTGTTCGCTGGCAGACCCAGGACGCGGATGCTGCCCAGCTCCGCGACCAGCTCCGCCAGGCGGCGCGGACGTGGGCCGAGCACGAGCGCACTGACGACCTGCTGTGGACCGGCTCGGCCTTTCGGGAGTTTACAGTCTGGCGGGAGCGCTACCCGGGCGGCCTCACCGAGCTCGAGGAGGCGTTCGGCCAGTCGATGACCTCGTTCGCGACCCGCCGAAGGCGCCGCAGGCGGGTCGCGGTGACCGCGGCGATGGTGGTGCTGCTCGCCGTGGCCGCCGCTCTCTCCCTCTTGTGGCGTAGGAGCGTGCTGCAGACCCGCCGCGCCGACGCCAACGCGCTGTTCCGATATGGCCAGTCCATTGTCGGCAGGTACCCGGCCGGTGCGTTGGGGGCGGCGCTTGGGAGTCTCGAGATCGCCGATGACATTGAGGTGCGCCGGTTTGCCGTTGAAGCACTCCAGCGGGGTCCAAAGTGTCGTTCGATCGCTGGGGAGACGCAGCTGAGCGTCGAGTTCAGTCCGGACGGTCACTGGCTCGCGGTGGCGTACCTGGATGGCTCGGTGCGCCTGTTCCACGAGTCCGGGGGAGAGCCGACGTGTGAGTGGAGCGCTCACCGGGGCGGCGCGATCGCGTCCTTCAGCCCAGACTCACGGCTGCTCTTCACCATCGGGCTCGCGGACGCCACGATCCGGAGATGGTCAGTACCCGCTGGGCAGTTACTTGACTCGATCGCGGCGCCAGACAACATCCGGATGGACGGCTTCGATCCGGCGAAGCTGGGCATGGTGCGGTGCCTCCTGCGAGTCGTCAATCCGACCCGGGAGCCGACCACCCCAGCCGCCGATCGACCCGAGTGGACGATCGACGTTCGACCCTTCCAGGTCTACCGGCAGCTGCAGGAGCGTGGGCAAGCGACCTCGGCGGCGCTGGATCCGAGTGGGAGTCGCCTTGCCGTCATTCACGGGTGCGAGCTCTCGGTGGTGTCCCTCGGGGATGCCACGCTTGCGCCGCGCCTGGTGGGCCGAAACGAGGAGGATCTGGAGCGGGTGGCATTTCACCCTGCCGGCGACCGAGTGGCGACCGTCGACGTTTCCGGCCGCGCCGCGCTGTGGCCCATCGGGGAGACGCTGGCCGCCCCGGTGCGCGAGTGGCGCGGCTGGCGCGAGTCGGCGTTCTGGAATCTCCAGTTCGATCCATCGGGTTCGCTGCTCTTCGCCACCGATGAATCTGGCAACACGGTGGTGTGGGGAATGGACGATCCACCCGACGCCGATCCATATCACTGGATCACGGCGATGTCTCGCCAGATGCTGGCGATCCATCCGAGCGGCCGGTGGTTCGCCGAGACCGCCACCAATGGCTTCGGTGTGTGGCCGTTCGACCGGTCACGGTATGACTGGGTGCTCCGAGGCCACACCGGGACCGTCGAGGAGCTACGTTTCGGCCCGGATGGCAACTGGCTGGCCTCTGCTTCGCTCGACGGGACTGTTCGGCTCTGGGCCCTGAATGCCGCCGCACACCAGCGCAGCCGCGTTCTCGGGGTGATCGAGAGGCCGGTGAGCGAGCATGTTCGGCTCGACGTCGCTCCCGACGGCACGTTTGTCGCAGTGACGACCACCGACGGCAGTGTCCGGATTCTGCCTCTCGACGGATCGCCGCCCACCGAGCTTCGCGGGCTCGAGGCGCAGCCGACGGCGCTGGCTGTCAGCTCGGACAGCCGCCTGGTCGCAGCGGCTGGCGGCGGTCTGCTGGCACCATCTGGAGCAGTGATTCGAGCATGGGATCTCACGTCCGGGGAGGCACGCGTGGTGGATCGCGAACTGCCAGGGCCGGTCTGGGACCTTCGATTCACGATTGACGGTGGGCTGCTGGCGTCCGACGGCGATGGTGCGCTGCGCAGATACGACTTGGCCGAGGGCACTCACGAGGTGATCGCGGCGAGATTCTCGAAGTTCGACGCGACGCCGGAGGGCAAACGGCTCGTGGTGCTCTCGGAGTTTGACCCGACGGGTGGAGCCCCCGCAGCGGTGCTCGATGTGGCGACCTCGACGATCACCGACATCGCCAAGGATCTGGACGAGGGGCTGTTCGCGGTGGCGATCGATCGAGGGGGTGAGGTTGTGGTGGGCGGGTGCAAGCACGGGATTGTCTGCGTGACCGGGCGATCCGGTGAAGAGCCCCATCTCCTATATGGACATCAGGGAGTGGTGACGTCGGTCGCGATCTCAGCCAACGGCCGATGGATTGCGTCCGGGTCCCAGGACGCCACGGTGCGCCTCTGGCGAGCTCCGATCGGGACGCCTGTTCAGGCTCTTCCCTTGCGGCGCTTCCTCGAGGTGATGTACCAGAACTGCAACTACGCCTATGTCAAGAACCCGGACGCGCCGACGGGGTTCGACACGGTGATTCGGCCCTTTGCCGGCTGGGAGGACTTCCCGGAGTACTGAGCAGAGGTAGCCGCGAGGCATTGACAGAGCATCGACCGAACCGATGCCAGACCTCTCGCAGCCGCCGCTCCATGCCTTGCCGCGCGAGGAGCTCATCGCCAAGCTCAAGACCCTCACCAACTTCCGCCTCGTCCGCGATGAGGCGTCCTCCACCGGCTGGACGCTGACCCACGACCCCTTCCCCGGCTGGCGCGACGTCCCCACCTGGTGATTCCCTCGCGTTG
>CAVQXZ010000005.1:0-722219 GCA_963718055.1 uncultured Holophagae bacterium
TCTTATTGCTCTCGACTCCGAGAAGCTGCCCGGGTACATCTGCGGCACGGCCCGAAACCTCATCAACAACCACCTGCGGACCCGCAGCCGGCAGCCCGTGTGCGGCACGGCACCGGACGAGCTCCCCGCCCCGGACTGCCAGGTCGAGATCGAGCAGTCCGAGCGCCTGTTCCTCGCCCGCCGGGCCATCTCAACGCTGCGGCCGGCGGACCGCCTGATCCTGCTGCTGACCCTCGTCGACGGGCTCAAGCCTGGAGAGATCGCCGAGCGGCTGAACCTGAGCTCCGAGGTGGTGAGGAAGCGCAAGTCCCGCGCCCTCGAGCGGGCGAGGGAGGTTCTGGGGATGGGGTCACGAAAGTGAGCGAGCGGCCACGTACGTGTAGGAGTCGTTGATGGACTGTGCCAGCGCACGAGCCGAGAGCATGGCCGAGCGGTACCTCCTGGGCGAGCTCGCCGAGGCCGAGCAGGAGACGTTCGAGGAGCATCTGGTCGCCTGCACGACCTGTTGCGAGGAGTTGGCAGGGCTGTGCGCCCTCAAGGCGGAGCTCGAGCGGAGTCGCAAGCAGATTGTCGCAGAAGCCGCCGGCCGGCCGAGCCCATGGCGCCGGCCGTGGCTGCTCGCGGTCGCTGCTTCGGTTTTGGCGGTCGCCACCGGGCTGGGCGTCTGGATGATGCGCGTCCAGCCTGCACCGGGTCCGAGAGCGGAGTTGGCCGAACTCGCCCAGGTCGATCCGCCTGCGTACGCGCCGGTTCGGCTGCGGGGCAGCGAGGACGACGCCGCGCGCCGATTCCGCGAGGCGATGGAGCTCTACTCGCGTGGCGATTGGAAGGGCGCGCTGCCCGGGCTGCGTGCCGCTGCCGGCCTCGATCCCGAGGCGCCACACATCGCCTTCTACCTCGGCACCTGCGCGCTGCTCGTCGGCGAGACTGGCGAGGCAATCACACAGCTGCAGAGAACGGCCGACATGGGAGACACTCCATTCCTGGAGGAGGCCCTCTTCTATCTGGCCAAGGCGCATCTGCAGGCAGGCGATGTCACCGCGGCGCGGGATGCACTCGTCAAGGTCATCCTACTCAACGGAGACAGGTCGCAGGAGGCGCAGAGCCTCATCGACCGGCTCAACGCGTCGGGAGGTCGCTAGCCTTCAGGCCTCCCGGTGAGGACAGCCCATGATCGCGAGACCCTCGGGCTGTGCCAGCCCGACACTTCGGCGTTTTCTCCGACCGGCGAGTGCAGGCAAGATGCCTACACCACAACGCCCGATGCGGACGCCACAAGAGTGGGAGCGCTTACGTCGCGTCCCACGTCCGGGCGCGGCTGCGGACACGTTTATCGCTGGCGACCGGTCACGAATCCTTGGCAGCGACCACTTCTCGGGTGAGAGAGACGACGGTGGGTGCCAGGCTTGATGATCTTCGGAAGTGACACCAAGGATTCACAGTTCCAAAGTTCCTAAAGCCTGGCACCTGAGGGGAGGTTCGCGATGAGTGCAGAGCGCTGGCTTGTCGTGGTGGTGGTGATTGCAGCGGCCATTGGGGCGGCGCAGGCCGGTGCCGCTGGACAACCGGCTGGACCTGAGGCTGACCACGCCACCCGGCAGGCGGTGGTCGAGCGGCTCGACCGGATGCCGTTGTTGTTCGTTCCGGAGCAGGTGTCGCCGGACGGGGCGACTGCGTTCGCGGTGCGTGGGCGGGAGGCCAGCGTCTGGCTGACCGACCGGGCTCGCATATCGGCTGCAGCGGGCAGGCGAGATTGAGTCAGAAGCGACCCCTGAAAGCTGGGTGGTGGCGCTCGATCTGGTCGGGGCCACGCCGCGGCAGCCGGTCGGCGAAGATCCGCTGCCGACCAAGGTGAGCTACTTCAAGGGGCCGAGGGACCAGTGGCGAACCGGCCTGCCGAGCTACGGCTCGGTGCGTTACCGCGAGCCATGGCCGGGGGTGGACCTCGTGGTGAGCGGCACGGCCGGGGAGCTGGAGTCGACCTTCGTGGTGCGGCCCGGGGCCGACCCGGGCCTGATCCGCCTCGCCTACCGCGGGGCGACCGCGGTCCGGCTCGAGCCGGACGGCTCGCTGGTCGTCGACACGCCGCTCGGCGAGATCCGCGAGCAGGCGCCGGTCGCCTACCAGGAGATCGACGGCCGGCGCGTGGAGGTCGCGGCGGCCTTCGAGCTCGAGGAGCCGATGGGAGCCGGGCCGTCAGGCATACCGCTTCCGCCTCGGCGAGCTACGACCCAACGCGCGAGCTGGTGATCGACCCGGTGACCCTGGTCTACTGCGGCTACATCGGTGGATGGCGGCGACGACGGCGGCCAGGACATCGCCGTCGACGCCGCCGGCAACGCCTACGTCACGGCATAACCGACTCACCGAGGCGACCTTCCCGGTCACGGTCGGCCCGGACCTGACCTACAACGGCGGGCTATCGATGCCTTCGTGGCCAAGGTCAACGCCGACGGCACCGCCCTCGTCTACTGCGGCTACATCGGCGGGTCGGCTGACGACGCCGGCTACGGCATCGCCGTCGACTCCGCCGGCAACGCCTACGTCAGCGGCGACACCGATTCGACCGAGGCGACCTTCCCGGTACGGTCGGTCCGGACCTGACCTTCAACGGCGACTGTCGACGCCTTCGTGGCCAAGGTCGACGCCGCCGGCACGGCCCTCGATACTGCGGCTACATCGGCGGGTGCGGGTCGACGACTACGGCTCAGGGCATCGCCGTGGACACCGCCGGCAACGCCTACGTCGCCGGCAGACCAGCTCGACCGAGGCGACCTTTCCCGGTAACAGTCGGCCCGGACCTCACCTACAACGGCGGGCCTACGACGCCTTCGTGGCCAAGGTCAACGCCGCCGGCACGGCCCTCGACTACTGCGGCTACATCGGCGGGTCGGAGGCTGACGACTACGGGTCAGGGCATCGCCGTGGACGCCGCCGGCAACGCCTACGTCACCGGCTACACCGACTCCACCGAGGCCACCTTCCCGGTGACCGTCGGCCCGGACCTCACCTACAACGGCGGAGCTGCGACGCCTTCGTGGCCAAGGTCAACGCCGCCGGCACCGCGCCTCGACTACTGCGGCTACATCGGCGGCGAGTCGGCGGACTAGCGGCGCGGGCATCGCCGTGGACGGCTGCCGGCAACGCCTACGTCGCGGGCTACACCGCTCTCGACCGAGGCGACCTTCCCGGTGACGGTCGGCCCGGACCTCACCTACAACGGCGGCGATGCGACGCCTTCGTGGCCAAGGTCAACGCCGCCGGCACCGCCCTCGACTACTGCGGCTACATCGGCGGGAGCGGACGGCGACTCGGCTCCGGCATCGCCGTGGACTCCGCCGGCAACGCCTACGTCACCGGCGTACACCGAGTCCGACCGAGGCGACCTTCCCGGTGACGGTCGGCCCGGACCTCACCTTCAACGGCGGTGCGAGGACGCCTTCGTGGCCAGGGTCAACGCCGCCGGCACGGCGCTCGACTACTGCGGCTACATCGGCGGTCGGCGAAGACGACGGCGAGCGGCATCGCCGTCGACGCCGCCGGCAACGCCTACGTCACCGGCTACACCGACTCCACCGAGGCGAGCTTCCCGGTGACGGTCGGTCCGGACCTGACCTACAACGGCGGCGACATGGGACGCCTTCGTCGCCAAGGTCGAGGCGTACCGGCTTCTCACTGTTCGTCGACACCCTCAACCGTCGAGATCTGCGGCCGGCAGCGACGCCGAGTAACACGGTCACCGTCAACGCCCTCGGCGGCTTCGACGACGACGTGATCCTTGTCGGCGAGCGTGACACCGCGGCGGGCTCGACCGCACACTTCTCAGTCAACCCGGTAATCCCGCCCGGAAGCAGCGTGCTTCACCATCGGGAAACACCGGCGGCGGCAGCCAGCCCGGGCAGCTACGTCATCACCGTCACCGGCACGGCCGTCGGGGAGCGGCGACGACAGCGTCGACGTCCCACGCTCGACGTGGGTCGACCGGCGTCCGCCCCCAAGCGCCGACCCCCTGGGCGCAGCCGCCGGGACGGCGCGACCGGCCAGCCCGGTGCCACCGCTCTTCCAGTTGGGCGGCCGCCCGCCCGGCGCCTCGAGCTACAGGCTCGAGGTCGACGACGAGCCGTCCTTCGCCGACCCCGAGTACTACGTCCAGCGGCCTCGCCCGGATTACTATTTCTGCTCGAGCTCCCTATCGACCTGGAGGAGAACAGCGACCTGTACCTGACTGGCGCGCGTGAGCTCGGAGGAACCTGTGCGGAGCAGGTTGTGCCTCGATCGCTTTCTTCTCGTTCACGACTCCTGAGCACTTTGCCGTTTGCAGATGGCTTTTGAGTCCGGCGACACCCTCGGCGTGGTTCTGCGAACGGTGCCTAACGCGGCATAAATGGAGATGCACATGACCGCTAAGCTCGTTGTCTCGTCTGTGATCCCCCGGCAATCGAGTTGGCGTCTCGAGCGGCCGCGTGGTCCGCGGCCGCTGCCCCGCGCGCTCAGGCATTCCAGCCGACCAGGGCACCCGGCAGGCGGTGGTCGAGAGGCTCGACCGGATGCCGCTGCTGTTCGTGCCGGAGCAGGTGTCGCCGGACGGGGCCGACTGCGTTCGCGGTGCGTGGGCGGGAGGCCAGCATCTGGCTGAGCGAAACCGGATCGCCTACCGGCTCCAAAGGGAGGCGACGGCGACTCGGAGGCGGCCGCGGAAGCTGGGTGGTGGCGCTCGATCTGGTCGGCGCCGCGCCGCGGCAGCCGGTCGGCGAGGATCCGCTGCCGACCAAGGTGAGCTACTTCAAGGGGCCGAAGGAACAGTGGCGGACCGGCCTGCCGAGCTACGGCTCGGTGCGTGTACAGCGAGCCGTGGCCAGGAGTGGACCTCGTGGTGAGCGGCACGGCCGGCGAGCTGGAGTCGACCTTCGTCGTGCGTCCCGGCGCCGACCCCGGCGCTGATCCGCCTCGCCTACCGCGGGGCGAGCGCGGTCGGCTCGAGCCAGACGGATCGCTGACTGGTCGACACGCCGCTCGGCGACAATCCGCGAGCAGGCGCCGTTCGCCTACCAGGAGATCGACGGCCGGCGGGTGGAGGTGGCGGCGGCCTTCGAGCTCGAGCGAGCCACGGAGCCGGGCCGTGCAGGCATACCGCTTCCGCCTCGGCGACTACGACCCGGCGCGGGAGCTGGTGGTCGACCCGGTGACCCTCGTCTACTGCGGCTACATCGGCGGGTCAGGCATGGACGACGTCTACGGTATGCGGCATCGCTGTGGACGACGCCGGCAACGCCTACGTCGCTGGCACGCACCTACTCCACCGAGGCGACCTTCCCGGTGACGGTGGGCCCGGACCTGACGTACAACGGCGGACGACTACGACGTCTTCGTGGCCAAGGTCAAGCTGCCGGCACCGGCCTCGACTACTGCGGCTACATCGGTGGATCAGGGCGACGACTGGGTCTACGACAACGCCTGCGATCGCGGTCGACGCCGCCGGCAACGCCTACGTCACGGGCTACACCGGTTCGACCGAGGCGAGCTTCCCGGTGACGGTCGGCCCGGACCTCACGCTACAACGGCGGCGCCGATGACGCCTTCGTGGCCAAGGTGAACGCCGGCGGCACTGCGCTCGTCTACTGCGGCTACATCGGCGGGTCCGGGGAACGACTACGGGCTACGGCATCGCCGTCGACGCCGACCGGCAACGCCTACGTCACGGGCAGCACACTCGTCCACCGAGGCGACGTTCCCGGTCACGGTCGGCCCGGACCTCACGCACAACGGCGGCAGACGACGCCTTCGTGGCCAAGGTCAATGCCGCCGGCACGGCCCTCGTCTACTGCGGCTACATCGGCGGGTCGGCAGCGACGACTTGGCTACGGCATCGCCGTGGACGACGCGGGCAACGCCTACGTCGCCGGCGACACCTACTCCACCGAGGCGACCTTCCCGGTGGCGGTCGGCCCGGACCTGAGCTTACAACGGCGGCGATCGCGACGCCTTCGTGGCCAAGGTCAACGCCGGCGGCACCGCGCTCGTCTACTGCGGCTACATCGGCGGGTCGGAGACGAATCGCGGCCACGACATCGCCGTCGACGACGCCGGCAACGCCTACATCACGGGCTACACCAGCTCCACCGAGGCGACCTTCCCGGTGACGGTCGGCCCGGACCTCACCTACAACGGTGGCGACTCTGACGCCTTCGTGGCCAAGGTCAACGCCGCCGGCACTGCCCTCGTCTACTGCGGCTACATCGGCGGGTCGGCAATCGACTATGGCCGCGGCATCGCCGTGGACGCCGCCGGCAACGCCTACGTCGCCGGCGACACCGAGTCCACCGAGGCGACCTTCCCGGTGACGGTCGGCCCGGACCTCACCTACAACGGCGGCGACCGACGACGCCTTCGTGGCCAAGGTCAACGCCGCCGGCACCGCCCTCGTCTACTGCGGCTACATCGGCGGGCGGATCGACGATCGCGGCAGCGGCATCGCCGTGGACGCCGCCGGCAACGCCTACGTCACCGGCTACACCGCATCCACCGAGGCGAGCTTCCCGGTCACGGTCGGCCCGGACCTCACGTACAACGGCGGCAGCATGACGCCTTCGTCGCCAAGGTCGAGGCGTCCGGTCTTCCTCAGCGCGGTTCGCCCCCAACCGTCGATCTGTGCCGGCAGCGACGCCGAGTACACGGTCACCGTCGGCGCCCTCGGCGACTTCGACGACGACGTGATCCTGTCGGCGAGCGGACACCCGGCGGGCTCGACCGCCATTCTCGGTCAACCCGTGGCGCCGCCCGGCTCGAGCGTGCTCACGATCGAAAACACCGGCGGCGCAGCAGCGGGCAGCTACGTCATCACCGTCACCGGCACGGCCGCCGGCAGCGACGACGACAGCCGTCGACGTCACGCTCGGACGTATCGTACCTGCCGCCGCGCCGAGCGCTGACGGCACCTTCTGACGGCGCTGACAGGCCTGCCGGTGCGAGCCGCTCTTCCAGTGGACCGCCGCCGCGGGAGCCGACAGCTACAGGCTCGAGGTCGACGACGTGCCGCTCCTTCGCCGACCCCGAGATCTACGCAGCGGCATCACCGGAACCTCCTACACGAGCCCCATCGACCTCGACGGAGAACACGACCTACTACTGGCGCGTGAGCTCGGAGACCTCTGCGGAACGGCGGGCCCCTTCGACCGCCTTCTCGTTCACGACCCCGGCTCGATGCCGTTTGCGGACGGCTTCGAGTCCGGCGACACCGCGGGCGTGGTCTGCTACGGTGCCGTAGGTTTCGGTGCTCGACAACCTGACGGACCCGACCACCGTCCTTCCGCAGTGCCGCACGACTGATCCAGTCGACGGGCGGGGCCTCCTCCCGCCCTTCTTCATTCGCGTGCAGCGACCTCCAGACTGCCTTGTGGGGTAGCCATCTTGGCTGCCTTCATTGGCAGGCTGGAAGCCTACCCCACAACCATCCTGGCTGCCTTGTGGCGCGGCCATCGTGGCTGCATATGACGCGGGCAGGATGCCTGGCGGGAGATGCTGTGAGAATCTCCACTCGGCAACGTCGGCGTCACGGGCGCGCGTGGCGAAGCTGCCGCTGTTCTCGGGCATAATGAAGACATGACCCGGAAGATCCGCTCCGACGGCCGCGCCATCGACGTGTCCGCGCGCCTCCCCGCCCTCGAGGAGACGCTCCGCGAGGTTCCGGGCCTGGCCGCCGTGTACCTGTACGGTTCCTACGGAACTCCGTCGCAGACGCCGCTGAGCGACGTCGACATCGCCCTGGTGTTCGAGGAGGGTCGCGAACCGTCGCCTCAGCAGCACTTGGAGCTGATCGGGCGGATTATCGCGGCGCTCCACGAGGACGATGTCTCGGTCACCGTGTTGAATCAGGCGCCACTCGCGCTCCGGTTCAAGGTGCTCGCCGAGGGCCGAAGGCTGCTACTTCTCGACGAGATCGCGCACGCGGACGTCCTCGAGCACACGATCACGCGCTACTCGGACTTTGCGATCGACGAGGAGCGCTTCCTGCGGGAGTATGACCAGGCGCTCGTGGAGGACTACTGCCGTGGCGCCGATTGACCTCGCGAAGCTGAGGTCCCACATCGATTTCGTCCGCGCAAACCTGCGCAGGCTCCAGGCCGTGCACGACCGCGGTAGGGAAGCCTTCGTTTCCGACGAAATCGCTCAGGCTGCAGCGACACGTTGGCTGCAGACGGCCATTGAGGCGCTCGTCGACATCTCCAACCACATCATCGCGCGTGAGGGCCTGGGAGTGCCGAGGGCGTACGCCGAGACCATTGAGATTCTGACGCGCGAAGGTGTTCTTCCTCCCGGCCGTCGGGATGCCCTTCTCTCGATGGTGCGCTTTCGCAACCGCATCGTGCACCTCTACGACGAGGTGAGTTCCGAGGAAATCTGGCGAATCATCGACCACGACCTCGGCGACTTCGAGGCCTTCATATCGGCCATCGCCGCCCGCTACTTCGCAGCTCAATCGTGACTGACCCGGCACTGACCAAGTCACAAGCTTGATCTGAGCCGCGGAGGGAGCCTTTACGGAAGGATGCGCATCCAGGAAGAGTGCGTCCGCATCCAACCGTGCTGGCAGGATGCCGGCGCCACAACGTTGTCGGGTAGGCATCCTGCCTGCCTTGTAGCGCGGGCATCATGCCTGCCTCGTGAGGGTTGCAGGCTGAGAACCCGGCGGTAGGAGCGGCTTGTGGCACAGGCTGGTGAGCGGTCTGGGAGGATCCCGGCCATGTGCCACCCGCTCGTGGCGCCGCGTCGCCGCGGCCGCAGGCCGCGAGCAAGCCCCACGAGGCAGGCTGGAAGCCTACCCCACAAGGCAGGCTGGAAGCCTGCGCTACAACATCTCGGGATCAGTCGGCGACAGGCTCTTCCTCGCCCGCGACAAGCTGCTCGGGGTCGGGCAGGTCCTCGGGCCGGTCGAGGCCGAAGTGGACGAGGAACTCCTTGGTGGTGCGCAGGAGGAAGGGCTTGCCGACCACCTTCTTGCGGCCGGCGACCCGGATCAGCGAGCGATCGAGCAGGTTGCGGACAACGCCGGTCGAGTTGGTGCCGCGGATGAAGTTGATCTCCGGCATCGTCACCGGCTGCCGGTGGGCGACGATCGCCAGCACCTCGAGCGCCGCCTGCGACAGCCGCTGGCGGGCGGCGACGCCGTGGAAGGCCCGCAGGTAGGGGTCGAGCTGCGGCGGCGTGACGCAGCGCCAGCCGCCGGCCGCGCGCTCGATGCGGACGCCGCTGTCCGGCCGGTCCCACGAGGCGGCGATCGCCTCCACCACGGATTGAACTCGTCCGCGGTGACCCCATCCTCGGCCAGCGCCTCGACCACCGCGTCGCCCGTGACCGGCCCGCGTGCGGTCAGCAGGATGGCCTCGACCAGGGCGCGCAGCTGCTCACGCTCCATCGCCGGCCTCCTCGGGCTCCAGGCGCGCCAGGCGATCGATGTCCAGATCGAGCGGCCCCGGCCGCAGGTAGATCTCGGCGAACGCGCGGCCCTGCTCGGCGCACACCGCGCCGAGGCGCACCAGCTCGAGCGTGGCCACGAACAGCGCGACCACCTCCTCGACATCCGCGCGGCGGTGGAGGTCGCGCAGCAGCGCGAGCAGGCCGTCGGCGCGCACCCGGTGGTAGATCTCGCGCATCTTGTCCTGGACCTTGAAACGCAGCGGCAGCAACTGCAGTGGCGGCGGGTGGGCGGCTGCGAAGCGCTCCATGACCTCCAGGTAGGCCTTGGCGAGCAGGCGGAGGTCGACCTCCTCCCAGTCGAGCTCGACCTCGCCGGGGGCGAGCTCCGGGTCGAAGCCCGGCGACCACAGGCAGCGCCGCACCACGTCCTTCTCGTAGAGGATCGCGGCCAGCTCCTTGACCCGCCGGTACTCGATCAGGCGCTCGACCAGCTCCTGCCGCGGATCCTCCTCCTCGTCCTCGTGCCGCGGCAGCAGCAGCCTGGACTTCAGCGCCAGCAGCCACGATGCCATCCACAGGAACTCGCCGGCGATCTCGAGGTCGAGCTCCTGCATGGCCTCGATGTGGGCGTGAAACTGGTCGCAGATGGCAGCGATCGGGATGTCGTAGATCGACACCTCGTTCTTGCGGATCAGGTGGAGCAGCAGGTCGAGCGGCCCCGAGAAGACGCCGAGCTCGACCGGTGGCCCGGTCGGCTCTTCGATGAGGAGCTGCTCGTCCATCACGCGCGTCAGTATAACTTCCCCGTTCGGCAGCACCAGCGCCCCAACCGCGCCCGCGGCGCTGGCGCCGCCGAACGGGATTTAAATCATCAGGGGCCGGTACCGTGGCGCCTCGAGCCGAACGCCGGGCGCCACCAGCAGCACGCCGACCTCGGCCCGGCGGACCCAGCGACTCAGATCTTCGAGCTCCGCGGTCTCGATCGACGCGACGAGGGCCGCCAGCTCTGAGGCGAGCTGCTCCTTGACAGCAGTCTCCCGATCGCCCGCAATCCGGCGCTGCAGCTGCGGCCGCAGGCCACCGGTGGCGCGGCGGCGGAAGTCCTCCCTCCCCTCCCCGATCTCCGAGATCAGCTCCAGCTGCGGGATCCTGAAGAAGCTCAGGCTGCGGCCGGCGAGGGCCAGCCGGAGCTCCCCCTCCAGCCGCTCCGCCTCCAGGGCGGGCTCGCCGGCGAGGGCGCGCAGCGGGTGCCGCGTCAGGTCGACCTCGCGCCACCCGTCCCCGCCCGGCTCCCGGATCAGGTGGAGGTGGCCGGAGCGGTTCACCTGCCACGGCTCGATCCACACCGACAGCCACAGTGACGCGTGGCCGCAGCGGATGAGCTCTGGCGCAGGCGAATCGACGCCGGCCGGCGCAAGCAGCAGCGGAGGGCGAAACAGGACCTTCACCGGCCCCATGCTACACTCGGTCGCCGCACGACAGGAGGACGATTCGGTGGAAATCTGGGACGGCCAGATGGGCCTGTTCGACGACAACCCGAGGCGCGAGGTCGGCGGCGGCCGCAAGGTGGTCGTGTTCGACGTCGAGACCCAGCGCTCCTTCGAGGAGGTCGGCGGCCGGTCCCAGTTTGACAAGCTCGGCGTCTCGGCGGCGGTGGCCTATCGCTACGACCTGGACCAATTCCTCGAGGTGACCGAGGACGACGTCGCCCGCCTGATCGACCTTCTGTTCGAGGCCGACCTGGTGGTCGGCTACAACATCCTCGGCTTCGACTACGAGGTCCTCCGCGCATACACCGACCGCGACCTCCTGCACCTGCCGACCGTCGATCTGATGCGCGACCTCGAGGCGAAGCTGGGCTTTCGTCCCAAGCTCGACAGCGTGGTCCAGCCCACTCTCGGCGTCAGCAAGAGCGCGGACGGCCTCCAGGCCCTGGAGTGGTGGCGGCGCGGCGAGCTCGACAAGATCCTCGCCTACTGCCGCGACGACGTCCGGGTGACCCGCGACCTCTACGACTACGGCAAGCGCAACCGCTGCGTGCTGGTCGCCCGCTTCGGCGGCGCGCCGCGGCGGGTCGAGGTCGACTGGTAGCCTCGCAGCCCGTCGGCGCGATGTCGTCCGACAGGAGCTCTGAGTTGTTCCGAGCCAACCCGGTTCAGAGGCTCTGTTCCGACGCCGGTGGTGTCGCCGAGTGACTGGACCAGTCGATCTGCGACCCGCGGAAGCTGTGCGGGACCAGGAACACACCCATCATCACCAGCCAGCCGACGATGACGGCGGCGCGCAGCGGCCGGTTGCGCAGTGCAAGCAGGGTGGCGGGCAGCCAGGCGAGGGTTGCCAGCGCGGTCTTGTTGTCGGTCAGGTCGGTGCCGTACGGCCAGCCGGTCCACCAGGCGTCGAACGCGTACTTCTGCACCGCCGGGCCGAGGAACAGACCGCCCACCACCAGCAGCACCATCGTCGCCAGCACCAGCCGGCGCGGCCGCGGGCGGTGGGGCCGGAACTCCTCGAGCAGCGAGCGGGTGGCCAGCATCATGGCCCCGAACATCGCCAGGATGTGCGGAATCAGCACCGCCGCCGGCACGTCGCCGCGGAACCGCGCCACCACCGGCTCGCCCGCCGGCAGGGTGAGAGCCCCGCCGACGAAGAAGAGCAAGACCCGGTACTCGACCTTGCCGGCCGGCGGCTGGTGCGGGATCACCGCCTCGAGCTCGCCCTCGCCGTTGCGGGCCATCGGCAGCGACTGCCACGGCTCGTCGGTCGGGAAGCGGCGCCAGCTCACCTCGCCGCGCACGCTCCGGCCGAAGTCGGCAAGCCGCACCTGCAGCCCACCCTCGCCGCCGTGGGTCCGCGCCAGCGAGTACCGAAGCTCTTCGCCGCCGACCACTGCGCTGCCCCTCTTGGGGTAGGTCGGGCCGGTCATGCGCTGGAAGGCGCCCAGGGCGACCGCCAGCATGAAGGCCAGGATCCACAGCAGCACCGAAGTCAGTCGCGCAGCCATCGTGCCGTCCGGTCAGCCGCCGACGACCGCGCGAACCATCTCCTCGATCACGCCGGGCTCGACCTCCGCGAGCTCGTAGGTGACGGTCGCGATCGGCTTGTTGACCGACAGGATCCGGCGCAGCTCGATCGGCGTCCCCTCGACCACCACGTCCGCCGGGGTGGCGTTGATGGTCGCCTCAAGGTCCGCGGATCTGCTCGTCGCCGTACCCCATGGCGGGCACGATCTTCCCGGCGTTCGGGTACTTGACGTAGGTCTCGGCGATGGTGCCGACCGCGTACGGCCTGGCATCCACGATCTCCGCGGCCCCGGCCTGCCTGGCCGCAAACCAGCCGGCGCCGTAGGCCATACCGCCGTGCGTGAGGGTCGGACCGTCCTCGACGACCACCGCGCGCTTGCCGGCAATCAGCTCCGGCTGCTCGACATGGATCACCGAACGGGTACTTGATGATCCGGGCGGTGGGGTTGCCGGTTCGGCAGTTGTCGAGCACCTGCTCCACCTTGATCGGGTCGGCGGTGTGCAACTTTGTTGACGATGAGCAGGTCGGCCATGTGCAGGTTGGTCTCGCCGGGATAGTAGGTCAGCTCGTGGCCGGGTCGGTGGGGGTCGACCAGCGTGATGTAGAGATCCGGCTTGTAGAAGGGCGTGTCGTTGTTGCCGCCGTCCCAGAGGATCACGTCGGCTTCCTTCTCGGCCTCGTGCAGGATCCGCTCGTAGTCGACGCCGGCATAGACCACGAAGCCGTTGTCGATGTGCGGCTCGTACTCCTCCCGCTCCTCGATCGTGCACTGGTGGCGGTCGAGGTCCTCATAGGTCTCGAAGCGCTGGCACGCCTGCTTTTCGAGATCGCCGTACGGCATCGGGTGGCGGATGGCGACGACCTTCTTGCCCATCGCTTTGAGGATCCGCGAGACGTAGCGCGTGGTCTGCGACTTGCCGACCCCGGTGCGCACCGCGGTGATGGCAATCACAGGCTTGGACGACGGGATCATGGTCTTGACCGCAGAGCAGACGCCGAAGTGGGGGCCCCAGCCGATGACCTTGCTCGCGACGTTCATGACGTAGGGTGCGCGACGTCCGAGTACGAGAACCAGACCTCGTCGACGTCGTTGTCGGTCACGATTGCCTGCAGCTCGTCCTCGGGCCGAATCGGGATGCCGTCCGGATACAGCGATCCGGCCAGGGAAGGCGGGTAGGTCCGCCCTTCGATGTCCGGGATCTGGGTCGCGGTGAACGCGACCACCTCGTAGTCCTCGTTGTCGCGGAACAGGCAGTTGAAGTTGTGGAAGTCACGCCCCGCCGCACCCATGATGACGACTCGTCGCCTGGCCATTGCTGGTTCCCCTCATTGATGAGCCGCGGAATCCGCGACTCCGGCCCACCGGGTGAAGCTGAACCGGCGAGCGGGGTGGATTCTACCATCCCGCCGCCCACTTCCGACCCGCCACCGCCTCCATCGGCGGCGGCCCTGGCCGGGCGCGGTGGGAGCGATCGCTACTTCTTGCCGGGCGCGAGCTTCTTCTGGCCGGGGGCGCGGTACCTCACCGCCTTCTTCGCCGCCCGGTCCATCTCATCCGCGGTGATCAGGACCACGGTGCTCGCGGTCACCAGGCCGGTCTGGTTCACCGCGATCGCGAACGCGGTCGAGGCCACGTTGTCGGGCAGGTCGGCAATCACGATGACATCGTGGCTCCCGAAGGCGTAGTAGAACGACTCCATCCGCCCCCCGAGCGCCTCGATGGCGGCGCCGACCGCCCCGCGGCGCTTGGATCCCCCCTCCCGCGCCATCGCCTTGACCCCGGCCGGCGTGTACGACGCCTGGAACATGAACTTCGGCATGGAATCCCCCTTCTTGGTTGCAGAGCTCGGCTGCGCGGCTTCTCCACTCGATTCTAAATGACGATCCGGATTCCGCGACCGCCGGGGCTTCGCTGTCCCAATTCGAAACAAAAACGCACGACGAAGTGCATCCTTCTGTTCTGACTGCGGTTAACACAGCTTTTGATTTGTTTTCTCAAGATGCGCGAAGCGCATCCTTCTCGACGCGCGGGGGAAGAGGCCAGTCGGCCAACTGGGTTTCACTCACGCGCTGCAGGGCCTCAGCCCCCGCGCATCGAGGGCCTACTCCCACTCGATGGTGCCCGGTGGCTTGGAGGTGACGTCGTAGACCACCCGGTTGATGCCCTTGATCTCGTTGACGACGCGGCGGGCGATGTGGTCGAGCACCTCGGGTGGGAACCGGAACCAGTTCGCGGTCATGAAGTCCTCGGTGGTCACGGCCCGGATGGCGAGCGTCTCATCGTAGGTCCGCTGATCCCCCATCACCCCGACCGAGCGCACCGGCAGCAGCACGCAGAGTGCCTGCGAGATCGCGTCATAGAGGCCGGCCCGCCGCACCTCCTCGATCACGATGGCGTCCGCCTCCTGGAGGGTCGCCACCCGCTCGCGCGTCACCGGGCCGAGGATCCGCACGGCGAGCCCGGGCCCAGGGAAGGGATGCCGCCAGACGAACTCGTGGGGCAGCCCGAGCTCCTCCCCGAGCCGCCGAACCTCGTCCTTGAACAGGTCGCGCAGCGGCTCCACCAGCTCGAGGCCGAGGCGCTCCGGGAGCCCGCCCACATTGTGGTGGGTCTTGATCACCGCCGCGGTGCCGCGCACGCCCGAGGACTCGATGACGTCCGGGTACAGGGTGCCCTGCGCGAGATAGCGCGCGTCCGGGAAGCGCCGCGCCTCAGCCTCGAACACCTCCACGAACTCGCGTCCGATGATCTTCCGCTTCTGCTCGGGGTCGGCCACCCCGGCGAGCGCCGACAGAAAGCGGTCGCCGGCGTCAATGTGGTCGAGCCGGATCCCGAGGTTGCGGAACCTGGTCACGACCTTCACCGCCTCGTCCTGGCGCAGCAGCCCGGTGTCGACGAAGATCGGCACCAGCCGCTCGCCGATCGCCTCCCGCAGCAGCATCGCCGTGACCGTCGAATCGACCCCGCCAGACACCCCGCAGATGACCCGGCCCTCGGGCAGCGACGCCCGCAGGCCGGCCACCGTCTCCTCCCGGATCGCGGCGGCATTCCAGTCGCGACGGGCTCCAGCCAGCTCGATGAACCGCTCGAGCATGGATGCGCCGTGCTCGGTGTGGCGGACCTCGGGGTGGAACTGCAGCGCGACGAAGCGGCGCTCGAGATCGGCGATCGCGGCATACGGCGTGCTGTCGGTGCGGGCCAGTGTGGTGAAGCCTGCGGGCAGCGCGGTCAGGGTGTCGCCGTGGCTCATCCACACGCGCTGCCGGGGTGGAGTCCCTCGGAACAGCGGCTCGGGCGCCGTCACCTCCAGCTCGGCGAGCCCATACTCGCGGCGATCCGATGAGCTGACCGCCCCGCCGAGCATGTGCCCCATCAGGTGCATGCCGTAGCAGATGCCGAACACCGGGACGCCGAGCTCGAACACCGCCGGGTCCGGCGCCATCGCTCCGGGCTCGAACACGCTCGCCGGGCCGCCGGACAGCACGACCGCAATCGGGGCGACGGCCGTGAGCCGGGCCGCCGGGAGGTCGCCGCGCTCGATCACGGTCTTGACCCCCAGTTCGCGCAGCCGGCGGGCGATCAGCTGGGTGTACTGCGAACCGAAGTCCAGGATGAGGATGATCTCGTGCTGCATGGCCCCAGTTCCCGTTGACCCGGCGGAGCATAGCAGAGGGTCGTTGGGCCGGCGGCGTGGCCGGGTTCTTCCGGTTGACGGGCGGCCGGTGCGTGACTAGGATGCGCTTTGTGAAAACGGCCACGAGCCCGCATCCGTCATCGGGCTCCGGCGCCAGTGGTGCGGACGGCTGCGGAAGCGAGGTCGGATCGCGCGCGGTGCCCGGGCGCCATCGCCGCCCGGCCAACCTCGACCCCCCCGCAGGCGAACGACGGTGACGGTTCGGGAGAGGGTGGCATGGCCGAGCAGTTTCTTCCGGTGTTGATCACGCTCGGGGCGGCGGTCTTCACGGCTGTCGCGATCCTCGGTCTGGCGGCATTGGTCGCCCAGCGCTCCCGCCACAACGCTTTTGCCAAGCGCGAGACCTACGAGAGCGGCGTCCCGCTGCTCGACTCGGCCTACAAGCGGATCTCGGTCAAGTTCTACCTGGTGGCGCTGGTCTTTGTCGTGCTCGACGTCGAGGTCGCCTTCCTCTACCCGTGGGCGGTCACCTACCGCGAGCTGCTCGCCGAGCACTCGACGGTGGTGCTGCTCGACATGCTCGCCTTCATGGCCCTTCTCGCCGTCGCCTACGCCTACCTGTGGAAGAAAGGGGTCTTCGATTGGGGGCGCCCCAAGGTCTACGCGGACGGGGGTGAGTGATGGACCGCGCCCGCACCGCGCCCCTCAACGTCGCGCCTCCGGATGCGGTCGCCGAGGTCCGGTTCGACGCCACGATCGAGGCGCAGATCGCCGACATCCTCACCCGCTACCCGAACACCCAGGCCGCACTGCTGCCGGTGCTCTGGCTGTGCCAGGAGCGGTGGGGCTGGATCTCCACCGGCATCACGCGCGCCATCGCCGCACGGCTCGGCCTGTCGCCGGCGTTCATCGAGGGCGTCCTCACCTTCTACACCATGTACCAGCGCCAGCCGCCCGGTCGCTACCTGCTCCAGGTCTGCAGCACGCTGTCCTGCCAGCTCTGCGGGACCGGCGAGCTGGTCGGCCACCTCAAGCAGCGGCTCGCCATCGACTTCGGCGAGACCACGCCGGACGGCCGCTTCACCCTGGTGGACGTCCAGTGCCTCGGCGCCTGCGGGGAGGCCCCGGTCGTCCAGGTCAACAACGACTACTACACCGAGCTCACCGTCGAGCGGCTCGACGCGCTGCTCGACCGGTTCGAGTAGGGCTCGGGGGGAGTGATGGAACCCATCCTGCTGCGCGCCCGTGGCACCAAGAACTCGCGCTCGATCGCCGCCTATCGCTCGGCCGGCGGCTACCGGGCAATCGCCAAGGCGCTGAAGATGGAGCCTGCGGCGGTGATCGCCGAGGTCAAGGCGTCCGGCCTGCGCGGCCGCGGCGGCGCCGGCTTCCCGACCGGCGTCAAGTGGGGCTTCGTACCCAAGGACTCGCCGAAGCCGAAGTACCTGATCTGCAACGCCGACGAGTCCGAGCCCGGGCACCTTCAAGGACCGCGAGATCATCCACGTCGACCCGCACATGCTGATCGAGGGGATCGCGATCTCGTCGTACGCCATCGGCGCCAACGTCGCCTACATCTACATCCGCGGCGAGTTCCACGCCGAGGCGCTGATGCTCGAGGCGGCGATCGCCGAGGCGGCCGCGGCCGGGTTCCTCGGCGACAACATCCTGGGCAGCCGCTTTCACCTCGCGGTCCACGTCCATCGCGGCGCCGGCGCGTACATCTGCGGCGAGGAGACCGCGCTCATCGAGTCGCTCGAGGGCAAGCGCGGGCTGCCGCGCCTCAAGCCGCCCTTCCCCGCCGTGGTCGGGCTGTTCGGCTGCCCGACCGTGGTCAACAACGTCGAGACTCTGGCCTGCGTGCCGCACATCGTCGATCGCGGGGCCGCCTGGTACGCCGCAATCGGCACCGAGCGGAGCACCGGGCCCAAGCTGTTCTCGGTGTCCGGCCACGTCAACCGCCCCGGCGTCTACGAGGTGGCGATGGGCGTCCCCTTCCGCGAGATCATCGACGGCCTCTGCGGCGGCGTCCGCGGCGGCAGGGCCCTCAAGGCCTTCATCCCCGGCGGCTCGTCGTGCCCGGTGCTGCCGGCCGACAAGATCGACATCGGCTGCGACTTCGAGTCGGTGGCGGCGGCCGGATCGATGCTCGGCTCCGGCGGGCTGATCGTGATGGATGACACCGTCGACATGGTGTGGGCGCTCGAGAACCTGCTCACCTTCTACGCCCACGAGTCGTGCGGCCAGTGCACCCCTTGCCGCGAGGGCTCCGACTGGGCGCTCGACGTGGTGCGCCGGATCCGCCGCGGCTTCGGCCGTCCCCAGGACCTCGAGACCCTCGAGCGCATCGCCCGCTTCGCCAGCCAGGGCATGACGATCTGCCCGCTCGGCGATGCCTTCTGCGAGCCGATCAGGAGCTTCCTCAAGCACTTCGGGCATGAGTTCGAGGCCGCGATCGCGGCCGCACAGCCGCTGCCCGCCGCCAAGACACCCGTCCTGCCGCTGCGCTCGGGGCACGGCTGGTACGGCAGCTAGGAGCGTCATCGTGCTGAAGCTGACCATCGACGGCACCGAGGTTCAGGTCGCACCGGCACCAACCTCGTCGAGGCCGCCGCCACGATCGGCATCGACATTCCGACCTACTGCTACCACCCGGGTCTCAGCGTGGTCGGGCAGTGCCGGATCTGCTTCGTCGAGGTTGAGGGCATGCCCCGCCTCGTCACGGCCTGCTCCACCGAGGCGCGCGATGGCATGGTCGTGCTGACCGCGAGCCCGCGGGTCAAGGACGCGCGCGCGGCGGTGATGGAGTTCCTGCTCGAGAACCACCCGCTCGACTGCCCGGTCTGCGACCAGGCCGGCGAGTGCCTCCTCCAGGACTACTCGGTCGAGCACGGGCTCGACACCACCCACATGGTCGACATCCGGCGGACCTTCCCCGGGCTCGAGCGGCGCCTGATCGGACCGCACGTCGTCCAGAACCAGAACCGCTGCATCCACTGCACCCGCTGCGTCCGCTTCACCCAGGAGATCTCCGAGACCCACGACCTGACCATGAAGTCGCGGGGCAACCACTCCTACATCGACACCTTCGACGGCGGGCCCTTCGACAACCCGTGGTCGGCCTGTGCGGCCGACGTCTGCCCGGTCGGCGCGCTGACCGTCAAGGAGTTCCGATTCCGGGCCCGCGTCTGGCACCTCGAGGACACCGAGTCGATCTGCCCGGGCTGCAGCATCGGCTGCAACATCAAGGTCGGTCACCTCGACCGTGAGGTCCATCGCTTCCTGCCCCGCTACAACGCCGAGGTCAACGGCTGGTGGATGTGCGACTACGGCCGCTGCCTGGCCCAGGGGATCGAGGAGCGCGACGTCGCGCGGCCGGCGGTTCGCACCGGCGGCGAGCTGCGGCCGATCGCCTGGAGCGAGGCCGTGCCCACGCTCGTCGAGCTGCTGCGATCAAGGCCCGCGGCGCGCGTGGTCGCCTCCGCCAACCTGAGCAACGAGGCGCTCTACCTGGTCAAGAAGGTGCTGGTCGGCCACCTCGGCCTCGAGGTGGTGGTGCCGGTCGATCCCGGCCGGCCCCGCCGGATCAAGAACGGCCACGGACAGTGGATCGACAGCGTCGACGCGCACCCCAACAGCGGCGGCGCGCGGCTCCTCGGCCTGCCGCTGGTGGACGCCGGCCAGCTCGCGCGCTTCGTCGGCGGCGCCAACGGGCCGGTGCTGGTGCTCGACGAGCGCGCCCACCCCTGGCTCGCCTCCGACGAGGCGGCGGCCACGCTGGCGGCCCGCACGGTCGCGGTCTTCGCCCGGTGCGAGACCGTCCTGACCAGGGCGGCGTCCCTGGTCCTGCCCGCAGCGTCCTGGGTCGAGACCGAGGGCGCCTACACCTCGTCAACCGGCCGCGTCCAGCTCGCTCGAGCGTCCTTCACGCCCGGCGCGCAGGCCTGGCCGGCGTGGCGCCTGCTCCACGGGCTGCAGGCGGCGCTCGGCATTCCGAGCGACGCCGACGCCCGGCCCGAGCGGCTGTTCGCCGAGCTCGCCGCCACGGTGCCGGCGTTCACCGGCATGACCTACCGCGGCCTGGCGCGTCAACCCGGACTGCCGGTTGCGGCGGAGGTTTCCGATGTGGGTTGAGCTCCTGGTCATCGGCATCAAGCTGGCGGTGGTGCTCGCGGCGCTGCTGACCACGGTCCCGATCATGGTCTGGGTCGAGCGCCGCGCGTCGGCGCTGATGCAGGACCGGCTCGGCCCCAACCGGGTCGGACCGTTCGGGCTGTTCCAGCCGGTGGTCGATGCGGTCAAGCTGATCACCAAGGAGGACCTGATCCCCAGGGACGTCAGCCGCTTCCTCTACATCCTCGCGCCGGTGGTGGCGTTGACCGTCGCGCTCTCGACCTTCATCGCGGTGCCGTTCGGCAGCGACACCGGCCTCGAGCTGTTCGGGCACGCGGTGCGCGGCTTCATCGTCGCCCCCAATCTCAACATCGGCGTGCTCTACATCTTCGCCATCGCCTCGCTCGCGGTGTATGCGACGGTGCTCGCCGGCTGGGCGTCCAACAACAAGTACTCCCTGTACGGCGGCATCCGCGCCTCGGCCCAGACCATCTCCTACGAGCTGGCGATGACCATCTCGGTGGTCGGCGTGCTGATGGCCTCGAGCTCGCTGCACCTGCACCAGGTCGTCGAGGCGCAGACGGGCACCTGGCTCGGGCGTGCTGCCGCGCTGGAACGTCTGCACCCAGCTGCTCGGCGCGATCACCTTCATGGTCGCGGCCTTCGCCGAGACCAACCGCATCCCGTTCGACCTGCCCGAGGCCGAGGCCGAGCTGGTCTCCGGCTACCTCACCGAGTACTCCTCGATGAAGTATGCCGCCTTCTTCATGGGCGAGTACGTGCACATGACCGTGGCTTCGGCGCTGATGACCGTGCTCTTCTTCGGCGGCTGGACCCTGCCCTGGATCGACCTCGCGTTCGCGGGGTGGCTCGGCGGCCTGCTCTCGATCGCGCATCTTCTGCGCCAAGGTCGCGTTCTTCCTGTTCTTCTTCGTCTGGGTCCGCTGGACGCTGCCGCGGTTCCGGTTCGACCAGCTCATGGCCCTCGGCTGGAAGGTCATGATCCCCCTGTCGGTCCTCAACTTCCTCTGGGTCGGCTTCGCGATCGCCGCCGGCATCATGTAGGGGGCGGATGATGGTTCCCATCGTCTTCGCAGTTGCAGCGGTCGTGGCGGTGGTCTTTGCCATCGTCACCATCGCCCACCGCAGCCCGGTGATCAACGTCCTGTCGCTGGTCGTGGTCTTCTTCGCGATGGCCGCGATCTTCGCGCTGCTCGGCATGGACTTCCTGGCGGCGATCCAGATCATCGTCTACTCGGGCGCAATCCTGGTGCTGTTCCTGTTCGTGATCATGCTGCTCAACATCCGCTCGGTGGAGCGGCTGGGCAGCGGCCGGCGCGTCCAGGCTGCTCCTCGGCACCGTGGTGGCGGTCGGCATCGGCGCCGCGGCCCTGATCGCAGTGTCGCTCCTCACCCCGACCACCGGTGCGGTCTACCCGGGCAGCCTCGAGACCGGCACCGTCGTCCCGATCGGGCGCGCGCTGCTCACCACCCACCTGTTCGCCTTCGAGTTCATCACCCTGCTGCTGGTCGCCGCGATCGTGGGCGCGGTCTACCTGGCGCGGAGAGAGCCCCGATGACCGACATCCCGATCCCCCAGACGTGGGTTCTGGCGCTGTCCGCGGCACTGTTCGCGATCGGCACGCTCGGCGTGCTGCTCCGGCGCAACGGCATCGCGATCTTTCTGTCCCTCGAGCTGATGCTCAACTCGGCCAACCTGGCGTTCGTGGCCTTTGCGATGACCCTGGCCGCGCGGCCCGACGGGGCCGAGGCGGCGCTGGCCGGACAGCTCTTCGTGTTCTTCGTCATCGGCGTCGCCGCGGCCGAGGCCGCGGTCGGTCTCGCCCTGTTCATCGCCCTGCATCGGCTCAAGGGGGCGATCGACGTCGACCGCGTCAACATCCTGCGCTGGTAGGAGAAGGCGATGCTGGGCAACCTGTGGCTGATCCCGCTCCTCTGCCTCGCCGGCGCCGCGGCCAACCTGGTCCTCGGCCTGCTGCGCGCGCGCAAGCGGCTCGTCTCCATCGTCGGCGTCGGCTCGGTCGGCCTCGCGACCGTCGCCACCTTCATCGCCCTCTCGGAGTACCTCGGCCAGACCCGGGAGGTGATCCGCGAGACCTACTTCACCTGGATCGCCGCCGGCGAGTTCGTAGTCGACGCCAGCTTCCAGCTCGACCAGCTGTCCGCGATCATGATCTCCTTCGTGACCTTCGTCGGCTTCCTGATCCACGTCTACTCCATCGGCTACATGCACGGCGAAACCGACCGCGGCTACGCCCGCTACTTCTCCTACCTCAACCTGTTCATGTTCTCGATGCTGGTGCTGGTCCTCGGCTCCAACCTGCCGGTCGTGTTCATCGGCTGGGAGGGCGTCGGCCTCTGCTCCTACCTGCTGATCGGCTACTACTACGAGCAGGAGTACTGCGCCACCGCCGGCAAGAAGGCGTTCATCGTCAACCGGATCGGCGACTTCGGCTTCCTGCTCGCGATCTTCGCCGCGTTCGCGGCGTTCGGCACCTCGGAGTTCCTGGACCTGCGCGAGGCGGTCGCCGCCGATCCTGGCGGCGTCCGCGCGGCCGCCACGGTGATCGGGCTGCTGCTGTTCGTGGGCGCGATCGGCAAGTCCGCCCAGCTCCCGCTGTACGTCTGGCTCCCCGACGCGATGGCCGGACCGACCCCGGTCTCGGCCCTGATCCACGCCGCCACCATGGTCACCGCCGGCGTCTACATGGTGGCGCGCACCAACTTCTTCTACCAGGCCAGCCCGGCCGCGATGCTGACGGTGGCCGTCATCGGCGGCCTCACCGCCGTCTTCGCGGCCACCATCGGCCTGGCCCAGAACGACATCAAGAAGGTCCTCGCCTACTCGACCGTGTCGCAGCTCGGCTACATGTTCCTCGGCGCCGGCGTCGGCGCGTTCATCGCCGCGATCTTCCACGTGGTGACCCACGCCTTCTTCAAGGCCTGCCTCTTCCTCGGCTCGGGCTCGGTGATCCACGCCTGCGGCGGCGAGCAGGACATGCGCAAGATGGGCGGCCTCAGAAAGCACATGCCGATCACCTACTGGACGTTCGTGGTCGCGACGCTGGCCATCGCCGGCATCCCACTGTTCGCCGGCTTCTTCTCCAAGGACGAGATCCTGGCCAAGGCCTTCGCCGCCGGCTACACCGACCTCAACGGCTTCAGCACCGTGTACTCGGTGCTTTGGGTGCTGGCGGTGGCCGGCGCCTTCATGACCGCGTTCTACATGTTCCGCGCGGTCTACATGACCTTCCACGGTGAGTTCCGGGGCGGTCACGAGGCCGAGCACCACCTCCACGAGTCGCCGCCCTCGATGACGGCGCCGCTGATCATCCTCGGCGCCCTGTCGGTCGTCGGCGGCATCCTGATCGGCTTCCCCGGCCAGCTCCTGCACCGTCCCGAGCTCAACCGCATCGAGCACTTCCTGCACCCGGTGATGGCGCCGCTCGCCGCGGCCCACGGCGCGTCCGGACACGCCGGCCAGGCCGCACACGGCGTCAGCCTGTCGACCGAGTGGGTGCTCGTCATCACCTCGGTGCTGGTGGCGGTCGCCGGCTGGATGGTCGCGCGCCGCTTCTACCTCGGCGACCAGGCGTTCGCGCCGCCGCAGCGGCTTGCCGAGCGCTTCCCGTTCGTGCACAAGCTGCTGCTCAACAAGTACTGGGTCGACGAGCTCTATGACGCGGTTGTGGTGCGGCCGTTCTTCGGTCTCGCCCGCGTCTTGTGGAAGGTGGTCGACGTGGTGATCATCGACACGGTGTGCGTCAACGGCAGCGCGTTCGCCGTCGAGCTCACCGGGGACTTCCTGCGCTTCCTGCAGACCGGCAACGTCCGCAACTACGCACTGTCGGTGGCGCTTGGGATCCTGATCCTCGCCGTGGTGCTGTGGTAGGGGGAGGCGACCGTGCTCGACACCTCGCTGCTGTCGCTCGTCACCCTGCTCCCGGCCGCCGGCGCGCTCGTCCTGGCCGTGCTGCCGGCGCGCCCGGCCGCCCTCCACCGGTGGCTCGCGCTCGGCCTGTCGCTGGTGGTGTTCATCCTGTCCTGCGTGGTCTGGCTCCGCTTCGACCCCGACCTGCCCTCCTTCCAGCTCCAGGAGCAGCTCTCCTGGATCCCCCAGTACGGCATCAGTTACCACATCGGCGTCGACGGCATCTCGCTGCTGCTGGTGATGCTGACCACCCTGCTGATCCCGGTGGTCATCCTCGCCTCCTGGAGCTCGATCGACGCCCATGTCAAGGGCTTCCACATCTCACTGCTGCTGCTCACCACCGGGATGATCGGCGCCTTCGTCGCGCTCGACCTGTTCCTGTTCTACGTCTTCTGGGAGCTGATGCTGATCCCGATGTACTTCATCATCGGGGTCTGGGGCGGCCCGCGGCGGATTTACGCGGCGGTCAAGTTCGTGCTGTTCACCATGGTCGGGTCGCTGCTCATGCTGGTCGCGATCCTCTATCTGGCGTGGTACCACCAGCTCTCGACCGGCGCCTGGTCCTACGACTACCTCGCGCTGGCCACCACGGCGCCGCGCATCGCACTCGCCGGGCTGTGGTCGCCGCAGGCGCTGCTCTTCCTTGCCTTCGGCCTCGCCTTTGCGATCAAGGTGCCGATGTTCCCGTTCCACACTTGGCTCCCGGACGCCCACGTCGAGGCGCCGACCGGAGGCTCGATCATTCTGGCCGGCGTGCTGCTGAAGCTCGGCACCTACGGCTTCCTGCGCTTCAACCGGACGCTGTTCCCCGCTGCCTGGGATTTCTTCGTGCCCCTGATCGTGGTGCTCGCGGTCATCGGCATCCTCTACGGCGCACTGGTCGCGATGGTCCAGCCCGACATCAAGAAGCTGGTCGCCTACTCGTCGGTGAGCCATCTCGGCTACGTGATGTTGGGGCTGGCCGCCGGCACCGTCGCGTCGACCCAGGGCGCGATCCTGCAGATGGTCAACCACGGGCTCTCAACCGGCGCGCTCTTCCTGCTCGTCGGCGTCGTCTACGAGCGCCGCCACACCCGGATGATCGCGGACTACGGCGGCATCGCCGGGATCGTGCCGGCCTACACCGGCATCTTCCTGCTCGTCACCCTGTCCTCGATCGGGCTGCCCGGGCTCAATGGTTTCGTCGGCGAGTTCCTGATCCTCGCCGGATCGTGGAAGGTGTTCCCGGTGGCCGTGGTCTTCGCCGGCCTCGGCATCATCGTCGGCGCCGTCTACATGCTGTGGATGTTCCAGCGCGTGTTCTGGAATCCCCTCGTCCACGACGAAAACCGCACTCTGACCGACGTCAATCCCCGCGAGCTGCTGGCCCTGGCGCCGCTGGTGGTGCTGATCGTCTGGATCGGCGTCCACCCGACCACCTTCCTGTCGCCCATGGAGGCGGCGGTGCGGTCCCTGCTGGGTTAGGAGGACGACGCCCGTGCTGATCCCCTCGCCGACCGACCTGACGTCCATCGCCCCGGAGATCGTGCTCGCGGTGGCCGCCGGCGTCCTGCTCCTCGTGGAGGCCTTTCTTCCCGGCCTGCGCCGGCTGCTGGCGCCGATCACGATCGCCGCGTCCCTGATCGCCGCCTGGGCCCGCTTCCACTTCCCGCTTCCCGGCGTGGTCTGGGGCGGGCTGTTGTCGATCGACCGGGTGGCCGCCTTCGTCGACCTCTACATTCTCGCCGCGGTGCTGCTCACGGCGTGGATGTCGGGAGCGTTCCTGAGGCGCAACGACGTCGATCGCGGAGAGTTCTACTCGCTGCTGCTGCTGGCCGCCATCGGCGCCATGGTGATGGCCGCGTCGGTGGACGCCCTGACCCTTTTCCTCGGCCTCGAGCTGCTGTCGATCCCGCTCTACGTCCTTAACGGCTTCCTGCGCGGCCACGCAATCTCGATCGAGGCCGGCCTCAAGTACTTCGTGGTCGGCGCCTTCGCCTCCGCGTTCGTGGTCTACGGTTTCGCGCTGATGTACGGGATGGCGGGCAGCACCAGGTTGGAGGCCATGGGGCAGACCGTGGTCGACGCCGGCGGCCTGTCGCCCCTGATGGCGATCGGCCTCGCCATGGTCGTCGGTGGGCTCGGCTTCAAGCTCGCCCTGTTCCCGTTCCACGCCTGGGCGCCGGACGTGTATCAGGGCGGGCCGACGCCGGTCACTGCGTTCCTCTCGGTGGTCCCCAAGGGCGCGGCGCTGGTGGCCCTCCTGCGCGTCGTCGATGGCCTTGACCTGCTCCGCCTGTCGCCGCACTGGGTGACCGCCGCCGGCATCATCGCCGTCGCCTCGATGACCCTCGGCAACATCGTCGCCATCGTCCAACGCGACATCAAGCGAATGCTCGCCTACTCCGGAATCGCGCACATGGGCTACGCCATGGTCGCCATCATCGTCGCCGGGATCGACGGCGGCGCGGCGGTGCTCGTCTACCTCGCGGCCTACACCCTGATGAACGTCGGCGCCTTCGCCGTCGTCGCCCTGCTGTCCGAGCGCGAGGACGAGCCGCACCTGATCAGCGAGCTCGCCGGCCAGGGCTGGACGCGCCCGATCGCGGCGTTCGCCTTGACCCTGTGCCTGGTCTCGCTCGCGGGAGTGCCGCCGCTGATCGGCTTCACCGGCAAGTTCGTGGTCTTCCGGGCGGCCGTCAACCACGGCTTCGTCTGGCTGGCCGTGCTCGGGGTCCTCAACTCACTGATCTCTGCCTTCTACTACCTGCGCGTGGTCTACGTCATGTACATGCAACCGCTGCCCAGGCGGGCGCCGGTCTTCCCTTCCGAGCGCTCGGTGGCGGCGGTGGCGGTGGTCGCCGCTCTCGGCGTGGTCCTGCTCGGCGTCTTCCCGATGCCGATCCTCGAGGCGGCACACCGGGCGATCCTCGACCTGGTGAGGTGACGGCATGGCCGCCTACAAGAGGCACGTCGACACCTCCACGATCTCCGACCTGACCGTCGCCCGCCTCTCGGTCTACCTGCGCTGCGTCGAGCGACTGCTCGACGGGGGCGACATCGAGACCGTGTCGTCCCAGGAGTTCGCGCGCCGCTTCAACCTCAACTCGGCACAGATCCGCAAGGACCTCGCCTACTTCGGCGAGTTCGGGGTGCGCGGCGTCGGCTACAACCTCCGCGACCTGCGCCAGTACATCGTGGAGATCCTCGGGCTCAATCGAGAGCACCGCCTAATCATCGTCGGCGCCGGCAACCTCGGCACCGCCCTCTGCCACTACTCCGGCTTCACGGGCGGCAGCTTCCTAGTGGTCGGCGTGCTCGACTCGGACCCCAGCCGGATCGGCGACCCGACCCCCTCCGGCCTGCTGGTCGAGGACGCGTCCCGGCTGCCCGAGATCGTCCGCCAGCGCGGGGTCGAGATCGGCGTCATCACGACCCCGCCGGCAGCCGCCCAGTCGGTGTGCGACCAGATGGCCGCCGCCGGGCTGCACACGGTCCTCAACTTTGCGCCGATCCGGGTCAAGGCGCCCGACGGCGTGTACGTGAGGACCGTCGACCTCAAGGTCTATCTCGAAGAGCTCTCGTTCCACATCACCAACGCCGCCCCCTCCCGCTGAGCCATGGCCCCGCCGGTTCGCGCGATCGCGGCGAATTCGCTACAGTAGTCGGTCATGGAGAAGCCCCGCCGCATCGGCAAGTACGAGGTGGTCTCGCAGATCGCCAGCGGCGGCTTCGGCGTGATCTACAAGGGCTGGGACCCCTTCATCAAGCGCCCGGTGGCGATCAAGCTCTGCCTGACTCCCGACGAGGAGGTGCGCCGGCGGTTCGAGCAGGAGGCCCAGTTCGTGGGCAACTTGGTCCACCGCAACATCACCTTGGTCTTCGACTACGGCGTCGAGAACGGGCTGCCGTACATCGTCCAGGAGTACCTCACCGGATTCGACCTCGACCAGCTCGCGGCGGCCGGCACCCTGGACGAAGCGCGGTCCGTTGTCGCAATCCTCCTCCAGGTCTGCGAGGCCCTCGACTTCGCCCACCGCCGGGGCATCGTCCACCGCGACATCAAGCCCTCCAACATCCGGGTCCTCGAGGATGGGACGGTCAAGATCCTCGACTTCGGCATCGCCAAGTCGCAGCAGGCGAGCCACAAGCTCACTCAGACCGGGATCGCCCTCGGCACCGCTGGGTACCTCGCCCCGGAGCAGATTCAGGGAGGGATGATCGACGCCCGCACCGACATCTTCGCCCTCGGCGTCGTCGCGTACGAGCTGATCACCCACGTCCGCCCGTTTCAGGGCGCTTCGCTCAGCAACGTGCTCTACAAGATCCTCCACGAGGAGCCCCCTCCGGCCAGCCAGGTGCACCCCGCCTGCAGCCCAGAGCTCGAACGTTTGATCACGCGTTGCATGACCAAGGACCCCGGTGAGCGGTTCCAGAGCGCCGCCGAGCTGTACGATGCGCTGCGCGCGATCGCCGCCGCCGAGATCACCGAGGCCGAGGCGGCGCGCGACACCACCACCGGGATCCTCCGCGACGCCGTGCACAGGATGGACGGCGCGCCGCAACCCCCGGTCTCGGACGAGGCGCCGACCGCCGGCATCTTGCCGCCCCCGCGGGCGGCGCGGCCTGCCCACGCCCCGATCGAGCACACCGCGCACCCCGACGACTCGGACCGGCCCCGTCGCCGGCCGGCCCTGGTCACCTTCCTGGCCCTGATCGCGGTGCTCGTGATCGCCGCCGCCGCCCTCTACTTCTCTCCGGAGGTGCAGCGCGCCGTTTTCGGCGGCCGTGGCGCGCCGTGGGTGCCGACGCCGACCCCGACCGCGACCCCGACCACGGTGCCCACGCCCACGACGACCCCGACGCCGACCGTCGTCCCGACGCCGGCTTTGGTGACGGTGCAGATCATCGTCGACCCCCCGGCAACCCTCCGCGTTGACGGCCAACCCTTCGGCAGCGGCCGGGTTTCCGGCGGCGTCATGCAGCTCCTCCCCGGACCCCACACCTTCACGCTGGTTCTTCCCGGCTTCCCCGAGCGGACGGTCACCCGCGAGGTGAACCCCGACACCTCCGCGATCTCGCTCACGCTCGAGGTCGGCATGCTGACGGTCATGGTCGATCCGACCATGGCGCCGCCGGGCGGCGTCGCCTTCCTCGATGGTCGCGAGATCGGGACGGTGCCCCTGGTCCGCTACAAGGTCCCCGCGGGCACCCACATGCTGACCGTGCGCTGGCCGGGATTCGACGCCCCCTATCAGCAGCTGATCGAGGTGCCCCTCCTGCCCAACGAGCTCCGGCTGCCTCCGGTCGCCCCGCCGGCGCAGTGACCCGCTCGGCGCACGGCCTCCGCCACCACACTTGCGCTTTTCCCCGGGGCGGGTAGAGTTTCCGCATGGCGCGTCATGCCGCCCCCTCGCTGATCGCTCGGGCGCTGCTCCTGGCCCTCCTCGCCGCCGCCGGCGCCGCCCACGCCCAACCCGCAACGCCCAGCGAGGAGGCGGCTCTGCAGGCCTACCGCGAGGGGTCATTCAGCCGCGCGGTCCAGCTCTACACCCGTGCTCTGTCCGAGACCGACGACCCCAGCCACCGCGCGCAGCTGCACGTCAGCATCGCGTGGACCCTGTTCGCGCTCGGACGGCAGGGCGAGGTCGACACCCACCTCCGCGCGGCGCTGGTCGAGGACCCAGAGCTGAGCCTGGTCCCCGACTACTACACCAAGGAGTTCATCGAGCTCTTCGACTCGACCAAGGCCCGCGTCCGGAGCGCGGCGCTCGACAGCAGCGCGGCCCCGCCGCCCGATCTCGAGGCGACCCTGGCGGCGGTCGGTGCGCGCCTCGAGTCCGGCCGTGACCTCGAGGGTGCGCTCGCCGACGTCGAGAAGCTGCTCGTCGTCTACCCGGGCGACGGCCGGCCGCTGCCACTCCGGGCCGAGCTGCTGCGACTCCTCGGCCGCGACGACGAAGCCCAGGCCATCCTGCAGGCCTACGGCTCCGGCGCCGTTCAGGTCCCCGTCGACAGCCTGTCGGTCCCGGACCTGATCCTCCGCGCCAACCGGCTGCTCGACGAGGGTGACGCCGAGGCCGCTTTCGGGCTCCTCCGGGAGGCGGTGTCCCGCCAGCCATCCAACGTCGCCGCGCTCGAGCTGATGGCCGAGGCGGCGGTGCGAACCGGACGCTGGCAGGACGCCGAGTTCGCGCTCAAGTCCGCGCTCGGCCTTCAGCCCGACAACCTCAACTTGCAGCTGCGCCTCGGCGGGGTCTACCTCGCGAAGAACGACACCTCCGCAGCCCGCGACGTCTTCCGCGAGCTCACCGAGCGCTACCCCCACTCGGACCGGGCCTGGGCATCACTCGGGTTGCTCGACGCCCAGCTCGGCAACCACGAGCGCGCTCTCCTGGAGCTCGAGCAGGCGCTCCAGGAGAACCCGCTCCTGCCCGAGGTCCAGCTCGGCTACGGCGAGCTGCTCCTGACCCAGGGGCGCGCCGCCGAGGCCCTTGCCGCGTTCCAGGATGCGAAGAACCTGCTGCCGGACGACCCACAGCTCGAGGCCCGCACCGGTCAGGCGCTGCTCGCCACCGGCCGCGACGGCGAGGTCCGCGAGCACCTCCGGGCGGCCATCGATGGCGGCTTCCGGCCCTTTGATGTTCAGCGAAGCTGGGTCCTGAACCTGATCGGAGACGGCGACCACGCCGAGGCCGCGCGGGCGCTCGCCGACATCCCCGCCGATCCCCGCCGTGACCGTGACATCGTCCAGGGCGTGCTGCTCCTCAGGCAGGGGGCCTTCGCCGAATCCGAGACGGTGCTCCGGCGGGCGGCCGAGCTCCGCGCTTCCGACGCCGCCCTGCTCAACCTCCTTGCAGCCGCGATCTACGAGCAGCAGCGCTACGGCGAGGCAGTCGAGATCCTGCGCCGCGCCGCCGACCTGCAACCGGGCAACGAGGCGATTGCCCGCAACCTGGAGTTGGCCGAGGCGGCCCGCGCCGCCGAGCTGCTCGCCGCGCGCGCCGAGCCGGTGCAGCCGGCGGGAGAGTCGTGATCAGGGAAGGGTTCAGGGGTTAGGGATTAGGGATTGGTCTGCCTGCGACCCGCTGAGCTTCAGAAATTCAGTTGGCTCTCGCCACGGCGATGCCTTCGAGCGCCTTGATGAGCCGGTCGGCGGCGACCGACGGCAGGTGCTCCGCCTCGTACGCCGCCCGGGCCGCCGCGCGGCGCGCCAGCCAGCGCGGCCCGTCGGCGGCCTCGCGGATCAGCCTCACGAGATCGGCACAGGCCGACGGCCCGGGCGTCACCCGCGGGGCCGCCGCCTCCGGCCACTCCAGGAACTGGCGGACCGCCGTGACCGCGACCGGCGTGCCGCAGGCGAAGAAGCGGAGTGCAGCCGCCGAGGTCTCACCGGCTGACGGATCCCGCAGGGCGATGCCGAGGTCGGCGGCGCTCGGCAGCGGCGCGAACTCCTCGGGCGGAATCCAACCGGTGAAGCCTACTGCCTCCGCCAGGCCGATCCGCGCAGCCGCGGCGGTGATCGCCGCGCGGTGTCCGCCCTCGCCGACCATCAGCAGCTGCGCCGGCACGCCGGCGGCCCGCGCCCCCGCAAGGGCGCCGAGCACGTCGACCAGACCCTTGTCCGGGGTGAGGAAACCGAGGTGAGCCAACAGCACGGCGTCGGGCGCGATGCCGAGGCGCCGGCGGACTGAGGAACGATCCACCCTCCCCGGATCCGCCACCGCGAGGCCGACCCGCGCCACCGGCGTCCCGGGCAGGTCCTTCGCGACCTGCCGTGCCGCCCACCTCGAGTGGACAATCACCATGACGGCGTTGCCGAGGAAGGCGCGCCGGGCCGGAAACAGAAACGGATCCCGCCGCCCGGTCACCCCCAGGACGCGCGCACGCGCGAGTGGCTCGGCCTCCGGATGGGCCTCACGGAGGAGGGCGCCGAAGCGCTCCGGCTGGTCTCGCGCCAGGGTCGCCTCGACCAGCAGGTGGTGGAGCACGGCATCGTGAAGCACCACCACGGTCCGCGGCTGGCCGAGCCGGTCGAGCAGCCACTCGTGGTAGGGGTTGTTGCCGAGATGGACGAGCTGGATCTCGTCGTCGGCGACGATGGTTGACGCCGGCACCAGCAGGCAGCCGGCGACTGTCCCGTTCGCACTCTCCGGTGTCGAGCCCGGCGGCGCGACGACCCGGACCCGGGCCCGCCGGCCGAGCTCCGGCAGCAGCTCCACGGCGTAGTCGGCGACGCCCGAACGCGTAGGCGGCAACGGCGACGCCCAGAGGATCTTCACGGGGCCAAGGTAGCATGCCGAGGTGACCGGAGACAGCGACCGCCCAACCCCCTTCCGCGCCCGCTCGTTCGCTCCGTCCTCGAGAGCGCTTCGTGCCGATTCTCTGAAGGCACTCTCCGAGGTTGCCACCTTTGGCGATTTCAGGTCCCGACCACTTCTTCAGGAGCGACGTCGTCCGGAAATCGCCAAAGATGGCACGCCCGCAGGACGCCCTCTCCTCGTGCTCGCCTCGCCTCCCGGGCACGGAAACGGGCGCGGAAGCGGAAGGGGGTGCGGGGCCAAGCCGGGGGCACCAAGACGGGCACGGGCACGGAGACGGGATGGCGTGGTGCTTCATCCAGAACCTCACTCACCGCGATCCTGTACGCTGTCCCCGCCCACCCCTGTCCGATAAGATAGCGGGGTGAGGCTTCCCCGCCTGCTCGTCACCACCATCTACATCGGGTACCTCGTCCAGGTCGGCCTGCTCATGGTGGTCCTGCCGTGGTCCGACCTGTGGCGTCTGCTCATCGCCCAGCTACCGCTGCGCGTCGCCTGGATCCTCGACGCACCCGCGGCGCGCGGCGCTCTCACCGGGTTCGGCGTGCTGCACCTCCTCCTGGTCGTGGCCGAGATCGTCCACGCCGGCCGGCGCGACCGCCAGCACATCGGCTCGCCCCGGCCGTCCAGCAGCGGCCCCCCCGAGTCGCATGACACGTCGCCGCCGTGAGCCGCCCACGCGCGGCAGGTGCACCCGACACGCGGTGACCTGCTGTCGTCCGGTCACTGACGTCGGCGCGACCGCTCGACGGCACGCTTGACGCTCCCCGCGGTCCCGCGTAGTCTCGCTGCTCGGTGGCCACTGCTGGCGGTCGGCCACCGCCACCCGATGCGAAACGCCTTGCCCTGGATCGCTGCAGCCCTCGTGGTCGCGCTCGATCGCGCCACCAAGCTGCTGGTGCTGGACCGGCTGCCCGCCGGCAGCTGGCATCCCGTCTTTCCGGGCCTCGCGCTGACCCACGTCCACAACACCGGCATCGCCTTCAGCCTCTTCAGCAGCGGCAGCTGGCTGTCGCGCGTCCTGCTCCACGCCGTGATCCTGACCGCGGTGGTGCTCATCGCATGGATGGCCCGCCGCCACGGCCACCACCGCGTACTGGCGGGCGTCGCCTTCGGGGCGATCCTCGGGGGCGCCGTCGGCAACCTCATCGACCGCGTGCTCTACGGCTGGGTGATCGACTTCGTGCACCTGTGGGTGACGATCGGCGGACGGACCTGGTCGTGGCCCGACTTCAACGTCGCCGACGCCGCCATCACGGTCGGCGCCATCCTGCTCATCGTGAACGAGTTCCTCCCCCACCGCGGCGAGCCTGCGCATGCACCCGATCCTCGTTGACCTCGGCTTCTACCGGGTGCCGAGCTACGGCGTCCTGGTGGCGACCGGCGTCCTGCTCGGCCTGCTCACGCTCAAGCGGCGCGCCGACCGGGCCGGGCTCGACGGCACCCGCCTGGTCGACGTCGGTCTCTGGCTGGTGATCTGGGCGCTGGTCGGCGCCAAGGGCCTGCTGGTGCTGGTCGAGCTGCCCCGCTACCTGCACGACCCGGGCGAACTCATCGGCCTGATGCGCGCCGGCGGGGTCTTCCTGGGCGGATTCGCCGCGGCCGTGGTTGCCGGGGTCGTGCTCTTCCACCGCTACCGACTCCCGGTGCTCGCGACCATGGACGTCTTCGTTCCCTCGGTCGCCCTCGGCCAGGCCATCGGCCGGGTCGGCTGCCTGCTCGCCGGCTGCTGCTGGGGCAGCCACTGCGATCTGCCGTGGGCCGTCACCTACACCGACCCGGTCGCCGCCGCCAACGTCGGCACGCCGCTGCACATCCCGCTCCACCCTTATCCCGCCTACGAGGCGCTGTTCAACTTCGCGGTGTTCCTCGGACTCGAGCTGCTCTACCGCCGCCGGCCCGCCGCCGGCCGGGTCTTCGCGACCTACCTGCTGGTCTACGGCGGCGGACGGTTCCTCCTCGAGTGGGTGCGGGGCGACGCCGCGCGCGGCTTCGTCCTGGGCGGCGCCCTGTCCACCAGCCAGCTCATCGGCCTCGCGATGGTTGCGCTCGGGGCAGCGATCCACATCTGGATCACGCGCCGACGCCAGCCGTGAGCCCCATCCACCGCTTCACCGTGCCCGAGCGCCTCGCGGAAACGCGCCTCGACCGCTGCGTCGCCGAACTGCACGGCGAGTGGTCGCGCTCGCGGGTTCACCGTCTGATTGATGAGGGCCGGGTCCTGGTCAACGGTGCGGCCGCCAAGCCCGCCACGCCGGTGGCCGCCGGTGATCTCATCGAGGTCGACGAGCCGCCTCTCCAGCGGCTCGACCTCGCCGCCGAGGACATTCCGCTCGTGATCCTTCACGAGGACGAGGAGCTGCTGGTGCTCGACAAGCCGCCTGGGCTCGTCATCCACCCCGCAGCCGGCAGGCGCTCGGGCACGCTGGTGAACGCCCTGCTCCAGCACTGCGGCGCGCTGTCGGGCATCGGGGGCGTCGAGCGACCGGGCATCGTCCATCGCCTCGACAAGGACACCTCCGGCTTGATGGTGGTGGCAAAGACCGAGCGGGCCCACCTCGCGCTGTCGATCGCCTTCCGGCGGCGCGAGGTTGAAAAGTGCTACCTGGCGGTCTGCTTCGGCATCCCGGCCGAGCCCAGCGGCGTGATCGAGGGCGCGGTCGGCCGCCACCCGACCGAGCGCAAGCAGATGGCCGTCGTCGCCTCGGGGCGGCCGGCGCGAACCCTGTACCGGGTGGCCGAGCGGCTTGCCGGCGCCAGCCTCGTCGAGTGCCGTCCGGTCACCGGACGCACCCACCAGATCCGGGTCCACATGGCCCACCTCGGCTACGCCGTCGTCGGCGACCCCCTCTACTCCGGACGCCAGTGGCGCAACCTCCAGGACCCCCGCCACCGTGCCGCCTGCAGGGACTTCCCCCGACAGGCGCTCCACGCCTGGCGTCTCGCCTTCCACCACCCGGTCTCCGGCGCACGGCTCGACTTCGAGGCCACCCCGCCCGCGGACTTCCAGGAGCTTCTCGCCGTTCTCAGGTCATAGGAGCGTGTGTGCATAGGCCCCTGGGCGCGTTGCTGACATGGTCACTGTTATTGGCCTCTGCCCACACGCTCCTCGGGATGCGCTGCGCGCATCCTGACGACGGGAAGCAATTTCTCATGATTGATACTGTAAGATGAATTACTGTCGCATTACAATCAATCATGTCGAGCAACCACTATCAGCCGTGAAACCCTGATCAGATGGTGTCGGCTTCCACACCACCTGCAACTCCAAGACCGCGCACCCTCTTGTAATCTCCACCGATCCGTCATCCAGCCCCACCTGCGACCGCACGACGGAGTCTCGGTGGCCGGATCGGCTCTACGCGAGCCCTTTCCGGAAGCGCGCGTCGACGGCGCCCGCAGCCGGCCGCGACGCGCGTCAGCGACCCGCCGGTCGCATCGCCGCGACCAGCTACGCCGTGCGCTGGGCCTCGAAGACGGCAAGCGCCTCGACCGCGGTCGGCCAGCGATCCCGCGGATCACGGGCCAGCAGGCGCTCCAGGAACTGGCGCAGCCAGCGCGGGCAGCTCTCGGGCGCATTCGCCGGCGCGCGGTCGGCGAACGGGCGCACGCCAGTCAGCAGCTGACGAAGCGTGACGCCGAGCCCGTAGAGGTCCCACGCCGGAGTGGGGTCGCCACCAGCTGCATGCTCCGGGGCCATGTAGCCGGGCGTCCCCACCCCCGAGGTGCCGCCGACCGGATCGTCGAGCCGGTCGAGCCGCCCGACCAGCCCGAGGTCGCCGAGCTTGAGACGGTCGTGGTGGTCGAGCAGCAGATTGGACGGCGTCACGTCGCGGTGGATCAGCTGCTGCTCGTGGAGGAACGCCAGCACCGACAGCGCCTCCGCCGTCCACTCGACCACCATCGCGGCCGGCTGCGCGCCCTGCAAGGCAACGCGCCGCGCCAGGTCTCCACCCACCACCAGCTCCATCACCGCGATCAGGTGCTGCTCCCACTCCAGCACCTCGTAGAGCTGGACCAGATGGGGATGGTGCAGCAGCAGGCCCAGGCGGACCTCGGTCAGCGCGCGCGCCCTGACCATGGCGTCCGCGCACGGCGGGAAGAGCTTCAGCACGACCCGCTCGCCGAGCTGCCGGTCGTCCGCGATCCACACCTGAGTCCGGTGCCCGGTCGGCAGCTGCGCCAGCGGCCGCCAGCGGTCCGGGAGGGCGCGAGCGCCAGGGGTGCCGGAGGTCGCGTTCACGGTGCGCACGCTCTCCCGAAGGAGCGGGCGGTCGCCTGAAGCCGGCTGCGCAGCTCACCGCCGAGGGTCTCCCCGTCGAGCGCCCGGCGCAGGTCGGCCTCGGTGTCGAGGTCGTGCAGGCGCTCGAGCTCCAGCCAGCCCACGCCAAGGGCGCGCAGCCGCGCCCGCGTGGCATCCAGGACCCCGGGCGTCGACCACGGGATATCGGTAAACAGATCGAGCACCGGCGCCCGCACGCCGACCAACCAGTAGCCGCCGTCGCAGGCGGGTCCGAGCACCACCAGATGCCGGGTGAGACCGTCCAAGGCACCCTCCAGGTGATGCGGGGCGAGCTCCGGACAGTCCGAACCGGCCACCACGACCCGCCGGTACCCCTCCGCGAAGCGCCGGGCGAACGCGTCGGCGAGGCGCCGTCCAAGATCGCCGGCGACCTGCACTTCGACCGCGACCGCGCGTTCTGGCCGCCAGCCACGCGCGGGCGGCTCGGCCAGCGCCAGCACGACGTCCGCATCGATCGAGGCGGCGACCCGCAGGGTGTGCCCGAGGAGCTCGCGGTAGACGGCCGCTGCCAGCTCCTCCCCCACGTCCGCCGCGAGCCGGCTCTTCACTCGGCCCGGAACCGGCTCCCGTCCGAACACGACGACGCAGCTCACCGCGCCACTCCGTACCACCGGGCGAGCCGCTCGGCCGGGACACCGGCCCGGAACAGCAGGGGGAAGGTCGCGGTGATCGCCCGGCTGCGCAGCGCGCGGCGGTCGAAGCGTCGCGAGCCGGTGCGCACCGCCAGCGGGATCCGCCGGATGCGGCCCAGCCTACGGCACGCTCGCGCCATCACCAGGTCCTCCATCAGCGGGATGGCCGGGAACCCACCGGTCTCTTCGTAGACCTCGCGCCGCATCGCGAACCCCTGGTCGCCGTACGGCATCGCGAGCCCCAACGACCGCAGGTCGAGCAGCCGCAGCCAGGCGCGGCCCACACGGCTCGCACCTGCGTCGGTCGGCTCGGTCACCAGTCGGAAGCACGCGAGCGCGGTTTCGGGATCCTCCAGCGCCTCGACGACCGCAGGAAGCCAGCCCCGGGGCAGGCGGCAGTCGGCGTGAAGGAAGAGCAGGCGGGCCGCAGTCGCGGCCGCAGCGCCCCTCCGCAGCTGTTGGCCGCGGCCGGCCGGGCCCCGCAGCAGGTGAGCCCTGCCGTCGGTGCGGACCACGTCGACGGTGCCGTCCGTGCTGCCGCCGTCGCTGACCACCACCTCGACGCAGGCGTCGTTCCCGATCGCGTCCAGACAGCGCCCGACGGTGCTCACTTCATCGAGGGTCGGGATGACCACGGTCAGGATCGGCGGGCTCATGGTGGCTCCGGACGGAAATTGTAAAGGGGTTAGCGGCTAGGGGCCAGGGGTCACGGCCCCATCCGCTTCCGCTCATGTCACGACGACGTACAGAGCACGAAGCCTGAAGCCGGACTTGTCACGGCGTAGTCCGCAGGACGAAGCCGGATCCGCGCCCACTTTTGCTCCCCGGTCCGGGCCAAACGTCACCGACGACATCCGGTCGGCCGCTCGGCTATGATCTCCAGCGATCGCCGGAGACCGGTCTCCACGTGCGAGGGGAATATGCAGCGGATCGCCAGCGTCAGCGACATCCCACCCGCCGGCCTGCGCTTCGGCTACCGCGAGGGCCCGTTCGACGAGGAGGGCATTCTCCTCGTCGTCGCCAGCGAGGAGGTGCGCGCCTACAAGAACCAGTGCCGCCATCTACCGTTGCCGCTCGACGACCGCGACCCGGGCGAGCTGTGGGACACCGACCGCCGGTTCCTCGTCTGCAACTCGCACGGGGCCCGCTACCGGCCGGAGGACGGCCTCTGCGTGGACGGCCCGTGCAAAGGCTCCCACCTCAAGTCCCTGCCGATCGAGACCCGCGACGGCGAGGTCTTCCTCGACACCTCGAAGCTGGGCGGGTTCTTCCAGGTTTGAGGCGAGAAATCGCCCCTCGACCGCGCGTTCGCTCCGCCCCGGGGTGCGCTTCGCGCCGATTCTCTGAAAGAGCTCCCCGAGGGAGCCACCTTTGGCGATTTCGGGTCTCGAGCGCTTCTTCCGGAGTAACGTCGTCCCGAAATCGCCAAAGATGGCACGCCCGCAGGACGCGCTTTCCGCGCACTCGCCTCGCCACCCGGGCGCAGATCCGGGGGCGGGAACGGGTACGGACGCGGAGGGGGCTCGGAAGCGGGCATCCCCTGCCCGCCGCTACATCCCCCTGACAAACGCGTCCATCTTCGCGAAGGCCTCGCCGATGGAGTCCACCCACCACAGCAGCGGCTGGTAGGTCGTGATCGGGTAGCGCGTGTCCTTCGCCACCTCGGGGTCGAAACGGCGGACCTCGACCGCGCCGCTGAGCGCGTGCTCGAGCTCGCCGTAGCTCGACAGCAGGCCGGCGCCGTAGGCCCGGTAGCCGTCACCGGTGCGGAGCAACCCGTACTCGATGGTGAACCAGTAAAGCGTGGCGAGCTGCTCGACCTGGCGATCGTCGGCCCGCAGCGACCCCTCGCCGATCTTCTGGGAGAGGTCCGCGAACTCCGGGATGGCGAGCATCGGCGCGTGCCCCATCAGCTCGTGCACGATGTCCGGCTCGGGCGTGTAGAGCGGCTGGCTCGCATGCCGGATGTACTGGGTCGCGCAAAACACTCGCCGCGACAGCTTGCCCAGGAACTGGCGGGCGGAGACCAGCCCCGCCACCGGCTGCAGGCGGAACCCGGTCCGCTCGGTCAGGAACCGGCTCACGTCCGGGAGCTGGGGAATCGCGGACGCCCGGTACCCGAGGGCATCGATCACCGCGTTGAAGTCGCCGCAGGCGTGGCTCGGATAGAGCGCGGTCAGCCGCTCGAAGACGGTGGCCCAGGTCGCGCGCTCGTTGTCGCTGTAGGTGACGCGCTGCGCCTCGCCCTCGCCGTCGATCGGCGGCGCGAGCCGGGCGATCTGGTCTCGCCGGCGGCGGTACTCTGGATCGTGAAAGCCAGGGTGGTCGGCCTCGAGACTGACGACATAGTCCTGCATGGCACCCTCGTTGCGACTCGGTCTGTATTGAACTATGGCATGAGGGCGGCGAGAACTGCAAGGGCTCCAAGCGGTAGGCGCGGGCGACGACCTCCAATGGGGCCTCGAGCACCCGCCCTTCCCCCGCGTCCGCTTCCGCTTCCGAGCCCCCGCCCGACGCCTGACTCTCCCCCACCAGCGGCGCGCGAACCGTCGGAAGCGGATGCGGGCGCGGGCGCCCAAAGGCGCGATCCCAGATCCTAAACCCCGTTTCAACGTTAATCTCCAACGTGGAGGCCCGTTCCAGTGAATGAGGAGCGACCCCAGGAGGTTCGAGTGGACGCAGCGCTCGCCCGGTCCGAACCATCGCCAGCCGGCCACTGGCTCGAACCGATCTACCGCCGGCACGCCGCCGCCGTCATCCGCACCGCCTACCGCGTGACCGGCAGCGCGAGCGACGCCGAGGACGTCCTGCAGACCGTGTTCGAGCGCCTGGCCCGGCGCGAAGACCCACCGGACCTGTCGCGACGGTGCCGCAGCCTACCTGCGTCGCGCTGCCACCAACGCCGCACTCGACCTCGTCCAGTCGCGGGCGCACCGCTCGACCACCGCACTCGAGGCGGCACCGCTTGCGGCCATCGCCGACCCGACGCCCGGACCCGATCGCCTCCACCAGGCACGGGATCTGGCGCGCCTCCTGCGCCAGGCGCTCGCGGCAATGAGCCGGCGTCAGGCCGAGATCTTCGTCCTGCGCTACCTGGAGGACCTCGACAACCAGGACATTGCCGCGTTGCTCGAGACCACCCCCGGCACCGTGGCCGTGACCCTGCACCGGATCCGCGAGCGGCTCGCCGCCGTGCTCGCACCCCACCTCGGAGGATCGCCATGACCGATCACGACAGGCACCTCGAGACGCTGGACCTTGCAACCGAGGCGATTCGCTCGGATCGACTCGACGAGGCCGCGGTTGCCGCCGCCGCCGAGCGGGTGTGGCAGCGGATCTCGACCGGGCTCGAGCATCCCATCGCTGGCTGCGCCGACTACCAGCTCCTGATCCCCGAGCTCGTCGCCGGCCGCCTGACCCCGGGACGCGCGCTGCTCGTCGAGGATCACACGCGCCAGTGCGTCGCCTGCCGGCGAGCGCTGCTCGCGGAACGCAGCGGTGCGTCCGAGGTCCCGGCCGCGCCGATCCGCCCCTCCAGGCGAACGGCTCCCCGCTGGGCGCGCATCGCGGCGGCCGCGATCCTGGCCGTCGGCCTGACCGCCGCCGCCGTCCCCACCATCGGCAACCTGGCCGCCGACCACCGTCTGACCGCCACCGTGGACGTGGGGGACGGCATCCAGCGAGTTGCGGCCGACCGCACCGAGCCCCTCGCGCCGGGGTCCGTGGTCCGATCACGCGAGCTGCTGCGCACTGCGCGCGACGCCTCCGCCCAGCTCCTCCTCGCCGACGGCTCGCTGATTGAGATCGCGCCCCGCAGCGAGCTCGAACTCCGGGGCGGCCTGCGCGGCACCACCATCCGGCTGCGACGCGGCAACATCATCGTCGATGCCGCCGATCAGGGCAGCGGCCGGCTGTTCGTGGCCACCGCCGACTGCCAGGTCGCGGTCCGCGGCACCATCTTCGCCGTCGACCACGGCCTCAAGGGTTCGCGCGTGTCGGTCCTCGAGGGCGAGGTCGAGGTTCGCCGGGGCGGCCGCCTCGACGTCCTTGCGCCCGGCCAGCAGGTGACAACGAGCGAGCGCCTCGAACCGGTGAGCATCGCGGATCAGGTCGCCTGGAGCCCCCACGCCGAGCAGCACGCGGGCCTGCTGCGGGAGCTGTCGCGGCTCCACCGCGAGCTCGCCGACGCCATCGAGCCGGCCACGCCGCGCACCTCGTCGCGGCTGCTCGACCTCGTGCCCGACGACACCGTGCTCTACGTCGCGCTGCCCAACCTGGCCGACGGCCTCGGCCAGGCGCGCGCCATCCTCGAGCAGCGGCTCGCCGCCAGCCCGGTGCTGCAGGCCTGGTGGCGGAAGCAGGTGATCGCCACCGGGATCGACCGCCAGATCGACACCATCCTCGATCGCCTGCAGCCGCTCGGCGAGGCGGTCGGGGACGAGGTCGTAGTCGTCCTCACCGAGCGCGGCTTCCACCCCGACGCCGGGCCGGTGGTCATCGCACGTCTCGACGATCCCGCAGCCTTCACCGCCATCCTGCGCGACGAGGTCATGCGCGCCAACGCGGCCGCCGGGGCGACCGTGCTCGAGCTGGTGGACGACCCGGCCGACGCTGCCGGGTCGACCGCGGAGCTCCTGGTGTGGGTCGACGGCGACCTGGTCGTCGCCGCTCCGCAGCCCGGGCAGCTGCTGGCTGTGGCTCGCCGCGGCAAGGGCACCGGCGCGGCCGGCTTTGCCGCGAGCGACCTCCGCGAGCGCCTGGACGAGGCCTACCGCCACGGCGTGTCGTGGGTCGTCGGGCTCGACCTCGGCCGGATCATGGCCGGACCGGCGGCGCCCGCCACCGGCGAGGAGGCCGTGATGTTGGACCGGCTCGGCATCGCCGACGCCACCACCTTGGTGGTCAGCTCATCCCGCGACGGGGCCGGCCGCACTCTCAACGCCGCGCTCGACTTCGCCGGCCCACGGCACGGCATCCCCGGCTGGCTTGCCGAACCGGCGCCGATGGGCAGCCTCGACTTCGTGTCGCCGGACGCCAGCTTCGCCGCGGCAGCGGTGTCCAAGGACGCCGCGGTGATCTTCGACGAGCTGCTGGCGGCCGTGACCAGCGTCGAGCCCACAGCGACCGACGAGCTCGCCGAGCTCGAGCGGCTGTACGGCATCGATCTGCGCGCCGACCTCGCAGCGCCGCTCGGCGGCGAGGCCGCCTTCGCCGTCGATGGCCCGCTGCTGCCGCTGCCCTCCTGGAAGCTGATCGTCGAGGTCTACGACCCCGCGACCCTGCTCAACACCCTCGAACGGGCGGTCGCCGAGATCAACCGTCAGCTGACCGCCGGCGGCCGGGCCGGGATCGAGCTCAGCGAGACCACTGTGGCGGGCAGGACCTACCACGTTCTGCGCCACCCGGACTCCACCGTCGAGGTCGCGATGCTCGTCGTCGACGGCTACCTCGTGGCCGCTCCCGGAACCGCGCTCATCGAGCAGGCCCTGCAGCACCGCGAATCGGGCATCACGCTGCCCCGCAGCGCCGCCTTCCAGGAGCTGCTGCCGCGCGACGGCAACGCCGACTGCTCGGCCATCATCTGGCGCAACCTCGACGGCCTGCTCGCCGCGATCCCGGAGCAGGGGATCGCGCAGCTCCCTCCCGAGGCCAGGGCGCTGCTCGAGGAGGGCGGCGGGCCCGGCCTGCTCTGCGCCTACGGCACGGACAACGGCATCCTCGCGAGCGGAAGCGGCAATGGCTTGTTGACCGGAATGCCGGCCGTCGGACTCACCGGGCTGCTCGCCGGGAACCCCCGCAGCGGCGACGAATGCGCGGACCCGCTATCATCGCGAGGATGAAGAGCGGCCCGCCGTCCGCGGCAGCGGTGGTCGAGCTGGACGGCCTCTCCGTCCGGCTCGGCGGCCGGCCCGTTCTGTCCGACCTCCACGCGGCGCTCGCGGGCCGCGCCATCGGCCTGCTCGGTCCCAACGGCGCCGGCAAGACCACCCTGCTGCGCACGCTGCTCGACTTCTTCCACCCCAGCGCCGGCGGCGCCCGCGTCCTCGGCCAGGAGATCACCGGCAACGGCAAGGAGCTGCGCGGCCGCATCGGCTACATGCCGGAGAGCGACGCCTTCATCGCCGGCCAGACCGCGGTCCGCTTCGTGCGCCTGATGGCCGAGCTGAGCGGGCTGCCGCCGCGCGCCGCCCTCGAGCGGGCGCACGAGACGCTGTTCTACGTCGGGCTCGGCGAAGCCCGCTACCGGAGGATCGGCACCTTCTCCACGGGCATGAAGCAGATGGTCAAGCTCGCGCAGGCCCTGGCCCACGGGCCGCGGCTGCTGATGCTCGACGAGCCGACCAACGGCCTCGACCCGCCGGCGCGCTCGCGTATGCTCGAGCTGATCCGCGACATCCGGGACCGCGGCGAGACCCACATCCTGCTCTCCTCGCATCTGCTGGCCGACGTCGAGTCGGTGTGCGACGAGGTCTTGATCCTGAAGCAGGGCCGGGTCGCCGCCTGCTGCAACCTCGCAGAGCAGCGCCGGGCCAACCGCTCGTTCGTCGAGCTCGAGCTGACGAGCGCCGTTCCCGGCTTCGGCGAGGCGCTGGCCGGGCTCGGGTGCGAGGTCGCGCTCGCCGGCGACCGGCGGCTCAAGCTGGTGATGCCGCCCGCGGTCGCGGTGCGCGACCTGTTCCAGGTCGCCGCCCGACACCAGGCGGCCATCCGGCGGCTCGACTGCAAGCGCGACTCGCTGCAGGACATCTTCCTGCGCGCCATGGAGGACGACCGTGGCGGTGTATGAGCGCGCGTGGCGCCCGTACGCCGGTCGACTCACCCCGATGGGCCGGCGGTTCCTGGTGGTGACCCGCTACGCGTTGGCGCAGGCCTTCGAGTCGCGGCTCTTCACCGCCTTCTACGCGGCCTGCTTCCTGCCTTCGCTGCTCGCGCTGTTCCTGATCTACATCAGTCACAACCTCGCGCTGCTCGAGCAGCTCGGTCTGACTCGCGAGTTCATGGGCGGACTGACCCTCGTCTTCTTCCGGCTGCTCTTCCTGTGGCAGGCCATTCCCGGGTTCTTCCTGATGGCGATCCTCGCGCCCCGCCTGATCGCTCCCGACCTCGCGAACAGCGCCCTGCCCCTCTACCTGAGCCGTCCGATCGACCGCCGCGACTACGTGCTCGGGAAGCTCGCCGCGCTCTTCCTCGTCGTCTCGCCGCCGACCTGGGTGATGGGCCTCGCGCTTTTCCTCCTCCAGGCCGTCGAAGAGGGCGGCGGCTGGGGCGTGACGAACTGGCGGATCGCGCTCGCCTACCTGGTCGGCCACCTGGTCTGGATCCTGGTCATCTCGCTGCTCGGGCTGGCGATCTCGGCCTGGGTGCGCTACCGGCCGGCGGCGCTCGGCGCGCTGTTCGCGCTGCTGTTCGTGCTCAGCGCCTTCGGATCGGCGGTCAACGGCATCACCAGGAGCTCGATCGGCGATGTCGTTCACCTGACCCGCGCCATCGCCAGCGTGGTCCAGCACCTGTTCGGCGCCCCGACCTCGAGCGGCCTGCCGGTCGCCGTCAACTGGCTCACCCTGGCCGCTGTGGCACTGCTCTCGGTGTTTGTCCTCAACCGCAAGCTGCGCGCGCACGAGGTCGTGCGGTGACCCCCGACGCCATCACCCTGCGCGACGTCTCCAAATTCTACGGTGAGGTGCTCGGCGTCAACCGGATCACACTCGACCTCAAGCCCGGGCTGACCGGCCTGGTCGGACCCAACGGCTCCGGGAAGAGCACCCTGATGCACCTGCTCACCGGGCTGCTGCGGCCGACCCGGGGCGAGATCTCCGTGCTCGGGGTGGACCCCGGCGACCCGGAGCGGCTGTTCCGCATCGTCGGCTACTGCACCCAGTACGACTCATTCCCGTCGGGTGCGACCGGACTGTCGTTCCTGCGCCACGCCCTTGCGCTGCACGGTGTCCCCGCGGACGAGGGCGACCGGCGGTGCTTCGAGCTGCTCCAGCAGGTCGGCCTCGCCGACGCCGCCCGCCGCCGGATCGCCGGCTACTCCAAGGGCATGCGCCAGCGAATCAAGCTCGCCCACGCGCTCGGTCACGCGCCGCGCGTGCTGGTGCTCGACGAGCCTCTCAACGGGCTCGACCCGATGGGGCGGGCCGAGATGATCCGCCTCTTCAAGGAGCTGGCGGCCGACGGCCGCTTCGTCATCGTGTCGAGCCACATCCTGCACGAGGTCGACGCGATCTGCGACGCCGTGGTCATGGTTCACGGCGGGTCGGTGGTCGCCGAAGGCCAGATCCGCGCGGTGCGCGGCGAGATCACCAGCCAGCCGATCCAGGTTCTGGTCCGCTGCGACCGGCCGCGGGCGATCGCGGCAGCCGCGTTGGCCCTCGACCACGTGGTCGAGGCCAAGCTGCTCGACGACGGTGCGAGCGTGCTCGTCCGGACCCGGGACGCGGACGCCTTCTACGCCAGCCTGACCGGGATCGTCATCGGCTCTGGCGCGGCCGTGGAGACGGTGCTCCCCGCCGACGAGAGCGTCGACGCCGTCTACGGCTACCTGATCGGCCAGCCGGGGGTCCCGACATGAGCAGCGCCCGCTGGACGCTGTGGCGCCGCCAGGCGTGGGCCGTTGCCCGCCACGAGCTCGTTCGCTCGGTGTTCAGCGGCCGGGTCGTGCCGGTCCTGCTGCTGCTCGCGATGCCGCTCTCCCTGGCCGGGCTGCGCGCCTTCTTCCTGCCCCCCGGCCAGCGGCTCGACCTCGCCCACAGCACGGCCGACTTCGCGCAGATGTTCGCCCTCTTCCACCTGCGCTTCGTCGTCTTTTTCGCCTGCGCCGTGGTGTTCGCCAAGCTGTTCCGCGGCGAGATCCTCGAGCGCAGCCTGCACTACAGCCTGCTCGCGCCACTCGACCGGGCGGTGCTGGTGGCCGGCAAGTACGTCGGCGGCCTCATGGCGGCGTGGCTCCTGCTGCTGCCCGCCACCGCACTCACATTCGTCCTCTTCCACCTCCCCCACGGCGCCGCCGGCTTCCGCCAGGTGCTGTCGGGGACCGGTGCCGCCCACCTCGCCGGCTACCTCGCGGTGGTGGCACTCGCGTGCTGCGCCTACGGCGCGCTGTTCCTGCTCGCGGGCCTCTACTTCTCGAATCCGATGGTGCCGGCGCTGATTTTTCTCGGCTGGGAGGTCGCCACCCCGTTCCTGCCGCCCGCGCTCAAGGCGCTCAGCTTCGTCCACTACCTGAGCTCCCTGCTCCCGGTCCCCCCGTCCCTGGGCCCGCTCGCGCTGCTCACCCGGCCGGTCGATCCCTGGCTCGCCGGGTGCGCGCTCCTTGCCGCCACCACGGTGCTGCTCGTGCTCGCGGTCCGTAAGGCGAGGGGGCTCGAGGTGACGTATTCCGCAGAGTAGGGGCTAGGGGCGAGGGGCTAGGGTCAGGGCCAGGGGGTCGCCGGCGGGGAAGCCGAGGAAAACGGGCTCGGGACGTAGCCGGACGCCGAACCGCTCGTCCACCCGCGCCGCGATGTCGCGCGCCAGCGCCACCAGCTCGGCGGCGGTCGCTCCACCGTGATTCACCAGCGCGAGGCTGTGCCGGCTCGAGATGCCGACCCGGCCGCTCGCGTGCCCCTTCGCGAAACCGGCCCGCTCGATCAGCCAGGCGGCCGGAATCTTGCGGCGGGAACCATCCGCCGCGAAGGTCGGCACCTCGTCGGCGATGCCGGCGGTGGCAGCGCGCTCCCGCACCGCCGCGAGCTCTGCCGATGAGAGTACAGGGTTGATGAAGAAGGAGCCGGCGCTGCGCCGGTTGGGATCGGCTGCGTCGAGCACCATCGACTTACCGCGTCGCAGCTCGAGCACGGCCTCCCGGACCGCTGCCAACGTCGGCGGCTGCCGACCCGCCGCCAGCACTCGCCCGAGCTCCGGGTACGCCACCGCCGCCGCGCCCGCGACCCGCAGCCGGAAGCTGACGGCGAGCACGACGAAGCGATCGGGCTGCTCGCGCAGCGCGCTGCGGCGGTAGCCGAAGCCCAGATCAGCCGCACGCAGCGTCGTCGCCTCGAGAGTCCGGCGGTCCAGGACACGAACGCTCTCGATGGTCTGGGCGACGTCCTGGCCGTAGGCTCCCACGTTTTGGATCGGCGTCGCGCCGGCCGTGCCCGGGATGCCTGACAGGCACTCCACGCCGGCCCAACCCTCGCCGACGCAGCGCGCGACGAGAGCGTCCCATGGTTCGCCGGCAGCGGCCGTCACCAGCACCGTGTCGCCTGCCATTTCGACCCTGACGCCCCGCAGGCCGATCCGCAGAACAAGGCCTTCCACCCCGGAGTCCGCCACCACGACGTTGCTGCCGCCGCCGAGCACCGTCACCGCCAGGTGGCGGTCCGCGGCCCAGCGCAGCCCGTCGACGATCGTCCTGTCGTCTGCGGCCTCGACCAGGTAGCGTGCCGGCCCGCCCAGCTCGAGCGTGGTCAGCGGGGCGAGTGCGACGCGCTCGCGCAGTCCCCGCGGCGGCAGGCTGCTCGCCGTCATCATCGCGGCCAGTGTGCCCCACGCCGGCCGACGCGGCAAGCAGACCCGGCACGGACCCGCTACAATCCACCGGCTGGAGGGTCATGATGCGTCGCCATCTCACCGTCATCCTGGTTGCCCTGCTGGTCGCCCCGGTAGCGCTGGCGCAAATCGATGAGCTCGGGGACAGCAGCCGGCTGCCCGCCGCCGCGACCCGCCATGCCGACGAGATCGCCGCCAAGCAGGCGCGCTACGAGCGCGCGCTCGTGCTCGGAACCGCCACGCCCAAGGGATGGGCGCCGATCCCCGAGCCGTCGCCGATCGACGTCACCCACTATGACCTCGATCTGTTCCTGGACATCGGCGAGCAGCTGCTCTCCGGCACGGCGACGATCGACGTCACAGCGGTGAGGGACGCCCTGCGCACGATCGAGCTCGACGTCGACCTCGGCCTGCGGGTGTTCTCCGTGACCCTGCTCGCCGACAGCCGGCTGCCCGCGGATTCGCCGCGATCGCTGCCGTTCTCCCACGCCGACGACCGACTCGCGGCCCTGCTGCCCGACCCGCTCGCGGCCGGCGACTCGGTGACCCTCCAGATCACCTACGGCGGGCGCGCCTCGCGCTTTGGCGACGGGGTCAACTGGTACTCGCACCGCGGCTTCCCCGAGATCTTCACCTTCGCCGAGCCGTTCGGGGCGCGGGTCTGGTTCCCCTGCAACGACCGTCCCGACGACAAGGCCACCGTCGACCTGACTGTGACCTCTCCGGCCGAGCTAACCGTGGCCTCCAACGGCCTCGAGGTCGATCGCATCGACAACGGCGACGGCACTGCCACCACGACCTGGTCCTCCCAGTATCCGGTCGCCACCTACTTGGTGGTCATGGACGTCTCCAACTACGCCTACCGCGAGTGGCCCTACGAGGCCCAGGACGGCTCGACGATGCCGGTGGTGGCCTACATGTACCCCGAGCGGGCGGAGGCCGGCGAGGCCGACCTCGCGATCACCCCCGAGCTGATCCGCGTGCTCGCCACCCGCTTCGGCGAGTACCCGTTCGTCGAAGAGAAGTACGGCAACCTGACCGCGGCCTTCGGCGGCGGCATGGAGCACCAGACCCTGACCACGATCGGCGACTTCTTCGGCGACCCGTGGATGGAGTGGCTCAACGTCCACGAGCTCGGCCACGCCTGGTGGGGCGACTTCGTGACCTGCGACGACTGGCGCGAGCTGTGGCTCAACGAGAGCTTCGCCACCTACGCCGAGTTCGTGTGGGCCGAGGCGACCTACGGCGAGGAGTTCCTCGATCAGTACCGCCGGGACGCCGACTGGGCCTTCTACTACACAGGCGCGCTCTACGACAACCCGGTCGCCTTCTCGCGCACCGTCTACGACGGCGGCGGCATGATCCTGCACATGCTGCGCTACGTGGTCGGCGACGAGGACTTCTTCAACGGGCTGCTCGCCTATCGGGGCGCCTTCGCCGCCGGCTCCGCCACCACCGAGGGATTCAAGGCGGCGATGGAGGCGGCCTCCGGCATCGACCTCGACTGGTTCTTCGAGCAGTGGGTGTACGGCGCCAATCGGCCCCGCTTCCAGTACGAGTGGCAAGCCGTGTCCGGCCCGGCGGTCCGCCTGACCGTCACCCAGGAGCACTCGAACGCCCCCTACTTCCGGACCCCGATGGACGTCCGTGTCCAGACCGTTGCCGGCCCCGAGGACCACCGGATCTGGCTCGAGGCCGTCGCCGAGCAGACCCTCGAGGTGCCGGCCTCGGCGACCCCGACCGGCGTCGTGCTCGATCCGGGCAGCCGGATCCTCGCCTACCTCTCGCCGGCCGCGGAGCCGGACATCGACTTCGGACCCGACTTCCCGGACCTCGACGCCGGCCAGGTGCTGCGCGGCGAGACCGCGCCGATCGTCGTGCCGGTCACGAACACCGGCGGCTCCGAGCTCGTGATCTCGTCGATCGAGTCCTCGAGCTCCGCCCAGTTCCGAATCACCGCTCCCGACGAGCTGCCACTCACGCTCGCCCCCGGCCAGGCGGTCGACCTGGTGATCGAGTTCGCCTCGTCCTCGACCGGGAGCCAGTCGGCCTACGTCTTCGTCACCAGCAACGACCCGTCCTACCCCGATGGGCTGGCCTATTTGACGGTGACGGGGCGCAGCGTGCGCTTCGCCGACCCCACGATGCAGGCCTCCTCGAGTGTCAACCTGGGAAGCGTGCCAATCGGCGCGTCTGGCGAAGGATCCATCAACGTCTTCAACTTCGGCGCCGAGCCGCTGACCCTTGCCGGCATGCTCGCCGGTGAAGGCTTCGCCCTCGCCAGCGCGATCCCCGCGCAGGTCGGCCCGGCTCAGTCGACCACGATCTTCCTCCGCTTCCAGCCGAGCCAGGTCGGGGCCCAGGCCGGCACCCTGGTCCTCGCGACCAACGATCCCGCACGCCCGGAGCACGTCGTGACCCTGTCCGGCACCGGCGTCGGTGCCCCGCGGCTCGCGATCACCCCGGCGCCGATCGATCTCGGGCTCGTCGCCACCACCGGCACTGCGACCGCGACGATCGCGAACACCGGCACCGACGACCTGGTGATGACCGCGATCGCCGCCGACGCGCCCTTCACCGTGCCCGAGTTCTTCGTGTTCCCGGTGGTGCTGGCCCCGGGACAGACGCTCCCCTTCCCGATCGGACTCCAGGGCGCCGCGCCGGGTCCGGCCCGGGGCGCCCTCGCCATCTGGTCCAACGACCCCTCGCTGCCCCGAGTCACCGTACCGCTGAGCGCCTACGTGGCCGAGGATCCGGCCGCGTTCGAGACGTCGGCCTTCCCGGCCGCCGCCAGCACCACCGGTCTCGGCGGTGCACAGTGGCGCTCCCGGGCCTTCCTGGCCAACCCGACCGACGACGACATCGTCGTCGACCTCAGATTTCGTCCCGGCGACCCTGCTCCCGACTCCCCTGCCGATCTGACCCTGGCGGTGCCCGCCGGGCAGCAGCGGTCGCTTGCCAACATGGTCGCCAACCTCGGGCACGGTGGCGCCGGCGGGGTTGCGCTCACCGCCTCGCAGCCGGGCCTGGTCGCGGTCTCGCGCACCTTCGCCGACGGCGACGACGGCACCTACGGCCAGTTCATCCCGGCCCTCGGCCGCGAGCAGGAGCTCGAGGGATCGGTGACGTACGTGGTCGGCGGCCTCGCCGCCAACGACGGCTTCCACACCAACCTCGGCGTCCTCAACCTCGGCGCCAACCCGCTGTCGGTGGACGCAACCCTCTTCGCTCCCGACGGCACCGAGCTCGCGCGCCGCACGCTCAACGCGCAGCCGTACGGCTACCGGCAGCTCACCGATGTCTTCCAGGGCGTCACTGCGGCGCACGCTGCGCGGCGCCTTCCTCGAGATCGTCGCCGGCGATCCGGCCGGCACGCTACCTCGCCTTCGCGTCGGTGGTCGACGACGGCTCCCACGATCCGACCCTGATCCTGCCGGTCGAGGTCGACCTCGCCTCTGCCCCGCGAGCCTTCTGGTCCCGGTCGTTGCCTCCAACCCGGGCGCCAACGGCACCATGTGGCGCTCCGATCGTCTCGGTCGTGTCTCACGGGCCGCCGAGAGCGTCGAGATCAGCGCCGCCTTCCTGCCCGGCGCAGCCCGGAGCTACCCGATCGACCGGTGCTCGAGGTGCCGCCGGGGTCGTGCCTCCATCTCGAGGACATCGTCCGCGAGACCTTCGGCACGAGCGGCTCCGGGTACCTTGACCTGGAGCCGACGGCCGCCGGCATCGCCGTGTTCAGCCGCACCTACAACGACGATCCGAGCGGCACCTACGGCCAATCCGTGCCGGCCGTGACCGAGGATGACTTGATCCGACGGCGGTGAGGTCGCAGTCCTCGCCGGGCTGAGCTCGGCCGATGGCTTCCGCACCAACCTCGGCATCACCTCGGTCTTTGGGGAGGACATCACGGTCACGGTGCGGGTGTACACGGATGACGGCGAAATGATCGGCGAGCTCGATGTTCCCGTACCCGCCTCGCGCTTCGTCCAGGTCGAGCGGCTGCTCGCCGGCCAGTTCGGCTTCACCGGCACGGCGTGGGCCACCCTGACCAGCGTTGACCAGGGTGCGCGATACGTCGCCCACGCCTCGGTGATCGACGGCGAGAGCGGCGACCCGATCTACATCCCGGCGGTGGTCCGCGCGGTCACGGCGGAAGAGCCGTAACGGCCGCTATAATCGAGGTGTATGCGTGCAGGCGGCGCTTTCCAGGTCCTGGTCACCAGGGTCGATGATGCCACGCACCGGAGGATCGCCGACACCCTGCGTCAGGTCCGGGTCGACCTCCACCGCGTGCGCTGGGACCAGACCACGCTCGATCTCGTCCAGGGCACCGCGTTCGACGTCGTGATCATCGGCTTCCCCGTGTCCCGCGAGGCGCTCAACCGTTTCCTCGACGCCGCCCGGGCGAAGGGCGCGGCCTGCCGGCGGGCCGGCCTCGTCCTGATCACCGAGACGCCCCACTCCGAGGCCGCCCAGGCGCTGATCGGCAAGGGCGCCAACCGGGTCGTGGCCGCACACGATCTCGAGGGCCGCCTCGTCACCGCGATCGAGGAGCTGGCCCGGCCGGCGCCCAGGATCCCGACCCGCATCCCGGCGCGGGTCCAGATGGTCGCCGACGGTCGCCCGCAGCGGCTGATGGCCCAGATCGACGACATCTCGACCTCCGGAATGCTGCTGCGGGGCGTCACACAGTTCCCGGTCGGCACGACCTTCGGCTTCGAGATGGTCGTGCCCGGCGAGGCCAAGCCGATCCGCGGCACCGCCGAGATCATGCGCGCGACCGACCCGAGGCGCGAGCAAGTGCACGGCGTCGGCGTCCGCTTCGTCTCATTCGAAGGCTCCGACCGCCTGCGCCTCGAGATGTTCATCGGCCGCAACCTGCCCCCGCGGTCGGCCGGCGCGCCCGATTGATCCTGACGCCGGGCTCAGCCCGCGCCGCGGTCGCTTCCCGCGTCGGCGCCGCGCTCGATCAACCAGGCGTTGTTGCCGTCTCCCGGGCAGTGCGCCGAGCGGGTCGGGCGGACCCGCGCGTACCCGGCCGGAACCGGTGACGCCGCCGCCACCACCTCCCGCCGGCCCGGGCGCTTGATGATCCACGCGTTCTCCCCGGCGCCCGGGCAGGCGGGGCTGTGCGCCTGACCGATCACGACCCACCCCTCGGGAACGGCGCGGTCTTTGCAGATCAGCCGGTTGCGCCGCGCCGGCTGGGCGGCCGACGGCGACCCAACGCGCTCCCGCCACATCCGCTCGAGCTCGTCGATGAGGTCGATGTCCGCGCGGATGCCGTTGACCTGGTTGATCTGCACGATCGTCGTCGGCGACGTGAAGTTGACCTCGGTCAGGTGCTCGCCGATGAAGTCGAGCCCGAGCAGGTGGAGGCCCATCGGGTTGAGGTCGGCTGCCACGGCACGGCAGGCCTCGAGCTGGCGCGGGGTCGGCTCCAGCCGAGCCGCCGACGCCCCCTGGTGCAGGTTGGCCAGGCGCGATCCCGCCGCCGGTACCCGAAGCACCGACCCGAGGACCAGGCCGTTGATGGTCAGGATCCGAAGGTCGCCGCTGTCCTCGATCGCCGGGAGGTAGGGCTGGACGATGACCTCGGGCTGCCATTGCTCCCAGAACCCGCGCAGCTCATCCGCTGGCGCGGACGGGACCACGAAGGTCACGCCCTTGCCCGAGCACGTGCTCTTCGGCTTGAGCACGGCCTCCACCGGCTGCCGCCGGACCGCCGCCACCAGCTCCTCGAAGCTGCCGCAGACGGTGGTCGGCGCGGCGAACTCGGGATAGCGCAGGATCACGGTGTGCTCGGACAGCGTGCAGGTCGCCGGCGGCCGGTTGATCTGCACGACGCTCTCCGGCACCGCCTCGAAGTGGCGGCTGTACACGATGAACGCCGCATCCACCGGCGGGTCCTTCCGCTGCAGGATCACCCGGTAGTCGCGGACGGAGGCGAGGCGAGCCGGGCCGAGCTCCCAGAACGGGTCGCGTCCGGCGTCCGACGACACGACTTCCCGGACCGGCAGCGTTGCGAGGTAGCGCTCGCTCGGCTGCCGGGGATCGCTCGCCAGCAGATCGAGGTAGTCGACCGCGATCCCCCGCGCGATGAGCTCGCGTGCTGATGCAGACCCCGAGATCGAACTCAGGGTCGAGCGTCTCGACCGGGTCGGCGACGATCAGGTAGCGAGGCGTCCGTGCTCTTCATCCGGTCCGGAGAACAGCGTGGCGCGCGGCCCCATTTCGCGTCCCTTCGGCCGCAGCCACACGGCCTCCCGTTTCCATTCTCCCACCCGTCCTCGGTCCCGGGCGTGACGTCCCTCGCGGTTGACCCCCGCCCGGCCCGATGCCACCATCCCGTCATGCTCGAGGTTTGTCCGGTCCGCGTGCTCGACGACAACTACGCGTGGATCCTGGGTCCGCGCCGCGGCAGCCTCGCCGTCGTTGTCGACCCTGGACAGGCCGCTCCCGTGGCCGAGGCTCTCGCGCGTCGGTCCCAGCGGCTGGCGGCGATCCTGCTCACCCACCACCACTCGGATCACGTCAGCGGCGTGCTCGAGCTCATCGCCGAGACCGCGGTGCCGGTCTATGGCCCGCGCCGTGATGAGATCCCGACGGTCGACCGTCCAGTGGGCGACGGCGATCGGATCGAGGTCCCCGAAGCCGAGCTCGCCCTCGACGTGCTCTACGTGCCGGGGCACACGGCCGGGCACGTTGCGTACTTCGGGCACGGCCTCGTCTTCACCGGCGACACCCTGTTCGGCGGCGGCTGCGGTCGGCTGTTCGAAGGGAGCGCGCGGGAGCTGCTGGCCTCGCTGCACCGGCTCGCAGCACTGCCCCCCTCGACCGAAGTCTACTGCGGCCATGAGTACACGGTGGCCAACCTGCGCTTTGCCGCTCAGATCGAACCTGCGAACCTCGCTCTCGCCCGACGGGTTGCCGACGCCACGCGGCGGGTGGAACGCTCCAAGCCCACGCTGCCGTCGACCGTCGCCGAGGAGCGCGCCACCAACCCGTTCCTCCGTTGCACCGAACCGGCGATTGTTGCGGCGACGCAGCGCCACGCCGGGCGTCCTCTTGGCGATGAGGTCGAGGTCTTTGCCGCACTGCGTCGATGGAAGGACGGCTGGCGCCCACCACACCCGGCCATCGACTGAGGCCCCCAGGCGCATCCCTCCCCTCCCCCGGGGACCCTCGACGCCACGTCGGCACCCCGTCGCGGCTCGGCCCGCCTCGTGATCTGGTAGAGTTCAGGGACCGACACTTCGCGGCGCGGTCACGACGGAGGGCTTCCATGGTGCTGGGTTTCGGCGAGGGCACACCGCTGGCGAACGTCGACGCGGCCTGGTGGCGGATGGAGCACCCCACCAACCTGATGACGATCACCGGTGTGATGTCGTTCGCCGAGCGGCTCGAGTTCCGTCAGCTCAAGGAGCTCATCGAGGACCGGCTGATGTGCTACGACCGCTTTCGTCAGCGGGTCGTCGAGTCGCCCCTGCCCTTCGGCCGGCCGCGCTGGGTCGAGGACCGCCACTTCAACCTCCGCCACCACCTGCTCCGGGTGGCGCTCCCCGATCCCGCCGGCAAGGCCGAGCTCCAGGAGATGGTCAGCGTCCTGATGAGCACGCCGCTCGACTACAGCAAGCCGCTCTGGCAATTCCAGTACGTCGAGAACTACCGCGAGGGCTCGGCGCTGGTCGCCCGTCTCCACCACTGCATCGCCGACGGCGTTGCCCTCGTCCGCGTGATGCTCAGCATGACCGACGACTCGCCGGCCGGCTCGGCCGTGGCCCGCCGGCAGCGGCGCCGGCAACGGCCGCTCGGCGGCGGGACCTGGCTGCCCGAGGTCGTGGACGACGCCTTCCGCTCGGTCGGTCGAATGACCAACCGCGGGTTGCGGACCGTGCTCGATCCGGAGCGCGCCATGGCCGCGCTGCGCCAGGGGGCGACCGCGGTCAGCGTGACGACTCGCCTTGCCGCCATGCCGCCCGACCCGGACACGCTGTTTCGAGGCAGCCTCTGCACCCGCAAGATCTGCGTCTGGTCCGACGCCTTGCCGCTCGACGACGTCAAGGCCTTCGGCAAGAAGGTCGGCGCGACCATCAACGACGTGCTGCTCGCCGGGGTCGCCGGTGCGCTGCGCAGCTACATGGTGCAACGCGGCGCCCGCCCCGACGGCCTCGACCTGCGCGCCGTGCTCCCGGTCAACCTCCGGCCCGACGACGAGGTCGAGCTGCTCGGCAACCGCTTCGGCCTGGTCTTCCTCGCCCTGCCGGTCGGCCTCGCCGGTCGCGGGGAGCGGCTGCGCGTGCTCAAGGAGCGGATGGACGCGATCAAGGACTCGGCAGAGGCGGTCGTGACCTACGCCATCCTCGACGCCATTGGCATGACGACGCCCGCCATCGAGACCCAGGCGGTCCGGTTCTTCGGATCCAAGGCGACCGCGGTCATGACCAACGTGCCGGGGCCGCGCCAGACGCTCTACCTCACCGGCGCGCCCGTGCGCAGCATCATGTTCTGGGTCCCGCAGTCGGCCCGTCTTGGCCTCGGCGTCAGCATCATCAGCTACGCCGGCGAGGTCCGCGTCGGCGTCGTTACCGACTCCGGGCTGGTCCCGGATCCCGACGCGATCGTCGCTGGCTTCCACGAGGAGCTGCGCGCCATGATGTCGGCGCCCGAGGAGTTCGGCTGAGCGCCCGCACGTCGCCGCCAGGTTCGCGAGACAAATCCCTCATCAGAGATCCAGCGGCAGCTGGCCGATCGACGCCAAGCGCGCGCCCTCGAGGCGAAGCAACGCCGCCTTGACCGCGAGGCCGCCGCCGTAACCCACCAGCGAGCCGTCGGCCCCGACCACCCGATGGCACGGGATGACGATCGGAATCGGGTTGGCGCCGTTGGCAAGCCCGACCGCACGCGCCACGGCCGCACCGCCGACCCGGGCCGCGATCTCGCCATAGCTGAGCGTCTCGCCGTAGGGGATGGCCGCCACCTGCCGCCACACCTGCTGCTGAAAGGGCGACCCGGCGGGCGCGACCCGGAGGTCGAACTCCCTGCGCTGCCGAGTGAAGTACTCGCGGAGCTGGCGCGCCACCTCCGCGCACCGGGCGGCGTCCCGCTCGGCTGCGGGCATGCCCAGCCCGGCCCAGTCGTCCCCAAACCACACCCTCACCAGCCCTCCTCCCCCGTCGACGACCGTCATGAGCGGCCCGACCGGGGTTTCGACGAGATCCCAGGCGGCGTTCAGCACGGGACGATCCCCGACCCTTCCGCGAGCCGCGGATCCGGATCGGCGGTGCAGACCTCGATCCGCTCGATCTTCCCGTCGGCTGCCAGCGTCACGAGGAACACTGCCGCCCGCTCGACATCGCCCTGGGATGAGATCACGCACGGGCGGCGGCCGCGTCCCGTGGTCGCCACCCAGCCCAGCTCGGCGCGGATCTGCGCCGCCTCCCCCGCCTCCTCGATCCGCAGCACCTTGCGGCGGAGGTGGTCCATCACCGCCTGCCGCCCGCACAGGTAGAGATCCGTCGCTGCCGACTCGTAGCGCACACCCTCAGCCAGCCACGGGCCGAGAAACTCCGGATCGAGGCGGTTCCAGCACCGCGCCAGCGCCTCCAGCGCAGGCTCGAACCGCGGCATCCCTCGAGAGGGGTCCGCAACCATGCCACCATTCTCGCTCAACCCGCCCGGCACGGTTGCCCCCTTCCGCCCACCCGCTGAGCTCGCGCCATCGTCGTGGCTCCCTTGCACATACGCGCGCCCGAGCCGGCGGTTGTCACACGTGCAGGAGATCCGGTCGCAAGAGTTCAACGACGCACCGCCCGCCCACCAGCGCCGCCGAAACCTTCCCCGACGCCCTGAGTAGAATCGCTCGACGTAAGATTGTCGGGAGAAGCTGCCATGAGTCGACCACTCGCGTGCGTCGTCGTGCTCGGACTCGCCTGGCTGGCCGCCCCCGCTTCTGCGCTCTCGCAGGACGACGACGTGCTGACCGCCGCGCGGGCCCGCATCCGCGGCCCGGCGGCTGCGTCACCCGTCGACACTTCTCCTCCGCGGCGTCCCGCGGGCCGCCGCTCGCTTGGCGAGGACCCGTTTGAGTTGCTGTCCAGCGACCGGCTGCTCGGGCTGCTCGAGCAGCTCACTTCGATCCGCCCGCACCGCGGCTGGCGGACCTCCACCTCGGCCGGCGAGACCGAGGCCTTCGCGTGGGTCGAGGCCGGCCTCGCCGAGCTCCACTTTCTGAACGCCCTCGGGCTCGAAACCGAACGCCACGGCTTCCGCACCTTCACCGGGGCCGAGTTCTGGGAAACCTCGGTCACCCTGAGGCGGAGCGCAGCTCACTTCACCGCGCCGGCAGACGCAACTCCCGGCCATCGCGACTGGATCTCCTACGCCCGTCGTTTCGATTCCGACGGGCTGCTCAACGACCGCACCCGCGACCCCCAGGTCATCGCCGGACCGCCGCTCATCCTGCGCAACCCGGCGCAGATCGACGCCCTCACCCAGCAGCAGGCCGCCGGGCGCGTGGTGCTCCTCGACTATGCGGTTGTCGATCGTTCCCTCATGAGCACCAACCAGGCGGTGTCCAGGGCGCAGACCCTGGTCGAGAAGCGGCCGGCAGCGATCGTGCTGGTCACGACATTCTCGAACCAGCCGGGCGAGAGCCACGGCACCTTCGCCGGCGACGTCAACGCCTTCACCTCGACCGACGCCGAGCCGCAGGTCCCCGTGGTCAGCCTCCGGATGGAGGACCTCGAGGGCTTCGGCATCCACGGTTGGGGCGACCTCGCGGCCATCGACCAGGTGACCGTGACCTGCGACGTCGACCTGTTCGCACCCGGCGAGTCGGGCTACCTGATGGCGCAGATCCCGGGCCGCGACGCATCGCGGGCCGTGATTCTCGGCGCGCACATCGACTCGCCCAACACCCCGGGCGGGCTCGACAACGGCAGCGGCGCCGCAACCCTGCTCGAGGTCGCCCGGGTTCTCGACCATTCGCGAGCGCTGCCGCCGGTTGATCTCTACCTGGTCTGGTTCGGCAGCCACGAGCGCGGCCTCTACGGCTCGTTCAACTTCACGGCCAACCACAGCGAGCTCCTCGACCGCACCATCGCCATGCTGCAGATGGACTGCCTCGGCCATCCCCTCGACGGCATCGACAACGACGTCTGGCTCGAAAGCTGGTCGTCGGAGCTGTTCGGCGACGATCCACTGCTCTGGCCCCACTACCTCGCGAGCCTCGCTTCCGACCACGGCATCATGACCCGCGTTGCCGACTACCACGGGCTGGTGTCCGACAACTCCAGCTTCGCGGCCTACGGCGTCCCCAACGCCAACATGATCTTCATGAACCCCTACCAGGCGTACGAGGTTCACTACGCCAACCACCTCCACGATCCCTACGACTCGATCGAGCTGGCGCGCCAGGAGGGCGACCCGTTCGTCGACATGGCGACCATCATGCTCAGCGCCGCGCTCGCCACCGGGGCCGACAGCCCGGTGCTGCGCTCGACCCCCGACCCGGACCGTCGTGCCCTGTTCGTGGGTAGCCACACCGAGGCCGTGCACATGTCCCCGGCCGGACTGGTCGGCCTCGGCATGGCCCTCGCCTGGGAGGGCTTCGACGTCGACATGGTCCCGTATGGCCAGGCCGTCACGGCCAACGATCTCGCCGCCGCCGACCTGGTCGTGGCGCTGCCCGTGCACGACTACCCGAGCCCGGACGACGACCCGACCGTCTACGACGAGGCCTGGACGCCCGCCGAGCTCGACGCGCTGCAGAGCTACGTCGCCGCCGGCGGGCTGCTCGTGCTCACCAACACCGACCGGCGCCTCAAGTACCTCAACGCGGCCTTCGACGGCAACGAGGACTGGCCCGACGTCAATGCCCTCGCCGAGCGCTTCGGTGTCCGCTACCTGGCCGGTGTCTTCGCCACAACGAACGCGACCGTCACCGGCAACCACCCTCTGGTCGAGGACGTGACGTCCCTCCGGATGATCGACAGCAACGGCCACCGGTTCACCGCCCCAGGCGGCGAGACGCTCGCGGTTGTCGGCAGCGCGGCCGCCGCCGCCATCGTGCCGTACGGCGCAGGCGAGGTGGTGGTGCTCGCCGACCTCGGCATGCTCGGGGCGAGCGAGGATCCCCCGGCCAACCGGCGGTTCTGGACCAACCTCGCCGCCTACGCGCGCTGAGTACTCCGGCCGGACACGCGCATGACCGGCGGCCCGGTGTGCGGAGGGGCCCGCACCCGGCCGCGCCGGCGCCGGGTTGTCGAACCGCCGTGCGGGCAGTATCGTGTATCGTGGTACCCGAGTGTCCGGTGATGGTTCCCAAACCTGCTCAGCGGACCATGGAGGGATGAGATGCCGACCTACGTGTTTCGCTGCCCCAACTGCCGCAAGGTGTTCGAGAAGGTCATGACCGTGGCGCAGCGGGAGCACGCCCGACCGGTCTGCCCGAAGTGCAAGGGCCGCAAGGTCGAGCCCGTGCTCTCCGGGTTCTTTGCCAAGACCTCGCGCAAGAGCTAGTGACCTACAACTTCGACGCCGACCGCTGGCTCGGTTGTAGCTGAGTGGGACGACTCGTGCGACGACCAGCCCTCATTGCGGCGGCGGCACTGGCAGGGGCGATGACGGTGCTCGCCCCGGTGGCCGCCCAGGGCTCGACCTTCGGGGTCAACGCCCACGTTCCCTCGCAGGCCATCCAGAACGACATCGTCGCCGCCGGTATCGGCTGGGTTCGCATCGATGTCGTCTGGGGCCTCATCGAGATCCACCGCGACAGCTTCGACTGGGCCCGCTACGACACCCTCGTCGACACCCTCGGGGGCCGCGGCCTGAGGATCTTCGCCACCCTCCAGGGCACGCCACAGTGGGCGACCTCGGGAAGCGAGTTCAGCGGCGTCCCCGACGACCCGGACGACTGGCGCGAGTTCTGCTACATCGTCGCCTCCCGCTACCGCGGCCGGGTCGACGCGTGGGGATTCTGGAACGAGCCCAACCTCAGCCGCTTCTGGCAGGGCACTCGGACGCAGTACGTCAATGAGATCCTGCTGCCCGCCATCGAGGCGGTCGCGACCGCCGACCCCGGCGCGCTGCTGGTCGCTCCCGATCTCGCCCACCTCTCGAGCGGCGACTGGGAGGACTGGCTCGGACGGGTGCTCGACGATGCCGGCCACCTCCTCGATGTGGCCTCGCATCACGTCTACCCCTCCAACGGTACCGCCGGCGACGTCACCGAGAAGCTGACCGAGGGGGGCAGCCTGCCGTTCGACCCGCCCTCGGTGCGCGAGGTGCTCGACGACGGCGGCTGGGCCGACCGGCCGTTCTGGATGACCGAAACTGGGGTCGAGAGCGACGCCTACGGGCAAACCGGCCAGGCCGCCTTCTATCAGAACCTCCTCGGGCTATGGTTCGGCAGCGCGCGCACCCACGACTGGATCGACCGCATCTTCTTCTACGAGATGGCGGACCCGAGCAACGACCCGACCCTGTCGTGGGGGATCCTCGAGGCGCCGCCCGCCCTCCAGCGCAAGCTCGCGTACTTCGCCTACCTGGACTTCATCGCGACGGCACTCGTCGACGACGCCGACGTTTCGACCTCCGACCTGCCGCCGTTCGTCGGCTCCCGGGAGCTGGTCGAGCCGAGCTTCGAGATCCGCAACACCGGGACTACGACCTGGACCGCGGCCGCAGGCTACTCTCTCGCCTTGGAGGTCGACGACATCCGCTGGCAGGTCGAGGTGGATCCGCTCCCCGATTGGGCTGCCGTCGCGCCAGGCGACACCATCGTGCTCGGCGGCTCGCTGCAGGCACCCGTTTCGTACCCGTTCCAGGAGCCCCGGTGGAACACGGTCGAGGCGCGGATGGAGCTCACCGGCGCCCGCAAGTTCGGCAGCGGCGTCCGCCATCGCCTGGTGCTCACCGGCCGCGAGCCCCCGCGGCTGACCCGACAGCCGGTTCCAGTCACCTCACCGGTCAACGGCACCGCGCTGTTCATGGTCGAGGTCGCGGACCCGGTGACCGCGGCCTACCAATGGCGACGCAACACCGTCGCCCTCGCTGACGACCATCGCCACACCGGCGTCGCGACCTCCCTCCTCGAGGTCTCCGGCATCGGTTTCGACTCGCTCGGCGACTACGACTGCATCGTCACCAACGCCGCCGGCTCGATCGCCTCGCAGCCGGCCGCGCTCACGCTGGCCGGACCGCCGATCCGCCGTCCCGCCGACCGCGTGCCGGGCGAGCTGCCCGGGCTGCTGCGGCGGTGGCTCGAGTTCCGGCGCGTCCGGCCGGCCGTCGCCGCCGACGCTGCACAGCGCGAGGCACCCGCGCCGGCGCGCGGATCCCTTCCAGGCCGCTGACGCGCTGCGACGACGATTGACCGCCGCGCCGGGAGGCGTCCGGGCTACACTAGGCAGCGCCCGGCAGCTGCGCCGAGCGCAGACCTGACCGGTATCGACGCCGCAACGGAGACCGACATGCGATCGACTGCGCGCCTCGTGCTCGTGCTTGCCCTCCTGGCTGGCCTCGCTCCCCTCGCCGTCTCCGCGCTCGAGGTCGAGTGCGAGACCTACTCCCTGCCCAACGGACTGACCGTGATCCTGCACGAGGACGACACCTTGCCCCAGGTCGTGGTCGACACCTGGTTTTACGTCGGCTCGAAGGACGACCCGCCCGGGCGCAGCGGCTTTGCGCACCTCTTCGAGCACCTCATGTTCATGGGCACCGAGCGGGCGCCAGGCAGCTCTTACGACGACATCATGGAGGCCGGCGGCGGCGCCAACAACGCCGGCACCGGCATGGACGACACCGTCTACTACAGCTGGGGGCCGTCGTCGCTGCTGCCCACCCTGCTGTGGCTCGATGCCGACCGCCTCGACGGACTCGCACGCGCGATGACCCAGTCCAAGCTCGACCTCCAGCGGGAGGTCGTGCTCAACGAGCGCCGCCAGAACTACGAGAACGCACCCTACGGTGTCGCCGCGTTCATCATCCCGGACGCCCTCTACCCGCAGGGCCACCCCTACCACAACTCCGGCATCGGCGAGCCCGCCGACCTCGCGGCGGCCACCGTCGACGACGTGGTGTCCTTCTTCGACGCCTACTACGTGCCGGCCAATGCCAGCCTGGTGGTCGCCGGCGACTTCGACGCCGAGGTCGTCAAGCCGCTGATCGCACGGACCTTCGGCGCCGTCGCCACGCGGCCGCCCGGAGCGCGCCGCACCGCCCCCCCGGTCACCCTCGAGCGCGAGCTGCGCCGGATCGCCACCGACCGCGTCGAGGCGCCCAAGCTCTACCTGGTGTGGCCGTCGCCCGCGGGTTACCACGACGGCGACGCCGAGATGGATCTCATTGCCGACATCCTGGGCGATGGGCCTTCGAGCCGCCTGCACCAGCGGCTCATCATGACCGACCGCACCGCCCGCGAGGTCGAGGTCTATCAGGCCTCCGGCCTCCTCGGCTCCGAGTTCCATGTCGAGGTGACCGCGCTCGCCGGCGGCGACCTCGAGGGCATCAAACGGGCCGTGCTCGAGGAGGTCGCCACCCTGGCGACCGACGGCCCGACTGCCGGCGAGCTGGAGCGAGTCAAGGCGGCCACCGAGGCGTCCTTCCTGCGCGGGATGGAGGACCTCCGCGCCCGGGCGGACAGCCTCAACGAGTACCGCTTCCACTTCGGCGAGCCCGACTCCTTTGCCCGCGACCTCGCCCGCTACACCTCGGTCGACGCCGCCGGCCTCAAGCAGTGGGCCGGCCGGGTCCTCGGCGAAGGGCGCCTCGACCTCAGGATCCTGCCGCTCGACACAGCCGTCGAGGGCGCCGGCCTCGATCAGCGGCCGGACGACTTCCCGGAGCCCACGCCCCAGCCCCCGCTCCCTCAGCGCTTCACCCTCGGCAACGGCATCCCGGTCGACGTGGTTTCCCGACCCGGCAGCGGTCTGTTCCAGGGCGCGTTGCTCGTCGCCGGCGGCGAGGGCGCCGTGGCGCCTGCCCAGGCCGGGCTCGCCTCGCTGACCGCGACCATGCTCACCGGCGGCGCCGGCGGCCGCAGCGCCGCTGATTTCGCCGACGCGGTGGCCTCGCTGGGCGCGCAGCTGACGACATCGGCGAGCGCGAACGGGACCACGGTCACTGTCCGTGGCCTCTCGTCGCGGCTCCAGCCGACCCTCGAACTCTACGCCGACGCCGTCCTCCGGCCCAACCTGCTGGCCGCCGACTTCGACCGCGAGCACGACCTCGCCCTCGAGGACATCGGGGCGCGCGGCGAGGACCCGCGAACCGTGGCCTTCCTCACCGCCTCATCGCTGCTCTACGGCGCCGAGGACCCCCGCGGTCGGCCGGCCGACGGCTACCTCGACACCGTCCGTGGGCTGACCGTGGATGCAATGCGCGCCACCCTGCCCCGCCTGATCAACCCGGGCTCGGCCCGATTCGTGTTCGTCGGCGACTTCGAGCCGGCCGTACTGTGTGCGGAGCTCGACCGCCGATTCGGGAGCTGGTCCGTGGCCGCGGCTGGCGCCCCCACCCTCCCCGCGCCGGCGGTCGCGGCAGCCTCACCGCGGATCGTCCTCGTCGACCGCCCGGCGGCGGCGCAGACCATGATTCTCCTCGCGCGGCCGGTCCCGGCGCCGGCCGACGAGGTCGAGCGGGCGGCGCGGGAGTGCCTCAACACCCTGTTCGGGACGACCTTCACCAGCCGGCTGAACCGCAACCTGCGCGAGGAGCACGGCTACACGTACGGCGCGCGGAGCGCATTCCGGCAGCGCGCCAACCAGTACGAGCTCTTGGCCTGGTCTTCGGTCCAGTCCGAGGTCACCGCAGCCGCCCTCGGCGAGTTCAGGCGCGAGTTCCAGGGCCTGGCCTCCGGCGACGTGACCGCGGACGAGCTCGCGAAGGCGGTCAGGACGGTGCGCTACGACCTCGTCGGCACCGCCGAAACCACCGGCTCCCTCGCCGGCAGCCTGACTGAGCTCGCCGCCAACGGCCGCCCGCTCGACGGGATCGCGACCGCGCTCGCGAGCCTCGAGAGCGTCGACCTGGCCGCCGTCAATGCGCTCGCCCGCTCCGGGCTCTATGCCTGGGAGTCGCTCCTGGTCGTGCTGGTCGGCGACGCCGCCTCGGTCACGAGCCAGCTCGAGGGGGCCGGTCTCCAGCGCCCCGAGCTGGTGGCCGGAGTCGACGGTCCGTAGGAGCGTGTTGGGCATAGGCCCCTGGATGCGTTCCTGACGTGGTCATTGTCGTTGGCCTCTGCCCACCCGCTCCTCGGGATGCGCTGCGCGCATCCGGAGGAGTTCGTGCCGTAGTGGCCGTCCGACAACAACTTGGCCAACCACGTCCGCCGAAAAGGCCAATGCGGTACGACCTCCGAGCGGGTGCCGTTGCGCGCCGGGCTCGGTTCCACTGCCGGCCGCAGCCTGCTAGTCTCAGCAGCGTGGTAACCCCGGACGGGAGGTTTCGCATGTCGCTCGTGCTTCGCCTCACCCTCGTGCTGGCCCTCTTTGCCCCCGCGGCCGCCCGGGCCGCGGCGCCCGCTCCCACTCCCGCGCCCGCCCTCTCGGCCGAGAGATTGACGGGCCTCGAGCTGCGGTCGATCGGGCCGGCCCTGATGTCCGGTCGGATCGCCGACATCGCCATCCACCCCACCGACCAGAGCACTTGGTATGTGGCCGTTGGATCCGGCGGCGTCTGGAAGACCACCAACCGCGGCACGACCTGGACCCCGATCTTCGATCATGAGACCTCCTACTCGATCGGCTGCGTGGCTCTGGACCCTGGCAACCCGTCGGTGGTGTGGGTCGGAACCGGCGAGAACATCGGCGGCCGCCACGTCGGCTTCGGCGACGGCGTCTACCGCAGCCGCGACGGCGGCGCCACCTGGGAGCGCCGCGGGCTGCCCGACTCTCAGCACATCGCGCGCATCCTGATCGACCCGCGCGACCCGGACGTCGTCCTGGTCGCCAGCCAGGGACCGCTGTGGTCGCCAGGCGGCGACCGCGGACTCTTCCGCACCACCGACGGCGGCGCGACCTGGTCCAAGGTCCTCGGCGGCGGCGAGTGGACCGGTGTCACCGACGTCGTGATGAACTTCAGAAACCCCGACCTCCTGGTCGCCGCCACCTGGCAGCGCCAGCGCTCGGTCGCCGCGCTGGTCGACGGCGGCCCCGAGTCCGGGATCCACGTCTCGAGCGACGGCGGCCTGACCTGGCGCCGCGTGACCAAGGGGCTGCCCGAGGGCAATCTCGGCAAGATCGGGCTCGCGATTTCGCCCCAGCAGCCCGAGGTCGTCTACGCCGCGATCGAGCTCGACCGCCGGAGCGGCGGCGTCTGGCGCTCGGCTGACCGCGGCGAGAGCTGGGCCAAGATGTCCGAGGCGGTCGCCGGCGCCACCGGCCCGCACTACTACCAGGAGCTGGTGGCGAGCCCCCACGCCTTCGACCGGATCTACCTGATGGACTGGAGGATCCAGGTCTCGGACGACGGCGGCGCCAGCTTCCGCCGGCTCTCCGAGAGCAACAAGCACAGCGACAACCACGCCCTGGCGTTCGACCCCGCCGATCCGGACTACCTGCTCGCCGGCACCGACGGCGGGCTCTACGAGAGCTTCGACCTCGCCGCGACCTGGCGGTTCGTCGCCAACCTGCCGGTCACCCAGTTCTACAAGGTCGCGGTCGACGACGCCGCGCCCTTCTACCACATCTACGGCGGCACCCAGGACAACTCCACCCAGAGCGGGCCTTCGCGCACCGACAACGTCCACGGCATTCGCAATGACGACTGGTACGTCCCGCTCGGCGCCGACGGCCACCAGCCCGCGACCGAGCCCGCCAACCCCAACATCGCCTACTGCGAGATGCAGCAGGGCCACCTCTTCCGCCACGACCGCACGACTGGCGAGAACGTCTTCATCCAGCCCCAGCCCGAGCCCGGCGACCCACCGGAGCGCTGGAACTGGGACTCCCCAATCCTGGTCAGCCCCCACTCCTCGACCCGCCTCTACTACGCCAGCCAGCGTCTGTGGCGCTCCGATGACCGCGGCGACAGCTGGCGGCCGGTCAGCGGCGACCTCAGCCGCGGCGGCGACCGGATGCTCGAGCCGCTGATGGGCCGGGTCTGGTCCTACGACGCGCCGTGGGACCTCGAGGCGATGTCCGCCTACCACACCATCACCTCGATCGCCGAGTCGCCGCTGGTCGAGGGCCTGCTCTACGCCGGCACCGACGACGGCCTGATCCAGGTCAGCGCGGACGGCGGGGGCAGCTGGCGGGACATCGAGGTCGGCGCCCTCCCCGGCGTGCCGGCCACCGCCTTCGTCAACGACATCAAGGCCGACCTCCACGACGCCGACACGGTCTACGTCGCCCTCGACAACCACAAGCGCGGCGACTTCCGTCCCTTCCTGCTCGCGAGCTCCGACCGCGGCCGCAGCTGGCGCTCGGTCGCGGGCGACCTCCCCGACCGGCACCTGGTCTGGCGCCTCGTCCAGGACCACGTCCGGCCGCAGCTGCTGTTCGCGGCCACCGAGTTCGGCGTCTTCTGCACCTTGGACGGCGGCAGTCGCTGGCTCGAGCTGACCGGCGGCGTGCCCACGATCTCGTTCCGCGACCTCGCGATCCAGCGGCGCGAGAACGACCTCGTCGCGGCGTCGTTCGGCCGCGGGATTTACATCCTCGACGACTACTCGCCGCTGCGCACCATCGACGCTGGCCTGCTCGGCCGCGAGGCCACCCTGTTCAGCGTGCGCCCCGCGTTGTGGTACGTCGAGCGCAACGTGTGGGGCGGCCGCGGCGCCGCCGACCAGGGAGCGTCTGCCTTCGTCGCGCCCAACCCGCCGTTCGGAGCGGTCTTCACCTACTACTTGAGCGCGCCGCTGAGGAGCCGCACGGAGGCGCGCCGGGAGCTCGAGCGCGAGCTCGAGAAGGAAGGCGCGGACACCCCCTACCCCGGCTGGGACGAGATCGAGCGCGAGCGGCGCGAGGAGCCGCCGGCGATCGTCCTCACCGTCCGTGACGCGGGCGGCGAGGTGGTCGAAGGATCGACGGCCCGGTCGGCAAGGGCATGCCAGCGCGTTGCGTGGGACCTGCGATCCCCGGCCCCCGACGCCGATCACCGACCGCCGGCGAGCCGACGAGTGGGAGGACGAGGACCGCGAGCCGACCGGCTACCTGGTCGCTCCCGGCAGCTACACCGTGAGCCTGGCCAAGTGGGTCGACGGCGAGCTCACCGAGCTGGCCGGGACCGGTAGCCTTCGAGGTCGTGCGGCTGCGCGAGGGCGCCTTGACCGGCTCATCACCGGCCGAGACCGCGGCCTTCCTCGAGCGGGCGGCCGGCATCCAGCTCGCCGTTGACGGCGCCCGCACCGCGCTCGCGGAGGCGATGGACAGGGCGGCAAGGCTCAACACGGCTCTCGATCGCTCGACCGTCGCGCCCGGCGGCGAGCTCGACCGCGACCTGCGCGCGCTCACCGAGCGGTTGCAGGCCATCGACGAACAGATGTCGGGCAACAGGAGCCGGCGGCAGATCGGGGAGCCAATGCCGCCGACCATCGCGCTGCGCCTCCGGGTCGCCATCGAGGGCGTGGACAGCGCCACCTACGGGCCGACGGCCACCCACCGGCGCAGCCTCGAGCTCGCCGAGCAGCAGTTCGCCGTGCTCCAGGTCGAGCTGCGGAAGGCGGTCGACGTCGACCTCCCGGAGCTCGAGCAGCGGATGGCCGCGGCCGGGGCGCCCTGGACCTCGGGTCAGCGGATCCCCGATCTGCCCCCGCCGCCGCCCTCGCCCTGAGGCGAGCGGCCGCGTCCTCGGGTCCGGCCCGGAGCGGCCGTCCCGCACGGTTCAGGGCCGTCGCCCGCCGGGCCGACCGGAAGCGAACCCGGTCGCGCGTGAGCTCACCAGCGGCGAAAGGCCGGATGGCCCTCGCCAACCGCCACGAAGATCGCACGGCAGGTTGCGGTGACGGCGCCGCCTGCCTCGAGCACGCCGTCGACGGTGGCGCGGCTGTCGGTCGACTCGACGACGCGCGCCCGGAAGCGCAGCTGGCCACCAGACGGCGTCGGCTTCGCGAAGCGGACCGTGTACTCGGCGGTCACCGTGGCCGGCGGGCTCTCGGCGCCGGTGCGCATCATCAGGTGGTGCGCCGCTGTCCAGTTGCTGTGGCAGTCGAAGACCACGCCGATGATCCCCCCGGCGACGAAACCGTCGAAGGCCTCGTGGTGGGTCGCGGGCAGGAAGTCGCAGATTCCCTCGCCGTCCTCGATGAAGCTGCGGATCCGGAGGCCGGAGGGGTTGCTCGGCCCGCAGCCGAAGCAGCTGGTGCCGGCGGCATACCGTTCCTGGAGGCTCTGGCCCATGGTGGCTCCCGTTCGCGCGTCCTGCGCCTGGGCGACGGCCAGATCGTACACCGGGTCGGGCCGCGGCTGTCCCACCGCACAGCGCCGCCGCACGGTCGAATGGCTGACAGCCTCGACCCGGCTTCGGTATCGTGTCCCAGGTGATCAACGCTCATCGCTTCCCAGAGAACGCGTGGGGCGCGTCGGCACGGCGTCGGGCCGGCGCCGGCAGGCGCCACGGCACTCTCGCCGTGACCGCCCTCGTGCTCGTAGTCGGCGCCGCCTGCGCACGTGCACCTGTCCCTCCGGCGGCGGGGACCCCCACCCCAGCCCCACCCGCGTCGGCGGCGCCCGCCCTGTACTCAATCGAGCTCCCGGGCCCGGCGGCCACGCGCTATCAGACCGACTCGGACAGCTCCTCACCGCTCGGCGCCGCGGTTCGCAGCCGCTTCCCGCAGCTCGGCCTCGCAGCCTGCCTCGAGCGCGCCGCTCAGGCCCACGCCGACCTCCCCGCCGGATTCGAGCACCACATCCCGCTCGCCTTCACCGAGTTCGCACTGCACTGGGCAGGCTGTCCGGACCCGACCGCCAGCCTGTCGGTGCTGCTGACCAGCGAGCCCGGCCCGGGCGCGATGCTCGACCAGCTCGACACGCTGCTGCACCGCGACAGCTACTCCCACGCCGGCGCCGCCGCCTCGCCGGCCCCGCCGCCCTACCACACCCGCTGGTTCATCCTGCTCGTCGACCGGCGGATGACGATGCTCCCGGCCCCGACCTCCGGCGACCCGGGCGCCGACCTCCCGCTTCAGTTCCGCCTCGATGACCGCTTCACCGGCGCCACCATCGCCGTGACCAGCCCCCGAGGGTCGGTCTCGACGACCGCGGTCGGCGTCAGCCGGGGCTGGGCTGTGGCCGGCGTGGCGCTGGCCGAGGCCTCCGGCACGCAGTGGGTGGAGCTGATCGGCCATGGGCCGGCCGGCCCCGAGGTGCTCGCCCTGTTCCCGATCGAGGTCGGCCGAACACCACCCGCCCACTGGCTCGGGCACCAGGCTGCCGACGAGTCGTGGATCGACACCACCGATGAGGCCGAGTCTCTTGCGGCCCGGCTCGTCGACGACGATCGCGCCCGCTTCGGCCTCTCCCGGCTCACCTGGGATGCCGAGCTCGCCACGATCGCCCGCGCCCACAGCGCCGAGATGGCCGACGAAGACTACTTCGCCCACGTCTCGCCCCGCACTGGCACCGTCGTCGACCGCCTCGAGCATGCCGGCTACCCGGCGACCTTCGCTGCCGAGAACATCGCGATGGGGCCCACCCTCACCGAGGCGCAGGAGAGCCTGATGCGCAGCCCGGGCCACCGCGCAGCCGTGCTCGCGCCGGAGGTCACGCACTTCGGCATCGGCGTGGCCAGCCGGCGTGACCCGCACCGGGGCACGGTGCACCACCTCACGCAGATCTTCGTCCACCGCGCCCCGCTGCCGGACGCACCCTGACCGCGCCGGCGCCGCCCGCGCTGGTCGGCGCTCCGCGTCAGTCCGCGCCGTGTCGTCTCGGATGGTCCTGGCGTCGCCAGATGCTCACGGACGCCCCACCGCCGCGGTGCCGCTCGTCACGCGGACGGGCCGCGGCGCTTCTTCGATCGCAGCACTTCCGCTACGCTGGTGGACGTAAGATCGGTGCCCGGCGGCATCGGGAAGGGGATCGCGATGAGGCGCAGGCTGACACCCGTTGAGCGGGGGGTGGTTCCGGTCGACGAGATAACTCTTCCCGACGGCGTAGCCGAGGGGGCGTGGCGGCGCGAGCTCGAGCGCTGGCAGAACCCCAGGCTGCGCACCCTGCTCGGCTGTCTGCGCCGGCTCGACGCCGTGCACGAGAGCAACATCGCCATCCTCAACTGCTCGCCCAACCGGCTGGTCGTCATGTGGGCGACCGTGCGCGAGGTCGCGGCCCTCGTCCGCGCCGACCTCGCACCACTCCTCGCCGAGCCGTCCCCGATCCCGGCGCTCGACGCCAGCCGCCAGTCGGTAGCAATCAGCCTCGGCCACCTCGAGGCCACTCTGTTCGCCCAGATCGACGGTTTCCCGAGCGACGCCCCTTCCCGCCAGGAGCACGAGCTGCGCCGCTTTCTCTGCGTCGCGGTCGGCCAGATCCACGCTTTCCTTCAGGACTCGTTCGGCAGCCTCATGGCGAACGACCCCCGCGGCACCCACGATGCCGACTACTATCTGTCCAAGGAGTTTCCGCGCGACGTCGAGGAGTCGGAGTGGCTGTACGCGTCCGTGCTCGCCCTCGACGCCGACTTCCGCAAGATCGAGCACGAGCGCCGCCGGCTGTTTTCGGAGTTCCTCGAGGGCGTGGCCGGGAACCAGCACCTGCCAAACCCCGCCGAGTGGGCGGGCATGGCGTCCTTCCTGCGCCACCTCGGCACCGACTTCGCCGCCCGGCTGCGCACGATCCTGCTGCTGCGCGCGATTCGCCTGACCGAGCTCGAGCTCCTCTCCCACCACGCCGCCGAGATCCCGGTCACCTGCCGGGTGTTGCTCGAGCTCTACGAGTCCGGCCGCCAGGCGGTGAACGCGCTCGCCTTCGCCCGCGCCGTGCCAACGGCCGGCGAGGTCGGCCATCGCATGGCGATCCTCGTTGACGGCACGCTGAGCGCCCGGCTGCTGCCCCACGCCAGGGCCCTCGACGACTCGCTGCGCGACCTCGGGGCCTTCATCCCGATCTGGCGGCAGGGCGTGAGCCAGCGCCGCGCGCTCGCGTTCCGGGGGCCGCGGCGCATCGACCTCTCCCCAATCCCGGATGGAGAGCTCCCCGCCCCGTCGTCGTGAGCTGACTCAGCCCGCCGAACAGGCCAATGCGATACGAACTCCCTAGAAATCGAACGCCAGGGAGAACTGACCCTCGAACTTCTCGAGCCAGTGCAGACGGAAGGAGCCGCCGCCGAGGGGCTCGAGCTCGAAGTGCGGCGGCCGCTTTTTCTCCCAGGGGATCAACCCGTGGCGCTCGAAGAAGTGGCGGATGCTCGGCGACCTCAGCTCCGGCGCGCTGCTCCAGAAGCTCTCGGTGAGCGGCACCCGGATCGGACGGATCTGACCGGGGAGGTGGAGCGTCACCTCGGTCCACTCCGGGCGGAAGTAGAGGCTCACGTTGTCCTCCTGCACCCGCAGCCCGAAGCTGCTGCCGCCGTCATGCCAAGCAGAGACAATCATCGCTTGAGTGACCCGGCTGAACGTTACCATTTCCGGGGCCGGGCAACAACGACCCCCGGGACCGCGGCCGCGAGCATGCGGCCTCCGCCCTGGCACGCCGGGTGGTTCAGCCCGGCGGATCCCCGAACGAGATCCCGAGGTCTCGCGCCGTCTGCATGGTGTCGCCGTCCAGGGGGACGCACTTCATCCGGCTGGTCGCGACCTCCAGCGGCACCGCGTGGACGTTCGGGGGATCCAGCGCCACCATGCAGTTGAACTTCCGCGCCTCGATCATGCGGACCGCCGCGGCGCCGAAGCGCAGGGCCAGCAACCGGTCGAAGGTGGTCGGGGCGCCGCCCCGCTGCAGGTGGCCGAGCACGACGGTCCGCGTCTCCTTGCCGGTGCGCGCGCTGATCTCGCGCGCTACCAGCTCCGCGATCCCGCCGAGCTGCACCTCCCGGCCGATCTCGTGGCCCTTGACCATCAGCTGGCCCCCAGCCGGAGTGGCTCCCTCGGCGACCACGACGATGCTGAACCGCCGCCCGCGCGCCTCCCGGTCGTTGATCTTCTCGCACACCGCGTCGAAGTCGAACGGGATCTCAGGGATGAGGATCACGTCGGCGGTCGACGCGAGCCCCGAGTGGAGCGCGATCCAGCCGGCATAGCGGCCCATGACCTCGACCACCATCACGCGCTCGTGCGCCTCGGCCGTCGAGTGGAGCCGGTCGATGGCCTCGGAGGCGACCATCACGGCCGTGTCGAAGCCGAAGGTCACGACCGTGCCCGAGAGGTCGTTGTCGATGGTCTTCGGAACGCCCACCATGGGCAGTCCCTTGGCCGCAAACCGCGACGCGATCCTCATCGAGCCATCCCCGCCGATCGCGATCAGCGCGTCGATGCGCAGCCGCCGGAACGCCTCGACGACCTCCTCGGAGCGATCGACCAGAGTCACCTCGCCGCTCGGCAGCTTGGTCGGGTACTCGAAGGGGCTGTTCTTGTTGGTGGTCCCCAGGATGGTGCCGCCGATGTGGGTGATGCCGCGAACCGAATCACGGTCGAGCTGGATGATCTTCGAGGTGTCCAGCAGGCCCTCGTAGCCCTTGTGGATGCCCAGTACCTCCCAGCCCCGATGCAGCGACGACAGGACGATCGCCCGGATGACCGCGTTGAGGCCCGGCGCGTCGCCTCCCCCGGTGTTGACTGCAATGCGATGGATCGGCCGTTCCGACACCACGTCACCTCCGAAAGTCTCCTCAGTGTACAGGGGGCGTGCCCGTTTCCGAACGCCCTTGCCCGGAGCGGACAGCCGCCTGTGGGAACGAGCGGCACGGAAAACGCGCGACCCCCGGCCTCGACCGGGGGTCGCTCGGTTCGGATCTTCAGTTTCGCGTCACAGCGCGGCCAGCATTCCGTCCGCCTCGTCGCAGGTCTTGCGCACACCGGCCACCGACTTGGCCAGCGCCGCCTTCTCGGACTCGGTGAGGTCGAGCTCGATCACCTGCTCGACGCCATTGGCGCCGATGATCGCGGGCACGCCGACATACATCCCGTTGACGCCGTACTCTCCCTCGAGCTTGACGCACACCGGGATGATCTTGCGCTTGTCATAGATGATCGCCTCGGCCATTTCGAGCGCCGCCCACGCCGGCGAGACGAAGGCCGAGCCGAAGCCGAGCAGGCCGACCACCTCGCCGCCAGCCTTGCGGGTCCGGGTCTCGATCGCCGCCAGGGTCGCCTCGTCGAGGAACTTGCTGACCGGGATGCCGGCGATCAGGCACGAGCTGCGCACCGGCACCATGTCGTCGCCGTGGCCGCCGAGCACGACGGCGCTGACGTTCTCCACCGACACCTTCGCCGCCTCGGCGACGAAGTAGCAGTAGCGGCTCGAGTCGAGCTGCCCGGCCATGCCCATGAGCTTCTTCTTGGGCGGCGCCAGCGCCTTGTCGAGGGTGTAGACGATCGCGTCGAGCGGGTTGGCGATGTTGATGATGATCGCGTCCGGGCAGTACTTCTTGATGCCGATGGCCACATCCTTGGTCACCTTGAGGTTGATCGCGAGCAGCTCCTCCCGGCTCGGGTAGGTGCCGTCCGGCCGCGCCTTGCGCGGCACGCCGGCGGTGTCGATGACGAGCTGGGCGCCGGCGAGGGCCGAGTAGTCCTTCGACGCCACGCAGCGAACGTCGCTGCGGATCGTGGGCAGGCCCTCGGAGATGTCGAGGCACTTGCCGATCGCCACCGACTGCTTCTTCACGACCTCTTGCCGCTCCGGCGGGTCACTGGGGTTGACCATGGGCGCCGGGTCCGTCAGCCCGACCTCGCGCGCCAGCCGGCGCTGGGCGATCTCCTGCACCAGAACTCCCCCGATGTAGCCGCCGCCGATGACACCGATCTTGCTGATCATCCCTGTCTCCTTTCCTGGTCGCCGCGCCCATGGCCCGGCGCCGTCCTGCCGAAAGGCACCTGTGAAATATCGCACGAGTGAATTCATCCCGCGGAGCATACCACCTCCCCGCGCGCGCGGCAGCCATCAACCACGGCGAAGAACCGCCGTGGCTCGGGCGCCGTCAGCCTGACGCCGGCCCTAGTCGAAGATCCGACAGTTCCACCGCTCTGAGACCTCACCATGCTTCCCCGGCCATGAGCACCGAGCACATTCGCCCGAGCCTGGCGTCTCGAGGGGCTTCGGCCAGCGCGCGCACTGCGACGCCGGCGACCGCCGAGGGCAAGCGCCAGTGTTGGGGTCCTGGCACTCGATCAGCATTCAATCCGATGCTTCAGGGCACCGTGGCCGACCACGCCGAGGTGTCGCCCGACTCGAAGCCGTCGGCGAACGGCCACTCGGGGCAAACCTGGAAGATCTCCACGCCGGCATCATAGTCAGCCACATGGATGTACCCCCCGGAGGCCGCGACGCCCCAGGCAAGACCTGGCGTGTCGAAGAAACCCGCCTCGACCGGGTCGGAGACCGTAGACACATCGATCACCCGCAACCCACCGTCGCCATCCGCGACGTAGGCGAAGTCGCCGGAGACGGCGACCCCGTACGCCGGTCCGTACGGCCAACGGCCGACCAGCTCGGGACAGTCCTGCGCCATCCCAGGGGTCGAAACACCACAAACAGCGATCACGAGGAGCGCCGCCACGTACGTCGCGCGCTGCTGGCGATTCATGCTTCCCCCAGATCGCGGGCGTGGTCAAGTGACTTCAGTGCACCTCGCGATGACAGTTGGGCGATAGCCCGGGGAATGATCCGATCGAATCCCGAGATCAATATTGAAGTGCCAGGTACGGTGGTTGACCTAAGTAGTGTGTCGCGAGCCGTCTGCGGGAAAGGAGATCGAGAGCGATGCCGGCTTTCCTAATCGAGGGTGCAACAAGCGACGCCTACGACCGGGGCTCGCATCGGTAACGCGCGTTCCCCGACGAGGCCGTGGCGGACGAGCTGCCGAAGCCGCTTTCCGGGAAGATGCGCCGCGACGACCGCCCCTCCCTCCTGTTGCTTGCCAGGTGTCTGATGTCCAACCGTCATGACCTCGTTGTGCGCATCCGCACGAGGGCGCGGGGCCAAGACAATCTTGTCGCGAGAGCTGGTGAGTCCCATGCCGACAACGCGGGTTGATGACGACAATCCGGAGCAGTGCTACCTGCGGTCGACGCAGCGGTCATCATCAGTCTGGACGAGTCGAAGCGAAAACCGCGCCGACGAGCAGTGGGAAAAACATCAACCGCCGTGCCTGGCACGTTTACGAGTCGGTGCACCGAGTACCGCCAGCGTCTTCAACCACGCAGAGGAACCGCAGTCTTGCACTGTGCCACCTCATTTTGCAAACCTCATATCAAGAAAGGGTTTGTGAACTCTCGGGTTCGTCCTCAGTGCCTGCTGAAGTGTCACGCCCTCGGTCGCTGGGTGATCGCTCGCCTGGCGCCGGCGTCCCGGCCTACAGCGAGTCGCGGAGGCGGCGGAAGCCCTCGTCGAGGGACACCGTGGGCTCGTAGCCGAGGTCGCGGCGGGCGGCTGAGATGTCGTACCAATGCGCCGTCGCCAGGTGCCGCACGAGCATCCGGCTCAGCGGCGGCTCGTTGTCGGGCCGCAGCAGGCGATACGCCGTTTCGACGACCGCTGCGGCCGGCAGCGCGATCCAGTACGGCAGCCGCCGCCGCAACGGCGGCAACCCGGCCGCAGCCAGGATCGAGTCGAGGATCTCGCGCAGCGGACGCGGCTCGCCGTTGGTGATGAAGTAGGCCCTGCCTGCGCAAAGAGCTCCCGGGCGCAGGCGATCCCCCGCCAGGACATGCGCGTTTGCGGCGTTGTCGACGTAGGTCGTGTCCACGAGGTTGCTGCCGTCGCCGACCAGCCACAGCCGCCCGGCCCTGGCCCTGTTCACGATCCGGGCCACCAGCTGCGGGTCGCCGGGGCCCCAGATCAGGTGCGGCCGCAGCGCCACCGTGGCCAGCTCGGGACCGTTCGCCGCGAGCACCGCCTGCTCCGCCAGGCACTTGGTCGCCGGGTAGTGCGACTCGAAGCGGACCGCGTACGGCGCCGTCTCGTCGATGCCCGCGATGTGGCCGCCGGCATGAATGACGGCCGGCGTGCTGGTGTAGACCAACCTGCCCACCCCGGCGCGGAGGCAGGCCGCGATCACGTTGCGGGTGCCGACAACGTTGGCGGCTTCGAACTCCTGCCGGGGCCCCCACAGCACGGCCCTGGCCGCGACGTGAAACACGACGTCGCAGCCCACGACCGCAGCGCCCACCGCCGGCGCGTCCGCCAGATCGGCCAGCTGCTGCTCGACGCCGAGCGCGTCGAGCGCCGGAGAGTGGCGGCGCTGCAGGCTCCGCACCGTCCACCCGCGGTCGAACAGGAGGCGGACGATGGCGCCCCCAAGGAATCCCCCGCCGCCGGTCACCAGCGCCTTCACGGCCGCCTCACCGCCGCAGCCTGCGGGCCGCCCAACGGGCGAGTTGCTCGCGGCCGATCTTGGCGTTGTGCCGCACGTCGACCGGGAACGCCGGGTGGAAGAGGACGCGGCGGATGCCCGCCGTGTGCTGGTAGCGCGCACCGATCTCGAGCAGCTCGCGCACGATCCGCCGGCGATCGCGGCGGCGGGCCAGGGCCTCGAGCTCGACCACCAGCACCGGCTCGGTCGCCCCGCCGCGCTCCACGCCAACCAGGGCACTGCGCTTGACCTCCGGGTGGGTGTTGAACACGCCCTCGCACGGCATCGTGTCGACCGCCCCACCCGCCGCCACCACCCGGTGGGCCTTGCGGCCGACGAACCACAGCCGGCCGGAGGCGTCGACGTAGCCGAGGTCGCCCATCCGGTGCCGGATCGCCCCGTCGGCGTCACGGATCTTGGCCAACCGGTCGTGCTGCTCCGCGTTGTGGTAGGCGCGGGTCACCTGCGGGCCCCTGACGACGATCTCGCCCACGGCGCCGCGCGGTACGCGCAGGCTGTCACTCCAGACCGGCATCTCCTCGTCCGAGACCCGGATCACCTCCAATGAGATGCTCGGAACCGGCGGCCCGACGCACACGCCGGCGCCGCGGTCGGTCCCGTGCCGGGTCTCGGCCAGGATCTCGCGGCTCTCAATCGCGGCCACCGGCAGCGCCTCCGACGCCCCGTAGGGGGTCAGGATGCGCGCGTCGGCCGGCAGCAGCGAGGCGAAGCGCTCGATGATCTGCGGCGACACCGGGGCCCCCGCACTGAGCACCCTGCGCAGCGTCGGCAGCCGGACCCCGTGGTCGACGCCGTAGCGTCCAACCGTGTCGAGCAGCGCCGGCGAACCGAACATCATCGTCACCCCGAAGCGCTGGATCGGCTCGATGATCTTCCTCGGATCGACGCGCGCCGGCCGAGTGGGGTCCATGTCCGGGACCACCGTGGTCATGCCGAGCGCCGGGTCGAAGAGCGCGAACAGGGGGAAGGTCGGGAGGTCGATCTCACCCGGCCGGAGGTCGAAGAGCTCGCGGATCGCCTCGACCTGGGCTGAGAAGTTGCCGTGCTGGTAGACCACGCCCTTGGGCGGGCCGGTCGAGCCTGAGGTGAAGACGATGGCGGCGGCGTCATCGGCGGCGGTGGCGGTCAGCTCGCTCGGTTCCCCCGGCCCGCCCAACCGTTCGATGTCGGCCAGACTGGCGCCGAGACCCCAGGCGCGGCCGCCGACCGTCACCCGGCGCCGGACCGTCCGCCGGCCCCATCCGAACACGAGGCGCGCCAGCTGCGCGGCCGGCACCCCGATGAAGGCGGCCGGCTCGGCATTGTCGATGCAGCGCTTGAGGTGGTGGCGGCCGATGCCCGGGTCGATCAGCACCGGCACCGCCCCTGCCCTCAACATCCCGAAGACCAGGCAGAACAGATCGAGGCTGGGCCGCACCATCAGCACCGTCCGCTGCCCGCGGCCGATGCCGAACCGCTCGAGGCCGCGCGCGATCCGCACCGACCGCTCGTCGAGCTCGCGGTAGCTGAGCTGGGAGTAGGAAGCCCGCCCGCCCGGGCCGCGTCCGCTCGGGCAGACGATGGCGGTGGCGTGCGGTCGCTCGCTCGCCATGCGCGGCACGAACGAGGCGATGTTCGCCTGCTGCGTCACCGTCGCGGAGTGTATCACCCCGGCCAACAGTCACTTGCTCATCGGCGACCGGTGGCGAGAAAGCGCTGAACCAGGGGGATGATCTCCTCCGCCGCATCCTCGAGCACGTAGTGCCCGCAGTCCGCGAACTCGTGAACCTCGGCGCCCGGCAACAGACGGCGCCACACCGCGAGGAAATGGTGGTCGAAGACGAAGTCGCGCGCGCCCCAGAGAATCAGCACCGGCCGATCAGCGAACGCCGCTAGTCCCTGCTCGGTAAGGGACAGCTGGTCGTACGCCGGGTCGCCCGGCCTCAGCGGAATGTCCTGGACGAAGCGCAGCACGGCGCGCCGCGTCGCCCAGCTGTCGTAGGGAGCACAGTAGGCATCCCGCGCCTCGCGCGAGAGCCGCACCCGGGTACACGCGGCGCGGGTGGCGCCCCGGGCAAACGCGTTCAACCCGCGCACCAGCAGCGGGCCGACCGGCGTGTCACGGACCAGGGAAAGCTGCCACGGCATGCGCTTGCCGGGCGGCAGGTGGAAGGCCGCGGTGTTGAGGAGCACCAACCGCCGCACCCGCTCGGGGTGGCGGACGGCCCAGCCGAAACCGATTGCGCCTCCCCAGTCGTGGACCACCAGGGTGACGTTCCCGAGCTCGAGGCGGTCGATGAGCTCCTCGAGGTCAGCCACCCGCCGCTCGAGCGTGTAGGGGTAGCGGTCATCACCAGGCATCTCCGACCGCCCGCACCCGATGTGGTCGGGCACGACCACGCGGTGGCTGCCGCGCAGGGCCATGACCAGGCTGCGGAAGTAGAAGGACCAGGTCGGGTTGCCGTGGACGCAGACGACGGTCTCGCCCCGGCCCTCGTCCAGGTAATGCATGCGCACCCCGCCGACCTCCAGGTACTTCCCCTCGAAAGGGTAGAGCTCGCGAGGCACGGTGCGCATGGTGTACTTCGTTCTTCGCTTGGCCTTTTTCGCTCTTCGCTACCAGACGATCTCGGCCATCGTGCAGTTGATGCCGCTGCCGATCCCCATCATCGCCACCCGGTCGCCCGCACCGAGACTGCCCTGGTGCTCGAGCTTGGAGAGCACGATCGCGATGCCGGCCGGACCGACGTTCCCGTACGTCGGGTAGAGCCGGAAAACCCTTGTCATGTCGAGGCCGAGGATGCCCGCGAACTTCTCGGCGTGGCCCTTGCTCACCTGGTGCTGGGCGTAGTGGACGTGCGACTTCGTCGTCCATCCCAGCACCTCGACCGCCCGCTGCCACGTCCGATGTGCGAGCCGAAGCCCGCCCTCGGTCAGGGCCTGCGTGTTGGTCACCATGTGGTCCATGTTGCCGCAGCACAGCCGGCAGTGCTCGGTCGCCGCCAGGCTCACCCCGCCGAGATAGCGGTGGCCGCCGCCCGCGAGCTCCGATCGCGCCAGCACCATCGCGACGGCTCCCGAGCCCAGGGTCAGGCTCGCGAAGTTCTCCCGGAAGGCCGCCTCGTCGAGCCGCTCGTCGAGCATCCGCGGGATCGTCGCCTCGATCAGCGGGCGGCTGCTCTCGTTGTCCACGACCAGTCCGTAGTCGACCTGGCCCCGCTCGATCATGTTGCCGACGATGTCCATGCCGTTGACGAAGCCCAGGCAGGCGTTGGCCAGGTCGAAATTGAGGCAGTGCTCGGAGAGCGACAGCCCGTGGTGCACCGCGCACGCGTTCGAGGGCTCGAGGAAGTCCCGAGTCACCGAGGTGTTCACCAGGACGCCGATTCGAGAGCGGTCGATGCCCGCCGCCTCGATCGCCTTCTCCCCCGCCCAGGTTGCCGGGTCGCTGCACGGGGTTCCGGGCTCCCACAGCCGCCGCTCGACGATGCCTGAGAGCTCCAGCAGCAGGTTGGGACGCACGCCGAGGCGGCGGATCGCCGGCTGCAGCCGGACCTCGATCTCATCCGAGGTCAGGGCCTGCGGTGGATCGACATGCTCGACGCTCAGGATGGACACGTTCTCGAAGCGCATGCTCTCCTCGTGCTGACCGGCGGCCGTGGATACTCGTCACACCCTTCGTTGCGGTCTCGGGGAGGGTACCACCGCCCCCCGATCCGGAAAAAGCCACAGTGCGGCAAGACTCGTCGGCGGGCGGCACGAGCGCCCACCGCGGCCGCGTTGCCGTGGGATAATCGGCGGGTGCGCGGCCGCGCACGAGGAGGCTCACATGAGGCACACGGTGCCGGCGCTGATCACCACCGGCCTGATGCTCGGGATGGCCGCTGCGGCGATCGCCCAGCAGACCCCAACCCCGGTCCCGCCCGCCGCGACACCCGTCCCGACACCCCCACCGCTCACGAAGGCCGAGCGCATCGCTGACCGCGCGATCGCACTCCTCGCGGGTTGGAAGGTGAAGGCAGCGGAGAACCTCCTTGCCACCAACGAGCAGGAGCTCGGCACGACTCCGGAGTACCGGGCGGCGCTCGGTTACCTGCAGGCCGCCCAGGGCAAGTGGGACCAGGCCACCGGCTCGCTTCGCGGCGCCGCGGCCGACAAGTCGACCGATCCCGCCGCCCAGTACTACCTTGGCGAGACCATGAGCTGGCGGAAGAAGCCGGCGGACGCGGACACCGCCTGGAAGGCCGCCAGGGCTCGCGCCACGGCGAAGGTGGAAGCACTCGCGACGGATGCTCGAGCACAGTACTACCTGGGAGCCGCGCAAGCTCGTTTGAAGCAGTTCGGCCAGGCGCGAACCGCGCTCGAAAAGGCCCGCACCGCGGGATTCGATCCGATCCTGGTCGACTACCAGACCGGCTTTTCGTACATCCTCGAGGACAAGTGGCAGCAGTCGGTCGAGTGGTTCGACAAGGTCATCGCTAAGGACGCGAAGTTCGCCCACGCGTACTTCTACCGCGGGCTGGCATACGGAAAGCTCGACCGCAAAGACAAGATGCTCGTCGACATGAACCTGTTCGTGACGTACGCACCGACGGCACCCGAGGCCACCATCGCGCGGCTCTACCTGCAGCGCTGAGAGCGGCCCAGCGCTGACCGAGCGCCAGCGGCGCAAGGAGCGTGTAGGGCACAGACCCCTGTAGGCGTTCCTGTACTGGTCATTGTTCTTGGCCTCTGCCCCAAACACTATTCGGGATGCGCGCAGCGCATCCTGGGTGTTCGGGCCGCAGTGGCCGTCTGACGACACTTGGGTCAACTACGTCCGCCGAAAAGGCCAGTGCGGCACGAACACCTAGAACGGTCGGCCAATGCCGAAGTAGAACTTCGGGTCACGCGAGCTGATGCCGACGTTCGCCACCGGCCACGCGGCATCGGCCCAGATCAGCCCAACCGGCGTCGACCACCGCAGGCCGAGGCCGACCGAGGTGGAGAGCCGCCAATCGGCCACGCTCCAGCTCTCCCAGATCTGGCCGGTGTCGACGAACACTGCGCCGCGCAGCGACTTCCAGAGCGGCGTCCGGAGCTCCTCGTTGAGGATGAACAACGCGCCGCCGCCCAGCGGGACGGTCCCGTAGTCGGTCTCGATTCCTGGTCCGACCGACTCGAAGTCGAAGCCGCGGATCGATCCCTGCCCTCCCGCCTTGAACAGAATGGTCGGGTCGAGCACCGTACCCCGCAACGGCTCTTGGGCGCCGATCCGTGCAGTCTGGACCCAGGTCCAGCTGGGTCCCAGCGACACAGCCAGCGAGCCGCTCAGCATCGCGCGCAGCGTGTCGAGCTCAGAGCCGAAGTACGACGAGCTCCAACCGACGTCGCCGACCAGGCTGTAGCCCTTCCGCGGATCGAAGGGGTTGTCGAATCGATCCAGGAAGGCCGCGCCGCCGAGAGTCACGGTCGCGACTTCCTGGTCGTAATCGTCTTCCGCGAAGTCCCATCGAGTTCGGGTGTAGCGCACGTAAGGCTTTAGCGTCGACTGCGGGGTGAGCTCGTAGTTGAGATCGAGCGACGCCTGGGACTCGAACTCACGGTAGGGAGTGACCTCGCCGGTGTAGGGGTCGACCGCCTCCTGATTCGCCTCGCTGTAGGACAAGGTCGTGCCGATTGTGGTGCGGCCCCCGGGCAGCGGTGGCAACGAGCCGTAGAGCAGGGCGACTTTCTCCTCGTCATTGGCGCGCAGCCGCAAGTTCGCGCTGACCCCGCGGCCGAACAGGTTGTCGTCGCGCACCCCGGTCCGCGCCTCGAAGCCGCGCTCGGAGTCCCAGCCGGCGCCGAGCTCCACCGTCCAGCGCGGCTTCTCGTAGACGTCGATCTCAACGATCGAGCCCCCCGATCCGGACGGCACGGTCGCCACCTGCACCCGTTCGACCGGCGCGAAGTTGGCGATGCGGATCGCGCTCTCGTCGACCTCGAGGACGTTGAGCATCTCCCCGTCGGCGAGCTCGAGGCCCCGCCGCAGGAATCGCGGATCGACGTAGCGCGTCCCTTTGAAGCGAACCTCGTCGAGTCGGCGCTGGACCCCGGGGTCGATCTGGATCTCGACCCGCCCGCTGCCGTCCACGAGCCTCTCGAGATTCGCGCGGACGCTGACCTGATCGTATCCCGACGTCTGGTAGACCCGCCGGATCTCCGCGATCTGGCTGTCGATGGCCCGCCGGTCGAGCGGTGCGCCGATCGCGAGCGCGTCACCGCGCCGTTCGGTCGCACCCAGCGGATCGTGGCCCTCGACGGCGACCTCGGCGATCCGGACGAGCCGTCCGGTATCGACGACCAGGCGCACCTCGGACACGCCTTCCCGCGGATCCCCCGCACGCAGCTCGACCACCCGGACATCGGGATAGCCGATCCCGGCCAGGAGGTTCGACACCATCTGACCTGCACGGTCCGGGTCTTCGACTGCCGCGGCGAGCTCCAGCGGCGAGCCGAACAGGTCACGGATCATTCCGGCGGCGCGCTCGTCGACGCCCTCCACCAACGGACCCCGGTAGCTGAGCGGCCCCCCGCGCTCGATCTGGAACTCGAGGCGGTCCCCCCGGCGCTCGGCGCGGACCTCTGCAAACGGGTGGCCCGTCGCCTGGTAGTGCCTCCGCAAAGCCAGGCTCATGTTGGTGAGCGCCAGATCCTCGAGCGGCGGCGGCATGTAGAGCGCCAGCACCTCGCGCCGCACCGCCTTCGGCGGGTCGTCCCCGACGAACTCGATCTCATGGCGAGGCCCGGTCTCGCAGGTGTAAACCAGCGTTGGTGACCGCGGCGACCCCTCGGTGCGGCTGCGAACCCGCGCTTCCGGAAACCCGGCGATCGCGAGCTCCCGCTCGAGGTGGATGTCGGCCACGAAGGCGAGGAACGGGTCGTAGGGCTGGCCCTTGGACAGGCCGCTCGCCCGGCGCAGCCGCCGCTTCGACAGCGGCCACTCTCCCTCGAACCGCAGCTTGTGGATCACCGGGCGGTCGTCGTCCTCTGCGTCCCTCGCCGAGGCGATGAAGGACGCGAGGCCGGCCGGCGCGGCCGACCCACCCCAGCGGAAGCGCTGGATCAGGCTCAGCCCCTCGCTCTCGTCGAGCACCGACTGGTAGGCCTGCGCCGCGAGCCCGGGTGCGAAGTCGAGGTTCCACAGCTGCAGGGTCGTGGTGCGGTCCCTGACGTCGGTGGGATTCGCGGCGAAAAAGAACGCCAGGTTCGGGCTCAGCCTCTGCCCGAGCAGGATCTGGCTCGACGCGTCGGTTTCGGTCTCGATCGCGATCTCGGCCGGCTGCAGCGTTTCGTTCTCGAAGCCGAGCGCCTGCCCGAGCTCGCCGTAGATCCCCTCGGCGGCCAGCGAGTAGACGTCCAGCGAGGAGGTGCTCGATCCCTCCTCGCCGAACACCGCGAGGTCCTCGACCGGCACCAGCTCGAGGACCGGGTCGACCTGCGGATCGCCGGTGAAACGAATCGTCCCCCGCTGCAGCTCGACGGTCTTCCCGGGCAAGCGCACCAACCCGCCTGGCTCGATCCGGATGTCGCCGACCAGTACCGGCGCCGCCGCGGTCCCCCCGACCCGCAACCGGTCCCAGGTGACGTCGAAGCGCCCGAGGTTGTTGTTCACTCGCACGCCGGTCTGCGCCCGCACCGTGAGGTCGAGCGCAATGCCCTCAAGAGGGTCGTCCGCCGTCGCCGCGAGGTCCGGGACGCCCGTGAACGCTCCCGCGAGGTCCGCCGGCCTCTCCCAGATGCCGCCGGCGAGCACGAGATCGCCGGTCACCCGCGCCGTTCTCTCAGGGTCCGGCTCGATGGCGAGGACCCCGCTCCATTGGGTCAGCGTGCCGGCCGCGAAGAAGGTCACGCCTTCGAGCTCCATCACGATGCCCTGCCCTGACGCGCGGTCCCAACCGCCGCCGAACAGGGCGCGTCCGCGGTTGATGCCGACCGAGCCATCGCTGATCGCCAGGCTCCCCCCGCCCAGCCCCGCCTGGAGGTGCAGGTCGGTCAGCTCGACCGGCGGGTCCCGCCATACGATCGACCCGCCACGGTGGTCGACGACGATCGTCCCGACCGGTGCGGCGAGCGGACCTTCGACGCTCGCTCTGACCGCGATCGGCCCCTCGAAGCGAATCGGGTACGGGATCAGCTGCGCGATCTCCGGCGAGAGCTCGCCGTCAAGCTCGAGACGGAGCTCCTTCCCGACCATGTCAATCTCGCCGGCTACCTCGACCATCGCGCGCGGGCCGATGAGCCGCGTTCGCTCGAGGCGCAGCACTCCGCCGTCGAGCCCGAGCCGGACCCCATCCGGGGCGGTGATGACGCCGCCGGAATGGCGCAGGCTGACGCCATCGAGGGCAAGCCGCCCGTAGCGCTGCGCCGGATCAGCCAGATCCCAGCTGAGCTGAAGCGAAACGTCGCACTCCACCTGCACCGGCGGCGCCGTCCCGCCGAGCGCACTCGCGAGAGAGCTCAGCGCAAGCTGGTGGCCGGACACCGTGAGCTCCGCCGGCCCGCGCGGCGCCTCGGGCCACAGCCACGCCGGCCGTGGGACATCGCCCAGCGGAAGCCTGCCCGTCACCGCCAGCGGACCGGCTGCGGTTGTGAGCTCCTCGCTCACCAGCTCCACCTCGCCGGCCGCGAGCCGCGCGCGCAACGAGCCGACCTCGACCGGGGCGGCACCGGAGGCGGCCCACCGCAGCTCGAGTTCGCCGACCGGCCGCTCCACGCTCCCGGCCACCTCCAGGAAGCCGCCGAGCGAGCCGCGGGCCGCGTCGGGGAGCCCGAGCGGCAGCGAGCTCGGGTCAAGCCCCATCCACTCCACCCGGGCGTCGAGCGCCCGCTCCGCCCCGGCCAGGCCCACCGAACCGGAGGCGGTGACCGTTCCGTCGAACGCGCGCGCCTCCAGCCAGCGCAGCTCGATCGCCGCCGGCGAGGCTGCGAGCTCGGCCTCTGCGGCGTCGATCGCGTACCCATCGAACTGCACCCCGGTCGCCTGCACCACGCCGTCGACCGACCACTCGCCGTCACTCGTCCAACCAAATGTCCCGGCGCCTGCGACCGAGCCGCTCAGCCGGTCGGCCAGCGCCGGGTCGGCGAGCGCGGCCGCGGCTGCGAGGTCCGGAAGGGCGACCCGCCAGAGTCCCGCGACTGCCGGCCGGCTTGGCTCCGCCGTCCCCTCGAGCTCGAGCGATGCGCCGGCGACCGGCACCGCCACAATCCCCCACTCCAGCGCGTCGAGGCCGCCACGGGCGAAGCCCTCGATCCGCTCCGCCACGATCGTCCTCGCGGCCGGCCGCTCCCAGCCGAACACCGCATCGATGTGAGGCCTCGCCAGCGAGCCCGAGAGCTCGAGTGAGAGCTCGGCTGGACCTCCTCCGACGCCGAGATCGCCCGCCTGCGGGATCCACCTGGAAAGATACGCCGCCAGCACCGCAGGCTCGCTCACCGTGCCCCGCACCATCCCGTTCAACCCGCCACCACTGCCGAGCCCGCCCTGGCCGGAGAGCTCGGCACCGGGCACCTCGAGGGCCAACCGCCGGGCCCGCCACTCCCGCCCCTCGCCCTCGCCTTCGAGCTCCAGGCGGCCGTCGGGGAACGCCACCTGCAGGTCGGCGGTCGCCGCCAGCCGCTCCAGCGCCACCGGAATCAGGACGGTAGCATCGAGCGTGCCGGACAGGGTCAGGGGTCCGGGCAGCCAGGACGGCGCGGGCGAGACCGCCAGCGCGACCGTGGGGCCGACCGCGGCGTCGACGAACCGGGCGTGCACCACGGCCCGGTCGCGCGCGAGGTCCACCGCGATGTTGCCCCACTCGTCCCCACCCGCGTCGAGCCGAAGACCCGTGGCCGTCGATGTGAGGCGCAGCCGGCTGACCTCGTAGCCCGCCGCGCTGAGCGGTCCGCCGACGTGGTCGACGGCGAAGGTCGCACCCTTTCCTGCCGATGCCTGGCCCGAGCCGGACAGCACCAGCCGCCCGCTGGGCCGCAGCAGGGTGGCCAGATCGGGATCGAACCACTCGAGCGCCGGCGCGAGCTCGATCTCGACCCGGCCGTCGGCTGCCAATCGGCGGTCGGCGAAGCCTGCCGAGAGTGCGATCGATCCGCTCGCCATGTCTCCTTCGAGAGTGAGGTGCTCGACGTTGACCCCCTGCTCGTTGGCCGACGCCGCAACCTCGAGCGGACCGACGACCAGCCGGCGATCCTGCCGGACCGCCGCAATGGCAGCGATTCGCGCCGCGAGGCGGGCCGTCCCGTCCGCGAGCCCGCCCGACAGCTCGACGCCGTCCAGCTCGAGCTCGACGTCGGCGGCCGCGGCTCCGAGGCGGGCTCCCCGAACCTCCAGGCTGGCGATCTCGATCGCCTGCCAGGGATCAGCCTGCGCCTGATCTTGACCGGCTGCTGACTGCGGGAGCTCGAGTCCCCGCAGGTCGACCGCCAGGCCGTCGATCTCGATGGCCTCGATCCGCCGCGGCGACGACAGCAGACCGCTCCAGCGAAAGCGAATCGTCACCCGGTCCGCGGATATTGCCCCGGGATCGGGGGCGCCGGCGCGCAGCCCCCTGAGTTCGACCGAGGCGGGCCACGCCCGGCCCCGGCACGCGGCCGCCGTGATCTGCCAGCCCGTTGCGTCCCCGACCGCCCCCGCCGCCCACTCCCAGGCCGCCTGCTGCACCGGCGGCAGATGGACCAGCACGACTCCGCCGGCGACCAGCGCCAGCACCGCCACCGCACCAAGCACAAGAATCCATCGGAGACTCGACCGCACGTGACCAGTCTACTGCGACGGATCGGTCGCGGTGCCCTCGTCCGACCGGTCCGCAGCCGCGGATTGGGCCGGTGGACCCCGCGGCTGGTGACCGACCCGCGGCGCGACCATGGCGCCGACAGTGGTATTGTTGAGTCTGGCGACAGATGTCCGTGCAGGCGCATCCAGCCATGGTTGGGACGCTCGGGTTCGGCTGTGCCCGAGCCGGTCGGCCGGGGAGTCGGCACCGGTGAGCGGGAGGGGCCTTTCGGGGATTCTCCGCTGGCTGTCCGGCGTATCTGCGCCCAAGGACGCGGTACCCCCCCCTTCGACGCCGCGGCCCCTGGCATTCCTGGTGGCGACCGCCGACCGCCAGCTTGCGGCCTCGATCGTCACCGAGGTCGAGTCGACGGGCCACCAGTGCACCGTCCTCACCGGAGCCCGGGAGCGCCGCCGCACCATCGAACGCGGAAACCCGATTGTCGCGGTCGTCGACTGGCGCCTACCGGATGAACAACGCGGCGCGCTGCTCGCCGCCGTGCGCGCCCCGGACGGCGCCCGCTTGCCGGTTCTCGCGCTGGTTGCGGACGAGTCGCCGACGACGCTCGATGAGCTGCTCGAGGTCGGCTGCGACGACTACATGACGCTGCCCGTCTCGGCAACCGCGATCCACACCAAGCTGCGTTTCTTCGCCGAGCGGCTGCGCGCCAGGTCGGAAATCCTCGACGCCAACCGGACGCTGCGCGCCGCCCTCGACCGGTTCGTCATCGCCTGCGGCGGCCAGCAGGACGGCATCTGGGACTGGGACGTCCGGAGCCGCAAGGTCTACTACTCGCCGCGCTGGAAGGCGATGCTCGGCTACCAGGATCGCGACATTGGCGATGCCCCCGACGACTGGTTCGAGCTGGTTCATCCCGACGATCGCGAACGGCTGCGCAGCATGATCGACGCCAACCTCGCCGGCAGCATCACGCCGATCGAGCACCGCTACCGCGTCCGCCACCGCGACGGCAGCTACCGCTGGATGCTGGCGCGGGCCGAGATGCTGCGCGACGATGCCGGGCGGGTCTACCGGATCGTCGGCCGCCAGACCGACGTCCACAGCGAGGACGAGGCCGACACCGACCCCCGCATCGGCGGCCTTCACGACCCGCTGACCAAGCTGCCGAACCGGACCGTGCTCACCGACCGTCTGCGGCTGGCCTTCGCCAGGGCGCGGCGCGAACCGGGCCGCCCGTTCGCCCTGCTGTTCTTCGACGTCGACCGTTTCAAGAACGTCAACGACAGCCTCGGCCACCTCGCTGGCGACCGGCTGCTGCGCGCCATCGCCGATCGCGTCCAGGCCGCGTGCCGCCCTTCCGACACCGTCGCCCGCTTCGGCGGCGACGAGTTCGTGATCATCGTCGAGGACATCACGGACGTTCGCGGTGCGACCGCTGCCGCCGAGCGCATCCAGGGCGAGTTCCGGGTCCCGTTCGAGCTCGACGGTTCCGAGGTCTTCGCCTCGGTCAGCATCGGCATTGCGGTCTGGAAGCCGACCTACGAGCGGCCCGAGGACCTGCTCCGCGACTCCGACACCGCCATGTACCGCGCCAAGGCGAACGGCCGTAACACTTTCGTGGTCTTCGACCAGGACATGCACGCGCGCGTCGTCGCCACCCTGAAACTGGAGACCGACCTGCGGCGGGCGATCGCCCGCAACGAGTTCCGCGTCTACTACCAGCCGATCGTGTCGATGACGGTCGGTCGCATCACCGGTTTCGAGGCCCTGGTCCGCTGGCAGCATCCCGAACGGGGCCTGCTGCTGCCGTTGAACTTCATCGGCGTCGCCGAGGAGATGGGCGCGATCATCCAGATCGACCGCTTCGTGGCCGAGGAAGCGTGCCGCCAGCTGCGCGCCTGGCAGAACAAGTACCGCCACAACCCGCCGCTCAACGTCAGCGTGAACGTCTCCGGTACCCAGTTCCTGCAGCCCGACCTCGTCCAGCAGGTCGATCACATCCTGCGCAAGACCGGGCTCTACGGCCGCAGCCTCACCATCGAGGTCACGGAGAGCGTCCTCATGGAAAACGCGCAGTACGCATCGGCGATGCTCGACCAGCTGCGCGCCCTGGACATCGGCATCAGCATCGACGACTTCGGGACCGGCTACTCCTCCCTCGCCTACCTGCGCCGGTTTAAGATCGACACCCTCAAGATCGACTACTCCTTCGTGTCGCGGATGCTCGCCGACGAAGAGAGCTCGCAGATCGTCAAGACCATCACGACGCTCGCCGGCAACCTCGGCAAGCAGACCGTGGCCGAGGGCGTGGAGACGCGCTCGCAGTTCGACGCGTTGCGCGAGCTCGGCGTCGACCGTGCCCAGGGCATCTACATCTCGCCGGCAATCCCTGCCGAGGAGGCCGAGGAGCTGCTCGCGCGCACCGTCCGCGAGGACAATCACCTCCGCCGAATCCTGCACGACCGGCTCAAGACCACCACCCAGACCGCCGATCCGCTCGTCGGCTGAATCTCATGTACCGCCGGTGCGAGCGCAGCTCGTGGACCTGGCCGGCCGCGGCCACGAACCGGTCGACCTCCTCGTGGTGGGCGCCCACCAGGTGCTGCGAACCGACAAACAGCTGAAACAGAGTCTCCTCGGGGCGTGTTATAGGGGCTGGAAACCAGGCGGCCCGGCATGGGTCGAACGGCGAGGTGTTCATGGCGGTCGACCCCCGACAGAAGAACGCGGCAGCCGAGATCCAGGCGATCGAGACCCAGGAGTGGATCGACTCGCTGGCCTGGGTCCTCAGCCACCAGGGCCCGGAGCGGGTCCGGCACCTGCTCGAGGACCTCCAGATCTCGGCGCGCAAGGCCGGCGTGCGCATCCCGTTCTCGGCGAACACGCCGCACATCAACACCATCCCGGCGCACGAGGAGGTGCCCTACCCCGGCAGCCGCGAGATCGAGCGGCGGATCAAGAGCCTGATCCGCTGGAACGCGCTCGCGATGGTGGTCCGCGCCAACTTCGAGGAGGACGGCATCGGCGGCCACATCTCGACCTATGCCTCGGCCGCCACCCTCTACGAGGTCGCGTTCAACCACTTCCTGCACGGCAAGAGCGAGCACTACGACGGCGACCAGGTCTACTTCCAGGGTCACTCGTCACCCGGCATCTACGCGCGCGCGTTCCTCGAAGGGCGGCTGAGCGCCGACCAGCTCAGAAACTTCCGCCGCGAGCTGCGTGACGGCCGCGGCCGCGGCCTGTCGTCTTACCCCCACCCCTGGCTGATGCCCGACTTCTGGGAGTTCCCGACCGTGTCGATGGGCTTGGCACCGATCCAGGCCATCTACCAGGCCCGCTTCAACCACTACCTCGAGGACCGCGGGCTCCACCCACGCTCGAACCACAAGGTGTGGGCTTTCCTCGGCGACGGCGAGATGGACGAGCCGGAGGCGCTGGGAGCGATCACGCTGGCGGCGCGCGAGCAGCTCGACAACCTGATCTTCGTGGTCAACTGCAACCTGCAGCGCCTCGACGGCCCGGTGCGCGGCAACGGCAAGATCATCCAGGAGCTCGAGGCTGCATTCCGGGGCGCCGGCTGGAACGTCATCAAGGTCATCTGGGGCGCTGACTGGGACCCGCTGCTCGACAAGGACAGCGACGGGCTGCTGGTGCGGCGGATGGGCGAGATCGTCGACGGTGAGAGCCAGAAGTACGCGGTCTCCTCCGGCGGCTACATCCGCGACCACTTCTTCGGCACCTCGCCCCTGCTCGCGGAGCTGGTCGCCCACCTCTCCGACGAGCAGCTGCGGCGGCTTCGCCTCGGCGGCCACGACCCCCAGAAGGTCTACAACGCCTTCAAGGCCGCGGTCGAGCACAAGGGCGCTCCGACCGTGATCCTGGCCCGCACGATCAAGGGCTACGGCCTCGGCGAGTCCGGCGAGGGCCGCAACATCACGCACCAGCAGAAGAAGCTCAACGAGGACGAGCTGCTCGAGTTCAGGACCCGCTTCGGCATCCCCCTGTCCGACGACGAGGCCCGCAGCGCCACGCTCTACCGCCCGCCGCAGAACAGCCCCGAGATGGTCTACCTGCAGGAGCGCCGGCGCTCTCTCGGCGGGCCGGTGCCGACCCGCGGCGTCCGCTGCCAGCCGCTGCCGCCGGTGCCCGCGGAGATCTTCGAGGAGTTCAACGAGGGCTCGGACGGCCGTCCGATCTCGACCACCGCGGCCTTCGTGCGGGTGCTGACCAAGCTCCTCAAGGACCGCCAGATCGGCAAGCTGGTGGTGCCGATCATCCCTGACGAGGCACGCACCTTCGGCATGGAGCCGCTGTTCCGCCAGATCGGCATCTACTCGCACGCCGGCCAGCTCTACGAGCCGGTCGACGCCTCGTCGCTGCTCTACTACCACGAGGCCAAGGACGGCCAGCTGCTCGAGGAGGGCATCACCGAGGCCGGCTCGATGTGCTCGTTCATCGCCGCCGGCACGGCCCACGCCACGCACGGCATCAACACCATCCCGTTCTTCGTCTTCTACTCGATGTTCGGCCTGCAGCGGATCGGCGACCTGATCTGGGCCGCCGCCGACATGCGGACCCGCGGCTTCCTGATCGGCGGCACGGCCGGCCGAACCACCCTCAACGGGGAGGGCCTGCAGCACCAGGACGGCAACTCGCACCTGCTCGCCTATCCGGTGCCCAACTTCAAGGCCTACGACCCGGCCTACGCCTACGAGCTCGCCACCATCATCCGTGATGGCATCCGCCGGATGTTCAGCGAGCAGGAGGACGTCTTCTACTACATCACGGCCTGCAACGAGCCGTACCCGATGCCGGCCCGGCCGGAGCATGTCACCGACGAGGGGATCCTGCGCGGCCTGTACCGCTTCCGGGCTGCCGCCGGCCCCGAGGGCGCCCCGCGCGCGCACCTCTTCGGCAGCGGGCCGATCCTCAACCAGGCGCTCGCGGCGCAGCAGGTTCTGGCCGAGCGCTTCGGCGTCGCGGCCGACGTCTGGAGCATCACCAGCTACAAGGCGCTCCACGTCGACGGCCTCGACTGCGACCGCTTCAACCGGCTCCATCCCGGCCAGGAGCCGCGGACGCCGTGGATCCGCCAGTGCCTGGCCGGCACCGAGGGCGTCTACGTGCTCGCGAGCGACTACGTCAAGGCCCTGCCGGCGTCGATCGCCGCCTGGTTCCCGAAGGTACCGGTCGCGCTCGGCACCGACGGCTTCGGCCGCTCGGACAGCCGCGCCGCGCTACGCCGCTTCTTCGAGGTCGACGCGGCTCACATCGTGGTCGCCTCCCTGGAAGCCCTCGCCCGTGACGGGGCCATCGGCCACGACCGGGTGCGCGCCGCGATCGCCGAGCTCGGCATCGATGCCGACGCCCCCAACCCGCTGACGGTCTAGGAGTGGACGCCATGGCCTCGACCCTGAGAGTCCCGGAGCTCGGCGAGAACGTCGACTCGGTCGACGTCGTGAAGGTGCTGGTCGCGGTCGGCGATACCCTCGCCGTCGATCAGTCGGTGATCGAGGTCGAGACCGAAAAGGCCTTGGTCGAGGTGCCGGCGACCATCGCCGGCACCATCACCGAGGTCCACGTCGCCGCCGGCGCCACCCTGCGCGCCGGCGACCCGATCGTGACCGTGGCCAACGACGGCGCCCAGCCGGCGACGGCGCCTGCCGTGGCCGGGCCGGAGCCGGCGTCGCCCGAGGCCTTGGTCGAGGCGCCGCTGCCGGCGCGCGCGCCACGACCAGAGACGCCAACCCTCGGTGAGATGCCGCTCGCGCCGCGCTGGGTGGCGCCGGAAGGCCCGCGCAAGCTGGTCCCGGCCGCCCCCACGGTTCGCCGCTTCGCCCGCGAGGTCGGGGTCGACATCACTCAGGTCAGCGGTTCCGGCCACGGCGGGCGGATCAGCATCGACGACATCAAGGCCTTTGCCGCCCGGGTGATCGGCCAGATGACGGCATCGCCGGCCGGCGCCGCGAGCCCGGAGCTGCCGGACCTCTCGGCGTTCGGTTCAATCCGTCGCGAGCCGATGTCCAAGATCCGCCAGGTCACGGCCCGCAACCTGTCACGGGCGTGGGTCACGGTGCCGCAGGTGACCAACCACGACCAGGCCGACATCACCGGCCTCGAAGCGCTGCGCCGGCACTACCGCGACCGCGTCCAGTCCGCGGGCGGCAAGCTGACGATGACCGCCATCCTGGTCAAGGTTGCCGGCTCGGCCCTCAAGCTCCACCCGAAGCTCAATGCCGCCGTGGACCTCGGCCGGCAGGAGATCGTGTTCCGGGAGTACGTCCACATCGGCGTTGCCGTCGACACCGAGCACGGGCTTCTGGTCCCGGTCATCCGGGACGCCGACCGCAAGAACATCACCGCGATCGCCATCGAGCTCGACGACCTCGCCGCCCGCGCCCGCGAGCGCAAGCTCAAGCCCGAGGAGATGCAGGGAGGCTGCTTCTCGATCTCGAACCTCGGCGGCATCGGCGGCACCGCCTTCACGCCGATCGTCAACTGGCCGGAGGTCGCGATCCTGGGCGCGTCGCGGGCGGCCACCCAGCCCCGCTGGGCCGGCGACCGGTTCGAGCCCCGCCTGGTCCTCCCCCTGTCGCTCTCCTACGACCACCGGCTGGTCGACGGCGCCGACGCGGCGCGCTTCCTGCGCTGGATCGTCGAGGCGCTCGAGGAGCCGTTGCTGCTCGCTCTCGAAGGGTGAACGTGCGTGAGAGCATGTCGCAGTTTGGAGGTCGCGTGAGGCACTCTTCGATCATCATCCGGCTGTTGATCGCCGCGCCGGCCGCAGCTGTCCTCGGCTGCGCCGGCCCCGCCGACCGTCCCGCGAGCTCGCCGGTCCCCAGCGCGACCCTGCCGCGCAGCATCCAGGCCGACGCGCGCGAGCGCCACTTCGGCGAGCCCCGGCTGCTCTCGACCGGCAGCGGTCTTGAGCAGGTCACCTTCAGCGGCGGGTTCGACGGCTTCCCGATGTTCGCTCCCGACGGTGAGACCTTTGTGTTTTGCTCCAACCGCCGCAACTCGAAGCCCGGGGAGACCAACGTCTTCGTCACCACGTGGGTCGACTGAGGCCGGCCAACCAAACGATCGAAGATCGAGAATTGCAGAGTGAGGATCGCGGACCCGAAGAGCCGGTTCCGCGCTCTAGGCATGGGCGCACGACGGCGACTCAACCGCCTCCGCCATTCGCGGTCCGGCGCCACGCGCCTTCGTCGCAGATGCATCGGGGGTCCGCTGTCGGACCCCCGCACCTTCATCTCGCCCAGTCCGGATCGATCACTCGCTCTTCTTCAGCTCCATCCCGCAGCCGCACTTCCCCGGCGTCGCCGAGATGTGATTGCAGGTGCACGACCCGCCGCAGTTGCAGAAGTAGAGCCCGGTGCCCTTCAGGCTGACCCGCCGCAGCTCCTTGCCGCAGCCGCACTTGGTCGGATCGTTCGCGTCGATCTTGCACGTGCACCCTTCCGCGCAGGCGCACACCAGGGCCACGTCGCCCTCGACCTTGACCACGTGCCCCCACACCAGCGGCTTGCCGCAGCTGCAGGTGCCGGGCTCGGCCTTGACCGTGTTGCACGGGCAGTCCGGCCCGCATCCGCATACGTAGACGACGTCGTGCCGCGCCGTCTCCCCCTCCGGGCCGGCCGATGCGGCCGGCACCAGGAGCATGGCGCCCACGGCCATCATCACGGCCATCAGGGCTCCAATCAGCAGGCTCTTGCGTCCGCTCATTATCAGGTCCCTCCATTCCATGTGCCGTCACGGCGACGCACGTGCGGTGTTTTCGTCGGCCCATCATCGCACACCACTCCCGCTAACGTTGCCATCCCCCACCATCCCGCGGGGTCCGCGGCAAACCCACGGCCCGCCACCTCTGCTAAGGTGGCGAGGTGCGCCGCCAACATCGCCTCGTGCTCGCGCTGCTGATCACTGCGGCCGCCCCGGCTGCACTCGATGCCACGACCGACCCCGACCCCGCGGTCGCGATCTACGACGGTCTGGCGACCCTCCGCCTCCCGCAGGGATGGCGCGAGGTCCCGCCCAACGTCCTCGAGTACTTCACGCTGCGGACGGCCGAGGCGACCGGTGGCCGCACGGCCGAGTCCTACCAGCACGGTTTTCGGCCCGGCGATCCCGACCTCGAGTTTTCGCTGCCGCAGGTGCTGATCCAGATCCGCGAGGAGGGACGGATCTCCCATGGCCACTTCCAGCGCCTCCCACCGCCCGAGGACGTCGCCGCCCAGCCCGCCAGCCCGCTCACGGACCATCGCGGCTCCCTTCTGCGCGAGCTCCAGCTGACCGGCGTCACCTTCGACCGCGAGCGCTTCTGCCTGCGGGTCGACAGCGTCATGGAGCTGGCGATCGAGGGCCGGGTGGTCGTCCGCTCCGCGAGCTTCCTCACCGAGCGCGGCCTGCTGACGCTCCACTGCTACGAGCTCGAGGATCGGATCGCCGCCACGGCGCCGGTCTTCGAGCAGATCATCGACAGCGTCCGCTTCGACGATCGAATCGCCTACCGGCCCCGCCGCATCGACCTGTGGTCATCGCGCCACACCGCGGTGGCTCTGTTCGCCCTCGCCGCGCTGCTCGCCGCCGCGGCCCTCGTCGCCCGCAGGCGTTCGTCACAGTCACCGGCAGGTTGACCGCCGCCACGGCGACCCGGAGACCTGGGCTTTCCAGGCGTCAGACATGGTCGCGAAGTCGGTGTCGCCATGCGAACTCATCAGGAGCATCCGCACACCCGGAGGGCGCGCACCCTCCGCGGGCCGAGAACCTCCTTTCATCGAGCCACCCTGTCCCTGCAACGCCGCCGGATCGTCCAGCTTGTCCGGGATGCGCGCAGCGCATCCGGCTTGGAACGTGCTGGGCATCGGCCAACTTGAGCGCTCACATCGGCAGTGCGACGACTGGCCGATGCACGACACGCTCCAAGAGCTGACTACAATACCGCGGTGGCGATCACCATCGACATGGCTGCGCGCCGGATCGAAGCCGCCGTCGGCGACCTGCTGGCGGACCAGGACCAGCGGGTCATCGGCCTCGCCGGCACCGGGCTGACGCGGCTGTGGATCGGTCAGGAGCTGCACAGCCGCATCCAGCAGGAGCTGTCGGCCGAGGACCCCGACTACCGCGCCGAGGTGCCGGTCGCCGCCGAGCTCGAGGTCGACGGCTGGACGCTCCGCCTTTCCGGGCGCGCCGACGGCGTCCAGTACGCCGGCGACCTGCCGCTGCGGGTGGACGAGATCAAGACCCTCCACTTCGCTGTCGAGCTGCACAATCTGTACGCTGACGAGCGGCTCGAGCGCTTCCGGCGCCAGGCGCGCCTGTACGCGTTCATGCTGTCGCCGCCCGGTCAGCCGATCGGCGCCAGGCTGCTCCTCGTCGACATCGTCACCGGCGACGTCGAGACCGAGGACGTCGAGTGGGACCCCACGACCACCGCCGCGTGGCTGCGCCAGCTCCTTCACCGACTGGTGGCGGCCGAGCGCCGACGCCTCGACCGCCTCGAGCAGCTGCGGCAGGCCGCCGACCTTGTCGAGTTCCCCCATCCGGAGCCGCGGCCGGTGCAGCTGACGATCGGCGAGGCCGTCGCTTCGTCCCTCGGCGAGGGCCGCCACCTGCTGCTGCGCGCCCCGACCGGGTGCGGCAAGACCGCCGCCGTCCTCCACCCGGCGGTGCGGGTCGCCCTGTCCCGCGGCCAGCGGCTGATCTTCCTGACCGCCAAGACCCTCGGCCAGCGGATCGCGGTCGACACCATCCGCGCCATGCAGCAAGGACTGTTCCGGAGCCTCCAGCTGCGCGCGAAGGCCAAGATGTGCGCCAACGCCGAGATGATCTGCCACGAGGAGTACTGCCCCTACGCCAGGGATTACGGACTCAAGCTCGCGCGCACCCAGCTGCTGCGCAACCTGATCAACGACGACGCCCACCAGGACCCGGATCGGGTCTACCACGCCGCCGTGCAGCACGAGCTGTGCCCGTTCGAGGTCAGCCTCGACCTGCTCTCCGAGATCGACGTCCTGGTCTGCGACTACAACTATGTCTTCGACCCGGACATCGGCCTCGCCGCGATCCTCAACCAGGGCGCGCTGCGCGACGCCGTGCTGGTGATCGACGAGGCCCACAACCTGGTTGACCGCAGCCGCGAGTACTACTCGCCAGCGCTCGGCTCGCCGCTGCTCGACCGGGCGCGGACCTTTCTCGAGGCCCGCGATAACGTGGTGTTCGGCGAGCTCCGGGTGCTCGTCGACGAGCTCGCCGCCCTGGTCGCCGAGGTCGTCGCCGCCGCCCTCGGGCCCGACCGGCTCGGCGACGCCGCCGTCGAGCTCCCCGCCGACCGGATCGCGGACCTCCGCCTTGCCTTCGACGGCGCCCTGCTCAACTACTTCGTCTACAAGCGCGAGCAGGACCTGTGGATGGCCGACGACCCGATCGTCGAGGTCTTCCTGACCCTGATGCGCCTGCACCGCACACTCTCCGAGGGCGGCAGCGAGTTCGTCCACCTCGCCTCGCGCGCGGCCGACCGCAGCGAGCTCGTGAAGATCTGCTGCCTCGACGCGTCGCGCTTCGTCGGCAAGGTCCTCGAGGAGTCGGCCGGCGCGGTCGCGATGTCAGCCACCCTGGAGCCGTTCGAGTTCTACCGCGAGCTGCTCGGCTTCTCACCCGCCCGCACCGACGAGCTCTACGTGCCGTCCCCGTTCCCGGCATCCAACCGACTGGTGCTGTGCATCGGCGACGTCGACACCACCTACCGCGGCCGCGCCGCCCACTACGACCGCATCGCCGAATGGATCGCGCGCCTCGCCCATCCCGAGCACAACGTGCTCACCCTATTCCCCAGCTACCGATTCCTCGAGGCCGTCCGCGACCGGCTGCCCCCGGTCGGCCACCGCCTGCTGGTCCAGGAGCCGAGCTCCTCCGACGCGGTCCAGACCGCCTTCCTCGACGCCCTCGCGGGCAGCGAGCGTCACCTCCTGCTCGCCGTGCTCGGCGGCATCTTCGCCGAAGGAGTCGACTACCCGGGGGAGATGCTTTCGCAGGTCATCGTGGTGTCGCCGGGCCTGCCCCAGCTCTCGACCGAGCGCGAGCTGCTGAAGGCCTACTACCAGGAGTTCTACGGCCACGGCTTCGGCTACGCCTACCTCGTTCCGGGGCTCACCCGGGTCGTGCAGGCGGCCGGCCGGATCTTCCGGTCGGCCGAGGACCGCGGCGTCATCGTCTTGATGTGCCAGCGCTTCCAGGACCGGCGCTACGCGCGCCTGCTGCCGTCCGAGTGGACCGACGACGATCCGAGCAGCCTGCTGCGCGAGGACCCGGCGGCCGAGGTCCGGCGCTTCTTCGACCAGTTCTAGGAGCGTGTAGGGCATAGGCCCCTCGGCGCACGCGGGTCGTAGGCCTCCGGGTGTGCGTGAGGCGTCGCGGTCGCTGGCTGGCCTACGCCCCACGCGCGCCGAGAAGGATGCGCTGCGCGCATCCTCATCCCATCCGTGAATCTCGGATCTGGAGATGGGGCGCCGCCCACCCTCGTACCCGTTCCCGTACCCGTTCCCGTTCCCGGACCCCCGCCCGCACCCCTTGCCGCCGGCAGGAATCGAGCTCCCTGTCATCGCCAAAGCTATGATGGTCCTGGCATGCGCTCCACGTTCACCTTGCTGATGCTGCTCTTCCCAGCGATTGCCATCGCGAATGCCTGGTGGTTCGGCCGCGAGCTCAGGGCTTTCGTCGCCGCCACCCCGTCGATCGCCTCCACGGCTGACATCGAACGGATGAAGTCGGTGGTGCGGCGGCAGATGATCGCGGCCCTCATCCAGATCCCGCTGCTCGCCGCTGGCCCGATCCTCTACGTTGTCGGTCTGCTGCGGCACGTCCTGCAGCCCGGGGACGTGGTCTTCGTCATCGTGCCGTCGGCGGCGGTACTCGCCCTCGGCCTCGCCTCGAAGCGCATCGAGGCGGCCGCCCGCGCCCTCCCCGCGCCCGACCACGAGCTGCGCCGCCAGCGTGACGCCATCGTCCGCACCTGGCTCAAGAAACCGCTCCCGGATTGGTAAGCGGCACTGCCCGCTTCCGCTTCCGTGCCCGTCCACGCTCGTTCGCTCCGTACTCGAGAGCGCTTCGCGCCGATTCTCTGCAGGCGCTCCCCGAGGTTGCCACCTTTGGCAATCTCGGGTCTCGAGCACCTCTTTGGGAAGATCGTCGTCCCGAAATTGCCAAAGATGGCACGCCCGTGGGACGCGCACTCCGCGTACTCGCCTCGCCCGTCGGGCGGGGGCACGGGTGCCGGACCGGCCTTCTTGACCCGATCCGCGCCGCGCACTACCTTCCCTCCTCGTGGCTCCCGGATCCGACCCCCTCGACCTGTTCAGCCCGCCCACCCGGGCGTGGTTCGCCTCCCGGATCGGGCAACCCACCGAGATCCAGCGCATCGCCTGGCCGATCATCGCTGCCGGAGAGCACGTGCTGGTCACGGCGCCGACCGGCAGCGGCAAGACCCTGGCTGCCTTCCTGTGGGCGCTCGACCGCCTCCTCGGCGAGGCGTGGCCGGGTGGCCAGGTGCGCGTCCTCTACGTGTCGCCGCTGCGCGCGCTCGGCAACGACATCCGCCGCAACCTGCTCGAGCCACTCGCCGAGCTTCGGCCAGCACTGGTCCGCCGCGGGCCGGCGTTCCACCGGCCGTCCGCGTCCTGTCGCGCACCGGCGACACCCCGCAGGCCGAGCGCCGGACCATTGCCAAGAGCCCACCCGAGATCCTGATCACCACCCCGGAGAGCCTCAACATCCTGCTCACCTCGGCGAGCGGCCGGACCCTGCTGCGCGGCCTGCGCTCGGTGATCCTCGACGAGGTGCACGCGGTGATCGACGGCAAGCGCGGCGTGCACCTGATGACCGCGGTCGAGCGCCTCGCGGCGACCGCCGGCGAGTTCCAGCGGATCGCCCTGTCGGCTACGGTGAACCCCCTCGACGAGGTCGCACGCTGGGTCGGCGGGGCGAACGTGGAACGGACCCCCGCCGGGGCGCTCTACCGGCCGCGTCGCGTGCAGATCGCGGCCGCCACCACCGCCAAGCGCTACGAGCTCGAGGTTGCCCTGCCGGTCGCCGAGCCCGGCGCCAGCCGCGACCCCGAGTCGCTGTGGGCCGAGCTCACCGCGCAGCTCAAGCGGACCGTGCGCCGCAACCGCTCGACGCTGATCTTCGCCAATAGCAAGCGCATGGTCGAGAAGGTCGCGCGCTTCCTCAACGAGAGCGAGGTCGACCAGCTTGCCTACTCGCACCACGGCGCGCTGTCGCGCGAGATCCGCGGCGTCGTCGAGGAGCGGCTCAAGGCCGGGTCGCTGCGCGCGATCGTCGCGACCAACTCGCTCGAGCTCGGCATCGACATCGGCAGCATCGACGAGGTCGTGCTCGTCCAGCCGCCGGCGACCGTCGCGTCGACCGTCCAGCGCCTCGGACGCTCCGGCCACCAGGTCGGGGAGACCAGCCGCGGACGGCTGTACCCGCTGCACGCGCACGCCCTCATCGAGTCGGCGGTGCTGGCGCGCGCCGTCCTCGACGGCGAGATCGAGGCCTCCCGGCCGGTGACCAACCCCCTCGACGTGCTCGCCCAGGTGCTGCTGTCGATGACCGTGGAGCGGCGCTGGCTGCTCGACGAGCTCTACGATGCGGTGCGGGCCGCAGAGGCCTACCGGCACCTGCCCCGGTCGCAGTTCGACCTGGTCGTCGAGATGCTGGCCGGACGCTTCGCATCGACCCGGGTTCGCGGCCTGCGGCCGCTGGTGTCGGTCGACCGGATCGACCAGACGGTCCGGGCGCGGCCCGGGGCGGAGCGCCTGATCTTCACCGCCGGCGGCACGATTCCGGACCGCGGCTACTTCACCCTGCGCATCGACGGCAGCGGCTCGCCCCTCGGCCAGCTCGACGAGGAGTTCGTGTGGGAGCGGGCGGTCGGCGACACCTTCAGCCTCGGCGTCCAGAGCTGGCGGATCCAGCGCATTACCCACAACGACGTGTTCGTCGTGCCGGTCGACACCCGCGCGGCGATGGCGCCGTTCTGGCGGGCCGAGGAGCGCGACCGCTCGTCGTTCCTCTCCGACCGCATCGGCCGCTTCCTCGAGCTGGCGCTGCCGCGCCTCGAGGACCCCGATTTCGCCGGTGAGCTCGAGGAGCGGCACCGCCTCCAGCCGGCCGCGGCGGCCGAGCTGTGCCGCGTCCTTGCCGCCCAGGTCGCAGCCACCGGGACCCTCCCCCATCGGCGGCAGGTCGTCGTCGAGCACACTACCGCCCCCGACCGCAGCGACCGTCATCGCCAGCTCGTCCTCCACACGCTGTGGGGCGGCCGGGTCAACCGCCCCTTCGCGTACGCGCTCGCCGCCGCGTGGCGGGCGCAGCACGGCGGCCGCCCCGAGGTCATCCACGGCGACGACTGCGTGGTGATCACCCACCCGGTCGGCGCTGCGCCCGAGGACCCGTTCGCGCTGGTGCCCGCCGACCGCATCGAGGACCTCCTGCGCGAGGAGCTCGAGCACACCGGCTTCTTCGGCGCCCGCTTCCGTGAGGCCGCCGGCCGCGCCCTGCTGCTGCCCCGCGCCGGCGGGCGGCGGCGCACGCCGCTCTGGATCAACCGGCAGCGCGCCAAGGAGATGCTCGAGGTGGTCTCCGAGCACGGCGACTTCCCCCTGGTCCTCGAGGCGTGGCGCGAGTGCCTGCACGACGCCTTCGAGCTCGACGCGCTGCGCGAGCGCCTCCTCGAGATCGCCGACGGCCTGACCGTCGTCCGTCACGTCACGACCGACGCTCCGTCTCCCTTCGCCGGGCAGGTCGCGTGGCGCCAGACCAACCGCCTGATGTACGAGGACGACCGGCCCACCGGGGAGGCGGCGAGCCGCTCGCGACCGGACCTCGTGCGCGAGCTGGTGTTCGCCTCCCACCTGCGGCCCCGCATCCCGCGCCACCTGGTCGAAGAGCTGGAGGCCAAGCTCCAGCGGACCGCCCCCGGCTACGCCCCGCGCGGCGGCGCCGAGCTGCTCGAGTGGGCCAAGGAGCGGCGGGTGATCCCGGCCGGCGAGTGGCGCTCGCTGCTCGCCGCCGTGCGGCGCGATCACGGGGCGGACGTCCCTGCCGAGCTCGCAGCGGTGGCCGACCGGCTCGCCGCCTGGCAGACGCGTGAGGGTGGCGTGACGCTGGTCAGCCCGGTCGAGGCCCTGCCCGCGGTCGCGGCCGCGCTTGGCCGGCCTCTGGACTCGCTGCGCCTCCAGTCGGCGGCGCTCGACGGCGCCGCTGCGGACGCGGCCGGAGCCGCGCTCGCGCCAGATGCTCGGCGCCCCGTCCTTCGAGATGCCCGACACGACCCTTGCCGAGCTGCTCGGCGATTGGCTCGCCGGCTACGGGCCCGTCGACCCGGGCTGGATCGGCGACACCCTCGATCTCGAGCGAGCGGTGGTCATGGCGGCCCTCGACGAGCTGGCGGAGGAGCAGACCGTCCTGCTCGACCAGATCAGCGAGGGCGCCACCGCCCTCGAGGCCTGCGATCGCGAGAACCTGGAGCGCCTGCTGCGGATGGCCCGCAGCGCGGCGCGGCCGTCCTTCCGGCCGCAGCCGCCGGAGCTGCTGCCGCTCTGGCTGGCCCACCACCACGGCCTCGGACGGAGCGACGCCACCCTCGACGATCTCAAGGCCGCGCTCGAGCGGCTCATCGCCTGCCCACTGCCCGTCGACCTCGTCGAGACCGAGATCCTGCCCGCGCGCGTCGAGCCCTACCACCCGTCGTGGCTCGACGCGCTGCTCGCCGAGACCGAGCTGCAGTGGTTCGGCTGCGGCGAGCGCCGGATCGCGTTCGGCTTCCCCGGTGACCGCGACCTCGCCGCAGAGCCTCCAGGAGACGGCGCCGGTGCCGATGGCGACGCCTCGACGATCCGCAACCTGCTGCCCGGCGAGCTCGGACGGTACAGCTTCACCGACCTGCTGCGCCGCAGCGGATCGGACTCGGGTGTGCTGCTCGAGGCCCTGTGGGACGCTGCCTGGCGCGGCGAGGTGGCGGCCGACAGCTTCGCCCCGCTGCGGCAGGGAGTCGCCACTGGCTTCGAGGCGGCGCCCGGCGAGCTCGAGTCGTCGGTTCCCCGCCGTCAACCGCGCTTCGACCGCTGGCGCTCGCGGCTGCCGGTGACCGGCAACTGGTTCCGGCTGGCCCCGCCCACCCCTGCCGCCGACGCCCTCGAGCGGGAGGAGGCCGATCGCGAGCGCGCGCGCCTGCTCCTCGACCGCTACGGTCTGCTCTTCCGGGAGCTCGTCGAGCGCGAGCTGCCCGCCATGCGCTGGGGCGCGATCTTCCGGTCGCTGCGCATGCTCGAGCTGGCGGGCGAGGTGATCGCCGGCCGCTTTTTCGACGGCATCCCCGGCCTGCAGTTCATGGCGCGGGCCGCCTTCCACCGCCTCGAGGAGGGCTTGCCCGAGGACCTCGTCTGGTGGATCAATGCCGCCGACCCGGCGTCACCCTGCGGCCTCCCGGCGATCGACCTCGGTCTCGCGCTGCCGCGACGGGTGCCGTCGAACCACCTCGTCTTCCACGGCCGCCGGCTGGTGCTGACCTCCGAACGGCGCGGCGCCCGCCTGACCGTCGCGGTTGGCCCCGACCACCCCCGGCTGCCCGACTACTTCGGCGTCCTTCGCGCCCAGCTCGCCCGGTCGGTGCAACCGCGGGCCGCGATCACGGTCGACGACATCAACGGCCAACCGGCCGGCGCGAGCCCCTACCGCAGCGCCCTCCAGGAGGCCTTTCAGGTCACCCGAACCCCGACCGCGCTCAAGCTCTCACGCCGCTACTAGGAGCGTGTCGGGCATGGGCGCCTGTGCGCGCTCCTCATGAGATCGTCGCGCTTCGCCCCTGCCCGACACGCTCCTCGGGATGCGCTGCGCGCATCCTTCCGCCGAAAAGGCCGATGCAATACGAAATCCGAGACCTTCCAAACATCACTGCATTCCCGTCACTTGGCGGCCTCGTGATCGTGCGCGCGCGCGTTCTCGCCCTTGGCGACGGTACAATTCGAGAGCAGGGCTTGATGGTCATCTCCGTTTCCGAATAGCGCCAACCGGATTCCCGCTCAGGGCTGTCGGACACGTCGCCTTCGCTCGGCAAGCGACGACTTGACATGGCTGTTTCGAGACACCTACGCTTGATCGAGAACATGCGCCACGTCCATTCTGTCTTTACGGGCTCCTGACGTCAGGGAGGTGTGGAATGGCCGAACTCATTCACCAAAAGTGCGCCAAGTGCGGGCACGAGATGAACGTCCCCGCTCACTACGCGGGCACCGAGCAGAAGTGTCGCAGTTGTGGTGCATCCTTCACGGTCGGACTGCCAGACACGAAAAAATGCCCGTACTGTGCCGAGGAGATCAAGTACGCTGCCAGGGTCTGTAGGTACTGCGGACGAGCACTGGACGTCGTCGAAGTCGCGGAACAGCCGGCACCTGAGAAGGCGTCGCGGACCAGCGTGCCACCGGTCGCAGCGATTGTCATAATCGCACTCGCAGCCTTCGCGGTCTGGTTCGTGGTGACACAGATGTCATCGAGATCGACGTCTACTCCGGACGGGCGATTCGTAATGCCACAGTCTATTGCAGCCCCCGCCCCCGTCGTGACCAAAGCGGAATACGACCAGATACAGGAGGGCATGACCTACGATCAGGTCGTTCGGATCATTGGAGCTCCCGGAGACGAACAGAGCCGCACGGACCTCGCGGGCTATACGACGGTAATATACGCATGGGTGAACTCGAACGGCTCTAACATGAACGCGATGTTCCAGAACGGAGAGCTGGTGTCGAAGGCACAGTTCGGGCTTCCGTAGCTGCCTTCGAAGGCGAGATTCGTCGACCTTCGAATCAGGGAGGTCAGAAGTGGCCGAGTCGGTTCTGTGTGGTTGCGAGAAATGCGGGTACGAAATGCGGGTGCCCAGCCACTACGTCGGCACCGAACAGACCTGCCGCAAGTGTGGCGCCACGTTTTCGGTCAAGCCACGAGACACCAAGACGTGCCCGTACTGTGCCGAGGAGATCAAGGCCGAGGCGATCGTGTGCCGATTCTGTAACCGACCACTTGCTGAGGGCGTTCAAGCGCTTGCGACCCTGGCAACGCCGACTGGTACGCGGACGGGGGCAAAAGACCCCGACAAGCTCGGGTTCTTCCTCGCCATGCCGTGGTTCGCAGGTGCGCTGGCAGTCTGGTTCTACGTGTGGCAGTCGCCCCGCTTCCTCGTCCCATCGCGCCTCGGCATGGTGTCGCTGCTGACGCTCCTCGCTGCCGCAATTCTCGTAGCGATCGACGCAGGCCAGGTGACTGCAGCAACTGGACGCAAGGTCGGCAACGAGAGCGCTGCGATGTGGGCGGTGGGGGTTGTGCTGCTTGCTCTCATCGTCGCTCCCCTGTACGCGTACAAGCGCGGCAAGGCACCCGGCTTCAGCCCACAGTACACGTGGCTCGTGCTGCTGGGGGTTCTTCTATTCGGCGGGATGGCGTTCGCGACCACGCTGGCGCTCGAGGGGTGACGACGCGTCCCTGTAAATCGGCGCTGCACAGGGCATCTCGACGCCGGAGCGCAGACCCCAGCCGTCGACCTTCACGTCGATGACTACTCTGACAGTGTCCGTGCCGAACTTCCCGCAAAGGCCCCGCAATGACTCACCGAGGATCAGGCGCGCGCCCCCTGCTCGATGTCCTGCACCGACTTCGGAATCGGCGGGCCGAGCACCCGGCTTCCGTCCTCAGTGATCAGGACGTCGTCCTCGATCCGCACCCCGCCGAACGAGCGGAAGGCCTGCACCCGATCGTAGCGGATGAACTCGGCGTGGCGTCCCTCCCGGCGCCAGCGGTCGATCAGGGCCGGGATGAAGTAGACGCCGGGCTCGATGGTAATCACGAAGCCCGGCTCGAGCCGCTTGGCGAGCCGCAGGAAGTTGAGGCCGAACTGGGTCGAGCGCGCCTCGCCCTCCGGATAGCCGACCACGTCGCCGAGGTCCTCCATGTCGTGCACGTCGAGGCCCAGCATGTGCCCGATTCCGTGCGGGAAGAACAGCGCGTGCGCGCCCGCCGCCACCGCCTCGTCGACGTCGCCGCGCATCAGGCCGATCTCGCGCAGTCCCGATGCGATCGTGCGCGCCGCTGTCAGGTGGACGTCGCGGTTCGTGGCCTCGGGCGAGGCCGCCGCGATCGCCGCCAGCTGCGCCGCCAGCACCACCTCGTAGATGTCGCGCTGCTCCGGCGCAAACCGCCCCGCCACCGGGAAGGTGCGCGTGATGTCCGCGGCATAGCCCATGCGGCGACTCGGCGCCCGAGTCGATCAGGAGCAGGCTCCCGGCCTCGAGGAGGTTGGAACACCCCTCGTTGTGCAGCACCTCGCCGCGAATGGTCACGATCGCCGAAAACGACAGCTGCCGCCCCCGCGCCAGCGCCGCTCCCTGCAGCGCCGCCGCGACCGCCGCCTCGCTCACACCCGGACGGGCCGCCGCGAGCGCGGCCCGGTACATCTCGGCGGTCACCGTCAGCGCGTCCTCGATCTCGGCGACCTCGCCGTCCGATTTCACCGAGCGCTGGGCCACCACCGCCCGGATCAGCGCCGGTGATGCCCCCTGGGCGACCGCCGCCGGGTCCACCCCGAGGAGAGCCCCCAGCTGCAGCACGCGGTCGGCCCGGTAGGGCGGCAGGTAGTGGATCGCTCCGCCCTGGCCGCGCACCGACTGCATCCGCGCGCTCAGCTCCTCCGGCGAGCCGCACCCGGCGACGCCCGCAGCCCTCCGCGAGCTCGCCGAGCGAGGGACGCGCGCCGAACCAGACCAGATCATCCGGATGGGCCGCCGGCCCGAACAGGGTCTCCGAGCCGTCCTCGGCGATCGCGAGCGCCAGCTCTGCCTGTGAGATCCCGGTGTAGTAGAGGAAGCTCGAGTCCTGGCGGAACGGCAGGTGGCAGTCCGCGTAGTTGCGGGAGATCGGCAGGTTGCCGAGGAGCAGGATCTCGCCGCCGGGAACCGCCTCGCGGAGCTGCCGGCGCCGGTCGTGGTAGGTCGTGGCATCCATCACTCGCCTCCTGGACACGTCCGGCTATTATCCACGATTCTGCGGCAAGCTGACAGCCCCCGCTTGGAGGGGGGCTACGGGCTGGGGGCTCGGGGTTAACCCCGCCCGCCCCTCTCCCATCTTCTCGGACGCGGGTGGCCCGAGCCGATGCCGCTGGATCTGGGATCGGCCGGCCCTATCCAGCTCATTGAACCGCAGAGGACGCGGAAACCGCAGAGATCGTCGCGGACGAGGTCTCGTGACCGGGCTCCGCGTTCTCTGCGCCCTCCGCGGTTCAGACGACGAGATGCCGACTCGGTGCACGTGTCGAGGCGCGGGAACGGAAACGGGCACGGGCACGTCCACGCGGACGGGGGGCAGGTTGACCCCGGCGGCCGAGCCCTCGCCCGTGCGCCGGAATCCCCACCTACCCCGCCCGGTTGGACAAGCTGTTCAGCGCCGAGGGAGAAACCCGCCATGCCCAACCGTCTCGCCGGCTCCGGAAGCCCCTACCTGCGCCAGCACGCCGGCAACCCGGTCGACTGGCACCCCTGGGGCGACGCGGCCTTCGCCCGCGCACAGGCCGAGGACCGGCCGATCTTCCTGTCGATCGGCTACGCCACCTGCCACTGGTGCCACGTCATGGCGCACGAGTCGTTCGAGGACCCAGCCGTGGCGGCCCTGATGAACGACGCCTTCGTCAACATCAAGGTCGACCGCGAGGAGCGCCCGGACGTCGACCAGGTCTACATGACCGTCTGCCAGCTGCTGACCGGCAGCGGTGGCTGGCCGCTGACCATCCTCATGACGCCGGACCGGCGCCCGTTCTTCGCCGCCACCTACATCCCGCGGGACAGCCGTCACGGCCGCGCCGGCATGCTCGAGCTCGTGCCCCGGGTCCAGGCGACTGTGGCAAACCGACCGCGTGACGCTGCTCGACTCGGCCCACCAGGTCGTCCGCCACCTCGAGGCGGTCGCCAGCCGGCCGCGCGCCGGCGCCGTTCCGGCCGGCCTGGCCGACCGCGCGTTCCACCAGCTTGCCGCGAGCTTCGACGCGGCCCACGGCGGCTTCGGCGAGCGGCCCAAGTTCCCCTCCCCGCACAATCTCATGTTCCTCCTCCAGCACTGGTCGCGGACCGGCGCGAAGGAGGCGCTGGACATGGCCACCGCCACGCTGCGCGCGTTGCGCCGCGGCGGCATCTGGGACCACCTCGGGTTCGGCTTCCATCGCTACTCCACGGACCGGCAGTGGCTCGTCCCCCACTTCGAGAAGATGCTCTACGACCAGGCCATGCACGCCCTCGCCTACAGCGAGGCGTTTCAGGCCACCGGCGAGGAGGAGTTCGCGCGGACCGCGCGCGAGATCGCGGCGTACGTGATGCGGGAGATGGAGGCTGCCGACGGCGGGTTCCACTCGGCCGAGGATGCCGACAGCGAGGGCGAGGAGGGCGTCTTCTACCTGTGGACCGAGGGTGAGATCCGCTCGCTGCTCGACGCGCCGCTGGCTGACCTCGCCACCGCGGCCTGGGGCGTCACGCGCGACGGGAACTACCACGACGAGTCAACCGGACGGCGCACCGGGGCGAACATCCTCCACCTCCGCGAGACCGCCCGGGACGCGGCCGCGCGTCTCGGCCTCGACCCGACCGACTTCGAGGATCGCCTGGAGTCGGCGCGTGCGACCCTCTTCGCCGCCCGCGAGCGCCGCGAGCGCCCGCTCAAAGACGACAAGATCCTCGCCGACTGGAATGGGCTGATGGCCGCGGCGCTGGCCCGGGTCGGTCGCGTGCTCGGTGAGCGGCCCGCCCTCCACGCCGCCCGGCGCGCCGCCGAGCGCGTCCACCGTACGCTGCGGTCCCCCGCCGGCGCCCTCCTCCACCACGCCGGCGCGGAAGCGGTCCCCGGCTTTCTGGACGACTACGCCTTCCTGACCTGGGCGTGGCTCGAGCTCTACGATGCCACCCTCGAGCCGGAGTGCCTCGCCCGCGCGCTCGACCTCCAGCAGGAGACCCTCGATCGATTCTGGGACACCACCGGCGGCGGCTTTTTCTTCACCGCCCACGACAGCGAACCGCTGCTGGTGCGCGACAAGGAGTTCCACGACGGCGCCATCCCGTCGGGCAACTCGGTGGCGATGGCGAACCTCGTCCGGCTCGCGCGCCTGACCGGCCGCGCCGATCTTGCGGCGCGGGCGGAAGCGGTGGCGGCTGCCGCCGCACGCGACCTCCAGGCAGCGCCCGCGGCGCACTGCCATCTCCTGGCGACCCTCCAGATGGCCGCCGGCCCCTCGCTCGAGATCGTCATCGTCGGCGACGCCGGCGATCCCGCGACCCAGCGCCTGCTCGAGGTCGTGCGCTCGCGCTACCTGCCGGATGCCGTGCTGCTGCTGATTCCCGAGGGCGAGCCGGGGCGCACGGTGCGGGCGTTGGCGCCCTTCACGGAGCAACACACCAGGGTCGGCGGCCGGCCGGCGGCGTACCTCTGCCGCGACTTCGCGTGCCGCCTCCCCACCAGCGACCCAGAGGAGCTGCGGCGCCTGATCGACGAGGTGGCGCCGCCGCGCGCCCTGCCCAACCGGTGAGCTATTCGCGGCTCGGGTCCACCGGCCCGCCACCTCCGGATTGACAGCCCTCCGGTGCGCTCCGTATCCTCGCCCCGCCCATGCGGATGGCCCTCCACACCAGGATGCTGCTTGGTGGCACAATCGGCGCCGTCGGCGGAGTGCTCGCGCACCTGACCCTGCGCGGCAGCCCGCTGCTCGACGCCGTCGTCCGTTACGGCACCCAACCGGTCGGCCAGATCTTCCTCCGGCTGCTGTTCATGCTCGTCATCCCGCTCATCTTCTCGGCGCTGGTCATGGGTGTCGCCGGCCTCGGCGACCTGCGTCGGCTCGGGCGGATCGGCCTGAAGACGCTCGCCTACACCGTCGTCGTGTCCTCGCTGGCCGTGATCCTCGGCGTGCTGCTGGTCAACCTGCTGCGCCCCGGCGAGGGGTTGCCCCCCGCGCAGCGTGCCGCCCTCACCGCGTCGGCCGCCGAGCGCGCCGCGACGTTGGCCACGGCCGCCGCCCCGCGGACCGGCATCGAGTTCCTGGTGCGCCTGGTCCCCGACAACCCGCTGCGAGCCGCGGCCGAGGGCGACATGCTCGCCGTGATGTTCTTCTCGCTGCTGGCCGGGATCGGCCTGACCCTGACCACGACCGACGCCTCACGCCGGCTGCTGGAGGTGATCGAGGGCCTGTATGACCTGACAATGACCCTGATCCAGATGGTCATCGCCCTCGCTCCGATCGGGGTAGCGGCGCTGCTGTTCACGGTCACCGCCCAGCTCGGGTACTCGGTCCTCGTCCAGCTCGCCCGCTACGTCGGCGTGGTGCTGCTCGGCCTGGTCCTGCACCAGTTCGTCGTCTACTCGCTGTCGGTCAAGCTGCTCGGCGGGATGAGCCCAGTCCAGTTCTTTCGCGGCATCAGCGACGCCATGCTCACCGCGTTCTCGACGTCCTCGAGCTCTGCCACCCTGCCCACCGCGCTCAAGGTGGCGGAGGAGAATCTGCACCTGCCGCCGCACATCTCGCGCTTCGTGCTCACCGTCGGCTCGACGGCGAACCAGAACGGCACCGCGCTCTTCGAGGGCGTCACCGTGCTCTTCCTGGCGCAGCTCTACGGCGTTCACCTCACCCTCGGCAGCCAGGCGATAGTGGTGGCGCTGTGCATCCTGGGCGGCATCGGGACCGCCGGGGTACCGGCCGGCTCCCTGCCGGTGGTGGCGATGATCCTCGGCATGGTCGGCGTCCCGGTCGAGGGGATCGGCCTCGTCCTCGGCGTCGACCGCTTCCTCGACATGTGCCGGACCACCCTCAACGTCAGCGGCGACCTCGCCGCCGCCGTGGTGGTCGCGCGCAGCGAGTCGTGGACGCCGCCGCCTCCGACGTCGACGTCACCAATCGGCTGACGCGGGCTCCTTCGACCTCGGGCTGCAGAAGCGGGCGCGCGAGCGCCCCGAGATCGACGCGGAGACGCGAGGGGCTTGCTAGCCTAACTTCTTGAGCTCGCTCAGGATCGACTGCCGGACGGCAGTCGATCGACTGCGTGCCGTCGACCGTGACCAGCGTGGGCGCGCCCGGCACGCCCCGCTCGGCCAGCGCGCCATAAAACGACGCCAGCACTGCGGTCTGCGCGTGGTAGGTCGCGAGCCGCCGCCGGATCGTCTCCTCGCGGTCGTCGTCCCGCTGCACGAGCGGCTCCCCGGTGACGTCGTCGCGGCCCGCCAGCTTGGGCGGGTTGAACGCGACGTGGTAGACGCGGCCCGACCCGGGATGCGACCTGCGGCCCGCTAGTCGCTGCACGATCTCTCCGTCGGGAACGACGATCTCGACCACCGCATCGATGTCGACGCCGGCGTTTATGAGCGCCTCCGCCTGGGCCACGGTGCGGGGGAACCCGTCGAGCAGGAAGCCGTTGGCGCAGTCGGGTACGAGAATTCGCTCCTGGACGAGGCCGATGATGATCTCGTCCGCCACCAGCCCGCCCGCGTCCATGGCGGCCTTGGCCTGGCGGCCCAGAGGGCTCCCCGCCGCGACGGCGGCCCGCAGCATGTCGCCGGTCGAGATCTGGGGGATGCCGTATCGCTCGCAGATCGCCTGCGCCTGCGTTCCCTTGCCGGCGCCGGGTGGTCCGAGGAGTATCAGCTTCATGCTCACCTCCGCGCCGGTGCTCCGGCCGGGAACCGTCGCTGGAGCGTACCACAGACCTGGCGGCATCCTCCGACGGCGGTGGAGCACGTCACGTGTGACCCGGCTGACGGTTACGCGAGCGTAACGATCGCGACCCCGCGCTGAACCTAAGTCTCAGCGTTTACGAGAAATGAAACGTTTCACGATCGGCACGAGAATTGCTAAAATCCCCACCGATGCGAACCGAGGAACGGCGTCCAGCCTCGAATCACCCACGTCGGTAAGGAGGGCGTTTCATGCCGAGTTTCGTCAACGTTGAGAAGTGCGATGGGTGCAAGGCGCTCGACAAGACCGCCTGCCAGTACATCTGCCCGAACGACCTGATGGTCCTCAACAAGGAGACGATGAAGGCGTACAACCGCGAGCCCGAGATGTGCTGGGAGTGCTACAACTGCGTGAAGATCTGCCCCACGCAGGCGGTCGACGTCCGCGGCTACGCGGACTTCGTCCCGATGGGCGCCTCCGCCGTCCCGCTGCGCTCCACCGACTCCATCATGTGGACGGTCAAGTTCCGCAACGGACAGATCAAGCGCTTCAAGTTCCCGATCCGCACCACCCCCGAGGGCAAGGCGGTGCCCAACGGTGGCTGGGCGACCGACCCGGACCTCGATGGTTCCACGCTGTTCACCGAGCCCGACTCCCTCGGCACGCTCGCCGTGTGGACGAAGTAGGGGGACCCGATGAACGACTTCACGACCATCACGGTGGAAACCGACCTGCTGATTCTCGGCGGCGGCATGGCGGCCTGCGGCGCCGCAGTCGAGGCCGCGTACTGGGCCAAGAAGCACGGCCTCAAGGTGACCCTGGTCGACAAGGCGGCGGTGGACCGCTCCGGCGCGGTCGCCATGGGCCTGTCCGCGATCAACCAGTACGTCGGCCTCAAGGACGGCCAGAACACTGTCAGGAACTACGTCGACTACGTCCGCAACGACCTCATGGGCGTTGCCCGCGACGACCTCGTTGCCAGCATCGCCCGCCACGTCGACTCCACGGTCCACCTGTTCGAGAAGTGGGGCCTGCCGATCTGGAAGGACGAGAACGGCGCGTACGTGCACGAGGGCCGCTGGCAGCTGATGATCAACGGCGAGTCGTACAAGGTGGTGGTGGCGGAGGCCGCGAAGAACCACCTCGGCGCCGACAACATCTACGAGCGCGTCTTCATCGTCGGCCCGCTGATGGACGGCGAGGAGTGCAAGGGCGCCTACGGCTTCTCGGTGCGCGACAACGCGTTCTACGTCTTCCTCGCCAAGGCGACCCTGGTCGCCATGGGCGGCGCGGTGCACGTGTTCAAGCCGCGCTCCCTCGGAGAGGGCCTCGGCCGCGCCTGGTACCCGCCCTGGAACGCCGGCTCCTCCGCCTACTTCACCCTCAAGGCCGGCTCCGAGATGACCTGCCAGGAGGTGCGCTTCATTCCGGTTCGGTTCAAGGACGCCTACGGCCCGGTCGGCGCCTGGTTCCTGCTCTTCAAGTCCCGCGCCACCAACGCGTTCGGCGGCGAGTACATGGTCGAACGGCGGGCCGAGCTCGACAACTGGAGGCCCTACGGCCACGTCAAACCGATCCCGGCCAACCTGCGCAACTACCTCGGCATGCTCGACGTGATGGAGGGCAAGGGCCCGATCTACATGCGCACCGAGGAGGCCCTCCAGAAGATCGCCGACCAGTACAAGGGCGACGACAAGGCCTACAAGAAGAAGATGAGGGAGCTGGAGAGCGAGGCCTGGGAAGACTTCCTCGACATGACGATCTCGCAGGCCATCCTGTGGGCGGCCTCCAACGTCCAGCCCGAGGACAGGTCGTCCGAGATCGCGGCCTCCGAGCCCTACTTCATCGGCTCGCACTCCGGCGCCTCCGGTGCCTGGGTCAGCGGTCCGAAGGACCTCGCGCCGCCCGAGTACTTCTGGGGCTACGAGAACATGTGCACGACCAGGAGCCTGTTCGCCGCCGGCGACGCCTCCGGCGCCTCGTCGCACAAGTTCTCCTCGGGCTCTCACGCCGAGGGACGCATCGCCGGCAAGTCCGCGATCCGCTTCCTGGTCCACGAGCAGCCGGCGATGCCGACCATCGACCCGGCGATCGTCGACAACCTGAAGGCCAAGACCCTGCAGCCGCTCCAGGTCTTCGCGGCCCACAAGGACTTCACCTCGCAGCCCGACATCAACCCCAACTACATCCGGCCCAAGATGTTCATGTTCCGGCTGCAGAAGCTGATGGACGAGTACGCCGGTGGGGTCGGCTCGCAGTTCACGACCTCGAAGTACCTGCTCGAGCGCGGCCTCGAGCTGCTCGAGATGCTCAAGGAGGACTCCGCCCACCTGGCCGCCGAGAACCTGCACGAGCTCATGCGCTGCTGGGAGAACTACCACCGGATGTACCAGGCCGAGGCGCACATCCGCACCATCCTGTTCCGCGAGGAGACGCGGTGGCCCGGCTACTACTTCCGCGCCGACTTCCCCAGGCTCGACCAGGACAACTGGCTGTGCTTCGTCAACTGCAGGATGGACCCGGTCTCTGAGCGGTGGGAGATGTTCAAGCGCCCGATCCTCCCGCTCTTTCCGGCCGACTCGGACCACGAGCTTCTCGGTGGCTGAGCGAGCGATCACGCACCGGGCGCTGCGGCGCCCGGTGCCGTCTCGTTTCGTCGGCGAGATCGGCTGACCCCGATGGACGCACACCTCTGCCCACACTGCGGCGAGGCGCTCCGGCGCTTCAGGCTCCCCGACAACACCGGCTGGGAGGGTGAGTACCAGCTCGCGTGCTTCAACGACGACTGCCCCTACTACCGTCGCGGCTGGCAGCACATGGACGAGCACTACGCGGTCAAGGCCTCGTACCGCTATCGGGTCGACCCCACCACCGGGTACGCCTCGCCCCTGGCCGTGTGGTCGCCGGCCGCGCTGACCGATCACGTCCTCGACGACGGCGCGCACGACCCGCGGCAAGGGACTGGCGGATGAGCCGCGTCGAGCCGGCTCTGCCGCGCATCCTCGAGGGCACCCGTCAACTGGCCGCCGGCCAGGCGTTCCCGTTCATCTGCCACCCCGGCGTGCCGTGCTTCAACGCCTGCTGCGCCGACGTCAACATCATCCTGACGCCGCTCGACGTCCTCCTCCTCGCGCGCACCCTCGGCCTCCACACCCGGGAGTTCCTCGACCGCCACACCATCAACCCGATCACCAGGGAGCTCCAGCTGCCGATCGTGATGCTGAAGATGTGCGACGAGCCGGCCAAGCGCTGCCCCTTCCTCGGGGAGCTGGGCTGCGGCGTCTACGGGCAGCGGCCGTGGGCCTGCCGCATGTACCCGCTCGGGATGGCGTTGCCGCCGGCGCGAGCCGGCGAGCAGCCCGAACCCGTCTTCTTCGTCTTCGAGGACGATCACTGCCAGGGGCGGCGGGAGCCCGACGCCGTGCAGTGGACGGCCGACGCGTGGCGTCGTGACCAGGAGGTCAGCCATCGCGACCAGCTCGAGGCCGGATTCCGCGAGCTGGTGTCCCACCCCTGGTTCATCGGCGGGCGTCGCCAGCTCGACCCCCGCCGGATCGAGATGTTCCACATGGCGTGCTACGACCTCGACAGCTTTCGCTCGTTGGTCTTCGAGTCGTCGTTCCGCCGCCGGTTCGAGCTCGACCCCGAGCTGGAAACCCGCCTCGCGACGGACGACGAAGCGCTCCTGCGCTTCGCGTTCCGCTGGCTCAAGTTCGCACTGTTCGGCGAGCCGACGATGACCTTGCGCGATTCCGCCGCGACAAGAGAGCACGCATGAAGGTCACGCGACCGCTGCTCGTCGTCGGCGCCGGCATCGCCGGCGTCACCGCCGCCCTCGAGGCCGCCGAGGCCGGGGCCGAGGTGATCCTGGTCGAGCGCGAACCAACGATCGGCGGGCGCGTCCTGCGCAGCCACAGCTACTTTCCCAAGATGTGTCCGCCGACCTGCGGCATGGAGATCAACATCCGCCGGCTCGAGAGCAACCCGCGGATTCGCGTGGTTGCCGCGGCCCAGGTCGCGGCCGCCGAGCCGACCGCCGCCGGCTGGAAGGTCACCCTCGCCATCGCGCCGGCGTTCGTGAACGGGCGCTGCACCGCGTGCGGCGACTGCGAGCAGGCCTGCACGACCGAGGTCGCCGACCCGTTCAACCTCGGCATGAGCACGGTCAAGGCGATCCGGCTGCCCCATCTCCACGCCTGGCCGCGGCGCTACGTCTTCGACCGCACCGCCTGCTCCGAAGATGAGGCGCGAGCGATCGCCGCATCCTGCCGGTACGATGCCATCGACCTCGCCGCCACCCCGACCACCGAGACGCTGGAGGTCGGCGCCGTGGTGCTCGCCACCGGCTGGCGGCCATACCCGAGCGACCGGCTCCCCGAGCTCGGCGGAGGCCTGCCGGATGTCATTGCCAACGTCGAGATGGAGCGGCTCGCCTCTCCCTCCGGACCGACGCGCGGCGCGATCCTCCGCCCATCCGACGGCCGACCGCCGGCGCGGGTGGCCTTCATCCAGTGCGCTGGGTCGCGGGACGTCAACCACCTCCCGTACTGCTCGAGCGTCTGCTGCCTGGCCTCGCTCAAACAGGCGACCTACGTCAAGGAGCAGCTCCCGGAGGCCGAGGTCACGATCTACTACATCGACCGCCGCACCCCAGGCCGCAACGAGGATCTGCTGCGCAAAGTCGCGGCCCTCCAGGGCGTCCGCCTGGTCAAGGGCAAGGTCGGCCGGGTCGAGCCGTCCGCTGGACTGCTAAGGCTGCGGGTCGAGGACGTCGAGGCCGAGCGCATCGTCGAGGCCGAGGCCGACCTGGTGGTGCTCGCGACCGGCATGGTGCCGAGCGCCGTTGGCGACCCCATGCCGCTGTTCACGCGCACGGACGAGGACGGCTTCGCGCTCGACGATCCGGCTGCCGGGATCACGGTCGCCGGCGTCGCCCGGCGCCCCGAGGACGTGGCGTCGTCGGTGCGCGACGCCACCGGCGCCGCCGCCCGGGCGATCGCCGCGGCCGCGAGGGGGCGCTGATGGACCGCATCGGCGCCGTGCTGTGCAGCGGCTGCGGCATCGGCGACGCCGTCGATCTCGACGCCGTGGCAAAGGCTGCGGCGGGGAGCGGGGCGGCCGCGACCCTGATCCACGGCTGCTGCTGCAGCGCCGACGGCCTGCAGGCGATCCGCGACGCCGTCACCGAACGCGGGCTCGACGGCGTGGTCGTCGCTGCCTGCTCCGAGCGCGCCAAGCGCGCCGAGTTCGCGAGCCTCGGCTTCGACGCCGCCACCATGGCCCGGGTCGCCCTGCGCGAGCACTGCACCTGGTCGCACCCTGCCGGCGATGACGACACGCGGCTGCTCGCCGAGGACCTGGTGCGTATGGGCGTCGCGCGGGTCAAGAACGGCAGCCCGATCCGGCCCCTCTCTCCGGAGGTCAGCGACACCGTCCTGGTGGTCGGCGCCGGCCGCGCCGGGCTCGAGGCGGCCAAGACCGTCGCCGGCATGGGACACCCGGTGGTCATGGTCGAGAGATCGGGTCTCCTCGGCGGCCACCTGGCGTCCCAGAAGTCGGTGCTCCCCGAGGAGCCGCCGTACGACCGGCCGCACGACAACCCGATGCCGGGGCTGATCGCCGACATCACCTCGTGCAGCGGCATCACGGTGCTCACCGGCACCACAATCGACGCGATCGCCGGCCAACCGGGCCAGTTCAGGGTCCGCCTGAGCGGGCCATCCGGGCGCGAGCTGGCCGTGGGAGCGATCGTCCAGGCCACCGGCGCTCGCCCGTACGACGCGCGCAAGCTCCACCACCTCGGCTACGGCGCCTCGCCCGACGTCGTCACCTCGCATGAGCTCGAGGCGATGCTGGTCGCGGGTCAGGTCGTGTGCCCGTCGACCGGTGCACCGCCGCAGCGGGTCCTCTTCGTCCAGTGCGCGGGCTCGCGCGACGACAACCACCTCCGCTACTGCTCGAGCGACTGCTGCACCGCCACCCTGCGCCAGGCCTACGAGCTGCGCACCATCGACGCCGCGGTCGAGATCGCCGTCGTCTACCGCGACCTCCGCGCGCCCGGCCACATGGAGCACCTGTTCAACGGCGTCCAGAGGATGGCGGGCATGATGATGACCCGTGGCGACGTCGAGGCGGTGGCGGTCGTCGGCAAGCCCTCGGTCCAGATCGCGAACAGCCTGCTCGGCGAGCGCGCCGTCGTCGACGCCGATCTGGTGGTGCTCGCGGTCGGCATGGTGCCGAACGCCGCCGACGGCGAGCTCGTCCGGAAGCTCCACGACGCCCGCCGCGACGCCGAGCACGGCGAGAGCGCCCCCGTCCGCGCCGACGCGGCTCGGCTGGTCGGCGAGCTTGCCGCCCACGACGGGACCGAGATCCTCCAGCTCGGCTATCGCCAGGGTCCCGACCTCCCGGTGCTCGCCTACGGCTACCCTGACTCGCACTTCATCTGCTTTCCGTATGAGACCCGGCGCACCGGCATCCACGCCGCCGGAACGACGCGCGCCCCGATGGACTCCGCCCAGGCGGCCGAGGACGGCGCCGGCGCCGCAATGAAGGCGGTCCAGTGCATCGCGATGGCCAGGCGCGGTGAGGCGGTCCACCCGCGCGCCGGCGACCGCGCCGTCCCCGACTTCTACCTCCAGCGCTGCACCCAGTGCAAGCGGTGCACCGAGGAGTGCCCCTTCGGCACCCTCGACGAGGACGCCAAGGGGACGCCCGAGCTCAAGGAGCTGCGCTGCCGCCGCTGCGGCCTCTGCATGGGTTCCTGCCCCGAGCGCATCATCAACTTCCCGGACTACTCGGTGCCGATGGTGGCCGACATGATCAAGGCGATCGAGGTCCCCGAGGACTTCGAAGGCAAGCCACGGATCCTCGCCCTGATGTGCGAGAACGACGCGGTGCCCGCGCTCGAGGCCGCGGCCGCGAACGGCGCCAGCTGGAACCCGTGGGTGCGGGTGATCCCGATCCGCTGCCTCGGATCGGTGAACATCGTCTGGATCGCCGAGGCGCTGTCGCGCGGCGTCGACGGCGTCATCCTGATCGGCTGCGCCCGCGGCGACGACTACCAGTGCCACTTCATCCGCGGGTCGGAGCTCGCCAACACTCGCCTCGGCAACGTCGGCGAGACGTTGCAGCGGCTCGCCCTCGAGCCGGAGCGCATCAAGGTGGTCGAGCTGTCGCACGCCGAGTTCGACCGCGTGCCGCGGCTGCTCGACGACTTCGCCTCCTCACTCGACGCCCTCGGGCCGAACCCGATGAAGGGGTTGTAGGGGCGGCGATGGCCTCGACTCCCGCCATCCACCCGTCGGCCGATTTCCTCAAGGCATTTGCCCGGCAGGGCGGCGCCGCCGCCGCGCGCTGCTACCAGTGCGCAGCCTGCTCGAGCGTGTGCGAGCTCGCACCGGCTGGCGCGCCGTTCCCCCGCCGCCAGGTCCTGTGGGCCCAGTGGGGGCTGATCGAGCGGCTGCTGGCCGACCCCGGGCCCTGGCTGTGCCACCAGTGCAACGACTGCAGCCTCCGGTGCCCGCGCGACGTGGCGCCGGGGGACCTCATGGCCGCCGTGCGCGCGACGGTGGTCGAGCGCCTCGCCGTCCCGGCATTCCTCGGCGCCCTGGTCGGCAATGCCCGTCGCACCTGGGCCCTGCTGGTGCTGCTGCCGATCGCGTTCTGGCTGGCCCTGCTCGCCGCGACCACCGGCCTGGTTGCCCCGGAGATACACGCCGACATGGCGGCGCTCGAGGGGCGCTTCCACTACGAGGAGGTCGTGCCGCACTTTCTGATCTACATCGTCTTCACGGCGGCGACGCTGTGGGTCCTGATCGCGGTCTGGTCGAGCGGCCGCCGGTTCTGGCGGATGCTCGGCGCCGGCGCGAGGCGTGAAGGGTCGTTCTTTGGCAGTCTCATCCCGGTCGTGATCGAGATCGCCACCCACCGGCGGTTCGCCCGCTGCGAACGGGGCGTTTCGAAGCGACGGTGGGGTCACTTCCTGCTGATGTGGGGCTTCGTCGGAGCGGCGCTCACCTCTGCGATCCTGGTTGTCTACCTGTACGGGTTCGGGCGCTACCCGCTGCCGCTCGACCACTGGGTGAAGTGGCTCGGCAACCTGTCGGCCGTGATCCTGGTCGCCGGCGGTACCCTGCTCTACGCCAACCGGCTCGTCCCCGGCGATCGGCTGGCCGGCGCCACGTCCGCGGCCGATCGCTTCTTCCTCTTCACCGTGCTCGGCGTGATCGCCACCGGGGTCATCACCGAGCTGCTGCGCTTCGTGGCCGTGCCGCCGGCCGCGGCGGCACTGGCCTACGTCCTCCATCTCGGCATCGTGCTCACCCTGTTCCTGATCTTCCCCTACTCCAAGTTCGCCCACCTCGTGTACCGTACGCTGGCGATGGTGCACGAGCGGATGGCCCGTCTGACGACGGCCTGACGCCGCCACCGTCCCAGTCGAAGGAGGCAGAAACCGATGAGTCAACTCGTTCCCCCGCATGGAAGCGCCCAGCTGAAGCCGCTGCTGCTGGAAGGTGCGGCGCGCGAGGCCGAGGTCAAGCGGGCCGCCGGGCTCAAGCGGGTCCCGCTGACCAGCCGCGAAACCGGCGACCTGATCATGATGGGCATCGGGGGATTCACCCCCCTCGACGGCTTCATGGGCAAGGCCGATTGGCAGGGCGTCTGCGATGACATGCGGATGCCCTCGAAGAACGGCCTCTTTTGGCCGATCCCGATCACCTTGTCCGCCGCGCCCGCCCTCGCCGATTCGATCACCATCGGCGAGGAGGTTTCCCTCTGGGATGAGGAGACCGGCGAGCTGATGGCGACGATGAAGGTGACCGAGAAGTACGCCATCGACAAGGCCCACGAGTGCGCGACCGTCTTCCGCACCACCGATCAGGCCCACCCTGGCGTGGCAATGGTCATGGCCCAGTCGGACGTCAACCTCGCCGGCCCGGTCAAGGTGCTGTCGGAGTCCTACTTCCCGAGGCAGTTCGCGGGCCTCTACCAGCGCCCGGCCGAGGCGCGCGCGATGTTCGAGGAGCGCGGCTGGTCGACCGTCGCCGCCCTCCAGCTGCGCAACCCGATGCACGGGTCCCATGCCTACCTGGCCTGGGTGGCGATCGAGGTCTGCGACGGCGTCTACATTCACCAGCTGATCGGGAAGCTCAAGCCCGGCGACATTCCGGCCGACGTCCGCGTCAAGGCGATCGATGCGCTGGTCAACACGTACTTCCGCAAGGAACGGGTCGCGATGGCGGGCTACCCGCTCGATATGCGCTACGCCGGTCCGCGCGAGGCGCTGCTGCACGCCGTGTTCCGCCAGAACTACGGCTGCTCACACCTCATCGTCGGCCGCGATCACGCCGGCGTCGGCGACTACTACGGCCCGTTCGACGCCCAGAAGATCTTCATGGAGATCCCGTCCGACGCCCTCCACCTGAAGCCCCTGTGCATGGACTGGACCTTCTACTGCTACGAGTGCGGGTCAATGGCGTCGATGAAGACCTGCCCGCACGAGTCCAAGGCGGTGATCGACGACGACGGCCAGTATCAGGGCGGCGCGCGCCTGCTGCTGTCCGGCACGCTGCTGCGCAAGCTGATGAGCGAGGGCAAGCCGGTCCCGGCCGAGTTCTCCAAGCCCGAGGTCATCGCGGTGCTCAAGCAGTACTACGACTCCCTCGAGGAGAAGGTGGAGGTCAAGCTGCACGGCGCCGCCACCGGCGACGTGAAAAAGTAGAATCTGCTATGATGTACGTCCGGCCTGTCCCAGCACGCGGTTCAGGTTGGGGTGTGCCCGTCAGGGCACTGATTGAGGGGGGCCATCGGGGCCGACCTTCGCATGGGCGGGCGAATCGCCTCACGAGCGTGGCTTGAGTACGCCCCGGAACGGCCGTGACTCAGGGAGAACAGAAGAGAGTATGGCGAAGAAACTGTTTGTGGGAAGTCTGAGCTGGGACACCAACGACTCCAAGCTGCTGCAGGCGTTCAGCCGGTTCGGCGAGATCACCGAGGCCAAGGTGATCACCGACCGCGACTCCGGGCGGTCGCGCGGTTTCGGCTTCGTCAGCTTCGAGGATGACGAGGCGGCCGACAGGGCGATCGCCGCCCTGAACGGCACCGACCTTGATGGCCGCACCATCAAGGTCAACGTCGCCCAGGAGCGGCCCCGTCGCGACGGCGCCGGCGGCGGCGGCGGTGGCAACCGTGGCGGTGGCGGCGGTCGCGACCGCTGGTAGCCTGACCCTTCCAGGCTGACGACATTGAACCCCTCCGCCCCCCGGAGGGGTTCTTCTTCCCCGGCGAGCCTCGGCGCCGTCGGCCTGCGTTCGACGCAGGCGGCGTCGGGTCGCTGGTCATACAGCCGCCGCCGCCGCTGGGCGCTGGTCACGCCACCGGCTGGTTTCGCAAGTTCTCGCAGGGCGATGGCCCGGCCGATGGGCGCGGCCCGTCCCCGGGAGGAGCGGCCGGCAGCTCGACCGTGAAGCAGGTCCCGCGCCCGGGCTCGCTTGCAACCTCGACGGTCCCGCCGTGCTGCTCGGCTGCGCTGCGCACGATGGCGAGGCCCAGACCGGTGCCGGCCGGAACCCGCTCGCGCGCGTTCGCGCAGCGGAAGAACTCCTCGAACACGCGGGGCAGGTCGGCCTCGGCGATGCCGATACCGGTGTCCTCGACCTGCAGCCGGACGCGGTCGCCTCGCCGGTCTATCCGGACCGTCACCCGGCCGCCGACCGGCGTGTAGCGGATGGCGTTCGACAGCAGGTTGCGGCACAGCTGGCAGAGATCGCGCGCGTCGCCCACGACCGTGGCGTGGTCGCAGCCGACCTCCCCGGTCACGGTCACGCCGGCGCGCTCGGCGTCGCCGGCAGCCTCGGTCACCTGCTCTCGAACCACCGCGGCGAGGTCGACCTCGGTGCGCTCGACGGCGAGCCGTCCCTCGCGCGCCCGCGACAGCGCGAGCAGATCGTGGGTGACCTCCGCGAGCTCCCCGGCGCGGCGCTCCGCGCGCTCCAGCAGGTCGCGCGGCTCGGGCGGAATCACCGCCGCCGCGCGCTGCAGCACGACCTTGAGCGCGGTCTGAATGGTGCCGAGCGGCCCCCGCAGCTCGTGGGAGACCTTCCGCATGTACTGCGACTTGGCGCTCTCCACCGCCTGCAGCCGGCGGTACGCGCCGTCGAGCTCGGCCGCCTGCTCCGCGACCGCCTGCGACAGCAGCGCCGCCTCACGCTCGCGGTAGCGCAGGTGCTCGGCGATGGTGCTGCCCATGTAGGCGGCGAGGTAGAGCGTGACGCCGAAGACGAAGAGCTGCGCCGCCACCAGCTTGGGGTCCTGGTACGCCCCGACTCGCCACACCCCTCCCTGGAGTGGAAAGTGACGAAGCAGACCCACGCACTCGCCGATGCCGATGGTTGCGATGAGCCCGAACCCCAGCGTGGTGTGGAGGTAGGTGGCGGGGCGCGACAGCAGGATCGAGGCGATGACGACGTGGAACACGAAGAAGATGATGAATGGGTTCTCCAGCCCGCCACCGAAGTGAACGAGCATGGCAAGCAGGATCAGATCGAAGGTGATCTGCAGGTTTGCGAACACCGCGGCGCGCACCGCCTCGCCTTCGCCCTCGAGACCGAGCAGGGCGCCGGGGAGCAGGGCGCGGGCCAGGCGGCTGTAACGGCTGGGTCCGGCATCGGGTGCCGCGGTGCGGAGCCTGCGGTGGATGACCGCGAGCACCGCGTTGTACACCGCGAGCCCGGCGAGGACCGCGTGCAGCCGGCCCATCTGGAGCTCGACCGGGAAGGCGCGCCGGGCCACCTCGAGGAAGCCGGCAACACCGATCACGGCCACCCAGCGGAGTTTGATCAGCCAGCCGATCCGCTCGACCAGCTCCGCCGCTGCCGGCGGGGTACCGACGCGCGCGCGCGAGAGATCGCTCGTGGACATCCCTCCCGACCAGACCGACCGTGTTCCCGGGTTGGCCCTGTCGGCTAGCTTAGCTCAACTTGCCGCCGATCGTTGCCGGCTGCCGGCATTCTCTCGGCATCCTACCCAGCCCCGGCTCCGGATCTCAGTTCCCGTGGGCCAGCGCGAGCGCCCTGCCGATCCGCTCCAGCAGCTGGGTCGGGTCGACCGGTTTGTCCACGAAGTCCTGGACCGGCAGGAACTCGCCGGCGCGGTAGGTGCCGTCGCCGCTGTCCGGATAGAAGCGCAGGTCGGTCGTCGAGTGGATCGCGCTCAGCACCACGACCGGGACCTTCTGGAAGTACGCCTCCGTCCGTCGTCGCAGCTTCCACACGAAGTGGAAGCCCTCGGTGGCGTTCGGCATCATGATGTCGAGCAGGATGAGGTCCGGGCGCTCGGCCTCGGCCTGAACCATCCCTTGCTCCGCGTCCGGCGCCGAGACCACGCGGTAACCCGCCTGCTCGAGGACCATGCCCAGCGTCGTCACCAGGTCGCGATCGTCGTCCACCATCAGGATCTTGGCCGGCTCGCTCATGTCCGCACCTCGCGCGTCATCGCCCTGCCAGCGGCGAGCTGCTCGATGTCCTCCTGGCTGAAGTGCTCCGCCGCCACCTGCTTCGGGACCAGGCCGAGGGCGAACGCGACACCGTAGAGGATCGCCTCGGGGCGCGGCGGGCAGCCGGGAATGTAGAAGTCGACCGGCAGGACCTTGTCGGCGCCGCCGAGCACGGCGTAGGAGTCGAACCAGCAGCCGCCGCCGGTCGCGCACGAGCCGATCGCGAACACCAACCTCGGCCGGGGCAACGCGTCGAGCAGCCGCTGCAGCGCCGGCGCAACCTGGCGGGTCACCGGCCCGCTCACCAGCAGGGCATCCGCGTGCCGCGGCGACCCCACGAGCCGGATGCCGAAGCGCTCGGCGTCGTAATAGGGCGTCAGGACGTTGATGACCTCGATGTCGCACCCGTTGCAGGCCCCTGCGTTGGCGTGATAGACCCACAGCGCGCGTCCGAAGGCCTTCTTGCACATCTGTCCCAGCACGACGTCACCTCCCGAGCGTCGCAAGCACGAGCGCAGCGCGGTCGAGCAGCGGGTACGCAATCTGCGGCATGACCCCCAGCACCACGCAGGCGACGGCGAGGAGCACCATCGGAACCCACATGCTCGCCGGCACCTCGCGCACCGAGACGTTCACGGCTCCCTGCCCCGCGGGTTGGGCCCAGAACACGGCGCTCGCCGCCCGCATCAGCACCACCGTCGTGAGCAGGCCCACCACCACCGCGACCGCTGCTGCCCACCACATCCCTGCCCGCGCCAGCGCGAGGAACACCGTCAGCTTGCTCATGAACCCGGACAGCGGCGGCAGGCCCGAGATCGCGACGGCGCCGATGAAGAAGCAGCCCGATGTGATCGGCATCTTTCGCGCCAGGCCGCCCAGCTCGGAGATCCGCCTCGCCCCGGTCGAGTAAATCAGCGCCCCGACCGCCATGAACAGTAGCGACTTGAAGACCGCGTGGTTGAGCAGGTGGAACAGCCCGCCGTAGCAGCCGAGATAGGTTCCCAGCCCGATTCCGGCGACGACGTAGCCCATCTGGCTCACCGACGAGTACGCGAGCAGGCGTTTGAGATCGTCCTGCGCCAGCGCCAGGACAACGCCCAACACCATCGTGAAGGCGCCCAGACCGACGGCGAACACCGCCAGCTCGGGCCAGGCCGGATAGAAGATGCTCACCGTGCGCGCGAGCGCGTACATCGCCATCTTGATCATCACGCCCGAAAGCAGCACCGAGACCGGCGTCGGGGCCTCGGCGTGGGCGTCCGGCAGCCACGGGTGGAAGGGCGCGATGCCGGCCTTGGTGCCGAACCCGACGATCAGGAAGGCGACGGCGATCAGCGCGGTGCCCGACGGGATGAGGCCGACCACGCGCCGCACCTCGGACAGCAGCAGGGCCTCACCGCCGCCGAGCCCGCCGGTCGCCGCGCCGGCCGCGTAGATCAGCACACACCCGAACAGCGCGAAGGTGATGCCGATCGTCAGCAACATGAGGTACTTGTAGCCGGCCTCGAGGGCCCGGCGGTCCCAGTAGAAGGCCACCAGCAGCCCCGACGTGAGGGTCGTCGCCTCGACCGCGACGTACAGCATCACGACGTTGTTGGTGACGCACCCGAACAGCATCGTCGCCAGGAACCACAGCAGCAGCCCGTAAAATACGGGCAGCCGGTGCGGGGCGATGGTCTCTCCCGGTCGATCCGGCTTCGCCGGCCGATCGACGTAGCGCACCGAGTACACGCTCGCGAGCACGCCGATCCCACCGATGACCACCACCAGCAGCGCCGACAGGCCGTCGACCCTGAGCTCGTTGCCCCACGCCACCAGCACCTGATGGGCGACCACCTGAACGACCATCGCGACGCCGATGCCGAGCACGGCAACCGCCGTCACCAGGGTCACCGCCTGCGCCAGCACGCGGCCGAAACGGCGCCCCAGGAGCACCACCGCCCCGCCGGCGAGCGGCACCAGGAACGCCAGCACCGGGAGGCTCGAGGTCACGACGGCAGGATCTGCAGTCATCGCGCTTTCTCCCCTCTCCCTACCAGTGCAGCTCGCGCAGGGCAAAGGTGTCCGTCGTCCCGAACTCCCGCCGCACACCCCCGATCACGTAGAGCAGCAGGTACACCGTCACCACCACCTCGCTGGCGACGCCGAAGAGGGCGGTTTCGGGCAGGCCCGGAGCCAGGCTGACCAGGGACAGATGCACTCCGTTCTCGAGCAGGCAGAGGCCGATCACGGTCTTGACGGCATCGCGCCGGGTCAGCACCGCGTACAGCCCGAGCGCGAACACCGTGGACGCGACCGCGAGATTGGTCCGGAACAGCTCCTGCTGGGCGAGCTCGTTCGGCGCCAGCAGCGCGACGTGCGTGTGCGTGAGGTGGTAGAACCCCAGCATCAGCAGCACCGCGACCAGGACCGACGGCCCGAAGCCGATCAGCGGCTTGAGCTCGCGGTCGTCGCCGGAGCCGATGCCCCGGAACAGGAAGTACGGGGTCAGGATGGCCTTGGTGAGCAACGCGGTGCCCGCCCACACGTAGAGGGCCGGGTTGCCGGGCGCGAAGCTCGCCAGCAGAGCGACGATGATCAGCGCCTGGATCGAGTAGGCCACCGCCGAGAGCCGCAGGCGGCGGATCTCCACGGTCGCCACCGAGGTGATCACCAGGAGCATGCTGAGGGTGCGGATGAGGTCCACGGGCAGCAGTTCGGTGTTCACGGCCTGCCTCCGCCAGCCTCGTGGAAGCCGGCGACATCCATCTGATCGAGCACCGTCGGTGGCGGGAAGCAGCGCCCGCAGCGCTGGCACGGTCCCATGAACACCTTCAGGCTGATCACCATGTCCTCGGCCCGGTCGGTCGCGGTCTCGAACATCTGGGTGAGCGCGATCGCATCCTCCGGACACACCTCGGCGCAGCGGCCACAGTAGGTGCACCGGCTCCAGTGGAGCTCGAGGATGCGCGCGTGCTGCTCGGCGTCGTGCAGGAAGATGACGCCCGCCGGGCAGACGTTCGCGCAGCCGCCGCAGCCGAAGCACAGGTCGGGATCGATCGTGATCTTCCCCCTGAAGCCCGGCTCCGGGTCGTGCGGCGCCGCCGGATACGGCAAGGTTACGCGGCCCGCCTTGAAGCAGATCACCGCCTCGCGGAGCTTCGCCATGAACACGGCGTACCTCCTACATCCCGATCACCGCGAAGGCGAGAGCCGCCAGCGACGAGAACGCCACCTTCGCGTAGTAGCTGATCGCCTGGTCGATGCGGAGCCTGGGATTGACCGCGTCGATGACGGCCACCAGCAGCAGCACCACCATGGCCTTGACGAGCGCGAGCACGAGGTCCACGGGCAGCAGCCCGAAGCGCGGCCACGGGACGAACAGCTCGACGAGCAGCAGCGCCACCACGAGCTGCTTCGCCCACATCGCCCATCGGAACAGGGCGAGGCGGGGTCCGCTCTGCTCGATCAAGGTGCCGCCCATGATCTCCTGGTCCGCCTCGGGAATGTCGAACGGGAGCCGCCCGGCCTGCGCCTGCAACGCGAGCAGCAGGGCAAGCCCGGCGACCGCCATGCTGAGGGTGGGCCCGTTGGCCGCGTTCCACTCCATGATCGCTCCGGCGGACAGCGACCTGGCCTTCACCGCCCCGGTGACCAGCGCCACCGCCATGACCGGCTCCACGGCCATCAGCAGCATCATCTCCCGCGAACCGCCGACAAAGGCATACGGGCTGCGGCTTGCGAACGCGGTGAGCATCACGAGCACGGCGCTCGCCGCGGTCACGTACAGCAGCACTACCACGTCTCCTGCGAAGCCGAGCGGCGGCCAGGCTCCCATCGGCACGAGGGTGGCCAGCACCAGCACCGCGCCGAGGGTGAGCGACGGCATCACCGCGTAGAACAGCCCTGGGGTGACGCGGAGATCCTCCTTCGCGAGCAGCTTGGCCAGGTCGAGGTAGGGCTGCCGGATCGGCGGGCCCTTGCGGGAGTGGATGAGCGCTCGCAGCTTGCGCATCACGCCCTCGGCGAGCGGCGCCAGCACCAGAACCAGCGCCGCGTTGAGGAGTGCGAGACCGGCCACCGCGCCGACGTTCCAGCTCATCGCCCGGCCCCTCTCCTCTTGGCAAGTGCTGCCAGCTCGCGACGGGAGTAGACACGGATCGCGCCGCTCGTCACGTCAACCGCCTCCACCCGCTCGGTGCACGAGAAGCACGGGTCGAGGCTGCCGAGCGTGATCGGAACGTCCGCGATCATCTGGTTCTGGATCATCGCCGGCACGGCCTGCAGGTTGGGGTAGGTCGGGGCCCTGACCCGCCACCGGTGCGGGCGGTTGTCCTCGCCGGTGAGCACCGCGTGCACCGCCTCGCCGCGGGGGGCCTCGACGGCCGAGATGCCGAGCCGGCCCGCCGGGATCGGCTCGGTAACCTCCGTCAGCACCGGGCCGTCGGGCATGTGCGGCCAGAGTCTCCCGGACCAGCCGGATCGACTCGAAGGCCTCGTTCAGGCGGACCACGACCCGCGCCCAGGTGTCGCTGCCCTCGTCGGTGCAGATCTTCGGCACGATCTCGTCGTAGGCGGCGTAGGGGTGGTCGAGCCGGGCGTCGATGGCGATGCTCGAGGCGCGCGCCGGCGGGCCGACCACGCACACCTCGCGGGCCCACGCCGTCTCCAGCCGGCCGACGTTGCGGGTGCGGGCGTGCACGGTCGTGTCGGTCACCACCGCGTCGCGCACCGCCGTCAGCTCGCGTTCCACCTCGGCGACGGTGGCGAGCAGCTTCGGGATCAGCGCCGCCGGCACGTCGCGGCGGACGCCGCCGATGGTGTTCATCCCGTAGGTCTTGCGGTTGCCGCTGATCTCCTCGGCCAGCCACATCACCGGCTCCCGGATCCGCCAGGCCTGCATCAGGATGGTGTCGAATCCAATGATGTGGCCGGCGATGCCGAGCCACAGCAGGTGGGAGTGGATGCGCTCGACCTCGAGCAGCAGCGTTCGCAGGAACCGCGCCCGGCGCGGGACCTCGATCCCGGCCGCCTTCTCCACCGCCTGGCAGTAGCAGCTGGAGTGGATGAAGCCGCAGATGCCACAGATCCGCTCTGCCAGGTACGGGACCTCGTTGTAGGTGAGGGTGCTGTCGCCCAGCTTTTCGATGCCGCGGTGGTTGTAGAAGCCCCGGTAGTCGCAGCCGACGATCGTCTCGCCCTCGACAAACAGCCGGAAGTAGGCCGGCTCCTCGAGCACTGGAAAGAACGGCCCCATGGCGAGCACGCTCGCTCCCTCTGGCGGCGCGGCCACCTTTGGACGCAGTCCCTCCGCCGGCGGCGGGTCGATGTTGTAGGGCACGTCGCGGCGCAGCGGATAGAGGCCTTCCGGCCAGTCGTCGGCGAGCATCAGCCGGCGCGGGTCCGGGTGACCGACCGGCTCGACACCCACCGCGTCGCGGAACTCGCGCTCTGACCAGGCCGCGCCCGGGACCACGCCGGTGATCGAGTCGATGCGCGGATCGTCAGCCTCCGCGCTGCAGTCGAGGGCCACGAACAGGTGGTCGGCGTCCATCGAGAACAGGTGGACCACCCCGAAGTCACCTGCAAGCAGCCGCCGGTCAACGCCGATCGAGATCAGGAAGCGAGCCCCCAGCCCCCGCACCAGCTGCTCGGTGGCAGCGCGCACCGCACTCGGGTCGATCACCAGCCGGAGGGTGTCCGGTGGAGACAGGGACGCCTCGATGAGCTGCTGCCCAAGCCGGTCGGTGATGCCGTCGACCACCCGGGCCATCGCGCCCTCAGCAACCGCCATCACAACCTCCTCACCCGGCCGCCACCATGACCAGGCCGACCACGATGATCGCTCCGAGGACGATCCACATCAGGTACACCTGCGGCACGCCGACGTGCAGGCGACTCGTGCTGTGCGACACGCGTTCCATCAGCCGCGCCACCGGCAGGTACAACCAGCTGTCCATCTCGAGGGTCCGCCGCACGGGGGACGGGAACCGGGGCGCGCGCAGCGAGAGCCGCGGGTAGATCCCGGCGATCGCCTGCTTGAACGGCAGGTAGAAGCTGCTCGCCGCGTAGCGCACGATCCCACTGTCGTGCTCCTCGCCGCAGTTCCACACCGGGACCTCGCGGACGGTCGCTCCGCCCATCCGCTGGAGACCCCAGACGAGGGCGGACAGCAGGATCCCGGTCGCCAGCACGAGCAGTGGCGCCCAGCCGGCCACCGTCGCGCCGTCGACCGTGATCGAAATCCCCAGCAGCCCGCCGAGCACGTCGCCCGACGCCGGGATGCCGCCCGGCACTGCCGCTGTCACCGCCGGGGACACGAGCCGCAGCGGGAGCTGGGGCAGAACCCCCAGGAGCACGCACAGCCCGGCAAGGACGACCTGCGGCAAGGCCATCGAGACTGGGACCTCGCCGACCACCAAGCGCCGCTCGGCCGCGCCGAAGAACACCGCGCCCAGAACCTTCAGGACGTACGCGAGTGTGGCGAGCGAGGCGAACAGGGCGACCAGGCCGAGCACCATGAAGATCGGCCGCTGGAGGCCGGCCAGCAGGCACGAACAGATGATCAGCCACTTGCTCGCGAAGCCGTTGAACGGCGGCACGCCGGCGAGTGCCAGCGAACCGACCGTGGTCGAGCCGGCGGTTGCCGGCATCTGGTGCCAGAGCCCACCGAGCCGGTCCATGTCGCGCTCGCCGGTCCGGAAGAGTACCGCGCCGGCGCCCATGAACAGGCAGGACTTGAAGCAGGCGTGGTTGACGACGTGGAGCAGCGCGCCCGCCAGGGCGACCACCGCCAACGCCGGCTGCTCGGCGAGGCAGGCGACGCCGACGCCGAGAGCGAGGCAGATGTACCCGATCTGGCCGATTGTCGAAAAGGCCAGCAGCCGCTTGCTGTCGTTCTGGTGCAGGGCGGTGAGCGCCCCGACCAACAGAGACCCGGTCCCGGCGAGCGCGATCACCACCCCCCAGCCGAAGCTCGAGGCTGCCGGCAGCAGGCCGCAGAACACCCGGATCAGGCCGTAGATCCCGAGCTTGACCAGCGCCCCGGACAGCACCGCGCTCATGCCCGAGGGCGCCACCGGGTGCGCGTCCGGCAGCCAGTCGCCCATCGGCAGGACGCCCGCCTTGGTGGCGAATCCGATCAGCAGGAGCAGCAGCACGAGATGTGCGGTCAACGGCCGCTCGACCAGCATCACCCCCATCGCCTCGCGGGCCGCCGCGAGGTGGAAGGAGCCGGACTGCCGCCACAGCAGCAGGAACGCTGCCAGCATGCACAGGGTCGCCGCATGGGTGATGACGAAGTACTTCAGTCCCGCGCGCTGGCTGGCCGGGCTCTCGCGCTCGAAGGCCACCAGGAAGAAGGAGGTCAGCGTCATCAGCTCCCAGAACACCAGGAAGAACAGCAGGTCCTGGGTCACCAGCACGCCGATCGTGGCGGCGAAAAAGACCAGCAGCACCGGGTAGAACTTGGCGACCCCGTCCGCCCGGTAGTGGGTCATGTAGCGCACCGAGTAGAGCACGGCGGCGAGCGCGATCACGGCCGTGACCGCGAGGAACAGCGCGCTCAGCGGATCGACGGCCACCGCGAGGCGGGCGCCAATCGACGGCAGCGCAAGCAGATCGAACTCCTTGACGCCCCGGGCGAAGCCCTCGACCACCACCCCGCCGAGGGGCACCCAGGCGATCGCGACCGCCACGAAGGCGACCCAGCCCGCCAGCTCCCGTCGCCGCGACACGATCAGGCTGGCCGCCGCGCCGACGCCGAGCAGCGCCACGCACCAGCCGAGCAGGAACTGGGCAGACATCACGTCACCTCCACAGCAGCGCCAGGCCGACGGCCGGCGCGGCCAGGCAGCCGAGCATCAGCACCACCAGCGAAATGCTCATTGCGGGCGGAGGGTCGCTGTGGACCATCGCGACCGGTGTGGTCGCCCCGAAGAAGACCTTCTGCCCGACGTACAGCATCCAGCTGAACGAGATCAGCGACTCCGCCAACAGCACGACGACCAGCGTCGGGCCGATGGCGCCGGGCAGCTCCAGCGCTCCGGCCAGGATCATCAGCTTGCTCCAGAAGCACGCGAACGGCGGGATCCCGGTGACCGCGGCGGTGCCGACGAAGAAGGCGGTCGCGGTCAGCGGCATGCCCCGTGCCACGCCACCGAGCGCCGAGATGCTGCGCGAGCCGGTGGCATAGGCGACGGCGCCGGCGCACAGGAAGAGCGTCGCCTTGCCGAAGCCGTGGCACAGGATGTGGAGGATGCCGCCGCGCAGAGCCGTCGACGATCCGAGCCCACCCAGAGCGATGCCGAGCAGGACGTAGCCGAGGTGAGCGATCGTCGAGTACGCGAGCAGCCGCTTGAGGTCATCCTGCACGAAGTAAAAGGACAGCGCGACGAAGATCGTCAGCAGCGCCATGCCCCCGAGCACCAGCGCCACCGGCAGCGGCACCTCCCAGCCGGCGGCCACCGTCCGGGCCATCAGGAAGACGCCCGCCTTGACCATCGCCGCGGCGTGCAGGTAGGCGCTGATCGGGGTCGGCGCCGCCATCGCGTCCGGCAGCCAGGTGTGGAACGGCACCTGCGCCGCCTTCGCCCACGACGCCACCATCAGCAGGACGACGAACCAGCCGCGCAGCGGCCCTGGCAGCCGGGCCGCGGCGTCAAAGTCGAACGAGCCGGTGTTGACGAACAGGATCAGCAGCGCCACCAGGAAGAACATGCCTCCGGCGCCGGTCATGACCAGCGCCTTGAAGCCGGCGCGCAGGCCGTCCCGGTCCCGGTAGAACGAGATCAGTGCGTACGAGCAGACCGTCGTCATCTCCCAGAAAACGAACAGCTGCAGGTAGTTGGGAGAGAGCGCCACGCCCGTCATGCTGGCGAGGAAGGCGAGCAGCCAGAAGTAGTAGCGCGGCTGGTCGTGCTCCGGGGTGGCGTGCCCGCGGTTGGCCGTCGACAGGTAGGCGGTCGAGTAGAGCACGGTGAGGAACCCGATGATCGTCACCACCAGCAGCAGAGTCGTCGACAGCGGGTCGAGGAGCACTCCGAACACCAGGCTGTCCGCGATCCCGGCGAGCCACGGCAGCTCGCCGAAAAGGTCCCGGTAGGGACCCGACCAGACCGTCGTCGCGGCCCACACCGCGCCGGCGGCGGTCAGCGCGGCCGCGGCGACTGCGATCGCGCGCACCACGCGCGCAGTCGACCAAGCGGCAGCCACCGCGGCCGCGGCGGGGATCAACACCAGCAAGAGCAGCAGCCCCGTCATGACTCCTCCGTGGGGACGGCGGCGCCCGGCGTCGGGCCCGCCCCCAGCACCCCGACCAGCAGCTCGGCGAGGGTCTCGAGCGACGCCGTCACTTCCGGCGACATCGCGCGGCCGAAACCGGTGCCGGCCGGCTGCACCCCGAGCAGCAAACAGCGGGCTCCGGTCGCCCGCTCGAGGACCTGCATGAGCAGCTCGGAGGGAATGCGGTGGGTCGTCGGCAGGTAGCTCATGGTCTGGTCGCCGTCGATCAGCGCGACCGACCCCGGCTCAGCTCCCAGATCCACCGCGTCCACCAGCAGCACGGTGTCGGGCGATGTCGCCGCTACCCGGGCCACCATGTCCTCCGGAAGCTCCTGGCCGTCGAAGACCCGCGGCACACCGGCGTCCGCGAGCCGCCCCGCCAGCGCGCTGCCCACGCCGTCGTCGCCGCGCAGGCGGTTTCCGATCCCGACCAGCGCCACCCGGCCCGCGAGGGCCGACGACAGGGCCCGCTCCAGGCTCACTCCACCATCTCCCGGATCTGCCGGTACGAGAACACCGGGCCGTCCCGGCAGATGTAGCGGTGGCCGATCGCGCAGTGATTGCACTTGCCAACGCCGCACTGCATCATCCGCTCCAGCGTCGAGATCACCGCGTCCTCGCCGAAGCCGCGCATCAGCAGGTCCTGGACGACGAACTGGATCATGATCGGCGGGCCGCAGACGTAGACCAGCGAGCTTGCGGGCCGCAGCTCGGTCATGTCGAACAGGATGGGGACCATGCCGACGTTCCCCTCCCAGCCCGGCTCGGCGCGGTCGACGGTCACCAGCAGATCGAGATCGTCGCGCCGCCCCCAGTGCGCAAGCTCGTCCTTGTAGACGAGGTCGCTCGGCGTGCGGGCCCCGTACAGCACGGTCACCCGGCCGAAGCTCTCCCGCTCGTCGAGGACGTTCCAGATCAGGCCGCGCAGCGGCGGCAGGCCGATGCCGCCGGCGACGAACACCAGGTCCTTGCCGCGCGCCGCCGCCACGTCGAACCCGTTTCCACACGGACCGCGGAGGCCGATCTCGTCGCCCGGGCCCAGGGTGTGCAGCGCGTCGGTGAGCTGGCCGGTTCGCCGCACCGTGACCTCGAGCGCCTGCGGCCGCGTCGGGCTCGATGCGATGCAAAACGGCGCTTCGCCGCAGCCGAACACCGACAGCTCGAGGAACTGGCCGGGCACGAACGGCAGGGTGTCCGCCACCGAGCCGTCACGCAGCTGCAGCACGAAGGTCCGGGTGTCCGGGGTCTCGTCCCGGACCTCGGCGATCCGGGCAAGCCTGGGCAGGTAGAGGTCATCCATTCCAGACCCCCTTCCGGATGGCGGTGACGACCGCCGGCATGTCGGTGGTCCCGAGGCACACCGTCACGCAGCGCCCGCAGCCGACGCAGCCGACCGTTCCGTCCCGCAGATAGTACTGGGCGCTCACCTTGTGGTAGAAGCGCCGCTTCACCCGGTCCTTGCGGTGCGGCCGCGGGTTGTGGCCCGAGGCTTCGAGCGTGAACGCGCCGTACTGGCAGGAGTCCCACATCCGGCAGCGCTGCCATCCTCCGCCGCTCTGCCGGTCCTTGATCGAGAAGCAGTAGCAGGTCGGGCAGACGCAGCGTGCAGGCGCCGCACTCGAAGCACCAGTCGGACATGGTGTCCCACAGCGCCTCGACCACTCGCCCGGTCGAGATCCGGCGCATCGCCGACCCGAAGTGGCAGGTGCTCTCGCCGAAGCTGTCAATTGCCACCACCTCGAGCATGCGGCGCCGCGACAGCTCCTGCTCGCTCGCCGGCCGGAACAGACCGTCACTCGTCCGCACCAGTGCCTCGCCCTTCGCGCTCCCAACCTCCGCCAGCAGCACCTCTCCGAGGTCGGTGAGCTGGACATCAAAGCCGTCATCCAGGAAGGGACCCGCGTCGCAGCAGATGCAGAAGCCCTGGGAGCACGGCCGCGGACAGCTCAGGCTGACCACCGTGAGGTCGGCATCGCGCCGCAGGTAGGCGGAGTCCCGGAGGTCCTCCTCGTGCACCCCGCGCAGGAAGCGGATCCCGGACGCGTCGCAGGAACGCGCGTTGAGCAGGATCCTCGGCTCGCGCGGCCGCACCGCCGCGACCTGCCAGCCGGACCGTTCGCCATGGATCTCGAACAGCGGGTCGGTCTGCGGCAGCAGAACCTCCTTTGGCGGGTGCAGCGAGTTGTCGAACTCCCACAGCACCTGGTCCGGGGTTTCGACCGGTGCGTAGAGCACGTCCCCGCCATGCCCCGCCGTCGGGGCGATGACCTCGCCCAGCGCGAGCACGGTCGACACCCAGTCGTCGATGCGCGAGCGCTCGATGGCGTAGGCGCCGCGAGGGCCCGCTGAGCCGCCGCGAGCTGAATCCTGGTCAGACACGCTCCACCCTCACAGACGCCGACGGCATCCCGGCCAGCACATCGGCCATCAAGTAGCGGAAGGCGAAGGGAACGCTCAGCCGTCCCGGCGCGAGCTCGCGCCGCAGCACGACCGGCAGCACCGCCTCGCCGTGGTTCGACACCAGCTTGACCAGCCAGCCCTGGCGCACGCCGAGCGCCTCGGCATCGCCCGGGGCCATCGCCACCTGGCCGCGCGGGAAAAGCTTGCGCCGCGAGCGCTCGTCCCGGCACAGGATCGGCGCGTGCTCGACCAGCGGGTCGCTCCCCCAGTCGTAGACGCCATCGAGCATCACGATCCGGTCGTCAGACGGCGGCGCCGGCGCTGGCAACGGCTGCAGCGCCGCGCGATCGACCGAGGGCGCCGGCAGCAGCACCCCCCAGCCGGTGTCGAGGGCCCCGCGATCGATCCCCCGATAGCCCGGCACGACGTCCGCGATCTCCTCGAGGACCTGATCGGGCGAGTCCGGCCCGCCGCCGAGGCCGAGCCGCCGTCCGAGCTCAGCGAGCACCCACCACGCTCCGCGCGCCTCACCGGGAGGATCGCCGCAGGGGCGCACCCGCCGGAGCCAACCGTCGGCGCCGGTCACCGTGCCCGAGGACTCGATGGCGGCGGCCACCGGCAGCACGACGTCGGCGGCATCGAGCGCCGGCGACGCGAACGCATCGAGGACCACGACGAGCTCGCTGCCGGACAGCGCCTCCCCGGCTGGGCCGACGGGCGGCACGCCGCCGGCCAGGGCATCGCCGACAATGATCAGCCCGGACGTCTGACCGACCATGTCGGCCGCGTCGACGCCGCGATCGACGGTCACCGCAGTTCCCCAGGCGGCTGCCAGCCGGTCGCGCAGCCCGCCATCATCGAGAGGCCGGCCGCCGGCCAGACCCTCCGGTGTCACCCCCATCTCGAGAGAGCCCCGCGCATTGCTGCGGGTCGGCAGCACGAGCAGCGCCGAGCCGGGACGGCCGAGCCCGCCGCACAGCGCGGCGAGGTTGGCCGCAGCCACCGTTACCCGCCGCACCGCGGCCGGCGCGGCGGCGAACGGCGCCACGACCACGCTCGGCCGCGCCGCCTCGACGAGCCACCGCGCCGCCTCCCGCGCCTGGTCCCCGACCGCGAACGCGGCAAGGCTGGCACGCAGCGCGTCGAGTCCTGCGGCGAGCTGTCCGGCCCCGCGCTCCCCCGCGCCGGCCGCCAGGGCGGCCGCAATCAGCGGCGCCAGGCTGTCGGCCTCGGCCCCTGGCCGCCACGTGAAGCTCAGCGTTGCGAGCCGCGACATCTGGGTCGCCGCGGGCCCGCAGCAGACCAACCTGGCGCCCGCAGCCACCGCGCGGGTGACGGCCGAGGCCGCGCGCGGATGCGACGCGGCAAGATCGCCCTCCACGAGCAGGATGGCGTCGCTCGCCTCGACATCCTGGAGCGTGCCCCTGCTGCTCGCCACCCCGGTGACCTCGGCGATGCCGGCGAGCGCCGGCGCGAATTCGGCCCGCAGCGGCGCGTCGATGTGCGGAGTGCCGAGGGCGCCTCTGGCCAGGCGCACCGCGAGGTAGCTCTCCTCGTTGGTCAGCCGTGGCGATGCGATCACGCCGATCGATCGGCCGCCGCTCCTCAGGCCGGCGAGCCCGCGGGCCGCCGTATCGAGGACCTCGCCCCACTCGGCCGCGCGCAGCTCGCCGTCCCGGCGCAGCAGGGGCCGGGTCAGCCGGGGCCCCCAGGCGGCAGCGGCATGCGCCGACCAGCCGCGCGCGCACAGTCGACCCTGCGACACGGGGTGGTGCTGGCTCGCGGCGACGCCGACCGGGATCCCGTCGCGCGCGTGCACGTAGAGCCCACAGCCGCATCCGCAGAACGGGCAGGACGTCAGCACTGTCCGCATCGCGCTACCTCACCCTCAGACCCGCGACCTTCAGGGCGCCGCGGTGATAGCCGTCTGGAAACAGGCGCTCGAGCTCCTCAACGTCGAGGTGATTCGCCTCGCAGGTCGCGTGGACATCCGGAGCGTCCTGCTCCCGCTCGAAGGCCTCGCGCAGGAACCGGATGATCTGCCAGTGCCGCTCGGTGAGCCCGCCCGCCATCTTGATCTCGAGCGCCTTGTGCTGGGCGTAGCCCTCGTCCCAGTCGTAGGGATCGATCAGGAAGCCGCGCACGTCGACGCGGTACACCTTGTCGCCAAGGGCCGCGGTCGAGTCGGGAAGGCTGCCGCGGTCGATCGCAGTGCCCCGGTAGCCCTCGTCATAGGTGAGCCCGGCCAGCCGGCAGGCGCCCCGCAGGTAGCCCGCCGGGAACAGCCGTTTCAGGCCGGCGACGTCGATCCCGGTCATGCAGCAAGCCTGGTACACGAGCGGGCACCGGCCGGTCTCCTGGTAGCTCTTGCGAATGGCGTGCAGGACGTCCCAGTGCTCTCCGGTGAGCGCTCCCCGGATGCCGACGGCGGGTGCCATGTGCTGCGCGAAGCCCTCGTCCCAAGCCCCCGGATCGACCAGGAAGCCCTCCCCGTCGACCTCGTAGCTCCGGTCCGCGAGCGCGATCGTCGTCACGCCAACTCCGCCCCGCTCCGCGTCTCGGGTTGGCTGGTCGTGCCGCCACCCTGGCGCCGGCGCCGCCAACCCGTGTGCCGACTTCCGGCCTCGAACTGCTCCCACTGGATTCCAAGAACCGTGCCAGGGTTGCCAGGTCGTTGAGGCCCAGCAGGTTGGAGATCGTCTGCCCCGCTGCCACCGGCCGTTTCGCCCGCTTTCTGTCAAATACGCTGGAAAATTCCGTCGTATTCGCCAGCTGATCCGTGAAATCTGCTAGAATCCTGGCCGTGGCGGACCCGAACCAGCTGCTCTTCGCCGCCTGGCGGCTCGTCGGCCGTCACCGCAACCTCTCCGAGGTCGTTGCCAACCTCCTCCCGGTCCTCGCCTCCGCCGTTCCCGCCGAGCTCGTGATCGTGCGCCGCATCGACCTGCGGCGCGGCTGCCTGGAGACCGTGGCCGTGGCAGCTGCGAAGCCCCTTTCGCCGCCCCGCAACGCCGTCGAGGTCCTCTCCCGCCAGCTCCTGGAGCGGCTGCTGGCGCGGTGCCGCGAGGGCGGCGTTCACCTCCTCCAGCGCGCGGCCGGCAGGGACGCGCTCGAGCTGGCGATCCCGCCCGGTGTGCGCAGCACCGTGCTGGCCGGCCCGCTCATCGCATCCGACGGACCGCTCGGCGTGCTGCTGCTGGCCGAGGCCGCCGGCCACCGCTTCGACCCCAGCCACGCTGTCGCCGCCGAGTCGTTGCTCGAGCCGCTCGCCACCATGCTCGAGAGCCACTGCCGCCTGAGCCAGATCCGAACCGAGTACGAGGCCGCCCGCGCCGACCGCCAGTCGCTGCTCACCCGACTCGGCCAGCCCGATGGCGCCGAGACGATCGTCGGCGCGGAGTCCGGGCTGCGCGAGGTCATGGAGTGCGTTGCCCAGGTCAGCCAGTCGGACGTGCCGGTGCTGATCTTCGGCGAGACCGGCTCCGGGAAGGAGGTCGTCGCGCGCGCGATCCACAGCCGATCGAAGCGGGCCGGCGGTCCCTTCCTCCGCGTCAACTGCGGCGCCATCCCGACCGAGCTCGTGGACTCCGAGCTGTTCGGGCACGAGCGCGGCAGCTTCACCGGCGCCACCCAACGCCGCCAGGGCTGGTTCGAGCGCTCGGACAGCGGCACGCTGTTTCTGGACGAGATCGCGGAGCTGTTCCTCGCCGCGCAGGTCCGCCTGCTCCGGGTCCTCCAGGACGGGACCTTCGAGCGGGTCGGCGGCCAGCAGGCCCAGCGCGTCGACGTCCGGGTGGTGGCCGCGACGCACCGCGACCTGCGCGCGCTGGTCGCCGAGGGCCGCTTCCGGGAGGACCTCTGGTACCGCCTCGCGGTGTTCCCCATCGAATTGCCGGCCCTCCGCCACCGGCTCCAGGACATGCCGGCCCTGGCCACACACTTTGCCGACCGGGCATCGCGGCGCCTCGGCCTCCCGTACACCGCGCCGACACGGCGTGACATCGACCTGCTCTGCTCCTACCCGTGGCCCGGGAACATCCGCGAGCTGGCGACGGTGATCGACCGGGCCGCGATCCTCGGCAACGGGGAGCGCCTGGAGATCGGCCGCGCCCTCGGGCTGATGCACGGTCCGGTACCCCCGGCTCGCCGCGACAACGGGCCGGCTCCGGTCGCCGATCCGAGCCCGCTGCCCTCGCTCGACGAGGTCGCGCGCCGGCACATCGAGACTGCTCTCGCGGCCGCCGGCGGCCGGATCGAGGGCGCGCGCGGGGCCGCGCGACTGCTCGAGATCAACCCCCACACGCTGCGCGGCCGCATGCGCAAGCTCGGGATCGACTGGGCGCGGCACCGCACATCGCGAGCCGCCAGCGACTGAAGCCCGGGGCTGGGAGCGTGTAGGGCATAGGCCCCTGTGCGCGCTCCTGATGTGGTTCTTGTTGTTGGCCTCTGCCCCACACGCTCCTCGGGATGCGCTGCGCGCATCCTGGCGATGGGAAGTTGCTTCTCAGGATTGATGTCTTGATTCGATACACTGTCGCGCCACAATGAGGCATGTCGAGCAACCACTATCGGCCGTGGGACCCGGACCAGATGGTAAGGTCATCGCGGAGCCAGAAGGGGTCCGTACCGCAGTGGCCGTGTGACAACGCTTGGGTCAACCACGTCCGCCAAAAGGCCAATGCGATACGAACTCCTAGCGGTGCAGCTCGCGCTCGGCCAGCAGCTCGGCCAACGCGCCCACCAGTCGCCGGTACTGCTCGGGCCGGTTGTAGATCTGCGCCGAAACCCGGACCAGGCGGCTGGGCGGTGCCGGCCACGGGATGATCGGCACCTCGATGCGGAAGCGTCTGAGCAACGCCGACTGGAGTTCGTCGGTGTACAGGGCCGAAGCCGTTGCACCGGCCGGACCGGGCGGCAGCGGCAGCGCAGCCATCGAGCCGATCATCGCGTCCGGACACGGCGGCTCGAGGCCGAGCCCGCGGCAGAGCTCGTCACGCGCCTGCAGGGCAAGCTGGCGGTTGCGCCGGCGCAGCTCCTGCCAGCCACCCGCCAGCAGGCCGCCCATGAAGCGGATCGCCTCCGGCACGCAGAGCACCGCGGTCGGGTCGTCGGTGCCGACCCAGTCAAACTCGAGGTGAAAGCGCGACCGGTCGGCGCGCGTCGAGTTCGCCCCGTGGCTGATCACGGCCGGCCGCACCCGCTCGCGCAGGTCCCGCCGCACGTGGAGGAAGGCGGCACCCTTGGGCGCGCACACCCACTTGTGGCAGTTGCCCACGAAATAGGCGGCGCCGAGGTCGTCGAGTGACAGGTCGAGCATGCCCGGCGAATGGGCGCCGTCGACCAGGGTGTCGACGCCGCGCCCGGCGAGCTCGCGCACGAGCCGTTCGACCGGCAGCACGAGGCCGGTTGGGCTGGTCACATGGTCAAGGAGCGCGACCCGGGTTCGTGCCGTCACCCTCGAGAGCACCGCCTCGACGACCTCGTCCGGGGAGCCGATCGGAAACGGCACCGGCACCACCACGACCGCGGCGCCGGCGCGCCGGGCCGCGAACTCGAGCGCGTTATGGCAGGCGTTGTACTCGTGGTCGGTGGTCAGCAGCTCGTCACCCGGAGAGAACGGCAGCGATTGCAGGACCGCGTTGACGCCCGTGGTCGCGTTGCTCACCCATGCCAGATCCTCCGCCGCCGCACCCACGAAGGCCGCCAGCTGCCCCCGGGCCTCGTCGAGGAGCGGTTCGAGCTCGCGCGCCAGGAACTGCACCGGCTGCCGCTCCATCCGCTCCCGCAGCTGCCGCTGGAGCTCGAGCACCGGCGCCGGGCAGGCGCCGAACGACCCGTGGTTGAGGAAGTCGACCCCGGGATCGAGGCGCCAGTGGCGCCGCAGGTCATTGTCGTCGCAGAGCACGGACCACCTCGCGCCCGGCTACGCTAGCGCCGCCGGCCGGAGGCCGCAAGCCCGCACGCCTGGCCTGCGCCGCCAGGGACCCTCGCCGCCCTCGACCCGGCCGCGGCGGGCCGTGGTAGAGTCTCGACCGATGATCAGCCACGAAACGGGGCCTGACGAGGCTCTCGGCTCGACGACCTTCGTCACCGGCATGACCCATCTTTACCGGGGCGAGATGAACCGCCTGACCGTGTGGCGGCAGCGCCTGGACGTCACCACCAACTGGGCGGTCATCCTCGTCACCGCGCTCAGCACGTTCACGCTGGGCAACGCCGACGTGCCCCACTACACCTTGCTGCTCGGCCTCGCACTGATGGCCTTCTCGATCATGATCGAGGGCCGCCGCTACCGCCGCCTCCACCACTGCAAGTGGCGCGTCCACCTGCTCGAGAGCGGGTTCTTCGCCGAGCTGCTCCACCCCGGCCGCAGCGCCATCCCGGACTGGCGACGGCTGCTCGCCGCCGACCTCCGCCACAGCCACTTGCTGATCTCGTGGATGCTCGCCATCCGCTTCCGGCTGCGGCGGAACTACCTCCTGCTGGTCTACTTCCTGGCCGCGGTGTGGCTGGTGAAGCTGTACATCCACCCGACCGGCGCCGACTCCCTCGCGACTCTCCTGTCGAGGCTCCACGTCGGCGAGGCCGTCCCGTCCTGGCTGGTCGGGCTGACCGTGCTGGCTTTCATCGCCGGCGTGACCGCGCTCGCGGCCAGCTGCCCGCCCGCCGCGCGGCTCGAGGACTGGACGGCGCACTACGACCGGGTGCGCAGCCGGCGACTCCACGGGTAGCCCCTTGCATTTCCCGAATTCATGGTGCATAGTGTGTCGACGGGATATGTGAAAAGTTTCACGATATCCCGCAGGAGTGAGGAAATGCAGACCCTTCGCCTCTCCGATCACCTCCTACCCGAGTTCATCGAGTCGCTGAAGGCCTGGGGGACCCTGTGGGCGCCGGTCGAACGCGCACCTGGGGTTTTCGACCTCGAGGTCATCGACGACGTCCGCCGCGCCCGGCCGGACGCCCTGCGGACCATCCTGCCCTTCAAGAAGCTGCTGCTGAAGCCGCGCTTCACGATGCTCACCGGCAAGCTGGGCGAGATCCCCGAGGACCCCGGGGAGGGGCGCCACGGTCCGCAGGTCTTCTTCGGCGCCCACGCCTGCGACATCCACGCGCTCCGGATCCTCGACCTGCTCCACCTCTCCAACTTCCAGGACAGCTACTACCTCGAGAACCGCAAGAGCCTGATGGTGGTCGGCTACGGCTGCTGGCCCGACGAGCGCTGCTTCTGCGCCTCGCTCGACACCTCGACCGCGGACGACGGTTTCGACCTCTTCCTCACCCCGCTCGAGGGCCGGATGCTGGTCTCGGTCGGCTCCTCCCTCGGCGACGACGTGGTCCGCGCCAACCCCCAACTGTTCGAGCCCGCGACCCGCCAGGACACGCGCGAGTACATGGACCGGCTGGGCGCCCGTCGCAAGGCCTTCAAGCTGTCGCTCGACGTCACCGACCTGCCCTACGTGCTGGAGCTCAAGCGCGAGGACCCGGTCTGGCGCGAGATCGGGGCGCGCTGCCTGTGCTGCGGCTCGTGCTCGATGGTGTGCCCGACCTGCTCCTGCTTCAACGTCGTCGACGAGCTCGTCCCTCAGGGGGTCGGCCAGCGGGTCCGGCTCTGGGACTCGTGCCTGTTCCGCGACTATGCGGTGGTCGCGGGCGGCCACAACTTCCGCGCCGACCGCGCCGATCGGGTGCGCAATCGCTACTACCACAAGCAGGAAGCCTTCGTTCGCGAGTTCGGCGTGCCGTCCTGCGTCGGCTGCGGCCGCTGCATCGAAAACTGTCCGACCGGAATCAACGTCGTCGAGGTCTTCGGCCACGTGCGAGGTGACCTATGAGTCCCGATCTTGCCAGGGCGAGGACGCACCGCGGTGCCACTCGCGTCACCCTGACCAGCGCCAACCCCTACCAACCGGCGCCGGCCCGCATCATGCGGATCTCCGAGGAGATCGCGGACACGCGCCTGTTCGACCTCCGGTTCGAGGCGCCCGATCTCGCCGAGCGCTTCCAGTACAACCCGGGCCAGTTCGTCCAGCTGTCGATCCTGGGCGTCGGCGAGGCGCCCTTCTCCCTGCCCTCCTCCCCCACTCGCCGGGGTGCCTTCCAGCTCTGCATCCGGCGCGCCGGGACCTTCACCAACTACCTGTTCGACCACGTCCGCGAGGGCGACCTGGTCGGCGTTCGCGGCCCCCTCGGCAACGGCTTCCCGGTCGACCAGTTCGCGGGCCACGACCTCCTGCTGGTGGCCGGCGGGCTCGGCATGGTGCCGCTGCGCGGCCTGCTCCAGTACCTCATCGACCTGCGCCACCGCTTCGGACGGGTCATGCTCGTCTACGGCTCCCGCACCCCCGACCAGGTGCTGTTCCGCAACGAGCTGACGTCGATGTCGCGTCGCGGCGACGCCGAGATCACGCTGACTGTGGACGCCACGGCCGGCCAGCCGTGGGACGGGAAGGTCGGCGTCGTCACCGAGCTCGTCGACAGCCTCCACGTGGACGTCCCGCGCACCTTCGCGGTCGCCTGCGGGCCGCCCGTGTTCTACCAGTTCCTGCTCGAGCGGCTGGTCGCCGCCGGTTTCGGCAAGGACCGGATCTTCCTCAGCCTCGAGCGGCGGATGGAGTGCGGCGTCGGCAAGTGCGGGCACTGCGCCGTCGGCTACACCTTCACCTGCCTGCACGGACCCGTGTTCTCGTACTGGGACGCCCTCAACCTGCCGGAGCTGATCTACACATGATCCCGGGCTGCGGATTGTCGGCGGCAGATGCTGATTCTCGGCACGAAGCGTGTACTCGGTGGAGAAGAGTCGAGCCCCGGAACCGACAATCCGCATCCCGGGACTTTGAAGGGATGAAATCATGACGAATCCAACACGACCCAAAGTGGGAATCTTCGGTCTGACCAGCTGCGCTGGCGATCAGCTGCAGATTCTGAACTGCGAGGACGAGCTGCTGCGGCTCGCCGGCCGGATCGACATCGTCGACTGGGTGATGGCCAAGTCCGGCAACGACCACACCTGCCGGCTGGACATCGCATTCGTCGAGGGGGTGGTCGCCACGGAGCGCGACCTCGAGACCCTCCGCCAGGTGCGGGCGCGGACCTCGTTCCTGGTCGCGCTCGGCACCTGCGCGGTCTGGGGCGGTCTGCCGGCGATGCGCAACGACCTGCCGCGCGAGGTCCTCGAGCGCGAGGTCTACAGCGGGGCTGTCGACTTCCTCGACACGGTCGAGGCCCGCCCCGCGACCGACTTCGTGCCCGTCGAGTACCGTCTCCCCGGCTGCCCGATCGAGCGCCACGAGTTCCTCCACCTCGTCGACTCGCTGCTCGCCGGCACCGTGCCCGAGCTGCCGGCGGTCCCGGTCTGCTTCGAGTGCAAGACGAGCGAGAACCTGTGCCGCGTCATCTACTTCGACGACGTCTGCTGCGGCGCAATGACCCGCGGCGGCTGCGGCGCCCGCTGCCCGTCGCACGGGGTCGCGTGCGCCGGTTGCCGCGGTCCGGTCGAGGAGCCCAACTACGACGCCAACGTCCAGATGTTCTCCGCCCGCGGCATCACGTGGCGCGAGATCGCGACCCGGATGAGCAACTTCTCGGCGCCCGTGTGGATGACCTACGGGCTGCGCAGCGAGGCCCACCATGATGACCACTAGGACGATTTCAATCCCCCATCTCGGACGGGTCGAGGGCCACGGCGGCATCTTCGTCAAGGTCGTCGACCAGACCGTGTCCGAGGTCAACATGGACATCCACGAGGGCAGCCGCTACTACGAGGCGCTGCTCGTCGGCAAACACTTCCTCGAGGTCCAGGGGATCATCACCCGGGTGTGCGCGATCTGCTCCGCCAACCACACGGTGACCGCGCTCCAAGCCCTCGAGTCGGCCCTCGGCATCCCCCAGAGCCCGCGCGTCCACACGCTGCGCGGTCTGATGTTGCAGGGCGCGGCCATCGAGTCGCACGCGCTCCATGTCTTCGCGCTGGCCCTGCCCGACTTCCTCGGCTTCGACTCGGTGATGACCATGGCCGCCAAGTACCCGGACGAGGTCGCGGCCGCACTGCGCCTGAAGCAGCTCGGGAACAAGGTCCAGGCCCTGATCGGCGGCCGCGCCGTGCACCCGATCAACACTCTGGTCGGCGGTTTCGGCAAGGTGCCGTCGCACCGCGACCTCGAGCGCCTGCGCGGCGACCTCGCGGCCGGGATCGACGTCGCGATGTCGTTCGTGCGGCTCGCGGCCACCATTCCGGTCCCGGACTTCGCCGCCCGGCCGACCGTGTTCGTGGCGCTGCGTCCCTACGACGACCGTTATCGGTTCCGGGGAAACTCGATCTGCACTTCGACCGGCGAGGAAGTGCCGGTTGCCAACTACCAGGACATCGTCCGTGAGTTCACCGTCGAGCACTCGCACGCCAAGCACTCCGCGCTGGCCTCCGGCTCGACCTACCAGGTCGGCTCCCTGGCGCGTCTGGCGCTATGGGGCGGCCGCCTGGAGGGCCGTGCCCGTGAGGCCTTCCAGATCCTGCTGCCGAACGGCGTCGTGGACAACGTGCTCTACAACAACTGGGCGCAGCTCATCGAGATCGTGTTCGGCCTGGAAGCCGGCGTCGAGGCGTGCGACGAGCTGCTCGGCATGGACGAGGTTGCGCGCGAGCAGGCCGAGTACACCGTCCGTGCCGGCCGCGGCGTGAGCGCGACCGAGGTCCCCCGCGGCACCCTGTTCCACGAGTACGAGATCGACGATGCCGGCCTGGTGGTCGCCGCCAACGTGATCACGCCGACCGCCCAGAACCTGGCCAATACCGAGCGCGACCTGCGCCATGCCACCGAGCGCCTGCTGGCGGCCGGCGGCGTCACCGATTCCCAGCTGCGGCTCGACCTCGAGATGATCGCGCGCGCCTACGACCCGTGCATCTCGTGCTCGGTGCACGTCGTGCGCATCGACTGAGCATACGGACGAGCCGTGCGGGCATCCCGCGTGACCGCTCACCGCTTCCGGGCAGAGTGGGGGCCCCTGGCCTCACCCGTGCCCGCTTCCGCGCCCGCGCCCGATGCTCCACTCGAACCCCGGTTCGCCACAGGGCAGAGCGCGACCGACGCCAGGTTTACGCCGAGCTGTCCGTTGTCGCGCGAGCCGCCGAGGGAGCTCCTGGCATGAGCGGCCGAGTCCTCGTCATCGCCTTCGGCAACCCCCTGGTCGGCGACGACGGCGCCGGTCCCGCGGTCGTGCGCGTCCTCGCTGATCAGCCTCCGCCCGCGGGAGTCCGGATCGAGGACGGCGGGACCGACGTCCTGACCTTGCCCAGCTGGTGGCGCGGCGAACCCGAGGTCTGGATCATCGATGCCGTGCGCGCCGGCGCGCCGCCCGGCGCCATCCACTGCCTGGACCACGACACCATCCTGTCGCTTCCGCAGACGACCGCGTCCCTCCACCACCTCAGCATTCCCGAGTGCCTGCGCTGGATCGTGCACGCCTTCCCGGAGATGCGCGGCGTTCGTTTTCGGCTCTGGGGCATCGAGCCCGCCGAGGTCCGCACCGGCGTCGGTCTGTCGGCAGCCGTCGCGACGGCCGTCGCCGTGGTCGCGGCGGAGCTCCGGTCCGCGCTGTCGGCGAACGCCTCCAGCTGATACTTCGTCTCAGCCAGTAATACATCATGAGAGCCGGTAATACTCCTGATCTACTGCGTTGACATCGCGCGGACTGCCCCCTATCCTCCCTCCCAGCATCTTCACACCGCCCGCCAGGGTGTACGAGAGAGGAGATCGCCATGGGTCGCATGGAACGCCCGTTGCGTGGTCTTGCCGATCCGCCAGCCGATGGCGTCGATCGGAGAGACTTCCTGAAGGTCTGCATGATCGCCGCCGCCACCGTCGGCCTGCCGGCCTCGGTCGGAAGGAGGTGGGCAGAGGCCGCAGAGGCTGGGCTCAAGCCGTCCGTGATCTGGCTCCACTTCCAGGAGTGCACGGGCTGCACGGAGTCGCTGCTGCGCACCTCGCACCCCGACATCGGTGAGCTCATCCTCGACCTGGTGTCCGTGGACTACCACGAGACGCTGTTCGCCGCCGCCGGCTACCAGATCGAGGAGGCACTCCACCAGGCGATGGAGCAGCACGCCGGCAAGTACGTGTGCGTCGTCGAGGGCGCGATCCCGACCAAGGACGGCGGCATCTACTGCCAGATCGGCGGCCGCACCGCGATCGACATCCTGAACGACGTCGCCAGCAAGGCGGCCGCGGTCGTCGCGATCGGGTCGTGCGCCTCGTGGGGCGGCATTCCGTCTGCCGACCCCAACCCGACCGGCGCAGTCGGCGCCAAGGACATCCTCACCGGCACCACGGTCGTCACCATCCCCGGCTGCCCGGCCAACCCGTACAACTTCCTGGGCACCGTGCTCCAGTTCGCCACCATGGGCACGCTGCCGGCGCTCGACGACAAGAACCGGCCGCTGTTCGCCTATGGCCGCACGATCCACGAGCACTGCCCGCGCCGCGCCCACTTCGACGCCGGCCGCTTCGCCCGCCAGTACGGCGACGAGGGCCACCGTCTCGGCTACTGCCTGTACGCGCTCGGCTGCAAGGGTCCCGAGACCCACGCCAACTGCTCAACCAACCACTTCGGCGAGGTGCCGGACTGCTGGCCGATCGGCCTCGGCCACCCCTGCTTCGGCTGCACCGAGCAGGGCATCGCCTTCCACAAGCCGCTGCACGAGGCGGCCACCCTGCCGCCGGACGCCCACCCGCCGATCTTCCCCGAGCATCGCAGGAGCGCGGGCGTCGCGGGCGCCGGCGCCGCGGGCCTGGTGGCCGGCGCGGTGATCGGCGCCGGGCTCATGGCTTCGAAGAAGATCGCCGTCAAGGACGGGGAGGACGAGCGATGAGCATGGATCGACGAGCACTGCTGAAAGGCATTGCCGTCGCGGGCGCCGGGGCTGCGGTGAGCGCGACGCCCACCGAGGCCACGGAGAGGCCGCAGGCGCCGCCGGATGCCGTGGGGATGCTCTACGACGCCACCCGCTGCATCGGCTGCCGCGCCTGCGTGACGGCATGCAAGACCGCCAACGATCTCCCGGGCAACCTCTACGATCCCCCGGAAGATCTTGCCGGCGACACCAAGAACATCATCAAGAAGTACGAGGTCGACGGCCGCGTCGCGTCGTACATGAAACAGCAGTGCATGCACTGCCTCGACCCAGCCTGCGTCCGCGCCTGCATGGTCGGCGCCTTCAAGAAGCGCGACTACGGCATCATCACCTGGGACCCCGGCCGCTGCATCGGCTGCCGCTACTGCCAGGTGGCCTGCCCCTACACGATCCCGAAGTTCCAGTGGGAGAAGGCCAACCCCAAGATCGTCAAGTGCGAGCTGTGCCTGCACATGCTCAAGGTCGGCAAGCAGCCCGGCTGCTGCCAGGCGTGCCCCAAGGCGGCGGTGATCTACGGCACCTACACCGACCTGATGGCGGACGCCAAGGAGCGGATCGCCAGGCACCCGGAGCGCTACTGGCCGCAGGGCAGCCCGAAGATCTTCGGCGAGCACGACGGCGGCGGCACCCAGGTGCTCTACCTGGCGTCGGTCGACTTCGCCAAGCTCGGACTGCCCGAGCTCGGCGGCGAGTCAGCAGGCGCCCTGGCCCAGAAGGTCCAGCACGGTATCTACAAGGGCTTCATCGCGCCGGTGGCGTTGTACGCCATCCTCGGCGCGGTGCTCTGGCGTAACCGCCGGGCCGCGGCCGCGAAGGGAGGTGAGTGATGGCACACGCACACGGTGCGCAGCCTGTTGGAGGCCCCCTCCTCACCCGGCCCTACAAGTGGCTGCTGGCCTTCCTCGGCCTGTGGCTCGTCATCCTGCTCTGGCGCTTCGCCGCCGGCATCGGGGCGGTCTCGGGCCTCACCGACGGCTATCCGTGGGGCCTGTGGATCGCCTTCGACGTGGTCATCGGCACCGCTCTCGGCTGCGGCGGCTACGCGATCGCGATCCTCGCCTACATCCTCAACAAGGGGCATTACCACCCGGTGGTGCGGCCCGCGATCCTGACCAGCGCGCTCGGCTACTCGATGGCGGCGATCGCGATCGTCATCGACGTCGGCCGGCCCTGGTTCATCTGGCGGATTCCGATCGGCGGCTGGCCGGACCTCGGCGGCTACAACTGGAACTCGGCGCTGCTCGAGGTGGCGCTGTGCGTCATGGCCTACGTCATCGTGCTCTGGATCGAGCTCTCGCCGGCGTTCATGGAGCGCTGGGCACAGACCTCGTCGGGCTTCCTGAAGAGCCTTTGCCAGTGGGGCCTGAAGTTCATGGATAAGGCCCTGATCTGGATCGTCGCCCTCGGCCTGCTGCTGCCGACCATGCACCAGTCCTCGCTCGGCACGGTCATGCTGCTGGCCGGGCACAAGCTCCACCCGCTGTGGAACACCGGCTGGCTGCCGCTGCTGTTCCTGATCTCCTGCGTCGGCATGGGCTATGGCGTCGTGATCTGGGAGGCTGCGGTTTCGAGCGCGGCTTTCAAGCGCGAGCGCGAGACCAAGATGCTGGCCTCGCTCTCGGGCACGATCATCGTGGTCAACGCGCTCTACCTCCTTCTCCGTCTCGCCGACCTCGTCATCAGCGGCAGGACCCTCCTGATGTTCACGTCGGGTGTCTACAGCGTGATGTTCTGGATCGAGATCGCCGCCTTCGCGGCGCCGATCGTGATGTTCGCCAACCCGCGGCGCCGCGCGAAGTTCAGCACCATGTTCCAGGCGTCGATTTTGCTCGTGCTCTCCGGAGCGCTCTACCGCTTCGACACCTACCTGGTCGCCTACAACCCGGGCCCCAACTGGACCTACTTTCCCAACCTGCCAGAGCTGATCATCACGCTCGGTGCAATCGCGTTCGAGATCGCGCTCTACGTGTACATCGTCAAACGATTCCCGATTCTGGCCGGCGTCCCCGCCGCCAGGTCGGCTCAGTAGGAGGGGGACCGATATGGCCAGAATCATCACTGTCGACCCGATCACCCGCATCGAGGGCCATCTGCGCATCGATGTCGAGGTGGACGGCGGGAAGGTTCAGAACTCCTGGTCCTCCGGCCAGATGTGGCGCGGCATCGAGAAGATCCTCGAGGGTCGCGACCCGCGCGACGCGTGGATCTTCACCCAGCGGATCTGCGGGGTGTGCACGACGGTGCACGCCATCGCGTCGGTGCGCGCGGTCGAGAATGCGCTCGACATCGAGATCCCGCTCAACGCGCAGTTGATCCGCAACATCCTGATCGCCGCCCACGGCCTGCACGACCACATCGTGCACTTCTACCACCTGTCGGCCCTCGATTGGGTCGACGTCGTGTCGGCGCTCAAGGGCGACCCGGTGCGCGCGGCGGCCATCGCCAACTCGCTGTCGCCGTGGCCGTACAACAGCGCGGCGCAGCTGAAGGCGGTCAAGGACAAGCTCAACGACTTCGTCGCCAAGGGCCAGCTCGGCATCTTCACCAACGGCTACTGGGGCCATCCGGCGATGCAGCTGTCCCCGGACGTCAACCTGCTGGCGGTCCACCACTACCTGCAGGCGCTCGAGTACCAGAAGATCGCCAACCAGGTGGTGGCGATTCTCGGCTCCAAGACCCCCAACATCCAGAACCTGGCGGTCGGCGGCGTCGCCAACGCGATCAACCTCGACAACCAGGCCACCCTCAATATGCAGAAGCTCTACCAGATCAAGGACCTGTTGGTGCAGGTGAAGGCCTTCATCGAGCAGGTCTACCTGCCCGACGTGGCGGCGATCGGCGCCATGTACGCGCCCTGGCTCGGCTACGGCGCCGGGGTCACCAACTACCTGGCGGTACCCGACCTGCCGCTCGACACGAAGGGAACCCAGTTCGACCTGCCGGGTGGCACCATCCTCAACGGCGATCTCGGCACCCTCAGGAAGATCGAGACCTTTGCCGATCCCTACTTCCGGGACAACGTCGCCGAGTCGATCGCCCACTCCTGGTACGACGGCGACTGGAGCCGCCACCCCTGGCAGGAGGAAACCGTCCCGGCATACTCCGAGTACGACTACAACGGCCGCTACTCATGGGTCAAGTCGCCGCGCTTCGACGGCAAGCCGATGCAGGTGGGTCCGCTGTCCCAGGTCCTGGTCGGCTTCGCGAGCGGTCACGAGCCGACCGTGCGTTGGGCGAAGTGGATGCTGTCGACCGCCGGCGCGGTCGCCGGCGCCAACCTCGGCCCGGCCGTGCTCCACTCCACGCTCGGGCGCCATGCTGCCCGGGCCATCCGTTGCGCGGTGCTCGCGGAGCTCGCTCTCAAGCACTGGGAGCTGCTGGTCGCAAACATCGCGTCCGGCGACACCGACATCTTCACCCCGTGGGAGTACCCGGCCGGCGAGCGGCAGGGCTTCGGCTTCCACGAGGCGCCGCGCGGCGTGCTCTCGCACTGGGTGGTGATCGACAACGGCAAGATCAAGAACTACCAGTGCGTCGTGCCGTCGACCTGGAACGCCGGCCCGCGCGACGGCAACGGTCAGATGGGCCCCTATGAGGCGTCGCTGGTCGGCAACCCGATCGCCGACCCCGAGCGGCCGCTCGAGGTGCTGCGCACGATCCACTCCTTCGACCCGTGCCTGGCGTGCGCGATCCACACGCTCGACCCGGAAGGCAAGGAGATCGCGACGGTCAAGGCGCTGTGAGATACGTGATAGGTGATAAGTGATAGGTGATAGGTGATGAGGGGCTGGGGCGAGCAAACCCAGCCCCTTTCTCTGACCCTGCAGGAATGTCGACAAGTGCCTGTCAGCGAATGACTTCCGTGACTTCATGAAAGGCACCGGGAAGCTGGCGATCGTGGTCAAGCCGATACGCGTGCTCGGGATGGGCAACGTCCTCATGGCCGATGATGGGCTCGGGCCGTTCGTCGTGCGCGTCCTCGAGGCCGAGTACGAGTTCCCGGACCACGTCGAGCTCGTCGACGTCGGGACCGCTGGCGCCGACTTCTCGCCCTTCCTCGATCATGCTCGCGCGGTCATCGTCATCGACACGGTCCACTCCGACGGCCCGCCCGGGACCATCCGCCGCTACGACATGGAGCAGCTGCTGTCGTCGCCGCCGCCGGCCCGCATCCACCCCCACCAGCCCGGGCTGCGCGAGGCGCTGATGGCGGCCGAGCTGACCGACTGCGCCCCGGAGGAGCTGATCGTGATCGGCGTGGTTCCCGAGACCATCGAGGCGGTCGCCCGCCTCGGCACGACCGTGCGAGCGACCGTGCCCGCCGTCGTGGCGGCCGTGCTTGCCGAGCTCGAGCGGCTCGGCGTCAGAACGTCGCGGCGAACCGATCCCCAACAACCGGACATCTGGTGGGAGTAGAGCGATGCGGCTGACCGAACGTCACGAGTGGCTGCTCATTTCGTTGGTGGCGCTTCACAGCGCGATCATCGGTGTGGTGTTCATCCTCGCTCCGAACTGGACCGTTCACTTCGGCGGTTGGGAGCGGATCGACCCGGCCTTCTTCGGCCGCCAGGCCGGAGCGTTTCATATCGTGCTCGCCGCCGGCTACCTCATGGAGTTTGCGAAGTACCGCGGCGTCCGGCTGATCCTGATCGCCAAGTCCTTTGCATTCTTCTTCCTCCTGGTCTACACAATCCTCGATCCCCTGCCCTGGGCGGTGCCGGCCTCGGGCGTGATCGACGGGCTGATGGCCCTCGTCGTGTGGTGGGTCCACCGTCAGACCGGCTCCGGCGTTCGGCTCGAGGGTTAACGGCGCTCGCCGGCCAAGGGGCTTCCCGACGCGGAAACGGGCGCGGATCCGGCTTCGGTCTGCGATCTTCGCCGTGACAGGTCCAGCTTCCGGCTTCGCGTAGCTCTTCGCCGTGACGAGTCGGCTGTGCCGTGGCACGAATGCAAGCAGCTCAGGCGCCGCTGCGGCTTCTTCGTGTTGACACCAGCCCCTGTGGTGGTACGCTGCGCACACTCAACCAAGAGACTTGCTCCGGCGGAGGGGGTGCAGCGATGAGACGTCCCAAGGTCCGCACGTGGGTCATCTTCCTTCTCACGGGCGTCGCAGCGTCGGCGCTCGCCGCCCAGCCGGCTCCGGCCGGGGCAGCCGGGAGCGGAGCGGCGATCCTGACGCCGGAGCGCGCCGCGGCCCTGGCGGTCAACACGCTCGAGGCCGTCGACGGCGGCTTCAGCCTCCGCAACCCCCGCCACCGCGCCTCCTTCACGGCTGACGGCGTGACGGTGAGCCCGCGCAGCGGCAGCCCGAGCTGGAGCTGGCGGCTGACGCGGGTCGGGCCGGCAGCCTCCCAGGTCTCGCTGATCGGCGGCGCGCCGGCGACGCCGACCCGGGCCGAGGCCGGGATCGTCCGCTACGCGCGCGGGATGCTGGACGAGGAGTACGCGCTCGGGGCCGGCGGCATCGAGCAGCGCTTCGTGCTCCACGCGCCGCCGCCGCTCGACGGCGGCGGCCTGGTGCTCGAGGGGGTGGTGGCCTGCGACGGCGCGTTCAGGACCGCTGACGGCGGCTGGGAGTGGCGCGGCGAACGCGGCGTCGTCTGGCTGGGGCCGGCCACGGTCATCGACGCGAACGGCGGCATCCTCCCCTCCTCAGTCGAGGTGAGCGCCGGGGCCACAGTGATCGTAGTCGAAGGCGCAGCCCTCGCCGGCGCCGCCTACCCGGTGACCATCGACCCGGAGATCAGGGGCTACGAGCTGCGGATCAGCGACATGGGCGGCACTGGAAACTACTACTACAACGCCTTTTCTCCGGCGGTGGCCTTCAGCAGCACGGACAACGAGTACCTGGTGGTATGGGACGGCGACGAGGCCGACAACGGCCTGATCGACGAGGAGTTCGAGATCTTCGGCCAACGGATCGATGCCGCCACTGGCGCAGAGCTCGGCGCCAACGACTTCCGCATCTCGGACATGGGCGGCACCGGCAACACCAGCTTTGAGGGCGAGGCATGCGGCGGTTGCCTACAGCAGCGCCAACGACGAGTACCTGGTAGTGTGGGAGGGCGACGACAACGTCGGCGGCCTGGTCGGCGGTGAGTTTGAGATCTTCGGCCAGCGGATTGACGCCGCCACCGGTGCGGCAGTCGGCGCCAACGACTTCCGGATCAGCGACATGGGCGACGACGGTGATCCGAGCTTTAGCGCGGGCACGCCAGCGGTCGCCTACAACAGCGTCGACAACCAGTATCTCGTCGTGTGGAACGGCGACACCAACAGCTACCTTTTTGTCGACGAGGAGTACGAGATTTTCGGCCAGCGGATCGACGCCGCCACCGGTGCCGAGATCGGTACCAACGACTTTCGGATCAGCGGCATGGGTGGCACCGGCGATCCCAACTTCGATGCGCACTCGCCCGCTGCTGCATACAACGGCAGTGACGACGAGTACCTCGTGGTGTGGTACGGCGACGACGACGTCGGCGGACTCGTCGACAACGAGTACGAGATCTTCGGCCAGCGTCTGGACGCCGCGACAGGGATCGCGGTCGGCGCCAAGGACTTCCGTGATCAGCGACATGGGCGGCACCGGGGCTCCCTCCTACCTCGGGGACAATCCCGCGATTGCATTCAACAGCGGCGACAACCAGTACCTGATGGTCTGGCGAGGTGATGACAACATCGGCGGCCTTGTCGATAACGAAATGGAGGTCTTCGGGCAGCGCCTCAATCGCCGATGGCAGCCGAGATCGGAGCCAACGACTTCCGGATCATCGGACATGGGTGGCATCGGCGATCCTGACTACGCAGCGCGGAACCCTGCCGTCGCCTACGACGTCGGCGCAAATGAGTACCTGGTGGTCTGGGAGGGCGACGACAATGTCGGCGGCCTGGTCCAGGGCGAAAATGAGATTTTCGGGCAGCGGCTCGACGCCGCGACCGGGATGAGCTGCGGCGCCAACGACTTCCGGATCAGCGAAATGGGCGGCACGGGTGATGCGTCCTACAACGCCGCAGTCTCCCCACGGTCGCCTCCATCGGCGCCGCCGGCCAGTACCTGGTGGTCTGGCACGGGCGAGCGACAACACCGGCGGGCTGGTTGATGGGGAGTACGAGATCTTCGGCGAAGAGGCTGGGCATCTTGCCCTTCGAGGACGGCTTCGAGTCCGGCGACACGGGCGCCTGGTCCACGATGGTGCCGTGAGGCGCGCAGCCTGATCTTCGTGGGGTGACGTCGAGGGAACGGGAACGGGGAGGGATCCTCGAACCAGGTTTGCTGCTTGCGTTGATTCAAGCGGCGAAGCCAGGGTCCAGATCCTCAACCGCGTGCCAGGCACCAGCCCCAGGATGCGCGCAGCGCATCCTGCTCGGCGCACGCGGGGCGTAGGCTAGCCAGGAACCGCGACGCGTCACCACACCCAGAGGCCTGCGACCCGCGTGCGCCGAGGGGCCTATGCCCTACACGCTCCTACGTCGACTCGCCGGTCAGCTCGTCGTAGATCTCCATCACCTGATCGCAGCCGAACTGAACGGTCATGGTCACGTAGTTGCGCAGCGCCTCGTCGAGGTCCTTCGTCTCCGGATCGGCGCGCAGCACGTCCAGGCAGGTCGCATCGAGCACCATGAGCGCGTCGCACACCTCGCTGCTTGGGAATCCCTCCTGGAATCGCTTCTCGGCGAGGTCCCGGCAGTACGCCGTGAACAGTCCCTTGTCGGCGGCGCGGACGGAGTTCAGCAGGTGGCGGAGCACGACCGTGAATCGCCACTCGAGGATCTCCCGGGGCACCCGCTGGTAGTTCGGGAATCGCTCCGGTCCCTGAGGCCCCAGCAGCCGATCGTGGACGTACTGCGTGCGAATCTCGTCGTGGTGCGTCTCGAGCAGCCGGTGGATGACGAGGTTGGGCCGCAGCTCGACGTGCTTCATCGCGGCTCGATTGCGCTGCTGCCATTCCATCGGGTCGGTCTTGAGGTGCTCGATCATGAATGGGATCCGGCGCTCCAGGAGCAGCCGGTCCCGCGGAACAAAGCCGAGCTTCGCCTGCGTGCGACTTGCGTCCACCGCCAGATCGCGGTCGATGAATCGCACCATCCACGGGCGCTCGAACGGCCGGTCGCCGAGCACCCGGCCGGCCAGGTCACGGCCCCATACCCCGAGGCGGGCTAGCGGCGCCGGCATCAATACCGGGCGGACGCGATGCCCGCGGTAGTTCAGATTTGCCAGGTCGAACAGCTCGCGGTGGTTGATCGTCTCGTTCGGGCTGCAGATCACGACCTCGCGCTGGCCGACGGCGTCGAGGTGCTCGAACAGACGCCGGAAGAACACCGGGATCTCGCGGCCGTGGAGGTACGGGATCGCCGACTCGCCGCGGCCGCCGAGAATCCTCGCGTTCCACGTCCGCGACAGCCAGGTCGTCAGGAAGACGTAGAGCGGCGCGTACTCGCACCAGTCCGAAAAGAACGCAGCGAAGCGGACGATGCACGAGGGGACGTCGTCGAAGTCGGCGAGCATCTCCTCGCCCAGGCGCTTGGAGACCGCGTAGATGACGTCGCCGTCGGGTGAGCTGCCTTCGTCGAGCTTGTGTCCGCGTGGCGGGAACTGGCACGCCGCCAGCGACGACGCGAACACGAAGCGCTTGAGGTCGAGTGCCCGGCACTCCTCCAGCACGTTGCGCATGCCCTCGACGTTGGTCCGCCAGTACTCCGGATGCGTCTCGCCCGTGAAATCGTAGTGGGCAGCCAGGTGGACGACATAGTCGGCGCCGCCGCTGTCGTGCACGAAACGGAACGCCTTCCGGGTCGACTCGCGATCCCCGATGTCGACCTGGTACCAGCTGATGTTGTCGTGGAAGGGCGCGCCGCACCGCAGCTGCGACCGGCGCGCCAGGCCGACGATCTGGAAGCGCTCCTTCAACCCGTCGAGCAGCCGCCGGCCGACAAACCCGGAAGCGCCGGTCACGACGAGACGAGGCAGTGCCATCAGTGCTTTCGATTGTACTCTCACGGCTCCGCGAATCGCCCCACGACCTACCCCGCGCCCACGCGCCACAACGGACGGCGCCAGCTCCCGAGACCGCGACTGCGGAACGGGCACCGACCGACGCGAGTCGCCCGCCGCCGGGCCACGCCCCGCGTCCCGGACGGGCTCTGATGTCGCCGCTGCGGGCGGTCCCGTCCCCGGCCGAGGCGGCAACCGGCCAAACTCCGTCCGGCTATACTCTTTCGGTGCACGAGATGAGCATCGCGCTCGAGATTCAGCGGGTGTGCCGCGATGCGGTGCGCCAGCACGGCGCCGGTCGGATCGAGTCGGTCCGGGTGGCGGTCGGCGAGTTGACCGCCATCGAGCCGGACCTGCTGCGTTTCGCGTGGGAGGCGGTCGTCGCTGACGGGCCCCACGCCGGCTCTACTCTCGAGGTCGTGTGGTGCCCGGCCATTCAGCGCTGCAGCACCTGCGGCGACGTCAAGGACCGCACCGCCGGGAGCTGGCTCAGGATCTGCCCGGCCTGCGGGCGGCCGCTCGAGGTGAAGGGCGGCGACGAGCTCGACGTGCTCGAGCTCCGCTTCACGCCGGACGACGACGCGGGCGGCGCGTCGGCGGTCGACACCCAGGCCCATGACCGAGGAGAAAGCCCATGACGCAGGTGGTCACCGTCCGGCGGCGGGCGCTCGAGGCCTCCGAGGAGCGCGCCCAGGCGCTGCGGCGGAGCTTCGCGGACACAGGGACGCTGGTGGTCAACATCATCTCGTCGCCCGGCTCCGGGAAAACCACCCTCCTCGAGGCGACCCTGCGGCGACTGACCGCCGGCCACCGCTGCGCGGTCATCGAGGGCGATGTCGCCACCGAGCGCGACGCGGATCGCATCCGCGCCCTCGGCGTGCCTGCCCACCAGATCCTGACCGGCGGCGCCTGCCACCTCGATGCGCGGCAGATCGAGGCGGCGCTCGGCGGGTCCCGGCTGCTGCCGGCCGACATCCTGTTCATCGAAAACGTCGGCAACCTCATCTGCCCGACCACCTACGACCTGGGCGAGGACTTCAAGGTCGCGCTGCTGTCGGTCACCGAGGGCGACGACAAGCCCTTCAAGTACCCTGCCATCTTCGCGCGCGCTGAGATCACGGTGATCAGCAAGATCGACCTCCTGCCCCACCTCCCCTTCAACCTCGCCGCGGTCGAGGAGCAGCTGCGCTCGCTCAACCCCGGGGCCGCGATCCTCCGGACATCGGCCACCACGGGGGACGGCGTCGACGCGTGGTGTGAGCTGCTCGTGACGCGATTGGCAGAGAAGCGACGAGCGTCCGGCCGGGAATGACTCCGGCGTTGTTCCAATCCCGCCCTTCGGGCGTTCTCGCGACCACCACCGGTCACCCGATTCAATCCGCTAAATCTACCCCGAGCTCGTACGCCCGAAGGGCGGCATTGGAAATGAGGGTATACCTGATGCCGAGTCCGGAGCGAGGCACGTGAAGGACTCGGTGATCAGGCTGCGAGTGAGGTGCCGCGGGGCGGTGCAGGGCGTCGGCTTCCGGCCGACCGTGCATCGGATCGCGACCTCGCACGGCCTCAGCGGTTGGGTGCTCAACGACCCTGGCGGCGCGACCGTCGAGGTCGAGGGCCCCGCCCCGGAGGTGCGAGGCTTCCCCGACCGGCTGCGCACCGCTCTGCCTCCGCTGGCCCGGCTCGACGCGATGGAGGTGGCCGAGATCCCGGTCGTCGGCGACACCACGTTCGAGGTTCGCGAGTCCCGGGCGGGCCGCCGCGCCGGGGCGCTGGTGCCACCCGATGCCGCTCTTTGTCACGACTGCCGACGCGAGCTCGACGACCCCGCCGACCGGCGCCATCGCTACCCCTTTACCACCTGCACCAACTGCGGTCCCCGCTTCTCCCTCGTCCGCCGCCTCCCCTACGACCGACCGACAACCTCGATGGCGTGCTTCCCGATGTGCCCGGCATGCGAGCGCGAGTACACCGATCCCGGCGACCGCCGGTTCCACGCCGAGCCGATCTGCTGTCCCGACTGCGGGCCGCGGCTGCGCTTCCTCGACGCGGCTGGCACCGAGGTCGGCACCGGGCCCGGCGCCATCGTGGCGGCGCGCCGCGCGCTGCTCGACGGCGCGGTGGTGGCCGTCAAGGGCCTCGGCGGGTTCCAGCTCGCCTGCCGCGCCGACGTGGCCCAGCCGGTGCAGACGCTGCGTGCCCGCAAGCGGCGGCCGACCAAGCCCTTCGCCGTCATGGTCCGAGGCCTCGACGAGGCGGAGCGGCTCGTCCGCCTGACCGATGCCGACCGCCGGTTGATGGTGTCGCCGCGGTCGCCGGTCGTGCTCGCGCCCAGGCTGCCGGGGTGCGCAGTCGCGGACGAGGTGAGCCCGGGGATCGATGACCTCGGCGTGATGCTGCCCACGACGCCGCTGCACGTCGAGCTGCTGCGCTCCGTCGACGTGCCGCCGCTGGTCATGACCTCCGGGAACCTCAGCGAGGAGCCGATCTGCCGGGGCAACCGGGAGGCGGTCGAGCGCCTCGCCGGGATCGCCGACGCCTTTCTGCTGCACGACCGCGACGTCGTCCGCCGGGTCGACGACTCGGTCGTCCGCTCCTGTTCTGACGGGCCGGTTGTCGTCCGGCGCGCCCGGGGATGGGTGCCCGAGCCGCTGCCGCTGCCCGTGGCGGTGCCGGCGCCGGTCCTCGCGGTCGGCGGTCACCTCCAGGCAACGGCGTGCGTGGCAGTCGGCGACCAGGCCTTCCTGTCGCAGCACGTCGGCGACCTCGACTCCGAGGCGGCGCGCCGCTTCCTCGCCGAGGTGATCGCCGGCCTCGAGGACTTCCTCCAAGTGAAGCCGGCGCTGATCGCGTGCGACCCCCACCCCGACTACTCCACCACCTGGCTCGCCCGCGAGCTCGCGGCGGCGCGCGGCGGTCGCGTTCTCGAGGTCCAGCACCACCTCGCCCACGCCGCCGCGGTGCTCGCCGAGCACGGCCGCTTCCCGAAGCTCGGCGAGGAGGTCCTGGCGGTCAGCCTCGACGGCACCGGCTGGGGCAGCGACGGCACGGCCTGGGGCGGCGAGTGGCTGCGCCTCGGCGGCGACCTGGGCTGGCGGCGCGTCGCGCACCTCGAGCCGCTGCCGCTGGTCGGAGGCGAGCGCGCGGTGCGCGAGCCGTGGCGAGTGGCGGTGGCGGCGCTGGCGCGGGCCGGCGCCGCCGAGCTGGTGCCCCAGCTCCCGCTCGCCCGCTTCGTCGAACGCGACTCGCTGCCGGGGTGGCGCGGCTTGCCAGCGGCGACGCCGCGTGGCCCCTGGCCTCGGGCGCCGGCCGCCTGTTCGAGGCCGCCGGCGCGCTCCTCGGACCGGTGGTGCGCAACGACTGGGAGGGCGAGGCCGCGGTCGTCCTCGAGTCGCAAGCGGCCGCCTGGCCGGGCGAGGTCGAGGTCTGGCCGCTCGCGATTCTCGAGCCCGGCGGACCTCCCCTGCTGCCGACGGTCGGGCTGCTGGTCGAGGCCGCGCGGCGGCTCGTCGCCGGTGAGCCGGTCGAGCGCATCGCGGCCTCGTTCCACGCCACCTTCTGCGCTTTGGCGGTCGAGCTCACGCGGCGCGTCGGCGTGCGGGATGACCGTCGCCCTCGGCGGCGGCTGCATGGTCAACCGGCTGCTGCGCAATGGCTTGCGCATCGGGCTCATGGATGCCGGCTTCGCGCCCCTGCTCGCCACCGCAGTGCCGCCGGGCGACGGCGGTCTCGCCTACGGCCAGGCGGTGGTCGCCGCGGTCGCTGGCGCGCGGGGAGCGGAGCCCACCACCGCCGCCCAGCGGGGACGTTGAGGTATCATCGAGGGCTCCGGCCTTCCGGCCGGAGCGGGTCCCGACGGAGGGCGGCGCGATGTGTCTCGCCATTCCGATGCGCCTGATGGAGCGCGGTGAAACCGAGGGCGTGGTCGAGCTCGACGGCGTTCGGCGCACCGTGTCACTGATGCTGCTGCCCGACGCCGAGGTCGGCGAGCACCTGCTGATCCACGCCGGCTACGCCATCGGCGCCATCGACGAGGCCGAGGCCGAGATCACGCTCGCGCTGTTGCGGGAGTTCGCCGACGCGATGGTCGACCTGTGACCCGCCACGATCTTCTCCACGACCGGGCCGCGGTCGCCGGACTGGTGCGCACGATCGGCGACGCCGCCGCCCGCCTCGGTCGGCCCGCGACCTTCATGGAGGTCTGCGGAACCCACACCCACGCGGTGGCCGGTGCCGGCCTCCGCCGGATGCTGCCGAACGGCATCCGCCTGGTGTCGGGGCCCGGCTGCCCGGTGTGCGTGACCCCGGTCGGCTACCTCGACCGCGCGCTCGCTCTGGCCGCGCGGCCCGGCACCGTGCTCTGCACCTTCGGCGACCTGATGCGGGTGCCCTCGAGCACGGTGACGCTCGAGCAAGCGCGGGCCGAGGGCTGCGACGTCCGCGTCGTCTACTCACCCCGTGACGCGCTCGCCGTCGCGCAGGGCACCGATCAACAGGTGGTGTTCCTCGCGGTCGGCTTCGAGACCACCACCCCGACCATCGCGGCGGTCCTCGCCGAGGCCGAGGCCTCCGGCATCTCCAACTTCCAGATCCTGCCCGGCAACAAGCTCATCCCTCCAGCCATGCTCGCCCTCGTGGACGACCCCGACCTCGAGGTTCACGGCTTCCTGCTGCCCGGCCACGTCTCGGTGCTCACCGGCTGGGAGGCGTTCCGGTTCCTCGCCGAGGAGCACGGCGTGCCCGGCGCGGTCGTCGGCTTCGCACCCACCGACATCCTGCGCGGCGTGCTCGAGCTCATCGAGCAGAACGCCGACGGACGCTGCACGATCGTCAACCTGTACGGATCGGTGGTGTCGCCGCACGGCAACCCGACGGCCGCCGCACTGGTCGAGCGCTTCTTCTCCCCGGCCGACGACGGCTGGCGCGGCTTCGGCGAGATCCCGGCCTCCGGCCTCGCGCTGCGCCCCGAGTGGGCCCACCGCGACGCCTCGCAGATCCCCGTCGACCTGCCGCCGCCGCGGGAACCGACGGGCTGCCGCTGCGGCGACGTGCTGCGGGGAATCATCGATCCGCCGCAGTGCCCGCTCTTCGATGCCGGGTGCTCGCCGGCGATGCCGGTCGGCGCCTGCATGGTCTCGAGCGAGGGCACCTGCTCGGCCTGGTTCCGGCACGAGCGGTCGGGTGCGGCGTGACCGGCTCGTCGCGGGCCCCCGCTACCCTGCTGCTGGCCCACGGCTCCGGCGGCCGCCTCACCCAGGAGCTGGTCCGCGACGCGTTCCTGCCGGTGCTCGGCAACCCGTGGCTCGCCACCCTGACTGACGCCGCGGTGCTGCCCGAGCTGCCGCCCGGCCGGCCGGCGCTGACCACCGACGCCTTCGTCGTCGAGCCCGCGGTCTTCCCGGGCGGGGACCTCGGCTACCTGAGCGTGGTCGGCACCGTCAACGACCTCGCCATGGTGGGCGCGCGACCGCTCTGGCTGACCTGGGCGCTGGTCCTCGAGGAGGGCGCCCCGGGCGAGCTCATCTCGACCTGCGCCACAGGCGCGGCCCGCGCCGCGGCCGAAGCCGGCATCGCGATCGTCGCCGGCGACACCAAGGTGGTGCCGCGCGGCAAGGGCGACGGCATCTACGCGGTCACCGCCGGGCTCGGCGTGGTGCCGCCGGGCCGCGATGTCGGCGACCACCGGATCGCAGCCGGCGACGCGGTGCTGGTTTCCGGGCCGATCGGCGACCACGGCGCGACGATCATGGCGTGCCGGCACGGCCTCGGCAGCGACGGCCTGCGCTCGGACTGCGCGAGTGAGGCCGCCCTGGTCGAGGCGCTGTTCGACTCCGGCGCCGAGGTCCACTCGCTCCACGACCCGACCCGCGGCGGCGTGCTCGCGGTCTGCCACGAGACCGCCGAGCGCAGCGGGCTGCGCATCCACCTCGAGGAGCTGGCGATCCCGGTTCGTCCCCAGGTCCGGGCGGTCTGCGAGGTCCTCGGGCTCGAGGCGCTGAGCCTGGCCTGCGAAGGACGGGTCGTGGCCTGGGTCGCCGCCCGCGATGCGGGCACGGCCCTCGCCGCGATGCGACGTCACCCGGGCGGCGAGGAGGCGGCCGTGATCGGCCGCGTCGCCGAGCGCGGCCCAGGCGAGGCGGCGCTGGTGCTCGAGACTGCGGTCGGCGGCCGCCGGCCGCTCGACCTCTTGTCGGGCACGGACCTGCCGCGCATCTGCTGATTCGATTGGCCTCGCTGCGCTCGGTCAATCGAAATTGACGAGAAGCTCGTTGAAGCAAATCTGCAGCCGAAGAACGTCCGGACGGCCCGGGAGCAACAGAGGCCGGTGCCATCCCCACGCCTACCCCAGCGCCCCTGCGGAACGAGAGCCGCACGCCCTGAGAATCACCGAATGTATGAACCTGGGACCTTCTTATCGACGGTCCCAGTCGGTCTGCATACCAGATCACGGCGACAATCACACCTTTCCTTGCCTGCGTCTGGTCCAAGCAAGAAAGGTAGCCCCAGAAGCAGCAAGAATGGAGTACAGAATCGCCATACAACCCCCCCGGGGGGCGATGCCATATAGAGCGATCACCAGCACCAACATTGGTGAGATTGCGAAGACCGCGACCAGCCAAGTCCAGGACCACTCGGTTGAGAACCGGCCGGCGGTTGCTCCAATAGCCAGCGTCAATAGCGGCAGGTAGACCGTCCTCCAGCGCTGGTGAGCTTCCTCCAACTGCGACAGCCATTCTGCAAAGCTCTCGACTTGCGCTTCGTTCTCGATCATGCGCGGGTTGAGAGGCACGTCAGTGGGTCCGAAGGCGATGTTGTCAAGAGCCGAAAGCACCGGGATTAGTGTGCACGAGACAACGATGAGGACGATTGCCAATAGGAGCCCACTAACCAACGGTGATTTGATCCTCGCCATCTCGCTGTTCCTAACCAGTGTGACTCCCCCTGTCGTTGACGATTCCTTCCACTTGGGCCGCAGGGCTGTTATGAGACGTTGTTCTACCGACTTCGAGAGGCCGCGTCAATAAGCATGTAAACGGGATCAGACGGCGTAAGTGTGCCCTAAGTGTGCCAGGTACGGTGGTTGATGTTCTGCCCGCTCATCGTTGGCTTCGTGGCTCTCACTGCCCTCCGAAACGGTCGATGACCGCTGCTTTCACCGCGCGCGCCGTTCCTATATCTATATTGACCTCGTCCGCCACCCGCCTCGCCGCCGCTCGACTCACCAGCCGGCTCTCCGTCTCCACGTACTTCTCGAGCCGGCGCGCTTCGCTCGGCGAACCGAGATCAAGGAGCGGCGCGCCGGATCGGCGGGGCGCAGGGTCAGCTCTGGAGCTCGGCGAGCTTCTCCCGCACCTCAGCGGCGTGGCCCGCGGCCTTGACCTTGGGCCAGTGGAACGCGACCCGGCCGGTGGGGTCGATGATCACTGTCGACCGGATCACCCCCATGGTGGTGCGCCCGTACATCGACTTCTGCGCCCCAGGCGCCGTACGCCTCCATCACCTCGTGGTCGCGGTCGCTCAGCAGGCGCACCGCGAGGCCGTGCTTGGCGATGAACGCGCGGTGCTTCTCCGGCGAGTCGGCGCTGCAGCCGAGCACCACGGCGTCGAGGTCGCGGAGGGCCTCGATGCCCTCGCTGAACTCGCACGCCTCGGTCGTGCATCCGGGCGTGTCGTCCTTGGGATAGAAGTACAGCACCACCCAGCTCCAGCGCAGGCTGGATAACGACACCGCCACGCCGTCCTGGTCGGGAAGCTCGAAGGCGGGTGCTTTGGCGCCGACTCGAATGTTCGATTCGCTCATCGAAAGTCTCCTCTCAGCGTCGTCAGAGCACGCAACACGCCGCACCGCCCCTTCGTTCCAGCGCGGCCGCTGAGGCTGCCGTGTTAGAGTCGGCCGAACCAGGAGGTGGCTTCGATGTCACGGTCCTTCAACGCGCGTGTGGCAGTGCTCGCAGTCGCGGTGGCCACGGCCATGTCGCAGCCGGCGTCGCCGGCTGACCCCAACCCGGCCCTGCTGAAGCCCTCGCTCGCCACCGAGACGGCGCCCGAGTCCTACAAGGTCAAGCTCGAGACCACCAAGGGCGACTTCGTCATCGAGGTCACCCGGGCGTGGGCCCCCAACGGGGCCGACCGCTTCTACAATCTGGTCAAGATCGGCTACTACGACGGTGCGGTGTTCTTCCGGGTGATCGACGGCTTCATGGCCCAGGTCGGCATGCACGGCGATCCAGCGGTTCAGGCCGCGTGGTCGAAAGCCGCGATCGCGGATGATCCAGTGACGCAGAGCAACACCCGCGGCATGGTGACCTTCGCCGCGACCTGGGCGCCCAACTCGAGGACCACCCAGTTCTTCATCAATTTCGGCGACAACTCGTCCCTCAAGCAGCACGGACCCTTCGCGCCCTTCGGCCGCGTCGTCGAGGGCATGAAGGTGGTGGACTCGCTCTACTCCGGCTACGGCGAGGGCGCACCGAAGGGACGCGGTCCGAGCCAGGGCGAGATCGCCCGCCAGGGGAACGCCTACCTGAAGGCGAGCTTCCCAGAGCTCGACGCCATCACGCGGGCCAGCCTGCTCGCGCCGTGATCGGCCGCGGTCCGCTCTCCGCGCGATACCCGACACGCGGCCGGACCAGCTATCATCCGTGGCAGAGGATCCATGGGCCTGACACCGGATGAGGTGCTGCGGGCGCGCGCGGCCTTCGATGAGAACGCTGCGGAGATCCTCCGCCTCGCGGTCGAGCGCGGCCTGATCTCTCCGGTGGCGGCGGACACCGCGATCTCCCGGGCGCACCGCGAGGTCACCCAGACCGCCGACGGCACGCCACCCCCGGTGATCGAGGTCCTGACCGCGAGCGGCGTGCTCGACCAGGGCACGCTGGCCAACCTCGCCCGCGAGCTCGGCCTGCCCTCCGACCACGCCCCCACCTGGGCCGGCTCCGACGGCGACCGCGGCCCTGACACCTTCGACATGCCCCCGGTTCGGGACTGGGACCGGTACCGCATCATCGACTTCATCGGGCGCGGCGGAATGGGCGACGTCTTCAAGGCGCGCGATCCTCGGCTCGGCCGGTTCGTGGCGCTGAAGTTCCTGCGCCGCGACACCCCGGAGATCGTCCACCGCTTCCTGCGCGAGGCCCGCGTTCAGGCGCGCATCGACCACGACAACGTCTGCCAGGTCTACGAGGTCGGCGAGGTCCAGGGCCATCCCTACATCGCGATGCAGTACATCGCCGGGGGATCGCTGAAGGAGATCAGCGACCTGCTGTCGATCACCGAGAAGGTGACGATCATGGTGGATGTGGCCGACGCCCTCCACGCGGCCCACCAGGCAGGCCTCATCCACCGCGACATCAAGCCCGCCAACATCCTCGTCGAGCGGGACCACGAGGGATCCTGGCGCCCGTACGTGGTGGACTTCGGCATCGCCCGCGACGTCGAGGGGCGGGACGTCACGATCTCAGGCACCGTCCTCGGCACGCCGGCATTTGCCTCGCCCGAGCAGGTCCGCGGCGACGTCGGCCACCTCGATCGCCGGACCGACGTTTACAGCCTCGGCGCCACGATCTACTGGTTCCTGACCGACCGCGCGCCCTACGAGGGGGGCTACCCCGAGGTGCTCGCCGGGATCATGGAGCGCGAGCCGATCCCGCCGCACCGCATCCGCCCCGAGATCGCGGTCGACCTCGAGACGATCACCCTGAAGTGCCTGGAGAAAGAGCCGGCCCGCCGCTACCCCAACGCCCGCGCCGTCTCCGAGGACCTCCGCCGCTTCCTCGCCGGCGAGCCGATCACCGCCCGCCCGGCGACCCTCGCCTACAAGCTCGGCAAGCGGATCCGCAAGAACCGTGGACTGACCGCCGCCGCCGTCGCGGTCCTCGTCGCCTTCGCCGCGGTGGTCGGCTACGCGGCCCGTTCGAACTTTCAGGCGCGGCGGCAGGCCGCGATCGCGCAGGAGCTGCTGGTCCGGGCCAACGAGATCGACGAGATGGTCCGGATCACGGCCATGATGCCGCTCCACGACCGGCGCGCGGAGGAAGCGCAGATCGGCCGCCGCCTGACCGAGATCGAGGAGCGGACCTCGCGCCTCGGCCGGCTCGGCTTCGGGCCCGGCCACTACGCGATTGGGCGCGGCTACCTCGCGCTGCAGCGCTACCCCGAGGCGCTCCGCCACCTCCAGCTGGCCGAGGAGTCGGGCTACCGCACGCCAGGGGTGGCGCACAGCCTCGGCCTCGTGCTCGGCAGGCTGTACGAGGCGGGCCTGCAGCGCGCGAACCAGTTCGCCGACGAGGCCGTGCGCGACGCCTACCGCCGCGACATCGAGTCCCGCTACCGCGAACCGGCCCTCGCCTACCTGCGCGACAGCGGGGCGTCGCAGCTCGAGGCCGCCGCCTACGCCGAGGGCCTGATCGCGTTCTACGAGCGCCGCTACCCCGAGGCCCTGGCCAAGGCCCGGGTCGCCGCCGCCGAAGCGTCGTGGCTCTATGAGGCGAGAAAGCTCGAAGGCGACATCTACCTGGCGCTGGGGGCGGAGGACCGCTTCCGCGGCGACTACGACCGCGCCCTCGCCAACCTCGAGCTCGCAGGCGCCGCATTCGCCGCGGCCGCCGACATCGCGCGCTCCGACGCCACGGTCTATGACGGCAACTGCGCGCGCTGGATCCAGGTGCTCGAAACCGAGGTCCGCCGCGGTGACCCGGCGCCCACCACCTTCTCGAGCGCCCTCGCGGCGTGCACCCTCGCGCTCGACGTGAACCCGGACCGGGCCGATGCCCACGAGCGGCTGGCCTCCCTGCATTGGCGCTGGGCCGACGTCGTCCACGACCGCGGCAGCGATCCGCGGCCACACCTCGAGCACGCCACCCAGTCCGCGCGGCGGGCCATCAAGCTCGACCCGGAGAGCGCCACTGCCCATGCTGTGCTCGGCGGCGCCCTGACGGTCGCCGGGTTGTACGAGCTCGCTCAGGGTGAGGACCCGCGTCCCACTCTCGATGCCGCCATCGCGAGCCTCAACGCGGCCCTCGCGCGGAACCCTGGGCTGGTGCTGGCCCACGACGACCTCGGTTACGCCTGGGAGCGGATCGCGCGTTACGAGCTCGGTGCCGGCCTCGATCCGCGGCCCTCGCTCGAGCGGGCGATTGCCAGCTTCGACCGCGCCATCAAGCTCAACCCGGCCTACGCCAATGCCCACAACAACCGCGGCATAGCGCTCTGGCGGCGCGCCTACTACGAGCTCAAGAGCGGCATCGACCCCCAGCCAACCCTCGATGAGGCTCTCGACGCCTTCGCCATCGCGACCACCATCAACCCGAACTACGCCAACGCCTACGCCAACCGGGGACTGACCTACCGGACCAAGGCGCTCGCGCTCCTCGAGCGCGGCGCCGACCCGATGCCCTGGCTCGAGCTCGCGCGCGATAGCCTCGACCGCGCCATCGAGATCAACCCCACTATCTTCTGGGCCTACCCGGAGCGTTCGGGTGTCGAGATCCTCGCCGCCCGCTGGACGATGCGGATCGGGCAGTCCTCCGACAGCTACCTGCAGGCTGCCGCGACCGCCGCCGACCAGGCGCTCGCGGCCAATCCTCAAAACGCCGCCGGCTATCAGACGGCGGCCGAGGTTTACCGCTGGCGCGCCGAGTGGCTGCTTTCGCTGCAGGGCGATCCGCAGAACGACATCGCGGCCGGCCGGCGCCTCGCGGCGAGGGCCCTCGAGCTCAACCCGTCGCTCGCCAACGCCATGGTCACTGACGCCGCGTTGCAGCTGCTCCAGGCCGAGGTCACCGTGGCTCCCGCCCCGCGAAGCCGCCTGATTGCCGAGGCGCGGACCACCCTCGACCGCGCGGCGCAGCTCAACCCGCTGCTCGCCGACGAGACGAACGCGCTGCGCGAGCGCGCCGATCTCATTCTGCAGCAGTAGGATACAACGCGCAGCTCGAGGCTCCCACGACCCCTCGCGGCAGCGCTGATTCGATCCCGTCGCTGACAACCGGCAGACTCGAGCTCCTGCGGCATTCTCTGCGCCGACCGCCTGCCGTCTTCACACCGCCTTCGAGAGACACCTGCTCAGGGCCGTGACGCTCGACTTTTTTATAGTGCTTATATTGACATGTTAATTTAATGTAGTACTATAGTTCTTGGAGTGACCGTGAGGCAAGCAAGCGCCAAGCAGATGCTGACCTTCTTCATCGACGTCGATCTCCTCGATCGGATCGACGACTTCCGTTTCGACAACCGGTTTCCGACGCGGGCGGGGGCGATCAGATGGCTGCTCGAGTGGGCCCTGAAGAAGGCGCCATCACCCGCGAGACCCTCTCGGCGACCTTGAAGGGAGGCTGTCCGCGATGCAATCCATGAGGAAGCACCGGCGCCACGTCTCGACCCTCGATCCGGCGGTGTACAGCAGGGATCGTGCCGGCTTCGTGCGCGGTCTCCAGGCCATCCACCGGGCTGCACAGCTTGGCTGGGACACTCGGCACGCCTACCTCATCGTCGAGAACAACCGCGTGGTTGGCATCGGCGGCTGTCTGCCGGCAGGCACGAATTGAGGGATCGGAAGGCAGGTTGGCGGGGCTAGCAGGACTCGAACCTGCGACCAAAGGTTTAGGAAACCTCTGCTCTGTCCACCTGAGCTATAGCCCCGCGCAGGGACGTCGATGCTATGCCGCGCCGCCAGACGTGTCAATCGCGCCGGCTGCCGTGGATGGCGCAGCCGGTGAACGGCCCTCACCAGGTGCCAGCGTCGCGGCAGGTCCTCCAGCGTCCGCCAACTCACTCCCTGGTTTTCAGGCCGCCTCCGCGGCGTCTCTGACAATCCGGTTGCGTGGGCCTCTTTGACCGCGCGCTGCGAAAGCGGCATACTTCCTTGGAAGCTCCTCACCCCCGATAGCTCACAGCCAGGAGATCCCCATGCGCTACATCATCCTTCTGGCGCTCGTCGTGCTCCTTCAACCATGCTGCGCCTCGTGTGCGGCGGATGAACCGCAGCGCGTCACGCTCAGCGCGGGATCTGCGGTGATCGGGGAAATCCCCGCCTCCCCCAGAGCGGTGCCGCCGAGCGAATCGCTCGGCGCCGCGGCAGGGGACAGATCGGGCTGGCAGCTGCAGCAGTCGGTCAACAAGGTCCTGAAGGCGGTCTCGTTCGCCGACCCGATGAACGGCTACGCGGCCGCCGAACTGGGCGGGGTCTACCGTACAACCGACGGCGGGCAGAGCTGGACGACGGTGATGGATGTCGGCTTCCCGTACTACTGGTACGGCGTGCAGGCCTTCTCCGCACAGACGGCGCTGGTCGTGGGATTCCAGAACTCAAGCGGCGCCGGCGTCGCGAGGTGGACTGACGACGGCGGCGCAACCTGGACCCCCGACATCGTGATCGATCCCGCGAACTGGCTCCTCGGGCTCAAGTTCGCCGACCCCCTCCACGGGATCGCGTACGGAAACCTCGGCTACGTCTACACGACGGAGAACGGTGGGCGCACCGCCGACGACTGGACCAAGGTCACGACCAACCCGGACCTCGGCTGGCTGGCGGGGAACTTCACCTTCCGCGACGACCTGAACGCCTACATCACCGGCATCCACTTCTGTCATTCGAGCGATGGAGGTCTGACCTGGTCGTCTGGGCCTTCCGCCGATCCGACGTTTGATGGGGGTTGTTCGTTCCCCGACCTCGAGCACGGCTGGACCGGCGGCGGACAGATCACGGAGCCGGTCACCGGTTGGGTCCATCGCACGACCGACGCCGGCGCAACCTGGAGCGGGCGCCTGCTGCAGACGCCGTACCCGATCCGGGTCGTGCTCTTCTTCGACTCCAACCTCGGGATCGCCGCGGGCGGGAACATCTACTCGAGTGCCGGCGGCATCTGGAGCACGACCGACGGCGGCGACAGTTGGACCCTCGACCTGAACACCGGCGCGGAGATGTCTGCCATCGACGCCCAGGCGGTGAGCCCTGATGCCGTCGATGTCTGGTGCGTGGGCTTTCTCCCGAACTTCACCGGCGTGATCTACAAGAAGCGGATCGCCCCAGCCGCGCTGTTCAGTGACGGCTTTGAGTCCGGCGACACCTCGGCCTGGAGCGCGACGGTGCCGTAGCAGGCCACCTGACAAAAGAGCGCTGACGGGGTTGCGTCGTGAACAGCTCGACCGGGCGGAGGCTGCGCGCGACGCTTCACGACCACGGTGCCGTCAGCTCGCGACACCGCAACAAAGCACCGCTCGGAATCGGCCGCCCCGTGCTACCGTGATCGCCGTGTGTTCCACGCTGCCAGGTAAGCCCGCGGCCGCCGCTGACTTCCGCAGGGGCGACCCGGAGCCGACCCGCCGTGGGCGGCGTGTCGCTCAAAACCAACAGTAGGCAACGGAGGTCCTCGTGAGCTGGTATCTCTGGGTGATTCTTGGCTACCTCCTGGTCCTGGCCGGCTTCAACCTCTACCGCGCCCGCCAGATCAAGACCCAGGACGACTACATGGTCGCGGGCCGCAAGCTCTCGCTGACCACGATGGTCTTCACTCTGGTGTGCACCTGGATCGGCTCGGGCACTTTCATCGCCGGCGCCGAGTACGCCTACTACGCTGGCTGGAGCTCGATCTGGATGCCCGCGGGCGCGTTTCTCGGCATCGCGATCATCTACTTCGTGGCCGCCCGCATCCGCACCTTCGGCCAGTACACCGTGGGTGACATCCTGGAGGTGCGCTATGGCCCGTTCGCGCGCGTGTTCGGGGCGATTGCCCTGGTCGTGGCGTTCACAACGATCGTGGCGTACCAGTTCCGGGCGGGCGGCTACATCCTGAACGTCGTCACCGACGGCGCGGTCTCGCTGGAGGTCGGCCAGGCCCTTGCCGCGGCCTTCGTGATCACCTTCGTCGCGATCGGCGGGATGGTGGCTGTCGCCCACACCGACCTGCCCAACGGCATCATCATCGTCCTCGCGTGCTGCCTCGCGCTGCCCTTCGTGGTCGTGGCGGCCGGCGGCTGGGCCGGCATCACAGGCTCCCTGCCGGCCGGCCACTTCGATGTCTTCTCCGCGGACTTCGGCAAGTATCCGGCCCTGAAGGGCCTCGCCTACTTCCTGTCGACCCTGCTGCTGCTGATGGGCGTCCAGGCGATGTACCAGAAGTTCTACTCGGCCAACTCGGCGCGGGACGCCAAGCGCGCGGTGGCGATCTGGATCGTCGGGACGATCGTCGTCGAGACCGTGGTCATCGCGATCGCGGTCTTCGCCGCCGCCTACAACATCCAGCACGCCGCCAACTGGGAGCCCCGCACCATGGTGCTGAACGCCGCCCGCCACATGGTGCCGGCGCCGGTGGGCGTCCTGCTGCTCGCCGCCGCCTGCGCGGTCGTGCTTTCAACCGGCATGAACTACCTGCTCTCCTCGAGCTCGAACGTCATTCGCGACGTCTACCAGCGCTTCGTCCGCCGGACGGAGACCCCTGATCAGGCGAAGATGATCGCCCTCCAGAAGGTCTTCGTCGTCGTCCTCGGCGTGATCGCGTTCTCGATGATCTTCATTCCGACCGCGCTCGGGCTGCCGATCTCGGTCCTCCAGTACTCCTACTTCGCGTACACGGTCTACGGCGTGGCCGTGACTCCGGCCCTGTTCGCGGCCCTGACCTGGAAGCGGGCGACCCGGCAGGGCGGTCTCGCGTCGATCGTCGGCGGCTTCGTGACGACCGTCTTCCTCGAGCTCGTGCTTCCGCGCGTGGCACCGTCCGTGATGGAGGCTGCCCAGGGCCAGACCGGGGCGTCCGTCTTCGGGTCCGATCCCTGGGGCATCCCCTCGATCTACCCGGCTGCGATCATCTCGATCGGCCTGCTCGTCGTCGTCAGCCTGCTGACGCCGCCGCCGACCGAGGCCCAGCTCAAGCCGATCTTCGGAGAGCCTGCAAGCAAAGCCTGAGCAATCAGACGTTTGCGGTCTGACGACCGGAGCGCGGGCTGACCGCCGGAGGCGCCAGGGTCGCGGAAGTCCGCAGCGCGGAACCGCCTGGCAAGCCAAATCCGCACATTTTCCGCATCTTTTCCTCACGACTTTCAGGCCACCGGGACCCATGTTGAAGGGGACCAGACAACCTGGAAGGAGGGTAGGCCCATGCAACGCACGTGGCTCGTGGCCAGTGTCGGTGTGTTTCTCGTGATCGGTGTGAGCGTCCTCGCGGTGCCGCCGCTCGCCCAGGACTGCCCAGAGCTCGAGGGCCGATGGCCGTACGGACCCTCGTTTGCGGGTGCCGTCGCCGGTGACTACACCTACTTCGGCAGCGGCAAGGCGCTCATGGTCGCCGACATCTCGAACCCGGGGACGCCGGTCGTGGTCGGCGACGTCGCGCTGCCCTCCTTCGCCATGGATATTGCGGTGTCCGGCGGCTACGCCTACGTCGCGGACCTGGAAGCGGGGCTATGCCTGATCGACGTCAGCATGCCGTCGGCTCCCGTCCTGGTCGGAGACTGCGGGCCGGGGGGCGCGCCCGCGTGGGGCGTTGCGGTGTCCGGCAGCTACGCCTACCTCACGAACGATGCGGGTCTTCACGTGATCGACGTCAGCAATCCGTTGACACCGGTTGAGGTGGGCTTTGTCGACACGCCGGGAAACGCCTGGGGCGTCGCCGTGTCCGGCGACTACGCCTACGTTGGGGACTTCTACGAGGGCCTTCGGGTGATCGATGTGAGCGACCCATCGGCACCGCACGAGGTGGGGTCGGTTGGAACGCCCAATGTTGCTCGTCGCGTCGCTGTGTCGGGAAGCTACGCGTACGTCGCGGACGACGCCGCGGGACTGCGGGTGATCGACGTGAGCACACCAACTAACCCCCAGGAGGTCGGCTTCTACGACACGCCGGACTACGCGTACGATGTCGCGCTCCTGGGAGGCGACGCGTACGTCACCACCTTCGAGTACCCCGGACTGCGGGCGGGCAGCCTCCGACGGATCGACGTGACCACGCCGTCGGCACCCTACGAACATAACTTCCTGGACCTCCCGGGCGCCGCCTTCACAGTCGCGATTGCCGGCACCCACGCCTACGTCGCCGACTACTATGCCGGTCTGCAGGTGATCGACGTCAGCACGCCGACCATCCCCCCGTCCCAGCTGGCTTTCGTCAACGTACCGGACGTGACCCGGGGCGTCGCGGTGTCCGGCCACCACGCCTACGTCGCGGACGACCTCGACGGCCTTCGGGTGCTCGATGTGAGCACGCCGTCTGAGCCGGTCGAGGTGGGTCATGTCGAGATTCCCTCTCCCTGGGATGTCGCAGCGACAGGCGGGTTCGCCTATGTGGCGGCCCGGGAGGCTGGCCTTCGGGTGGTCGACGTCCAGACGCCATCCGCGCCGGCGGAGGTCGGGTTTGTCGACACGCCCGGTATCGCCTGGGGCGTCGCGGTGTCTGGCGGATTTGCCTACGTCGCAGACGACAGCGGCGGCTTGCGCATGTTCGACGTCAGCACGCCGTCAGCGCCGGTGGAGGTGGGCTTCGTCGGCACGCCGGATGTTGCCTATGGTGTCGCGGTTGCAGGCAGCTATGCGTATGTGGCAGCAGGAGCGGCGGGCCTTCGGGTGATCGACGTTCAGACGCCGTCGGCTCCGATCGAGGTGGCGTTCGTCGACACGATGGGCATTGCGTACGACGTTGCTGCCTCGAGCGGCTTCGTGTACCTCGCAGGTGCCGGTGGTGCGGGCTTGCGCGTGTTTGACGTGAGCAATCCAATGGCCCCTGTCGAGGTCGCCTACTACTTCACGCAGGGCTCCCTGTGGGGAGGCATCGCCGTGTCGGCCGGCTACGCATACGTCGCCTCCGGGGTGTACCCGGTTGGCGGAGGGCACCTCCGGGTGTTTGACGTGAGCACGCCCTCTGCACCTGCTGTCGCTGGCACCTTCTACTCGCTCGGAATCCTTGGCACAGCGGAGGGCATCGGAGGAGTCGCCGCGGCGGACGGGCACGTGTTCGCCGCGAACGGTGATGCTGGTCTTCCGGTCTTCAACGAATGCGGAATGGCCTTCTCGGACGGCTTTGAGTCTGGCGACACCTCGGCATGGAGTGCTACGGTGCCGTAGGCGTTCGCGAGCTCACTGCCACGCGCTAACCCGACTGCTTCAGACGCCTGCCACAGAGGGGTTTCCCGAAGGCGTCGTGACGGATGACCGACAGCGCCCTTTCAGCAGTGGCATCCAAAGGTGGATCAGAGGATTGCGCGGCGATCGTGCACGACGAGGGCTGAATCCCAGACGCCGAGGTCCGTCCCTCGCCCCTCAACGGGGGCCTCGCGCAGGTCTCCGGGTCATCGTTCTGGTCTCCTGATGACATCTTGGTGACCGCGGTCTACAATCGACACAGTTCAGAGGCCCTTCAGACAGGGGGGAGTCCATGATCAGCCAGAGGCCCGCGTATCGGTTGATTGCACTACTCGCGATCGGAGTGGCTGGGCTTGCAGCGTCCGCTCTCGTTGCGGCGGGGCTCGCCGCCGCGGCGGTCGAAGATGGCATCGCCATGTCGAGTCCGAGGTCGCCGCAGGAGAATCCTGAACCGGAGGGGGCGAACAACTGGCCTCTCGACGTGGGTGGTGGAGAGACCTGCACCTCGGCGACGGTCGTTTCCTCACTGCCCTACATTGACTCGGGATCGACGGTCTCCGCGCTCAACGACTACGATCCCGGTGTCATCGACGAGTGCTTCTATAGCGGTGACACGGCGCCGGACGTCGTTTACTCGTACACGCCGTCAAGGAACATGACAGTCATGATCTCGCTGTGCGACCCGGGAACCAACACCGACTACGACACCAAGCTCTTCGTGTATCAGAATGCGTGCCCGGGCACGGTCGTAGGCTGCAACGACGACTCGTGCTCGTCGCCGTTGTATACGAGCTTCGTCTCCCAGATGACTGCCGACCTGACGACCGGCAATACGTACTACATCGTGGTCGACGGCTGGGGCGACGTGTCCGGCAACTACACCATGTCGGTCGAGGAGTTCCTGCCCCAGACCTGCCCCTGTCCGCCGGGCGCCGACCTCGACGAGGCGAGCCTTGATCCACTGTGCGGGAACAACTCTGCCGGCGACCCCACTGGCGGATGCAACACCGACGAGGGCAACCCCGGACCGTACATCACGCAGATCAGCTGCAACACCACGATCTGCGGCACCACGTCGACCTTCACGAGCGGGTCCGAGGACTTGCGCGACACTGACTGGTACGAGCTCAATCTCGCCCAGGCCGACACCATCCGCGTGACCCTGACCTCCACGGCGAACCTCTACCTGTTCGATCTCACCGACGAATACAACTGCCCCGCCGTCAGCATCGCCCAGACCTACGAGGAGCCAGGCAACTGCGAAGGGTCCGGCGAGATGGTCATCAACGGTGTCGCCGGTTCCAACTGGATCTGGGTCGGGCCGACCAGCTTTGGTGCGTCGGCCGGCATCTCCTGCCCGACCCAGTACACCATGACCGTCACCTGCGACGGCCAGGGATCGTGCTCCTATGGCATCTCGCCGACGTCAGGGAGCTACGGCGCGAGCGGTGGCAGCGGCTCGGTGACGGTGAGCACGACCCCCGGCTGCCCCTGGACCGCGTTTTCGAACAACAGCTGGATTTACATCACGGGTGGCTCGAGCGGCAACGGATCCGGAACCGTCAGCTACTCGGTCGATGCAAACTCGGGGAGCGCACGCACCGGCACCATGACGATCGCCGGCCGCACGTTCACTGTGACCCAATCCGCGGGAGGTGGTGGGGGTGCCTACACCTATCAAGTGGCAGGTATCGCCCACGCCGGGGGTGCCGGGGGCAGCGTCTGGCGTTCGACTCTCTGCGTGACCAACCGATCCGGAGCCGTCGCCAACCTCACCCTGGTGTACCGCATGGCGGGCAACGCCGTGACCCGCACGCACATGCTCCAGAGCAACTGGATCAAGGAGTGGGAGGACGTCGCAGCAAGCCTGTTCAACCAGGCCGCCGCAACGTCGGGCTCGATCGAGATCACCTCCGACGTGCCCGTCATGGTAGTGGCACGGACCTACAACGAGGCACCGGATGGGACCTTCGGCCAGGGCATGCCCGGCAATCCCGACTCGGAAGCCCTGACGTTCGGCCAACTGGGGGTCTTGCCGCAGCTCAAGAAGACATCCGCGTTTCGAACGAATGTCGGCTTCATGAACCACGGTTTGGCGGCGTGCAACGTGAGGATCAGGCTGTACTCGGAGAACGGGAGCCAGATCGGGAACACGATCGACACCTCGGTGCCGGCGAAGGAGTGGAAGCAGGTCAACGACGTGTTCGGCGAGGCCGGCGTCGGCCAGTGCCCGATCGGCTACGCGACCATCGAGGTGCGAACGGCAGGCGGCATGATCTGGGCGTACGGCTCGGTGGTTGACAACGGAACCGGAGACCCGACGACGATCGTGCCGTTCGTCGAGTAGCAGGGAAGGTAGGCAACCGAGCCACTGCAAGGTATCCTCGCCGGCATGAAGACGAGGACGCCCATACTGGCTGTGGTGATTGCTTGCTCTCTCATGACACTGCTTTCGGTGCCTGATCGCACCCAGGCGGCCGACAATTGCAAGGTAGCGCCCTGGGTCGCCACTGCGACGGCCGGCGGCGGGACGACCGAAATTCTGGTCGTCCTCGTTGAGCAGGCGGACCTCGACACCGCAGCGGCCGTGCCCGAGCTCGCGGCGCGGCGGCGCGCGGTCCGCGATGCGCTCTGGGAGACCGCCCAGCGCAGCCAGCAGGGCCTGCGGGCGTGGCTCGATGCGGCCGGCGTCCGCTACCGTTCCTTTTCCGTCGTCAACGCTCTCCACGTCAGCGGCGCCGACGCCGCGCTGGTCGCGGCGCTGGCCTCGCGGCCCGACGTGGCCCGCATCGAGGCCAACCCGCGGATCCGGCAGAAGCTGCCCCAGCCGTCCCTCGGCCCCAAGGGCGGACAGCCGGAGTCGATCGAGTGGAACGTGAACCTGATCCGGGCGCCCGAGATGTGGGCGGCCGGCTTCACGGGCCAGGGCATCGTGCTCGGCAACCAGGACACCGGCTTCGACTGGACCCACCCCGCGCTGAAAAACCAGTACCGGGGTTGGGACGGAACGGCCGCCGACCACGACTACAACTGGCATGACGCCATCCACTCCGGCGGCGGCGTCTGCGGGCCCGACTCCCCCACCCCGTGCGACGACTATGGTCACGGCACGTTGACCGTGGGGGTGTCGATCGGCAGCGACGGCGGGGCGAACCAGATCGGGGTCGCCCCCGGCGCGCGCTGGATCGGCTGCCGCAACATGGACCAGGGTTGGGGAACGCCCGCCACCTACCTCGAGTGCCTCGAGTTCTTCCTCGCGCCCTACCCGGTCGGCGGCACGCCGGCCGATGGCAACCCGGCCATGGCTCCCGACGTGACCAACAACTCCTGGACCTGCCCCCCGGAGGAGGGCTGCTCCTGGGACACCCTCCAGGCGGCGATCGAGGCGCAGCGCGCCGCCGGCATCCTGACCGTGGTCGCGGCCGGCAACTCCGGTCCGTCCTGCAGCACGGTCCAGGATCCACCGGCGATCTACGATGCCGCCTTCAGCGTGGGCGCCACCGACGCCGGCGACAACATCGCCTCGTTCAGCAGCCTCGGCCCGGTCACGGTCGACGGCAGCAACCGGCTGAAGCCCGACATCTGCGCCCCGGGCGACAACATTCGCTCGAGTGCGCCGGGGGGTGACTACGCGTCGGCCTCCGGAACCTCGCTCGCGGCGCCGCACGTCGCGGGTGCGGTGGCCCTCCTGTGGTCCGCCTCGCCCGCGCTGAAGGGGCGCGTCGACGTCACCGAGCAGGCCTCTCGCCAGCTCGGCCGTGGCGCGCTTCAGCAGCCAGTGCGGCGACCCCGCCGACGCCGTGCCCAACAACGTCTTCGGCTGGGGACGTCTCGACGCGCTGGCCGCCTACGCGATCTTCGCGGACGGGTTCGAGTCCGGCGACCCGTGGGCCTGGAGCACGATCGAGCCCTGAGCGCCGCGCCCTCGGCGCAACCTTTCCCGGCGATCGCCCCGATCGCCGGGATCACAGGTCGCGCCGCACCTCGGGGGTGTCGAAGAACAGGTCAGAGAACGAGACGGTCGGGTCGACCAGGCGGCACTCCCTGAAGAGCAGAGCAGCGGTCGAGATCGACGGCTCGATGCGCGCCGACATGATGCCGGAGACGGTCGAGGGCCGCAGCCCGGTGCGCAGCGCAAGGTCGGTTGTCGACAACCGGTGGGCGCGCACGAACCTGGTCAGGCCGCGACCATCCCAGAAGCGCGTTGGGCGGGACTCGTGGTCGAGCACGATCACACGGCACCACCCTGGAGGCGTCGTGCGCGCCCACGTGCCAACGGACCGACCGCCACCCCGCTCGACACCCGCACTTGGGAGCCCTCGACTCGCCGACAGAGCCTCATCACCCGCATGGCCCGCAATCTTCGGCGTCCATCAGCGACCTGTCAAGGGCGCGCCGAGCGGCCGTGTTCGCGCCGCCCATCACGCGCCCTCGGGCACCGCTGCGCCATCGACCCAGAGGGTTCCCGGCAGCCGCAGCAGGTAGCGCAACGCCCCGGCCCCCACGTTGGGAACCCACAGCGGAACCCCGAGGCGCTGGGCGGCCGAGGCCAACCGCTCGACCAGCAAGCCGGCTGGCCGGCCCGCCCCGAGACCGGCGACGATCCAGCCCGGAACACGGGCCGCCGCGGCCGGTCCCGTGACCGTCCCCAGCGTGTCCGCAGCCGCCATCGGCAACCCGCCGGGGCCCTGCAGCAGCCAGCGGAATCCCACCGCCGTCGCCTCGCCCGGCACGGCCGTCCACTCCTCGCCGCCCGCCACGGCGGCGCACGCGGCCGGCGCCCACCAGCCGACCCGGCGCCCGCTCGGCAGCTCGTGGACAGGCCGTGGGAAACCCCACGCAGACGGATCGGGCCGGCAGCCGGTGCGATCAGCCGCCAGCGCCCGCGTCGCCGCTGCCACCGAATCGCCGGGGTCCTGCGGCCGGCCGCAGGCAATGCACTCGACGCCCTCGGACAACACCCGCCGCTCGCTGGTGAGGCGGCGCCAGGCCGCGTCGATCTCCGAGCCGGTCGGACCCCCCGCCTCCAGGATCAGTGCCGGCCACGGCAGCACCGCCGGGACCACCCCGAGCGCCTCCGCGAGGGCCGCCAGCAGCAGGGCCATTTCCTGCTCGCCGACCTGGTGCCGCCAGAATCGGCGGTTGGCCCAGCCGACTGCGACCAACTCACCGCTGGCAGGCGCGACGAGCTCGGCGAGAGGTAGATCGGGAAACGCACGGCCGGCCTCGACGGCGGCTGTCGCCTCCAGGGCGTTCACCGCCCCGGCCAGGGACGGCGGCAGCCACAATGCGCCGCCGACGTCGAGCCGGGCCGCTGCCACCAGCCCGCCTCGGTTGCGACGGCGACCACGCCGCGCCGGCCGCTCCGCGGCCGGCAGTGCGGCGACGGCGCGGATCCACACTCCGCCCGGGTCCTCGACCGCGAGCCAGGCGGGCTCCGCGCAACCGTCCGCAACCGCGCGCTCCACCACACCGACCAGGCTGTCGGTCGGACCGGCGGCGGCGGCGCTCAGCACGCGGATCATGAGTCCCCGATCACGGTGAAGCCGACCATGATCTCGTCGCCGCCGGCCTCGGCCAGCGACTCCACGCGCTCGACCCGCGACATCCGCGGGCCAGAGGCCAGGATCTCGGCGAGGCGGTCGAGCGCCAGCGGCGAGCCCTCGGCGAGCACCTCGACCGACCCGTCGCAGCGGTTGCGGACCCAGCCGGCGAGGTCGATGCGCCGCGCCTCCCGCCAGACGAAGGCACGGAAGCCTACCCCCTGGACGTCACCGAACACCCGGTAGCGGCGGCGCTCCCGCATGGCCCCTCACCCACCCCCATCCGCGCGGCCCGGCCTCGCCCTCATCCGTTCCCCTCCTGCCAGCCGTGGCGCCCGATCAGGGGCACGAAGCACGCGTTCTGGAGCTGGTTGCGGCGGATGCGGTTGCCGCGCCGCTCGGCCACCCACAGCACCTGGCTGTCGAGCGCCCCCATCGGGATCACGAGCCGGCCGCCGTCCGCCAGCTGGGCGAGCAGCGGCTGGGGAATCTCGGGCGCCGCGGCCGTTACCAGGATCGCGTCGTAGGGCGCCTGCGCGCTCCAGCCCAGGGTGCCGTCCATCACCTTCACGCTCACGTTCTCAATGCCGAGGCTATCGAGCCGGCGCTTCGCCGCGCGCGCGAGCGACGGGATCCGCTCCACCGTGAACACGAAGCGGGCGAGCTTCGCCAGCACCGCCGCCTGGTAGCCGGAGCCGGTGCCGATCTCGAGCACCCGGTTCTCGGGCTCGATCCGGGCCGCCTCGGTCATCAACGCCATCACGCGCGGCTGCGAGATGGTCTGGCCCTCGCCGATGTTGATCGAGACGTCCTCCGAGTAGGCCTGGTTGCGGTAGGACTCGGGCACGAACAGGTGTCGCGGCACCTCGGCCATCGCGGCCAGCAGGCGCTCGTCCGTGATGCCGCCGTGGCGCAGGAACTCGACCATCCGCTGGCGGCGGTAGGCGTGGCTGTCGGTCGACATCACCGCCCGGGCTCCCCGCCGGCCTCGCTCGCGATCCAGGCCGGCTGCGCCGCCCGCAGCTCCTCGAGGAAGCGCACGTCGGTCATGTCCAGGTGCAGCGGCGTCACCGACACGTAGCCGGCGGCCACCTCGTGGAAGTCGGTGCCGGGGATCTTCTCCCAGACCGGCTCGCCGCCGCCGATCCAGAAGACCTGCTTCCCCCGCGGGTCGAGCTGCTCGATGATGCCCTCGGTGTAGCGCCGGAGCCCGAGGCGGGTCAGCTTGACGCCGCGCGGAACGCCGGGCGGCACGTTGACATTGAGGAGCGTGTCGGCCGGCAGGCCGCTCTCGAGGATCCACTCCGCCAGCCGGCGGGAGACGGCGGCCGCGATCTGGAACGAGAAGCCCTCGCCGCGGACCTGGGACACCGCGAGCGCCGGACAGCCCAGGATCACCCCTTCGAAGGCCGCCGAAACGGTACCGGAGTAGTGGACGTCGACCCCCATGTTGCCGCCGAAGTTGATCCCCGAGACCACGAGGTCGGGGGCCGCGTCCCCCAGCAGGCTCGCGACGCCGAGCGCCACGCAGTCGGTGGGCGTGCCGTCGACCGCGTAGCGCCGCTCGCCCAGCCGCTCCATCCGCAAAGGCCGATCGAGGGTCAGCGAGTGCGACACCGCCGACTGTTCGGTCCGCGGAGCCACCACCCAGATCTCGGCCAGGGACTCCAGGCTGTCGGCGAGGACCTGGATTCCCTCCGAGGTGTAGCCGTCGTCGTTGGTCAGCAGGATGCGTCGCATGGCGGCCACGGCCGCGATTATGTCACGGGGAGAGAGGGGCTGGGGGCCGGGATCCGGGGGATGGCACCCCAGTCCGCTTCCGCGCCCGCTCGTGTCACGGCGACGTGTCACGGCGACCTGTCACGGCGTAGCCGGAGGCGAAGCCGGAAGCCGGAGGCGAAGCCGGAAGCCAAAGGCGGAGCCGGACCTGTCACGGCGTAGTGCAGAGCCGGAGCCGAAGGTGCGCCGGATGCCCGCTCCGCGTATACTCCAGTACCCGCTTCTCCGCTCGGACTCTGAGGCCTTGGGGTCCGTCCCCCGGGTCGCGGTTCGGGAAGAGACTCCTGCGAGAGTGCCGATTTACACAAGACCGACCTCCAGTGCTGGCCGGGCGAGCCGGACCGTCTAGAATGCCCTCGAACGGAGGGCGAAACGATGCAGCGCGAGGTTCTGCTTGGCGACGAGGCGATCGGCCTGGGAGCGATCCACGCCGGGCTGAGCGGGGTCTACGGCTACCCCGGCACCCCCGCCACTGAGATCTTCGAGTTCGTCGAGCAGCGGACCGCTAGCTCGGGCGATGTCCACGCTTTTTGGAGCACCAACGAGAAGGTCGCCTACGAGGAAGCGCTCGGCATGAGCTGGGCCGGCAAGCGGGCGCTGGTCTGCATGAAGCACGTCGGCCTCAACGTCGCGGCCGACGCCTTCATGAACTCGGCGGTCACCGGCACCAACGGCGGTCTCGTGCTGGCGGTCGCGGACGACCCGGGGATGCACTCCAGCCAGAACGAGCAGGACAGCCGCGTCTACGCCCAGTTCGCACTGATCCCCTGCTTCGAGCCGCGCGATCAGCAGGAATGCTACGACATGATGATCGAGGCCTTCGACCTCTCCGAGGAGCTCGCGCTGCCGGTGATGGTGCGGCTGGTGACCCGGCTCGCGCACAGCCGCTCAGGCGTCGTCACCCGGGAGCAGCGCCCGCAGAACGCTCTCCACCCGACCCGCGAGATCCGCAAGTGGACGCTGCTGCCCTCCAACGCGCGCGTCCAGTACAAGCACCTCACCGACAAGCAGCCGGAGCTGCTGCGCAGGGCCGAGGACAGCGTCCACAACCGGCTCACCCTGGCGGGGCGCCGCGGCGTGATCGCCTGCGGCATCGCCAACAACTACCTCCTCGAGAACGTCGAGGAAGGCCACAACCTGTCGGTGCTGAGCCTCGCCCACTACCCGGTGCCCGCCGGCCGCATCCGCCGGCTCGTCGAGCATGTCGACGACCTGCTGGTGCTCGAGGACGGCTATCCGGTGGTCGAGAACATGGTGCGGGGGCTGTTCGGGCTCAACGGGGTCCGCGTCAGGGGCCGCATGACCGGCGAGGTGCCGCGCACCGGCGAGCTCAACCCCGACCTCGTCCGCTCGGCCCTCGACCTGCCCCCCTACCCCACTGCCCACCAGCCATCCCCGAGCCTCGCCGGCCGGCCCGCCGGCGCTGTGCAAGGGCTGCCCGCACACCGACACCTTCCGGGCCCTCAACGAGGCTCTCTCCGAATTCGAGAACCCGCAGGTCTTCAGCGACATCGGCTGCTACACGCTGGCAGCGTTTCCGCCGCTCGAGGCGATTCACTCCTGCGTCGCCATGGGGGCGAGCATCGGCATGGCGGCCGGCGCCGCCCACGCCGGCTACCGCCCGGCGGTCGCCGCGATCGGCGACAGCACCTTCTCGCACGGCGGCATCACGCCGCTGCTGTCGGCGGTCCAGCAGGGCGTGAACCTCAAGGTGATCGTGCTCGACAACGGCACCGTCGGCATGACCGGCACCCAGCGCTCGATGTCGACCGGCGACGCCCTCGACCACATCATCCTGGGTGCGGGGGTGGCCCCGGAACACCTGCGGATCATCGAGCCGACGCCGGCCAACCACGACGCCAACGTGCAGATACTGCGCGACGAGCTGGCCTGGGAAGGCACCAGCGTCATCATCGCCAGGCGGATCTGCCTCGAGGCCATCAAGCGGAAGGTCTCCTAGGAGCCGCACCATGCAGACCAACATCATCCTCGCCGGCGTCGGGGGTCAGGGCATCCTGTCCATCGCCTACGTCATCGACAACGCCGCCCTCGATGCGGGGTTCCACTTCAAGCAGGCCGAGGTGCACGGCATGGCGCAGCGCGGCGGCGCCGTCCAGTCCCACCTGCGCTACGGCGACGGCCCGATCCACTCCGACCTCGTCCCGACCGGGCGCGCCGACCTCATCATCAGCATCGAGCCGCTCGAGGTGATGCGCTACTTGCACTATCTCTCGCCGGACGGCTGGGTCGTCACCAGCGTCACGCCCTACGTCAACATCCCGGACTACCCGGAGCTCGACGGCCTGATCGAGGGCCTCGCGGAGTTCGGGCGGGTCGTGCTCGTCGACAGCAATCTGATCGCACGCGCGGCCGGCAATCTTCGCGCGCAGAACATGGTGGTGGTCGGGGCGGCGTCGCCGCTCCTCCACTTCCCTGACTCGACCCTCGAGAAGTACGTCGAGATGCTGTTCGCCGGCAAGGGCCAGAAGACGGTCGACGTCAACATTCGCGCCTACCGGCTCGGGCGCGCCGCCGGTCTCTTCTTCCGCGTTCTCGTCGATGGCGGGGTCAGCATTCCCGACGCGGTCCGGCTGTGCCGCAAGATCGATCCCGCGACCGTTGATCCAGCGCACGGCCCGGCGTGGGCGGCGGCGATTCGCGGCGACCGGCAGTTCCTCGAACAGATCCTGGCCGGCGAGTCCACGGTGCCCTGCGATCGCGTCGCCGCGCCGGCGTGAGCCGACGGCCGCCGGCCCGCCGACTGGGAGACAGCCATGGCTGTGGTCGACTTTGAAAGTATCGAGAGCATCCTGCTCAACGCTCACCGGCAGGGACGGCTCAGCCTGTATGAGCACGAGTGTTACGACCTGCTGTCGAGCACCGGGGCCGAGGCGGCGCCGGCCCACCGGCTGATCCCGCCGGGATCGCGCCCCACACGTGCCGACCTCAAAGCGATCTCGAGCGATCGGGTGGTGCTCAAGGTGGTGTCCCCTGACATCGTCCACAAAACCGAGGCGCGCGGGGTGCGCATCGTGGCGCGCGAGATCGGCGCGGTAGAGACCACCTTCGAGCTCATGCAGCGCGAGGTGCCCGAGGCCTTTGCCGGCTACCTCGCCGGCCACTCCGGCGACCGGCCGGCCGCGCTCGCGGGGCTCGGCGGTGAGGGCTTGCGGCGCCGCATCGCCGACCGGATCACCGGCATCCTGCTGTGCGGCTTCGTCGAACCGGACGACCGCGGCTTCGCCACCGAGCTGTTCGTCGGCCTCCGCGCGACCGACGAGTTCGGGCCGATCATCTCGGCCGGCCTCGGAGGCGTCGAGATGGAGGTGCTGGCCCGGCGCTCCCGGCCCGGCGCCGCGGTCGCGATCGCCCCGACCGGCGGCGTCGACGGCGCGACCTTCCTCGAGCTGTTCCGCCGCACCCTGAGCTACGAGCGCCTGTCCGGCAGGATGCGCGGCTCGCGCCGATTGGTCGAGGACGCCGTCCTCGAGGAGTGCTTCCAGGCCTTCATCGACGTCGCCAACCACTTCTCCGCGGCCAACCCCTCGGCGACGCTCCACCTCGCGGAGCTCGAGGTCAACCCGTTCGCGGTGGCCGGCGGCAGGCTCGCGCCGCTCGATGGCGTGTGCAGCTTCCGTCCGGCCGTGCCAGTGCCGGTGGCCCGGCCGACCGCCAAGATCGAGCAGCTCCTCAAACCCTGCTCGATCGCGGTTGTCGGCGTCTCAGAGAAGTCGATGAACATGGGCCGGATCATCCTCGGCAACATCCTGGCCGCCGGCTTCCCGCGCGATCGCGCCTACGTGGTGCGCGAGGGTGTCCCCGTCATCGACGGCGTCCGGTGCGCGCCCTCGGTCACCGAGCTGCCGGAGAAGGTCGACCTGCTGGTGGTCGCGGTCGGCGCGCCGCAGGTGCCCGCGGTCCTGGGCGAGGTTCTCGACCACGACCGCGTCAACGCCGTCATCCTGATCCCAGGCGGGCTCGGTGAGAAGGAGGGCAGCCAAGGCCTCGAGAGCGAGCTCAGGGCACGGATCCAGGCCTCCCACGGCCGCGCCGACGGCGGGCCGATCGTGCTCGGCGGCAACTCGCTCGGGGTCATCTCGCACCCCGGCCGCTACGACACCATGTTCATCCCGGAGACCAAGCTCGCCAAGTCGCGCGGCGACCATCCCCGGCGGACCTGCTTCATCTCCCAGTCCGGCGCATTCATCATCTCCAACCTGAGCCGGATGCCGTGGCTCGACCCGGCCTACGCGCTCAGCATCGGCAACCAGATCGACCTCACGGCCGCGGACCTGCTCGGGTACGCCGCGAGCGATCCGGCGATCGAGGTCATCGCCGCCTACCTCGAGGGCTTCCGTCCCGGCGACGGGCTCGCCTTCGCCGCCGCGGTCCGCGACGCGGTGGCGGCCGGCAAGGACGTGGTCTTCTACAAGGCCGGCCGCACCTCCGAAGGCCGCTCGGCGACCGCCGGCCACACCGCCTCGGTGGCCGGGGACTATGCGGTCTGCGAGGCCGCGCTGCGCCAGGCCGGCGCCATGGTCGCGGCCGACTTCAACGAGTTCTCGGACCTGCTGCGGCTGTCGGTTTCGCTGCGCGACAAGAAGGTGCGCGGCAATCGGCTGATGGCGATGTCGAACGCCGGCTACGAGTCGGTCGGGATGGCCGACTCGATCCGCAGCGAGCACGCCGAGCTCGTCCTCGCCCGCCTCCGCTCGGAGACCCAGGAGGGCCTCGCCGCCATCCTCAACGAGTTCAAGCTCGACGGCCTGGTCGACGTCAAGAACCCGCTCGACGTCACGCCGATGGCGAGCGACGCCGCCTTTTCGCGGATGGTCGGCCAGATCCTCGCCGATCCAGGAGTCGATCGTCATGGTCGCCGGCATCGTGCCGCTGACCCCGGCCATGCAGACGCTTCCTCCGGGCGAGGGCCACCGCGAGTCGATCCGCTCCGACGCCTCGATCGCCCGGCTGCTGCCCGCGGCGGCCGCTCCCTCCGATACCCCGCTGGTGGTGGTCGTGGATTCAGGGCTGTGGTTCGACCCGCTGGCCGACGCGCTCACCGCCGCCGGGCTGCCGGTCTTCCGCTCCGCCGACCGTGCGGTTCGTGTGCTGTGCTCGTATGTGGATGTGAAGTGAAGGTTTCCTTGAACGCTTTCGTCATTTTCGATTTCCGGCGGCAGGTTTCCCTCGACGGTGGCGCTCCAATTTCGCGCTGGCTTGGGGGAGATCTGCCGCCGGAGATCGAACCAGAGTCGCTGCGAATCGGGAGACACCACGGTGAAGAGCCTGACCAAGTACCTCACCATGCACCTTCGAGAACGGATGGGCTTCCAGAACATCACCTCGCGAGGTGGCCGCGGCGGTGCGCGAGTCCGGCGTCCAGGAGGGGCTGTGCCTGGTCAACGCCATGCACATCACCGCCTCGGTGTTCATCAACGACGACGAGCCGGGACTCCACCGCGACTACATGAAGTGGCTCGAGCAGCTCGCCCCGTTCGACCCCTCGCCCGAGCGCTACCACCACAACCGCACCGGCGAGGACAACGCCGACGCCCACCACAAGCGGCAGATCATGGGCCGCGAGGTGGTGGTCGCGATCACCGGCGGCACGCTCGACTTCGGCCCCTGGGAGCAGATCTTCTACGGCGAGTTCGACGGCAAGCGCCCGAAGCGCGTCCTGATCAAGATCATCGGCGAGTAGATCAGCAATTCAAGGAGTGAATTGCATCCAGACCATGTCGAAGTCCCGGCCGTGCTTGGTGCCGACGCGACGGAAGCGGCCGCACTCGGTGAAGCCGTGGCGGAGGTGGAAGCGGATCGAGCCGTCGTTCAGGGACGAAATGTGGGCGAGGAAGGTGTCGACGCCCATTCTCCGGCCGGCTTCGAGCAGCTCGCCGAGCAGTCGCGAGCCGATCCCCTGGCCGGTGCGCTCCGGCGCCAGGAAGTACCCGAGCTGGGCCGCCCGCCGCAACGTGGCCGCCGGGTGGATCGAGCGCAAGTTTCCGAAGCCCACGATCCGCGCGCCATCGAGGGCAACCAGGAACGGGTAGTCGAGCGCGGCGTTGTGCCGGTCGCGGAACAACGACCCGGCGACCGGGTCTTCCGGGTACGCCGCCGGGCTGGTCTTCACGTAGTGGTTGAAGATCGCGGTGATCGCACGCCAGTCGGTGCGACCCACAGGACGGATCGAAGTGGTCATGAACCTATCGTAGCCGGAACGGTGGCCTGATGTCGCACCCTGTCACAGCTCGCTGTCACGGTCTGTCACCGCTTCTTCCGCGGCGCCTGGACCGAGCGTGGGAGGCCACTGCTCATGCAACGACGCCCTCGACGTAGGGGCGCATCACGCGCTCCACGCGGCAGGCGCGGCTCGCGCGATCGAGCTCCGTCATCGTGAATCGCCGGTACCGCCACGCCTCCCGCAGCGCCTCGAGCGCCACGTCCAGACCCACCCGGTTACGCGCCTTGAACAGGTCGGCGAGCGTCTTGGCCACGCTGTACACCCTGACTCGCTGCCTCTCAACCTCGTGCAGCTCGATGCCCTCGTGGAACGCGGCCCCGCTGAAGCGGACGACCCTCAGCCGGGGGTATGGAACTCTCGGCGTCCGGCTGCCCCTCTCGATGGCGAGCCAGACCTCGGCCGGGAGCTGGGTGCCGATCTCGTGGAAGCTCAGAGCCGAAAGGAGGCAGATGACAGCGGAAGGCGCCGCGGCCGCCGCTAGCGCGATGCCGTGGTGCTCGGTGACGTCGGCGTTGGCGAACCGATAGTGCCCTCGGGCGATGCGCTCGAGGGTCCCGTCAGCAACGAGGCGCGTGAGCTGGTGGCTGTGGATGCCCGCCTCCGACACTTCCTCTGCAGTGAGAAAGGTCTGCTTCGCTGCCAGATCGACAAGTCGTTCGCGGTCGGTCCTCTTCATGTGTGAAAGTGTACTCATTTCATCACATATGTCAACACTTTCCCACATCCGTCTGGCGGGAGGAGGGTCGACCTGCCAGCCGCCCAGTTTCGAGATGGTTGATCTTCCGCCCGCTTAGGCGCCGGGCGCTCACCCCCGTCGATGGGTCTTGTCGCGGAACACGCCGTAGACGCCGGCGATGATCAGCGCCATGCCGGCCAGGGTGTAGCCGGTGATCGGCTCGCCCAGGATCAGCCAGCCGAGCAGCACGGCGATCGCCGGGTTGACGTAGGCGTAGGTCATCACGACCGAGGTCGGCAGCACCTTGAGCGCGTACACGAAGCACGAGAAGGCCAGCAGGGATCCGACGACCATGAGGTAGGTCCAGGCCGCCCACGCCTCCGGGGTCGGTCGCGGCAGCGGTTCCCCCACCGCCAGCGCGACGGCGGCGAAGCCGAGCCCGCCCGCGAGCTGCTGCCATCCCGCGACGACGATCGGGTCGAGCGCGAGCTTCCGGCGCTGGAGGACGATCGACCCGTAGCCCCAGCTCACTCCCGCCAGGGTCAGGCCCAACACGCCCAGAACGTCGGCGGTGACCCCGGCGCGCAGCATCGGATAGGTCAGAACCGCAACGCCCGCCATGCCGACAGCGAGCGACGAGACGAGCCGCAGGCTCGGGGCCCGGCGGTCGATCGCCGCCTCCATTGCCGCAACCGACAGCGGCGCGGTGCCGACCACCAGCGCCGCCAGCCCGGAGTCGACCCGCTGCTCGGCCCAGTTGACGATGCCGTTGCCGCCGACCCACATCAGGACGCCGGTTGCGCCCAGCGTCAGGAGCTCGAAGCGGGTCGGCCGCAGCCGCACCCCGCGCAGCCGGTTGAGCGCAAAGAGCACCGCGGCGGCGGCCAGGACCCGGGCCGCGCCGAGCCAGAACGGGCCCCAGCCGGCCCCCTCGCGGACCGCCACCCGGATTGCGAGGTAGGTGCTGCCCCAGGCCACGTAGATGGCGAGCAGGCAGAGCAGGCCCGAGGCCGGCAGGCCGTGGAAGTGGCGGCCGTTGGCAGGACCGCTCGCAGCTACGCCCATACGCCCGGGATCGACCGCTGGCACTTGGGACAGCGCCCGTCCTTGAGGAAGTTGTCGAGGATGCGGAAGCCCATGCGCCGGATCACCACCTCGCGGCAGCCGGGGCAGTAGGTGCTCTCCGCCGGGTGCCCGGGAACGTTGCCGAGGTAGACGAAGCGCAGCCCCTCGGCAGTGGCCGCGCGCCACGCCCGCTCGAGGGTCTCGACCGGCGTCGGCGGCAGGTTGGTCAAGCGGTAGGTCGGGTGGAAGCGGGTGAAGTGCAGCGGCACGTCGGGCCCGAGGTGCTCCTTGACCCAGCGCGGCGAGCCGGCGGACCTCCTCCTCGGAGTCGTTGAGCGTCGGCACCAGCAGCACGACGATCTCGAGCCAGACGCCCGACGCCGCGGATGATCTCCAGCGTCTTGAGCACCGGCTCGAGCTTGCCCCGCACCTGCTCGCGGTAGAAGGCCTCGGTGAAAGCCTTGAGGTCGACCTTGACGGCGTCGAGCAGCGGCAGCACCTCGCGCAGCGGCTGCTCCTGGATGAAGCCGTTGGACACGACCGTCGGCCGTAGCCCGGCCGCCCTCGCGGCCATGGCGACGTCGCGCACGTACTCCCAGAACACCACCGGCTCGGAGTAGGTGGCGGCCGTGAGCTTCGTCCCGGAGCGCTTCGCCAGCTCGCAGCCAGCGACTCCGGCGGCAGCCAGTACGGACTGCACCTGCTCCGGCCGGAACTGCGAGATCTCCCAGTTCTGGCAGAACTTGCACTCGACGTTGCAGCCGGCGGTGGCGTAGCGAGAGCGCCAGCTCGCCGGGCAGCACGTGGAAGAAGGGCTTCTTCTCGATCGGGTCGGCGTGGAGGCTGCAGGCCAGCGAGTGGACCAGGGTGTAGTAGGTGCCGCCGCGGTTCTCCCGCACCCCGCAGGTGCCGCGCTCGATGTCGGCGACCTTGCAGCCCTGCGGGCAGAGCTGGCACTCGACCCTGCTGCCGTCGAGCTTCTTGTACCAGGACGCCTCGCGCGCCGGCAGCTCGTCGCCCGTCGACGCGCTCGCCGGCCCGCGGCGTGCCGCCCGCCGCCCAGCCAGCGCGGCGGGGCAGCGGCCGCCGAGCGTGCCGCCGGCCGCCAGCAGCGCGAGCCGCCGCCGGTCGACGGCTCATCCTGCCACCACCTCTCAGCTGCGCCGGGTCGCCGACGCCGAGGCCGTAGCCGCGCGGCGGTGGCGATGAACGCGGGCGCCCGGCCGTCCGCCGCGAGGGTCGGCAGCCGCCGCCGCGCCCGCTCCGCGTCGATCACCTGCCACGCCCACAGGTCGGCCGCCACCGGGTCGGCGCTCGCCGCCACCAGGCCGAGCGGGAAGAGCCCGCCGGCGACAGAAGGCGGGGCCGCCGCTGGCACTGCGCGCTCGACGCCGTCGAGCACGGTCAGCCGGAGCTTGCCCGCGATGAAGGGGTGGCGGACCACGTCGGCCACGTAGGGGTCGCAGTTGCTGTCGTGGTACTTGTTCGGGTTGTGGATCACGCCGTACCAGTTCTTCATCCCGGCCGAGACGCCGGCCAGGTCGTGGTCCTTGACCACGCCGAACGAGACCAGCGCGGTGCAGGTCGTCGGACACCAGGCGCGCGAAGCAGGAGCCGATCGACCCGGAGGTCGAGGGCTCGCCGGTCCCAGTCGTTGTCGATGCCGTAGCACAGGTAGGGGCCGCCGGAGCGCCGGATCGCGAAGCCGGCGCGCTCGAGCTCGCGGCTCGAGCGCTCGAAGACCAGGATCCTGCGACCGCGCGACGCCGGCCTCGGCGAGCAGGTCGACGAGGGCGTCGACCAGCTCCACCCGCGGCGACAGCCGTGGGGCCGCCGAGGCAGTTGAGCTTGATGCCGACCGTGTCGGACGGGCGAGAACAGCGCTGCCAGGCCGCCTACCGCGACGGTCGACAGACGAGTGCGCGCTGCAGGCTGAGCTCGAGCGGCGCGCAGCGCCGCGGCGCGGTCGAGGCCCTCACGTCGCGAGCTTCGCGGTGCCGACGACGCCCGGTCGCGCTCCGCCACCCAAAGCCACCACGCCGCCGCCCGGCGAGCAGGCCGGCCGCGGCGAGCTTCGCGAGGTCGCGCCGGGTGGGGCCCCGCCCTCGGCTCACGGGCCCTCCTCGAAGACCTGGGCGGTGAAGACCTCGAAGGTGGCGCCCTGGCGCCATGCGTCGGCCGGCAGGCCGGCCTTGCGCGCAAGCTGGTCAGCATCTGCTCGCGGGTCCAGCCCTGCTCGGTCGCCACCTGCGGCAGGAACACCGCGCGCCGGCCGCTCTTGGCGAGGACCACGCCGTGGCGGCCGACCTCGATCGCCTCCGGGCCCGCCACCGGCTGCGTCGGCGACAGCACCGAGACCTCGAGCTCGACGGTGCTCGAGCTCCTCCGCGCGTGAGCGGCGGGAAGCGCGGGTCGTGGGCGGCCGACACCGCTGCAGACATGATCGCGTCGACGAGCGGCTCGCGCGCCTCGATGATGCCCATGCAGGCGCGCAGCCGGCCCTCGGTTTCGAGGCGCCGGCCGGTGTTGTTGACGGTGACGAAGGCCCCGGCCGGCGAGCCGCCACGCCGGGTCGCCGCCGCTGGCCCGAAAACCAAGACGCCAGCGCCGCATCATGTGCCAGGTGCGAGTGCAGGGTGGCCCGTGCGAGCTCAGCAGAGCTCGGCCTTCTCCGGTCGCGGTGAGGGTGCCGAGAGTTGGCGCCGGTGGATCGTCCTTCCAGCCGTGCCAAGAGCCGGCGAAGGTCACCGCCGCGTAGGTCACCGAGAAGTCGAAGCTGCCGCTGACGTGGCCGGATGTGGTCAGGGCCGCGACCGACCCCGAGCCGTCGAAGGCGTGGTCGAGCAGCTCGGCCAGCACGGCGAGCGGACGCCGCGCCGCATACCGTGTCGCCGCTCACCTCGAGCTGGTACCAGAAGCCGGTGGGGTCGATCGCGGCGAGCCGGTCCGGCCGTGGCACGGCCGATTTCGAGCAGCGTGTCGCCGAGGTGAGCGTCATTCGCGAACGGGGCGTAGCCGTAGCGAGAGCCGTGGTGGGTGAAGTCCGACGACACCACGATCGCCGTCGTCGGGTCGAGCAGCTCGGCGAGGACGCGCGCCATCCGCCGGCTGGTCGCGGCGTCGGTCTCCTCCCCGACCAGCACCGGCACGATCCGCGCTCCGGGCGCCACCACCTGCAGGAAGGGCAGCTCGACCTCGAGGCAGTGCTCGCGGTCGTGGGCGCGCGGCGGGCCCTGGAAGTCGGCGTTGCCGCGCAGCCGGGCGACCGCGTCATCGTCAATGGCGACCTCGCCGAGCGGGGTCGCGAACGAGCCCCACGCGCGGTCCGGCAGCGCGCCGCCGGCGAACGAGGCATGGTGTGAGGGCCCGAGCAGGATGATGCGGCGCGGCGCGGCCCCGCGCAAGGCCACGAAGCCGGTGGCCGCGCTGGCGCCCGAGTACACGTACCCGGCGTGCGGCACCACGATCGCACGCGCCGCGGCCGGTTTCCCGGCCGCCGCCAGCAGGTCGATCAACTGCTGCCGCAGCGCGCTGGCGTCGTCGGTGTAGAAGGCTCCAGCGACCGCGGGCGGACGGCTCCCCGCCGCGGCAGTGATGGCACCGAGTAGCAAGATGGTCACGAGCATGGTCCTCATACCGTCAGAGATAACCCCTCTCGGCCGTAAATGCAATGCGCCGACCAAGTGCCTCCCGATAGTCCGCCGCTCGCCCACCCTTTACCCTTCAGCAAACCCACCATCAGAAGGAGTTCGTGCCGCAGTGGCCGTACTTCTACAAACCAGTTCCACCACGCCCGCCCGTAGGGCCAATGCGGTGCGAACTCCTAGCGCCGCTCGAGATCGGCCGCGCGCCGCAGGTGCCGGTCGGCCTCGGCCGGGCGGCCGCGCCGCTGTGCGAGCCGGGCCATGGCCAGGTGGACCTCGGGCTCGGTGCTGTACCACCAGCGCGCCTTGCGCAGGTGGCGGCTCGCGGCGCCCCAGCGGCCGCGCGCCATCTCGGCGTCGGCCATCGCGATCAGGGTGAAGGGGTTCGTTGTCTCCTGGGCGGCCGCCCGCAGCGCCACCTCGGCCTCGTGGTCGCGGCCCTGGTCGCGGTAGATGTACGCCATGTTGCCGAGCGCCGAAGGGTTGCCCGGCTCGACCTCGAGCGCAAGCTGGTAGTCCGCGAAGGCCCGCTCGGTGTCGCCCTGCCGGTAGTGCGCCACGCCCAGGTTGACCCAGCCGGGGGCCCAGTCCGGCGCGAGGGTCGTGGCGATGCCGAGGTGGCGGACGGCGCTCCTCGAGCTCGCCGCGCCGGATCGCGTCACCGCCCAGGTTGGCGTGGTACATCGCGGTCGGCGGTGAGGTCGTCGATCGTCCGCTCGCTGGATGTACGGCCCTGAGGTGGTGAGGTAGAAGTCGAAGACGTGGACCTCGCTCGAGGCGCCGCGGTAGCCGGCGACGACGTGCCGGTTGACCACCACCAGGTCGCCGTCCCGGTCGACCTCACGGCTCCCGGCGCACCGACATCAGGAAGGCCGGGATCCCGGCGCTGCGGGCCATGGCCACGAACATCGAGGTGAAGGACAGGCAGTTGCCCCGCCGCGAGGCGAAGGCCTCGGCAGCGGTCAGCGTGAGGCCGGGTGTCGTAGCGAAACCGAAGTGCCGGGCTGAACAGCGCCTGCCTGGAGGACGCGTGAGCTTCCTCAGACCGCCGTCGCCGGCGTGTCTGCCCAGCACCTCCTCGACCCACCGCTCCATTTCCGGGGTGGTGGCGAACGGGAAGACGGCGGCCTCCAAGTCGACGCCGCGGCGCGTCACCTCCCGCTCCCAGGCGGCGCGGTCGAGGCGCTCGCCGGATGCGGTGTGGCTACACCCCGCCAGCAGCGCCGCCGTCACCCAGGTCAGGGCCAGGCCCGCCGACCGCCTCATGGCGCTAGGGTACGCCTCGGAGCGGGATTTGTTCCGATCTGACGGCGGACTCGGAGCCACCACGCCCGCCGACGTGCGAAGATGGCGCGGGGAGGCGACCGTGCGCACAACCGTCATTCTGCTTCCGCTGCTCGCGTGCTCCATCGCTGCCGCCCAGGACTCACCGGCAGCGACCTTTGACAGCACGTTCGCAGATGCCACGCTGCGGGTCGACTTCTACCAGGTCGGCAACGCCACGACCGAGCTCGTGAGCCTCGACCGGCTGATCCGCCAGGGACCGTGGGCCGGGCCCCGCAGCGGTCTGATCGATCCCATCCGGCTCGGACGCTACGCCATCGAGCTGCGCAATCCGGCGGATGACCGGCTGCTGTTCGAGCGCGGCTTTGACAGCTACTTCGGGGAGTACCGCACCACCGAGGCAGCGCGCGCCGGCACGGTGCGCGCCTACCACAACTCGATGCTGCTGCCGATGCCGCAGGGACCGGCGGTGCTCGTCATCGCCGCACGCGCGGGCGGGGCGAAGGGCGTCGAGCTGCTCCGGCAGCCCATCGACCCCGTCTCGCCCGAGATCGCCGCCGAGGCGCCGGCACCGGGCGCCATCATCGTCGAGGCGCACCCCGGCGGCGATCCCCACCGGACGCTCGACATCGCGATCATCGGCGAGGGCTACCTCGAGAGCGAGGCCGCCCGCTTCCACGAGGACCTGGCGCGCGTCACCGGCGTCCTGCTCGGCTTCGAGCCCTATGCCTCCCACCGCGACCTGATCGCGGTCCGCGGCGTGCTGGTGCCGTCCGCGTCGAGCGGAGTCGACGAGCCCTCCCGTGGCACGTTTCGCTCGACCGCCGTCAACGCAACCTTCGACTCCCTCGGGTCCGAGCGCTACCTGCTCACCGAGGACAACCGCGCCCTGCGCGACGTTGCTGCCAACGTGCCCTACGACGCCCTGATCGTCATGGTCAACCACGACCGCTACGGCGGCGGCGGGATCTACAACGCCTACTGCACCTTCACCGCTCGGAGCTCGTGGAGCGATTACCTGCTGCTGCACGAGCTCGGTCACTCGTTCGCCGGGCTCGCCGACGAGTACTACACATCGGACGTGGCCTACAGCGACTTCTATCCGCCGGGAACCGAGCCGGCCGAACGCAACATCACCGCCCTGCTCGCACCCGGCGGTCTCAAGTGGCGGGACCTCGTCGCCGAGGGCACTCCCATCCCGACCCCCTGGAACAAGACCGCCTTCGACGCCGCGAGCAAGCAGTACGAGGAGCGGCGCCGGGAGCTCAACGAGCGGATCGCCAAGACGAGCCGGGCCGGCGATCCGCGCGGCGAGCTCGCGGGGCTCGAGCAGGAGGCGGAGCGGCTGGCGCTCGAGCACACCGAGTTCACTCGCCGCGCGCTGGCCGGCGAGCCCCTGGCGGGGCAGGTCGGTGCCTTCGAGGGCGCGGGGTACGCCTCCACCGGCCTGTACCGGCCGATGCTCGACTGCCTGATGTTCCGGCGCGGCGTGCAGCCCTTCTGCCGGGTGTGCCAGCGGGCGGTGGCGGAGGCCATCCTCCACTTCACCGACGGCGACCGCGGCGGCGCGGGCCAGCCCTAGGAGCGTGTAGGGCATAGAGCCAATGCGGTACGAACTCCTAGCACGCCCGGGCAGGCCGCGGGTCGCGAGTCAGGACCGGCCAGGCACCGGGCGCCAGCGCTGTGAGCCCGGGCGGGCCGCGGCGAGCCCGCGGCTGTGCTAGCCTCGGAGCCCGCCACTGGGCTGGAGCCACCGCATGACCGACGCCACCATCTACCGCATCACCTTCGTCAACCAGGGCGACGTCTACGAGATCTACGCCCGCCGGGTCAGCCAGGGCGGCATGTTCGGCTTCGTCGAGGTCGAGGACCTGGTGTTCGGCGAGCGCTCGAAGATCCTGATCGATTCCTCGGAGGAGCGGCTCAAGAGAGAGTTCGAGGGTGTGCACCGGATCTTCATCCCCCTGCACTCCGTCATCCGCATCGACGAGGTCGACAAGGCCGGCCGCGGCCGCATCTCGTCGTCGGAAGGGACGGTGACCTCGTTCCCGCTACCCTACGCTCCGCCCGGCAAGAAGCCGAAGAAGGAGTAGCCCCCGCCCGCGCTCGATTCCGATCGACCACGAAGCCACAAAGGCAGGAAGAGAGCCTTCCTATGGCGTCCGTCCAAGACGCGTCGCCGTCTGTGCAGCTGGGCGCTCCGTCCAACCTGCGCCGCAACAAACCACCCGGCCCCACTCAAGTTGTCTTCTTCGTGTTGTCGTGTCTGCGCGTCCCGGTGGTTCTTGGTTCCAGACGCACCCCGGGGCCGGGGCCCGATTCGGACACTACCGGCAGGGAGCGGTGAAACCCCTGCCGCAGCAAGCTCGTACCACACCGCGACTGAAGGATGGCACCGGATGAAGGGCTCTGCGAAAAGGCGGCTCGTCACGTTGTGGCGGGAGTGGGTCCGCTCGCTGCTCGTGATTCTGCTGGTGATCACGGCCTTCCGGTCGGCGATTGCCGATTGGAACGACGTCCCGACCGGATCGATGAGGCCGACGATCCTCGAGGGCGACCGGATCGTGGTCAACAAGCTCGCCTATGACCTCAAGCTGCCCTACGCCGGCTGGCGGCTGGCGCGCTGGGGCGACCCGGCGCTCGGCGACATCGTGGTGCTGTTCTCCCCCGGTGACGGCAAGCGGCTGGTCAAGCGCGTGGTCGGCCTGCCCGGCGACCAGGTGGCGGTGCGCGGCGGCGCCCTGGTCGTCAACGGCACGACCCAGCGCTACTCCCCGCTCGACCCCGGCATGGTGACAGCCCTGGACCTCGACGAACCGCTGCCCATCCTCGCCGCCGAGGAGCTGGGCGAGGTGCGCCACGCAGTCATGCTTGCGGCTCGTCCGCCGTGGCACGAGTCGTTTCCCACCGTCACCGTGCCCGACGGCCACTACTTCGTGATGGGCGACAACCGCGACCGCAGCCTCGACTCCCGGCACTTCGGGCCGGTTCCGCGAGAGCGGGTCGTCGGCCGCGCGACCGCGGTCGCGGCGTCCCTCGACCCCGACCGGCACTTCCTGCCGCGCTGGCAGCGCTTCCTCAGGGAGTTGCGGTAGGGCGCGGAGGCTCGGCATCCCGAGCGTCGCGCCGCTTCCCGTTCATCGGCGACCACGGTACCACTCCCCATAGCCGGTCAGAGCGGATCGGATTGCCGCATTGCGGCATGCTCACTGATACGCCCTCGGCTGCAGTGGACAAAGACCTGCAAGACATTGGTTTGAGCGAAGAAGATGGGTCATTCTCCAAACTGGCAACGGCCGTCGCAGCGCGCCCGCTCTTGACAGGCTTGCCGCAGCGCGGTATCTTCGCCGCGTCACGCCGCTGGAGTGCTTCTCTCCCTCTGCACGTGGAGGACAACCGATGATCCGCCTCATCAAGCGCTATGGCAGCCGCAAGCTCTACGACACGGAGGAGAGCCGTTACGTCTCCCTCGAGGAGCTCGCGGCCTGGATCCGCGCCGGCCAGCAGATCCGCGTCATCGACAACAAGAGCTCGGACGATGTGACCCCGCAGACCCTCACCCAGATCATCTCCGAGGAGGGGCGCCGTGGCACCTCGATGCTGCCGAACGACCTGCTCCACGACCTGATCAGGATCGGCGAGGAGGCGGTGTCCAACGGCGTCGAGCAGCTGCACCACAGCGTCGATCGTCTGGTGCAGGCTTCGATCGACCGGATCGGCCCGGTGCGCCGGGCGCGCGAGGAGATGGCCCGGCTGCGCGAGCGCCTCGAGGAGCTCGAGTCGTCGCTGGCCGCGTACGAGGGGCAGCGCGAGCTGGCCGCACCAGCCGAAGGTCCGGTTGAGGCGGGCGGAGGACCCGATTCTGAAGGTTCCACCAGCTCGTCGTGACCTGCCGCGCCGGCCGCGCGACCCGTCCGGGCTGCCGGCCCGCGACGATCGGGGTGCCGGCGCATGATCCACAGCTGCCACGCGAGCGCTCGGGTCGGTCTCGCGCTCGCCGGCGGCGGGCCCGCCGGCTCGATCTACGAGATCGGCGCGGTGCGCGCCCTCGACGAGGCCCTCGACGGCCTCGACTTCAACAACCTCCCGATCTACGTCGGCGTCAGCGCCGGCGCCTTCATCACGTCGACCCTGGTCAACGGCCTCACCACCGCCCAGCTGTGCCGCGCGATCGTCAAGGACGAGCCCGGCGAGCATCCGTTCGTGCCGGAGAACTTCCTGAGCCCGGCGTTCGGCCATTACGCGCGCAGCGGCGCCCGCCTGCCCAGACTGCTCATCGAGGTGATGCAGGAAGCCATCCGCCGCCCGACCGACCTGTCGCTCATCGAGTCGCTGACCCGGTTGTCGCGCGCGCTGCCGGTCGGCATCTTCGACAACGAGCCGATCCGCTCCTACCTCCACACGATCTTCAGCCGGCCGGGTCGCACCGACGACTTCCGCAAGCTGCGCCGGAAGCTGATCCTGGTCGCCACCGATCTCGACTCCGGCCGCGCCGTTCGCTTCGGTGAGCCGCCCTTCGACCACGTGCCGATCTCGACGGCGGTCCAGGCCTCGACCGCCCTCCCCGGCCTCTACCCACCGGTCGAGATCGACGGCCGGCACTACGTCGACGGCGTTCTCCTGAAGACGATGCACGCCTCGGTGGCCCTCGACGAGGGCGCCGACCTGGTGCTGTGCGTCAACCCGATCGTTCCCGTGGACACGATCCGCTCGGTCGAGCTCGGCGTCATGAAGCGGGGCCGGCTCGCCGACCGCGGCCTCCCAGCCGTGCTGTCGCAGACCTTCCGGACCATCATCCACTCGCGCATCGGCATCGGCCTCGCCGCCTACGAACGCAAGTACTCCGATCGCGACGTGCTCGTCTTCGAGCCCGGCCGGGACGACTACAAGATGTTCTTCTCGAACATCTTCTCGTTCGCCAAACGCAAGGCGGTGGTCGAGCACGCCTACCGCAGCACGAGACTCAAGCTGTGGCGCAACCGGCACCGCCTCGGGCCGCTGCTCGACCACCACGGCATCGGCCTGCGCACCGACGTGCTCGAGGATCCCGATGCTGACCTGTGGGCCAGCGTCGGCCTCGACCAGAAGCACCGGCGCAGCCGACTCCCGGTGACCGAGCGCCTCGACGAGACCCTGCGCCAGATCGAGGTTCTGCTCCGGCAGAACACCACGGGAGCGTAGAGCATGGGCCCCCTGTGAGCGCCTCTCTTGTGGTTGTTCTTCGTGGCCTCTGCCCCACCCTCTCCTGACGGGATGCGCTGCGCGCATTCATGCGCCTACACTTCGGCCCACCACGCCCGCTGAACAGGCCGATGCGGGACGGACTCCTCGGGCTCAGCCGCGGGCGAGCGCCCCTTTGACGGCTTCCTTGAGCTCGCCCATCCGGTAGGGCTTCTGCAGGAAACCTGCCGGCCTGGGGCTGCCAAAGCGGTCGATCGTGTCCTGCTCGCTGTAGCCCGACGCCACGATCACCGGCAGGTCGTGGCGGAGCTCGAGCAGTCCGCGGTAGGTGTCCTCGCCGCTCAGCCGCGGCATCGTCATGTCGAGGAGGACCGCGTCGACGGCGAACGGCTGCTCGCGCAGGCGCTCGATTGCCTCCACGCCGTCGGCGGCGGTGACCACTGCGAACCCGCACTGGTCGAGCATGTCCCTGGTCAGGGACCGGATCGCCTCGTCGTCGTCGACCACCATGATGATCACCTTCCCCGCTCGACCAGGCGGGGTGGACGGTGCGAGGGCCGGCGCCAGTGACGGCTCGCCGCAGATCGGCAGCAGGACCCGCACCGTCGTGCCCCGCCCGAGCTCGCTGTCGATGAGGATGGCGCCGCCGTTGGTGCGGACGATGCCCGCGACCGCGGCCAAGCCGAGCCCGCGGCCGGTGAACTTGGTCGAAAAGAACGGGTCGAAGACCTTCGCCACGGTGTCCGCGGTCATCCCGCAGCCGGTGTCCGTCACCTCGAGCACGACGTAGGAGCCGGGCGCCAGCTCGTCGCCGAAGACGGCTTTGGCCAGCACCGAGCGGTCACACGGCTCGACGTTGGTCCGCACGAGGACGCTGCCGCTCCTCTCGCCAAGGGCCTCGGCTGCGTTGATCACGAGGTTGCTCACCATCTGCCGGATCTCGGACGAATCGGCGGTGATCGGCGGCAGGTCCGACTGGAGATCGAGGCACAGCTCGGCCGACCTCGGCAGGGTCCCCGCCAGGGACCGCACGCTGTGCTCGATCTCAGCCGACAGGTCGACGTCACCGACCATGACCCGTCCCTTGCCGGCATAGGCCAGCATCTGCCTCGTCAGGCGAGCGGCGCTGTCCGCCGCCTTCTCGATCGCCGCAACCTGCTGGTGGACCGGGCTGTCGGCTGGCAGCAGCTGCGCGGCCAGCCCGGCCGCGCCAAAGACGCCCTGCAAGAGGTTGTTGAACTCGTGGGCGATGCCCCCGGCGAGTACCCCGAGACTCTCCATCTTCTCGCTGCGGAAGGCGCGCGCCGCCAGCACCTGTCGTTCTTCCTCGACCCGGGCCCGGTCGATCGCAATCGAGATCGTCCCGGCAGCGTAGGCGAGGAGGTTGATGTCCCGCTCGGTGTACAGCTCGGGGTTGTCGTAGCTCTGCACCGCCACCACGCCGATCACCTGCTGACCCCTGGTCAACGGCGCGCCCAGCCACTGCACCGAGTCAGTTCCGACGAGCTCGACCTCGCCCGAGGACTGCAGGTCGGCGAAGTCATCGGATTCGACGAGCAGCGGCTGCCCGGTGCGGCGCACGTAATCGGTCAGGCTCTTGGGCAGGGCCTCAACCTCGTCCGGATCGGTGACGTCGAACTGGTCGGCGAAGAACGGGAACCGATAGCGGTCGATTGACTCGTCGTACAGCGCGACGAAGAAGTTGGTCGTGTCGATCAGCTGGCTCAGGATCTCGCGGATCTCGGCGATGAGCGTGCGCAGGTCGGAGGAGGTGACAGACGCCCGCATGATCGCGCTCATCGCGCGCTCCACCGCCTCGGCCCGCGTCTGCTCGGTGATGTCGCGGGCGATCCCGCAGACTCCTACCACCGCTCCGCTGTCGTCACGCAGCGGCACCTTGACGGTGTGGAATGCGTGGTCGACGCCGCGCATGCGCGAGGTCGTGAAGTCCTCCTCGACGCGACCCTCGAGGACTCGGAGGTCGACCTCCCGGATCCGTGCCGCCGTCTCGGCCTCGAACAGCTGGTCGTCGGTGATCCCGACCAGCGACGAGGTCGTCGACTCATAGAGCGCGACCAGCGCCGGGTTGACGTGGGTGTAGCGGAGGTTGCGGTCCTTCACGAACACGCAGTCGCGCGCGGTCTCGAAGATCGCCCGGAAGCGCTCCTCGCTCTCGCGCAGCGCGATCTCGGCCCGCTTGCGCAGCGTGACATCCTCGATCGTACCCTCGATGCAACCCTGCTCGCGGTCCAGCTCCACAGACACGCGCAGCCAGATCACCTCGCCATCGGCACGCCGGAACTCGGCCTCCCAGTCGCGCACCTCGCCGTCCCGCTGCAGCGCCTCGAGCATGCGCAGGCGGTCGCCCGGATTGAGGTAGTGGTCGCGCGGGAACAGGCGCCCGCACAGCTCGGCTTTATTAGCGAGGCCGAGCATCTGCGCCGCGCTGTCGTTGCAGGCGAGAACCAGCCCGTCCTCGAGGCGCGTCCGCAGCCGGCCGGCCGTCATGGGAAGACCCAGCCCACAGCAGCACCCAGATACTCCGCTCGAGACTCCATCGCTCCCATCATACGTCCATCACCGACCTGGCACCCGAAGGCGGTCGGGGCGTTCTGCGCTCTCGTACCACAGGGGGACCATCTTCGTACTCTGACCGACGGTTCACGCCGGGCTCCGGAAAGGAGCCGATCGCGGCCGCTCCTCGTTGTGTCGCAGCCGGCGAGGCGCTATCGTGGTCGCCATGACGGCACGATCGCGCCGGGATACCTCCCGCGGAGGCCGCAGCCGGTGCTGCGCCCGGCCGGGCAGGATCGCCCGGGCCGGCGGAGGAAGTGCGTATGGCTGCTGACGCCCCCCCTCCGGCGCTCCAGCCAAAAACCCTGCGCGGCGGCCCGGCGGTCGAGATCGAAGCCACGTTGCCCATCCTTCGCCGGTTGACCTCGGGATCGGCATTCGGGATCCGGCCCGGAGAAGGCGTCACCGCGTGGCTGCTGTTCGTCTACTTCTTCCTGCTCTCCACCATTCACTCGGTCGGCGAGAGCGTACGCGACTCGACCTACATCGCCTCGCTCGGCGCCACCCAGCTGCCCTTTGCATACCTCGCGGTGGCGATCGTCTCGTTCCCGGTTTTGATCCTGTACGCCCAGTGCTCGGCGCGCTTCTCGCAGCGCGCCCTGATCGCGACCTGGGCCATGATCCATGCCGTCGCCCTGCTCGCCTTCTATTGGCTTTTCAACATCGACTCCATCTGGGTTCCGGTCGCCTTCTACGTCTGGACCGCGATCGCGTTCGGCATCGGCCTCAGCCAGTACTGGTCGTACGCCAACCATCGCCTCGATCCGCGCCAGGCACGGCGGCTGTTCGCCTTCATCGGCGCGGGCGGTCTGCTCGGCGCGGTTCCGGGCGGACAGATCGCCAGGCTCATGAGCCTCGCGTTCAGCACGAGATCCGCCCTGCTTGCCGCGGCCGGTCTCTCACTGGTCGTCGTCGTGTTCGTCGGGCTGCTCGAGCGCGTTCAACCTCTGCTCCTTCCTCCGCTCCGCCGCCACGCCACACTGGAGCATATCCGCAGCGCCCGCGGCGGCCTGCGCGCCCTGCAGGGATCACGGCTGCTGCTGCTGATCGGCGCCCTGATGTTCATCGCCACCGCCGTCAACCAGATCGTCGACCTCCAGTTCAAGTGGGCAGTCGAGGCTGCGACCAAGACTGGCGGTCTCGAGCGGCTGACGTCCGTCTTCGGCAACTTCTACAGCATCATGGGGCTGCTCGCCTTCCTCTTCCAGATCTTCTTCACCCAGCGCATCCACCGCCGTCTTGGCGTGGCCGTCGGCCTGCGCGTCCTGCCGACCTCGGTCGCGGTGTCAACCGTGCTGCTGCTCCTCGCCTACGGCCCACTGGTTCTGGCGCCCCTAACAGCCGCCTACGTCCTCAAGCTTTCCGAGACCGGCTTCCGTTTCTCGGTCGAGCAGTCCAGCCGCGAGTTGCTGTTCATGCCGGTTCCGTCCCCGCTGCGGCTGCAGGCCAAGGCCTTCGTCGACCTCTTCGTGCAGCGGGTGGGCCGCGGCGCCGCCGCCCTGCTGCTGCTGCCAGTGGCCTACCATATCGTCGGCCCGGAGCAGGTCGGCTGGGCGACCCTGGTCCTGGTCGTGGTCTGGCTGTGGATCACCGCCCTCGCCCGCCGCGAGTACATCCTCGCCTTCCGCGAGGGACTGCGATCCGGGGTCATGGACGAGCTCCCGGTCGTCGACGCCGGCGATGTCACCACCATCACCACTCTGGTCGAGGGGCTCGGCAGCGCCGACTCGCGACAGGTGCTGCACAGTCTCGAGCTGCTCGCCGGCAGCGGCCAGCACCGGCTGGTCCCGCCGCTGCTGCTCCACCACGACAGTCCGCAGGTCCGGCGCAAGACGCTCGCGGTGCTGGCTGCCGCGGGGCGCACCGACGCGATTCCACTGGTCGAGCGCGCGCTGGCCGACACCGACCTCGAGGTCCGCACGGCCGCCATCCAGGCGCTGGTCGCTCTCAAGGGTGGTGACGCCCTCGCCACGGTGCTGCCCAAGCTCGACGATCCCGATCCGAGAATTCGTGCCGCGGCGGTGGCGTCACTCGCCGGGGCGAACGATCCCACAGTCGCCGGTCGTGCAGAGGCGGTCCTCAACGAGCTGGCGGGCTCGCCCGAGGTTGCCACCAGGATCGAGGCGGCACGCGCGGTGGCGGAGATCCGCGAGCCGGTGGCCGCGGCGTCCGTGGTCCAGCTTCTCTTTGACTCCAACCGGTCGGTCGTCCAGGAGGCGATCGCCGCAGTCCGCGCGCGGCTCGAGCGCGACGGTCCCAATCCGCTCTACGTGCCGATCATGATCTCCCTGATGGGTAATCGCCGGCTGCGGCAGCCCGCCCGCGACGCCGTCGTGGCCCACGGCGAGCGCGCCATCTCGGCGCTGGTGCTGTTCATGAACGCCGAGGAAGAGCAGATCTGGGTCCGCCGCGCCGTGCCGATGACAATCGCCAAGATCAACTCGCCGGCCGCCGTCGCGAGCCTGGTCGACGCCCTGTCCTCCGCCGATCCGCTGATCCGCAAGAACGTCATCGAGGCGCTCGCCTACCTGCGCACCCACCACCCGGAGATCCACGTCAGGGCCGACATCGTCGCCGACGAGATCCGGCGCGACGCGTTCGTCTACCTGCGCAGCCTCGCCGACCTGTGGGCGGTATCGTCGTGGCACGAGGCTCGGTTCGACGGTCCCTTTGCGCTGTGGCAAAGCCCCGGCCGCGTTCCGACCCTGCTCCAGCAGGTTCTCGCGCAACGGATGGCCACTGCAGTCGGAAACATCTTCCGGCTGCTCAAGCTGATCCATCCGCCACGTGACGTCGAGGCCACCTTCCGGAGCCTCGGCAGCGGCCAGCAGGGGCTTCGCGCGACTGCGCTCGAGTACCTCGACAACTCGCTCATCGGCGGCGTTCGCCGCGATGTCTTTGCAGTGATCGACGATGCGCCGGTGGAGGACAAGCTGCGCAGGGCGGCGCAGCTGTTCGACATCACGACGGACGCGCCCGAGCAGACCCTAGGCCGGCTCCTCGAACCCGACGCCGCGGTCGATCCGGCGGGGGTGCTCGCCTTCGCCGCCATCCACACCGTGTACACCGAACGCATCGCCGAGTACTACCGCACGGTCCGCGAGCTCGGCCTGCACACCAACAGCCAGATCCTCCGCGAGACCTCGGAATGGGTCATTGCCAAGCTCGGGTTGCAGTGGGAGCCCGGTGTCCAGTTGCCAGCCGAGGACACCGCACCTGGAGGGCCAGCCAGCATGAAGAAAATGGCGCTCATCGAGAAGGTTGTCCTGCTCCAGGGGGTTGACCTGTTCGCTGCCTGCAACGCCGAGCAGGTCCTCCAGCTCGCCACGATCGCGAACGAGATCTGGTTCGAGGCTGGGGGCGTCGTCTACCAGCGCCACGAGCCACCCGACGCGCTGTACTGCATCGTCGAGGGCAAGGTCGAGCTGGTCGGCGGCGCCGGCGAGCCGTTGCGCCGCGGCGTTGGGGAGACGTTCGGCGTCATCGACATCCTGCGCGGCCAGCTGCGGTCGCGCGATGCCACGGCGGTCACGGAGACGCGAGCTCTGGTTTTCGAGGCCGAAGACTTCTTCGACCTCCTCGCCACCAACATCGATATCGTCCGCGCGCTGTTCCGCCAGCTGACCCACGCCACCGCCGAAGTGCCGGCGGGCCTCCTGTGACCCCGGCGCGCCAGCGCTACCGTCGCCGCTGGGCGGCGGTCGCGGCCGCAGTGGCCCTCGCGGCCGGCGCACAGCGCTCCTCCCCCGCAACCGGACCAGCTCAACCCGAGCCGCAGCGGGTCGTCGCGGTCGGCGACGTCCACGGGGACATCGATGCCTTCGCCTCCATTCTCAGGGAAGCGGGCCTCATCGACGCAGCCGGCCAGTGGGCGGGCGGCAGCGCCATCCTCGTCCAGCTCGGCGACGTCCTCGACCGCGGACCGCGGCCCCGCGCCGCGTTCGACCTGCTGATGCGCCTCGAGGCCGAAGCGCAGCGCGCCGGCGGCCGGGTGATCGTCCTGCTCGGCAACCACGAGGCCATGAACCTGGTCGGTATAACCCGTGACGTCAACCGCGACGCCTGGGCCGAGTTTGTCGACGACGGCAGCGAGCCGCGCCGGACCGAGGCCCTGGCCGCCTTCGAGCGGCTGTGGCGTCGCCGGATGGCCGATGTCGGCGGTGATCCGGTGTTCACCGACGACGCCACCGAGCAGTGGCTGGCGGCGCACCCTCAGGGGTTCGTCGAGTACAGCGCGGCTTTCGGCCCGAACGGACGCTACGGCGCCTGGCTCCGACAACGACCGGCGGCCGTAATCCTCGGTGCCACCCTGTTCATCCACGGCGGCTACGGTCCCGCGCTCGCGGGCGTCGGGGTCGAGGAGATCAACCGCCGGACCGCCGCCGAGCTCGCCGTCTTCGACGAGACCCGGGCGTGGATGGTGGCCCAGGGCCTCGCGCTGCCCTGGAGCTCGGCGATCGAGCTCGTCGCGGAGGCACAGCGCGAGCTCAACTGGGTTGCGGCACTGGCGCCGGAGACGGTGCCGCCGGAGCGGCTGGCGCGCGTCAGTCGCCTGCAGCTGTCGTGGGACCGCTGGTACCTGATGGCCGAGGATGGTCCGATCTGGTTCCGCGGGCTCGCCACATGGAACGAGGTGGAGCATGGGACGGAGGTCGCAAAGCTCCTCGACGACCTCGGCGTCGCCCGCCAGGTGGCCGGCCACTGGCCTCATCCCGACGGCCGCATCCGGTCTCGCTTCGCAGGCCGGGTCCTGCTGATCGACACCGGCATGCTGGCCAGCGTCTACGGCGGCAGGGCGTCGGCGCTCGAGATCGTGGGCGACACGATCACCGCAATCTACCCGGGAGAGCGACAGACCCTGAGCGGGGGCGTCCAGGCGCCGGCGGCAGCCACGGTCGGCGCGCCCGGGAAGTGACCCGTTCCGCCGCGCAGTTCATACGCCAGCGCGGGTCGCCATGCCCGGCTCGGCCAACGACAGGGATCACCCGGTGCTGGCCCGGCGATCAGTCTTCGTCGGCTGCCAGCAGATCCTGGCCGTCGGCGCGGCGCTCGACCTTCTCGAGCCTGGCGACGAGCTTGCCAAACGGAAGATCGAACACGACCCGGTACGGCAGACGCTGCTCGTCGGCGCCGACCCAGATCTCCAACCTCCCCTTCTTCGTGAACAGCTCGTCGTGCTCCGGGCGCGGGACGACCACGAGCACCTCCCGGGTGCCGAAGGGGGTCTTCACCGCCCGCTTCTCCACGACCTCGGCCACCGTGTCGACCCCGCCACGGCTGGTCATCAGCGTGAGGGTCGCCCGCTGGCCAGCCTCCGACAGCAGGAGGCGCATCCGGTAGATGTACGCGAGGGGGTCGACCACCTGTTCGCTGGTCAGGGGGAAGGTCTTCAGCGCCCCGCCGCGAGTCCGGCGGACCTCGCCGGCGTCGAAGTCGACCTGCCACAGCTCGTCCTTGCGCTCGTGCTTCTCCTCGCCATACTGGTGGTAGCTCAGCGAGGAGCCGCGCTCGGCGCTGTACTCGGAGTCGATGCGAACGCGCACCCGATAGACCCCGTCGAAGAACTTCGAGGTCCGCGCGGCCACGGCGATGCGGTACACCGGCGGCCCGTCGTCGTGGTGGGCGTAGCTGGTCAGGGTCATCGCGCCGCAGTGGACCCCGAGGTAGCGGACGTCATAGGTCAGGAACTCGTCGAGCGGGAACGGTGGGTCGGGCGCGGCCGCGGCGCCCTGCGCGCGCGCCATGCCGGCCATCGTTGACAGCGCCAGGGCGCACAGGGCTGCCCGCAACCCGGATCTCCCCAGCCGTGCTGCCGCACTCATCCGTACCATCGCACCTCCGTGCCCCGCCCGCCGCCCCTCACCGCCCCGGCGCGGGCAGCACCCCGACTGCCCCCGCCGGCACGGATGCCCGCGGCGCCGATCCCAAACGGTAGCATCCCGCCCGCCCGTCCGCACTATACTCAGCCGTGCCCGGTCGCCGCGGACCGGCAGCAGCCAGCGGATGAGCCCTGACGACGCCACCATCAGCGCCGGCGGATACGACCACCCGCCACCCGCCCCCGGCCGGGGATCGGCCGGGCGACTGCTACAGCGGGGTGCGATAGCCGCTGGCGTGGTCGCCTTTGCCCTCCTGGTCCTCTGGATGGCCAGCGACGACCGCCTGCTCCAGGTCATCCCGGGCCAGGTCGTGCGCTCCGGCCGGCTCGATGGCGGTGAGCTCCAGGCGGCGATCGAGCGCCTTGGGCTCCGCACGGTGGTGAGCCTGACCGGAAGCGGACCCGAGGACGACTGGGTGGGCGCCGAGCGGGAGCTGTGCACCTCGCTGGGCGTTCGCCACGTCACCCTTCCGTTCAGCCTCGACGAGTGGCCCGGGCGGGCGCAGGTCGAGCACGTGATCGAGCTCCTCGACACCGCCGAGCGACCTCTCCTCTTCCACTGCCTGCGCGGGGCCGATCGCTCAGGCTGGGCGTCGGCGGTGTCGCTGGTCCTCGCCGACGCACCGGTCGCGCGCGCCCTCCGGCAGATGTCCCGGCGCACCGGCCACCTCTGCGACCCCGACGCGTGCCCGCTCCACCGGTTCTTCGCCTCGTACCTCGATCACCTCGGCGCCACCGGTCGCGCCGAAAGCGCCGCCGCCTTCCGGGAGTGGGTGGCGAGCGAGTACTGCCCGGCGCCCTACAACGCCGAGCTCGTGCCGCTCGCCGAGCTCCCACGGTCGGCGGCCACCGGCGAGACCCTCCGGCTCACCGTGCGCGTCACCAACCGTGGCGCCGACGCCTGGCGGATGACCGACAGCCGGACCGCCGGGGTCCGGCTCGGCGCCCGGGTCATCGGGCCGTTCATCACGCCCCCAGCCGACCCGATTGCGCTCTTTCGGTTGCCGAGTGGTCCGGCGGTCGACATCGCGCGCGCCGGCCTCGAGTCAGGGGTGATGCCCCAGGGCAGCCTCCGCGACTTCGAGCTGCGGCTGCGCGCGCCGCGCCGTCCCGGCCGCTACCTGCTCCAGATCGACATGGTCGACGAACGCGTTCACTGGTTCTCGGATCTGGGCTGGCCGGGACTCATTCACGAGCTCGAGGTCGTGCTCGGCGAGTGAGGCGCATCGGGTAGGGGCGACCCCCCTGCCCGTCTCCGTGGCCGTCCGGCGACACCTCGGTCAACCACGCCCGCCCAAAAAGCCACCGCGGTACGAACGCCTACGGCGTCCCCGGACGCAGCCGCCCGCTGAACCGCCGCATGCCTCCCCCGGGGGTCGGCGGCGCGGCCGCCGGCTCGACCACGTGGAAGTTGGCGGTCTCCACGGTCGTCGCCACGCCGTCGCACGGACCGGCAGCGAACGGAATCCCGCTCAGCTCCTGGTTGAGGGTCTCGATCACGACCTGCCACCGGGTCTTGTCCGGCGGCAACGGGGTCCCGGCCGGCTGCCCGATCAGGGTGTTGATCTGGGCGTCGCTGAGCTCCAGCACGGCGGTGTGGATGTCCTCGGCGAAGAACGAGAAGCCGTCGGCGGTGTCCACCACGTAGGCGCCGTATCGACGCAACGCCCTGAGGAACATCTTGGTGATCGGCGCCAGCCCCTGCTCGCCGACGACGTTGCCGTCGGCGCCCACCAGCGTTCCCTTCAGGCGCAGCCGTTGTCCGGCTGCGAGGGCGTGGTCATTGATGCTGTAGCGATCGGCGTCCGTCGAGGAGGCCGGGTAGACAACGTCCGCCGCCAGCGGTTGCTCGGGGTCGGAGCTCTGGTTGCGCAGCCCGGGGATCGCCACTGCCAGCGCGTGGGCGATGTCCCCGGACTCGACGTCCTCGGGCAGGATGGCGCCGGCGAGCAGCGGGGCCCCGGTGGGTCGCGCGCTGCGCACACCGGATGGGTTGGCGCCGCTGCCGTCAAGCTCGGCGAAGTCGGCCTGAGCGGCCTCGAGGATCGCCGGGCCGGGCAGGCCGCCGCCCTCGCTCTGGCACTCACCCTGGCGCACCGTGGTCGCCTGCCAGAAGTCGTAGGCGGTTGCGGTTGCGCTGTCGACGAGAACGAGGTAGCCGTCGGAGTCGGTGCCCTGGGGGCCCGCCGGCCGGACGGCGCCGGAGCACCTCGGAACAGTCACCGGCCCGCCCTCGGTGGCAATGCCCCACTTGTCGTTGGGGTACTGGCCGAAGCCGTTGTAGTCGCAGAGCAGCACGCTCTGGCTGCCGGCGCCGGCGGCGAAGATCGGCACGGCGCCCTCGTCCGCGCGGACCTGCGGAAACGGCTGGTCGGTGGTCGGTGGGTCGTTGACCGGGTACAGCCCGGAGGTGTCGCCGCACAGCACCTGGTAGGTGGCCTGGAGCTGCTCGTCGCTGCCGGCGAGCACCGCGGCCGGCCGCACGTCCTCGAGCCAGGCGCTCCACTCACCGTCGTAGAGCGGCATGCTGAAGCGGAAGTCACGCGGATACTCGGGCTCCGCGCTCCCTGCCTGCGTGAATGGCCAGCCCATCCGCGCGGCCTGGAAGACGTCCGCCGGTCCCGTGCTCGCGGTCGCCTGCGCCCAGACGATGATGTTGATGTCGTCCTGGCGGCCCCAGCTCAGGTCATCGAAGCTGAAGGTGCTCTCGACCACCGCGCACTCGCCGGGGTCGAGATCGATGTCGTGGGTTTCCGCCGCCTGGCGGATGGTGTTGCGGTAGTACCAGTGCTCGTCCGGCCAGTAGTCGAGGGTGTCCACTGTGTAGATGCGCATTCGCTTGCCCGCACCATTCGGCTCGATGCAGACCTCGGCCATCACCGTCCACACCGCCTCGCGGTTCTCGCGGGCGGTCAGCTCGATGGTGACATCGGTCGGCTCATTCAGCCGGTCGCGCAGCCCATCGCTGAAGTCCCCGGGTTCGGTCCAGAACCAGTAGCCGTCGAACATGAGGATCGGCAGCACGTCGCCGCACCATCCGAAGTAGAAGTCCGACAGCCGCGCCTGGCCCCACGGGATGTCGTAGCCGTCACCGAAGAGGTGGTACTCGACGACGGCGAGCCGATCGGGGTACACCTCGTACAGGTCGTTAAGCTCCTCGGCCGCAGGCCCGCAGGCTGTGCAGTAGAGGCTCGTGAAGTACTCGGCCAGGACCACCCTCTCGGCCGCCTGCGCCTGCGCGGACGGCATCGCAGCCAGCGCGAGTCCGAGCATCCCTGCTGTGAGCGCCGCACGCCGCGTGATTCCCGGTTTCATGTTCCTCTTCACCCCCACAGGTCCTGAGCCCCTCGACGTCCTGGACCTCCCGGGACCGTCGCTCTGCTCGCCGGAATCATAGCGGCGGGCTCCAAAGAAGTCTATGGTCAAATCGTCGAGTAGGAATGTTCTTTCAGACTCGCCGTCTGTTCTTGAGACTCCGTCTGACTGCCGGCAGCGCCGCTCAGAACCGCCACGCGAACTTGGCGCGCAGCCCTTCGAAGGGGGGCTCGATCCGGCACTGCCCGCCGGAGCAGACGAGCCCTCCCGGATCGCTGCCGATGAACAGCCCGAGGGTGATGGCGCGGATCGGGAAGAACTCGACCTCGCCTCCCCAGAAGTCCTCGGCGCCCACGGTGCTCTTGTCGTCGCGGGCCCAGCGGGCGGTGATCGAGCCGTACGGCGACAGCGAGAACCCGACGTAGCAGCGATCGAGCACCGAGCTGGCCACGCCGAGGTCTTCCCGGCGCGAGTCGTAGCCGAAGCTGACGTCGCCCCGGCCGCCGAGGGTCGCGACGTGGACGTCCGTGATCCAGTGCTCCTGGGAGACCCCGCGGTCCCGATAGTCGCGGTCGAAGTAGCTCGCCTCCAGGTACAGCGGTCCGGCGGTCTCCTCGACGCCCGCGTACCACTCGAACTGGCGGTCGCCGTCGGTGCCGCCGAGCGAGTCCTCGTCGCGGTGGCTGTTGAAGTCGCCGACGCTGCCCCAGATCCGGGTGCCGGTCTTGAGGATGTCGCCGGTCACCATGAGCCGCGGCCCCTTGACGTCGTCGTGCGCATACTGCTCGAGTGTCGATCCGGCTGTCGGCGGATTGTTGTAGCGATACTCGAAGTTCCAGTAGTCCTTGTACTCGCCGAGCAGCGTCACCGGCCCCAGGGTCGACGACAGCGCGAGGTAGCCGCCGTGGCCGCTCTTGCTCCGCCCGCGCTCGGTCTGATCGAGCTCGGACCACTCGGCGTGGACGTCGAGCACGCCGCCGAGCTCCATCCCGCCGGCCTCCACGGCCCACGCGTCGACCTCGTCGTCGTCCTGGCCCGGGAAGATGCTCTCCAGCTCGGCGCCGACCAGCGACCCGCCGAGGTAGAGATCCGCCGGCAGCTCGACCCGCGCCGACGTGCCCCAGACCATGTCCTCGAACTCGCGGCCGAAGCGGTTCGACAGCAGTGGCTCCGTGACCTCGCCGCCGAGGGCGGTCAGCTCGAACCGCCCCAGTTGGACCGTCGCGGTCCCGCCGTGGATCGGCTCGTCGTAGCCGACGACGTCGTTCTTCTGGACGTAGAGCGTCATGCCGTGTCCGAACGAGGTGAAGAAGGTGCCGAGCCGGGCGTCGAAGGGGTCGCTCAGGTACTCAAGCCAGTACTTGCGTAGCTCGAAGCCCTCGCGCAGCCGGTCGAGGTCACCGGGATCGACCAGCTCGGGATCCGAGAAGTCGAGGTACTCGAGCTGGATGCCTGCCGACATCCGCCACCACACCAGGTTGAGGTTGAGCAGGCTCTTGAACTTCTGGTAGGCCTCGTCCTCGTCCTCGTTGGTCTGGTTGTCCTCGTAGATGACGTTCCAGGTCCCGAACAGGCGGTAACTCCGCTCCTCGGCGCCGCCGTCGTCACCGTCCTGGGCCCAGACCGGCGCCGCCGCGATGGCCAGCAGCAGCGCCGCGATGCCGAGCCTACTCATTCCCGGCAGCTCCCGACCCTCCGGCGCCAGTCGCCTCGGTCCCGGCCGTACCGGCGAGCAGCTTCATGATGTCGGCTCGGAGCAGCTGCTCGTCGCCGGTGCGGTAGCCGGCGTAGGTCTTGTGGAGGTTGCCGGCGCGGTCGATCAGCAGTCCGTAGGGCAGCTCGCGGGTCGGGTTGTAGGTGTCGAGGACGTTGTTGTCGGGGTCGAGCACGGTCGGGAAGCTGAACTTGTACTGGTTGACGAAGGGCTTGATCTTGCTCTTGTTGGCGGCGGGGTCGGTGTTGACCCCGACCACCAGCAGGCCCTGGTCCTTGAGCTCCGCATACATGCTCTCGAGCAGCGGCAGCTCGCGCCGGCACGGCACGCACCAGGTCGCCCAGAAGCTCACGTAGACCACCTCGCCCTTGTGGTCGGCGAGCCGGAAGGTGTTGCCTTCGATGTCCTTGAGCTTGAAGTCCTGCTGGCCGGCGGCCGCAGCCGCCGCCACGCCGAGCGCGAGCATCCCGATGACCATGGCGCGGCCGATCCACCAGCAGCGCCCGCAGAACCTCGAATCACGATGTCGCATGCTCACTCCAGTGCCCGCCTCACGAGCAACGGGTCCATATCGATACCCTACCGCCTGTTGCACGGCGGCCGGCAATCATCTCACGGCACGGTCAGCGTCCAGCCCGCCAGGTCACCCGACTCGAAGCCGTCCTCGTAGATCGTCATCGAGAACGTGGCCGCCTGATAGGCCTCGCCCCAGCCGCTCGCCGGGGTCTGGGCCCACGCGACAACCTCGACGCCGGCCCACCGGTCGAGCTCGATCGCCGAGAAGGTGAAGGTCGCGTCGACCTGCACGCACTCACCGGGGTTGAGGTCGAGGACCTCGGGCCCGTAGCCACCGCGCACGGTCTTGCGGTAGACGTACGGGTAGCCTTCCGGGTAGTCATCCACGGTCCACGCGAGGTTGATCCCCATGCTGCGGGCGGTGCCGGTGGGTTCCATGCAGACGTCGGCTGTGAAGGTCCACTGCGTCTCGTTCAGCCGCTGCGGGAGGATCTCGATCGTGACATCGGTCGGCACCGCCAGCCGGGTGTCGACCATGCTCGTCCACTGCGCCGGCGGATTCCCGGGGTAGCCGACGTAGTGCAGCATCCCGGCGTCGACGATCGCGTCCGGGATGTACATCGTGCCCGGGTAGTAGCCGTTTCGGCGCACTTGACCGAAGGCGGTCTGGTAACCGTCGGAAAGATGGATCGACAGGAACGCCAAATTGTCAGGATAGGTTTCGTCCACGAATGGCGTGACCACGTACCTCGTGGTCAATACGCAGCTATCTCACCAGGTCGCGTTGAAGTACTCCATCAGCACCGTCCGGTCCGCCGCAACCACGTCGCCGGCCGCGGCCCCGATGACCGCCAGCGCCAGCAGCGCCACTCCGACTCGGCCCCCGTGTCTCTCCATGGATCCTCCCCTTTCTCTCCTTGCGAACAATCGTATCCTTATCCGTCAGTCGTTCCGTCATCCGGCATCAGGGCACCGTTGCCGACCAGGCCGACACGTCACCCGACTCGAAGCCGTCGGCGAACAGCCCGGGCTCGGCGAACGGCCACTTGATCTGAGCCGCCTGGTGAACCTCGGCCGGGATCCCGGGCAACGGCTGCTGGGCCCAGGCCATGACCACGATGTCCTCCGGCTGGGCCATGCTGGTCCCGTCAAAGATGAAGGTCCGCACGACGTCGACGCACTCGCCCGCGGCGACCGTGACGTCCTCGGTCGAGGCGGCCTGCCGGAAGGTGTTGCGGGAGTAGGTCGGCGACGCCGGATACTTGTCGAGCGCCTGGACCATGTAGATCCGCATGTCCTTGCCGGCGCCGCCCGCCTCGACGCAGACCTCGGCGGTGAACTCCCAGGTGTCGGCCGCCATCTCGACCCCGGACAGCTCCAACGTCACGTCGGTCGGCTCAACCAGCCGCTGCTGGAGGGCGGGTTCATAGTTGTTGATCGGCCAGGCGTCCCACAGGCCGTCGTAGGCGAACCATGGGAGACCGGTTGCCCAGATGTCGTAGAAGTCTCCCCGAGCGTTCCCCCACTGGGTGGCGTACGCGTCGTTGCAGTGGTACTCGACGACGACGAAGTCCGGGTAGTTGGTGATGAGGGTGCTGACCACGGGACCCGCGGCCACGCACGAGCTTCAGTTGGGTTGTGTGAAGTACTCGCCGAGGACCAGCCGGTCAGCGGCCAACGCCACGCCGGCCGTCGCTCCCACCATCGTCAGGACCAGCAGCCGTGCCACCCAGCTCGAGCGGGCGGACCTTCGCGCCTCTCGCATCGGCGAACCCCCACGAAAACATCCGCGGTGCACCGGGCTGACCACCCCTCTGTGAGCCCCGTCGGCCACCCGCCCCGCAGCTCGGCACGTCGCGGCAGGCTCACCCTACCTTACACAGCGAAATATCGCAATAGCCATATGGTTATTGAGAATGAATCTACAGATCCCGCGCGCTGCGCCAGGGTCATGCGCTGCATGGGGCAGCACGACGGGGTGACTCGGAGAGGCCAGCCCCTGCCCGTTTCCGTCTCCGTCTCCGTGCCCGGCTCCAAAGGAACCACGATCCGCAGCGAGCACCGACTCGGGAACGGGGACGGGAACGGGAACGGAAGCGGGCGCGGGGGTGCGTCCATGATCCCGGCGCCGGAGCGCGATCAGACCTTCGGCAGCAGCTTCTCGATGGCGGCGATCAGCGCGGGGTCCTCGGGCTCGACCGAGGAGCCGAAGCGGGCCACGACGTGGCCGTCCGCGTCGACCAGGAACTTGCTGAAGTTCCACTTGATCTCGCCGCGGATGTCTTCGGCCGTCTGCTCGGTCAGAGTGCGGTAGACAGGCGCCTTGTCGCGCCCCTTGACATGGACCTTGGCCATCATCGGGAAGCTGACGCCGTAGTTCTTGCGGCAGAAGTCGCCGATCTCGACCTCGGTCCCCGGCTCCTGGCCGAGGAAGTCGTTGCACGGGAAGCCGATGACGACCAGGCCGCGCTCGCCGTAGCGCTCGTGCAGCCGCTGCAGGCCAGCGTACTGCGGCGTATAGCCGCACTTCGAGGCGGTGTTGACGATCAGCAGCGGGCGACCGCGGAAGGTCGACAGGTCGAGGCTGTCGCCCTCGAGCGTGGTCACGGTGTGGTCGATCACGGCCGGCGACGTCGGCTCTTCGGCGCCCGCCTGCGGCTCGGAGCCGGCGAGCAGGAACGCGGCGGCGGCGAGCGCCGCGAGCGAGATCGTGAGGGCGATGTACTTCATGGTGTCCTATCCTCCCGCACCCGGCAACGCCTGCAGCTGGGCCGGGATTCCAGCACCCCGTCCCGTGTCCGTCTCCGTGCCCGTGCCCGTGCCGGCTTCCGCTTGCGCTACCGCTTCCGCGCCCGGGAGGCGAGGCGAGTACGAGGACAGCGCGTCTTGCGGGCGTGCCATCTTTGGCGATTTCGGGACGAAGTCCCTCCTCAAGAGGTGCTCGAGACCCGAAATCGCCAAAGGTGGCTCCCTCGGGGAGCGCCTCCAGAGAATCGGCGCGAAGCGCCCTCGAGGATGGAGCGAACGAGTGGGGACGGGGACGGGGACGGGAACGGTTTGCTCCCTATCCCCTACCCCCTGTCCCCAGACCCCTCTCCGCTTCAACTTCCACCTCGTCGACGATGCCGACGATCACCGCACGCACGGCCCCGGGGTCGAGGCCGAGGATCTGGCGGGCGCCGTTGCCCTCGTCGAGCACCAGCACGGTGTCGCCGGGCCCGGCCTGGACCACGTCGACCGCGATATCGTAGGCGCCGGTGACCCTGCCGTCCGTGTCGAGGCGGTCGACCATCAATAGCCGCCGGCCCTCGAGGTGCGAGATCTTGATCGTCGCCACCACCGAGCCGATCACCCTGCCCAGGTACATCACTCCCCCCGTCGCCAGGAGGCGGTCGCGCGGGCCACGCCGCGCCGCCTCGACGATGTGCACGTCGTCGACCAGCCCGGTGATCGCGAGATCGACCGGAACGAATCGCTCGGGCAGCGCCTGCGCGCCCTCGCGGCTCGCCACCGTGAAGACCAGGTGACCGGGGCCCGCCTGAGCGGTGGCGTCGGCCGCGACCTCGGGCCGACCCGCGGGCCGCCGGTCTTCGTCGAGGGGCTGCACCACCAGCAGCTTGATCCCCTCGAGGCCGGCGCTGCGCCGGGTCGCCACCACCGTGCCGATCACGCGGGCGAGCCTCACAGCTTCTCCAGCACTCGCGCCGAGAACCGCGTCGCATCGGCCACGTTTTCCCACAGACTCGGGTGGAGCCGCGGGATGACCACGCTGCGCACCAGCTGTTCGGGCCGCTCGAGGGCCCCGACGCCGATCTCGACCGCGGTCTGCACGTCGGCCACCAGCCCGGAGAAGAGCACGATGCCCTTGCCGCCGAGGCCGTCGGCCAGCCGGACCTCGACCAGCCGCACGTCGGCGCCCTTGATCCCGGCGTCGGCGGCATGGATCGTCGCCGCCACCGTCGTCGTCTCGACCACGCCGAGCGCGTCCTCGGTCTCGGGCACCCGCCCGCCGCCGATCGCCGCCACCACCTCCGGGTGCACGTGGGGCAGGAAAACGTGGTCCAGCACCGCCGACCCGGCGACGGCGCGGCCCGCGGCCAGCGATTCCTCGACGTCGGCCACCGTGCCGCCGATCAGCACCAGGTAGCGGCCGGGCTGGACCGTGCCGGCCCGGATGACGTTGATCTGGGCCCGCTTGGCCATCGCATCCGCGGCCTCGATCCCGGCCGCGATGCTCGAAAAGTCGATCAGGGCAAGGGCTGGTTCGATCATGCTCCGTCGCTTTCCCTCACACGATCCGGAAGGAGTCCTTGAGCACGCACCGGCGGATCCGGCTGAAGCTCACCGGGCTGGTCAGCCCCTCGCCGGTCGGGCTCGCGATGGTAAACGAGCAGTAGCCCTCGCCCCCGTGGCCGAGGCCGTCGTACGACACGCCGTTCTTGACGAAGATGCTGCAGTCCATCTCGCGCGCCATCCGGCTCAGGTGGTCGAGGTTCTTGGAGTGCATGACGGCGGTGTGCCGGCAGCCGTGCTCGGCCGCCTTGGCGAGATCGATGCCCTCATCCGCGTCGCGCACCCGGACCACCGGCAGGATCGGCATCATCTGCTCGGTCAGCACCAGCGGGTCGTCGCGACCGACCTCGGCCATGACCAGCCGCAGCTCGTCGCCGGCCGTCACACCGATCTCGGCGAGCAGCCGGTTGGCGTTCTTGCCGATGAACGCCGGGTTCATGCGGCCGCGCTCGCCGGGCCGCGGAAGATCGGCGAAGATCGCGCCGCGCAGCCGCTCGAGCTGGCCGGCGTCGATCCGAATGGCGCCGTGCTCGCCCATCTCCCGGATCAGCTCGTCGGCGATCGCGGCGACCGCGAACACCTCCTTCTCGTCGGTGCAGATGATGTTGTTGTCGAACGAAGCGCCGCGCACGATGTCGCGCGCTGCCCGGCGCAGGTCGGCGGTCTCGTCCACCACCACCGGCGGGTTGCCGGGACCGGCGCAGATCGCGCGCTTGCCGCTCGCCATCGCCGCCTGGACCACCGCCGCGCCGCCGGTGACCACGAGCAGGTTGACGCCGGTATGGCCCATCAGGCCCTGCGCCGTCGCGATCGTCGGCTCCCTGACCGCGCCCACCAGGCTGGCCGGGCCTCCGGCCTCGACGATGGCGTCGTTGATCAGCTCGATCGCCCGGTTGGAGCAGCTGCGCGCCCCCGGGTGGGCGTTGAAGACGACCGCGTTGCCGGCGGCGACCATGCTGATCGCGTTGCAGACCACGGTCGAGATCGGGTTGGTGCTCGGGATGATCGAGCCGATCACTCCGTACGGCGCGTACTCGACGACCGTCAGTCCGCCGTCGCCGCTCCACGCGCCGGTCTCCAGCAGCTCGCAGCCCGGCGCCTTGTTGGCGTTGAGCAGGATCTTCTCGACCTTGTCCTCATAGCGGCCCATCCCGGTCTCGGTCCAGGCCTCGTACGCCAGCGGCTGCGCGTTGGCCCGCATCGCGCGCCGGATGTGCGCAACCATCCGCTCGCGAATGCTCGAGCGGCAGCGCCCGCAGCCGCTGGTGGGCCTCGCGCGCCGCGCCGACCGCCGCGTCGACGTCGTCGAACAGGCAGCCGCCGTGACGCGCCGGCGCCGCCGGCTGCGGCGGGCGCCCTCCGGGCTGCGCTTCGAGCGGCGGCCCGTGGCGGCCGCGCTGCCCCTGGCGCAGCTCGGCCATCACCCGCTCGACGACCGCGTCGACCTCCGGCGGCTTCACCGTCAGCCGTCCCGCGCCTTGTCATACGCGACGGCGCCGTCCACCTCGAGGGTATCGACGATCGCCATGATGACTCCGTCGCACGGCCGCTTGTCGGTGACCGCGGTCTGGCGGGCGGAGCTGCCGGTGGCGAAAAGCACCACGTCACCCATCCCGGCCCCAACGGCGTCGACCGCCACCCGGTAGCCGCCGGTCGGCTTGCCGTCGACGTCGAGCTGCCGCAGCACGAGGAACTTCAGCCCCTCGAGCGACGGCTCCTTGCGGCTCGCCACCACCGTGCCCACGACTCGTCCCAGCAGCATCGCTGACTCCGATCTTCGACAGGGGCCCGGCGGTCACCGCTTGGCGGGCTTACCCTGGCGGCCGAGCGGCAGCGCGCTGTCGACGTTGGCGTGCGGCCTCGGGATGACGTGGATCGCCACCAGCTGGCCGACCTTCTCCGCGCCGCGGGCGCCGGCCTCGACCGCGGCCTTGACCGCCGCGACGTCGCCGCGAACGATCGCCGTCACGTAGCCGCCGCCGGTCTTCTCGTAGGCAACGAGCTCGACCCTGGCCGCCTTGACCATCGCGTCGGCCGCCTCGACCATCGCCGGGTAGCTGCGGGTCTCGATCATGCCGAGCGCATCGACCGCTCCATACTCCTCAGCCATCATGTCCTCCTCGTACTGATTCCATCCTCACACGATATCCGACGTTCACGTCCGTCGCTTGGTCTCGACGCTGCGGCCGGAGACACCCTCGATCGCCGACACCGCCGCGCCGTACCCCGCCATGATGTCGCGCTCCTCGCCGCCCAGGTAGACCCGCCCGAAGCTGCCGAAGGCGCGCACGTCCAGGATGTTGATGTGGGCCGCCTTCTCCGCCTCGTTGGCGGCAAGGGCGGCGTAGCCGGCCGGCTCGACCTCGAGCACGTACAGCGTCTGGCCTGCCAGCAGCATGTGGCCGTAGCGCATGCGGTTGACGAGCTGGACCTGGTGGGCGTCGACGTGCCGGATGATCTGGCTCGACACCACCACCGGCTTGATCCGGTCGCTCTCGACGACGCCGAGCGCGTCGAGGATCGCAGCACCGGCCGCCCGGACCTCGGCCTGCACCTCGTGGTGGACCTCGAGCAGACCGAACAGCCGCTCCACGACCTGCATCCCAGGGCGCACCCGGGTCGCCTTGAGCGCGATGTCGGTGATCCGGTTGATCTCGATGCCGGGGGAGATCTCGATCCACAGCGAGGCGTCGCCCGGCAGCGGCAGGAAGCCGCGCGCGACGGTCCCCAGGTAGGCCGCGTGCTGCGGCTGCAGGCTGTCCAGGAAGACGTAGCTGCGCAGCTCAACCGCCATCGGCACTCTCCCTCACGGCTTCGGCTCCTGGATGATCTTGACGCTGGCGCTGGCGCCGATCCGGTCGGCGCCAGCCTCGATCATCCGCTCGGCATCGGCCCGGGTCCGGATGCCGCCCGCCGCCTTGACACCCATCTCGGCTCCGACCACGTAGCGCATCAGCGCCACGTCCTCGGCGGTCGCGCCGCCGGGGCCGAAGCCGGTCGAGGTCTTCACGAAGTCGGCGCCGGCGACCTTGGCGAGCTGGCAGGCCGCCACCTTCTCCTCGTCGGTCAGGAGCGCCGCCTCGATGATCACCTTGAGGATCGCGCCGCCGGCGTGGCAGACCCGCGCGACCCCGGCGACGTCGCCCTCGACCGACTCCCAGTCGCGGGACTTGAGCGCGCCGACATTGATCACCATGTCGACCTCGGTCGCGCCGTCGCGGATCGCCTTCTGCGCCTCGAAAGCCTTGGCCTCGGGCGAGGTCGCGCCGAGCGGGAAGCCGACCACGGTGCAGACCAGTACCTCGGAGCCCTTGAGCAGGTCCGCGCACAGCTTGACCCAGGAGGGGTTGACGCAGACCGAGGCGAAGCCGTACTTGCGCGCCTCGTAGCAGAGCTGCGCGATCTGGTCCTGGGTCGCGTCGGCCTTGAGCAGAGTGTGGTCGATGAGGTGGCTGAGGCTGCCGTCGGTCGGGGCCGCGCCGAGAGTCGCGGCGATGCGGTCCGCGCCCGCGTGCACCACCGGCCGGACCCGGTGCAGATAGTTGCCGGCATCGAGAGGCTTGGCGCCGGGGGTCGGGTCGGTCCCCTGCTCGCGGACCTCGAGCAGCACCTGGCGGGTGACCCGCTCGATGATCCGCTCCAGCGCCGCGTCGTCGAGCTTCATCGCACGCCCCGCAACGGCTTCGCGTAGCGTCGTTCGATGTCCGTGATCTTGTCGACCCGCCGCTGGTGGCGGCCGCCGGCAGCAGGGGTCTCGAGCCAGGTGGTCACGATCCTCCGCGCCTGCTCCCCGCTGATCATCCCCGCGCCCAGGGTCAGGACGTTGGCGTGGTTGTGCTCGCGGCTGTTGACCGCGGTCGCCTCGTCGTGGCAGGCCGCGGCGCGGATGCCGGGCACCTTGTTCGCCGCCATGCACGAGCCGACGCCGGCGCCGTCGATCAGGATGCCGCGGCCCGCGCGCCCGCCGGCTACCAGCTGCGCCACGGCGAGCGCGATGTCCGGGTAGTCCACCGGATCGGAGCTGCCGGTCCCGCAGTCCACCACCCGGTAGCCCAGCGAGCCCAGAAGTCCGGCCAGCTCCACCTTGAGGGCGACCCCGCCGTGGTCGGCGCCGACCGCGACCGTGCGCTCCACCGCCGCAACCTCCGGCCCATCGTCGCATGCTCCGGTCGCTGGGGGCGCCGCTGCCGCCGCGTCCAGCCGCACCCGGCGCTCGAGCGCGGCCTGACGGGCGAGCGGTGTGACCAGCGCGCCGGCGGCCATCTGCAGCGCCCCGCCGCACGGGATCTCCTGAACGTCCCGCTCGGTGACCAGCCGCGGGGCCGACGCCGTGAAGTCCGCCGTCGGCTCGGCCCGGCCCACCGTGCGGTAGACCACGCGTCGCACCAGGTCGCGGATCCGCTGCTCGTCGGTCACCAGGCCAGTCCTCGACTCCCTTGCTGCAGTGCGCTCAACGCGTTCGGCTCGAAAGTGCTCGTTGCCGCCCAATTATCGCCGTGCCCGCGGACCGAAGCAAGCGGCCCCGGCCGCGGAGCTCTGCCGCGGCCGGGGCCGGCCAGGATTCTCCCGACATCTCTGGTGTCCAATGCCTGAGGTCCCTTCGACTCGCCGCCCGGGCGGGCGGCTCGCTTCCAATGACATAGACCTGTCATCCCCCGTCTTGTCGGCCCCCGGGGCCCTGGGGGTGCTCAGGATGACGGCGGGCGGCAAACGATCGCCTGGCGAGGCGATATAATCCCGGTCTCTCCGAAGGGGGTGCGGAAATGAGACCGGCGCCGATCTTCACCCTGGTGGCCTGCTTCGCCGTGGCGTTGCCTACCGTGCCGGCTGGCGCCGATGACGGCGCCGAGCCGATGATCACGGTCGTCCAAGCCCGTGCCGAGGCCCCGCCCGAACCGCCGGTCGAGCGGCCCGACCTCCAGGGGCTGACGGTCCCCGACCGGCTGTTCTACATGCGCGCCACCGACCACATCCGCTGCGTCCGCGCGATCGCCGACGTCAACGGCGACCAGCGCGATGAGGTCATCGTCGGCGTCGACGAGTCCCAGGCCGACAACATCTTCTGCCTCGACGGTGCGAGCTCGGGCGTGGCGACGGTGGTGTGGGCGCAGCATCCGATCAGCGGCCTCTCCAACGGCTCGCCCTACCACGACTCGATCGTGCCGATCTCCGACCCGGACGGCAACGGCTACCAGAACCTCCTGGTCGGCACCGTCTGGGGCGGCCGGTCGGCCCACAACCTGGACGGCCTCGCCGGCAACATCCTGTGGACGTTTGACACCTACCTCGATCCCCCCTACGAGGGAGGTTGGGTGTACTCCCTCGCCGAGCTCAACGACATCACCGGCGACGGCGTGCCCGAAGTCGCCTTCGGCGCTGGATCGGAGGACGACAAGGTGTATATGGTCGATGGGGCGAGCAGCCTGCCGGGCCAGGCGACGGTGATCTGGAAGCGGCAGATGACCGACGCGGTGATGGCGGTGCGGGACCTCGGCGACGTCAACGGCGACGGCGACCACGATGTGCTGGTCGGGATCGGCGACTACGGCGAGGTCGTGGTCTGCATGAGCGGCGGGTCGTCGAGTCCCACCGGGACCATGCTCTGGGAGTATCCGACGGGAACAACAGGAACGTGTGGGCGGTCGGGGTCATTCCCGACATCACCGGCGACGGGATCAACGAGGCGCTGGCAGTGCTGTGGGCGACCGGCGGAAGCTCGATCCGCTGCCTCAACGGCGCCACCGGCGCGCTTGGTGTGGCAGAGCACCCAGGTCTACGACGACGGCATGATGGTCGACATCCTGGAGGACGTCACGGGCGACGGCCACGACGAGGTGATCGTCGGCTCGTGGGAGAACGCGGTCATCGTCCTCAATGGCCTCACGGGAGCCCAGGTCTGGAAGACGCCGGTGGGCACCCTCAACGGCGGCGACGTGTGGTTCGTGCACTCGATCGACGACCTCAACGCCGACGGCTACCAGGATGTGGTCGCGGGCTCGTTCGACACCTACGCCTACGCGATGGACGGGGTTGACGGCACCGAGCTCTGGGCCTTCCCCACCAACTACCGGGTGTACAGCGTCTACCCGGTGGGCGACCTGAACGCCGACGGCACGCCTGAGGTTGCGGTCGGCAACCAGAACCAGTCGGGGGCTCTGCTCGAGGTGGTCCACGTCCTCGACGGCTCGGACATCCCGGCCGTCCCGGACTTCACCCTGGTCGCGACGCCCGGAAGCGTGCAGATCTGCGCCGGGGAGAACGCCGAGTACACCGTGAACGTGGGCGCGGTCAGCGGCTTCTCGAACCCGGTCACGCTGGCGGCGAGCGGCAACCCGGCCGGCTCGACCACCGCCTTCATCCCCAACCCGGTGACGCCGCCGGGGACGAGCCAGTTCATCATCGGTGACACCGCCGGCGCACCCGGCGGCAGCTACACCGTCACCATCAGCGGCACCGCCTCCGGCAGCTCGGGCCACACCGTCGACGTGACGCTCGACGTGGTCGTTCTGGCGGCGCCACCCACCCCGATCGCGCCTCCGGACGGCGCGGCCGGCCAGCCGTTGCGGCCGCTGTTCGAGTGGTCCGCAGCCGGCGGCGCCACGAGCTACGCGCTCGAGGTGGACGACGATCCGGCCTTCGGCAGCCCGGCGATCTTCGAGACGGGAGTCCCCGGGACGACCTTCACGCCGTCGACCGATCTCGAGGCTGACACGGACTACTCTTGGCGGGTGCGGTCCGAGAACCAGTGCGGCGCCGGCCCCGCGTCGACCGTGTTCTCGTTCACGACCGAGAGCATGATGCCGTTTGCCGACGGATTCGAGAGCGGTGACACGAGCGCGTGGTCGGCGACGGTGCCTTAGGAGCGTGTCGGGCATAGGCCCCTCGGCGCACGCGGGTCGTAGGCTCCGGGTGTGCGTGAGGCGTCGCGGTCCCCGGCTGGCCTCTGCCCCGCACGCTCCTCGGGATGCGCTGCGCGCATCCTCCGAGGCGCAGCGAGCGGGCCGCGTCAGAGGCGCGAGCGGATCGAGCGCAGGATCGACGGCAGCAGCGGCACGAGCTCGGCGAGCGCACCGGACGAGTCCCAGTAGTCGCGGTGGAAGACGACCAGGCCGTTGTCATCGACCCGCAGATGGGAGACGCCCGGCGCGACCACTTCCTTGGAGCCCTTCTCGTTCGTGAAGCGCATGTCCCAGCGCAGGTAGATCTCGGCCCCGCTGTAGGCCACGTCGTGGACCTCGATGACGACCTCCCCGGCAGTCTCGGCGCTGCGCACCAGGTAGGCGGCGATCGCGTCAATACCCTCGAGCTCGGCAAAACCGTCGTTGAAGTAGGCTCCCTCGGCGTACACCGAGCGGGCGCGCTCACGGATGGTCGCCGGTGAGAAGTCGGCAAAGAGCGCTTGGAATCGCTCGACCGCAGCTCGAACGGTCTCGCCGGCTTCGCCCTCGGTCCGGACTGCTGTCGACTCGGTGTCGGCGAGGGCCCGGCGCGCTCTGGCCAGTGGGTCGCCAGCCGGCGAGCTCGCGCAGGACGCGGCCGACAGAAGTGACGCCACCGTCATCGCTCCGCCGACTCCGGCCATCGCGAGGTCGCGCGCCACTCTTTTCCCCGATTGGTGACCTGCCTTGGTTGAATCTGCCGCCATCATGACCTCCCCGAAATCGGCCCTGGCGCGCCAGCCCCGCCTTCCAATCGGCTATATGCCGGACGGCCGCCTTTATTCCGACCCGAGCGTTCACTGAAGCTTCCGGGGTTTCTTGTCAGGGGATCTTGCGTCCGCCACCGCGCGGGTTGATAATGTGCCACGCAGGGAGGAGCCGGCGGCGGGAGCAGTCGATCCGCAGGGGTCGGTCAGAGAGTGCGATGAGCTCTGGGGTGCTCCTGGAATCCGCCAGAAATTCGTGATAGGCCCGTTCGAGGGGCTAGTCACATGTTCCAGGGAGTCGCGACCGTGCTAGAGTATGCAACGCGAAACCGGACGGATCGGTCGATGACCGTCCGCGAGGCCCGGAGACGCACCGCCACGACGTGGTGTCCTGGTGATGCGCACGACGGGGCTCTTCGAAAGGAGAAGGAGATGTCTGAGAGTCGACGTGTGATGGTGGCGGTTGGTTTGGTGCTCGCGATGATCGGCCTGGCGGCATGCGCCAAGCCACCCCAGGCTGCGATCGACCAGGCCAAGGCGGCCCTCGAGGCAGCCGGCCAGGCTGAGGCAGCGACCTACGCCGGCGCGGCGTGGGACACGGCCCAGCAGTCCATGAATGCTGCCATGGCCGAGATCGAGGCCCAGGCGCAGAAGTTCGCGCTGTTCCGGTCTTACAAGAAGACCAACGAGCTGCTCGCCACCGCCCAGGCGGACGCAGCCGCCGCCCAGGCAGCGGCGATCGAGGGCAAGGCCGCCGCGCGCGCTGCCGTTGAGCAGGCGATCGCCGGCCTCGAAGCCAGCTTCGCGCAGGCCGATGCGGCCCTGGCCGCACTCGACACCTGCCGGAAGCGCCCGAAGGGCTTCAAGGCTGATCTCGATATCATGAAGGGCAACGTGGACGGGCTGCGGGGCCAGCTGGCGAACGTGCAGTCCACGGCTGCTGCCGAGCAGTATCTGCAGGCCAAGACGATGGCCGAGCAGCTGGCGGCTCAGGTCGCCACCGTGGTGACGGACCTGGAGAACGCCAGGACCAAGCTCGGATGCTGAGTGCGGTAGACAGTCCTCTTGCGCCGGCGGCAGCCAACTGCCGCCGGCGTTTTCGTAACCCTTGCCAGGCTCTGGTGATGCTTGCCTTGGCCGCCGGCCTCGGCTGTGCCGCGCCCGGGCCCGATCCCATCACCTGGGATGGCGCCCGTGCTGCCCTCAACCGCGCGCGCCTCGAGCTGCGCCCGGTCGATCCGCAGGCTGCCGAGGAGATCGAGCGGCTGGTGGCGGACGCCGAGCGGGCGACCGCCACCGAACGGGCCGCCCCGGCCTGGCGTCGCGAGCCGGGCAGCGGGGCGGCAGCGTGGCTGCGGGCCGTCGAGTCCGCAAGGCGCAACCTGAAGGAGGTCCGCGCCCTGCGCGCGGCCCAGGCTCAGCGCCTCGAGCAGCTGCTCGAGCGAGCCGAGGTCCGGATCGCGGCGGCCGGCAGCAGGATCGGCCGGTCCGGGATGAGCGGTCACGACGCCGGCCAGGTCGCCGCCGGACGGACGCACGTCGAAACGGCGAGGCGCCTCGCCGAGCACGGCGACTACCCGGCGGCGATCGACCATGCGGCCGAGGCGCTGAACCTCGCTGCCGAGCTCGACGCCTCGTGGAACCGCAACCACGTACGATTCTCCGATCCCTCCCTGCTCGCGATGTGGCGAGGCCAGGCCGAGGCGGCAATCGACGAGTCGCGGCGCACCAAGTCGGCGGCGATCGTGATCGACAAGCTCCGCCGCAAGGTCTCCCTGTACAAGTCCGGCCGCCGGGTCGCCCAGTTCGACGCCGAGCTCGGTGCCAACGGGCTCGAGCGGAAGCGGTACTCCGGCGACCGCGCGACTCCCGAAGGCCGCTACCGGATCACCGTCAAGAAGGCAGGACGCGCCACCAAGTACTACCTCGCCCTGCTCATCGACTACCCGAACGCCGAGGACCAGCGGCGCTACCGCCAAAGCAAGGCGAACGGGTCGATCCCGAGGCGGGCTGCGATCGGGGGCCTGATCGAGATCCACGGTGGCGGCGGCAGCGGGCGCGACTGGACCGACGGCTGCATCGCCCTGACCAATGAGGACATGGATCGCCTCTACCCGCAGGTCCAGAAGGGCACCTCGGTGACGATCGTGGGGACGCTGTGAGCGCTCCAGACACACCCCTGCCGCTGACTCCGCCCGAGGCTGCCGAGCCGTTCGAGCCCTCCCCGCCGCCGCCCGGCCCCCGCCGGAGACGGTGGCCGTGGTGGGTGCTCGCCGGCGTCGTCGGCGCCGCGGCGCTCGCAGCCATCACCCTGCTCATGCTCGGCATCCGCACCACGGTCACACCCCTCGATCGCGCGGCGCCCTGCTTGGCACAGCTCGCGGAGGACGCGGATCCGGTCGCGGCCGAGCGCGCGAATGAGCGGCTCGACGCGCTGCGCCCGCGCGGCCGTTACATTGTGATCGACAGCCACCGCAACCGTTTGCGAGTCTTCGAGGACCGCGCGATGCTGCTGGATGCCGTGTGCTCGACCGGCAGCGGGACGGTGCTCGTGCACCCGTCCGGCAAGAAGGTCTGGACCTTCGACACACCGCTCGGGGAGCGCCGGGTCATCCGCAAGGTGCGCAATCCGGTGTGGTCGAAGCCCGACTGGGCCTTCATCGAGGAGGGGTTCCAGCCTCCCAAGGACCCCAGCCTGAGGGTCGACACGAACTCGCTCGGCAACTACGCCTTGTATCTCGGCGACGGCTACATCATCCACGGCACCCTTTTCCAGACCCTGCTCGGCAAGGGCGTCACCCACGGTTGCGTGCGGCTCGGCGATGAGGATCTCGAGTATGTCTACGGCGCGATTCCTGTTGGCGCTCGCGTGTATCTCTACTAGCGCCGTGGCCGCGCTGGCCGGCGAGTCCGCGGCCGAGCTTGAGCTCGAGCTGGCCAACGAGCCCGCGCTCTACCTGAGGCTCAACGTCCGCACCGACGTCCTGCAGGTGATGGCCCGCGGGCACGAGCTCGACCGGGTCCAGGCGCAGTCGGTGCGGCTGCTGGTGCACCACGCGCCCGGCCAGGACCAGACACCATCGGAGTTCGCCCTGCCGCTGGTGTGGCGGGTCGCCGGTGTGCCCGAGGTGCAGTGGCGGCGCGTCGTGGCGCCGCCGACCCTGGTGCCCTACAAGGAGGACGCGGAACCTCCGACCCCGGTGGCGAGCTCGACGCCGCCGCCCGAGATCCCGGCGCAGTACCAGATCGAGCTCGACAACGGCTGGACGCTGCACGTCGGTCCGGAGCCGCCGGGGGGCTTCTGGGAGCGAGTGCGCGAGCGCTTTGACTCCGGTTGGAAGCGGCTCACCGGTCGCGCGGCCGAGGTCGCGCCGCCCGCGATCGCCGTCACGACGTCGGCCGACGACTCGCGCCGGCTGCTGCACATCTTCCGCGAGGGCACGCCGCTGCTCGTGGTGTGCGACGACGAGCCCGCTCCGGCGACCCCCGCGGGCTCAGCCGGAGACGCCCCGCCGCCGGCGACCGGCGCCGCCGGCTGACCTCCGAACACCGGCCTGCGCCCCGCGCCGCGGGTTCGACCGCTGCTCCTCGATCCCGAACCAGGGAACGCCGACCGGCAGCAACGGCGGCAGCTCGGCGGGCTCGCCGGCGAACAGGACCTTCTCCAGGAACAGTCCGGACGCGGGGGCCGCCTCGTTGGGCGGCGCTGCGACGCCGGACAGCCAGCCTGGCACGTCGTCGGGGCTCGCCTCTCCCCGGCCCACCGCCACCAGCGCGCCGACCATCCTCCGTACTTGGCCCCACAGGAAGTGGCTCGCCACGACGCGCACCAGCACCAGCTCGCCGAGGTCGACCACCCGGCACTGCTCGACGACCACGACCGTGCTCGTCTGGCCGGGATCGCGGCGGGACAGGGCCGCGAAGTCGTGGCGCCCCACGAGCTGGGCGGCGGCCGCCGCCATCGCCCGCGTGTCGATCGGCTCGCGCACCCACCACGTCGTGCGCTTCCCGAATGCGGACCGCCGCCGCGCGAGCTGGTAACGGTAGCTCCGAAGCACCGCGTCGTGGCGGGGATGGAAGCGCCCCTCGAGCTGGCGCAGCTCGCGCACCGCGAGGTCTGCCGGCAGCGCGCGCTCCAGCGCCGCGAGCAGCCGCTCCACCGCGAGGGGCTCCCGGCACTCGAGGGACGCCACCTGGGCGAGCGCGTGCACGCCGGCGTCGGTGCGGCCGGCCCCGCGCAACACGATGTCGCCCTGGCCGGCTTCCCGCCGCAGGACGTCGGTGAGCACGCCCTGCACGGTCCGCGACTGGGGCTGCACCTGCCAGCCGGCGAACTTGGTGCCGTCGTACTCGACGGTCAATCGGTAGATGGGCATGCCAGACTCCCGGGCCGGCCACAATCGAGCCCGCCCGCCCACAGGCGGCCGCGCACGGCCGGGAGCGCCGGATTCGAAATCGGCCAGCGAGGTGCTCGCGTCAGGATCGCGTGCGGGTCCGTTCGACGGATCGCCACCCGCACTGGGCATCGTCCCACGCCGCCGCCCGGTCGATCACGCGCGCGGGCGGCGAGCCGCCGGAGATCCGGACCGATCCCGTCAGCCCGCCTGAGGCGGGCGGCGGTTCTTGAAGAACCAGGACGCCAGGACCGCCAGGCCGGCAACGGCCGCGGCGGTTCCGATCCAGTACCAGAGGTTACGACGCATGATGTCCTCCCGGCGTGGGCGCAGCAGCTGGCCGGACCACGTGGTTCAATTATAAGCAAGCGGCTTGCCACATGGTACGGTGCGAAGAACGCGGCAAGTTTGCTATCGTCATGGATGTGAGATGCACCATCCCTCACTGGTGAAGGAGCAGAGCGGCCGCGTATGGCGGGCAATCAGGGCGAGCGAGAGAAGATCAAGGCACTGGTCGAGACCGACGACCTCGACGAGGTCGACGACCGGCCGCCGCGCCAGCGCGTCGATCCGGGCGAGGCCGCGGAGTACCACGAGTGGCGTCGCGAACGCCGCAACCGCAGCCGTAAGCGGCGGCGGCCCGGCGACGAGGACCGCCGGAACCGACGGGACGAGGGTCCGTAGCGATGGAGACGCTCGTGGTCGTCACCGAGGCGGGTGACTGGCCGCTCGAGCTCGAAGGCGCGCGTCTCGTCACTGCCAAGCAGTACCTGACCGACCCCGGCTTCACCGGGGTGCGCCACGCCAAGGTCTTCAACCTCTGCCGCCACTACCGTTACCAGTCGCTCGGTTACTACGTGTCGCTGATCGCGGAGGCACGCGGCCACAAGCCGATCCCGACCGTCCTGACCATGCAGGATCTGAGGTCACCGGCGCTTGTCCGGATGGCATCCGACGAGCTCGACGAGCTGATCCAGCGCAGCCTGGCCTCGGTCACCGGCGATCGCTGGACGCTGCATTCCTACTTCGGCCGTGCGGCCAACAAGGAGCACGATCGCCTCGCGACAGCGCTGTTCAGGCAGTTCACCGCACCCTTCCTCAAGGCGCGGTTCGTCCGCGCCGAGGAGTGGGAGCTGGATCGGCTGTCGGCCATCCCCGCGAGCGCCATCCCCGAGGAAGAGCGGGCGGCGGCGTTCGAGTGCGCCCAGGCCTTCTTCACCCGCCGCTACCGGCCGACGCCTGCGGCGCGGCCATCGCGCTTCGACCTCGCCATCCTGTGGGACCCCAAGGACCCAACCGTGCCGTCGGACCAAAGCGCGATCGACCGTTTCGTAGCCGCCGCCGAGAGAATCGACATCGAGGCCGAGGTGATTGACCGCGAGGACTACGGCCGCCTGCTGGAGTTTGACGCACTGTTCCTGCGGGTCACGACCGCGGTCAACCACTACAGCTATCGCTTCGCCCGCCGCGCCGCCGCAGAGGGCATGGTGGTGATCGACGACCCGCTGTCGATCCTGCGCTGCACCAACAAGGTGTTCCTCCACGAGCTGCTCGGCCGCAACGGCATTCCGCTCCCGCGCACCCGGGTCATCAACCGCGACGATCGCGCCGGCGCCGCCGACGGCCTCTCCTTCCCGTGCGTCGTGAAGCAGCCGGACAGCTCGTCCTCGCTCGGCGTGTTCAAGGCCGACGACGCCGCGGCCCTGCAAGTCCACCTCGACCGGCTGTTCGAGGTCTCCGACCTGGTGCTGGTCCAGGAGTTCCTGCCCACCGAGTTCGACTGGCGGATCGGCATGCTCGACCGCCAGCCGCTGTACGCGTCACGCTACTTCATGGCGCCCCGCCACTGGCAGATCATCAAGCACGAGACCTCGTCGGGCCGGGTTCGGTACGGCCGCTCGGAGACGGTGCCGATCGACGCGGTGCCGAGCGCCTGCCTCGACGTGGCCACGCGCGCCGCCAATCTGATCGGCGACAGCCTCTACGGCGTCGACCTCAAGCCGGCCAACGGCGGCTGGGTCGTCATCGAGGTCAACGACAACCCGAGCTTGGACCACGGCGTCGAGGATACCGTGCTCAAGGACCGCCTCTACCAGGCGGTGATGGACTCGTTCCTGCGTCGGTTGGTCAAGGTCACGGGAGCGCACAACCCGGGTTCATGACCGCCGCCGGGCGCGTACCGGCGACCGGCCCCGTCCGGCCGGCTGCCGCGCCTGATCTGTGGCCGCCGGCCGCTGCGCACCCCGTGGCCACACCACAAGCACCGCGCGCTGGCCACTGCGGCCGAAGCGCGCCATCGCCTCGAACTCGCTGCGCGCGATCGGCATGTTGATGCGGTCGGCCACGGTTTCGGCCTGCCCAACGTCGACGTACGGGTCGTGGACGTAGATGAACCGCTCCTCGAAGCCGGTGATGACCACCCAGTGCGGGAAGCGCTCCTGGTAAATCCGCCACGAGCTGATGAGAACCAGTGGAATGCCGCCGGCATCGAACAGCTCCTGGACCTCGGAGAAGCGCGCCGCCCGGTGGTGCAGCGGCAGGTCGAGCTCGCGGATGCGGTCGAGGAAGTCCTCCTCGACGAGCCGCATGACCTCCTTCTTGTCGGGATCGCGCACGGTGTCGACCAGGAACACGCCCCGCTGCTTGACGAAGAGCTCGGCGCCGAAACCTCTCCGGTGGGCGGACAGCGCCAGCCCGAACGGCCCACAGCCCCCGTGTCCGGAGGCCATGAAGATCGAGGTCGCTTCGCGCCAGAGCCGCAGCTCCAAGCGGCGGTCGATCCGCAGCGTGCCGTCGATGGCCTTCATGGCCATCATCAGGCAGGCCGGTCCGCAGGTGAAGTCGGTCGTCTGCTGGTAGTACGGCACGCGGACCTGGGTAAGCTCGAGCTGCGGCGCCAGGGTGCGCTCGAAGCGAAACGCCCCCATGTGGTCCTCGTAGTAGTCCTCGATCTCCTCGAGCCGGCGGTAGCCGTTGCCTTCGAACAGCGCCAGCGACGCCTGGTTGTCGAGCCGGACCTCGGAGCGCATCGACACGCAGCCGAGCGCGAGCGCTTCGGCCTCTGCGGCGGAGAGCAGACCGCGGCCGATGCCTCGGCCGCGGAAGGCGCCGTCGACCGCGATCGAGTAGAGGCGGGCGAGCGCAGTGCCGCGGCTGAACAGCACGAGGGCGTATCCGGCGAGCCCATCGTCCTCCTCGGCCACCAGGATTGCCGCGTTGGCCCGGGTCAGCAGGTAGCGGAAGCTGCGGCGGCTGATGAGGTCGGTCGCGAAGCAGCGCCGCTCGAGCTCGACCAGGCCATCCAGGTCGCGCAGCGTTGCCTGCCGGATCACCTATCCCCTCTCCCGCGAGGGTCGCGCCCCGCCGCGTTCGTCAGATCCATCCCCGCCTCCGGAAGAGCAGGAGCTGCAAAACGGCGATCGCCGCCATGATCGCCAGGGCGATCGGGTAGCCCCAGTACCAGCCGAGCTCCGGCATGTTGAGCGGGCTTGCGGCGCGGTCGAAGTTCATGCCGTAGACGCCGGCAACAAAGGTCATCGGCATGAAGATCGTGGCGATGATGGTCAGGACCTTCATTATCTCATTCATGCGGTTGGAGACGCCCGACAAGTACAGCTCCATGAGGCCCACCACCATCTCGCGGTAGGTCTCGACCATGTCGACGATCATCGACAGGTGGTCCGCCACGTCGCGGAGGAAGACCCGCGTCTCGTCGTCGATCAGCCCGTTTTCATCGCGCAGCAGCCGGTTGACCATTTCGCGCTGCGGCCACGCGGTCCGCCGGATCAGCACCAGGTCCCGCCGCAGGCCGTGCAGCTGGACGACCAGCTCCTTGCGCGGCGCCTCGTCCATCTGCTCCTCGATCTCCTCCATGCGCCCGCCAAACTCCTCGAGGACCGGGAAGCAGTGGTCGACCACCGCGTCCAGGAGGGCGTACAGCAGATAGTCGAGCCCTCCGATCCGCATCCGGCCCTTGCCGCTGCGCAGCCGGCGCCGGATCGGATCGAAGACATCGCTCGGGTGCTCCCGGAATGAGAACAGGTGCCCCTCTTGGAGCACCAGGCTGATCTGGTCGGCGGTTACCCTCTTGTCGGCGGACCTCCGGCTGACGAGATCCGCGACGACAAAGACGCAGCGGTCGTACTCCTCGACCTTGGGTCGCTGCCCGAGGTTGACGATGTCCTCGAGAACGAGCGCGGGGATCCCGAAGCGCTGCGCGAGCTCCGTGATGAGCGCCTGGTCATGACCCTCGACGTCGAGCCAGGCCAGCTGCCCCGGCTTGAGCTCCTGCGCCAGGATGTCCGGCCGATCGACCTCGATCTCCTCGATCTCGGTTTCCGAGTAGCGGGTCAGGATCGCGCGTGGCGGGACCTCGGCTCCCGCCGGAACTACGATCGTGCCCGGAGAGGTGCCGGGCGGGTGCATCCGTCGCTCGAGTCGCATGGTGCCCTCCCGTCCTACCAACGTGGCGGCAAGTGTATCGGATGCGCTCAGCGGGTGGCCACGTGCCACCCAGCCGAGCGGCGCGAGAGCGGAGCGCCCGGCGCCGCCAGGCTGCGACCAGGTCTCTTGACGTACCGACCGCGTCCCCCTACGATGTCGACATGCTCAAACGCATCAAGTACATCAGCCGCTTCAGCACGCCCCTCGACAGTACCGCGATCGCCGCCATCGGCGACCAGGCGAGCCGCAACAACCAGCGCCGCGGCCTGACCGGCCTCCTGATGACCTCTGGCGGGCTGTTCTACCAGGTGCTCGAGGGCCCACCGGAGGCGGTGGACGAGGTCTACGCCGCGATCGTTGCCGACGAGCGCCACACCGACGTCCTGCTGCTTGCCACGGAGGAGGACATCCCTTCGCGGCTTTATCCGGACTGGTCGATGCGCACCGTCGACCTCGACGCTGCGGCCCACGTCAGGCTGTTCCCGCTCAAGGCTCTGATCAAGGCCGTCTTCGAGCAGCAGCGGCTGATCGGCAACATGATGTGGGCGATCGAGCGGACCGTGCAGCACGAGCTGCGCGGCGGCGACTGAGCCTGCTGCGCCGCCGACGAGCGCGGCTGCGTCCCCGAGCGCTACCGGGAGCGGCTGCAGAAGGCCAACATCGGCGAGAGCTGCGCACGCTTCAAGCGCCCGGATGATCTCGACGAGGACGTGCTGCGACAGCTGGTCCGGGACTGCGCTGACACGTCGTTCGGGGTGTAGCGGCAAGGGGACACGGCCGGTGGACTGAGGCCTGGGCGTCCCGTTCCCATCCCCCTCCGCTTCTGCGCCCGCTCGTGTCACGGCGAAGTGACGGCGGCTCGTCACGGCGACTTGTCACGGCAGGAAGCCGAAGGCGGAAGCCGGACTCGTCACGGCGTAGTCCGGAGGACGGAGCCGGAAGCCGGACTCGTCACGGCGTAGTCCGGAGGACGGAGCCGGATCCGCTTCCGTCTCCCCGCCGCCTCACGCTCCTTGACCGCGGTCAATGACTGCCCGGCGGCGGCTCTCTATCGTTCGAGCACGGGAGCTGGTGCCCGGTCCCAGCAGCGCGGAGCCACAATGAGCGAGCTGATCGACAACCGTGCCCACCGCATCGCACCTTGAAGGAGATCATCCAGGAGCTGCACCGCGGCGCCGATCCCGACGCGGTGCGCGGCGCGCTCAGGACCATGGTTCGCGAGACCAGCTCGTTCCGGCCGGCACCGCTGATCGAGCTGCTGGAAGGCCGCGGCTTCAGGACGGCGGTCGTCCGCTCGGGCGACGCCTTCGCGACCTTCATCGGCCCGCGTCAAGGAGGGTCATGACGGCGGAGAGGACTGCCAGCTGCGCTGGCCCGTGAGGCCCTGCAGCGGCTGCGAAAGGAAGGAGGAAGAAGATGTCGATCGAGCGACTCAAGTGGGCGGCGATCATCTGCTTTGTGGTCGCTCTCGGGGGGCTTCTGATCGGGGGCGTGTTTGCCAAACGGGAAGCGCCTCCCTACCCCGGGACGGTGGTCGGGCCCGACGGAGCGGCCCTGTTCACCAAGCAGGACATCCTGGCCGGCCAGGACGTCTACCAACGCTACGGGTTGATGGACCACGGCAGCGTGTGGGGCCACGGCTCGCAGCGCGGAATGGAGTTCTCGGCGGTGACCCTGCACCTGATCGGCGAAACCGTCCGGGCCCGGCTGGCCGAGCAGGAGTTCGGCCGGCCCTACGACCAGCTCGGCGGCGAGGATCGGGACCTCATCGACCTGCGCACCCGCCGCGAGATGAAATCCAACAGTTACGACGGCGGGACGGACACCCTGCGCCTGACCCCGGCCCAGGCCGCCGCCGTGGTCGACAACGCCCGCTTCTGGGAGACGACATTCCGCGACGGTGAAACGCGCTACGGCTTCCTCCCCAACACCGTCCCCACGGCCGAGGAGCGGCAGCAGATCGGACGCTTCTTCTTCTGGACGGCGTGGGTGGCTTCGGCGAACCGCCCGGGCGAGGACCACAGCTACACCAACAACTGGCCGCCGGACCGTGCGATCGGCAACGTGGCGACCCCCGAGACCTACATCTGGTCGCTCGGCGGGATCGTGTCGCTGTTCGTCACCCTCGGCCTGTTCATCTTCTGGGTGCACCGGGACAAGCTGTGGTACGGCGAGGCCAAGGGGGTCCCGCTGGCCGAGAAGCTGATCGACGCGCCGTTGACCTCGAGCCAGCTCAAGGCGGCCAAGTTCTTCCTGGTCGTGATCCTGCTGTTCCTGGTCCAGACCACCTTCGGCGGGCTGCTCGCCCACTACACGGTCCATCCCGGGACCTTCTACATCTCCGCGATCGGCCAGCTCATCCCGTACAGCTGGGCCAAGTCGTGGCACCTCCAGCTCGCGATCTTCTGGATCGCCACCACCTGGGTGGCATCGTCGATCTACCTCGCGCCGATCGTCGGCGGCCACGAGCCGCGGCGCCAAGGCCTGCTGGTCCAGCTGCTGTTTGCCGCGATCCTGCTGGTCGCGGTCGGCAGCCTCACCGGCGAGGTGCTCGGGATCAAGGGGATGCTCGGCAACCTGTGGTTCTGGTTCGGCCACCAGGGCTGGGAGTACCTCGAGCTGGGACGGGCATGGCAGATCCTGCTCTTCATCGGCCTCCTGTTCTGGCTGGTGATCGTCTACCGCGCGGTCGGCCGGCAGACGGAGAAGGCCCGCGATCCACACTTCAGGGCGCTGGTGAAGTTCTACGTGTTCAGCGCGATCCTGGTCGTGTTCTTCTTCGCGTTCGGGCTGTTCTTCTCGCGCGGCTCGCACCTGACGGTCGCGGACTACTGGCGCTGGTTCGTCGTCCACATCTGGGTCGAGAGCATCTTCGAGTTCTTCGGCGTGGCCGTGATCGCGGTGCTGATGGTGGCGATGGGCCTGGTGTCGGCCAAGGCCGCGCTGCGCGTCGCCTACTTCACCGCCGCCCTGGTCTTCCTGAGCGGCATCCTGGGCACCGCCCACCACTACTTCTGGTACGGCGGACCGTCGTTCTGGCTCGCAGTCGGATCGGTGTTCTCGTCGATCGAGCCCGTGCCGATGTTCGGCCTGGTGGTGCGTGGGCTGCTCGAGTACAAGTCGATCCGCGCCGAGGGCCGGGACTTCCCCTATCGCTGGCCGATGTACTTCCTCGTCGCCAGCTCGTTCTGGAACTTCCTCGGCGCCGGCGTCTTCGGGTTCCTGATCAACCTCCCGGTGGTCAACTACTTCGAGCACGGGACCTACCTGACCGTCAACCACGGCCACGGCGCGCTGTTCGGGGTGTACGGCATGCTGTCGATCGCGCTCCTGCTCTTCTCCTGGCGCGGCATGGTCAAACGCGAGCACTGGAACGACCGCCTGCTCGCGGTTTCGTTCTGGGGCCTCAACGGCGGTCTCCTGGCACTGACCTTCTTGACCCTGTTCCCCGTCGGCATCGCCCAGGCGTGGACCAGCTACAAGGAGGGGCTGTGGGTCGCCCGCGACGCCAGCTTCTTCGAGCGACCCTTCGTGTCACTGTTCGGCCAGCTGCGCATGATCCCGGACACCGTGATCATCGTCGTGGGCGTGCTGCCGCTGGTCTGGTTCCTTTTCACGACCTTCCGTCACCTCAAGGCGAAGCAGATCGCCGAGGGCGAGTCGGTCTGGAAGCGGCTCGGCATCGAGCTCTGATCGCGTAGGTCAAACGGGGAGGGGCGCCCGCCGCTGCGGCGGGCGCCCGCTTCCGCTTCCGCGCCCGCACCCTGCCTAGGTCACAGCACGCACGATCTGCTCGACCGTCGTGTCCGGCGCCTCCTCGACGTCGACGATCGTCACGTCCGTCGTGACCAGGGCCGCCAGCAGCGACGGCACGAGCTGGCGCCGCACCACCAGCACCACCGCGTCGAGGCCCGGCGCCGCCAGCGCCCGGCGCAGCGCCGGCATGTGACCGTCCCCTCGCAGCTCGATCGGCCCGAGCTCGTCGACCACCAGGACGCTCCCGGGGGCGGCCCGACCGAGCGCGCGGCGGCCAAGGTCGAGGCCCTCGCGCGCAAAGCGGAACGGGGTCCCGTGCTCGCCACGACCGCGCTCGACCCGCTCGGCGAGCGCAACCTCGGTTCCGGTCGCCAGGTCGCGGACCCGGAAGCCGATCTTCCGTCCGTGTGAGAACACCCCCGGCTGGACGATGCCGGCCACCGTGCAACCACGCGAGCGCATGATGCCGACCGCCGCCTCGATTGCGGCCGTCTTGCCGCTGCCGGGCGCCCCGGTGACCACGACCACGGGCGCCGGCGGCTCGAGCGCCGGCCGGCGGGGGTGAGTGAGTCCGCTGTGGCCCCGCAAGGCCGCGGCGGCCGCCGCGTCATCCCCGATCCGGGCGGCGTTGGCGAGCAGCACCTCGGCCATGCGCGTGCTGTGCCGGATCGCCGCCCACCGGCCCGGGCTGCGCAGGCGGTGGACCATCCAGACCTCGGACGCGGCCTCGACCAGCCGCGGCAGCGCGTTGAGGGCGAGCCCGAGCACCAGGCCCAGCCGCTCGAGCCCCAGCCACCGCGCGCCGGCCACCAGCCGATCGGCGTCCACTCGCCGGCCGACGACGCCGGCGACGATCCACAGGACCAGCACGCGGCCGACCACTCCGCCCGCGGTGAGCAGGCCGCGCGCCGGTCCGTGAACGAGCGCCACCGCAGCACCCGCCGCCGCGGCGGCGAGCGCGATCGTGAGCACCGCCGCGACCCCGAGCGCCGAGCGCACCACCGCTGGGTCGAGCACCAGCGCCGAGAGCACGGCCAGCGCTGCGGCCGCCGCGACGACCCGGAGGTCGTCGGACACGGCTGCAAGCGTTGCCAGCGCCAGCGCGACACCGGCGAGGCGTCGGCTCATCGCTCGGCCCCCACCCGCACCGCGACCCTGCCGCCGAGCCGCCAGGCCGCCCAGCCGACGACGCCACCTGCTGCTGCCAGCAACGCCGCCATCCCGCCCACCGCCCAGCCGACACCCACGCCGTCCAGACCGACCGCCGACAGCGTCCGGCCGGCGAGAGCGACCGCCGCCTCGATCGTGTCCCGGCCGGCCACGATCCGCGTCATCGCGAGCTTCTGCACCGGCCCCCAGAGGAAGACCAGGGCGCCGGCAGCGACCGCCGCGGTCGCGCCGCGCGGCAGAACGCTCAGCGCGAGCTCGACCAGCAGCGCCTCGGCCGCGATGCCGATCAGCGGCCCCGGGAAGAGGCCGCCGATGCCGAACACCTTCACCACCACCGCCACGCCGCCGGCGACCAGGCACACGCCGGGAAGCGGGCTGAGGCGGCGCAGCGTGAGCAGGCAGGCGAGGCCGATCGCCGCCATCACGAGGCCGGTGAGGGGCAGCCGGCTCAGGTGGAGCACGGAGCCGACCGACAGCTCCAGCGCCCCCCACAGGCTGCCGATCAGCGCGGCTCGGGTCCAGGCGCGGGCGTCGTTCACCGGCTCGCCTCCTCGAGGCGGCCGCGGTCGAGAACCAGCCGGCGGTGGGCCGCAGCCGCGAGCTCCTGGCGATGGCTGATCAGCAGGTAGGCGCGCCCCTTGGCCGCGCGGCGGTGGAGCAGGTCGACGAACGCCACCAGATCCTCCGGGTCGAGCCCCTGCGCAGGCTCGTCCACGATCAGGAGCGAGGGTTGAGTGACGTCGAGCGCGGCGTGGACCAGCCGCTGCCGCTCCCCGCGCGACAGCGACCACGGCGCGCGGGCAGCCAGCGCCTCGAGGCGGTGGCGGCGCAGCACCCGGGCGACCACCTCACGGTCGCGGCAAAGGCTCGCGAGCTCGCCGAGCACGCTGTCCTGCAGCAGCTGGATCGTGGCATCCGGCAGCATCAGCCCGACCCGCCCCGTGCGCCGGATCGCGCCGGCGGCGGCGCGCGCACTGGCGATGGCCCGCGCCAGGGTCGATTTGCCGGCGCCATTCGGGCCGTTGACCACCACGATCTCGCCCTCGTGCAGCTCGAGGTCGAGCGGGCCGGCGAGCCGGCGGTCCGCCCGCTCGAGGATCAGCCCGCGCGCCTCGAGCACCATCGCGCTCCCCGGCTGGTGGGCCGGGGGCGGCAGCCGCGGCGTTCGCGGCGGCTCGGCCGCGGCGACCCGGCGGTCGCGCAGCTCGAGCCAACGCCCGACCGCGGCGTCCAGCCGCCAGCCGGCGTGCTCGGCGATCAACGCCGATCCACCTGCCCGCGCCATGTCGTCGAGCGCCGCCGTCAACGCGAGCGCTCCCGCGCCGTCGAGGTGTGCGGTCGGCTCGTCGAGCAGCAGCGGGCCGGGCGCCGCGAGCAGCGCCGCGGCCAGGGTCACCCGCTGGCGCTCGCCGCTCGACAGCGTCGTCGTGCGCCGGTCGAGGAGCGGGCCGATGCCGAGCCCGTCAACCAGTTCGGTGGCCGGCGACGCGCCCCGATGGAGACGGGAGGCCGCCGCGAGCTCGTGACGGGGCGTGGCGAGGAAGAGCTGCGCGTCGGCGCGGTCGAGGCAGGATCCCAGCAGTGGGGCCCGCTGGCCGGGATCGAGGTCGTCGAGCGCTGCGCCGTCGAGCATGACGGTCCCCTCGACCGCCGCCGGCTCGAACCACGGCACCAGGCCGTTGACCGCCGCGAGCAGAGTCGTCTTGCCGCTGCCCGAGCGACCGCGCAGGCAGGCGACCTCGCCCGGCGCCAGCTCGAGCCCGGCGCCGGCAAGCGGGCCGCGCCCCTGGTCCGGGTAGCGGACTGCGAGTCCACGGACGGAAAGGCCGGACCGCTGTCGACCGTGACGGCCCGCGGCAGCCAGGTCAGCGACCGACATGCAGTGAGACCCACAGCCGCCGGCCCGCCGTGGGGTAGCCCCACTCCGGCTCGACATCGGCGTCAAGGGCGTTGTCGAGCGAGGCCTCGACGGCGAAGGCCGGCCAGCTCCAGCCGAACGAGAGCCTCAGCAGATGGTAGGGATCGAGCTCGCGGCGCTGGCTTCCGTCGTACCACACGCGGCTGCCGACCCAGCTCCAGTGCAGGCGAAGATCGCCGCGGCGCGCGACCGCAACGCCGAGATCAGCGTCGAAATTCGCGTCGGGGACGTAGGGAACCTCCTCCAGCCCCTGAGCCGACTCGACGAGCTCGGCGCGCTGGATGGCGGCCTCGAGCCCGAGGTCGACCCGCTCCCAGCTCCGCCGGGCGGAGAGCTCGAGCCCGGCGAGCTCGGCCTGATCCTGGTTCTCGTACGGGAAGTCGCGGCCGAGCCGGGTGATGAGGTCGTCGACACGGTCGGCGTAGAGGGTGGCCGCCAGTCGCCCACGGTCGTCGGGCCGCCAGTCGATGCTGGCGCTGGCGCCGGTGGCGAGCTGCGGCTCGAGCTGAGGGTTCGGGACATCGCCGCCGTAGAGCTGGCGCAGGGTCGGGAACCGGGTCCGCCGGTAGACCGCGATCGATCCCACGACGCCGCGCCCGAGGGCCGCATCGAGCTCGGCTTGGGGCGAGAGCCGGGTCGACGATCCCTCCTCGCCCGCGAGGCCGTCGGCGCGCCACGCGCTGGTCACTGCGAAGTCGTCGACCGCCGCGGCCAGCGTCACCGCAGTGCGGGCGCCCAGCGTCACCCGGTCTGCCGCGGAGACCGAGCCCGTGCGAACGGTGTAGCGCTCGGTCGGCTCGGCCTCCCCGCCGGGCGCGGCCTCGAGGCGCTCGTGCTCGTCCCCGCGCAGGTGGAGCGACGCCGACAGCGCGTGCCGGCCGCGCGCCGAGTCCACCACCGCCCACCCGCCGAGAACGTCGTCGGCAAAGGTCGACTCGAGGCTGAGCTCGTCCAGGTCCTGATCGGTGTAGGCGGCGAGGGTGTTGTCGAAGCGATGCCCGTAGAGCTGGGCGCGCAGCGTGGCCGACGCGCCGAGCCCACCCTCCCAACCCAGCGCCGCAGTGCCCTGCCGCCACTCGGGAAACCGCGCAAAGCGCACGAAGCCGGCGGGCCGTTCGGTCGAGAACGGAATGCCCTTGTCGCTGTCGATCAACCGCAGGGTCGCGGTCAGCCGGCCGGTCTCCCCGAAGCCGTGGCCCACGCGCGCCAGCGCCGACCAGCGCTCCAGGTCCGAGTTCTCGCGCACTCCACCGTCCTCGAAAGGCGTCGGCTCGAAGTCGTCGCTGAGCGGCCAGCCGTCGGATGACTCGTAGCCCACCCCCACGTACCAGTCGGTCGCGCCAGCAGCGCCGCCGGTTGCGGCATGGGCACGGACCGTGGTGTGGTCGGTGGCCTCCAGGTCGGCGGACACCCCCGGCGCGCCCGCCCCCTGTACCGTGACGATGTTGACCACTCCGCCCATGCCGCCCGGCCCGTACTCGGGGGCGGTGGCGCCCTGCGTGAGCACGATGCGCGCGACGTCGCCGACCGGCACCTGGCCGAGATCGACCTCGCCCGAGTAGGGGTCGGCGATCGGGATCCCGTCGAGCAGCACCAGCACGTCGGCCGGCTCGTAGCCGCGCACCCAGACCCGCTGCTCATCGCGCGCGCCGACGCTCATCGAGGCCCCGGCGAGGTGCTGCAGCGCCTCGGCGACAGTCGCCGCGCCGAGCTTCCGGATGTCCTCGGCCTCGAGCACCGTGACCGTGCCGGTCCCGGCGGTGGGATCGTCCTGCTCCCCGATGACCACAACCTCGCCGACGAAGTACGGCGGCCAGTCCTCCCCCGCGCTGGCGGCAATCGTCCACAGCATGGCCAGCCCGAGCAGCGGCGTGACGTGGCGAATCAGCATGGCCTCCCGTTCCGCAGCGGAGCGCGCGGGTATTGTCACACACCGGCCGTCAGCGGCCGCCGGGCCACACCGAGGTACGCGCTCGACGCACCGCAACACAGGCGAAGGTCATCGCCGAGCCGGCATGAAGCCACCAGCTTCCAAGCCGGGTGCAACACCAAGGAATCGCGCCCTATCGTGATCTCCACCGATCAGTCGTCCTGTCATCATCATCCAGGAGGAGTTCGTGCCGCAGTGGCCGTCTGACAACTCTTCGGTCAACCACGCCCATCGAAAAGGCCAATGCGGGACGAACTCCTAGATCGTGATGAAGATCTTCCGCCGGTACATCCAGGCCAGCACCAGGAACCAGCCCGCCACCCAGGCCAGCGCATAGGCCAGCGACGCCAGGTGGGGTGGCAGCCACGAGGCGAGCAGCGCGCCGTAGAGCACCTGCTTCACCGGACGGCCGCCGATCTCGACCAGCGCCAGGGTGCGCGCGAGCGCGCCGCTGCCAACGTAGACCGCGATCGCGTTCATCCCGTAGACGACGAAGAAACGAGTGAAGGCGCGCTTGCCGCGGAGGTCGACCCACCAGTAGCACAGCGCCAGGGTGGAGAACGCGAGACCGGCGGTGAACACCGCGTACGAGCTGGTCCAGATCGGCTTGTTGATCGGGAAGAACCAGCCCCAGACGAAGCCGCCGGTGGCCAGCGCCGCACCGGCCAGGAACAGCCGCGCCAGCCGCTCCAGCGGCTCGATCCTGGCCGCCAGCAGCAGCCCGGCGAACACCCCGAACAGGGTCGTGGCGAGCGCCGGCAGTGTGCTCAGCAGACCCTCGGGATCGTAGACCTTGGCGTACTCCCAGACGTGGTCGCCGAACACCGCGCAGTCGAGCCACGCGGACAGATGACCGCCCGGGTCGTCGATGTTGGGGTCACCCTGGCCGGGCACCGGGACGAGGGTCATCAGCGCCCAGTAGCCGACCAGCAGGGCGGCGGTCACCAGCTTGAGGGTGCGGACCCGGCAGTGGAGCACCAGCAACGAAACCACGAGGTAGCAGACCGCGATGCGTTGCAGCACGCCCGGGATGCGCCACACCGCGAGCAGCTCGGCAAAGGACCGGGATCCGAACAGCCCGAACGGGAAGCCGGCCAGGAACAGCCCGAGCCCGAACAGGATCAGCGACCTCCGGAGGATCTTGAGGTGCAGCGGGCGCAGCGGCGCCCCGGCGTCCAGGCGGCGCCGGAGCGCGAGCACGATCGCCACCCCGACGATGAACAGGAAGAACGGGAAGACGAGATCGGTCGGCGTCCACCCGTGCCACCGGGCGTGCTGGAGCGGCCAGTAGGTCGTGCTTGGGTCCCCGGGGTTGTTGACGAGGATCATCGCGACCATCGTCATCCCGCGGAAAACATCCACGGACAGCAGGCGGGAAGGCGCTCCGGCGGTCAGCGTCGTCTCAGCCATCGTGTTGCGTCGTCCTTTCGTCGTGAGCAGAGACTGCCGCGGCGCCGCCGCTGGTCCGGGGGCTCCCGCCTCGGCGAGCCGCAACCTCGACGTCCTCGACGGCGATGCTTCGCTCCAGCCACTCCCGGTCACCCTGGCTGAACCGGAACTCGTGCCGGTGGTCGCAGAACTCGTGCAGCCCGGCCTCGCCGGTCCTGCCGTCCTCGCCCTCTTCCGTGAACCAAATCAGGGGATAGAGCACGCACCCATCCGGGCGATCGGCATAGGCGACGCAGCGACCGCCGGCGAGAAAGATGCAGCGGCCGTCGACGTTGCGCAGCCGCAGTGCGCCGTCGTCGCCGAGATCGCAGAAGTCGCGGTGGCCCGCCCGTTCGAGCCGGCGCACGTCGGCTTCCGTCAGGCTCATCCGCGTCGCCTGGCAGCAGGCGTCACAGCCGTGGCGGAGGCAGGGCGACGGCTGGTCCGGCGGGCGAGTCATGCGCCCCCGACCTTAGATTCGACGGGGCCCGAAGTCAAAGCCTGCCGGCCGAGCACGGCACCGACCCCACGCACACGTCGATCGGCCCGGCCAATCGCTCCCGCTACCGGCGCTGGTAGAGAATCTCCATTGCCTTGACCTCGCCGAAGGCGGTGGTCATGTACATCTCCATGAGCTCGTCGCCGTTCGGCAGCCGGTGGATGACGGAACGGCTGGACTGCAGCTCGCCGGAAACCGGGTCGTTGTACTCGCCCTCGAAGGTGCCGACTCCCACCTCCTCGTCCCAGGCACCGCTGGTGGTCATGATCCCCGTGGACATGGAGTCGATCCACGCCCCCCACCAGGTGCGGGTGACGTTGTCGTAGCCGGTCAGCCCGCGGCCCTCGAAGGGCTGGCCCGCCACACTCGCGTGCACGGTCTCCTCGAGGTAGCGCCCGCCGAGGATCATCTTCCGCGTCGCGGTTCCGGTCGACACCTCCGGCTCGGCGCCGGGCTCGTTGAAGGACTTCAGGGTGAGCGTGAACTCGCCCGCCATCGCGGCCAGGATGGCGTGCTGCGGACCGGGGGTCGCGGCCCGCTGGTACGCCTCCATGATCGCCTTCTGGTCGGCGCTCGGAGTGGCGGAGTCCTGGGCAAGCGCCGCACCGGCGGCAAGCAGCGTGATCGCGACGACCGCGAACCCGGTGTTCCTCGTCATGTTCAACCTCCCTGCCTGAGGGTGTGTCACGGCGATGCTACGCCTCTGCGCCGCGCGCGGCAAGGAACGTCAGCGCGAGTGCCGCGCGACGCATCGCAGTGTCCGGGTTAGCATAATGCGGCCCCACGGCGCCGCGGCGCCCGGGCAGACAGAGGCGGGGGTTGCCGATGCGAGCTCGCAGCATCATCCTGATCGCCGTGACCTGGCTGCACCACGCACGCCTTTGCGGCTGACACCCGAGCGGGGGAGCCTCTCCTTCTCCACCTACTTCAACCCCCAGCAGCTGCCGCTGGCGGCGTGGTCGCTGCTCACCGCTCGCGAGCTGCTTGCCGCGCGCTCCGATCGCAACTTCCGCCAGATCGAGCGGCGGCTGCTCGACGAGGCGATGATCGGCGCCGACTACCTCGTGAGGGTCCACCGGCCCGGCGGCTCGTTCTACCGGTCGGTCTCAGCCCCGGGCTTCGAGAAGGCCCCGCAGGATCGGCTCATCGTCCCGGCGATGACCGGCTTCCGGATCAAGCGAACGCAGACCGACACCGGCGACCACGCCGCGATCGACGAGCCCGACGGCGCCGACCTCCGGGACTACGAGGTCGGCTACCGGGCAGGCGGCGGGGTGGCGATCGCCGCGTTGGCGATGGCGGGCGTCGCGCCGGTGTCAGGGGAGTTTGCGAACGCCGACTACCTGAAGGTTGCCGAGGAGGCCTTCGCCTACCTCGAGCTGCACAACCTGCTCTACACCTACGACGGCCAGGAGAAATCGTCGACGACGGCTGCGCCCTGCTGGCGGCGAACCGTGAGGCAGTCGACTCTCACCCGATCGCGCCGGCACCCTTCGAGCCGACGCCGCTCTGCAGAGCAGATGGCCGGCCGGCGCGAGAACCGCCCCCTGTCCTCCGCCATGTGCGCCGCGCGGCTCGCGGCGCGACATTGCCGACGTCCGCTTCAGCCGCCGGCTCGAGGCCTATACGCTGAGCAGCCTCAATTGGATCCTCGGGCTCAACCCCTTCGACGCGTGCATGCTCGACGGCACGGGCCGGAACAACCCCTGGTACCTCTTCTTCGGCTACTGGGAGTACATGAACAGTCCCGGTGGGATCTGCAACGGGATCACCGCCGGGATGCAGGATGAGCACGGCATCGACTTCCAGCTCTCCTACGCGGAGACCGGCGGCGACCACGACTGGCGGTGGGGCGAGCAGTGGCTCCCCCACGCGGCGTGGTATCTCGCGGCGGTCGCCGCCCGCTGATGAACGGCGCAGCGGCCACCGTGGTCAGCCCGTCGACTCCGACACCAGCTGCCCCGCGCGTCATCTCGGTCGACGTCATACGCGGGCTGACGATCCTGGCCATGATCTTCGTCAACGACATTGCGGGGGTCCCTGACACGCCGGCTTGGCTCAAGCACATCCAGCCACCGCTCGCTGACGGGATGACCGTCGTCGACCTGGTCTTCCCGGCCTTCCTGTTCATCGTCGGACTCTCCATCCCGCTCGCCCTGCGCAGCCGGCAGGCAAGGGGCGAAACGACGGGCGGCACGGTGCTCCACGTGCTCACCCGGAGCCTGTCACTCCTGACCATCGGGGTCTTCATGGTCAACGCCGAGCACCTCGCGCCGAACGGCCTGCTCGACCCGAACGCGTGGACCCTGCTCGCCTACAGCGGCGTCATCCTGTTCTGGGTGCGGTGGCCGGCCCGCAGCCCCCGGGATGCGCGGCTGCAGCACGCGCTGCAGGCGGCCGGAGTGGCGCTGATGGTCGCCGCGGCGCTGCTCTACCGGGCCGACGGCGGATCGGGCCTGATCCAGATGCGACCCCACTGGTGGGGCATCCTGGGCTTGATCGGCTGGGCCTACCTCGTCGCCACCCTCACCTACCTCCTGGTGCGCGGCAACCCCGGCCTCCTCCTCGCCGCCTCGGCCGGCCTGTTCGCCTTCTACATCGCGCTCGAGGGTGGCTGGCTGGATCCGCTCAAGCAGACGTCACCGTTCGGCAGCGCCGGCCCGACGCTGGGGTCACACGGCGCCCTGGTCCTGCTCGGCGCCTTCATGGGCCGCATGTTCCTGCCGGATGCCCCCCACCGAACCCTGGCCGCGAGAGCCGCGTGGGGAGGGCTGGTTGCCGCCGGCTTTGCCCTTGCCGGCTGGCTGCTCTACCTCCCGCACGAGCGCGTCCCCTGCCTGATCGTCAACAAGATCCTGGCGACGCCGCCGTGGTGCCTGTTCTCGGCCGCCATCACCGCCGCGTGCCTGGTGGTGGTGTCGCTGCTGGTCGACCGTCCGGCTGGCCCGCGCTGGTCGGTGCTGCCGGAGCACGCGGGCAAGAACGCCCTCCTCGCCTACATCCTGGCGCCCATCGTCTACGCCCTCTTGGGCGGCTTCGCTGACCTGACCGGCACCGACAACCTCCTGCATGTGCTGGCGTCGCCGTTCGCGCTCGGCCTCGCCCGCTCGCTCGCGCTGGCGCTCCTGGTCACCGGCATCGCCGCCTGGCTCACCCGTCGCCGCATCACCCTCAAGATCTGACGCCCCTCGCGGTCAGATCCACGCGCACTCACTCCTCGGGCGCATCAGTCGAGAGCGTGAATCACGAACGGGCCTTGGTCGCCTTGGCCAAGCTCTCGCAGCGCACCTTCAGCGAGGTCACCGAGTCGTTGTCCACCGTCGAGTCGCGAAGGTCGCCGTGGTTGGAGTCGACCTCCGTGTACGCGCCCTCGTAGTTGAGGTTCTGGTACAGCCTGGCCCGGCAGCCGCGGCTGAGACTGACCGATGTCGCCTGGTCGTTGCCGATCTTGGAGTACCGGAGGTCGGGCACGTCGCCGGCGAAGACCTCGCTGACGCCGGTCTGGTTCAGGTCCCGGTGCAGCGTCACTCCCCGCGTGCCATCGCTCCCCTCGGCGGCCCTCTCCTCGGCCCACTCGTCGACCTCCTCCTCGTCCCCGGCACCCTCCCAGTCGTCGGTCCAGAGCCAGTCCTCGCAGTCGACCTCGAGCGAGGTCACCGAGTCGTCGCCCACCTCCGAGCCGCGCAGATCGCTCACGTCGGCGTCGACCTCGGTGAAGACGCCCTCGAAGTTGAGGTTCTGGTAGAGCTTCGCCCGGCATCCGCTGCTGATGGTCACCGAGGTTGCCTGGTCGTTGCCGACCTTCGAGTAGCGCAGGTCGGGCGCGTTGCCGGTGAAGAGCTCGCTGACCCCGGCGAAGTTCTTGTCCCGGTGCAGCGTCACTCCCCGCGTCGCCGCGCTCTCGTCGTCGACATCACACCTCACCCTGAGCGACGTCACCGAGTCGTTGCCGACCTCCGACCCGCGCAGGTCGCCGACGTTGGAGTCGATCTCCGTGTAGTCTCCCCAGTAGTCGAGGCTCTGGTACAGCCTCGCCCGGCACCCCTCGCTGACGCTCACCGAGCTCGCCTGGTCGTTGCCGATCTTCGAGCTGCGCAGGTCCGCCACGTCGGCGGTGAAGACCTCGCTGACTCCCGCGTAGTTCAGGTCCCGGTAAAGCGTCACACCCTGTGTGACGGCGGTCCCGCTGTCCCCCCAGTCGACGCTCTCCCGCCAGTCGTCACACTCGACCTGGAGCGAGGTCGCCGAGTCGTCGCCCACCCGCGAGCCGCGCAGATCACTCACGTTGGCGTCGACCTCGGTGGACGCGCCTTGGAAGTTGAGGTTCTGGTACAACGTGGCCCTGCAGCCCTCGCTGACGCTCACCGACGTCGCCTGGTCGTCGCCGACGCGCGTCCGCCGAAGGTCGGGCGCGTCGTCGGTGAAGAGCTCGCTGGCCCCGGCTGAAGTTCAGGTCCCGGTGCAGCGTCACTCCCCGGGCGGCCGAGCTCTCAGCGTCGACATCACATCTCACCTTGAGCGAGGAGACCGAGTCGTCGCCCACCGTCGAGCCGCGCAGGTCGCCGACGCTGGAGTCGATCTCGGTGTACGGACCCTGGTAGTAAAGCTGCCGGTACAACCTGGCTCGACACCCGCGAGTGATGCCCACCGAGGTCGCCTGGTTGTCGCCGATTCGCGAGCCTCGCAAATCGGGCACGTCCTCGGTGAAGACCTCGCTGATCCCCGCGTGCTTCAGGTCGCGGTAGAGAGTCACTCCTCGGGCGGCCGAGCCAGCGCTCTCGCCACCACCGGACTCGCTCCGCCCGGAGACCGGGTTGCAGTCGTCCACCGGAACATTGAAGAAGCCCGCGAAGCGGCCGTTGGCGCTGAGGGCCGACACGCACTTTCCGGTGCCGCTCTCCCTCCAGAAGGTGACCTGGTTGGTGCTCGGGTCGATGCTGCGGACGAACACGAACCCTCGCTCGCGAATCGTGTCGCTCCCGTCGGCCCAGCGGACTCCGATCAGGTCCTGGAGCCTGTCGACAGAATCCTGTGCGAAAAGGGTCGGTGCCGCAGCAAGGGCCACGACGCAAACCAGAATCCCGGCGCTCGTCCTCATTGTTCGTACCCCCTTTCCAGTGGCTAGTGCTGAGGCAGATCTTACCCCATCGGCGGGTGCGTTTCACGCCGGTCGACTGGGTGTCCGGCGTCACGCCAGGCGCTCTCGCCGGCCCGAGAGCGGATAGACTTACCAGCTGGCCGTGTACAGGGTGCCTGGCGCCAGCGAGCGCCACCGCGGCCGGACTATTCTGGGGGGGCACGAGTTCGAACTGATGGCAAACATCGTCGACCTGGTCCGCGAGCACCAGCTCCCGCTCGGGTCGCTCGCCGCGATCGCGGCGGTCGTCCTTCTGATCGGTCTCGTGGCGCTGCCGGCGATCGTCGTCCAGCTTCCCCAGGACTACTTCGTCCGCGACCGCCGGATCCCGGTCCGCCGCGTCCGGCGCCATGCCCTTCTGTGGTGGGTGGTCGCCATCCTGAAGAACATCCTTGGCCTCGTCCTGGTCGCGGCCGGGGTCGCGATGCTCGTGCTCCCCGGCCAGGGGCTGCTGACCATCCTGATGGGCCTCGGCTTCGTGAACTTCCCGGGCAAGTACGCTCTCGAGCGCCGGCTCATCGGCCTTCCCGCCGTCGCCTCCACGCTCAACCGGCTGCGATCTGCAGCCGGCCGCCCGCCCCTCGAGCTCCCTCGGGAGGAGAGCGTTCCTTCGTGATCCCTTCGGCAGCCGCCGGCATCGCGAACCTCGGTCACTCCCTGCCCGGTCGGAGCGCCGTGCCCCGTCATGCGGTCCTGGGACGCGTCTCTCGACCCGCAGGAGATTGACGAGCACGCGGTTGTGGAGACCCTGGCCCGCAGTCAGGAGGGCCTTCCCGACGGTCGGCGCAGGTCTCGGTGATGCGCCAGTGTCGCTCGAAGAACGCCCGGATCTCGTCCGGCGCGCGGATGTCGTGGTCCTCGTGCCCGCCACGCCCCTTCCTGGAGAAGGGCGACCCCTACTCGCAGATCCCGTCTTCGCAGATGCCGAGCTGGCAGCCGTCCTGGCTCACGCACGCGGTCTCGTCCAGGCTCGAGCAAACGGCCGCGGTGCCGTAGCAGCCCAAATCGATGGACCAGGAGCAACCGACCTGCGCGGTGCACACGTCGGGATCGATCTCCGCGCACGGCGTCGCCTCGCCGAGGCACCCGCAGTCCTCGTCGCCCGTGCAGCCCGCATAGCCCAGGTACTGCACCGCGTCGTCGGCAATCGCCTGGGCGGCGAAGCCGACGCCGCTCAGGGCGTCGAGGAAGGCGGCGGGAACCCACGGGTCGGGCGGAACTGCGAGATACGCGTCCACCGAGTCCGCAATCCCCTGGGCGCCGCCCCGGCACCCCTTCGAGGCCGTGGGGAGCCAGACGATGGCGGACGTCTGTGAGATACGTGTTCACCGATCCGACCTCCCCTGGTTGCGCCCAGCACCCCCTCGAGTGCCGGGACCAGCTCGCACGACTACACCGCCGAGGCGGTGGCGGCCGCCCGCTCCGTGCTCACAGAGCGCTCGCAAGCTCACCCGTACAGGTATGATCCGGATGGAGGTCCCGATGCGATCCCGAGCCCTCGTCGCCCTGCTGTCCACCGGCGCCGCCGGGGTTCTCGTCCTCGCGTACCAGCGGCAGAGCCTGCCCGAGGTGGTGGCGAGCCACTTCGGCGGCTCCGGAGTCGCCAACGGCTGGATGCCGAGGGACACCCACGTCCTGCTCGCGCAAGGCCTCTTCGTCTTCCTCACAGCGATGTTCTGCTTCATGGGCTGGATCATGGCGAGGATCCCGGCGAAGTGGGTCAATCTCCCGAACAAGGACTACTGGTTTTCAACCGAGCGTGAAGCCGATACCAGGCGTCACCTGTCGGGCTGGGGCTATGGCTTCGGAGCGGTTGTCAACCTGTTCCTGATCTTCGCCTTCCACCTCGTCTACCGCGCCAACCTGTCGAGCCCGGTCGCCTTCGACAACACGGCCATGATTATGGGCTTGATGGTGTTCGTGGTCCTGACCCTCGGGGGGGTCATCGCGTTGCTCCTGCGCTACGGCAGAGAGCAGTGATCACGCCAGCGGGAGGGCCGCACGCTCGCTCCAGGCCGGGGAACGGGGTCGTTCCGTCCCGGCTACTTCTTCTCGGTCGTGCCTTCCATCACCACCACCCAGTCCATGCCGTCCTCGGACATCGCCCAGTTGAACTCCCACTTCTCCGGAGTCACCTGAGTCATCCTGTATCTGGTCTGGTAGGTCTTGCCGCCAGTCGTCTCCTCCCCCCGCAAGGTCCAGGTGTCTCCGCTCTTGGTGCCTTCAGCGTAGCCCGACCAGCCGGTGTCCTCGACCATGAAGTGGGTGTAGACCTTCTTCTCCGAGTTGTAGCCCAGGACGCCGAGGCTCTTCTCCGGCCCCATCGGCGACGTCCCCTCCGACCTGCAGATGACGTGAAACTCGCTGCCCTCGAACCACGAGCATTCCTCGGTCCAGGTCATCGTCCCCCCCGGTCCGAACGGACCGGCCTTCATCTCGCCTGTGCCGGACCAGCTCCCGAGGTGGGCGGCGAGGGCCTCGTGCTCGGCCGTCGGCTGCGGCGCCGCCGGCTCCTGAGCGCCAGCGATCGCGGCGACCGCGAGCACCAGAGAAACCCCAAACAGCAATCGTGAAGCCCTCATGAGTCCCTCCCAGTTGAGACGTTTGAAAAAGCCTACCACGAGGCGTCCGACCCCGTCGAGGTTGGCCGAAATCACCTGAGGACTGCGGCCGAAGACGATGCCCGGGTGTCGCCAGACCGGCGCAGCGTGGAGGGCGCGTCGTGGCGACGTGCGAAGGCCGATGGCTGAGCCCACTCGGCGAAGCCGCAAGCATGGCTCCCGAACAGGGCGGGCAGCGAGGAAGGTGCTCGCTGAGGAGCCGAAACCAGACGTCGAAGTCCGTAGGCACCCTTGCCGCCAGGCGCAATCCCCGGCCTCCGTGATGGTCCGCGCCCATGAGGTCTCTCGACGAACCCCACCTCATCGAGGGCACTCGACAATGGGACAGTGCGGACCCGCCTCCACGGGGTCACCGACGCACGGCGCCTCGCTCCTCGGGGGCCCCCGGCGGGCCGCTCCGCCGGCGGACCGTCACCACACCTCGCAGCGCTGCACGGGGTTCATCGGCGTGCCGGGCTCGCAGCGGAACGCCTCGGCGAACGCCGGAATGTTGGCCATCGGGCCGGTCGCGCGAAACTGGCCTGGGGTGTGCGGGTCGGTGGTCACGATCTGGCGCAGGTACTCCGGCGACGCCACCGTGCACCAGAGCTGCGCCGCGGCGACAAACAGCAGCTGGTCGTCCGTCATCCCTTCGATCAGCGGCTCCGGCGCACCGTGCCGGTCCCGCCACGCTTGATACGCCGTATGGGCGAGCTTGAGGCCGCCGATGTCGGCGATGTTCTCACCGAGGGTCAGCTCGCCGTTGACGTGGACGCCCGGCTCCACCTCGAGCGCACCGTAGTAGTCGGCCACGCACTGCGCCTGCTGCTCGTAGCGCTCGGCGACCTCGGGCTCCCACCACTCGTTCATGGCGCCTGACGGGTCGAACTTCCGGCCCTGGTCGTCGTAGCCGTGGGTGAGCTCGTGACCGATGCCCAGCCCGATCGCCCCGTAGTTCATCGCGGCCGGGAAGTCGCGGTGGAAGAACGGCGGTTGCAGAATGCCTGCCGGGAACAGCATCTCGTTGCCGATCGGGTTGTAGCCGGCGTTGACCGTTTGTGGCGGCATGCCGGCCCATTCGTTCCGATCTACCGGCTTCCCGACCTTGTCGGTGACAAAGTCGAGGTCGAGCGCTGCCACGGCTACGGCGTTGGCAAAGTAGCTCGACGGGGTCAGCCGCAGCGATGAGTAGTCGCGCCAGGTGTCCGGGTATCCGATCTTGTTGCGCACAGCCACCAGCTTGCGGTGGGATCGCCACCTCGTAGCGTCGTCCATCCAGGCGACCGCGTCCAGGTTGGCGTCGAAGGCAGCCTCGATGTCATGGATCATCTCGAGCGCCTTGGCCTTGCTGTCGCCCGCGAATGCGCGCTCCACGTACAGCTTGCCGATGAGCTCGGCGAGGGAGTCCGAGGTGTCGTTGACGCAGCGCTTCCAGCGGGGCTCGATCTCCTGCTGCCCCGACAGCGTCCTGCCGTAGAACTCGAAGTTGGCCGCCACGAACGCGGCCGGCAGCTGGTCGGCGGTCTGGTCGATGGCGGTCCATCGCAGGTAGCTGCGGAGCACGCTGGGATCGGTGCTCGCAACCAGCTTCTCCAACGCCTCGAAGAACTCCGGCGTCCGCACGTTGAGCTCGCTCACGTCCGGGTGCCCGGCGGCCTTGAAGAACTCTCCCCATGGCAGCCCCGGCGCGAGCTGGGCGAGGCCGGTACGGTCCATCCGGTTGTGCTGCCGGTCCAGCTCACGCATCGCCGTGCGGTCGCGCGACGCCCTCGCGAGCTCGGTCTCGAAGGCCACCACCTGCGCGGCGTGGGCTGTTGCGGTCTCGGGCTCCTCGCCGAGCAGCGCGAGCATGCGGCCGATGTGCTGCTGGTAGTCCGCCAGCAACTTCTGCTTGGTCGGGTCGTCGCTGACGTAGTAGTCGCGGTCGGGCAGGCCGATCCCTCCCTGCGCCAAGTGCGCGATGTTGGTGCCCGGGTCCTTGAAGTCTGCAAATACACCGAGCCCGAACAGCGGCTCGATCCCCTGCCGGTAGAGCGCTCCCACGACCCGGAACAGCGACTCCGCTCCATCGACCCCCTCGATCGCATCCAGTGCCGGTCTGAGCGGTGCGATCTCGGCTTTTTCGGCACCCGCTTCGTCCATGCAGGCGCCAAAGTAGTCACCAACCATCCGGTCGGCGGGGTCGTCGGCCGTGCTGGCGGCGGCCTCCTCGATGATCTCGCGCAGCAGCTCGCGGTTGCGTTCCCGGACCACAGAGAAGCTCCGCACCCACTGCGGCTTGTCGGCCGGCAGGACCGTCTCGGCGATCCAGGTTCCGCACGCGTATTTGTAGAAGTCCTGGCAGGGATCCGCAGTCCTGTCCATCGCAGCCAGGACGTCGGCCGCGATCTGCTCGGCCGTCAGCACCGGGCCCTCGGCTCGCGAGGGCGCCGGCTGCTCGGCCGCCACCGCAGCGGCGAACAGGGTGGTCACGCACAGGAGGACGGGCGTCAATCGCTTCATGGAGTCTCCATTGTCTGCGACCGCTTCGTCGCGTGGATCCGAAGGCCTGCCGCGCCGCCGCCACAGCGGCGCTGACATTGAGTACGCAGTCGACGACCGGGGGTTCCGATCCGGCTGGCGCGCCCGTCGCGGGCTCGGCTCAGCCCGGGCGAACCTCAACCGTCACATGCGCAATTCCGAGGTCGTCAGGAATCAGGCTTTCGACCTCGGCCGCCTCGCGGGCCTGGTCGGTCTGCACCGAGACGATCGCCGCCCGGTACCCGGGTCCGATCGACCACACGTGAAGGTCGACGACACGGAACCGGCCGTCGGCCTCGACGGCCCCAGCGATCGTCTCGATCACGGGGTCGGGCGCCTGGCGATCGAGCAGGACGGTGCCGGTGTCTCTCAGCAGACCCCACGCCCAGCGGGCGACCAGAGCACCGCCGACCACCCCCATCGCAGGGTCCATCCACACCGCTCCGAGCTGCCTCGCCGCCACCAGGGCGATGATCGCGAGCAGCGAGGTCAACGCGTCGGCCAGTACGTGGAGGCGAGCCGCCCGCAGGTTGTGGTCATGGTGGTGGTGATGATCGTGGTCATGGTCGTGCCCGCCGTGCTCGTCCACGTGGCGGACGCGCAGGATGAGAACGCTCGCGCCGTTGACCAGCAGCCCGAGCACGGCGACCACGATCGCCTCGTCGAACGAGATGGCGACCGGCTCGACGAAGCGCCGCACGCTCTCACCGGCCATGATGAGGGCGAACAGCGCGAGCACCACGGCGCTCGCGAAGCCGGCGAGCGAATTGACCTTGCCGGTGCCGAAGCTGAAGCGCGGTCATCGTGCGCGTGCCGGCGAGCGTAGACGTAGGCGATCAGGGCGAGCCCCAGCGCCGACGCGTGCGACGCCATGTGCAGCCCGTCGGCGAGCAGCGCCATCGAGCCGAAGGCGAGGCCGGCCAGCACCTCGACGAACATGAAGACCGCGGTCAGCGCGACCACGATCCGGGTCCGCGCCTCGCCGCCCTTCGGCTCGGCCTGACCGAAGTGATGCTCGTGCATCATCGACTGCGCTCCCTCCCCGCGCGGGCCTCCTACCGGGCCGGCAGACGGCCCAGGCCTGCCCTTCCACCCGCGCCACAGCATCGCACACCCCCGCGGCACCTCGACGCCGCCCGTGACGGCAAGCCGCGGTTGGCGGGCCGCTCCTGTCGGCGGTGAGCCTGGACTGTCTCGAATTGAGAAATGGAATCACTTACTAGCGATCGATGTTGCTTGTCCGGCAAGGGGGAGAGCATGTACCCACGGATCACAATGCACCGCGCCGCGGCGCTCATCAGCACGCTCCTCTTCGGCGCCGCGGCCGCCGCGTACGCCGCGCCGTCCGCCGCCCTGACTCCGAACGACAGGATCCGCTCCCAGAAGGCCATCGAGCAGGTCTACTGGAGCCATCGCTCGGGGGGTGGTGACAGCTCGTTCGAGCAGGCCGTGCCAGAGACCGTGGTGGCGCGCAAGGCCGAGGACGCCATGCTGAAGACGTCGGCACTGCGGAGGTTCTGGGGGGTGGAGATCACGCCGGCGCAGCTGCAGGCAGAGCTCGATCGGATGGCGGCCCACTCGCAGTCGCCGGCGCGGCTGCGCGAGCTGTTCGCTGCCCTCGGCAACGATCCGTTGAAGGCTGCCGAGGGCCTCGCCCGTCCCCTGCTCGCCGACCGCCTCATCCGGACCTCCTACGCCCACGACCAACGCTTGCATGAAGACACGCGAGCCCGCGCGGAGCGCGAAGTCAGCGAGCTCGGGTCGAGGCCTGCCCGGGAGCGGACCACCCGGGTGATCAGCACGGTGGAGTGGCGACGAGGCCACGATGGGCATCGGGTCCCCGGCGTCCTCGACCTCGAGCCGGACGACTTCGACGCTCGTGTCCGTGAGCTGAGATTGACGATGGGAGGGGCGACTGGCGACATCGTCCTCGACCGGGTGAGCCCGCTGCGCGAAGACGAGACCCGCTTCTCCGCGATCGTCGTCCACGCGCTGGATGACCAGCAGGTGGAGCTCACGACCATGGAGTGGCCGAAGCGATCGTTCGACGAGTGGTGGAGCGAGACACGCGGGACCCTGGCGCCGGAGCCGGAGAATGCAGCCTTCGAGTTCCGGCTCCCCAAGGTCGAGGGGTCCGGCTGTGTCGACGACACCTGGACGCCGACCCTGCAGCTCCTCGACCCGCGCTACTGGCACACCGCGGTGTGGACCGGCAGCGAGATGATCGTCTTCGGCGGCATGAGCTCTGTCGGCACCACCTACGGGGATGGCAGCCGCTACGATCCGGCCACCGAGACCTGGACGCTCCTGCCGACGGTGGGGTCCCCTGGAGCACGCCAGTCGCACGTGGCGGTGTGGACCGGAACGGAGATGGTGGTCTGGGGCGGCCGCGCCGATACGAGCGGTGGCCGCTACAACCCGGCGACCAACAGCTGGTCACCGACCGCGCTTGCCAGCGCTCCACAGGCGCGGGTCAATGCCAGCGTCGTCTGGACCGGCAGCCAGATGTTCGTCTGGGGAGGCGAGGGGTCGACCGGACTCCTCAACAGCGGCGGCCGCTACGATCCGGCGAGCAACACCTGGACCTCCATGGCGACGGCACCGCTCACGCCGCGGGCCTATCACTCTGCCGTCTGGACCGGAACGGAGATGATCATCTGGAACGGCTACAACGTTCACCTGGGCGAGCTCTACGGCGACGGCGCGCGCTACAGGCCCGCCACCAATTCGTGGACGCCGGTCGCCACCACGAACGCTCCTGACGCGCGCTGCTATCACACGGCGGTCTGGAGCGGCACCGAGATGATCGTCTGGGGCGGCGCCAACGAGCCGGCCTACGATCAGAGCGGTGGCCGCTACAACCCGGTGACCGACACCTGGACTCCGACCAGTCTCGTCGATGCTCCGTCCCACCGTAGGTTCCACGTCGCGGTCTGGACCGGCAGCGAGATGATCGTCCAGGGCGGGACCGGGAGCTTCAACATCGTCGCCGGCGGCCGCTACGATCCCGCCTCCGACACCTGGACGGCCACCAATTCGGTGAACTCCGCCAACAACGGCCAGGGCCTCACCGCGGTCTGGACCGGAACGGAGATGATCGTCTGGGGCGGTCTCGACGACGACTTCCTCTTTCACTACGACGGCGGCCGCTACGACCCGGTGACCGATCACTGGACCCCCACCGGCACGATGAACGTCCCCGCCGCGCGCGGACTGCATGCCGCCGCGTGGACCGGCAGCGAGATGATCATCTGGGGCGGCAGCGGCTGGGGAGGGAGCTTTGCCCCCGGGGCGAGCTACGATCCGGCGACCGACAGCTGGCGGGCCGTCAGCACCGTCGACGCTCCGTTCACCGCGGAGGTGTCCGTGTGGACCGGCACGGAGGCGATCTTCTGGGGTGGAGACTCGCTCGGCGGGCGCTACAACCCGACGACCGACAGCTGGAGCGTGATGACCACGATGAACGCCCCGTCCGCCGGCCCCGGGTACTCCGTCGTCTGGACCGGCAGCGAGATGATCGCCTTCGGCGGCATCGGGACCGACACGGTCGCCAGGCGCTACCGGCCCGCGACCGACACCTGGACCGATGCCACCACAGTCAACGCTCCCGGGGCGCGCGACCACCACGCCGCGGTCTGGACCGGCACCGAGATGATCATCTGGGGTGGCTTCATCAACGACGGAACCACCCCCACTGGAGGCCGCTACAACCCGGTCACGGACCACTGGACGCCGACGAACGTCGCCGACTCTCCGATCACCCGGATGTGGCCCGTCGGTGTGTGGACGGGCACCGAGATGCTCGTCTGGGGAGGCAACGACTGGCTCTTCCTCGGCGACCTCAACGACGGCGCTCATTACGATCCGACGACCGACAGCTGGACCCCGATCACCCTGGTCGGAGCGCCGACGCCCCGCGTCGCGCAGGGCGTCTGGACCGGCAGCGAGCTCCTGCTGTGGGGCGGCGCGAACGACCCGAGCGGAGGCCGTTACGACCCGCTGACCGACTCCTGGCGTCCGACGACGCTGGTGAATGCGCCAGCGGTGCGTGTCGGCGGTCGCTGGTCGACGGTCTGGACCGGCGCCGAAATGATCATCTGGGGGGGCGCCAATTACACCCAACAGGGCAGCCGCTACTGCGCGGCCCCAGTGGGGGGCGACCTGTTCTCCGACGGCTTCGAGAGCGGCGACGCCTCGGCGTGGTCTCTGGTCGTGCCCTGACGCCCAGGAGCGTGCGGGGCATAGGCCCCTCGGCGCACGTGGGTCGTAGGCCTCCTGGTGTGCGTGAGGCGTCGCGGTCGCTGGCTGGCCTACGCCCCACGCGCGCCGAGAAGGATGCGCTGCGCGCATCCTTGGGGAATCGCTTCTCGTAGACTCCGTTTCGGGTGCTGACGGGCGATCAGCTCGCTCACCGCGCCCGGACACCGTGACGCCCGGGTGCCGGCCCTCACTTCGAGCCGTCAGCCCGAGCGGGTTTCTCCACCGGAGCCCGGGAAACCTCCCGAAATCCAGGTTGTTGGAATGCAGCTCCGCCTGGGTTTCGATCGCCAGTGCTGCCAGGTGCGCATCGGTTGTCATATGACCTGGCGCCCGCGAGGAGTCCATGATGTCGGCGAGGATGTCCAAGTGGCGCGGACCCGGGATCAGGATCTGCGTCTGCGGACGAACGAGCCACAACCTCACGTGACCCAGAGCCTCGACCGGTGGCATCGGATTCCTGAAAACCGCGCTGCTGGACACGATTCGAACGAAACCCAGCATCACGGCCCACGGCAGGCCCACGACCCCGGGGCGGTTGAGGCAAGTCCTCCCACCACTCTTTTGCGCGGCGTGGTGCGGCGCGTCGCTGACGTAGGCGTACACCAGCAGGTTGATGTCAGGGATGATCACGGCTCATGAACGTGAACCCGGCGTCGGGCCGCAGGTCCTCGATCTCGAGAGCGTCATAGAGCTGATTCAGCTTGAGCGGGTCGATGCCGGCCTTGAAGCCGCGCGCCTCCGCCACGACCCGAAAAGGTTCCGGACTGCCGACCGGCTCGTCGCCAACGCTGAGACCCCGCCGAATCGCGCTGTTGGTGACCTCCTTGAAACTCCGACCGTCCTGCCGAGCGAGCTCCTTCAGCCGCTCGGCGAGATCCTCATCCAGGGTGAGGGTGGTTCTCATGCAGACATCATGATGCTCAAGCGGCCTGATGTCAAGATGCTCACGCACTCAATCGTTGTGCGTTTCACGGCTCGCCACGGTCCAAGTTGCTGGCCCTCCGACACCTCCAGCCCGATACTAGGGGGCCGCCTTGCCACGACTACCTCTTCTGCGTCGCGCCCTCCAGCACCACCAACCAGTTCGTGCCGTCCTCGGACATCTCCCATTTGAAGTCCCACCTCTCGGGAGTCACGAGCGTCATCGTGTAGCGCGTCCTGTAGGACTTCCCTCCTATCGTCTCCTCGCTTCGGAACGTCCATGTGTCGCCAGTCCTGGTGCCTTCGGCATACCCGGACCAGCCGGTGCTGTCGACTCGTGCTACACTGATCCCGTGAAGCACGGACGATGAATCTGACGATCACGGTCGATGAGGAAGTGCTGCGTCGAGCCCGCATCCGGGCACTCGAGCGGGGCACATCGGTCAACGCTGTGCTGCGCGAGTTCCTGGAGAGCTACGCCGGCGCCGCCGTCGAATCGCAGGCCAGGTCCCGCCTCGCCGGTCTCGCCCGCCGATCGACGGCGACCAGTGGCCCCGAGGGCCGCCGCTGGACTCGAAGTGAGCTCTATGACGCCCGATTCGGTTCGGATGATGCCGGCAGCTCAATTCACAAATCACGATGAGCGCGTTCGTCGACACCAACGTCGTCGTCTACGCCTTCGACACGGCGGACGCGGCCAAGCAGCAGGCTGCCATCGCCCTCCTCGAGTCCGGGCAACGTCTCGTGGTCAGCACCCAGGTGTTGCTCGAGCTCTGGTGGGTGCTGACGCGCCGGCTGGCCCGGCCGCTGCCGGAGGATCAAGCCGCCGTGGTCGTCGACGAGCTTTGTCGCCTGCCAGTCGTCACGACCGACGTCGAGATGGTGCGCCGGGCGATCGACACCTCTCGCCGGTTCCGCGTCGCGGTATGGGATGCCATGATCATCGAGGCTGCCCGCAGTGCCGGATGCGACCGCGTGCTGACTGAAGACCTCCAAGCCGGACAGGACTTCGACGGCATCACGATCGAGAACCCCTTTGCCCGCTGACGCTCGGGCCGACACGTCGGACGACGCCTCGGCGCGGAGCACGGGCGGGGCGGCAGAGCGTCCGTGTCACCCGAATACGGATCTGAGTCAGCCCACGGAACGAATCCAGAAGCTCCCAGGCCACTCCCGATTTCTGCTGTAGGACCGAAAGCAGGACTCGAGGCGCTCCGGGTGGTCGAGGTGCATACAGCTCCCGGCCCACAGAACCTGGAACCGCGAATTGAAGGCGAGGAACGCCTGGAGCAGGTACTGTTCCGATAGAAACGAGTGGCGGTCCTGAACCCATCTCTTGGGATAGTCGGCGGGGAGGAACACGTCATGGACGTGGACCAGTACCCCGGCACCCAGTCGTGGCAGCACTTCCAGGAACTCGTAGACGACGTCACCGCCGATGCGGACCACGTGGCTCGAGTCAATAAACAGGATGTCATTGCGCCCCAGCTCCAAGAAAACGGACATGGGGATGTTCTCGACCCGGTCCTCGATCAGCTCGCTCAGGCCCGGCACTCCACCCCGGAGAAAGGGCGGTGGATGGGGTTCGATGGCCGTGAACCGGCAGACCTGCCCGAACAACTCGTGGTTCCTGCGGACGGCGGCCGCGGCAATCAAGGTCGACATGCCGGAGCCGATTTCGATGATCCGCTGCGGACGGTACTTGCGAATCACGGAATACAAGATCTCGGCATCGACTGATCGAAATGAGTTTTGGTCGAAGTAATACTGGTGCGGATCGTCACCCGGCTCGTCCGGGAAGGTGTCGTACTCCCCGCGGTATCGACCACAGATTTCGTCCAGGAAGTCGAGCTGTCCGTCGAGGTCGAGGTCGATACCAGCCAAATCGGAGCGACGGTCCCACAGCTCTTCGCCGAGTTCTCGCGTGTCCGGAACCGGCTGATCCCAGCGCACCGGCGTCACGTGCCAACCCCGGCTCTGGAAGAGCTCGAAGTACAGCTCTCTGGTCACAACGTCAGCGGGCATTCTCGAAAACAGGCCGACTGCGGCTCGCTCCAAAGGACCCCATCGAAGCAGGCGTCCCAGCGCCCTGCGGGTGAGAGATGCGAATCCCATTGCGCCCTCCTGCGCGACGCCGGCGCCTCCCCGGCGGCCGGCCAAAATAGCCCTCGATCCTCGCCGGCCGGCAGCAGAGAAGCGAAATAGTGAGCCGTGCTGGATTCGAACCTGCGCCCTCGGAATCAATGATCGCGCAGGCAGCCATTCCCAACACTAATCGGTCACACGGACCAACACAAGTCTCCGCGGAACTGACTGCTGGACATGGCCTTTGCCGGCGCCCGGCGGGCGGCGTTGAGAGTTAGAAAGTGGTCGGGACGCGGAGATTCTGCACTCACCGCCGGCAGCGTTGGGTGGCCGTGGCCAAGGGGATCGCAGGCCCGGCGCCGCCGGGCCGGAGAGGGGGAAGGCTGGCCTACGGCCACACGCTGGCGGCGGGGAGCTGCACGCCGCGAAGCGGCGTCGCAAACTCCGGACCCCCTGACCGCGCCCGGAGCAGCGCATTGTGGTCGTAGCCGAGGGGGTCGCAGGGAGGGCGAAGCCCGACCGGAGAGGTCGGTGGGCGGCGTACGACCACGCGCTGGTCCGGGTGCGTCGCGGCCGCCGCGAAGCGCAGCGGAGCGGTGGCCGCAACCCTCTCCCCCAGAACCCGGAGTTCAATGCCGACTGTCCCATTGCCACCACCGCCGGCTATGCCGGCGCGAGCACGAGGCAGGTGCGGCGCGCGACCGCTCGCGGTCGTGTCGCACCAGCCGAGTGCTTCTCAGCCCGAGCGCTAGCGAGGGCGGTGGTGGCTGTACACGAAAAACGCCGCCCGGCGGGCGGCGTTGAGAGTTAGAAAGTGGTCGGGACGCGGAGATTCTGCACTCACCGCCGGCAGCGTTGGGTGGCCGTGGCCAAGGGGATCGCAGGCCCGGCGCCGCCGGGCCGGAGAGGGGGAAGGCTGGCCTACGGCCACACGCTGGCGGCGGGGAGCTGCACGCCGCGAAGCGGCGTCGCAAACTCCGGACCCCCTGACCGCGCCCGGAGCAGCGCATTGTGGTCGTAGCCGAGGGGGTCGCAGGGAGGGCGAAGCCCGACCGGAGAGGTCGGTGGGCGGCGTACGACCACGCGCTGGTCCGGGTGCGTCGCGGCCGCCGCGAAGCGCAGCGGAGCGGTGGCCGCAACCCTCTCCCCCAGAACCCGGAGTTCAATGCCGACTGTCCCATTGCCACCACCGCCGGCAACGCCGGCGAGAGCACGAGGCGGGGGCGGCGCGAGCGCTCGCGATCGCGCCGCGCCGGCCGAGGGCTCGTCAGCCCGAGCGCTAGCGAGGGCGGTGGTGGCTGTACACGACAAACGCCGCCCGGCGGGCGGCGTTGAGAGTTAGAAAGTGGTCGGGACGCGGAGATTCTGCACTCACCGCCGGCAGCGTTGGGTGGCCGTGGCCAAGGGGATCGCAGGCCCGGCGCCGCCGGGCCGGAGAGGGGGAAGGCTGGCCTACGGCCACACGCTGGCGGCGGGGAGACAAATCGGAGCGGCCCGACCAAATTCGACAAAACAAAGACCGCCCACGATGGGGCGGTCATGGCGGTCGAATTTGGTCGGGACGCGGAGATTTGAACTCCGGACCCCCTGAACCCCATTCAGGTGCGCTACCAGGCTGCGCCACGTCCCGACGTTGATTCACATTCGCGGACGACACCCGGTCGAGCACCGTCCGCCTCGCAGCGGCGCATTGTACGCGATCCGGCTCGGATACTCCAGCGGCGGCCGCTATGGGAACTCGTTCGACCACGCCGAGGTGTCGCCGGACTCGAACCCGTCGTCAAACGGCATCAAGGCGATGACGTCGAAGTACGGCGTGGAGTCGGCTGCGGAGCTCCCCGCGAGGTACACCATGCCGAAGGCCCCCAGGGGACGCAGGTATTGGATGAACGATGGAGCGCCTGAGTATGCGTCGAACTGGTTGAAGTCGATGGGCGGGTTCCAGCCTCCCTGATGGTAGTCCTCGCGAGTGGCCACGTAGACGGAGTCAAAAGTGTCCTCCACGTTGAAGATCAACCCGGAGCCCCACCCTCCGCGGGCCGTGATGTCGATGCCGTTGATGCTGGGTTCACCGGCTGGGGGGTTGTACGCTGTGCCTTCATTCCAGTTTTGGCCATTGTCGTAGCTGACGTAGTATTTCGCAGCATAGGCGTTGGTCCCCTGGTCCCTGTACGCGACAAAGACGTTGTTCCCGTGCGCGGACATGCGAACGCGCGCGTCTGCGGGGAGGTCCGGGGGCATCGTGTCGATGACCCAACCCCCAGAGAAGGTCGCGCCCAGCACCCTGATTCTCCCGTCGGTGCCGAGGTACGAGAGCCACAAGCCGACGGGGTCGGATCCCATGGTTCCCCAACCGAAGTGGTAGTCGAGGCTCGACGCTGCATTCACCCACGGGGGTGAGTGCGCTGCCCAGGTGGTACCGCTGCTGGCCTCGTCCCAGTAGAAGCGCACCGCGTTGTTGCTCTCGATGAAGGCACAGTAGATGCGGTCATTGGTGTAGTCGGCGTTGGCGCCGGCCACGATGTCGAGGATGGTGTTCGGGCTGACATCAGCAACTTCTTCGTAGAAGTAGTCGCCATCCGGCGAGCCGTCAGTGACAAAGAACCGACGCGTGCGGACGCTAGCCGGTTCGTCGGCGGGCGAGTACCCGACGTAGAGGTACTGGTCGACGACAGCGGCGTCAACCAGCCCGGTGTCACCGAAGTCAAAAGTCTCTGACCAGGTGATCCCGCCGTCGGTCGAGATGTTGACCGTCCAATCGTCCAGCCACGCCACGACTGCGAACAGGTTGCCGGTCGCCTGGTCGAAGTCGAGCGCCACGTCGTTGGCGCCCTGGCGGGTGCCGCCAATCCTGGCGTCGGCACCCCGGCTCTTCGGCGCGCCGGCCAGCGGCTTGCCGCCATGCAATGCCGGCCGCCAGCCTCGCACCGCCCGCCTCAAGCTGGGAGAGCAGGCCGATCGCCTCGTCGTAACGGGCCTCGGCCCACAGCGCCTCGACCTGCAGCGCCTGCTGGCGCTCGACCTCCCCGAGGCTGCTGGCTCCCTCGAGCGAGAGCCGGGCGTTCGATCGCTCGACAGCGCTCATCGCCCGCAGGCGCTCTGCGGTGGTCAACGGTGACGCCGCCGGCGGTGCTCTCGCGCCCTCGTTGACCTCGGGGGCCACGAGCGCCCCGTCCGAGAGGCCTGGGACATCCGAGGCCGCTACCACGCTTGCCGCACCCAACACCCCGACGACGACGTGCCACAACACCTTGCCCATGATCGACCTCCCGCCTGCGCGCGCCGGTGGCCGTCCGGCGCGTCGGCACACACTCCCTGTCCCGCGGCTGAAAATGGGCTTCGAACCACGCGGACGCGATCGCATTGTTGGAGAGATTCCCCAATCGACTATGCCGCGCGCCGGACGCCGTGTCAACGCCAGCGTTGGCCGACGCCGTCGTGCGTCCTGTTGCGGCGTGAAAGACTCTCAATGATCCCCGGGGGCAGCCTCCGCCGCTGGCGTCCGAAACGTGCCACAGTGTCGGCCCTGGCACTGACAGCGGGTTGTTCGCCGCTACGCCGCATCGTGGCGCCGGCGCATCGTGGCCGCGCCGATCTCGACCCTACGGCACCGTTGCGACCACGCCGAGGTGTCGCCGGACTCGAAGCCGTCGGAGAAGAGCTGGCCCGCGCAGCTGGTGAGGATCTCCAGGCCGGCGGAGCCGTCCGCCACGTAGGCGTACGCCCCGGCCAACGGCGACGCCGGAGGCGAAACCTGGCGTGTCGTAGAAGCCGACCTCGACCGGCGCGGCGGGGTTGGAGACGTCGACCACACCAGGCCGGCGTCCTCAGTCCGCCACATAGGCGTAGGCGCCGGCAACGGCGACGCCCTGGGCGGACCCCGGCGTGTCGTAGAAGCCGACCTCGAACGGCGCCGCGGGGTTGGAGACGTCGACCACCCGCAGACCCGCCGTGTCGTCCGCGACGTAGGCGTACGTACCGGCCACGGCGGCGCCACCCGGACGGCGGTCAGGCGTCGACGTCGCCTTCTGGCTGTACCGTGGTCCTCAAGTGGCCCGCCAGCCTCGCCGCCACCTCCCTGGCTTCCCACGCGCTCTCCTCGTAGCCGACGGTGATCGGCTTGCGGTCACTGAGGTCGACCTGGATCCTGAAGTTACGCCGCTGTCGCGACACCGACACGCCGAGGACGCTGCTGATCGGCACGCTGGTGGTCCGCCGGTGAATGCGAAGGTCACGAACCTCCCGAATGATCCCGGCCTGAAGGTCCGCGACGACCCGGGTGCGGCCCACGACCGCGATCAAGACAGGCGCAGCCGACAGCAGAAAGAGGGCGAGGATGACCAGGAACCCGGGGAGCCCGGACAGCCACTCGGCGGGCGTCGCGTTGCGGACGTACTCGACGAGGCCCGCCACCAGGTGGTAGAGGAAGAACAACGGCACGACGCCCAGCAGCGAGGCGACGATCCACCGGGACTCGATCGGGATGCGGTGCTCGCAGATGATCCCACCCTCGCCGGATTCTGTCAGGGTCGTCTCCACGCGCCCTCCTCGTCGTCACAGGCCCTCACACAGGCCCTGAACCGGTTGCGGTAGATCTTGGCACGGCTGGTGCGGCTGCACCACTCGGACCCAGCCGACGAGCTGCTTCGAGCCCGCGTCATGTCCTGGCTCGCGCACTTCGAACTCGTGAGGATGAAGGTTGTGGCTTGGGCATCCTGCCCGCGACTGATGGCAGGCAGGATGCCTACCCCACAAAGCAGCCAGGATGGCTGCGCTACAAAGCAGCCAGGATGGCTGCGCTACAAAGCAGCCAGGATGGCTGCGCTACAAAGCGGCCAGGATGGCTGCGCTACAAAGCAGCCAGGATGGCCGCCCTACGAGGCAGGCAGGACGGCTGCGCTACAAGGCAGGCAGGATGCCTACGCGAAATGCAGGCAGGAAGCCTGCGCTACAAGGCAGGATGGTTGCGCTACGGTCGCTTCAGCTCGGCGACGATCTTGGCGACCTCGGTGCGGACGTCCTTGAGCGTCGCGAGCAGCGGTCGTACGTCGGCCGCGGTCGGCCTGTCAACCACCGCCGCCCGGCGGGAGATGCGCGGCAGCTCCGGCTCGGGCTCCGAGACCGCCGGCGCAATGACCTCGACGGGTGCCTCTGACGGCGTGTCGGCCTCGGGATCTGGCGCCGCGGCAGGGGCCGCCGGACGAACGGTCCCGTGCTGAGCGCCGATGCGCTTGCGCGCGCCGGCGATGGTCAGGCCCTCGTCGAACAGCAGGCGGCGGATCTCGAGGATCAGCTCCACCTGGTCCCGGGAGTAAAGCCGCTGACCGGTGCCGCTCTTGGCCGCTTCGAGCTGTTCGAACTCAGTGCCCCAGAACCGCAGCATGTACGGCTGAACGTTAGCAAGCTTGCAGACCTCGTTCAGCTTGAAGCTGTCCTGCCCCTCAGGGAGCACGACCTGATCCGCCATCGTCATCCTCCGCAACCGGCAACAAGGTCAATCGCAGCTGCAGGATAACACGCCGGTTACCGACCCAGGTACCCGGCACCGGAACCTCGATGTCCAGGGCGCGCACCTGTCCGGACTCGGCGATGGCGCCGGTGCCGTGGAGCCGCAGGTGGAGCTGATTGTCGTCGGCTCGCACCAGCCTGTCGAAGCTCGGTTCCGGAACCATCACGTGCGGCTCGATCTCCCGGCGCACCGGCGTCGGCTGATCGTCAACGACGTCGCCGAAGGGGTCGCCCTCGCCGAGCGTGATCAGGTGCCGCGGTTCCACCACCCGGCCAGGAGCGCTGGCCGCAACGTCCAAGAAAGGCTCGACTGGGCCCGGCTCTGCCCACGGCTGCTCGGGAGCTTCGCCAAGCTCGACCTCGAGCACGTCGCCGGTGTGGGCCTCGTACCAGTCTCCGGCATCGAGCGGAGGCGGCGCCACCTCGATGGGCTCACCGACGACGAAACCCTCCTGTTGGGCCGTGGCCTGAATCTCCGCATCCCGCATCGAGATGCCGTCCGCGCCGAACGCTCCGGACGGCTCGTCGAGGAACCCCCGCACCGGCTCCGCGGCCGGTTCAGCGGCCCACTCCCCGCTGGGTTCATCGAACCCGGCGGGCTCAGCGACCCGCTGATCGAAGTCGCCCTCGTCGACCAGAACGTACTCCTCGACCGCAGCCGGCCCGCCCTCGCCCGGCTCCCACCAGTCCAGGTCGGCGGCCACCTCCTCGGACGGGGGAACCTCGGCGGCCACCTCCTCGGACAGGGGAGCTTCGGCGGCCACCTCCTCCGACGGGACGGCCGACAGACTCGCCAGCTCGGCCTCGAGGGCATCCCGCAGCTCGGGGATCTCGCTCGGCGGAGGCTCCGCCGGGGCGGCGCGCGTGGTCCGTGCTCCCAGCACGCTCGCCACCAGGTCGTCCACCGTCCCGCGCAGCCGAGCCGGCCACGAGGGCGGCCGGTCGGCCTCCGAAGTAGGCATCTCCACGCGCTCCACCGGAGCAGCCGTCTCGCCGAACACGGTCTCGGCGGTGATCGGCTCCGGAGTGAGGTCACCAACCGGAAAGGGCGACGAAGGCTCGGACTGCAGCGCCGCCGCGACCCGCTCGAGCTCGTCGCCGGCGTGGCGATAGCCGGCGACCACCGGCTCGGCCGGCAGCGCCTCCTCGGCCGCGTCGAGTTTGTTGACGTCCGTGGTGCTCTCGATGTCGGCGAACGGCATCGCGAAGCCGAAGTCGTCGCGCTCCTTCGACGCCCGTGACGCCGACGGGAGCGGGCGCTCGGCAGTCGTGGCCCGGCTGCCGTCGGGCTCCCAGGACGATTCACCGGCCAGCGACGGCTGCTCATGCTCCACCGGCGGACGTCCCTCCGGGTAGACGCGGGTGGGCACATCGTCCTGGAGGCCGATCCTGCCGATGCCGCGAGCCGACCGGGCCGCGGGCATCGGCGGCGCCAGCGGCCGCCGCGGGTGCAGCGGGTTCACCGGGGGCGGCGGCGTGGCGATCGCCGGCGCCTTCGACGGGCGCAACGGCACGGCGGGAACCTCGACGTCGAGCGGAACCGGCCCGGCGTCATGCCCGGCGATACCGGCCGCGACCACCGGCTCGTAGCGCTCGCGGAGGTTGCGCATCACCAGCTTGACGATCCCCTCCAGCGTCTCCTGAATGCCGACGCCGTCGGTGGCGATCGCCTCGAAGAACGGCACCGAGGACCGGTTGAGGTCGGAGTCGAGGTCGTCAACGCTGATCAGGTCGCCGAGGTCGCGCTTGTTGAACTGGAGGACGTGGGGGAAGTCCGCGAGGTCGATGCCCTGCAGCGACAGGTTGTCCTCGAGGTTGCGCAGCGAGTCGATGTTCGAGCCGCGCATCGTGGATTGCGAGTCGGCGACGAACACCACGCCGTCGGCGCCACGGAGCACGAGCTGGCGGGTCGAGTTGTAGTGGACCTGGCCGGGGACCGTGTACAGCTGCAGCGTCACGTCCATGCCGCGGATGCTGCCGATCTCGAGCGGCAGCAGGTCGAAGAAGATCGTCCGGTCACCCTCGGTGGAGAGGGAGATCATCTTGCCGCGCTGGCCGCCCTCGAAGTGGTCGTGGATCCACTGCAGGTTCGTCGTCTTTCCGCACAGGCCCGGACCGTAGTAGACGATCTTGGCATTGAGCTTGCGCAGAGCGTAATTGAAGAAAACCATCCCCGAGTCCTCAGCGCGGTCTCCCCTTGATCATAACCCGGATCGGCACCCCCTCAAAGCCGAATTCGCCGCGCACCGCGTTCTCTAGGTGACGCATGTAGGAGAAGTGCGGCTGCGCTACGAGGTTGGTGAAAAGCACGAACCGGGGGGGCGCGGTGCCGACCTGGGTGCAGTAGAACAACCGGGGCTCGCGACGCCCGGCCACCGATGGGGGGTGGGCCTCCCAGACGTCCTTGACGAGCCGGTTGAGCTCCGCGCTCGGAACCCGCAGGTTGTGCGCCCGGTGGAGTGCCGCCATCACCGGAAACAGGCGGTGCACGCCCTTCCCGGAGAGGGCCGACAGAAAGACCTGCGGGGCGTGCCGCACGAAGGCCATGTCCTGCTCGACCCCGTCGGTGACGGCGAGGCGGGCAGCCACGCGGTCTTCGACCAGGTCCCACTTGTTGACGACCAGCACGGTCGCCCGCCCGGCCTCCCAGGCATAACCGGCGACGTGGGCGTCCTGGCTCTTGATGCCTGCCGCGCCGTCGGTGACGACGAGGCAGAGGTCGGCGCGCTCGAGGTGGCGGCGCGCCATCATCACCGACAGCACCTCCGGGCCGCGATCGGTGCGCCCCTTGCGGCGGATGCCGGCGGTGTCGACGAAGCGGTAGCGCACGCCATCGCGCTCCATGACCACGTCGACTGCGTCCCGCGTCGTCCCAGGCACCTCGCTCACCAGCACCCGCGAGACCCCGACCAGCCGGTTGAGCAACGACGACTTGCCGACGTTGGGGCGGCCGATGATCGCGACCTGCACCTCCCCTTCCGCCGGGGCGGGCTCCTCGCCGCTGACCTCCCAGCTCCCGAGGTGCGGGTCGAGCGCATCCCATAGCTCGTCGAGGCCTCGACCGTGCTCGGCCGAGACCAGCACCGGCTCGCCGAGGCCGAGGACGCTGAACTCGGGAGCGCCGAGGTCGACGCCCGTGCGGTCGGCCTTGTTGACCACCGCGACCACCGGCACGCCGAGGGCCCGTAGGTAGTTGGCGATGTCGCGGTCCTCCGGGATCGGTCCCGCCTCACCGTCGAGCAGGAACACGACGGCGTTGGCGCCGCGGATCGCCTCCTCGGCCTGGGACCTGATCAGGGGCACGTAGCGATCCTCGTCCTCGAGCAGCAGCCCGCCGGTGTCGACGACCGTCACCCGGCCGCCTTGGGGACGCTCCGCGTCGGCGATGATTCGGTCCCTGGTGACGCCGGGCAGATTGTGAACCAGGGCTCTACGGCTGCGGGTCAGGCGATTGAACAGCGTCGACTTGCCGACGTTGGGCCGGCCCACGATCACGATCACGGGCTGGCTGCTCACCCTGCTGCCCCCGGGTCGCCGGCCAGCGTCTCGTCCTCTTTCACCATGCTGCGCGCGATCACCACCCAGCGGCCGTCCATCTGGCGGAGCTGGAGCATGGTTCGCTGGACCGAGCCGTCGGTCCTTCCCTTCTCCTTGCCGCTGAATGCGTCGTAGCGGACGAGGTCCCAGACCTCGACGATCCAGACCGTGGCGTTGACGCCTCGGAACATCGCCACCCGTTCGATCTCGTAGCCGCGCAGCGTCGCTTCCAGCCGGTCGCCGGTCGTCACCAGCGAGCGCAGGATCCGGCGCACCGCACCGACCTCGATCGGCGACGCCCACTGCTCGAGCGGCTTCACGTCGAGCGTCGAGTACGACTCGGCGAGTGCGTCCAGGTAGCCGGCGACCGCCGCCTCCAGCTGCGCGCGCTGCTCGGGGCTGGCCGTGGTGTCCTCGCAACCGGCCGCCGCGAGCAGGCCGATGACCAGGGGGAGCACGGCCACCCATCGCCGCAGTCGGTCCATCGCCGTTCCCTTCTCCGGTCGCTCCCGGCAGCGCGAGAATACCACCGCGGCGGAACAGCCGGCGGTCGGGCGGCGCCCGCAGCCCGCGGCGTGACGGGGCGCGACGGGCGGGCTAGAATTGAACGACGACGGAGAGTGCGCCATGAGCGACCCCCTCAAGGTGACCTGCCCCCATTGCGGATCGGCCCTCACGCTCGATGTGGCGGCCGGCGTCGTCGTCGAGTGCTCGCCGCCGGCAGTCCACCGAGAAAAGGTCGACTTCGACGCCCGCCTCAAGGAAATCGAGGCCGACAAGCGGCGCGCCTCCGATCGGATGGCCGAGGCGATGCGCAAGGAGCAGTCCAAGGGCCGGCTGCTCGAAGACCGGTTCCGAAAGTTGGTCGACGACGTCAAGAAGACCGGCGACGTCGGCAAGCCGATCCGGGACATCGATCTCGACTAGGAGCGTGTGGGCATAGGCCCCTGAGCGCGCTTCTGATGTGTTTGTTGTGGTTGGCCTCTGCCCACACGCTCCTCGGGATGCGCTGCGCGCATCCTGACGAGTTCGTGCCGCAATGGCCCTCTGACAACGCTTGGGTCAACCACGTCCGCCGAAAAAGCCAATGCGGTACGAACTCCTTGGACCTAGGGGCCCCCGCCCGCTTCCGTGGAGCCTGCCCTGAGCGAGCGGCGCACCAACGCCGCGAGTCGAAGGGTCTCCGTGGTCCCACGCGGGACTCTCCGATCGCGGAATGGACTGTTGCTGGGGAGATCCTTCGACTCGTTGTGCTCACCCACGCACCCAGACACACAACAAGGGCGCGGGTCCCCGCGCCCTCATTCGGTTTGCAGCGCCGACGTTCGATCAGCCGCCGGTCGCGGTCGCACTCGCCGGGGCCGGCACCGGCAGGCCCTGGCGCTTGAGCTCGCTGTCGATCGTGCGCATGAACTCCTCGAACGGCATGGCGCCGCGGATGGCGATGCCGTTGATCAGGAAACCGGGCGTCCCGGTGATGCCGAAGCTCCGCGCCTCGCTCATATCCTCGTCAACCCGCGCGCCGAAGGTGTTGCTGTCCAGGCACGCGGCAAACGCCTCGGCATTCAGGCCGAGCGCCGTGGCCTCGGTGACCAGGCTGTCGCGGGCGATCTTGTCCTTGTTGGCGAACAGCCAATCGTGCATCTCCCAGAACTTGCCCTGCGCGTTGGCGCACAGCGACGCCTCGGCACCGAGCCGCGCCTGGGGGTGCATGGGCAGGGGCAGCTGCTTGAACACGTGCCGGACCGAGTCGCCGTAGCGCTCCATGATCTGGGCCAGGGTCGGCTGGACGCGGATGCAGAAGGGGCACTGGAAGTCGGTGTACTCGATGAGGGTGATCGGCGCCTTCGGCCCGCCGCCGCGCACCGGGTGATCCGCCGCGACCTTCGCCTCGAAGCGCATCGGCTCGAGCAGGATCTCGACGTTCGCCTCGCGGAACAGCCGCTCCTTGAGGTCGGCGTTGAGCTTCGCCTGCTGCTGCTGCTTGAGGTAGCCAACGACCTGCTCGCGGGCCTTCGCGTCGTCGGGGTTGAGACGCGCCCGGTACTGCGTGAGGACCTGCTGGATCTCGGCCTCGGCCGGCTCACCAACCTTGGCAGCGACCTGCTGCTCGGTGTACTGGGCGGCGGTCACTCCCGCGGCCGTCGCAGCGCGCTCGACGAGGCGCTCGTAGATGGTCTGCTCGAGCTGCTGCCGCTTGAGCTCGTACTCCTGCTGGCGCAGCGAGATGAGCTGGGCCTTCACCGCCTCGTCGAGCTCGGCCGAGGTGATGACCTGGTCGGCAAACCGCGCCACAACGCCGACATCGCCGGCCGTCTCCGCGGCAGGCGGCTGGGCGCACGCCACCGTGGCGACGAGCAGAATGGACCCGAGAATCAGATGACGTTTCATGGAATTGACCTCCTGTGGTCGACCGCTGCCAGCAAGACGCCAGCCGGGTCGCCCGCCACTATCGCTGTCTCCCCGGCGAACGTCAAGCGCACCGCGCCGGCGGCATCAGCTTCCCAGCGCCCGCAGCGCGCGTTCGAGGCGGTCGAGGCTGTCGACCACCTGGACGTTGACCGGAAGGCCCTCGAGGGCGCGGGCGCCCGACCCGCCCAGCCAGAGCCTGGTCCGCGCCGGCAGGTGGCGGCGGATGTCGGCCACGGCGGCAACGGCGTCCGCAGAGGCCGCGACCTGGCTCACCGACAGCCCGACCGCCGCCGCATCCAGCGCGACCGCAGTCTCGACGACCTCCGCGACGGGCGTGTTGCCGCCGAGGATCGTCTCGCTGCGGCCGGCCGCGGCGATCACCAGGGCCGCGATCTGGAGGCCCATCCGGTGGGGTTCGCCGGGGAGGCCTGCCAGCACCACGGGCCGGCCGGCGCCGACCGCGCCGAGCGAGCTCCGGAGCCCCCGCAGCGTGTCCTCGATGACCTCGGAGATGAAGTGCTCGTGCCGGATCTCGAGGTCCCCGCGGGCCCACGCGCTGCCGACCTCGACCAGGATCGGCTCGATGCGCTCCTGCAGGAAGCGCGCGAGGCCGAGGGTGGCCGCGGCGTGGTGGAGCTCCCCGGCCAGCGCCTCGCGATCGAAGCGGCGGCCGGCCTCCAGGGTCCGCTGCACCCAGTCCGGGACCAGCTCCCCGGAGGCTTCGTCCACGCGCCCGCTCTGCCGCAGCAGCTCCTCGACGCGCTCGACCGCCAACGGCACCACGTCCCCGGCCCGGTACCCGCAGCGCAGCGCCTCGGCGATCAGCAGCAGGTGCCGGACCTGGCCGACCGTGTACCGCCGGTGGCCCGACGGCAGCCGCACCGGCTGCGGGAAGCCGAAACGCCGCTCCCAGGCGCGGAGCGTGTGCTCGCCAATCCCGGTTCGTCGGGTCACCGCTCCCATCGGCCACAGCCGGTCGTGGGCAGCGTGAGAGCCGGCCTCCAGCGGACCGCGGTCGGGGCTCCGGTTCATCGCTGACCTCCGGACGGCGTCAGTCCAGTCGCTGCCGCGAGCCGCCCTCCACCCCCGTTGACGAGGTTTCGCACCGCCCGCCGGCTGACATGGTGCCGCCACCGGAACATGGGGTGCAGCACCGTGGCGGCGAACACGCGTCCCAGCCAGCGCGGCACACCGCGGGGTGGCAGGAACCACACCACGTCGATCAGACGGGAGCGACCCTCCCCTTCCGCCTCGAAGCGGTGGAGGTGCATCCAGTACGCGAACGGCGACTCAATGGCGATGTCGACGAAGCACGACTCTGCCTGCACGCCGACATGCAGCGCGACCCATCGCTTTCGCAGCGGCCACGGCCCGACCGTGGCCACCAACACCGAGCGGTCAGCCACCCCCGAGCCGGGATCGAGCACCTTGAAGAAGCTCAGCGGCGGGCTCAGGCGGCGCAGCGCGTCCGGCGACATGTAGAATGCCCACAGCCGTCGCAGCGGCGCCTCGATGGTCGACTCAACGCGGAAACGGATCGGAGTGTTGTTCTGCATGCTGTCACGCGTGGCCCCGGCGCTGGACTTCTCGTCAAGGAAATCTCGGAAGATCACTGGTCTATTCCTGAGATGAAATCTAGACAAACCGAATCCTGCTGTCCACAACCCGGAAGCCGCCGCCCGGAGTGCCCTCAAGGCGGGCTCGCCGGATGACCTCCGGCGTCCCGCCGCTGCGCATCCGAGTCGTCAACAGCGCCCCCATCCGCGACCCCGCGCGCTGGGTGCTCTACTGGATGACGGCGGCTCGCCGCACCACCGCCAACTTCGCCCTCGAGTGCGCGGCGGACTGGGCGCGCCAGCTCGGGCTGCCGCTGGTCGTGCTCGAGGCGCTGCGCTGCGACTACCCGTGGGCCTCCGACCGCCTGCACCGCTTCATCATCGACGGCATGGTGGACAACCGGCGGGCGCTGGCCGGGCGCGCCGCTATCTACCACCCCTACGTGGAGCCCGCCCTCGGCGCCGGCCGGGGGCTCCTGGCCGCACTCGCCGAGTCCGCCGCAGTCGTGGTCACCGACGACTTCCCCACCTTCTTCCTGCCGCGGATGGTGGCGGCCGCCGGGGCCCGGCTGGGGGTCCGCTTCGAGGCGGTCGACAGCAACGGCCTGCTGCCGATGGCGGCCGGCGAGCGCGAGCACCCCACCGCCTATGCCTTCCGCCGCCTGCTCCAGCGCGCGCTGCTCGCCCACCTCGAGGCCTTCCCGCTCGAGGACCCGTGCCATGACCTCCCGCTGGCCGTCGAGCTGCCGGCCGAGATCACCGCACGCTGGCCGGCTGCCGATCTCGATCGGCTGACGACCGGGCCGCAGGGCCTGGCCTCGCTTCCCATCGACCACTCGGTGACGATCGCCGGGCTTCGCGGCGGCAGCGCGGCGGCGCGGGCCCGCCTGCGCGCCTTCCTCGACGCCGGCCTCCGCGGCTATGGCGAGCTCCGCAACCGACCCGACGACGGCGCCGGCAGCGGCCTCTCGCCGTACCTCCACTTCGGCCACCTCTCCGCCCACCAGGCATTCCGCGAGCTGATGCTGCGCGAGGGCTGGTCGCCCGAGAGCGTGGTCCCGCCGGCCAACGGGCGGCGCGCCGGCTGGTGGGGCGCGTCGGCCGACGCCGAGGCCTTCCTCGACCAGCTCGTGACCTGGCGCGAGCTCGGCTTCAACGTCTGTCACCACAACCCGAGCCACGATCGCTGGGAGTCGCTGCCGGGATGGGTCCGCCGGACGCTCGAGGCGCACGCCGCCGACGCCCGCGAGCCCAGCTACTCGCTCGACCAGCTCACCGCCGCGGCCACCCACGACCCGCTCTGGAACGCGGCCCAGCGGCAGCTCGTCCGCGAGGGCACGATCCACAACTACCTGCGCATGCTCTGGGGCAAGAAGATCCTCGAGTGGACCGCCGACCCGCGCCAGGCGCTCGAGGTCATGACCGAGCTCAACAACCGCTTCGCCCTCGACGGCCGCGACCCCAACTCCGAAACCGGGATCTTCTGGGTCCTCGGCCGCCACGATCGGCCGTGGGCGCCGGAGCGGCCGATCTTCGGTACCATCCGCTACATGTCGTCGGCCAACACCGCCCGCAAGCTGCCCGTCCGCCGCTACCTGGAGCGCTACGCATGAGAATCCTCGTCACCGGAGCGACTGGCTACATCGGCGGGCGGCTGGTGCCGCGGCTGGTCGAGGAGGGGCATCAGGTCCGCGTCCTGGTCCGCGACCCCGGCCGCATCGCCGGCCGTCCCTGGGCCGACCGCGTCGAGCTGGCGGTCGGCGATGTCGAGGCCCCCGCCTCGCTGCGCACCGCATGCCGCGGCGTGGACACCGCCTACTACCTGGTCCACCTGATGGGGTCGGGCCGGGACTTCCCGGAGCGCGACCGCGCGGCGGCCCGCAACTTCGTCGCTGCCGCCGCCGGCGTCGGCCGGGTCATCTATCTGGGCGGCCTGGTTCCCCAGGGCGAGCGGATCTCGCCCCACTTGGCGAGCCGCGCCGAGGTCGGCGCGATCCTGCGCGCGGGTCTGCCGACGCTCGAGTTCCGGGCCGGTCCGGTGATCGGCTCGGGATCGGCCTCCTTCGAGATGGTCCGCTACCTCACCGAGCGCCTGCCGGCCATGATTGCGCCGCGCTGGATCCTCAACGAGGTCCAGCCGATCGCCGTCCGCGACGTGCTCTCCTACCTGCTGCTCGCGCTGGAGCGTGGAGAGGAGGGCGTGTACAACATCGGCAGCGCGCCCCTGACCTTCAAGGCGATGATGCAGGAGTTCGCGCGGGTCCGCGGGCTGCGCCGGCTGATCGTGCCGGTGCCGGTGCTGGCGCCGAAGCTGGCGGCGCTCTGGGTGGGGCTGGTGACCCCGATCCCGAACCGGCTCGCCGTGCCGCTCATCGAAGGTGTCGTCCACCCGGTGGTCGCCGACACCAGCGTGGCCCGAAGCACCTACCCGGAGGTCGAGCCGACGCCCTACCCCGAGGCCGTCCGCCGGGCGCTGCGGACGATCGAGGCGAGCGGCGTCCAGACCCGCTGGAGCGGTGCGATCGGACCGGACCCGTTCTTCGAGCTCGCCGAGGTCGAGGGCTTGATCCGAGAGACCCGCCGCACCTGGACGCCGGCATCGTGCGAGTCGGTGTTCCGCGTGCTGTCGTCGCTCGGCGGCGATCGCGGCTGGCTGTTCTGGAACTGGGCGTGGCGCGTGCGCGGGGTGCTCGACCGACTGGTCGGCGGACCCGGCCTGCGCCGCGGCCGCCGCGACCCGACCGCGCTCCTCCCGGGCGACGCGGTCGACTTCTGGCGAGTCGAGGCGGTCGAGCCGCCGCGCCTGCTCCGCCTGCGCGCGGAAATGAAGCTCCCGGGCCAGGCCTGGCTGCAGTGGGAGGCCGAGCCGGAGAACGGCGGCACCCAGCTCGTGCAGTCCGCACTGTTCGCCCCAAAGGGCCTGAGCGGGACCCTCTACTGGAAGGCCCTCTACCCCGCCCACAAGATCATCTTCTCGGCGATGGTGCGCAGGATCGCCCGCGAGGCCATGGCCCTCGCCGCCGCCCAGCCAGGGCGTGGCGGCTAGCACTCGAGGGCCGGTCCCACTGCCCTCCTCCCCGCCCGCTTCTGCTCCCGCTCCCGCTTCCGAACCGGGGCGAAAACGTGGGGCCTCCTCGCTGCCCCGCGCCAGGCTCACCATTCGGTGGCCCCCAGTCACTGGCGCGGGGAATTGGCTGCGCCGTTGCCAGCGTTGTGGCAGATGAGTCGGCGGCCCACACCGCTGACTCCGCACACACTCTCCTCCTTCCGTGTGTGTACGGCCCGCCGGCAACGGCGGGCCAATTTTTTCGCGGTCAGCTTTCGGTCGGCCCACCGACCGTCGGCGGGCCTCCGCCAGGGTCCGATCGACGCCTGCCGCTGCCGGAGCTCAACCCGAGCTCGACCGCGTCCTTGGTGAACACCAGGTCCATGGACCAGTCGAGGGCGACCCGCGCCTTGCGCGCGAGGCCCGGCATCTTCATCAGGTAGACTGTGCGCCACAGGAACCAGGCCGGAAAGCCCGCGAGCTTGAACCCGAAGACCCTGGCCACCCCGGTGCGGCACCCGAGGGCGGCTAGCTCGCCCTTGGACCGGATGTCGCACGGTCGGGTCGGTCGGCCACGCAGCACCCGGTTCAAGTTGTCCGCGAGGTGCTCCCCCTGCCGGACGGCGTGCTGTGCGGTCGCCGGGTAGGCCACGCCATCCGGCCCCGGGTTGACCGCCGAGTCGCCGATCGCCCACACGTCGGACCGCCCGCTGACGCGAAGGTCGCGCTCGCACAGCAGGTAGCCCCGGCCGTCCTTCGGCAGCGGCAGGCGGTGCAGGAGTGGGCTCGGCGCGATGCCCGCACACCAGATGACGGTCTCAGAGTCGAGCGTCTCGCCGTTGGTCAAGGTCACCAGACCGTCGTCGATCCTCGCCACCGACACGCCCAGCTCGACCCGCATTCCGCGGCGAACCATGCGGTCGGTGGCGTAGCTCGCCAGGTCCTCCTCCAGGGCGGGCAGGATCCGGGATCCGAGCTCGACGACGGTGACCGCGATCTCGTCGCGAGCGACTCCCTGGTAGCGCCGGCTGGCACGGCGCAGGAAGACATGGAACTCCCCGGCCACCTCGACGCCGGTGAAGTTTCCGCCGACGACCACGAAGTGCAGCAGGCGCCGCCGGACCGACTCATCAGCGCTGGCATCCGCCCGCTCGAGCTGCCGGATCGCGTGGTCGCGCAGCCGGACCGCGTCGCCGAGGCTCTTCATCTCGAAGCCGCGCTCGCGCAGCCCCGGCACATCCGGCAGCCGGGTGACGCTGCCCGGCGCCAGCACCAGGTGGTCATAGGCCAGCCGTGCCAGCGTCTCTCCGCCTGGTGGACAGTAGGCCACCTCCCGGGCGTCGAGGTCGACGTCGACGACCTCGCCCATCACGAAGCGGGTGCGGCCCAGGAACGACCGGATCGACACCACCGCGTGGCGCGGCTCGAGGCTGCCGGTGCCCGCCTCGACAAGCAACGGGTAGAAGATGAAGTAGTTGTTGCGGTCGAGCAGCGCGATTTCGGCCTCGCCGACCGGCAGCAACCGCTCCAGAGCCTGCGCGCAGTAGGCTCCTCCGAATCCGCCGCCGACGATCAGAATGCGCGGGGCGGGACGAGTCGACGACCGTCGATGCACCATGCCGCCGATCACGGCAACAGCCGGCGACGACCCGACATTGCGTGCGGCGGAGGGGCCAAGGTTGCGAGGCTGTCTCAGAACCCGCCGGACGGCGGCCCTGCTCGGCCCGTTCTGAGGCATTTCGTCAGCGTTCCGTGTCTCAAATCACGGCAGCGCAGGCACTCAAGACGGCAGACGGATGGCACGGGGATTGCTGACTGCGATCCAGGATGGTGATCACGGATGCAGCCGATGACGCCGCAGCGCGCAACGCAGCAGGGGGCAGACGGGCGAACGGGATGAGAGTCCTCTTCCACTCCTCGGACGCCGGATTGCGCGCCCGACTCGGGCGGCTGCAGTCCTTCGAGGGCGTCGAGCTCGAGGGCGGCGGCGACTTTGCACGCACGCTCGAGTCTCTGAGCAGCGACCACCACCGACTGGTGCTCGTCGACGCCGACGACACCGACTCCGAGGGGCTCTCCGTGTGCCGCAAGATCCGCGCGGCGGCACCCAAGGACCAATGCGTGGTCGTGCTGCTCGCGGGCGGCGACGACCCGCTCTTCCACCGGCTCGCGCTGCAGGCCGGAGCCGACGATGTCGTCGACCGGCACGTCGACGACTCCCAGCTCGACGCGCGCCTGGCATCGGCCAGGCACCGCGCGGAGCGGCTCTCCGCCGCGGCCAAGGTACTCGACGCCACCCAGGCGATCCAGCGCGCGATGGACCGCATGCAGCTGGGCGTGACCATCACCGACCTCGAAGGGCGCATCCTCTACATCAACGATGCCGACGCGCGCATGCACGGGTACTCCCCGGAGGAGCTGCTCGGCGAGTCGGTGCGCATGTTCTCGCCGCGCAATTCGTGGAGCCCGCTCGACCAGGAGGAGGCGCGCACGATCAAGAGCTGGCGCCGCGAGTCGGTGAACGTCCGCAAGGACGGTTCCCGCTTCCCGGTCCAGCTGCTCTCCGACGTCGTGCTCGACCCCGACGGCGTCCCGGTGGCGGTGGTGACGGTCTGCGAAGACATCACCGAGCGCAAGCGCTTCGAGCTCGAGCTCGGCAGCGCCCGCGACCAGCTCGACGCCCGCGTCAAGGAGCGCACCACCGAGCTGCTCGAGACCAACATCCGGCTCCAGCACGAGATCCTCGAGCGCCGCAAGGTGGAGCGCCAGCTGCTCTACGAGGCGCTCCACGACAGCCTCACCGACCTGCCCAACCGGGCGCTGTTCTTCGACCGGCTGTCGCGGGTCATTGCGGGGTCGACCCGCCACCCCGAGCACCTGTTCGCGGTGCTCTACCTCGACCTCGACCAGTACAAGGTGGTCACCGAGAGTCTCGGCCACGACGCCGGCGATCGCCTGCTGGTCCAGGTCGCCCACCGCCTGCGCGCCTCGATCCGGCCCGAGGACACGATCGGGTGCGCCGGCGGCGACGAGTTCATGGTGCTGGTCGAGGACCTCAAGGACGCCAGCGACGTCACCCGGGTGGCGCGCCGCATCCAGGAGTCGCTGGCGGTGCCGATGGAGATCGCCGGCCACACCGTGTTCGTGACCGCCAGCATCGGCATCGCGCTCTCCTCGACCCGCTACGAGCGTCCCGAGGACATGATCCGCGACGCCCAGATCGCGATGTTCCGTGCGCAGTCCGGCAGCGGCGGCGGCCACGTGATCTTCGACCGGGAGATGCACAACCTCGCGGTGTCGCGGCTGCGGCTGGAGATGGAGCTCCGCCAGGCGCTCGACCGCCGAGAGTTCAACGTCCACTACCAGCCGATCGTCGCCCTGTCGAGCGGCCACATCGAGGGCTTCGAGGCCCTCGCCCGCTGGTCCGGCGCCAACGGGCCGGTGCCGCCTTACGAGTTCATCCCGCTCGCCGAGGAGATCGGCACCATCTTTGACCTCGAGCAGCAGATCCTGCACTGCGTGTGCCGCGACGTCCGGCGCTGGCGCGAGCAGTTCGGCGACGCCGCTCCCTACGTCAGCGTCAACCTGTCGGGCAAGGAGCTCGCCAACGGCGCCTTCGCGGACCAGGTTCGCGGGGTTTTCGCCCAGTACGAGGTCGATCCGCGCTGGATCCGATTCGAGGTCACCGAGAGCTCGATCGTGGAGAACGCAGAGGTGGCGGCGGGGGTGCTCGCCCAGCTGCGTGCGCTCGGGGTGCGCGTCTACATCGACGACTTCGGGACCGGCTACTCGTCGCTCAGCTCGCTGCACTCCTACCCAATCGACTCGCTGAAGATCGACCGGTCCTTCATCAGCGGCGACCCGGGCCCGACCCACAACTGGGAGATCGTGCGCGTCATCATCGGCCTCGCCAAGGCGCTCGGCCTCGAGGTGATCGCCGAGGGCATCGAGACCTCCGAGCAGCTCCACGTGATCCGGGGCCTCGGCTGCCCGTACGGCCAGGGCTACCTGTTCTCCCGTCCAGTCCCCAGCGATGAGGCGGTCCGCTTCCTCGAGACCTCGCGGTTCGAGGTGGCGTAGGAGCGTGTGGGGCAGAGGCCAACAACAATAACCACGTCAGGAACGCATACAGGGGCCTGTGCTCTACACGCTCCCCGCTCTGCTAGACTCGGTCGTCCGACCGAAGCTTGGAGGTGCCCGATGCCCATCACCCTGCATGCCACGGACCGCCGGCAGCTGCTCGAGCGCTTTCTGCGCTACGTCGCCGTCGACACCCAGTCGGACGACGCCTCGACGACCAGCCCGAGCACCGAGAAACAGAAAGACCTCGCACGCATGGTGGCCGAGGAGCTGCGCGCGCTCGGCTGCGCCGACGCCACGATGAACGAGTGGGGCTACGTGCTCGCGAGCGTTCCCGCCAACCTGCCCGCGGGCCACCCGGCGGCCGGCTCGGTGCCGGCGATCGGGCTGATCGCGCACATGGACACCTACTTCGCGACCCCGGGCGGCGGCGTCAAGCCCCGGGTCATCGAGTCGTACGACGGCAGCGACATCACCCTCGGCCCCGGCCAGGTGCTCGACGTCACGAGCAACCCGAACCTCGCCCGCTGCGTCGGCCAGACCGTGATCCACACCGACGGCACGACCCTGCTCGGCGCCGACGACAAGGCCGGAGTCGCCGAGATCATGACCCTCGTGGCCTGGCTCCGCGACCACCCGGAGTTCCTGCACGGGCCGATTCGGATCGCCTTCACCACCGATGAGGAGGTCGGGCGCGGCACCGAGCACTTCGACGTCGCCGCCTTCGGCGCCGACTACGCCTACACGCTCGACGGCTCGGACCTCGGCGAGATCGAGGACGAGACCTTCTGTGCCGACACCGCGGTGGTGACCATCACCGGGCACGACGTCCACCCCGGTTACGCCAAGGACAAGCTGGTCAACGCGGTGCGGGTCGCGTCGGCGATCGTCGGCGGACTCGACACCGACCACCTGCCCGAGACCACCGAGGGGCGCCAGCCCTACCTCCACCCGTACACCATTTCGGGAAACGTCTCGGCAGTCGAGCTCAAGCTGCTGGTGCGCGCCTTCAGCGTCGAGGAGCTCGCCGCACGCGAGAACCTCCTCCGGGAGGTGATCGCCGACGTCAGCACGCGCTTCCCGGCCGCCAAGATCGACCTCGCGATCCAGGAGTCGTACCGCAACATGGCGTACAAGATCCGCGAGGACGTGAAGGTGCTCGAGTACGCGCTCGAGGCGGTACAGCGGATCGGCGTCGAGCCGAAGCGGCAGGCGATCCGCGGCGGCACCGACGGCGCGCGCCTGTCCTTCATGGGCCTGCTGACCCCCAACATCTGGGCCGGCGGCCAGAGCTTCCACTCGGTTCGGGAGTGGGTGTCGCTGGAGTGGATGGCGAAGGCCGTCGAGGCGACGCTGGAGACCCTCACCGTCTGGGTGGAGCGCTCGGCAAAGGGCTAGGAGCGTCGGCTGCCGAACGGCAGGTGTGACCGGTCGGCTACACTCCGCGGGTGTCCCAGCAGCGCGTAGCTCTGGTCGCGAAGGTCGAGTGCCGCGCCGAATCGCGCGCTGAGGAGCGACCGATCGCGCTCAACGTCGGCGGCCGCCGGTTTGCCGTCGTCGACATCGTCGAGCGCTCCCTCGTCTCCGAAGCCGACGCCGGCGCGCCGGTCCGCGCGCGCTTCACGGTCGAGCTCGAGGACGGGTCGCTGGTTCTCGTGGAGCGAGCACTGCCGGCCGGCGACTGGCGGGTCTGGCGGATCGACACCCTCTGACGCGCACGCCGCGCCCCCTCGAGCCGGGGCCGCATGTCGTGAGCGGGCGCAGCCTGTGCCTTCAGGGAACCGGTGCCGGCTCGGCGCGCTCGCCAGCCGGGTAGAGGTCCTCAGCGAAGCCGGTGACCAGCGACTCCGGCGCACGCCCCGCGTCGTCAGGGGGATCGAACCAGACCAGGTAGCGCGGGAAGTCCGTGAAGTTCATCGGCCGGCTGATGTGGTCGTTGCGGAGCCAGACCGCAAACCGGCGGTAGCGCTCGAGGTAACGTGCCTCGGCTTCGGGCAGCCGATGGTCCGCGGTGACCGCGAGCGCCTCGCCGCGCTCCACCCTGCGCCGGATCTCCAGCGCGTTGAGCGGACGCCCGCCGGCATCGACGACCTGGAGGCGGTAGGTCGGGTCGAGCATCACCCACCGGCCCTCGTCGCGGAGCCAGGCCTCGACGACCTCGTGCCCGGTGATGGTCACCATCCGGGCCGGGATCGCGAAGCTCTGGATCGCCTGCACCAGGACGAAGCAGTACTGGGCGCAGAAGCCGCCGGTGAACCCGGCGCGGATGTCCCGCAGGATGATCAGCGCATCCGGTGGCGGGTAGGGGTTCGGCGTGCCCAGCTGCCACTGCTCGTGCGTCCACTCCATCAGCCGGCGGAACGCCTCCCGATCCGACCTGGCGCCTGCGACCACATCGTCGAGATGCTCCTGGCGCCGCAGGGCGGCCAGCACCTCCGGCGGATCGAAAGTGAACCGGAATCGCGACTGGTGGTCGACCGCCGACGGATCGACGAACAGCGGCACCCGCACCGGCGGTGATGCCTGGACGCGAGGCGGCCGGTGGCCGAGCACCCGGATCGCCCCGGCGACGCCGAACGCAACGACCGCAAGCCCGACGACCAGGACGACCTGGCGTCGGCTGACCGTACGCTGCATCCAGCCCGAACCCATCGTGCACCCGGCACGCACGAGGATACTCCTGCCGCGCCCTCACCCGGGCGCTCGCGCTCGAAGATCCCCCGGATCTCGAGCTGGGCTCGCTCGGTGACAACGACCATCCGGTCGGCGGCGTTCACGGCGCCACCCCCACCAGCCGCGCCAGCTCGCCGGACCGGTAGAGCTCGGCCACGATGTCGCGGCCGCCGATCAGCTCACCGCCCACGCAGACCTGCGGGAAGGTCGGCCACTGCGCGACCTCCTTGGCCGGGGCGCGGATCGCCTCGGCCTGTGCTACGCTGCAGGAACTCTCCTCGCGGAGCGCCAATATGACCGACCGAACCGTCCTCGACCTTTACCGCCACGACGTCGACGCACCGCGGGGCAACCACTACTCGCACTGGACTCCGGGCGGCCGGCGGTCACTTACCACGGGCGAGTTCCTGCGCCGGACCTGTGCTCTCGCCGACGCCCTCGGCGCGCTCGGCATCGGTCCCGGGGACCGGGTGATGCTGCTGTCCGACGACCGCCCGGAGTGGCACATGGTGGACCTCGCCGTCCTCGACCTACACGCGGTCGACGTGCCGGTGTACGGGACGCTGACGCCCGCCCAGATCGCCTACCAGGTCAAGGACTCCGGCGCGAAGGTGGCGGTGGCCGAGAACGCCGAGCAGATGCGCAAGTTCCTGTCGGTCCGCGACGGCTGCCCCTCGCTCGAGCACTTGATCCAGATCGAGGGTCCTCGTGAGCCCGGGATCCTCGACTTCGATGAGCTCGCGGCCGCCGAGCGGGGCGGCTCCGAGCAGCGGTTCTGGGATCGCGCCGCCGCGATCGACGAGCGCTCGCTGATGACCATCATCTACACCTCGGGCACTACCGGCGAGCCCAAGGGCGTGATGCTCAGCCATCACAATCTGGTCACCAACGTGCTGCACACGGCGCGCCGCGTGAACGCGGACCGCAGCGACCTCGCCCTCGAGTTCCTGCCGCTGTGCCACGTGCTCGAGCGGATGGTCAGCTACTGCTACATGTGGTACTCGACGTCAAAAGCCTACTGCTCGGTGGTCCACGTCGGCGACCTGATCGGCTCCATTCGACCGACCGTCTTCACCGGCGTCCCGAGGTTCTACGAGAAGGTGCAGCAGAAGATCCTCGACAAGGTCGCCGCGGCGCCGCCGGTAAAGCGGGCCCTGTTCGACTGGGCGCTCGGGGTCGGCCGCGAGGCTGCGCTGCGGCGGATCGCCGGGCGCGAGCTCAGCGGCACCCTCGGCGCGCGTCACGGCCTCGCGGAACGGCTGGTGCTGTCCAAGGTCCGAGAAGGCCTCGGCGGGCGGTTGCGCTTCTGCATCACCGGCGGCGCAGAGATGCCGCTGCACGTGGCCGAGTTCTTCCACTCGCTCGGCATCTGGATGGTGGAAGGGTACGGCCTGACCGAGACCTCCCCGGTGATCAGCGCCAACGGCGCCCAGCCCGGCACGCTGCGTCTCGGCACCACTGGCCGTCCTCTCGACAACGTCGAGGTCAAGCTGGCCGAGGACGGCGAGCTGCTGGTGCGCGGGCCGAGCGTCATGCTCGGCTACTGGAACAAGCCCGAGGCCACTGCCGAGGTCCTGGACAGCCAGGGCTGGTTCAGCACCGGCGACATCGCCGAGATCGACGACGACGGCTTCCTCCTGATCGTCGACCGCAAGAAGGACATCATCGTCACCGCCGGCGGCAAGAACGTCGCGCCGCAGCCGGTCGAGAGCCTCCTCAAGCGCTCGCCGTACGTCGATGTCGCGGTCCTGATCGGCGACCGCCGCCCCTACGTCACCGCCCTCATCTCCCCCAACTTCGACGAGCTCGAGCGGTGGGCGGAGGCGAACCGGGTCGTGGCCGCGGACCGCGCCGATCTGATCGAGCAGCCGCGGACCCGGCAGCTCTTCGGCGAGATCGTGGACACGGTCAACGCCGGCCTGGCGAGGTACGAGCAGATCAAGCGCTTCCGCCTGTTGCCGATCGCACTGTCGATCGACGGCGGACACCTGACCCCGACCCTCAAGGTGAAGCGGCGGGCGGTCGAGGTTACGTTCGCGCACCTGATCGATCACATGTACCACGAGAGGGAGAGGATCCAGGATCTGGGATCCGGGGGATAATGCCTCCATTCGCGCCCGAGCTCGATCCACCACGAAGGCACAAAGCCACAAAGAGAAGCTCTTGATGGAGCGCGTACGAGCCGGGTAGTCCTCCACCCGATCGCCCGCGAACTCCCGTAAACGGTCGGACGCGACCAGACCCCCGCGCGGGTCGCCGCAAACTCCCGGCAAGCAGGCATGACGCCCCCCGCGATCATCTGCCTGCACTGCAGCGGCAGCACGATCTCGCTCAGGTGGCCGACTTTGTGTCTTCGTGCCTTGGTGGTTCCACCTTCCGCCGGGGCACAGACACGAATGACACTGGCGGGTGGCGCGCGTACCATGGGCCGGGGAGTCGATGGGCGTCCTCGAAGCGCTCGAGCGGCGGCAGATGCTGGTGGTCACCGGCAAGGGCGGCGTCGGCAAGTCCACGGTGGCCGCCGTGCTCGGTCGCCGGCTGGCGGCTCGCGGCCGCAAGGTCCTGCTGCTCGAAGTCGATCCCCGCGAGAGCCTGCACCACCTGCTCGACGTCCCGCCGTCAGGCGGCGAGGTGGTCACGATCGCCCCGCGCCTGCAGCTCCAGCACCTCGATCCGCGCCGCCTGCTCGACGACCTCGTGCGCGAGAAGCTCAAGGTGGGGGTGCTCGTGCGCAGGGTGCTCTCGAGCCCGGTCCACCAGCACTTCACCGAGGGTGCGCCGGGGCTCAAGGAGACCGCCGTGTTCGGGCGAGCCCTGCGGCTGATCGAGGGCCACGTGCCGCGCGGCATGGTCCGCCCCGATGTCGTGATCCTCGACGCCCCGGCGACCGGCCACTCGGTGGCGTGGCTGGCCGCGCCGCGGCTGATCTCGGACGTGATCCGCAGCGGGCCGATCGGCCACATGGCGTCGGTCATCGCCGATTTCATGGCCGATCGCGCGCGCTTTGGGGTCGTGGTGGTGACCACCGCCGAGGAGATGCCGGTCCAGGAGAGCCTGGAGCTGATCGATCTGCTCGACGACCGGGTGCAGCGCACGCCAGATCTGGTGGTGGTCAACTCCCTCTACCCGCCGCTGCCTGAGGCGCCGGACGCCGACGACGGCGACCCGGCAGGGGCGCTGTGGGCGCACCGGCGCGCCCTCAACGACCGCGAGCTCGGCCGGCTTGCCGACCACTGGCACGGATCAACCGCCGAGCTGCCGCTGCTCCCGCTCGAGCCCGGCCCACAGCTGATCGCGACCCTGGGCGCCCACCTCGAGCAGGCGTCCGGGAGCTCATGATGGACCCCCGCGACTTCCCGCTGGTGATCGTGGTCGGCTCGGGCGGCGTCGGCAAGACCACCCTCGCCGCGGCGCTCGGGCTGAAGTCGGCGTCGGCCGGACGCGACACGCTGGTCATGACCTTCGACCCGTCGCTGAGGCTCAAGGACGCCCTCGGCGTCGGTGCGGTCGCCGCCGAGCAGGAAACCGAGGTTCCGTTCGGCGGCGCCGGCCGCCTGTGCGCCAGCCTGCTTGACGCGCGCACCACCTTCGACCGCCTGATCGATCGCTATGCCCCGGACGAGGCGGCGCGCGAGCGCATCCTGCGCAACCGCTTCTACGACAACCTGTCGGGGAACCTCGCTGGCGTCCTCGAGTACATGGCCTCCGAGCGCCTGTTCGAGGTCGCCCGCGATGGCGCGCACGAGCGGATCGTCCTCGACACGCCGCCGACCCGTCAGGCGCTGGACTTCCTCGGTGCGCCCGACCGCATCGTCTCCTTTCTCGACTCGGGCGCGCTGCGGATCGCCCTCAAGCCGTGGTTCGACGCCGGCGGCCAGCTGCGCGCCACCTCGCGCCTCGGCGCGCTCGGCCGCAACGTCGAGGGCTTCTTCGACCGCATGGTTGGCCTCGAGCTGCTGCGCGACATGGCCGAGTTCTTCCAGGCCTTCAGCCCGCTCTACGACGGTTTTCGAGAGCGCGCCATCGAGGTGCAGCGGCTGTTGCGGGCGCCCGATACGCTGTTCGTGCTGGTCAGCGCTCCCGGCCGCCAGCGCGTCGCCGACACGCTCTTCTTCGCCCGCCGGCTCAGCGAGGCCGGCTATCGGCTCGGCCCGGTGGTGGTCAACCGCGTCCACCCGACCTTCCCCGGTGCCGGCGGCCCGGCGCCGACCCTCGACGTCGCCGGTCACGACGGCCGCGAGCTGCTGCGCTGGCTCGGCGAGCGCGACCGGGAGAGCGTGACCGCGCTGCGGTCGCTGCTCGGCGGCAGCCATCCGCTGGTGGAGGTTCCGCTGCTGCCGGACGAGCCGACCGACCTCGAGTCGCTGGCTGCGCTCGGCGGGATGCTCGGCGAACGCCTCGACGACGCGCTCGGAGCGTGCAGGGCATAGGCCCCTCGACGCGCGCGGGTCGTAGGCCTCAGGGTGCGCGTGAGGCGTCGCGGTCGCTGGCTGGCCTACGCCCCACGCGCGCCGAGCAGGATGCGCTGCGCGCATCCGGAAGCTGAGAAAGCTACGGGTAAATCGGTCCCCGTCTGCCTGTGAATCGACATTTGCAGCTTGGCGAATGCCTCACTTCGATCCGCGCCACAGCCGGCAGAGAACACCCACTGCCGGGCGGATGCCGACCGGCTTGCCGCGTGATGCACCCCACTGGCGTGAACGCCACGATCTGCCAGACTGGATGGCATGAGGACCCGATCGAGAGGCCGGTCACGTCGTCGCTCTCTCTTCGCAGCCATCGCGTTCGCAGCAGCAAGCGTGCTCTGTGCGCCGGCTGTCGCGGGGGAGAAGACGCTTCAGAACGACAGCTTCGCCGGTACCGGCCCGGTCATCTGCATCACCGGCCAGAGCTTCGCCGAGGGCGAGATTGCCGCTGCGCGCTTGACTCCGGCGCCGACCGACTACCCCTTCGAGCTGCTCAGCGTGCTGATCCTCGCCTGCCCGAACGGTACCCAGGCCGATCTGGTGGTAAAGGTCTGGGAGGATGACGGCAGCTCCCCGGATCCTGGCGACCTGCGTTACGAGGAGATCTTCACCCTCTATGGTTCGGACATGGCGCTCAACGAGATCGACCTCGACCCGTTCGACATCGTCATCACCGAGGGGACCATTCGGGTCGGCATCGAGTACCTTTTCGGCCCCGCTTCGACCGGGATCGCGATCGACATCGACGGCCACGTGTTCCCGCAGCCGAACTTCATCTACGCCATCCCGCCGTCGGCCTGGGTGCCAGCCGACACCCTCGGCGTCAACGGCGACTGGATCCTGCGGGTCGTCATCGACGCCAACGAGGCGGCGCCGGTCTTTGCAGACGGCTTTGAGTCGGGCGACACCGGCGCATGGACGGTCACAGTGCCGTGACGCGATCGGGGCACCCGACCGGCGCCCGCGCAAAACCGCCGTTCGTTGAGTCAGGCGAGTCGAGCGGCCCGCGGCGAGGCCTCCCGATCCCCCGCCCGGCCGCCAGCGCTCGAGCCTCCATCCTTGCGACTTGCACTCCCGGCGCCGTGCGGCCATATTGTGAGCAGGACCTTTGACCCGTAATAGCGTGGGTCGGGTCGGGTGCTCACCAGTCGCGCACAATGGCGGTCTTCGACCCGGATGGAGGAGTCCGATGATCAGGTTCCGACCGACTCACTCCCGAGCGAGCCTGCGGTGGGCGTTCATGCTGGCCACTGCCATCGCTGCAACCGCCGCGGCTGGGTCACCCGCCCTGCAGTGGTCCGATCCCGGGCTCGCGGTCCAGGCCCGCAGTATCCCGATCGGCGGCGATCTTCGCATCGACGGCGCCATCCTCGAGGAGAATGGCCTGCCCGAGTCACTCGAGCTCGAGCGCTTCCGAGTCTTCGCCCCGGAGGCCCGGATCGTCGTCCACAGCGCCGGGGAGGCGCTCACGCTCCCGCCGCCGGCGCACGTCTACCTCCGTGGTGCGGTCAGCGGCCGCGCCGGGTCTCGGGTCCTTCTGACCTTGCTCGAGGACGGCGGGCTGCGCGGTCTGATCGCCAGTGAGGGCCGCTACTGGCTGGCGACCCAGGGCGCCGGCGAGCCGCAGGCCGCGCTGGTGGACGTCACCGCCCACCCGGCGCTGGCCGCCGACGCCCGGCGCTTTGCCTGCGACGCCGACCGGCTGACGAGGCAGGCGCCTGACAGCCTCCCGGGGCCCCTCTCAGGGGAGGACCTCCCGGCCGCCTCGAACCGGGCACCGGGCGCGATCGCCACCGCCCGCGTCGGCGTCGAGACCGACTACGAGTACTACCAGCTGTTCGGCAGCGTGTCGGGCGCGGTCAGCTACGCCGGCGATCTCTTTGCCTACGCCTCGACCTACTACACCTCGGAGGTCAGCACGGACTTCTGGATCTCCCACGTGTCGGTGTGGACCACGTCAAGTGACCCGTGGACGCAGACCACGACCCTGTGCGGCCTCGCCGAGTTCGGCAGGTACTGGAACGTCAACATGGGGAGCGTCAACCGCACAATCGCCCACTTCCTGAGCGGCAAGGCGGCCGGCGGCGGGATTGCGTGGGTGGGCGTGCTCTGTGCCTCGGGCTTCACCGTCGACATCTCGAGCTGGGGCTGCAGCCTGTCGCCCACGACCGACCTCTACGGCGGCGCCTACGGGCTCTCGGCTGATCTCTCCGGCAGCTTCAACATCACAAACCCGAGCGTGGTCTGGGACATCTACGTCATGAGCCACGAGGTCGGCCACAACTTCAACACCGGCCACACCCATTGCTACGTGCCGCCGGTCGACCAGTGCTGGGGCAGCGACGGCCCCCCCTGCTACAACGGGCCGCCGAGCCTGCCCTGCCCGACGCCGGGCGCCGGCTGCGGAACGATCATGAGCTACTGCCACACCCTCACCCCCGGCATGTCGAACATCAGCCTGACCCTCGGGCTCACCGACCCGTGGGGCTACCAGTCATGGCGGGTGCCGAACCTGATGAGCAGCTACGTGGCCGCGACCGCGGCGTCCCATCCGTCGTGCCTGACGCCGATCCTGTTCGCGGACGATTTCGAGTCCGGCGACACCTCAGCCTGGTCGGCCACCGTGCCGTAGCGCCCGGGAGGCAAGCGGCCGCACCGCGAGGTTTCCAGAGGCGCGTCCCGCCCCTCGCGGGGTGCCCGCCGCAGGTTGCGGCTTGCGCCCGCGTCCTCGACCACCCATATTGAATGCGAGACCTTCGAACAATGGTCGCTTTGCACGCGTCCGGTGACCGCTCAGACACCACGTCGGCGGCCGTCGGCTCTGAAGGAGGTGCACGATGAGCGCATTCCGGTCGCGCCACTCTGACGGGGGCCTGTGGTGGATGCTGGCGCTGGCCGCCGGCATTGCCGGGACCGCGGCGGCTGCCTCGCCCGCCCTGCAGTGGACTGATCCCGCGCTTCAAGGGCAGGCCCGCGCCGTCCCGGTCGGCGGGGAGCTCCGTGTCGAGGGCGCCGTGCTCGAGCCCGGCGGCCCGCCGGAGGCCTTCGAGCTCGAGCGCTTCCGGGTCTTCGCCCCGGAGGCGCGGGTCGTCGTTCATGGTGACAGCGAGACGCTGACGCTGCCGCCGCCGGCGCACGCCTACTTCCGCGGCGCGGTGATCGGCCGCCCCGACTCGCGGGTCGTGCTGACCTTGCTCGAGGAGGGTGGGTTGCGCGGCCTGATTAGCGAGGACGGCCGCTACTGGCTGGCATCGCAAGGATCCGGCGAGCCGCAGCCCTTACTGACGGAGGTCACCGATCACCCCGCGCTGACCTCCGGCGCGCGGCCCTTTGTGTGCGGCACCGATCAGCTGGTCCGACCAGCGGCGGAGACGCCGCCGGAACCCTGGACGGCGGAGGCAATCCCGCACGGCTCGCCCAGCAGGCAGGGTGCGAGCTACACCGTGCGGATGGCGGTCGAGACCGACTACGAGTACTACCAGCTCTTCGGGAGCACTTCGGCAGCCCTCACCTACGCCGGCGACCTCTTCGGCTACGCCTCGAGCTACTTCACCACCGAGGTCAACACCGACTTCTGGGTCTCCTACGTATCCCTGTGGACCACCGCGGCCGATCCCTGGACCCAGACCTCGAGCGGCTGCGGCCTGTTCGAGTTCGCCAGGTACTGGAACGCCAACATGACCCAAGTCGCTCGCACGGTTGCCCACTTCCTGAGCGGCAAGACCGCCGGAGGCGGCATGTCGTGGCCGGGCACGCTGTGCTCGTCGCCGTTCTACTTCAGCATCTCCGGCTGGGGCTGCAGCCTGACCCCGACCTACGACCTGTACGGCGGCGGCTATGGCTTCTCCGGAAGCCTCACCGGCAGCTTTCAGATCTCCAACCCGGTCGTGGTGTTGGACATCTACGAGGTGAGCCACGAGGTCGGTCACCACTTCCACTCCAACACCATCAGCGGGCACACCCACTGCTACGTGCCGGAGATCGATCAGTGCTGGAACCAAGAGCAGGGATGTTACAGCGGCACACCCAGCCTGCCCGGCCCGTCCGGGCAGGGCTCCGGCACGATCATGTCGTACTGCCACATGATCCCCCCGTACTACTCGAACATCAGCCTGACCTTCGGCCTCGCCCACCCGTGGGGGAACCAGCCGCAGCGTGTGCCGGCGGTCATGAACGCCTACGTCGCCTCGGTCGCGGCATCCAGCCCGCTGTGCCTGCTGACCATGTTCGCCGACGGCTTCGAGAGCGGCGACAGCTCGGCCTGGTCGTCGACGGTGCCCTGACCGCTTTGCGTTGGCGACTGTCTTGACGCCGGCCCGGTGGTAGGCTGAGGTGGTGGTGCACACAGCGCAGGGACACCGCGAGCTCGAGCACACCGCCGACTGGGCTCTCGAGGTGTGGGCGCCGGACCTGGCAGCCCTGCTCGCCGAGGCCGCGCGGGGGATGTACGGGCTGATGGGCGTGGTCTTGGCTGGGGGTCGACGGCAGCAGCGCCAGCTCGAGCTGGCGGCGGCCGATCGCGAGTCGCTGCTCGTCGAATTCCTGGCCGAGCTGCTCTACCTGGCCGAGTCCGAGGGCCTCGCGTTCGACGCGCTCGAGCTCGAGGCGGCGGACGGCCGGCTCGCGGCGCGCCTCGAAGGCGCGCCGATCGAGTCGCACACCAAGGACATCAAGGCCGTCACCTACCACCGGCTCAAGGTCTGCGACACCGAGGGCGGGCTCCTCACCCGCATCGTGTTCGACGTCTGATCGGCGGCGGGTCGCCCGGCGGGCCGTTGCAGGGGAGATTGAAAGGCCGACCATGGTCGAGCTCAAGGACCTGCGGCGGATCAGTGACCACGAGTGGGAGATCCCGACCTCGGTGCGGGCCGACATGCGGGTCCCGGTGCGGGTGTTCGCCTCGCGCGCGTTGCTCGAGGCGATCGGCGGCGATTCGTCGCTCGAGCAGGCGGTGAACGCGGCCACCCTTCCCGGGGTCATCGGGCGGGTGCTGGTGATGCCCGACGTCCACCAGGGCTACGGCTTCCCCATCGGCGGCGTGGCCGCGACCGAGCTCCCGCACGGCGTGATCTCGCCGGGCGCCATCGGCTACGACATCAACTGCGGGGTTCGGCTGCTCGCCTCGAACGTCCGCTTCGCCGACGTGGAGGGCTCGATCGGCGACCTCGCCTCCGCCCTCGACGCCGCCTGCCCGAGCGGGGTCGGCACCGGCGGCCGCCTCAAGCTGGACGAGCGCGAGCTCGAGCGGGTGTGCCGCGAGGGCGGCGAGTGGGCGCGGCGGCGCGGCTGGGGCACCGAGTCGGACGTGGCTCGCACCGAGGAAGGCGGCGTGCTGGCGGGCGCCGACTTCGCCAAGATCAGCCACCGGGCCAGGGATCGCGGCCGCACCCAGGTCGGCACGCTCGGCGCCGGCAACCACTTCATCGAGGTCGAGGTCGTCGACGAGGTCTTCGACGCCGACGCGGCCCGCGCCATGGGGCTCGCCGAGGGCCTCCTGACCGTGCTCATCCACTGCGGCTCGCGCGGCTTCGGGCATCAGGTGTGCACCGACTACGTCAAGTCCTTCCAGAGCGCGGTCGAGCGCTACCGCATCCGGCTGCCCGACCGCGAGCTGGTGTGCGCACCGCTCGACTCCCCCGAGGGCCAGGACTACCAGGCCGCCATGCGCTGCGCCGCCAACTACGCCTTCGCCAACCGCCAGGTGCTGGCGCACGACGCCCGCGCCGCGTTCGCCGAGGCCCTGCGCGGCCGCACCCGCGAGCCCCACCTGCACCAGGTCTACGACATCGCCCACAACATGGGCAAGACCGAGGAGCACGTGTTCGACGGCGTCCGGCGCCGGGTGTGCGTGCACCGCAAGGGCGCCACCCGCGCCTTCGGGCCCGGCTTCGAGGATCTGCCGCCGGAGTACCGCGCCATCGGCCAGCCGGTGCTGGTGCCGGGCAGCATGGGCACCGCGTCGTGGGTGCTGGTCGGCACCGAGGGCAGCATGGAGCGCTCGCTCGGCTCGTGTTGCCACGGGGCCGGGCGCACGATGAGCCGGAGCCGCGCCAAGCGCACGATCCACGGCGGCACGCTGCGCCAGGAGCTCGAGGCGCGCGGCATCCGGGTCCGCGCCGGCTCGCTGCCGGGGCTCGCCGAGGAGGCACCGGCCGCCTACAAGGACGTCGATGCCGTGGTCGATGCGGTCGAGGCCGCCGGCATTGCCCGCAAGGTCGCACGCCTGCGCCCGGTGGCGGTGGTCAAGGGCTGACCCGGACTGCTATTCTGGCGGCCGTCGCGAAACCGGTCGGGTTTTCGGAGGGGCAGTGGCGGAGGTCCGTGGCAAGCGGCTCGCATTTGACAACCAGCTCTACCTCGCCGAGCAGAGTGCGGCGATCCTCGAGCGCATCGACCGTGTCGGCGGCAAGCTCTACCTCGAGTTCGGGGGGAAGCTGCTGTACGACTACCACGCCGCGCGGGTGCTGCCCGGTTTCGACCCCAACGTCAAGCTGCGCCTGTTGCAGGAGCTGAAAGGCCAGACCGAGATCATCCTCTGCATCTGGGCCGGCGACATCGAGCGGCGCAAGGTGCGGGGCGACTTCGGCATCACCTATGACGCCGACGCCTCCAAGCTGATCGACGACCTGCGCGAGCACAACCTGAAGGTGCGTGCGGTCGTGGTCACCCGTTTCGAAGGCCAACCGTCTGCCGCGGCCTTTGTCACCAAGCTCGAGCGGCGGGGGGTCAGGGTCTACACCCATCGTCCGATCCCGGGCTACCCGATCGACGTCGACCGCGTGGTCTCGGACCGGGGCTACGGCTCGAACCCGTACATCGAGACCGATGCCCCGCTGGTGGTGGTCAATGCGCCGGGCCCGAACAGCGGCAAGATGGGCGTCTGCCTCGCGCAGATCTACCACGAACACCGGATGGGCGTCCGCTCCGGCTACGCCAAGTTCGAGACCTTCCCGATCTGGAACCTGCCGCTGCGCCACCCGGTCAACGCCGCCTACGAGGCGGCCACCGCCGAGCTGAAGGACGTCAACATGATCGACCCCTTCCACCTCGACGCCTACGACGAACGGGCGGTCAACTACAACCGCGACGTCGAGGCGTTCCCGCTGCTCAGGCGGATCCTGGAGCGGATCACCGGCGAGTCGATGTACCGGTCGCCCACCGACATGGGGGTCAACCGCGCCGGCTTCGCGATCGTCGACGACGAGGCGGCGCGGGAAGCCGGCAAGCAGGAAATCGCCCGGCGCTACTTCCGCTACGCCTGCGATGTCGCGCTCGGGCTCGAGCAGCCGGAGACGGTGCAGCGCATCGAGGCGCTGATGGAGGAGTTCGACACCCGCCCCGAGGACCGGTCCGTGGTGCTGCCGGCCCGCGAGTCCGCGCAAATCGCCGAGCGGCGCGCCGACAAGGGGCACCGCGGGGTCTTCAGCGGTGCCGCCATCGAGCTCCCCGACGGCGACGTCGTGACTGGCCGCAACTCGCCGCTGATGCACGCCGCGTCGGCGCTGGTGCTCAACGCCATCAAGCGACTGGCGGGGATCCCCGCCCACCTCGACCTGATCAGCCCGGTCGTCATCCAGTCGATAGGCGGCCTGCGAAAGGACATGCTCGGCCTCGACTCGATCAGCCTCAACCTCGAGGAGATGCTGATCGCGCTCAGCATCAGCTCGACGACCAGCCCGATCGCGCACGATGCGATGCGGCAGCTACCGCGGCTGCGCGGCTGCGAGGTCCACCTGACGCACCTGCCCACGCCCGGGGACGAGCGGGGCCTGCGGCGGCTCGGCGTCAACCTGACCTGCGACCCCAGCTTCGCCACCGACAAGCTGTTTGCGTCGTGAGTAGGGGTTCGGGGCGAGGGGTTGGGGCTGAGGCCAGGCCACCCGTTCCCGCTCCCGTTCCCGTTCCCGTTCCCGTTCCCGAGACTCCCCGTCGCCCCGCTCCTATCAAGGCGATGACGTCTCGACGCCCGCTTCCGACCGGGAAGCGCAGCACGAGGCCCTTTCCCCACCCCAGCCCAACGGTTGCCGTGAGAACTCACTGAGCGTGGTGTAGTATCCAGACGAGCACCTGTGTCGGGTCGGAGTCGAGGGCAGTCGCCGACGACCGGAGAAGGCGGTGGCGTCGGGATGACACGCGAGGCGGGCATCGAATCCCCACGGCGACGATGGTTGCGCCGGCGCCGGTCGTCGCCGGCGCACCGCGCGGCGCTCTGCGCGCTGGTGCTGGTCGTGACCCTCCTGGCAGCGAGCTCCGCCGGCGCCCAGGAGCTCGAGCCCCGCGCCTATCGGACCTTGCCCAAGGGGCTCAACTTCGTCATCGTCGCCTACCGCTTCTCGACCGGCAACGTGGTGTCGGATCCGAGCGCCCCGCTCCAGGACCTCGACGTCGATCTCCAGATCCCGACTCTCGGCTACCTCCGCTCATTCGGGATGTTCGGCCGCTCGGCCTCGATCACGGCGACCGTGCCCTATGCGTTCCTCTCCGGCTCGGCCCGCTTCAACGACCAGCCTGTCAGCGACAGCCGCTCGGGCTCGGGCGACGCGCGGCTGCGGCTCGCCGTCAACCTGCTCGGGGGCCCGGCCCTGTCGCCGCCGGACTTTGCTCGCTACAAGCAGGGCCGGAACATGGGTGTGGGTCTGACCGTGTCCGCTCCGACCGGCCAGTACGACCCGACCAGGATCATCAACTTCGGCAACAACCGCTGGGCGTTCAAGCCGGAGGTCGGCTACTCGAGCATCCGCGGCCGGTGGATCTGGGAGGCTGCTGTCGGAGTCTGGTTCTTCACGGCCAACGACGACTTCCTCGGTTCGACCAAGACCCAGGACCCGATCGGCAGCCTCCAGGCCTGCGTCAGCTACAACTTCAAGAGCGGCGCCTGGGTCTCGCTCAACGGCAACTGGTACACCGGCGGCGAGACCGCCATCGACGGCGTCGACAAGGGAGACCTCCAGAAGAACTCCAGGGTGGGTCTCACGCTGTCGCTGCCGCTCGGCGGCCCCCACTCGCTGAAGCTCGCGGCCCAGACCGGCGCCTACACCAGCGTCGGCGCCGATTTCGACGAGCTCACGGTCGCGTATCAGTATCGGTGGTGAGTACGGCGATAGGATCTGGGATCTCGGGGATAGGATCTAGGGTTCGTTCCCCCGCCCGCATCCGTCTCCGCTTGCCAGGGCGTAGTCCTCGACAGGGTGTCGCGCTGATTGAGCGGTCCGGCTTCGCCTTTGGCTACGCCGTGACAGGCTTCGTTCTCTCCCGATGGTCGAGAACGAAGCCTGGTGCCGGAGGTGGGATTCGAACCCACACGAGGTGACCCCCGGGGGATTTTGAGTCCCCTGCGTCTGCCATTCCGCCACTCCGGCGCGCAGCCATTGTGTCCTCGGCCTCCGCAGGGGGTCAAGGGCATCATCGAGTTTCCGCACGTGCCGGGGCGCGAAAACTCGCTCGCGGACCTGCGACCTGATTGACGCCGCAACTCCCATCGAATATATTACCGCTTGGTCATGTCGTGACTTACCCGACCGGGAGGGATCGTGATCGCATCCGATGAACTGCTGCACCGGATAGCCGAGGTGCTCAAGGCGATGGCGGACCCGACCCGGCTGAAGATCCTGCACAGCCTCCAGGGCGGTGAGCGTTGCGTGTCGGCCATCCTCGACATCGTCGGCGGCAGCCAGGCCAACGTCTCCAAGCACCTGTCGGTGCTGAAGCGTGCGGGCCTGGTCGACAGCCGCCGCGACGGGCTCAACGTCTTCTACCAGATCTCCGACCAGGGCGTCTTCTCCATCTGCCGCAACGTCTGCGATTCCCTCGAGTTGCGCATCGACCGCGAGCACCATGCGATCGTCGAGGGCCGCGAGCAGATGAACCGCGCCGAGCTGGTCAAGCGCTGACGCGACGCCAGGGGCAGGGATGCCGATCTACGAGTACCGCTGCCAGGACTGCCGCCAGCTCTTCCAGAAGCTGCAGCCGGTGAGCGCCGGCACGAAGACGATCACCTGTCCGAGCTGCGGCAGCAGGCGCGTTGAACGCCAACTGTCGGTGTTCGCGAGCACCTCGTCGAGCGGCGCCGCGACCCCCTCCTCCGGCTGCCCACCGGGCGGCGGTTGACGAGTCTGAACAAACGGGCCCGGGCGGCCCGCCACGCACCCCGCACCCGCGGCCCCCACGATCGAGCGTCCGCGCGGCCGTCCCGAAGTCGGCGGCCGCGTCACAGCTCGGTCACGGCGCGCCCGGAGTTGACAACGGGGGTTTGGCTACCGGTCCAGCCGTGTTAGAATTTCGCGGTGTCGTATCCGGTAACCCTAGGGACAAGGGCCAACCCATCACGATCAACCCGATGAGGAGGGGACTATGAGTCGAAACGTGGGACTGTTGTGGATGATGGCCTGCGCCGCCGTGCTCGCGCTAGCGCCGGTGGCCGTGGCGCAAGACATGACGGCCGGCATGGTCATCGACCCGGCGGCTCCGGTCGCAGACGGCTTTGCGACCTTCACCGCCACCTACCAGAACCTGGGTCCCGGGAGCGCGGACAACGTCAACTACGATGTCCTGGTTCCGATCCAGCCGCAGACCTGGCCGCCCGAGGGCGACGGCTTCAATGCGATGTTGGACTCGACCGTCGGCACCGACACCAACGGTAACGACGTGTTCTGGGGCTTCGACACCGACACCATGTGCAACTACTACCTCCTGGAGCTCCAGCAGCCCAACACCGCCGGCGACCAGCCGATGCTCCCGAACCCGTTCCCGGCCAACACGAGCGGCTCCTTCAGCTGGCAGATGCCGATCATCCCGATGGAGGGCATCAACGCCGGGCGCGTCGTCATCACCGAGCCGGAGAGCCTGCGCAACAGCTACGGGGTCAACAGCGCGCAGTGGACCGCCTACCCGTGGCTCGCGATGTACTCCGGGCTCTACAACCTCGTCTCCACTGGCGCCCTCTGCGACGAGGGCGGCACCCTCTGCGCTGACACGACGGCCTGCATCGGCGACCGCCTGTGGCAAACCGAGCCGTTCGAAGCTGACCTTCAGATCGGCCTGGGCAACGACGGTGATCCGTACCTTGGCTGCGGCACCGAGCTCACCGGCTTCACGGCCGGCAACATCGCGGTCATGCGCCGCGGCGTCTGCAACTTCACCATCAAGATGGAGAACGCCCAGAACGCGGGCGCGTCGGGCGTCATCCTCGTCAACGACGGCCGCTGCTCGGACATCCCGGACTCCGACCCGGATGAGTGCGTCATCACCATGGGCGGCGATGCCGGAGTCGGTTTCCTGGTCGACGTCCCGTCCGTGCTGATGGGCCGCCGCCAGGGCGAGGAGCTCATTGCGGCGATCGACGGCGGCCAGACCGTTCGCGCCAAGATGGGCAACATCCCCGACACTCACGTCGACATCTTCTCGTGGATCTTCTCGGACGTTGATCCGGACCTCACCAACGACTACCTGGTGACCCGCGTGCCGCTGGGCGAGATGGGTCCGACGAGCTTCCTGTCGTTCATTCCGGCGGCGGCGCTGGCCGCTGGTGCCGAGGGCGCGTTCTTCCAGACCGACCTCGACATCAACAACAAGGGCACCGAGGAAGCCACCGTCACCCTGCTGTGGCTGCCGCGCGGCGCCGACAACTCCGCGCCGACCCCGTCTGATCCGATCGTGCTCGGCCCCGGCCAGAGCATCCAGTACGAGAACGTGCTCAATGCGGTGTTCGGCGCCGAGCCCGACGTCGCCGGCGCCCTCGCGATGGTCGCCGACAGCGCCGACGTGATCGCCATGAGCCGGACCTACAACGTGCCGAGCGCCAAGATCGCCGGCACCTTCGGCCAGGGCCTGCCCGGCATCCCGTCGGACAAGCTGATCCAGTCCGGTGAGACCCGGCGCATCATCTTCATGAGTGAGAACGACGACATCCGCGCCAACGTCGGCTGCGTCAACGGCCTCAACACCCCGCTGCGCATCAACATCGACATGTACGACGCCACCGGCACGATGCTCGAGACCCGGACCATGGACCTTCAGCCGTGGTCGAACAACCAGATCAACCGCATCTTCCGCAACTACCAGCCGGTCAACGGCTACGTCGACGTGTCGACCCCGACCGAGGGCGCTGCCTTCTACTGCTACGGCTCGGTGCTCGACAACCTGACCTCCGATCCGACCACCGTGCTGCCGCAGGTGCCGTCGGATGACTTCACCTTCATCCCGGCGGCGGCGCTGGCCGCGGGCGCGCAGGGCGCCTTCTTCCAGACCGACGTCGACCTCAACAACGCCGGCACCGCCGCGGCGACCTACCAGTTCGCGTGGCTGCCGCGCGGCGAGGACAACTCGACCCTGACCCTGTCCGATCCGTTCACCCTCGAGGCGGGCGCGTCCGTCCGCTACGAGAACGTGCTCAACGCGGTGTTCGGCGCCGAGCCGGACGCAGTCGGTGCGCTGGCCGTGTCGTCCAACACCCCGGACGTGCTGGCGATGAGCCGCACCTACAACATCCCGGGCGCCAAGATCGCCGGCACCTTCGGTCAGGAGCTCCCCGGCATTCCGGCGGACATGATGATCGCCACCGGTGAGAAGAAGCGCATCATCTTCATGAACGAGAACGACGATGTCCGCGCCAACGTCGGCTGCCAGAACGGCGTCAACACCGAGGTCGTGGTTGTCATCGAGCTCTACGGCGCCGACGGCGTACTGAAAGAGACCAAGTACATGACCCTGGCGCCGTGGTCGAACAACCAGATCAACCGCGTCTTCCGCAACTACGCGCCGGTCAACGGCTACCTCGACATCTTCACCAACACGGCGGACGCGACCATCTACTGCTACGGCTCGGTCCTCGACAACCTGACCTCCGACCCGACCACCGTGCTGCCGCAGTAACCATCAACCTGTCTTGAACCTCAGCGGGGGCTTCGGCCCCCGCTGTTTTGTTGTAGCGCAGCCATCTTGGCTGCCTTGTGGGGTAGCCATCTTGGCTGCCTTCATTGGCAGGCTGGAAGCCTGCGCTACAAGGCTGGAAGCCTACCCCACAACCATCCTGGCTGCATTTCCGGTCGTGACTGAGTTGGGAACCTGGGTTGGGAATCGCGGGCTAGAGGCCCACGCCACAGAGCTTGGCAGGCTGAGAACCCGGCGCCGGGAGCGGCTGGTGGCACAGGCCGGTGGGCGGTTTGGGAGGATCCCGGCGATGTGCCACCCGCTCGTGGCGCCGCGTCGCCGCGGCCACAGGCCGCGAGCAAGCCTGCGCTACAACTTCGTGCTTGGCAGGCTGGAAGCCTGCGCTACAACGTCGCGCGGATCTGCGCGGCGAGGTCGGTCCGCCCCATCCGGCCGAGCACGGTGAACAGATTGTCGGGAGCGTCGACCACCCGCGGGTCGAGGGCCAGCGCCTGGCGGTAGGCGGCCGCCGCCTCGTCCGGCCGGCCTGCTAGCGCGAGCGCGAGCGCGAGCCGGTTGAGGGCGCCGGCGTCGTTGGGCCGGATCCGCACCGCGGCCTCGAGCCGCTCGATCGCTGCCTGCGGCCGGCCCGCCGCCATCAGCGCTGTGCCCAGCCGGTTGAGGACCTCCGGGTCGTTGGGCCGCACCCGGTCCGCCTCCTCGAGCAGCGCCACGGCCTCCTCGAACCGGAGCTGGCCGTAGACGCGGTAGCCGTAGAGCAGCAGCGCATTGGCGAGATTGGCGCGATTGTGCTCGAGCTCCTGGGCGCTCGAGTACTGGTAGGCCAGACGGTAGTGCTCCACGGCCTCGGGGAGCCGCCCCTGCTTCTCGAGCCCGACCGCCAGGTTGCCGTGCGCGAGATCGGCGGTGGGCATGATCTCGATCGCCCGCTGGTAGTGGGCCATCGCCTCGTCGAGCCGGCCGAGCAGGTCGGCGGTCAGGCCGGCCTGGTACTGGACCTGGACGCTGTCGGGGTCGAGCTCGAGGGCCTGCTGAGCGAGGCGGTAGGCCTCGACCAGCTTGCCCGCCCAGCCGAGCGTCTTCGACAGGTTGAGCAGGCCGGTGGCGCGGGCGTGATTGTCGAGCCGGCCCTCGACGGCCGCGACCACCTGCCGGACGCCCTCCCCGCCCCAGCCGGCCCGCGGCTCAATCATTCCGGAGGAGATCATCTCGTCGAGCAGGGCAAGGGCGATCAGCCGGTAGCCCTCGATGGTGGGGTGGACGTGGTCGAGGAAGAGCTCGCTGCCCGGGATGCCGTGCGGCGCCCGCTCGTCGGCCGTGCGGACGAAGTCGACCATGGGCACGGAGCGCTCGGCCGCGACCTCGCGCACGATGCCCGGCATCGGGGTGAGGGCGCGCAGCGGGCAGATGTCCTCGTCGCGGGCGGCCTCGAGGGCGCGGCGGGCCTCCTCGAACCGGTTCAGCTGGAGCAGGGACTGGCCGAGCGCATACTGGCCATCCGCGTGGCGCGGGTCGATGGCCGCCGCCTCGGCGAGGCGCCCCGCGGCGGTCGCGAAGTCCCCGCCGCGGGCGGCCGTGAGGCCCTCCTGCACCAGCGCGGTCCAGCGGGCGGTCTCGTCCGCGGTGATGCCCGGGCGGTGCTCGCTCTTGAAGGGCGGGGAATCGCGCAGGTTGGACGCAGGGGTCACCATGATGACCTCCGCGTCGGCCGAGCGCGCGATGTCGACCATCCGCGCCAGGTTGAAGCGGAAGTGCCGCATGACCTGCTCGCGGAGCCGGTCGTCGCGGGTGAAGGCCGACGGGCCGACCACGTCGTCGAGCAGCGTCGTCACCTCGGCGCCCAACACGTTGGGTCGCGGCGCCTCGGCCTGGCGCCGGGCGCGGACGCTGTCGACGACTTTCTCGACCGCCGTCCAGGTGCGGGTCCGCGACGCGACTGCGCCCACCCCGCGCACGGACCGCGGCAGCGCGATGATCTGGGGGTAGGTCCGCCGCTCGAGGAACTCGTTGTGCCCGGAGTAGATGATGAACAGGTCGGGATCGTAGCCGGCGAGCTCCTCCATCAGCAGCGCCACCCGGTAGCTCGCGTAGCTGATGCCGCCGGCGTTGATGACCTCCCAGCGGTGGTCGGGCTGGGCCGCGTTCAGCAGCTCACGCAGCCAGCCACAGAACGAGGTCGGGTCCTCGTAGGGGTGGCCGTAGGTGGTGGAGCCGCCCATGCAGAAGATGCGGGTGGTGCCCGGCGCCTTGTCCTTCGGGAAGCGCTGCATGTTGAACAGCGAGGCCTTGGCCGGCGAGCGCTCCATGACGATCGTGCCGTCGCTGTCCCTGACCTCCACGAACAGCGGCGCGCGGCCCGAGAAGCCGACGTAGGGATCCTCCTCGTAGGCCCGCCGCGCCACGCCGACCACGGCCAGCACCGCCTCGAGCACGGCGAAGAAGATCACCGTGGCGGCGGCCGCGAACAGCAGCTTCTTGACCAGCGGCAGCCGCCGCCCGCCGTGCTTCGGGCGGCTCTCAGACGACGTCGCGGGAGGTGATGGCCGCCGGTCCATGGATCGCGAGCCGGGGCGCACGGGCCGCCGCGGCGCCCGCCAGTCTAGCAGGCCCAACACGCTCCTAGCGACGGCCGTCACCGCCCTGACCCGCTCCAATCTGCTACCCTGAACCTCGCGGAACGGGCCGCCCGGCGGCCCGTCTGTTGCTGGAGGGGCCTCAATATGTCGCGATTCGCTTCCCGAGCCGTGCTGTGTTCGATCCTCGTCCTGACCGCGGTCGCGGCGGGGGCCGCGGAGCCGAAGGCCCTGCTGCGCGTCGACCGGCCGGACGACGCCACGCGTGAGCTGCTGGTGAACGCCGGGGTGGCGGTGATCGCCGAGCTCGAGCACGCCGTGCTCGCAGTCGGTGCCCCCTCCGAGGTCGAGGCCGAAGCTGCGAACTTGGGCCTCGGCGCCACCGTTCTCGACCCGTCGGCCGAGGCCTCGAGCTTCGCCCTGGCCGGGCTGCGCGAAGGCGCCGTCATCGCGGACCTCGCCGGCTGCGGCGAGGTGCTGTGGCAGGAGGGCAGCTGGATCCTGCTCCGGAACCCAGGCTTCGCGGAGGCGGCGTGTGCAGGGTCGACGCGCTTCATGATGACCCCGCTTCGATTCGAGCCGATTCGGCTGGCGAAGGCGCCGCCCGCGGGCTACGCGTCCTTCGGCGAGGGCGCGAGCGAGCTCCTCGATCCCGATCCGCTGGTGGTCGACATGCTGACCGAGCTCGACACCGCCTTTGCTCTGGCCCACTGGCAGGGCCTCGTCAACGCGGCCTCGACGCGCTACTCCACCTCCTCCGGCTGCCAGACCGCCGCGACCTACGTCTACAACCTGTTCGACGCCTACGGCCTCAACCCGGAGTACCAGCCGCACACCGGCGGCCACGCGCCCAACGTCATCGGCACCATTCCCGGCCGGGTGACGCCGGAGCAGGTCTACATCCTGATCGGCCACCTCGACGACATGCCGTCCTCGGGTCCGGCGCCGGGCGCCGACGACAACGCGTCGGGCACGGTGATGGTGACCGCGCTCGCCGAGCTGATGTCGGTCTACGACTTCGCGAGCACGGTGAAGTTCATCGCGGTCACCGGCGAGGAGTTCGGGCTCTACGGCAGCGAGCACTACGCCGACGCCGCCGCGGCCGCGGGCGAGGACATCCAGGCGGTGTTCAACGCCGACATGATCGGCTGGCAGGGCAACGGCTCGCCCAACCCCGAGAACCTCGACATCAACTACAACACCGCCTCGGCCTGGATGGGCACGCTGCTCGACCAGGTCGCCGCCGACTACCCGGTCGGGGTGGCGGTCAATGACTTCCTGTGCAACGACATGGCGTACTCCGATCACTGGCCGTTCTGGCAGCAGGGCTACTCGGCGGTCTGCGCGATCACCGACAACGAGGGCTTCTGCGGGCAATCCGGCAGCTACCCCTACTACCACACCAGCAACGACACCATCGCCAACTGCGGCAGCGGCGGGCCGGCCTTCCTGGCCGCGTCGATGCGCCTCTTCCTGGCCGCCGCCGGCCACCTCGCCGACCCGCTGTGCGTGCGCACCGCCGTTCCGACGGGCTTGACCGCACAACCGATGGGCACCAACCGGATCGACCTCGCCTGGGCCTCGGCGGGCGCGGGCCTGAGCTACGAGGTCCACCGCACCCCGGGCGGCTGCGTCGACCCCGGCCCGGACACCCTGGTCGGCGAGACCAGCAACCTCTACCTGACCGATGCCACGGCGTCCGGCGGCGTCCCCTACGGCTACACGGTCCGCTCCAAGGACCCGTCGGGCTACTGTCTGTCGGAGCCTTCGACCTGCGTCGAGGCGCAGACCACCGGCGGCCTGCACCGAGCCGCCGTACTTCGCCGGCGTCGAGGCGGTCATCAACGCCGCGCGACGCAACCTGCCTGCTGACGGTCGACTGGTCGCCGCCGATCGAGATCTACTGCGGCGGCGCGGTCGCCTACAACGTCTACCGCTCGTTGACCCCGGGGTTCGTGCCCGGGCCGTCAAACCGCGTGGCGTCGCTCGTCGCCGCCACCTCCTGGGACGACTTCGACGTCGTGTACGGCGAGCGCTACTACTACGTCGTCCGCGCGGTCGACCTCGGCAATGGCGCCGAGGACCACAACACGGTCGAGCTCTCGGGCGCGCCGACCGGGCCGCCGGACATCGGCACCTGGCTCGACGACGCCGGCGACACTGACCCGGCCCAGCTCACCCCTACCACGCCGTGGACAGTGGCGACGAGCGGCGGCCACAACGGGCCCAAGGTCTACGCGACGGGCTCCTACCCGGACGACACCTGCGCCGGCGTCACCTCGGAGGTGATGCACCTCGGCACCGGCCCCAACCTGACCTTCTGGTCCAAGTACGCCATCGAGAGCAGCTGGGACAAGGGCGAGGTCCAGGTCTCGACCAACGGCGGCTCGAGCTGGGTTCGGGTACCGGTCAACTACCCCGGCAACTCCACCAACACCTCCGACGCCTGCGGGCTGCCCACCGGCACCTATTTCACGGGCACCAACACCACCTACGCCCAGTACTCGGGCTCGCTGGGCTCATGGGCGAACCAGGACGTCAGGATCCGCTGGGTGCTGTCCACCGACGGCGCGGTCGGCGGCAGCGGCTGGTGGGTTGACGACATCGCGATCACCAACGTCGAGGTGCCGTCGTCCTGCGAGTCCGGCGGCTCGCCGTACCCGGGCGCCTTCGGCAAGGCTGCGCCGGTCAGCGGCGCCACCGGCCAGCCCACCGACGGCCTCACCTTGAGCTGGAACGCGAGCACCAACGTCAGCGGCTACGAGGTGTGCGTCGACACGGTCGACAACGGCCTCTGCGACACCTCGTGGGAGTCCATCGGCGACGTCATGAGCACCGTGGTCAGCGGGCTCGACGAGTCGACCGCCTACTCCTGGCAGGTGCGCGCGGTCAACGGCAGCGGCTCGACCGAGGCCGACGGCGGCGTCTGGTGGTGGTTCATCACCACGCCGTACGTGTTCGGCGACGGGTTCGAGTCCGGCGACACGAGCGCGTGGTCGGCGGTCACGCCGTAAGGGAGGGGTCAGGGGTTAGGGCCCTCCCCTTCCGCGCCCGCTTCCGCTTCCGCGCCCCGACGCGTTGTCGGATGCGGAGACCGGCCCCGTTGTAGCGCAGCCTTCCAGGCTGCCTTCATTGGCAGGCAGGATGCCTACCCCACAACCTGCGGCACCGGCCGGTGATCGGGACGCGCGAATGCAGGCTGGAAGCCTGCGCTACAAGGCATCCGGGCGCGGGCGCGGAAGCGGAAGTGGGCACGATTGGCGGCATCCTAGATCCTGATAGAGATTCTCAGGTATCCTCAGGCGATGGCGGACAGCCCGATCCACACACTCGGCCATGCCTTCGACTGGTCCGCCGATCGCGTCGACTGGCCGGTCACGACCGACGTCGGGCCCGGCCTCACCGGCGTGATCGCGGGTGAGACGCGGGTCATGTGGCTCGACCCGTCGAGCGGCCGCCTCGCCTACCGCGGCGTTGCCATCGAGGACCTGGCCGGCGCGCCGGACTTCGAGGAAACCGCCTTCCTGCTCATCACCGGTGCAGCGGCTGGCGACGAATTGCGCCGCTTCGAACGCTTCCGAGAGACGCTGCGCTCGAGCCGGCAGCTGCCGCCGCCCGTGCTCGACCTCGTGGACGGCCTCGGGCCTGCGGTCCACCCCACCCGCGCCCTGCGCGCCGGGGTCTCCGCCCTGGGCTGCCACGAGCTCGCGGTCGACGACGACCTCGCCGGGGAGCAGCACTGGCGGGAGCTGCGGATCGTCGGCCAGGTCGCCTCGTTGGTCGGTGCCATCATCGACTGCCGGCGGCGCCGCAGCCGGCGGTCGCCCGACCCGGCGTCGTCGCTCACCGGCTCGGTCGTGGACGCGCTGGCCGGGCGGCCGTCGACCGCTGACGAGCGCGCGCTGCTCGACCTGCTGTGGGTGCTCTACGCCGCCCACGGCCTCGACACGCCGACGTTCGCCTCGATGGTCGTCGCCTCCTGCCTGGCCGACCCTTACTACACGGTGGTTGCCGGCCTGTCGGCGCTGCGCGGCGCCCGCCAGGGCGGCGCCGGCGAGCGGGTCCTGAGCTCGCTGCTCGCGCTCGAGGATGCCGGGGCGGCCGAGCGGTGGGTGCAGCAGACGATCGACGCCGGCGGCACCATCCCCGGCTTCGGCCACCCGAGCTACCGGATGCCCGATCCCAGGGTCGTAGTGCTGCGCAAGACGGCCGCCGCCCACGCCGGCCGGCTCGGCAGGACCCGACTCTTCGAGGTCGCGCGGGCCGTCGAGGAGGAGGCGACGCGGCAGCTCGCCCCCCGGGGCGTGTTCGTCAACATCAACCTCTACGGCGCGCTGCTCTTCCACCTGCTCGGGGCCGAGCCGGCCGAGGTGCCGTGCCTGGTTGCCGCGGCCCGGGTGGCCGGGATCGTCGCCCTGGTCGAGGAGAGCCTGGACACCGTTCGCCTCTACCGCCCGCTCTCCCGCTACGTCGGCCCGCCGCCGCGGTCGGTTCCCAGGCGAGGCACCTCGTGATCGGCGCGCCGCCGCCTCCCGGCAGCCAGCGCTATGACCGCGGGCTCGAGGGCCTGGTCGCGGGCGAGACCGCGATCAGCGACATCGACGGCGAGCTCGGTCGACTGTTTTTCCGCGGCTATCCGATCGGCGAGCTCGCCGCAGCGCGGACCTTCGAGGAGGTCAGCCACCTCGTCCTGTTCGGTGACCTGCCGGAGCCGCCCAGGCTCCGCGAGTGGACCGCCGAGCTGGTGCGCTGGCGGCAGCCGCCCCGGGCCGCCTTCGACGCGCTCTCGAGCGTGCCGATCCACGCCCATCCCCTCGCCCAGTACCGGACGATGCTGACCGTCGCGGCCTGCCACATCCCGGAGGCGGAGAGCTCCGCGCTCGACGCCCAGTGGCGGCGGCCGGCGCGGATCCTGAGCTGGGCCGCGGCCCTCGCCGCCGCCGCGATCCGCCACCTCGACGGGCTTCCCGACCTCCCCCCGAGGCTGGACCTCGGTTACTCGGCCAACTTCCTCTACCAGACACTGGGACGCGTCCCGCCGGACGCCGAGGTCCGGGCCTTCGACGCCAGCCTGATCGTCCAGGCGGAGCACGGCCTCCACGCCGCCGCGCTCGCCGCCCTGGCCGTCATCTCCACCGGCGCCGACCTCGGCTCGGCCGTGCTCGCCGGCATGGGAGCGCTCTCGGGCGTGCGTCACGGCGGCGCGAACCAGCTCGCCTTCGAGATGCTTTCAGCGCTCGACGCGCCGTCGGCGGCGCGAGCGTGGGCACGCCGGGCGCTCGCCGAGGGCCGGCGGTTCCCCGGCTTCGGCCACCGCGTCTACAAGTGCCCGGACCCACGGGTCGCGGTGCTCGAGCCCCACGCCCGGGCGGTGCTCGCCGCCCACGGGATGAGCGATCGCTGGGAGACCTACCTCGCGCTGCGCGACGAGGTCGAGACCGGCCTCGCGGCCAAGCGGATCCACGCCAACGTCGACAGCATCACCGGGCTCCTCTACCACCCGATCGGCCTGCCGCCGAGCGCCTTCCCGATCCCCTTCTGCCTCGCCATCCAGACCGGTTGGATGGCGCACTGCCTGGAGTATCTGCCGGACGGCGCGATGCTGGCACCGGGGGTCGTGTATGTGCGCGGCATGGCGCTACCGCGCACTTCTCCGCAGGCATGCACATCGTGACAGCTCACAGCTGCTGCAGGCAGAGATCGATGAGGTGCTGTAGAAGCTGACACCCTTCGGAGGACGGTAGGGGCGCTGGCTCCGCCGCCGCAGGTGTGTGACGAGACGCGTATAGACGAAGTGGTTGATATGGCGCTTGGCATGCGGGGGTATCCGACGCTGAAGTAGTTGGCCAGCCGGCGAGGTGCCGGTTGATCCATGCGATCATGTCCGGGATCGGCATGAAGCACATGTGCGAGCTGGTCATCTCACGGAGGCGCTGGCGTTCGCGCGCTAACGCCTTCTTGCTCGGGTAGACGTTGAGGTATCGGTGCTCCCGGCCATGGAGGTCGCGGAAGTACCGAAACGTGTACCCCAGGAAATCGACAGACTCGCCCGGGGTCTTCAGGTTCACCACACGCGTCTTGGCGCGGTTGACCGTCAGCTCCATCCGCTCCTCGAGCGTCTGCTCGATCCACGAGACAAGCAGATCCCCCTGGTGGCGGGCGAGGACGACGAAGTCATCCGCGTACCGCACCAGCTGGGCATTGGCCCACCGTGCCGGACCCTGCGGCTGTGAAACGCCTTGTCGAACCAGTGCAGGTAGATGTTCGCAAGCAGCGGGGAGACCACTCCTCCTTGCGGCGTCCCCTTCCCGCTCCGTCGCGGCGGACCGCCATCACGCGGATCCACCACGGGCGCTTTCAGCCACAGGTGGATCAGCCGGAGGACCGACCGATCCACCACCCGCATTCGTAGTGCAGCCATCAGCTTGTCGTGCGGTATCGAATCGAAGTACCCCTGCAGGTCTGCGTCATACACCTCCGTGCGCCCAGACTGGATGTGCTCTCGCACCGCCGCGAACGCCTGGTGCGCCGATCGCCCTGGTCGGAATCCGTAGGAACAGTCCTCGAAGTCCGCCTCGAAGATCGGCTCCAGGATCAGCAGCACGGCTGTCTGCACCACCGGTCCCGGACGCACGGAATCCCCAACGGGCGCTCGCGCCATCCGGTTTGGGGATGTACACCCGTCGTACTGCCTGTGGCCGGTAGGTCTTCGTGCGCAGCTCCTCGTGAAGCTCGCTCACGAGCCGCTGCGGACCGCCTTCCTCGTCTACGATTTGGTCGATCGTGACGCCATCGACCCCAGCTGCGCCTCCATTCCGGCGCACCTGCTCCCACCCGGCCATCAGCACGTCTGTCCGATAGATCCGGTCGTACAAAGCGTAAAACCGGAACCGCGGCTCTCGCTTGGCCTTTTGGTATAGCTTCTGCCTCAGGGTGGAGATCTCCCCGGACATCCCCGGCGCCGTCCCCATTCCGGGACCCGCGCCAAGTCCGTACCCGAATCCTCCGTAGTGGAATCTTCACGATCCAAGCGGCTCTCCTCCCCTCTTGCATCTGCTCGTGCACGGTAGGGCCCCTTCGCTCCACGGGAATTACCCCGCTTCATCGCTACTACGAGCCCCGCCGACTCCCAACAACGCCCGCCAAACCTTATGTCTTCGGCTTGACAGTTGGGTCCCACCCACGTGACCGGGCCTCCCAGGTTCCTGATACGTCTGTCCGCACGCGCTCTCCCCAATCACCCCGGCGGGGCCGACGGGTGCTCGTGGTCGTTCCTCCCCATCGGTTCCAGGCTTCACCACCTTCGGCAGGTTGGCCCCCCAGCAGTCAGTGTCACAGGGCCGAATCGGGTTCGCTCTCGCTAGGGCTCGTGCGTTCGCGATCCGGGGCTACTCACCCCCTTGCCACCGCTCGGCGGTGACCGGCCTACTCCCAACGCCCGGTTGCCCGTCCGTCGGAGGCCGTCGCTAAATGGCAGTACTGGTGAAGCTGACTCTCGGCACTCACAGCGTCTTCAGAGAAGAACAGAGCGTGGACGTCGAACGGAAAGGCACGGACGCGCCACTGAGTTCGTTGACTCGGTCGAGGGGTTCCAGGCGTCTCGTGAGTCCAATCTTCACGACGTTGTCCCCGAAAGCCCCACGATTCGAGATCACGTAAACGTAACCGGCTCGGATATTCGCCGCCCGATAGTCATTCTGGGCGATTGCTTCGTCAATCACGGCGAGTCTTTCCTCGAGGTCTGGATATCGGCTGCCTGACTGCTGGAGCGCAGTCATTGCACCCTGGATGTGCGCGCGTTCCTTGTCTAGTCGGGCTCGCTCTTCGGCCAGTTCTCTCTCTACGCGTCGCTCCTCGCGAAGGCGGGCACGCTCCTCCCTCGCCGCCTCCTTCTCTTCTTCCTTCTTCATCAGCCAATCGGCCGTCAACTCAATTTCTTCGAGGCGCAACGCATGGAATGCATCGCTGATGTGCATCTCCATCATCTTCCCGAGCTTCGCGATCGCCACCCGAGAAGCCTCAAGGCGTTTCTTCGCCGTAATCACGTTTCCGATTCGAAGGGATCGAATGCTGTTGTCCGCCTCGCATTGTAAGCTCGCAGCATCAGCTTCGCGAGGTCATCAGTAAAGCGGCGACCCTTGGCTAGAGAGTTGTTGAACGTGAACATGTTCGATTTCTCGATCGCCAAACCGGCTTTCACAAGCTCTGCGACACGGGCCTCAAGATGATCGAGTCGTTCCCTGTAGGCGACGGCATTCTCTAGGGGATGGTGGTACCTATAAACGCCCACGGTTTGCAGTACGCGCTCGTCGTCGAGCGCTACCAACTCATCGACGTCTTCGCCCGAGCCATCAAGGCGCGCTCTGAGCGCAGCGTTTTCGGCCTCAAGCAGCGCCACCCGCAACACGACGTGCTCAATTTCTGGCCGCGGCGTCCTGGATTCAGATTCAACGGTCAAGGTGGGCTGTGTGGGCTCTTCTCTGGGATGGCACCCGGCGGAGGGATCGGCGACTCAAGATCGGTACGATCGAAAGCCGGATGCTCGGCCGTCCGCCGTAGGCTGTGCAAATCGACGTAGTCATCGACACCCAGTGTTGCGGAGAGCAGGTTGTCAATCTCGTCGCAGATCTCGGCAAGTTCAGCGTTGCGTTGTCGACTCCGCCTCCATAGCAGCGATGTGCGCAGCATGAGCTTCCTTTTCCAATCGCTTCCGCTCTGTCTCCCTTGCCCGGGCAGTCTGTTGCCAGGCCCGCTCTTCCTCTTTTCGAGCATGTTCGGCTCTGCGGACCGCAGCCGCATGCTCACAACCGCAGTTCTGCGTCGCCGTTCCGCTCCCGCTCTGCAACACGGGCTTGGTGCTGAATCTCCGCAAGGAATCCCCGACGAGCCATCGCCGTTAAATCCTCCCGTCAATGGTCGATCCAGAGTCCGGTGAACAACACCTCAGCCCACAAGGAACCGGCGAGACGTACCAGAGGGGCTGGGGACGTAGGGGTTATAGGGGCTAGCTCCCGCCAGCCCGTTCGGCACCCGATCCCTGAAGGCACCGAGTCTGGGCGCCACATCGGGCACGGGAACGGAAACGGAAACGAAGGACCCTCACACGCGCAGACGGAGGAAGAGCTCGCGCAGGCGGAGCAGGATCTTCGCGAGCTCGCGGTCGGCGAGAAAGGTCCTCATCGTCTCCCGGTCGTAGCCCTTGCTGCGCCGCTCCAAATACTGCTCGATCACGGCATAGAAGGTGGCGACTTCGCCGAGGCCGTAGCGCTCGATCTTCCTCGAGAACCAGCCCGAGTCCCAGAGGCCGGTCCAGACCTTCATCGCGATCCGGTCGCTGTGGGCGTAGGCTGCCTCGGCCACGGCGATGATCTCGCGCCGCAGCTCGCGCAGCACCGCGATGTCGTCCCGGTCGAGATTCACCAAGCCCGACCGGGGTCGGCGCACCACCGAGCACGACCGAATCCCCCCGGTCGACAAACCCGATCGGCGGCCGGGCTGCAGCCGGCGCCTCGCCAACCACCGTCGGCCGCCGCCGCGCAGGCGCAGGCGATGCAGCCCGCTCCTGGGGGACGGCCGCGTCACCGACGGCTGCCGGTTCGACCGCCGGCAGGCCTCCCGGCACGATGATCTCCCGGGTGACCTCGGGCGTGACCACCTGCGTGATCTCCGGAACGATCTCCCGCGTGATCTCCGGTGCGTCCGGCGCGCGCTCCACGTCCACCGCGACGCCGTCGAGATCCCTTTCCTCCGGACGCGCCCGCCGGCGCGCGCCAGCCATCTTCTCGCGCAGCCGCAGGCGCATCTCCACCAGCACCATCTGCTCGGTCTCGCTGATCGCGCGGGCGTCGGCGACCTTGATCCGCAGCTCCTCGAGGGTCCTCAAATCGGCGCAGAGACGATCCGGGGACGGCGCCAGCGGTCGGAGCAGCTCACCGAGGGGCTCGAGAAACTCGATGATCTCGGCGAGATCGGCGAACGTCGCGTGACCGAAGACGTCATCGGTCTCCGTCGCGCAACGGTCGACGCCCCGCTCGACCTCTTGCCGGTCCAGCATTCGCAGCCGAACCTGGTGCGGACATCCCTGCTCGAACCACTCGTTGCCGCACACGCGCAGCAGCGCCCGATGCACGATCCGGCGGAAGCCCACCAGGAGCTCCGCGACCATCCGGTACGCCTCGTCGCGGACCTCCTGGCCCTCGTGCATGGCTGAGTGATCGGTTGCTGCCACCACGGGCATTGTACCGAGGCCGCCCGCGCCCGTCTCCGTCTCCGCTTGTCGCGGCGGAGCCGCAGGTGAAGCCGGATGCCCGTACCCGTCTCTGTGCCCCCTTCCGCTTCCGCTTCCGCCCCCGATTGGGGGCGTGCGGGGGCAGTGAGCAGCGACGCAGTGCATCGCAACTGAACCGCAGAGACCGCAGAGGACGCGGAGCGAGCTCAATCGGCCTGCGCGGCAGTCTGAATTCGATCTCCGCGCCCTCCGCGGTTCACTCGTGGACTGGAGCGGACTCGGAAGCGGGCGCGGACGCGGAAACGGACGCGGGTGGGAATCGAGATCCAAGATCCTAGATCCCATCCCTCCCGATCGGCGGAATCCCGAACGGCAGCTCCAGCGTGAAGGCGATCTGCGCGACCGCCAGCCAGTGGTTCTGGTCGGAGCGGGCGGCGCCGATCTCGAATCGCACGCCCAGCGCGCCGGCCCCCGACTCGGTGCCGACCGACAGGCCGTCGTGGGCGCCGTGGCTGTCGTCCTCGAAGCGGCGGTAGCGCAGGAACTTGCCGTAGAAGCCCCACTGCGGCTTCGCCATCGGCAGCTTCCTGACCCCGCCCCAGCCGAGGGTGTAGATCGTCGCATCGGCCGAAGCCCCGCCCTCCACGCCGTAGCCGACGAACACGCTGAATCGCGCGCTGTCGCTCAGCGACACGTACAGGTTGGCCTGGTAGGCGAGGAGGTTCGGAAAGCCGATCACCGCGCTGCAGTTCGGGTCGAAGCCGAGCACGAAGTGACGGCCGGAGTCTCCGTCCGGCTCCGCTGCGTCCGCCCCGCCGAGCTCGCGGTGCCAGGCGTCGAGGTCGAGCGGCGCCGCCCCCTCGCCCGCGATGGCGAGCCCGGCCGGGCAGGCGAGTGCGACCACCACCGCCGGGACCACCAGCCAGGCACGCCGGAGCAGCCTCACCAGAGCAGCCCCAGCTCGTCCACCCAGCCCTGGCGGTTGCCGAGGATCTCGCGCAGCCGCGGCACGTCATCCGGGCCGAGCTTCTCGACCACGTGCCCAACCGTCACGTCGTCGATACGCTCACCACAATCCAGCCGCAGATCGCGCAGCGAGATCAACCCGTCGAGCAGGCTCTCGAGCTCGGCGTTGAACGCGGCATCCCGCACCACGACGCCGGCCTCGGTGTTGTAGTAGGTGGACCGGATGTTGAAGTTCGACGAGTGGACGATGGCCAGGTCGTCGTCGACCCGCACCAGCTTGCCGTGCAGGGCGACCGGCGGCACTGCGCGCGGCTCGCAGGCGGTCTCGGCGAGGATCTTCGCGATCTGCCCGTTGCCCGACCAGGCCCAGACCTCGATGCCGTCGCCGATCAGCTCGATCAGCGTCGGCAGGCCGGCCCACAGGAACGGCCCCCGGCGCAGCGCGGACTGCTCGCTGTTGACGAAGATCCGGACCCTGACCCCGCGGGCCGCGGCCGCGGCGAGCGCCTCGGTCAGGTCGGCTGGGAAGTTGGGGAACGGCGTCATCAGGTCGACCTCGGCGCGCGCGCTCCGCACCATCTCCACCACCAGATCGGTCGTCGCGGCGCGCCGCCGCACCAGCGGGCTGTCGTAAAGCACAGCGACCGGCCGGCCACCAGGCCTCCCGGCGATCGGCGGAAAGTACTTCGCGGTCAGGTAGCGGTCGAGCGGGCTCTTGCCGCTCGGCAGCCGGCCGGTTGTCCACAGCGTGGCGATCCGGCGACGCGCCGCCTCCTCCGACAGGAAGAAGCGGTTGGCGTTCCCGAACAGGTCGGAGACCTGCCACGCCTTCAGAAAGTGGAGCTGGAGGTCCCACACCGCCTCGCCCTCGAGCTCGACCTCGAGATCCAGCCACCAGCGCCGCGGGTCGAAGTACTCGTCGGCGAAGTTGCGGCCGCCCACGATCGCCCACCGCCCGTCGACGACGATCATCTTGTCGTGCATCCGCGGGTCGTAGAGCGGGCCGACGCCCCACGACTGGCGGTTGAACGAGCGCACCACGGCCCCCGCCTCCTCCAGGCGCCGGAAGGAGCGGTCGAAGGTCCCCCTGGCGATGGCGTCGACCAGGCAGTAGACCTTGAAGTCGGGGTTCTCCTGCCGCCGGGCCTGTACCACCCGCGCGAGGTGCTCGCGGAACAGGTCTCCGTAATGGTCCTCGTGCCATGAAAAGGTGGTGATGAACACGTGGTGCTGCGCCCGCTCGACCAGCTCGAGCCGCGCCTGCCACGACTCCTCGGGGTACACCAGCAGTTGGACGGAGTTGCCGCCGGTCCAGCGGGTGCGCCCGAGACGCGCGACCGCGTCGTCGTCCACGGCCGCAGCAGGCCACGCCGGCGCGACCGCCACTGCAGCCAGCCACGCCGTCACCGCCGCCCATCGCCACGCCCGGTGGAAGCAGTCGCCTGACATCGGCAGCTATCCTCCCCCACCTCGAATCGGCTGGCAACCCTGCTCGATGCACGCGGTGCGGAGGCGCCACATCGCGCTTCCGATGTTGGGGCCTCTCACCGGCCTCCACCCAGCGTGCATCGAGATTGATGCGCTTCGCGCATCTCGAACATGAATCGAACGGAGAGGCCAGCCCCTGCCCTCGCGCGCCGGGAAGGATGCGCTGCGCGCATCCCAGGACTGGATGTGGCGGAAAGGTCGCGTTGTCGGAATTGACTTTCCAAGTACCTTGGCTATGGTGGGAGCGTCACTCCGATGACGGAGGGTGGAGCGATGCGCAACCTGTCGATGGTGCTGGCCTTCGCGATCCTGAGCTGTCTCGCCCTGCCGGTGGCGGCAGAGCAGCCCTCGCCCGGCCCGCTCGCCAAGAGCATCCTGCTGGTGGTCAAGACGGATCGTTTCCCGCAGTTCGAGGAGGCGCTGCGCCAGCACCTCTCCTTCCACCGCGCCAACAACGATCCCTGGGCGTGGCACACCTGGCAGATCGTCAACGGCGACAACCTCGGCCAGTACATCCTGCGGACCCACGGCCACCAGTGGCAGGACTTCGACGCCAACGCCGACCTGCGGCGCTCGGACTGGGCGGACTTCCTGGCCAACGTCGCGCCCCACCTGCAGTCGATGTCGAGCACCATCGCGACCGTCGAGCCCAGCCTCTCCCGATGGCCGGCGGAGCTGGCCCGGCCCGAGCTGGTCTCCATCACCCGCTTCGAGCTGACCTACCAGGGGTTCCGCGACTTCCGAGCCGCCGTCGAGAAGGTCCACGCCGCGGTGTCCGCTGGAGACCCTGACCGCCACTACGCGTGGACCAGGACTGTCAACGGTGCGAACGGCCCGGAGATGGCGCTGCTCGTGCCGCTTGCCGGCTGGGCGGACCTCGAGCCCCGCCAACCGCCGCTGTCGACCGTGATCGAGCAGCTCTACGGCGCCGAGGCGGCGACCGCCCTCGAGCAGACCATCGGCTCGACCGTGCGCAGCATCTCGAGCTCGGTGATCGCGTATCGCGCCGACCTCAGCTACCAGCCCGCTCCGTGATCGCGTTTCGCGAGCGCGTCGCAACGTCCAGAGGTTGGTCGGAGAACCGGGGACGTCGCACGTCCGCGAATGACGGGCCGGAACGAAAGCCGCAATCCAGCGTACCATTGGGCGAAGGAGGAAGCCGCCGATGGACGACAGCAGCCACCGCCCGAGCTACGAACCAGTGCCCGCAGAAATGCCAGCCAAACCCGGTCCGGCCCCGCGCCTGACCGCGGTGCAACGGCTGTGGACCGTCTTCACCTCGCCGGGGCAGGTGTTTGCCGACATCGCCATCAAACCGTCCTGGGTGCTCTGCCTGGTGCTGATGGCGCTGCTCACCGTCGCGCTGCAGGTCGTGGTCCTCCCCCACATCGACAACGAGGCCACGCTGCGCGCCCGGCTCGGCGACCGCGCCGAGGACATCAACGACGAGCAGATCGAGCGCATGGTCGAGCAGGGCGAGAAGTTCGCGCGCTTCGCCCCGATCATCGGCCTCGTCTTGTCGCCGATCGCGTTCGCGATCATGGCCGCGATCTTCTTCATCCTGCTCAAGATCGTCGGCTCCGATGCCGACTACCTGCGGACCTTCTCGACGACGCTCCACGCCTACTGGCCGGCCTCGGTGGTGGCGTCGGTGCTCACCGCGGTGCTGATCCAGCGCGTCGGCATGATCCCGCAGCAGGAGTTCACCAACATCGTGAAGTCGCACCCAGGGGCCTTTCTGTCGCCGGATGCCCCGGCCTGGCTCAGCGCGGCCGCCAGCACCCTGAGCGTCTTCAACATCTGGATCGTCGTGCTGCTGATCATCGGATTCAAGTTGATCGGCAAGATCTCGACCGCCAGGGCGACCGTGGTTGCGCTCGTGCCCTGGCTGGTGTGGCTCGTCGCCAAGTCGGGTCTGGCCGCTCTGTTTTGATCGACGCCGCCCGGCGGAACGGTGGCCAGCTCGGCATCAACGCCGGGCGGCTCCGGGCCTCCGGACATCAGGAAGGTGACCATGAAGAAGTGGCTGATCGCGGTCGGTGCGCTCGCGGCACTCGGCCTGATCCTGTGGCTCAGCCTGCGGGACTCCGGACCGCGCGGAGCCGAGGTCGAGGTGCAGGCCGCCGAGCCGCGCACCCTCTCGGCGCGAGTCAAAGCAACCGGCGAGGTCACCCCCGACCGCAAGGTCGACATCTCCGCGAAGGTGGTCGGCGAGATCATCGACCTGCCGGTGGTCGAGGGCCAGGGGGTGCAGGCCGGCCAGCTCCTGGTCCAGATCGAGCGCGACCTCTACGAGTCGGCCCGCAACCAGGCGCGCGCGGCGCTGCGCCAGGCTGAGGTTTCGGTCCGCGGGGTCGAGATCCAGCTCGAGGACGCCGAGCGCAACCTGCGCCGGGTCCGCGAGCTGCAGGTGCAAGAGCTGGTCAGCCAGGAGGCGTTGGACGCGGCCCAGCTCGCGGTCGACACCGCGCGGGTCCAGATCGACGCCCAGCGGCAGGCGATCGAACAGTCCCGGTCGGCGCTGCAGCGCGCCGAGGACGACCTCGCCCGGACGACCATCCGCTCTCCGATGGACGGCATCGTCATCCAGCTCGACGCCGAGAAGGGCGAGACCGTCGTGCCCGGCTCCACGAACCTGCCCGGCTCGGTGATCATGACCGTGGCCGACATGTCGACCCTGCTCGCCGAGGTCGAGGTCAGCGAGGTCGACGTGGTCGACGTGGCGCTCGGCCAGCAGGCCGAGGTGACAGTCGATGCGCTCGGCACGGACCTGCAGCGCGGACGGGTCGCCGAGATCGCCACCTCCGGCCGCAAGGACGCGGCGCTGGGGACCATCCGCTTCCGGGTCAAGGTCGCGCTCGACGACCCCCATCCCAACCTGCGGCCGGCGATGACCGCCAAGGTCGCCATCCTGACCGCCACCAGCGAGCAGGCGCTGACCGTGCCGATCCAGGCGGTGGTCAAGCGCGCCCTCGGCGAGGACGGCAAGGAGCTCAAGGGCAGCAGCGCCAAGGGGATCGACAAGAAGGACGTGGTCTACCGGGTGGAGGACGACAAGGCGCAGGCCCACACCGTCACCACCGGCATCTCGGACGAGCTGTGGGTGGAGATCAAGGATGGCCTCCAGGGGGGCGACGAGGTCGTGATCGGGCCCTACCGCACCCTCAAGAACCTGCACAGCGGCGACGCGGTCAAGATCGCCGAGGCGAAGGACGAGGAGGAGGACGAGGAGGGCGGCGAGGTCGAGGTGACGGTGGACTGATGCTGATTGTCATCCGCGACCTGCGCAAGATCTACCAGATGGGCGACGCCGAGGTGCGCGCGCTCGACGGCGTCGATCTCGAGGTCGAGCGCGGCGACTACCTCGCCATCATGGGGCCGTCCGGCTCCGGCAAGTCGACGCTGATGAACCTGATCGGCTGCCTCGACACCCCAACCTCGGGCGAGTATGTGCTCAACGGTCAGGGCGTCTCCGGGCTCGACGACTCCGAGCTCGCGCGCATCCGCAACCGCGAGATCGGCTTCGTCTTCCAGACCTTCAACCTGCTGCCGCGAGCCACCGCGCTCGCCAACGTGGAGCTGCCGCTGATCTACGCCAGGATGGCGTCGTCGAAACGGCGCGCGCTGGCCCGCCAGGCCCTCGAGCAGGTCGGCCTCGGCGACCGCGTCAAGCACCAGCCCAACGAGCTCTCGGGCGGACAGCGGCAGCGGGTCGCGGTGGCGCGGGCCCTCGTCAACCGCCCGTCGATCCTGCTCGCCGACGAGCCGACCGGCAACCTCGACTCGCGCACCTCGAGCGAGATGATGGTGCTGTTCGACGAGCTGAACCGGTCCGGGAACACGATCGTGGTCGTCACCCATGAGGAGGACATCGCCGCCCACGCCAGCCGCGTCGTGCGCCTGCTCGACGGCCGCGTGGTCTCGGACGTGCGCCGGGAGCCGCGGGGGGCGGGCCCATGATCTGGGACAACTTCCGCATCGCGCTGGCGGCCATCCGTGCCAACAAGATGCGCTCGCTGCTGACCACGCTCGGGATCATCATCGGCGTCGCGGCGGTGATCGCGGTGGTCTCGATCGTGCAGGGCCTCAACTACGTGATCGCGACCCAGCTCGAGGGCGTCGGCGCGGCCTACATCCGGGTGCACTGGCGCGAGGACGAGACCAACCCCGACCTCGCGGGCCGCGAGGTGGTGCTGACCTACGAGGACGGCCTCGCGATCTTCGAGCGGGCAACCGCGCTCGAGTACTTCAACCCGATCTTCTTCCGCGGCGAGCAGCTGCGCTTCAGCGACCAGCGCCACGCGACGACCATGCTCGGGGTCGGCGCCTCCCACCAGGAGGTCAACAACCACTGGGTCGACCGCGGCCGCTTCTTCTCCCAGCTCGACCTCGACCGCCGGGCCCGGGTGTGCATCATCGGCCGCGACATCATCGACGAGCTCGAGCTCGGCGACGAACCGCTGGGCAAGGAGATCATCGTCGGCCAGGCCACCTTCACCGTGGTCGGCGTGATGCAGGAGATGGGCGAGATCTTCGGCCAGAGCCGGGATGACCTGCTGCTGATCCCGATCACGACCGCGCGCGACCTCTACGGCTACGAGTCGTTCAAGCGGCTGATCCTCGACTTCCAGGCGACCAGCGCCGAGCCGTCGCCCTCGCCAAGGACCAGATCACCGAGGTGCTGCGCGACCGCCACCGCATCGCGGAGGGCACCGAGGACGACTTCCGGGTGGTGCTCCAGGAGGAGATCCTGGAGACCACCGGCTCGATCCTGGGCACGATCACCAGCGTGGTCGCCGGCGTGGTCAGCATCGCCCTGCTGGTCGGCGGCATCGGCATCATGAACATCATGCTGGTCTCGGTCACCGAGCGGACCCGCGAGATCGGCGTCCGCAAGGCGGTCGGCGCCCGCAAGTCCGACATCCTGGTGCAGTTCCTGATCGAGGCGGTGACCCTGTCGCTGTTCGGCGGCCTGATCGGCGTGCTCGGCGGCTGGGGGCTCGGCATCGTCGGCGCCAAGGCCATCCCGGGCTTCCCGCCGGCCCACGTGCCGATGTGGGCGGTCGCCATCGGCTTCGGCTTCGCGGCGCTGGTCGGGGTCTTCTTCGGCACCTACCCGGCCGCCAAGGCGGCGGCGCTCGACCCGATCGACGCGCTGCGCTACGAGTAGATCGAGTTCCGGCCTCCGATCCGCGAGCACACCGCTCCGGTCAGCGGCTTGCCGAGCTCGCGGTTCCGAGGCCGGAATTCGATATCAGAGGAAGCTAACGGGTCGCAACCGAGTGGGACCAAGGCGTCGCCCGGAGTCACGATCTTCGAACTGTCATCGACGTTCAGTTGCGAGGCGATGACAATTCGCACCGCATCGGCCTTTTCGGCGGAGGTGGTTCACCGAAGGGTTGTCAGGCGGCTACCGCGGCGTGAACTCGTGAGGATGCGCGCAGCGCATCCTGCTCGGCGCGCGCGGGGCGTGGGCCAGCCAGCGACCGCGACGCGTCACACACACCCAGAGGCCTACGACCCGCGTGCGCCGAGGGGCCTATGCCCCACACGCTCCTGGCACCGGGAATCGATATTGAAGAAATAGAGATATCAGGGGGCATTTGACTCTTCCACCACGAGGGTCATCGCGCGCTCGATCGGGATCCGGGTGACGCCCTGCTGCTGGTCGGCCCAGCCGTAGCTGGTCAGGGTCCCGAGCTGGTCGGCGTCGAGCTTCTGCAGCGCCTCGTACGGCTGCTCGTAGACCTTGCGGCTGCGCTCGCCTTCCTGCATGCGGAAGAACAGCGCCTGCAGGGCGACAACGGCCACGAACAGCAGGATGGCGCTGACAACGCCTACCACCGCCGAGGCCGGAACGTCGGGGTCGTCGTATCTCATGGTCAACTCGCTCCCGTCCCTAGGCGGTGTGGAAGGCCATCGATTCCTGGAGCCTCGGGTCGCCCTCCGCGACCAGCGAGTGCCGCTTGAGCCGGTACGCGAGCGCCAGCGTGTACACGCCCGCCACGCCCAGGAAGCAGAAGACGTCGATCAGGCCGAAGCGCACCACACCGGGGCTGAACTCCGGGATGACCAGCCAGTAGAGGTCGAGCCAGCACATCACGACCATGTAGCTGCCGGTGAAGGCGAGCAGCCGGGGCCGACGCTTCACGGCGCGCGACACGAGCACCAGGAACGGGATGATGAAGTGGAAGACCAGGAGGGCAAGGCTCACCCAGGCCCAGTCCCCGGTCTGCCGCTTCAGGTACCACTGGGTCTCCTCCGGGATGTTGCCGTACCAGATCAGCATGTACTGGGAAAACGCGATGTAGGCCCAGAAGACGTTGAACGCGAAACAGCAGCTTGCCGAGATCGTGGAAGTGCTCGACCGTCACCGCCCGGCCCAGCACGCCTTTCCACTGCAGGCTGACCAGGATCTTCGGCATCACCGCGAAAAAGGTGACCACGCTGACCGCAAAGTAGTAGACGCCGAAGATGGTGCTGAACCAGTGCGGGTCGAGCGACATCAGCAGGTCGAAGGCGGCGAAGTTGGCGCTCAGCGCGAACAGCACCAGGCCCGGCCCCGCGGCGCGCTCCATGCGCACCGTCAGCTTGGGATCCAAGGTTGTGTCCTGGCGGACGGAGGTGCGGTGGAAGAACCACGCGAGCGCCCCCCAGATCACGAAGTAGATCGCCAGCCGGATGACGAAGAAGGTCGGGTTGAGGAAGCCGGTCTTGCCGGCGAGGACCGGGTCGTGCGCCGCCGCCTCGAGGTGCGACCAGTGGTAGAGGTGGTCCATGCCGAGCACCACCGGGATCGCCAGGACCGCCATCAGCCAGGCGTTGCAGGCGATCGCCTCGGCGATGCGCCGCACCACCACCGACCACCCGGCGCGGGTGATGTGCTGCAGCATGACGAAGAACAGGGCGCCCAGGGTGAGCGCCAGGAACAGCGCGAAGCTCACCAGGTAGGTCTCGAGCAGGCGCCCCCAGCCATGCTCCTGGGTCGAGGCCAGGGCAACCGCCCCGGCGATGCCGACGGCCGCAGTGGCGGCTCCGACCCCCAGCCAGAGCGGCAGCGCGGGGTCGAGGCGGCGCACCTCGGTGGTGATGTCTGCAACCTGCTTCATGAGCTCCTCGCCTGTGCGCACTCGCCGCCGCGCGCGGCGGCCCGGGCGCGGAGGCGGTCGGGGCAACGTCAGCCGTCATCGCGCTCGCATCCCTACCGCAGCTGCGCGCGCAGCTCCGGCGGCACGTCCTCAACGGTCGCGCGCTGGCTGCGCTGCAGCGCCCGCAGGTAGGCGACGATCGCCCAGCGGTCCTCGACCGCGATCTGCGGGCCGTACGCCGGCATGCTGCGGATGCCGTTGGTGATCGAGTTGTAGAGATGGCCCACCGGGCGGCCCCGGACCAGCTCGGTGTGGAAGGACGCCGGCGGCGTCCAGGTGCCCTCCTGCAGCGCGTCGGCGCGCTTCGCCACCATGCCGTCGCCGGAGCCGGCGAGCCCGTGGCAGGGCGAGCAGTAGATGTCGTAGCGCTCGCGGCCGCGGCGCAGCAGCTGGTCGGTCACCGGCACCGGGATCTGCTCGACCCACGCCCCCCCGACAGCGCCCCGGTACAGCCCGTCGTCCTCGCGCAGCTCGCCCCGCGCCACCGCGCCCTCGACCGGGGGCCGCATCGCCCGGCGGTCGGCGAACAGGCGGTTGCGCGACTGCGGCCTGAACTTCGGCTGGTTGTCCATGTCCGGCACGACGTGGATCCGGGGCTTGGCGCTCTTGACCTGGCGCGCGCGCGCGATCAGCGCCAGCGGCACCCACGACAGCACCACCGTCACGACCACGAGGTAGGTCAGCCAGCGCGGGATTCTCACCCTGGCACCTCCTCCACCGCCGAGCCGCCGAGCGACTCGAGCAGCTCCCTGGTCGCCACCGGATCGAAGATCGGGTCGCGCGCTTCGATGCTGATGAAGAAGCGGTCGTCGGTCACTCGCTTGAAGGCGCGGCTCGCGTGCAGCGGGTGGGCGAGCTGGGGCAGCAGGTTGAGGGCCAGCATGCCGACGAGCGCGGTGAGGGCCGCGAACAGGATCGTCATCTCGAACGCCACCGGGATGTTGGCGGGCAGGCTGAAGATCGGCTTGCCCGAGATCAGGAACGGGTAGTCGTGGGCGTTGGTGAACCACTGCAGCAGGATGCCGCAGGTGGTCCCGGTCAGGCCGCCCGCGAACACCAGGTAGGGCAGGATCGTCGGCCGGATCCCCATCGCCTCGTCGAGGCCGTGGACCACGAACGGGGTGTGCGCGTCCCAGCGAGTGTAGCCGGCATCCCGCACCCTGGCGGCGGCCTGGAGCAGCTGCTCCACGCTGTCGAAGGCCACCAGGTAACCGTACGAGCCGCCGGCTTCCGGATGTGTCTGGTGCCGGCTCATCGGGCACCTCCGCGGCGACGCACCCGCTCCACCACGTCGCCGTGGTAGTCGCCGTGGCCCGGCTCGCCGTGGAGCGCGGCCGGCATCACGCCCTTGACCTCGGCCATGCCGACGATCGGCAGGAAGCGGACGAACAGCAGGAACAGGGTGAAGAACAGGCCGAAGCTGCCGGCGAAGGTGAGAAGGTCGATGATCGTCGGCTTGTAGTAACCCCAGCTCGACGGCAGGTAGTCGCGGTTCAGCGACGAGACGACGATGACGAAGCGCTCGAACCACATGCCGACGTTGATCAGGATCGAGGCGACCCACATCACCACCAGGTTGGTCCGCATCCGCTTCGACCAGAAGATCTGGGGCACGACGACGTTGCAGGTCACCATGATCCAGTAGGCCCAGGCGTAGGGGCCGAAGGCGCGGTTGAGGAAGGTGAACGACTCGTAGGCGTTGCCCGAGTACCAGGCGATGAAGAACTCCGTCGAGTACGCCAGGCCGACCATCATGCCGGTGGCGAGCATGATCTTCGACATGTTCTCGAGGTGACGCAGGGTGATGATCTCCTGGAGCTTGAAGAAGTGCCGGGTCGGGATCACCAGGGTCACCACCATCGCGAAGCCCGAGAAGATGGCGCCGGCCACGAAGTATGGCGGGAAGATCGTGGTGTGCCAGCCGGGGATGATCGAGACCGCGAAGTCGAAGCTGACCACCGAGTGCACCGACAGCACCAGCGGGGTCGCCAGCGCGGCCAGCAGCAGGTAGGCCATCTCGAAGCGGTGCCAGTGGCGGTTCGACGACCGCCATCCCAGGCTGAGCACGCCGTAGATGAACCAGCGCAGCCGGGTCGTGGCGCGGTCGCGCAGGGTCGCCAGGTCTGGGATCATCCCCATGTACCAGAACAGCAGCGAGACCGTCGCGTAGGTGCCGACCGCGAACACGTCCCAGAGCAGCGGCGAGCGGAAGTTGGGCCACATCTGCATCTGGTTCGGGACCGGGAAGAGCCAGTAGACGACCCACATCCTGCCGACGTGGATGCCCGGGAAGATCCCCGCGCAGACCACGGCGAAGATGGTCATGCCCTCGGCGAAGCGGTTGATGCTGGTGCGCCACTTCTGGCGCAGCAGGAAGAGGATCGCCGAGATCAGCGTGCCGGCGTGCCCGATGCCGACCCAGAACACGAAGTTGACGATGTCGAAGCCCCACCCGACCGGCACCTGGAGCCCCCACACGCCGACGCCGGTGGTCACCAGGTAGGCGATCATCGAGAGCAGCACGCCCGTCATGGTGAGGGCGGCGGCGAAGGCGAAGTACCAGGCGCGCGGCGTCGGCCGCTCGACCACGCCGCAGACGGTGTCGGTGACGAAGCCGAACTCGGTGTGGTTCAGCACCAGCGGCGCGCGGCGCCGCGGATCATCGGTGGTGTTGTCGAGGAGCGCGCGGGTGTCGACGGTGGTGGCGCTCATGGCTCAGGCCGTCTCCTTCCCGTGGTCGCCGCCGGCCGCGTGGGCGTCATCCGCCGGCGCGGCCGGGTTCGACAGGCGCGCCAGGTACCGGGTGCGCGGCCGGATGTTGAGCTCGGCCAGGGTCGCGTAGCTGCGGTGGTCGCCGCTCAGCCGCGAGACCTCGCTGGCCGGGTCGTTGAGGTTGCCGAAGTGGATCGCCCGGGTCGGGCAGGTCTGGGCGCAGGCCGGCACGATCTCGCCGTCGCGGATCGGGCGCCGCTCGTTGCCGGCCGCGATCCGCACCTTTTCGATGCGCTGGATGCAGTAGGTGCACTTCTCCATGACGCCCCGGCTGCGCACCGTGACCTCGGGGTTGAGCTGCATCTTGGCGATGTCCGGCATCCGCTTGCGGTAGTTGAAGAAGTTAAAGCGGCGGACCTTGTAGGGGCAGTTGTTCGAGCAGTAGCGGGTGCCGACGCAGCGGTTGTAGGCCATGGCATTGAGGCCGTCGCGGGTGTGCTGGGTCGCCGCCACCGGGCAGACCTGCTCGCAGGGCGCGTTCTCGCAGTGCACGCAGGCCACCGGCTGGAAGACCATCGCCGCGTCCTCGACCTCCTCCGGCGCCACCCCCCGGGGGGTCCGGAAGTAGCGGTCGATACGGAGCCAGTGCATCTCGCGCTGGCGGATCACCTGCTCGCGGCCGACCAGCGGGATGTTGTTCTCGGCGTGGCAGGCGACGACGCACGCGTTGCAGCCGGTGCAGGCGTTGAGGTCGATCGCCATCCCCCACTGCTCGCCCTCGTAGGCCCCCTCCTTCCACAGCTGGGTCAGCGGTGGATGGTGGTCCATGTGGTGGAAGATCTCGGGGTCCTCGAGGTACGCGCCCAGGCTCGCCTCGCGCACCAGGTTGGCGACCCGCCGGTTGCGCTCGCCGAAGCCGATGGTGTCGATGGCGTGGTGGTCCTGGGTGCAGGCGAGTCGGTCGCGGCGGCCGAGCCGACGCACGGTCACGCCCGGGATGACCGACGGCCGGGCCGAGGTGCGCAGCGGATAGGCGTCGGCACCGATGCCGTTGCCCACAGCGCCGGCCGCCGCCCTGCCGTAGCCGAGAGAGAGCAGGGCCGTGAAGCGCGCGAGCCCCGGCAGCACGTCAACCGGCGCCTCGACCGAAGCGCCGCGGGCGCTCACCGCGACGACATCCCCCTGCGCCACGCCGAGCTCACGGGCGGTGGTTGGCGACAGCAGCAGTGCGTTGCCCCAGGTGATCTTGGTGACGGCGTCCGGCAGCTCCTGAAGCCAGCCGTTGTTGGCGAAACGGCCGTCGTAGACCTTGGAGTCGGGCATCAGCACCAGCTCGAGCGCGTTCGCAGTCGGAGCCGGCGGCGGCTCGTGAGCGAGCGCGAGCCGGGAGACTGCCTCGAGGTCGAGCTGGCGCGCCGCCGCCGGCGCCGTGGTCCCCGCGACCAGCCCGTTGTGCAGGCAGCGCCGCCAGTACACCTCGAAGTCCACGGCCGGAGCGACCGCCCGCACCGTGTCACGGACGATCTCCCAACCGCGCGCCGGCACCGGGTCGAGCAGGGCCGCAACCAGCTCGATAGGCGACCGCCCGCCGTACAGCGGCTCGATCAGCGGCTGCTGCAGGGTCAGGGTGCCGTCCCAGGCGCGGCCGTCGCCCCAGGCCTCGAGCGGGTGGGCCTGCGGCAGGTGCCAGCGGCAGGCGCGCGAGGTCTCGTCGTCGTAGAGGCTGAGATGCACCGCGTTCGGCACCCGACCGAGCAGCTCCGCGAAGCGGAGGTCGGCCGGCGCGTCGTAGGCCGGGTTCCCCCCCAGGATGACCAGGGTCTTCACGGAGCCGGCGGCGATCCGCGAAGACAGCTCGCCGATCGCCGCCAGGTGGCTCGGACGGTCCGGGTCGGCGAGCTCGTGGTAGCTGACCACGCTGCCCGCGTTGTCGAGCACGGCGTTGAGCGCCGCGGCCAGGGCGTGGGCCAGCGGGTCCTGGCGGGGTCCGACCAGGACTGCCCCCGCTCCCCGGTGCGCCAGCAGATCGCCGGCCAGGTTCGCGAGGAAGGTGTCGGGCGAGGGGCCGGCGCCAGCCTCGGCCACGGCCGCCGGCAGCGGCAGCCCGAGCCGCACCATCACCGCCGAGACCAGCGCTGCCAGCACGCCCACGACCTGCGATGCCGGCACCGCCAGCCGGTGGTCGGCGCGACCGCCGGTGAGGGAGTAGCCCGGCTCCACGACGTAGAGCCGGCTCATGCCGCCGGGCCGGTGGGGGTCGCGCGACGCGGCGAAGCCCCGGGAGAGGCGCAGCGCCGCCGGGTGCTCGAACAGCGGGTCGGCGTCGAAGCAGGCCACCACGTGCGCGCGGTCGAGGTGAGGAAGGACGCGCAGCGGCCGGCCGAAAGCCGTGCGCAGGCCGTCCCGCTCGCTGTCGAAGGACACCGCCTCGTACTCGTACCAGGACGCCGCGGGCCGCGCCGCGAGCAGGCGCTCGCGCAGCCGGCCGAGGCTCGGGGACGACGACGCCTGGGAGAGCACGGCGAGGCCGTCGCCGGAGCCGGTCACCTGTCCTGCCAGATCGTCCGCGAACTCGTCCCAGCTCTTGGCGTACTCCTGGCCGCCGGCGCGCAGGACGACCTGGCGGCTGCGGTCCGGGTCGTAGAGGCCGAGCACGCTGGCCTGGGCGATAGCCGACAGCGAGCCCAGGCTGTCCGGGTGCTCCGGGCTGCCCTCGGCCTTGATCGGGCGGCCGTCGTAGGACGTCACGAGCGCGCCGAGCGCCACACCACCGAGCTCGATCGAGGTTGCGAAGTGCTGGGGAACGCCCGGGACCCGATCCTCAGGGCGGTGTGCGAAGGGGACGATCTCCTCCCTGGGCCACCGGCAGGCGGTCAGGCCGGCGAAGGCCAGCGACGCGCCCATGACCTGGAGGAACTGGCGGCGGGTCGCCGCCGGCAGCCGGTCCCACTCGTCATCGGGGAACTCGCGCCGCACCGCCTCCGCAAACTCGGGAGTGCGCGCCAGCTCGTCGAGGCTGCGCCAGTACACGGGGCCGGTTTCGTTGATCAACGATGGCATGTGTTGCAGTCCACAGGTGGATTGATGTCGCCGGCCTCACGGAGCCGCCGGCCGAGCACCAGCTGGTCCTCCTCGGGAACCCAGTCGAGCTGGAAGACGAACTCGACCGGCCGCAGGTGGCGCTCCGGGTTGCGATGACAGTCCAGGCACCAGCCCATGCTGAGCGGCGCGGACTGGAAGACGACCTCCATCGAATCGATGCGGCCGTGGCAGGACACGCAGCCGATGCCGCGCCGCACGTGCGCGCTGTGATTGAAGTAAGCGTAATCCGGCAGGTCGTGGACCCGGACCCAGCCGATCGGCATCCCGCTCGCGTAGCTCGAGCGGACCTCGATCAGCTTCTCCGACTCCTTGCGGACCATCGCGTGGCAGTTCATGCAGGTCTGGGTCGGCGGCACCGCGGCATGGGCCGCCTGCTCCACCGTGTTGTGGCAGTAGCGGCAGTCGATGCCGAGCTGGCCCACGTGCAGCGCGTGGCTGTACGGAACCGGCTGTTCGGGGGCGTAGCCGACGTCGGTGGTCTTCGGCGAGAAGCCAAGCCACACGATCAGGCCGGCGTAGAGCACGCCGCCAGCGACTGCCGCCGCGAAGCCTGGACGGAGCACCCAGGTCCACCGCGGGAAGACGAAGATCTTGTCTGACCTCTCCCTCGCCATCAGCCCGTTTCCTCGCGTCGCTCTCCGAGTCCGTCAGTGGAGGCCCGGGTACAATGGCCCCCATGGAGTCCAACATCGATCTTCGGTCCGATACGGTAACACAGCCCACCCCCTCCATGCGACGGGCCATGGCACGCGCCGAGGTCGGCGACGACGTGTACGGCGAGGACCCCACCATCAACCGCCTCGAGGAGCGCGCCGCCGCACTGATGGAGCGGGAGGCGGCGCTGCTCGTGCCGTCCGGCACGATGGCCAACCAGATCGCCGTCAATCTGCTGTCCCGCCGGGGCTGCGAAGTAATCGGCGAGGCCCGGTGCCACACCTTCAACTACGAGCTCGGCGCCATGGCCGCCATCTCGGGCGTCCTGCCGCGCCCGGTCGAGACCGCCGACGGCATCCTCCATCCCGACCAGCTGCGGGCCGCATACCGGGCACCGGGCGGCTACACCAACACCAGCTGCATGGTCGTGCTGGAGAACACCCACAACCTGGCCGGAGGACGGGTGGTGCCCCCGTCGCGCATGGACGACCTGGTGGCGACCGCCGGCGAGCTCGGGCTGCCGGTGCACCTCGACGGCGCGCGCATCCACAACGCCGCGGTTGCCACCGGCGTCCCCGCCGCCCGCCTCGCCCGCGGCTGCGACACGGTCATGTTCTGCCTCTCCAAGGGCCTCGGCGCGCCGGTCGGCTCGCTGCTGATCGGCGACCGCGAGCTCATCGCCGCGGCACGAGGGGTCCGCAAGATGCTGGGCGGCGGCATGCGGCAGGCCGGGGTGCTGGCCGCGGCCGGCCTGGTGTCCCTGGACGAGGTGCTGCCGCGGCTGGCCGACGACCACGCGACCGCCCGCCGCCTTGCCGAGCTGCTGGCCGAGATCCCCGGCATCGAGCTCGACCTGGCAACGGTCGAGACCAACATCCTCTGCTTCGGGCTCGCCGCGAGCACGAGGCTGACCGCCGCCGGCCTCGCCGACCGCCTTCGCAACCGCGGCGTTCTCGTGCACGCGCTCGGCGCCAACTTGGTGCGGATGGTGACCCACTACCACATCACGATGGCCGATGCCGAGCGGGCGGCGGGAGTCGTGCGCACGGTCGTGGCGGAAGGGGTCAGGGGTTAGGAGCGTGTGGGGCATAGGCCCCTGTGGGCGATTCTGATGAGGGCGTCTTGGTTGGCCTCTGCCCCACACGCTCCTATCTGGATGCGCTGTGCGCATCCCGAGGAGTTCGTGCCGCAGTGGCCGTCTGACAACCCTACGGTCCACCACGCCCGCCGAAAGGCCAATGCGGCAAGAACTCCTAACGCGACCTCATCGCGTCGAGCTCGTCCCGCAGCTCCGGGATGTCGAGGGTCTCGGTCGTCACCACCCGCCAGCCCGGCAGCTCCTTGCGCCACAGCTCGGTGGTGGTGACCGGTTCGGACGAGCTGCCGACCACGTAGCCGCGCTCGCCATCGGCGGTGCCCCAGAGCACGAAGCGCAGGCTGACCCGCGCCTGCTCGCCGTCGACCTCGACGATCGGCGGCTCGAGGTCGACCTGCAGCCCCGAGAAGGTGTCCATCACCTCCTGCAGGTTGCCGAGGACGGTCTCGTAGCTCAGGCCCCAGGGGTCGTGGTAGGAGCGCGAGAGGACCGTGGCAACGCCGAGCAGCTGCTCGTTCTCGAAGGACTCCACCGCGTCCGCGATCTGACGTCGGATCACCTGCTCGGCCGAGAAGTAGCGGACCAGCCACGCGCCGAGGGTCACGGCGATCGCGAGCACGACGATCACGGTCACGCGGCGGCTGCCCATCGTGGGGAGTGTAGCGCACGAGCGTTCACGGCCGAGGCCCCTGTGCGCGCTCCTGATGAATTCGTTGTGGTCGGCCTCTGCCCCACACTCTCCTCGGGATGCGCTGCGCGCATCCCAGGGAGTTCGTGCCGCAGTGGCCGCCTGACAACGCTTCGGTCAAGCATGCCCGCCGAAAAGGCCAATGCGGTACGAACCCCTAGGTCCGCGGCACCCGGCCGAGCCGCCGGTCGATCGCACCCTGGTAGATCTCGCCGTAGCGCTGGGCGGCGTCGGCCCACGAGAAGCGGACCTTCATCCCCCGCTTGCGCATCGCGTCGAGGTGGTGCGGCCGGTTGTGCCACGCCCACAACGACCAGCCGACGGTGTCGTAGATGGCCGCCGGGGTCAGGCTGTCGAAGAGGAAGCCGGTGCCATCACCGGTGGCCTGGTCGTAGTTGACAACGGTGTCGGCCAGGCCGCCGGTGCGGCGGACGATCGGCAGCGTGCCGTAGCGCAGCGCGTACATCTGGGCGAGGCCGCACGGTTCGTAGGCGCTCGGCATCAGGAAGAAGTCGCTGCCGGCCTGCACCAGGTGCGCGAGCCGCTCGTCGAAGCCGATGTGCACCGCGAGGTTCGGGAAGCGCTCGGCGAGCGAGGTCAGCTCGCGCTCGCACCACGCCTCGCCGGTCCCGAGGATCGCGAGCTGGAGGTCGAAGTTGGCGCACATCCAGGCGAGGCTGCCGTGGGCCGGGCCGCACAGCGCCCCGAAGCCCTTCTGGTCGACGAGCCGACTGACCATGCCATAGAGCGGGACGGCGGAGTCCGCCGGGAGCCCGAAGGCCTCCTGGAGCGCCGCCTTGTTCCGTGACTTGCCGCGTTTGAAAGCGCGGTCGGTGTAGGTGGCGGCGAGGTAGGCGTCGTTTGCCGGGTTCCACTCCGCGTAGTCCATGCCGTTGAGGACGCCGAACAGGTCGCTGCGCCGGTGGCGCAGCAGGCCGTCCAGTCGGTGGCCGAACGCCGGTGTCTGGATCTCCGCGGCGTAGGTCGGCGAGACGGTGGTCAGGACGTCAGCGGCGCGCAGGCCCGCCTGCAGCAGGTTGACGCGGTCGAAGAACTCGAAACCGGCCCCGTGAAAAAGCTGCCAGGGCAGTCCGGCCGCCGGGTAATGCGCCTTGTCGAAGACCCCCTGGTAGCCGAGATTGTGGATGCTGAGCACGCTGCCAGTCGCGGCGAAGGCACCGAAGCGCTCGACCGTGTTGAGGTACACGGGCGCCAGCGCCCCCGGCCAATCGTGGGCGTGGACAACGTGCGGCACCCAGTCGAGCGCCTTGACGAGCTGGAGCGCACCGCGACACAGCAGCGCGAAGCGGCGCAGGTTGTCCCGGAAGTCGGGCTCGCTCCGCGTACCGTAGATCCCGTCACGGCCGTACAGCCCCGCGTGGTCGAGCAGGTAGACCGGCACGCCGGCTCCCGGCGTGCGGCCCTCGTACACCGCGCACCACTCCTCGCCGCCCCCGAGCGGCACGCCGAGTGGCCCGCCAACCTTCCGCAGCCGGCCGGGATCGATGCCGTAGTAGCGCGGCAGCACGACGCGGACGTCATGGCCGAGCCGAGCCAAAGCATCGGCGAGGGCGCCCACCATGTCCCCCAGCCCGCCGGCCTTGGCGAAGGGGACCGCCTCGCTCGCCACCATCACGACGCGCAGGCCTTCGTCCGCCACGTGCCCCTCCTTCCACCGCTGATGATACTGGATCGGCGGCGCCGGAGAACACTCTCCGCTTCCGGTATCGGAGCCGCAAATGACTCAACTTCCGCGGCTTGTCGAAAGCAGCTACAATCCGCGCCGGGCCGGAGGAACGACCATGGACCAGCACCGCAAGCCGTTGGGACTCAACACGCGCACGATCCACGCTGGGGCGCACCCCGACCCTGCGACCGGCGCAGTCGCGCCGCCCATCTACCAGACCTCGACCTTCGCCTTCGCCGACTGCCATCAGGGCGCGGCGCGCTTCGCCGGCGACGAGGACGGTTACATCTACACCCGCATGGGCAACCCGACCATCGCCCGGCTCGAGGAGGCGGTGGCCGAGCTCGAGGGCGGCGCCGGCGGGCTCGCCACCTCCTCGGGCATGGCTGCGCTGTGCACCGTGAGCTTCGCGCTCCTCAATGCCGGCGACCACCTCATCGGCACCTCGTCGGTGTATGGCCCCTCCCGGGTGGTCATGGAGCGGGACTTCGCCCGGTTCGGCGTCATGTCGGACTTCGTCGACAGCTCGGATCTCGACGCAGTGCGCGAGGCGCTGCGGCCGGAGACACGGCTGATCTTCATCGAGACCCCCGCCAACCCGACCATCGTCCTTTCCGACATCGCCGCGATCGCCGACATCGCGCACGACCACGGCGCGCTGCTGATGGTCGACAACACCTTCGGGACTCCGATCCTGCAGCGGCCGCTCGCGCTGGGCGCCGACCTGGTCATGCACTCGATGACCAAGTTCATCAACGGCCACACCGACGTCGTCGCCGGCATGATCGTTCCCGCCTCGCAGGAGCTCGTCGACCGCATCCGGCCGGTCCACTCCTACCTCGGCGCGTGCATGGACCCCCACCAGGCGTGGCTGGCGCTGCGCGGCCTGCGCACCCTCGGCATGCGGGTGCGCACCGCCCAGGACAACGCCGCCCGCATCGCGGCGTTTCTCGAGCGCCACCCGAAGGTCGAGTGGGTCCGCTACCCGGGCCTGTCCAGCCACCCCCAGCACGAGCTCGCGCGACGCCAGATGGACGGCGCCGGCTCGCTGATCTCGTTCGAGGTCGTGGGCGGCGTCGACGGCGGCTCGCGCCTGCTCGACTCGGTCGAGCTGATGACCCTGGCGGTGTCGCTCGGCGGGATCGAGACCCTCATCCAGCACCCGGCGAGCATGACCCACGCCGCCATGTCCCGGAAGCACCGGCTGGCCGCCGGCATCACCGATGGCCTGGTCCGGGTCTCGATCGGTTGCGAGGACGTCGACGACCTGATCGCCGACTTCGAGCAGGCATTTGCCATGGTCGAGGCCCCCGAGCCGGTGGCGACTCGGTAGCGCAGGCATCCTGCCTGCATCTCTCGAAGCGATCTGCAGCCTGGAAGGCTGCGCTACAACACCGCAATCAGATCAGCGAGCCTTCCATCCAGCCGAGGCGCACCAGGTCGATGCGCTGCGGGTCGCTGACCCCGAGCCCGTAGCGGGTGTCGGCGATCTGGATGTGGTGGGGCGGCGGGCTGATCGGCCGCTCCTCGCCGAAGTGCTCGCGGCGCTTCGCCTCGATGATCCGCGCCCCGGTGGCGTCGACGGCGACCGGATCGGTGCCGACCAGCAGCCCCTTGTACGGCCAGACGAAGGCGGGCGAGAAGCTGTGCGGTCCGACCCCGTGGAACTGCGGCGTCAGCATGACCAGGATGTTGAGCCGGACCTTGCCTTCGAGCTCCGGCAGCTTCCAGATCGCGCCCAGCGAGGCGCAGGCATCGCCGTGGTAGTCGGCCGGCCGGGGCACGAACATAATCATGTTCTTCAGGCAGGTGCCGAGGCCCGACCAGTGGTGGGTCCGCATCGGCCGGACGTTGATGAAGGCGGTCGCGCGCTTGAAGACCGGGTTGTCGAGGACGCCGCGGTCGTCGACCGCCACCTCGCCGGGCGCCACGCCGGCGCCGATGACCTCGGCGCGGATCGCCTCCTCGAGGCCCGGCGGCGTCGGCAGATTGCGCCAGACGTTGCTCTTGATGCCGACGACGTCGCTGGGGCGGATCAACCGCTTCCACCCCGCAGCCGGCTCGGTGACCTCGAGCAGGGCCACCACCGCCTCGTTCAGCATCTCATGCAGGACCTTGCCGTCCGGAGCGCCGTCGTCGGTGAGCGCGTCCGTTCGGCGGATCAGCACGACCCGGCTGCGCGCTGGCGGCTCCTGACCTTCGGCATCGCGGCGGCCGGCGCCCAACAGGCCAACCGCGGCGAGACCGCCGCCCACGCGGACGAAGTCGCGGCGCGTGATCACCATCGAGCGTCGGGACATCAGCCACCTCCTTGAGGAAAGCCCGCGTCGGCGAGCAGCGCGGAAGCCAGCTCCTCGGTCGCCGCCCCCACCACCGCCGCGAGGCGGGCGTCGCGCCGGCGCACCGCGTGCCAGCGCCCATCCTGGCCAAGCGCAGGGCCGCCCCCGGGCGGTCCAGCGAGCAGCCGACCAGCAGTCGCCACCGCCGCTCGAACGGCGCGGCCCTCGTCCGGGTAGTCGACCAGGAGCAGGTGGGCGCTCAGCCCATCCCGCAGGTAGCGGGCGAGCGCGACCGGGGTGTCCGGAGCCAGCCCGAGCACCTCGCCCTCGCCGAGGTACAGGTGCGTGTCGAGGATCTGCTGGCTGTGCAGGAAGCGCACGGATGACGCATCGAGCCCGCCCGGCGGCAGCTCGCCGACAATCGACGGGAGAGCACCGTCGCTTTCGATAAGCGCCCCGACCGACCGACCGAGCGCGAGCACCGCTTCGCGCGCGGCGGCGCTCTCCGACTCGGCCGTCACCGACACGAAGTACGGTCCCTTCCAGAACGACAGCCAGCCGTAGCGGTAGAGTCCGTCGTGCCCGATGCCCACCTTCTCGCCGTCGCGGTCATAGGTGAACACGCCGTACGCATCCGCAGCGGAAGCCATCTCGAACACGTCAAGCGCGATGTCCGCCTCCCCGGAGGGAGCCGAGTACCGCCGCGCCAGGCAGCCTTGCATCCCGTACGCGAGGTAGACTTCGGCGTGGCCGTCGATGTACGAGAAGATCGACTCCCGGTCGTAGAGCTCGCCGCGGTCCGCCGCCCGCCAGCCCATCGCCTCGTCCGGCAGCTCGGCCCGCAGCCGCGCGATGCCGGACCCACCCTCGCGACCGCCGCAGGTCGCGAGCAGCAGCACCAACAACAGCAGACCCAGTGAGGCGAGCGTGGTTCCAACCTGGCAGCGCGACATGGCGACTCCGATCATACAGTCTATAATTCCCGGCTGCAGCTCTTGCTTCGGAGAAGTACGCCATGCCCAGGCTTCCTTTCGCGCCCGCTGCCAGGAAGATCGCTACGGCAGCGCTCATTCTCCTGATCTCGCTTGCCCTCGGTGAGATCGTGCTTCGGATCTACAACCGCATCAGCCCGAACTATGTCTTTTTCAGCGACTCCTACAACCGCTTCCGGGTCAAGGCGCACTCGCGCTTTCTCGGCTTTTCCACCAACTCCTTCGGCTTCTACGATACCGAGTTCTCGAAGCCGGGAGGCGAGGCGTTCCGCATCGTCGCCCTCGGTGACTCCTTCGCCTTTGGAGTTGTTCCCTACCAGCACAACTACCTCACGCTGGTCGAGGAGCGTCTCGCACAGGAAGGCGTGCGGGCGGAAGTGCTCAACATGGGCATCTCCCGCACCTCGCCCAGCGACTACCTCAATCTGCTCGTCAACGAGGGCTTCGCTCACGAGCCCGACCTGGTTGTGGTCTCGTTCTACGTCGGCAACGATCTGATCGACACCTACAACGCCCGTCAAGGTGAGCGTCCCCTCCACGAGCGGTCGTACGTCGTCTCCCTGCTGAGATTTGCATTCCGATTCAGCGACCGGGTGGAGCCGAACCCGGCTGACGACCGGCTGGTCTACCGGGATGACGCACCGACCCTCAGCCGTCCGGCCTACCTCGACATCATTGGTAACCGCGCCAAGATCTACATGGTGGGATGGGAGGGGCTGTCGGTCGCGGTGGATGGCGCCATGGGCGCGATCGAGGAGATTGCACGAATCTGTGGACGGCGCGGCATCCCGGCGGTGGTCGTGCTGATCCCCGACGAGACCCAGCTCAACCCCGAGCTGCAGGGCACCCTGGCGGCAACCTACCGGGTCTACCGCGAGGGCCAGATGGACTACCTCCAGCCGAACCGGATTCTCGCCGAGCGGCTGGATGGCCGCGAAATCTCGTTCCTCGACCTCTTTCCAGCGTTCTCCGAAGCGGCACGAACCGAGCGCCTCTACAAGCCGCTCGACACCCACTGGAACATCGCAGGCAACCGGCTCGCCGCCGAACAGATCGCTGACTTCTTGGTAGCGCAGGGCCTGGTTCCCGTGAGCGGCGCGCGGTGATTCGTGATCGCTGCGGTTCGCACGATGGAAGCCGGGTCCGCTACCGACGGTCGCCCTCGAGTCTCGTCATCCGCTGGTCCGCCCCAGGTTCCCGTATACTCTTCCGCGTTTGGTGGCGCAGACCATCCTGCCCGCGTTTGCAGAGCATGGAGGTGCGAGATGGCGGTCGCTGCAGCGGGTCAGGCTCGGCGACGGACGACTCCGACGACTTCGGAGTACTTCAAGGCTTCGCTGCAATGGGGCGTCCGGTGGTGCGCGGCGATCGGGTGTGCGGTCTCTCTCACCTCGTGCGTTGACTGCCAAGACACTGCCACCCAGCCTGCGGCCCAGGCTAAGAAGCCGAACGTGATCCTGCTCCTCGTGGACACGCTCCGCGCCGACCATCTGGGATGCTACGGCTACTTCCGTCCCACCAGCCCAGGAATCGACTCCTTCGCCGCGGACTCGTTGCTGTTCGAGCGCGCCCGCAGCCAGGCGGCCTGCACCTTTCCGTCGGTAAACTCACTTTTGACCTCCCGTTACGGGGCTCTCTTCCTGTTCCAGCCGAACGGTTACATGGGAATCACCGACGGGACCCCGACGCTGCCCGAGATCCTCCGGAGCAACGGCTACGCGACCGCTGCGTTTTCCGCAAGCCCGATCGTCCGGGCGACTCCATCCAAGGAGAACCCGGACGCCGGCTTCGGCCGCGGCTTTGAGGTCTTCGACGAAAGCTGCCTGTTCCGCGATGCGGAGTGCCTCATCGGCAAGGCTCTCCGCTGGGTCGACGGCACCGACGGCCCGTTCTTCCTCTACCTGCACTTCATGGAGACCCACGATCCGTACGCGCCCCCCTCGAGCCATCCTCGCAGGTTTGCCGGGGCCTTCGACGGTCCGGACTTCATCAGCCGCGGCGACCCGAACCCGATTGCCGAGATGGTCTACGATGACGGGCCCGTCATCGAGGTGAGCAAACGCGACCTCGCGCAGCTGCTCGACCTCTATGACGAGGAGATTGCCTACTTCGACGAGCAATTCGACCACCTCATGGATGAGCTGGTCCGCCTCGGTGTGCTCAAAGACTCCGTGGTTATCCTTGCCTCTGATCACGGTGAGGAGTTCATGGAGCACGGTGACCACATCAAGCACTGCCGCGTGCTTTACGACACCTCGACGCGGGTGCCGCTCATCGTGCGGATCCCAGGCATGTCGGGTCGACGGATCGCCACCGCGGTGGCGAACCTGGATATCATGCCGACGGTGCTGGACTACCTCGGCATACCTCATGACGGACTGCCGCTCAGCGGCCGCTCACTGCGATCGCTCATCGAAGGCACCGATCGGCAGCTTCGGGTAGTCTTCAGCGACCAGGGCAAGTGGCGCTCGGCCGACGACGGACGATTCAAGCTCATGCTCGACGCCGCCGAAATGGTGCCGGCGCTCTTCGACCTCAGGCTCGACCCGCTCGAGCTGACCGACGTCCACGATTCGGCACCCGGGATTGGCCACCAGCTCCGGCCAGAGCTGGAGCGTTGGCTCATCGCCACCGAAGGCGGCGTCGGCTCGAGCACGGCGCTGAAGGCGGGCCAGCAGGCCGAAGAGCGGCTGCGCGCCCTCGGCTACATCCAGTGACCGGCGGACCCAGCCTGGAACCCCCTCGACCCCGGCTCGCGGCTGCCCGCCTCGGCGCTCTTCACGCGGCCGGGAAGCACCAGTGTGGCAGCCTGCGCTCGGCAGCCTCGTGGCAGCTCCACGCTGGCCGTCGCGCCGGCGTGCTCGCGCAATCGGGTCGCGGCGGACTTGCGTGAAGCTCCTTGACGGAGGTCGAACGGGGGTCCGCGTCGCCGGCCGCCGGCGTCGGGAGGTGGCTTGATCCGCGGCGCACGGTCGGCGCCACGCGCTGACTCACTCTGCGTGCTCGTCGGAGGATGCTTCGGCCGGCTGCAGCGTCTCCGAGCGCCCCGACTCGAAGCCTTCGCCAGCGAGCACGCCGTCCGACGCGGCCTCCGGGCTCGCCTCCGGCGCCGCCATGGACTCCTCCGTCGCGGACGGCGCTTCCTCGGCCGGCGGTGGCGCTGCACACCCCGCAAGAACCGCCAGCGACAACAGCAGCAGCCAGATCCTCAGGTGCATATCGGCAACCTCCCTCGTGGTGCGGCCCAGCCTAGCCGATGGCCCGCGGGCCGTCCAGGGGGCCTGTCTCGGCCGCCGGACCGGCTGCGTCCGCCGGCGGCGCAACGGAGGGGTCCGTGGGGGGCGGCCGCTGCACGTAAAGCCGGTTGTAGTGCAGCGCGACCTCGTGCAACGAGGCCTCGGCCGCGTTCCAGCGCGAGCTCAGGATCTCGCCCAGGGTCTGGGTCACCTCCGGGTCGTCCAGCCGGGCGGCCCGCAGCAGCATCCCCACGATCCGGCGCGATGTCGACGCCATCTGCCGAGCCAGCCCAACCAGCGGGCTGGTGTCCGCCTCGTCCAGCGCCTTGAAGAACACCTGGATCGCCCAGTCGGCGTCCGCGCCCTCATCGAGGTGGCCCGCCCGGATCATGTGCTCCAGCAGGTAGGCGCGGTGCCAGTACGCGCTTACCAGGCTGGCGGCGTCGGCCACCGCGAGCACGTAGATCACCTTGTGCCAGATGACCCGGGCCAGGTAGCGCACCGCGGTCAGCGGCAGCATCAGGCACCCGGCGAGGCTCAGCAGCTCCGAGCCGCTCCTGCCAAGCCGGGCGCGGTCCTCGGGCTGCAGTGTGCGACCGTTGGCGCGGGCGATCGCCCCGGGCATTCGCCGGCGGAAGATCCGCTCGACGACGGCGTCGAGGAGCGGGATCGGGATCAGCGCGGTGAGCCCGGCGCAGGTCGCATCGGCGTAGACCCGCCAGTCGAAGGTTCTCGGCTTGTGGTCTGGCATGGCCATCCCCGCTTCCGCTTCCCCTTCCGCGCCCGATTCCGACCTTCGTCCCGTCGAATGGTACCCGAGCTATCGCGCGGATCTGGTTCCCGAGCCCGATCGCCGGCCCGGAGGCGATCCGCAGATCCGAGGGACCATCGCGAGCGGAAGCGGGCGCGGAAGCGGAAGGGGGTCTGCGTCGTGCGGTGACCCAGACACCCCGGCTGCGCTACACTCTCCCCCCATGTACGAGACCGAGCGTCGCTTTGCGTTGGATGTCGTGGTCGAGGCCTGCGCCATGGCGCGCCGGGTCCAGGATCGGATCGCCAGCTCCGGTGACGCGGTCACCAAGGCCGACCGGTCGCCGGTCACGGTGGCCGACCTCGCGATCCAGGTGCTGGTCAGCCACCGGCTCGCCGAGCGCTTCCCCGGCGACGGCCTGCTCGCCGAGGAGGACACCACCGCCATTGACGCCGACTCCGCTCTCGCCGGGCAGGTGCACGAGCTGTCGCGGCTGGCGGTGCCGGGCCTGACGGCGGACGCCATGCGGCGCGCCCTCGGCCGCGGCGACCACGGCGGCGGCGCCGCGCGGCACTGGGTGCTCGACCCGGTCGACGGCACCAAGGGCTTCCTTCGCGGCGAGCAGTTCGCGGTCGCGCTGGCGCTGATCGACGGCGGCCGGCTGGCGGCCGCCGCCCTCGGCTGTCCCAGGCTCCTCCCCGCTGACCACTCCAGGGGTGAAGGCTCGATCTTCAGCGCTGAGGCCGGATGCGGCGCGACCGAGCGCCGGCTCGGCTCGACCGCGGACCGGCCGATCACCGTCGACGCCATCACCGACCCCGCCCGCGCAGCATTCTGCGAGTCGGTGGAGGCGGCGCACGCCGCGCACTCGGTCCAGGCCGAGATCGCGGCCAGGCTCGGCATTCACCGGCCGCCGGTCCGCATCGACAGCCAGTGCAAGTACGCCGTGGTCGCCCGCGGCGAGGCGTCGATCTACCTCCGGCTCCCCCGCCGCACCGACTACCGGGAGAAGGTGTGGGACCACGCGGCCGGCGCGCTGATCATCGAGGAGGCCGGGGGCCGGGTCACCGACCTCGACGGCCGGCCGCTCGACGTGTCGGCGGGGCGCTACCTCGCGCGCAGCCACGGCATCGTCGCCACCAACCGGCGCCTGCACGAGGTGGTTCTGGCGGCCTGCCGCGAGGTCCTCGGCCTCGGCTGACCAGAGCGGGAAGCTCGGGAACGGGAACGGTGACCCTTCGACTCGCGGCGCGGCTGCGCTGCTCGCTCAGGGCAGGCTCCACTGGCGCGGCATCGGTACGCCCGTGCCACCCATCCCAGGATCCCTGATGAGCGCCCCCTCCAGTTCATCGAACCGCGGAGGGAGGGGATCCCAGACCCCAGATTCTAGATTCTAGATCCTAGATCCCAGATCCTGGGCGGGCGGGGGCGGCAGAACCCTCCCCGCATGCACGAACTTGACCGCCCGCTGGCCGGTCGTGCAGGCCATGCAGGCGGGCGCCCCCTTGATCACCAGCTCCTTGAAGACGTCGACCGGCAGGTAGTGAAGCGCGTCGACGCCGAGCTCGACCGCGATCTCACGGGCGTCGCCACCGAACCTCGCGGCGATCAGCTCGGCCTGGGTTGGGGTGTTGATGCCCTGGAAGCAGGAGTCGATCACCGCCGGCCACAGGGTGCCGAAGAACACCTTGCCGGCCCCTGCTGCACGCAACGCCCGCACGATATGGAGGGCGTTGGTGCCGCGGACGATGCTGTCGTCGACCAGGAAGATGTTGCGGCCCGCGACCGCCTTGGCGTCGACCCGGAAGTCGAGCATCGCCGCCTTGTCCCGCTCCTCCTGGGTCTCCTCCATGAAGATCCGACCGCCGTACCGGTACTTGGAGACCGGGGTAGCGTACTGGATGGCGCCGGAAGCGAGCTCCTTCTCGAGCTTCTGGGCGAACGCCTCGGCGCCCGGGATCGGGGAGTGCGGGATCGGCACGACGAGGTCGATCCCAGACACCACCTCGGGCGCCTTCTCCATCACGTGGAGCGCCAGCGCGCGGCCGGCGCGCCACCGGAACGAGCGCACGCTGTCGCCCATCATCGACGACTCGACATCCGCGAAGTAGATCAGCTCGAAGGCGCACGGGCGCGGGTCCTGCTGGTGCAACACGCGCTCCTCGAGCTCGAGCGTGCGGTCGACCCGCAGCGCAGTGCCGTGGGCCACGTGATGGAGCACCTGGTACTCGTTCTGCTCGAGGGCGAGCGTCTCCGAGGCGACCATCAACGACCCCGGGCGCTCGCGGCGGCCGACCGCCAGCGGGCGGAAGCCCCACGGGTCGCGGAACGCGTACAGGGCGTTCTTCGTAACCGCCACCACCGAGAAGGCGCCGGTGACCCGCCGCTGGACCTCCTCGATGGCCTTGAACATCGCCTCCCGTTCGTCGGCCGCGGGGTCCTGCCGCCGCCAGTGCTCGAACCACAGCGACAGCACGCGCAGCAGCGGCTCGGCATCGCAGTGGTTGGCCAGCTGCTGGCCGACCTGCTCGAGCTCGGCTGCAATCTGCGCGACGTTCGTGATGTGGCCGTTGTGCGCCAGCGCGATCCCCGAGAACGGGTCGAAGAACGGCTGAGCGTTGATTGCCCCCCCGGCGCCGTAGGTCTTGTACCTGGTGTGCGCGATCCCGAGGTCACCGCGGATCTGGCCGAGCGGCTTGAAGATGTCGTCCGCGAGGCCCTCCCCCTTCTCGAGGGTGGCCTGCCGCTGGGCCGGATCGAAGACGAAGATCCCGGCGTAGGCCGGCCCGCGATGCTGGAGGAAGTGCGCACCGTTGGCCAGGTCCCTGACCACCGGTCGCCCATCCTCGCTGATCACGGCCACCACGCCGCACATCTCGGTGCCCTCCGCGGCGCACACTATAGCCGAGTTTCAAGGTCCGCGGCCTGACGGGGAAGGAAGAGGATCTGGGGGATAGGATCTAGGATCGAGGGGTTCGACCAGTTTGCCCGCTGCCCCTTTGGGCGGGTGGGATTCCAGATCCCAGATCCCAGATCCTAGTCCCTGGAAGGGAGGGGGCGTCAGTCGCGCTGGCGTTCGATCTCGCCGGTCATCGGCACGAAGCGGACCGGGATCACCGACCGCTCCTGGAAGCTGTCGCCGGTCCTGGTGATCACCTTGAGCTCCTGGTAGAAGTCACCAACCGGAATCACCATGCGCGCACCGTCGCGCAGCTGCCCGAGCAAGGGGTCGGGAATCCGGTCGGGCGCGGCGGTGACGATGATGCCGTCGAACGGCGCCGCGTCTGGCCAGCCACCGTAGCCGTCGCCGCAGCGGGCTTGAGCGCTGTCATAGCCGAGCTCGTGGAGCACTGCCTGGGCGTGCTCGCAGAGCCCTGCCTTGATCTCGATCGTGTACACCTCGACGCCCATCTCCGCCAGGATCGCGGCCTGATAGCCCGAGCCGGTGCCGAGCTCGAAAACCCGGTCGCCGGGTTCAACCTCGAGCAGCTCGGTCATCAGGGCAACGATGTAGGGCTGCGAGATGGTCTGACCCTCGCCGATGGGTAGGGGCGAGTCGCTGTAGGCGACGTCGCGGTAGCTATCCGGAACGAACAGATGCCGCGGCACAGCGCGCATGCTCGCCAGCACCTGCGGGTCCTTGACGCCGCGGGCCTCGATCTGGGTGCGCACCATCTGGTCGCGGTGCGCCGTCCAGTCCGGGCCAGGCGGCTCGCTCGAGTGGCCCCCCTGCGGGCTACAGCCGCCCACCAGCCCCAACCCGACGGCAATCGCCATCACCGACAGCCAGCCGCCCACCTGCCCTCTCATACGCAACCTCGAGGTCCACCTTCCCGGCTCCGGCGCCGTCCTTCGTCGCCCCGCGCGCCGTTCGTCGGCAGCTGCCCGAAACCCCCTGGCCCGCGGCTTTATCCCGATCTCATGGTAGACCAGACGCCACGGATGCACCATCCCGGAGCGCCATCTCGCCCGGAACCTGTGCGACAAACTCGGCTCCTCGCTCCGGTCGATGCTCGGCATGGGCTTCTCCCCCGATCCAGCTCTTCCCTCAGCCACGGCACTCGGCGTTCGGGCCGGCGCCGGGTGCTGCCGGTCGCTGCGCCCGTTCGATGCAAGCTCCGTGCCGCCGGAGGCCCCTTGACACCTCGCGCGCGGCCTCCCACCATGACGCCAATGTCCAACCATCGAGCGCACAGCAGCTCACCGTCCAGCGATCAACCAACCCGCCGCGACCTGCTCGTCGGCGCCGCCGTCGCCGCGGTCGCCGCAAGTGCGGCGCGCCACGCTCGCGCCGAGGGCGCCGCCCGGCCGGTCGCAGTGGCATCCGCCAACGGCCTGGAGGCGGTGCGCAGGGCGGTCGAGCGGATGGCCGCCGGCGTCGCTCCGGTCGACGCCGCGGTCGACGGCGTCGCCATCGTCGAGGCCGACCCCGAGGACGTGACCGTCGGTCTCGGCGGGCTGCCGAACGCTGACGGGGTGGTGCAGCTCGACGCGTGCTGCATGGACGGTCCGACGATGCGGGCTGGCGCCGTCGCCGCGCTCGAGGGCTTCCGCCACCCCGCACGGGTCGCCCTCGAGGTGATGCGGCGCACGACCCGCGTCCTGCTGGTCGGCGAGGGCGCGGCTCGCTTCGCGCGCTCGATCGGCCTCCCCGAGGAGAACCTCCTGACCGAGCGCGCCCGCAAGATCTGGCTCTACTGGAAGGCCAACATGTCGGACCGCGACGACTGGGTTGAGTTCCCGGGGCAGGTCGAGGACCCCGACGTGGCGTGGTACATCGCGAAGTACGGAGTGATCCGGCCGACCGGCACCATCAATCTGTGCGCGGTCGACGCTGCCGGCAACCTCGGTGGCACGACCTCCACCTCAGGGCTGGCGTTCAAGATGCCGGGGCGCGTCGGCGACTCGCCGGTGATCGGCGCCGGGCTCTACGTCGACAACGAGGTCGGCGCCGCCGGCTCGACCGGCCGCGGCGAGTCGGTGATCGAGGTCGCGGGCGCCCACACCGCGGTCGAGCTGATGCGCGGCGGCGCCTCGCCCACCGACGCGTGCCTCGGCGCCCTGCGGCGCATCGTGACCGCGACCCGGGTGCCGGCGCTGCTCGACGACCGCGGCCGCCCGAACTTCGACGTCAAGTTCTACGCCGTCAATCGCGTCGGCGAGGTCGGCAGCGCGGGCATGTGGTCGGGCGGGAAGTTCGCGGTGTGCCGCGCCGGCGGCGGGCCCGAGCTGCTGGACTGCGCCTGCCTCTACGCGAAGGTGTGACCGCAGGGCCTCGGTTCTGAATTCCGCTTCGCGTTCTCCAAGCGCCATGGCCGGACATCGGGGCCGAAACGTCGAACTCGAACCGGAATTCAGAAATCGAAGATAGGCATCTTCCGTCCTCAGGAGTGGACATGACGTCGCCCACCGATGCGGGCTCCAGCCCGCAACGCCTCTCCGGTGTCGCACGTTCCGATGGCATGGCGCTTGCTCGAGGTGTGGTCGGAGCCGCCCGACGACCTCGCGGCTCCGGGGAGGCGGCGATGAGCAACCGACAGCGACACGCACTCATGATCCTCGCGGTGGTGCTGATCAGCTTGACCCTGCTCGCTGCCCCGGCCCGCGGCGACGAGTGGTGGGGCGTCCACGTCGGCAGCGACGGCTTCGGCCTCTCATTCGGCTCCACCGACTGGCCGGCGTGGGGCGCTTCCTGGTCGAACCCCTCGTGGTCGATCGACTACCACGTCGCGCTGTCCGGCTACGGCGAGTGGGTCTGGGTCGACGGCCTCGGCCAGTGCTGGCAGCCCTGGGTGACCACGAGCTGGCGGCCGTTCACCTATGGGCGGTGGGTGTGGACCTCGTTCGGCTGGACCTGGGTCGCCTACGAGCCGTGGGGGTACTTCCCCCACCACTTCGGCCAGTGGGCCATGGCGCCGGCGGGCTGGGTGTGGGTGCCGGGCACGAGCTACCACGCGGCCAACGTGGTCTGGGTTTCGAACGACACCTGGATCGGCTGGTATCCCCGCCCGCCCCATGGCTGGCACCATCACCACCACCCCGGCCACCACGACGGCTGGGGGGAGGGCTGGGACGACGCCCGCTACGCGACCTTCGTCGGCTGGGGCGACCTGGGCTCCGACGACCTCAGCCAGCGCGCGCTCGCGGCAGAGGCCGTCCGCGCCAGAACCCCGCAGGCCGTGCTCCGCGAGGGTGCGCCGGCGCCGACCCGCCACGAGCTCGGCCGGCGCGGGGTGACCGTCCCCGAGATGACCCTCGAGCGCCGGACCGCCCGTATCGCTGGCCGAGAGGTGATGCTTGCGCGGCCGCGGGAGGCCGCCGCCACCATCGAGCGAAACGCCGGCCGCACCGTCGAGCGCGCTCTGGCACCGGAGGCGAGGGGCACCCTTGAGAGACATGCGACAGGTGGACGGCAGGCTGAGGCCACCCGCCTTGTGGCGAGCGGTACGGCCGCAAGCGCACGCGATCGCTCGACGGCGCAGGGCAGCCGGTCTGCCGTGGCTCGCAGCGGCCGCGGCGAGCCGGTGCGCACCACGCCCGCCACTTCGGCGCCGGCTGCGGCCTCTGCACCGGGCCGCGAGGCCGAGCGCCGGGCGGTGGCGCCCTCCGCTGAGAAGTCCCGGGTCCGCTCCGAGGAGCGCTCGCGCCGCAGCGAAGCGGAGCCCGCCGAAGCGGAGGCGACCGCGCGTCCGTCGCGTCGCCGCCAGTGAGGATGCCGGCCGGGGCGGCGTGCCGCCGCCCCGCCGCCGGCTCTCCCCGTGCCTCTCGGCCCGCCCCGACGACCGCTGCGGACTGGAGAACCTTTTCCGACGCTTCCCGTTTCACGGTGTGGCTGAAGGCCGCGAACCGGCCATGCACGGAGGCAGCGACATGTCGACCCGCACCCTGGCAGTGGCAACCGTGATCCTCGCACTGGCGGCCTCGGGAAGCGCGGCCGAGCGGGTGCTCACCAACATCGTCCCTGGCGACGGCATCGACGCCATCACCCTCACCAACGGGGTGGGCGACGTCGTGATCACCGCTGCCGACGTGCCCGAGATCACGGTCGATGTCACCCTCATCCCCAGGCGGGGCGGACTGTTCTCGTCGTACCGCAAGGCCGAGCAGGAGGTCGAGTCGGCACGGTTGACCACGAACGTCGCCAATCGCCGGCTCGAGCTCGAGATCGAAGGCGGAGCCGGCGACCCGCACTTCGAGGCACAGTGGGTCGTCGTGCTCCCGGCCCGGGTGACCCTCGAGATCGCGGCCGGCGTCGGTGATGTCACCATCCGCGGGGCGGCCGCGGGCGTCACGATCGAGCTCGGCGTGGGCGACGCGACGGTCGAGGTCAGCGACGGACCGGTCGAGATCGAGCTCGGCGTGGGCGACGCGACGGTCCGCGGGCCGGTCGCTCGGTTCGGCCAGGTCACAGCGTCCGGCGGCGTCGGTGACGCCACGGTCGTTGGGGGCGGCCAGCAGGTGACCAGCCAGGGAATGGTCGGCCGGGAGACCTCGTGGCGCGGCGACGGTCCGCACTCGATCGAGCTCGAGGTCGGGGTCGGCGACGCCCGAGTCGTGCTCGAGTAAGCAGACTCAGCGGGGTGATTCCCGGAGCGTGTTCGCTCCCGCGTTTCCTGATGCGATTCGCGGGCAGGTCGCCCGCGGGCAGGATGCCTCCGCTACAACGAGGATTGAGCCCGGGCCTCGCTGCAGGCCGTCGCCTCCCGCCTCCTCCCAACCCCACACGATCTGTCTGGTACACTCCCCCTCCGACGAGGAGGAGAACCCATGGAACCCAAAGCCGACACGGGAAAGGTACTGCCAGCGAATGCTTTCCGCGAGCTCGCGCCGGGCGAGGTCTACGCGCCGGTGGTGCCGCCAGGCGATCCTCGGCCGGAGATCTCGGTCCGCTCCGTGACCCTCGGCGTGATCATGGTCGTGGTGTTCACCTTCGCCGCGGCCTACATCGGGCTGAAGACCGGCAACGTGATCGAGACCTCGATCCCGATCGCGATCCTCGCGGTGTTCATCGGCACCCTGTTCAGCCGCCGCAGCACCCTGCTCGAGAACGTCATCATCCAGTCGATCGGCCAGGCTGCCGGGGTCGTCGTCGCGGGCGCGATCTTCACCATCCCGGCGCTCTACATCCTCGATCTGAAGCCGTCGTTCGTGCAGATCTTCTTGTCATGCCTGGTTGGCGGTTACCTGGGGGTCGTGCTGCTGATCCCGCTGCGCCGCTACTTCGTCAAGGACCTCCACGGGCAGCTTCCGTTCCCCGAGGGCACGGCCATCGCCAACGTGCTGGCCACCGGCGAAAAGTCGAAGGGCTCGGCCGGCAAAGTGCTGTTGATGGCCTTCGGCATCGGCTTCATCTATGACCTGATCGTCGAGTTTCTCCACCTCTGGAACCACCACCTGAACTCCAAGGTCCTGTTCGGCTCCATCGGGGAGCGGCTCGCCGACCTGCGCTTCGAGATGCGCCTCAACGCAACTGCGGTCTACTTCGGCCTCGGCTACATCATCGGTGTCCGCTACGCCGGCATCATCGCTGCCGGCTCGGTGCTGTCGATGCTGGTGCTGGTGCCGCTGGTGTACTTCGCGGGACACGGGCTCGCCGTTCCGCTGACGCCGCCCGCGGTGGCGGCGTTGGTCGCCGACATGAACGCCGGCCAGATCTTCGGTAGCTACGTCCGGCCGATGGGCATCGGCTGCATCGCGGTCGCCGGCATCATCGGCATCCTCAAGATGAGCAAGATCATCGTGTCGTCGCTGTCGCTCGGCTTCAAGGGTCTGGTCGGCGCCGCCGGCGGCGCCGCGATCCGCACCGACCGCGACATGCAGCCGCGCAACACCTTCTTGATCCAGGCCGCCGCCATCGTCGGGATGTTCCTGCTGTTCTGGTTCCTGAGCGGCCGGGTCACGACCGCTCTGGTGGGCACGCTGATCACCTTCCTGCTGGCCTTCCTGTTCACTCCCGTGGCGGCGCGGGCGATCGCCATCGTCGGCGTCAACCCGGTTTCCGGGATGACCATGCTGACGCTGATCATCGCCTGTCTGGCCCTGGTCGCGACCGGCCTCAGCGGCGACGCGCTCGGAATGTCGGTCGCGCTGGTCATCGGCTGCGCCGTGTGCACCGCCCTGTCGACCTCTGGCGCCTTCATCACCGACCTCAAGGTTGGGTACTGGCTGGGCGCCAGCCCCTACCAGCAGCAGCGCTGGAAGTTCCTCGGCATCCTGGTGGCGTCGCTGTGCGTCGGCGCGGTGATCTGGGTGCTCGCGACCTCCTACGGCTTCCTGATCAAGGACGCAACCGGCCAGATGGTCGTCAATCCGAACCTGCCCGCGCCACAGGGCAACCTGATGGCCACCATCGTGTCGAGCGTGATGGGCGGCGAGCAGCAGGCGCTGATCCTGTTCGTGCTCGGCGGGATCGTCGCGGTGATGCTCGAGATGGCGAGGGTCCCTGCCCTCGCGTTCGGCCTCGGCATGTACCTGCCGATCGAGATCAACATGGCAGTCTTCTTCGGCGCCGCCGCCGGCCACTTCATCAGCCGCTCTGGGCGGACCGAAGAGGAGCGCGAGGCCCGCAAGGAGCAGGGCACGCTCATTGCCTCCGGGCTGATGGCCGGGGCGGCGATCGTGGGCACGATCGGCGCGATTCTGCTGCTGCCCCAGCTGCTCGCGCCGATGCTGGTCGTCGACGTTCTCCACCAGTCGGAGCAGGGCGCCGGCGCCTTCGCTGCCTGGTACCAGGGGATCGGCGGCCAGCTGGTGAGCGTGATCGGCCTGTTCGGGCTGGTTGCGGTGTGCTACCTGCTCGCGCGCAAGGGTGCGCGCTGGCAAATGGAGGAGTAGCGCCGGCGGGCCGGAAGAAGGAAGGCAAGCGATAACAGCGAGGAGCGCCCACCCGGAGGTCCCTGGCCGGGCGCTTCTCGTTCACGTCGTCACGTGATTCGCATCCCCCGGCACTCGCTCTCGCAGCTCGACGTCGAGCGCGTCGAGCAGCGCACGCCGATCCTCGAACACCCGGGGCAGCGCCAGGCCGTGGGCCGGAGGCGGCTCGACCTGCCAGCTGCGCCAGCACCACACCGGCGCCCCCGCCTTGAGCGCCAGCGCGATTTCGGAGAGGGTGCCGGCGCCACCGCCGATCGCCACGCACAGCATGGCTGACAGCACGTTGAAGGCGTTGCGGGCGCTGCCGGCACCGGTGAAGACAGCGATTCGCACCCAGGGGTTCGGATAGCCGGCCGCCGGGCGGTCGTTCGGGAGGATTCCGAGCGTCAGCCCGCCGGCCGCCACGGCGCCGCGGCTCGCCGCTGCCATCACACCGGGCCCGCCGCCGGTGAGCACAACCCAGCCGCAACGCGCGGCCAGCGCGCCGACCGCTTCGGCAACCAGCTCCTCCTCGGCCGTCGCGTCGGCGGCACCGAGGACCGCCAGGACCGGAAGCCGTGACGCCTCGCTCATCGGCAGCTCACCACCCTTTCGCAGCGGCCTGCGGCTGTCGCCTGCGGTCGCCCATCCCATCCGCGCGCGCCCCGTCGCCCCGGCCCACTCCAGCCTAAAGGCGGCACCCCGCGCGCAATTGCCCCAAGAAAAAACCCGGGCCGCTCGGGGCCCGGGTCACAAACTCGTATTCGGTCAGGGCTATTCGAGGACAACAACCGCCACGCGCCGGTTCTGGGCGCGACCTTCCTTGGTGGCGTTGTCGGCAACCGGCTTGTACTCGCCGTAGGAGGTCACGTTCATCCGGTGCAGCGGGAAGCCGTGCTGCATGCTCAGGTAGTTCAGCACCGCCTCGGCGCGCTCGTAACCGAGCTTGAGGTTGTACTTCTCGGACCCTACGTTGTCGGTGTGGCCCTGGATCTCGATGTAGACGTTCTTGTTGTCGGCCTTGACCTTGGCGGCGAAGGCGTCGACCGCGGCCTTGCCCTCGGGCGTCAGCTCGGCCTTGTTGAAGCCGAACTTGACGTTCTCGTCGGTCAGGACGGTCTCCGAAACAAAATCACCCTTGGCCAGGACACCGGCCTCCTGGGCGCGCTTCAACGCGTCCTTGGCGGTCTCGGACAGCGCGGTGACCTGCTTCTGCAGATCCGCGTCCTTGGCCTGCAGATCGGAGATCGCCTTCTGGTTGGTCTCGACCGAGGTCTGCACCTCGCCGATCTTGGCCGCGTTCACCTGGTCACCCGCCGCGACCTGCTCATTCACAAACTTCTTGGTCGCGCAGCCGGTCAGCGCCACAGCCACAACCAGGAGCACAACCGCCGGGACGAGAGTCTTCCGCATTTTCCACCTCCGTGAGTTTCCGTTATTGCACGACGATCAGGTCGGCATCGACCACAGAATATAGCACACTCGCCACTTTCAAGCTTCCAACCGCGGCCAGGCGGCCGGATTCAACTTGGAATGCGTCTCACTGCTCGAGGCAGGTTGGCTGCTCGGGCGAAACCTCGGCTGCACAGCGCACGAAACCGTTATCCAACCGCACCAGGACCGGCGTCTTGAGGAACCAGTCCACGCCTGCCGGGAGCTCCGCCCGGCTGCACGAGTCGCACGGAAAGGGCTGGAGCCCCTCGGTCGGGAAGCCCACCCGCTCCGGCACCGCAACCGCGGTGGTCGGGATCGCCAGCTCGCCCACGAAGAACGCCTCCATCAACGCGTGGCAGTGCTCGCAGTCCTTGCGGTAGAAGAGCACGAGGTGCTGCCCGGTGTCGAGGTCGGACGGGGCGCCGACGATCCAGCCCGCGATCGGCAGCTCGGACCACCGCTGCCCAATCCAGCCGCCGTACTCGGGCAGGTAGTAGCCGTCCGCCGGAAGCGGGCGGCCGCGGCCGCGCCGGTGCCAGCGGGCCGCCCGCATGGAGGCCGAACGCCAGAGCGCAGCTTGCCAGCCCCCACAATCCCGCGGCCACCACGTTGCGAGTGGGCAGCACCGGCGGCGTCGCCAGCTTCTCCACCCCCCGGCCGAGCAGCGCCAGCCCGAGCAGGAAGCCGACATCCATCGTCAAGGTGACAACGGGGGGGACCTGGATCGCTCCAAAGCAGCCGCAGCTCGAGGCGCCCATCGCGACGTCGCCGATCAGCACCGGCAGGAACGAGACCAGCATCGCGATCCCGACCGGCCGCGCGAGCCGCGGCAGCAGCCACATCGCGCCGACCACCGTCAGCTCGACGACGATGCTGAACTTCAGCACGAAACCGAGGTCGATGCCGAGCGGTCCCAGCCACTGGATCAGGGCCACCGGGAGGTGCCTCGGGGAGCCGTCAACCAGCTTGAGCACCGCTCCGGTCAGCAGCCACAGGGGCACCACCACGCGGGCCAGCACGATCGCCACCCTCGCGCCGACTGTCTCTCTCATTGAACCCTCGCTGCCCTGAGCCATGTCGAGCCGTCCACCGTCAGCATAGCTGCGCCTGCTCGCGCTGCTCTCGCGTTCGAGGTCGCTGCGCACCGGTTTTACGAGCCCTTGACCTCGTACCCGACGTCCGGTCCGAGGCGCTGCCAGACCTGGCGCTCGACGTCGTCGGCGATCGCCGCCGTCTCCCGGACGGCGTCATCGGCGCGCCGGCGCATGTCGGCGGCGACCGGGTCGGCGGTCATGCCCTGGAGGTTGATCGCGACATTCATCGCCGCACCAGTGGCAGCGGCGCGGGCCATCCCTGCCCCCACCCCCGCGTCCGAGGCTGACGCCGGCATGCCGATCGCCAGGGCACGGCGGCAGAGCGCGGCAATCTCCGGGCACGCCTCGGCCACCCTCAAAGGAACGTCGGCCGCGTGCAAGGTGGCGGCGCGGCGCGCCTCGTTATCCCCTGACGACGACGCCGCCATCAGCTGTTGGAAGGCCCAGGTGTCCTCGTCGATGGCGTCGAGCTGCTGCTGCTTCAGCTCCTGCCCCCGAACCGCCACAGCCTCCAGCTCGTCACGCACACCTGCGTAGGACGGCTTCGGGTGCGCGAGGTTGGCGACCATGGCGGCGAGCGCGGCGGCAAGAGCCCCGGCCAGCGCCGCCACCGAGCCGCCGCCCGGGGCAGCCGAGTCGCGCGAGGTCTCGTCCGCAAAGCCCTGGACCGGCAGCGAGGCCAGCGGCCGTGCCGGCGCCAGGATGTCCTCGATGATCTTCTCCGTCGGCTCGAAGGGCGCGACATCGTCGAGTCCGAGGCTCCGGATCGCCACGTGCACGAGGTCCGCAACTGGGATGCCGGCTGAGCGCTCCATGCGCCGGAGGTAATGGCGCCCGGCCTCGAGGATCGACTGCTTGGGCGCCAGCCCGACGAGCTCGGAGCCGGTCACCCGGATGCCGCGGGCGCGGGCGCTCTCCTCGCAGGCGTCGAACGCGACGTGCAGCGGCGTCATGTCGAGGTCGACCAGGTTCAGCGAAACCTGGGCGCAGCCGTACTCGGGGATGTACCAGCCGACGCCCCGCACGGCCTTGAGCATGCCCGGCTGCTCGACCGACCGGCCCTCGGCGTCGGTCACCGTGCGGCCCTTCTCGCGAACGTCGAACGCGACCCGGTTGGCCCATCGCTTGTCGGTGGCGTTGAGGTTGACGTTGTAGGCGACCAGGAACTTGCGCGCGCCGATCGCAGTCGCGCCGAACTTCGGCACGAATTCCGCTGGACCGTAGTCGGGAACGAAGTCGGGATCCTGGAGCTTCTTTGGCAGGGCCTCGTACTCGCCCTTGCGGATTGCGGCCAGGGACTGACGGTCGGGCCGCGTCGCCGCGTACTCGTACAGGTACACCGGCACACCGAGCTCCGCGCCGACCCGCCGCCCGAGCCGGTGCGCGAGCTCGACGCACTCGTCCATCGTGACCCCGGACACCGGGACGAAGGGCACCACGTCGGTGGCACCCATCCGCGCGTGGGCCCCGCGGTGCTCGCGCATGTCGATCAGCTCGTGGGAAGCACGGATGAGCTGAAAGGCGCCTTCGAGCACCGCTTCGGGATCGCCGACGAAGGTGATGACCGTGCGGTTGGTCTCCCGGCCGGGATCCACATCGAGCAGCCGCACGCCCGGCACCGCGGCCGCAGCCTGGGCGATCGCGTCGTAGATCTCCTTACTGCGCCCCTCCGAGATGTTCGGCACGCACTCAACGATTCGCATTTCCCAATGACCCTCTCATTTCAATCTCGTTCTCGGAGGCGTCGGACGCCTGACCGGAACTCGGCCTGTCAACGGGGTGCGGGTGACGCCAGCAACCGGTGCCTCCGGGAACGAAATCGAACAGTCACGACGTGGCGACGAGCGCCACGTCGTGACGGACCATCATGCGCACGAGCTCCGCGAAGGTCACCGTCGGCACCCAACCGAGGGTCGTGCGAGCCTTGGTGGCGTCGGCCTGGAGCTCATCGACCTCAGCTGGCCGGTAGTACTTGGGATCGACCGCCACCCGCACCGTGCCCGACCCGCGCACGCGCCCGACCTCCGCGTCGCCCTTCCCCTGCCACTCGAGCTCGATGCCGACCTCCGCGAAGGCCGCCTCGCAGAACTCCCTCACCGAGTGGGTTTCGCCGGTTCCGATCACATAGTCGTCTGGCTGGTCGGCGGCGAGGATCCGCCACATCGCGTCGACGAAGTCACCGGCAAAGCCCCAGTCGCGCCGGGCGTCGAGGTTGCCGAGCGTGACCCGGTCGCGCAGGCCCTGGGTGATCTCGGCCACCGCGCGGGTGATCTTGCGGGTGACGAAGTTCTCGCCGCGGCGCGGCGACTCGTGGTTGAAGAGGATGCCGTTGGCGGCGAACATCCCGTACGCCTCGCGAAAGTTCACCGCGGCCCAGTAGGAGTACAGCTTGGCGACGGCGTAGGGTGAGCGGGGGTGGAACGGCGTGCCCTCGTTCTGGGGCGTCTCCTGCGCCTTGCCGAACAGCTCGGACGACGACGCCTGGTAAAAGCGGGCCTCGGGCACCTTCTGACGCACCGCCTCGAGTAGGCGGACGGTTCCGATCGCCGTCACGTCGCCGGTGTAGGTCGGCATCGTGAACGAGATGCCGACGTGCGACTGGGCGGCCAGGTTGTAGACCTCGTGGGGCCGCACGGCGTCGACCACCGTGGTCAGCGACTCGGGGTCCCCGAGGTCGCCGTAGTGGAGAAAAAACCGGTCGCGCGTCGCAGGGTCGACCCGCAGATGATCGATGCGACCACGGTTGAAGGTGGAGGCGCGGCGCACCACACCGTGCACCTGGTAGCCCTTCGCGAGCAGGAGCTCGGCCAGGTATGAGCCATCCTGTCCGGTGATGCCGGTGATCAGAGCCGTTCGCATGCTGCGAAGTCTAGCAGAGGCAAGTGGATAGTGACCAGCCGAGAGGAGGCGGCAGAGGCCGACAACAATGACCACGTCAGGAGCGCGCACAGGGGCCTATGCCCTGCACGGGCCTAGCGGTCGGTGCGGTAGTTCGGCGCCTCCTTGGTGATCACCACGTCGTGAGCGTGCGACTCCTTGAGGCCAGCCGATGTCACCCGAATGAAGCGCGAGGAGGTGTGGAGCTCGGCGATGTCGGCGCAACCCGCGAGCCCCATGCCGGCCCGCAGCCCGCCCACCAGCTGGGTGAGCTGGCCGGAAAGCGGCCCCTTGTACGCCACCATGCCCTCGATCCCCTCCGGCACCAGCTTGGCGAGGTCCTCGCCTTCCTGGAAGTAGCGGTCGCGCGAGCCCTCGGCCGCCTTCATGGCGCCCAGCGAGCCCATCCCCCGATAGGCCTTGAAGGTCCGGCCCTGGTAGAGGATCTGCTCGCCGGGCGACTCCTCGACCCCCGCGAACAGCGAGCCGATCATCACCACGTCCGCCCCCGCCGCGAGCGCCTTCGTGATGTCTCCGGAATAGCGGATGCCGCCATCGGCGATCACCCGCACCGAGTGTCGGTGTGCGACTGCGGCGCAGTCGGTGATGGCGGTGATCTGCGGCATGCCCGCCCCGGTCACCACGCGCGTCGTGCAGATCGAGCCCGGCCCGATACCGACCTTTATCGCATCGACGCCGAGCGCGATGAGGTCCTCCGCGGCTGCGGCCGTTGCGATGTTGCCGACGATCAGCGGCACTGCCGGGAAGTCCTGCCTGATCCTCTGCACCGCATCGAGGACGCCGCGCGAGTGCGCGTGCGACGAGTCGAGGCAGAGTACGTCGACCTTGCGCTCGATGAGCGCCGCGCAGCGCTCGCTGAGGTCGGCGCTCACGCCCACCGCAGCCGCGACCCGGAGCCGGCCGAAGTCGTCCTTGCACGCGTTCGGGTACTCCTGGGCCTTCTTGATGTCCTTGACCGTGATCAGGCCCTTGAGGTTGCCGTCCTCGTCGACTACCAGCAGCTTCTCGATCCGGTGCTTGTGCAGCAGCGACTTGGCCTCCTCGAGGGTCGTTCCGACGGGGGCGGTCACCAGGCCGTCCTTGGTCATGAAGTCGGCAATCGGCCGATCGAACTCGGTGCAGAACCGGAGGTCGCGGTTGGTCAGAATGCCCTTGAGCTGGCCGTGCTCGTCGACCACCGGCAGGCCCGAGATCTTGTAGGTCGACATCACCTCGAGCGAATCGCGCACCAGCCGGTCGGGGCGGATGGTGACCGGGTCGACGATCATCCCCGACTCGGAGCGTTTCACCCGGTCGACCTGCTCGGCCTGCCGCTCGATGGCCATGTTCTTGTGAACCACACCGATCCCGCCGTGTTGGGCCATGGCGATGGCCATCCCGGCCTCAGTCACGGTGTCCATGGCGGCTGACGCGATTGGGAGCTCGAGCGTGATGTCGCGGGTCAACCGCGTCGACACGTCCACCTGATTGGGGTGGACCTCCGAGCGCGTCGGAATCAGCAACACGTCATCGAAGGTCAGGCCGACCGGCAGGTCGCTGTCCATTCACCTACCTCCCCCCGCTTCGGATGCGATGCCGCAGCATCGCTTGTACTTCTTGCCCGAGCCGCATGGGCACGGATCGTTGCGCCCGACCTTGGGCTGTGTCCGCCGCACGGTCGCCGGCCGGGACGGGCCGCCGACAGGGGTGTTCGCCGCCTGCTCCTGCTGCCGGTGGGACTCCGCGAGACCGATCGCCTCCGGATGGTGGGTAACGACCGGCTGGGCCCGCCGCCGCTGCTGGTAGTCCTGGACCGGCTCCGCGTGGTACAGGAACTTGACGACGTGGTCCTCGATGCGCTGCCACATCTCCTCGAACAGGGAGTAGGACTCGCGCTTGTACTCCACCAGCGGATTGCGCTGGCCGTAGGCGCGCAGGCCGATGCCCTCGCGGAGGTGGTCGAGGGCGAGCAGGTGGTCTTTCCACTGACGGTCGACGGTGTCGAGCAGCAGGAAGCGCTCCAGGCGCTCGAACTCCTCCGCGCCGAACCTCTCGACCCGCGCCAGGTAGGTCTGCTTGGCGCCGTCGCCCAGCCGCTGCTCGAGGTCGGGCCGGTTGATCGTGCTCCAGTCGATGCCCAGGCTGTCGACGCCGCTCGCAAAGTAGGCCCGGTACTCGTTGCCGAGCGCGGCGCTCTCCCAGTCCGCAGGATCGGCCTGCTCGGGGCAGAAGCGGTCGACCAGCTCGCCGACGATGTCGTCGACCACGGTCAGGATGTAGTCCCTGCCCTCGATCCCTTCGAGGATGCGACGCCGCAGCCGGTAGACCGCCTCGCGCTGCTTGTTCATCACGTCGTCGTACTCGAGCAGGTGCTTGCGGATCTCGAAGTTGCGGCCCTCCACCTGCTTCTGCGCGCGGGCGATCGACTTCGAGACCATCTTCGACTCGATCGGGACGTCCTCCTCCATCCCGAGGCGGTCCATCATCTTGCGGACCCAGTCGGCGGCGAAGATCCGCATCAGGTCGTCCTCGAGGCACAGGAAGAAGCGGGAGGCGCCGGGATCGCCCTGCCGGCCGGAGCGGCCGCGCAGCTGGTTGTCGATGCGCCGCGCCTCGTGCCGCTCGGTTCCGATGATTCGCAGCCCGCCGGCGGCCAGCACCTCCTGCTTCTCGGTGGCGCAGACTACCCGGTAGCGGGCGACCGCCTGGCGGTGCCCGTCCGGATCCTGCGCCGGGTTGACCTCGATGCGGGCGAGCCCGTCGGGATTGCCGCCGAGCACGATGTCGGTGCCGCGGCCGGCCATGTTGGTGGCGATCGTGACCGCGCCCTTGCGCCCCGCTTGCGCCACGATCTCGGCCTCCCGCTCGTGGTACTTGGCGTTCAGCACCACGTGCCGGATCTTCTCCCGCTGCAGCATCTTGGATAGACGCTCCGACTTCTCGATCGAGACCGTGCCGACCAGCACCGGCTGCCCCTGCTCGTGAGAGCTCCGGATCTCCTCGATGACGGCGCGGAACTTCTCCTGCTCGGTCTTGTAGACCATGTCAGGGTGGTCCGCGCGAACCATCGGCACGTTGGTCGGAATCACCGCGACGTCGAGTCCGTAGATCTTCTGGAACTCCTCGGCCTCGGTCTCGGCGGTGCCGGTCATCCCGGCGAGCTTGTCGTACATCCGGAAGTAGTTCTGCAGGGTGATCGTGGCCAGGGTCTGGTTCTCGGACTGGATCTTGACCTTCTCCTTGGCCTCGACCGCCTGGTGCAACCCGTCGGACCACCGCCGTCCCGCCATCAGCCGGCCAGTGAACTCGTCGACGATGATCACCTCGCCGTCCTTCACGATGTAGTCGCGGTCGCGCTCGAACAGCGAGTGGGCGCGCAGCCCCTGGTTGACCGCGTGCAGGATCTCGGTCTGCGAGGGGTCCCACAGGTTGTCGACGCCGAGCAGCTTCTCCACCCGCGCCATGCCCTGCTCGGTGAGACTGGCGGCGTGGGACTTCTCGTCGACCAGGAAGTCGCCGGAGATCTCCTTGTTGCCGTGCTTGTCCTCCACCTCCTCGCCCCGTGCCAGCTTGGGGATGATGGCGTCGACCTTGTAGTAGAGATCGACCGAAACCTCGGAGGGACCGGAGATGATGAGCGGCGTCCTCGCCTCGTCGACCAGGATCGAATCGACCTCGTCGACGATCGCGTAGACGTGCCCATGCTGGACCATCCGGTCGAGCGTGAACTTCATGTTGTCGCGCAGGTAGTCGAATCCGAACTCGTTGTTGGTGCCGTAGGTGATGTCGGCCTCGTAGGCCTGCCGGCGCTCGACGTCGTTCATCTGGTTCTGGATGCAGCCCACCGTGAGGCCGAGAAACTGGTAGATCTGGCCCATCCACTCGGCGTCACGCCTCGCCAGGTAGTCGTTGACGGTGACCACGTGAACGCCGCGGCCAGTGAGCGCGTTGAGAGCCACCGCGAGCGTCGCCACGAGGGTCTTCCCCTCGCCGGTCTTCATCTCGGCGATGCGGCCCTCGTGCAGCACGATGCCGCCCACCAGCTGCACGTCGAAGTGGCGCATCCCGGTCGTCCGCTTGGAGGCCTCACGGACCAGCGCAAACACCTCGGCCAACTCGCCATCGAGAACACCCTGCACGAGCTCGCTGCGCGCTCTCGCTTCCTCCGGCAGCTCGGCGGTCGCGGCGCGCACCCGATCCCGGATCGCCGCGAATCGACCGCGCAGCGCGGCGTCGTCGAGCGTCCCGAACTCGGGCTCGAACTCGTTGACTGCGTCGATGATCGGAGCCATTCGCTTGAGGTCGCGCTCGTGCCTCGACCCGAAGACGATTTCGATACCCTTTTCGATCAGGTTCATTGCCACGTCCTGGTCCCGGACCGCCCGGTTGCCGACCGGGGGCCGCCTTCAGTGACTGCAACAGCCACGACGGACTGCGCATGCCCCGGCGCCGGGTCTCGGCAGCGTAGTTGATGCCGGCAGCGATTTCAACGGCGGGGGCGCTAATCGCAGCAGAGGCGGATCCGCCCGGGAACGGGAACCCTTCGACTCGCGGCGCGGATGCGCCGCTCGCTCAGGGCAGGCTCCACGGGCGCTCGAGATATTGATGACAGGGCGGCTGATCTCTGGAGATTACGAAAGCAGGCCCACAGCTGGGGCTGCCCGCGGCATCGAGGCGATTGGCCTCATGCGAACTCGGCGGGCAGGGAGGGGGGTCTTCACCGGCCTTCGGCGCCTATGCCCTACACGCTCCTAGAAGGCATCGAGGATGTAGTAGAGCGGATTCACGGCCTCGCCGTCGACGTGGACCTCGTAGTGCAGGTGAGGGCCGGTCGATCGACCCGAGTTGCCGAGTGCCCCGATCTTCTGGCCGCGCCGAACCTCTTCACCCGGCTCGACCTCGATGCGGTCGAGGTGACCGTAGACCGTGGTGTAGCCGAGCCCGTGGGCGATCCGGACGGTCTTGCCGAGGCCGCCGCTGACCCCGGTGAACACGACGACGCCGTCCGCCGGCGCGATCACCGGCGTTCCGCGCCGGGCCGAGATGTCGAGACCCTTGTGCAAGGCGTGGCGCCCGGTGACCGGATCGGGGCGCCCGCCGAAGCCGTCGGTCATCAGACCCATCGCGGGCGCGATCGACGGTGTGGCCGACCAGACCTCTTCCCGGTGGGCCAGCGCCTTCTCGACCTCGGAGAGCTGGGCGGCGATCCAGTCGCCCTGAACCCGGAGGACCTCCGGGGTTCCGGGAAGCCGGTCGTACTGGCCGCCTTTGCCGAACCGGTCGGCCGGGACGACCCGGTCAGCCAGGACCTCGGGCGGTGTCTCCATGCCGGCGGCAAGCGCCAGCTTGGCGGTCTGCTCCTCGAACTCGTCGAGCCTGCTCTGGACCTCGGAGATGGTCCCCGCCAGCTGCTCGTTGACCGCGGCCAGTTCCCGGTTCTGAGAGCGCAGCCGAGCGGCCTCGGATCGGCGAGTGATCGCCCCGCCGGTGAAGGAGATCGCCAGCACCGAGAGCAGGACGGCAAGGGCGCAGCCGCCGGCCGTGAGGATGAGGGCTCGGGTCGAGAAGGAGAACTTGAAGAAGCGCGCTTGGCTGTGGGGTACGACGATGATCGTGTTCAGCCTTTGCGGCATGCTCCTCGTCCCCCCTCGGTTGGAATGCCCACGTCCGAAGACGTCTTGCCCGGTGATTCTGCCACCTCAAACCAGCGGTGTCAATTCCGACTCGATTTCGTACCGGGTCAGGCGCCAGCCAGGTGACTCAACTCACTCGTATGATTGGATTTGAAAGTGGACTCTTGGCGATTGGAGCGAGGTCGCTCCGGACCGCTCCGGCTGCCTTTCTAGGCAATTTCTCCGACGTCGTCATCGGCCCCATTCACCGGCTCCTCGGGGGGCTTGGATTCAGGCCCCCTGGCGGCCACCCGCATCAGCTCCGCCATCTCCTCGAGGCGGTGCTGGCACCTCCCGTAGACGCTGCCCTCGGACCAGCCGGCCTGGTCGTCCCACTCCCCTGCCGGGACCCCGGTGAGGAGCTCGATCCCCTGCTCGATCGTCGCGACCTCGAAGACGTGGAACCGGTCCGCACTCACCGCCTCGAGCACCTCGCGGCCGAGGTGCAGGTCCGGGACGTTGGCGACGGGGACCATGACGCCCTGGGTGCCCGTCAGCCCACGGCTCGCGCACACCCGGTAGAAGCCCTCGACCTTCTCGTTGACGCCCCCGATCGCCTGGATCTGGCCGTACTGATCCACCGAGCCGGTCACCGCGAGGTCCTGTCGGATCGCGACGCCGGCCACGGCCGACAGGATGGCGTAGACCTCGGTCGAGGATGCGGAATCGCCGTCGATCCCCCCATAGGATTGCTCGAAGGTGATCGAGCACCCCATGGTGAGCGGGACCCGCCAGGCGAAGGTGCCCCTGAGGAAGCCGGTGAGGATGCTCACCCCCTTGTCGTGGGTCGGCCCCGACAGCCCGGCCTGCCGCTCGATGTTGACCACCCCCTCCCGTCCGAGCCCGACCCGGGCGGTGATCCGCGTCGGCTTGCCGAAGCGGTGGTGCCCGAGGTCATAAACCGCGAGCCCGTTCACCTGCCCGACCTTGGCCCCTGCGGTGTCGACGAGGATCGTGCCGTCGGCGATCAGTTCGTGGGTGCGGTCCTCGGAGAGGCCGTGGCGGCGTTCGTAGGCCTCCTGGGCGGCGACGACGTCGGCGGCAGTGATCTGCGCCCTGCCCGCGGTCCGGGCGAGGTGGGAAGCCTCGCGCTGGAGGTCCGCGAGGTCCGAGAAGCGGCTCGAGAATCGGCGGTGCCAGCGGCCCATCCGCACCGCCTCCTCGAGCATGGCGAACATGCCGGAGCGGTCCATCGGCAGCAGGTTCTCGTCGGCCGCGACCTTGCGCAGCACCGACAGCACGTCGCGCGCGTGGCCGACCGTCGTGGGCATCACCGAGTCGAAGTCGGCGAGCACCTTGAACACCTTCGAGAAATCGGAATCGTAGCGGTAGAGCAGGTCGTAGATGCTGCGGTCGCCGATCACCACCACCTTGACGTTGAGCGGCACCGGCTCGGGCTTCAGGGCGCTGGCGCCGAGCACCAGGCTCTCCAGCGACTGGATCTGCACCCGCCGGAACTTCAGCGCCCGCTTGAGCCCGGGCCACACCCGCGGCTCGAGCAGCAGGTCGTCGGCGTTGAGCACCAGGAAGCCGCCGTTGGCGCGCAGCAGGGAGCCGGCGCGGATCTTGAGGAACGACGAAACGACCTCCCCCGAGGTGTTCATCGACCGCTCGATGGTGCCGAACAGGTTGGTGTAGGTGGGCTCGGTTTCCAGCACCACCGGCAGCCCCTTCAGGTCCGCGTTGTCAACGACCAGGTTGACTCGCCAGCGCGCGAGCGGGTCCTCGCCGTCGTCCTCGGTGACGAACAGCTCCAGGTGGTCGGTCAGGTCCGTGCGGAGCGCCTCGAGGTAGGGCTCGACGCGCGGGTCGTTGACCGCCCTGCGGACCTGGTTGACGGAGTCGGCGAAGGTCGGTGCGAGCGCGTCGCGCCGGGCCTGCTCGAGCCGCTGCTGGCCCTGGCGGCGGAGGTCGGCCACGTCCTGGAACACGTCCTGCAGCCGGTCGGTGAGCCGCGAGTGGCTGTCCGCGATCCGCTTCACCTCGCCTTCGGGCATCGCACTGCCGTCCGCCGCCTTGCCGAGCTCCTCGAGGGGCGTCGGGCGGTCACCCACCACGGGCAGCAGCTCCGGCCGGGTCATCGGGCCGGCCTGGACCTGGACCATCGAGAAGCCGGCCTCCTTGACCTCCTTTTCGAAGGCCTCCACCAGCTCCCGCTCGCGCTGCTGCAGATCGGCGACGGCCCGTTCGAGCCGGCGGCGGAACTCCTTGTTGCCGAGGATCCCGGGCAGGTTGGCGGACAGCTCGCGGACGAGGCCCTCCATCGCCAGCTTGAACCGGCGGCCCGCCCCGGCGCGCAGAAACAGCGCCGACGGCTCCTCCGGCGTCCTGAAGTTGTGGACGAAGCAGACGTCATCCGGCCGCTCGGCGTCGCTCGCCAGCTGGTCGAGGAACCGGCTGATGGTGGTCAGGCGCCCGGTTCCGGAGAGGCCGGTGACGAACACGTTGTAGCCGATGCTGCCGATCGCCAGGCCGAACGCGATCGCGTCGACCGCCCGGTCCTGGCCGACGATGGTGCTCGCCGGCTCGATCTCCGAGGAGCTTTGCCACGGCACCCACTCGTCCGGGCAGCGCCACGCCAGCTCGTCAACCGCCAGCTCCCGCACCATGGCACCCCCTCCCGCGCCCGTGCTCGAACGCCGCTGGGCGCGGTCATCCCGAGTATAGGCGGGTCCGCCGCCGCCCACGGCCGTCACCTCCTGTGCAGCCTCGCCAGCAGCACCGGCAGCAGGGTGATGCTGGCCAGCGCGGTGCACACCGTCCCCAGGATCGCTGCGGCACCGACCGACCGCAGGCCCGGGAAATGCGACAGCACCAGCGACCCGAACCCGGCCACCGTGGTCAACGCCGCCACCGCCACCGCCTTCGAGGTCTCCGACAGCGCGTCGGGAGACAAACCCGACTCCGACCACCGGTGCAGCAGGTGGATGCCGTAGTCGACGCCGATGCCGATGATCATCGTCATCACGAAGATGTTCATGAAGTTGACGTGGACACCGAGCAGCGCCATCGCGCCCACCATCCAGACCAGGCCCACCGCCAGCGGAACCAGCGCAATCAGGGCCCGGCGATGGCTTCCCAGGTCGGCCCACATCAGCAGGTATACCATCACCATTCCCAGGATGGCGGCGCGCGCCGCATCACGCCACACGATCCGCCGCAGCTCGACCGAGACCCCCACCGTCGACGCCAGCGCCGCCCACTCGTTGCGGGCCACCAGCTCGGCGAGGCGCGGCGGGATCTGGCGCCGCCAGCGGTCGGCGGGCGTGTAGCAGTAGATCACGGTCGAGACGCCACCGGGGAAGTCGGCGACATAGCGGTTCGCCACGCTTTCCAGCGACGTTCCCCTGAGATCCGAGAGGGTCAACGGGGTGTCGACGCGCAGCGCTGCGGCGAGGTGCCGGATGCCCTCGTCGAACGCCACCGGGTTGAGACCGGCGTCGCGAAACGCCGCGGCCAGCCGGGCCTCGACGCCCGCGGTGCGGTCTCGGGTCGCCGCCAGGCGAGCGATGACCCGCCGCTGCGCCTCCTCGGACGGCAGCACGCTGGCGATGGTGTCGACGCTCGCCAGCGTCTCCCCGTCCACCAACGACTGCAGCTCGGGCAGAATCTCGCGCGCCCTCGCCATGGCCTCGAACTCGTCCCGGCCGTCGACCCGGATCATCATCGGCGTGAACCGCAGGCCGAACGACGCCATCACTTCTTCTCGCAGCGCGTTGCCGCGGTTGTCGGGAGACCGCAGGTTCTGGATGTCATCGTCGAAGGCGAGCCGGGTCAGGCAGCCCGCGAAACCGACCGTGAGCACGAAGGCAACGACGATCGTGGCCCGCGGCCAGGACAGCGCGACCCGGCACAGCTGGTCCGCCCCGAACGAGTGGAGGTACAGCCTGGGCAGCCTCGCGCGCCGGCCGTAGAGCAGCGTCAGCAGCGCCGGCAGGAGCAGGAACACCGACAGCACCAGCAGCACGATGCCGGTCCCGGTCAACAGCCCGAGCTCCGACAGGCCCGCGAAGTCGGTGATCAGGAACGCGTAGAAGGTCGCCACGGTGGTGACCGCGCCGAGCAGCACCCCGACGCCGGTCTGCCGCCCGATCGCGTCCAGCGCCTGCTCGTGGCTGGCGCCCAGCTGCCGCTCCTCGACGTAGCGGCCATAAAGGACGATGACGTAGTCGATGCCGAGCCCGATCAGGAGCGCCCCGGTCGCCGAGGTCAGGGAGTTGAGCCGGCCGAGCGCGAGCGCCACGAACACCACCGCCAGCCCGAGCCCGGTGACCATCGGGATGATCGCGAATGCCAGGGCGGCCGGCCGGCGGAAGGCGATCAGGAAGACAAGGAGCACCGCAACCATCGTGGACACGACCTGGACCACCGCATCGCTGGTGATCAGCCGGCTGTCCTCGAGCGTGATCGCGTAGCCCCCGGTGAACTCCACTCTCGGCGGAGGCCCGCCCCAGCCCTCCGCCGTCCACGCCTCGGACACGCGAGCGACCCGCTCGCCCAGGCCCTGCTCCAGCAGGCGGTCGAACTCCAGATCCTGGGCGGGGCCGACCGGTTTGGCCAGCATCAGCAGCATCCGCCGCTGCGGATCGATCAGGCACCCGGTCTCCTTGTCCACCGAAACGCCAACGCCCCCGAACCGCGCGCGGGCGACCAACCCGGACAGCAGGCCCATCGGGTCGACTCGCAGAAACTCCTTGGTGACCATGCTCTGCGGTGTCAGCAGGGCGCCCTGGATCCGCGAAGCCTCGGCCGGCAGCGACTCCTCGTCGAGCCGATCGAGCAGGCTCGAGACCTGACTGTCGTCGAGAAACAGGGTCGCCCGGTCGAGCAGCGGGACCGCCATCCCCGCCCCGCGCTCGATCCGGAACGCCACCCAGTCGATCTGATCCCAGGCTTCGAGCTCGCCGGCGAGCAGGCCGGCGAAGTCGAGCACGCCTTCGAGGTCCGCCCCGTCCTCGATGCGCACCACGACCAGCAGCGTGTCGACCGACCCGAAGCGCTCGATGGTGGTCTTGAATGCGTCGACGACCGGGTTGTCGCGCGGCACCAGGGACAGGATGTCGGTCTCCACGTGCAGGCGGGTCGCGAACAGGGCGGAGATCGCGCACGCGATCGCCGCGGCCGCCACCACCGCCCGCGGATACCGGCCCCCGATGCGGACGAGAGCGAGCGGCAGCCGCCGTGGCAGCAGGCCGGTCTTCACCTCTGGGTCTCCGACGCCGCCACGATGTGCCGGTTCTGCCAGAAGTAGACGACCATCGAGACCACCGTCAGCACGATTGCGACCCACAGCGCGATTGCGGCCAGCAGCGCCCAAGCCGGGTAGCGGAGGGAGAAGATCAGCAGCGACACTGCCACCACCTGGCTCGTGGTCTTGGCCTTGCCGAGGCGGTTGGCGGCGATCGGGATCCCGTGCTCGAGGGCCACCAGCCGGAGCCCGGTGACGGCGAACTCACGGGCGATGATCAGGAACACCATCCAGGCGGGAGCCGCGCCGAGCTCGGCGAGCGAGATGAACGCACCGCTCATCAGGAGCTTGTCGGCGATCGGGTCGAGCAGCGCTCCGGTCACCGTGATGCGGTTGGTGCGGCGGGCTATAATCCCGTCCAAGATGTCGGTCAGCGCCGCCAGGAGGAAGATGCCCAGGCCCCAGAACTCCTTCTCCGGAAACTCGGTCAGCAGCACCACGACCAGCACCGGCGCCAGGACGATCCGGAAGATGGTGAGGCTGTTGGGCACGTTCCACATCACGGTTCTCCCTTCGTCCCGAAGACCAGCATCGGACGGGACCGCTCGGTGTCCTGGAGGCCGTTTCCGGCAGGTCGATTCTACCGGGGCCCCGCGCCGGCGTCACCACGGCACGCCCGCCCCTGGTGAGCCCCTCGCCCCGAACCCCGGCCGTCCCCGGCACGCCTCGTCGCTGTAATGCACGCCCACTCCCACTGCGCCAACCATCCGTCCCACGAGGCGAGATACCGCTGCGCCACCTGCGGCACGTGGGTCTGCGAGCGATGCGTTCGCGAGCACGCGGACCGCATCTTCTGTTCGGTGCGCTGCCAGCGGCGGGGCGAGCTCCGGCGCCTGCGCTCGCGGGCAGCCGCCGTCCTCGGGCATCGGGTGCCAGCCGCGTGGTCGATCGCGCTGACCACGGCCGCCTGCGTGCTGCTCGCCGCCGGTGTCGGCCGGCTGGTTGCGGAGCTCCTGGAGGTCTCGACACCAGCCGACGGAGGAGCCGTCGGGGTCGCGGTCACCCCGGCACCGCCCGCGGGTCACGTCGTGGCACACGACGGAGGGTGGCGCCTCGAGCTCATCGGCGCGCCCGGGACATCGGTGCTGGTCGAGGTCGGCGACCGCCTGGTCACGGTCGTGCAGCTCGACGACAACGGCCGCGGCAGTGTCGACCTCGCGGCAGCCCCGGACGCCAGCAGCCAGGTCCGGGTGTCGTCGCTGTCCGGGCCGTTCGTGGTTGTCGGCGCGCTGCCCACCGCGACCCCGACCCCAGCCCACTGCAACCGCCACTGCGACGCCGGCTGCCTCCCCGCCACCGGCCGCGCCCGCGACACCGACCGCAACGCCCGCAGCGCCGGTGATCTCGTCGCCGAGGGCCACCGCCGCTCCGCGCCCGACGCTCGCTGCGCCGACCCCTGCCGTGACGCCGCGAACCTCTCCCGCGCCCTCCCCCGGCATGACGGTCCCGCCGGACGAGCGCGGCGAGGGCACCGCCCCGCCGGTGCTGCACCTGGTCCACGACGGCGGCTCGCGGCTCGCGCTCACCTTCGACGGCGCGACCTCGGCCAACGGCACCGCCGAGCTGCTCGAGCTGCTGCGCGAGCTCGATCTCGAGGTCACGATGTTCGTGACCGGGGAATTCATCGACCGGCACCCGGCCATCGTCCGGCAGGCGGCTCTCGCCGGCCACGAGTTCGGCAACCATACCTACTCCCACCCGCGTCTCACCACCTACGCCACCAACCGCCGCCACGACCTCCTGCCGGGCGTGACCAGGGAGTCGCTGCACCGCGAGCTCGAGCGAACCGAGGAGGCGTTCCGTGCGGCGACCGGCCGGTCGTTGGCGCCGCTGTGGCGAGCACCGTACGGGGAGGAGAACCGCCAGCTCAGGGCGTGGGCCATGGAGCTCGGCTACCTGCATTGCCGCTGGAGCTCGCTGCAGGGCGCATCCCTCGACTCCCTCGACTGGGTGGAGGACGAGCACTCCTCGCTCTACGTGGAGTCCGACCGCCTGATCGAGCGGCTGCTCGCGTTCCCGAGGCTCGAAGGCGGCATCGTGCTCATGCACCTGTCCACCAACCGCCGGGTGCCGCCGTGGACCGATCTGCCCCGCTTCGCCGACGAGGTACGCGGCCGCGGCGTGCAGATCGGGACCGTCAGCGCGCTGCTCGAGGCCTCTGCGGAGTGGCGGCCCTGGTACCAGCGGGCCAGGGCGCGCCACGACGAGCTGTCGGTGCGCTCGGCCGCGCGGTGAGCGGGGTCAGGGAGACGGCAAGCCGAAGAACTCGCGAGCGGCCACCCGCCCGATCTCGACCAGATCCTCGAAGCGATTCCAGTCGGCCCACGTGGCATACCCAACCCTCGGCTCGATGACCTCGGCCGCCTTACGCAGCTGCTGCTCGCGCAGCACCCGGCCGGTCATCATGTGGGTTCGCATCATGGTGTCGAGCACCAGGTCGTCCTCGCCGGCCGGCGGAATCTCCATCGCCACGCTGACCGCGACGACGGGCCTGCCGAGAGTTCGTGCGCCTGCGACCGGGACCTCGGCCAGCACGCCTCCGTCGACCAGCCGGCGTCCATCCACCTCCACCGCCGGCACCACCCCGGGGATCGCGCTCGAAGCTCGGAGAATGGCGCGTAGGTCGCCCCGGGAGAGCCGCGCCTCGGTCCCCGCCTCGAGATCGGTGGCCACCGCGACGAACGGCCGCGGCAGCTGATCGGCGGTCGTCTCCGGGATCAGGAAATCGAGGGCATGCGTCAACTCGGCTCCGTCGAGGATCGTCGACCGGTTGACGGCGACCGCGATCACGACCTGGTTGCGGATCCGCCGCGCCGCCTGCAGCAGCGGGTGTTCGCGGGTGCGCGCGCGGGGCTGTCGATGCAACGGCCGCACCGTCGGCACGAGTCCGCGGTCGACCGCCTCCCGCCACTTCGCGATGGCCGCGCCCGCCGAGCCGTAGCTCAGGTACATCGCGCCGATCACGGCACCCATGCTGGTACCGGCGACGGCACGGACCGGCAGTCGCAGCTCGTCGAGCACGTCGAGCACGCCGAGGTGGGCGAAGCCGCGCGCGCCGCCGCCGCCGAGGGCGAGCACCGGCCTGCGCAGACGCCACACTAAACGCCGCAGCCGCCGTGTTGACTCACTCACCGCCTCTCCGCCCGGTCAGACCGCCCGTCGCTTCTTCGGGACCTTCGTGAGCAGGCCGAGCAGCGCCTCGTGGACGCCTTCCGCGACCCGCCGCGACTTGTCGGAGATGTGGTCGAGGTCGTCGGTGCGGCCCCTAGGGTCGATGTCGGCGATCCGGTCGCCCGCCTTGACCGGTACGCCGTCCCGCAACAGGCCGCGGATCACGCCGGCGATCCGCGCCGTGACGGCATACGAGGCGTCCACGGGAACGCCCTTGCGGAACTCCTCGACGCCGTACACCGACACCACCGTGCCGACCCGCTCGCCGCGCTCGACGACGTCACCGATGTGCTTCTGTGTGAAGAAGATGCCGTCGCGGATCGCCTTGAGGACGCGCTCCTCCGCGTAGCCCATGATCTCGGCCGGCGGCTCGTCCTCGAGCTCGTCTCCAGTGTCGTCGAGCACCGCGCCGACTCGGGGTCCGCGGAATGTCTCCACGACGGCGTGGCAGTCGCGCTTCGCGACGTAACCCGGCGCCGAGCGCGATCACCACCGGCGCGAGCTCGCGGGTCAGGCCCCAGTTCCTGCGCAGCATGGCGGCCTCGATGAAGACGTCGGGCTGCCACTTCTCGACCGTCTCGTCGAGGCCCATCGCCCGACACGGCGACCTCGCCCGCATCGTGGATCCGCTCGACGTCCTCGAGTTCCTGCGCGAAGCGAGCGCGGATCCCCTGGATGGTCTGGATGCCGTCGAGCATCGCCTCGGAAAAGCAGACCTGGCGGCGAATCGCCTTGGGGTACCTGCGCTCGAGCATCAGGATCCTGGTGAACCCCTGCGAGAACAGGTGCTGCGCCGTCGCGGACGCCAGCTCGCCAGCGCCCCGGATCAGCAGTCGGTAGTCACCGGCATCCATGACACCTCCGGTCGAGCTCCCGGACCTCGGACCACCCCAAGCCCAGGCGCGGCGACATTCTAGCCCGATCGGCACCACGGTTCGCGGGCCTTCCCCGCCGGTGGTCTCCGAGAACCAGCTCGTGGATGTCCGGCAGGTTGCGGTAGCTCTCGGCGTGGTCGAGTCCATAGCCGACCACGAACACGTCGTCGATCTCGGTGCCGAGGAAGGCGACCTCCACCTCGATCTGGCGCCGCGACGGCTTCGACAGCAGCGCCACGACCTGGATGGACCGCGGGTGGCGGGCCTCGAGCAGGCGAATCACGTCCTTCAGGGTGGTCCCGGTGTCGACGATGTCCTCGACCAGGTAGATGTCCCGGTCGCGGACGTCGGCCGTGATGTCCTTGACCAGGACGACCGAGCCGGAGGTCGTCGTGCTGGCGCCGTAGCTCGAGACCTGGATGAAGTCGACCTCCACCGGCTGCCGCAGGAGGCGGGTCAGGTCGGTCAGGAAGTACACGCAGCCCTTGAGGACGCCAATGAAGATCGGCGAGCGGCCGGCGAGGTCGGCCTCGATCTCGGACGCGAGCCGCCGCACGATCGCCTGGATGCTCCTCACGGCCGAGCACCTTGGTCCCGAGCATCTCGGTGTCCTTTCGTTGTCGAATCCGCCGGTTCGAGTGTATGCTAACTGCATATGAAGCCGACAGGCGTTCACCAACTGAGTGAGCGGTTCACGGAAGCTATCGGACCGGTTCCGCTCGCTGTGGACCTTCTACCAGTTCCTCGGCGGCGTGTACAGACACCGCGGCCAGGGTGAGGTCCCCTACTCGTACGACTTCCAGGCGCTCTACCGCCGGCTCCAGGAGATGGTGCCGCGGGTCGGCATGGGGGACGTCGGGTCGACTGAGATCGAGTTCGAGCAGGTGGAGCGGGAGCTCGGCCGGATCCACGGCGAGCTCTCGAAGATCGAGGCCAGCCTGCCGCCGTCGCTCCTGCGCCGCTTCTTCGACCACCTGAAGCGCCAGGACGAGAAGATCCTGTTCGCGCTGATCAAGTTCTACCTGAGGTCGCCGGAGCTCAGTCCCGACACGCTCGACAAGCTCGACCTCCTGCTGACCCGGATTGCCGAGAACCCGACGCAGGAAGGCCGCGTTTCGGTGCGCAGCACGACCGAGTTGAAGTCCAACTTCGAGCGCCTCGCGACGTTCGGCTCGATTCCCGGGCTGCGGGTCTCCGAGGCGGCACCGCTCGCCGAGGCGCTGCGCGACTTCCGCACCGAGCTGCGCGGCGTTCTCGAGCTTCGATCAGCTTGTCGATTCCGGGGTGTACGACCGGTACCGCAAACTCAAGCAGCGGCTCGGCCGGAACTTCCTCCACCCGCCGGTGCTGCTCGAGGTGGTTGCGACCAACATCGAAGCGAAGAACCAGTTCCAGCGACTGTACCGCGACGAGGAGCTCAAGATCATCGAGGAGACCACCAAGGTCTTCGAGATCGAGCGCTTCCTCGAGCGCAATCCGGCGGTCGGCCACGACGAGCTGAAGCAGCGGCTCGAGGCCTTCCGCGACTGGTGGTCGAGGTTCGACGCCGGCCGCCGCGACGACAACCTCAAGCGGGACGCCATCGTCGAGCTGCGGCGGTCGATGCACGCCGTGATCCGCGAGTTCGAGCCGCTGCGACGCATGACCGAGCTCGCGAAACGCCAGGTCGAGGTCGACGCGGCCGTTCGCGCCACCCCGTTCTCGCCGGATGTTCCCACTGACGTCATCGAGGGCGAGCCGTTCCCCGAGCCGGCGGACGCCGTTGCCCAGACTCCGTTCGAAGCGCGCGCCACCGGCGGCACCCTGACCGAGGTCCTCGGCCCGGACCCGCTGCTCAACGAGGTCTTCCACCGGATCATGTTCGCCCTCGAGATGGTGGTCTGGGACCGCTCGCCGGAGCAGGCCGTGCACGCGCCCGAGCTCGTCGAGCTCCACCTCGAGCCCTGGGAGATCGCGGCCTACCGGAGCCTGGTCGAGGAGCGCGTTGGGGTCGGGACGACCGAGTGGGAGCTCGAGGCGTTCTTCCTGCGCAGCGCTGCGCTGCGGATCAAGATGGACGGCGAGCGCAGCCGGGTCCGCAACCTGGCGCCCACCGAGAGCGCAGACCGGGTGTTCGAGATCCTCGAGCGGTCGGGCCAGAGCCTCGAGCGGGCGCGCGAGATGGACCACCGCTTCCAGTGGTTCATCGACGACCTGCTGTACAGCGGTGACACCACTCGCCTCGAGCAGCTCTACCGGTCCCGCTTCCGGTTCCTCCACGCCTACTCGGGCCTCTGGCTCGAGCACCAGGCGCGCGGAGGCTTGACTCCGCTGTAGGATCCGCGTACAGACCCGTGTCATGGGCGAAGCTCTCGAAACGACTCCGAGCCGACCGTCCCCGATGGCCGGCGGCATGGCCGCGGCAACACCCGGCGGCGCGATCCGCCGGCTGCTCGCGACACTCGCTGACATGCTGCTGTTGTGCTCGCTGGGCGTCGCGGTCGCCCTGCCGGTGGCGCGGACCGTCGACTGGGCGGCGCTGACCGGCAACCTCGAGGACGTCAGCCGGCTCCTCGGCGACCCGACGTGGATCGCGCGCGTCAGCGGCGTGCTCGGCATGTGGATCGCGCTCTGGTGGTGCTACTTCGTGGTCGGTTGGGGCCTGCTCGGGGCGACGCCCGGCAAGTGGCTCCTCGGCCTGCGCGTCATCGACCACCGGGGTCGCTTCCCGATCGGCGTGTCGCGCGCCGTGATGCGGCTGTTCGCGTACAGCGTCAGCTCGCTGACCCTCGGTATCGGACACCTGATCCTGCTCTTCCGGCGCGACCGCTGCGCGCTGCACGATCTGCTCGCCGGCACCCGCGTCGTGCGCAGGCCGTCGGTCAGGGCGGCGTGCACCCCTCCTGTTGGTACGAGTGGAGGCGGGGATCCGAGGCCATCAGCGCGTTGAAGCGGACGAGCGCCTCCACGCGCCCCTTCAGGGTCCACTCGAACCAGGGGATGAGGTACTCGGCCACGATCTGCCGCTGGACGTCGCCGTCGATGCCGGTCGCGCAGTCGCCAAGCTCGCAGAGGAAGGTCGGGTAGACGTAGTGGCAGTGGCGGCCGTCCTGGATGGTGATCAGCGTCTTGCACGAGGAGCCCACCGCCGCGTAGTGGTCGCTGGGGGCGCCGCCGGCCTGCAGCGCGCAGTCGCGGTCGTCGGCGAGGTACAGCGCCGGGACCGCGATGCCGGCGGCGGCGGTGATCGAGCTCGGGCTGGTCCGGGCGGCGGCCAGGGTGGCGATCGTCGTGAAGGCGACGCCGTAGCTCGCTGCGTGGTCGGCCACCGCGAGATGGGCGGCGCCACCGCCCATCGAGTGCCCCGACGCGGCGGAGAGCGGCGCCACCCGGCCGTGGAACGGGGACGAGGGTGCGGCCCCCTCGTCCTGGAGCGTCCTCGCGAGGAACGCGATGTCCTTGCCGAAGTCGTCGTGGCTGGGGAAGAGACCGGTCTCGGTATCGGGCAGCACCACGATGAAGCCGAGCGGCACCAGCGCCTCGGCCAGATTGCGCGGCGAGGCGGCGTCCATGGTGTAGCCATGTCCGCACACCACGACCGGGAACGACCCCGCGGCCACCGGCACCTCGTCGCCGGCCAGCTCCGCCGGATAGTAGACCTCGCTGGGAACGCTGCGGTTGCCGCGGGCGGCGTCGAGCCAGATCACGGTGCGGTGGCCGAGCTGGTAGCGCAGGCCGACCGCGTCGGTCCAGGCAGAGGTGTCGCCGCTCTCGAAGCCGTCGGCGAAGATCACCTGGGCCGCTGCCGGCGCCGCCACAAGGGCGGCGATCAGCGTGAGAGTCAGGAACGCGAGACGCACGGGGGTCTCCACTTAGCCGCCACCGGAATTGCCACCCTCAAAGTGTATCGCGCCGCTGTCCGGTGATGCCGGCGGCGACCTCCCCTTCTCGCCGCCCCTCCCCGCTGCGCGGACGCACGAGGTCGACGAGCCCGAGATGTCTCGTGAGGACGCATCAAACCTGAAACTGCCAAAGTGTCGGCCCTGGCACCCTGCAATGCCAGGCGCGCCAGGCTCGCGTCAGGCTGCGTCAAGCCGCGAGAGCCTCCCCATATCCCGCGCATTTCCCGCATTTTCCTGTTGACAATCTGGTTGCCGGGACCCACGCTGAGAGCATCGGAACAGTCTGTCGTGCAGGTCGTTCGAATGGAGCATCGCAGGAGGACAGGATGGCGCTGCCGAAGGGGGCGCGGCTCGGCCCGTACGAAATCCTAGATGCGCTCGGCGCGGGCGGCATGGGCGAGGTCTACCGCGCCCGGGATGCCCGCCTGGGTCGTGACGTCGCGATCAAGGTGCTGCCGGCCCACCTCTCCGCGAACCCGGAAGTCCGCGCCCGTTTCGAGCGCGAGGCACGCGCGATCTCCCACCTCAACCACCCTCACATCTGCACGCTTTACGACATCGGCCACCACGACGGCACCAACTACCTGGTCATGGAGCTGCTCGAGGGTGAGACGCTCGCCCACCGCCTCGCCAAGGGGCCGCTGCCGCTGCCGGACGTGCTGCGCCACGGGGTCGAGATCGCGAGCGCTTTGGACGTGGCGCACCGCGGCGGGATCGTGCACCGGGACCTCAAGCCCGGCAACGTGATGCTGACCAAGGCCGGGGCGAAGCTAATGGACTTCGGCCTGGCTCGCGCCACCGGGCCAGCGGTCGCGGCGGTCGGGCAGCCCGAGTCGCCGACAGTGAGCCGACCGCTGACGGCGGAGGGGGCGATCGTCGGGACGCTGCAGTACATGGCGCCGGAGCAGTTGGAGGGGAGGGAGGCGGACGCTCGGGCCGACCTGTGGGCGCTGGGGTGCGTGCTCTACGAGATGGCAACGGGGAGGCGGGCGTTCGAGGGGACGAGCCAGGCGAGCCTGATCGCGGCGGTTCTCAAGGAGGCGCCGCGGCCGATGACGGAGCTGCAGCCGCTGACCCCGCCCGCGCTGGACCGTGTGGTGACGCAGTGCCTCGCGAAGGATCCCGACGAGCGCTGGCAGACAGCGCACGACGTCAAGCGGGAGCTCGAGTGGATCGCGGAGGGCGGCTCTTCGGTCGGGCTGCCGGCGCCGGTGGCGGCCCGCCGCAAGAGCCGCGAGCGGCTTGCCTGGGTGGTCGCTGCGCTGGCAGCGGCGGTCGCGGCGGCGCTCGGCGTCGGCGTGGGATTCATGCTGCGCGCGCCGGCCGAGCCGCGCCAGGTCCGTTTCGAGATCGCCGCACCCGAGCACTTCACCTACGTCGACTCGCCCCGGATCTCGCCCGACGGCCGCACCGTGGCGTTCCCGGCATCCGATGCGAGCGGCCGGACCGCGATCTGGCTGCGGCCGCTGGACAGCCTCCAGGCGCGGCCGCTGGCCGGAACCGAAAACCCGGACGGCCGCCCTATCTGGTCGCCGGACAGCCGGCACATCGCCTTCTTCGCCGGCGGCAAGCTCAAGAAGGTCTCGGTCGAGGGTGGGCCGTCGCAGATCATTTGTGACGCACCCAGCGGGGTCGACGGGACCTGGAGCGCCGCCGGCCAGATCCTCTACGACGGCGGCGGCGAACCGATCCGCGCGGTCGCCGCAGGCGGCGGCACCCCGAGGGACGTGATCACGCTGAGCTCCGACCACGGCCACCTCGGCGTCGTCGCGTTGCCCGAGTTCCTGCCGGACGGTGAGCGCTTCGTCTACCTCGAGTGGGACACGAGTGGTAACTCGACGATGATGCTGGGTGCCCTCGACGGCACGGCGCCGTCGCCGCTGGTGGAGTCGGTCTCGCGGGTCCAGTACGTTGAGCCGGGCTACCTCCTGTACGTCCGGGAGAGCACGCTGGTGGCGCAGCCGTTCGACACCGGCGTCGGTGAGCTCACCGGCGAGCCGCGGCCTGTCGCTGACCAGGTATACGCGAGCGAGAGCGGCCAGGCCGACTTCTCGGCGTCCCGCGACGGCACGTTGGTCTACCGCACCTTCACAACCAACGCCCGCCAGCTGCTGTGGCGGGACCGGACAGGTCGAGAGCTCGGAGCCGTGGGCGAACTGGAGATGTTCGGGGGGCTGAGCGTGTCGCCGCAGGGGTCGCGCCTCGCGATCGACATCCGCCCCAACTGGGCTGACGTGTGCGACGTCTGGATCTACGACCTCGAGCGTGGCGGGAGGTCCCGCCTCACCTTCGATCCGAAATGCGACATCGACCCGCTGTGGTCTCCCGACGGGACCCGCATTGCGTTCAACTCGAATCGCTCCGGCACGTTTGACCTGTATGTCAAAGACGCCTCCGGCGCGGGCGAGGAGCAGCTGCTTCTGGCGGCTGGCGAGACCGTGACCCCGTGCGACTGGTCGCGAGACGGTCGTTTCATCGCGCTCATGAGGCTGGGAGCCGATACCGGGTGGGACATCTGGGCGCTGCCGATGGACGGCTCGGGCGACGCCTTCCCGGTGGTGCAGACCCCGTTCTTCGAGGGCCGGCCCCGCTTCTCGCCCGACGGCTGCTGGATCGCCTACCAGTCCGACGAGTCCGGGCGGGACGAGATCTACGTGCGGCAGTTCCCGGGCCCGGACGGGCGCTGGCAGGTGTCGACCTCAGGTGGGAGGAACCCGTGGTGGAGCGCGGACGGCCGCGAGATCTTCTACCTCGATGGCGCAGAGAACATGGTATCGGTCGCTGTCCGTGCGGCCGACGTCTTCACGGCCGCGCTGCCCGAGGTGCTGTTCAAATCTTGGCTGTACCGGGGATTCTTCCGCAACCGCTACGTGATGACGAGCGACGGTGAACGCTTCCTCATGATGTCACCGCCGAAGAGCCAGATCATCCCGCCCATCACGGTGGTACTCAACTGGGATGTCGCGCTCGCCCAGTGAGCTGACGCAGCGCTGGCGGAGGGCCTGATCTCTCCATCCTCCCGCCCACACCGAACGAGGTCAGCTGGGTAAACACTCCGGGGTACGCCGACGGCGTGGCCGGCGGCCACGTGTACGCGGCCGAAGACTACGCAGGTCTGGAGGTTCGGGCCAGCTGCGGACTGCTGTTCACCGACGGCTTCGAGTCCGGCGACACCACGGCGTGGTGCGTAACGGTGCCGTAGCGCAGAGCTGCGGCGGCGATGCCGGCAGGATGCCGGCGCTACAACAAACGCCATTTCCGTGCTCGCGCCCGTCTCCGTATCCGACAGGGCCAAGGTCGAACCGAGTTCGGACGCCGAATCGGGCAGGGGCGCGGGCGCGGATCCGGCTTCGGGCTTCGTGCTCCGCACTTCGCCGTGACAAGCCGCCGTGACAAGCCGCCGTGACGAGAGCGGGCGGCGCAGCGAGTCGATGTGCCCGACCAGGAATCGCGACTTGCGGCAGGCAGCACTGCTCGTGGCTAGCGCAGCCAGCCGGCCCGTGCAGCAAGGTGGGCAAGTGCCCAAAGCCCGGCGGCCACAACGACCAGCAGCACGAGGTATCGTCGCAGGTGAGCCTCGCTCGCTGGCTCGCCCTCGCCGGTGCGACCGCCGAGAAGTCGAATGTCCACGAAGCGAACCACGGCCAGGGAGGCGACGACTGCCCAGTAGGCGGCGTCGCGCCAGGTCGGGGGCCACCACTTCTGGTCGAGGATTCCCAGTGCCAAGAAGGCAAGGGCCGCGTTGCCTACGATCATCCAGTAGAATCGGGCGAGGCAGCCAGACGCGGCACCCTGTTTTTCATCAGCCTGTTCGGTTTTGCTCATAATGGCCGCCCGGAGGATTGCACGGGCCGCAGCGATTCGTCATCGCCCAGCCCGCGATTGTCCAGATGGCGGCCCGACCATCCGAGTTCGGCCTGCGCCGGGACACACGCCCCGCCGCACCCTTGGTCGCTTGCAGAATATCCGCACTGCCTGTCTGAGTCAACGCGAAGCGCCGGCACCGCGCCGAGCGCACCGAGCTGGAGCGGGAGCACTAGGCGGCAGTGGAGCGCGCACGGGGGCCTATGCCCCACACGCTCCTAGTTGATGTACCCGACCAGCGTGCGGGTCTTGTGCGAGCGGCGAAGCTGGTTGAGCGCGCGGCCCTCGATCTGCCGCACCCGTTCGCGCGACAGCCCCATGATGATGCCGATCTCGCGCAACGTCTTCGGCTGATCGTCCTCGAGCCCGAAGCGGAGCTCGAGCACCCGGCGCTCCCGGTCGGGAAGGTCGGCGAGGGCGTCGGCGACCGCGAGCTTGATCGACTCCCGCACCATCCGCTCGTCGGTGTCGGGCAGCACCGTCTGCTCGAGCAAATCACCGAGCTCCGAGTCGCCGTCGGTGTCCACCGGATCGTTCAAGGACAGCGACGCCAGCGAGGCCCTGGTCAGCATGCGGACGTCGTCGACCGGGATCATGAGCTCCTCGGAGAGCTCGGCGTCGGAGGGCGGCCGCCCGAACCGTTCAGTGAGCAGCAGGCGGATCCGCTCGAGCCGGTACAGGAGGTTGGCCTGCTTCTGGGGCAGTCGGAACGACCCGGCGTGCTCGGCGAGGGCGTGCAGGATGGCCTGGCGGATCCACCACACGGCGTAGGTGATGAACTTGACGTCGTGGCCCTCCTCGAAGGGCCGGTACTTGCGGGCCGCCTGGATCAGCCCTAGGTTGCCCTCGTTGATCAGATCGAGGAACGGCACGTTGGGATTGCGGAACCGCTTCGCAACGGCAACCACGAACCGCAGGTTCGACTCGACGAGCTGGCGAACGGCCTCCTCGTCTCCACTCGCGATGCGTCGCGCCAGCGCGAGCTCCTGGTCGTGGTCGAGGGCCGGGTACTGCGCGATCTCCTTGAGGTAGCGGCGCAGCGTCGCCGCTTCTGCATTCGGCGAAGCCCCGGCGCGCTTCCTCATTTCTCGTCAACCGCGCGGATCGAGGCCGACTCGACCTTCACGATGGCGTGGTACCTGGGCACTTCGGACTTCTGCTGGACGGTCCGGCGCAGCATCTTGGTCAGCAGCTCGTTCTCGGCCTGGACCCTGGCGAGCTGCTGCTTGAGGTTGAGGATGATCTCCACGCCCGCCAGGTTGACACCGAGGTCGCGGGTCAGCGACAGCACGGTCTCGAGGCGGTCGCAGCTCTCGTCGTCGTACATCCGGGTGTTGCCCTTGGACCGGGCGGGCAGCAGCAGCCCCTCGCGCTCCCACAGCCGAAGCGTCTGAGGATGGACGTTGTACCGTTCCGCGACCCACGAGATCATCCGGTAGCGTGGCTTCGACTTCACGGCTCCTCCGCTCGTCCACTGCACGGCGAGGGCTCCCCGGCTGCGTCCGTTCTCCCGGCGGGATGCCCCCTCACTCTAACACCAAGGGCGGCGACAACACGCCCTCGTCACTCGGAGTCCACTCGGCGCCCTCAGGTGCGCTCGTCGGCGTCGACGTCGACATACTCGGCGTCGATGACCTCCTCCTCGGTCCCCGGCGCCTGGCCGGCAGGACCGCTGGCGCTGCCGCCGGCCGCGGTCCCCGCCCCGCCTGCGCCAGACGAGGTCGCCTTGTAGAGTGCCGCCGCGATCTGGTGGCTCGCCTGGGTGAGCTTCTCGTACGCGCGCTCCATCCGGTCGGCCGGCCCTTCCTCGAGGGCCTTCTTGGCCTCCGCGAGCGCCCGCTCCGCCTCGGACAGGTCGGTCCCCGCGAGCTTGTCGCGATTCTCGTTGACCAGCTTGCCGGTCGAGTAGACGAGCCCGTCGAGCTTGTTGCGCGTCTCGACCTCGTTGCGCTTTCTCGAGTCATCCGCCGCATGCGACTGGGCCGCAGTCACCATCTGCTCGATCTCGCCGTCGGAGAGCCCCGACGAGCTGGTGATCTGGATGTTCTGCTCCGTGCCGGTGCCACGGTCCTTGGCCGCAACGTGCAGGATGCCGTTGGCGTCGATGTCGAAGGTCACCTCGATCTGCGGGATCCCGCGCGGCGCCGGCGGGATGCCGACCAGGTGGAACCGGCCCAGGGTTCGGTTGTCGCCGGCCATCGTCCGCTCGCCCTGGAGGACGTGGATCTCGACCTGGTTCTGGTTGTCGTCCGCGGTCGAGTAGACCTTGCTCTTGCGGGTCGGGATCGTGCTGTTGCGTGGAATCACGACGTCGGTCACGCCGCCGAGGGTCTCGACGCCGAGTGACAGCGGCGTGACGTCCAGCAGCAGCATGTCCTTGACCTCGCCGGCGAGCACTCCAGCCTGGACCGCGGCGCCGATCGCCACCACCTCGTCCGGGTTGACGCCCTTGTGCGGGTCCTTGCCGAAGAAGTCGGCGACCAGCTTGACGACCATCGGGATGCGCGTCGAGCCGCCGACCAGGACCACTTCGTCGATGTCCTTCGCGGCGAGCCCGGCGTCCTTGAGCGCCTGCCGGCACGGCTCGAGGGTCCGCTCGACCAGCGGCGCGATCATCTGCTCGAACTTGGAGCGGGTCAGCCGGATGTTGAGGTGCTTGGGTCCCGACGCGTCGGCCGTGATGAACGGCAGGTTGATGTCAGTCTCCATGGTCGACGACAGCTCCATCTTGGCCTTCTCTGCCGCCTCCTTGAGCCGCTGCAGGGACATCCGGTCCTTCGCCAGATCGACACCCTGGTCCTTGCGGAACTCGTCCACCAGCCACTCGATGATCAGCTGGTCGATGTCGTCACCGCCGAGGTGGGTGTCGCCGTTGGTCGACTTGACCTCGACCACGCCGGCGCCGACCTCCAGGATCGAGATGTCGAAGGTGCCGCCGCCGAAGTCGAACACCGCGATCGTCTCGTCGGCCTTCTTGTCGAGCCCGTAGGCGAGCGCCGCCGCAGTCGGCTCGTTAACGAGCCGCAGCACCTCGAGGCCCGCGATCTGCCCCGCGTCCTTGGTGGCCTGCCGCTGGGCATCGTTGAAGTACGCCGGCACCGTGATCACGGCCTTCTCGATCTTGCCGCCCACGTAATCCTCGGCAGCGGCCTTGAGCTTCTGCAGCACCATGGCCGACATCTCCGGCGGCGAGTAGATCCGTCCCATGATTTGCATCCGGGCGGTGTCGTTCTCGCCCTTCACCACCCGGTAGGGGACCGTCTTGATCTCCGAGATCACCTCGTCGTACCGGCGCCCCATGAAGCGCTTTGCCGAGAACACGGTGTTCTCGGGATTGGTCACCGCCTGGCGCTTGGCGACCTGCCCGACCAGTCGTTCGCCATTCGGAGTGAAAGCGACGACCGACGCCGTCGTGCGGTTGCCTTCCTGATTCGGAATGACGGTGGGCTTGCCACCCTCCATCACGGCGACCACCGAGTTGGTGGTGCCGAGGTCGATACCGATGACACGTGACATGATTGAATCCTCCTCAAGTCCCATCACCGAGAGGCAATATAGAACCTGAGTGGATCCTTGTCAAGTATTACTCGAGAAGCCGCACCCCCGGCCGATTCCGCTGCCTGCCGGCCGGCTCATCGGGCTCGGTCGCCAGGTTCCGGATGATGGTGAGGGACGGCGCCGGGTCGCCCTTGGCATCGGTGCCCGCGACCACGAGGCGGCCCTCGTGCGTGGTCAGGTGGTAGGGCCGCCGCCAGGGGTCGCTGACGTCGGTCGTGTAGCCGGCGTCGAGCAGGTCGGCGGCGCTCTCCGGGTAGAGGCCCTCCAGTGCGAAGAAGGTCTCGGCCGTCCGGCTGATTCTGACCAGCCGCAGCCAGGACAGACCGTGGAGCGCAAGGCCGTCCCACACTTCCGCCCGGAAGCGGACGAGCGGGTTGCCGCCGCTGAGCGGGATCATGATCAGCGCGAACGCGAGCACCGCTGCGAACGGGATCGCGAGCCACGGGATGGCGGCCGGCCGGCGGAGCTCGGATGGGCCTGCTGTCTCGCGGCTGAGCTGGCGCGCGACCTCCTCCGGGGTGGCCTCACGGACGATCCTGCGGTCGACCAGGTCGGCGAGCGCCTTGCAGGTCTCGAACTCGATGAGCGGGCTGCGCAGGATCAGCTCCTCGACCGAGTCGCGGCCGTTGACCAGCTCGAGCGCCAGCATCTGGTTGCGGGTCAGCCGATCGCCGGCCGGCTCGGGCCGCGGCGCCTCCTCCGGTGACTCCGCGAAGCTGAACCGGAGATCGTCGATGTCGTGCTCTTCCACCTCGATGACCTCGAAGTGGCGGTTGGGATCGACTTTCATGAGCACGACCGTGCGGTCCGGGATCCGCTGGTCGATGAACGGCCACTCATCGGTCATCCTGGCGCCTTCCATGATGATCGAGTCAGCGGCCATCGGGACCATCAGGTCGCGGTCGTAGTCGACGCTCTTCTCCTGCGAGAAGTGATACTCGCCATCGGACCAGCGGAAGACGCGGTAGACGATCTGCAGGATCTGCTGCTCGAGCGCGATCCGGATCGACTCCGCGGCGACCACGCGGGAATCGATCAGGATCCGGCCCAGGCGCTGCAGGGTCTCCTCCTGGCGGCGCAACGCTGCCTCAAGCTCCTGCTCGGTGAGCTCCCCGCGCTTGAGCAGGATGAGGCCGATCCGGTCCTCGGTGTGCTGATTGAGCGACGACGACCCGACGATGCAGCCATCGACGAACGAGATGGTGACCAGCTTCTCCTCGTACTTGAGCGTCAGCACGCCGGTCTTGCGCTGAAGGGAGATCAGCTGCAGGATGTCGGCAAACGAGAAGTCGCGCAGGGTCCCCTCGAGAGCCATCTCACCTCCCCGGCCACGCGCCGACGACGCTGCGCAACCACAGCGCGAGGAACCCCGCCCCGAGAATGAGCTGCACCGGCGCGATCGCGAGGTACGGATCCACGCTCGGCAGCGCCCACGGCGCCCAGACCACCGCCCCGAGCAGGCAGATCCATGCCAGGGCACCGGTCGCCAGGCCCAGCCACGGACGTCGCTCCGCCAGGTCGGGGCTGCCTGGAATCAGCGCGCTGGCCACCCGCCGCGACGCAGTCGACACGATGTCCCAGCGGCGCACACGCGCCTGCTTCGCGAGCTGCTGGTCGATGGCGACCAGGTCGCGTTTGAGGAACACCGAGATGCACTGGCTGCAAAGCGCATCGCTTTCGGTCGCGGTCTTGCACTTCACGCAGAAGGTCTTGCCGCATCTGCTGCAGCGCTGCGCCGTCCACATCCAGCGGCCGCGCACGGCGAGCACGACGAGGCCCAGGATTCCGCACAGCCAGAACACCATCGACATCGGGGAGAACAGCGCCCGCACGAGATGGTCCTCCGCCGATGCAAGCCACGTCGGTGCACCGGTTTCGGAGGGCAGTCGCGCCAGCGCCGCGCCGATGTCCTCACGGCCAAGCCGCGGGTATCGAATGCGGGGATCACGCCCCGGGATGCCGAGGTCCTGCCAGCCCACTCCGGCGATCTCCTTGGCCGTCCTGCGGGCGGCGTCGCCGTCCTTGAAGCGGCGGGCCTGGTCGTACGCGAATGAAAGGTTGCGGTGGGCGAGAGCGTCGCGGGGATCGTTCTGGATCGCGTCGTTGTAGAGCTGAATGGCGAGCTGGACGTCGCCGTCCTCGAGCGCCACGTTGCCGAGAAAGACGCGTGGTCCCGAGTCCCGTGCGGCGGCCCGGATCGCTTTCTGGAACTCGATCCGGGCCTGATCGACGTCACCGTGCATCCGCTGCAGCTCGCCGTACAGCACGTGGTAGGCGACGTCACCGCCGAGCTCACCTCCGAGGTCGCCGAGCTCGTGCAGCGAGGGAAAGTCGATCCGGCGCTCCTCGAGCATGCTCGCCAGCCGGGTCGGGAGCGGCGGCCAGCGCAGCATGGAGTACTGCCAGACCGTCAGCGCGGGCACCACCAAGGCCAGTACAACGCAGGTGAGCACGGCCGCGATCCGCTGGCCGAGAGCCATGTAGACGAAGCTCAACGCGAACAGGTACATCAACAACCAGATCGGTCCGCGCCCGCCGAACAGCGGCAGCACGAGGATGGCGGCCGCCAGCACGACCGCATTGGCCGGCCGCAGGACGAGGCGTGCGAGCTCCATCGCGTCGTGAGCGATGCGCGTGATGAAGGTCAAAGTCTGCGCGAGCGCGGCCAGCAGCAGCGCCCAGGCCAGCGCGAGCACCACCCACTCGACCGTCGCCGCGCCGAGCATCGCGCGGGTCGGCTCGAACAGGAAGAGCGCCCACCACCCGGCGATATACGAATGCGCCGCGCCGAACAGGTCGCGCCGCTGCCACTGCCATCGCGCGAACAGGAAGTAGCTGGAAGGCAGCTCGGGGTCGAGCTCGCGAGCCGAGCGGACTGCGAGTGCACCGAGGGGATCCGGGTGGCGGCTCGCCCAGGTGACCAGGGCCTCGGCGTACGGCGTGAGGCGCAGCGCCTGACATTCGCTCGCCCGCGTCTGCAGCTGCCGGATCCGGTCCGAGACGTCCTCCCGGTCGCCTGCGGCCAGGGCCTGCTGGACTTTGACCCAGTCGTCGGCCAGCGCCGACGCGGCCTCGCCGACCGCCGGCGCGAGGGCCAGCGCCAGCAAACAGAGCAGCCTCCGGATCATCGGCGGCCCTGCACGAACGAGCTCCGCAGCTGGTACAGCACGTCGGTCAGGATGTGCGACTCCTCGAGCGAGAGGTTGCCACGGGTCTTGGCCTCGAGGGCGGCCAGGCAGTCGATCAGCCGCCGGGCTTCCTCAGGGTGAGGCGGCAGCCCTTCGGCTCCGGTCAGCATCAGCTCCGCCTGCTGGGCGAGCATGGCGACCAGCTCGACGAACTCACGAGAGGTTGCGGGAGGCGTCGCGTGGGCCGCCGCAGCTGGGGGCGGGGGCACGCTGGCCCGAGCCGCCGGCTGTGCGGTGACTGGACGGTCAGGGCGAGGATCGCCGTCATCCGTGAACCAACGCCGGTCGACGACCTTGATCTTGGAGGACGACCCTTCCGAGTCGCTCAACGAACCACCTCCGACTTTGGCGTCTCCCCTTTCAATTCTACGAACCAAGTCTCCGTCGATCAAGGAACTCGGCCAAAGCGGCCGGCCGGGGGTCGTCGGCGAGCCGAGGCGCGGGTCCGCGGCGCCGATCGGCGGCCAACCACACGGCGCGCGATGCCTCCCCACCTCGAGTTCCGTCACCGGCGCCTGAAGTTGGGCTTGCGCTTCTCGAGGAAGGCGGCCGTCCCCTCCTTCATCTCGGCGCTGGCGGCGCCGACGCCGAACAGCGTCGCCTCGAGGAGGCAGCCGTCATCGAAGGACATGTCGAGCCCGTGGAGCACGGCTTCCAGGCAGCTCGCCACCGCCTGCGGCCCATTGGCAAGGATCGGGGCGAGCAGCTCCTTGACGGCCTGGGTCAGGGCGACCGGCTCGCAGACTCGATTCACCAGGCCGATCCGCTCGGCCTCCTCGGCGCCGACATTGCGGCCGGTCGTCAGGATCTCGAGGGCGCGCCCGCGCCCGACCAGCCGCGGCAAGCGCTGCGTGCCGGCGTAGCCCGGTATCAGCCCGAGCTTGACCTCAGGTTGACCGAACACAGCGTTCGCGGTGGCAACCCGCAGGTGGCAGGCCATCGCGAGCTCGCAGCCCCCGCCGAGCGCATAGCCGTTGACCGCCGCAACGACCGGCTTGCGGAGGCGCTCGATGCGCGCGAACACCGCCTGGCCGCGCAGCGCGAACTCCTTCGCCTCGACCGGGCCGAGCGGATGGAGCTCCGAAATGTCGGCACCTGCCACGAAGGCCTTGTCCCCGGCTCCGGTGATCACGACGGCGATCACGTCGTCATCGTGCGCGGACTCGTCAATCGCCCGGTCGAGCTCGACGATGGTCGCCGTCGACAGGGCGTTGAGCTTGTCAGGACGGTTGACGGTGATCCAGCGGACGCCGTCGGTGGTCGCGACCTTGAGATTCTCGAACGACATGCCGAAGACCTCCTTTGCGCAGAGCGCCCACAGTGTACCCGCCCCCACCCGCCCAGGGGATAGGATCCAGGATCTGGGGGACAGCTCCCCCGACCGCTCTTGTCACGGCGACTTGTCACGGCGAAGTGCGGAGCACGAAGCCGGAAGGCAGAGGCGAAGCCGGATCCGCGCCCGATTGAGTCTCGATCGAGCTCAGCAAACCCTCTCACGAGGGGCGCCCCTCACTTCCCGAGCAGGCCCGCCTTGAGATCCTCGGAGGGCGGGTGGTCGCCGAGCCACACCTTGAGCAACGCCTCCCCGAAGTCGTCACCGGTGATCGTTGCCTTCTCCTCACCGTTCAGCACCGCAGTCGTCCCGGCACCCGGTGACACCGTGAGCACGATCTCGTCCCCGTCCTTCATGTCCCCGAAGTACCCGATGAAGGTCGTGACCCGTTCGGCCAGGGCTGCGTAGCTGTCCGGGGAGTTGGCCTCGAACCCCTCGCGCCATGCCTCGTCCATCTTGCTCTTGGTCGCCATGTTGGTCGTGAAGTGCATGACGACCCTCTTGGTCGAGTCCGACCCGGCGATCGCTGCCGGATCGGCACTTCGCTGCTCGAGGTACAGGCCGGCCACATAGACCTTGATCATCATCTTCTTGCGGACGCCCATCCCATTGAGCGCCAGGTTCTTGCCGCCAACCGTCACCTGGTCCGGAAGGGTCACGCCCGCAAGCTCGCCCGCCCCTGCCCACGATGCGCACAGGAGCAGCAACAGACCGGACACCATCCAACGCCGCATGAGTCACCTCCATCGAGTGCTGGGTTACGAGTCGGCATTGTATCCCACGGGGGGCGGCCGCCGAACGACGGTGGAGCTCCGGCCGGGGTCCAGACGCCGCAGCACGGGATCGGCACTTGCCAACCGGCACCACCTGGGAGAGAATGAATGAGTGTTCATTCACCATGAGCGACACCCCCAGGCTGGTGGGACGAGCCCGCCCCCTGGCCCGGGGCGCGCCACGAGACCAAGGGAGGTGAAGTGATGCCGAGAGACATTCGAAAGGTCGCGGTGCTCGGTGCCGGCGTCATGGGGTCCGGGATCGCCGCCCATCTCGCCAACGCCGGGATTTCGGTGGTGATGCTCGACATCGTGCCCCCCAAGCTGGGCGACGACGACGCCAAGCAGGGTTTGACCTCCGACGACCCCCGCTTCCGCAACAAGTTCGCTCTCGCGGGGCTCGACAACATCAAGAAGGCGAAGCCTGCCCTCCTCTACTCGAAGCGCTTCCTGCCGCTGATCGAGATCGGGAACTTCGATGACGACTGGCAGCGCATCGCCGACGTGTGACTGGATCATCGAGGTCGTCGTCGAGCGTCTCGACATCAAGCAAAAAATCTTTGGCCGGGTCGAGGAGGTGCGCAAGCCCGGAGCCATCGTGTCGTCGAACACCTCGGGCCTGTCGATCGCCGGCATGACCGAGGGCCGGTCCGACGACTTCAAGCAAGCACTTCCTGGTGACCCACTTCTTCAACCCGGTCCGCTACATGCGCCTGCTCGAGCTGGTGGCCGGCGAGGACACGGCTCCCGACGTCCTGCAGTTCATCGCCGACTTCGGCCGCTTCCGCCTCGGCAAGGGCATCGTCTACGGCAAGGACACGCCCAACTTCATCGGCAACCGCATCGGCGTCGTTCGGCATCACGGCGACGATCCACGCGATGATGGAGATGGACTACCAGGTCGACGAGGTCGACGCCATCACCGGCCCCGCCATGGGCCATCCCAGCAGCGCGTCGTTCGGCACCGTCGACCTGGTCGGTCTGGACGTGCTGGCGCACGTCGATCAACACCCTCAAGGAAGGGTGCCCGGACGACGAGAAGCGCGCTCTCTTCGACATCCCCGACTTTCATGAAGAAGATGATCGCCGACGGCTCGCTCGGCCGGAAGACCAAGGACGCCGGCGGCTTCTTCAGGCATGGTCAAGGAGCCCGACGGCGAGCAAGACCCAGCTCGTCGTCGACTGGAAGACGGGTTCGCGTACCGCCCGAAGGAGAAGCTGAGCGTCCCGTCGCTCGGCAAGGCCAAGAAGACTCACGACGTCGCGACCCGGCTGCGCGACCTCGTCGCAGCCGACGACCGCGCCGGCGTGTTCGCCTGGCGGCTGACCCGGGACACCCTGGTCTACGCCTCCACCCGCTTCGGCGAGATCTCCGACGAGCATCGTCGACATCGATAATGCGCTCAAGTGGGGCTACAACTGGGACCTCGGGCCGTTCGAGTCCTGGGATGCGATTGGCGTCAAGGCATCGGTGGCACGGATGCAGGCCGAGGGCGTCGCGCCGGCGCAGTGGGTCCTCGACATGCTGGCCGCCGGCCACAAGAGCTTCTACAAGGAGTCGGCGAAGGGCCGCCAGGTCTACGACCCGGCGAGCCGGAGCTACGTGCGCGAGCCGAGGCCGGCCAGCTTCCTGGTCCTCGCCGACCTCAAGCGGAGCGCCAAGAAGATCATCTACCGGACCAAGGGCGCCTCCCTGGTCGACCTCGGCGACGGCATCGCCTGCATCGAGTTCCACTCGGCGCTGCAGCCCAAGATGAACCCGATCGACGACCAGATCATCGAGGTCATACACAAGGGCGTCGAGATCGGAGAGCGCGACTTCCGCGGGCTGGTGGTCCACCACCAGGGCGAGAACTTCTCGGCCGGCGCCAATCTGCTGATGATCCTCGAGGGCATCGAGGCCAACCAGTGGACGATGATCGACCAAGTGGTCCGCGAGTTCCAGAAAGCCACGACCGGCCTGCGGCGCGCCCGGATCCCGGTGGTGACGGCGCCCTTCGGGTTCACCTTCGGCGGCGGGTGCGAGGTCACGATGGGCGGCGACCGCGTGTGCGCCGCCGCCGAGACCTACATCGGGCTGGTCGAGGTCGGCGTCGGCCTGATCCCGGCCGGCGGCGGCTGCCGCTTCTTCATCGAGAGGGTGCTCGAGGGAATCGACGCGCCGATCCTGTCGAACCTGCCCTTCATCCGCCAGGTGTTCGAGACCATCGGCATGGCCAAGGTCGCGACCTCCGGCGAGGAGGCCCGCGACTTCAAGTTCCTGCGGCCGTACGACGTGGTCGAGGTCAACCGCGACCAGCAGCTGTGGACGGCCAAGCGGATGGCGATCGCGATGGCCGAGGAGGGCTACCGCCCGCCGCTGCCCAAGAAGTTCCACCTGCCCGGCCGCGAGGGCATCGCGACGCTCGAGATGTTCCTCCACAACATGAAGGTCACCCACTGGATCTCGTCGCACGACCAGACCGTGGCCAGGCACCTGAGCAGGGTCATCTGCGGCGGCGACACAACCATCACCGACCCGGTCGACGAGCAGACCATCCTCGACCTCGAGCGCGAGGCCTTCCTGTCGCTGTGCGGTGAGCCGAAGACACAGGACCGGATCAAGTACATGCTCGTCAACAACAAGCCGCTGCGGAACTAGGCGCGCGGAGAAAGGAGTCAACGATGCGTGAAGCCGTCATCGTGTCAGTTGCCCGAACCCCGATCGGGCGCGCCAAGAAGGGCAGCCTCAAGGACACCCGCCCCGAGGGCTTCGCCGCGGCCGCGCTCAAGGAGCTGGTCAAGCGGACCCCGGGCCTCGAGCCGGCGATGGTCGACGATGTGATCTTCGGCTGCGCGATGCCCGAGGGCGAGCAGGGCATGAACGTGGCCCGAGTGATCACCATGGCGGCCGGCTTCCCCGCCGAGGTCCCCGCCATGACCGTCAACCGCTTCTGCTCGTCGGGCTCGCAGACCATCGCGCTCGCCGCCGACACCGTGAAAGCAGGCAGCAACGACCTGGTCATCGCGGGCGGCGTCGAGTCGATGTCGCTGGTCGAGATGGGCGGCAACAAGCTGATCGCCTTCCCTGACCTGGTCGAGAGCAACATCAACGCCTACATGGGGATGGGGACGACCGCCGAGGTCGTGGCGCGGCGGTTCGGGATCACTCGCGAGATGCAGGACGAGTACGCCTACCACTCACACCGCAAGGCGGCGGCCGCGATCGCGGCCGGCAAGTTCGTCGACGAGATCGTCCCGCTCGACGTGCGGATCCGCGACAACGGCCAGTGGCGCGATGTCCACTTCGACACCGACGAGGGGCCGCGAGCTGACACCACCATCGAGGGTCTTGCCAAGCTCAAGCCCGTGTTCGACCCCAAGGGCACCGTCACTGCCGGCAACGCGTCGCAGATCAACGACGGGGCGGCGGTGGTGGTGGTGATGAGCCTCGACCGCGCCCGCGCGATGGGGCTCGCGCCGATCGCCTTCGTCCGCCAGTGGGCGGTCGCGGGCGTCGAACCCGACATCATGGGGATCGGGCCCGCCAAGGCGGTTCCCAAGCTGCTCGCCAAGGCTGGGATGACTCTCGCCGACATCGACCTCGTCGAGATCAACGAGGCCTTCGCCTGCCAGTCGGTCTACTGCGTTCGCGAGCTCGGGCTCGATCCCGACAAGACCAACGTCAACGGCGGCGCGATCGCCACCGGCCACCCACTGGGGGCCACCGGCGCCATGCTGACCGTCAAGCTGCTCGGCGAGCTCAAGCGCCGCCAGGCCAAGCGGGGCATCGTGACCATGTGCATCGGCGGCGGGATGGGGTTCGCGTACCTGCTCGAGATGGCGTAGCCGCTCGCCCGTGCCGGCATCACGCCCCGGCCGAACGGCCGGGGCGTTGTCGCCGAGCCGACTTGTCGACCGCGCGGCGACGCGCTAACCTTGCCAAGATGCGCGGCGTGATCGGCGTCCGTCGGGAGACCAAGAGCCCCTGGGAGCGGCGTTCGGCGGTGACGCCCGACCTCGCCCGCACGCTCACCGAGGTGCCGGGCCTCAAGGTCGTCGTGCAGCCGTCGGCGCGCCGCGTCTTCCACGACAAGGAGTACGTTCGCGCGGGCGCCGTGGTGTCGAACGACCTCTCGGACGCCAACGTCATCGTGGGCGTGAAGGAGGTCCTGCCGGAGAGCCTGCTGCCGGGCGCGACCTACCTGTTCTTCGCGCACGTGATCAAGGGGCAGCGGAACAACCTGCCGATGCTGGCGCGGTTTCACGAGCTCGGCTGCACCCTCATCGACTACGAGATGGTCCGCGATGACCAAGGCCGCCGGCTCGTCTTCTTCGGGCGATTCGCGGGGCTCGCGGGCGCGATCGACACCCTGTGGGCTCTCGGCCAGCGGCTGCGCTGGGAGGGCGTGCACTCGCCGTTCGAGTCGATCACCCCGGCCCACAGCTACCCCAGCCTCGACGAGGCCCGGCAAGCGCTGAGCGCGGTCGGGCGATCCATCCAGTCGAACGGCCTCCCGGCCGGCATCTCCCCCTTCGTGATCGGGATCGCCGGTTACGGCCACGTTGCGAGCGGCGTTCGCGAGCTGCTGAACGAGCTGCCGATCACCGAGGTCGAGCCCGACGAGCTGGCCAGCTTGCGGCCGCACGATGTGGCACACTCGCTGGTCCAGGTGACCTTCAAGGAGCAGCACATTGTCGAGCCGGTCGACCCGCGCCACCGCTTTGAGCTCCGGGACTACTACGACCATCCCGAACGCTACCGCTCGGTCTTCGCTCGGCATCTGCCGCGGCTGACGGTGCTGCTGAACTGCAACTACTGGGATCAGCGCTACCCCCGCCTGATCACCCGGACAGAGCTGCGAGAGCACTTCTGCGGCGACCTGCCGGCCCGGCTCAAGGTGATCGGCGACCTCGCCTGCGACATCGACGGCTCGATCGAGTGCACCGTCAAGGCCACCGACCCCAGCGACCCGGTCTACACCTACGACCCCGTCTCGGGGACCATCGCGGGGGGCGTCGAGGGCCCTGGCCCGGTCATCCTCGCCGTTGATATCCTGCCGGCCGAGCTGCCCCGCGACGCCTCCAACGCGTTCAGCTACACGCTGGCGCCCTTTCTCAAGGCGCTCGGCGAGGCCGACTTCGACCGCCCCTTCGAGGAGCTCGCGCTTCCCGCCGAAATGCGCCGCGCCGTGATCATGCATCGCGGACGGTTCACCCCCGAGTTCGCCAGGCTGCAGGCGTTCCTCGACGGTCGATGAGATCGACGGACGACTCGGCACGCGCCGGACAGCCGGCCTGCCTGGGCGGTGCGGGCCGCCCCGACCGAGCCGCACAGCGCGGCCGCCATCGACGCCTGGTGGGCACGCTCGACGCCGGCCCCGCAGGTATCCTCGCCGCAGCTGTCGCCGCACTGCTGATCGCGGCCGCGTGCGGGCGCGGCGGGACGCCGCCGGGAGCCCCGGCGCCCCCCAGCCGTGCCCCGTCCGCCGGCACCGTCCTCCGCGGCCTGCTGTCGCCGATCGATCCTGGCGCGCACTACCTCATCTACCTCCACAACCAGTTTTGGGAGAACGCGGCTCCCGGTGACCTGCACCCGCAGTTCGGGCTCTATGACTATGAGGGGATCCTCGCGGCCTTTGCGGCGCGCGGGCTGACGGTGATCGCCGAGCGGCGCGAGCCCGGCGCCGATCCCCCGGTGTCAGCCGATCGGGTCGTCCGCCAGGTCCGCGATCTGGTCGCCGCCGGCACCCCAGCCAGCGCCATCACCGTGGTGGGGTTCTCGAAGGGAGGCGCGATCGCCATCCTCGCCTCGTCCGGGCTCGCCGACGACGGCGTCAACTTCGTCATCCTCGCTGGCTGCGGGCGCTGGCTCGCCTCCCGACCGGACCTGGTACCCCGCGGCCGCATGCTGTCGGTGTTCGAGGCCAGCGACGATCTCGCCGGGAGCTGCCGGCCGCTGTTCGACCGCGCCCCGTCCGGCAGCCAGACCAACGAGATCGAGCTCCAACTCGGCGGCGGTCACGGTGCGTTCTTTGCCCCGCACCGGGAGTGGATCGAGCCAACCGTGGCGTGGGCGCTCGAGCGATAAGGGGTCGGGGGTTCGGCCCTGCCACCCGCCCGCTTCCGCGCCCGCTAGCGCTTGCGGTCGGGTGATAAGTGAGACGTGATAAGCGATACGGGGTGGGGGCGGTGCGTCCCCGCGCCCGAGGAGCCTGCCCTGAGCGAGCGGCGCCCATTCGACTCGGAGCCCTGGCGGGCTCCTCGCTCAAGGCAGGCTCCAGCGCCGCGAGTCGAAGGGTTCCCGTTCCCGATGCCGGTCAGGCGTTGCGCTCCCTGTCCCGATCCGGCACGGTCCTGGAACCACCCTTCGTGGTCTCGTTCCGGCATCGGACTTGCATTCTGACGTCGCAGGACACGGCGCAGCACCGGCTGCTCCGAGCCGCCGCGGGAGGGTCGAATGCTCGGGCGCCTGAAAAATCCAACCAAACCGGCCAACGGGACCAACGGCCACGGCCACACCGGCTTGGGCACCAACGGCCACGGCTCACCGGCGCCGCGCAGCGAGATCGAGGTCGCGGGCGACTACCGGTGGACGCTCGAGGTCCGCCACGATTCCCAGCTGCTCGGTGCGATGCACAGCTCGAACCCGTTCGTGCTGATCGAGTTCTTCCGCGAGTACACGGTGCTGTTCGGCGCTCCTGTCGACAACTTCGCGGTCTGGCTGCGGCACCGCCAGTCGGATCGCGGCGCACCCCTGCTTCCGCTGTCCGGACAGGCGGCTTGGCTCGAGTTCCTGCGCCGGCTCGACCCGCAGCTTGACGACCACCTCGCCGACATGCGGGCCTCGATGGACCGCACCGGCATGATCGACCACGACGGTCGGCAGACCTACCCGGACGCGATCTTCGAGTTGGCGTTCGGCCAGAACTAGGAGCGTGTTGGGCATAGGCCCCTCGGCGCACGCGGGTCGCAGGCCTCCGGGTGTGCGTGAGGCGTCGCGGTCGCTGGCTGGCCTACGCCCCGCGCGCGCCGAGAAGGATGCGCTGCGCGCATCCTGGGGAGTTTGTGCCGCGGTGGCCGTCCCACGCCGACTCGGTCAAGCATGCCCGCCGAAGAGCCCAATGCAGTACGGACTCCCAGCGCACAGCCGACCGGCTCCCCGGCACCCCGTGTGAACGTCCGTCCCCGTCCCGGTTCCCGTTCCTGTTCCCGGCCCCCTTTCCCCGATCGTGCCCGAGACTGCGTACACTGTTCCGGTCGCCGGTGCTCAACCGTGCGTCGGACGGGAGTCGGATGGCTGCTCCGCGGAATCTAGCGGCTGCGAGGCCAACCCTCGGGGACCTGGTGCCCCGCGGCGGGACACACGACCCGGATCGCATCCTCGGTCTCTTCCTGGAGTGGGCGGCCCGAGCTGGCTTCGAGCTCTATCCGGCCCAGGAGGAGGCGCTGCTCGAGGCGATGTCCGGCCGCCACGTCGTCCTCAGCACCCCCACCGGCTCGGGCAAGTCGCTGGTGGCGCTCGGGCTCCACTTCAAGGGCCTGTGCGAGGGCCGGATCAGCTACTACACGTCGCCGATCAAGGCCCTGGCCAGCGAGAAGTTCTTCGCCCTGTGCGACGAGCTGGGGCCCGACCGGGTCGGCATGCTGACCGGCGACGCGAGCATCAACCCCGACGCAACGGTCATCTGCTGCACCGCCGAGGTCCTCGCCAACCTGGCGCTGCGGCTCGGCGACACGCTCGACGCGCCGTACGTGGTGATGGATGAGTTCCACTACTACAGCGACCCGGACCGCGGTTGGGCCTGGCAGGTCCCGCTCATCACGCTGCCGCGGACCCGCTTCCTGCTGATGTCGGCAACCCTCGGCGACATATCCAGCATCGCCCGCCACCTCGAGGCCGCGACCGGAATCGGCGTGGCCGAGGTGACCTCGGCCACGCGCCCGGTGCCGCTCGAGTTCGACTACCTGGAGACCCCGGTTCACGAGACGGTCATGGCGCTGGTCGAGGGCAACCGGGCCCCGATCTACATCGTCAACTTCACTCAGCGTGACTGCGCCGAGCTCGCGCAGAGCCTGACCTCCCTGCCGCTGATCTCCAAGCAGGACAAGGCGACGATCTCCCAGGCGCTCGGCGACGCCCGCTTCCAGACGCCGTACGGCCGTGAGTTCCGCCGCTTCCTGTCATTCGGCATCGGCGTCCACCACGCCGGGCTGCTGCCGAAGTACCGCCTCACCGTCGAGCAGCTCGCCCAGCAGGGGCTGCTCAAGATCATCTCCGGCACCGACACCCTCGGGGTCGGTGTCAACATCCCGATCCGCACGGTGCTGTTCACCAAGCTCGCCAAGTTCGACGGCCGCAAGACCACCCACCTCAAGGTCCGCGACTTCCAGCAGATCGCCGGCCGCGCCGGGCGCAAGGGCTTCGACGACCGCGGGTGGGTGGTGGCGCAGGCCCCCGAGCACGTCGTCGAGCGGCGTCGCGAGGAGGCCAAGGCAGCGGCCGGCGGCGGCAACAAGAAGCGGCGCCGGTCCCTCCAGAAGGCGGCCGAGGGCGAGGTGTCGTGGACCGACGAGACCTTCCGCCGGCTCCGGGAGTCGGCTCCGGAAAAGCTGCAGTCCCGGTTCCGCCTGACCCCGGGCATGATCGTCGACCTGCTCGAGCGGGACGCGGCCGCGAACGACCCCGAGCGCCGGAACTTCCACGCCATCCGCCGGCTGATCGCCGACTCCCACGAGGACGACACCTCGAAACGGCGGCACCTGGCGCGGGCCGCACAGCTCGTGCGCTCGCTCCGTCGCGAGGGCATCGTGCGTATGGTGCCCGACACCGCCTCGCCCTACTACTGGGCCACGATCGACGACGAGCTCCAGGTCGACTTCTCGCTGTTCCACAACCTGTCCCTGTTCCTGGTCGACGCCATCGGTCGCCTCGACACGACCGCCGAGACCCACGCGTTGGATCTGCTGAGCGTGGTCGAGTCGGTGCTCGAGGACCCCACCGTCGTCCTGCGCCGGCAGGTGGACCGGGCGAAGGACCAGCTGATCACCCAGCTCAAGGCCGAGGGCGTTCCCTACGAGGAGCGGATGCAGCGCCTCGACGAGGTCACGCACCCGCAGCCGGCGGCCCACTTCATCCAGATCGCCTTCGACCACTTCCGGTCCCGGCACCCCTGGGTCGGCGGCGACCTGGTCCAGCCGAAATCGGTGGCGCGCGAGATGGTCGAGGAGTACCTCGGCTTCGGCGAGTACGTCCGCCGGTACGGCCTCCAACGGTCGGAGGGAGTCCTGCTGCGCTACCTGTCGCAGGCGTACAAGACCCTCGACCAGAACGTCCCCGACGCGCTCAAAAGCGACGCGGTCTGGGACATCGTCGGCTACCTCCGCGGCGTCATCGAGCGCACCGACACCTCGCTGATCGAGGAGTGGGAGTCGTTGATCCACCCCGAGCTCCGGTTCCAGGGCGAGTCGAGCCGGGAGGGTCACCGCCGCCTGGTCGCCGAGGAGCTGCTCGCCGATCCCCGCCGGCTCTCGTCACGGATCCGCGGCGAGCTGCACGCGCTGCTCGCAGCCCTGTCACGGAAGGAGTGGGAGGAGGCCGCGGAGACCGTCCGCCAGGGCGACGAGAAGTCGGACTCGCACTGGCCGCCGGAGCGATTCGAGGAGGCGCTGGCGCCGTTCCTCGAGCGCTTCGGCAGGATGATCTTCGACCACCGCGCCCGCCTCGCCGACAAGACCACCATCCGCCAGACCGGCGAGCTGCAGTGGGAGGCGGTCCAGGTGCTGTGCGACCCCGAGGGCGAGGAACTTTGGTGCGTCGAGGCCGCGGTGGATCTCTCCGACCTCGAGCGGCTCGACGGTCCGGTCATCGCGGTGACGCGGATCGGGACCTGAGGAGCGTGCAGGCCATAGGCCCCTGTGCGCGCTCCTGATGTCCGTCGTCGGTGGCCTCTGCCCGCACGCTCCTCGGGATGCGCGCAGCGCCTCCTCAGGAGTTCGTGCCGCAGCTACCGCCCGACAACAACTCGGTCAACCACGCACACCGAGTAGGTCACTGCGGTACGAACTCCCAGCGAGCTCCCGGCGGGCGGGGTAGGCCGCCACCGCGTGTGCGAGGACCGTCATCGCCCGTCCCAGGGTCGCAGCGTCGTACATGAAGGCGATCCGCACCTCGTCCACGCCGAGGCCCTTGGTCACGTAGAAGCCCTCGCCCGGCGCCAGACAGACCGTCTCGCCCTGGCACTCGAAGTCCTTGAGCATCCACTCCGCAAAGCGCTCGCAGCTGTCGATCGGCAGCCGGGTCATGGTGTAGAAGCTGCCCTCGCTGCGGTGCGGCGTCACGCCCTCGAGCCGTGACAGGCCGTCGTAGACCGCGTCCCGCCGACCCTGGTACTCGACGCACAGCCGCTCGGAGTACTGGCGGCCGCCGGTCAGCATCGGAATCACCATGCGCTGCTCGGCGGTGGCCACCGACAGCCGGGCCTGGCAGAAGCGCAGCGCCACGTCGAGCACCTCGCGGTTGGTGGTCGCCATGCAACCGATGCGCACGCCGCAGGCGTTGAAGCGCTTCGAGACGCTGTCGACCACGATGATGCGGTTCGCCAGATCGCCGTAGCGGGTAAACGAGCGCACCTCGCCGCCGTCGAACACGAACTCCCGATAGACCTCGTCACAGATCACGAACAGATCGGCCTCGACCGCCACCCGCGCCACCGCATCGAGCTCCTGCTCGGTGTAGACGGTGCCGGTCGGGTTGGAAGGGTTGCAGAGCAGGATGCCCTTGGTGCGGGGGCCGATCGCGGCCCGAAGCCGCTCCTCGGAGCCGAAGTGGTAGGCGTCCTCGACGCGCAGCGTCACCGGCACCATGGTCACGTCGGCCTGCGCCGCGAAGCTCAGGTAGTTGGTGTAGCAGGGCTCGAACACCAGGACCTCGCCGCCGCCGCCGGCGACCACCGCGAGGACGAAGGTGATGGCCTCGCTGGCGCCGGTGGTGACCAGGATCTCGTCGGGTGCGAACCGGATGCCCCAGCTCGCGAAGAACGCGCTCCATGCCTCACGGGCCTCGGGCAGGCCCTCGCTCGGCGCATAGGCGATGCGGTTGAGGGGGAGCCCGCGCAGCTCGGCAAGCATCGGCCCCGGCGTCGGCATGTCGGGCTGACCGATGTTCAGATAGTGGACCTTGATGCCTCGAGCCTCGGCGGCGCGGGCATGGGGGGCGAGCTTGCGGATCGGCGACGCCTGGAGCCGCGCCGACTTGGGCGACAGTGACGGCATGTCGACCTCCCGTCGGGCGGATTGTAGTGGATCTCGTGTCTCCCTGCCCGCCCCCGCTCCCGGTCCCGTCCCCGTTCCCGTTCCCGTTCCCGGATCCGTCTCCGTATCCGCTTCAGCGCCCGACCACGCTCGTTCGCTCCGTCCTCGAGAGCGCTTCGCGCCGATTCTCTGAAGGCGTTCCCCGAGGTGATTCGCGGCCGGCGGCCGCTGTGACCAGCCGTCACCAGCGGGTGGCCGTACAATGGGAGCCGTGTCTCGGGAAGCGCCATGAAGGTGTTGCAGGGGTATCACGACCTCAGCCGGCGGTCCAAGCGGCTGCTCGCCTGGGACGTCTTCATGGTCTGGGTGGCGATCGTCAACCTGTCGCTGATCGTGTTCGATCTCACCTACCTGTGGCTGCGTCCGACCTACTTCCACTACCTCCCGGTGGTGACCCGGATCTATGACCCGGTCAAGGGGATCGCGCCGCACCCCCTGACTCGGAGCCTCCTCGACGAGATAGAGGCCACCGAGGCCCTCGCGCAGCGCGACCTGGGCTCGTCCGAGCTGGCCGTGCACGTTGCGAACCTCCGCGAGCTGTCTCTGCGGGTGTTCCAGGAGGACCCGTTCGAGCGGTCCGGGCAGTCGGACTTGCTCGGCCTGCTCAAGCAGAGGCTCGCCGACGCGACCGGTGTCCCCCGCTCGGACCTCGAAAACGAGCAGCGCCTGGAGGAAGCCGTGGCCCGCCTGTGGCCGACTGACCCCCAGGAGCTGCGATACCGGCTCGACCAGCGCGACCCGATGCTGCGCCGCGCCCTCGAGCTCAACTACTACCGCTCGTACGACCTCAACGGCCGCCTCGCCGACCACTTCTGGATGATCGACCTGCCCTTCCTGATCCTGTTCTGGATCGAGTTCCTGGTCCGCTGGGCGGTCGCCATGCGCCGCCGCGTGTATGCCAAGTGGTTCTTCTTCCCGATTTTCAACTGGTACGACCTGCTGGGCCTGATCCCGGTCTCCTACTTCCGGATCTTCCGCCTGCTACGCGCCGTCTCGATGTACATGCGGCTGCGGCGCAGCGAGCTGACCAACGTCGGCCAGGACATCTTCAGCCGCACCGTGGCCTACGTCTCGAACATCATCACCGAGGAGGTCTCCGACCGGGTCGCGCTGCGCATCCTGTCGGAGCTCCACGAGGAGATCAGCGACGGGACTCACACCCGGATCGTCCGCTCGACCGTGGAGCCCCGGCTCGACGAGATCCGGCAGGTCCTCGCCAGCCAGATCCGCACGATCCTCACCGATCCGACCACGCTCGCCAATCTCCGGGCGCTGCTACAGCTCAACCTGGATGCCGCGGTCGAGGAGTCGGCGGCGCTGCGGGCGGTGCCGATGCCCAGTGTGGTACTCCGGCCTCTCGTCCGCGCCACCGGCGGCGTCATCCTCGACACCGCCCTGGAGGCGATCTCGGCGACGCTCGACTCCGAGGAGGGGCAGCGAGCGCTCGACGAGGTGGCAGCGTCGATCATCGACGCCGTGGCCTATGGCCCCGGGCTCACCCAGATCGAGGCGCTCACCAAGGACGTCACACTCCAGGTCATCGGCCACATGAAGGAGGTCGTCACGGTCAAGAAGTGGTCCCTCCCCCCCGGGGAGGCGCCATCCACTGACCCGGCGACCTCCTGAAACCCCCGCCCTTCAATGCCGCCGGCCGGGCTGACGCCGCGCCGGCGGCATTGAAATTGATGATCAAACAGGAGGGGTGCAGCGGGCCCGGCAAATTCGCTGGCGCCAGGGGCGCCGAGACGCGCTACCGCGCCCGCTCTCGTCACGGCGTAGTCCACAGGCGACTCGTCACGGCGAAGCTGAAAGCGAAGCCGGAAGCCGGATCCGCGCCCGCTTTCGCTCCCGAGCAGCCTGCCCTGAGCGAGCGGCGCCCCTTCGACTAGGAGCCCTGCCGGGCTCCTCGCTCAGGGCAGGCTCCAGCACCGCGAGTCGAAGGGCTCCCGTTCCCGAGATCCGGATTTGATCCTCTCCCGACGCCGCGCGCCGTACAATCCACGCAGTGCAACGCTTCGACTCCCGCTCGCGCCGCCTCGTGGCAGTGATCGCGCTCGCGGCCGCTCTCTGGTGCACCGGCTTCGTACTCGCGCCGTGGCTCGAGCACCACGGGGCGGCGGCCGGCTCGTGGCTGCGCCTCGGCTTCAGCCCCACCTGCCACCAGCAGCCCGCGCGCTGCCTGGATCTGGGCGACGGCCCGCTCGCGGTCTGCGCCCGCTGCGCCGGCCTGTACGCCGGCGGCCTGCTCGGGCTGGTCGCCACCCTGCTGTCGGGCGTCCGCTGCCGGGCGGCGCTGGCGACCCTCGTCGCCGCCTCGGCACCGACCGTAGTCGACTTCGCCGCCAGCCTCGCCGGCCTGCCGAGCCTCCCGAGCTGGCCGCGGTTTGCCATCGCCGTCGCGCCCGGCGCGGTCCTCGGGCTGCTTCTCGCCGACGCTGCGGCGGATGTCGCGGCGCACGTCGGCCGACCCGCGGAGCGGGCAGCCGGCGATCCCGTACAATAGGAGCCACGCAAGGAGGAGACGATGAACGGCCAGGCCCCTTCCATGCTCAAGCCCGCGCTGGTCGCCGGCGCCGCATTCGGCGTTGCCGGAGCGATCCCGGTGCTCAACTGGATCAACTGCGCCTGCTGTGCGCTGATCATCGGCTGTGGGTTCGCCGCGGCCTGGCTGTACTCGCGGCAGTGCACGGCGGCCGGGGCCGGCTTCACCGTCGGCAACGGCGCCGTCGTCGGCCTCGCGTCGGGCCTGGTCTACGGCATCGTCACCGGGATCGTCAGTGCCGTCGTCACCACCGTTTTCGGCGTTGGCGACCTGGACCAGATCGTCGAGCAGCTCGAGAGCGTCGGCACGATGGACCCCCAGGTCGTGGACCAGGTCAATCGGTTCATGGAGTCGACCGGTCCGACCGTGCTCGCGCTGATCGGGCTCTTCTTCTCGATCGTGTTCGGCGTGATCTTCGCGACCATCGGCGGGCTGATCGGCGGCGCAGTCTTCAAGTCCAGCGTCCCGCAGCCGGTTCCGGTGGACGTCAGCCGGTGGCCGGCGTCCGACCAGCAGCCGCCCGATCAGCCGCCACCACCGCCGCCGTTGCAGCCCGCTCCGTAGCTCAGGCGACTCCGCCTTCCGGGCGAGGTCCGACCCGAGTCTGTCAGGCGGACTCGCGATGCGCTGCCGACTCCGGCCACGGCGGCAACAGCCTGATCAGCACGGCCAGGATCACGAACGGCAGGACCATGAGCAGGATGGCCGGCAGCAGGCCTTCGCGGGTGGCGAAGCCCATCTTGTAGACGGTGTACCCGAGGAAGGTCTTCGAGAACAGCTGGCCGCCGATCACCACGTTCCAGCGCATGGCGAAGATTCCGACCAGGGTCAGCACGCCGGAGGCCGCGTACAGGCCCTTGCGCGCCCGGTCGCTCAGACGGGCCAATTGGGTCAGCGCCAAAAGACCGATCGGCAGCAGGGTGCCGAGAATGATCTGGAGCAGGATCTGCGAGCCGAAGAGCCGTGTCTTGACCATGAAGTCGAGGCTCTTGAACGACTCGTCGGCCACATAAATCCGATGCACGAGATCGAGCATCTCGAGGCTGAAGTCGATGAGGAAGGCATAGAACAAGTAGCGCGCCACGGTGTCGAGGCAGCGCATGTCGATGGCCGTGCGCCGGACCCATGACACGAGCATGTAGAGCAGCAGCACGAGGGCGATGCCAGACACCATCGCCGAGAACAGGAACACCACCGGCATCAGCGGCGTCGACCACCACGGGTTGGCCTTGACCGAGCCGAAGATGAAACCGACATAGCCATGGAGGAGGAAGGCCGACGGAATGCCGACGATGGTGATGAAGCGGCCCACCCGATCATCGATCTGGAGGGACCGCGGGCTGATGTTGTCCGAGCCGAGCGCCATGGCGCGGTAGACCCAGCGCAGGGCTCCGGTCTGCGACCGCGCCTGGAGGACGATGTCCCGCCGGTAGTCGAGCCAGATCTCGACGATCAGCACCGCCATCAAGTACCACAGGTAGACGAACCCGAACATCGCCATGGCCGACGTCGTGTGTGGTGTCAGGTACATCTCGAACGACCGCTCGGGGTGGCCGAGGTGGAGCTGGAGCGGCAGCGGGGCCACCAGCAGGAAGGCGAGGGCGGTAAGCAGTGAGAGTCGGTAGGTCGGGCGCACCTCCTCGACCTTGAAGACCCGCTCAAGGGAAGCCAGGATGAAAGCGCCTGCGACCAGACCCGTGATGAACGGATAGAGGACGATCAGCACGCTCCACTGGAGCTCGACCTCGTTCGGGTACATGAAGCCCTCGACCTGGCTGAGCAGCGTGGTGTCGACCCCCATCGCCTCCCCCTAGCGCACCGACCCGTCGAGGTCGGCATAGTAGACCTTCGCCCCGGTGGCCATCTGCGGTTTCAGGACATGGATCGTGTGCTCGCGCAGGAAGGCATGGATCGGGTCGGAGGGGTTCTTGAGATCTCCGAGGACCCTCGCGTCGGTCGGGCAGACCTCGCAGCAGGCGGTGGTCAGACCCTTGGTGATGCGGTGGTAGCAGAGCGTGCACTTGTCCACCGTGTGGGTCCGAGGGTCGATGAACCGGCAGCCGTACGGGCAGGCCTGGACACAGTAGCGACAGCCGAGGCAGTAGTTCTTGTCAACCAGCACGACGCCGTCCGGGCTCTCGAAGGTGGCTCCCACCGGGCAGACCTGAACGCACGGAGAGTGGGCGCAGTGGTTGCAGAGCTTCGGCACGTAGAAGTTCTTGGATCGGTCGTCCGGCTGGTAGCGCTCCTGGAAACCGTCGTAGCCGCCGTTGGGCGAGTCGACGAGCGGTCGATCGGCGTCGCCCTCGGTCACGTGGTACCGCTCGACCCAGGTCCGGAAGAAGAACGGCTCGCGCGGCACGTCGTTCTCGGCCTTGCACGCCCGCACACAGTTGCCGCAGCCGATGCAGCGATCGATGTCGATCGTCATCGCCCACCAGTGCTCCGACATCGCGTACCCTGGGGCGTGCTCAGGCGTCCCTGCAAGAACATGCTCGAACGCGACTGCGGCCGATGCCGAGGCGACGAGGAGCACTCTGCCACCGTTGATCAGGAACTCGCGCCGGTCAGTGGCCATGATCATCCCTCCCCGAGCCTGGGCGCGTGGGCGATGTGGCAGGTGTCGCACGGCTCATTGTCGGCGTGCTCGGCCGGATCGACCTGCGGGGACGTGGCCGGTTTGGCCATCGCCGGCAGATGGCATCTCAGACAGACGGTTGCCGCATCTGGGAGCTCGGGAGCCTGATCCGATGGCTCGGCGGCGTGCGCGGCGAGCGGTCCGTGACAGGCCTCGCAGCGGATGGACTCGTGGCCTCCGCCGGAGCGGCTCGCCACGACGTCGTCGTGACATTCACCGCACGCCGCCGCGCCACCGTGTACCAGCGGCCGCTGGCGATTGTCATCGAGGGAGCCGGCCCGGAAGTGGCCGTACACGCCGAAGTCGTCCGGCACCAACATCCAGCGCACCACGACGAACAGGAGCAGGCCGGCAACGAAGATCACCACCAGCCGCAGCAGGTGCTCGAAGTCCCTGAAGTCGTGCGCCACGATCGGCACCCCTCCCAGCAATAGCGCTCTTCCGGCGCGGTCCGCGCGCCGCGGCGTCACCGTCGAGCACACCCGAGATCTACCGTCGAATCATAGCCCAAACGTCAATCCTGCCTGCACCTGGCCCCGCTTCCGGCGGGGCGCCGGTGATGCGTGAGGATCAACTGCCGACCATCGTGCGATCGCCCGCCGTCGCTGCAGCCGCCCTGCCGGCGCGTCTCCGCCGCGGCGCACAGAGCCGCTCAGATCACCGTACCGTCGGGGATGACACTGTTCTTGGGCACGACGATCACACCCTCGCGGATCGCCCAGCCCTCGCCGTCCGCTTCCAGGACACCAGCCTCGTTGACGATTCTGACGTTGCGTCCGATGCGGGCGTTCTTGTCGATGATGGCGTCGCGAATCTCGCTCCCCTCGCCGACGCCGACCGGCGGCGCGCCGGGGAAGTCCGGGTAGTGGCTGTCGACGCCCATGATCAGGGCGCGGCTGATCTTGGCGCCACGGATGTCCGAGCGCAGCCCGATCACTGAGTCCTCGACCTCGCAGTCGACGATCCGGGACCCCTCGCCGAGCACGACGTGATTGAACCGGCACCCCGAGAGACGGGCCCCGGGCAGGTAGCGCGGACGGGTGTAGATCGGCCACGAACGATCGTGGAAGCTGAAAGGCGGCTCCGGCTTGACGAGGTCCATGTGGGCGTCGAAGAACGCCCGGATCGTCCCGATGTCCCGCCAGTAGCCCTTGAAGAAGTGCGCCTGCACGCGGCGTCGCCCGACCTCGGCGGGAATGATGTCGCGCCCGAAGTCCACCAGCTTGCTATCGAGGACGGTGAGCAGCGCCTCCTTGTTGAACAGGTAGATGCCCATCGACGCCAGGAACGGCAGGTCGGAGCGCACGCCCTTGGCCTCCAGCATTGCCGGTGAGACCTGCATTCCCTCCCGAGCTGCCGCCGACGCCGGCTTTTCGCGAAACTCCACGATCCGGCCGCTGTGGTCCACGCGGGCCGCCCCGAAGCCCGCGATCTCCGCTTCCGAGCACGGCTTGACGCTGACCGTGATGTCGGCCCCGTGCTCGACGTGGTCGCGCAGCAGCTGCCGGTAGTCCATACGGTACATGTGGTCGCCTGCCAGCACCAGGACGTACTCGCACTCCAGGTCGCGGAACACGTTGATGTTCTGGCGGACCGCATCAGCGGTGCCCTGGAACCAGCTCTGGCCGTGCGGGGTCTGCTGGGCGGCCAGGATCTGCACGTAGCCCTTGGAGAACGCGCCGAAACGATAGGCGCGGTTGATGTGCCGGTGGAGCGACACCGAGTTGAACTGGGTGAGGACGTGCATCTGCTCCATGCGCGAGTTGATCGCATTGGAGATGGAGATGTCGATGAGCCGGTACTTGGCGCCGACCGGCACGGCCGGCTTGCTGCGGAGCTGGGTCAGCGGGTAGAGCCTGGCGCCGCGGCCGCCACCCAGGATGAGGACCGAGACGGAGTGCGCGAGATCGTGGTCGAAGCTCATGTCCGCGTCTCCCTTCGGGGATGCCAGTGTAGCGCAGCCGGCGTCGTCCTTCACCCGGCCCCGGCCCCACTTCCGCGCCCGGGGGCCGAGGCGAATACGCGGAAAGCGCGTCCTGCGGGCGTGCCATCTTTGGCGATTTCGGGGCCACGTTCTGCCTGGAGACGTGCTTGCGACCCGAAATCGCCAAAGGTGGCAACCTGCCGACGGGAGCGGCCGTGGCCGTGGCCGCAATGGCTTGCGGCCTACGGCCACCCGCTGGTGACGGCTGGTCACCGCGGCCGCCGGCCGCGAGTCACCTCGGGGAGCGCCTCCGGAGAATCGGCGCGACGTGCTCTCGAGGACGGAGCGAACGAGCGGGCACGGAGAAAGAAGATGAGCGCCGGTCCGCGCTCACGGCGACGGGCCGACCCGCTCCAGGGCCGGGCGGCACTGCGGGTTCGCGCGCAGGGCCGCCTGCCAGTCACGCTCGGCCGCCGCCTGATTCCCCGCTTTGTCGTGGGCGACTGCGCGCAGCAGGCGGGCCGACTCGAGCCGCGGATCGAGCTCCAGCGCCCGGTCGAGCCGGCGCAGCGCCTCCGCCACGTCGCCCCCCTGCTCGGGCTCGGCAAAAAGGTACGGCTTGGCCGAGCTGACCCATGCCCTGGCATTGCTCTGGTCGAGCTCGAGCGCCCGTTCGACCGCCGCACGGAAGGACTGCTCGTACTTTTTCGCCCTGAAGTCAGAGCGGATCATGGTGGCGATGAGGTCGGCCCGCATCCGCTGCACCTCGGACGTCTCCGGCAGGCCCTCGAGCGCCTTCAGGCCATCCTCGGCGGCCGCGTCGATGCGCAGACCCAGCAGCCGCCGCTGCTCGGCCTCGCCCGTCGCGAGCTGCTCGAGCTCGACGCGCAGCAGCTCGGCGACCGCAAGGGCGGCGCGTGCATGGAGCTCGGTGAGCTGCGGGGAGCTGGAGGACGCCCGCGCCACCCGCGCCTCGGACAGGACCGTCGTGGCCGCGGCCGGATCGTAGCTTCGAATCGCGTCGTCGAGCGCACGGTCGAGCGACGGCAGGTCACGGGGCTCGCCGCCCGCCGCGGCCGTCGCGCAGGCGACCAGGACGACCACGGCGCGGACCAGGTTCATGGCGTGTCCTCCGTCGCGGTCAGCAGCGCCGGCCCCATCCAGAGGTCGGCCGCCAGCCCGACCACCATCGCAGACCCGACCAGAAACCCGAACTCCCGGATCGGGACGAACGCCGACAGGCAGAGCGAGAAGAAGCCGATGCAGGTGGTCGCGGTGGTCACCACCATCGCCGCTCCAACCTGGTCCACGGCGCGCCCTGCCGCCAGCCTGCGCGAGCCCCCCAGCCAGCGTTCGCGCCGGAAGTCCGTCAGCAGGTGGATGTTGTTGTCGACCGAGATCCCCAGGGTCACGCTCGCCACCATCACGGTGGCCGCATCGAGCGGGATGCCGGCCACCGCCATCAACGCGAAGATCACGATCACCGGCAGTACGTTCGGCGGCAGTGACAGCAGCCCCAGTCGCCACGACCGCAGTCCGAACGCGATCACGACGAAGATCACCACGCACGCGAAGCCCAGCGAGCGCAGCTGCGAGGTCACCAGGTCTTGCTGGGCCTCGACCAGCCGCAGCACCATGCCGGTGACCCAGCCACTGACGCCGCTCGGCAGCTGCGCCAGGTCCTGCCGGGTCGCCGCCACCAGCGCAAGGAATTTCCCCTCGTCCATCTCTTTGACGATGGCCGACAGGCGCAGCGTCCGCCCATCGCCGGTCACCAGCCGCTCCACCAGCTGCCGGCCCCGGCCGTCCAACCCGGCGAGCAGATCCTCGGCCTCCTCCTGGGAGGCAGGCAGGGCGTAGTCGGCGGGGTCGAAGCCTCGTTGCCACTGCCGGAGCTTGCGCAGCAGGTCGAGCGGGCTGACCACCTTGGCGACGACCGGCGAGGCCTCGAGCCGGGCTTGGAGACCCTCCACCACCGGCCACAGCCGGGGATCGGTCCACGGAACGCCAGTTTGGAGCACCACCTCGAGCGAGTAGAAGCCGGCGACCTTCTCGCCGGTCGATCGGTAGGCGCGCGTCACCTCGTGATCGGACGGCAGGAAGGCCAGCGGGTTCGACGCCACCCGGATGCGCGGGATCATTGCCGCGGCGGCCACGGCCACCAGCGCCGCCACGGCCAGCACCACGCGCGGCCGGCGCAGCACTGTGCGGGCGCTCCATTGCGCGCCGGCCCTGGCCACCGACCGCCGCGCGGGCACGTGCAGCATCCGGATCAGCTCCGGTCCCAGCACCAGGTTGACCGGCAGCGAGAGAGCCAGCCCGATGGCGGCGTACACGCCGACCTCGCGCACCGGCGCCATGTCCGCCGTCACGAGCGACAGGAAGCCGAGCGCCGTCGTCAACGTGGCCAGGGTGCCTGGACGGGTGGCATCAGCCACCGCCTCGTTGACCGCGTCATCCACGGAGTGCTGCTCGTGCAACCGCTGGTAGCGCTGGAGGACGTGGACGCTGTTCCCCAGCGCGAGCACCCAGAGCAGCGACGGCAGCGCCGACGACATCATGTGGAGCTCGCGTCCGGTCGCCGCCATCAGGCCGAGGGTGAGCAGCACGGTGGCCCCGGAGCACGCGGCGGCCACCGCCATCCCACGCCACGATCGCACGAGCAGCGCCAGCACCGCCATCGAGGCCACCAGCGCCGCCGGGAAGGTGCGCAGCGCTTCCCGGCGCGACAGCTCGTCGAGCGCATCGACCAAGACCGTGGAGCCCACCAGCTGGACCGAGAACCCCTGCGCTTCAAGCGGCGCGACCGCCCGCCGCAGATCGCTGACGATACGGTGTCGCGCCTGGGGCTCGGCGATCGGGTCCACCTCCACCAGCATCGCGGTGACCTTCGAGTCGTCGGACAGCAGCAGGCCGCGATAGAACGGGGTCGAGGTGGCCTCGGCCTCCAGGGCCTCCGGATCCTCGCCACCGTAGAGATCACGGTAGACGGCAGCGAGGCTGTCCACCCTCGTGACACCAGACACTGCCTCGAGCCGCTCCTGGGCCGCGACCATGGCGTCCAGCGACTCCGGTTCGAACAGCGGCGCGCCGCTCAGCGCCACCACCACGAACTCGTCGCTGCCGAAACGGTCGCGGAACTCGTGGTAGCGCCGCGCCTCCCCGGGATCGGTATCGACCCACCGCTCGAGTCGGTTGTCCACTCGCATCCGGCTTGCCGCGACGGCCGCAGCAGCGGTCAACGCGACCAGCGCGACCGCGACCGCCCGCCGCCAGCTCACCGATCGGCCCCCAGCAGTTGCCACGACAGCCGCAGCAGGGCGCTGCCGGTCGCGACCGGTCTGCCGCGCCGGACAGCCAGAAGGCGGTGGAACAGCTCCGGCCGGGCCGCCAGGCCGGCGATCACCCGTCGCCGCAGGCCGGGCCGACGCTCGAGCAGCTGCACCAGTCGGTTCAAACGCGCTGGCGCCCGCACCAGCCTGGAATGGACGGTCCGGAAGCGACCGAGGTTGCCGGCGACAACGGCCTCGATCAGCGCCTCGGCCGACTGGAGGGCGAGCGCGACCCCTTCACCGGTGATCGGGTCGAGGCAGCACGCGGCGTCGCCGACCAGCGCCACCCGTCCGGCGGCAACCCCGCTCGCGCGGGCGCCGAATGGTCCGGCCCCGGCGTCGCGCGATGCCAACGGCGCGCCGGCGACCCGCGCGGCGAGACCCGGCAGCCTCGACAGCAGGCCGTCAAAGCCCCCGGCCTTGCCGCTCCACATGAGCACCACCCCGACCAGCTCCGGCGCGACCGGGGTGACGTAGGCCTCGCAGCCGTCACCCCAATGCACCTCGACCCGGTCGGTCCAGGGCACCATGCGGTAATGGCGTCGCACCCCGAAGCGGCCGGCGCGGGGCGGCCGGCCCTCGAGCCCGGCCCACCGCCGCACCCGCGAGGCGCGTCCATCCGCGCCGACGACGACGCTCCCCCTCAGCTCGCCGCCCGTGGTGGCGACGCCCTGGTCCGTCAGCCCGCTGACCTCGGTTCCCCAGAGCAAGTCGGTGCCGAGCGCCGCCGCCCGGTCGGCGAGAGCACGGTGCAGCACCGGCCGGCGGATGCCGATGCCCGGCCGGCCGTCGAACAGCCCCTCGGCGACCGCGTCGCTGTCGAGATATCGAATCCCTCGGAAGGGCTGCTGCTGGTCCCCGGGCACCTGCACGCCCAGTGCGTCGAGTTGGGCCACTCCCTCGGGCATCACACCCTCGCCGCAGGGACGGTCGATCGGCGGCCGCGATCCGTCAAGCACCGCGACGCTCAGACCAGCCATGCGGCCGCGGATCGCGGTCGCGAGGCCTGCCGGACCTCCGCCGACGATGATGAGGTCACGATCGCTCATCGGGCTCCAGCTGCAGCCTCGCGAAAGCCAGGCGCGAGCGGGCGGCGGCGGCGAGCACGCGCAGCGGGGTGACGGCGGCCGGCGGATCGAGCTCGCTTGCCAGCCACCGGCGCAGCGTCTCGGCCCGCCGCAGCTTGCCGGACGAGGTTCGGGGGAGAGTCCCCGGCGCGAGCACCTCGACCCGGTCGGGGTGGAGGCCGGCTGCGGCCCGCACTGCGGCGGCGCACTCGCTCGCGATCTGCGGGTAGGCGTCCAACGCCACGTCGCGCCGCGCCTCCACCAGCAGCAGCAGGCGCTCGCCGGTGTCACCCTCCGGCAGCCAGGACACGGCGACGGCACACCCCGCACGGACGCCCGCGACCGAGCCCGCCGCGTCCTCCACCTCGTGCGGCGAGTGGTTGCGGCCACGCAGGATCAGCACGTCCTTCGCGCGACCGGTGAGGAACAGGAGCCCGTCGTGCAGGAACCCGAGATCGCCGGTGTCGAGCCACCCGTCGCGCAGCACCGCGGCGGTCGCGTCGGGCTGATCGAGGTAGCCCTCCATCAACGACGGACCCTGCACGAGCAGCCGCCCGACCTGGCGTGGTCCCAGCTCGCGGCCGTCGTCGTCGACGATCCGGAGCGCGAAGTCGGGCAGCGGCCGCCCGAGCGCCACCAGCTCGACGCCGTCTGGCGCCTCCACCGCACGCCCCTCCCGCGCCAGCAGCTCGCGGTCGAAGCGGCGGCTGGCAAAGGGAGCCTCGACGTCCGAGAAGGTCACCGCGAGGGCGGCCTCCGACAGCCCGTAGACCGGGGTCATTGCGGACGGGCGGAAGCCCCAGCCGGCGAAGCGCTCGCAGAACCCCCGCAGCACGCGCGGCGCCACCGGCTCGGCGCCGTTGAGCGCGACTCTCCAGCACGAGAGGTCGACCCCGTCCAGCTCGTCGTCGCGGATCTTGTCGAGGCACAGGCCGTACGCGAAGTTGGGTGCCGGCGAGATCGTGGCGCGGTAGCGCGAGATCGTCCGCAGCCAGACCGCGGGCCGGGCAACGAACAGCTCCGGCGGGATCAGCGTCAGGGTCCCCGGATGCTCGAGCGCCGGGAGAACGCAGCCGATGAGGCCCATGTCGTGGTAAAGCGGCAGCCAGCTCACGCCGCTGTCCACGGTCCGGTCCTCGGGCTGCGGCCAGAAGCCCTTGAGCCTCAGAGTCTGCGCCATCACCGCACGGTGGCTCAGCGCAACCGGTTTGGGGTCGACGGTGGTGCCGGAGGAGAACTGCACGAGTGCGAGACCGTCTGGAGTGACGGACTGGGGACGCGGCGTCGCCCCCGGGAGCTCGTCGAGCGCGACGCACCCGAGTGGAGGCCTCGCGGCCGCCACCGCCTGTCCCAGCAACCGGCGCACCCGGCGGTCGGTGACCACGAGGCGCGCGCGCACCAGCTCGAGCATGCGCGCCGTCCGCGCCGCGTACTCGTCGAGACGACCGAGGCGCACCGGCGGGTACAGCGGCACCGGCACTGCGCCCGCAAGCAGAACACCGAAGAAGGCGTCGAAGAACTCGATCGAGGTCGGCAGCACCAGGGCGACCCGGTCGCCGGGAGACACCCCGTGATCCTGGAGCCGGCCGCACGCGTCCAGCGCCCTGGATCGGACCGCCGGCCACGGGTACCACTCGGCGCGCTCGGCGGCGTCGACGAAACGCAGGCCGACGTCGCCGTGCCGCGCGGCGCGCTCGAGCAGCTCAGCCAGCGTCGTCAGGTCGCCGTGCAAGCTGCCTCCCCACCTCTGTCACCAGGTCGCCGACGGTCTCGACCCGCGCCTCGCTCGACGGGTCGAGGCAGACCCGGAAGCGGTTCTCCACCTCGACCGCCAGGGTCAGGATCTTGATCGAGTCCAGCTCGAGGTCCTCCGCGAGCAGCATCTCCGGCCGCAGCTCTCCCTCGAAGCCGAGGTGCTGGCGCGCCACCTCGCGGATGCCGTCGAGGATCTCGTGGTCGTCCACAGTCATTCGCTTACGTGCCCGGGTGGGCCGCACCACTTTGACAGCGCGGCGTCCTCGACTCGGATCCGCTCCCGCAACAGCATACCGTTGAGCACGCTGAAGACAACTGCGGTGATCCACGCCGCGTGGACGAGCGGCAGGGCGGCCACCTCGACGACGACCGCGAGGTAGTTGGGGTGACGGAGCAACCGGTAGGGACCGCTGGTCACTGGGAGAGAGCCCGGCACCACCAGCACCCGGGTGGTCCACCGCGGCCCGAGAGCCGCCACCGTCCACGCGCGCAGGCCCATGGCGCAGGCCATCGCCAGCAGCATCGCCGCTCCCAGAGGTGGAATCCACGGCCTGCGCAGGCACCACACCTCGGCGAGACATGCGATCGGGAACGCCGTGTGCAGCGCCACCATCCATGGATACGCCGCCGATCCCTCCTCGACCCCGCCGGCAGCGCGCAGCGCGATATCGTGGCGATGCGCCAGGCCGAGCTCCGCCACGCGCTCCGCGGCGACGAGGCCGACCAGGATCGTGTAGATCATGCGGCTGTCCACGATAGGGTCGTTTACCGTTTCTGGATGGTCGCCGGCCGCCGGCCTGACGTCATGGCGAGAGCCTGCCTTCGATGTCGAGCGCCACGTTCACTTCCTTGGCGACCCGCAGCACCAGCACGCTGGGGTCCTTCATGCCCCACTCCACATACGGGATCGGCAGCGCGGCAATGGCGTGCACGCGGTCACCCTCGCGCGTGACCCGGACGATCATCGCGACCGGATGGCTGGCGCCATGCACGGTGACCGCGCCTTCGAGTTCGATCTGCCCCTCCCCTGTGCTGGGAACCTCGCCAGTCATCCTCTCGGGAACGAAGACGATCTCCTGGAAGAGCTCGCTCTCGAGCACCTTGCGGTGCATCTTCTGGTCACGGTCGGCATTCCCGGTTTCGGTGCGCCGGGCATCTAAGACCACCTCACCGGAGGCCTTCCCGGTAGTCGGGTCGAACTGGATCTCCCCCCTGGTCAGCGTCAACCGACCATCGACCGTGTGCAGCGTGCTCTTGAGCGTGAACGAAACCCGGCTCGTCGTCGGGTCGATCTGCAGCGTTCGCTGGGCGGCGGACCCCGAGCTCGCCAGGGTCAACGCGGTCAACAGAATCGGAAACCACACTCTCCTCATGACGATCTCCTGCAGTCAGTCGAACATCCTCGCGCATCGGTCGACCGCGGTGTTGGAACGAAGCACTCCATCGTCGTCGATCGGTCGGGACCCGTGCAGCAAGATCCATGCCATACATGCCTGCTCGGGAATATCCTCATGTGGCCCAGGCAGGCAGACGCTCGCGGATCTCGCGGCCCCGAGCCAGATTGGCGTTCAGTCGCGCCAGAAGGACCCCGGCGGCCACCCGACCCCTTCACCCGGGGAACAACCCACGCACTCTTCGTAAGCTCAGGGAGAGCCTCACGGACGGGCGCTCGCACTGGTCAGCCCAGCGCGGCGGTTTCGACCGCGATCCGGCGCCGCAGCACCAGCCCGTTGGCGATCGAGACCAGTACCGCGGTGATCCAGGCGGTGTGCGCCATCGGCAGCGCGACGAGCTCGAGCACCACGCCCAGGTAGTTCGGATGGCGCAGCAGGCGGAACGGACCGGTCGTCACCAGGGGTTCACCCGGTACCACGATGACGCGCGTGCTCCAGCGCGCACCGAGAGTGCGGATCGTCCAGTAGCGCAGCCCCATGCCGATGGCGAACAGGCCCAGCATCGGCAGACCGAGGCCCGCAAACCACGGACGGTCGAGCAGCCACACCTCGAGCGGGCAGCCGACCAGGAATGACAGGTGCACGAACACTATCCAGGGGTAGTGATTGGCGCCCACTTCGACCCCGCCACGCGCCTTCAACTCCGCGACATGTCGGCGCGAGATCGAGAGCTCGATCAGCCGCAGGAGCGCCACCAGCGCGACGAGCACCGTGTAGGCGACCCGGCTGTCCATGTCCACGACTGACATCATCTGGATCTCGATGCTGCTCCAGGGTTTAGGGGTTAGGGAGAGGGTCTGCCCACCCGCCCGCTCTCGTCACGGCGACTTGTCACGGCGAAGTGCGGAGCACGAAGCCGGAAGCCGCAGGGCGAAGCCGGATCCGTTCTCGTGCCCGTTCCCGTTCCCGTCCCCGGTCCGAGGAGTCCCTCCGTTTCCGAGCCCGCTACCACCGGAGCAACACCAGCTCCGTGCAGAAGCCCGGGCCCATGGCGACCATCAGGCCCCAGGTGCCCGGCGCCGGATCGCGGCGCTCCATCACGTCCCGAAGCACCAGAAGCACCGAGGTGGACGACAGGTTCCCGACCTCGCGCAAGGTACGCCAGGACGCCTCCAGCGCATCTTCTGGAAGGGCCAGGGCCTCCTCCATGGCCTCGAGGACCTTCGGGCCGCCGGGGTGCGACACCCAGACCCCGACGTCGGATCGCGCCAGGCCGTGCTCGGAGAGGAAGGCGTCGACGTCCCGCCGCAGGAATCTCCGAGCCACCTCGGGCACCTCGGCGGACAGCACGATCTTGAAGCCGGCCTCGGTGATGTCCCATCCCATGAGGTGCTCCGAGTCCGGATAGAAGACCGACCGCGAGGCCACGATCTCGGGCCCTCGCGACGCCCGTTCCGAGCCGACGAGAATCGCCGCCGCCGCGCCGTCGCCGAACAGCCCGGCGCCGATCAGGTTGGGGATCGACAGGTCGCGCCGCTGCAGGGTCAGCGAGCACAGCTCGACCGACAGCACGATGGCCACTTCGTCCGGCAGGCCGTGGAGCAGATCGGCCGCGCGGGCCACGCCCGCCGCACCACCCACGCAACCGAGGCCGAACACCGGCACCCGTCGCACCCGCGCCGGCAGGCGGAGCCGGTTCATCAGCCGGGCGTCGATCGACGGCGTCGCCACGCCGGTCACGGTGACGAAGACGAAAACCCCGACGTCGTCGGCCGCCAGCCCAGCCGCTTCGAGGCCCTCCCGAACGGCCTGCTCGCCGACCTGCTGCGCGACGGCGATCCAGGCGTCGTTCGCCTGCCCCCAGGTCTGCAGGTCCGGGTAGGCCTCCATCGGCAACGCCAGGTGTCGCCCGCCGACCAGCACGTTGCGGTGAAGGGTGTCCAGCCGGTCGAGGTTGTAGAGGCGGTCCGCCCAGTGAAGGCGAAACGCCGCCAGCAGGGTGTCCTGGTCGTAGTAGTTCGGGGGAAACGCAGATCCGACGGCCGCAATGCGCAAGCCTCTCGCTCGCACTTAACACTGGTGTGGTGGTGTATAGTGGTGGGTCTGAGTGAGGGTAGGGAATCAGCAACTGTCTCGATTGGTTCATTGACACTGTACTGGAGCGATTATTCTCGCGAAGGGTCACTGACGACTGATGATAGAAATCCTCAACATCGAAAAAAGCACCCCATTCCTGGCGTGGCGACCACGTGCACTGGCGATGCTGCTGCTCAGAATGCACGCAACCCGCGGGCGAAGGTAAGACGCTCTGCTCCTGCGGCGCGGTTTCGCTATCACGCTGTGGTCTTCTCGACTGCGGCGGCGTTGCGGCGGCATCGCCGCTCACTTGCCTGGTTCGTCGCCTGCGACGGCTCGTGCGCGGCGCTCGCCCCCGTCCACGAGGCGCCGCCTCGCCACCCCCGCGGCCTGCGCTACCTGCAGTGAACACAGGCCTGCACGAACGCTCGGCGCGTGGGTGAAGGTGCGGTCGTCGCTGTGCTCCGCGAGACGCGGACATCACTACTTTTCGCATGGCCAGGCCAGACGGGTTCGACTTCAAGGCCGGCCAGTTCCTGACGTGCGGTTCTGGATAGACGGCAAGACCGTGTCGCGCTGCTACTCGGTGTCGTCGGCGCCGGAGGCGACCGGATACCTCGAGATCTCGGTGAAACGCCAGGGGCTCGTGTCGGGGTTGCTGCACGCCACCGTGCGGCCCGGATCACTGCTCGACATCATGCGGCCGGCCGGTGGATTCGTCTACCCGTCCGATGATCATCGCCCGATCACCCTGCTCGCGGGCGGGGTCGGGATCACGCCGTTAATGAGCATGCTCCGCCACGCGGTCCAGGCCGATCCGACGCGTCCAGTGACATTGCTGTACTCCGTGCGCACGCAGCACGACGTGGCGTTCCGCGACGAGCTGGCCTGGCTTGCCCGACGCCACCGCCAAGCCAAGGTCGTCGTGACCACCTCCGATGAGCCGCCCAGCGCCGAGTTCCTGTCGGGGATGATCAACCGCGAGCTTCTGACATCGCAGGTCGAGGACCTTCAGGACAACATCTTCCTCCTCTGCGGACCCCCGCCGATGATCAAGGCCATGAAGGGGATTCTAGGGGCGCTCGGCGTCGCACCCGATCAGGTCCGCTTCGAGGAGTTCGCGGCTGCCGTGGCGTTCGCGAGCGCCCGTGCGGCCGGAGAAACCGCGGTTGTCGAGGTTGCGACCCCAGCGGAGCGCGCGGCCGCGACGCCGGCTTCCGGCTGCGTCTCGTGGTCAGCGGCCAGTCGATCGCCGCCTCGGGAGCCCACACCCTGCTCGAGACGTGCGAGGCGGCAGGCGTCGCGCTGCCGTCGGCCTGTCGCGCCGGTGTGTGCGGCACCTGTCGGAGCCGGATTGTCGAAGGTCAGGTTCGGTGCGAGTCCGACCTGCTCGACGCGTCAGAGCGCGCCGACGGCTACATCCTGCTCTGCGTGTCGTGGCCGACCAGCGACTGCGCGATGGAGGCGTGATCGGATGGGTGAGCCGCATCTGCCCGACAGCACGCGCCGACCGGCCGCTCCCACGGCCACCCCCGCCCCCGCCCAGTACACAGCTCCGTCGAACGCCGTGACCGCCACTCGCCCTACATCGCCCGGCCTCGCCCCCGACTGCCGGGCTTCCTGAGCACCGGCATTGGTCTCGCGGTCCTCGCCTCGCTCGCGACCACTCTGGTCGTCGTCGTGGGCCTCGACGGCTGGCGGTACTACTGGACCCCGCAGGACGTCCGCGCCTACACCGATCTCCACCCCATGCTGCGGCCGTCGGGAACGGTCGGCCACGTCATGGGCATCACCGGGCTGTCACTGATGGTCGTCATGCACCTCTACTCGCTGCGCAAGCGGGCGCCCTGGATGAGCCGGCTCGGTTCGATCAACACCTGGCTCGAGGCCCACATCTTTTGCGGGTTCTTCGGCCCGGTGCTCGTGACACTCCACACCTCCTTCAAGTTCAACGGACTCGTCTCGGTCGCCTACTGGTCGATGGTCATCGTCGTGGCGTCGGGCTTCGTCGGGCGCTACCTCTACGTCCGCATCCCGCGCTCGATCAGGGGGCATGAGCTCGGCCGGGCCGAGCTCGAGGCCAAGGCGGCCGAGCTGCGCCAACGCTTCGACGAGATCGAGCTGCCCACCGAGATGGCGGCGAGAATCGCGGCCTTCGAGGCGGCGTCGGTGCCGGTATCCGAGGACGACACGACATGGGCGGGGCTGCTGATCGGGGAGCCGAGGCTCCGGCTGCGGCTGTTCACCCTCTCCCGCCACCTCCATCGGGTGGTCGACGACCGCCGCCTGGTCTCCGAGCAGCTCACCCTGCTGGCGGAGCGCGACCTCCTGCTGCGCCGCATCGTCTACCTGAAGAAGACCAAGCGGCTGTTTGACCTGTGGCGGGTGTACCACAAGCCGCTGGCCGTGCTGATGGGTCTCATCGTGATTGTCCACGTGGGCATCGCATGGTATTTTGGATACGCATATCCTATGAGGTAGGTCTCAGGATGACCACAAAAGACCTCGGCGCGGTCAGTAGCTTGGTTGTTTCTCCTGCCCGCTCGTGATGACTGCGCCGGCCTGAGGCGCAGGACATCGGTCGGATGGTGTCGCCGGGGCCGCTGAGCGCCGCCCACGCGAAGCTCGAGGGGCTCGAAGAACTGCGAGAAGTGCCACGAGAACAGGCAAGAAGGACAATCGGCGAAGAAGATGCCTGTCCTGCCACGAACCGATCGCCGACCGCATCGCGCGAGAAGAACGGCGTCCACCGCGACGTCACCGACGAGTGCGCGGTCTGCCACGTCGAGCACGCGGGCGCGCGACGCCGACATCCGGCCGCTCGACAGAAGGAGCTTCAACGACCTCGAGGAGACCAGCTTCGCGCTCGACGGCCGCCATGCGAGCGATCGCCAGGCGACTGCGGCAAGTGCCACAAGACTCGCTCCTACCTAAACGCCCGACCCGAGCCTGCGGCTCGTGCCACAAGGACAGAACACAACGGCGCGCTGGGCGTTGCCTGCGCCGCGCTGCCACGTCAACGACGCAGCCGTTCGCCAGACTGCGGCGAAGGCGTTCGACCACTCGCGCGCCGCCAGTTACAGTTGGAGGGCGCTCACACGGACCGTCGCGTGCGCGAAGTGCCACGACGACACGGCGTACGGAAGGCCTGAAATACGCCGAGTGCAGCGCCTGACCACCAGACGCGCACGCCGGGAAGATTCGGAGCCCACCTGCTCCTCGTGCCATACCGCGACCGCCTGGCAGACCCGCACGATGGACCACACGAGAACAGAGCTTCACGCTGGCCGGAAAGCTCACGCGACGCTGCCGTGTGTCAAGTGCCACGTCCAGCGCGCCACGCAAGGTCAGAACGGAAGCATGACGAAGTGCCGCAACTGCCACCAGGACGCCCACCTCGGGGTGTTCACTGAGGACTGCGCCGCCTGCCACAAGCACGGCGTCATTCAAGGGCGGGACCTTCGACCACGCCGCCCGGACGGCTTCGCGCTCGTCGACCGCACGCCGAGATCGCGTGCGTGGCCTGCCACAAGCAGCCCGAGCGCGGTCCCGGCGCAAAGCCTCGCGGTCGACTTCCGCGGGCTCGAAGAGACTGTGCGACCTGCCACAAGGACACCGCACGGCGAGACTCAGGAACGGCGTGCGCCGAGCTGTCACGGGACCCGCGCCTTCACCGTGGCAGCGTTCTAGCACCCGAGTTCCCCGAGTCTACGCCGGCAAGACATGCCGGGCTGGAGATGCGCCAAGTGCCACAAGGGGGCGGCACCCTGAGCCCGAGGGCAGAGCGTGGTGTCACTCCCGCACCTACCGCGGCCTGTCCACGGAGTGCGCTACCGCCACAAGGACGCCCACCTCGGCCAGCTCGGCGCACAGTGCGCCGCCTGCCATTCGGTCGCAGCCCGACCTTCGCAGGTCACACTTCGACTACTCCGCGCGGAGTTCCAGCTCACCGGGAAGCACGACGACCATCGAGTGCATCACCTGCCACAAAACCGAGACCGAGAGAGTTTCCGGCCGGCCGGGCACCGCGATTCGAGTTCAAGGGCACGAGGGCGCCGTGCCACAAGGACGTCCACCTCGGCCAGCTCGGCGACCACTGCTCGAGAGTGCCACCGCACCGACACCTTCAAGTTGACCAGCCACGAGCACCGCGGCGACCCGGACTTCTTCAAGGGTGGCCACGCTGACGGTCGAGTGCCGGGCCTGCCACCGCACGATCGAGGCCGACTTCCCGGCCGGTCACGGCGAGGCGATCCAGTTCACCAACCTCGACCGCCAGTGCGCCACCTGTCACGACGACGTCCACAAGGCGACGCTCGGCGACGACTGCGCGTCTGCCACACGGTTCACGCACCCTTCCGTGACCCGTCGCGGGCCTTCCACAAGTCGACCATGCTGCCGCTCGAGGGCCGGCACCTGCAGGTGCCGTGCGCCGACTGCCACTGGGACGGGCAGATCAAGGGGACCGACCGGTGCTACGACTGCCCTGGATCCGGCGCCAGGACGACCGCGAACCGCCTCGGCAACGAGTGCGAGCAGTGCCCCGGGGGGAGGGGGGGGGGGGAGGCGAGGGGGAGAAGGGGGGCCCGCGGAAGACAAGAGAAAAGGTGAAGAGCAGCGGTCGGCGCACGACGGCCACCTGCGACGACTGCACTCCAGCGGCGTCTACAGGGCCTGCCCGAGTGTGTCGACTGCACCTCGAGGACTACCAGGGCGGGAACGGTCTGGCGCGGCGGGCTCTCCACGACTGCAGCTCTGCACACCGAGCGACGCGTCGTGGACAGGGGCTGAGAGGCGCTACCGCTGGTGGCGCACGCGGCGCAGCCTGCGACGCCTGCCCGAGCGGCGTCTACAGGGCTGCCCCGAGTGCGTCGACGCACTCGACGACACAGGGCGCGGAGGAGCGACCACTCGCGGAAGACCCCACTGCGACAGCTGCACACGCGAGCGACGCTCGTGGGACCAGGGACCTCGATCACGGCACCTACCCGCTGGTCGGCGCCCACGCGGCGCAGCCTGCGAGGCTGCCACCGAGCGGCGTCTACCAGGGCCTGCCTCGGAGTGCGTCGACTGCCACCTCGAGGACTCCAGGGCGCGCAGAACCCCGACCACGTGGCCGCCGGCTTCCCCACCGACTGCGCGCAGTGCCACGACGCGGCGGATCCCGAGTGGGGCGACGGCGAGTCGGTCACGAGACCTACCCGCTGGTCGGCGCTCACGCCGCGCAGCCCTGCGAGGCGTGTCACCGGGCGGCGTCTACCAGGGCCTGCCCTCCGAGTGCGTCGACTGCCACCTCGACGACTATCAGACCGCACCGACCGGACCACGTTGCGGCCGGCTTCCCACCGATTGCACGCATGCCACGATGCCGCGACCCGAGCTGGGGCGACGGCTCCTTTGACCACGGGACCTACCGCTGGTCGGCGCTCACGCGGCCAGCCTGCGAGGCGTGTCACCGGGCGGCGTCTACCAGGGCCTGCCCTCGAGTGTGTCGACTGCCACCTCGAGGACTCCAGGGCGCGCAGAACCCCGACCACGTCGCGGCCGGCTTCCCCACCGACTGCGGCGTGCCCGACGCGGCGGATCCGAGCTGGGGTGACGGCTCCTTTGACCACGGGACCTACCCGCTGGTCGGCACCCACGCCTCCAGCCCTGCGAGGCGTGTCACCGGGCGGCGTCTACCAGGGCCTGCCCTCCGAGTGCGTCGACTGCCACCTCGAGGACTACCAGGGCGCACCGACCCCGACCACGTCGCCGCGGCTTCCCCACCGACTGCGCGCGTGCCACGACGCGCGGACCCGCGGGGCGACGGCTCTTGACCACGGGACCTACCCGCTGGTCGGCCACGCCCCAGCTGCGAGGCTGCCACCGGCGGCGTCTACCAGGGCCTGCCGTCCGAGTGCGTGACTGCTCTCGAGGACTCCAGGGCGCGCAGACCCCGACCATGTGGCCGCGGGCTTCCCACCGACTGCACAAGTGCCACGACGCGCCGATCCGAGCTGGGGTGACGGCCCTTGACCACGCGCACCTACCCGCTGGTCGGTGTCCATGCCAGCCAGCCCTGCGAGGCTGCCACCGGGCGGCGTCTACCAGGGCTGCCTCCGAGTGCGTCGACTGCCACCTCGAGGACTCCAGGGGCGCAGAACCCCGACCATGTGACGCGGGTTCCGACTGACTGCACCCGTGCCACGACGCGCCGATCCGAGCTGGGGCGACGGCCTTGACCACGGCACCTACCCGCTGGTCGGCGCCCACGCGGCGCAGCTGCGAGGCTGCCACTCGGCGGCGTCTACCAGGGCCTGCCGTCGGAGTGCGTGGCTGCCATCTCGAGGACTCCAGGGCGCGCGACCCGACCATGTGACCGCGGGCTTCCCACCGACTGCACGCGTGCCACGACGCCGCCGATCCGAGCTGGGGTGACGGCCCTTGACCACGCCACCTACCCGCTGGTCGGCGTCCAGCGCCGCCTGGAGCCTGCCACCGAGCGGCGTCTACCAGGGCCTGCCGTCGGAGTGCGTCGACTGCCACCTCGACGACTACAGGGCCGACCGACCCCGCACGCCGCGCCGGCTTCTCGACCGACTGCTAGCCTGCCACGACGCCGCGATCCGAGCTGGGGCGACGGCTCCTTTGACCACGCACCACCCGCTGGTGGGCGTCCATGCGTCACAGCGTGCTCGGCCTGCCACCGGGCGGCGTCTACCAGGGTTGCCCTCGAGTGCGGACTGCCACCTCGACGACTACCAGGGCCGACCGACCCCGACCACGCCGCGCCGGCTTCCCGACCGACTGCGAGCTCTGCCACGATGCCGCCGACCCGAGCTGGGATGAGGGCTAGTTCGATCACGTCTGGTTCCCGATCGCGAGCGGTACCACTCGGGTTTCCAGTGCTCCGAGTGCCACCCCAACCCGACCAACTTCGCGGTTTCACGTGCACGACCGCCTGCCACCCGCGTCGGAGATGGACGACCAACACCAGGAGGTCCCGGGGTACGTCTACGACTCGCAGGCCTGCCTTCTCGTGCCACCCGGACGGCGAGCCCCCTCCCGAGGCGCCCAGACGATCGCGCTTCCAGCGAGGCGGTCTGGGGGGCAGCATGAAACGGAACGGCTTCCCCCGGCGGGCCGCCTGGCCTGATGGCGACTCTGTTCGTGGTGACAGTCGGTGCGGCCGGTGCGCGCCTCGCGAGCGCCCAGGCGATCCCGGCAAGCGGCCGCTTTTCGCTCTACACCGGCTGGTCGGAACGCGAGACCGCCGACGGCTCGACCTCCGACCTCACCGAGGTGATCGCCAACCTGTCGCTCGAGCCCCCATCGGGTGGGACAGCATCTTCGAGTACGCGCTCGATCTGCGGTTCGCCACCTATCCGTCCTCCGACCGGGACCAGACGGTGTCGATCTACGAGGCCTACGGCGGCGTCCCTCCCGCGACGGGCGCTGGGCGGCCAGGCTCGGCCAGCTCTGGGTCCGCGAGCTGGCGTTCTCGGCGCCGTCGGCGGTCTGCACGGCGAGTACCGCATGGCCGAGCCCACGGGCATCGGCTCCCCCGCTCGTCTGTTCGCGGGTCTCGAGCTCGAGTACTACGAGGGAGGCTTCGCCGACGAAGTCCGAAAAGGCGGCGTCTACGCAGCGGTCGATGGCGCGCGGGGTCGACGCCACGTGCTCGGGTGGGTGGCGATCCGCAACTCCGACCTGACCGAGCGCTCGGTCGTCGTGTTCACACTATGTCCCGGTGGCGCGCACCTTCAACATGTACCAGGCTCTCGAGTACGACACGCAGGGTCCCGGCGACCTCGGCGACTCGGACCTGTCCTACTTCTTCATCAACCTCCGCTACAGCCCGATCAAGATTCTCGACCTTCAAGGGACGTATCACCGCGGCAGGTCGGTCGACACGCGATCGATCACCCGCGACCAGCTCGACGGCCGTCCCGTTTCTCCGGAGTCGCTCGAAGGTCTGCTCTTCGAGTCAGGGCGGCTGCGCGTCACCGTCCGCGCGACCCGCTTCCTCAGCCTGTGCGCGAGCACGGCCAGCATCGCAACGACTGCGATGACAACGCCAAACACCCTTCCACCTCGCCCACCGCCCCCACCTTCGACACCCTTCACTCACCTCTCCACCTCGCAATACGACACCCAACGACTCCTACGACCCCTCACGCCCTCCCACCCCTCCCCAACTCTACCTCACCTCACACACGATACTTCCCTGTACCACTATGACACCAACCACCATCGATCCCCACACACCCTACCCCTCTCCTCAACCTCAATCTGAACCACCCCCCACACCAACCACACACAAAAAAATGATCTTTCACTCTCCGACTGCAACAGATGCGGGGTGGCTCGCAATCCCGGGTCGCGTCGCGGTCAGGAGCCCATGACCTCCGCCTCGATCGACGAGAGGTCCGGCACCTCGGGGTTGGCGGCCTTGATCTCCTTGAGACGCGCCAGCGCGCTCGCCGCCTCGTCGTGGCGGTGCAGGTCGAAGTGGAGCACGACCACCTTGTTGTAGACCGCCTGCCAGTGGTCGGGAGAGATCCCGATCGCCTGATCGAGGAGAGCCAGGCTGCGCTCCGGCTGCTGGAGGTTGCGGTAGACGACGGCGAGGTCGGTGATCACATTGGGATCGCCGCCCTCGATCGCCATCGCCCGCTCGTACCACAGCCGGGCCTCGCTCCAGCGGCCGGCGTCGAAGTAGAGGTTGCCCAGCCCGATCATCAGCCGCGGGTCATTGGGCGTTCGCGCGAGCAGGCTCTCGAGCTCGGCCGCCTGCGCCGCCAGCCGCTGCGCCTCGCCGCCGCCGGTGGTCGTCGCATCGACCGGCGGGTGCCCCTCGGGCAGGCCCTGCTGGGCGGCGCCCGCCGCTTGCGGCCGGGCGGCCGCCTTCGCGGGTGGGACCTGCTGCCGTTCGGCGAGAACGTAACCCAGCACGAGGCCGACCATCGCTCCCAGGACCAGCGTAAACCACGGGTTCTTGTGCACTCTCGACCCTCCATCGCGCCCTGCCGGCGCGCCGCTGCGCGCAGGGAACGGCATGATACCCGGTCTTCGCTCCCGCTACACTCCCCGGTCGGCGGCGACAGCGCGGCGGGCGGCGACGATGACGATCACGCTCACGACGTAGGCCGCTGCCGCGCTCAGGTAGGGAGCCGCCGGGCCGGACGCTCCGTACAGCCACTCTGCCCAGAACGGGCCGAAGATGCGGGCCAGGCTGGACACCCCCTGTGAGACCCCCATCACGCCGCCGACCTCGTGGCTCGGCACGAGCCGCGACGTGAGAGCCGACAGCGACGGCGCGAGCAGGCCGTGGCCCACCGCGAGAGCGGCGAGGACCAGGAGCAGCCGCGGGGTCGAGCCCGCGAACGGGAGGGCGCCGGCCGCGGCGGCCGCGATCGACCCTCCGACCACGATCAGGCGGGGCTCGCCGAACCGCTGCGCCAGCCGGCCAACCAGGCCGCCCTGGACCAGCGCGCCGAGCGCGCCGGCATACACGAACATCCAGCCGACCGACGACAGGCTCATCGCGAACCGGAACCGGAGCAGCTGGGCGAAGGTCGTCTCGAAGTTGGAAAAGGCGAAGATGATGAGGAACACCAGCGCCAGGCAGGCGCCGACCAGAGGGTAGCCGACGACGCGCCTCAGGCTGCCCAGGCGCGGCTGCGGTCGCAGTCCGGCATCGTCCTGCGTGCGACGGGTTTCCGGCAGGCCAACCGCCACCAGCACGAGGGCGGTCGCCGAGGTCGTCGCGGCGGCGACACCGGGCAGCCAGTGCGCGATGCTGACCAGCACTGCGGCCAGGGCCGGACCACAGATGAAGCCGAGACCGAACGCAGCGCCGATGATGCCCATGCCTTTCGTCCGGTCGCGCTCGTCGGTGATGTCGGCGATCACCGCCTGGGCGGTCGAGATGTTGCCCCCCGAGATCCCGTCGATGATCCGCGACGCGAAGAGCATGGTGAGCGAGCCGGCGAAGGCGAACAGCAGGTAGCCCGCGACCGACCCTGCGAGCGACAGCAGCAGCACCGGTCGGCGGCCGTAGCGGTCCGACAACCGGCCGAGAATGGGCGCGAACAGGAATTGCATCGCCGAGTACGACGCCATGAGCAGGCCGAACACCACCGGAGACGGCCCGAACTCCTCGGCGTAGAGCGGCAGGAAGGGGATGACGATGCCGAAGCCCACCAGATCGATGAAGACGATCAGGAAGATGATGCCGACTTTGGCTCGCTGATGCCGCATGCATTCCCTTCGCCGCCCGCCGCCGCCGGGCGCCGGGGGATTCTACCGGTCGGCTGCAGAAAAGGGAAAGATGACCCGATGCCGGAGGTCTCACAGCGGCCGTCGCGCCAGGCGTGCCGTGTGCTCAGGGTTGCGCTCCGTCCTCGATCCAGCGCCGAAAGCGCTCGAGCTCAGCCGCCGGCAGGCGCTTCGCGCCGACCAGGGTGCGCGGCATGCCGTCGCCGACCTTCGCCGTGTGGTCGAGCTTGAGCCACAGGTACGAGCTCTCGGGGTTGCCGGGCTCGACCAGCCGCAGCGCCGGCACCTGGAGCGAACTCGGGCCGACGAGCGCCTGCCAGCCGCGGCCAGGCTCGAGCACCAGCCCGGCCTTGGGGTCGTCCGCCGTGTGGCAGGACAGGCAGCGTTTCTGGACGAGAGGCTCGAGGTGGGCGCGGTAGGACGCGGGCTCGCCCGCGACGAGCTCGGGCAGACGCGAACCGCCGCAGCCGGCTGCGGCCGCCACAAGCGCAGCGAATACGGACGCACGCACCATCGTCGCCACACTCCGGCCCCGCCAACACCGCGCCGTGACCGCCCTCTTCCTGGCAGCTCAGCCCGGCGCCGCGAGCTGCGCGGCCAGCTCGGTGTGCAGGCGGCGCGCGAGCTCGCGCACCGCCTCGGCCACTGCCGGCGACAACTGCTCGCGGAACGAGAGGACGTCGGCGGCCTCGATGCCGACCACCCGCACCTCATCCGGCATCGCGAGGCCGGCGCGCCGGCCGACCTCGAGCGCGGTCGTGAGGTCGACCTCGTGGCTGCCCACCAGCCGCGCGCTGCCGGCAATTCCCCGGGCGTCGAACTCGTGGACGCGGCCTGGGACCGCGTCCTTGCGGACCATTGCATCGACGAGGACCGCATGGTCGAATCCGTCCACCAGGTTGAGCAGCTCGAGGCCGCCGCGATAGCTGCGCGTCACGGTCACGCCGGGGACCGGCTGCACGGCCAGCAGGCGCTCCAGCTCGTCCGCCACCGCCAACCCAGCGGCGTCGTCGCCGAGCAACGGGTTGCCGAGCCCGACGACCACGACGCGCGGCGCCAACCCCGGGCTCAGGCTGCGACCGCCTGCGGGGCAGTCGCCTCGACTCGCGCCCGTGCCCCTGCCTCCCGCACCGCCACCAGGTAGGCCGCCACCGGCCGCAGCACCAGGTGCTGCCACTTGCCGAACGGCACCTCGACGACCAGCATCGGCACCGCGATCATCAGGTGCACGACGTAGGTGACGTAGGTCGGCCACGGCAGGTCGAAGAGCCGGAACACGTGAAGCACGATACCCGACAGGGCGGTGAGGAACAGCAGGATGAGGAACAGCCAGTCGGTGATGTGCGAGAAGGCGTGGTACGGCTCCTCCTTCTTGAGCCGGCCGCGGATCGCGATCACGGTCAGCGCCATCAGGGCCACGGTGCCGTAGTAGCCGAACAGCGCGGTCCAGTGGAAGTCGGCGCCGTCGCGCTGGAACCAGGGCAGGAAAGCCACCACCAGCAGAAACATGGTGGCGTAGCCGGTGACCAGGAGGAAGTGGCGCAGCCAGGGTCCGCGGGTATCGTTGTCGCAGGCGAGCCAGCGCTTCTGGGTCACACCATGGACCAGGAGCTGGGGCAGCTGCAGCAGCCACACGCTGAGCGGGGCGCGCGGCGCGTGCTCGCCGCGCATCACGAAGCGCGTCATGCGGAAGGCGGCGAGGCCGAGCATCAGCAGCAGGCCGCCGGCGAGGATCAGGTCGCCGATGTGGACCACGTCCTTGGGAGCGAACAGGTCGAGCCGGACATGCTCGAGCGCGTCGCCCTGCAGCGCCGAGAAGCCGAATTGCGCGCCGAGCAGCCCGGGCACCACGAACAGCGCGAGCACGATCAGCGCGACCGCCGCCAGCATGCCGACCTCCCAGCGGGTCGAGGTATAGAGGCGGCGGGCCAGGCCGGTCACGTCGTAGCGGGTCATCAGCCAGCGGCGCAGCGACATCATCAGCTCGCCGGGGTGCGCCTCGCGCGGGCAAGTCTCGGAGCAGGTGCCGCAGTAGTAGCACATCCAGGGCTCGGGGCTCTCCTCGATCCGCCGGTCGAGCCCGAGCTGGAGGTAGCGGATGATCTTGCGCGGGAACACGGTGTCCCCCTCGGAGAGGGCGCACACCGCGGTGCAGTTGCCGCAGTTGAAGCACTTGTTCACCGTGGAACCGCCGAACTCGGCGAGCTCCTCGGACAGGCCGGGGTTGATTCGGTAGCTCATCACTCGCCCCCCTTCAGGGCGTAGCGCACGTAGTCGCCGGCCTCACCGGCCTCGACCACCTCGCCATAGCGCCGCATCGCCATCAGGTGCCAGAGCACGGTCGGCGGGGGCAGCTCGCACTGCGCGCCCAGCTCAGGCACCGTGCGCGGCCCTCCCGCGAGCGCGCTGCGCAGCGCCTTGCGGATCCTCCCCTGCTCCTTGACGGAGGCCTGCAGCTCCTTGCTGACGCCGCCCATCCGATCACGCAGGATCTCGATCGGCCGCGGGGGCTTCTCGGCCTTGCCGGTGGTCTTTGTCTCGCCCATGCTCTCCTCCCGGCGGCTCAGTGCGCAGCGGCGGCCGCGGCAGACGCCCGATGCCAGCCGATGCGCTGCAGGCGGCCGGCTGCCGCCATGGCCGCCTCGCCGGCCTCGACGATCGCGTCCGGAATGTCCTTGGGGCCCGCGGCCACGCCGGCCACGTAGACGCCCACAAGGGTCGTGTACGACGGGTTGATCTTGGCCTCGGGGGTGGCCATGAAGCCGTCGTCGGCCTCGGCGCACGCGACCACGCCGTGCGCGTGCCAGGCAGGCACCAGCCCCTGCGCGAGCACCACCAGGTCGTAGCGGTGCTCCTCGACGCGCCCGCCCTCGTCCAGCAGCTCGACTCGCACCACAAGATCGTTGTTGTCGACCTCTTTGATGGTCGCGACCTTGCCCTTGATCACCCGCACGCCCTCGTTCATCGTCCGCCGGTAGAACTGCTCGTAGCCCTTGCCGAACGCCCGGATGTCCATGTGGTAGAGCGTGACCTCGACGTCGTGAATGTAGTGGCGCAGCAGGAGCGCCTGCTTGAGGGCGTACATGCAGCACACCCGCGAGCAGTAGGGAATGCCGATCGAGCGGTCACGGCTGCCCGCGCACTGCACGTAGGCGATCTTTCGTGGGATCTTGCCGTCCGATGGCCGCAGCACGCGGCCGTAGGGACCGTTCGACGACTGCACCCGCTCCATGGCCAGCGGGTTCATGACATTGAGGAAGCGGTCGCCGCCGTACTCCGGCTTCTTCCCCATCGGCGTGATTTCGAGCCCGGTCGCGATGATCACGGTGCCGACCCGGGTTTCCACCATTTCGGGCTCCTGGTCGAAGACGATGCACTCGGTCGGGCAGACCTTCTCGCACTTGCCGCAGAAGATGCAGTGCTCGACGTCGAGCACCGCCTTCTGCGGGATCGCGTTGCCGTGCGGGATGTAGATCGCGCGGCGCGCGCCCAGGCCCTGGTCGAACTCGTGGGGGACGTCGACCGGGCACACAAGCTCACACTTGGAGCAGCCGATGCAAGTGTCCTCGTCGACGTAGCGCGCTTTCCTCTCGATGCGGGCGACGAAGCCATCGCCTTCCGGCTCCACCTGGCGCACCTCGGCCCACGTCTGGAGCTGGATGCGGGAGTGGTGGGCGGACTCCGCCATCCGCGGCGTGCAGATGCAGCTCGAGCAGTCGAGGGTGGGGAAGACCTTGTTGAGGCCGACCATGATGCCGCCGATCGACGCGTACTTCTCAACGAGCAGCACGTCGTAGCCCTGCTCGCCGAGGTCGAGGGCGGCCTGCATGCCGGTGATCCCGCCGCCGATCACCAGCGCGTCGTAGCGCGTGCGGATGTCAGCCATTGTCACTCCCCCTCGCCGCGCGGCGCCCCTCGGCCAGCACCGTGCCGTCGGCGGCGCGGACGCGCACCGTCATCGGCATCTGACCGGGCAGGCTGTGGGTGGCGCAGCCGTAGCACGGGTCGTAGGCGCGAAACGCCATCTCGATCTTGTTCAGCAGGCCCTCGGTGACCTCCACGCCCTTGTGGATCAGGCCCTGCGCCGCCTGCTTGATCGACATCGAAATCGCGGCGTGGTTGTTGGTGGTGCCGACGATCAGGTTGGCCCTGCGGACGATGCCGTTCTCGTCGGTGATGTAGTGGTGGGTCAGAGTGCCGCGCGGCGCCTCGACGCAGCCGACGCCCTCGCTCGGGGTCCGGGTCGGCAGCGCGCGGTACTTCTCCTGGTTGGTGATCTCCGGGTCGCGCACCAGCTCGAGCGCCCGCTCGGCGGCGTTGATCATCTCGATGACCCGCGCCCAGTGGATCGCCAGCGTGTGGTGAACCGGCCGCTTGCCGGAGCGGTCGCCGGTCAGCGTCTCGAAGTACTGCTCGTAGGCGGCCTGCGCCTTGGGCGTGCTCATCGCGTCCGCCGCGTTGAGGCGCGACTGCGGCGTGGCGCGGTAGACCCCCGAGTCCTTGCCGTCGACGAGGCCCTTCCACCCCACCGCCTTGAGGTAGGGGAACTTCAGGTAGGTCCACGGCTCGACCCGCTCGGCGATGTGCTGGAGGTAGTCGCGCGGCGGGTACTTGACGAGCTCGCGCCCGTCAGGGTCGACCACCCGGACCTCCCCGTCGTAGTAGTTTGAGCGGTTCTTCGCGTCGACCAGCCCCATCGAGTAGGTGGCGTGGCGGTACGGCCCGTTCAGGATCAGGTCGACGTACTGCTGGTTACCGAGCACCACGCTACGGAACAGCTCGAGCGTGAACTCGGCGAACTCCACCATGTAGCACGCGATCTCGTCGAGCCGGTTCCGCTCCTCCGCCGACAGCGGCTTGGACATCCCACCGGGAATCGCGTTGATCGGGTTGACCGGCCTGCCGCCAAAGATCGCCGCCGCTTCGTGCCCCCACTGCCGGCAGCGGATCACCTTGCCCGCAACCTCGAGGCCGACCTTGCCGATCACACCGATCAGGTTGCGGGTCGCGGGGTCGCTCTCGGGGCCCATCACGAAGTCCGGCCCGCCGAGCGCGTAGAAGTGGGTGGCGTGGTCAGTGACGTAGAACAGGCAGTACTGGAGCTCGCGCAGCATGCGCGCGGTCGGGGGCAGCTCGATGCCGTAGACCTCGTCGCAGGCCTTGGCCGACGCCATCAGGTGGGCCTCCGGGCAGACCCCGCAGATGCGCGGCGTGATGCGCGGCAGCTCCTCCACCGGCCGCCCCTCGCAGAATCGCTCGAAGCCGCGCAGCTCGGGCACCTGGAAGAAGCAGTCGGCGACCTCGCCATCGGCGTCGAGGAAGATGTCGATCTTGCCGTGCCCCTCGAGCCGGGTGACCGGATCGATCGAGATGCGCCTGGTTCCAGGGCTGGTCGTCGTGCTCATCGCGCCTCCCTCACCGGCGGCCCTTGAGGTCGCCGTCGGACATCGTGAAGCGGTAGAAGGTGCCGGCCGGGTCGACGATCTGATCGATCAGCTCGCCGGCGCGCGCCTCCAGTTCGGCGTCGAGCAGGGAGCCGAGCGCCCCGATGAACGCCGCCCCCTGGTCGCGCGCCTCTCCGGACGGGCCGTAGCAGCCGCGGCACGGCATGTTGACCTTGGTGCACAGCGCGCCGCAGCCGCTGCGCGTCGCCGCACCGAGGCACACGAAGCCCTGCTCGAGCAGGCACCAGCCGGGCTCCGGGATCGCCTCATGGTGCCGCCGGAAGCCGGCGATCTTGACCAACCGCTTCTCGAGCGTGCACTCGTCACACACCGACTTGTCGGTGCAACCGGCGAGCTGCTCGTGCGCGCGCGCCGGCAGGGAGCCGGCGAGGAACGCCTGGCAAACCTCCCAAACCCGGGTGGCCTGTGGCGGGCAGCCCGGGATCAGATAGTCGACCTCGACGATGTCGGACAGGCGCAGCACCTGGGGGTAGAAGTGCGGAATCTCGAGCTCGCCGACCGGCGACTCGGTGTGCGGACGCGGCAGGACCCCGTCCGGGTTGTCGACCGAGGGGCAGTCGGTGTAGCTGCGCGCGAACAGCTCCTCCGGGGTGGAGAGGTTGGCGAGCGCCGGGATGCCGCCCGAGATCGCGCACGCGCCGTATGCCACCAAGGTCTTGCTCTTCTGCCGGAGCAGCCGCGCCATCCGTTCCTGCTCGGAGTTGCGGACGCTGCCGTTGAACAGACAGAGGTCGATGTAGCCGTCCGGGTAGCTCGCAACGTGGTGGTACTTGAAGTCGGCGGCGCACGGCCAGAACACGACGTCGGCGGCGGCGACCAGCTCGAGCAGGTGGGGGCCGATCTCGAGCAGCGAGATGTCGCACCCGCCACAGCTGCCGGCCCAGTACATCGCAACCTTGGCCTTGCTGACCGCGTTCATGGCTGTGCCCCCCACGGCTGCAAATCGCGGCCGTGACCGACCCCCCGCGCGCGCTGGCGCCCGGGCCAGTCGAGCGGCCCCAGGGCGCGCACGCCCGCAACGGTGTCGCGCACCAGCCGCGCGAACTTCTCGCCCTCCGCCGCGCTCACCCACTCGAAGACGAAGCGGCCGGGCTCGATGCCGAACGCCTCGAGCGTCCGGCGGAGCAGCGGCATGCGCGCCATCGTCTTGTGGTTGCCCGAGATGTAGTGGCAGTCGCCGATGTGACAGCCGCACACCATCACCCCATCCGCGCCGCGGGCAAAGGCGGTCGTGATCAGCTCAGGGTCGATCCTCCCCGAGCACATCAGGCGCACGATGTGGACGTTGTGCGGGTATTTCAGGCGCGCAGTGCCGGCATTGTCGGCGCCGGTGTACGAGCACCAGTAACAGAGAAAGGCGATGATGCGCGGCTCCCACCCGTCGGGGCTGGGGGCTGCCGTCTCTGCGATCGGATCGGCCATGGTTCGCTCCTTCCCGTCACGCGGTGACCGCGCCCGAGCGATCGGCGAGCAGTGCGTAGACCTCGGACAGGACCTGGGCGTCGGTGAAGCCGGCCTGCTCGATGGCCTTGCTCGGGCAGGCCGCGGCGCAGGTGCCGCAGCCGGTGCACAGGGCCTGGTTGACGTTGGCGATCCGCTTGACCGGGTCGCGGGTGATCGCCGTGTACGGGCACACGCCGAGACAGGTTTGGCACCCGGTGCACAGCGTCTCGTCGACCCGGGCAGTGAAGGGGTCCATCTCGACCTGGCCCTGGGCGATCATGGCCGCCGCCTTGGATGCGGCGGCCGAGGCCGCACCGGCGGCCTCGGTGATGTCCATCGGCCCCTGGCAGCAGCCGGCCAGGAAGACGCCGGAGACTGCCAGCTCGACGGGCCGCAGCTTGGGGTGGACCTCGAGCAGGAAGCTGTCGTAGCCGACCGCGCAGCGGTACATGCCGACCAGCTCACTGATGTCGTGAGGGACGACGCCGGTGGCGAGCACCAGCAGGTCGAGCGGGAGCTCGACGTCGAGACGGTCGGTGAGCAGGTCCTGGACTTGCACCACCACCGGCGAGTCGCCGCGTGGGTTCTTCTGGACCCGCGGCGGGTGGCGGGGGTCGAAGCGGAGGAAGAGCGCGCCGGACTCAGAGGCCCGCTCGTAGTACGCCTCGTGGCCCCGGCCGTAGGTGCGGATGTCCTGGTACATGTTGTAGATCGTCGCGTCCGGGTGGTGGTCCTTGATGGTCAGGGCGGCGTGCAGGGCGCCGGTGCAGCAGGTGCGCGCGCAGTAGTCCTTGACCTTGCCGTCCGGCTGGCGCTGATTGACGCCCTCGATCTGGCGGGCGCCGACACAGTAGATGAAGCCGATTCGCGGCCGGGTGACTCCGTCGAGCGGCAGCTGGCCCCCGGTCGGGCCCTCCGGGTCGAGGTAGCGGATCAGCTGCTGGAGGGTGAGCACGCGCGGGAAGATGCCGTAGCCGTACTCGCCGTACAGCGGCTCGTAGGGGTCGTAGCCGGTGGCGAGCACGATCACGCCACATCGAACCTCGACCTCGTGCGGCTCAGCCTCGAGCTCGATCCCCTTGCCGCCGACCGCCCACACACACTTGCCACACTTCGTGCAGGTGTGCCAGTCGATCGCCGGCATCGGCGGCCAGCACCCCGGGTAGGCCATGTAGATCGCCTTGCGCCTCGACAGCCCGAAGTCGAATTCGTTGACCGTCTCCTCGGGGCACGCGGCGATGGCGTTGCCGCGGTAGGCGAGGTGCTTGTTGACGCCGCGCGGTGTGATCCGGATCTTGGTGCGGAAGTCACCCACCACACCTTCGGAGTCGACCACCTGCGCGTTGGTCATCACGGTGATCAGCTTGTGGCTGACCACCTCCTCGATCAGCGGGGCGAGCAGGTCGCGGGCCTTCTCGCCGGTCGGGAACACGGTGTCGAGCTGGGCCATCCGGCCGCCCAGGAACGGCCGGTTCTCGACCAGGGTCACCTTCATGTTGCGCTGGGCGAGGTCGCGCGCCGCCACCAGCCCGGCGACCCCGCCGCCAATCACCAGCGCGGCAGGCTGGATCGCGATCCGGCGCTTGTCGAGCGCGACCAGATGATGGGCGCGCTGGACCGCGGCGCTGACCAGCCGCGTCGCCTTCGCGGTCGCGCCCACCGGATCCTCGGTGACCCACGAGACCTGCTCGCGCACGTTGACGTGCTCGAACAGGAACTGGTTGAGCCCGGCCCGCTCGATCGCCCGCCTGAAGGTCATCTGGTGCAGCGTCGGCGAGCAGGCGGCGACGATCACCCGATCGAGGTTGTGCTCCTTGATCGCGGTCTCGACCAACGCCTGCCCCGGATCCGAGCAGACGAACATGTGGGTCGTCGAATGCACCACCCCGGGTAGCTTGCCGACCTCCTCGGCGAGGCGCTTGACGTCCACCACGTCGGAGATGTTGCCGCCGCAGTGACAGATGAAGACACCGATCCGAGCTCCGCTCGCAGCGTCGTTCATATCCTCGGCTCCTTGTGAAGGGAAGAAAGGCCGTCGACGCGTCCGCCGGGCGACGAGCCGATGCCGGCGCCCGGCAGCCCCGCGATCACCCGCACTCCCACGATCCCCCACCTCCGGTCGATCCGGCACGCGCGCACAACGGTCGGTGTCAGTATGCCGCTGCCCGCCAATCGTGTCAATCAAGCCGGGGCCAGTCTCGTGACCGGACGCCGAGTTTGTGATAGAAATCGTCGCGACGGGTTGTAATCTGGCTCGAGTCGAGGGGCTCCGACCGTCGCCGCGCCGCACCGTTGAACCGGGCAGCCGACGTCCGTCGCGCCCCGGGGGGCACTCATGGCTGCGAAGGAAACCATTCTGATCGTTGAGGATGACCTCGACCTGGTCGAGACGCTGCGGCTGACGCTGGAGGGCGGCGGCTATGCCGTGCGGGCGGCCAACGACCTGGAGACGGGGCTGCAGCACGCGGACGCGGATCGCCCCGATCTCATCCTGCTCGACGTCATGATGCCGGACTCGACCGAGGGGTTCCAGTTCATCTGGCGGCTGCGCCAGCGGCCCGAGGAGTACTTCCGCAAGGTCCCGGTGATCATGCTGACGGCGGTCACCGAGCGCACCGGCCTGCGCTTCTACCCGCCGAGCGAGGGCGGCGGCTACCCGGCCGGCCAGCCCGTGCCGGTCCAGGACTTCATCGACAAGCCGGTCGACCCCGGCCGGCTCATCGAGCGGGTGCGCAAGGCCCTGGTCACCGCCTGGCGCAAGCGCTGACGGCGGCGCGCGTGCTGCCCGAGACACCGCGGTAACCGCACCGCAGGCCGGCGCCGCCAAGTGGCTCCCGGCAGGTCGACTCGCGCTCCAGACTCCTTGGCGTCACTGGCGCTCAGCGTCTGGGAAGTCAGGCCTCCTCATGGCGCCGCCTCGACGTACTTTCGCGTCGGTTGGAGTGGTGGTGAATACACGTGAATCGTGACCAGGATGTCGGACGGCGAGGCGGGCGCGTCTGCGGTGTTGCCGAGCGAGTGGATGTCCTCGTCGAATGAGCTCGTGACGCCACCGCTCGTGAGCCGTCGCTCGCCGGTGGCCACGACCAGGCCATCGTCCCGCTTCCGGTAGAGCCGCTCGAGGGCCGATCCGGACACGACGCGCACGGCGCACGCCGAACCACCGTGATCGTGAATCGGACTGCGTTGCCCGGGCATCCACGCCATCACGAGCACCTCGACGTGACCTCGCTCGAAGACGAGTGTCCGCACATACGCGTCGGTGTCGATCTGAATCGCGTCGCCCAACTGTTCGGCAGTGATGGGCCAGCGCGCGACGAGCTCCTCGAGCTGCCACACCGGGATCGCACCGCTGAGACGATCGAGCTCGTCGAACAGTGTCAGAAGCACGACCGGCGGTCGTGTCGTCATGTCGCGTCGCGGAAGACGCAGGTCCGGTTCGGAAGCCGGCGATAGCGATGCTGGACTCATGAGTCACTCCTTTGGGCCACAGGCCGTTCCATGGTGCCGTCACGATGGGCCGGAGGCGACCTCGCAGGTAGCACGCTGATCAGCACCTGCGCGGCCGCTCTCGCCTGCTCGCGCAGCTCGGGAACCGCCGTCGATTCCCAAAGCTCGCCGCGGCGCAGCGCTCCGACGAGAACGAGCCGAGGATCCGGGCGGCCACTCGCGTTGACGAGGCGACCGCTGGCATCAGCGCAGAGGCCGAGGCCTTCACGGTCGCTGGCTGCAATTCCAACCGACATGAGGTCCCTCAACAAGGGATCCGATGACCCCCGCACGCTCCGCGCCGGGCCTGTGCAGGAGTAGATGCGATCGACGTCAATCTGTTGGCGCGGCGCCCCGGCAACATCGAGCATCGCGCGAGCCCGTCCCTCGCCAGCCGCGCCGACGCGAACGAGCTGACCACGGAGCAGCGACAGCTGGCCATTCGTCCTCAAGGTCTCGATCTCGGCGAACACCGGCCGGGGCACTCGGTGACGGTGGATCTCCCACAGCGGGCGAAGCCGGGCGAGAAACTGACGGCGGTCGCGCGGGGACCACGCTTGCCACAGGGCCGTCGCGTGCGGGCGGACCGCATCGATGGCGGCTTCCCAGCCCAGATTCACGGATCTCCGCGCGGCGACCGCCGCGCGCACCGTTCGGAGGACCTCCCGCGGCGATCCGCCAAGCTCCGACCGGGCGAACGTGTGCGGAGCGTTGCCGCCTGGTGGATGCTGCTGCGGAAATCGCCCATGGCGCGAGATGAGCGTGATGTGCCCTCGATGACCTCGCCGGACAAGCGCGATGACGACGTCGATCGCCGTCAGCCCGCTGCCGATGATCAGGACGTCGGCGTTGGCATCGCCGTCGAAGGCGCCCTCACGCCACGGGTCTTCAACAAGGGTGCAGGCCGGAGCGCCGCCGTCCACGCCGGACCAGGGAGCACGGCCGGAGGGCAGCCCGAGCGCGAGCACGGCGGCACGCGCCGTCACGACCCGACCAGAACGCACGACCGCGTCGACACGGTCGTCGACCCGACGAATCCGCATCACCTCTCCGCGCACGAACCCGACGTTCGTCCCGCGACCTCGTGTCCGCTCGCGCACGAGCTCATTGAGGTACGCGCCGTAGAGGGCGCGAGGCACGAAATCGCCTTCGCTGTACACACCGGGCACCTCGCGCGACAGCCACGAGAGGAAGCCAGCTGGATCGTCGGGCAGGGCGCCCATGCGTTCGGCCGGGACGTTCAGGAGATGCGAGGGCTCGCACGCGCCGAATGCGATGCCCGGCGCCGCGAGCGGCGAGCGCTCGACGATCGCGATTCGAGTCCCTGGCCGCTCGGCGGTCACCAACATGGCCGTCGCGAGACCGGCGAATCCGCCTCCGACGACGAGGAGATCGACGTCGAGCGGGAGCTCGTCGGTCCACCTCAGCGGCGCTGTCCTCTCGCTCGAGTGCATCTGCATGCGCACCTCCTGCAAACCAAGAGCAGCTGAAACATCTTCCCTTGGCGACGGCAGCGGCCCGAACGCCGCGCGACGGCGCCTCGGCCGGGCCACGTCTCAGGGTCAGGCAAGCCTGCCGACACCCCGACCTTCCCGAAGGGTGGGCGGCCATTGCTGGCGTTCCGTGCACGCCCCTGCGGCTATCAGCTGATGCCTTCGCCACGTCGGGCCAGACCGGATGACACCGCCCTCCCGGCCACGTATCGTGGGGGCGGAGGATCCCATGAGCACCAACTCGGGCCACTGGGACGCGGAGCTCTTCCGGCGCGAGGGGCACCGGATGGTCGACTGGATCGCAGGCTACCTGGACGGCGGCAACCGCCAGTACCCGGTGCTGTCGCGGCTGGCTGCCGGCGACGTCGGCAGGCGCTTGCCGAAGACCGCGCCGGCCGCGGCCGAAGACCCGGCTGCGGTGTGGCAGGACTTCCTCGACGTGGTGCTTCCCGGAGTCACCCACTGGAACCACCCCGGCTTCATGGCCTACTTCGGCATCACCGGCTCCGGACCCGGCATCCTCGGCGAGCTGCTGTCGGCCGCGCTCAACGTCAACGGCATGCTGTGGCGCACGTCGCCGGCCGCCACCGAGCTCGAGCTCGAGGTGCTGCAGTGGCTGCGCCGGGCGCTCGAGCTCCCGGACGACTTCTTCGGCTTCCTCACCGACACCGCGTCGGTGTCGTCGATGCTCGGCCTGGCCGCGGCCCGCGAAGCCGCCGACCTCGACATCCGCCAGCGCGGCATGAGCGGCCGCAGCGATCTGCCGGCGCTCCGCGTCTATGCCTCCGACCAGGCGCACTCGTCGATCGCCAAGGCCTGCATCGCCCTCGGCCTCGGCCTCGACGGCTATCGGCCGATTCCCCACGACGCCAACTACCGCATGGACACTCGCGCCCTCGCGTCGGCGATCGCGGCCGACCGCGCAGCCGGCCGGCTTCCGATCGCCGTGGTCGCCACGGTCGGCACCACCTCCACAACCTCGGTCGACCCAGTGCCCGAGATCGCGCGGATCTGCGCCGACGAGGGTCTCTGGCTGCACGTCGACGCCGCGTACGCCGGCACCGCCGCTCTCTGCCCCGAGCACCGGTGGGCGCTCGACGGCTGCGAGCTCGCCGACAGCTTCGTCTTCAACCCGCACAAGTGGATGTTCACGCCGATCGACTGCTCGGCCCTCTACACCCGCCACCGCGAGCTGTTCCGGCGCGCCTTCTCACTGGTCCCGGAGTACCTGACGACGCCCCACGGCGGGAGCGAGCACGCGGTCGACCTGATGGACTACGGCGTCCAGCTCGGGCGTCGCTTTCGCGCTCTCAAGCTGTGGTGGGTGCTGCGCAGCTTCGGCCTCGACGGCATCCGCGAGCGGCTCCGCGAGCACATCCGGCTCGCCCAGGGCTTCGCCGCGTTCATCGACCGCGATCCGGCCTTCGAGCGGTTGGCGCCGGCGCCGTTCTCGGTGGTCTGCTTCCGCGCCCGGCCGGGAGGCCTCGCGGGCGCCGAGCTGGACAGCTTCAACCTGCACCTGCTCGAGCGGGTCAACGCCTCGGGCGAAGTCTTCCTCTCTCACACCCGGCTCGACGGCGGCATTGCGCTGCGGGTCGCGATCGGCAACCTCGGCACCACCGAGGCCGACGTCCGCCGCTGCCAGGAGCTCCTGCTCGCAGCGGTCTGCGAGCAGGAGACGCGCCGCTCGCCGGCGGGTCGCTGACGGGCGGAGTCGGCAGCCCTCCTCCGCCCCGACCCCATCACGCCGGCTGGTAGAGGCGCCGCGTCCAGGCGGCGAGCAGCACCGCGAGCGCGAGCAGGCCGGCGCCGGCCGCCTGATGGGCGGTGGCGATCGTCACCTCGATCGTTGTCGGATGGCCGACAATGGCCCGGCCCTGGGTGACGGCAAGGGCGGCAATGCCAAGCGCAACCTGGATAACGACGACGCTCATCAGCAGCTGGCCGAGCCGCTGCATCGGCCAGACGCCGTGGAAGAGGCCCCACGCCCGGGCGCCGGCGGCGACCACCATGATCGTCACGATCGTCGCGAGCGAGATGTGAACGACCAGCCCCTGCGCGAGGTGGCGCTGGATCGCACCGAGCAGCAGCTGCACCACCAGCGCTCCCACCAACACAGCCTGCAGGGTCTGATCGGTGGCCGCCCGGACCCCCGGCTGGCGCTCCGGCGCGCTACGCCAGCGACGGCTGGTCGCCGCGGCCAGGACCACCATCAGCGCCAGAAAGACCTGCCCGAGCACCCCGTGCAGGATCGCCAGTCCGATGCTGGGCGCCATGTCCTCGGCGGCTGTCGACAGCGTGAAGCGTCCGGTGACCCGGAGGCCGCCGAGCAGCCCCTGAACGACGACCACAACCACCGCCGTCGCGGCGAGAGCGCGCACCCACGACCGCGGCTCCACCCGCCAAAGACGAACGGCGACGGCTATCGTCGTCAGGCCGACCAGCGCCCCGAACAACCGGTGCGCGTGCTCGAAGTAGATGCCGCCGGTCATGCGCGAGATCGGGTAGAGAAACATGTTCGAGCCGAAGCTGTTCGGCCAGTCAACGACGGCCAGCCCCGCTTCCTTGCTGGTCACCAGGCCGCCGGCAACGACCATCAGGAACGAGGCGACCACCGCGAGCTTGGTCAACATCGCCGTCCAGTCGGTCTCCCGAGGCGGCGCCGGGTTCGCGGCGGCCAGGGCCGCGGCCGCTCCCGCGAGCGCGGCCACCGCGACCACCGAGGCCGGCAGCCACCACAGCATCGCCCACTGCAACGCGCCATCCGGACCGGCGATCAGGCTGCCGAGGATCAGCAGGTTGATGACCCCGGCGACGGCGCCGCCGGCCGCCCCGGCGCTCCAGCGCGCTGTGCGGCGTCCTGCGAACCACCCCCAGCCAACCACCGCCACCAGCATCAGCACCCCGATCAGGGCGCTCGACGCGGTCACGGCCGGCAGCCGTCCGACGTACGCGATCGCCCACATCGTGACGGCGGTGGCGAAGCCGAGGGTCAGCGCGGAGCCTCGGGCGGAGCGCGGGTCGCGGGCAGCTGCCATGGTCGCCTCCCGGAAATCGGCGTGTGGGTGTCGTCTATACTGCGGACGTCCGCGCCCATGATCGCAGACCCGGGCGTGGAATGGACACCGTGACTGCCCCGACCTCGGCTTTCGCCCCCGCCAACCCCGGCGCCCGCACGCGCCCGCGGCTGGGCGTGGTGTCGACCTACCTCGAGCTGGCCAAGGCCCGACTCGCCGCGATGGTGGTCCTGACCGCCGTCGTCGGCTTCCTGCTCGGCGCCGGAGGTTGGTCGCACCCGCTCGGGCTGCTGTGGGCAGCGCTCGGCACGGCGCTCTCGGCGTTCGGGGCGAACATCCTGAACCAGCTCGTCGAGAAGGACCGCGACCGGCGGATGCTGCGGACCCGCGGCCGCCCCCTGCCCTCGGGCCGGGTCTCCAGCGGCCAGGCCGCAGGCTGGGGCGGCGCCTCGGCGCTCGCTGGGCTGGCGATCCTCGCGGCTGGCGCCAACCTGCTCACGGCCGGCCTGTCGCTGCTGACGATCGTGCTCTACGTTGCGGTCTACACTCCCCTCAAGACCCGGACGCCGCTCAGCACGGCGGTCGGCGCGATGGTCGGCGCCGTGCCGCCAATAATGGGTTGGACCGCAGCGACCGGCCGCGTCGACCTCGGGGCGTGGATCCTCGGCGGCATCCTGTTCGTGTGGCAGATTCCGCACTTCCTGGCGCTGGCCTGGATGTACCGGGACGACTACGCCCGCGCCGGCTACCGGATGCTACCCGCTGTCGACCGCCCGGGCGACCTGACGGGGCGGCTGGCCCTGCTCTACATCCTGTCGCTGCTGCCGGTCACGGCGGCGCAGGTGTTGGCCGGCGTCTCCGGCCCCGGCTTCCTGGCCGCCTCCCAGCTGCTCGGACTCGGCTTCGCAGTCATCGGCTGGCAGTTCCTGCGGCGGCGCACCGAGCCGGCGGCGCGCCGGCTGTTCGTGGCCAGCATCTTCTACCTGCCGCTGCTGCTGCTGGCGATGGTGGCCGACATGAATGGTCGCGACTCGAGCCTGGACCGAGCGGCGCCGCCGACGGTCACGGTCGCGCTGGCGATCGCTGACCCGCCGGCAGGTGCCAGCGGCGGCCCCTGAGGGCAGCGTGGCGCGCCTGAGCTCGCTCGTGCGCAGCGGCTGGTGGGTGGCAGTCGCGTGCGGCGCGGTCGTCGCTGCCCTGCTGCTGCTCGCGCTGCGCTCACCGCGTCCCTCGGATCGGCACCCGCTCGGCGATGGCCGGACCGCCGCGAGCTACGGCTTCGATCTGACAACGAGCCTGGTCCCGGCGGATCGGATCGTCCCGGCGGGCATGCACCGCGACGGGCTGCTCGCGTTGAACGAGCCGGCGATGCTGACCGTCGCCGAGGTCGAGGCGAGGAACCACGAGGGGCGAGGCAAGTTCCTGCTGCCGCACGACCGCGTGCTCGGCGTCGAGGTCGAAGGCGACGCGCGCGCCTACCCGCTGCGGCTGCTGCGCTGGCACGAGGTCGTCAACGACCGCGTCGGCGGACGCAATCTGCTCATCAGCTACAACCCGCTGTGCGACTCGGCAGTGGTGAGCGAACGCTCGGCGGGGGGCGAGACGCTCGCCTTCGGCGTATCCGGCCTGGTCTTCAACTCCAACATGCTGCTCTACGACCGCCGGGCGGAGCCCGAGCCATCGAGCCTGTGGTCGCAGCTCGAGGCGCGCGCGATCGCCGGTCCGGCGGCGGCCGCTGGAGCCAGGCTGGCCCTGGTCCCGGCCGCGATCGCGACCTGGAAGCAGTGGCTCGAGCGCCATCCCCAGACCCGCGTGCTGGCGCCGGTCGACCGCCTACTGACCCTCTACAAGCGGGACCCCTACCACTCCTACTTCGGCTCGGACCTGCTCCACTTCCCGGTCGAGCCGTTGCCGCCTCTGGGGGAGCTCGCGCTCAAGGACCGCGTGCTGATCGTCACCACGGATGGCCGCGACACGGTCTTCGCGCTGCGCCGGATCGCGGCCGCCGCGGGAGCGACCAGTGGCGCGTGGGAGACGCCGGAGGCCGACATCCCGCTGCGCATCGACTTCGATCTCGACGCGGGCGCGGCGCTGGTCGAGCCGCTCGCCGACCCCGGCCCCGGCTTCGCCACGCGCCAGTGCTTCTGGTTCGCGTGGTACGCCGCCCACCCGGAGACTCCCCCACCCCTGCCAGCCAGGGGTTAGGGGCTGGGTGTGGCCCGCTGCCGCACCCGCATTCCCTTCCGCTTCCGAGCCCGAGGAGCCTGCCCTGAGCGAGCGGCGCCTCAGCGCCGCGAGTCGAAGGGTTCCCGCTCCCGTTCCCGTCCCCGTTCCCGAATCCTCGCCCGCTTCCGGATGCCTTGCAGCGCAGCCATCCTCGCTGCATGGTTGTGGCGCAGCCATCCTGGCTGCATCGGTCGACGAAGGAGAAGGCAGGCTGTGAACCCGGCGTCGGAAACGACGTGTGGCCGAGGCCGCGGGTGGGAGGGAGGAGACGGCCATCGGCCACTCGTTTCTGGCGCCGCGTCGCCGCGGCCGGAGGCCGCGAAACCCCACAAGAAAACCGCCCCAGGTCTCCCCGGGGGCGATGATTGATGCAGGCTGGAAGCCTGCGCTACAAGCGCGCGGAAGCGGGCCCTAACCCCTAGCCCCTACTTCTAAGGCACCGTGGCCGACCACGCGCTGGTGTCCCCCGACTCGAACCCGTCTGCGAACGGCAGCGAGCTCTCCGTCGTGAACGAGAACACGCTCGAGGCAGCCCCCGCCCCGCAGAGGTTCTCCGACCTCACCCGCCAGTAGTAGGTCGTGGCCCCCACGAGATCGATCGACGACACATAGGTCGTGCCGACGATGCCCGACTCGGAGATCGCCGGGCTGCCAAAACCGGCATCGTCGTCGACCTCGAGGGTGTAGGCGTCGGCACCGGCGGCGGCGGTCCACTCGAAGAGCGGCCGCAGCGGCTGGCCGGTCGCGCCGTCCGGAGGTGCGTCCAGCGTCGGCGGGGCCGCGAGCGCGAGCACCTCGAGCGAGACCTGGGTGCTGTGGCCCGAGCTACCGGAGGCAGTACCGCCGATCGCGATGTCGTAGCTGCCGGGCGAAGCGCCTCCGGTGCTGCCAACGGTCAGCAGGCTGCTTCCCGGCGGCGTCACTGGGTTGGGCGCGAAGCCGGTGGTCGAGCCAGCCGGTTGGCCGCTCGCCGCCAGGGTGACCGGATTGGCGAAGCCGCTGATCGCGCCGACGCTGACCGTGTACTGGGCATCGTCCCCGGCGCAGATCTGAACCGTGCCCGGGCTCGCGTCGAGGGTGAAGTCCGCGGCTGGGGGCACCGACGCCTGGACGACGATGTCGTCGACGTGCCAGCCGTCCTCGACGGTGTTGCTGTCGGAGGTGAGCCGGAAGCGGATCCGCGCCGCCGCCACGCCGTCGAGCTGCGGCAGCGCGATGCTCACCGTCTCCCAGGTGGTGTGATTGACCCCGGTGTAGCTCGCCACCGTGCTCCAGGTGGTGCCGCCGTTCGTCGACACCTCGACGTGGCCGTAGTCGTAACCGGTCTCGAGGTCGTAGATGTGGGCGAACCTCAGCGTCACTCCGGTCATCCCGGTGAGGTCGAGCAGCGGCGAGGTCAGCGAGGTGTTGCGGTTGTCGGTGTAGTTGCCGCCCGGGCTGTCGGTCCAGGAGTGGGTCGGACTCGCCGACGCCTCGGTGGTGATCGCCCACGGCGACTGGGCGGTCCAGCCGATGTTGCCGCCCTCGACGTCATCATCGAGGACCTGCACGTAGGGGGCGAGGTAGAAGTCGAGCGGGGTCGTCTGTCCGGTGACCGCAGGCACGTTGTTCGAGGTGAACGGCGCGTAGCCGTCGGCGGTCGCCGTCACGTCGTAGCTCCCGGCCGGCAGCATCAGGTCATAGCTGCCGTCGCCAGGATCGCTCGCGGTCGAGAACGGGCCGGCGGTGACCGCCGCCGCCAACGGCTGGCCGCCCGCGGCACTGCGCACGTCGCCCGCGATGTGGGCCGCCTGGGACGGGTCGAGCACCCAGAAGAAGGCCGCGCTGACCACGCCCCAGTTGCCGGCGCTGTCGGCAGCCTGCAGGAAGACCGTGTGGCGGCCGTTGCTCAGGGCGCCGGTGGCAACGGTCGCGCGGACCTGCTCCACGGTGCTGTTGAACTGGCCGTCGACCGGCACCATCGCGATCGGAGTCGCGCCCGGCAGCCACGGCGGCAGGTCGACGTAGAGCTCGGCCGCCGCGATCGGCTGGGTCGGCTCGCCCGCGCCCGCCTCGTAGCGGGTGTCGTTGGCGGTGGCGTTGACCGTGACCGGTTCGCCCGGAGCCACGATGAGCGGCAGCGGCGTCGGCGCCACCACGTCCGGACCAGCCGCCAGCCGCCACGGGCCGCGGGCGGCCTTGGCCGCATAGAGCAGCATCTCGAGGTTGTCCGGGTAGATCGTCGACTCGAACGGAGCGCACTCCTCGAAGAAGTCGGTGCCCATCTCGATCGTGAACGCCGCCGTGCCGAGGCGGCCGTAGGCCCAGTCCTTGGTCGAGCCGTCGACCGGGTAGAGGCTCCCGACCTGCGCGTTGTAGCCGTTGAAGTAGCCGAACTTGCGGCCGAGCGTCATGTACTGGGTGTTGTTGGGCGCCGGCGGGTCCTGGAAGCCGAAGGCGGTCAACACGTCGCCGCCGTAGCTGTGGAGGTCGATGAAGACGCCTGTCGTCTCGGGCGGGGCCGGGGTCGTCAGGTCGTCAGGCCTCCAGTCCGGGAAGTTGGCGAGCACGTAGGTCTGGATCGCCTGGGTCTCCGGCTCCGAGCCCGCGCTGGCGCCCCGGAAGGTCTCGTCACAGGGGTCCGAGCTCGAGCCGCCGCAGCACCCCCAGTAGAAGTCGAAGTTGCGGTTGAGGTCAGCGCCGCGGTACGGCGAGCTCGTGCCGCAGTAGGTGCCGTTGGTGTTCTTGCGCCACGACTCGCCGGCCTCAGCGTGCTTGCGGCCGTCGGGATTGGTCTGGAGCAGCACGTGGACCTCGGTGTGGTCGAGCAGCCAGGTGATGTCCGGGTCGTCGCCGTAGTTGGCGAGCAGGTGCTCGGCAAAGCGGGTCGCAGTCTCGGCGGTGGTGTACTCGCGGGCGTGGATCGCGCCTTCCACCCAGAGGTCCGGCTTGTCGCCGCCGATCGACTCGTTGGTCAGGCGCAGCACTCTCAGGTCGTAGCCGGGCAGCCCGCCCGCGGCCGTCTTCTCCCATGAGTCGCCGATGTCGAGCCACTCTGCGAGCCCCGGGTTGGCCGCCGCCAGCGCCTGGCCGGCGGCCAGCGTCTCCTCCACGGTGCGGTAGCACGGGTAGCCGGAGATGCCCTCGACCTGATCCGGGAGCGCCTTCAGCACCCGGTTGTACTTCTCGGTCCGCTTCGCGTCGAGCGACACCTCGAAGCCGAGGTCGAGGAGCCGCTGGTAGCCGAGGACGTCGACGTCGACGATCAGGAAACCGGCCGCGAGGTCGACCTCCCAGGGCTCGACCCAGCTCGCGATCGCCTGGACGTCCGCGGGCTGCGCCACCGCGACCCGGACGACGACCCGCTCCAGACCCATGGCCAGCGCCTCGTCGACCGTCGCCGGCAGCCGGATCGGTTCGCCGGCCACGGCGACAGTTGCGCCCGCCGTCGCAACTGCCACGGCGATCAACCACACAACCGCTGTCCGCTGCACGCTCCGCACCATCGCTGACCCTCCGCGCCCGCTGTCAACGCCTCATGGTAGCGCACAGCTCGCTCGCGTTGACGAAGCGGACAGCCAAGCCCTAAGATCCGCCAGTGCCGGACGGCAACCAACGGAGGGAGTTGATGACGGTCGAGGTCTTCAGCTACGACGACGCGATCGTGCGCAAGTTCACCCTGGTGACCCTGGTGTGGGGGGTGGTGGGGATGCTGGTCGGGCTGCTGGTCGCACTCCAGCTCGCCGCCCCCGCCCTGAACTTCGGCGTGCCGTGGCTGAGCTTCGGCCGGCTGCGCCCGCTCCACACCAACGCGGTGATCTTCGCCTTCGCCGGCAACGCGATCTTCGCCGGCGTCTACTACTCCCTGCAGCGGCTGCTCAAGGCGCCGATGTTCTCCAAGGCGCTCAGTGAGATCCACTTCTGGGGATGGCAGGCGATCATCGTCGCCGCCGCGGTGACGCTGCCGCTCGGCTTCACCCAGGGCAAGGAGTACGCCGAGCTGGAGTGGCCGATCGACATCGCGATCGCGCTGATCTGGGTCATCTTCGCCGTCAACGTCTTCGGCACCATCGCGCGGCGCCGCGAGCGCCACCTCTACGTCTCGATCTGGTTCTACATCGCGACCCTGATCACGATCGCGATGCTGCACATCTTCAACAGCCTCGCCCTGCCGGCAGGCCTGTTCAAGAGCTACTCGCTGTACGCCGGCGTCCAGGACGCGTTCATGCAGTGGTGGTACGGCCACAACGCGGTCGGCTTCCTGCTCACGACCCCGTTCCTCGGCCTCATGTACTACTTCATGCCCAAAGCGGCCAACCGGCCGGTGTTCTCCTACCGGCTGTCGATCGTCCACTTCTGGACCCTGGTCTTCATGTACATCTGGGCCGGTCCCCACCACCTCCACTACACCGCGCTGCCGGCGTGGGCGTCGACCCTCGGCATGCTGTTCTCGGTGATGCTGTGGATGCCGTCGTGGGGCGGCATGCTCAACGGCCTGCTGACCCTGCGCGGGGTCTGGCACAGGGTCGCCGAGGACCCGGTCCTCAAGTTCTTCGTGGTCTCGATCACCTTCTACGGGATGTCCACCTTCGAGGGGCCGCTGCTGTCGGTCCGGTCGGTCAACCTGCTGTCGCACTACACCGACTGGACGATCGCGCACGTCCACTCCGGCGCCCTCGGCTGGGTCGGCTTCCTGACCTTCGGCATGATCTACTGGCTGATGCCGCGCCTCTTCCAGACCGAGCTGTGGTCAAAGAAGCTGGCCGAGGCCCACTTCTGGGTCGGCACCATCGGCATCCTGCTCTACATCGTGGCGATCTATGCCGCGGGCCTCACCCAGGGGCTGATGTGGCTCGCCTTTGACGAGGACGGCTACCTCAAGTACGGCGACTTCGTGGAGACCACGCTGCGCCTGATCCCGATGTACTGGGTGCGCGTGATCGGCGGCACCGCCTACATCGCCGGCGTCCTGATGCTCGCCGTCAACATGTTCATGACCTGGCGCCGCCGGCCCGCGACCTACCAGGTTCCGCTCCACGAGGCGCCGCCGCTGGCCGCGGCCTACCTGCCCCACCCGGAGCCGGCCTCGGCGCTGCGCGCCGCCGGCGTCCACCTTGCCGACACCGGCTACCGCCTGGAGCGCTTCTTCGGGAGCCACTGGCACCGCGCCTGGGAGCGGCGGCCGGTCAAGCTGACGGTGATGGTCACCGTGGCGGTCGTCTCGGCGTCGCTGTTCGAGATCATCCCGACCTTCCTCATCAGGTCGAACGTCCCGACCATCTCCACGGTCGCGCCCTACACGCCGCTCGAGCTCGCGGGGCGGGCGATCTACCTCTCGGAGGGCTGCTACAACTGCCACTCCCAGATGGTGCGGCCGATCCGCGCCGAGACCGAGCGCTACGGCGAGTACTCCAAGCCCGGCGAGTTCGTCTACGACCATCCCTTCCAGTGGGGCTCGCGCCGGATCGGGCCCGACCTCCAGCGGGTCGGCGGCAAGTACCCGCACCTCTGGCACGTCCGCCACATGCAGGACCCGCGCGCGATCACCCGCGGCTCGATCATGCCGGGGTACCCGTGGATGCTGAACGCCGAGCTCGACTTCGCAGCGATTCCCCGGACCATGCGCACCCACCGTGCGCTGGGCGTGCCGTACTCGGACGCAGACGTCGCCGGCGCGGCCGAGCACGCCGCCGACCAGGCCCGGGGAATCGCCGGCGAGATCGCCACCCAGGGCGGGCCGCAGGGCCTCGAGCAAAGCCAGGTCGTGGCCCTCATCGCCTACCTGCAGCGCCTCGGCACCGACATCACGCGCCCCGAGCCGGAAGCGCAGCCCGCGAGTCCGACGGTGGAGCCCGCGGCGGCAGCGGACGCCGCCCACGTCGCGGAGGCGAGATGAGCCTGTCCGACATCATGGGGGCCGCGGGCCTCGGCTCGTGGGCCGTGCTCGGCCTGGTCGTCAGCTTCGTCACCTTTTCCTCGATCGTCGTGTGGGTCTTCGTGCGGCGCCGCAGCTCGTGGGAGCACGCCCGGCGCCTGCCGCTGGACGACGGCGACACCACGATGCCCGGCCGCGGAGGATCGCCTCGATGACCGATGTGACCACCAGCCCCGATCCAGCCGCCTCGCGCCACGACCATTTGCTCGACCACGCCTACGACGGTATCCAGGAGTACGACAACCCGCTGCCCCGCTGGTGGGTCGTGCTGTTCTGGGTGACCGTCGCCGTGGCCCCGCTCTACATCCTCTACTTCCACTTCGGCCCCGGGCTCCTGTCCATCGAGCGCTACGACGCGGCGATGATCGCGTACTATGACAAGCAGGCCGGGGAGCTGCTCGCGCTCGGCGAGGTCGGGGAGTCGACGCTGGCCGGGCTGATGGACGACGCGAGCATGATGAACGGCGGCAAGAAGATCTTCCAGTCCAAGTGCTCGCCCTGCCACGGCATGTTCGCCGAGGGCGCGATCGGCCCCAACCTGACGGATGACCACTGGCTCCACGGGCCCCAGCTGCTGGATGTCTACCGCACCGTCCGCGACGGCGTCACCGAGAAGGGCATGCTGGCGTGGGAGCGCCAGCTCCGGCCGGCCGAGCTGCTCGCGGTGTCGTCGTACGTCGGCACCCTGCTCGGCAGCAACCCGCCCAACCCGAAGGCGGCGCAGGGCACACTCGCCGAGCGTCAGCCTCCCGAGAGCCTCGCGCCGGCCGCGGGCACCCCTGCCGGCGCGGTCGCCGGAGCCGCTGCTCCGGCCTCGTGATCAACCTCCGATGGCGATCACCTCCAATGCGCCGGCGGCCGAGGTACGGGTCCTGTCAACCCTCAACCTCGACGGCAGCCGCCGCCTGATCCGGCCCAAGCTGTCGAAGGGCCGCTTCTACCGTCGCCGCCTGGTGACCGCCTGGGCCCTGATCGGGGCCTTCATCCTGATCCCAATTCTCAAGATGGGCGGCAAGCCGCTCATGCTGCTCGATATCCCGCGCCGCGAGTTCACCTTCTTCGGCACCACCTTCCTGCCCACCGACACCTTCCTCCTGATGCTGCTGCTGTTCGGGATCTTCGTCGGCATCTTCCTGCTGACGGCGCTGCTCGGGCGGGTGTGGTGCGGCTGGGCATGCCCGCAGACGGTGTACATGGAGTATTTCTACCGGCCGCTCGAGCGCTGGATCGAAGGCGGACGGGCGCGCCAGCTCGCGCTCGACGCCCGCGGCCCTGACGCGCGACGGATCCTCAAGCAACTCGCGTTTTTCGCAATCTCGGCCCTGCTCGCCAACACTTTCCTCGCCTACTTCGTCGGCTGGGACCGACTGGTCTCGTGGATGACCAGCTCGCCGGCCGACCACCCGGCCGCCTTCGCGGCGATGCTCGGCACGACCCTGCTGATGTTCCTCGACTTCGCCTGGTTCCGCGAGCAGACCTGCATCGTCGCCTGCCCGTACGGCCGTTTCCAGTCGGTGCTGCTCGACCGGAGATCGCTGATCGTCGGCTACGACGCCGGCCGCGGCGAGCCCCGCGCCCCGTGGCGCCACGGCGAACCGCGCAGCGCCGGCGACTGCATCGACTGCCGGCTGTGCGTGTCGACCTGCCCGACCGGCATCGATATCCGGGACGGGCTGCAGATGGAGTGCATCGCCTGCACCCAGTGCATCGACGCCTGCGATGAGGTCATGGAACGGGTCGGCCTGCCTCGCGGCCTGGTCCGCTACACCTCCCAGGAGCAGCTCGCGGCCGGGCCGCAGCGCATGCTGCGGCCGCGTCTGGTGATCTACTCCGCGATCCTTGCCGTCACCTTCGGCGCCCTCGCCTTCTCGCTCGGCGACCAGGCGAGCGCCGACGTGACGCTGCTGCGCGGCCTCGGCGCGCCGTTCCAGGTGCTGACGGGCGGCGAGGTCTCGAACCAGCTTCGGATCAAGATCGCCAACCGGTCCGGAGCGGATCGCTCCTACTCCTTCGAGGTGGCCGGGCCGGCCGGGCTGACCATGATCGCGCCGGAGAACCCGCTCCGGGTTGCCGCCGGCGACGACCAGATGACGGCCGCATTCATCAACGCTCCGCCGTCGGCCTTCACGGCCGGCGAGCTCGAGATCGTGCTCAGGATCCACGACGGCGTCGACTTCGACCGCAGCTACGAGTACCGCCTGCTCGGGCCGGCGGGCCGTCCATGAAGCCCCTGCTGCCGCCGCGCCTCCGCTGGCCGGTGCTGATCATCGGCGCGCTGGTCATCCACGTCGTGGTGTCGCTGGCGACGGTTGTCGTCGCCACCACCAACCCGTCGTACGCGGTCGAGGAAGACTACTACCAGAAGGCCCTCGCCTGGGACGCCCGGCGCGCCCAGGACCGCCACAACCTCGAGCTCGGCTGGCAGCTCGACTTCGAGGTGGCGCCGCCACCGGCCGCCGGCAGCGACCCGCAGCTCGTGGTCCGCCTCGCCGACCGCAGCGGCCGACCACTGAACGACGCTCGGGTTGCGGTCGCGGCCTTCCACAACGCCCGCGCCGATCAGATCGTCCGCGTCGAGCCTGCGGCGGCCGGCAGCGGCGTCTATGCCTGCCCGCTGGCGATCCGCAGGGCCGGCCGGTGGGAGCTGCGCTTCACCGTGGACCGCGGCGGTGAGCACTTCACCCGCACCATCACGCGCGACATTCGTCCGGAGGCGCGATGACGCCCCTGCTGACGACCGTGCTCATCGCGAGCCTCGCGGGATCCCTGCACTGCGTCGGGATGTGCGGCCCGTTCGTCGCCTTCTACGCCGGCGGCGACGCCTCGCGCGGCGCGAGGCGGCTGCTCAGCCACGCCACGTACGGTGCTGGCCGGCTGGTGGCCTACGCGGCGCTCGGCTTGGCCGCCGGTGAGATCGGCGCCGTCCTCGACCTCGCCGGCTCACTGGCCGGGTTCCAGCGGGTCGCCGCGGTCGCTGCCGGAGCGGTCATGATCGCCTGGGGCGGTCTCGCGTTGCTCCGGCTGCGAGGCGTGCGGGTGCTGCCGATCCGGGCCGGCAGCGCGACCTGGCTGCAGCGAGCGTTCCGTGTGGTCGCCGACCGGCCGCCCGTGCTGAGGGCGGCCGCGGTCGGACTGCTCAGCGGCCTGCTGCCGTGCGGCTGGCTGTGGGCCTTCCTGGTTGCCGCTGCCGGCACCGGAAGCGCGCTCCACGGCGCGTCAGTGATGGGGGCCTTCTGGCTCGGCACCGTGCCGGCGCTGGTCGCGGTCGGCCTCGGGGCGCAGCTCCTTGCCGCCCCGCTGCGCCGGCACGTCCCAGCGGTGACCGCCGTGCTGCTGGTCGTGCTCGGGATCTTCGCCATCGTCAGCCGGCCCGGCTCGGTGGCGGCGGCGGTCGCGGCCCGCGAGCACTCGCCAGCCACCGCAATCCCGGCGCCGGGCGGCGACCACTCCTGCTGCGACGAGTGATGATGGCGGCCGTCCCGACGCCGGGGTCGAGGTTCACCCGGGGATGGGTTCCATGAGCGGGTCACCGGGTCGCGGGACCGAGACCGCCTGCAGCCACTGCGGCCTGCCCGTGCCGGCAGGTCTCATCGAGCCCGGCGCCGTGGAGCAGTTCTGCTGCTCCGGATGCCGGGTCGCCTACCGGGTGATCCGCGGCGCCGGCCTCGAGCAGTACTATGCGATCCGCGAGCGCGTCGACGCGCCGAACCGCCCGGCGCTCGGCTCCGGCCGGCGCTATCAGGAGTTCGACGAACCGGCGTTTCTCGAGCTCTACGGCCGCGCGGCCCCTGCCGGCCTCACCACGATCGAGCTCTACCTCGAGGGCGTCCACTGTGCAGCCTGCCTGTGGCTGGTCGAGCGGACGCCGATGGTCGTCCCCGGGGTTGCCTCCTGCCGGCTCGACATCGGCCGCTCGCTGGCCACGGTGGTCTGGGACCCGGGGGCGACGAAGCTGTCCGAGGTGGCAGCGTTCCTGGACTCGCTCGGCTACCCGGCCCACCCCTACCAGGGCGTCGAGCGCCGCGACCTCGAACGGCGGTCGGACCGCGCCTTCCTGATCCGGATCGCCGTTGCCGGCGCGGTGGCCGGGAACATCATGCTGCTCGCCTTCGCACTCTACGGCGGCGCCTTTCACGGTATCGACGCCGAGTACTCCCGCCTCTTCCGCTGGGCGAGCCTGCTGCTGAGCCTGCCGTCCGTGCTGTGGTGCGCGGGGGTCTTCTACCGCGGCGCCTGGGGATCGGTGCGAACCCGCATGATCCACATGGACCTGCCGATCTCGGTCGGGATCCTCGCCGGGTTCTCCTGGGGCGCGGTCAACACCGTGCGCGGCTCGGGCGAGATCTACTTCGACTCGGTCACGGCCCTGATCTTCCTGCTGCTGGTCGGGCGCTTCGTGCAGCGCCGGCAGCAGCGGAGCGCCGCCCGCGCCACCGAGCTCCTGTTCTCGCTCGCCCCCTCGACCGCCCGCCTGGTCGAGGGAGGCACCGTGCGCGAGGTGCCGGTTGCGGCCCTGCGGCCCGGGGCGGTGGTCGAGCTGCGGGCCGGCGACTCGGTGCCGGCCGACGGCGTGGTCATCGAGGGCTCCTCCGCACTCGACCTGTCGCTGCTCACCGGTGAGGCGCGACCGGTCGAGGTCGGTCCGGGAGCGCCTGCCCACGCCGGCACCGTCAACCTCGCGAGCCGGATCCTCCTCGAGGTGCGCTCGACCGGCGAGGACACTCGCGTCGGCCGCCTGCTGCGGCTGATCGAGGAGTCCGCGCGCCGCCGCGCGCCGGTGGTGCGGCTCGCGGACCGGATCTCGGGCTGGTTCGTCGCCGCCGTGCTGGTGCTGGCCCTGGCCACCCTGCTGATCTGGCTGCGGCTCGACCCGAAGCACGCAGTGGACCACGCGATTGCGCTGCTCATCGTCAGCTGCCCCTGCGCGCTCGGCCTGGCCACCCCACTGGCGGTGGCTGCGGCCATCGGTCACGCCGCCCGCGGCGGCATCCTCATCAAGGGCGGCGACGCTCTGGAGCTCCTCGCGCGCCGCGGGCGGATGATCCTCGACAAGACCGGCACCCTCACCGAGGGACGGCTGGCCGTGGTTCGCTGGACCGGCGATGACGCGGTGAGGCCTGCGGTCGCGGCAATCGAGGCCCACTCCTCGCACCCGGTCGCGATCGCGCTCGCGGTCGGCGCGGAGGCCGCGCTGGATCAGCCAGTGGCCGACGTCGTCAGCCACCCGGGCCGCGGCATGACCGCCACCTGGCGCGGCCGGCGGTTGTTGGTCGGCTCGCCGGGCTTTGCCGCCGCGAGTTGCATTTCGCTCGGCGGCGAGTGGCAGTCGACCATCGACGCCGCGGTGACGGACGGCCTGACCCCGGTGGTGGTGTGCATCGACGGCGCGGTGGCAGCGCTTGCTGCCCTCGGCGACCCGATCCGGGCCGATGCCCGCGGCACGCTGGAGAGGATCCGCGACATGGGCTGGTCGGTCGAGGTCCTGTCCGGGGACCATCCGGGCGCGGTGGCAACGGTGATGCGGCAGCTCGGGATCGAGCATGGTCGCGGCGGGGCCGACCCCGAGACCAAGGCCGAGCTGGTGCGAGAGGCGGCGGCCTCGGGCCTGGTGGCGATGGCCGGGGACGGCGTCAACGACGCTGCCGCGCTGGCGGCGGCCTCGGTCGGCATCGGGGTCCACGGCGGCGCCGAGGCGGCGCTCGCGGCAGCCGACGTCTACCTCGCGCGGCCGGGCCTCGCGCCGATCGTCGAGCTGCTCGAGGGGTCGCGGCGCACCCTGCGGGTGATCCACCGCAACCTGGTGTTCTCGCTCCTCTACAACGGGGCCGCAGTGTCGCTGGCGATGGCCGGCCTGATGCACCCGGCGCTGGCCGCCATCCTGATGCCGGCGAGCTCGATCACGGTCGTGCTCTCGTCGTTCCGGGCGAGGACCTTCTAGGAGCGTGTAGGGCATAGGCCCCTCGGCGCGCGCGGGTCGTAAACCTCTGGGTGTGTGACGCGTCGCGGTCGTTGGCTGGCCTACGCCCCGCGCGCGCCGAGCAGGATGCGCTGCGCGCATCCTGACGCGCGTCAGGTCGTCTTCGCGCCCTCCGGCGGCGCCGTCGCCGGCACCGAGTACCACTGTTCCTTGGGCACCACCTTGGGACGATCCGGGTCGCCCTCGTAGGCGGGCGTCATGATCTGCACGTTGTACTCGTTGAAGACATCCAGGATGTGGCGGTGCAGGGCGGTGTACTGCCCGAGGATGTTGTGGGCCTGGTCCGTGTAGGCGTTGATCTCGTAGGTCACACAGAAGTCGCCGAGCTGCCTTTGGAGGACAAAGGGCGGCGGGTCGCGACGGAGCCCTTCGGTCCGCTCTGCGGCCATCAGGAGCATCGCCTCGACCTGACGCCAGGGGGTCTCGTACCCGATCCCGACCGTGGTGTGCAGGATGAGCCCCTGTGCGCGCGCGTAGACGCTGTAGTTTGTCACCTCGCTTCCCGTGACCAGCGAGTTGGGGATGATGACCTCCTCGTTCTTGGGGGTTCTGATGCTGGTCACCTGCAGCCGGATGGCGGTTACCTCGCCGGTGATGTCGCCGATCCGCACCCGATCGCCCACCCGGTAGGCTCGCCGGTAGGTCATGGTGTAGCCGGCGATGATGTTGGAGACAATGGACGACGAGCCCAGGGAGAACACCAGCCCGGCGAAGAGCGAGATTCCCTTGAAGGCGGCGGAGCTCGAGCCCGGGATATAGGGATAGGCGACGACCAGCCCGAAGCCGATCAGTGCCAGGCGCACGATCTTGAAAGTCGGCTGGGCCCAGTCCGGGTCGAAGTTGGCAAGGGTCAACGTCTCGCGCTCGACCGCCTCGAAGAACAGCCGGACGAGCTTGACGACCCAGCGCATGACGAAAATCAGGATCACCAGGAAGATCAGGTTCGGGATCGCGTTTAGCACGGCATCGCCCATGGTCTCGAGCGGACCGAGAACCCAGTCGGCCAGCCGCTGGTGGATCCAACGCGTCCCTGGAAAGAGCCCGAGGACGAACTGCAGGTAAAGGAAAACGAACACCGCGGCCAGCAGGGTGCGCAGGGTCCGCAGGGTGGTCCTCACCACCTGGCCGACGTCCTCCAGGCGAACCAGCTTGAGCGATTTGACTTTGAGCGCCTGCATGCGCCGATGAACCGCCTCAGTGACTCGGGTGTCGAGCCGCCGCCACAGCGTGAACACGAGGGCGAGGCTCAGGGCCAGCACCACGGTCGCGGCGAGGGTCTTCCAGGCGCTCGACAGCAGCGCCTCCCGGGTGCGGGCGCTCCGGTAGACCTCGATCGCCTCGCGGATCCGCATTTGCACGACCATCGCCAGCTCGTGCGTGGACACGCCCTCGAGAGCGGCATCGGCGCCGGTCAACATCATCACCCGTACGTCCCCGCCCATCAGGGCGACAGCGCCCTCCTCCGACACGACGACGGCGACGTTCTCGACCTTGAAGCTCCGGTCGCGTGCAAGACCCACGATCCGGTCGGCGATGAGGTCCGCTCGCCTCTGGGACGGAAGGGCGGACACGCCGCGCACGCGAAACAACGCCCTGCCGTCGATCTCGACCGTGGAGCTGTCGACCGCACCCTCGAGGGCGACGGCGGCGTCATCCCCTGCAGTGGGTCCTTCGCCGGCCGCCCAGGCCCTGCTCGGCAGGAGAATGGCCACAGCCAGCACCCACAGCGTGAGCGCCAGGCGCCCTGCCTTCGTCAGACGTTTCATCGCACGCCCTCCAACGCACCGGGCTCGATCACGCGCCAGCCGGAAACGGATTGACTGCCAGATCGTGCCGTCCCGGGCGACCTGACTGCCCTTGTCCACGCCGGCCACACCAGCCGGCACTCCGGTCGTGCCACGATGATACGGCGAATCGGCCCGTTTCGGCTCCCTCGATTCGTGGTCACGGCGGTCCGCAGTATTGCTGGTTTCTCGTCGCCGCCGGGTAGGGTACGACCGATCCTGCACGCTCGGCGGCCAGGTGACCGTCCCTTCGACGCGAGGCCGCGCATTTTGCGGCCAGGAATTGGAAGAGTAGAGTCAGAAACCGAGGAGCGCATGTCCGTCGTCTACATCGCCTTGCCGGTCGCCCTGCTGCTCGCCCTCGCGGGTGTGATCGCCTTCATCTGGGCCGTTCGTTCGGGCCAGCTCGACGACCTCGAGACCCCGAGCCAGCGCATCCTCGGCGACGACGACGAGCCCGCCCCGCCGACCGCCCCCGATGAGAGGTCAACGTAGGGGGTCATCGCCTGGAGATTCCCCCACCGCTCAGAAAGCGACGCGGTATGGCGGGGGTGGGCAGGCGGTCCCCTATCACTTATCACTTATCACCTCTCTCTACACAATCAGCATCGCGTCGCCGTACGAGTAGAAGCGGTACTTCTCCCGGATCGCCTCGCGGTAGGCCGCCAGCACGCGCTCCCGGCCCGCGAAGGCCGCCACCATCATCAGCAGCGTGGAGCGCGGCAGGTGGAAGTTTGTCAGCAGGGCGCCACAGCCGCGGAACTCGAAGCCCGGGGTGATGAAGAGCTCGGTCCACGCCTCCCCCGGCAGGACCCGCCCGCCGCCGGCGGCCAGCGCACCCTCGAGCGCCCGCACCGTGGTGGTGCCGACGCAGACCACACGCCGGCCCTCCCCGAGCGCGCGGTCGATCGCGGCCGCCGCCTCCGCGGAGACGCGGTACCGCTCGCTGTGCATCCGGTGGTTGGCGGTCTCCTCGACCTGAACCGGCCGGAAGGTGCCAAGGCCCACGTGCAGCGTCACGAACGCGATCTCAACCCCGTGGTTGCGAATCCGGTCGAGCAGCTCGTGGTCGAAGTGGAGGCCGGCGGTGGGCGCCGCGACGGCGCCGGGCTCGCGGGCATAGACAGTCTGGTAGCGGGCACGGTCCTCGTCGGTCGAGCCGCCCGGCCGGTCGATGTACGGCGGCAGCGGCGCCTCGCCCAGAAGGTCGAGTCGATCGAGATCGAGCGGCGGGGAGAAGCGGACCAGCCACCTCCCCTCCTCGAGCCGGTCGGCCGGCCGACAGGTCCCTCCGTCGGCAAGGAGCAGGCCCTCGTCGCGCCGCGCCCGCGCGGCCGGCCGCAGGAGCGCCTCCCACGTGGCATCGTCCACCCGCCGCAGGAGCAGCAGCTCGAAGCGGCGGCCGGTCGAGCGCCGGGCATGGAGGCGCGCCGGAATCACCCGCGTGTCGTTGAGCAGCAGCAGATCGCCCGCTGCCAGCAGCTCGACGACGTCCGCGATCCGCAGATGGCGGATCGCCCCGCTCGCTCGATCGAGAACCAGCATCCGCGAGGCGCCGCGCTCCGCGGCGTGCTGGGCGATGAGCTCCTGGGGCAGGTGATAGTCGAAGTCAGAGACCCGCACGGGCGGAGTCTAACGCGAACCCGGGGCCCCTTCGCAACGATTCCAGGATCCCGCCTTCGCGCCCGCTTCCGACTCGTTCCCGTTCCCGCTCCCGTTCCCGTTCCCGATACTCCGTGGCCCCCGCCCGCTTCCGCTCGTGTCACGGCGAAGCCAGGGGCGAAGCCGGATCCGCTTCCGCGACCGGTCTCTCGCGCCGCACCAAACAGCCACCACCACCCTTCCGCGAGCTTCAGCCTGCGCGGCTTGCCGGTAAGACCTGCCGGAGCCCGCCACGTGATATTCTGCAGTCATCAAACGGACAGCGCCGAGGTCGGTCCCCGGAGATGGTCCAGGGAAAAAGCCAAGGAGGGTATGCTGTGAGAAACCTGCCCATGATCGTTGCTGTCCTGTACCTCGTCGCGGTGCCCGGCATCGTCAGCGCCCAGGCCACACTAACCGAAACCCCGGCCCGGTTCGGAGCGAATGCGACACCTGGCACGCCACAGACCATCGTCGGCACGGAGGCCGAGAACTTCTACACCGACCGAGCTACCTTCCAGTCTGCCAACCCCGGCCTGGCGCTCGAGGATTTCGAGACGTCCCTCTACCCGCCGGGCAGCGGAGTTCTCACGTCGTGCCCCCAGCCCGCAAGCTCCGCCGGCTCGTCCGGCTGCTACAACCCGCACGAGCTGCTGCCCGGCTTCAGCATGACCTCGCCGGGCGCCGACCTTCCCGGTCAGGAGCTCGTGATCCTCGATGGCGCGGCCGGCTGGGGCACCCCGCCGGGCGTGATCCTCGGCTCCAACACCTTCACCGCCTCGACCCGCGTCGACTTCGACCCGCCGGTCGCCGCCGTGGGCTTCGACGTCGTCACCTTGGTCATCGGCAACCCGGTCAACATCACCATCTACGATGCCGCGGGCGACCCGATCAACGGCCAGACCGGCGTTCCGGGTGGTGGGCAGGGCTCGTTCTGGGGCGTCGACTCCGACACGCCGATCGCGGCCGTCGAGATCATCGACCCGACCTTGGCTGACGTCGAGCTGCTCGACGACATGGAGTTCGGCGACCCGATTCCGGTCGAGCTGCAGAGCTTCAACGTCGAGTGAACACCCGGCCGCGGCCCCGCACGGCGCTGCGGCGCGAACCGAACCTCGTCGATCGACCACCCGGCGCGTCGCCCGACACGCCGGGCGGTTTCTTTTCGATCGATTCCGATCCCTTCACATCGCAGAATCACGAATCCATCCATTCACGGCTGGCGAGGGGCCAGGGTCCGGGGGCCAGTCGCTGGATCCTCGCCCCACGCCCATCTCGTAGCACTTGACTTCCCACCCGCTCCGGCCGAAGGTTCTCGGTGCGGCCGCGAAACCGAGGCCGCGTGAGGTGGGACCATGACCGACCATGCCGCGCTCGCCAACCCGATGACCCTCATCCTGGACAAGGACCGCGCCGACTTCACCCGCGCCGACATGCTGCGGGTGTTGCGCGAGCAGGGCATCGAGCGACTGACCTTCCACTACACCGGCCTCGACGGCAAGCTGCGCGAGCTCAAGCTCCCCTTCACCAACTACGACCAGGCGGAGCGGATCCTGGCCGCCGGAGAGCGGGTCGACGGCTCGTCCCTGTTCAGGGGGCTCGTGGACGCCGCGTCCTCCGACCTCTACGTCGTGCCGAGCTACGCCACCGCCTTCCTGAGCCCGTTCGATCCGTTGAGTCTCGACTTCGTGTGCCGGTTTCTCGATCGCGACGGCAAGCTGGCGTCGTTCACCCCGGACAACGTCCTCGCGATCGCCCACCAGAGGTTTCACGACCGCACGGGCGTCGAGCTCCACGCGCTCGGCGAGCTCGAGTTCTTCCTGATCCGGGAGGGCGGGCCCGAGTACTACAGCTCCCAGCGCCAGATGGGCTACCACGCGTCGTCGCCCTTCTTCAAGGGCGGCGAGGTGGTCAATGAGATGGTCCGCCACCTCACCCAGATCACGGGCTCGGTCAAATACGCGCACGCCGAGGTCGGCTACATCGACTCGGTCCGCTCCAACCTGCCGCTGCTGTCCGGGAGGCGCGCCGAGCAGCACGAGATCGAGCTGCTGACCCGGCCGATCGAGGAGATGGGCGACTTCATGGCGCTCGCCCGCTGGATCATCCGCAACGTCGCGCACCGCCACGGCATGCTCGCCACCTTCGCCCCCAAGATCGAGGAGGGGGTGGCCGGGAACGGCCTCCACTTCCACCTCGAGCTGGTCCGCGACGGCCGCAACATCATGACGACGCCGGAGGGCACGCTGTCGACCGAGGCTCTGCGCCTGATCGGCGGGCTCGTCCACTACGCCTCGACCCTCTCCGCCTTCGGCAACACCGTGGCCGCCTCCTTCCTCAGGCTGGTCCCGAACCAGGAGGCGCCGACCCGGATCTGCTGGAGCGACAACAACCGCTCGGCCCTAATCCGGGTCCCTCTCGGCTGGACGCGCACAACGCACCTGGCGAAGGTCGTCAACCCCAACGAGCGGGATGCTTATGAGGACCAGCGTGGGCGCCAGACCGTAGAGATTCGCTCTCCCGACGGCTCGGCCTCGTTCTACCTGCTGCTCGCCGGGATCACGACTGCCGCCGAGTACGGCCTTACCGATCCCGGCTCCCTCGAGCTCGCCGCCCGCACCCGGGCCGACGGCAACGTGTTCGCCGATCGCGAGCTGCTCGCGCGCCTGGAGCCGCTGCCGGCGAGCTGCGTGCAGTGCGCGCGGCTGCTCGGCGAACGGCGGGCGATGTACGAGCAGTTCGGCGTTTTCCCGCCGGCCGTCATCGACCACCAGATCGCGCTGCTGACGCGCGAGAACGACGAGCACCTCAATCGCGAGTTCAGCCAGCTCACCGCCGAGGAGCGGCTCATCGCCACCCGCGAGCTGATGCACAAGGACATCCACCGGCATTGAGGGGCTATGGGTTAGGGGTTAGGGGCTAGGGGCTAGGGCCCCCGCCCGCTTCCGCGGAGCCTGCCCTGAGCGAGCGGCGCAGCCGCGCCGCGAGTCGAAGGGTTCCCGTTCCCGTGTCTGTTCCGGAGTTGCCCCTGCCGCTTCCGGGCCTGGTGGGAGGGGCCACGGAGCGGCGAGTTCTGCCCGGGGCCCTGCCGGGCGGATGGGGGTGCCAGATTCTAGATCCTACGTCATGGCCCCTGCCGCCGTGCCAAGCGGCGGCCGAGGCGGCGGCGAAGCGCGGGTGAGGGAACGGCGGCGAGCAGCGCCTCCCGGTCCTGGTCGTCGAGCCGGCGTGTCGCGGCGAGGGTGGTGGCCGCCCACAGCCGCTCCGAGGGTCTCGGGAGGAGCTCGAGCAGGGCGATCGCGTCGGATGTGGATCGCGGGACACCGGCCTCGAGCAGCCGTTGCAGGGCCCGGCGGCGGGCCCAGCCGGCCGGAAAGCACTCGAGCACGGCGCCGAGCTCCTCGATCCCGGCCTCGTCGAGCCGGTCGGCTGCCGCGGCCAGCCGCCGCAAGCGGCGCAGCAGCGAGCCTTCGGCACCGAGTTGCATCGCGAGCCCTGCTCCCGCTGGAGGATGAGGCGCCGGGCTCGCCGCACGCTCCGCTGGCCGACGATCACCCCGTGCGCGGCGAGGGCCAGCCTCCGGGGCGGCTCGCGTCACCGGCTTCTCCGCAACGTCGGAAGGCCGCCGGCGCGCCGGGGCCTCCGGAGGCCGGACGCTCGCAGCCCCGGGGCCTGCGGCGCCAGCTTCGCGCGCGTCCGCGCGTGGTGCACGTGACGGCTTCCCGCGCTCGATGTCGGCCGTCGGAGCCGCGGGCGGCGCCGGTTCCTGCCGCACCGGAACCTGTGGAGAGGGAGACGGTGGGCCATGCTCTGCCGCCACCTTGTCGGTCGACACGCCGGGCGCACCGGGGGCATGCGCCGGCTGAGCCTCGTCGTCGACGAGTATGCCCGCAGCGGTGTCGAGCAGCTCGCCGGCGGCCGCGCGGCGCCGCTCCGGCTCGCCCAGGCCGCGGATGGTGTCCAGCACGGTTGCCGGATCGGCCTGCTCGGCGCGGTGGAGCATGCTCAGCAGGTTCGACGGTGACGTGCCGCCGCGTCGCGCGAGCTGTTCGACGAGCTCCTCCGCACCGTCGATGCCGAGCTCGCGGGCGAGCCGCCTCCGGTCGTCGGCGGACAGCTCCCTGACGCTTCGCCAGCCGCGGGCCAGCAGCTTCAGGCGCTCGATCGGGCTCGAGCTGCTCCGGATCTGGTGGAGCAGCCACACCAGCTCGTCCGAAACGGCCACGGCGCCCCCCTAACCGCCTTCGCCGCTCTGGCCCTTGGCCTGCTCGGGCTTCGCGCCGAGGCCCCCGGCGACCGCCGCCGGCAGGCGGGAGATGTCCTGCAGGAAGCTCGACAGGTTGACGCCGGCGAGCTGCTGCATGATCGGATTGAGCTGGGAGAGCACCTGGACCACGTCCTCGGACAGCTTCGCCGTCCCGGTCCCGCTCCCCGGCCCGCCGCCGTAGCTGATGATGGTCGCCGAGCCGGCGCGAGCCAGCGGCTCGGACACCGCGGCCGCGATCTCCGGCAGCACCTTGAGCGCCTCGATCGACAGCCCGGCCTCGTTGTAGAGCTTGAGCGCCTCGGCGAGCAGCCGCCGGGCCTCGGCCTCTGCCTCGCCCTTGGCCCGGATCGCGTCCGCCTCGGCCAGGCCGATGTTGCGACGCTTCACGGACTCGGCCTCGGCGTGGGCGAGCCCCTCGGCCTTGATCGCTGCGGCCGCCTCCTCGCGGCGCTTGCGCTCGGCCGCCGCCTCGCGCTCGACCCGGTACTGCGCCGCGTCCGCCAGCCGTTCGGTCTCGTACTTCTTGGCGTCAGCGCTCTCGCGGATGGTGGCGTTGAGCTCGAGCTTCTGGCGCTCGACCTCCTGCTCGGCGATGCGGATGTTCTGGACCTTGAGCTCCATCTCGCCGGCCTTCACGGCTAGGGCGTTGGCGACGTCCACCTGCCGGCGGATGTCAGCCACCTTGAGGCTCAGGTGCTTCTCCGCGTCGGCGATCTCGGTGTCGACCGAGAACTTCTTCTGCTCCTTGTTCTGGCGCGCCGCCTCTTCCTCGATCTTGGCGTCGCGGTCGGCGACGGCGGTGGCGACTCGGGCCCCCTTCAGCGCCTCCTGGATCTTCGGCTGGCCGAGGGCGTTGAGGTAGCCCTCGTCGTCCTGGATCTCCTGGAACACGAACGACCGGAACTCGAAGCCCATGCCCTCGAGGTCCTTGTGGGCTTCGTCGCGCACGCTGTCCTGGAAGCGCTTCTGGTCGCGGTACAGCTCCTCGACGGTCAGGGTGCCGATGATGCCCCGGAGGTGGCCGGCCACCGTCTCCTTGATGGTGCTGCGGACGTTGTCCGGGGACACCCCGAGGAAGCCCTCGGCCGCCCGCTGGATGTGGTGGATGTCGCCCGACACCTTGACCTGGGCGACCGCTTTGACGTTGATCGGAATGCCCTGCACCGTGTAGACGTGGCGGAGATCGATCTCGAGGGTCATCATCCGTAGCGAGAGGGTCTCGACCTGCTCCCACACCGGCATCACGAAGGTGCCGCCGCCGCGGACGATTCGGAAGCCCTCGACCTCGCCGGTGTCGCCGCGCACCTTCTTGCCGAAGAGCTTGCGCCGGCCGTAGACGATGAGGGCCTCGTCCGGGCCTGCCTTCTTGTAGCGCGAGCGCAAGAGGATGTAGAGGAACAGCAGGGCCACGCCGAGAGCGATGAGGGCCGTCAGCACCGTGGTCAGCTTCATGGGGTTCCTCCTGTCGGACCTGGCGAGCTGAAGTACCGGTTCCCCCACAGGGTAGACCCTCGGCCGCCGATGGTGCAAGCCGGCTGCGAGCCACCAGCGGCTGCCATGGCTCTGCCGTCGCCCGCTTCCGCGCCAGGGAGGCGAGGCGAGCAAGGGGAGATCGCGTCGTGCGGGCGTGCCATCTTTGGCGATTTTGGGACCGACGTTTCTCCTGAAGGAATTCTGGAGACCCGAAATCGCCAAAGGTGGCTCCCTCGGGGAGCGCTTCCAGAGCGAGGGCGCGAACCGTCTTCGAGGACGGGCCGAACGAGCGGGGACGGACACCGACACGGGGACGGGAACGGGAACGGATCCGTTCTACGAACTTCGCCGTGACAAGAGCGGGTGGAGGGCCCTAGGATCCGAGATTCTGGCCCCTGGCCGGGCGGGGGGCCGGGCTACGCCATCAGCCTGCCGAGATTCGGGGAAAATGCGCCGGCGACGTGCCGAGGCCGCCACCACGGGAAGCGCTCGCCGCGCTCGATCGCCACCAGGTCGAAGCGGCAGGGCCGGTCCCAGAGGGCGTAGCGGCCGAGGTAGGACGCGGCAGTCCGTGCGACCGCCGACTGCTTGTCGCGGTCGAGGGCCGCGACCGCACCACCGTACAGCTCGCTCGAGCGGGTCTTCACCTCCACGAACACGATCCGGCCGCCGCGCTCGACCACCAGGTCGAGCTCTCCGGAAGGCCCTCGCCAGTTGCGGTGTCGGAGCCGGTAGCCCTTGAGCAGGAGCAGGATCAGCGCGGCCAGCTCGCCGCCGCGGCCGAGCCTCTCGGACCTCAGGCGGCGATCACCCGCCACCGCCCGTGAGCCTCTTCAGCCACCCCCGCCGGTCGAGGATCAGCGGCTGCTCGGCGGACCCGAGCCCGGTGGTGTGCCCCGAGCGGTCGACGGCGACCACATAGAACAGCACGCGGTCGTTCCCGTGCAGCTCCGGCGTCACCTGGAGTCGATACAGGCTGCCGTCCTCGCTCGCCAACGCGATCTCCTGGAACTCAGTCGCCTGCTCGCTCCTGATCCAGGCAGTCACCCGTTCGACCCGGTAGTCGTCCCGGACCTCGATCGGGACCACGGTCGTCTCGTTCTTGCGAATCACCGGATCGAACCCTGCCGCCACCGCAACCGAGGGCGCGCCGGCATCCATCGCCTCGAGCTGCCCCTGGAGCTGGTCACGCCGCGCCGCGAAGCGCAGCGCGAACGCGTCGTTCGGCGCGGTGGCCGCCAGCAGCTGCAGGCCCTCCTCGGGCGCCCCTCGCTCGCCGGCCGCGGCCGCCCGCGCCAGCACCGACTCCAGCTCGGTGTCACGCCGCTGCTCCTGCTCGCACCACCGGATCCTCTCGGCAAGCCCCGGGCGGTCCGGCCACCGCCGCTCGAGCTCGCGCAGCGTGACCAGAGCGGCCGCCAGGTCGCGGGCGGCGATCGCCGACTCGGCCTGCTCCTCCACGCCCGCAGCCGCCTGGTCGCGCAGCGTGTAGGACCGGCTGTGGCCGGGCAGCACCGCGATCATCGCGCCCGCGCGCTCGATCACCAGCAGCGGATCGCCCTCGCGCTCGGCATCCCGGAGCTGCTGCGAGGCGGCAAGCGCGCGCTGGGCGCGCTCGAGCTTTCCGGCGAGCTCGCGGTCGTCGGCGAGCTCGTCGCCCGACAGGCCGGACAGCCCACTCACCGCCCGGCGCAGCATCGTGATGCTGCCGCTCTCGAGCCCCCCTTCGAGATCGCCCAGGGCCTGCTCGCGGTCCGCCTCCCCGACCGACGCCATCAGCTCCTCGTAGAGCTCAATCTCCGGTCCGTTGAACTCATTCACCGCTTCCTCGGTCAGGCCCTCGATCAGCGCCCGGACCGCGGCCAGGTTCCCCTCGTTCATCAGCTGCTCGGCCTCGAGAAGAATCGGGTCGACGGCCGGTGCCGCGGCCGGCCGCGTCGGCACCGGCCGGGGAGCCGTCAGCCGGGTCGGCGCCGCGGCACCGATGCCCTGCTTGCCGCTCCGACCAAGGCCTGTCACCAGCCAGCCCACGACGCCGACGAGAACCAGGCCGACGGCCGGCGCCGCGAGAACCCAGGGCGGCAATCTGCGCCGGCGGCGAGCGACGGCCGGCGGGGCCGCGGCGGGCGGAGCCACCGGCGTGTCGGGGACCGGCTGAGGCTCGACCTCCGTGGGCGGCGGCGCCGGCTCACCGGGAACGGCCACGGGCGGCGGCGCGAGCTGGCGGACAGGCGGTTCCGGCGCCACAGGCTCGGGGAGAACCGCCGGCAGTGGAAGCTCCAACGGTTGCGTGATGGCGCGGGTCTCGAAGCCGGCCGGATCGAGGTCAGCCATGCCGGCCGGCGCCCCGGCCGGCTCCGGCGCCACCAGAAGGCGCTGCAGGTCGAGCAGCGCCGCCGTCCGCAGGGCGGGGTCGCGGCGCAGAGCGGCGGCGAGAACGCCCTCAAGGCTGAGCCGGTCCAGCACCGCGGTCGCCGGCACGTGAACAGCCGGCGCGTCCCCTCCCAGCTGCTCGACGTCCGCACCGAGCAGATCGCAGACGACCAGCGCCAGCGAGTAGAGGTCGGCGAGGCCGAGGTCAGCGGAGAGCAACGCATCCGGTCGCGCCAGCTCCGGCGCCACCCAGCGGTCGCCGGCCTCGGGCCAGCTGCCTCCAGCGACGCCGGCCCGGTACGCGGCGGTGCCGTAACCCGTCAGGAGCACCGACTCGTCGGCCGCCACCAGGAGGTTGTCGGGGCGCAGGTTGAGGTGCGCCCCGCCGGACGCCGCCAGGCTGTCGACGGCTTCGACCACGCGGCGGGCGATCCCGACGCGACGGCGCACGGACGCGTCGGGCAGCCCGGACACCGGCACCGCGAGCTCGACCATGCCCATCACAAGGAAGGCTTGGTCGTCGGGTGTGAAGCCGTAGTCGACGACCCGCGGCAGGCCACGCGCGCTGCTGCTGCGAGCCAGCTCGGCAGCCTCCAGGAAGGCGGTGCGGCTGGTCTCGGGAACCGTCGCGGACGGCGGGTAGATCAGCTTGATCACGACCCGGCGCGAGGTCGCCGGGTCGAGCGCACGAAAGACAGTGGTGTGCGGCGTCGACCGCACGACCTTTTCGAGGCGGTAGTCATCGAGTACGTGGCGTCCTTGGCTCATCAGCTCCGGTCGGACCCCCGCGAGGGCCCGGGCCTCCACCCTGAGGTTCCCCTCAAGGCGCTGATTCGGACGCCCCCGGCGCGATCTTCTGGCCCTTGGCCGGCGCCCGGATGATCGGGCTGAACTTCTCGCGGATCCCGTCGACCGAGATGCTCTCGACGTAGTAGAAGTACTCGACGCCGGGATCGATCGCGGTGTCCCTGTACTCGTAATACCGCGGCTCGTCGACCGTACCCGCACCCGGAATCGGCTGGCTCGTCAGCCGCTCGAACGGCCCCTCCTCCGACGTCGACCGGTAGATGTCGAAGCCGAAGTTGTCGACCTCGCTGGCCGTGCTCCACTTGAGCCGGTTGAAGGGCGGCTCGTCGGGTGCCGGTGCAGCCGCCGGCGTGGCCTCCTCCTTCGGGGCAGCGGCGGGAGCGGCTGCGGCGCTCGCTTCGGGCCGGGTGTCGGCCGTAACCGCCCCCCCGGACCCGGCGCACCCCGCCAGCGCCACCACCACAACGACCAGCAACAGATGCCAGAGTTCTTTCTTCATGATGACCATCCCTCTCGGTTCTCGTCCGTGATGGCGCGTCGACCACCTAGTCCACATCCACAACCGTCGGCTCGTCGCTGGGCTCCGGCCCTGGCGCGTCGGCCGCGTCGTCCACGGGCGCCGACCACCAACCGACCGCATCCCGTCCGGAACGACGGTCCATCGCCCAGGCGCGGATGCCGAGGCTGCCCTCGAGCCGGGCGGCGAGGTCGGGGGCGACGTTCACCGCGAATCCCTGCCCCTTGACCTTCACCCGCTCGCTGTGCACGACCCCGAGGTCCTTGCCCACCCACTCCAGGACGCCTTCGCCCTTCAGCTTGGCGCCCACGATTCGCCCGGTCACCCGCGCGCCACCACCCTTCGCCGCGACCGTGAGCTCGATCGTCTCCTGCGGCACCGCGAGCGCGATCGCAGGGTCCCCGAGCAGGTTGTAGGTCTCCACCAAGGTGCGGTTCTGGGTCTGGCGCTTGGCGTTCATGATCGCAGCGCCGACCGGAGTTCCCGGCGTCGTCAGCCCGTCGATGATGAGCTGGCTGAAGCTGCGGGACGGGCTGTTCCGCCAGGAAGCGGCAAACACTCCCACCGCTCCCCGGTCCGGCACCCGCAGGAAGGTCTCGCCGATCGAATCCTGGTTCGGGTGGTCGAAGGGCGCCGAGTAGCAGGTCATGCTGAGGACAAACGCGAGCCGGTTCGTCGGCTCGAGCTGGGCAACGTGATCGAGCGTGAACAGGTCGTGGTTCTTGCGAAAGTCGGGCGGACCGGTCCGCCAGATGTGGCGCCCGCCGTGGCCGAGGAAGTGGACGATCAGCTGCCCCTCGTTGAGGCGCGCCTGGAGTGCCGCCTGGTGACGCTCGTTGGTCGCCTCCTCGGAGCTCGGGTAGACCTTGTAGGCCGCGTAGCCCTTGCGCACGAGCCCGCCCGCCAGGTCGTCGCTGCTGTTCTGAAACATTGGGCTCTCGTTGGTGATCCACAGCGCGTTGTGGTGCCAGGCCCCGGGCTGGGGACTCCGGGCGTAGGCGATGGTCTTGGCGACGATCGCCTCGACCTCGGCGGGCTCGACCACCGGGAACCGGCCGATCGCGATGTCCGGGGAGTGGTCGTCACCGTCCACGGTCACGAACCAGTTGTCGCTCGCCGAGTGGCCCTCGTGCGAGGTGTAGTTCCAGGTCGGTACCAGCTGACGGTCATTCGCCGCCGGCCGGCCCTCATACGTCGGAAGGTTGCGGCCGGGGAACCTCGGCCCCTCCTCGAGCTGGTTGTCGACCCAGCTGGCGTAGTTGCGGTCGTCGACCTCGGCGTTCTTGGTGTCCCAGCTGGCATCGCCGACCAGCAGCACGAACTGTGGAGCCGGACGCTGCCACTCATGGTATGCGTAGGCGATGAAGTCGCGGATCGCCGTGGGGTCGAAGATCCCGTCGTTGAACTCGTCGTAGATCTCATCGACGTCCACGACGACGACCTCGAGCCCGCGTTCCCGGTGGAACTGGGCGAGCGGTTCGATGGCTTTGATGAGCCGGGAGTGCGCGATCATCAAGTAGTCCGCCCGGTGCTGCGGGCTGCGCCAGTCGGACGGGCGGTCCTGCTCGATCCGGCTTGCCTGCAGCTTGTCGCCGCCGGTCAGGAAGAAGTCGTCGGCACCCGCGACGTCGAACCGCACCGTCAGGGCCCCACCGTCGCCCGGTGCGCCGCTCGACGTAATGAACGGCCTGACCCGCTCGCCGTCCACGGTGTAGAGCACGAGGGGAGCGCCGCCGCGGGCCTCGACCACGCCGGGACCGGGTCCCGCCTCGCTCCCCGCCGACCGCAACATGCGGACCTGCCGGCGGCCCGGGATCTCGCCGGTGTGGGGGTAGGAGACCTCGATCCAGTTGAGCATCACGACGTCGACAACCGCGTCAGTGCCATTCGCGGCCTGGCGGCTCGGCACGCGCAGTTCGACAACGTCGGACTCGGCGTCGAAGAGCGCCGCGTCGATCGCCGGCAGCTCGATGGTGTGGGCCTGCACGCCGTTCCACTCGCCGCCACCGATCGGCTGCCCATTCAGCGCCACGTCGAGCTGGTGCTCCTTCATGTCACCGATCTGCCTGGGGTGGGGCCTCGAGACGCCGCGGACCCCGACCCGCAGGTCGACGGTCGAACCCGGCTGGCGGGCCAACCCCGGCAGCTTGAGGGTGATCGACGTCGGCTTGGCATCGATCTGCGTGAGCTTGTCCCAGAACCACAGGTCGGCGTCCGCAGGCGACAGGATGTCGTCCTCGCGGATCCGGATCAGCAGCCGGTCCCACTCCCTGTGGACGACCCGTTCGAGCGGCATAGGATCCGACAGCACGACCGCCGACGAGCTCGATCGCGTCGTCATCCGGCGGCTGTCCCGGCCGTCGAAGCTCAGCCAATAGACGTTGAACTTGGAGTACTCGTGGTAGTAGAGGCCGCCAGACGACAGTCGCTCTGCAACGAACTCAATGGTGTCACCCGGCCCGAAGCGGCCGTCGCCGCCGTCCTCGATCGAGACCGGCACGGGCTTGCCCCGGCTGCTCATCCCGACCAGGGCGCTGTCGAGCTCGACCGGCTCGAGCCCGGCCACGACCAGCTCCTCGTGGCTCAGGGCGTAGACCCCGGCCTCCTCGATGAAGACCTTGAACACCGGAGTCGGCGACGCTGCCACCGCCTGAGCGAGCGTCGCGACGGTCACCAAAACCAGCAGTCGGATCATAGATCTCCACGTCACACGGGCGGCGCTCCGGCCACGGCTGGTCGCTGCACGACCGGTCATCGGACATATCCTAACGCGCGGAGCATTTCGAGGTCTTCGGGCGACGTCCCGGCGGCGACCGCACGCTCCGCGGCCAGGTAATGCTCGACCTCGGACGGAAACCAGGCCGAGCCCGCGGCCCCCGCGACGAAGAAGTCCTCTCCGTCCAGCCCGCCTTCGCCGTCGGCGTGACCGATGTGAAAGGTCTCCCCGTCCGGCTCGCGGTAGAAGGTGCCCTTGTCGCTGACGCGGTGGATCACCAGCCCCGCCCGCTCCGGCTGCTCGGGGAAGCTGCGCCGCGCGACCAGCCGCCGCTCGGCAGGGGCGATCGCCTCGCCGCGGACGGCGCCCGCGAGCGAGCGACCGGGCAGCCCTCCGATCGGCTCCAGCGCAAACCACTCGAGCAGGCTCGGCATCAGATCGAGCGTCTCCACCGCCGCCGCCACCACGAGTCCCTCGCGCTGGCCCGGGAGGTGGACCAGCAGCGGCACCTTGATCACCGGTTCGAGCAGCCGCTCCCCGTGACCCCAGAACGAGCGCTCGCCGTGCGCCTGGCCGTGGTCGGCCACGATGACGACCAGCGTCGAGCCTTCGAGGCCGAGCTCGGACACCGCTCGGAGCACCCGGCCGAGCTGCTCGTCGAGAAAGGCGACCTCCGCGTCGTAGAGGTCGACGACGTGCTGGCGGTCCTCAGCCGACAGCGCGGCCTCCGCCGCGGGGTCGTTGAGGCCGACCAGCCAGTCGGTCGGGAGCGCCGGCGGCAGACCGCCGCCGTAGCCGGCGGTGAAGCGAGCGGCCATCCCGCCCGGCGGTTCGTAAGGCTCGTGCGGGTCGTAGTAGTGCAGCCACAGCGCGAATCGCTCGTCGCGGTGGCGCTGCAGCCAGGTCAGGGCATTGTCGGTCACGACCTGGCCGCTCACCTGGAAGACCTTCGCACCGGACCGATCGAAGATCACCTCGGAGAACCCGAGGCCCTGGACGAAGCGGGCGTCGACGACGCCGGCCGACACGATCGCCGCAGTCCTCGCCCCCGCCCGGCCGAGCAGCCCGAAGATGCTCGGGGGGTACGACTCCGGGACCTGGCCGTTCCGGGTGACGCCGTGCAGCGCGGGCGGCAGGCCGGTGAAGATCGTCACGTGCGAGGGCAGCGTTGTCGGCATGCTGCAGGTGACATCCTCGAAGCGGGTGGCGGTGGCCGCAAAGCGGTCCATCGCCGGGGTCGTCGGGCGCTGGTAGCCATAGCACCCGACGTGATCGGCACGCAGGGTGTCGAGGGTGACCAGCAGCAGGTTGGCGGGCGCCGCCGGAGTCGACGCCGACGGCCCGCAGGCCCATCCCACGGCCGCCACGGCGACGGCCACAAGGACCCGGCAACCGCCGGGTCGCAGCCCGAGACGCATTTTCATCCGCAAGAAGCTAGCACAAACCGCCGGCAGGCGCGCCGTCACGGGAGCAGCGGCCGCGCGAATGCCAGCACCTCGAGCAGCCCGGCGGTGGCGATCGCCGCCAGCCACCGCCAGCGCGCGGCGCCGGCTGCCGCCGGATCCCCTCGGAGCCGGGCGTCGAGCCATGCCACGGCGCAGCCCGCGCCGAGAAACGCGACCGGGAGCAGCTGGATCCGGTACCGGCTCTTGACGTGGAGCCAGAAAAAAATCGCCAGGTTGTAGAGGACGAACAGGAGCAGTACCCGGAGCCACCGGCGATCCCGGAAGCGCCACAGCGCGATGCCGAGCGGGGCGAGCGCGAGCAGCAGCCCGTAGAGCAGGTAGCTCGACAGGCGCGCCGCGCCGGAGACCGTCGGGTCGGCCCGCAGGTAGCCCGCCGAGTAGCGCTCGACGGCGGCGCCACCTGGCAACTGGTTGGTCAGGTAGCAGTCCTTGTCGAACAGCCGGAAGTACTGGCGGCCGAGGTGGGAGCGCACGAGGCTCGCCCAGGAGTGGGTCTCGAGATAGCCACGAACCTGCTCGCGGACGATCCGGTCGCGCTCGGCGAAGCTTCCGGCGCTCGCCTGGTAGTCCCGGAACAGGCCGGTCACGACGTCAACCCCGAAGTCGGTGCGCGAGCGGTCGTTCAGCCCGACCCACAGGTTGAAGGCCGATGAGTCGGCGATCATCAGCCGCCCGGTCCGCCGGTGCTGCTCCAGCACGGTCGGCGCGACCGTCAGCACGAGTGTGGCCGCGAACACCAGCGCCCTGGCGAGCGACCGGCCAGCCGGCCGCCGGGCGAAGGCGGCCACCATCAGCACCGGCAGGAACGGGCCGAGCAGGCTCTTGGTGAGCAGTGCGAGGCCGGCCGCCACGCCCGCGACACCGCACCAGATCGTCCGCTCGGCGCGGGCGGCTAGCAGCCACACCACCGCGAGCAGCAGGAACAGGTGGGGGACCTCCGGCCACAGGTAATGGGCATAGGCGACCAGCGGCGGAAATCCCAGGGTCAGGGCCGCAGCGACCGCGGCGGCGATGCCAGAGCCGGTCAGCCGCCGCACGAGGTCGTGGAGCAGCACCGCCGTGGCCGCCAGCAGGCACATCTGCACAATCTGGATCCACACCAGCGCCGGCCCGCCGACCGCCAAGATGCCGGCCAGCAATCGCGGGTAGAGCGGCGGCCACAGCGGGTCGGGCCACCAGCCCGGGTCACCTGCGAGCAGCGCCCTAGCCGACCGCCAGTAGGAGAACTCGTCGCCCCACAGCGCCTTCGGGACCGGCCGGTAGTAGAGCCACCACAGCGTGGCGTGCACCAGGGCGACGGCGGCCGCGACCGCCGCCAGCGCGCGCCGGCGGATCCGCCGGGATTTCGGTTCCTCGTCGACGAGCATCGCGGGCAGGATACTGGGGCTAGGGGCTAGGGGCTAGGGGCTAGGGCTCCTGCACCACCCGCTTCCGAGCCCGCTTCCGCGCCCGCTCCCGATCACCAGGGCCCCCGCCAGCTACAATCCGCCTGATGATCACGGCCGCCGATCTCGCCCGCCGCCGCTGGCTCGTGCTGGCGTCCGCCGTGGTGAGCTTCTTCGCAGTCGGCGCCAGCTTCTTCGCGGTCCCGCCACTCGTTCCCCAGCTGGTTGAGAAGTTCGCGCTCGACCATCTGATGGTCGGCATCCTGATGGGCTCGATCGCGGTGCCGGCGATCCTGCTCTCGATCCCGCTCGGCTCGGCAGTCGATCGCTGGCCGGCAAGGGCTGCCGGCAACGTCGGTCTGCTCCTGATGGCGGCCGGCGGGACGCTGTTCGCCCTCGCGCCGAGCTTCCCCGGGCTGCTGCTCGGACGGCTCATCTTCGGGGCCGGCGGCCTGCTCCTCAACCTGCTGCTCGCGCGGCAGGTGACCGCCGCCTTCGCCGGCCGCGAGCTGTCGCTCGCCATGGGCATCTTCAACTCGGTCTACCCGGCGACCATGATTGTCATGTTCACGCTCCAGCCGCTGCTGCTGCGGCTCGCCGGCTGGCGCGGCGAGTTGCTCGCGCTCGCGGCGCTCGCGGTGGTTGCGCTCCCGCTCCACAACCTCGCAGTTCCGGCCCGCCCCCATGGCGAGCCAACCGCAGCCCGGGCCGGCCGCGGCCGCGTGCCGCCTGCGCTGGCAGCCCTCGCCGCCGCCTGGATGCTGTTTTTCGGGGTCTACGCTGCGGTCTTCACCTTCGCGCCCGAGTGGGCGGGCGGCGACGACGACGCGCTGCGCACGGTCGCGCTGATCGCCTGGGCGGCACTCGTCCTGGCGCCAGCCGCAGGGGCCGCCATCGACCGCGTCGGGGGCCCCACGTGGTGGCTTGCGGGGGCGCTCGCGCTGCTGTCGGGAGTGCTCGCAGCGATGGCCATTGGCGCGATCGACGCGCCCACCGCGATGATCGTGGTCGGCAGCGCAGCGGCTGTCGCGCTCACCGCAACCTACTCCCTGCCCGCCCGGCTCGTGCCGGCGGCGAACATCGGCTTCGCCTTCGGCGTCATCACCGCCTTCTCGAACCTCGCCACCCTGGTCGGGCCGGCGGTCACCGGCGCGGTCCGCGACGCCGGTGCGGCCTGGCGGACGCCGTGGGCGATGCTCGCCGCCACCGCTCTCGCCGGCGCGCTCATCGCGATCGGGATCCGCGAGCCGCGCAACCCCGCGTCGTCCGCCTCGGCAAATCCGGGCGTGGGGAAGGTCTAGAAGCGTGTAGGGCATAGGCCCCTGTGCGCGCTCCTGGTGTGGTCTTTGTGGTTGGCCTCTACCCGACACGCTCCTCAGAATGCGCTGCGCGCATCCGGAGGAGTTCGCGCCGCAGTGGCCGTCCGACAACGATTCGGTCAACCACCCCAGCCGAATAGGCCAATGCAGTTTGAACTCCTAGCGCGACCGCCTCCCGCCGCCCCCCGGACCGCGCGCGCTTCGGGATCTCGCCGGAAGGGTGCCCAGAACACGAGGCAGCCAGGATGGCTACCCCACAAGACGATCGCTCTCAGTGCCCTCCGGGGCGGTTTGTTCTGTCGCCCGAGGTCGAGGCCGGGTGGGCAGGGCCCTCACCCCTAACCGCTATCACCTCAGCCCCTATCCCGTCGTCACGGCACCGTCGCCGACCACGCCGAGGTGTCCCCGGCCTCGAAGCCGTCGCTGAAGACCGCCAGGCCTTCGCACTCGTCGGGAATGCCGTTGTCGTTGAGGTCGACGGAGGTGCCGCTGGAAATGTCGATCGTGTCGCCGACGCCGTTCCCGTTGCAGTCGTAGTCGCCGATCCGCAGGTAGTAGACGTCCTGCTCGCCGTTGAGGGTGGCGGCGTAGGCGACGTGGGCGCCGACCAGGTCGGACGCCATGTCGTAGTAGTCGCCGATCTTGTTCTGGTCGGGCCAGCCGAGGTTGGGGTTCCACGCCGGCGACAGCGGCTCGTTCGCCGACCAGGTCACGCCGCCGTCGAGCGAGAACGCGTAGTACAGCTGCGAGTCGAAGCCGCCCGGGTCGTTGCGGCTGTCATTCCAGATGACGTCGATGCGGCCGTTGGGCGCCACCGCCATCGTCCCGAACCACTGCCAGGCGTTGATGCCGGCAGGGTCGTCGTTGACGCGCACCGGCGCCGACCAGGTGGCGCCACCGTCGGTGGAACGGACGAAGTGCACGTCGAGCGGGTCGGCGCCCGGCGGATTGACCGACGCGAGCACGTACACGTTGGCGGCGGTCGCACCACCCGAGTGGTCGACCGCGATCCACACCTGGCCGAGCAGGCCGCCGGGGTTCGGGCCCGGGTCGACCCCGTACTCGAGCGCACCACCAAGAACCACCGGGGAGGAGGCGTCGAAGCCCATCGGAAGGCCCGGGTCCGCGACCGTCGTCGACACGGCGACGGCGAAGGCGTCGTCGACACCGTAGCTCGTGGTGCCCGCCACGTAGACCGTGCCGTCCTGGCCCACCGCGGTCACGCCCCAGTACGGAAAGCTCGGGATCGGCACCGGGTACTCGAAGCTCTGGGCGCCGTCGACCGAGCGGTTGAACCAGTTGTCGTCGCAGCAGCCAGCGTAGTCCCAGGCGGCGTAGATATTGCCATCGCCGATGCCGCCGGTGCGGTCCACCGCCATCCAGGCCTTGTCGCCGCCGTACGCGTACACCGGCGGGCCCCAGGTCGAGCCGGTATCGCCCGAGGTGAACACATCGCACCAGTAGTTGCCGTTCACGCTCAGGCTGTTGAAGTAGAAGGTCCCGTCCGCCGCGGCCTCGAGCACGGGATCGGAGCGGAACACCCCAGGGTCGAGGACGCCGGGGAAGGTCCACGACCGCCCGCCGTCGCTCGTGTAGCCGACGCCGGCCTGGCGGAAGTTGCTGGCGATGGTGTCGAACTGGCGCCAGCCGATGGCCATCCGGTTCGGCTGGGTCGGGTCGACCGCGATCGAGGGCTCGTTGGCGGCGTCGCCGACGATGTTGTTGCCGTTCTCGTCGACGTTGACCTGGATGCTCTGGTAGCTGCCGAAGGTCCAGCGGCCGGCGGGGCTGGTCCGTCGCGCTTCCTTGGCGACCGGCACGAAGGGATCGTCGAGCTGCTCCAGGGGCTGGCGATCACCGGCGGCCACCGCGGCGGTCGGGCTCGCCGGAGCCGGCCGCCCGTCGCTGCCGGCCGCGACCACGACCGAAGGTGCCGCGAGTGCGAGAGCCAGCAACGGACTCATCGACCCGAAAACGCGCGCGCGCCAGCGGAGCTCGAGCATACCGAGATCCTCCCGGCGCGATTGTACCGGTTTCAGGAACGGGAATCCGGCTTCCGGCTTCCGGCTTCCGGCTTCCGGCTTCGCGTTCCGCTTCGCCGTGACAGGTCGCGTTCCGCTTCGCCGTGACAGGTCGCGTTCCGCTTCGCCGTGACAGGTCGCGTTCCGCTTCCGGCTTCACCTTTGGCTGCGCCGTGACAAGTCGCCGTGACAGGTCGCCCGGGGCTTGCGGCTTCGCCCAGAGGGCTACGCCGTCACTCCGCCGTGACAAGCGGAAACGGGAATCCGGCTTCGCCCTGGGCTCCGCCGTGACAAGCGGGGACGAGCTGGCTGCGGGGGCCGGAATGCCCGCGGAGGCTCACCGCCTCGCCTTCTCGGCGAAGGCCCGCAGCAGCCCCGCGGTGGACGCATCGTGCCCCGCGAGCTCCATCTCGTCACCCGCGAGCAGGCGACGCTCCTCGTCGAGGATCCGCGTCGCCAGCACCTTGCCGAGCTCGACCCCCCACTGGTCGAAGCTGTTGACCCGCCAGATCACGCCCTGGGTGAAGATCTTGTGCTCGTAGGCGGCGATCAGCAGCCCGAGCGTGCGCGGCGTGAGCTCATCGAGCAGGATGGTGTTGCTGGGACGGTTGCCCTCGAAGACCAGGTGGGGCAGCAGCTCCGACACCTGCCCCGCGGAGAGGCCGCGCCGCACGAGCTCGGCCCGCGCCTCCTCACGCGTCCTGCCGACCATCAGCGCCTCGGACTGCGCGATCATGTTCGCGATCAGCTTGGGGTGATGGTCCGCAAGCGGGTTGTGCGAGCGCGCGCAGCCGATGAAGTCGCAGGGCACCAGCCGGGTCCCCTGGTGGATGAGCTGGAAGAAGGCGTGCTGGCCGTTGGTGCCAGGCTCGCCCCAGAGGATCGGTCCGGTTGAGTAGTCGACGCGCCGGCCGTCCCGGTCGACCGACTTGCCGTTCGACTCCATGTCGGCCTGCTGCAGGTAGGCCGGGAGGCGGGCCAGGTACTGGTCGTAGGGCAGGACCGCGTGGCTCGCGGCGCCGACGAAGTTCGCGTACCAGACGCCAAGCACGGCCATCAGGACCGGGATGTTGCGCTCGAGCGGCGCCTCGAGGAAGTGGCGGTCCATGGCGTGGCCGCCCTCGAGCAGCTCCTCGAAGCGCGGAAAGCCGATCGCGACCGCCACCGGCAGCCCGATCGCCGACCAGCTCGAGTAGCGGCCGCCGACCCAGTCCCAGAACTCGAACATGTTCTCGGGGTCGATGCCGAAGGCCGCCACCGCCTCACGGTTGGTGGACAGCGCCGCGAAGTGGCGCGCCACCGCCGAGGCGTCCCCCACCCCGTCGACCAGCCAGTGCCGCGCGCTGGCCGCGTTGGTCATCGTCTCCTGGGTGGTGAAGGTCTTCGAGGCGACGATGAACAGGGTCTCGGCCGGGTTCAGCCCGCGCACCGCTTCGACGAAGTCGGTCGCGTCGACGTTGGAGACGAAGCGCACTGCCGGCCCGTCGTGGAACGGGCGCAGCGCCTGCGTGATCATCTCGGGACCGAGGTGCGAGCCGCCGATGCCGATGTCGACCACGGTGCGGATCGGCAGGCCGGTGGCGCCGCGGTGCGAACCGTCGCGGATCGCGGTCGCAAAACGCCGCATGCGCTCGAGCACGGCGTTCACCTCCGGCATGACGTCGCGGCCGGCGACCAGGACCGGCCGGTTGGACCGGTTGCGCAACGCCGTGTGGAGCACTGCCCGCCGCTCGGTCCAGTTGATGGCCTCACCGGCGGTCATGGCGGCGGCGGCCTCCGGCAGGCCGGAGGCCTCGGCCAGCGCGAGCAGCAGGCGCAGCGTCTCCTCGGTGATCCGGTTCTTCGAGTAGTCGAAGAGCAGCCCGTCGATGGCCACCGAGAAGCGCCGGAAGCGCGCCGGGTCCTCGGCGAACATCGCGCGCATCTCGAGCCCGCAGATCCGGCGCCAGTGCTCTGCCAGTGCCCGCCACTGGGGCGTTTCGGTCAGCGGCGTCCCTGCCCGGACGAGACGGTCGAGCTCGCTGTCGAACAACATCTCTGCCTCCGTTCGCCGGTCCGGTGTCGGCCCGGGACAGGATAGCAAGCGGATCAGCCGGTGGGACCCTGTGACGCGGCCCAGGCCAGCGATCGCGCCGGGTCCTCGTCGTGCAGCTCGCGCAGCCGATCCGCCGGCGTCAGCCCGCGACCGGTGACCTGGTCGAGGAAGCGACGCGCGCACGCGAGCCCGTCGGCGCCGACCCAACCCCCCGGCAGCCGCTCGGCGCCGCGCACCGCATCGTGCCAGGTCGCCGCCGCGAGCTCGCGCAGCTCGGCATCGGCCACGCCGTGCTCGGCCGCGCGGCGCCAGAGCTCCGGCAGCCTCGCCGTGTGGGGCGCCATCCGCTCGACGATCGCGCGGCGGGCGACGTCATCGTAGACGGCCGAGCTCGTCAGCACGACCTGCGCGGCGCGCCAGCAGTCCGGGAGCTGCTCGCCGGCCCGCAGCTCGAGGAAGCCGCGCGGGCGCACCTCGAAGAACAGGGTCGACAGGTGGTAGTCGAGGTCGGCGCGCGTCGGCCAGCCGTGCCGGGGGTGGCCGTCCGCGAGCCACTGGCCGAAGCTGAAGCCGGGGCTGCCGGGATCCCAGACGCCTTCGGGCCCGCGGAACAGCATGACGTCGGCGGCCAGGGCCGCCTCGGCCCACTGCTCGCGCGGATCGTCAATGTCGCCGGCGAACAGCAACTTCGGGAAGCCGCTCCGCGAAGGATCGAGCTCCTGCCAGGCGCGACCCCGGCTCGACGCCCAGCCGTCGCCCGGCGAGCAGGCGAAGCTCGCGGTGATCAGCGGGCTGATGAGGTTCGCCGCCAGCCACCGCTCCTGCCACACCCCCTCCGGCCCGAGGTCGAGGTTGATCTGCAGGCTCGCGGTGTGGCGCATCATGATCCGGCCGGCGGTGCCGCGGCGGTCGTAGTAGGCGGCCTGCGCGGTGTAGCGGCCGAAGGGCAGCTGCTGCGGCACCGTCTCGATGTCGTGCCAGATGTCGATGCCTGCCGCCGCGAGCACGACGTCGTGCGCGGCGAACGCATGGCGCAGGAGGCCGAGCACCCGGCGGCCGCCGTCGAGGGCTTCGCGGACCGTCGGATAGACCGTGGTCGAGTGCTCGACCTGGCCGCCCGGCTCGAAGGTCAAGCGCCCGTCTCCGCGCAGGAGGGGGTACTCCCATGGCCCGACCGGGCCCCCCTGACGGCTGCCAACCTCGCGAGTCGAGCACGCCAGCTCATCGACGATCCCGAGGACCCCGGGAGTGGAGTCGCCGCGCAGCGGGAGGCGGCCGGCCGGGCGCCCGTCCCGGTCGCGGCGGATCGGGAAGAACTCCGGCTCGAGGCCGATCCGATCCAGATGCGGGCCGCCGCCGCGCTCCGGAAACGCAATCAACCCGGCCCGGGCGCGCGCCTCGTCGCGGGAGAGAGCCTGCCGTCTGTCGTCGGTCGGCACTGTGTGGGGGGAACCTCCAGCCTCCCGATCAGCAACAGCCTGAACGCTCATTCTCTTTCATGACGCTCAAGCTGTCGACCTCGGGCGCGGCGGGCTGGCCCCCGGTTCGCCACGTGCGGCGGCCGCCGCAATCTTGCGCGACGAGTAGATCCCGCGGCAGTACTCGCACATCAGCGACGCCGGCATCTCCCCATCGTCAGGATGCGCGCAGTGCATCCCGAGGAGCGTGCGGGCCGAGGCCACCCGCAACGGACATCAGGAGCACGCACAGGGGCCTATGCCCCACACGCTCCTAGACAACCCCAGAGGCCCGGAAGGCCCGCTCGTCCTCGTCGCTCGCGGCGCTCACCGAGGCAGCGATCGGGCCGCACTCCTCGAGGGTGCCGCCGAGCTGGCGCAGGATCGACTCGAGGGCCGTGCGCGCCGGTTCGTCCATCTCGAGGAACTCGAGCCCCGAGCGATAGACGAGCCCACGGCCACCGTTGACGCCGTTGACGAACTGCGCGCGGCTGCGCTGCACGCGGACGCGGAGCTTGACGTCGCCGTTGTCGCCCGGCACCCAGAGGTCGCACGCGCCGGCCGGAGGCACCGCCGAGCTCGACTCGACCATCATGCCGTGGCCCGACACGTCGACGATCCGGACCGGGATCGACGACTTGATGCGGGCGTAGATTTCCAGGTCTGCCTGGTACCGGGGACTGCGGCGTCGTTCGCGCATGCTGCCTGCCTCCGCCTCAAGGCGAAAGCAAATCGGATGCCAGACGGCAGCGCTCGGCCCGGGCCGGCGCCGGCCGCCTGGTGTTCGAGGCTGGGACAGGCCGTCCCAGCGCGGGGCAGCGCCCCCGCCCCCGCCCGACCAGGATCTAGATCCTCGCTATGGCACCGTCGTCGACCACGCGCTCATGTCGCCGGACTCGAAGCCGTCTTCGAAAATCCACGGCAGGTACGCCGCCACGTAGGGCCAGATCCGGTCGATCCGGACTCCAGCGTTCATGTCGTCGCCACCGCACGGCACACCCGCCGGAAGGCCGAAGTGGTGCAGCGCGATCACCTTGTGGCTCGAGCGGGCGAGCACTGGCGAACCCGACTGCCCGCCAGAGGTGTCACAGTAATACCCCGTGTCCGAGTTCGACGTGTTGCCGTTGCGAATCGCGTCATCGATGACGCACAGGCCGCCCGTGTTGAAATCGCTTTCAAGCGCAAAGATCTTGGGGTTCCCGTCCGGGTGGCCCGCCATGTAGATCTCCTCGCCGAGCACGGGGGTCCGAATGTCGAGCTCGAGGTAGCCGTACTGCTCGACCGCCGACGGGTTGTTGATCGTGAACAGGGCGAAGTCGAAGGCCCAGTTGGCGAACAGCAGCGTGTTGCCGGTCACGATCGTCGGCGGCTTGTTGGTGCCGCCGTGGCACTCAACGCGCTCATAGTTGAAGAAGAACTGCGAGGCGGTCAGCCAGCTCTGCTGTTCGATGCAGTGCTGGTTGGTGAACATGGTGTCCCCGGGGCCGACCCGCCAAGCCGTGCAGAGGTAGACGTACGGTGACTCGATCCGGTAGTGCCTGGCCACCGCGTGCGAGCGCTCGAACTCGGTCGGGTACGCGTCGTGGTAGCACTCGACGTCGTCCCGATCATCCGCACCGCACACCGTCTCGGGGACGCCACCGCCGCCGGGATAGCCCCAGGCATAGCGGTCGACGACGAAGCCCGAGCCCGCAAGATCGGCGGAGAGCGCCGGATCGACCACTCGCAGCTCGATCACCGCCGTGTCGCCCGGAAGCCCGAGGGCCCACAAGCCCGGCGTCCCGTCGGCCGAGAAGCCGGTGCCCGGATAGTTGTGCGAATTCTCCTGCCAGGCATCGGAGATCACCAGCTCGACGCCGGGTGCCAGCGTCAGGTCGCGGAAGTGGACGAAGATGACCGAGGCGCCAGGGTGGGTGACCATCCGGAGCTGAGAGGTGTCGTGCGAGAAACCGGCCCTGACGTTGGCCGGCGCGACCTCGCCTGCGCGCGTCGGACCGACCAACGGCGTGGTGTCCGCCGCCACGACCGACGGCAGCGCCAGCGCGGCCCCGGTCACAGCGAGCACGACAGATTTCTTCCAGCTGCGGCGGTGGATTGTGCACATGGCCTCTCTCCTCCCTGAAGAGCAGCCGCCAGGGTCCGTGATGACCGAGATGCTGCTCTTAATGTTACCGGATCCTGCGAAAGTTGAACAGGCCCGGACAACCAAGTGGCAGAGACAGCCGGCGCCACCATCCACCGACGCATGTCTCCTCCTCGGCCGTCAGGCGCGCCCGGAGCGGTGGCGCTGCGCGCAGCGCGCGGCGCCCCACAGCGCGAGGTCGCCCTTGAGCACCACCCGCACCGGGATCGCTTCGAGCAGCGGCCGCATCCGGCCCTTGGCCAGGAAACGGTCCACGAACCCGCCCTCCTCGAGGACCGCCAGCAGCTTCGGGGCGATGCCGCCGGCGAGCCAGACGCCGCCGGTCGCCATCATGGTGAGCGCGATGTCGCCGGCCACGGCGCCGTACAGGCCGGCGAACCGACGGACCGCTCGGGCCGCCGTTCCGCCGGGATCGGCCGCAGCCGCAGCCGCGATCGCCGCTGCCGCGTCGTCGGCGCCGTGCTCGCCAGCTGCCGGCGCACCTCCTTCCCCGGCCACGAGGGCGTCGTGGATAGCGACCACCCCGGGCCCGGACACCACCCTCTCCCAGCTCACCCGGCCGTGGGCCGCCTCGAGGCGCCGCAGCAGTGCCAGCTCCACGTCGCCGGTCGGCGCGAAGCCGGAGTGGCCTCCCTCGCAGGCGAACGGGTGATGGCGCCGGCCGTCCCAGAACATCCCGGCCACGCCGAGCCCGGTGCCGGCCGCGACCACCGCCGCGTTGCCGACCGCGCCCGGCCGCCCGGTCTGCAGGACGCGCACCTCGTCCCCGCTGACGTCTGCGATCCCCCACGCCGCCGCCTCGAGGTCGTTGACCAAAGCGACCTCTTCGAACCCGAAGCGTTGGGCGAGCGCGTCGGCCTCCACCACCCACGGCAGGTTGGTGATGCGGACTACACGGCCTTGCACCGGGCCGGCCAGGCCGAACCCGGCTCGACTGCAGCTCGTGCCGGCCTCAGCCAGGAAAGCGGCCACCGGCCCGTCGAGCGACGGCCAGTCGCGGCTCGGGAACATCGCCTCGGCCAGCTTGCGCAGCCGAGCTCCCCGGCCGTCGAAAAGCGCGAGCCGGGTCGTGGTGCCACCGATGTCGCCGGCGAGAATCCTCATGCTGCCGTCCGTTGCGTCCGCTCCGCGGCCACTCGCGCCTCCCTCGCCGACCATGATAGTCGGGCGGACCGGCGACCGGGCAGCCGAGGTCGTGTAAGATCCCCGGCGCGCCGCCTCGCGCCCGCCACCTGTCGAGGGCAGCGGAGTGGCGCCAGCTCGCAGCCAGGAGGACCCATGACCCAGCGCACCCTGACCATCATCAAGCCGGACTCGGTGGAGAACGGCAACATCGGCAATATCATCGCCCACCTCGAGCGCGAGGGGTTCCGGATCGTCGCCGCCCGTTCCCTGCGGCTGACCCAGGCCCAGGCCGGCGCGTTCTACGCGGTGCACCGGGAGCGCCCTTTCTACAGCAGCCTCGTCGCCTACATGACCTCGGGACCGGTGTGGGTGATGTGCCTGGAGCGGGCCGACGCCGTGCACCACCTGCGCGCGGTGATGGGCGCGACCAACCCCGCCGACGCGGCCGAGGGCACGATCCGCGCCGCCTACGGCACATCCATCGAGCGCAACGCCATCCACGGGTCGGACTCGGCGGAGAATGCGGCGATCGAGGTCGCGTTCTTCTTCGCGGCGTCGGAGCTGGTGTAAACCGAGGAGGGGTTAGGGGTTAGGGATGAGGGGTGAGAGGACCGACGGCTTTCGCCTCTGGCTCGCCATTCAGCGATGCCGATCGGCATGCAGCGTCGAGGGCAAAGCGAATTGACGCGATACATGGCGAGCCGCCCTTGTGAATGGCGTCGGAGCGCGTGTGAGTCAGCAGGTTTCCTCGTTGCTCGACCTCCTGGCGTGGCAGCGAGCGGTCGATCTCAGCGTCCTGCCCCCTAACCCCTGATCCCAAACCCCTTTGCGAAGGCATCGAGGTATACTCCTCCCCCATGCAGCGCGTGAGCTGGGACCGCTACTTCATGAACCTCGCCGTGCAGGTGGCCACCCGCTCGACCTGCCCGCGCAAGAACGTCGGCGCGGTGATCGTGCGCGACAAGACCATCCTTTCGACCGGCTACAACGGGTCGATCCGCGGCGGGTCGCACTGCACCGAGTCGGGCTGCCTGATGGAGAACAACCACTGCATCCGGACGGTCCACGCCGAGGCCAACGCCCTGGTCCAGGCCGCGCGACACGGGGTCCGGCTGGAGGATGCGGAGGTCTATGTCACCGCCTCGCCGTGCTTCAACTGCTTCAAGCTGATCGCCAACGCCGGCATCCAGACCGTCTACTACGGCGAGTTCTACCGCGATGACCGGGTGCTCGAGTTCGCCCGCGAGGCGGGCATCCGGCTGGTCCACCTGGGCCTCGAGGACGGCCAGGCAGACCCGACCGCTCCATGATCGACATCGACCTCAACGCGGTCACAGTACCGCTCGACTGGCGCGAGCTGTTCGGGCGCGAGGCCGCGACCGATGTCGAGATCGGGTCCGGCAAGGGCCGCTTCCTGCTCGCCCTGGCCGCGGGTCGACCGGAGCGCAACCTGCTCGCGGTGGAGCGCGCCGGGGCATACCACAAGCTATGCTGCGAGCGGGCCGCCAAGCACGGGCTGGCCAACATCCGGCTGCTGCGCACGACGGCTGAGGACCTCCTGTTCCGGCTGCTGCGGCCGTCCTCGGTCGACACTCTGTTCGTCCTTTTCCCGGACCCGTGGCCGAAGAAGCGGCACCACAAGCGGCGGCTGATGACGCTCGACAGCACCGCCGCCATGGCCGCGGCGATCCGGTCCGGCGGCCGCCTCCTGATCAAGACCGACCACGAGGGCTATGCCGCCGTCATTGCCGAGGTGCTGGCCGGCGTGCCGGCGCTGCGCGCGATCGACGCTGCGGCGGCGTTCGCCGCGCTGCCGGTCAGCGGCTTCGAGCACAAGTACCGGGACCAGGGACGCGACATATTCCCGTTTGCCTGCGAACGAATCTGAGCCCATCCAGTGCCCGGGCCCTCGTCACGTCGGCGGTCACTGCGGCGTCAGCTCACCCGAGACTTCCTGCCCGGAGCTGAGCAGGACGTGCCAGCGCACGCGTGGCTGGGCGCGGGTCGCCGTCAGCCGCACCGAACCGGTGGTCAGCTGCTCGCCGGGGCCGATGTGGGTTTCGCGAAACCGCACGGCATCGGCAACCTCGCCGACCAGCACTTTCCACTCCCCCCCCTGGCGGGTGCCGAGCTCGATCGAGTCGAACGACCCTCGATCGCTGACCACCACCGACCCCTGCGACGCTGCAATCTCGAGCCAGTTGCTGACGCCCGAGACCGCCGACGTGAAGGGCCCGCTGTTGGTCAAGGTCACCCGGACCGTCCCGCCCGATCGAGCCAGCTCGCAGCGCAACTCCGGGGCCGGCCCCTCGCCCGCCAGGTAGCCGATCAACGCCTCTTCGCCGAGGCCCAGCCGCGCACCCGCCGGCGGCAGCGGCACCAGGTCCCAGCCGACGATCTCCGGCAGCGTCACATGGTCGATCTCGGCGAGGCTCGCGTGGAGGCGGGAGGCGTCCCACCACCGGATCGCCAATGCCTCGCCGGGTGTCCAGCGGCGGCCCGACCACTCAAGCGACTGCCGCACGACGAAGGTGCGGTCGAGCCCGGACGAGGTCCTCACCTCCGCGTTCTCCGGCTCGGTCAGCGGGCCCAGGTCATCGCCCCACCCGCCGAGTGCCGGCTGCACGACGGGCGTCAGGGCGATCCCGATCCGGACGCCGACCCCGAGCCCGACCAACGGCTCGAGCTTCTTAGCGAGCGGGAGCGTCCCGCCCTCGCCTGCGCCGCGCAGATCCCGGTGCCCGGTCCCGAACGCCGGAACCATGCAGCGACCGGCGGCGGCCGCAACCAGCCGGCCCTCTTCTTGGCCGAGCTGGTTTACGGTCAGCACCGGGACGACCGGCACCCCCGCGGAGGCTGCCAGCCGAGCCACGAAGTCCGCGGTGCCGGGCGGCAGGTCGGGGAGGTCGAGCACGATCTCGGCCGGTGGCGCTCCCGCCTCCTCGGCCATCACCGCCCGCCACACCGAGGCCGCCGCGGCGGCGTCGAGCCCCTCGCGAGCGCCCTCGACGGCGAGCAGGCAGCCGGCCGGCAACCCGCCGGCGATCGGCGGCCTCGGGTCGAACCTGATGACCGGCGCCTCGCCCGCGAGGTCGACGACCCCGCGGCGCACCACGACCTCGTCGATGCCGACTCGCGCCAACTCGGCCGCGGTGATCTCGTCGAGCCCGCCCTCCGACACCCAGACGACGGCCCGCCGCGGCTCAGGCGCGAGGTCCGTCGATGGGGCCTGGCGCCCGCCGTCGCCGCAGGCCGACGCCACGAGCACGACGATCGCCGCGGCCGGCATCCAACGCATGGCCAGATGGTATCAGAGGCCCGGGTCCACGGCCGGCAGCTCGAGCCGCACGACGAGGCCGCGTTCACCGTTGGCGGCGGTGACCCGGCCGTGGCAGCGGGTCACGACCTGGTGAACCAGCGCCAGGCCGAGGCCGCTGCCCGCGGTGGTCGTCGAGAAGTGCGGTGAGAACAGGTCCTGGAGCTGGCGATCGGGCAGGCCGCCCGCGGTGTCCTCGACCTCGAGGGTCACCACGTCGCCGGCGCGGCGCACCCGCACCCTCACCTCGCCGCTGGCGTCGCCGATCGCGTCGACGCTGTTCTTGACCAGGTTGCCGAGCGCGCGCTGCAGCCACTGCCGGTCGGCGCGGACGCCGCAGTCATCGCCCTCGGCCAGGTCGGCGACCAGCTCGATCCCCCGCCGCTGGTAGATCGTGAGCCCACCCAGGGTGTCAGCCACGAGCTCGCCGGGATCGATGACCTCGGACTGCCAGCGCTCGAGCGCGACCAGGTTCGAGAACGAGTTCGCTGTGTCCTGGAGGCGGTCGACCTGCAGCGCGATCTCGCGGCAGGCATCGCCGGTCAGCTCCTCGAAGTTCGGATGGCCGGCGCGCCGCGCCGCCTCGAGCTCCTGGACCCAAAGCCGGATCGGGGTCAGCGGGTTCTTGACCTCGTGGGCCACGATCCGCGCGAGCTGGTTGAGCTGCCGCAGCCGGTCCATCCGGACTACGTCGGTGACGTCGTCCACGACGGCCACCAGCCCGCGGCTGCCGTCGGGCAGCGGCACACCCGCCACCCCCACCCGCCAGGTCGTGTCCTGGCCGGGGACCGGCTGCACCGTCTCCGCCGGCAGGGCGCCGTCCCGGCTCCCGCGGGCGGCAACGGCGTGGACCACCTCGAGCAGCCGCCGCCCGTGCTCGGCGCGCAGCGCCTCGGCGCTCGGGTTGGCAAAGTGCAGCTCGCCGCCCGGCTCGAGCACCATCACGGCCGGCGCGAGGGTCGACAGGGTGATCCGCAGCAGCTCCTCCTGCGACCGCAGGCTGGTCTCCCGGCGCTGGACCTCCTCGTTCATCGAGCGAACGGCGTCGAGCACCTCGGCGAGATCGGTCTCCACCGGCCGCCGCACCTCGGGCAGCGGCTCGCCGTGGAGCAGCCTTCGCGCCAGCAGCACCAGGTCGCGCAGCGACACGCTGAGGCGCTGCTCGATGCGCGACGTCAGGGCCAGGGCCAGCACGGCCGCGAGCAGGGCTCCAGTGAGCAGCCAGTCGACCGCCGCCAGCGTCGAGTCTGCGAGCCGCGGGTCGAGGCGAACCAGCTCGAGCAGCAGTCGCCGTCCCTCCAGCTCGACCGGGCCCGCCGCCACCAACGTGTCGCCCGACCGCACGACCACCGCGTCGTCGCGGCCGATCAGGTAGGACCGCAGCCCGGCCGGAGGGGGAAGCTGCGGCAGCGCCCCGGTGGCCAACAGGTCGGGGCGCGACACGGCGACCACGTCCGACCCCTCGAACAGCAGTACCTCGCCGCGCCATCCCGTCGACACCCAGCGGGCAATCTCGTCGTCGACCGCAAACCCGCCGCTCAGCTGGTTCGCGGTGTAGCGGGCAGCCGCGAGAGCGTCGAGGCCGACGACCTGATCGAAGCGCTCGGCCTCCCCCTGCAGCCGGAGATGGAGGAAGACCGTCAGCACCGCCAGCGGCATGACCACGCCCCCGGCCACGAGCAACCGCAGCCGGCCACCGAACGTCGACGCCTGCTCCCGCCGCAACGCCGGCGGCAGCGCGACCAGCAGGCCGGCCAGAGCCCACAGGCCGCCGATCGCCGTCCGCAGCACCCACACCACCGGGGACGGGTAGCGGCCAATCGCCGCCACCAGCCACTCGCCACGGCGTTCAAACCGGCTCAGCGCGCCATCGCCGCCGACGCGCATCCAGGCCCAGCCACCACCGGCGTGGTACAGCCTGCCGGCCGTCGCAGCGTCGAGGTCGGTGATCTCCGGGTGCAGAGTGGCCGCCACGGTGCCGGAGCGGGTCAGCGCAGCAAACCACACCGGCTGCAGGCGGGCGGCGCCGAGCGGCTGGCCGCTGTCCCAGTCGTTGAGCATGCTCCACGGCTCGGTGGCCGACCACAGCTCGAGCCGGGCGCCGGGCGGGTCCGGGAGCTGCCACTGCCGGATCCGCCGCACGCTGTCGCCCGCCGGCGACAGATCACCCCACCCCGACAGCTCGAAGGCCGAGGCGTCGACGAGCCGCAGCTGCGAGGCCGTCCGCCAGCGCGGCAGCCCCCAGCGCTCGGCGAGGGCCGGCGCGGCATCGTCGAGCCGGCACGCCGCGGGGGCCGCAGGGAGCACCGCGGCAAGGTCGACCTCGCCGCGCGGCAGCACCACGCTGCCCCCATCGCGCGCGGCCCGGGACAGCTCGAGCGGCACCCGCGCCGCCTCCAGCGCCAGGCCGAGCAGCGCAATGCCCCCCGCCACCGCCAGTCGGAGCTCGAGGCGGAGCGAATCTCGATCCACCAGGCCGGGCCAGCCCGATACCGCGAGCGCCAACCCCAGCATCCACACCCCGCCCCAACCGGGCTGGAGGAGGTGGGACGGTAACGGCGAGTGTGAGAACTCGCCGACGCCGAGGACGCAGGCGACCGTCGCCACCGCGAACCCGGCCACCAGCAGGCGCGCACCAGCCCTCGGCATCGCGCGTGCCGATCGCCCCACCGCGAGTCCGGCCGCCAGCACGACGACCGCTGCGCCGAGGCCGGCCTGGCTTCCCGGCCCGTCCAGATACGCGGCGGCTGCGGCGACCACAGCCAGCCACGCCAGCTGCGGGCGCCAGCCGATCGCGCCAAGCGCCATCACGATCCACGCCAGCGTCCGCACCGCCTCCCGCCGGCTGTCGGCCGCTCCAAGGCCCACCGGCAACTCGATCCCGGCCATTGATGAAGGCCTCAGCAGCTGCTGGTCGTGAGCGCGCTGGCCGAGCACCAACTTGCGTCCCAACGGCGCCCGCATGCCCCACACGGCCGCTTCTTCGAGGGGCGTCCAGTCGGCCACCGTGACCGCGCCGACCAGGCGGCCCTCGACCAGCACCGGCTCGCGCACATAGAGCACGGCCCCGCGCGCCGACCACACCACCCCCGGCCGTCGCTCACCGAGCGGGCGCACTCCGTGGGGGTACGAGCGCTCCTCGCCGCCCCACGCCACGAGCAGGCCACGGTCGTCGGCGAGGTAGGCCGTCCGCCCCGGCCGGCCGCCGACCCTGCGGTCGAGGATTGCGAATGGTCGCAGCGGATCGAGGGCCTCACCGCTGGCCGCGAACAGGCGTAACAGCTCCGGGTCGGTCGCCGACCGCTCGGCGGTGCGGAGCAACTCGCGAACGTGATCGTCGAGCTGCGCGGTCAGTCGCCCGGGCGCCGGCGGGCGACCGGCGCCGACCACCGCCGCCGCCAGCCCGATGCCGACCGCGAGGAACGGCAGCCAGCCGCGTCCGCGAGGCCGGGCGAGAACCAGCAGGAGCGCCGTGGTCGCCGCACCGGCCCAGACCGGGAACTGCCAGCCCGCCCACGGCGTCAGCAGCGCCAGAGCGGCAAGCGCGAGCCACCACGACCGGCCCGGACCCGCCGTTCTTCGCACTTCCTCCATGAGCTGAAGTATAGGGTTCTCCGAGGGAGTTGGCCTCGTGAAACGGCGCTCGTCGAAAGTCGAAGCTGCTCTACCCTCGCGCGGCAACGCGGCAGACCGTCGATCAGCGCGCTGAGCGGGCGTGCCACTCGTGACACTTTCGGACCCCCGCCGGCGGTCATCCGGAGCCGTCAAGACTCGAAAGTGTCAGGGGTGGCAACCTCGGGGAGCGCGACGGCAGAACCGGCGCGATCCCGTAGGACGGCCGAAGCGATCGCGAACGCCTCGGCCTACCCCCTCATCATGGCCTCGACGTCCCTGGCACGCGTCGGCAGCGCGGCCGCCAGGTTCTCGTTGCCGTCGGCGGTGACGAGGTGGTTGTCCTCGATGCGCACGCCGAGACCCTCGTCCGGGATGTAGATGCCGGGCTCGTTGGTGATCACCATGCCCGGCTCCAGAATCACGTTGTCGCCGCCCGGGTCGTGCGCCTCCAGCCCGAGGAAGTGGCCGAGCCCGTGGATGAAGTACTGGCCGAGCCGCTCGCCCCGGCTGTCCCGCAGCTTCGAGTTCTGGAACGTCTCGTAGACGACCTTGCGCAGCTCGAAGATGGTGACCCCGGGCCGGATGGCGTCGGCGACCCGGTCGTGCGCCCGCAGGACGAGGTCGTAGATCGCGCGCTGGCGGTTGCTGAAGCGGCCGTTGACCGGGAAGGTGCGGGTCAGGTCGCCGCAGTAGTAGCCGTAGCGGGCGCCGATGTCGACCACGACCAGCTCGCCGTCCGCGCAGACGTCCACGTTCTGGTCGTAGTGCAGGGTGGTGGCGTTGACGCCGGACCCGACGATCGACGGGAAAGCGACGCTCTCGGCGCCCTTCTCGCGAAAGGCGGCGTACACCGCACCGTCCACGGCGCCCTCCTTCACGCCGGGCCGGATCATCCGGGCGGCGCGGCGGTGGCCCTCGACGGTGGCCGCGACCGCCTTGCGAAGCAGCGCGATCTCACCGGTGTCCTTGACCATGCGCAGCTTCGCCAGCTGATCGCCGAGGTCGCGGACCTCGAAGCTCGGCAGGCGCTCGCGCAGCGCGGCCAGGTAGCGGTGGGTGGCCGGCAGTGGCGCGGCCGTGGCGACCCCGGGCAGCTGGGTCCAAAGCAGCGCCGCGGGATCGCCGAGCCAGCCCGCCAGGCGCCCTTCGAAGCCCGGCATCGGCCGGCGCCGGGCGTCGAGCACCACCTCGTAGGGATCCCTGGACAGCACCTGGTCGACGCCGAGCTGCTCCGCGGCCTCGTCCCCCGGCCCGAACTTGGGTCCGGTCCAGCGCTCGACGTTCTCGTTGCGGGGCGGCAGGAACAGGAACTCAGCCTTCTCCTCCGGGCGCAGCACGAGCACCGCGTTCGGCAATTCGACCCCGGTCAGGTAGAAGAAGTCGGGGCTCTGCCGGAAGGTGCCGACGTCGCCATAGCCGCGGTCATCGCCCGCGCCCCACAGCACCACCGTGCCGCGGCCGACCGCCTCGGCGAGGCGTCTCCGGCGCTTCCGGTAGACCTTCGATGACTGCAGCTCCGCCGCATAGTTGCCGCCGCGCATGTCCCGGTTGCCCATTGCTGACCTCCAGCAGGTGGATTGTATTCCTTTACACCTCCGGCCGCGCCTGTGTAGACTTGCCCGCGTCGGTATCGCGAAAGGCCCGAGCGAACCCATCCCACGAGCTGGAGGGAGCATGGCCGTCGGAATCATCGGTTACGGCGCGTTCATCCCGAGACGGCGGATCAAGGTCGAGGAGATCGCCAAGGTGTGGGGCGCCGACGCGCCCTCCTACAAGCGCGGCCTCCAGCTCTACGAGAAGTCGGTGCCCGGGGCGGACGAGGACACCATCACGATGTCGGTCGAGAGCGCGCGCAGCGCGATCGCCCGCGCCGGCATCGACCCGGCGGACATCGGCTGCGTCTACGTCGGCTCGGAGTCGCACCCCTATGCGGTCAAGCCGTCGGGCACCGTGGTCGCCGAGGCGATCGGCGCCGTGCCGGTGGTGCGCATCGCGGACCTCGAGTTCGCGTGCAAGGCGGGCACCGAGGGCCTCTACCTGGCCTACTCGCTGGTCAAGGCCGGCGAGATCCGCTACGGCCTCGGCATCGGGGCCGACACCTCCCAGGGCGCGCCCGGCGACGCCCTCGAGTACTCGGCCGCCGCCGGCTCCGCCTCCTACCTGTTCGGCGCCGAGGACGACAAGATCGTGGCCGAGGTCCTGCACACCTACTCCTGGGCCACCGACACCCCCGACTTCTGGCGCCGCGAGTACATGCACTACCCGCGCCACGGCAGCCGATTCACCGGTGAGCCGGCCTACTTCCGGCACACCACCAGCTCGGCCCGCGGCATCCTCGAAAAGGCCGGGCTCAAGCCCAAGGACTTCGCGTTCGCTGTCTTCCACCAGCCCAACGGCAAGTTCCCGATGCGGGTCGGCAAGATGCTCGGCTTCACCGAGGAGCAGTTGACCGCCGGCTGGCTGTCGCCGTGGCTCGGCAACACCTACTCCGGCGCCTCGCCGATGGGCCTGACGGCGATCCTCGACGTGGCCAGGCCCGGCGACCTCATCCTGCTGACGTCGTTCGGCTCGGGCGCCGGCTCCGACTCGTTCATCTTCCGGGCCACCGCCCACCTGCCCGAGGTCCAGGGCCTCGCCCCGAAGACCCGGCCGCAGCTCGACGAGAACAAGATCTACCTGGACTACGGCAGCTATGCCAAGCTCCGCGGCAAGATCCGGATGGCGGAGTAGGAGGTGGCGATGCGCGAGGTAGCCGTCATTGGAACCGGGCTCGTCACCTTCGGCGAAATGTGGTCCAAGTCATTGCGGACCCTCTGGGTGGAGGCCGCACTCAACGCCCTCGAGGACGCGGGCGTCGACAAGGTCGACGGCATCACCGTCGGCTGCATGTCGCCGGGCCTGTTCAACGGCCAGGAGCACCTGGCGTCGCTGCTCGCCGACGAGCTCGGCATGGCCGGGGTCCCGGCGATGCGCGTCGAGTCGGCCTGCGCCTCCGGCGGGCTCGCGCTGCGCGCCGGCTTCGCCGAGGTCGCGGCGGGTCTCGCCGATGTGGTGCTGGTCACCGGCGTCGAGAAGATGACCGACGTCGACGGCGCGGACGCCACGTACGCTCTCGGCACGGCCGCGGACCAGGACTGGGAAGGCTTCCACGGCATCACCTTCCCGGGCCTCTACGCGATGCTGGCGCGGATCCACATGCAGCAGTACGGCACCACCCGCGAGCAGCTCGCCAAGGTGGCGGTCAAGAACCACGCCAACGGTTTGCTCAACTCCCACGCCCAGTACCACCTCAAGGTGTCGGTCGACGACGTGCTCTCGTCGACCCTGGTCGCCGACCCACTGCGCCTGCTCGACTGCTCGCCGATCACCGACGGCGCCGCGGCGCTCGTCATCACCTCACTCGAGCGGGCCCGCGAGCTCGGCGGCGGCCGGCCGCTGGTCAAGATCACCGGGTCCGGGCTCGCCACCGACTCGATCGCGCTTGCCAACCGGGGCGACCTCGCCGAGCTGCGGGCGGTTCGCCTGGCCGGTGAGCGCGCCTACGCGATGGCCGGAAGATCGCCCCGCGACATCCACCTCGCCGAGGTCCATGACTGCTTCACGATCGCCGAAATCCTGGCCGTGGAGGCGCTCGACTTCTTCGAGCGCGGCGGCGGTGGCCCGGCGGTCGATCGCGGCCTCACCTCGCTCGGCGGCAAGATCCCGGTCAACCCGTCGGGCGGCCTCAAGGCCAAGGGCCACCCGGTGGGCGCCACCGGTGTGGCCCAGGTCGTGGAGGTGGTCACCCAGCTGCGCGGCGAGGCCGGGCAGCGACAGGTCGAGGGAGCACGCGTCGGCCTTGCCCAGAACATGGGCGGCTCCGGTGGCAGCTCGGTCGTGCACATCCTGGAGGTGGCGTGATGTTCTCCCCTGCCCGCGCCTGGCGCGAGTCGCCCCAGCGCTACCGCCGCGAGGCGGCACAGTGCAGCACGTGCTCGAAGATTCTCTACCCCCCGCGACTGGTCTGCCCGGCATGCGGCGGCCGCGAGTTCACGGACGTGGTCCTGCCGAGCACCGGCAAGATCCTGACCTACACCGTGGTCAGGGTGCCGCCGGCCGGGTTCACCGAGCAGACGCCGCTGCCGATCGCGCTGGTCGAGCTCGACAACGGCGTCCGGGTGATGGTCCAGATCGGTGACGTCGAGGATCCGAGCAAGCTGGACATCGGGACGCCGGTGCGGCTCGAGTTCCGCCGCATCTGCTGGGATGGCGAGGCCGGCGTGATCTTCTACGGCCACAAGGCCGTTCCTGCCTTGTAGCGCAGGCATCTTGCCTGCCTTGTAGCGCAGGCATCTTTTTGCCTGCCTTGTAGCGCAGGCATCCTGCCTGCCTTGTAGCGCAGGCATCTTGCCTGCCTTGCAGCGCAGGCATCCTGCCTGCCTCTGGCGACGCGAGAGCTTGCAGGCTAGAAGCCTGCGCTCCAACGCTGTAAGCCCACGCCAAAACCGTATTTCCGGCGGCACCGAGCGGTACAGATCGGGTGACGGAGGCGAGGGCAACGGCCATGCTGCCGACCTACCAGATCCTGCTCACCGGGCTCGGGCACAACGACGTCCATCGGTTCGTGACGTTGCTCGAGTCCTTCGACGTCGACTTCCACCGCATCCCGTGGAACGGACGTCTGCTGGCCGCCGTGCGGCGGACCAGCTTCGATGTGTTGATCGCTGGGCACCCTGGCCTCGAGATGCCGGTGGATGTGCTGGTGGCTGCGCTGCGCGACCCCGAGGCGGCGAGTCGGCACGGCGGTCTGGTGATCTTCGCCGAGCCGGAGGCCGCCGGCGACGCCCACCGGCTGCTCGGCCGCGGCGTCAACCGGGTCGTGACGCGCACCGACCCGGACCGGGTGGTCCAGGAGGCGGTGCTGTCCCTGATCGACGTGCCGCGCCGTTTCCAGGTGCGGGCGCCGGTCGAAATCTCCCCCGCCGCCAACCGCACCTCCGAGCCGGCCTACTGCCACACCGAGAACCTCTCGATGTCCGGCATGCTGGTCAACTGCATGCGGCCGGCGCCGGTCGGGTCCCTGCTCGACTTCGCGCTCCTCTTCCCCGAGGAGGAGCGGCCGATCCGCGGCCGCGCCCGCGTCGCGCGCATCGCCGATCCCCGTCGGGAGAAGGTGCTCGGCCTCGGCGCCGCCTTCGAGTCCTTCGCCCAGTCCGACCGCTCCCGCCTGCGCAGCGCGCTGTCGAGGAGGTTCCAGTGATGTCGATTGCTGGAGTCCTGGAGTTCGACCGACGTCAGACCATGTTCACCGGGATCGGGCACAACGACGTCCACCGCCTGGTGTCGGCCCTGGAGCCCTTCCCGGTCGACTTCCACCGCGTCCCGTGGACTGATCGGCTGGTGGCAGCGGTCACCGGGCGCGAGTTCCACCTGATCTTCGCCGGCTACCCGCCGCTCGGCTTGGCGCTGGAGACCTTCGTCGCCGCCCTGCGCGACTCCGCCTCGGCCAGCCGCGAGGCGGGTCTCGTGGTGATCGCCGACCCACGCAGCCTGGAGACCGCGAAGCGGCTGCTCGGGCGGGGGGTCAACCGCGTGCACTCGCGCGGCGACGGCACCGAGGAGATCGTCGAGTCCGCGCGGCCGCTGCTCGACGTGGCGCCGCGGGTTCGGGTGCGCGCCCCGGTCGAGCTGATCACTGCCGGCCGCGGCCGGGTGCTCACCGCCCGCTGCCTGACCGAGGACCTGTCGGCGACCGGCATGCTCGTCAGCTGCCCGACGCCCGCGCCGGCCGGCGCCACGGTCGACTTCGAGCTCGCAATTCCGGGCGAGGCCGCGCCGATCCGCGGCCAGGCGCGGGTCGCGCGCCAGACCGACCCGATCCGCGAGCGGGTCCTCGGCGTCGGCGCGAACTTCCTCTCCTTCGCCGACCGCGACCAGGAGCGCCTGCACGCCGCCCTTCAGGAGCTGTAGGGCAGGCTTCCTTGTAGCGCAGGCTTCCAGCCTGCAACCTCCACGTGCAAGCTCGAGGCAGACAGGATAGCTGCGCTACGAGGCAGCCAGGATGGCTGCGCTATAAGGCAGGCAAGATGCCTGCGCTACAAGCCTACGGGACGACGGCCGACCACGCCGAGGTGTCGCCGGACTCGAAGCCGTCGCCGAAGATCGCCGAGTAGCAGATCACCCGCCCGAAGCTGAAGTCGTCGCCGAACATGTACTTGGGGTCGCCCGAGCTGCCCTCGGTCTCGCGGAACTCAACCGCTGCGAACCCCGCCGGATCGATGGCACCGAAGAAGCTGTGCGACGTCCCGATCAGGTTGTTACCCGAGAAGTTGACGACCGTGGCGCCGTCGAGGACCAGGTTGATCCGCGCCCCCGGCGTGTTGCTGACCAGCCAACCGCCCACCGCGTACAGGGTGTCGGCGGCCTGGGTGAACCAGCCGTCGCTGACGCCGCTGCCGAAGTCGCCGTGCGGCAGCTCGTAGAAGCCCCACAGCCCGGTGCGCGCCGGACCGCTGCCGGTGGTCAGCTCGCTGTTGGCGTTGTTGGGCAGCCAGGTGATGCCGAGGTTGGTGACCAGGGGCAGCGTCGCTGGCGAGCGCGCCCCACCCCACGCCGCATCGCTCTCAAAGCTCTCGAGATCGACGCACCAGCCCAGGGCAGCAACATCGGCCAGGAACAACGCCTCGTCGGTGTAGGCCGTGACCTGCGCCGCGGCCGGCGCCGCGATCAGGGCGGTGAACAGGATGGCCAGGCTCAATGTCGCGCGCGTCGTCATGTCGGCCCTCCGGGCGCTCCGTTGTTGGTCCATTATCTACCCGGCGTCCCCGCAACCGTGGTTGTCGGCCGCGTCGTGCCTGCCGGCCACGGAACGGAAAAAGGAAGGTGGGGCCGCCTGACGCGGCCCCGGGAGAGGGGGAGGAAGGTACCTGGTCGGCGCGTGGCGCGCTGTGGCTGGTATCGCTCCCGCGCCGGACCACGGCGGTGTGTCGAGGGTCATGTTCGTTCCTCAACTCCGCTCACCCAATGCTGTAGCAATCGCCGTGCCAACTATCTCGGGTCCGGGCAATTCGCATCAAGTCGCTAGTGAACAGTGACCTAGAAGACAGGACGCAGTAGTGATCATGTGTGTCGCACGACCGACCTGTGAGACACAATCTTATCTCCAGTCCCCCTCGGTCGACGACACGAGCGCTCCAAACATATCCCCCATGAGTACTTTACCTGCTGAACGGGATGCCTCACTCGTCATGAGACACTGGATATCACATGACACACCCGCCCGCGGCCCTGCCCTTTGTTGGCTCGTGCGCACCGCCGGCTCCGGAGCAGCATCATGGCAGCCACAGCCCCGTAGGTGGACCGGCGCCCCGCCCTCGTCGGCCAGCCGAGAGCCCTGTCAGGCGTCTTGTCCGCGCCCTCGTCGGCTGCCTACGGTACGACCACTGACCAGTGTGACGCGTCTCCCGACTCGAAGCCGTCGTCGAAGATCGCCGTGCCGTCGTCGTCGCGGATGGTGACCGTGATCGACGGCGTCAGCAGCACCGCGTTGCCCGGGTTCGAGAGCTCGAGCGTGAACAGCTCGTCGCCTTCGATCAGCGCATCGTCGGCGATCGGAATCGGCACCGTGGTCGCGAGCGACCCCGCGGCGATGAAGGCAGTGCCGCTGACCGAACCGTAGTCGGCCGGCGCAGTGGCCGTTCCATCGGCGGTGACGTAGTCGACGGTGATGTCGAAGCCGCTCGGCCCTGACAAGGTCAGCTCCACGGCCGCCTGGCCGGCGTACTCGTCGACCACCAGATCAACGCCTGACAGGTCGGGCATCGGGTCGTCGTCGAAAATGGTGACCGTGCCGGCGGAGGGCGTCCCGAGGGTCGCCCCCACTGGGTTCGACAGCGCCACCCCGAACTCCTCGTCCGGCTCGTCAAGAAGGTCGCCAAGCACGTCGAGGGGCACGATCGCGGTGGTCGCGCCGATTGGGAAGTCGGCAGTGCCGGATGCCGCCGTGTAGTCCGCCCCGGCCGTGGCCGTGCCGCCGCCGGTGGCGTAGCCGACGCTGACCGGGATGGTGCTCGCCGGTGTCAGCGTGATCGTGACCTCGATCGAAATCGGCCCGGCGTCGCCCTCGATGACCGAGGCGTTGCCGATGGTCAGAACCGACAGTGGGCTCTCGGTGACAGTGATCGACACCGTGGCCGGCGCGCTCGTCACTGTCCCGTCGTTCACCGTGAAGGTGAAGCTATCAGGACCGACGTAGCTAGTCGTCGGGGTGTAGGTCACGTTCGGCGGAGTGCCGGTCAGGGAACCGTGCGCCGGAGGCGTCCCGATTGCATACGTCAGCGGGTTGCCGTCAGGGTCGCTGCCGGTGAGGGTGATCGCCAGCGGCGTGTTCTGCGGCGTTGTCACCGCCTGCGGGTTGGCGACCGGCGGGTCGTTGACCGCCGTCACCGTGATCGAAACCGTCGCCGTGTTGCTGAACGCGGCGCCGTCCCAGGCCCGGAAGGTGAAGCTGTCCGGACCGTTGTAGTTCGCGGCCGGCGTGTAGGTGACGCTCGGCGGCGTCCCACTGAGCGCTCCGTGCGCCGGACCCGTCACGATCGAGTAGGTCAACGGGTCGAAGTCTATGTCGCTCGCGGTCAGCGTGATCGCCCTGGCGGCGTCCTCCGGCGTCGACACCGCCTGCGGGTCGGCCACCGGCGGGTCGTTGACCGACGTCACCGTGATCGACACCGTCGCGGGATTGCTGAACACGGTTCCGTCCCACACCCGGAACGTGAAGCTATCCGGCCCGTGGTAGTGCGCGGCCGGAGTGTAGGTCACGTTCGGCGGCGTCCCGCTGAGCACGCCGTTTGACGGGCCGGTCACGGTCGAGTAGGTCAACGGATCGAGGTCCGGATCGCTCCCGGTCAAGGTGATTGCCTTCGGAGTGTCCTCCGGCGTTGTCACCGCCTGCGGGTTGGCAACCGGCGGATGGTTCACCGGCAGGATGATCGAGAAGTTGCGCACGAAGTCGTCGCCGCCGGTGCCGTTGCCGTTGCCGTCCAACGCGTTGCCGGCCCAGTCCCGGATCGACGTCGTCCCGCACACCAGCAGCCGGTAGCTGCCCACCGGCAACGGCAGCCCACCGTTGATCGACACCACTGCCTCGAGTACGCTCCCCGACGTGTAGGTCACCGCATCAACCGCAACCTCGACGTCACCTGCGGCGACGCCCCCGGCGCAGTTGACGGTCTGAAAACCGTTGCCGCCATCACCGAACAGCAGGTAGTTCGCCGGGTTCGTGACGTCGTGTGGATCGGTGTCCCCCGGCAGGTCCTGCACGGGCTCCGAGTAGTAGACCAGCAGCTCGGTGATGAATGCGTCGGTCGCCTCGCCCTCCGCGAGCACGCCGTCGCCCGTGTCCTCGATCGAGTTCACCAGCACTACCCGTGGCGGAACGGTGTCGGCTGCCGCCGTCCCGAGAGTGAAGTCGTCGGCAAAGACGTGGCGCTCCTGCCCGATCTTGCCGTCGGTCTCCTCGACCCGAAACGACGTGAGCCCTCCAGTGTCGATCACCCCGAAGTACTGCTCCGAACCGGCCGCCAGCATGCCGAGCCCGATCGGCGCCCCCCCGTCCAGGATCATCACCAGGTTCGGCTGCAGGCTGCCGGTGAAGTACCCGCCCACGGCGACCAAAGTGCTGCCGCCGCCCTCTTTCGTCCCGGTGACACCATCCTTGAACAGGCAGTGAGCCGGCGGATTGGTGATGTCGCACTCCTCCGGCGTCCCGGTTGCATAGCCGTGCTCTGGGTCGTACACGCCCCACAGGCCGGTGTGCGCCGGCCCGCTGCCGGTCGTCAGCTCGTTCGACGCCGGGGGATCCGGGTGGTTGCTTCGCCACCTGATCCCCTGGCTCAGCACCGACGGCTCGGTCAGGGGAAACCGCGTCACTCCCCACACCGCGTCGTTCTCGAATCCCTCGGTGAAGCTGCTGTACCCCAGCTCGCCGAGCTTCGTCAGGTACGCCGCCTCCTGCCAGCACTTGAACTGGGTCGGGCCACCGGTGCACGCCGACAGGACCACCGTCGCTAGGTCAGTCGAGGTGCCCACCGCCACCTCGTAGGTGAAGCTGTCGAAGCCCGGGAAGCCGGCACCTGCGGTGTAGCTGAACGACCCGTCCGGGCACAGGTCGTAGGCCACGGGGTCCGAGTCGCACTCCAGCGTCCCGAAGCTCGGGGATCCGATCAGCGCCACGGTGGCCCCGGCGCCTGCCGCCGGACCGCCGTTGTAGGTGTCATTGTCGATAACCCCTGGCGCCTCGACCACCAGCGGCGGCACGTACGGGACGCCGTAGCTGTCGTCCACGCCGACCAGGGTCTGCGCCCCAGCTACCCCGGCCACCAACGCCAGCACAACCAGCGCCACACCGTACCGAATAGCCCGCCTCATTGTGGTCTCCCTGATGGATCTTCGATCATCACGTCGGCCGCTTCCGACCGAGCTGCCGCTGGCCTCCGAGGCCACTTCGTAAACGCTGCTGGCGCTGCCGTCTGGAAGGTGAACCGATCGACCACGATGGTCGGGGAACGCTGTCTCGAGGGTCGTGCGCGTCTCAACCTCCGGGTACTCTTACTTTTAGCAACGTCCGTGCCAACGGTCTCCAGCCTGGAGAATCGTCACAAGTCGTTTCAAAACTGCAACTTGCCGTCGAGGTACGAGTGAAACGGATCTGTCTCGCGAAACCTCGCAGTGAGACAACTCCCAGCCACCGGCCCCTCGTTCGAGTCCATGACGTGCTGTTAAAAGATTTCGTTCCAGTCTCTTCAGTCAAGAATCCAATGTCTCATGGAGAATGACACACACGGCGTAGCAGTGAAACAGCCCTTCGCAACGCCCCGACCTGCCCGCGCGTACGGACTTCTCGCCCGTCGACTCTATTCAAGGGAGGGCTGGAAGGCTCCGCGGCATCGCGGCCGGCGGGAGGAGCATGCGTGCGACCGGGATAGCCGTCAGCGCCAGCACTGGTCGCACCATCGGCCTCCAGGCGCTTTCGTGATGGTGTTCCGTGGCGTTCTCGCCGTCGGTGTGGCGCCGCCGATATCGTGTCACTGCGCGACGTCGGCCCTCACGAGCCGCCCGTCGTTGGTGCCGGCGACGACGTTGCCGTTGACCTCGGAGACCATCGCATCGACCCCGCCGGTTTCGCCGGCGCCGGGCTCGCCCACCAGCGTGACGCGCAGGCTCGCGTGGGTCACCGGCCCGACTCCGTAGTCGTCAAGGAAACGGTTGTGCTGCCGGTACTCGCCCGGCAGCAGGGCATAGCTTTGCTCGTGGAGCACGGTGCCGTCCGCCGCGAGCACCTCGACGCTGACGTCGCTCGGAAGCCGCGAGCCGTCGCCGGCGGTGTGCGTGTTCTGCAGGATCAGGTTGGCGCGGGTGCCCTCGTCGTGGCTGAACCCCGCGATCCGCCCCTGGGTGCCGGGCGCGACGGTCCCGGCGCCGGTGCTCGGCAGGATGGTCTGGCCGTAGGTCACCGTACCGCCCCCTGGCGCCGGCTCCTCGGTGTAGGTCCGCATCCACAGCAACGGCGCCACCCCCGCGTCGGCCGCCACCTCGAGGCTGCCGACCGCGGGCGGCGCGTAGCCGAAGAGCTCGACCAGGATATTGCCCTCGAAGGCGCTCTCCCCTGCCGCCAGCGGCACGGGCTCGACGTCGAGTGGGCCACCGTTGTCCTGTCCCGACGGGTAGAAAGAGACCTCGGTCGTAATCGCTCCGCCGGAGGGGTTCATCGCCACCACGTCCGACCGCCAGCGGCTGTCGTTCGCCCCGCTGATCACCGCCGCCCCGGGCAGCCACTGGTCATCACCGCTGCCCGCCACCTGTCCCAGCATGTAGCTGCCGTCATTGGTGGTGTTGTCGATGATGCTGGTGTAGCCCACCACCGGACCGTCCACGCCGTTGATCTGGAAGCGGTGCAGGCTTTCAGCAACCGGCGTGTTGGCCGGGTCCGGAAGGAGGCCTGGGAACACCCTCTCGAACAGCGAGTTGAGCTGGACCCACGACCACGGCTGGACGGCCAGCGTCCGCTGCGCGACCAGCGCACCGCTGCGGTCAAACCCGGTCACGGCGACCACGGTGCAGTCGGCGCCAGTGGCCAAGCCCAGGTTCGTCCTGTACCGCCCGGCCAGCGCCGGCACCTGCACGTGCGTGGCAGCGTGCGCGGCGTCGCCCCAGCGCACGCCGGGAATCTGCTGCCCGTAGCGCCTGGCCGCGTCGACCCGGTTGTAGGTGTTGGCGCTCACCAGCAGCCGATCAGGATCGCCCCCGACCACCCGCCAGAAGATCGCGCCGCTGCCCGAAACACCGAACACGCTCGCCACCGCGTCCTCGAGCGCCAGGGTCTGGTCCGGCCCGACCATGACCGTCTCGGGCACGCCCACGGTGCCGTCGGCCGGGCTGAAGAACAGCTCGACCGTCGCCTGGGCTGCGCCCGCGTTGTGCAGGAAGAGGTCGCTGTGCCAGTCGGCGCCCTGGGCGCCCGGGACGTTGGCCACTCCCGCGACAACGCCGGTCATCGCCGGGGCGACCGTGATCGTCCGGCTCGCCGGCGTCGGGTCGGCCAGCCCGCGGTTGTCGGTCGCGGTCAGGGTCACGATGAAGATGCCGGGTTCCTGGTAGACCAGGTCGCCAGGCGCCAACTCGGTCGAGCTGCGGCCATCCCCGAAGTCCCAGGCCACCGTCACCGGGTCGCCGTCCGGGTCGCTCGCCGCAGCTTCGAAGAACACCGGCTCGCCGGGCGCGACCGTCAGGTCGCTGGTCGGCAGCACGATGACTCCGTCCGGCGGGCGGTTGCCGCCCCCGCCCAGCACCGCGACCGTGACGTCATCGACGAAGATGAGCTTCTGGTCCTCGAGCGTCCCTTCGATCTCGCGGAACTCGAAGCTCGCGAAGCTGCCGTCGACAACGACGCCGAAAAAGCGGTGAACGCCATCCACCGGCCCGAGCGCGATCGGGTTGGCCTCGTCGCCGTCCAGGATGAAGTTGAGGGTGCCGCCGACCGTGCCCCGGAACCAGCCGCCGACGGCCGCCAGCGGTGGGGCCGAGGTGCCGAGCACGCCGTCCTTGATGAAGTCGGTCGGGTTGGGAACGCCCTGGTCGCCGTGCGGGTCGGAGTACAGACCCCAGTTGCCGGTGTTCGCGGCGCCACTGCTGGTGCTGATCTGGTTGGCCGGGTGGTTCGAGGTCCAGGTGATGGCCTGAGAGGTCACCGACGCCACCGCGTCGGGGCTGCGCGCGGCGCCCCACGCAGCGTCGTCCTCGAAGCCCTCGGCCAAGGTCTCCAGGCTGCTGACGGCCGCAAGGAACTCAGCCTCATCGGTGTAGACCGTGGCTGCGGCGACGCCGGCCACGAGCTTCGCGAGCAGCGCCTCGGCGGTGGTGACGTCGATCCGGCCGTATCCGTAGCTCGAGTCCGGGCCAGCCTCTCCGAGGTCGAACCCGCTGTACTCGAGCGCCTTCTCGAGCTGCTCGACCGTCGCCCCGGGATGGGCGCCGAGCAGGAGGGCCATCGCGCCCGAGGCGTGCGGCGCGGAGATCGACGAGCCGCTGACCCACGCGTAGAGGGAGGCGAGATCGGTTGTTCGCACGCTGACGCCCGGCGCCACCACCTCGGGGTAGACGGTGCCGTCGCAGGCCGAAGGGCCCCTGCTGCTCGTGGTGTGGACCGAGTCCGACTCGTCCACGAAGCCGACTGCAAAGCCGGACGGATTGTTGGCCGGCGACACGCACGAGCCGGCCGTCGGCCCGTTGTTGCCACCCGCGAACACGACCGCAACCTGGGCGGCCTTCAGGGTCTGGAGGTCTGCTTCGAACTCGAGGATGCAGTCGCCGACGTTGCCGAGGCTCCACGAGTTGTTGACCACGTCGGGGGCGTCGTCGGTCTGAGGGTTGCCGTCCGGGTCGAGCATCCACTGAAAGCCCTGGTGAATGGCGCTCAGGGTCGCACTGCCGGAGTCGTTGAAGACCTTGGCCGCGATCCAGCGCGCACCCGGAGCGACTCCGATGGCGGTCCCGCCGGCGGATCCGCCCACGATGATGCCCATCGACTGGGTGCCGTGGCCGCTCCGGTCATGAGGGGTCGGGTGCTCGCCGTAGGGGTCGAACCAGCTGTTGCCGCCGCCGCGGTAGCCGGCGGCCAGGTCGGGGTGGCTCGGGTCGACGCCGGTGTCCATGCTGCCGACCACCACTCCCGTCCCGGTCTGGCCGGCGGTCCACAGCTCGGGCGCGTGGATGGCATTCAGGTTCCACTCGGCGGCGGCCGGCTCGGCCTTCAACGGGCCCGGACCCTCGATCACCGCATCGATCGAGATCCTCGCCACCTCGGGTCGGCCGGCGAGGGCCCTGATCACGTCGGCTCTCGCGGTCAGGGCGAGGCCGTTGATCCCCCACAGCTCGACCCGACGGCTCACCGACGGGTCGCTCAGGATGGGTTCGACCGCGGTGAGGGTGGTGCTCGACTGCGCCTTGAGCGCCCTCACGACCCCGGCTCGCCGGAGCTCTTTCTCCTGGCCCTGGAACCGGCCGAGGTCTGGTTGCCCGGTGAAGCGGACGATCACCGAGACTCGGTCCGCCGGACCCGACCGATCGAGTGCAGCCTGGAGATCGGCGTCGACGACCGCGGCCCGCGCGACCGGAGCCGCGAGCACCAGCGCCGCGCTGAGGGCAACGCCGAGGCGGATGATGATTCTGTCTTTCCGTGTCATTTCGTCACTCCACCACCAGGTTTTCGGCCCGGAACTCGCCGATCACGACCGTGACCTGATCGCCGGCGTTGACGAGGTAGCCGGCGTTTCCGAAGAACATCCAGTAGATCTTCCCCTGCTTGGGGGTGTCGGAGTTGCGCAGCGGCCCAATCTTGGCGGTCTCGGGCACGGCCAGCACCTTTCCCGTCTTCTGGTCGATCAGGGCCGGGTGGTTCTGGCGGACGAACAGCTCCTTGGCCTTGACCGGGTCGAGGACCCGGTAACGGAAGTCGATCATGTGGTCGTTGGCGGTCAGCCGGATGCTGGTGACCTCGATGCCCCACTGCTGGCCGAGGTCCACCGGGCCCGCCGCGGCCTCTTCGGTGGCGGTGGTCACCGCGTCGGCCTGCGCGCCGGCCTCGGCGGCAACCGCCGCTTCCTCCGACTCCGGCGTGCTCTGGGGCGGCAACAGCGGGGTGTCGTTCGCGGCGATGATGCCGGGCTGCAGCAGCAATCCCGCTGCCAGCGCAGCGGCAGCAACTGCGAACCGGGCGTTCGCCAGCACCTTCTCGAGTTTCAACGCAAGAGTCGTCATCGTTCACATCCTCATATCAAGGGGCCCGGGGCTATCCCCGGGCCCCCATTCTACCCATGAGAGCCGCACTCGTTTCAGCCGCGCGTTGGGAGGCGCCGAGAGGGGGCCCGTCCGCTCGGCCCTCTCCCCCACCCCGGGGCGGGGCGGGGGACGGGTCGGCTCTGGTCACTCAAGCATCAACAGGGCCGGCGGGCGGATCGGCCCGCCGGCCCCTGGTTCGAACGTTTACGGGATCTGGATCGCATCCAGGTCCTGGGAGTCGTCGGTCAGCCCGAGGGCAGTCCCGTCGAAGTACACCGACCAAGTCCCGTTGTTGTAGTAGACCACGTCCTCGTCCTGGACGTTCCCGAGGCCCGACGCGGCCGGCATGGCGGTGTCCACCGCCGCGAACGAAAGGTAGAAGTCGGTCGGGTCGATATACACCAGGCCGTCGACGTTGGCGACGCCCGGCAGCGGCTGACCCAGTGCCGTGACGTCGACCACGCGGCTGAATGCCGAGCCGTTCCAGGCGTAGATGTCCGCGTTGTCGGCGGTTCCCGCTACGCCGGGCGGGTTCGTGTTGCCGACCGTCGAGAAGTACAGGACACCGCCCTCGATGTCGAAGGCATCGATGTCCTCGGTGGCGTCCGTCAGCCCCTGGGCTGTGCCGTCGAAGTACACCGACCAGGAGGTTCCGTCGTAGTAGACGACGTCCTCGTCCTGGACGTTGCCGATTCCCGGCACCGCGGTGGTCTCCGCGGTGAACGACATGTAGAAGTGAGTCGAGTCGACCATGACCAGGCCGTCGACGTTGGCGGCGCCCGACAGGCCGACGGAGCCAACGCCCGCCGCATCGACGACGCGGCTGAAGGCCGTCCCGTCCCACGTATAGACGTCCGCGTTGTCGGCGGTTCCGCCCACACCCGGCACGGCGACCGCAATGCCCTCGGTCGAGAAGTGGATTGTCGCCACGACGGTAATCGTCACCGTCGCGTCGGCGCTGACGTTGACGCCGTCCGAGACGTTGAAGGTGAAGCTGTCGACCCCGTAGAAGCCCGAGTTCGGGGTGTAGCTAACCGCAGCTCCCAATCCGATCACGCTGCCGTTTGACGGCGTTGCGGAGATCGCAAAGCTCAGCAGGTCGCCCTCGGGGTCGCTGCCGGTCAGGGTGATCGCCACCGCCGTGTTGATCGACGTCGTCACCGACTGCGGGTCGGCGACCGGCGGGTCGTTGTCCACGTTCGCGACGGTGACGGTCACGGTCGCCACGTTGCTCGGTGGCCCAGGGGTCACGAGGTCGACGGCCTGGTAGGTGAAGGTATCAACCCCGAAGAAGTTGGGGTTCGGGGTGTAGGTGAACGAGCCGTCGGCGACGAGCGCCAGCAGGCCGTTCGACACGCCGCTGACCAGGCTCGCGGTGTAGGGGGGCGCGGCGATCGGACCGCCGATCGCGGCGAGGTCATTGCCCAGGACCCCTGGCAGGTTCACGACCAACTGCGTGTCCTCGGCCGCCGCGTAAGCGTCGTCTACCGCGGTTGGCGTCGGGGCCGAATCGAGATAGACCAGCATGCCGCCGCCGGCCGCCATGCCGTTGGTGAGGTTGAGCGCCCGGTCGTACAGGGGGTAGGTACCGTCGACGGCGACGTTGACCAGAGCGTCGAAGGTCTTGCCGGGCTGCAGCTCGAGCCCGTACTGGCTGAACGCCACCGGCAGGAGATTGCCGTCCTCGGCGATCAGGTCCATGTAGAGCCCGCCGTCGAGGGTCGGCACGACCGTGTCGAGACCGGCGTTGACGAAGCGCAGCAACACATCGGTGCCGGAGCTGATGGAAACGACTTCAGTGCTCGGAAAGGCCTTGCCGTTGATCAGGAAGTACTGCGGCAGCCAGCCGAACACGAAGCCCTCGTCGGCCACCGACATGGTGTTCTTGGAAACCCGCGCTCCGCCGTAGGTGGCGGGGTCGGCGTTGAGGGCCGGATCGATCGTGCTGTAGACCAGCACCTGGTCCTGGGCGTAGTTCACGCCCGGATAGGCCTCACCAGGCGCCACGTCGACCACCAGCGCGCCGTACAGGCCCATCGGCACCTGGGTGCGGATGCGGCTGGTGGCGCTCTGGTAGAGGTAGGTCCCGGCGTCGGGCGTGAAGGTGTAGCTGACGGTCCCGCCGCCCGCGGATGCCTCGGTGGTGAAGAAGCCCGGGACGCCGCCGGTCGCGGTACCCGGCAGGCCGGGGACGAAGAACGACGCCGTCTCGGTCAGGTTGTTGGTCAGGTTGATGGTCAGGGTCTCGCCCGCGGTGGCCCGGATGACCGGGTTGGGGAGCGTCGCGGCACCTGCCGTGCAGGTCGAACCGAGGACATAGCCCCAGATCGGCACGGAGACGCCCGTGGTGACCACAGCGGTGCCCGTGGTGGCGCACAGATCAATGGTCGTCTGCGCGAAGGAGGGCGCCGCTGCGAGGGCGAGGGCGGCCAGCCCGAGGGCCAGTCGCTTCGCGTGTTGGGTACAGGTCGTGCGGTTCATTGGTATCGCCTCCTTCGCCTATGGGATTGCGACCCCGGGCGGCTCGACCACCATCATGGAGAGCATGCCGCCGGGGAAGATGTCGTAGTTGGTGAGCTCCTTCTCGGTGTGCGAGTGCCACATGAAGAAGAAGCCGTTGTTCGGGTTGAGGCCGCCCTCGCCCGGGGGCAGGGCTTCGCCGGCGCCCAGGAACGGGCTTCCGGAAAACCAGCCGCCGAAGGCCAGGTTCTGGTTTTCGGGCAGGGTCACCGGGAACGGCTTGTTGTGGTCGGCACAGTACTCCCAGGTGGAGTCGTCGTAGCCGTCTGCGGGAGCGACCCCCGTCTCGTTGTTCAAGATATCGACGCAGGTGTGAACGAGGCCGTCGGCCGCCGTGCCGTAGACATCCCAGCCCAGCTTGGCGCCGGTCCAGGTGAAGATCGCGTCCACGGTCTGGCCCGGCACCGACAGGGTCGTGAACTTGGCCCTCGAGGCGAGCACACTGGTGTCGGTCAGGAGCATCCGGCCGTAACGCGCGATCTCGTAGTAGTGGTTGCCGTGGAGGTGGAGCGGGTGCTGGTCCTGGTCGGCGCCGATGATCCGCACCAGCACCCTCTGGCCGGGGTTCATCCGCGGCGTGGAGTTGTAGGGCTGGTGGGGCAACCAGGCGACGTAGTTGTTCGCCAGGTCATCGGGCGCGGTGCGACCGTTGATGAACCAGTAGACCGGCCAGCGCGCGGTGAAGTCGATCTCGTTGAACCGGCCCTGCTCGGCGAGCTGGTGGATGTAGGGGTCCATCGAGCTGAGCAGGAACAGGTACTCGTGGTCGAACTGGCTGCGGGGGTCGTTGTAGGCGTGGTCGAAGCCGCCGACCGCGGGCCGCACGATGATGGCGCCGAAAAGCCCCATCTCGACCTGCAGCTCGGGCTCGGTGCCCGAGTAGTACATGTAGGTGCCGGGCTCGGTGGCGGTGAACTGATAGGTCACCACGTCTGCTGGTCCGCAGCTGTCGTTCGTCAGGAGCCCGGGGGTGCCTCCGGTCGCCGTCACCCTGTGGCCGGGGAATACCATCGAGGTGCACTTCCCGTACGGCAGGCTGCTGGTCAGGGTGATCGTTACCAGGTCGCCCTCGTTGAGGATGAGGGTTGGACCGGGCAGCTGGGGCAGGCCGAAGGGGTTGGCGCCGGGCGCCTCGTAGCCCCAGAACTCGTAGGAGCCGCCATCCGCGATGCTGACCTCGCCGGCTCCGGCGGAAAACGTGAAGTTGAGTCCGGTGATGCCTTCGATCCTGGCCTGTGCCCCGGCGCTGCCGGCGAACGCCAGCACCAGTGCCGCGGCGCCGGCCGCGAGAGCCCAGGAGGTCAAGTGTCGGTTCTTGGTCGTTTTCATTGTGTTCCTCCGTGCCCTAGTTGATGACGATCTTGGTCATCATGCCGCCAAGATCCGCGGCCTCTGTGTAGTTGGCCAGGAACTGCACATCGGCGGCGTACAGGTAGTAGTTGCCGGCCGGAACGCCGGTCGTGTCGAGGATCACGTCCGTCGTCATGCCGCCGCCCAGGCTCACCGAGTTGGTGACGTAGTGGAGCTTGGTGCCGTCATCGGCCATCAGCTCCTTGGCGTCGATCGCCACGACGATCATCGGGATCGACGGGCTCGACAGGGTGTGGATCTCGGTGACGTTGAGGTTCGACAGCCGCAGCAGCACCTGGTCACCCGCGGTCGCGGTGACCAGCGAGCTGACCCGCTGCCCCTGGATACCGCCGTTCTCGGCTGGGGCCGGCAGCGGGTTGGGATTGGTGGTGTCGGGGTAGCCGCGGCCGTTGATCATCGGGTAGCGGTCCCACATCAGGGCGAAGGGCAGCGGCTGGACGTTCCAGCTCGCGTCGTGGAAGTCCGGGTCCCAGCTCCCGAGCTGGAGCGGGAACTCCCGGTCGTAGGCGGTCGTGCCGTCCTCGTCGTTGTAGGCGTAGCCGCACGGCACGCCCGGGTACTGGTTCCCCGGGGCGTTGCACTCGGCCGGGTTGCCGGCCGGGACGCCGGGCGCGCCGAGCCAGCTCTGGGCGGCGTGCACGTAGAGGTTGCCGAGCATGCCCATCTGCATGTGCTCGGTCGCCTCGACGTGGCAGTGGTAGATGAAGGTGCCGGGCTCGGCCAGCTCGTAGAAGTAGGTCAGGGACGAGCCCTGGTTGATGGCGATGCCCGACTCGGGCAGCCCGTCGAAGATGGTCGAGGACTGCGGGAAGCCGTGGAAGTGCACGCTGTGCGAGTCGAAGAGGTCAGGCCGGATCACCATGCCGACGTTGGACAGCGTGAGGTAGAACTTCTTGTACTGGTCGACCGCGATGGTCGGTGCGGGCCAGTTGGCGGCCAGCAGCCCATCCTGCATGACCTGCGCCGCCGGCGTGCCGGTGACGTCGGAGAAGCCGAACTGGTACCGGGGCGTGCCGTCGGCCATCACAGCGAAGCCGTCGCCGCCGGTCAGGTGCTTGCAGACCACGCCGAGCGACGCCGCGTCGGCGGGCTCGTTGTACCTGCCCGATGGCGGGCCGTTGCTGACGATGTCGAGGCAGTCCCCGTCGCCATTGTGATCGCACGGACACTGGATGTTGACCTGGGCCGAGGCCGGGACGACCGTGAGCACGACCGCGGCGACCATCAGCATCAGGTTTCGGTAGAGCCTTCTGCTATTCATGATTCTCTCCTTCTAAGGTCGGACGGAAGCCCCGCCGGGTCTCCCCGGCGGGGATCCGCCGCGGTTGTGTCATTCAGTCACGGTCTCGAGGATCGGCTGCTCGTCGGCGATGGCGCCGAAGAGGCCCTTCAACAGCGGCGTCGGCGCGCATGTCGAGCCGGACTCGACGCACTCGTCGGCGCCGATGTCATAGTTCGCCCCCTGTGGCCTGGTGTTGCCGTCGTAGTCGGGGGAGATGCCGTTCGTCGCCGCATTGCGAGCGCTCGACCCGAACAGGATGTGGTAGTCGCCGATCAGGGTGCCCGGCAAGCCGTCGGAGATGACGTTGTCATCGAAGAGCGTCAGCGGCCCGAACACCGGCTTGATGTAGTTGCCGCCCTCGTCGAAGGCCGGCGGCGCCTGGATCGGGGTCGTGGTCTCGAGCTGGGTCACGCTCGAGCGCGCGCCGTTGAAGTACTCGTTGACGAACACAGTGCTCGGGTCGGTCGGTCCCGGCGCCGTCCACCCGCCCGGGGTGACGAGGTTGTTCGTGCCGGCAAGGGTGCCCGCCGTCCCGATCACGCCCAGATCGTTGAAGACCGGGTTATTGGTCGGGCAGCCAAGGCCTGTGATCGTACCGCCGATGTCGGGGCAGAGGCCCCAGGTGCCGATGTCGGTGCCGCCCGGTGTGCCCGCGACGACCTTGAAGTAGAACTGGCGGTTCTGCCAGATGATGTTGTTGAAGAACGCGACCGGGTTGGAGAAGGTGTTGGTCGTGCCCGGAATCGCCACATCCAGGGCCGCGCTGTGGGCACGGGACACGATGCCCGCGCCGGCCTGCGGCGTCGACTGCTGCGGGCTGCCGGGCGCGAAGGCCTCGCCCGCCACCGCCAGGCTGTCGTTGTTGGCGATGGTGTTGTTCTGGATCGACACCTGGGCCGCGTCCTGCAGCGAGATGCCGCCGCCGGCCAGGCCCGCCACGTTGTCCACGATGATGTTGTTGTGGAGGTCGACCCGGTACCAGCTACTGGGCTGGCCGGGGTTGTTCGCGACGTCCTGGCCGTTGACCGCGGCCAGGCGGATGCCGCCGCCGTCGCCGGCGCCAGCCGAGTTGCCCAGGATCAGGTTGCCGATGACCTGGACATTGCCGGCGCCCGGGCTGAGGCCGCCCACGAGGAGCGGCGCCGCGCCGCCGACGAAGATGCCGCCGCCGGAGACGGTCTGGGCCTGGTAGAAGCCCTCGTTGAAGAGCACCTTATTGTCGGCGATCAGCGGCACGGGGCCGTTGCCGTCACGAGTGCTCAGGCCGGTGTGGCCGATGCCCGCGCCCTCGCCCGAGGTGAAGTTGCCGCAGACCCAGTTCCGGGTGATGGCGTACGAGTCGGATCCGGTGCACATCGAGATGCCGCCGCCGGTGCCGTTGAGCCCGCCGTTGAACACCACCTGGTTGTGGTGGATCGAGACCCGGTCGTTGTTGCCGTTTGTGTACTCGAGCGTCTGCGGATTGATCAGGATCGGATGGCCGACCCGGATGCCGCCACCGTAGAAGCCCTGGTTGTTGACGATCCGGTTGTTCGAGACCTCAAGGTAGTCAGTGTAGCCGTTGGCGATGATGCCGCCGCCGGTGTCGGCGCCCCGGATGGTGAAGCCGTCGATGCGGGCGCCCCGGTTTCGCTGCTGATCGAACGCCTGGTTGCCGTTCGCCCTGGCGAGCACCAGCACGCCGGCGCCCTCCTCGGTCCACAGGGTGGTTGGCTCGGGGTTGCCAGGCGCCACCTCCTGGCCGGGCAGCAGGTCGACGTTTCCGCCGTTGATGAGGCCGTCCACGAGATTGCGCCAGACCTGGAGCTTCTCGGTCGGCGCCTTGATGGCGTTGATCGCCGTCCCCTCGCCGAAACCCTGGAGCTGGACCGGCTTCCACATCACGACGAGCTCGTTGTAGGTGCTGGGCCGGACCATGATCAGGTCGTTGGCACCGTACGTATTGACGGCGTCCTGAATCGTGTGGTCGAGCTGGGGCATGTTCGTCGGCGTGGTCGGGCCGATCAACCTGGCGGTCGAGCCCTGGCGCAGGCCGAACTGGACCGTGACGCCGTTGATCGAGGACAGGAGGCTGTCGCCGCGGGTTACCGTGAGCTGGCGGCCGCCGACGGCGCCGATGTTGGCATTGTCCGCGACCGTGGCGGTGATCTCGGTGTCACTCCACGAGGTGATCGGCAGACTCAGGCCACCGAGGGTCACCGTGCCGGTAGAGGCCCCGAAGCCGTGATCGCGGAGAACATTCGGGTTGACGGTATCTGCGCCGGTCGGGCACATGCCCGCGGCCGGGTCGCAGTAGTCGGGGTTCGGAACCGAGACCTCGCCCATCGAGGTGATGGTGATGGTATGCGGTCCGAGCGGCGTTCCGTTGCCTTGTCTCGGAATGTAAGGGCCGCCGCCGAGGGGGTTGGTGCCGACGCTGACGCTGTAGATCCGCGGCGAGCCGTCCGGGTACTCGCAGTCCAGCGGGAACTGCGCCGGTCCGGTGAAGGCCGCCACCGGCACCACCGGGGTGTCGAGGTAGGTCGTGGCCCCCGGCATGTACTGGAAGTTGTAGCAGAAGGTGCTGTACTGCGACTTCCAGTTCGGGTCCGCGTCGTTCGGATTGTCGCCAGGGTCGTTCATGCAGGTGGTCAGCATGTTGGGCGACATGCCGCTCGGCTGCGGCAGGTTGGCGGTCGCCGTCGATGCCGCGATGAAGTTGTAGTGACCGTACTGGTCGGACAGGGTCTTGCCGATGATCCGGCCGGTCCAGTCGCGGATCGTGACCGGCACGAACGGCGGCGCGAACTTCTCGCCGAACTGCGGCGAGTTCGGGTCGAACTCGGCCGTGGTGTCGTCGAGGATGAAGCCGAGGCCGTGCGCGGCGATCGGCACCTCGGTGAACAGCCAGAAGTCGGCGGCCGCGTTGGCGCCGGCCGACACCGTGACGAGCTTCTTGTCGCACAGCGGCCGCGAGGTGCCTGCGAACGGCGCCTCGATCGCCTGGTCCGGGAACAGGGTCAGGTAGGCCGGGACCGCGGTGGGAGTGCCGACGCATGGCGGCGGCAGCAGCTCGGGCGCCGGCTGGTACTCGTCGCCAAAGTCGACGTTCTTGTCCTCGGGCTTGACGATCTCGTAGCCCGCGGGCGCGATGACCTCGACGATGTACTCGCCCGGCTTCAGATAGCCGATTGGGGGATCACTACCGAGAACCGGCTCGAGCCAGCCCGGGCAACCGCCGGTGCAGTCGAACTCCGGTCCGAAGGCGTAGCCGCCGTCGAAGACCGCCGGCCGCGCCTGGTTCCAGTTGCGGATGCCGTCGAAGCAGTCGGTGTTGTAGAAGGTCGTGCCGTTCGGGGTCCACCGGAACCCGCCGGTCGCGCCGTTGCCCCACTTGCAGCCGGTCGGCAGATTCTCGTCCCAGCTGTCGGTGACGGTGGTGTCGAGCAGTGTCCCGTTAGCGGAGCGCAGTTTGACGGTGACGCCGGGAATGCCAGGCTCCCACACCTCGGCGGCCGCGTACTGCGGGTTGTTCTCGGCGCGGGTCACGGCGTAGAACACGATGCCCGAGATGCCGCCGTTCTGGCCGTCCGGGTAGTGGCGCTTGCCCCACAGGAAGGCGTTGGTCTGGCCGATGAAGCCCTGGAAGCCCTGGGTCAGCACCGGGCCGTGCTCGACACGGTAGGTGGCGTTCTCCCCGCAGGCGCCCGGGTTCGCGGTGCAGAACGGATCGGCCGGGGTGAGCTGGCTCTGGGGAGTGATCGCGCCGCCGAAGCTGATGTCGTTGTCGTCATAGGGCGCGGGCCCGTAGACGCCCAAGGGTGAGATTGCGCCGCCGTCGTCGACCACCACGGTCACACCGGTGGCCTGGAAGCGCACGAAGTCGACCTCCGCAACCAGCCACGAGAAGAACGGGAAGACCTGGTCGAAGGCGAAGGCGCCGACTCCGTCGGAGACGTTCGTCTGGTTGATGGTGCCGTCGCGCCAGCGAAGGTTGAACGCCTGCTCGAGGGCGCTCGGGCCCTCGGTGGAGTCCCACACGCCGTTGGCGTTGAGATCGTCGAACACCCGGTGCTCCTGGCGGTGGAACCACTGGAACACCGGCACCGGGCCAAGGTCGCAGCTGCCGCCAACGGGGGAGCACGTTGCGCCGGGCTGGGTCCCGATCGAGACCCCCGCGAAGGCGAAGATCAGGTCGAGGGCCGAGTCCCAGACCACGAGCTGGTAGTCGCCAGCCGGGACGTTGGGGATCGCGAACTCGCAGTCGCCGAAGGTCGGCGCGGCGAAGAGGCCGGGGCCGGGGAGGCCTCCAACCATTTCGTTGAGCCCCACCCACGGGGTGGTGTGGCCGAAGCAGGTGCCGGGGTTGAAGGCGTAGTCCGGCGGCCGCGACAGGTGGTTGTTGACCACCTGGCCGGTGATCGTGGTCGTGCCGGCCGGGATCCTGTTGAACTTCTTAACGAAGCCGATGAAGACATGGTACCCGGCCGGGCCGAACTCGGCGAAGTACGGCGGCTCGTTGGCCTTGACCCAGGCGTCGATGACCTTGGTGCCCTCGATGGTCGCCGTCTGCACGTAGCCGGAGCCGGCCGGCGGAACGGCCTGAATGCCGTACTTGCCGGGCGCCAGGTTCTTGATCAACAGCCGGCCGTCGGGGCCGGTGATGAGCGGGTGCCAGCCGATCGGATTGCCGGCCGCGTTGTACTCGGTGCCGAGCGGGTTGCCGAAGGCGTCCTGGCTCTGCATGCCGGCCGACGCGCCGTAACGGCCGCCCGCGTCCTCGACCAGGATCTGGAAGCCGGCCATCGGGTTGTCGGGCTCGCCGTCGCCGTCACCGTCGGTGGTCGGGTCCTCGCCCGGAAGGTCGGGCGCGTTGTTGATCGAGTTGTTGTCGTGGAAGATCAGGATCGAGATCTGAGCTGTCGGCAGCGGGTAGCTGTTGACGTAGACGGTGGTCCCCGCCGGAACGGTCCCCGCCTCAGTCGTCTTGAAGCCGGTGCCGCCGATCGAAGCGCCCGAGCGCGGCACCACCGACACGTAGTAGTACGTGTTCGGCGCCAGCACCGGTGCCAGCTCGTTGCACGCCGACCCAGCGGGCATGTTGACGCAGCCCTTGCCCACCACCGGCATGTAGCTCTGGTGGAAGCCGACGGAGAGGGTCTCGCCGCCTGGGATCCCGTCGTTGAGCTGTCCCCAGTTGGGGTCGAACGCGGTCGGGATCGCGCGGCCCGCACCGTCGGTCTGGACGTGGTAGGTCTTGTCCTGCTCGAGCAGCCATCGGTAGTCGGTGACCGCCGACTCATTGCACGTCGGGTTCGCCGGCGGGCAGGTGACCGAGTTGTCCACCCCGATCACCGTGAGGCCAGGCAGGTTGGCCGCCAGCGCCGGGGTCGAGGCCAGCAGCGCAGCGAGCAGCAGTGCACCGGCCACCACGGCCACGAGGCCCGGTCCGCCGGCGCGCCGAACGTTGAGAGTTCGCGTACTCATGGAGACTCCTCCTTCTTCATCGCGTTGTCGTTCCAAAAGCCAAATTCAACCGAACGCATCGCATACCTCCCGTCGGTCGTGATCGAGTTCCTGGTTGCTCTTTGATCCATCGTCACTGTTTCCCTCTCATGTCGTGCACGTCCGTGCGGAGCTCGTAGCGCCAGCGCAAAGCCACCTGGCGGATCTTCAGAGCACTGTCGCGAACAATGCCGTCGAGCAGCAGGCAGCCGTCGTGCTCGCAGCCGTTGCGGTCGGCGTTGGCAAGCTCGATCAGCTGATCTGAAAGCTCGAGGGCGCGCGCGATGTGCTGCTCACAGTTCACTCTCGGTCTCCCTCCCTGCAGCCCTTGTTGGAGCAGGATCTGCCGCGACCTAGAGCAGGAAGCATGCCAACCTGTTCGTGCGTCTCAGAGCTATTAGGTAATTCATTGTGATGAAACAACTTGGGGGTTTTCGGTGTGACGACGGTCATCCACGAGGGGTGTTTCTCGATCGGGGCGCGAGACACCCTCTCGGAGCCTGTTCGGGGCCCGGACGATGCCCCCGGCAAGCTCGGGAAGGTGACGGTAACTAATTGAACATATGAATTTTATTCTAGGTCTGTCCAGCCGAAGACCAGTTGTCCACGGGGCGGTTCACGGCCCTGTGAGACAGTGAGACAGTGAGACACCGACACGGAGGCGTCGGCGCGCCCCCGTCGTCAGGTGTAGGCGCGCGGAATGGCGCGCGTGTGGTAGGCGTAGGCGCGCATCTCATGCGCGCCCCCACGGTCGATCCCATACCCGACGCCATGCCCGCCGGATCGCGTCCCCGGCGCGCGTGAGACGCGCGCCTACAGGCGCGCCCCCACGGTCGATGTGATCTCGTGGCGCGCGTGAGACGCGCGCCTACATGGCGGACGACGACCGTACCGCGGGCGTAGGCGCGCATCTCATGCGCGCGGTCGCATACCCGACGCCATGCCCGCCGGATCGCGCCGGCGCTAGACGCGCGCCTACGGCGCGCCCCCACGGCCCGACCTCGGCGCGTGACGAACCGCTACGCTCCGTTCCTTGATGTTATTGGATGCGCACGCGCCGGCACCATTTGCCACACAAGGTGTTCACGGACGACTGTCGGTTCGTCTCCCTCACCTGCTGCACGTGCGATCGGCGCCCGGTCTTCCACGACACGATCTCCTCGATGGCGGCTGTCACGGCGCTGTACGGGCTGCACGGCGACGACCACAGGGTCCTCGCCTTTTGCGTCATGCCTGATCATGTCCATGTCGTCGTTGCGCTGAATCGGCTTCCGCCCGGGAGATTCGTGCAGGCGGCAAAGTCCATCGTGACGCGAAACCTGCGCGACACGGGGGAGCACACCGCCGTCTGGCAGCGCGGGTACTACGATCACGTCATTCGCAGGCGTGACGGCTTGTTTCGATCGATCAGGTACGTTCTTCTCAACCCGGTCCGCAAGGGCCTGGTCGACAGCTGGCGAGAATGGCCGTACTCCGGGTCGTGCCAATGGGCCGAGATGGACGACTCGTTCCTCGACGATCGGGCTGCGGAGAGCTCGGTGTGGGACGGCATCCTGGAATAGGCGCGCGTGAGCGACCCTGGCGCGCGTACGACGCGCGCCTACACGATGAACGTCGACCGTGTGCCGGGGAACGGGATGGCGCGCGTGAGACGCGCGCCTACACGATGAACGTCCATCGCGCGGCCGGCGTCGACCCACCCCCGCCGTCGGGTGTAGGCGCGCATCTCATGCGCGCCCCCACCGTCGATCCCATACCCCACGCCGTGCCCGCCGGATCGCGTCCGTGGCGCGCGGGCGACGCGCGCCTACACGATGCACCTCGACCGTGCGGCGGTCGTAGGTGCGTCCCCGCCGTCAGGTGTAGGCGCGCATCTCATGCGCGCCCCCACGGTCGATTCCACACCCGACGCGATGCCCGCCGGATCGCAACCATGGCGCGCGTGAGACGCGCGCCTACATCAATGAATCACCCAGTCGCTTCGCTTGACGAGCTTCGGCGGATCGCTCTCGTCGAGCTGGACGACGTAGCAGCCCTTGGACGCGTAGCGCTGGCCTGGCCCGAAGCTGAGCCGGGGGTAGATCGACGCGACCGAGTACGTCTCGTCGCGCATCATGTCGGCGAGGTCGAGGAAGTAGTCGCGGTAGTAGTCGTCCCGCATCATGTGGACGAGCTGGGCGAGCGCCCAGCTCAGGAAGTAGACCCGCGACTGGATCGCGTAGTTCGTGACCGGCAGACCCTTGGCCTTCAGCCAGAGCTCGACGGCCAGGCGCGACTTGCCCACGTCCTCGGGCAGCGAGCCGGGATGGGTGATGAAGGTGAACGGCCGCAGCGTGGCGGGCAGCGCCGTCAGCTTGTCGCCGAGCAGGCCCTCCGACACGAAGACGAGGGGCGGCCTCGGCTCGGCGGCGGCGAGGGCGCCAACCTCGGCCAGGTCGCTCGGCTCGAGCCAGAGCGCCAGCACCGCGCCCGGGTGGTCGGAGGCGAGACCCGACCAGAAGGCGGCGTCCACCACCTGATCGGTCGCGAGGACGCGATCTCTCGCCGGCGGCAGGCCCATCGTCATCCGCGCCGTTGCAAAGCCGGTCGCGAGGTCGCGGCTGGCGCGGCTGTCCCGCAGCACCTGGACGACCGGCGTCTCCGGCGGCACGGCGCCGGAACGGCGGAGGTGACGTGCCGCTGCCTCGCCCTCCTGGTAGTACCCCTTGGAGAAGTAGAGCGTGTACCAGTCGGCCTCGGAGACCACCGGGTGGTCGGTGATCGGGAACAGGCAGGGAACCTGGTAGCGCTCGCAAAACTGGTGGATCGGCGCCCAGTCCCCCTTCGCGATGCCACCGAGCAGCGCGAAAACCGGCGCCTCGTTGTAGTAGGCCTCGAGCTGGGCGGACCAGGTCGAGGGCTTCCCCTGGAGCTCCCACACCGCGAGCGAGTAGCGGCGGTAGGGGTTGTACATCTCCTCCATCTCGAAGGGCCCCGCCTTCGCGCGCCGCTCGTTGTGGCGGACCTGGCTGTTGCGGTCGCGGACGAGGGCCTTGAGAGGCTCCAGCATGGCGTCCCGGTCCTCGATGCTGACGTCACGGCTGACCACGGTCGCAAAGCGGATCGTGCTCTCGTCCACCCCCGGCGAGAAGGTCGCCGACAGGTTCTTGAGGTAGTGGACCAGGATCTCCATGTCGGTGGTCGACATCTTGTAGCGCGGCATGACCCAGTTGAACTCGCGGCCGTTGGGGTCCTTGCCGGTCCAGATTGCGCGCCCCACCAGCTGGTCGGTGTAGGCCTCCCGAAACGGCGGCGGGCTGAGGTAGTCCGGCACCTTGGTGGTCTCCCGCATCTCCCTCCCGACCAGCGGCTTGTAGAGCCACGAGCCGCAGGTCGGCAGGGTGATCACGGTGCCCTCGAGGGATCCCCTGCCGCTGCGCAGGTGGCAGCTCTGACAGCTGAACATGGTGCTGTCGACCTCGATGTCCTCGGCCACGAGGGCCATCATCGGCTCACCCGAAGGAAGCACTCCCTCGCGGTACATGCGCTCGCCGAGGCGCATCGCCTCGTCCGCGGGCAGCCCGGCGACCTTCTCCTGCCTCTGGGCGAACACCGGTGCGGTGAGGCCGCCGAGCGCCGCCGACATCATCGCAACCGCGATGAACCCGTGCCTCGTCATTTCTGCACCCCCGTCCCACCGGCTCCACCCGAAGCGCGCGTGAGCTCCGCCATCAGGTCGGCGCTGCCGGCAAAGCCGAACAGCCTCACCCAGCTCCCGTCGGACGGCGTGCGGATGAAGATGAGCGGACGGTGCGACATCTTGTCCGGGATGTAGGCGTCAAACGAGCGCATCACGGCGTCGATGTCCGCCCGGGTCCCGGTCAGGAACTCCCAGCCGGGCTTCGCCCGGTACTTTTCGAGGTAGGCGGTCAGCTCCTCGGGGCCGTCGTTCTCAGGGTCAATAGAGATCGACACGAGAGTCACGCGATCGAGGTCGGTACCGAGCTTGCGCTGGATGCTGGTGTAGCCGGCCGACAGCACCGGGCAGATCGTGGTGCAGGTGGCATAGATGAAGTCGACGAACACGGGCTTGTCCGACAGCAACAGGTCGCGAAAGCCGACTCGGACCCCATCCTGGTCGATCAGCGTGACGTTGGGCGGATCGACCGTGACGTCGGTGCGGGTGAAGCGTGGATTGTCCGCAGTCCAGCCGACCCCGGTGAGAGTCGCCGCGACGAGCGCAACCACGAGGACCCGAGCCACGCCGATCACACTGGGCCGTATCGCCACTCCGACTCGAGGATGCGACATCGTCCAACCTCCGCACACACTCAGTAGCCTCTCATTGTAAAGCTGCCGAAAACCACCGGCAGGCTCGCGAGCCCGACGAACAGGATTATCGCCGCGAGCCCGGCCTCGAGCCAGCGTCGCTCCGCCCGGTCAGCGACCGCGGCGAAGGTCGGCCGGCGCCGGAAGAGAAGCGCCGTCACCGGCAGCAGGCCGAAGACCACCGCCGCGAACAGGCTCAGGTAGAGCGGGTAGCCGATCGCACGGTACTGGAGCTGGAGCACGTCGAAGGGGCAGTGGTGGGTCGGCAGCTCGTAGATATACAGGGACAGGAACGACACCATCGCAGCGAGCGCCACCGCCAGGAAGGCGAGCGCGAGAGCGGCGGTGGCGATCCTGGTGACTGCGGAAGGGCGAAGTAGGCAGGCCGCCATGGCCGCCCCGAACGCGGCCGCACACGCGTAGAACGCCGCCATGGTCGGGAACACCGGCAGCCCCGCGAGCTCGCTCGACACGCCGCTGCCCGCGGCGCTGAACAGCGAGCCGCAGCACGAGGTGATGACCGCGGGGTCGAGGCCGAGGAAGTAGCGCGCCTGGAGCACCAGGTCGGCGGCCACCAGCGGCGCCAGCACCAGCAGCGCCCCGTACTTGGCCCGGATGACCGGAAAGTCTCCCGCACGGACATCGAGGCCGTTCAGCGCGATCCACACTGGTGCCGCGAGCAGGATCAGCAGCTTGACCGGCAGCACCCACCAGCCGACCGGATTTGCGTTGAGCGAGCCGGTGGCGCACATCGCGCCGACGAACAGGCGGTGGAGGTCGTCGACGGTGTAGAGGAAGAGCAGCGACGAGGCGATCTCGATGACGAGCGCGACCGACGCCAGCGACGACACCAGGAAGGTCCGGCGCTCGAGCGCGAGCTGGCGCGCCGAGCTCGACGAGAAGTCCCAGCGCCGGAGCACCTGCACGCCGACGACGCACGCCGCCGCCAGCAGGGCGAGCGCCACCGCCGAGCCGCCGAGCAGCGCGAGCACGCCGGGGTGGAGGATCACCGCCGTCGCTCGCCGACGATGCGGCCGTCCCGCATTTCGAGGACGCGGTCGACGAGCGGGTGGTCGAAGATCCGCGGATCATGGGTGGCGATCACCACTGTCCTGCCGTCGCGGTGGATGTCCTCGAGGATAGCCAGCAGCTCCTCGGCGAGGCGGCGGTCGAGGTGAGCGGTCGGCTCATCCGCCACCACCACCTGGGGGTCGTTGACCAGCGCCCGCGCGATCGCCACCCGCTGTTGCTCGCCGCCGGACAGGGTCCGCACCTTGCGCGACGCCTTGCCGTCCATCCCGAGCCGCGCGAGCGCGGCATGTGCCCTGCGCCTCATCTCGCGCAGGCTCATCTCGGTCGGATACAGCGGCACCAGCACGTTGTCGATCGCCGGCAGGTCGGGAATCAGATGGAACTGCTGGAAGATGAAGCCGAACCTCCGCCGGCGCTCCTCGGTGAGCTCGCTCTCGGCGAGCTTGGCGACGTCGCGGCCGTCGACCACGATGCGACCCGACGTCGGCCTCGACATGCAGCCGATCAGGCTGAGCAGCGACGTCTTGCCCGACCCGCTCGGGCCCTCGAGGACCAGCACCTCGCCGCGGTCGACGTGCATCGTGACCGCTTCGACCGCGCGCACCTCGTCGGCGCGACCCGGGTTGTAGGTCTTGCTGACGCCGTCGGCGGCGATGAAGGGTGTCGCCACCGCACTCATCCGCGCATCACCTCCTCGGGGTCGGTCACGGCCGCCTTCCAGGACGGCGCGACCGTGCTCGCCACGTACGGCACGACGGTGAGGAAGCCGAGCACGAAGAGCTGGTAGACGCTGACGGACGGGGTCAGGCGGAACTCCGGGAACAGCACCGACCAGCCCTGGATCACCGGCGCCAGCAGCGACGCGCCGAGCAGGAGGACATGGACCAGCGCCGCGATCAGCCCGAGCAGGAACGCGGTCAGCGAGATCGCGGCGCCTTCCCAGAACTTGAGCTCGAGCACGTCGCGGGTGCTCCAGCCGAGCGCCTTGAGCACCCCGATCTCCCGCCGCTCCTCGGCGCTGATCCCGGTCGCCTTGTCCCAGGCCAGGATGCAGAACGCGGCCAGCGCGCCGGCAAAGACCGCGAGCAGCATGCCGCTGCGCCACGAGAAGACCGCGTCGTAGGTCCGCAGGATCTCGGAGCGGGTGATCGGCCGGCTGTTGGGGAAGATCCGCTTGACCTTGGCGGCCACGGTCGCCACCTCGCCGTCGTTGAAGACCTCCACCGAGAGGTCGACCGCGCGCCCCTCCGGGATCCCGAAGAGCTCGACGAGATCGGCGTTGCGGAACACGACGAGGTCGTTGGTCAGGATGCTGGAGGGCGACCGGAACTCGCCGACGACGTCGAAGATCACGCCGAGCCCGTCGTGGGAGATCAGGGTCAGCTCGTGACCAACGCCGGTCGAGCGGACGCGGGCCACGCCCTCCCCCACCGCGCACTCGTACGGCGCCGACGGCAGCCGGCCCTCGAGCAGCTCGAGCTCGTACGGCGGCCCGTCGTCGAAGCCGACGAACGTGAGGTTCGACTCGGTGAAGGCGTCGAAGTAGTAGCCCCAGTAGCGAGGCCGGACCTCGCCGACCCCGGGCAGGGCCCGGATCTGCTCCGCGTAGTCGATCGGGATCAGGTCGTGGCGGCCGGCCGCGACCCGCTGCACGACAAGGTCCGGGGCGCCGAGCAGGATCTGCTCCGCCTCGCCGCGCAGGGCGTCGGTCATCAGCAGGATCGACGCCAGCACCGCGATCACGAAGCCGTAGACAGCGATGATCGCCAGGTTCTTGAAGCGGCGGCGCCACAGCGACGAGAGCGCGAACTCGAGGATCTTGAGGCGGCGGCCCATGATCGAGGCCTACGGCGCGGCCGGCTGCCGGAACGAGGTCATGTCTGGCACTCCCACGACCGAACCGGCCGGGAAGTGCTCGAGCGACGACGGGAGGTCCTGGAAGGGTGAGAACAGATCGGCCTGCGACGGGTGCCGCGTGTAGCGCGCCTCGGTCCAGATCGCGAGGTCGGTGAGGCCGAGCCGCGCGGCGACCTCGCGCTTGGCTGGGATGTGGGTGGCCGCGAGGTCGGCCGCGACTCCTCTGCCGTGCGCCACCAGGGCGACCACGACCGCGACCTCGACGGCGGTCAACAGCAGGAAGGCGCGGTGCTTGGAGATATTCACGGCTTCACGAGCTCGGCGGTCACGTCGGCGAAGCCCACCACCCGCTCGCCCGCGTGGTCCTTGAGCAGGGTCTCGGCGTGGCTCCGGTCGGCGGTCGGCACCAGCTCCGCGCCCATCGGGCCCATGACGTCGCTCCCGACCACGTAGGCGGCGGTGCGGCCGTCGATGGGGCGGGTCGAGTAGTAGTCGGTGACGAACACCGCAGCCACCTGGTCGGCGGTCGCGCCCGGCTTGAAGGTGCCGAGGTCGAGCAGGTAGCGGAACATGTCCTTGGGCCCGTCGAAGAGCACCGCGGTGCCGTCAGCAAAGCGGATCGACGCGACCCACTGCGGGTACTTCGCCACGTACATCCCGCACACGCCGCAGCGGTCCTTGGGGCCTGGCGTCGGCGGCGGATCGGCCGCACCGGCCGCGCCAACCCAGAGTGCGGCGACAGCGACCGCCAGCACGGTCCGGATCGGCAATGACGATCGCATCGCCGTCCATCATGGTCGGGGGCTCGAATCGTTGTCAAGCAAGGCAGCCAAGACAGCCAGGATGGCTACCCTACAAGGCAGGCAGGATGCCTGCGCTACAAGGCAGCCAAGATGGCTACCCCACAAATGGTGACCCCACCCCCCACTATCATGCTGAGCGAGTCGCGCCGCAGGCGCGACGAGTCGAAGGATCTCCTCAACGAATGCACGCCGTCCCTCGTGAGTTCGGGAGACCCTTCGACTCGGGCCTTCCGGCTTCGTGCCTGCGGCTCTGCCAAGCGGGCATCGCCGTCACGAATCGCACTTCGCCGTGACGAGTCGCGGCCCTCGCTCAGGGTGACAGGTGGTGACGGGCGGCGGCCTCGCTCAGGGTGACAGGTGGTGGGGCGGTGAGCGGGGTCGCTGGAGGGCTGGGCTGCGGCGTGTCGGGTCGTCTCACGGCGTCTCAGCGTCTCACACGCGCGAGACACGGCTGATCCGTTGCTCAGGGGTCGCTTTCGAACGCGCCGAAGTCTTTTTATTTCAATGACCTAGACGCAAACCCGCCGGGGCGCCCACCGCTGCCGGAGTGGGTTGACATCCATTCCCGAAGTCTCTCGGTACGAGCCCACGACGTCTCGCGGGCACCGAGCGCAGGACCGAGACTCATCGAATATGTCCTGCAATCAATGATTTGGCCTGCGACCAGGCAAACGGCACGCAAATTGCAATGCAATTGCATGGTGCACGCGGCGGCATCACCGTTCGAGCCAAGTCGAGCGATGATGGCAACGGAAGAACGGCCGTCGCACAATGGCCAAAGAGAGGGGTGCCGAGCACATGAACCGGGCGCCGCGGGTCGTGATCGCGCTGCTGCTGTTGGCAGCGCTGTCGGCGTCGCTCGCGAGCGCCGGCCTCATTCACGCACTCACCCACTCCGACGACGAGTCGTACTGCTGTTGTCCGAGCCCCGAGGAGTGCCACTGCACCGCCGACTGCTGCAACCACGGGCCGGCGGCGGAGCGTGAGACGGGCACAACCGATGGGCCGGCCCTCAGGTCGTCGGTCTCCTGTCATTTCCCAGTGCTGCCGGACGGCAGCCTGTCGCGGGCCGCCGGGTCCGACGTCACTCCCTTCACGGTCACCGCCGGCCAGGATCACGCCGCCCCCGCCCATCCGGCCGCGCGGCTGCTTGAGCTCGCCGGCGCCAGCCAGTACGAGAGCCTCCACTCGATCGCGTCACCTCGCGCTCCTCCGGGCGCGGCTCGGCAACGGTGTTGATCCACCCAGCACCACGGGACCAGCGCCCGGCCGTCGACACGACGGACCGACCGCTCGGGGTCGCATCGCCGGCCACCGGTCCCGCACAGCCCGGAGGAGAGACGACCGGCCAACCATGACAGGGCGTTCGCAGGATCGCAGGATCCGAGAACCACGCCGCGGGCCACCATCGCCTCCCCTCCACGACCTCCCGCATGGGAGCCCGGAGGAAACAATGAAACCACGACACTTTCGAACGGCGCCGCCGATCCTGTTGGCGGCGGCCCTGCTTGCAGCCACCGCGTCCACTGCGCCGGCCGGAACTCTGGCCGGGGTGGTCCAGGGGCCCTCCTCCCACGGCCTGTCCGGAGCCGTGATCACAGTCAGCACCGGCTCGACCGATACCGCCCACCAAGTCGTCACCGGTGAGGGCGGCGAGTTCCGCGTCGCCGACCTCGAGCCCGGTAACTACAACGTCACCACCTCGCTCCCCGGCTTCCACTCCACCACCGTGTCGTCCGTGGCCGTGGCGGCCGAGGGCGTCAGCAGGATCTCGATGACCCTCGCAAGCTCGACCTTCCGCGACACCATCGACGTCGCCTCGGCGTCGCCTCTCGACTCGGTCGAGGCGCCCGAGATCCGGGAGAGCGGCGCCCGCGATCTCGGCGAGGCGCTTGCCCGGCAGCCTGGAGTTTGGAAGGCGCGCAAGGGCGGCATCGCCAACGACGTGGTGGTCCGCGGCTACCGCGAGGACAATCTCACAGTGCTGATCGACGGCGCCCGCGTGGCGGGAGCCTGCCCGAACAAGATGGACCCACCGGCCTTCCACCTGGACTTCGCGGAGGTCGACCGGGTCGAGCTGTCTCCGTCCGCCGGCAAGATGGCGGCGCAGGGGAGCCTGGGCGGGCTCATCAACGTCGTGACAAAGAAGCCCGGGCAGGGTCTCGACGCCGACGTCAGCATGGCCGCTGGCAGCTGGGACATGATCAATCCGGCCGCTACCCTGAGCTGGGGCAACGAGCGCTTCGGGGTGCTCGGCGGGCTGTCCCACCGCTCGAGCGCGGCGTACGAGGACGGCGCGGGAGAGAGCCTCACCGAGATGGCCAACTACTCCGACGCCGCGGACGGCGTCGACGCCTACTCGATCGACAGCGGATGGACGAGGCTCTTCTTCAGCCCCGCCGACCAGCATGAGCTTCACCTCTCCTACGCTCGCCAGGAGTCCTCGGACGTGCTCTACCCGGGCCTCATGATGGACGCCGTCTACGACAACACCGACCGGCTCTCCCTCGGCTATCTGTACGCGCCCGAGAACGGCGGCGCCCTGCGCGCGCTCCGCGCCACCGCCTATGCCACGCGGGTGGACCACTGGATGGTCGACAGCCTGCGCGTCACCGGGTCCCCTGCGCCGCGGGGTTGGAGCATGGGCACCGACGCGAGCACCGAAACCCTCGGCGCGTCGGGGGAGGCCGAGCTCGGGAGCTTCGTGCTCGGGCTCGAGGCCTACCGCCGCAGCTGGGATGCCTGGACCGAGATGGCGGGCATGGGCTACATGCGCCAGTTCTCGATCCCGGACGTCGACCTCACGGCGGTCGGACTGTCGGCGCGCTGGCGCCACATGATCGCGTCCGCAACCTCGCTCGAGCTCGGCGGCCGCTACGACTGGATCGAGACCGCCGCCGACCCGGCCAAGGCCGACACCGACCTCTACTACGCGTACCACGGCCTGCGCGACACCTCGCGCTCTGACGCCGACCCGTCGCTGTCGGTCAGGTTGACGCACGACGCGAGCGGCAGCCTGTCGCTGGGTGCGAGCCTCGCCCGGACCACTCGCGCCCCGGACGCCCGCGAGCGCTATTTCGGCCTGCGGCGAATGGGCTCGGACTGGGTCGGCAACCCGGCGGTCGACCCGCCGACCTCGACTGCTGCCGAGCTGTCGATGACCTGGAGTGGCGCTGCCGGTGTCCTGACCGCCGCCACCTGGTCCGACTGGGTCGAGGACTACATCACCCTTTACCAGGCGCCCAAGCTCAACATGGTTCCGGGGATCATGAACCCGGCCGCCCAGAGCTACGCCAACGTCGACGCCCAGCTGGTCGGCGCCTCCGTGGACGGCACGATGCCGCTGAGCTCGCGCTTCTTCCTGTCAGGCGGTGCGGCCTGGATCCAGGGCACCAAGGACACCGACGCCGAGCTCGGGCTCGAGTCGGAGAACCTCGCCGAGATGCCGCCGCTCACCGGCCGCATCGCCCTGCGCTGGCAGAGCCCGAGGTACTTCACGGAGCTCGAGGGCGTCGGCGCCACCGAGCAAGACCAGGTCGATGCCGACCTCTCCGAGCAGCGGACGCCGGCCTGGGGCATCGTCAACCTCAAGGCGGGGGCGAACTTCGGCCACTGGCGCGTCACGCTCAACCTCGACAACCTGTTCGACCGGAGCTATCACGAGCACCTGTCGTACCAACGCAATCCCTTCCGATCCGGTTTCACGGTCAGCGAGCCCGGGCGAAGCTTCAGCGCGATGCTCGGATGGAGGTTGTAACGAAGCCCGCCGTGATCCGCAGTGGGGTGACCGCGGCCGGCCCTCCCCTGCCGCGGCTGCCGGCATCACTTCGTGGTGGCGTCGCCGAGGTGGCGGTAGAAGGTCGCCCGCGAAACGCCGAGCAGCTCGGCGGCGCGAGTCCGGTTGCCGCCGGTCAGCCGCAGCGCCTCGGCGATCGCCTCGTCGGTCAGAGTCTGGGCGGCCCGCCGTTGCATGACCTCGGCCTCGCGCACCTTCCGCATCCCTGGCGGCAGGTGCTCGACCTCGATCACGTCGCCCTTGCACTTGATGAACGCGAACTGGAGGGCGTTCTGGAGCTCGCGCACATTGCCGGGCCAGGGGTGGGCCATCAACGCGGAGACGACCTCGTCCGACAGCCTCACGCGACGCCCGCCCGCGGCTGCGGCCTCCCTGGCGAGGATGTGCTGTGCGATCAGGGGGACGTCAACCAGGCGCTCGCGGAGCGGCGGCACGGTGATCGGCACCACGGCCAACCGGTAGTAGAGGTCGTCGCGGAAGTGGCCGGCCTCGGCCTCGCGAAGGAGGTCCTTGTTGGTGGCGCAGACGACTCGAACATCGACGGTCACCGTTTTCTCGCCGCCGACCCGCTCGAAGCTACTCTCCTGCAGCACCCGCAGCAGCTTGACCTGCATGCTCGGGCTCAGGTCCCCGATCTCGTCGAGAAAGATGGTACCGGTGTCGGCCAGCTCGAACCGCCCCTTGCGGTCCCGAACCGCGCCGGTGAACGCCCCCTTGACGTGGCCGAACAGCTCGCTCTCCAGGAGCCCGTCGGGCAGAGCACCGCAGTTCACCGGGACGAATGGCCGGCCGGCGCGGCTGCCCTCATTGTGGATGGCGCGGGCCACCAGCTCCTTGCCGGTCCCGCTTTCCCCCATGATGAGCACCGGCACGTTGACCTCGGCGACCTCCCGGATGGTGTCGAAGATCCCGACGATGTTCGGGCTGGTGCCGACGATGCCGGCGAACGACTTCTCGGTCTTCAACAGGGCGCGCAGACCGCTCAGCTCGGTGACGTCCTCCAGAATGAGCATGGCCATCGCCTCGTCCCGGTGCGTGATCGGGGACGCGCTGACCAGCAGCGTCATCTGATGGACCAGTCCCTGGTCGTGGCGTTCGAAGGTGCAGCGCTGCCGGGTCGTCGTGCGGCCCTGCAGGGCGTCCAGAACGGGGGTCTGGATCTGACAACCGAGGCACTCCTCCATGGTGCCGCACAACCCGGGGTTCGCCACAGCGCGACTGCACTGGAGGACCTCACCGGCGCGTATGTCGATCCGGGCGGACGAGTTGGTTCGGAACACCTGCTTGAAGCACTGGTTGGCCAACTGTACCTGGAAGAGGCCGTTCAACACCGCCACCGAGAAGGGCGCGGACTCGAACAACGTCGACAGGAAGCCGCGCTGCTCGTCGAGCTCGGCGTTGGTTTCCTGCAGCCGCGCAAGGAGCTCGGCGCGCTGCCTGTCCATCCCGTGCTTGTAGAGCGCCAGCTCGATCGACGTCTCGAGGTCGCGGTCGGAGAACGGCTTGACGATATAGCCGAGCGGCTCCACGGCCTTCGCGCGGGCGAGGGTGTCCGGGTCGGCGAACGCGGTCACAAAGATCACCGGGATGTCGGCGCGCTCGCGGATTGCGTGCGCGGCCTTGATGCCGTCGAGCCCACCGCGAAGCCTGATGTCCATCAGCACCAGATCGGGACGCGCCTCCGCGGCGAGGCGCACCGCGTCCTCGCCGGTGGCGGCCCAGCCCGCGACCCCGTACCCCAGCTCCATGAGCCGGTGCTGGAGGTCCTCGGCGACCACTCCCTCGTCCTCGACAACCAGGATCGACCGTCGCCCGTCGGGCATCACTGTGGGCTCGCCTCCACCGCTACGCAGACGCTGCAAACACGTGCGACGGCCGTCCACCAACCGCCGCGGGCCGCTGCAGCCGTGTCCTGCGCCTCAGAATACACCACCGGCTCGCGGCCGCCTGCAACGCCCGGCCAGAGACTCGGCCGCCGGCGCGGCTTGGGGGACCCTTCGGTTCTGCCGGCGAGACCGAGGGCGGGGCGAGCATGAGCACCGTGGCGCCGCCGTCAGGCCGAAATGGGGAGCTCGGCTCCCAGGGGGCGCCCGGGGGAGCGAGCGCGCCCACCCGCGTCGCGATCGTCGAGGACGAGGGCGTCGTCGCGCTGCACCTCCAGTCCCTGTTGACGGGCTGGGGCTACGAGGTCGTCGCAACGATGGCGTCGGGAGAGGACGCGGTCAACTTCGCGCTCGAGTCGCCCCCCGATCTCGTCCTGATGGACATCCAGCTGCGGGGCGAGATGGACGGCATTGCGGCCGCCCGGGCGATCAGCGCCACGCACGACCTCCCGATCGTCTTCCTCACCGCGTTCTCCGATGACAACACCGTGCATGAGGTGGGCTCCACGGGTGCCTACGGCTTCGTGCGCAAGCCCTTCGACGAGCGCGACCTGCGAATCGCCGTCGAGATGGCGCTCGCCCGGCACCGCGCCGATCTGGCGCTGAGGCACCGCGGCGAGTGGCTCGACGCCACGCTGTCGAGCGTCTCCGACGGCGTGATCGCAACCGATCGCACCGGCCGGGTGAGGTTCATGAATCCCGCCGCCGAGCGTTTGATCGGGCGGTCGCAGACACAGGCCGTCGATCACGAGCTGTCCGACGTCATGTGCGCGGCGGTGGGAGGCGACGACTGGTCGGCCGCCGAAGCGGTCCACGGCGTGCTCGCCAGCGGTCAGGAGCTGGAGGGGGGCCCGGTCTTCACGCTCGCCAGGAGCGACGGCACCGAGACGACGCTCGAGCTGCGCGCGGCGCCGATCCGGAGCTCGCGCGATGAGGTCACAGGATCGGTGCTCCTGTTCCATGACGTGAGCGAACGGCGCCGACACGAGGAGCAGCTGTTGCGCCTCGCCCACCACGACCCCCTGACAGGGCTGCCCACCCGGATCATGTACGAGGAACGCCTCGGCCAGGCCCTCGACCAGAGCCGTCGGACCGGCCGCCCGGTCGGCGTCGTCGTCATCGATCTCGACCGCTTCAAGGAGGTGAACGACGGGCACGGGCACGCGGCCGGCGACCGGCTGCTGGCGGCGGCGGCGGACCGGATCCTCGGCCTGCTCCGGAGGTCCGACACCGCGGCCCGAATCGGCGGCGACGAGATCGCGATCGTGCTGCCCGACCTGGAGACGCCAGCGGGCGCGAGCCGGGTCGCCGCGAAGCTCGTGGAGGCGTTCGGCCGACCCTTCACCATCGACGGCCACGAGCTGGCGGCGACGATCAGCGCCGGTGTATCGGTGTTCCCTCGCGACGCCGAAGACGGCGCGGACCTCCTCGAGCGGGCCGACGAGGCCCTTTACCGCGCCAAGCAGGCCGGCCGCAACCGCGCCGTCGCCCACGGCGGGTCGGCGCCTGGCTCAGACGGGCCGTTGCGGCTTCTCGAGCGGGACTTGCGGCGGGCGTTGGACGACGGCCAGCTCGAGGTGCACTACCAGCCGGTCTTCTCCCTTCCCAACCGCCGGATCGCCGGAGCGGAGGCCCTGGTGCGCTGGCGACATCCGGACCATGGCCTGATTCCTGCCGCCGGATTCCTGGGCACTGCGTTCCGATCTGGTCTGGTCACGCCGATCACCGACTGGGTCCTGGAGTCAGCGTGCGCGCAGGCGGCCGAATGGAGCTCCCGCGGCAACGGTTTTGCGATCGCCGTCAATCTGAATGACTCCCAGCTGCTGCGTCGCGACCTGGTTTCCACTGTGGAGTCGGCGGTTGCCGGCAACCGGTTGGATCCGGAGCGACTGCAGCTCGAGGTCGCCGAGCGGGTCGTGGTTGACCGGCCCTCAAGCATGACTGCCGCGAACCTGGACGGCCTCCGTCGGCTCGGGGCCAAGGTGACCCTCGATGGGTTCGGCTCGTTCCATGCGGCGATGGTGTCACTGCGACGGCTGCGGCTCGACGCGCTGAAGGTCGACCGATCCCTGGTCAGCGGCGTGCCCGACGACCCGGCCGCCTGCGCCATCGTCGAGGCGGCGCTGACGAGCGCGCACGCGATCGGGCTCGATACCTCGGCCGCCGGCGTCGAGGATGAACGCCAGCTGCGCTGGCTGGCGGCACGCGGCTGCAGTTACGCTCAAGGATTCCTGCTCGGGCCCGCCTGCACGGCGGACGATTTCGAGCGCTACAGCCTTTCGTCAGGCATTGAGCGCGCCTGCAGGAACTCAGACGGATCGCAGCGGGAAGCGCACCACGACCCGGCGCCCGGCGCCGACGTCGTGCTCGATCGTCCCGCCGAGCTGCTGAACGAGCAGTCCGACCATGTGGAGCCCGAAGCCGCTCGACGCGGCGGCTTCGTGCCCGATGCCATCGTCCTCGACGGCCAGCTCGACCTCGCCGGTCGCGCGCTCGCCAAGGCTGACCCGCACAGCGCCGGCCCGCCCCTCCGGAAAGGCATGCTTGAGGGCGTTGCTCACGAGCTCGGTGAGGATCAGGCCGCACGGGATCGCCCGCTCCAGATCGAGGGTCACGCTGGAGATCTCGCGGAGCACCTTGATCCGGCCGGACGCGTCATCCTGCGACTGCACGAGAGTCCGCGCCACCTGGTCGATATAGGCGCCGAGATCAATGTGCTTGAAGTCGCCGGACCGGTAGAGCTGCTCGTGAACCAGCGACATCGTCTTGATGCGGCCGCGCATCGCCAGGAACACCTCGCGCGCTGCGGGGTCATCGATGCCGCGCTCGTGCAGGCTGAGCAGGCTCGAGATCACCGCCATGTTGTTCTTCACGCGGTGGTGAATCTCCTTGAGCAGGATCTCCTTCTCCGCCAGTGCGCGCTCCAGCGCGACCTCGCGGTCGTGCCGGTCGGTGACATCGCGGCCGACGGACTGGTACTCGACGAGACTGCCCCGATCGTCGAAGAGCGCCGTGTTGACGAAGCTCACCCACCGCGTCGTGCCGTCGGACGCGGTCCACGTGATCTCGTTTTCACCAGCCGGTTGGTTGGGTGTGAGGGTCTCGAGGTGGAGCTGGGACTTCCGGCGCATCTCGTCGGACATGAAGCGCCACAGGCTCTGTCCGATCAGCTCGAAGGCGTCCCGGCCGGAGTACCGGCACAGCGCCTCGTTGACGAAGGTCAGCGTGCCGTCCGGCAGGAATCGCGCGACGAACTCGGTCTGCTGCTGGACGATCGCCCGGTAGCGGTTCTCACTCGTCACGAGGGCGCGGTTGAACGCGTCCCGCTCGCGCTCGAGCCGGTCGCGCACCAGGCGGGCGTGGAGAATCGGGCCGACATGGTTGGCAATCTCCTCCATCTCGCGCAGGTGCTCCTCCGTGTAGTCTCGATCACGATTCGCCACCGCCAGCAGCGCGATGAGCTCGTCGCGATCGATGATCGGGACGACGATCAAGCGGCTGGTCGGGGGGTGGCCAGGCTGCGCCGGCTCGGCTCGGTTCGCGAGCACGGACCTCCGATGCACCAGCGCCTCAGCCCAGGGTCCCCCCCAGCTCTCCCTCGGGATGACGACCGGATCGCGATCGACGCTGCTTCGCTCCGGCAAAGTCAGTTGCATCGACGGCACCACCAGGTCGCCCTCGTCGTTGAGGTACCCGAAGATCCCGGCGCGGCTCTCCATAAAGGTCATCACCTGCTGGAGCACCCGCTCGTACATCTGGTCGTCCGGGACGGTGAGGAAGACCTCGGCCACCGCGTTGTGCATGGCGAGCTCGCGCTGCGACGCTGCGAGCTCGGCCTCGCCCTGCTTGCGGGCGGTCGCGTCCGCGACCATCGCAATGAGGTAGCGGGGCTGTCCGTGCTCGTCCCGAACCAGGGAGACCGTGTTGTCGACCCAGATGACCGAGCCGTCCTTGCGCAGGAAGCGGCGCTCCGAGCTGAAGGTGCCAAACTCGCCGGCAATGGCCCTCGCCACGTTCGACGCCGCCGCCTCCAGATCGTCGGGGTGGGAAAGCTGCTGGGCGCGCAATCCCATCAGCTCCTCAACCGAGTAACCGGTGATCTCGCAGAACCGGGAGTTGACGCGGATGAACGCGCCATCGGGCGAGACGTGGGCGACCCCGACCGCCGCCTGCTCGAAGGTGTAGCGGAAGCGCTCCTCGCTGTCCCTGAGCGCGTGGACCAGATGCTCGAGATGTCGCGAGTGCTCCTCGAGCTCACGGATCATCGGCCGCGAGATTGCCACGAACAGCCACGCTCCTGCGACCACCAACCCCATCGAGATGACGGCCGCCAGCAGCCCGGCCCTGACGAACGGCGCCCGCACCTCGGCCATGTCGATCTTGGAGACAATCCCCAGGTCGAGCACGGCCACCGGCTCGTAGGCGGCCAGCACCCAGACGCCGTCGTGGTCGATCCCGATCATCGTTCCGGACAGGCCCTGGAGGGCACGGTGCATGGGCTGGGCGCGCTTGAAGTCGAACGGCAGCCGATCGTCCGCCTCCAGCGTCTCCGTGCCATGCCGCATCAGGAAGGCGATCTCATCGCCGTCGCGTTGTGCCAGCACGGTCTCGCCGGTCTTCGCGAACACCTCATATCCCGCGTGGGCCTCGAAGAACTGAGTCAGCGTCGCGAGCTCCGCCTCGTGCGAGTCGCGAAGGCTGTTCATGATCTCGAAACGCGCCATGGACTCGATCCAGCGCGCCTGGCTCTGGGCGCTTTCGGCGAGGCGACGGCGCTCGACGTCCACGGCCGTGTGGTACAGGACAGTGATGGCGATGCCAGCGGCCGCGATCGCCACCGCCGCCATGATGGCGATCAACGCCAGTACGCGCCACTTCTGCGACAAAACCCGCCTCCCTGAACGCGCCACGACCTGAGACACCTTTCCGCGGCCGCTCTCCTCTGCTTTCGCGGCGGGGTCGACCAGCAACCTCGTTCCCGGCACGGTGCGCCCGCCAACTATGCCAAATGGCGGACCCGATCGCAATCATCACTGCCGCGCCGGCGCTCCGGTCGCTCACCCCCCGAGGTTGGGCGGCGCGCAGCCCGGAGATCCGCTCGTGACTATGGTCACGGCAGCCCTTTGGTTACTTGCCCGCAGCTGGTGCCACGGATTCAGCAGGCCGGAGCGCGGCCTGCAGATGCCACCGGTGTGACGACGAACCGGGTCGGGGGGCTTTCTGCCCCGCCGCTTTCGCTGCTGTCACGGCGTAGTCCGTAGGACGGAGCCGGATCCCCTTCCGCGCCCGCTTCCGGATTTCCGGACGGGCGCTGGGTCTTTTGGGGGCGGTTGACGGGGTCGGTCTCGGTTGCGACCTGCCTGCGCTACAACTACTCGGGGGGGCGTTCGGCCGACATCTGGATCGTCTTGGCGCCGACCGAGCGGGCGATGTCGAGCACGTGCACGACCACCCCGTAGTCGGCGTCGCGGTCGCCCCTGAGGATGATCGCCCGGTCCGGCGCCTGGCTGACCATCTGCCGGATCTTCCCTTCGAGCTCGACCTCGGGCACCAGCTTCTCGTCGATCCACACCGTGCCGTCGGCGGCCACCACCACCACCGACGACCTGTCCGCGACCTCGGTGCCCGGCGCCTCGGCGGTCTTCGCCTCGGGGAGCTTGAGCTTCAGGCGCTCGTCGGAGACGAACTGAGCGGTCACGGCGTAGAACATCAGCAGCAGGAAGACGCAGTCGATCAGCGGCGCCATCATCACCTCGGCGCGGCGCCTGCCTTGAGTCGGGGCGAGCCTCATGACGCTGCCTCCGGATTCTCTACCGCCTCGCCCGGCAGCCGCACCAGGTGCAGGAACTCGACGATCTTGGCCTCCACCTCGGTCAGGATGCCGACCGCCCGCGCCTCGAGGTAGGAGTGGACGAACAGAGCCGGGATGGCGATGATCAGCCCGGCGGCGGTCGTGATCAGGGCCTGGGCGATTCCCGCCGCGAGCCCCTCTGCGAGGCCCGACCCGGCCGTGGCCACCACCCCGAAGATCTGGATCATCCCGAGCACGGTCCCGAGGAGGCCGAGCAGCGGCGCGCCGCCGACGATGGTCGCAAGCGCCCCGAGGCCGCGCTGGAGACCCATCAACTCGCGGCGGCCGGTGTCCTCGAGGATCTCCTTGAGCTCGTCGTAGGGGGCGTGGCGGTTGGTCACCAGCGCCGCCACCAGATGAGTGAAAGGGCCCGGGTTCATCCTGCAGTAGTCGGTCGCGGCCTTGTACTGCCGGCTCACCAGGTAGTGCTGCAGGGTGGTGATGGTCTCGTCGCGCAGGTAGTTCTTCCGGCGCAGGACCCACAGCCGCTCGATGATGATCGCCAGCGCCACCACTGACGCCAGGCCGAGCGGGATCATGACCGGTCCGCCCGATATCAGGATGTCAATCACAGAATGCTCCTTGCCCCGGCTTTCGCCGCGTCTCCTCGCTCATCGTCCTGGGGGACGAGCGTTGTAGTAGAACGTGATCGTAACCCCTTCCCGGTCGACCCCGATGAGGTCACCCGGCAGGGGGTCGAACGGCGACGAGTCGACGATCGCATCGCGCGCCGCGAAGTCCATCGGCGGCCTGCCCGACTCGTCGGTGATGATGAGCCCGGTCACCTCGCCGCTGCGCTCGATGAAGAATCGGATCCGCACCACGCCGCTCACTCCGAGCCGCGCAATCTCCGGGATCTGCCAGTTGCGCCGGATCGCGCGCAACATCTTGGCGGCGTACGGCCCCCACTCGTACCACTGGGTGTCGAACGACAGCCCGCCCTCGTCGACCTGGCCGCCACCGCGGTCGGGATTTTCCGGCAGCCCACCTTCCCCCGGCGGCAGCGCCCAGCTGTCGTTCGGAGGCAGTGTGAGCCTCGGCTGGTCCGATGGCGGCTGCGACACGTCGTCCTGGCCGGCGCCATCGCTCGGCACCGTGGGTTCCTGGTCGGCCGCATCATCTCCCGGCGCACGGGGCTCAGCCGGCGGCGGCACCTGCCGGGTCGGCGGGCGCAGCTGCTGGGTCGTCCCACCCCCGCCCAGCGGCTCGTCGTCAGGCGGCTGCGCGATGTCCCTCGACTCCTCGACCGTGGGCTCGGGCGGCACGGGCTCCGGGGCGGCTGCACCACCCGCCTGTTGGCGGCGCTCTTGCTCGCGTTGCGCCGCCTGGTCCGACGGCGCACCACTGCCCAGCCGGTCGCCTCCAACCGCCTGCACGAGCTGCGTCGTGTTGCCGACCGAGGCCGGGCTCGCGGCGCCCGGCGCTCCGACGCCGCCGTGGGCACGCCGATCGAGGTCGGACAACGGCGCGCGGTCGCTGGCCGGGGCCTCCTCGCGGTTGTTCGCGAGATCGACGAGCTCGAACTCGTCGGGTCGCTGGGGGACCCTGGTGGCAGGAGCCTCCTGCCCGACCTCAGGCTGATCCACGATCTCGAACTCGAGCGGCCGTTCGGCCTGCTCGCTCGGCTGCTCCGCCCCGAACAGCGGCTCGGCGGACAGGTTCACCGGCCACACCTTGCGAGCGCTTGGCACGATGACGAACAGCAACAGCAGGTGCAGCACCAGCGAGGCGCCCAGCGCCCGACCCAACAGAGAGCGTTGCCTCTGCACGCCCCTACCCTAGCAAGTTCCCTGCCATCTCGACCACGTGGTCAACCGGCTGGGCCCCCCCGGGCGTGGATTGCCGCCTCGGGGATGGCCACCCGGCGAAACCGAAGTCACACGATAGCTCGAGATAGGCCGCATCCGTGCGGTGCGGCAGGGCGTGGACCCGGCCCATCGTGCCGCGCTGGCCGGGCTGCCGAGCCAGGCTGACCGGTCGGACTGTCCTCGCCGCCGGACAACCCGCGCCCAGCGGCCCGGACACTCGCCCGCCGTCGAGGCTGGAATTCGACCGACTGCCCACGGGTTGACGGAGTCGGAACCCGGACTGACGGTCGGGCTTCGCACACACCACCAACACCACACGGGAGGACGTCAATGAAGCGCATCACTGTTGCCATGCTGGCCCTGCTGGTCGGTCTCGCGGGAGCCGCGAGCGCCGCCGACACCTGGACGGTCGACAAGGCCCACTCCACGGTGAACTTCAAGATCAAGCACCTGATGTCCAAGGTGACCGGGAGCTTCGGCGACTTCGACGGGACCATCACCACCGACTTCGCCAACCTCGGCGCCTCGGGCGTGAGTTTCGCCATCCAGGCCGCGAGCATCGACACCGCCAACGCCGACCGCGACAAGCACCTTCGCGCGGCCGACTTCTTCGACGTCGAGAAGTTCCCGACCGTCACCTTCACGAGCTCCAAGATCACCAAGACCGGCGAGACCACTTTCGCGGTGACCGGCACCTTCACCATGCACGGCGTGTCCAAGGAGATCACCCTGCCGGTGACCTTCCTCGGCGCGGCGCAGGACCCCTGGGGCAACACCAAGGCCGGCTTCGAGATCGCCACGACCCTGAGCCGCACGGACTACGGCATCGTCTGGAACAAGGCCCTCGAGGCCGGCGGCTTCCTGCTCGGTGACGAGGTCGAGGTCACGATCAACCTCGAGGTGGCCAAGAAGTAAGATCTAGGAGCGTGTGGGGCATAGGCCCCTGAGCGCGCTTCTGAAGTCTTTGTTGTGGTTGGCCTCTGCCCACACGCTCCTCGGGATGCGCTGCGCGCATCCTGACAAGTTCGTGCGGCAGTGGCCGCCTGACGACACTTCGGTCAACCACGTCCGCCGGAAACGGCCAATGCGGTATGAACTCCTAAGGGGCGGGCTCGATGCTCGAGCCCCGCTCGCTTTTGTAGCGCAGGCTTCCAGCCTGCCTTGTAGCGCAGGCTTCCCAGTCTGCCTTCACCCGCGCCGCTTGAGCCAGCGGCGTAACGCCTCGGGGGTGTTGCAGTTGGCCACGACCCCCGGATCGTCGACGGTGGCGTCGACCGCACCGACCGCGCGCAGAATGTCGCGCAGCGTTGCGCCGGCGAGCTCATCGCGCGCGACGCGGCCCGCCACCTCGCGTCCGAGGAGGATCGGGTGGCCGTGCTTGCCGCGGTAGCAGGGCACGACGACCGAAGCGCCGACCGCCACCAGCGCAAGGATCGCCGGAGCGCCGACCAGGGGGTGGTCGACCGGCAGCACAACCACGGCGTCCCACGACGGCTCCGAGATCAGGTGCCGCAGCCCCCACCGCAGCGAGGCGAGCATGTCGAGCCCCGGTTCAGGCAGCGGGACCTGCCGCAGCCCCGGAACCTCGTGGCCGGCATGCCGCGGTGGCAGCGTGGCCGCCACCGGCCGGGCGCCGGCCGCGGTCAGCGTCTCGCAGCACGCCTCGAGAAACGGGCGGCCGTCCGGCAGCCGTGCAAAGGCCTTCGGCGCGCCGAAGCGCCGGCCCTCTCCCCCCGCCAGGATCAGCCCTGCGAACGCCACAGGCAGACCCGTCGCACGCCCGGGATCTGGTCGGTGACCGCGCCCTCGGACACCGCCCGCACCACCGCTTCAGGGTCCTCGACCACGGTGCCGCAGAGCACGTCGAAGCCGCGCGCGAGCAGGCAGGTGGCGAGCGGAGTGCTCGGCCCCAGCATGACCGTGAACGCATCCGGCCGCATCCGGCCGATGATCGCCTCCACGGTGTGATTGAGCACCGCGCTGCCGGTCACTGCCACCACCTCGGCGTGGGGCAGCAGCTCGTCCATGCTCGACTCTTCGAGGTCGCCTGGCCGCAGCCGGCCCGCCCGCTCGAAGACCCACAGCTCGCGGCAGACGGAACGCAGGAGCTCGGTGAAGGGGAAGTGCCCGACCACCGCCAGCAGGCGTCCTTGCGCGCACTCGCAGAGCAGCTCGCGGGCGTTGCCGTCAACGGCGCCAGCTGCCACCGGGTCGAGCAGGGCGTTGACCGCGGCGAGCCCGATTGCCGCCTCCGGCTGCGAGCTCGATCGCAGCAGCCCGGCGAGGGCGACCGGCGGCAGCCGGTGCAGGGAGCCGGACTGCCGGATGGGTGCGCCCGCGTGCTCGTCCGCGTGCGCCATCGTCGAGGCGAGGCCGGCTCGGACCGAGCTGCGGACCACCGTCCAGTACGGCCCGACCCGAACGTCGACCGTCGCCGCCGAGGCGGCGCCGGGCGCTGCCGCCGCCTCGGCGATGATCTCGTCGATCAGAGGCAGCGCGATCGTGGAGCCGCCGGACATGCCTCAGGTTCCCCTTCTCGACGAGGACTGTCAATCTGGGCCCCGCCCGGCCCGGTGACCATGCCCCTCCCCGTTTGCTCGGCGACCCACCGTTGGAGCGCAGGCTTCCACTTTGTAGCGCAGGCTTCCAGCCTGCCTTGTGGGGTAGGCTTCCAGCCTGCCTTGTAGCGCAGCCTTCCAGGCTGCTGGAAGCCTGCGCGACGAGTGATAAAATCCCCGCGTGAGCCCGACCGTCAATATCTAGTCTCAACATCCGCGCCGTCGGCACGCGGCGTGGAGGGGAGGGTGGCATGTCCGATCACGACCGTGAGCACGAACGGCCCAAGGGAGTGACCAGGCGAGGCTTCCTGGGCTCGGTGGGCGCCGGGGCGGTGGTGGCGGCGACCGGCGGCCCGGTCGCGCGAGGGGCGGCCGAGGAGCAACCGGCGCACACCGGCGGCATGGTCCCGGTGGCGCTGCGGGTCAACGGCCGGGTCCACCGCTTGCTCGTCGAGCCGCGCTGGAGCCTGCTCTTCGTTCTGCGCGAGCGGCTCGGCCTCACCGGCACCAAGGTCGGCTGCGAGCGCGGCGAGTGCGGCGCCTGCACGGTGCTCGTCGACGGCGTCGCCCGCTACGCCTGCATGACCCTCGCGGTGGAGGCCGAAGGGACGGAGATCACCACCCTCGAGGGCCTGATGAACGGCGAGCAGCTCGGCGCCGATCCAGCAGGCCTTCGTCGAGGAGGACGCCTTCCAGTGCGGCTACTGCACCCCCGGCCAGATCATGGCCGCCGAGGGGCTGCTGCGCGCCAACCCCGAACCCGACCTGCGAGGAGATCCGCCACGGCATGGCCGGCAACCTCTGCCGCTGCGCGCGCCTACGTGCACATCTTCAAGGCGGTCGATCGAGCCGCCGAGCTCGAAGAGGGGGAGGTGGACGATGAGACGGCCAGGCGACTACTTCGATCGACGGGCCGGTCCCCGAGACGCCCGCGCCGAGCGAGCGCCCGGCGCCGTGGACGACGACTCGGGTCGTCGGCACCCGGCAGCCCCGGGTCGACGCCTACGAGCGGGTCAGCGGCACCGCCGTCTACCCCTCCGACGTGGTCCTGCCCGACATGCTCTACGGCGCCATCCTGCGCTGCCCGCACGCGCACGCCCGGGTGCTCGGCGTCGACACCACCGCGGCGGCGGCATGCCCGGCGTGCGCGGCGGTGCTGTCGGCGGCTCGACCGCGACGCAGACATCGACTGGCACTACAGCGGCGGCGACTCCTCCAAGCTGTTCGACCCGGTCATCCGCTTCGAGGGCGAGGACGGTGGCCGCGGTGGCGGCCGAGACGCCCTAGCAGGCGCGTGACGCCGTGCGGGCGATCGCCGTCCGAGTACGAGCTGCTGCCGCACGTGGTCGACCCGAGCGCGCGCTCGGCCCCGGCGCGCCGCTGGTCGGCGGCGAGGGCAACCGCCAGGGCGAGCCCGACACCTACGAGCGCGGCGACATCGCGGCGGGCTTCGCCGAGGCCGACGTCGTGCTCGAGAAGACCTTCCGCACCGCGTGCGAGATCCACAACGCGATGGAGCTGCACGGCTGCGTGGCGCGCTGGGACGGCGGCCGGCTCATGATCTGGGAGTCGACGCAGGGGGTGTACTCGATCCAGACCGTGATCTCGCCGCGTGCTCGGCCTGCCGCTCGCCAACGTCCGGGTGATCGGCCACTACATGGGCGGCGGCTTCGGCTCCAAGCTCCAGCCGGCCAAGTACACCCTGATCGCCGCGCTGCTCGCCCGCAGGACCGCCCGCCCGGTGAAGCTCTTCCTGGCCCGCGAGGAGGCGATGCTGGTGGCCGGCAACCGGCCCGGCACGGTGCATGCGCCTCAAGGCCGGCGTCAAGCGGGACGGCACCCTGACCGCGCTCGACTTCGAAAGCCTGAGCTCGGCCGGCGGCGCACTTCGGCCGGCGGCGCCGGCATCGTCGACTGGGTCGTCGCGCGACCTCTACACCTGCCCCAACGTGCGCACCACGCAACGAGCGTCGCCTTCATCAACGCCGGGCCGGCGCGTCCGTTCCGCGCGCCCGGCCACCCGCAGGGCGCGTGGGCGCTCGAGCAGATGATGGACGCGCTCGCCGAGGCGATCGGCATGGATCCGGTCGAGCTGCGGCTGCGCAACGTGCCCGCCGTCAGCCAGGCCCGCGGCAACCAGCCCTACACCACGACCGGGCTCGCGCCAGTGCCTCGAGGAGGGCGCCAAGGCGTTCGGCTGGTCCGAGGCGCAGGCAGGCCGCCCGCAGGCGAGGGCCACCTCCGGCGCGGCGTCGGGGTCGCGGCCTGCCTGTGGGTGGCCGGGGGCGGCGGGCCGCCGTCGACGGCGATCGTCAAGATGTTCTCCGACGGCAGCGTCAACCTCAACATGGGCGCCTCGGACATCGGCACCGGCACCAAGACCGTGATGGCGATGGTGGTCGCCGAGGAGCTGGGCATCGACCCGAACGCCATCCAGATCGAGCACGCCGACACCGGCACCACCCAGTTCGCCACCTCCTCCGGCGGATCGAAGACGGTCCCCACCGAGTCGCCCGCGGTCCGCGAGGCGGCCTTCCTGGTCAAGAGGCAGCTCCTCGAGGCCGCGGCCGAGGACAAGGGCTGGCCGCTCGATGACCTGGTGCTGGTCGAGGGCGCCGTGGCGCGCCGCTCCAACCCGTCGAACGGGTCCCGATCGCCGAGCTCGGGCTGCTCCAGCGGCGGGGCGTCGTGGTCGGCGTCGGCTACCGGGGCCCCAACCCGGAGGGCAAGATCGTCAACCCGTTCGCCGCCCAGTTCTGCGAGGTCGAGGTCAACACCCGCACCGGCGAGGTGACGGTCCTGCGCTTCCTCGCCGCCCACGAGTCCGGCCGGGTCATGAACCGCTTGACCTTCGACAACCAGGTCTTCGGCGGCATCGCGATGGGCATCGGCTTCGCGATGACCGAGGAGCGGGTGCTCGACGAGACCACCGGCAAGATGGTCAGCATGAGCCTCCACGACTACAAGATCCCGACCGCGCTCGACGTGCCGGCCGACATGAGCGTGCTGGCCATCGACCCTCACGACCACGAGTGCAACACCACCTCGACCAAGGGTGTCGGCGAGCCGGCGACGATCCCGACCGCGGCGGCCGTCGCCAACGCCGTCCACCACGCCACCGGGGTGTGGATGACCGACGCACCGACCAACGCGGTGCGGCTGATCGAGCTCCTCGAAGCCGAGCGGAAGGGGGCCTGACATGCTGCCCAGCTTCTCGATCGTGCGACCGACCTCGCTGGACGAGGCCCTGGCGCAGCTGGCCGCCGGGGACGCCCGGATCCACGGCGGCGGGACCGACCTGCTCGGCTGCCTGCGCGACGGCGTGTTCGCCGCCCCCAAGGTCGTCAGCCTGAGCCGCATCCAGGAGCTGCGCGGCATCACGCGCACCGCCGACGGCGGCCTGCGCATCGGCGCCCTGACCACGATCTCCGAGCTGATCGCGAGCGGCGACGTGGCCGAGCGGTACCGTGCGCTCCACCAGGCCGCGCAGGTGGTGGCGAGCCCGCAGCTTCGCAACCAGGGCACCCTCGCCGGCAACCTCTGCCAGAAGCCGCGCTGCTGGTACTACCGCGGCGAGTTCCACTGCCTGCGCAAGGGCGGCGAGAGGTGCTTCGCCTTCGAGGGTGAGAACCAGTACCACTGCATCTTCGGCGGCGACATGTGCTTCATCGTCCACCCGTCGGACACCGCCCCGGCGCTCGCCGCCCACGGCGCCGCCTGCCGGGTCAGCGGCCCGAGCTCGAGCCGCTCGGTGCCGGTCGATGCGCTCCACGTCCGGCCGTCGCAGGACCCGCAGCGGGAGACGGTGCTCGATCCGGACGAGGTCGTGACCGAGATCGTGCTGCCGCCGGCGCCGGCGGGGGTCCGGTCAAGCTACCGCAAGGTGCGCGCCCGGGCATCCTGGGACTTCGCCCTGGCCGGGGTCGCCATGGCGGTGCGCTTCGACGGCGCGCAGGTGGCCGATGCCCGCGTGTTCCTGTCGGGCGCCGCCCCGGTGCCCTGGCGGGCTGCCGCCGTCGAGCAGGCGATCGTCGGCCGGGCGCTCGATGCCGCCACCATAGCCACCGCGGCCGAGGCGGCGGTGGCCGGCGCCGAGCCGCTCGCCAAGAACGGCTACAAGCTGCCGCTGTTCAGGGGTCTGATCACCGACGAGTTGGAGAAGATCGCGGCTCGGAGCGTGTAGGGCTCCGGCCTGGCGCCCGACCCACCTTCACCGCGGTCGGGCGCGTTCCCACGAGTTGTGTGAGACAATGTCGCACCGCGGTTGGCCGCCGATATGACGGCGGCCCACGATTCCCAACTGGAAGGACGATGAACATGCTGAACACCGGCAGCCGCCGCCAACTCGCGATCGCGGCGATCGCAGCTCTGATCGTTCTTGGAGCCGCGCCCACCTGGGCCGCCCATCCTCCTGGGTCCACCGGCCTCGAGGTCGGCGCGCTCGAGCAGTGGCCCTCGGTCGTCCGCGACGGCAGGCAGATCAGCCTGGAGACTGGGTTTCCGCTGGCGATCTACGACACCGGCGCCACCGTCAGGCCCGGCACGCCGGAGGACCAGGCGTTCGAGTACCTGAGCTCCGCCGCCGCGACCCTGGGACTGCTTCGGTCCGACCTCGGCGACCTGAGACACCACGCCACCCGCACCGGCGCGTCCGGGAGCACGGTCCGCTTCCGCCAGACCCTGGGTGGCGTGCCGGTGCTGGGCGCGGAGCTCACCGTGACCATCAATCCGGCCAACCGGGTGGTGTTCGTCGCCAGCACCTACCGACCACTGCTCGCGCTCGACCGTCTCGAGCCGGAGCTCGACGCGGCTCAGGCCCGCGCCATCGCGCACGCCCACCTCGGGCTGGACGGGCCGGTGCTGTTCGAGTCCAGCGAGCTCGCGATCTTCCAGGACGGGCCGGCAACCCGGCTCGTGCACAGGATCGTGACCAGCGCCGAGCGGACGCCGCGCGGCGAGTGGGAGGTCCTGGTGGACGCCCTCGACGGAACCGTGGTGCGCGCGGCCGACATCGCGGTCTACGCGCCGATCGACGGCAACGGCAACGCCTTCGACCCCGACCCGCTGTCGTCGGCGCACGCCACCTACGGCGACCCAGGCTACGTCGACGGCGGCGACGCGGACACCGCCGAGCTCACGGCCGAGGCTTTTGACCGCGTGCTCCCGGACATCACGGACAACGCCGGCATGTACGAGCTGCGCGGCCCCTACGCCTACATCCTCGACTGGGACACCCCCTACAAGGGCATTTTCAGCCAGAGCTCTCCCAACTTCGACTTCACGCGCCAGGCCGACGCCTTCGAGGCGGTCAACGGCTACTACCACATCGACACCTTCATGCGCTACGCCAACGAGACCCTCGGCGTGACGGTGATGCCCTACCAGTACTCGACCGGCGTGGTCTACGACCCGAGCGGCTGGAACGGCGCCGACAACTCCTCCTACAGCACCGGCACCGGCCGTCTGACCTTCGGCGAGGGGGGCGTCGACGACGCCGAGGACGCCGACGTGCTCCTCCACGAGCTCGGGCACGGCCTCCACGACTGGGTCACCCACGGCGGCCTGTCCCAGGTGCAGGGACTCAGCGAGGGCGTCGGCGACTACATCGCAGCCTCCTACAGCCGCGCCTTCGGCCAGTGGACGCCCGCCGACCCGCAGTACCACTGGGTCTTCAGCTGGGACGGCCACAACCCGTTCTGGCCCGGCCGGATCACGAACTGGGTCGACACCCACCCCTGGCCCAGCGGTCTGACCGGAGACATCTATCGGGACGGCATGATCTGGTCGGGGTGCATGATGCGGGTCTGGGACGCGGTCGGCCGCGAGCAGAGCGACCGCGCCTTCCTGGTCGGTCTCGGCATGACAAATGGCGGCTCCAACCAGGACGTCGCCGCTCACGCCGTGCTCCAGGCGGCCCAGGACCTCGGCTATCCCGCCGGCGAGGTGACGGCCATCGCCACTGCGCTGGCGAGCTGCGGCTACACGGTTGAGATCCCCGGCGGCCCCCTGTTCGAGGATGGCTTCGAGTCTGGGGACACCGCGGAGTGGTCCACGACGGTGCCTTGAGGTAGGGTCCAGGGGATAGGATCAAGGGGCTGGTTCCCCCGCCCGCTCTCGTCACGGCGTAGTCCGCAGTCGACTTGTCACGGCGAAGCTGACTCGTCACGGCGTAGTCCGCAGGACGGAGCCGGAAAGCGAAGCCGGAAGCCGGACTTGTCACGGCGAAGCCAAAGGCGACTTGTCACGGCGAAGCTGAAAGCGAAGCCGGAAGCCGGACTTGTCACGGCGGAGCCGGAAGGCGAAGCCGGATGCCCGGTCCCGTGCCCGTTCCCCGCGGGCTTGGAACCCGGCGGCGGGAGCGGCTGGTGGCACAGGCCGGTGGGCGGTTTGGGAGGATCCCGGCGATGTGCCACCCGCTCGTGGCGCCGCGTCGCCGCGGCCGCAGGCCGCGAGCAAGCCCACGCCACAAGGCCGCGACCATCCTGGCTGCCTTGTAGGGTAGGCATCCTGCCTGCCTCATCCTGGCTGCCCGCCAACCCGCCCAGAATGAGAAGTTAGCCGCTTGCGCTCAGAGCGGAGACCAGCCGTCCCTGCTATCATCGGGCAGGCACCCGTGAGGGAGGTCCGATGACCACGCCCGCCCAGCCCGAGCGCTACCAGCCGAAGCACAAGGTCCGCTTCATCACCGCGGCCTCGCTGTTCGACGGCCACGACGCCGCGATCAACATCATGCGCCGCATCCTGCAGGCCCACGGCGCCGAGGTCGTCCACCTCGGGCACAACCGCTCGGTCGCCGACATCGTGGATGCCGCCATCCAGGAGGACGCCCAGGCGATCGCGGTCTCCTCGTACCAGGGCGGCCACATCGAGTTCTTCAAGTACATGATCGACCTGCTCGGAAAGCGCGATGCCGGGCACGTCCTGGTCTTCGGCGGCGGCGGCGGCGTCATCGTGCAGCGCGAGATCGCCGAGCTCGAGGCCTACGGCGTCGCCAAGATCTTCTCGCCCGAGGACGGCCGCTCGATGGGCCTCGACGGCATGATCGACCACATGATCAAGGCCGCGGACTTCGATCCCGCGAGCCTCGGCTCCGCGGGGCCGCTCGGCGCCACCGCCGATCGCTGGCTTGCCGTGGCCCGTGCCGTCACCCGCGCCGAGGAGGGCCTCGAGGTCGACGTGCCGGCCGGAGGCCGGAGCGCACCGGTGCTCGGCATCACCGGCACCGGCGGCGCCGGCAAGTCCTCGGTCACCGACGAGCTGGTGCTGCGCTTCCTCGCCGACTTCCCGGCGCTCACGATCGCCATCCTCTCGGTCGACCCGACCAAGCGCAAGACCGGAGGCGCCCTGCTCGGCGACCGCATCCGCCTGAACTCGCTCGGCTCGGACCGGGTGTTCATGCGCTCGCTCGCCACCCGTCAGGCCCACCGCGCGCTGTCCGCCCACATCGAGCGCTCCATTGCCCTCTGCCGGGCCGCAGGCTTCGACCTGGTGCTGGTGGAGTCCTCGGGCATCGGCCAGGCCGACTCCGAGATCGTCGACATCTCCGACCTTTCGCTCTACGTCATGACCCCCGAGTACGGCGCCGCCATGCAGCTCGAGAAGATCGACATGCTCGACTTCGCCGACTTCGTGGCGATCAACAAGTTCGACCGGCCGAAGGCGCTCGACGCCCTGCGCGACGTGCGCAAGCAGTTCCGGCGCTGCCACAGCATGTTCGAGGGGCCCGCCGACGACAAGCTGCCGGTCTACGCCACCATCGCCAGCCAATTCCACGACCGCGGCGTCAACGGTCTCTACCAGGGCATCGTGCGCCGCCTGACCGCCGACTGCGGCGAGCCGTGGACCCTCGAGGGCACCTCCGCGGTGCCAGCCGGCGAGCCCGAGCGCCACCCCACCATCCCCGGCGACCGCACCGGTTATCTGCGGGCCATCGCCAGCACCGTGCGCGGCTACAAGGCGTGGGCCGCGGAGCAGGTCGAGGTCGCCGGACGCCTCTATCAGTTGGTCGGCGCGCGCGCCATCCTGAGCGCCCGCGAGGGCGACGGCTCGCCCGAGGATCTGTGGAAGATGTTCGAGGAGATCACCGGCTCCGAGGCCGCCTCCCAGCCCCCGCTTGCCGACCTCGACGCGGAGATCCGGCGCACCGCCCACCAGCTCGACGACGCCTCGCGGGAGCAGATCGCGGACTGGCCCGAGACCCGGCGCGACTACGCGCGCGACGAGTTCTCCTACACCGTGCGCGGCCGCGAGATTCACGTTCCTCTCACCACGGCTTCGCTCGCCGGCACCAAGATCCCCAAGGTGCAGCTGCCGCACTGCGCGACCTGGCCCGACGTCCTGCGCTACCTGTTCCTGGAAAACGTTCCGGGCGCCTTCCCCTACACCGCGGGCGTCTTCCCCCTCAAGCGCACCCAGGAGCTGCCGACGCGGATGTTCGCCGGCGAGGGCGGGCCGGAGCGCACCAACCAGCGATTCCACCTGCTCGCCGAGGGCCAGGACGCGACCCGGCTGTCGACCGCCTTCGACTCGGTGACCCTGTACGGCGAGGACCCGGCCGACCGGCCCGACATCTGGGGCAAGGTCGGCGAGTCGGGGGTGTCGATCTGCACGGTCGAGGACATGGAGCGGCTCTACGCAGGCTTCGACCTGTGCGACCCCACGACCTCGGTGTCGATGACCATCAACGGCCCGGCGCCGATGATCCTGGCGATGTTCTTCAACGCCGCGGCGCGCCAGCAGGCCCGGAAGGACGCTGATCGCGTCCAACCGGCTCGCAGGCGCGGCACAGCGACGCCTTCCAGCCGGTGGCTGGCGGCAAGGACTGGGAGGCGCTCGAGCCGCTGCTCGAACCCGGCGAGTGGGACGCCATCCTGCGCGACACGATGCAGGTCATCCGCGGCACGGTCCAGGCCGACATCCTGAAGGAGGACCAGGCCCAGAACACCTGCATCTTCTCGACCGAGTTCGCACTCCGGATGATGGGCGACATCCAGCACCTGTTCTGCGACTGGAAGGTCCGCAACTTCTACTCGGTGTCGATCTCCGGCTACCACATCGCGGAGGCCGGCGCCAACCCGATCACCCAGCTCGCCTTCACCCTGGCCAACGGCTTCACCTACGTCGAGACCTACCTCGCGCGGGGCATGCCCATCGACGACTTCGCCCCCAACCTGAGCTTCTTCTTCTCGAACGGCATGGACCCGGAGTACACGGTCATCGGCCGGGTCGCCCGCCGCATCTGGTCGACCGCGATCCGCAGCCGCTACGGCGGCAACGAGCGCTCGCAGAAGCTCAAGTACCACATCCAGACCTCCGGCCGGTCGCTGCACGCGATGGAGATCGCCTTCAACGATATCCGCACCACGCTGCAGGGCCTGCTCGCCATGGCCGACAACTGCAACTCGCTGCACACCAACGCCTACGACGAGGCGATCACGACCCCGACGCCGGAGTCGGTGCGGCGCGCGGTGGCGATCCAGCTCATCAACGCCCTCGAGTTCGGCCTGCTCAAGAACGAGAACCCGCTGCAGGGATCGCACATCGTCGAGTGGCTGACCGACGTCGTCGAGGAGGCGGTGCTCGAGGAGTTCGTGAGGCTGAGCGAGCGCGGCGACGTGCTCGGCGCCATGGAGAGCATGTACCAGCGGGGCAAGATCCAGGAGGAGAGCCTCCACTACGAACGCCTGAAGCACACCGGCGGCTACCCGATCGTGGGCGTCAACACCTTCATCGACCCGGCGGCCGCGATTGGGGGCGAGATCCCGCTCACCCGCGCCACCCCCGAGGAGAAGAACGCGCGCCTCGCCCACCTGAGCGACTTCCACGACCGCCAGTCGGCTCGCGCGCAAGAGGCCCTGCTCCGGCTGCAGGATGTCGCGCGCACCGGCGGCAACATTTTCGAGGAGCTGCTCACCACCGTGCGTTCGTGCTCCCTCGGCCAGATCTCGAACGCCCTCTACGAGGTCGGCGGGCAGTACCGGCGCAACATGTAGCTCGATCCGCTAGAGGAGCGTGTAGGGCATGGGCCCCTGAGCGCGCTCTTGGCGTGGCCATTGTTGTTGGCCTCTGCCCACACGCTCCTCGGGATGCGCTGCGCGCATCCTGACGGCCAACACTTCGGTCCGCCACACCCGCCGAAAAGGCCAATGCGGTACGAACTCCTCGCGCGATTCGGATCTGAACGTCATTCACCAGGGACAAGACCTGCAGGGCGTCATAAACCCGACGAGGCACCCCGAATTGAGCGTCAAGGAACCGCGGCCGTGTCGAACAGCTCTGCCGGGGAGGCGGGCGTCTGCTGTGACCGGCCGTCAGACCAGGACGCCGCGCCTGGCCATGGCGTGCGCGTACAGCAGCAGGAAGATCGCGAACGCCCAGATGGCGGCGTTGAACACCGCGCCCTCCCCGCCCATGACATCGACGCCGTTCGACAGCACGAACGTGTAGATCGAGGTGACCGCCAGGCCGAGCAGCGAGACCACGAAGGCCCACACCGCCCACCTGCGGCGCAGCAGGAGGCCGACCGCGCCGGCCAGCGCGCCCCAGACGCCGAAGGCCCAGCCCGCCACCGCCCACGCCGGGAAGCCGTAGAAGTAGGCGAGCTGCTGCTCCGAGAACTGGCTCATGTAGAAGTCGAGCTTCAGCTCGGTGGCGAGGTAGTCGAACGCCCCCATCGCGTTCCACAGCAGCGCCAACGCCCCCACGATCCAGAGATGAACCGGCGTCCGACGGCGACTCGTCCCGGCATCCGAATCGGTCACGGCCATGTTTCTCCCCCTCCTCGAGCGGCGATCGTGGCGCTCACGGTAGCACGCCATTGTCGGCAAGTGGCGCCGGATCGTGACCATGACTGCCAACGACGAGGCGAGCCTGATCGCGGCGCGGACCGCAATCATCGACGAGATCGACGCCGGCAACGAGGCAGCGAGCCGGGAGTTCGACGAAATCTGCGGCAGCCACCAGGACTACATCTGGACCATCCAGCACGAGAAGCCGTGACCTCCTGACCGGTCGTGGACGATCGCCGGCGGCGTCTAACCGGGCGTCGCCGGCGGCTGCAGCCGGTCCGTCAAGCGGGCGTGACAGCTGTCACCCCTGACGGTTCCCAGCCGGCGATAGAGTCGAGGGTGATGCACCAGTCGATGTCGCGCTCCGATCGGCTCGTGTGGGCGCTGGTCATGGCCGTCGCGGCGGCGGGGCCGGCGACCGCCACCGACTACGAGGTCGGCGTGGGGCCGGGCATGCTGGCCGCAATCGGCGACGTGCCCTGGGAGAGCCTGGAGCCGGGCGACCGGGTCCTCATCCACTGGCGGGCCGAGCCCTACCGGGAGAAGTGGGTGCTCTGCCGCCGCGGGACTGAGCAGGCACCGATCGTGGTGTCCGGGGTACCTGGTCCCGGCGGGGAGCTTCCGGTCATCGACGGCCGCGACGCGGTGACCCGGCTCGCGCTCGACTACTGGAACGAGGCCCGCGGCGTGCTCAAGATCGGCGGCGCGAGCGTTCCCCCCGACGCCCTGCCGGGCCACCTCGTCGTCGAGAACCTCGAGATCCGCTCCGGCCGGCCGCCTTTCACCTTCACCAACGACTCCGGCGGCACCGAGTCGTACTCGAGCAACGCGGCCGCGATCTACGTCGAGAAGGCGGAGCACCTCGTCATCCGCAACTGCGTCCTCCACGACTCCGGCAACGGCCTGTTCATCGGCGCCTTCGACGGCGCCACCCAGGACATCCTGATCGAGCGCAACTGGATCTACGACAACGGCATCGAAGGCAGCTACTACGAGCACAACACCTACACGGCGGCGATCCACATCACCTACCAGTTCAACCACATGGGCAGGCTGCGCGAAGGCTGCGGCGGCAACAACCTCAAGGACCGCTCGGCCGGGCTGGTCGTGCGCTACAACTGGGTCGAGGACGGCAACCGGCAGCTCGACCTGGTCGACGCCGAGGACAGCCAGGTGCTCGTCAACCATCCGGACTACCGGCGGACCTTTGTCTACGGCAACGTCCTCGTCGAGTCGGACGGCCAGGGCAACAGTCAGATCGTGCACTACGGCGGCGACAGTGGCACGACCTCCGACTACCGCAAGGGCACGCTCCACTTCTTCCACAACACGGTGGTGTCATCCCGGGCGTGGAACACCACCCTGATGCGGCTGTCGACCAACGACGAGCACGCCGACGTGCGCGACAACGTGGTCTACACCACCGCGGACGGCCCCTACCTCGCCCTGCTCGACAGCTCCGGCGTCATGGAGCTGCGCGACTGCTGGCTGCGCGCCGACTGGGTGGTCAGCCACGGCTCGTTCGACGGCACCTTCGTCGACAGCGGCGGCAACCTCGAGGGCGAGGACCCCGGATTCAACGACCTCGCCTCCCAGGACTACTCACCCGCCCCGGGCAGCCCGCTGATCGACGCCGGCGGCGCCCTCCACCCGGACACCCTGCCCGACCACGAGCCGGTGTGGCAGTACGTTCGCCACCAGTCGGCCGCCCCGCGACCCGACGACGGCGCCCGCGACCTCGGCGCCTCGGAGGCCGGGCTGCTGTTTGCCAACGGCTTCGAGTCGGGCGACGCCGGCGAGTGGTCGATGATGGTGCCGTAACTGATTCAACTTCTGCCGGAGTCGGGCATACTGGGGGAAACCGTTCCCAGGCTCGCGTGGCCACGGAGGTCGCTGCCATGTACCCGAGCACCCTCAAGGAGGTCTTCGACTTTGCGGTCGCGGCCGAGGTCGAGGCAGCCCGGACCTACCGGGGTCTCGCCGGCAAGGTGTCGCGCAAGGGCCTTCGCGAGCTGCTGCTGGCGATCGCAGACGAGGAGGACGCGCACCGTGAGCCATGGTCGCGTCCGCGCTGCCGCACCTCAGCCGCGGCCGCTGGAAGGGGACGATCGTCGTCGGCGCGCACAACCGACTGCGTCTGGTGCAGTCGCGGTAGACTCGACGCGTGGAGCATCGCAGCCGGCCATGAGGGTTCTCATCCTCGCCGCCAACACCGAGCGGATCAACCTGCCGACCCTGCCGCTGGGTGCCGCGCTGGTTGCGGCTGCGACCGAGGCTCGCGGCCACGACGTGGCCTTCATCGACCTCATGGACAGGGCCGATCCGGAGGCGATGCTGCATCGGGAGGTCGAGCGCGTGCAGCCGGACACGATCGGCGTGTCGGTGCGCAACATCGACGACCAGGAGATGGTTCGACCCACCTTCCTGCTCGACAAGGTGCGGCCGCTGATCGCAGCCTGCCGCGCGGCCTCGGCGGCGCCGATGGTGCTCGGCGGCGCCGGGTTCACCATGTTCCCGGAGGCGGTGCTGCGCTCTCTGGAAGCCGACCTCGGAATCTGCGGCGAGGGCGAGGAGGTCTTTCCGGCGCTGCTCGACCGCCTCGAACGCGGGCAGGACCCGCAGGGCCTGCCGGGCCTGTTCGCTCCCGGCCACCGGCCGGCCGAGCGCCGGGCAGCCGTGGCCTCTCTTGACACCCTTCCCGAGCCGGGACGGCGGTTGTGGGCCAACGCCGACCTCGCCGATCCGGACGTCTGGGTGCCGGTGCAGACTCGCCGCGGCTGCCCCTTCCGCTGCAGCTACTGCTCGACGCCGCAGATCGAAGGCAGCCGGCTGCGCTGCCGGTCGCCGCAGCTGGTCACCGAGCAGCTGATCCAAATGGCGGCCGCCGGGGTGCAGCGGATCCAGTTCGTGGACAACATCTTCAACATCCCCCATACCTATGCGCTCGAGCTGTGCCGCCGCATCGCCGAGCTCGACGTCGGCCTCGAGTGGCAGTGCATCGTCTACCCGCACCGGCTCGACGAGGAGCTGGCGCGCGCCATGGCCGACGCCGGCTGCAGGGCAACCAGCCTCGGGTTCGAGTCCGGGGACGACGGCATGCTGCGCGCCTACGGCAAGCACTTCGCCGCCGCGGATGTGCGCCGCATCTCGGAGCTCCTCGCCACCCACGGCATCCGCCGCTTCGGCTTCCTGATGCTCGGCGGCCCGGGCGAGACCCGAGACAGCGTGGCGACCTCGCTCGACTTCGCGGAATCGCTCGGGCTTGACCTGCTCAAGGTCACGGTCGGAGTCCGGATCTACCCCGGCACCGAGCTCGCCCGCACCGCACTTGACGAACGGGTCGTCGCACCCGACGACGACCTGCTGCAGCCACGCTTCTACATGGCCCGCGGCCTCGAGGGGTGGATTCGCGAGGAGCTCGGGCGACGGGGGCTGTAGCGCGGGCTTGCTCGCGGCCTGCGGCCGCGGCGACGCGGCGCCACGAGCGGGTGGCACATGGCCGGGTCCTCCCAGACCGCCCACCGGCCTGTGCCACAGGGCGCTCCCGTCGCCGGGTTCTCAGCCTGCATTCTCGCGTCCCGATCAGCGCGCGACATGCAGCCTGGAAGGCTGCGCTACAAGGCAGCCTGGAAGGCTGCGCTACAAGGCAGCCTGGAAGGCTGCGCTACAACCTGAGGCTACGGGACCGTGGTCGACCAGGCGCTGGTGTCCCCCGACTCGAAGCCGTCCGCGAACGGCAGCAGGCTCCCCGTCGTGAACGAGAACACCGTCGATGCCGCCCCCGGCCCGCACAGGTTCTCCGACCTCACCCGCCAGTAGTAGGTCGTGCCGCCTTCGAGGTCGGTTGCCGGCGTGAAGGTCGTCCCGGGAATCCCGGTCTCGTCGATCGCCGGGCTGCTGAAGGCCGGGTCGTCGTCCACCTCGAGGCCGTAGCTGTCGGCGCCGGCCGCTGTCGTCCACTGGAAGAGCGGCCGAAGCGGCTGCTCGGTCGCGCCGTTCGCCGGCGACACCGGGACCGGCGGCGCTGCCGGCACCACGACCCCGAGCGTGACGCCGGTGGAGTGGCCGCCACTCCCGGACGCCGCGCCGCTGATCGCGATGCCGTAGCTGCCACCGGCCACCGCGCCGGTGTTGCCGATGGTCAGCAGGCTCGAGCCAGGCGGCGTCACCGGGTTGGGCGCGAAGCCGGTGGTCGTGCCCGCCGGGTTGCCGCTCGCCGTCAGGGTGACCGGATTGCCGAAGCCGCTGATCGCGCCGACGTTGACGGTGTACTGGGCGCTGTCGCCGGCGCAGATCTCGACGCTGCCGGGCGTCGCGCCGAGGGTGAAGTCCGGCGCCGCCGGCACGCACGACTGGACGACCACATCGTCGATGTCCCAGCCGTAGTACGCCGTCGCAGAGCTGTCGGTGCCCAGGCGGAAACGGAACCGCACCGTCTGACCGGCGTAGGCGTCGAGATTGACCCCTGACTCGGTCCACGGGTCGGGCTGGCCGCACCACGCCTCCAGGCCGGTGAGCGGGTTGGAGCAGCAAGCAACGATGCCATCGTAGGGATCGGTCTCCGGTACCGGCGTCAGCGGCGTCCAGCTGGCGCCGCCGTTGGTGGAGATCTCGACGATGCCACCGTCGTAGCAGCCTGCGCCCGAGGACTGGATCTCCTGGTAGCTCCAGTGCTGCATGGTGATCGGAAGCCCATTGGCGGGCAGCGCCACCGGCGGCGACACCAGCCGCTGATCGCTGATCCCTGCCGGGTCGTCGGCATGGAAGACGAAGCTGCCGGAGTGCGGATTGGCCACCGGCTCGAGCGACCACGAGTCGCCGAGGCCGGAGTGGGTCCACCCCGGCGCGCCGGACTCGAAGCTCTCGTTCAGGGTGATCAGCGGCACGGTGCCCAAGTCGCAGTCGCCGGGCAGCCAGAGCGTGGTGAACGAGAAGACAGTCGAGGACGCACCACCGCCGCAGAGGTTCTCGGCCGTCACCCGCCAGTAGTAGAGCGTGTTGGACGGCAGGTCGGTGCCCGGGGTGTAGGTGGTTTCGGTGATCCCGGTCTCGAGCAGCACTGGGCTGCCGAACGCGGCGTCGTCGTCGACCTCGAGCGCATAGCTCTCGGCGCCGCCGGCCGCGGTCCACTGGAAGACCGGCCGCACCGGCTGGCTGGTCGCGCCGTTGGCCGGCGCGACGAGGTCTGACTGACCGGGCACGGCGTTGATGACCTCGAGCGAGAGCGAGGCGTCGTGGACGATGCCGCTCGGGCTCGCGGTGCCGATCACCTGGAGGTCGTAGCTGCCGGCCGCCACTCCGCCGGTCCCGCTCAGCGTCAGCACGGTCGCCGAGGGAGGCGTCACCGGGTTCGGCGCGAAGCCGGCGGCGAGACCCGGCGGCAGCGTGCCGGTGGTCAGGGTCACCGGCTCCGAGAAGCCGGAGAACTGCGGCACGTCGATGGTGACGACGGCGCTGTCGGGCGCGCACACCGCAAGGTCGGTGGCCTGCGGCAGCAGCAGGAAGTCGGTGCTGATCGGCAGCCGGTCCGCGAACACGTCGGGGTCGTTGTGGCTGCTCTGCACGAAGCGGTCGTCCGACCACTGCGCGATCGCGTGGGCCTCGGTCTGGACGTGGGTATCGTAGTCGCCGTGGTAGCAGTAGGCGAGCTCGGGGTCGATCCAGACCGGCGAGGCCACGTCGGACACGACCTCGTCCGGCTCCCAGTTGACGCCGCCGTCGAAGGAGAAGCGCTGGTAGTACTTGAACAGGGTGTTGTTCGGGTCGTCGCGGCGGTCGTACCAGGTGGTCGAGACGATGTTGCCGGCGCCGATCGAGAGGGTCGGGAAGAACTGGTCGCGGGTGGTCGCGTCGGTGTTGAGCCGGACCTCCGGACCCCAGGTCGCGCCGCTGTCGGTGGAGCGGCGGTAGAAGACGTCGACCACGTCGCCGGTGTTGTAGCCGTCCGGGTCATAGCTGTAGACAACGTGGACCACGCCGTCCGGGCCGACGGTGATCTGCGGCGACGGCAGGTAGCGGATGTTGCCGCGCAGCGCGGCGCGACCGCAGTTGCTGGTCGCAGCAGCGTCTTGGGGCTGGGTCTTGTTGGCAGCCGGCGAGGTGACTGCGCTGTAGCTGGCGCCGCCGTTGGCGGAGCGCTTGATGTCCTGCGTGATGTTGGACCCGAACTGAACCCACGCCACGTAAACGTCGCCGTTGGGCGCGATCACCGGCCACGCACCCTGGACATTGCCGCCACTCAGGGTGACGGGAGACGACCAGGTGGTGCCGTTGTCGGAGTAGGTGGAACGGATCACGCCGCCGGCGCCGAAATCGGTCCACACGCAGTACAGCCGGCCGTAGTAGGGGCTGGTCGGGCCGTTGTCCACGGCAATCAGCTCCTTGTCGTCGCTGCTGCCGCTGTGGATCATCCCCAGGTAGGAGAAGGTGGTGCAGTCGTCGGTCGATCGCCACACCCCGAGACCGCTGTCGTGGAGGGCGGCGAAGTAGAAGTAGCCGTCGCTGCGGCGCCACACCACGGCCGGGTCGCCCCAGCTGGAAACGCCCAGCGCACCGCGGTCGGTGAAGGTCGCGCCGCCGTCGGTGGAGCGGCTGAAGCCGGTGAAGCCGTTGCCGGTGGAGAAGTAGTGCCAGGAGTCGTTGTAGCCCGAGCAGATGGTGCCGGTGACCTCGTTGCGCGCCATCGAGGTCTCGCTCTGGGTGTGCGAGTTGGTGCCGGTGTCGCCGGCCGGGTTGTTGACCGGGATGTCGACGCCGCCGGCGTCAGGATCGCCGGGGTCGGGCTCGACCGCGGGCTCCGGAGGCACCTGGCCGAGCAGATCCGGGCGATCGCAAAGGACAATCAGCTTGAACAGGAGGCCGTCCATCCGGCTGCGCAGCTCGACGTCATCAAGCATGGCGCATTCGGCAGGCGCCTCCCCTTTGGCGACCTTCGGTGCACCCTCGACCGCGCCGACCACCAGCGGGACCAGGAGCAGCACGCCGACCGCGACGAGCACACGGGCATCCGTACGCCAACCAGTCCAAGCAGTGGCCTTCATGGTTCCCCTCTCAATGGACGGAGCACACGCGGGATCATGACAGCCGCTCCAGCGGAAATCAACACGCTCACTCGCCTGTCGTTCGCACCGCCGTCCTCGACGAATCGGATGTGTTGCCACGGTGGAACGTCCACGAGCCGGCGCCAAGAAGATGACCGCCCCGGGGGAAACCCCGGGGCGGTCGATGTTGTAGCGCAGGCTTCCAGCCTGCATCCTTGCCTCGATCGGTCTACGGCACCGTCGTCGACCAGGCGCTGGTGTCGCCGGACTCGAAGCCGTCCGCGAAGGGCAGCAGGCTCAGGGTCGTGAAGGAAAACACCGTCGACGCCGCTCCAGGACCGCACAGGTTCTCCGACCGCACCCGCCAGTAGTAGGTGGTGGCATCGTCGAGCTCGGTCGTCGGCATGTAGGTCGTGCCGGGGATGCCGGTCACGGCGATCGCCGGGCTGCCGAACGCCGGGTCATTGTCGACCTCGAGGCCGTAGCTGTCGGCCCCGGCCGCGGCGCTCCACTGGAAGGCAGGCCGCAGCGGCTGGTTGACGGCGCCGTTGGCGGGCGCAGTCAAAGCCGGTGGCGCTGCCGGCACCACCACTCCGAGCGTGACGCCGGTGGAGTGGCCGCCGCTTCCGGCCGCGGTGCCGCTGATCGTGATGCCATAGCTGCCGCCGGCGACCCCACCGGTGTTGCCGATGGTCAGCAGGCTCGAGTTGGGCGGCGTCACCGGGTTGGGCGCGAAACCGGCCGACGTACCAGCCGGGTTGCCGGTCGCCGCCAGCGTCACGTCGTTGGCAAAGCCGCTGATCGAGCCCACGTTGACGGTGTACTCGGCGCTGTCCCCGGCGCAGATCGTGGCGCTCCCGGGCGTCGCGCTGATCGTGAAGTCCGGCGCCGACGGAATGCACGACTGGATCGTGGACGTCGTCAAGGTACCAGCCTTCACGGCTGACCGAACCGTCGGTGCCGAGGCGGAAGCGGAAGCGGACAGTCTGGCCGGCGTAGGCGTCGAGGTCGACCACCGAGCGCAGCCAGTCCTGCGGGTCGCCGCACCAGCCCGCGAGGCCGCCGAGACCCGAGACCGGTCCGTCGTAGGGATCTGTCTGCATGACGGTGGTCGGCAGGTAGGTCCAGGTGGTGCCGCCGTCGGTCGAGATCTCGAGGATCCCGCCGTCGTAGCAGCTACCGGCGCCGGCGGACTCCAGGGTCTGCCAGTTCCAGAACTGCATGGTCACCGGGCTGTCGGTCGGGAGCACCATCTCCGGGGATACCAGGCGCTGGTCCGTGGACGAACCGACGCCATCGGCGTGGTAGGAGAAGGCGCCGCCGTGCACGCGGGCGCCGGACAGGGCCCAGGTGTCGCCGGTGCCGCTGTGGGTCCAACCCGCGGCGCCGGACTCGAAGTCCTCCGTGAACGTGACCAGCGGGATCGTGCCGGTGCCGCAGTCACCGGGTAGGGCCTCCGTGATGAACGAGTAGACCGCAGAGACGGGTCCGAAGCCGCACGTATTGTCCGGGGTGACCCGCCAGTAGTAGGTGGTGTTCGAGGCGAGGTCGGTGCTGGGCGTGAAAGCGGTCTCGGTGATGCCCGCTTCGACCAGCGCCGGGCTGCCGAAGGCCGGGTCGTCATCAACCTCGATGGTGTAGCTCTCGGCCTGAGTAGCCGCGGACCACGAGAAGGCGGGCCGCAGCGGCTGGTTGAGGGCGCCGTTGACCGGCGTCAGCAGGCTGATGGCTCCGGGAGCCGAGGTGAAGACGTCCAGGGTGATGGTGGTGTCGTGCACGATGCCGCTCGGGTTCGCGGTGCCGACGACCAGAATGTCGTAGCTGCCGGCCGCGACGCCGCCGGTCCCGCTCAGCGTCAGCAAGGTCGACCCGGGAGGCGTCACCGGGTTCGGGACGAAGCCGGCGACGAGGCCCGGCGGCAGCGCGGCGGTCGACATGGTCACCGGCTGCGAGAAGCCGGAGAACTGCGGCACGTCGATGGTCACGGCCGCATTGTTAGGCGAGCAGACCGCGAGGTTGGTGGCCTGCGGCAGCAGCAGGAAGTCGGTGCTGATCGGCAGCCGGTCCGCGTAGACATCAGGGTCATTGTGGCTGCTCTGGATGTTGCGGTCGTCCGACCACTGCGCGATCGCGTGCGTGCCGGTCTGGACGTGGGTGTCGTAGTCACCGTGGTAGCAGGTGGCGAGGTTGGGGTCGAGGTAGACCGGCGAGGCGACATCGGACACCACCTCGTCCGGTTCCCAGTTGACGCCGCCATCGAACGAGAAGCGCTGGTAGTACTTGAACAGCGTGTTATTGGAGTCCTCGCGGCGGTCGTACCAGGTCGTCGAGACGATGTTGCCGGCGCCGACCGAGATGGTCGGGAAGAACTGATCGCGGGCGGTGGCGTCGGTGTTGAGCCGCACCTCCGTCCCCCAGGTCGCGCCGTTGTCGGTCGAGCGCCGGTAGAAGACGTCGACCACGTCGCCGGTGTTGTAGCCGTCCGGGTCGTAGCTGTAGACGACGTGCAGCACGCCGTCCGAGCCGACCGCGATCTGCGGCGACGGCAGGTAGCGGATGCCGCCGCGCAGGGCGTAGCGACCGCAGCTGCTGGTCCCGGACGCATCCCTCGGCGTCGTCTTGCTGGCTGCAGGCGAGGTCACCATCGTGTAGCTGACGCCGCCGTTGTTGGATCGCGTCACGTCGATGGTGAGGGAGGGGGACTCGACCCCGCGCGCCCACGACACGTAGACGTCGCCGTTGGGCGCGATCACCGGCCACGCCCCCTGCGGTGTGGAGCCGGTGCTGATCGTGACCGGCGACGACCAGGTAGTGCCGTTGTCGGAGTACTTGGATTTGATCACCTGCCCGGCGCCGAAGTCGGTCCAAACCACGTACAACCGGCCGTAGTGGGGGCTCGATGGGTTGTTGTCGACCGCCATCAGCTCCTTGTCGTCGGACCAGCCGCCGCCATTGATCACCCCGAGGAAGGAGAAGGTGGTGCAGTCGTCGGTCGAACGGTAGAGGCCGAGACCGCTGGTGTGGAGGGTGGCGAAGTAGAAGTAGCCGTCGCTCTTGCGCCACACGATGGACGGATCGCCGAAGCTGTTGGCGTCGAGCCCGCCACGGTCGGTGAAGGTCGCGCCGCTGTCAGTGGAGCGGCTGAAGCCGGTGACGCCGTTGACCGAGTAGTCGTAGGAGTCGTTGTAGCCCGCGCAGATCGTGCCGGTGACCTCGTTGCGCGTCATCGAGGTCTCGCTCTGGGTGTGCGAGGTCTGGCCGACGTCGCCGGCCGGGTTGTTGACCGGGATGTCGACGCCGCCGGCATCCGGCTCGCCGGGCCCTGGCTCGAACATCGGCTCCGGAGGCACCTGGCCGAGCAGGTCCTGGCGGTCGCAGAGGACGATCAGCTTGAATAGGAGGCCGTCCATCCGGCTGCGCAGCTCGACGTCATCGAGCATGGCGCAGGCCTCGGGAGGCAACCCCCCCTTGGCATCCTTCGGCGCGCCCTCGACCGCACCGGCCACCAGCGGGACAAGGAGCAGGATGCCGGCCGCGGCCAGGACCTGAGTACGGGAATACCAAACAGCGCGAGCACTTGCGTTCATCACCCTTCCTCCCTCAACGGACGAGCCGTTCGCGGGATTCTGACAGCCGCCGCGCTCGAAAGCAAGGCAGCGTTGTAGCGCAGGCATCCTGCCTGCCTTGTAGCGCAGGCATCCTGCCTGCCTTGTAGCGCAGGCTTCTAGCCTGCTTTGTAGCGCAGGCTTCTAGCCTGCAATCGGGGAGCTCCAGAAACGCAGCCAGGATAGCTGCGCTACAAGGCAGCCAGGATAGCTGCGCACAAGGCAGCCAGGATGGCTGCGCACAAGGCAGCCAGGATGGCTGCGCACAAGGCAGCCAGGATGGCTGCGCTACAAGTGTGGGCAAAATTCGCCCGGATGACCTACATTGGAGATGTCGATGCGGCCTGTGACGGGGCCGGGAGAGGAGGACTCATGAGCTGGGCCATCCAGAAGATCGAGGTCTCCTGCCCGAAGTGCGGTGAGAGCTACGAGGATTGGGAGCGACCGTCGCACGAGCCGGCCGCGTCCACGACCTGCCCGGCCTGTGGACACGTGCTGGCGCGCGATCCTTCCATCCGCGAGGACGGCGCCTGGCAGCCGTTGATCGACGAGCTCGAGGAGAGGGGGCCCTGAGCGACCGGTCGGGCTCGGCCGCCGGCAGCCTCACGGACCATGCTGCTCTGGGACATCCTGTCTCAGTGAGGGTGCACTCCTTATCTGACTGACAGAATTTGAGTTGGTGCTGAGAAATGGGGGCCGGCAGGCGGCCCTGGCACATTCTGTCCCACCCGCGCGGCCGCAAAGGGGCTCCGGGCTCGGAGCGTATCTCACTCCAATAAAGAGGGTTGCCGACAGTCTCGACGGGTCGCTTCACACTGGTACGACGATTGCAAAAAGGACAGCGACTTTGCAGCCCGCGGGGTGTGCCGCTACACTGCCCCGCGGTGCCCGGTTAGGGGGGGAGTATGACGATTGATCGTCGAGAGATGTTCCGGCTGGCTGGGGTCGGCTGCGCCGCCCTCGCCACCGGTGTTCGTCCGGCCGACGCCAAGCCGGAGCCTGGCCAGGTCGCGCCCAACTCGTGGGCCGTGCTCGTCGACACGGTCGCCTGCATCGGCTGCCGCAAGTGCGAGTGGGCCTGCAACGTGGAGAACCGCCTGTCGGATGTGCCGGCGTCGACCTTCGACGACCTGAAGGTGGTCGACACGCCGCGGCGGCCCGAGCACGACGCCTTCACCATCGTGAACCGCTTCCGCACCCCGGACGACCCCGACCACTCATGGACGGTCAAGCTGCAGTGCATGCACTGCGCCGACCCGGCGTGCGCGTCGGCGTGCCTGGTCGGGGCCCTGAGCAAGGATGAGGACGGCCCGGTCGGCTACGATGCCTGGAAGTGCATCGGCTGCCGCTACTGCATGATCGCCTGCCCGTTCCAGATCCCGGCGTACGAGTACGACAAGGCGGTGCAGCCGCGGGTCCGCAAGTGCACGTTCTGCGCCCCCCGACTCGAGGAGGGGCGCTCACCTGCCTGCGTCGCGATCTGCCCCAACGAGGCCTTGACCTTCGGCACGCGGCAAGAGCTGCTGGACGCCGCCCACACGCGGATCCAGGGCAACCCCGGCCGCTACTTTCCACACGTCTACGGCGAGTCCGAAGCCGGCGGCACGTGCTGGCTGTACCTGACGCCGGTCGATTTCCAGCACACCGGTCTTCCAGCCCTCAACGACGAACCGATCCCCCACCACACCGAGCGAATCCAGCACGCAGTCTTCAAGTCGTTCGTGCCGCCGCTTGCCCTCTACGGCGTGCTCGGGCTGATCATGCACGCCCTGCGCCGCGACGACGAACACCAGGAGACGCCCCGTGGTTAAGCACCATCGTCCGAAGCCGGTCAAGACCCGCTTCCTCTCGCGGGGGACCCTGGTTCTGGTGGCCCTCGCGCTGGCCGGAGGCGCGGCCTACCTCTACCGCCTGGTGTTCGGCCTCGCCGCCGCCACCAACCTCGATAACCAGTATCCGTGGGGCATTTGGATCTCGATCGACGTCGCTTCGGGAGTCGCTCTCGCGGCCGGCGGGTTCACGACCGCAGCCCTCGCCGACATCTTCCACAAGGAGAAGTACCACGCCATCGTCCGTCCGGCGCTGCTCACCGCGATGCTCGGCTACACCTTCGCCGTGATCGGCCTGCTCGCGGACCTCGGCCGGTACTACAACGTGTGGCACCCCATGCTGCCCAGCATGTGGCAGGGTGACTCGGTCCTGTTCGAGGTCGGCATCTGCGTCATCATCTACCTGTCGGTGCTCTACATCGAGTTCCTGCCGATCGTCGCCGAGCGGTTCATGGGGAGGATCCGCCTGCCCGGTCCGCTGCGGATCTTCAACTCCGTCGTCAACTCGTGGCTGTTCGTCTGCAACCGGTTCCTCGGCCGATTCATCTCGCTGTTCATCGTCGCCGGCGTCGTGCTGTCGTGCCTGCACCAGTCGTCGCTCGGCACGCTCATGGTGATCGCCCCGACCAAGGTGCACCCGCTGTGGTACACGCCGATCCTGCCGCTGCTGTTCCTGATGTCGGCGATCGCGGTCGGCTTCCCGATGGTCATTTTCGAGTCGATCCTGGCGAGCCGCTCGTTCAAGCTGAAGCCGGAGCGCGAGCTGCTGTCAGGCATTGCCCTGTACACCCCGGTCCTTCTCGCCTTCTACCTGGCGGTCAAGATCGGCGACCTCACACTGCGCGACGCGATCGGCTACGTCTTCGAGGGGTCGGTGCAGTCCGTGATGTTCCTCATCGAGATCGGGCTCGGGGTCGTCGCGCCGATGGTCATCCTGCTGTCCAGGCGAGCCCGCAACTCCATCTCCGGACTGTTCATCGCGGCGAGCCTGGTGATCTTCGGCGTCGCCCTGAACCGGATCAACGTTTTTCTCGTCTCGTACACTCCGCTCTACCCGATGAAGCAGTACTTCCCGAGCCCGTTCGAGGTGCTGGTCACCCTGGGCCTGATCTCCACCCTGGTGCTGGTCTACCGCGCCATGGTGATGATCTTCCCGGTCATCGCCGCGCCGCCCGCCGAAGGGACTCATCAGGTGAGGGTGGCGACACCGGCGGCAGAGCCGGAGGGAGCAACCCGATGAGCACAGCCCGACCCTTCATCGTCGTCCTGGCCCTGCTGCTGGCGGCGCTGCTGCCGGCGGCGGCCAGCCCCCAAACCGCTGCCGACAAAGCGATGACCGGGGACTGCACCGCGTGCCACACCTGTGGCGTGCCCACCGCCCGGCAGCCGTGTCTGATAGCCTGCCCGCGCACGACCATGGTGCACCAGACCTCCAAGCACCAGCTGAAGGAGGCCCCTGGAATGATGCACCTCGACGCGCTCGCCGACCTCTACCTGCCGGTCGAGTTCAACCACAAGGCCCACGCCGGCATGGCCGAGATGGGCCTCGACTGCGCGACCTGCCACCACTTCAGCCCGCCGGGAGTGATCCCTCCGTGCGGCGAGTGCCACGAGCCGAACGGCAGCGCCGCCGACCTCAGCAAGCCCAACCTCAAGGGCGCCTACCACCGCCAGTGCCTGGCCTGCCACCGCGAGTGGAGCCATGACACCAAGTGCATCGTCTGTCATGCCCCGAGCGAGCAGGCGAAGCTGGCGACCGCGCCGCCCGACCCGACCGACATCGTCGGCTCTGTCCACCCGCAGATCGCAGTCCCGGCGAAGCGGGTCTTCACGACCCCCTACCAGGCGGGGCCGGTCGTGACCTTCCAGCACCAAGAGCACGTCGACCTCTTCGGCTTCCAGTGCACCGACTGCCACCGGGAGGAGGGCTGCTCGAACTGCCACGACATCACCGAGGGGCGCAGGCCCGCCCGGACCCAGGAAGAGGTGCACGCGATCTGCAACGACTGCCACGGCACGGACGCCTGCGCCAAGTGCCACGACACCAGAGAACGGCCCGGCTTCACCCACAACCGCACCGGCTTCCCGCTCACCGGCTATCACCAGCAGCTCGACTGCTGGTCGTGCCACCCCAAGGGCAAGCGGATGAAGCGCATCGACAGCATGTGCCGCTCGTGCCACGCCAACTGGAGCCCGGAGACCTTCAAGCACCACGTGACGGGTCTCGTGCTCGACGAGGTTCACGCCGGCATCGACTGTGACGCCTGCCACCCGGACCACCGCTACAATGCGTCGCCGGTCTGCGACACCTGCCACGACGACGGGCGCACCGCCGACAAGGCTCCCCCAGGCGCCCACTCGAAACCGAAGCGCTCGGGGGCCTCGTCCTCGAGCGGCACCACTGGAGGTTCATCACGATGACGCGGGAGCCGAGCGCCTCGAAGTACCGGGTCGATGATGACGGCTTCCTGATCTCGCCGGACGATTGGGACGAGGGCTTCGCCGTCGCCAACGCCCGATCGGCCGGCATCAAGGGCGGCTTGACGGACGAGCACTGGACCGTGATCCGCTTCATCCGCGACACCTTCGAGGAGCGCGGCATGGTCCCGCTGGTCTACGTCACCTGCATGAACTTCAAGATGCGGCTCAAGGACCTCAAGCGCCTGTTCCCTGCGGGGTACCACCGCGGCGCGTGCCGTCTGGCGGGCGTCGCCTACTGGACCGCACAGAGCCAACAGTGGGTCGAGGGCAAGCCGCCGGCAGCTGCCGAGCGGCCGGCCGATGCCGCCCATCCCCTGCGCGACTACACGACCGACACCTTGGGCTTCCTGCTCAACCCCGCCGACTGGGACCGGGGCTTCGCTGAAGCCACCGCCGCGGAGCTCAAGATGCCGGGCGGGCTGAGCGAGGAGCACTGCCGGATCATCGACTACCTGCGCGAGGTCCACGCCCGGGACGGCGTCGTGCCGACCCTGTACGCAACGTGTGAGGACAACGGCCTCGAGCTCAATGACCTGCAGCGGTTGTTTCCGGACGGCTACCATCGCGGCGCGGTGCGGCTCGCCGGGCTCCACTTCTGGCGCGCGGCCTCGGCACCGCCGAAGCGACAGCCGTAGACAAGCCCGTGCGTAGCCGCGCGGCGGCGGCGCAACCTCCGATCCGAGATGCGTCCGCCGCGCCGGCGCCCGCCACAGACACGCCTGCTACTGCGTCTCAGCTTTGGCCACGCGTCAAGCGCGGTACTAAGATTGCTGCGGGGAGATGGAGTCGGACCTCGTGCCGGTGGTGCCCAACGGCTAGACAGGATTCGCCTCCAGGGTGGGTCGAGGATGTCATCTCGTAACATCGCCAGCTCTTTCGTCGTGATCGTCCTGCTGGCGACAGCCTTCGCTCTGCTCGCCGCCGACCCGCCCGAGTGGCGTCGCGCCCGCGGCCGGCTGTCGGTCCTGACCTCCCCCACCGAGGTCGCGCGACTGGTCTCGCCGCTGCCGGTTGCGGGGGACGAGCTCGGCCGCTCGGTGGCGGCCGGTCCCGGCGTCATCGTGGTGGGTGCGCCGGGAGACGTCATCGGCGACCCCTCGCTGTACGTCGAGGGGGTCGCGCACGTGTTCGTCGGCGGCGGCGGGCGCTGGCGCCACCGGCAGCGCCTGCTCGCCTTCGACCGCGAGCGCGGCGACGGCTTCGGCCGCTCGGTGGCAATCGACGGCGACACCATCGCCGTCGGCGCCGAGCACGATGACCACGGCGACGTCGCCAACGCCGGCTCGGTCTACGTCTTCGTGCGCACCGGCCGGATCTGGACGCTGGAGGCGAAGCTGACGACACCGGAACCCCGCACCGAGGCGCACTTCGGCCACAGCCTCGCGCTCGACGGCGACACGCTGGCGGTCGGCACCTGGGCCACCGACGCGGTCTACGTCTTCGAGCGCACCGGCGCGTGGTGGTCGAACCCGCAGGTCGTGAGGGCGACGCCCGAGCAGGCTGGGAACTTCGGCCAGAGCCTCGCCCTCGACGGCGATCGGATGGTGGTGGGGGCCCAGTGGCGGTTGGTCGCCGGGCTCACCGACGCAGGAGGGGCGTCGGTCTTCGAACGCCTCAACCAGGAGTGGGTCCTCGACCAGGACCTCGCCGCCAGTGATCCGGGCAGCGACGATTTATTCGGCGGGTCGGTGGACATCGCCGGCGACCTGGTCGTGGTCGGCGCGCCGCAAGACGACGACGAGGTCAACGAGAGCTCGGGATCGGCCTACGTCTTCACCCGGGTCGACGGTGAGTGGGCAGAGCTTCAGAAGCTGGTCCCGTTCGACGCCTCACCGTGGCAGCGCTTCGGCTGGTCAGTGGCCGTCGCCGGCGCCAACCTGCTGGTCGGTTCGCCGTGGGGTGGCGCGGGTGGTGTCGACGTCGCCGGCTGCGCCTATCTCTTCCGTCGCATCGGAGGATCCTGGGTCCCGGGATGCGTGACTCAGCGCTGGCGGCGCAGCATCCTGGGACCTGCTCGGCGAGACCGCGATCTCCGGCCACACCGCCGTCCTCGGCGCGCGACTCGCCGACGTCGACGGCCGCACCGACGCCGGTGCGGCGCACGTCTTCCTCCTGCCCTAGGAGCGTGTGGGGCAGAGGCTAACCGCAACAACCACACCAGGAGCGCGCGCAGGGGCCTATGCCCAACACGCTCCTAAGGAACGGTCGCGGACCAGGCGCTCGTGTCGCCCGACTCGAACCCATCGGCGAAGAGCTCGCGCGCTGCCGAGGCTGCCGTCGCCGTTGAGGTTCTGGGCCGGGATGTCGGAGGCTGACATCTCCTCGCCGTCCGTCCACGCGAAGGCCGCGTACCCGGCCGTGCTGAGCGCGCCCACGACATCCGATTTCGGCGTCGCCACGGTCGCCAGGTCGACGATCGGGGTTGCCCACACGAAATCGCCGTTGCCGTCGACACGGGTCGCCGCGGAGCGGCTCGTTGACCAGGTAGCTGACGCTGTCCACCCAGGCCACGAGTCGCGCCGTCGGCAAAGGGCAGCGTCACCACGCTCGAGATGAGGTTGCCGCCCACCGGGACCAGCTCGCGGCCGCTGTCGGTCCACTGGCGCACGCCCGAGGCATCGACCTTCTGGCCGTAGAGGCCCCACTGGTCCTGGTTTGAGCTCTCCTCGGTCCAGAAGACCACGACCTCCTCGGTGTCAGGCAGGAAGGCGGCGCTCGGACCGACCCGGAGCCGGCCGGCGTTGGTCGAGGTCTCCACGCCGTTGTGGGTGAACGCCTCGCTGCCGTTGGCCAGGATGCGCTGCACCCGGCACTGCAGTGACGGCGAGCTGCTGTACCACGCGAACACCGCACCGCCCGCCCCGTCCAGTACGAACGGAGGGAAGTTGCCGTACTGCAGGGTCCCACCGTCGAACACCTGGACGTGCCCCGCGCCCCATAGCAGCGACCCATCGGCCCCCAGCTTCTGGGCCACCAGGTGACGCGAGGAGAAGGTGACGAACGACAGGATCGCGCTCGCCCCATCGGCGGCGTGCAGGTCGCTCACGAAGTAGGATCCGGTGGTGGGGTGCAGGAGAACACCCGCGCCCCACTGCGGCGCGCCATTCGGATCGAGCTTCTGGACCACGATATCGTTGTCCTGGCTCCAGGCGACCACGATGTTACTGTCGCTGGTCCCGGCCACCGCTGGGGGGCCCAAGAAGGCAGTGCTCGAGGACGCCACCTGGACACCGCCCGCCCCCCACAGTGCATTGCCGTCCGGGATCGATTCTGGCCACCGTGACTGCTTCGCCGGTGCGATCGTCGTTGAAGGCCAGCAACGCGCACCCAGCCGTATCAACGGCCAGCCCGTAGTCCATGGTCGAGCTGTAGCCGCGGTCGGCGACCAGCACGCCGTTGTGCGGCCACTGCTCGACCCCGGCCGCGTCGAGCCGCTGCAGGTAGACGTCGTAGCCGCCGGTCGCGTTGTCGAACCAGCTCACGTAGAAGCCGCCGTCGGCGGATAGGCACGACCTTGGCCTGGACCTGTGGGCCGGTGCGGTCCGCGATCAGGAGGTTTGCCGCCGGATCGCCGGACCACTGAGCCAAGGAGACCGGAGCCCAGAGCAGTGAACACACGACGAACGCCAGCACGACCCTCGCTGGATGAAGCATAGCCACCTCCGACGACGTGGTACGGGCTTCGCCCGCACTTGGTTCGGGCCGCCGGCTGCGAGGCGCCCCCTCGGGGTCGGTGGCCTTCTGGTTGCGATACCCCGAGTGATTCTAGCAACGCGCTGCCCGCGCCGCCATCCGTCGCACTGCTTGCTGCCCGCATGGCGCCGTCTCTGAACCAGAACTCATTCTGAATAAGAAGCCGCCACCCCGGAGGGTGGCGGCGGTTGGTTCATGTTCGCGCGGGGTCGCCCGCGCGTGGTTGTCCGCTACTCGATCGAAATGCCCATCAGCTCCACAGGAATCACCACGTCCATCGTCACCGGCACCTCGACCAACGGCTCGTCAGGATCGTTGCTCAGCACGCACAACAGCGCGTTGTACGTCCCAACCCCCACCGCCGTCGCGTCAAACGTCACGTCCACCGGTGTCGACGCGCCGCCAGCCGTCGTCCCCGCATCCGGGCTCACGCTCAACCACGGAATGTCCTCCGGCATCATGCACTGCGACGCCGCTCCGTCAATGATGAACGGCAGGTCCTGCGGATAGCCACGTCGACCAGGGCGGCCCACCCCGTGCTCGTGTACTGCAGACGCGTTCGCCCCAGGCTTGCCCGTCTGTCCCAGGATCGTCACCGGAGGCGCCCACGGCCCCGACGCCAACGTCCCGTTGAACTGCCAGTCCAGCCAGTAGGTCCCGGGCGGCAGCACCGTCCCCACCGTCCCCACCACTGCCATGATCGGCCGGTCGGCGTTCGTCAAGGTACCTTCCAGCACCCGGTAGTCGTTCGACCAGATCGTGCTGGTCATGATGTTCGTGGTGGTGTCACCCCAGACCACGGTACCGCCGGCGTTCGGCGGCCCGTTCCAGATCTGCAGGTTCAGGCCGGTGATCGTCGATGTGGTCCCGGAACCGGTCTGGTATGTGAAGAACGTGATTGTGTCGATCTGCCAACCGCCGGCATAGCTGACCACAAAGTCGTCCGCCACCCGGTTCCCGGCCGACAGCTGCGCACCAAACCCGTAGATGGTCAGACCGAGCGACACGTCCTGCAGCGCACTCGCGTCCGCACCGCCCGCGCCGCCACCGGGATGGGTGACCAGCGGACCGTTGTCGTAGATCACCGCCTCCGGCCCCGCCCACGGCCCACGCTCCGGATACCAGGTCGGGGTCTTGCCAGGAGGCACATCCCCTACCCGCTCTTCTGCAACTGAGGCGTCACCAGGCCCCACCGGATCCAAAATCGGCGGGAACGGCCCCACCACCTCGGTCGGCGCACCAGCCTCGTCGATCGTCCAGTTCAAGGTCGCGCTGCCGGTGTTGCCGATGTTCAAAACCTCGACGTCCGTCGTGCCCACCAGCAGCGTGCTCGTCAGACTCGCCGGCGTCACGTTGATGTCAGGATCCGAAATGTTCACCGTCGCCGTATCGGTGTCCGACGCCGTCTGCTCCACCGTCGGCGTGTACCGCACCGCCTCAGGCGTCGGAATCGCCGCCGTCCCGTAGTAGAACTGCAGCCCGACCGTCCCGTCCTGGTTCTCGATCCCCGCCGAATGGTTGCTGCCATCGGACGGCGCCGCCTGATAGTGCACCTCGATGACGTTCGTGCCCTCGAACAGCTTGTACTGCAGCGTCACCGGGTTGCCGCTCGAATAGTGCGGCACGTTCGTCACCTGGAAGACCAGCCGCCGGTTGGGCGCGCTCCCCAGCACCTGGTAGTGGTGCGTGCCGCCGCCGGCGGGGTTCATGTCGTCCCACCAACCGGCAATGACGCCGTTTGGTGTCGACACGTTCGGCAGGTTCTGACCGGAGCAGCAACCGTTGCTGGTCCCGGTCGTCTCCAGGAAGCCGTTTGACGACACCCAGAAGTCGGTGTACGCCGTCCCGTAGAAGTCGAAGCTGAACCCGATCGGGAAGGTCGCCGTCGAGTCGTCCGTCAGCGTCGACCGGCGTGCCCGTCCCCGAGATGTCCTCGAAGTTGTACGCGATCGTGTCGTCAAGAATGTACCCGCCGATCGCATCCACCGCCGTCCATGTCCCAGTGTTCACAACCGGCGCCGTGATCGTCTCAGGCACGATCACCTGTGGGCTGAACGCCCCTGGCGCCAACGTGTACGGCAGGTCGTTCAGAAGCGTGCCCAGTTGATCGTCCACCAGATCGTGGAAGTTGAACGTCACGTCCCCGGTGTTCTCAACCTGGTAGCAGTAGTACACCTCGGTGCCCGTCGCCACCGTGATGGTGTCGGTCGTCGCGCATACCCCTGCCACCGTACCAACCGTCTTCGTCAGCTCGATCGACGGGCTCGCCCCGCCGACATTCACAGTCGCCGTGTCCGTCGCTTGCGCCGACGGCCCACCGACGACTGACGCCGCCCAGGTGCCGTTGTTGATCGTGGTGGTGTTGACACATACGGAATACTCAGTCCAGCCTGGACCGTGTTGACGCTGCTGCCGGGAGTCAACATGTAAGTCAGGCCGGTGAAGATCGTGCCCAGAGCGTCGTCCGCCAGGGTGTGAAGTCGTGAAGAGTCACGTCGCCGGTGTTCGTCACCTCGTAGCAGTAGTAGACCGTGGTCCCCGCCGAAACCGAAATGGTGCTCGTTGTCGCGCAGACGCCCGCCGTCGTGCCCACGGTCTTGGCGAGCGAGATCGACGCCACCTGCGGCTCGTTGACGGTGAGCGCCACCGGCACCTGGACGATCGGCTCGTCCGGGATCGTTGCTGAGGGCGCACAGGTTCGCGTTGTAGATTCCGGCCGCGAGGCCCGTCGAGTCGAAGGTCACGTCGACCAGTTGGTTACCGGCGCCCGGAATCGTGCCCGAGATCGGGCTGGTGCTCAGCCACGGCACGTCGAGCAGGTTGGTGCAGTTCGCCTCCTGCGGACCCACGTACTCGATGTACTGGCCGCCGGCCCCGCTGAACTTGGTCGGCGACCAGGTTGTTCGCCCGATCGATCACGTGGACGCCGCTGCCATTGGTGGTCAGGATGTTGCCGTTGGGCAGCTCGTAGACGCCTCGGTTGCCGGTGAGAGTCACGTTGTACACGGCCACCAGCCCGCCTGCTGGGGTGTACTCGATCACACCCAGTTGGGCGTGCTGAAGTTGGCGACCAGGACGTTGCCGTTGCCGGCACCACTGACCTGCTCGCCGAAGGACACCGCTGGGCGAACACGCCCAGCGGCGCGCCGGCGGCGTCGAATCGACGAACATCGTCGGTGTCGATGAGGGCACGATCCAGTCGGTGCCCAGCGGCCAGACGTCGAAGGGCCACCCAGCCCACCCGCGGCGATGGCGATGAAGTTGCCGAGGTAGTTGCCGCTGGTATCGAACTCGGCGACCGAGTCCTGGTCGCGCCGCTGGTAACGGGGACCAGCAGGTTGCCGTTGGGCGGCAGATCGATGCCCAGGATGTTGTCGAGGATGGCGTTGTTGACGCCGCCTGCCGGCGCGAACACGCCGATGTAGTTGCCGTCCAGATCGTACTGCTGGACGACGTCGTCGACCTGGTCGGAGACAAGGACGGTCGTCACCGCCGGCGCTGAGGATCGCGCTCTTGGGAGTCGACAGGTTGGTCGGGTCGGCGGGGATGAAGTCGGCGTCAACCAGGTCGCCGGTGATCGGATCGAAGGCCATCACGCGGTCGTTGGTCGAGTCCGGGATCAGCAGGAGACCCTGGGTGAAGCAGCAAGCGCTTGGCGCGCGCCGCGGCCGCCGGGTCGCGGGGGCCGACAGCCTTCGGCGCCGGTTCCTCGAGACCGCTCAGCTCGGCAGCGAGCGCGGCCTCCGGGTCGACCGGTACGGCCGGCGGTTCGTACGCCACAACCGCTGCCTTCAGCCCCTCCGCAGGCTCCTCGAAGAGCTGCCACGTCAGATCCAGCCCGCCGAGGTTGCTGATGGTCAGCTGCTGGGTGGTGGTCGTGTCGGGGTCCTGCGTCGCCGCGAGGCTCGTCGGGGCCACATCGATGTCCGGTGGCGCCGCCACCGTCACCGTGGCCGAGGCGGTGTCCGTTGCCACGTCGACCGGGCCGGCGTTGTACGCCGTCCAGGTGCCGGTGTTGGTGGTGGTGGTGTTGACGACATACGGAATACTCAGCCCAGCCTGGACGGTGTTGACGCTGCTGCCGGGAGTCAACACATAGTTCAGGCCGCTGAAGATCGTGCCAAGAACGTCGTCCGCCAGGGTGTGAAGTCCAAGGGTTACGTCACCCGTGTTCGTCACCTCGTAGCAGTAGTAGACGGTCGTACCGGCCGGCAACCGAGATGGTGCTCGTGGTCGCACACACGCCGAGGGTCGTGCCCACGGTCTTGACGAGCGAAATCGCCGGGTTTGCCGGCGCGCCGACCTCGAGCGTCACCGGCACGAGACCAGGCCGGTGCCGTTGCCGGTTGGCGTATCGGGGTCGTTGCTGCGGACGCAGAGCTGGCCGGTGTAGGTGCCATCCACGAGGCCGGTGGAGTCGAAGGTCACGTCGACCGGAGTGGAGCCGGGAGCCGGCGTGGTGCCTGCCGTCGGATTGACGGCCAGCCACGAGTAATCGTTCGGGATGCAGAGCCCGAGCGTCTGGGTCGCCCCCTCGAACTCGCCGGTCGGGTTGGTCGTCGCGAGCGGCGTCACCGCGCCGGTCGCCAGGTTGACGGTGCCGTAGATGTTGGCGCCCGACCCCTGGTACAGGAAGATGTACAGAGTCCCGTCCTGGTTGTCGAAGTCCATGCCCTGGGCGAAGTTCGCCAGGTAGCCGGTGAGACCGACGAGGGTCGCCGCGCCGGTTGTGGTGTCGATGGTATAGATCGAGTCAGTGAAGATGTCATGCCCGTACATCTGGCCGGCCGCGTTGACCGCGAGGTCAATCATGATGCCGCTCGGAATGTTGTACGGTCCGACCAGCGCCGGCGAGCACGTCACCGGGTCGAGGTGTACAGGTTGGTCGCCGTCGAGGCATAGAAGATGTCGGTCACCGGATCGATGCTCAGATCGGTCCAGCTCGCCCCGGTGGGCGGCGGGCAGGCCACGGTCGACGTGAAGGCGCCGGTGGCGATGTTGAGCGTGCCGAGCTGGTTGGTCGACGAGTTCAGGGCGTGGAGTGTCGTCGCGGTCGAGTCGAAGTCCATGCCATAGATGTTGGCCGTCTGCGGGCCGATCACGACCTGGCCCGGGAAGTTGTTCAACACGAACTGCTTGAGGTTGCGGTCCGGAGTGCGCAGGTTGAGCAGGTAGCCGATGTCTGTCGGGCCCTCCAGAACGCCTCCGGTCGGCGGCGCGAGCTCGGCCCCGCAGTGCTCGGCGTAGCCCTCCGGCTCTTGACCGAGGTAGTTCGCGAACGCCTCGCAGTCGGCCTTTGAGGACACGACTGCGGGTACGTTGAACACCGGCTCCGGCGCCGGCTGCGCGCCCTCGTTGGCCGGCCGGTCCGGCTGGGTCTCGAGCACCTGCCAATCCAGCGGCGCCTGGCCGGTGTTGGCGATGGTCAGCACCTGGCTGGTGGTCGTGTTCGTGGGCTGGCTGGTGGTCAGGCTCAGCGGAGCAACGTCGATGTTCGGGAACAGCGCGTTGACGGTCGCCGTGTCGGTAGAGCTCGCCGTATAGAAGGTGGGCGGGTCGTGGATCAGCGCGAGCCCGTCGGTGATGATCGCCTGGTTGAAGGAGTACTGCAGCGCATTGCTGGCGGTGTCGTTAAGGCCGACTGTGGCCGACACGCCCGCGTTGTAGAGCGGGTCGCCAAAATCGGTGTCCAGATACTGGAAGACGATCGCGTTGGAGCCCTCGTACAGCAGCACCTCGAAGGTCGCCGAGCCGATGTTGCTGAAGTGCGGCCGGTTGTACCACTCGATGATCGCAACCCGGTTCGGCGCCAAGCCCTGGATCTCCCAGTACACGTCGCCGGTGTCGGAATCGATGTCGTCCCAGAAGGGAAGGATCGCCCGGCCAATCGTCGCGTTGGGCAGGGCGCTGTTGGTCGTTCCGAGGTCACCGGTGGTGACGCCGAACAGGATGCCGCCGTTGTTGGCCACCCGCAGGTCGCTCGAAGTCTGTCCGAACAGCGTGAACGAGAACGGCAGTGTGATGTTGGCCTCGCCGTCGTCGGCCAGTGCCAGCGCCGTGCCGGTGGTCGAAATGTCGATGAAGTTGAAGGACGTGGTCGTGAACGGCAGTGTCTTCGCGGTCCAGGTCGCCGTGTTCACAGTGTCGACGTTGATCGTCTTCGGCACGATCACCTGGGGCGAGAACGCGCCCGGTGTCAGCGTGTACGCGAGGTTGCTCAGGACTGCTCCGAGCTTATCGTCCGCGAGGTCGTGCAGCTCGAAGGTCACGTTCCCGGTGTTCTGGACCTGGTAGCAGTAGTAGACCTCGGTGCCGGCCGCGACCGAGATGTTGTCGGTCGCCGCGCACACGCCGGGCGTGGTGCCGACGGTCTTGGCGAGCGCGATCGCCGGCGCCGGCGCGGTCACGTTGACCGTTGCCGAAGCGGTCGCCGTCGCCACGTCGATCGGGCCGGCGTTGTACGCGGTCCAGGTCGCGGTGTTGGTCACTGGTAGTGTTCACGACCACCCCGTCGGTGACGATGAAGGTGCTCGCGCCCGGCGCGAGCACGTAGTTGAACCCTGTGAAGAACGGGCCGAGCTGGTCGTCGGTCAGGTCGTGCAGGCTGAGGGTCACGCCGCCTGTGTTGGTGACCTCGTAGCAGTAGTAGACCGTGGTGCCGGCGGTGACTGAAATAGTGCTCGTCGTCGCGCACTCGCCCGCGGTCGTCCCAACCGTCTTGACCAGCGAGATCGACGGCACGTCCGACAGCTCGCACGCGGTGACGGTCACATCGTCGACACCGAGCCCCGCGTACTGGCCGGATGTATCGCTGTCCAGGTGGAACAGGAGCTCGGTCTGCTGGCCGGCGTAGGCGCTCATGTCGGCCGTGAACAGCCCCAGCCGGCGCTCTCCTGGATGGTCGTCGAAGGGCTGCCGACGGACACCGTCATGGTCGCGCCGAGCCACTCGAAGAGCCGCGTCGGATTGCTGTCGTCGGCGTAGCGGAAGTCGACCCAAATGTGATCATAGGTGGCCGACTCGAGGCTGGTAGCGCTGCGCCCAGCTCACGAGGACCGGGCCGGCGAGCCCGGTGAGGTCGAAGGTGGGCGACAGCAGGTCCTGGCTCGGCGCTCGCCTCGTAGGTGCTGTCGAGGTCGGTCTTCCAGCAGTTGCTGCCGCTTGCACAGGTGGTGATCGGAACGTAGCTCGGCAGGCCTCGCTCCCACTCGTCCAAGGTCCCGGAGTGGGTGAAGCCGCCCTCGTCCAGCTCGAAGTCCGAGCTGTAGACCGTCACCGGAACGTACCCGGGTGGGCACTGCGGCTGCGGCGCAGGCTCGCAGACCGTGATCGACCAGCCGTTCAGCGTGCCGCCGTTCGCGGCGAGATCATCGCGCACGGTCAAGGTCCAGGTCCCGCCGGCGTCCTCGCCGTTCGAACCAGGACAGCCGGTACGCGAGCTCCGGCTGGAAGACCATGCCCGACACCACGTTGTAGAGGCCGAACGGGATCGCCCCCTCGTCGTCGATGACGAGGTTCATGGCCGTCTGGGTGTTCGAGCCGATGTCGTTGAACAGGCCGTTGTCGTTGCCCGCCGGCGAGGTCAGGTTGACGTCGAGGTCCGGCATGTTGAGGTGGTGGGTGAGATTGATCGCCACATCAAGGTCGGCGATCCGCGGGTTGCCCGGGATGGTGATCGTCGAGGTCACCTGCCCCGGACCGTCGGGGATCGTCTGCGGCACGTCGGTCGAGGTGTAGGTGGTGCAGGTGAGGCCGTTGTTCGAGGCCGGGAACACCGCCACCGACAGGTGGTAGGTGCCGAAGGTGGTGCGCCGGTGGGCACGGCGACGTAGGCGTAGTAGGTCCCCGCGTCCTTGACGGTCATGAAGAACGCCTCGGAGTCGGGCGTCGCAGCGCCGGCGTCGTTGACGATCGAGAACAAAGCCGCTGAACGGCCCCAAGCCGAGCGTCCCGTTCCACTCGGTGGCGTCCCGCTCCGGGTCGAGGTCGAGGGAGAGGAACACGGTGTCGCCGGCGTTCGAGGTTGAAGGTGAAGATGTCCACGTCGGTGGTGGCGCTGGTGTCGCCGCTCACCCACCCCCCGGCCGGCAGAGCCTGGCCGCGGTCGTTGGGCTCGGTCTCGGCCGTCGGAGCGCCGCTGCGCAGCTGGAAGTAGAGGTTGTACGGGCGGAGCTGGTTGGTGGCGCTGATAGTGCTTCACCAGCAGGTAGTAGGTGCCGGCCGCCGGCAGGGTGGCGCCGGCGATCGAGGAGGAGGTGCTGCCGAAGGAGCCGTCGTCGAGGTCCTACTCGATCACGGTAGTGCCGTCGGTTCCGTAGCAGCGATGAGGTAGCGAGTCAACGCTGGCGCTCGGCCGAGAAGGAGGTCTGGGTGGCGGCGTAGACCCGGTCGCCGGCGGCGCCGGTGAACGAGAAGTAGTCGAGGTCGCCGTTCGGGTAGACGGTGCCGAGGACGACCGCCGCGCTCCCGCCGAGCGGGTCCGCGGTGGCGGCGGTCGCCGTTGGGCTCCGACCTCCCGCACGGTGATCGGCCCGGTCACCGACTCCCAGCCGGCGATCGGCCCGGCCGTTCTGGCCTTGACCATCGCCGGCGGGGCCTTGCCCTCGCCGGCCTCGAGCCCGGGAGAGACCTCGATGATCTGATAGGGAGCGATCACCTCCGCTGCCACATCCACGCCGGCGCCGAGAGCCAACACACCCGCAGCCGCCAGCACCAACCAACGCGTGCACAGGGTCGCCATCGCCGTCCTCCTCCGTATCACAGAGTTGAGACTGCTGTGAAAAGTGACATGTATCACAGAATGGCTCCTACCGCGGCTTTGCGGCAGAGTCAAGCGTCTTCCTCCGGCCGCGGAGTGAATGCGCACGACGGGTCCGGCCCCGCAGATACCCGATCCGACCTGGGACGCCTGGCGGCAGATAAAAAACCCGCCACCCCGGAGGGTGGCGGCGGTTGGTTCATGTCAGCGCGGGTGAGCCCGCGCGGCTCTGTTCCTACTCGATCGAAATACCCATCAGCTCGACCGGGATGACCACGTCCATGGTCACCGGGACCGGGACCAGGGGCTCGTCCGGGTCGTTGGAGAAGACGCAGATGGTGGCCTGGTACAGGCCGAGGGGGATGCCCGTCGAGTCGAAGGTCACGTTGACCTGCTGGGTGCCCGGCGGGTGCCGTGGTACCTGCAGCGGGCTGGCGGAGAGCCACGGCACGTCGGAGAGGTTGGTGCATCCCGTCCCCGCCGCCGAGATGCACAGGATGGCGTTGTGCTGAGGGTCGGGCATCTGCCCTGTCCGGTGGTAGATGTAGCCGACGTCGGCGGCGAGGGTCACCAGCGGGCCGTTGTCCAGCACCGCAACGAACAGCTCGGGGTCGGACCAGCGGGCGGCACCGGCTCCTCGGCCAGGGTCCAGTCGAGGTTGCGGTGCCGACGTTGCCGAAGAGGTCCAGACGGCAGGGTCACGGTCTGGTTCATCATCTGCGTGTGGCCAGGCTGAGGGCCGGGGCGACCGTGATGTCCGGGTCGGAGATAGTTGACGGTCGCGCTGTCATGGTCGAGTCGCCGCTCGGTCGGCTGGAAGGACGGCCAGTCGGTGATGACCGCCTGGTTGAAGGAGATGGAGGGCGAGGGCCGTCCTGGTTGATGACCGTGGCGGACACCCGCCTGGACATTGTACGAGCGCGTTGCCGAAGTCGTCGTGTCCGAAAGAGGTACTGGACAGTCGATGACGTTGTCCCCTCGTAGAGGATGCCTCGAAGGTGGCCGCGCCGACCCCGTTGTAGTGCGGTTGTATCGAAGAGGGTCAACTGCTCCCAGGTCGCCGTAACTCCATCAGGAAGGTCTTGAGGAGGGTGCCGAGCTGGTCGTCGACCAGTCGTCGGTAGCCAGAAGCGTCACGCTCTGTCGGTGACCACGACCCCCGCGCGACGCTGCACGGTGTAGCTCCCTGCGGGCCGCGCGGTGGGGCCACCGGCCGCGTCCGCGGTCCCCTGCGGAGCCGGCGCCGTGACGGCTGCCGGGGGGAGGGTGTAGCGAGGCCGGTGCTGAGCAGGCAGGCCTTCCTCGGTCAGGGTGCCAGGTCAGGTCGCCGCCGCCGGTGTTGCCGATTGCGCGCTGCTGGGCACCCCAGGCGTGGTCGCCGACCGTCTTGAGAGCGAGATCGACGGCGCCGCGCCTCGACGTTGGGAATCAGCTGCACCGGTGCCGTTGCCGCGGGACGTCGGGGTCAAGTTGGCACGCAGAGCTGCCCGGTGTAGGTGCCGACCGCCAGGCCGGTCGAGTCGAAGGCCGCGTCGACCGGAGTGGACCCGGCCGGCGGTGTCGTTCCCGCCACCGGATTGACGGCGAGCCACGAGTAGTCGGTGGGCACGCAGATGCCCAGCGTCTGCGTCGCCCCCTCGAACTCGCCGGTCGGGTTGGTCGTCGCCAGCGGGGTCACGGCGCCGGTCGTCAGGTTGACGGTGCCATAGATGTTGGCGCCCGATCCCTGGTACAGGAAGATGTACAGAGTCCCGTCCTGGTTGTCGAAGTCCATGCCCTGGGCGAAGTTCGCCAGGTAGCCCGGTGAGACCGACGAGGGTCGCCGCGCCGGTTGTGGTGTCGATGGTGTAGATCGAGTCAGTGAAGATGTCATGCCCGTACATCTGGCCGGCCGCGTTGACCGCCAGGTCGATCATGATGCCACTCGCGATGTTGAACGGACCCAACCAGCGCCGGCGAGCACGTCACCGGATCGAGGGTGTACAGGTTGGTCGCCGTCGAGGCGTAGAAGACGTCGGTCACCGGATCGATGGCAGGTCGGTCCAGCTCCGCCGCCGGGCGGCGGGCAGGCCACGATCGAGGTGAAGGCGCCGGTGGCGATATTGAGCGTGCCGAGCTCGTTGGTGGTCAGTTCAGCGCGTAGAGCGTCGTCGCGGTCGAGTCGAAGTCCATGCCGTAGATGTTGGCGGCCTGGGACCGACCACGACCTGGCCGGGGAAGTTATTGAGCACGAACTGCTTCAGGTTGCGGTCCGGGGTGCGCAGGTTGATCAGGTAGCCGATGCCGGTGGGCGACTCAGGGACGCCGCCGCCGGGCGCTTCGACCGCTCCGCCGCAGAACTCGGCGTAGCCCGCAGGCTCACGCCCGAGGTAGTTCTCGAACGCCCCGCAGTCCTCCTTGGAGGTCACCGCCGCCGGCACGTTGAAGACCGGCTCCGGCGCGGGCTGGACACCAGGGTTGGCCGGCCGGTCCGGCTGGGTCTCGAGGACCTGCCAATCGAGCAGTGCCGCCCCGGTGTTGGCGATGGTCGCCGGCACGTTGTTGACCGTGTTGGTCACCTGCGTGCTCGTCAGGCTCAGCGGGGAAACGTCGATGTTCGGGAACAGCGCCGTCACCGTGGCGGTGTCGGTGGAAGTGGCCTGGTAGACCAGGAGCTGCGGGGCGTAGGCCGGCGGCTCGAAGCGCACGCCAAAGCCACCGTACAGCACCGGCTGGTTGAAGGAGTACTGCACGGCGGTGGTGGTGTTCTGCTGCAGGCCCGAGGTGGCGGAGATCCCGAAGTTGTACGCAGCGTTGCCGAAGTCGGTGTCCTGGTAGCGGAACTCGATCGCATTGCTGCCTCGTAGAGGATCACCTCGTAGGTCCCCGCGCCAATGCTGCTGAAGTGCGGCCGGTTGTACCACTCAACGATCAGCGTGCGGTTCGGCGCGGTGCCCTGGACCTCCCAGTACACGTTGCCGGTCTCGTCGTCCATGTCGTCCCAGAAGGGCAGCATGGCCGGTGCAGGCAGGCCGGTCGTGGCGGGCAGTGCGATGTTGCTCAGCCCGAGGTCGCCGGTGGTGACACCGAAGAGGATGCCGCCGTTGTTTCCAACCCGCAGGTCGCTGGAGGTGGCGCCGAAGAAGGTGAAGGGGAACGGGCGAGACGATGTTGGCCTCGCTGTCGTCAGTCAGGTTCAACGCAGTGCCCGTGGCGCTGATGTCGACGAAGGTGGTAGTGGGCTTCGCCGTCCAGGTCGCGGTGTTCGTGGTGGTGACGTTGATCGTTCTCGGCACGATCACCTGCGGCGAGAACGCCCCCGGTGTCAGCGTGTACGCGAGGTTGCTCAGGACTGCTCCGAGCTTATCGTCCGCGAGGTCGTGCAGCTCGAAGGTCACGTTGCCGGTGTTCTGGGCCTGATAGCAGTAGTAGACCTCGGTGCCGGCCGCGACCGAGATGCTGTCAGTCACCGCGCACACGCCGGGCGTGGTGCCGACGGTCTTGGTGAGCGCGATCGCCGGCGCCGGCGCGGCCACGTTGACCGTGGCCGAGGCGGTGGCCGTTGCCACGTCGACCGGGCCGGCGTTGTACGCCGTCCAGGTGCCGGTGTTGGTGGTGGTGGTGTTGACGACATAGGGAATGCTCAGGCCGGCCGCGACCGTATTGACGCTGCTGCCCGGCGTGAGCGCGTAGTTGAGCCCGGTGAAGATCGTGCCGAGCACATCGTCGGTCAGATCGTGCAGGTTGAGGGTCACGCCGCCGGTGTTGGTCACTTCGTAGCAGTAGTAGACCGTGGTCCCGGCCGCGACCGAGATGGTGCTCGTCGTCGCGCACACGCCCGCGGTCGTCCCGACCGTCTTGACCAGGCTGATCGATGGAGCCGCCGAAATCACGGTGAGGGTCACCGGAACGACCACCAGGTCGGTGCCGTTGCCGGGGCCGGGGTCGGGATCGTTGCTGAAGGCGCACAGGTTCGCGCTGTAGGCCCGGCGTGCCAGGCCAGTGGAGTTGTAGATCACGTCCAACGGGGTCGACGCTCCGCCGGCGGTCGTGCCGGAGGTCAGGGTCTCGCTGAGCCACGGCACGTCGACGAGATTGGTGCAGTCCGGACCCCCACCGCACACCGGGACCGTGGCCGGCGGGTTGATCCACTCGTCGCACGGCTCGGCGGCCATGCTGGCAGGGGTGTACTGGTCCACGCTGCAGGGGTGATGCGGCGCGTTGTTGTAGCCGTCGCCGTCCCAGTACCAGGAGACGCCGGCATCCGCCGGTCCGGCGCCAGCCGTCACGTCGAAGCAGTAGTAGGCAACGCAGTCGTCGACGGGCTGCTGATAGGCCGGGTGGTAGATGTTCACCTCGTACGGGGTGGTCTCGAACGACCAGCTGAACGTACCCCATGTGCCACCGCCCGTGCAGGATGGCGTTCCCTGCACGTAGACGTTGGATACGTTCCAGTCGGCCGGGAACTTCTGCCAGACGTTGTAGCGGTATTCATAGTCGGGGGTGAACGACTCGGCCCTGAAGCAGAACGTGCCCGCGGCGCCCGGGGTGTAGCAGGCGTCTCCGCCCACCGACGGGTCGAAGGCCACGTACGAGCCGGTCAGTGACTTCGGGCCCACCGCCGGCACCACTGTGCTCGTCGCTCCCTTGAGCACCGGCTCCTCGTTCAGGGTCCAGGTCAGGTCGCTGCCGCCGGTGTTGCCGATGGTCAGGGTCTGTCCGGTGATTGTGTTGGGGGGCTGGGTGGCGTCCAGGCTCAGCGGAGCCACGTCGATGTTCGGCGGCACGTCCGACAGCTCGCACGCGGTGACGGTCACATCGTCGACACCGAGCCCCGCGTACTGGCCGGATGTATCGCTGTCCAGGTGGAACAGGAGCTCGGTCTGCTGGCCGGCGTAGGCGCTCATGTCGGCCGTGAACAGCCCCCAGCCGGCGCTCTCCTGGATGGTCGTCGTCGGGTTGCCCACGGTGACGCTCATCGTGCCGCCGAGCCACTCGAAAAGCCGCGTCGGATTGCTGTCGTCGGCGTAGCGGAAGTCGACCCAAATGTGATCATAGCTGGCCGACTCGAGGTTGTAGCGCTGCGCCCAGCTCACGAGGACTGGCCCGGCCAGCCCGGTGAGGTCGAAGGTGGGCGACAGCAGGTCCTGGCTGGCGCTCGCTTCGTAGGTGCTGTCGAGGTCGGTCTTCCAGCAGTTGCTGCCGCTTGCACAGGTGGTGATCGGAACGTAGCTCGGCAGGCCTCGCTCCCACTCGTCCAGGGTCCCGGAGTGGGTGAAGCCACCCTCGTCCAGCTCGAAGTCCGAGCTGTAGACCGTCACCGGAACGTACCCGGTTGGGCACTGCGGCTGCGGCGCAGGCTCGCAGACCGTGATCGACCAGCCGTTCAGCGTGCCGCCGTTCGCGGCGAGATCATCGCGCACGGTCAGAGTCCACGTGCCTCCGGCGTCCTCGCCGTCGAACCACGACAGCCGGTAGAGGTACTCCGGCTGGGAGTGCATCCCGGACACGATGGTGTAGAGCGAAATCGGGATTGCCCCCTCGTCGTCAATGACGAGGTTCATGGGCGTCTGGGTGTTCGACCCGATGTCGTTGAACAGGCCGTTGTCGTTGCCGGCCGGAGAGCTCAGGTTGACGTCCAGGTCCGGCATGTTGAGGTGGGTGAGATCGATCGCCACGTCGAGGTCGGCGATCCGCGGGTTGCCCGGGATCGTGATCGTCGAGCTCACCTGGCCGGGCCCGTCAGGGATCGTCTGCGGCACGTCGGTCGAGGTGTACGTGGTGCACGTGAGGCCGTTGTTCGAGGCAGGGAAGACCGCCACCGACAGGTGGTAGGTACCGAAGGTCGTGCCGCCGGTGGGCACGGCGAGGTACGCGTAGTACGTCCCCGTGTCCTTGACGGTCATGAAGAACGCCTCGGAGTCGGGCGTCGCAGCGCCGGCGTCGTTGACGACGAGAACAAAGCCGTTGAACGGCCCCAACCCCATCGTCCCGTTCCACTCCGTGGCGTCCCGCTCCGGGTCGAGGTCGAGCGACAGGAACACGGTGTCGCCGGCGTTCAGGTCGAAGGTGAAGAGGTCCACGTCGGTGGTCGCGCTGGTGTCGCCGCTCACCCAGCCCCCGGCCGGCAGAGCCTGACCGGCGTCGTTGGGCTCGGTCTCGGCCGTCGGAGCCCCGCTGCGCAGCCGGAAGTAGAGGTTGTACGGGCGCAGCTGGCTGGTCGTGCTGTTGTGCTTCACCAGCAGGTAGTAGGTGCCGTCGGCCGGCAGGGTGGCGCCGGCAATGCTCGACGAAGTGGAGCCGAAGCTGCCGTCGTCGAGGTCCTGCTCGATGACGGTCGTGCCATCGGTGCCATAGAGAATGAGCGTCGAGTCGTAGCTGCCGTTGGATGAGAATGAAGTCTGGGTTGCCGCGTACACCCGATCCCCGGCAGCCCCGGTGAACGAGTAGTAGTCCTGGTCATTGTTCGGGAAGACGGCTCCCAGGGCCACCGCGGCGCTCCCGCCCAGGGGCGTCGCCGTGGCGGGGGTGCCGTTTGGCTCGGCCTCGCGCACTGTGATCGGCCCCGACACCGACTTCAGGTCGGCGTTCGGGATGACGGCCATGCCCTTCGGCATCGCCGGCGCCTTGCCCTCTCCAGCCTCGAGGCCAGGAGAAACCTCGATGATCTGATAGGGAGCGATCACCTCCGCTGCCACATCCACGCCGGCGCCGAGAGCCAACACACCCGCAGCCGCCAGCACCAACCAACGCGTGCACAGGGTCGCCATCGCCGTCCTCCTCCGTATCACAGAGTTGAGACTGCTGTGAAAAGTGACATGTATCACAGATGAGTCTATCCGCGGCTTTGCGGCAGAGTCAAGCGTCTTCCTCCGGCCGCGGAGTGAATGCGCACGACGGGTCCGGCCCCGCAGATACCCGATCCGACCTGGGACGCCTGGCGGCAGAAAAAAAGCCGCCACCCCGGGGGGTGGCGGCGGTTGGTTCATGTCAGCGCGGGGTCACCCGCGCATGGTCTCCCCTACTCGATCGAAATCCCCATCAGCTCGACCGGAATCACCACCTCCATCTGCACCGGCACCTCCACGATCGGCTCGTCCGGATCGTTGCTGTTCACGCACAGCACCCCGTCGTACGTCCCGACCGCAATCCCAGTCGAGTCAAACGTCACGTCCACCGGGTTCGTCCCACCAGGAATCGTCGTCCCAGCCGTCGGATTGACGCTCAGCCACGGCAAGTCCGACGGGCTCGAGCACGGCCCGCCCGACTGGAACGCCACATAGCCGAGCTGGGTCACGCTCGGGGTCCCCAGCACCCCGAGAAAAACCGTGTTCCCGGTGTTCAGATCCACCGCCCGGAGCTCCGCCTGGAAGGTCGCGTTGTTGAACGCCGCCATGTACATCGTCCCCGTCACCGAGTCGAAGTCCATGCCCTGACCGTAGTTCGCGTCAAACCCGATCGACCCGATGATCGTCCCCGCACCCGTCGACTTGTTGATGCTCAGCAGCGAGTCGTTGACCAAATCGTAGGTGTACAGATTCCCCGCATCGTTCGCCCCGATCCCGATCGAGCACGGCGAGTTCGAAATCGCCCCGATCCGCGTCGCCGTCGCCGTCGTCACGTCAATCGTGAACAGCGACGAAGTCGTGATGTTGCAGCTCGTCGCGTACACGTTCCCCGTCGACGGGTCAAACGTCATCCCCGTGTACGTCTCCCCACCAGGCGGCGTCGCCAACGTCCCGATCGACGTCTCCGCTCCCGTCGCCGCATCCACCGTCATCAGCGTGTTCGTGTCCCTGATCACGTAGGTCTTCGTCAGGTCGCCCCCGACAAAGTCCCCGGCCCAGAAGTAGCTCGTCGCCGGCCCCAGCGTGTTGAGTGTCCCCGGCGTGTCAGAGTCAAAGTAAATGTGCGTCGAAACCGACGCGTCCGTCGAGAACGCAAAGGTCCCAGGCAGCCTCACCAAAAGGTTCGGCTCCCCAGCCGCCGCGGTCCGCATCGCCTCCTCCGGCGCCGGACCAAACGACGGCGCCGCCTTCCCGCGTGGGAAGTCACCGTTGCTCGCCGGAATCTCGATCGGCGGCGCCTCCTCGATGTCCCACAGCAGATCCGACGCTCCCACGTTGCCAATCGTCATCGGCAGCGTCACCACCGTGTTCGTCATCTGGCTCGACGCCAAACTCGTCGGATTCACCGTAATGTCCGGATCCGAGGTCAACACTGAGGCCGTGTCACTGTCCGATGCCTCCACCGTCTCCGTCGGCGTGTAACGCACCGCCAGTGGCGTCGGCAGGTCTTCGGTGCCGTAGTAGTACTGCACACCCACCGTCCCGTCCTGGTTCTCGACCCCCGCCGAGTGGTTGCTGCCGTCCCCTGTTGCCAGCGCCGCCTGATAGTGCACCTCGATTACACCCGTCGTCTCGTACAGCTTGAACTGCATCGTCACCGGGAGGTTGCCCGGAGAGCAACAGTGCGGCACGTTGGTGAACTGGACGATGCAACCGGCGGTTCGGGCGCGGATCCCCAGAGTCTGGTAGGTGACCGGGCCGCCTCCAGGCGGGTAAAAATCATCCCACCAACCCGCAATGACGCCGTCGGGATCACCAGCGGTCGGAATCGGCTGACCAGTGCAGCAGCCGCTGTTCTGCCCCGGCAGCACCGTCAGGAACCCGTTGGAGCTGACGTAGATGTCCGAGTAGCCCGTCCCGTAGTAGTCGAACGTGAAGCCCAGCGGAATCGCGCCGCTCACCTCGTCGTCGCCCAGCGCGAATCGCCGTCCCACTGGTCGAGATGTCCTCCCAGTTGTAGGGGATCGTGTCGTCCATCTGGTACCCGCCGACCGCGGTCGCCGCGGTCCAGGTCCCAGTGTTCACCACCGGACCCGAGACCACGTCCGGAACGATCACCTCCGGACTGAACGCCCCCGGCGCCAGCACGTACGGCAGATCGTCGAGAATCTCGCCCAGCTGGTCGTCATCCAAATCGTGGAAGTTGAACGTCACATCACCCGTGTTCTCAGCCACATAGCAGTAGTACACCGTGGTCCCAGTGCTCACCGTCACCGTGTCCGTCGCCGCGCACACCCCAGGCACTGTACCCACCGTCTTCGTCAGCTCGATCGACGGGCCCTCACCTCCAAATACATCCAGCGTCACCGGCACGACCACCAGGTTGGTGCCGTTGCCCGGACCGGGGTCCGGATCGTCGCTGAAGGCGCACAGGTTCGCGTTGTAGGTGCCGGTCGCAAGACCGCTCGAGTCGAAGGTCACCTGGACCGGCGTCGAGCCTCCGCCAGGGATGGTGCCGCTGGTCGGCACCTCGCTGAGCCATGGGACGTCGGCCGGATTGGCACAGTCCACCTGCTCCCCGCCGGCCAGCCACAGGATGGCGTTGTGCACGACATCCGGCATCTGGCCGGTGTACAGGAAGTAGTAGCCCACGTAGCCGGCGATGGTCGCCACGCTCTGTCGTCCTTGACGGCCACGGCAGCTCGTTGTCCGCCCAGCGCGCCACCTCCGACGAACCGGCGGTAAGGCCGTGCCGGTCGCCCGGTAGTACTGTCGCAGACGTCGGTGACGCCGGCCATGATCGGGTGGGCCGGGTTGTAGGTGCCCAGGCACGAGTTGCTGAAGGCGGTAGCTGGTCGTCGTCATGGCCGAGTAGCCCGGGTGCGGAAGCGGCCCTGGTAGCCCCAGCCCGGATCGATGCCGAACATCAGGTCGATGACCTTGCCGCCCGCGTCCACATAGTCGGCCAGCACGTCGCCGATGGCGGTCGGATCGGCGAACAGTAGTTGGACCAGACCAGGACCACGTCGTAGGTCTGGAGCTCGGCCAGGGTCGGCGTGGTGGCGCGCGGATCGTAGAGGTATCACCGCCCAGGTCGCCGTAGGCCTGGAGCAGCGTCTGGATCGGGCTGCTACCGTAGGTATTGTCGTCGTCGGCCGCCAGCAGCAGCACGTTCGGCGGCACGTAGGTGAGTGCACGCCGCTGTATGGCGTAGGTGCCTTCTGGCCGCTGGGTGTAATGGCCGGTCACGGCCGTCCCCTCCGGCGCCTCGGTCGGGCCGGCCGGGACCGTGACGTACACGGTGTCCAGGATCAGGGGCTCCTCGCCCAGGTTCCAATCCAGGCTGCCGCCGCCGGTGTTGGCGATGGTCAGGGTCTGTTGGGTCGTGGTGTTCTGCGCCTGCGTGCTGCTCAGGTTGAGCGGGCTCACGTCGATGTTCGCAACCTGGGTCTCGGTGACGGTGAGCGACATTGGCACCACGACCAGGCTGGTTCCATTGCCGGGTCCGACGTCGGGGTCGTTGCTCGCCAGGCACAGGTTGGCCGTGTAGCTTCCAGCCGCCAGGCCGGTCGAGTCGAAGGTCACTGTGACCGGAGTCGAGTCGCCGCCGGCGGTGGTCCCGTCGACAGGAGCCTCGCTCAGCCACGGCACATCGGCCGGGGCACTGCACACCTCGCCGCCACCGATGGTGCCGTTGAGACGGAAGATCTGGTCAGGATTGGTCCCGACGCCACACTGCGTGACCCGCGGGCCCCAGTCGGTGCAGGTGGTGCCGAAGCCGCCACCCGGGTTCCGCCAGGCCCCCGCGCTGGTGGACTGCACGGTGCGCTCGGTCCAGCCCCACTGGCCGCCGACGCTGAAGTCCATCCTGGCCTGCACTGACACCCAGTAGGTGCCTGCAGGCAGGACCGCCGGCACCGTCAGGTCGATCGTGAAGGATCCGAGGCCGCCGGGATCAGTCGGCACCAGACCGATGGCGCTGTAGACCTCGGCGCCGGGCAGACCTGCGGCGTCCAGGTAGAAGTAGACGTTGACCGCCGGCGCCGGGCCGGTGCCATTGAAGTAGGCGCCGGCGACCTCGACCTGTTCGATCGTCCATGCGACGTCGCCGGTCGGGATCACGAAGTCGTCCGCCGCCTGGTTGTCGAAGGCATCGTTGGAGGCTTCGAAGTCCTGCGAGGTGATGCTGTTGGCGCCGGGGTTGTCGGTCTGGTCGTAGAGCACGGCCTCCGGACCGTTGTAGCGCGGCAGCTCGTTTCCAGCGGGGCCGATTGTGAGGATGGAGCTGTTCTGAGCCTGCTGGTTCTCGCCGGTGGGGCTCCCCACCATCCAGGCCATCGGACCGCGGACGCGGACCGGGACCAGAAGGTTCGGCTCCTCGGCCAGGGTCCACGTCAGGTCCTGCTCGCCGGTGTTGGCGATGGTCAGGGTCTGCTGGGTCGTGGTGTTGGGGGCCTGAGTGCTGGCGAGGCTCAGCGGAGACACGTCGATGTTCGGCGGTGTCTGCATGACGCACTGGACGTGGCGGTTCGCCAGACCAGTGTAGTTGAAGCTGGAGGTTGAGCCGCCCACAGCGTAGATCTGATTGTCGAGAGTGACGGCGCTGGTGCGGTAGACCGCACCCGCGGCGAGGTTGCCGCCGTCTGCCCAGGCACCGGCCGTGACGTCGAAGAAGCTGGTGTTCGCGATGGAAGACCCCAACGGGCCTGTGCCGCCGGTCACCCAGAGCTGCGTCGAGCCCTCGTGCACCTTCTGCGCGTAGCCCATGGCCCAAAGGGTCCCGCTCAGGGGGCCCAGGTCGGCATTCTCGGCGCCCCAGGTGCCTGCCACGAAGTCGTAGCACTGGGTGGTCGCCGTGGCGATGCTCGAGCTGTTGACACCCCCAGCCACGCACAGCAGCTTGCGGTTCGTGGCGTCTCTGAACACCCAGGCGGCGTGGAAACCGCGCGTTGAAGTGAAGTTGGGCAGCGGCGTCAGCCACGCGTTGGTGGCCGGGTCGTAGACGTTGACGGTGGTCAGGTTGCCTCCACCCGCCACGCTTGCGCCGCCGGTCAGGTAGCAGTAGCCGGTCTCGGCGTCAGCGGCCCAGGCCGGGGTCCAGATGCCGGTCGTGGCGGGCGGCGTGCCGCCGGGCGTCTCCTGCGCCCAGGTGGTGGTCGCCATGTCGTAGGACCACAGGCCGGTGAAGCCGGCCGTGGACGTGTCGCCGTACATGAAGACCTTGCTGCCGGCCTGGCAGCCCGAGTGGGCGTAGTTGCCGAGGAAGGTCGGTGGTGTGCCGACGATCGTCCAGGTGTTCGTGGCCGGATCGTAGTAGCGCACGTCGCAGGTTGGCGCCGTAGCCGGTGATCGACCACACGTAGCCGCCCCACGCGCCCAGAACGTTGTCCATGCGGCCGCTGTTGGGCTCGCTGGCGATCTGCTCCCAGTAGATGTTGGCAGCGATGGTCGCAAACGTGGCCGAGTCAGCCCAGCCGTAGGTCTGGCCGAGGGCGGTGACGGTGGCCGTGTCGCTGCCGGTCGTCCAGGGGAGGTCCACGCGTCACGGTGACCTGGGCGGAGGCGCCGGCGCCGAGCGCAAGCTGCCACGGATTCGGCGTCGTATCCCAGAGCTGTCCGGAGATGCTGAAGTCGAACGTGTCGCCGTTCGGCGTCATGTTGGTCAGGCTCAGGCCGTCGTAGATGACGGTGCTGCCGGGACAGCCTGTCTTGGCGCCGTTGGGCCCGAAGGACACGTACGGGCAGGGGTACCAGCCCTCGGCGAGGCCGGCGTCGTCCAAGTAGAAGTTGTTGCCGTAGGCGCTGATGCCCAGGAAGCCGAGGTAGACGCCGTTGATGTTGTAGCCCGCTGGCAGCACGATACCGTGCTCCTTCCAGCAAGCGGTCGGGCACGAGGCGTCGTAGCGCAGCACGGGCGCGCCCACGTCGACCCAGGTGACGCCGTCGGTCGAGACCTGGACCTGGAGGCGGTCGGCGGTCGTCGTGTATCCGGTGTCGTGCGACATCCAGAACACGACTTGGGGCGCCTGGAATGCGCTCAGATCGAGCGCGTTGGTCCACAGCCGGGCCATCCCGCCGCTTTGGGTGCTGTAGGAGTTGTACTTCGCCATGTAGGTGCCACTGTGCGGGTTGATCGCCGGCGAGGTTCCGACGGTCACCTGGCTCCAGTCGGGGTCGGTGCCTGGGTCGAAAACGATCGTCTCGGTCCAGCCCGGCGGCGGGACGCTGACCTCAAAGCCGTCCAGGGGCAAGGGGGTGCCCCCCGCAAGAAACGTCGAGGCCGACTTGGTCACCGCGCCGCCGAACAGACCCGGATCGTCCATCGTCGCCTGGTTGACCACAGTCGTGCCGCAGGCCACAACGTCGGTGTCGACCGAGAAGCTGACCGTGACCTCGCCGGCGACGGCCACGTTGCCGTCCCACTCGATCTGGTTGGGGCCGGCGTTGTAGCTGCACGAGCCGGCGCTGCACGCCACAGACCCCGCGACATAGGTCGTGCCGGCCGGGATCGGGTCGACCAGCGTCGCCGTGGTGGCGGCGGCGGTGCCCGAGTTGACGATGTGGACGACGTAGGCGAGTTGGTCACCAATGACCGCCCCCGCCGGCGCCGTCTTGTACGAGGTGGTGAAGTTCGGGCTCGGCGGGATCGGCGTCCAGCTCCAGGTCAGGCCCGAGGGAGGGAGGTAGGCGTTGCTCAGCGTCACCGTGGAGGTGTTGAGCGTGCCGGCGGCGGTAGTGGTCCAGCCGGTCGCTGCTCGAGCGGTTGTTGAAGTCAGCGTTCGAGGCGCCCCTCAGCCCGACCTGAACAAGAATGCTCCCCGCACCCATCGAGAAGTTGCCGTAAACTACCTCGACCAGGTTGGTGGTCTCGTACAGTCGGATCTGGAAGTTGTAGATCTGGTCCGGGGCGCCGTAGTGGCGGAAGTTCTTCCACTGCACGACGGCCACGCGGTTCGGCGCCGCGCCGAGCGTCTCCAGCCGGATCTCTGAGTTGGTGGTGTTGGTCTGGAGGTCATGGCCTTGGGCCACCACGATGTTGTTGGTCGAGCCGCCGCTGATCGGGGTGTAGGAGCTCGAGACCGTCGCGCCCATGGCGAGGAAGCCGTTGCACTGGACGCTGACAGCCGTGTAGCCCACGCCGTTGAAGGTGAAGGTGAATGGGATGGCGTTGGCGTTGTAGTTGTTGTCGTCACAGACGGTGGTCAACTGCGTCCCACCCGTGATCTCGGTGTAGGTGCCGGTGATCTGGCTCCAGCCGTAGTCGGTCGCCACACCTTCGACTCCTGCCTTGGCAGGCAGCCCCGGCGTGTCGTCGGGCGGCTCCTTCCCCGGGGGTAGCTGCTCGGCGGCCTTGGCCGCCTCAGCGACTGCGACCGCGTCATCCGCGCCGACGCTGGCCCTCGCCACCGCGGCACCCATGTCCTGCGCGGCCGCGCAGATCGGCAGCAGCGACAGCAGCATTGCGAGCATCACCACAACCATCCGACCGTCCCTGTGTTGCATGATCAGGTACTCCTTCTTCCCCCTGAGGCATTGCTCTTCACCCCGCCGCACGACGTCGCCGCAGCCCGGCAGGGGTGGATGTACACATTCGCCCAAAAGTCTGGCGTTGGCTCGCGTGAAACCGCGCACGTTGCTGTGCGCTGCGTGGCCACCACCATCCTCCTCCGTGTCTCGTAGTTGAGACTGATGATAAAAGTGACACCTGTCACAAAGCAGTCTAGTTGCGACTCGTCGGCTGAGTCAAGCGATTCCCCTCGGATTCCCGGGGCTCCGCCTGACCGGGCCCGGCCAGCGCAGCGACCGGGTGGCGGCAGAGAAAAAGCCGCCACCCCGGGGGGTGGCGGCTGGTTGGTCCATGTTCGCGCGGGGTTGCCCGCGCACTGTCTCCCCTACTCGATCGAAATCCCCATCAGCTCGACCGGAATCACCACCTCCATCTGCACCGGCACCTCCACGATCGGCTCGTCCGGATCGTTGCTGTTCACGCACAGCACCCCGTCGTACGTCCCGACCGCGATCCCCGTCGAATCAAACGTAACGTCCACCGGGTTCGTCCCGCCAGGAATCGTCGTCCCAGCCGTCGGATTCACGCTCAACCACGGCAGATCCGACGGGCTCGAGCACGGCCCGCCCGACTGGAATGCGACATAGCCGAGCTGGGTCCCCGGGGTCCCCAGCACCCCCAGCAGCGTCGTGTTCCCCGTTGCGAGGTCCACCGCCCGGAGCTCCGCCAGGAAGGTCCCATTGTTGAACGCCGCCATGTACATCGTCCCCGTCACCGAGTCGAAGTCCATCCCCTGACCGTAGTTCGCGTCAAACCCGATCGACCCGATGATCGTCCCCGCACCCGTTGACTTGTTGATGCTCAGGAGCGAGTCGTTGACCAAATCGTAGGTGTACAGATTCCCCGAATCGTTCGCCCCGATCCCAATCGAGCACGGCGAGTTGGTGATCGCACCAATCCGCGTCGCCGTCGCCGTCGTCACGTCAATCGTGAACAACGACGAAGTCGTGATGTTGCAGCTCGTCGCGTACACGTTCCCCGTCGACGGGTCAAACGTCATCCCCGTGTACGTCTCCCCACCAGGCGGCGTCGCCAACGTCCCGATCGACGTCTCCGCTCCCGTCGCCGCATCCACCGTCATCAGCGTGCTCGTGTCCCTGATCACGTAGGTCTTCGTCAGGTCGCCCCCGACAAAGTCCCCGGCCCAGAAGTAGCTCGTCGCCGGACCGAGAGTGTTCAGTGTCCCCGGCGTGTCAGAGTCAAAGTAGATGTGGGTCGAGACCGACGCGTCCGTCGAGAACGCAAAGGTCCCAGGCAGCCTCACCAGAAGGTTCGGCTCCCCAGCCGCCACGGTCGCCATGCTCTCCTCGGGTGCCCGAGCAAACGACGGCGCCGCCTTCCCGCGTGGGAAGTCACCGTTGCTCGCCGGAATCTCGATCGGCGCCGCCTCCTCGATGTCCCACACCAGATCCGAGGCACCGACGTTGCCGATCGTCATCGGCAGCGTCACCACCGTGTTCGTCATCTGGCTCGACGCCAGGCTCGCCGGTGTCACCGTAATGTCCGGATCCGAGGTCAACACTGAGGCCGTGTCACTGTCCGTCGCCTCCACCGTCTCCGTCGGCGTGTACCTCACCGCCTCCGGCGTCGTCAACGACGCAGTCCCCAGGTAGAACTGCAACCCAACCGTACCATCCGCATTCTCCACACCAGCCGAGTGCGTCCCACCGTCCGACGGCGCCGCCTGGTAGTGCACCTCGATCACACCCGTCGTCTCGTACAGCTTGTACTGCAACGTCACCGGGTTGCCGCTGCCATAGTGCTGGATGTTCGTGAACTGCACGATCAGCACGCCGATTCGGCCCGCTCCCCATCGTCTGATAGTGGACCGTGCCGCCCGCTGACGGATTCATGTCCTCCCACCACCCCGCAATCATCGCGTCCGGCGACCCCACACTTGGAATCGGCTGCCCAGTGCAACACCCAGTGTTGCCGTCGTTGAGCATCGTCACAAAACCGTTCGAACTCACGTAGGCGGTCGTGTACCCAGTCTCATAAAAGTCAAACGTGAACCCGATCGGCGCCGGCAGCACCGAGTCGTCGCTGAGAGCCAGCGGCGTGCCCGTCCCCGAGATGTCCTCGAAGTTGTACGTGAATCGTGTCGTCCACGGCGTAGCCGCCGACCGCGGTCGCCGCGGTCCAGGTCCCGGTGTTCACCACCGGACCCGACACCACGTCCGCAACGATCACCTCCGGACTGAACGCCCCGGGCGCCAGCACGTACGGCAGATCGTTGAGAATCACACCCAGCTGGTCGTCGTCAAGATCGTGGAAGTTGAACGTCACGTCACCAGTGTTCTCAACCTGGTAGCAGTAGTACACCGTCGTCCCGGTGCTCACCGTGATCGAGTCCGTCGTCGCACACACACCAGGCACCACACCGACGGTCTTGTTCAACTCGATCGCGGCGCCCTGCCCGGCGATCACCTCCATGGTCACCGGCACCGGCACCACGCCCTCGTCCGGGTCGTCGCTGAAGACGCACAGCGTGGCGTGAGTACATCCCCACGGCCTAGCCGGTGGAGTCGAAGCTCACGGTGACCGGCTGGACCCCCGCCGGAGCGATCGAACCACTGATCGGGTTGGCACTGAGCCACGGCACGTCCGCCAGGGCGCCGCAGATCGCCGGCATCCCCTCGATGATGAACGGCAGCCCCTGCGGGCCAACGTCGATGAAGTTAGCCCAGACTCCCGTGGACACGGTCTGCTGCATCGCGTTGCCGGTCGTGGTCTGACCGAGAATCGTGATCGCCGGCGCCCACGGGCCGGAGGCCAGGCTGCCGCCGACCTGCCAGTCGAGCCAGTAGGTGCCCGCCGGCAGCACCGTGTTCACCGTGCCGACCGCCGTCATGATCGGACGGTTGCATCGTGGTCAGGGTTGTGTCCGTCACTCGATAGATGTTCGTCCACGTCGTGCTGGTCAGGATGTTGGTCGTGGTGTCACCCCAGATCACGCTGCCTCCGGCGTTCGGCGGGCCGTCCCAGATCTGCAGGTTGAGCGAGGTGATGGTGGAGGTGGTCGTGGAGCCGGTCTGGTAGGGGAAGAAGGTGATGGTGTCGATGTCCCAGCCGGCGGGGTCGGTGACGGTGAAGTCGTCGGCAACCCGGTAACCGGTTGACAAGGAGCAGCTGGTTCCAAAGGTGGTCATGCCGAGCGCCGTCTGCAAGGCGCTGGCGTCGGCGCCGCCGCCGCCCTGTCCGGGGTGGGTCACCAGGGGCCCGTTGTCGTACAGCACGAGCTCGGGCCCGACCCACTCCACCGTCTCGGGGAACCACTCCGGCGCCTTGTCCGGCGGACCTTCACCGAGCCGCTCCACCGCCATGCGCGGGGTCGCCGGGGCCGGCAGGCTCCCCGATCGGCGGGAACACGATTGCCTCCACCGGCTCCTCATCAAGTGACCAGTTCAGGACCGCCGTGCCCACGTTGCCGAGCGTCAACGGCAGGTTGACCACCGTGTTCGGCGCCTGCACGCTCGCCAGACTGGCCGGATCCACCGTGATGTCCGGATCGGAGATCGTCACCGTCGCCGTCGCAACCGCCGACGCCTCCTGCGGCACCGTCGGCGTGTAGCGAATCGCCAGCGGCGTGGTGAGCGCCGCGGTGCCGTTGTAGTACTGCGCCGCGACCGTGCCCGTCTGGTTCTCGATGCCGGCGGTGTGCGTGCCGCCGTCCGACGGCGCCGCCTGGTAGTGCACCTCGATGATGTTGCTGCCCTCGAACAGCTTGTACTGCAAGGTCACCAGGTTGCCGCTCGAGTAGTGCGGCACGTTGGTGACCTGGAAGATCAACCGCCGGTTCGGCGCGCTCCCCAGCAACTGGTAGTGGTGCGTGCCGCCGCCCGACGGGTTCATGTCCTCCCACCAGCCGGCGATGACGCCGTTGGGGGCCGAGGCGTTCGGGCAGGTTCTGACCCGAGCAGCAACCGTTGCTGGTCCCGGTCGTCTCCAGGAAGCCGTTCGACGCCGCCCAGAAGTCGGTGTACACCGTTCCGTAGAAGTCAAAGCTGAAGCCGATCGGGAACTGCGCCGTCGAGTCGTCCGTCAGCGCGACCGGCGTGCCCGTCCCCGAGATGTCCTCGAAGTTGTACGTGATCGTGTCATCAATCACGTAGCCTGCGGGCAGATCCGCAGCCGTCCAGGTCGCGGTGTTCGTCACCGTCGCGGTTGCCGTGTCCGGCACGATCACCTCGGGGCTCGATGCCCCCGGCGCCAGCGTGTACGGGAGGTTGTTCAAGATCGTTCCGAGATGGTCGTCCACCAGATCATGGAGCTCGAAGGTCACGGTGCCCGTGTTCGTCGCCTGGAAGCAGTAGTAGACATCGGTGCCGGAGCTCACGGTCACGGCGTTGGTCGCCGCGCACACCCCAGGTACCGTCCCCACCGTCTTGGCGAGCGTGATGGCCGGTCCGCCGCCGCCCGTGCACTCCACGGACGAGAACGTGCCGGCGACTGTGTGGGGGGCGCCGCCGTAGCCGTCGCCGATGATGTTCCAGGGCAGGCTCCAGGGCGCGCCGGTGCAGTTCGGCACCGTGACGTCGACGCAGAAGTCGAAGTTGGCGCCTGCCGAGCCGCCGACCCACGCGCCGCAGCCGGTGGTCGGGGGGTAGCCGGTGGACTGCCAGAAGACCACGTTGCCAGCCCCGTTACCCACCACCGGGGGCAGGGCCCCGCTGCAGCCGTTGGCGACCGGGACGCTGTTGGCGGCGACGGTGCCGACGGTCCAGCCGTCCGGCAGGTCGACGTCGAAGTGGTCCATGTACTCAAAATCGGGTGAGATGAAGTTCACCGTGAAGCACAGGGTAACGGTGCTCCCGGCCGTGAGAGTGATGGGGTTCACGGCGGTGACAGCCGAGCCCTGAATGTTCTCCTGTGCCAGAGCCGGTATGGCGAGTCCTACGATGAGTGCGAGAACGCCCACACCCAGAGCCAGACGATTCCTACGAGACATCTCAGACATCAGCCTCCTCCTTCCGACCTCGAATTCGCGTGATTCCCTCGTCGATGCATGACATAAATCAAAGACAAAGTCTCAAATTGCCACGCCGCCCGTGAAGCTCACTTCGGGAGTCTAGAGCATCTGGTTTTGTGATGCAAGTCACCAGCCGTTTTCGCGCCGGCGCCCTGCGCATCCCCCGCGGCCGGGGAAACCTACGGGGGGCTGCCAACGTCAGCGGCGGCCATCGGCGAACCCTGTGCGCACGGCGACGAGATGACGAAAAAGCCGCCACCCCGGAGGGTGGCGGCTGGTTGGTTGCTGTTGGCGCGGGGTTGCCCGCGCGTCGTTGTTCGTTACTCGATCGAAATCCCCATCAGCTCGACCGGAATCACCACCTCCATCTGCACCGGCACCTCCACGATCGGCTCGTCCGGATCGTTGCTGTTCACGCACAGCACCCCGTCGTACGTCCCGACCGCGATCCCCGTCGAATCAAACGTAACGTCCACCGGGTTCGTCCCGCCAGGAATCGTCGTCCCAGCCGTCGGATTCACGCTCAACCACGGCAGATCCGACGGGCTCGAGCACGGCCCGCCCGACTGGAACGCAACATAGCCGAGCTGGGTCCCCGGGGTCCCCAGCACCCCCAGCAGCGTCGTGTTCCCCGTTGCGAGGTCCACCGCCCGGAGCTCCGCCAGGAAGGTCCCATTGTTGAACGCCGCCATGTACATCGTCCCCGTCACCGAGTCGAAGTCCATCCCCTGACCGTAGTTCGCGTCAAACCCGATCGACCCGATGATCGTCCCCGCACCCGTTGACTTGTTGATGCTCAGGAGCGAGTCGTTGACCAAATCGTAGGTGTACAGATTCCCCGAATCGTTCGCCCCGATCCCAATCGAGCACGGCGAGTTGGTGATCGCACCAATCCGCGTCGCCGTCGCCGTCGTCACGTCAATCGTGAACAACGACGAAGTCGTGATGTTGCAGCTCGTCGCGTACACGTTCCCCGTCGACGGGTCAAACGTCATCCCCGTGTACGTCTCCCCACCAGGCGGCGTCGCCAACGTCCCGATCGACGTCTCCGCTCCCGTCGCCGCATCCACCGTCATCAGCGTGCTCGTGTCCCTGATCACGTAGGTCTTCGTCAGGTCGCCCCCGACAAAGTCCCCGGCCCAGAAGTAGCTCGTCGCCGGACCGAGAGTGTTCAGTGTCCCCGGCGTGTCAGAGTCAAAGTAGATGTGGGTCGAGACCGACGCGTCCGTCGAGAACGCAAAGGTCCCAGGCAGCCTCACCAGAAGGTTCGGCTCCCCAGCCGCCACGGTCGCCATGCTCTCCTCGGGTGCCCGAGCAAACGACGGCGCCGCCTTCCCGCGTGGGAAGTCACCGTTGCTCGCCGGAATCTCGATCGGCGCCGCCTCCTCGATGTCCCACACCAGATCCGAGGCACCGACGTTGCCGATCGTCATCGGCAGCGTCACCACCGTGTTCGTCATCTGGCTCGACGCCAGGCTCCCCGGTGTCACCGTAATGTCCGGATCCGAGGTCAACACTGAGGCCGTGTCACTGTCCGTCGCCTCCACCGTCTCCGTCGGCGTGTACCTCACCGCCTCCGGCGTCGTCAACGACGCAGTCCCCAGGTAGAACTGCAACCCAACCGTACCATCCTGCATTCTCCATCACCAGCCGAGTGCGTCCCACCGTCCGACGGCGCCGCCTGGTAGTGCACCTCGATCACACCCGTCGTCTCGTACAGCTTGTACTGCAACGTCACCGGGTTGCCGCCACGAATAGTGCTGGCATGTTCGTGAACTGCACGATCAGCACGCCGGTTCGGCGCAGCTCCCCAGGGTCTGGTAGTGGACCGTGCCGCCCGCCAGACGGATTCATGTCCTCCCACCACCCCGCAATCATCGCGTCCGGCGACCCCGGGCTCGGAATCGGTCTGACCCGTGCAACACCCAGAATTGCTGGTCGTTCAGCATCGTCACGAACCCGTTCGAACTACACGTACGCAGTCGGTGTACGCCAGTCTCATAAAAGTCAAAGCGTGAACCCGATCGGGAACGCCGGCAGCACCGAGTCGTCGCGTGAGAGCCAGCGGCGTGCCCGTCCCCGAGATGTCCTCGAAGTTGTACGTGATCGTGTCGTCCACGGTGTACCCGCCGACCGCGGTCGCCGCGGTCCACGTCCCGGTGTTCACCACCGGACCCGAGACCACGTCCGGAACGATCACCTCCGGACTGAACGCCCCGGGCGCCAGCACGTACGGCAGATCGTTGAGAATCACACCCAGCTGGTCGTCGTCCAGATCGTGGAAGTTGAAGGTCACATCACCCGTGTTCTCGACCTGGTAGCAGTAGTACACAGTGGGTGCCAGTGCTCACCGTCACCGTGTCCGTCGTCGCACACACCCCAGGCACGGTGCCCACCGTCTTGTTCAGCACGATCGACGCACCCTGACCTCCAACCACCTCCATCATCACCGGCACCACCACCAGGTCGGTGCCGTTGCCGGGGCCGGCGTCCGGGTCGTTGCTGGTGACGCACAAGTTCGCGTTGTAGATTCCGGTCCCGAGGCCGCTCGAGTCGAAGGTCACAGCCACCGGCGTCGAGCCTCCGCCAGGGATCGTGCCGCTGGTCGGCGCCTCGCTCAGCCACGGCACGTCCGACGGAGAGGTGCAGAACTGCGGGCCGCCGCCGATCGTGCCGTTGAGGCGGAAGATCAGATCAGGATCGGTCCCGACGGCGCAGCTCGAGACCCGCGGGCCCCAAGCCGTGCACGGAGTGCCGAAGCCGCCGCCCGGATTCCGCCAGGCCGACGCGCTGTTGGACTGCACGGTGCGCTCGGTCCAGCCCCACTGGCCGCCGACGCCGAAGTCCATCCTCGCCTGCACCGACACCCAGTAGGTGCCGGCAGGCAGAACCGCCGGCGTGGTGAGGTCGATCGCAAAAGATCCGCCGACATCAGTCGGCACCAAGCCGATCGCGCTGTAGACCTCGGTTCCGGGCAGGGTCGCGGCGTCGACGTAGAAGAAGACGTTGACCGCCGGCGCCGGGCCGGTGCCGTTGAAGTAGACACCGGCGACCTCGACCTGCTCGATCGTCCACGAGGCGTCGCCGGACGGGATCACGAAGTCGTCCGCCGCTTGGTTGTCGTAGGCGTCAAAGGAGGTCTCGAAATCTTGGGAGTTGATGCTGTTGGCGCCGGGGTTGTCGGTCTGGTCGTAGAGCACGGCCTCCGGGCCGCTGTGCGGCGGCAACGCGCCACCGGCCGGGCCGGAGGTGGCGATGGAGCTTTTCTGCGTCTGCTGGTCCTCGCCACTCGGCGCCCCCACCATCCCGGCCATCGGGCCCAGGACATGGGTCGGGAGGAGAACGGTGGGCTCCTCGACGATGGCCCACGTCAGGTCCTCGCCGCCGGTGTTGGCGACGGTCAGGGTCTGCTGGGTCGTGGTGTTGGGATCCTGGATGCTGACCAGGCTCAACGGATCCACGTTAATGTTCGGCGGCCCCCCTTCCGCGACGATCAGTTCGACGCCCACTATCACCAGGTCGGTACCATTGCCCGGGCCGGGGTCAGGATCGTTGCTCGACACCTCCAGGCTGCCGCCGTAGCTACCCGGAGCGAGCCCGGTCGAGTCGAAGGTCACCGTCACGTCGACGCACTCGCCCGCCACGAGCGTCCCCACGAACGGACTCTCAGACAACCAGGGAATGCCGGCTGCTCCGCACACCGGCACGGTGGCCAGCGGGTTGACCGCCTCGTCGCAGGGTTCCGTGCTCATGGACGCCGGGGTGTAGCTGTCGCTGGAGCATGGATGGTGAGGCACGTTGTTGTAGCCGTCGCCGTCCCAGTACCAGGAGACGCCCGCGTCGGCCGGGCCGGCCCCGGCGGTCGCATCGAAGCAGTAATAGCCCACACAGTCATCGGTGTAAGCGTGGTAGGCCGGGTGGTAGATGTTCACCTCGTACGGGGGGGTCTCGAACGACCAGCTGAAGGTGCCCCACGTGCCACCGCCCGTGCAGGATGGCGTTCCCTGCACGTAGACGCTGGATACGTTCCAGTCGGCCGGGAATTTCTGCCAGACGTTGTAGCGGTACTCCCAGTCGGTGGTCAGTGACTCGGCCCTGAAGCAGAAGGTGCCCGCAGCTCCCGGCGTGTAGCAGGTTTCGCCGCCGACCGACGGATCAAAGGCGACGTACGAGCCGCTCAGCGACTTTGGTTGCCCGGCCGGCGCCTTCTCGATCGTCGCGCCCTTGAGCGTTGCCACCTCGCTCAGACTCCAGGTCAGGTCGGTCTCGCCGGTGTTGCAGATCTGCAGCGTCTGCGTGGTGACGGTATCGGGCAGCTGCGTGGCAGTCAGGCTCAGCGGATTGACGTCGATGTTCGGATCCTGCGGCCCGCCTCCGGGCGTGCCCTCGATGATGAAGGGCAGGTCCTGCTGGAAGGTGACGTGCCAGCGCCGGACCCCACGTTGCGGTCGTGGGGTTGTACTGCAGGCCGTTGGAACCGGGCTTGGCGGTCTGGCCCAGGATGGTCACAGGCGGCGCCCACGGCCCAGAGGCGAGCGTGCCTCCGGTCTGCCAGTCCAGCCAGTAGGTGCCGGCCGGCAGGACCGTGCCCACGGTCACAGTGTCGGCCATGATCGGGCGCTGGGTGTTGGTGAGGGCGGTGTCGAGGACGCGGTAACTGTTCGACCATTGGGTGGCCGCCAGCACATTGGTGGTGGTGTCGCCCCAGATCACGCTGCCGCCTGCGCTCGGGTCCCCGTCCCAGATCCGCAGGTTGACGTTGTTGATCGTGGAGGTCGTCGTCGACCCGGTCTGGTAGGCGAAGAACGTGACCTCGTTGATGAGCCAGCCGCCCGCTGGGACGGTGAAGTCGTCGGCCATGCGAAAGCCGGAGCTGATCGCGTGACCGAAGCCGTAGGAGGTCAACCCGATCGCGGTCTGCAGCGCGCTGGCATCGGCGCCGCCGGCACCGCCGCCGGGGTGGGTGACGAGCGGCCCGTTGTCGTACAGCACAACGTCGGGCCCGTCCCACATCGGGACGTTGAAGTTGGGCGCCGGCCCCGGCGCCGAGGTCGCCGTGGTGTCTTCGAGCGCCTGGCCGGCGGCCATGCCCGCCATGGCGAAGGTGCCCACGAGGGCCATCACCAGAACCGCGAAGATCTTCAAACTGCGCATGAAACCCCCTCCTCCGTCAAAATGGCAATCCATTCAGCCTTGTTGAATCACGAATCGAAACCTTGTCTCAAGATTCCGCCATGTCGCAATAACACTTCTCACAATTTACGACAACCCATTCTGTAATGCAAGTCACTGACCACCGCCGGTTGCCGCTCGTCACCTTGCGCACAAGTCGGCGAACTGGAGGAAAAAAAGCCGCCACCCCGGAGGGTGGCGGCGGTTGGTTCATGTTGGCGCGGTGTCGCCCGCGCGTCTGTTGTCCCCTACTCGACCGAGATGCCCATCAGCTCCACAGGAATCACCACGTCCATCGTCACCGGCACCTCGACCAACGGCTCGTCAGGATCGTTGCTCAGCACGCACAACAGCGCGTTGTACGTCCCAACCCCGACCACCGTCGCGTCAAACGTCACGTCCACCGGAGTCGACCCGGGACCAGGCGTCGTCCCCGCATCCGGGCTCACGCTCAGCCACGGGATGTCCTCCGGCATCATGCACTGCGACGCCGCCCCGTCAATGATGAACGGCAGGTCCTGCGGATAGCTCACGTCCACAAGGGCCGCCCACCCTGTGCTCGTGTACTGCATCGCGTTCGCCCGGCTTGCCAGTCTGTCCCAGGATCGTCACCGGCGGCTGCCACGGCCCAGAGTAGCTCGCGCTCCCGTTGAACTGCCAGTCCAACCAGTACGTCCCAGGCGGCAGCACCGTCCCCACCGTCCCCACCACCGCCATGATCGGCCGGTCGGCGTTCGTCAGGGTGCCCTCCAGCACCCGATAGTCGTTGGACCATGTCGTGCTCGTCATGATGTTCGTCGTCGTGTTACCCCAGATCACGGTGCCGCCAGCGTTGGGCGGCCCGTTCCAGATCTGCAGGTTCAGCCCGGTGATCGACGACGTCGTCCCAGACCCCGTCTGGTACGCAAAGAACGTGATCGTGTCGATCTGCCAGCCACCGGCATAGCTGACCACGAAGTCGTCCGCCACCCGGTTCCCGGCCGACAGCTGCGCGCCAAACCCGTAAATCGTCAGTCCGAGCGACACGTCCTGCAGCGCGCTCGCATCCGCTCCACCTGCGCCCTGCCCAGGATGCGTGACCAGCGGCCCGTTGTCGTAAATCACCGCCTCCGGCGGCGCCCACGGCCCACGCTCCGGATACCAGGTCGGAGTCTTGCCAGACCGGCACATCCCCGACCCGCTCCTCTGCCACCGAGGCGTCACCAGGCCCCACCGGATCCAGGATCGGCGGGAACGGCCCCACCGGCCTCGGTCGGCGCACCAGCCTCGTCGATCGTCCAGTTCAAGGTCCCGCTGCCGGTGTTGCCGATGTTCAATACCTCGCACGTCCGTCGTGCCCACCAGCAGCGTGCTCGTCAGGCTCGCCGGCGTCACGTTGATGTCAGGATCCGACACGTTCACGGTCGCCGTATCGGTCGTACGACGCCGTCTGCTCCACCGTCGGCGTGTACCGCACCGCCTCAGGCGTCGGGATCGCCGCCGTCCCGTAGTAGAACTGCAGCCCGACCGTCCCGTCCTGGTTCTCGATCCCCGCCGAATGGTTGCCGCCATCCGACGGCGCCGCCTGGTAGTGCACCTCGATGACGTTCGTGCCCTCGAACAGCTTGTACTGCAGCGTCACCGGGTTGCCGCTCGAATAGTGCGGCACGTTCGTCACCTGGAAGATCAGCCGCCGGTTCGGCGCGCTGCCCCAGCACCTGGTAGTGGTGCGTGCCGCCGCCGGAGGGGTTCATGTCCTCCCACCAACCGGCAATGACGCCGTTTGGTGTCGACACGTTCGGCAGGTTCTGACCGGAGCAGCAACCGTTGCTGGTCCCGGTCGTCTCCAGGAAGCCGTTTGACGACACCCAGAAGTCGGTGTACGCCGTCCCGTAGAAGTCAAAGCTGAACCCGATTGGGAAGGTCGCCGTCGAGTCGTCCGTCAGCGCGACCGGCGTGCCCGTCCCCGAGATGTCCTCGAAGTTGTACGCGATCGTGTCGTCAAGAATGTACCCGCCGATCGCATCCACCGCCGTCCATGTCCCAGTGTTCACAACCGGCGCCGTGATCGTCTCAGGCACGATCACCTGTGGGCTGAACGCCCCTGGCGCCAACGTGTACGGCAGGTCGTTCAAAAGCGTCCCCAGTTGATCGTCCACCAGATCGTGGAAGTTGAACGTCACGTCTCCGGTGTTCTCAACCTGGTAGCAGTAGTACACCTCGGTGCCCGTCGCCACCGTGATGGTGTCGGTCGTGGCGCATACCCCTGCCACCGTACCAACCGTCTTCGTCAGCTCGATCGACGGACTCGCCCCGCCGACGTTCACAGTCGCCGTGTCCGTCGCTTGCGCCGACGGCCCGCCGACGACTGACGCCGTCCAGGTGCCGGTGTTGGTCGTGGTGGTGTTGATCACAGACGGGATGCTCAGGCCGGCCTGCACCGTGTTGACGTGGCACCGGGCGCAAGCGAGTAGTTGAGCCCGGTGAAGATCGTCCCAAGCTGGTTGTCTGACAGGGTCGTGAAGTCGTGAAGGTTACGTCGCCGGTGTTCGTCACCTCGTAGCAGTAGTAGACCGTCGTGCCGGCCGACAACCGTGATCGTACTGGTCGTCGCGCAGACGCCCGGCGTCGTTCCGACTGTCTTGTTCAAGCTGATCGCCGGGTTTGTTCCCGCCGCGACGTTCAACTCGACTGGCACGACCACCAGGTCGGTGCCGTTGCCCGGGCCCGGATCCGGATCGTTGCTCGTCACGCACAGGTTCGCGTTGTACGTACCGACCGCAAGGCCGGTCGAGTCGAAGCTCACCTGGACCGGCGTCGAGGCGCCGCCCGCGGTCGTGCCGTTCGACGGCGCAGTGCTGAGCCACGGGACGTCGGCCGGGCTCTGGCACAGCGACGGCGCGCCACTGGCGTACTCGAAGGTGTCGATGCCGATGTAGTCCGAGTTGCTGCCGCTCGGTCCGGCGTCGGTCACGTAGTAGCGGAACCCGACCCTCCCGGTCGCACCGCCGGGGATCCCGGAGAGGGTAACCGTGAACTGCGTCCACACCTCGGGATAACCGCCCACCGCCAGCGATGGATTGACCGTCAGAAGCAAGGTCGTGAAGTCGCCCACGTCGGTTGCCAGCGTGCCCACGTTCGTGCTCGAACCGGCCGTACTCAGGCGCACCTCCAGCCGGTCCGGATATACGGAGCCGGTCGCGGTGCGGGTCCAGAACGCTATCGTGTCACCGTCGGCGAGCGCGATCTGCGGGGTCAGCATCCAGTTGCTGATCGTCCCCACACCTGACGTGTTGTTGAAGTTGGCGCCGATGTAAGAGGTCGGGGTGCCTGCATGGGCGGGGAACACAGTGTCGTTGCCCTGGAACCAGTCGGTCAAGCCCAGGGGCGAGCTGTTGTTCTGGAAGAACCACCCCTGGCCCGGCAGCAGCGTGATGTCTTCAAAGCCCTCCGCGAAGTCCTCCGGCGACTCGTACGCAATCGGCGGGGTCGCATCTGGTGTGTACCCGCGGGCACCCACGGCCCCGGTAGCCGGCGGGCGCGGGGCCGAGCCCCCGCCTCCGGACACCACCACCACGTCCGGCTCCTCGAGAATGGCCCACGTCAGCGCCTGATCGCCGGTGTTGCCGATGTCGAGGGTCTGGCTGGTCGTGGTGTTCTGCACCTGGGTGCTCGCCAGGCTGAGCGGGGTCACGTTGATGTTCTGATCGGTCCCGCACGGCCCGCACACGAACTCGATCGCCGCGCCATCCGTGACCGAGGCCGCCAGGTTGCAGGCGTAGGTCAAACCCCAGTCCGCCGCAGCGTTGTTGCCTTCGATGCCCTCGGTCGAGCCCGAACCTTCCTCCGCGCCGGCGTCCTCGTACTGAATGATGACGTTGCCGCTGCTGGCGAAGAGGATCGCCTCCCAGGTGCCGGCGATGGCGCACGAAGTGCCGCCCGGGTAGTGGCAGAAGTCGTCATACTGCACGACCAGGCAAGCTCCGCTCCCAATCGGGCAGGTTCCGAAGGTCTGGTAGTAGACCAGGTCGCCCGTGTCGCCGGGGTCAAGGTCATCCCACATCAGGGCGATGATGTTGTTGGGGGTGGTGGTGTTCGGCAGGGGGCACTGGTTGGTGAGGGTGCTGGAGCCCGCCCCGAACGAGATGTAGCCGTTGCTGGCGACATAGAAATCGCTGTAGGCGGTCCCGTAGAAGCTGAAGTTGAAGCCGATGGGGAATGGGCCGAGATAGCCATCGTCGGTCAACCCGGCGATCGCCGTGCCGGTCGTGCTGATCTCCAGCCACTCATAGGTGGTCGCCTGGCCTGAGTAGCCAAAGCCATCTGGCCCAGGCCACACCGCCTCTGGCCCGGACTGACCCGCCTTCAGGGAGGCGCCATTGTCCACGGCGACCGCCAGCAGCGGCTGCCTCTCAGCCCCGCCCACTGCCGCCATCATCAGCAGCGCAACCACGATCAAGACTCCGCGATCCAACCAGTGAGCTCTCATGACGTCCTCCCCTCCTGAAGTGCTTCCGCCAGGTGAGGCACCCGCCTCACCGCGTTGGCTTCGATCTACGTTGTGACACACAACACATCCTACGCCAGCCGAGCCCGGGCAATCAACCCCCTGCCCAGATCAGGAGCGAGGGCCCGCGTCGGACCCCGGACCTGCGCATTCACGGCGTGACGCAGGAGCGCCCGCAATGATCGACCGATCGAGTAGGAGGCGCCCCGGGTAGGGGCGCCGTCCTCTCACACCACCGTACGTACGGTTCCGTATACGGCGGTTCGAAGCGGACACTGCAGTCGGCGATGCTCCTCGAGCAGGCTCAGGAGAGCTGGTACGCCCGTAGCTACTATGGCCTCGGCTGACTTCTGACCCCGCCTCGTGGCGGACGCCCTTGCTGTTCGGCTCGGAGTTCCGGTCATCACGGCCCCCAGGGGACTTCCACCCCCAAGCCACTTCCCGGCTCGGTTTCCCTCCCCGGTTGCAACCGACATGACCACGCCAGTCATGTCGCTTCGCGCCATGCCTGGCGCACAAAGAAAAAGCCGCCACCCCGGAGGGTGGCGGCGGTTGGTTCGTGTTGGCGCGGGGTCACCCGCGCGTTGGTTGTTCCCTACTCGATCGAAATGCCCATCAGCTCGACCGGAATCACCACCTCCATCGTCACCGGCACCTCGACCAACGGCTCGTCAGGATCGTTACTCAGCACGCACAACAGCGCGTTGTACGTCCCAACCCCGACCACCGTCGCGTCAAACGTCACGTCCACCGGAGTCGACGCGCCGCCAGGCCGTCGTCCCCGCATCCGGGCTCACGCTCAACCACGGGATGTCCTCCGGCATCATGCACTGCGACGCCGCGCCGTCAATGATGAACGGCAGGTCCTGCGGATAGCTCACGTCGAGGAGGGCTGCCCACCCCGTACTGGTGTACTGCAAGGCGTTGGCACCGGGCTTGCCCGTCTGTCCCAGGATCGTCACCGGAGGCGCCCACGGCCCCGACGCCAACGTCCCGTTGAACTGCCAGTCCAGCCAGTAGGTCCCGGGCGGCAGCACCGTCCCCACCGTCCCCACCACTGCCATGATCGGCCGGTCGGCGTTCGTCAAGGTACCTTCCAGCACCCGGTAGTCGTTCGACCAGATCGTGCTGGTCATGATGTTCGTGGTGGTGTCACCCCAGACCACGGTACCGCCGGCGTTCGGCGGCCCGTTCCAGATCTGCAGGTTCAGGCCGGTGATCGTCGATGTGGTCCCGGAACCGGTCTGGTATGTGAAGAACGTGATTGTGTCGATCTGCCAACCGCCGGCATAGCTGACCACAAAGTCGTCCGCCACCCGGTTCCCGGCCGACAGCTGCGCACCAAACCCGTAGATGGTCAGACCGAGCGACACGTCCTGCAGCGCACTCGCGTCCGCACCGCCCGCGCCGCCACCGGGATGGGTGACCAGCGGACCGTTGTCGTAGATCACCGCCTCCGGCCCCGCCCACGGCCCACGCTCCGGATACCAGGTCGGGGTCTTGCCAGGAGGCACATCCCCTACCCGCTCTTCTGCAACTGAGGCGTCACCAGGCCCCACCGGATCCAAAATCGGCGGGAACGGCCCCACCACCTCGGTCGGCGCTCCAGCCTCGTCAATCGTCCAGTCCAAGACCCCACTGCCCGTGTTGCCGATGTTCAGCACCTGCGTGTCCGTCGTCCCCACCAGCAACGTGCTCGTCAGACTCGCCGGCGTCACGTTGATGTCAGGATCCGAGATGTTCACGGTCGCCGTGTCGGTGTCCGACGCCGTCTGCGCGCACCGTCGGCGTGTACCGCACCGCCTCAGGCGTCGGAATCGCCGCCGGTCCCGTAGTAGTACTGCAGCCCGACCGTCCCGTCCTGGTTCTCGATCCCCGCCCGAATGGTTGCTCGCCATCGCCGACGGCGCCGCCTGATAGTGCACCTCGATCGACGTTCGTGCCCTCGAACAGCTTGTACTGCAGCGTCACCGGGTTGCCGCTCGAGTAGTGCGGCACGTTCGTCACCTGGAAGATCAGCCGCCGGTTCGGCGCGCTGCCCAGCACCTGGTAGTGATGCGTGCCGCCGCCGGAGGGGTTCATGTCGTCCCACCAACCGGCAATGACACCGTTTGGTGTCGACGCGTTCGGCAGGTTCTGACCGGAGCAGCAGCCGTTGCTGGTCGCCGGTCGTCGTCCAGGAAGCCGTTTGACGACACCCAGAAGTCGGTGTACGCCGTCCCGTAGAAGTCGAAGCTGAACCCGATCGGGAAGGTCGCCTCGAGTCGTCCGTCAGCGCGACCGGCGTGCCGGTCCCCGAGATGTCCTCGAAGTTGTACGTGATCGTGTCGTCCACAGTGTACCCGCCGATCGCGATCGCCGCCGTCCATGTCGCCAGTGTTCACCACCGGCGCCGTGATCGTCTCAGGCACGATCACCTGTGGGCTGAACGCCCCTGGCGCCAACGTGTACGGCAGGTCGTTCAGAAGCGTCCCCAGTTGATCGTCCACCAGATCGTGGAAGTTGAAGCGTCACGTCTCCGGTGTTCTCAACCTGGTAGCAGTAGTACACCTCGGTGCCCGTCGCCACCGTGATGGTGTCGGTCGTGGCGCATACCCCTGCCACCGTACCAACCGTCTTCGTCAGCTCGATCGACGGACTCGCCCCGCCGACGTTCACAGTCGCCGTGTCCGTCGCCTGAGTCGGGGCGCCGGCGGCATCGTGTGCCGTCCAGGTGCCGGTGTTGGTCGTGGTGGTGTTGATCACCGCCGAGATGCTCAGGCCGGCCTGCACCGTGTTGACAGTGGCACCGGGCGCGAGCGCGTAGTTGAGCCCGGTGAAGATCGTCCCGAGCTGGTTGTCTGACAGGTCGTGCGTCGTGAAGGTCACGTCGCCGGTGTTCGTCACCTCGTAGCAGTAGTAGACCGTCGTGCCGGCTGCGACCGTGATCGTGCTGGTCGTCGCACACACGCCCGGCGTCGTTCCGACTGTCTTGTTCAAGCTGATCGCCGGGTTTGTTCCCGCCGCGACGTTCAACTCGACTGGCACGACCACCAGGTCGGTGCCGTTGCCCGGGCCCGGATCCGGATCGTTGCTCGTCACGCACAGGTTCGCGTTGTAGGTGCCGAGCGGCAGGCCGGCCGAGTCAAAGCTCACCTGGACCGGCGTCGAGGCGCCGCCCGCGGTCGTGCCGTTCGACGGCGCAGTGCTGAGCCACGGCACATCACTCGGCAGGTCGCAGACGTCCGGGATCGCCGGGGCTACCAGGCTGAAGTCGTCGTAGTAGATCACCGACGCATTGTTGGCGAACAGGTCGACGGCGCCGATGTTGAGCGCGCCGCCGCCGCTCACCTCGGCCGTCCACGTACCCGAGTAGAGCAGGCTGCTGTTGTAGTAGAAGGCCTGGGTGTCGGCTGTGAGGTTGATCTCGAACCGAAGCTCGACCCACTGGCCCTTCACCAGCGGCAGCGTGCCGCCGGAGAATCCGGTATTCGTCACCAGGTTGGTGGCGGCGTTGAACGAGACCTGGACCGACCAGTTCAGGTTCGTGCCGGGATCGTCGTACGAGTTGAGCAGGATGAAGTAGGACTCGCCGGTGAAGTCGGTCGGCACGTACTGCCAGGCCGTGTAGGTCCACTGGCCGGCCGTGTAGCCCGCGTACTCGTGCACCAGGTCGCTGGCGCCGAGGATGGCGGCCGAGTTGGGAGCGCTGTGGGACTGCACGTTGCTGGTCAGCGCACCGGCGGCTGCGATGTTCCCCCAGCCCTTCCAGCCACCCTGTCCGTGGAGCTGGCTGCCGGTCGCGTAGCCGTCGAAGTTGTCGAACCAGTCGACGAACTCCGGCCCGCCTTCTTCCAAGATCGCCCACGTGAGTGCCTGGTCGCCGGTGTTGCCGATGGTCAGCGGCTGCTGGGTGACCACGTTCTGCGCCTGCGTGCTGCTGAGGCTGAGCGGGGTCACGTTGATGTTCTGCGGCCCCCCGCCAGCGGTCGTGGTGACGGAGACGTCGTCGAGGTACCAGCCCGAGTAGTTGACGACCGTGGACGCCATCATGTGGAACTCGATGGTGACCACACCGCCGACGTAGGGCGTCAGGTCAACTGTCTGCTGGACCCAGGCCGTCGGCGCGGTGTAGCTGCTCTCGCAGTGCGGGAACACCCGGGTGCCGTTGGCGTAGACCTCGGCCCAGTCCCAGTTGCTGAAGAGGTCGTACCACTCCCACCAGGACAGCGTCGCGTCCGGCAATCCCGTGAGGTCCACGGTCAGGGTGAGGATGCTGTCGTCGGCGGGGTTGGTGTTGGTGCAGGTCGCGTAGCCGGTGTTGTTGCCGCGGTTGTTGTAGCAGTCGTTCAGCACCGTGCCCCACATGTGGGTGCCGGAGTAGGCCCCGGCTGGCTCGGTCCCCCCGCCGCAGTTAGCCCCGACCCACGCGTAGACCCCCCACTCCCAGTCAAGCGTACCCACCAGGCCGCCGTTGCTCGCCTCGAAGTCGGAGAAGAAGACGATCGCCTCCGGCGCGCCGGCCGGCGCCTCCGCCGCCTTCGTCGCGTACACCGGGGATGCCTCCCAGGCCGCGGCGGCCGCGAGCTCGGCGGCGACCTCGTCCTGCGGGACCGCTGCCACCGCCCCAGCCGCGATCAGCAGCGCCCCGACGAGAGAAAACCCGCGATTCAACCAGTGACCTCTCATGACCTCGTCCTCCCCTCCTGAAATGCGTCCGCCAGGTGAGGCACCCGCCTCACCGCGTTGGCTTCGATCTGCGTTGTGACACACAACACATCCTACGCCCGCCGGACCCGGGCAATCAACCCCCTGCCCGCAAGCGCCCCGGCGGGCCGGGCCAGCGCCCTCACCGGCGTTCCCCACCATTGATCGAGCCGCCTCAGGGTGGGATGCCAGCCGCCGGCGGGCCGCTCCCGACCAGGGCGAGCAGCTCGTCAACCTCCCTCGGCAGCCCCACCGTCAGGACCTCCGAGCCATCGTCGGTGATCAGAACCGTGTCCTCGATGCGGCAATGCAGCTCCTTGTCATCGATCACGATCATCGGCTCGACCGCGATCACCATGCCCGGCGCGAACGGCGCCGCCTCGTCCCCGACGTCGTGGACCGCCATGCCGACGAAGTGGCCGGCGCCGCCTGCCCGTTGGTCAGCAAAGCCCCACTTCTCCAGGATCGCCTTCTCGACCTCCACGGTGTCCTTGCGCGTGGCGCCCGGACGCATGGCGGCGATGATCGCCTTCTCGACCTCGAGCACGCAGCGGTAGGCCCGCAGCTCGAGCTCGCTGAACTCGCCGTCGACCGGCCAGGTGCGCGTGACGTCGATGGTCAGGTGGCCCATGTCGGCGCCGAAGTCCATGACCACGAGGTCGTCCGCCTCGAGCTGGCGGCTGTTGGCCGCGTAGTGCCAGGTCAGCAGGTTCGGACCGGAGGCGACGATGGCCGGAAAGGCCACCCCGTCGGCGCCGTTCCAGTCGTACCAGGCCCGGGCGGCCGCCTCGAGGCTGTACTCGTAGAGCCCGGGCCGGGTCGCCGCGATGGCGCGGCGGATGCCCTCGGCGCTGACGCGCCCGTTCCGCCGGAGGACCTCAATCTCGCGCGACGTCTTGATCATGCGCTGCCGGTCGATCGCTGGCGTCACGTCGATCAGCTCGAAGTCCGGGAAGCGAGCGCGCAGCGTCGACACTCTCCACGCGTTGTCCGACGGCTGGCCGCCGAACCCGGTGGTGAAACGCAGCGCCAGGTAGACGCCGATGTCGAAGCGGCCGTTGTCCACGGTGTCCGGCTCCGCCAACCGCACCCACAGCTTCACCGGCCCGTCGTAGCGCTGGCCCGCGAGGGACTCCTCGAGCAGGGTCAGCGGGCGGATCGCGGCGAACCCGAGGCTCGCCGTGTCGATCTTCCTGGTCAGCAGGTTCGCCCCGTCGGCGCGCACCTCCTGCTCCCCCTGCTGCGGCAGGAAGAGCGTCGCGGCGCAGCCCTCGACGCTCAGGAGCAACGCCGCATGGAGGTCTTCGACTCCGGCGTAGTAGAAGAAGTCATTGTCCTGGCGCGGCCGCACGCCGGCCGGCGGCATGCTGTTGCCGAACAGCAGCACGGTGCCCGTGTCGAGGGCGTCGCACAGCGCTGCTCGCCTGGCTGCAAACTCCTCCGGCGGATAGGTCACGCGCTGCGCGGCAACCGGCAGCGCCGCGAGCAGGACCACGGCAACGGCGACCACGGGCTTCCACATCGAAGAACCTCCTCCTTCGCGTCGGGGATCGTCCGGTGACGCCGTCGGCTTGACCCACCGGCCGTCTCGGGCCACGACCGGGGCGCGGCCGGCGCGAGTGAACGCCGGCCGACCGGGCCGACGGGTGATCGTCGCCGCGACGCTCCTCACGGCACAGTCGCCGACCACGCGGTGGTGTCGCCCGACTCGAAGCCGTCGGCGAACAGCCCGCCCTCCTGGCGCCACACCTCGCAGCCTTCACCCTGGTTGACGGTGCCGGCGTAGAGGCTGAAGTTGAACGACGCGAGCGACCCTATCAACAGATTGCCCGGGTCGCCGAAACCGTCGTCCGTCTCGACCAGCCAGCTCATCGGGCCGAGGTAGCGGAAGACCTTGGCGCCCGAGCTCTGGTGATCCACCCCCACGTACAGCTCGCCCTGGTGCTCGGCGAGGCGGACCGCGGTGGTCGACTGGGGCGACCCGAAGCCGGGGACGTTGACCAGGATCCACGTCCCCCCGTCCCAGCGCCAGATCTCGCAGCCGTTGCCGAGCACGAAGTTGAGCTGGCTGGTGCCGGCGAACAGGTACCCGTCGAACGGCTCCAGCGCCGCCACGGCCACGTTGTAGGGGTCGCCGAAGCCGGGCGCGGCGGCGCCGTACCAGGTCGACGAAGTCCTCGGTCCACCACAGCTCGCCGGGCTGGTTGTAGAGCGTCGACTCCTTGAATGTCCCGGCGTAGAACCTGGAGCCGAAGCCGGCCAGCGAGACGACGGCGCGGTTGGCGGCGTTGCCGAAGCCGCCGATCATGGTGGGGATCCACGACGTGCCGTCGGGCGAGCGATAGATGCCGCCGCCGATCGCCTGGTTCTCGGTTCCGGCGTACAGCTCACCCTCGAAGACCTCGAGCACGGCCACCGCCGTGGTGCCGGCGCCGCCGAAGCCATCGTCGTTCACTTGCTCCCACACCACGCCGTCGGCCGTCCGCCAGACCTCGGCCCCGGTGGAGGAGTTCGCAGTCCCGGCATAGAGGAAGCCGTCGAACACGGCCATCGCGGCGACACCCTGGTTCGCGGCATCGCCGAAGCCGTCGTCGGTGACGACATCCCAGGTCGTGCCGTCCGCGCTCGACCGCATCACGAACGGTGTCCCGGCGTCGCCGCCGGCCGCCACGAACAGCCGGCCGTTGAAGACAGCCATCGCGGTCGCCCCCTGGTTCGCGGCGTCGCCGAAGCCGTTGCCGACCGCCGCGCCGCCGCCGACCACCGGCTCCCAGTCGGCCTGAGCCGCGGCAGGAAGCGCCGCGCCGAGCGCGGCGACCAACCCCACCACCAGCCCAGCCCATACCCGGACACGCAGCGAACGCCCGCCAACGAACCACTGGTGCGCCATGGTGCGCCCCCTTCCCGCAGGTGGCCTCACGGTTGATTGTTAATGTGGGGCCGGCCGGCCGGGGTGTCAACTCGATCGACCGGGGACCGGGTACCCTGGTGACATGACGAAACGACGGGACGCACGGACACCGCCCACCGTGTACTCGACCGGCGCCGGCCGCGTGTGCCCGCGCTGCGGCTGGCCGGCAAACGACTGCCGCTGCTCGTCCCAGCTCGAGGAGGCTGTGCCGGCGCGGATCGTGGCCAGGCTGCGGATCGAACGCGCCGGCCGGCGCGGCAAGACGGTCACCGTGGTCGAAGGGCTGCCTCGCAACGTCGCCTTCCTCAAGACCCTGGCGGCCGAGCTCAAGCGGGCGTGCGGCAGCGGCGGCACGGCCATCGAGGACCGGATCGAGCTCCAGGGCGACCACCTGGAGACGCTGCGGTCCCTCCTCGCGGGGCGGGGCTGGGTCGTCAAGGGTTAGGAGCGTGTAGGGCATAGGCCCCTGGATGCGTTCGTGACGTGGTCGCTCTTGTTGGCCTCTGCCCACACGCTCCTCGGGATGCGCTGCGCGCATCCTGACGCAGAAACTGGCTGTGCAGAAGCCTCCTCAAGGAGGAGTTCGGACCGCAGTGGCCGTGCCCCCACAAACTCGGCCCACCGCGCACGATCGGTGGGCCAATGCGGTGCGAACTCCCGGCGGCATGCGAAAATGGTCTCGCCCCGCGAGGCCGCACCGGGCATGAGCCTCGGAGCGCTCGGCACGAGGCATGGAGGCAAGAGCACCTATGAAATCCCTGCTGATCCTGGCCCTGATGGTCGTGATCGGACTGTTCGCGTTCAACTACCTGACGACCGGCGAGCTCAAGCTGCTGCCCGGTAGCTCGATGGGCGGTTCCGAGCAGGAGCTCAACCGCCTCCAGGGCGAGTTCCGCAATGCCGCCCGCGAGTACCGGCAGGCTCAGAAGAGCGTCGCCGTGTCCGGAGTGGATGCCACCGATGCGGCTTCGTCGGCGCTCGCCGAGGTCGACCGCATCGAGGACGAGGTCCGCCAGTTCGCCAAGAAGGCCTCGACGCCGGAGCTCAAGGCCGCCGCCAACAAGCTGCTCAAGGAGATCGCGCAGTACAAGCTCGACGTCCAGTAGGATGCAGGCTGTGAACCCGGCGACGGGAGCGGCGTGTGGCACAGGCTGGCGGGCGGTCTGGGAGGATCCCGGCCATGTGCCACCCGCTCGTGGCGCCGCGTCGCCGCGGCCGCAGGCCGCGAGCAAGCCTGCGCTTCAAAGCAGGCTGGAAGCCTGCGCTACAACGATGCCTGCGCTACAACGATGCCTACCCTACAACGCATCTGGCGGGCTGGAAGCCCACCCCACAACGCGCGATCCTGGTGTATCCTGAGCGCAGTGCACGCTGAAATGAGAACCACTCGCGCATCAGCATCGAGGCTCGCGGTTGCCGCGCGGCGATGCATTCCTCGAGGGACGCTCGTCCTGATCGCCGCGGCCGTGGCCCTCCTGGCGTCAGGCCCGGCCGTCGGCCACGACGTCTACCTCATGAACAGCAACCACACCGACTACAACTGGAACGCGCCCGCGGCCCAGTACGAGGCGGCGATGCTCGCCGACCTCGACTACTACCTGCTGCAGATCGCGGCCACCGCGGGCAACCCGCCGGAGGAGCAGTCCCGCTACGTGCCGGACTGCTGGTGGTGGCTGCACCTCTACCACGAGAACCGCTCGCCCGCCCAGTTCCAGCAGCTGCTCGACGCCATCCGCTCCGGCCACATCACGATCCCGCTCAACCCCTTCGTCACCCTCTACGGCGCCCTGCCCACCGAGGCGGCGATCCGCGCCGGCTACTATCCCGGCCGCATCGCGCGCGAGTTCGACCTCGGGTTCCCGCTCGCCGAGTACCGCGAGAACGCGACCATGCCCTGGGGGCTCGCCAGCATCTGGGGCGGCAGCGACGTCCGCTTCAGCTGGAAGGGAATCTGCAACTGCGTGCAGTCGGCGCCGCTGCGCAACGACGACGAGCTGTTCTGGTGGCAGGGCCCGGACGGCAAGGAGCTGCTGGTCAAGTGGTACAACCTGATCGGCGACAACCGGGACTGGGGCGGCTACTCGGAGGCGAGGCTCAACCTCAACGACCCGGCCAGGATCGACCTCAACATCACGCGCACCCAGACACGGATGCCGGGCGATCCCCTTCACCGGCCTGTTCGACGCGGGCTGGGACGACGTCGAGCTACCAGACCACCGCCTTCGTCGACAGCGCGCGGGCCTACAACGACCTCGGCACGGGCAACACCGCGATCGTGTCCAACGGCGTCGACTTCTTCGAGGCCCTGCTGTCGAGCGGCGTGGCGGACGGGCTCAACACGCTGCGCGGCGGCTGGGGCTCGGACTGGGACATGTGGCCCGCCTCGCTTGCCGAGCGCACATCGCGCGCCCGCCGCGCCTTCGAGCGGATGCGCACCGCGGAGGCGCTGGCCGTGTGGGCGCAGCGCCACGACCCCAACTTCTGGGCACCGGTGCGCGCCGACCTCGAGCAGGGGCTGTTCTCCGCCTGGAAGTACTTCGAGCACGGCTGGGGCGTCGCCGGAGGCGGGCCGACCCTCGCGCAGATGCAGGACGACAAGGAGGAGTGGGCCTCTGACCTCGAGACCGCGGTGGACCAGGCGATCGGCGCAGCGGACACCGCGCTCGTCAGTGCTGTTCGCGACCCCTGACGAGGACCGCCTTGCGGTCTTCAACCCGCTCGCGCTTCGCGCGCACCGACGTCGCCGAGGTCGCGGTTGCGGGCCCGGGGCCGTATGTCGTGACCGACCTCGCGACCGGCCTCGAGGTGCCGAGCCAGGTCGTGCAGCGGGGCGGCGCGCGCTTCCTGCAGCTCATCGCACGCAACGTGCCGTCGCTCGGCTACAAGGTCTATCGCCTACGAGCCCGGGACTCCGGCGTCGTTCCCTCCCGCGGCGACCGTGACGCCGGGGACCCGCACCATCGAGAGCAGCGCCTACCGGGTCCGCCTGGGCGATCGGGGACAGATCGTCGAGGCCGTGCACAAGGTCCCGTCGCCTGACGTCCAGCTCGCCGGAGCGAACGGTCTCAACGACTTCGGCACCGGCGCGATCCAGTCGGTGGCCGCCGAGAACGTCGGCCCGGTGTCGGCCACGCTCCGCGTCGACGCTCGCCGGCCCCAGCCGGACGCGTGCGCGTCACCCTGCTACGCCGAGGTCGACCGGATCGAGATCGAGAACGAGATCACGCAGAACGTGTCCGGGTTTCGCACCTACAGCTTCCACGCCAACCTCCCGGGCGCGCAGATCCGCTTCGAGGAGGTCGGCGCGATCGCGCGCCCTGGTCTGGTCACCGAGGGCGGCGACTTCCTTCCCGGCACGCGCGCGAGCCGGATGACCCTCAACCACTTCGTGGACTTCGGCTCGGCCCGACTACCACCTCGTGCTGTCGAACTGGGACGCCTACGCCATGAAGCTCAACGACAGCACGCGACGCGAGCTTCGACCTCACCGGCGACACGGTGCACGTGGTGGTGATGGAGCAGGGCCCCGGCGCTGGAACCTCCGACCAGGGCGGCGACAGCTTCTTCCTCAACCGGTTCGCCCTGCGCGGTGTCGCGGGCGCGTTCGACGCTGCCGAGGCGATGCGGACCGCGCTCGCCCACCAGAACCCCCTCCACGTGCATCCCCCTGCCGCGCAACCAGGACGGTCCGTTCGCGCGCCCTCGGCCGGCCTCCTCACGGTCGACGCCGACAACGTCGTGGTCACCGCCTTCAAGCCCGCCGAGGACCCGTGGAGGGGCTACTTCGTCCGGCTGTGGGAGCTCGGGGGCGCGCCCGCCGTGGTCGAGATCGACGGCTCGGCGATGGGGGTCCTCAAGGCCTGGCGGAGCTCGCTGATCGAGACCGACACCGGCGTGGCCCCGACCGCCGGCGGCGTCGTTCAGGCCACGGTCGACGCGAACGAGATCCAGACCTTCCGGCTCGGCGACTACCTGGTCTTCCGATCCAACCTGGATCACGGCGACCTCACCGAGTGGTCCTCCTTCGTCGAATAGAACGAACCCCCTCCAGCCAATCTCCGTAACTTTCCCCGGGTAGGGGCTTGACAAAATCGATTTCGGGGCTAAATTTCTAGCATGATGCTAATTTTCTAGCATCACCGTCGATGGCCATCGACACCACGCGGCGGGAGGTGACATGACGCCTGAGCCCAACGAGCTGAGCCGGCGCGAGCGCCAGATCATGGACGTCCTGTACGAGTCGGTCGCGCCACCGCCGCCGAGGTCCGCGAGCGGCTGCCCGATCCGCCCTCCTACTCGGCGGTCCGGGCGATGCTCCGGATTCTCGAGGACAAGGGGCATCTGCACCACGAGCAGGACGGCCCCCGTTACGTGTTCTCCCCGGCGGTGCCACGCGAGGAGGCAAGCGAGTCGGCGTTGCGTCGCGTGGTCCGCACCTTTTTCGACGGCTCGGCCGAGAGTGCGATGACCGCGCTGCTCGACCTCGGCGTCGAGGACCTCGACGAGGAGGCGCTGCGCCGGCTCGCCGACCGCATCGCCGAAGCGCGCAAGGAGGGTCGCTGATGGCCCCGCTCGGCGTCCTCGTCCTCGGGTCTTTCAAAGCACTACTCCTGCTGGCAGCCGCCGCAGCCGGCGCCGCGCTGCTGCAGCGACGGCCGGCGCGACTGCGCGTGGTCGTCTGGGCGACGGCGCTCGCCGGCACCCTGCTCATCCCACTCGTGACCCCGATCCTCCCCCGCCTCGAGCTGCCAGTGCTGCCCCGACTCGGAAGGGGGCTGCTGCCCGTTACCGGAGCCCCCGTCGCCACTGCCATCGCAGCGGCCGAGCCGGCGCCTGCCCTCGACGAACCCTTGGCGCGCGAAGCGCCAATGCCCCGACCCACCGTCCTCGCCTTCCCGAGCCTTCACTGGCCGACCCTGATGCTTCTGGGCTGGGCAGCCGGCGCTGGAATTGCGCTGTCCCGCCTCGGCATCGCCCTGTGGAGCACGCGGCGATGGATCCATGACGCGCAAGCCGCTTTCGGATCCGGCATGGCTCCACGACCTTGCCCGGGCACGGCGGCGCGTCGGCATGACGCGTGCTGTTCGGATGGTGATCAGCCACCAGGTCGAGATCCCAGCCACGGTCGGCGTCGTGCGGCCGACGGTGATCCTGCCGCAGGCTGCCGGCTCCTGGTCATGGGAGCGCAGGGAGGCGGTGCTGCTGCACGAGCTCGTCCATGTGTCCCGCCTCGACTGGCCGCTGCGTCTGGTCGCACGGCTGGCCCGCGGCTGCTACTGGTTCAACCCGCTCGCCTGGTGGGCGGTGCGACGCCTCGACCTCGAGCAAGAGCTCGCCTGTGACGAGGAGGTGGTCGCGCTGGGGACCCGCCCGAGCGTCTACGCCTGCCACCTGCTGGGCATCGCCCGCGCGGTCGCCCGGCATCCCGCGCCCGCAATTTCCGGTCTGGAGATGGCGCGCGCCAGCAATCTGGAGGAACGCATCATGAGCATTCTCGAAACCACCACCCCTCGCCGGCTCGGTCGGCGGGTGCTCGCGCCGGCGGCCATTCTCATCGCCGCCCTGGTTCCCGCTCTGGCAGCCGTCGCCCCGACGGATGCCCCGGGATCGGCACCGAAGTCCGAACTCAAACAAGTGCTCGACGAGATGAAGACGGTCGAGGCGCGGATGGAGCCGCAACTCGCCAAGATCGAGGCCATCGAGGCCGAGATGGCGCCTGCCCTCGAGGAGATCTCCACGATTGCGGACACAGTCGACGACGAGGCGATTGCCGCCATCGAGGCCGAGCTGCAACCCTACCTCGAACGCATCGAGGCCGTCGAGCTCGACCTTGCCCCGATCGAGAAGGAGATGGAGGCCGTCGAAGAACGACTCCAGGGTCTCGAGCTCCAGATCGACGACGGCACGCTGGAGGAGATCGAGCGCCAGATCCAAGTGCAGCTCGAGCCGCTGCAGGGGGAGATCGAGCGCCTCCAAGCCTCGATGGCTCCTTACCAGGAGCAGCTCGAGGCAATCCAGGCGGAGATAGAGCCAATCCAAGGGAAGCTCGAGGCGGTGCACGAGCAGACCGAGCCGCAACACGAGCAGCTCGATCAGATCCACGCCACCATGGAGCCCTACCACGAGCAGATGGACGCGGTTCACCGCGACCTGGAGGGCTTCCATCAGGAGATGGAGCAGCTCGGCGAGCGGCTCGAGAAAGCCCTCGGCGACGAGGTCGCCGCGGTCCTCTGCGAGCACCTGGCCTCGGTCACCGATCCCCAGGCGCCGCTGCGTGCGGTGGCGGGGCAGCTGCTCGACGACGCGTCCATCAACGTCAACGGCAACGTGGTGCGGGTCTCGCTGTCGGAGCAGGAAGCGCGCGAGATCCTGTCCAGCCGGCTCGGTCCTCACCGCATCGGGAGCCAGGAGTCCTTCGATGCCGCCGTCGCAGCTGCTGCCGCCGCCGTATCGGATCTGGAGATCACCGCCCGCTGACCGCCTCGCTTGGACTCTCACTTCGCGGATGTTGCCCGCCCACCCGGGCGGGTTTCTTTTTTCGCCGCATCGTCGCGGCCAATGACCGCAGACCCTGCAACGCTGTCTTCGCGGGCTAGAAGCCCGATCGCGTAGTCTTTCAGCACCGTTTCGTACGGGATGGCGAGCTGTCTTGCGGCTGCCTTGAGGAGTTGTTCGAGACTCATCGGTCCGCTCACTCGGCCAGGTTGTCAATGAGCTTCCAGCGTCTGATCACGGTGCCCCGGCGTTCACGCTGGGGATCGAGCCCCTGGATTCCTGTTATGGGTAGAGCGAGAAGCGGAGCAAGAACATCGTCCTCAACACCGAATGACTCAAGGGCCCAGCCGAGTCGCTTTGCGACCGCCACAACCCCGAGGCGAAGCGTGTACGAAATCAGTTTCGACATGTCGAGCTCAGGGTGGTGAGCCTCCAGAACCGCGAGCGCTTCGCTGAAGACCCCGACCCTCGATGGGTCGGCGACAAGGTCGAGCACTGTCCGCTCCCTATCCGTGACGGGAACGCGGGTGCGCTCATCGACCCAGATCTCCTCGACACCGAAGAAACGTGCCGGACGAATCGAGACATACTGGATCTGCAGACCGTCGACCTGCCAGATGCTCGCCCCCCTGCGCCGCCTAAGCTGGCGCGTGCGCATCGCCGGCGTCACCACCTTTGCCGTCGTCGTGCAGGTGATGACCTGAGGGACTTGTTCGGTCAGGCCGTGGAGCTGGAGCGCTGTCCTGTGGCTGAGCGCCGACGGCGTGTAGAGCGCTGTTGCGATCGCGTAATCGTGTGGCGCGATCGACCCTGGGAGCTTACCCGTCACCGCGTAGAGACCACGCCTGATCCTTCGAATCCAACCCGCGGCCTCGAGTCGCAAAAGTACGTGGTAGACCTGCTTCGCCGTGAGCAAACGAGTTGCTCCTGCATCAAGGGCTTCAGCCACCGTGAACACGAGCTTCCCGCGTTCATCGAGGCCCTCGAGGAGCGCCAGACCCTGGCGTCCACTGTAGGAGTTGGAAAACGGCGTCATAACATCCGTCCTACGCAATCCTATCCTGACTGATGTTACGTAGCAATGGTGCGAGTCCGCCATACAACGGCGCGAGGGGCAGCCGGCATGACATGCCATGGTCCCGATAAGGAGGGCGACCCCCTCTTTTGCAAAGTCTATCGAATTGAAACGGGCCTTCTCATGGGTACCCCACAAGGCAGGCAGGATGCCTACCCCACAAAGGCAGGCAAGATGCCTACCCTACAAGGCTTCTTCCAAAACGTCGATCAGGCGATCGATCTCCTCCACCGTGTTGTAGTGGACGAGGCTGACGCGCACGACGCCGTCGGCCGGGTCGAGGCCGAGCGCCTCGCACAGCCGGTGGGCGTACATGTGGCCGCTGCGGATCGCGATCCCGGAGCGATCGACCACGTCGCAGATCTCGCGCGACCGCTTCGAGCGATGCACGAAGCTGACGGTCCCGACCCTCGAATCCCGGGCGTGGCCAGGACCGATGATCCGCACCTCCGGCCGCGACAGGAGATACTCGATGAGCCGTGCCTGGACGGGCAGCTCGCAGGCAGCCATGACGTCGAATGCGCGCTCGACGCCCTGCCGATCGAGTCAATCGGGCTCGGCCTCCTCGGCGAGGAATGCCAGATAGTCGCGCACGCCGAGCAGGCCGGCGCAGGCCTCGTGGCTCACGCCGCCGAGCTCGAGCTTGTACGGCACGTCGCCGGGGGCCACGAAAAAGTGGTTGGGGCCCTCCAGCCCGGCCATCGCCTCTCGCCTCCCCCACAGCGCGGCCATGTGCGGACCGTAGACCTTGTAGGTCGAGAAGCCGTACCAGTCGGCACCCCAGGCCTCGACATCCATCGCCCGGTGCGGCGCGTAGGCGACGCCGTCCACCACGACCCGGGCGCCCGCGGCGTGCGCGAGCTTCGTGACCGCCGCAACGTCGGCGATGCCGCCGAGCAGGTTCGACACGTGGGGAAACGCGACCAGCGCGGTGCGGTCCGTGAGCAGGCGCGCGAGGCCGTCGATCGGGCTGTCGTAGGAGCCGGGCTCCACCTCCCACCACCGGACCTTCACGCCCACTCGCTCGAGACGCACCCACGGCCCGACGTTGGCCTCGTGCCCGCAGCGCGCGACCACCACCTCGCGGCCTGGTTCGAGAACCCTCGCGTAGCAGTCGCTGAGCATCTGCAGCAAGGCGGAGGTCGACGGCCCGAGGACCACCGCGCCATCGCCGCCGCCGAACAGCGTCTTCACGAACGAGCGCGCCTCGTCCACAGTCGCGGACGCGCGTACCGACAGCGGATAGCTCGCCCCGAGCTGGACGTAGCTCCCAACCATGTAGTCCCCCATCCAATCGACCACCGACTGCGGCACCTGCGACCCGCCCGCGTTCTCCAGGAACACCGTGTCCCCTGCAAGCGCAGGGAAGCGACTGCGAATGCTCTTGCGAAGGTCGTGTGATATCTCGATCGTCATGGCCACTCCTGTCTCAGGCATCTCGCCTTGTAGCCGCGGGTTTCCAGCCTGCTTGTAGCGCGGGCTTCCAGCCTGCAATCCAACTCGCGACATGGTGCCGGCCTCCAGCAAGTGGTAGGGAAGATGCCTACCCTACAACCTTAAGGCAGGCAGGATGCCTACCCCACAATGCTGGCAGATTGGCGGCCTACCCTACAAAAACAGGCAAGCAACCAGTCGCGGGCAGGATGCCCACGCTACAAGGCTGGCTCTTTCCGAGGCCCAACTAGGCGAGCGTCGGCGCGGCCTCCGAGGGGAGGCGAGTCTTGCCCTCCGCTCCGCCGGCTCGAGCCCGGGCCTGCGGCTGCGATTGTATCTCACGCGCTGCGCTGGGTCGCGTGACGACGTACAATGCCCGCGGGGAGAAGGAGACGCCCCTCCTCGCCCAGTGGCGTCCACCGGATGAGTAGGATGTGCCTCCAGGGAAGATTGAGAGTGCTCACTCGACGCATCAACGCCGCCGTCGTCATTATCGTTTCGCTGGCGACGGGTTCCGCGCTGCTTGCCGCCGATGGACCCGAGTGGCGTCGCGCCCGCGGACGGCTCACGGTGCTTACAGCTCCGACCCAGGTCGCGAGGCTGGTGGCGCCGCTGCCCGGCGACGGCGACGAGCTCGGCCGCTCGGTGGCGGTGGCCCCGGCGTGATCGTGGTGGGCGCGCCCGGCAACGTCGTCGGCGATCCGGCGCTGTACCGCGAAGGGACCGCGCACGTCTTCGTGGGCGGCGGCGGGAGCTGGCGCCACCGCCAGCGGCTGCTCGCCTTCGACCGCGAGCCTGGCGACGGCTTCGGCCGGTCGGTGGCAATCGACGGTGACACCATCGCCGTCGGCGCCGAGCACGACGACCACAGCGACGTCGCCGACGCCGGCTCGGTCTATGTCTTCGTCCGCTCCGGCCGGATCTGGACGCTGGAGCAGAAGCTGGTGGCGCCAGATCCCCGCTCCGAGGCGCACTTCGGGCACAGCCTCGCGCTCGACGGCGACACGCTGGCGGTCGGCACCTTGGCCAACGACACGGTCTACGTCTACGAGCGCAGCGGCGCCTGGTGGCCGGAGCCTCAGGTCGTGAGCGCGACGCCCGACCAGGCCGGCAACTTCGGCCAGAGCCTCGCCTTAGACGGCGACCGGCTGGTGGTTGGTGCCGAGTGGCGGTGGTCTCCGTCCGTTCTGTTCTCGGCAGGAGGCGCGTCGGTCTTCGAGCGCATCGGCCAGGAGTGGGTCCTCGAGCAGGAGCTCGCCGCCGGCGATCCGGGCAGCGACGACCGCTTCGGCGGCTCGGTGGCCATCGCCGGCGACCTGATCGTGGTCGGCGCCCCGCAGGACGACGATGCCTCTAACGAAAACTCGGGATCGGCCTCCATCTTCACCCTACTCGACGGCGAGTGGATCGAGGTGCAGAAGTTGTTTCCGGTCGTCGCCTCTCCCTCGCAGCTGTTCGGCTGGTCGGTCGCCGTCGCCGGCGCCAACCTGCTGGTCGGTTCACCGTGGGACAGCGCGGGAGGCGTCATGCGAGCCGGCTGCGTCTACCTCTTCCGGCCGTCGGGCGGATCGTGGATTCCGTCATTCCTGATCACGGCCGACGGGGCGGCGCCTTGGGACGTGCTGGGCGAGATCGCGATCTTCGGCCACACGGCGGTCCTCGGCGCGCCTATGCCGACGTCGGCGGCCACACCGACGCCGGCGCCGCGTACGTCTTCCTTCTACCCTAGCCGGCGGCCTCCCTGTCTTGGCCCCGGCTCGGGAACGGTCGCGGACCCCGTGTCGGTGCCGCCCGACTCGAAGCCGTCGGCGAAGATCTCGGTGCTGCCGAGGCTGCCGTCACCGTTCAGGTTTGGAGCCGGGATGTCGGAGGCTGACCGCGCGGAAGCGGTCACGGGCCTTGTCATGGGTGCGCTACAACAAGGCAGGCAAGATGCCTGCGCTACAACGCTGGCAGGATGCCTACCCTACAAGGCTGGCGGTGGCCGCCGCCCGAAGAGGCGGGCGGCGGTCAGCCGGGCGAGCAGCCGCAGGTGGCCGAGGATCGTCCGCAAGGTCTTCATCTTGGACCGGCCGAGCAGGCGAACCTCGAGCACTGCCGGGCACTCGACGATGGAGCCGCCCTCGAGGTCGAGCCGGCCGAGCAACTCGGCGACGCCGAGGAAACCTCCCTCTCGAACCTGGAGGTCCGCCACCGCGTCGCGGCGGTAGACCCGGAAGCAGCTCGTGTAGGTCGCCAGGCGGTGGTGCAACACCACGCGGTAGAGCCTGGACAAGGATTTCGAGAGGAAGAGCCGCCACTCCGGCACGTTCCGCACCTCGCCCGCAGGGTGGTATGGCGAGGCGGTCACCATGTCCACGCCGTCCTCGAGCAGCGGAATGAGCGAGGCGAGCTGCAGCGGGTCGTAGGTGCAATCGCAGTCGATCGAGCACACGACGTCGGTGTCGGCAGCCTGAATGCCAGTCAGGATCGCGGCGGCGACGCCGCGGTTCGCCCGGTGCCGCAGCAGGGTGCAGCCGGGCCGGTTGCCGAAGATCCGCTCGAGCGCGGGCAAGGTGCCGTCCGCGCTGCCGTCATCGACGAAGACGTAGCGGAAGTCGTACGCCGAGCCCAGCGACCGCTCGAGGTTCTCCAGCGTGTTCGCGAGGTAGGGCAGGATGAGCTCCTCGTTGAAGCAGGGAATCACGATCGAGACCCGCGTCCTGGACTTTCGCGCGCCCTCATCGCGCAGCTCTGCCGGAAGCTCTGAGCTCTCCACGTCCTTTCGCACCCGTGCTGGGGCCACGCCGTCCAGCGGCAGCCCGAGGTGGTCCGCGATCCCGGTGAAGCGATAGCGGCCCAGGTAGTAGCGGACGATGTCGCCCATCTTGGCCAGGTTGCGGTACTGGCGGATGCGTTCGTAGAGCGGCGCCGCCTGGATCCTCGGCTGGTCGGGGTCGAGCTCCCAGACGTGGAAGTAGAACAGGAAGGGCTGGTCGTGCGAGCGCATCCACGCCGCCACCAGTCGCCGCATCAGCCAGTGCGGGAACTGCCTGGCGTAGTTGCCGCCGGCGATCGGCAGCGACCAGCCCCCGAGCGTGAAGGCCGGCAGCGGGAACTCCCAGATCTCTCCAGCCGGGGCGCGGTGCTGGTGCGGCGCACGCCGCCAGGGCTCGCCGGCGTAGCGCCGGAACAGCGCTCGCACGCTCGAGTCGTAGCGGAACCCCTCCTCGGCAAGCACATCGAGTGCCCAAAGGTCCCGCGGACCGAACCACCGGTGCGCGATGCGATAACCGTGAACGGCCCTGCCCGAGGCCCGCTCGAGCGCATCCCGGGACCGCAGGAGGTCATCCCGAAACTCCTGGCGATTGAACTGGTCGATGCTGCGGTGGGCGTAGCCCTTGCTCGCCACCTCGTGGCCGCGGCTCGCCACCTCCCGGATCAGCTCGGGCATCTCGTCGGCGATCCACCCCAGCACGAAGAAGGTCGCAGTGGTGTCGAACTCATCAAGCAGATCGAGGGCTTTGCGGGTGTTGTCCTCGACCCGCCGCTCGAAGCGGTACCAGCGCTCATTCTGGACCACGCTCTTCAGCGGCGCGACGTGGAAGTAGTCCTCGAGGACGATCGTCAGCAGGTGCCGGCGCGAGCCAGGCCCGCTCGCTTCGTCAACAGTCGACGGAGGAACAGCGCCTGTGCCCTCAGCGGGCATGGGCGATCTCCGCCGGTACAGTCATGAGCTGCTCACCGCGCATCGCGTCACACCATCCACCAAAGAAGCCTGCCCGAGGGGGCGCTGCGGCACGTCAGTCCTGCCTGAGGCCAGACACTGGGCTCCCTTTCCTCGAGTATGCCATCGCGCAGCGACATTGGCCACATCGTTGCGGGAAGGCCCTCGCCGATGTCGCAAATTCGAACTGTCTGCCCGTTCATGCTCGCCGTTCTTCAGAACGGCGAGCTTCGTTTGACTTCCGAGCCGGTCTCGAACAGAATGACAACATCTTTGGTCATCGCCGTCGGCTGAAAGGTGTACGGTGACCGCACAGAAGCACGGACGACAGGATCTCTTCGGCCAGCGACGGGCGCGATGCGCCGGATGTTGCCTGGCGAGGCGAGGTTTCGATGTGAGAGACGCTGGTTGCCGGGAACTGGGAAACCAGCTCCGCTCCAGTGTTCCCACCCTGCCCGAGCCCCGGAGCCGCGCCGCGTGACGGCCAGAGTCCTCACCCTGTTCGGCACCCGGCCCGAGGTGATCAAGCTCGCCCCGGTAATCCGGCGGCTCGAGGAGTTTCCTTCGGCGTTCGAGACCATCAACGTCGCGTCATCCCAGCACACCACCCTGCTCCACCCCTTCGTCGAGTCGTTCGGGATCCGGATCGACCACGACCTGCAGGTCATGCGGCCTGACCAGTCGCCCCACGAGGTGTGCGCACGCGTGCTGACGGCGATGGAGTCGCTGCTCGCCAGTCTGCAGCCCGACCTGATCCTGGTCCAGGGCGACACCACGACCACCCTGGCCGGCGCCCTCGCCGGCCTCTACAGCCGGATCCCGGTCGGGCATGTCGAGGCGGGCCTGCGCACCGACAACCCGATGAGCCCGTTCCCGGAGGAGATGAACCGCCGGCTGGTGAGCCGCGTCGCCACCTACCACTTCGCCGCGACCGAGCACAACCGCCGGACCCTGGTCGGCGAGGGTGTCCCTGACCAGGCCATCTTCGTCACCGGCAACCCGGTCGTCGACGCGCTCCACGCGATCCTTGCCCGACCACAGTCGCGCCGAAGCGTCGACGACGTCCTCCAGGCCACCGAGGGCAGCCGCCGGATCGTGCTCACCACGCACCGCCGCGAGAGCCTCGGTCAGACGATGCAAGAGAACCTCGCGGTGCTGCGGCGCTTCGTCGAGCCCAGGCAGGACGTCACGCTCATCTTCCCGGTGCACCCTAACCCCTCGGTGGTAGAGTCCGCGCGGCAGGTGCTGACGGCCCACCCAAGGATCCACCTCATCGACCCGCTCGGGTACGAGGACTTCATCCACCTCCTGTCCCGAAGCTGGCTGATCGTGTCCGACTCCGGCGGCGTCCAGGAGGAGGCCCCGACCCTCGGCAAGCCGGTTCTCATCCTGCGTGAGAACACGGAACGTCCCGAGGCGGTGGAGGCAGGCGTGGCCCGGTTGGTCGGCGGCGACCCGAGCCGGCTCGCCGCCATGCTCGAGGAGCTCGACGCCGATCCGTCGTGGATCGAGTCCGTCGGAGCGATCGACAACCCATTCGGCCAGGGGGACAGCGCACGGCGCATCGTGTCTGCCGTGGCCGAGCTGCTGGGCGTGAACGAGCCCGGAATCACATTCGAGGCAGGCAGCGCGGCCTGAGAGAAGACGCTGCCCGGATTTCAATCAAGGAGATTGGCACCATGACCGAATCGAAGACGACCACACAGAAGATGACACTGCCCTCCGACCAGGACGCCTCCGGCCGGACCCTCGGCCAGGACGAGCTCGACCTGCTCGCCCAGGCCATCGCGACCGGCAAGCTGTTCGCGCCCAAGGGCCGCTTCGTCAAGGAGCTCGAGACGCGCTTTGCCGAGATGCTCGGGGCGTCCAGCGCCTACGCCTGCACCTCAGGGAGCGCTGCGATCCACACCGCGATCGCGGCGATCGACCCCGAGCCCGGGGACGAGATCATCACGACCTCGGTCACCGACATGGGCGCCCTGACCCCGATCCTCTACCAGGGCGCGATCCCGGTGTTCGCCGACGTCGACCCGATCACCTGCAACGTCACGGCTGAGACGATCGAGGAGCGCCTGAGCGACCGCACCAAGGCGATCATCGTGACCCACCTCTTCGGCTCGCCGTGCGACATGACGGCGATCATGCAGCTCGCCGACTCGAGGGGCATCCCCGTGATCGAGGACTGCGCCCAGTCCTTCATGGCCGAGCACCGCGGCCGCAAGGTCGGCAGCTTCGGCGCCGTCGGCTGCTTCAGCCTCCAGCAGGGCAAGCACATCACCACCGGCGAGGGCGGCCTGGTGGTCTCGAACGACCCCGCGATCGCCCGCCGGCTGTTCCTGTACATCAACAAGGCCTGGGGCTACGGCGACGAGAAGCCGGACCACTACTTCCTGGCGCTGAACTACCGGATGAACGAGATCACCGGCGCGGTCGCGGTGGCCCAGCTCGCCAAGCTCCGCGAGGTCGCGGAGCGCCGCGTCGCGAGCGCGGCGCGCCTCACCCGCTATGCTGGAAGGCCTCCCCGGGATCACCACGCCTCCGGTCCCGAAGGGCGACGTCCACACCTTCTGGAAGTACTGCCTGAACGTCGATCCCGAGGTCATCCAGGGCGGATCGCCGGGTCTCGGCGGCGCCCTCAAGGAGGTCGACATCCCGTCGGCGCCGCGCTACATCCAGAAGCCGTCGTTCATGTGCCAGATCTTCCGCGATCAGCGCACCTTCGGCTCGAGCCGCTGGCCGTTCACGCTGGCCCGGCCCGAGGCCCTCGACTACGACCCGGCCAAGTTCCCGGGGACGATGCAGGGCCTCGAGCGGATCCTGGTGCTGCCGTGGAACGAGAAGTACACCGACGACCACGTGCGGTTCATCGCGGACGCCGTCCGCAGCTCGGTCACCAAGCTGGCGAGGTGAGACCATGCGACACGACAGGATTCGATTCGGCATCGTCGGCGCCGGCGCCATCTCCCAGGGCTACGGCCAGGCCTTCCAGGGCTGCGGCGAGGCGGAGGCCGTCGCCGTCGCCGACACCCGGCTCGACGCCGCGAAGTCCCTGGGCGACGTGCTCGGCTGCCCGGCCTTCGCGTCGCACCAGGCGATGGCCGTCGCCACCCAGCTCGACGCGGTGCTGGTGTGCACCCCGCCGTCGAGCCACGCCGAGATCTGCCTCGACTTCATCGACCGCGGAGTGAACGTGCTGTGCGAGAAGCCGTTCACGGTCACCGTGGCGGAGGCGGAGACGGTCGTCTGCACAGCGCGCGAGAAGGGGGTCAGAATCAGCATGGCCTCCAAGTTCCGCTACGTCGAGGACGTCATCCGCGCCAAGCAGATCGTGGACTCCGGGATCCTCGGCGACGTCGTGCTCTTCGACAACGCCTTCACCGCCCGGGTGGACATGTCGAAGCGCTGGAACTCCGACCCGAAGATCAGCGGCGGCGGCGTGCTCATCGACAACGGCACCCACTCGGTGGACATCGCCCGCTACTTCCTCGGCCCGCTCGCGGAGGTTCAGGTCATGGAGGGCCGGCGTAGCCAGAGCCTGAAGGTCGAAGACACAGTGCAGGTCTTCGTCCGTTCCGAGCGCGGCGCGATGGGGACCATCGACCTGTCGTGGAGCATCAACAAGGAGCTCAACCGCTACATCAGCGTCTACGGCACCCAGGGCACCGTGATCGTCGGCTGGAAGGAGTCCAGGTACCGCCAGTCCTCGTCGCCCGACTGGGTCTCGTTCGGCACCGGGTACGACAAGGTCGGCGCCTTCCGCAACCAGATCCTCAACTTCAGCCGCGCCGTCCGCGGCGACGAGGTGCTGCGGATCAACGGCCAGCGACGCCCTGGCCTCGGTGCAGGTGATCGAGGCCGCCTACCAGTCGCTGCGACAGAACCACTGGATCACCGTCAGCAACGGCGCGAGCGCGACGGCGTAAGCTGGAAGGGAGAGGACGACGTGGCGACCCGCATCCACCCCACCGCGCTCATCGAGGACGGCGTCACTATCGGCGACGGCACGTCGATCTGGGACAACGTCCACATCCGTCACGGCGCGACCATCGGCGCGCGACTGCATCGTCGGCGAGAAGTCCTACATCGCCTACGACGTGAAGATCGGCAACCTGGTCAAGATCAACGCCATGGTCTACATCTGCACCGCCGTCACCATCGAGGACGGGGTCATGATCAGCGCCGGCACCGTGTTCACCAACGACCGCTTCCCGCGCGCCACCACCGTCGACCTCGCCCGGCTCCGTCCCTCGGAGCCCGACGAGGACACGCTGCCGACGCTGGTCCGCGCCGGGGCCACGATCGGCGCCGGCTGCGTGATCGGCAACGAACTCGTGATCGGCCGCTTCGCCATGGTCGGCATGGGCGCCCTGGTCACCCGGTCGGTGGAGGACTTCCACCTGGTGCTCGGCCACCCGGCTCGCCCGGTCGGCTGCGTCTGCCGCTGCGGCCACCTGCTGCTGCGCTTCGAGTCGATGCAGGAGCCGGTCCTGGACACCACCTGCGGCCACTGCGGCCTGCCCTACCGCATCAGCGGGACAGCGCGTCGAGGAGCTCAACCCGCCGTCATGACCATCGACGTGCCCAGGTCGCGGCGCTGCGGTCGCCCGGATATCCCAGCGCGGAGCCGCGACACATGACCGCACCCGACGGCCAGCGCTGGGCGATCGTCGGCGGCGGCATCCTCGGCATGACCCTGGCCCTCCGCCTCGCGCAGCGCGGACGGTCGGTGAACCTGATCGAGCGCGCCGAGCAGCTCGGCGGCCTGGCGAGCGCCTGGCGCCTGGGCGACCTGGTCTGGGACCGCCACTACCACGTCACCCTGCTCTCGGACGCTACACCCGGGCCCTCCTCGAGGAGCTCGGCCTCGAGCAGGAGATGCGGTGGGTGACCGCGCGGACCGGCTTCTACACCGACGGCCGGCTCCTCTCGATGTCGAGCGCCTCGAGTTCCTGCGGTTTCCGCCCCTCGGCCTGATCGACAAGGCGCGGCTCGCCGCGACCATCCTCCACGCCTCGCGCATCAGCGATTGGCGGCAGCTCGAGAAGATCCCGGTCGAGGACTGGCTGCGCGCTGGTCCGGCAACCGGACGTTCGAGAAGATCTGGCTGCCGCTGCTGCGCTCGAAGCTCGGCGAGAACTACACGGGACCTCCGCGGCCTTCATCTGGGCCACGATCGCGAGGATGTATGCGGCGCGCCGGGCCGGCCTCAAGCAGGAGATGTTCGGCTACGTGCCAGGCGGCTACGCGCGCATCCTGGACGCCTTCCGTCGACGGCTCGAGGAAGCGGCGTCCACATCTTCCTGGGCATGACGGTCGCCGCGGTCAGGAAAGAGCAGACCGGTGGGATCTGCGTCGAGCCGCCAGCGGCACCCGCATCCGTTCGACCAGGTCGTGCTGACCGTGCCGGCGCCGATCGCGGCCCGGATCTGTCCGGGCATCTCGGACGACGAGCAGACCCTCTCGAGCAGGTGGAGTACCAGGGCATCGTCTGCGCCTCCGTGCTGCTGAAGAAGCCGCTCGCCCTACTACGTCACCAACATCACCGACGCCCGGTTCCCGTTCACGGCGGTGATCGAGATGTCGGCTCTGGTCGATCGCGAGCAGTTCGGCGGCAACGCGCTGGTCTACCTGCCGAGGTACCTCGCGAGCGACGACCCTGGATTCAACATCCCCGACCACGAGTGGGGCGAGCGCGCGGTCGAGGCGCTGTCGGCCATGTACCCGGCCTTCGACCCGCAGGACGTGCTCGCCTTCCAGGTGTCTCGCGAACGCCACGTGTACGCCCTGCCGACGCTCGGCTACTCGGAGCGCGTGCCGCCGGTGCGCAGCTCGTTGCCGGGCGTGTTCTTCGTCAACTCGGCGCAAATCGTCAACGCCACCCTCAACGTCAACGAGACGGTCAGACTCGCGGAAGAAGCGGTCGACCCGCTCCTGTCGGCCGCCGCCGATCAGGGCGCAGACTCCGGGCCCTGGCAGTCACCGCGATGACGAAGCAGCTCCCGATCTGCAGCCTCTCGGTCGACCTCGACAACCAGTGGTCGTACATGAAGACCCACGGCGATGCCGGGTGGGAGACCTTCCCGTCCTACCTCGACCTCGTCGTGCCGAGGATCCTCGAAACCCTGGACCGCTTCGGCTGGAAGATCACCTTCTTCATCGTCGGCCAGGACGCCGCGCTCGAGAAGAACCGCGAGGCCCTGCAGGCCATCGCCGCGGCCGGCCACGAGATCGGCAACCACAGCTTCAACCACGAGCCCTGGCTCCACCTCTATACCAAGGAGAGACGGTCGACGAGATCGCCCACGCCGAGGAAGCCATCGAGTCGGCGACAGGGCACCGCCCACGGGGCTTCCGGGGACCCGGCTACAGCTTGTCGCGTGCCACCCTCGAGGTCCTCGTGGAGCGCGACTACCTCTACGACGCCTCGACCCTGCCCACCTTCCTCGGCCCCCTCGCCCGCTGGTATTACTTCCACACCACCAAGCTGACCCCGGAAGAGAAGAAGCAACGGAAGATCCTATTTGGCGGATTCGCGGAAGGGCAACGGCCGTTGAAGCCCTATCTCTGGGAGGTCGGCGAAAGCCGGCTGCTTGAGATTCCCGTGACCACGATGCCAATCCTCAGGCTCCCCTTCCACTTCAGCTACCTGCACTACATCGCCACCTACTCCCCCACGCTCTCCCTGCTCTACTTCCACACCGCGCTCGCCCTGTGCCGCGCCATGCGCGTCGAGCCCTCCCTACTCCTCCACCCCCTCGACTTCCTCGGCGGCGACGACGTCCGTGAACTCGCCTTCTTCCCAGCGATGAAGCTCAGCGGACATCTGAAGCTGCAGACGCTGCATCTGCTGCTCGACAATCTCGGGCGGCGATATGCGGTCGTCCCACTTGGGCAGCTCGCGGACCGCGCGCGGGGATCGTCGCCGATGCGGATATCCTCCCCCAGCTGACAGGAGATCCTTCCGCCATCCCACCGGATCGAGATACAATCGACGTAGCACTCAAGTGCTTCGGTTTGTGCGGGGGTGCGACCGTGAAGGTCGTGCTCGTTGATCCTCCGACCTCTCACGAACAGATCTACGGCGACTGGGATCTGTCGGAGATGGACACGTGTTGCCCCCCGTTGGGACTCCTGCACATCGCTTCGTTCGTCCGCGAACATGGCCACACGCCACACGTGTTGGATCTGTCGGCGAGAAAATGGACACTCGCCCAGGCGGTCAGGTTTGTCGAGAAGGCCGACCCTGGTGTTGTAGGGATCTCGGCCAAGACCGTCAACGTTCACAACGCCGCCGAACTCGCCGAACGCCTGAGGCTCGCCGGATTCGACAGGCCAATTGTCCTCGGTGGCGCCCACGTGACCGCGGTACCTGTGGCGACCCTGAAGCGATTCCCAGCGTTCGACATCGGGGTTCTCGGCGAGGGCGAACTGACGTTCCTGGAGCTGCTAACAAGGTACCAGCGAGGTGAACCTGTTGCCGATGTTGCCGGAATCGCCTATCGCAGCGGGCTGGACGGGGTTGAAGTCAACCCGCGACGACCCATAATCGAAGACCTCGACGAACTCCCGTTCCCCGCATGGGACCTTCTTCCAGGTTTCCCCGAAAGCTATCCCCATTCGGCGCTCGAAACCAAGAGGCTGCCAGCGGCCTCGATCATCACGTCGCGCGGCTGTCCATTCTCGTGCACCTTCTGCGATAACACCGTCTTCGGCACGCGCGTGCGACATCACTCCGCCCGCTACACACTCGCGATGATCCGACACCTGAAGGATCGCTACGGCGTGCGCGATCTGATGATCCTGGACGACAACTTCCTCCTGAACAGGGACAAGGTGTTCCAGGTTTGCGACTCGCTCATATCCGAGCGGGCCAACATCAGCTGGTACTGCATCGGCCACGCAAGATCGATGACCGAGGACCGCCTCAGGAAAATCCGCGAGGCTGGGTGCTGGTTTATCGAGCTCGGCATCGAGAGCGGGTGTGACCGCATCCTCAAGATCCTCAGGAAGAACACAGACAAAAAGGAGATCGCCGAGGCGGTGCGACATGCCCGGAATGCTGGTCTCAAGGTCAAGGGGAACTTCATCTTCGGGCTCCCGACCGAGACCAAGGAGAGCCTCGAGGAGACCATCGAGTTCGCGACCAGCATCGGCCTCACCCACTTCCAGCAGAACTTCCTGACGGTCTGGCCTGGCTGCTCCCTCTCAGACGACCCTGAAGAGTACGGTGTCCACACCGGTAGGTGGGAGACGATGGCCCACCAGCGCATCACCTTCATACCGCACGGGCTGACCGAGGCGGACCTGATCGCGGCATCCAGGCGCGCATTCCGGCGCTTCTACCTCAGGCCACGGGTCCTGGTGGAGACAGCCCGCAGTCTGACGTCGGCTCGAGCCCTGGTCAGCACGTCCAAAGCTCTTCTTGTCTTCTTGAGGACCGTGTTAAGAAGAAGCACGAGACGAAAGGGCTCACGGCCACACTCCGCGCCCGGTTCTGGCTGTTGATCGTTACCCGAGGTCGTCAACGGCGCCTGCTCGATTTTGTACACCTCGAAGTCTTCGCCTATCGCCACCCTGGTCATCCGTTCCGCAATGAAGTCCTGAAACGAAGGGTCGGCAGCGCCGTTCAGGGATGGGAAGTTGACGAACCACTTGAGCTCGGGAGTGATTGCTGTCTCGAGACCTTCCCTGCTCTGACGATCTCGGGCGAGCACCCTCCCGCGCCGGCGAGCGTGGAAGAATACGTTCGCCTGCTCAAAGTTGTTCGGGACGCCTTTGTCCATCGCCACATCCTGGGAAAGAACCAGGATCAGGTCGCCCGGATCGGAAACACGAGCGACAGCTCGCCCCGCCTCGATGAAGCGGGGCCCCTCGCGCATCGCGAGAATCCATCCATCACAGATTCCCTGATAGCCGAAGACGCCTACGGCCAGCGCGGCGAGCATCCATCGCCTGATGCCCCGAACCTCCGCTACTACGGCGAGTCCACCTGTGGCCAACAGAGCCATCAAGGGAGCGGCAAAGAGATGGTAGTGGAGCCCCAGATCGGGGTTGCCTGCGTACCGGGCGACGATGAAATAGTAGGCCGCCGTGGCGAGCGCCCATGAGACGACCAACAATCGCCAGATAGGTGGTCGGAATCTCAGGAGACCAACAATCGCGAGCAAGGTCCCCACCGGACCGAGAATCCAGGCGGCCTCGATGAACGCCAGGTTCCAGTAGAAGTGGGGGTCCAAACGCCAAGCAAGGGTTCCCCACTTCGAGTCGCCCCCGACGATCACGCCGAAGGTGTTTCCGTAGGTGAGGTAGATCGAAGCAGCGTGAACGTAGTACGCGACGGGAGGCACCAGCGAGATGGCGGCAAACGCGAAGAGCTTCGGCTGGAGCAGACTGCGCCAGCCGCGGTGATACACCCAGAGAGCCATCAGCACGACCCCGAGATGGATGGCGGTCGGCTTCACGAGGGCGGCCAGCGACATGGACACCGCAGACTGAACCACGGTGCTCCATCGATCGTCGTCGAGGAACGTCAGGAACCGCTCGACGGCGAAGAGCACGAACATGAGCGCGGCCGCGTCAGGCATGAACACGCGAGAGTACCTGAAGACGACCGGCGCCATCAGGAACATCGCCACACACACCAGGGCGAGTCGATGTGAAAAGAACCGCCGAGCGATCCGGTCAAGAAACGAACAGGAGAGACCGGTGGCGAGAATGCTGATAAGGCGACCGTAGATCGGGTTCTCGCCCAATATCCGGTAGATCAGGCTGGTCACGAAGGGGAGGAGTTGAAACTCAGCCTCGACGTAGCCTGGTCCAGGCGCACCCCAATCCACGCGAGGCCAGAGGATCCGAGGCTCCTCCAGGAAGTTCCTCGCGATCGTCGCGGTATCAGCCTGCCTCCAGGTGTTGTGGTCGGTGAGGTTCGCGTCTAGGCCGGGCAGGCGCAGCGCCAAGCCGATAACAACGATGGCTCCCAACCAGAACCGCCGGTTGTTCACCCGCCTTGGCATGTCATTCACATACCCTTGAGAGGGGCTCAGGACAGCGCCACAGCGCTCGCATGGGATCAACCTAGTCGAGCGGATAGGTTCGGATTCTGGTCTGCTGCAGGAAGATGTGCCACAGGAACGCCGGGTTGTTCCGGAGGTATCGGGGCGCCAGCCGGCGAGGCTCCATGCAGAGCCTGAAGAACCACTCGAGACCCATGCGCATCATCCAACGAGGGGCCTGTCGCACCCGACCAGTATGGAAATCGAACGCCGCTCCAACTCCGATCATGACCTTGCAGTTCAGCAAGCTGTGAAACTCGGCCATGAAGAGATCCTGCTTCGGAGCGCCAAGACCGACCCACAACAGATCGGGGTGGAGCTCGTTGATCATCGTGATGAGAGCTTCCTTTTCTTCGAAAGTAAATGGTCTGAACGGGGGAGTGTATGTCCCAACGACCCTTAGCCCAGGGAAGCGATGCTCCATGTTCTTCTTCAGGTCGTCGGCAACACCCTCGGCGCCACCGAGGAAGAAGTTGCTCCACCCGCTTCTTGAGGCATCTCGGAGTAGAGCGAGCATGAGATCAGGACCATAGACGCGGCTCATTGAGCGTTTCCCGCGTGACCTCCCGACCCAAGTCAACGGCATTCCATCCGGGACACAGGCGTCCGCCGAGTTGTAGGCTCGCCGGACATCTGGACGTCGGTAGCTCTGCATGATGCAGTGAACGTCAACAACGCTCACGTACCGGCCCGTCATCTCCTCTGAAAGCCAGCCAGTGATCAACTGCACAGCGGCCTCCGGATTCACGGCAGCTACACTGGTTCCCAGTACGTTGAGCGTGGGAAGAGTCGTGGTCATGATCGTCACACAGGGCTCCAAGCGCCGGCCTCCCCTCCCGCCTCACGCATCAGAATCACACTCGCCCGGGCTCGGGGTGCCGCGGAAACAGCCCTAAATCCCCTGCAGATCATGTTAATACACCACCCGCCCCAACCCGACCCTCGAGGCCGGGCGGTCGCCACACAGCTTCCGGACGAACGGCCTCCGCTCAAGGTAAGATCTTCAATGGCCTTGAGCCCATGTTCACGCAGAAGGTGAATGCATGTCGGAAGACAAGAGTGCGCTCGCCCCTTCGAACCGACCGCGTGAGGCATCGTGTTCTGACGCGCTCATCGTCGCCGCCACCTTCGGCTGCCTGGTAGGGCTGATTGACTTCGCACTGTTCGAGCTTTGGGGTCACCCCTCGAGAGTCCTGGACTACGTACTGTACAAACCAACCTTCATCAGCTTCAGTTCACTCCTGATTCACACAACGCTTGTCATAGCGATCTCATGGCTCCTTGTCTTTGGCTTGATCGCGCTTCGCCTCATCTCGAGGCGACTGACAGGCAAGTTCGTGGGATTCTTCCCACTCGCTGCCCTCAGTGTCGCGCTCACCGGCCTGTTGGTTGTCTCACTCAGATTCCTCAAGGAATCTGTCTCAATCTCCCGCACCGTTGTTCTCCTTACTTCGATTGCTCTTCTTAGTGCGATTTCATTCGCTCTAGAGCGGCGTTTTGCGAAATCCACCCCAGGGGTGAATCGCGTTATGGGAGCCGCGCAAACGGCGATGCTGGCCTTCAGCATCGCCGTTCTCGCAATGGTGTTCCTCGCGCCGGACCTCCACACACTCTTTCGTGCCGGGGGGACCCCGCCAGCCGAGACACGCCAACAACGACCCAACGTGATGTTGATCGTCCTCGACACGGTGAGGGCGGACCGGCTCTCATGCTATGGCAACACGACGCTCGCAACGCCCAACATCGACGAACTCGCTCGAGGTGGGTTACTGTTTCTCAACGCCTTCTCGACCGCCCCCTGGACCGTGCCTTCGCACGCGTCGATGTTTACTGGCCTGTATCCTTCCCAACATCAAGCGGCATGGATAACACCCGGTTGCGCGACGAGTTCGTCACGCTTGCAGAACGCCTGACGGAGAGCGGATACGCGTCAGCAGGATTCAGCGAAAACCCCTTCGTGGGTATCGCCAACGGCTTCGCGCAGGGGTTTGACGAGTTCCACGAAACCTGGCGACGCCCCCTGCTGGAGCGAGCCGTCATCAAAGCTCTTCGAGCACTCGGGCGGCGCTATGACCTCCAGTACGCCCCCCGCACCACCTCCCTGCTCTCCGGCTGGCTCGAAACGCGTCGGAGCGACCGTCGCCCGTTCTTCGCATTCGTCAACCTCATGGCAGCGCATCTCCCTCGTTACCCTCGATCAGGCTACAGTTCGACGAAATGGTCGGACGACGTGCTCGAGAGGATTGAACCGGTCAACATCGTCCCAGAGAGGTTCTACCTCCCCCAGTACCAGTTGAGCCCGATCGAACTCCGGGTCATGGCTGAAATGTACGAGGCAGAGATCTCATATCTTGACGACCACGTCGGGCATATCATTGCCTTCCTCGACAAGCAGGGGACGCTCGACAACACGATCGTGATCCTGACCAGCGATCACGGAGAGAACTTTGGAGAGCACGGATTTATCGAGCATCAATTCTGTCTCTACAACACTCTCATCCACATACCATTGATTATTCGCTTTCCTCAAGATATTGAGCCGGCAGTTGTTCATGAAATGGTTCGAACGTTGCCATCATGGACACCATCTTCGACCTTGCCAATATTTCACCTGATGACGTCTCCGGACGTGATCCACACGTCCCACTCAGTAGTACTATCGAGAACCAAATAGTTGTTGCAGAGTACCCGAACTCCGTCGGAATGTTGAGGGTCGCAATAGGACACGAGGCGCCGAAGTTCGACTACACGCCATTTGATCGAGACCTACGGTGCATTATTCGTGGGGACTACAAGTACATCTGGTCCTCCGACGGCCATGACGAAATCTACTCAATATCCGACGATTTTGCCGAAGAGAAGAATCTGCTCCAGAGTCAAGAAGAGACCGCCGGCGAGCTTCGTCACGCGCTTGACAAATGGTGCCAGACGCACGAATCCCACCCGCACCCTGGCGCGGCACCTGCCATCGACGCTGCGACGAGGGATGCGTTGAAGGCCCTTGGGTATGAGCAATAGAGGCTTCGATCGCATCAGTGCCATCGATCCGCCCCGGCTCCGAGACGGCCGGACGTGCCTCTTCCCGGCATTCCAGGATCATCCGCCCCTCCAAGAGCGGCCTCGACCGTCCACCCGCGAGACGAAGGAAATCAGCCCTGATTCCAGCGCACTTTGTTGATCCCGCAAGGATCCGGCGCAGATCCCCCCGCGCCTTCCCTTCCACGCACCTCTCAAGGCGTCGCCTACCCGGAATCTCCGCCGGATCGCCCAAAACACCTAACGAGCAGCACCACCACCCTCTCAGACTGCACAGCGGCGACCCGCACGTACCAAGAAGAACATCCAACTGCCATAAAACAAGAGCGCTATGGAATAGAAAACGACGCTCTCTACACCACGGTCATACAGCGACAGCCATTCCCCAGCGAGCTCAGGATCTTACGAGCGTACCAGGCTGAAACGATACACAATAGGAAGGAAATAGTCGGTACGTCAATCACCTTCTTTGACAAGACATAAGCCAGTGGAATAGCGAGAACAATGTTGTCATACTCATGGTGGACAAGAACAATACACGATGCTATTGCTAAGAAACTCAGAATCAGGAGATCCTCATCGTCGCGCATTCCCAACGCGATAATCCCAGTCAGAATGAACAGGACAAACATCGCATACGGCGCCAGACTTTCTGCGGGCAGGCCCAATTTGACAAGGACGCCGAACGTGTCAATGTCTCCAGTTACTGGGAACTTACTCAGGGCCTCTACGTAGTCTGCCACGACCGAGGGCGTGGGTGATCCAATCCACCAACTCGCAAGAAACCAAAGGAACAACTGTGAAACTAATGCTACAGCCAAGATGTCAAACCGACGCCGTACCACGAAAAACAGAGAGAGAGGAAGTGTGAGAGTGAACTTCAGCCAAGAAAGCGCCAAGAACAAACCGGACAGTACACGATTTCTCCGAGCGAAGATGACCGCCAGAACGACGAAAGCCAGACTGAAGAACCCATGCTGTCCGTTGCCGAGGGCGGCACGGAAGGGCGTACAACTGACGAACAGCACGATCAGCCACAGCCGTGTCGAACGAACTTCCATCCCGGAGAGATGAAAAATGCCGATGAGGAATACTGCTGTGAGCAAGAGATTCGACACCAACCACAGGTTCTTGGCGACGGGCGAGTCGAAAGCCGCGTATGGCCAGAGTAGAACGTAGGTCGACGCGGGATAGTCAGCATGTTGATTCAGGATGAACGGCGATTCCTCAGATCGAAGGGCGTCCCGTGCTACCAAATCCAGATAAATCTTGTAAGGGTTCTCTCGATCCAGCACGAGTCGACTGGGGCTCCATTGGAAATCACCGCTCCCAGATTCGGTGAATGCAGCACGGTAGATTCCAATGAAAGAGAGATGGCTGCAATGACGGTGAGAAGAGCCAGGGCAGCCAATCTGAATCGCTTGACCAACTTCACCATGAAGATCAGCCTGCCCCCGACGTGTATGAACCAAGATCATAGTGCGCCGTACGACGCCTCCCAAGCGAATCGTCAATTCCTGCGAGCTTCGAGGAGGGGGCGCTACCACACCCGACGCCTCCTCGATGCCGCGCTCGGGGACTCCGCGTAGGTCAGACATGCCTTTCTCAGGCCAAGTGCATAATGCAGTGGAGGCGCCCGCGGGGCGAGCCATCTAACCTCGCCTTCTGGTCGAGCGGTCGACGAGTGGCTCGAGCTACGTGAAGACCATCATCACGCGCAGCGCCAATACGTGAATGAATCGACGCCCCGACGTCCCACAGCCTGGGTTAGGCCTCCGCCTTTCCTCGGCATGTATTTTCGGTGTCCGAATCAACGCTCAACGATTACATCATTTGTCACTATCCCGTTCCTTGTGCGATAACTGGGAAGACACGCGGGGCGTCCTGGTTCGAGTCGGCCCTCGAACAGCCGCCCTCTTCACCCTCATCGAGTACGGGTTCACGATGACGGGCGCAAGGGCAGTGGCTCAGGGGCGAATGGAACTGCCCATGGGAGGGGGCCGGGTCGCCGGATATATGCAGCACGCGGAGTCTGCTCGTGCTCGCTGCACTTGTTGGCCTTCTCATGCTCGGGATCGTGCCCGCATTCCAGGCTCATCCGCTGTACCCCACTCTTGGCCGTCAGTTGGGCCCTGGTCGCCGGGCTCGGACCCTGGTGGTATTTTCTCTGCCGGGAAGACCTGACCAGACCCGCGGCCCTTACTATCACGACTCGCCTTCTGGCCACCGTAGCAATCTTCGTTATTGTTCGTTCCCCAGACGACGGCTGGCGGGTCCTCGCCGCCTATGCACTCGCTTCGCTCGTCGATACCGTCGTGATGACGGTGGGATCTCCCGCGAAGGCGGACTCGGAGCCGCGCCGGCCTGGTCGGATATTTTCGGACTCTCGGTGGAGGGGGCGCCGGTCTTCGCGACAGGCAGGCGGTGGACTCTTCGGCGCAGCCGGACCTCGGGTTCTTGTGCGACTGCCACGCCGGCGCAGGCGTACTACGGCGGTGGCGACAAGATTGCGCGCTGGGCCGCAGCCGCTGAACACGGTTTCTCGAAGAATTTTCCCGCGGATGTCCGCGTCGGAGTCAGCCGACCGTGCCGCCGCTGCGCACTCCCGCCGCCGGCTCCTGAACTGGGGGTTGGCACTGGCCATTGCCGCGGCAGCGGCGGGCATTCCGTCGGCTCCTCGCGGTGGCGATCCTCTTTGGGCCTGGATATCAGTCGGTGGTCCCCGTTCTGCGGATTCTGCTGCTCGCGGCGCCATTCATGGCCATCACGGACATCATTGGAGTTCAGGGTCTTCTGGCTCGCGGGCACGACCGTACGTTTGCTCTTGTGGCGCTGAGCGTCAGCGCTGCTGGCCTTGGCGTTTCTGCAGGACTCGCGCTCGTGTTTTCACACCTTGGCATGGCAGTCGGCGCAACGTTGACGGAGGTCACCATGTCAGTCGATATGATTGTGGCGTGGCGGCGGGCATGAGACGTAAGCGACCCGGTCAGCACGATTCAGACATCCAGCTCGTAGTCGCGACGGGGTACAGCGAGGACAGGCGCGTCGTGAGTCGGCGTTAACTTCCGCTAAACATGCTCTCCCCATACCGGATACCCTTCTACCATGGTCTCGGCCAATACAGGCTGTACGTCTCTATCAGGGTTTTCACCCTTCAAGAACCCAACGGATCTACGATCGCGCGGCGCTCGAGTCGGTGGTGCGCACGGGTGTACATCTCGCTCACTTCCCGGGTTTCACGTTTGATCTTCCACCACTCTCTAAACGGCAAAAATTCGCCAACTGCCGCGGCGGCTCGGCGCCACCCTCGATGCACTGGGACCAGATGTGGTCGTTCCAACCAATGGGCATTCGGACTCTCAAAGCTGTTCGGTGGGGAACCGAGCCAGAGTTCCCATCATTCGTGGGTGAACGCCACGACCCACACAGAACGCGCCAACTCCGCGCTGCGGGAAGCTTTTCGCCGAGGTTAGTCCCTGGCCCACCTAATGTCTTCACCAACGGAGCGGAAGGTGTGAGCTCAAGCCGCAGAGTCCTTCTGGTGGACCGTAGTCCAATCATCAGGGCTTCCGTACGCCGTTTCCGCCGATCTTGGGCGGCGGCGGTCCATGCGGCGCAACCCCAGTCAACTGAACTCAGACGCCAGCTCCGCCCGGATCACTGGCGCCGACTACTTAAGCAGATCATCCGCGCAAGCGCTCGGCCTCCATCCACTTATTTAGCCCCCCTCTCGGTAGAGGCAGGCGCCTTTGACCTCCTCGCGGTGGCGGAGGCCAGCACCCACTCTGCGTAGGCTGGCGACCGGCGTGGTGTCCGGGCGATATGGCATCCGTCTGTTCAACCCAAAGACCTCCCTCTGTTCCTTGGTGCGGCCATCGCTCGGCTCCTTCACTTGAGGACGAGTGGGGGATCGTACGAACGAAGGAGCCGCCGCGGGGCGGCCTTCGCTTGCCTCCAGTAAACGCGGGCGCACGCCGACCTCCTAGAGGATGGGCAGAACGGATTGGTGATCGATCCTCTCGATCGCGATCAGATGCTTCTTGCCCTGGAGCATGGTTGGCCATGGACTCCAGCCAGCGGGAAACCATGACCGCGGATCTTTGAGGTCGCCCTTTCCCAGACCTCAAGCACGGCCGTTATCCGCCCACGAAGCTCTGAAGAGCGTGACGGACAACTGGATCCGGCGAACGGATCGAATGTAGCCTGCGGTCCGCTTCTAATGCTTCACGCCCGCTTCCGATCCGGTCCCCTTGCGAAAAGCAGCCTATATCTTCGCCGCGGCCCTAGGCATCGATGGGCAATTTTGGATCCCCGTCGTCCGCCAAGTCCCGGTGACCGCCAGTTATGCACCCTCAACGAGTTTCGATCTTCCAGGGGCGATGCGATCGCCGGATGCTTCGCCAGAAAGGGGCTCGTGGGTCTAGCGTCGTGATCTCTATCTTTAAACCATCGGAGACCCCGCTCCAGCTCCTGATCCAGCCTCGCGCGCGATATGTCACTCCCAAAAGGCCCAGTTTCTTCAGTACATACTTCGTCGTTCGATACCTAAACACGGCATATTCAGGAATTCCTCTACCGAATAGTCTGGCGCTATCAACTCTGGTTTTACGAAGCGCCACCCAATTTCTCTATCGGCAAACTCGCCAAACAAAAAGCGTGGGTTCCTGCTGTGAAGTGAATCTTAACCAAATCCAATATTAGGAATCAGATTCCAACGGGAATTATGGCAAGGGCATGGTTCTTATCATTGCAAAAGTCCACTGATAGTCCCATGAATCGATAGCCCCCTGGAGGATCGGTGAAAATACTGTAGCCAGTTGTTCTCCGAACGTAAGCCGGTCACACAACTCCGAATCGAATTGCACCTCACTAAATCATCGAATCCCGCCATCTAAGCTGTACTTTCCCCATGCTCGGCGCCACGAAGCCCAACCCCATGAGCGGATCCGTATGAAAGAATACGAAGCGGCTCACCACTCCTGGTCGACACAGGTACGGCAGTTCCGCCCACATGAAACACTCGCGTATCAGTTCTGTAGGCAAGGAGCATCTCTTGACAGAAACGGAAAAAGTCCGGCGATGCAGGAATCGCGTCTGGCACCATGCCCATCTCTTCGTGACAAAAGAACCAAGAAATGGCCTCACTTACCCCGCGGCGTGCACCCAGGTTGACGTCGGGGAAGAAGGTGACAACGTCGCAGGGCGAGTCGACGCGTTTGATGAGGTTGCGCACGTCTTCCACCTTCGCGTTTCGTAGGGGGATCCCGCGCGGGGAGCGTCCACATAGGCGTAGAGACGCGAGGCTGCGCTGTTCGGATTTCGCGGAACACTCGTTCGGTAGTGTCTAGGCGATCAAAAGCGATGAGCAAGACCGGTAGGTCCATCATGGACCCCCCTTACACCTGGGATACCTCACCAATCAATAGATTACCGAGCGGAAGTGAGCCAAATGCGGTTCTAGTGTCCCGAGTCGCAAGTCCGTCTACAAAAGGGGCTAATGAAGCGAGCATCTTTTCGGCGGTTTTCGTCTAGACAAACGGTCTGGGATTTTCGTTGTATGTGTCGAGGTAGTTGTAGATCGCCGCTTCCAGCTGTCTCGTGCTGCGGTGGGTGCCGCGGCGGATCTGCTTTTCGGTCAGCGCGGCGAACCAGCGCTCCACGAGATTGAGCCAGGAGGCACCCGTCGGCGTGAAGTGGGGATGGAAGCGGGGTCGTTTGGCCAACCAGCGACGGATCAGGGCTGTCTTGTGCGTTCCGTAATTGTCGAGGATCAGGTGGCAGTCCAAGTCTCAGGGACCGCGGCGTTGATGGCGTCGAGGAACTTGCGGAACTCGATGGAGCGATGGCGACGATGACACTCACCCAAGACCTCGCCTGTCTTGATGTCTAGCGCAGCGAACAGCGACGTGGTGCCATGGCGGACGTAGTCATGGGTTCGCCGTTCGATCTGACCGGGTCTCATGGGCAGAATGGGCTGGGTCCGATCCAGGGCTTGGACCTGGGTCTTTTGTCGACGCACAAGACCATAGCCTTGTCCGGAGGGCTGAGATAAAGGCCCACGATGTCTCGGACCTTCTCAATGAACAAAGGGTCCTTGGACAGCTTGAAGGTCTCAAAGCGATGGGGCTGGAGGGCAAATGCCCGCCAAATCCGACTACCGCGCTTTGGCTCAACCCCGAAGCTGCGGCCATGGAACGTGTGCTCCAGTGCGTCGCATCCCTGGGTGCAGACTCCAAGGTCATGGCCACGACCCGTTCGACGTCCTCATCCGTGATCGTTCTCGGAGCTCCGGGTCGAGCCTCATCGAGCAGACCATCCAGTCGCTGCTCAGGAAACGCGCTCTCCATTTCCCTACCGTAACTCGAGTCGCGTTCACCTGTCCTGCAACGGTCGTGATCGGTAGCCCGTCGGCGCTCACCAGGATGATCCTGGCGCGCATCGCCAGCGCCTGGGCCGTCGTCGGGCGCCGCGTCCAACGCTCAAGCGTCGTTCGTTCTTCGTCCGTCAGCACCACAGCAGGAATTGGTCTCCCACGTGCCATCGGCGTCCTCCCCTTCATCATGAATGGAGGCTACACCGAAAGCAAAATATTGTAAATGAATTTCTAACTCAGGACACTAGGTGAGGACCGACGTCAGGTAAGGTTCACGTCGGTGGATTGAGCAGATGACGCACTTGACTGCGCGTCAGCGCGGCCCCGCCGCAACGTTGCCCGGTTGTCCCTCCCCGGGTCCGCAACAACGAGGCCAGGCCCTTCACTCGCCTCGTTGGGTTTTCAAGGCCTCACCATGTTTGTCCGGATGGTGCTGTTCGCTCTGCTCAGGCGGATTGATCCTCTCGAACCCTCCCACCGCTTTCGAATGTGATTCAACCGTGGCCGTCGCTACCAGTATTCTCGTCCCGCGTGTGCTGGCTGCGCTCTGTGCCCAGGTCTTTCAGCGACTGAGGAGTAAATCCCCTCGTCCTTCATCCCCCCGAACGAGGTTGTCGCGCCCACAACACATCCGCGTCAAAGCATGACGCGCCTTCGGCAGAGGCCTCGATGGGGGGGCGAATCCCCTGCGCGCCAGGTTTCTTTCGCCACGCGGTAGAAGCTCGACCTGTGACCGCAGTCACGCCGCGGATTGCCCCCCATATCTAAAAAGGCTGCGGATGAGACATACGCAAGAGTGAATGAAGGCCAGGTTGTTCAGGAGGGTCACGTATGCAACCGCAGAGGCCGACTAACGCCGATCCACAGCCCCATACCCTCCGCACCGCACGCCGCAAGCTGTTCCACGTTGGGGCGGATGATTGGATTCGCCTTTTCGTGGTCCCCGTCCTTTGCTCCCTTCTGGTATGCACTGCCGAATCAACCGAATTCTATGTGGGAGTCAACCACCCGAACGCCTCCGACTCAAACAGCGGCCTGGCGCCGGATTCTCCGTTCAGGACCATTGGACGCGGGACGCAGGAAACTGGCCGGGAGATACCCTGAACATCATGGCTGGAGTTTATCGGGAAGTCGTTGAGCTACCTAGATCGGGAACCGCAGCCAATCGAATCGTGATTCGGGCGTTTCCCGGTGACGAAGGCGCCGTCGCCATCCGCGGTAGTGATGAGGTCACCGGCTGGACTGATGAGGGGAATAACACTTGGACCGTGTCCCGGTCACCCCTGCCGTTGGTGGCATACCCGTCCGACTGGCCTGACTACGGCGCACTCTCCAAACGGCGTGAGATGGTATTCATTGACGGGAATCCGTTGACTCAGGTTCTTTCAGCGGGGGAACTGGCCGAGGGAAAGTTCAGGGTCGACGCGACGGCCGGCAGGTACTACGTGCGCTATTCGGGGATCCTCTATGACCGGCTCGTGGAGGTCGCCACACGTGATCATGGCATCGACGCCTATTGGATCGATTTTGTCGTATGGAATGACCTGCGGATTGAGCACGTTGCAAACGACCTCTATACCCCTGCCATGTTCGTCAGGTCTTATCACGAGATTCGAAACTGCCAGGTCAGTAACAACAACATGGAGGGGATCAAGCCCTATGACGGGGCCGTGATCCTAAACAGCGTCGTCAACCGCAACGGTGGGGTCGGCATCAACCTCTCCGGCTCGGACTGTTTTCTCGATTCCAACGAGACATCCTACAACTCGTGGCGGTACGGTCCGGACTGGCATGCCGGCGGCATCAAGATGATTTACGATAGGCCCACCAACAATCGGATCGTCCGGCATACGGCCAACTACAACAATGGCCGTGGCATCTGGCTGCATCATGGCGGATCAGGCAACGTGGTGGAAGCATCCGTGATGGAAGGGAACAAGATTGCCGGCCTGTTCTTCGAAGCAACTGAGGGGCCAAACTGGGCCATCAACAACGTCATCGTCGGTACCGTGCGAGCGGGCCTGGCGTACCCGGAGGAGGACGGCACTGGCATCGCAATCCGTGAATCGTATGACGTGTATTTGTATAACAACACCATCTCCGGCGTTGAGGGCACCGGAATCCTCATTGCAGGCAACGAAAGAAACGGCGGCCTGGACTACACGGCCAACACACGTGTGTACAACAACATCGTTGTCGACTCGGGGTCCGTCGCAGTTCATTTCTGGGTGTGGGGCACCGCACGTGAGGAACCTCGGATCAGCTCCCATCACTTCGACAACAACCTCTACTATGGCTCTGCGACGGACGTTATCTTCCCCATCGTTTCTGAGCCCTGGGGCGACTATTACTGGTCGCTTGCCGAGTGGCAGACGAACAGATCCGAAGACTTGGAGTCGCTCTCTCTGCCTCCTGATTTTGTCAGTCCAGGAACCAACGACTTCTCACTCTCACTCGACAGCCCTGCCATCGACTCCGGAGACGATCTCGACGAGGTGACCGACGATCTTGTCGGCTGTCGTCGGCCCAAGGGGGCATTCACCGACATCGGTGCCTTGGAGTATTGCGTCGAGGCCGGCAGTCCCCCAGAACTGTTTACCGATGGCCTCGAGTCCGGCGACACCTCGATGTGGTCCAGCGCGATGCCGTAGCTGCTCGGACAGAACAAAACACCTTGATGTATCTCGCAAACCCTGCGCGCCAGCCACCTCCCCACGAGGTGGCCTTCTTGATGTTCCCGACATCCGATGAACCCCTTCGAAAGAACTGAACATCAACCCTCACAGACGCTCGTCCGCTCGCTCCTCGTCTGTCGTGTCCGTTATCGAGGTGGCAAAGGGGTTCCAGACTGTGCAGCGTGAGCAGGGCGGCGAAACAGCGCGTTCCTTACACGCCACGATGCACCCCCACCCGATCTTGACCGGTTTGGCAACATCAGGTAAACGTCTCAGGGTCGTGATCGAGAATCCAACATGAAACTCGCGCTCATCCTGAGAGCAGGCTCGGGTTCAACGTCACCCGTAACCACGTATCACGTTCACCGCCCGGCGGAAAAATCCTCCGCGAGGAATCCAAGTGGCAGCCGCAGTCGCGCGATCTGCCGGCGTTGTGGCCACAGCGCGGCCTATTCGATCGCCAGTATCTTGTCCGTGGCGCTCGCATGCACCTTCGGGGGGTCAGTCAATCCCCGAGCTCGGGGCAGCGCACGGAGTTCGGACATCACTCCGACGCAGGGCGCCTCAGATGTGCTCACTCCGACTCCAGCTAGCGACTCGGCGGACGGGACTGCCGTCGTGCCATCCACGAGCACCCTTAACCAGCCAGAGCCTACCTCTGCTCCTCAGAAGCGCGAGTTCTTTGTTGGGCTTAACCATCCGGGGGCATCGGACTCCAACGATGGCCTCTCGCCGGATCACCCCTTCAAGACCCTGGGGAGAGGGACTGAGGTTCTGTGGCCGGGCGACACCCTGACGATCATGGCGGGGGTGTATCGAGAGGCAGTCGAGCTGCCGAGATCGGGCACCGCAGCCGATCCGATCGTGATCAGAGCCTACCCTGGGGACGAGGGTGCGGTCGCCATCCGCGGCAGCGATGTCGTGACCGGATGGACTAACGAGGGGAACAACACTTGGAGCGTGGCACGTCAGCCGCTGCCCCCAGTGACCTTTCCAAGCGACTGGCCTGACTACGGCGCGCTCTCCAAACGGCGTGAGATGGTATTCATCGATGGGAACAGGTTGACCCAGGTCCTCACTGCGGGGGAGATGGGAGAAGGCACGTTCAGGGTCGACGCGACGGCTGGCAGGTACTATGTGCGTCACTCGGGCGACGTGAATGATCGGCTCGTTGAGGTCGCGACCCGAGACCGAGGCATCCATGCGTACTGGATCGACTACGTGGTGTGGATCGGTCTGAGGGTCGAACACGTCGCGAATGATCTCTGGACTCCTGCAATGTTCGTCAGGTCTTGTCACGAGATTCGAAACTGTCAGGTCAGCAACAACAACATGGAGGGGATCAAGCCCTATGACGGGGCCGTGATCCTGAACACCGTCGTCAACCGCAACGGTGGGGTCGGCATTAATCTATCCGGTTCAGACTGTCTTCTCGATTCCAACGAGACATCCCACAACTCATGGCGGTACGGTCCGGGCTGGCATGCCGGTGGCATCAAGATGATCTACGACAGGCCCACCAACAACCGGATCGTCCGGCACACCGCCAACTACAACAATGGCCGTGGCATCTGGCTGGATCATGGCGGATCAGGCAACGTCGTCGAGTCTTCGAAGATGATTGGCAACAAGATTGCCGGCCTGTTCTTCGAGCAACTGAGGGGCCAAACTGGGCCATCAACAACGTCATCGTAGGTACCGTGCGGGTGGGCTTGCCATATCCCGAAGAGGACGGCACCGGCATCGCGATCCGCGAATCCTACGACGCATACTCTACAACAACACCATCACCGACGTCGAGGGTACCGGAATCCTCATTGCAGGCAACGAAAGAAACGGCGGCCTGGATTACACGGCCAACACACGTGTGTACAACAACATCGTTGTCGACTCGGGGTCCGTCGCAGTTCATTTCTGGGTGTGGGGCAGCGCACGTGAGGAACCTCGGATCAGCTCCCATCACTTGACAACAATCTTTACCATGGCTCTGCGACGGACATCATCTTCCCCATCGTTTCCGAGCCCTGGGGCGACTATTACTGGTCGCTTGCAGAGTGGCAGACGAACAGATCCGAAGATCTGGAGTCACTCTCGCTGCCTCCTGGTTTTGTCAGCCCAGGAACCAACGACTTCTCACTTTCGCAAAATAGCCCTGCAGTCAATGCTGGCGACGATCTTGCCGATGTGCCTCAGGACATCCTCGGTTGTCGTCGGCCCAAGGGGGCATTCACCGACATCGGTGCCTTCGAGTACTGCGTTGCAGCCGGCGGCAGCCCCCCCGTGATCTCGATAGGTCCATGCCCTTCAATATCACCCCACAGCCACCACACACTCTGACGTAGTTGTCTCAGAAATTCCGAGCGCACCGCCTCCCTACGGGGGGCGGCCGTAGTGTCTCAGTAGGTTGTTAAGGTTGACACCGCACGAAAATCCGTGTGTTGAACCGACGTTCAGGGGGAACGCACGGTCCTTTTGGAGAGTCCAGTCCACGTGACAGCGTTCTAGAGTATCTTGAATAATAATGGTGCCATGCGGATCCTCCTTGTCCACGACAAGTACCAAACCCCGAGGGGTGAAGACGTCGTCTTCGAGGGCGAGCGCGACCTTCTCCGACGATCCGGGCATGAGGTAACCGTTTACGAACGCCACAACGCGGAGATCGAAACCTACTCTGCGTGGCGGCGTACCGACCTGTTCCGCCGAACGATCTGGGCAACTGACAGCATAGCTTCGATCCGCAAAATCCTGGAACGGCAGCGTCCCCAAAACGTTCATTTCCACAACACGTTTCCGCTGATCTCACCTGGTGCTTACTCCGCCTGAGTATCTGCCGGTGTCCCTGTGCTTCAGACGGTACCCAACTACCGATTGATCTGTCTGGGCGCAACCCTTCAGCGCAACGGACGACCCTACGAACTCTGCATTGGGAAGTATGCGCCTGGCCAGGTGTTCGGCACGCGTGCTACAGAAACTCCCGCATGCAATCCGGGGCCGTCGCGGCAATGCTTGGGCAGCGACAATTACTCGTGTGCCCAAGAGTAGTTGACGCCAGCCAAATGCTGCTGTTCCACCAAATAGCGAACGCATGGGACGAGAACGTCGACAGGTACATTGCTCTGACTGAGTTCGCGCGTCGCAAACTCATCGAGGGCGGGTTACCCGAGGACAAGATCATTGTCAAACCAAACTTCGTTCACCCAGATCCGGGCCCGCGAGTCGCCGACTCCGGTTATGCGTTGTTCGTTGGTCGACTCTCTCGGGAAAAGGGTATAGGCACACTCCTACGGGCATGGGAGAACCTCCCCGGGATTCCACTGAACGTCGTGGGAGACGGGCCTCTGAGGCCTCAAGTAGAGGAAGCCGTCGCGCGGGGTAACCACGTTCAAACCGAGCTATTGGGCTTTCGTTCTCGGGAGGAGGTGATCGCCCTGATGCGGGAAGCGAGTCTCCTGGTATTCCCCTCCGAATGTTATGAGGGACTCCCAACGGCACTCGTGGAGGCCTTCGCATGTGGCACACCCGTCATCGGATCGCGAATCGGGAGTGTCGAGGAATTGATTCGAGAAGGTGTTTCCGGTCTGTTGGTTGAGCCTGGTGACGCCTCGGAGTTGGCATCGGCGGTACAGCTGCTGTGGAGCGATCCGCAGCTTCGACATCGACTCGCAGCTGGGGCTAGGGCCCAATACGAAGCTCATTACACTGCGGAAAGGAACTACAAACTGATCATGAAGATCTTCGAAGACGCTATTACCGGAAAGACCTAACATTGGGAGCAGTCTCGAATCGCCAGTGCGGCACCTCGCTTTCGTGGCGGAGGAGGGACGATCACCCGGCGCAGACATCGTCTCTGGCGGCCTTCCGCTGTGATAGCAGCACCACGTCATGTTTACCCGCGACAGAGCCAGACGACTGCATCAACCAACTGCGCTCTTGACTTTCACGCCTCCCACCGTCGATGGACGGAAGCGCAACCCTCAATTCAGCAGGTAGCTATGCCAGACTGAACATTGGACATTCCTCCACTCCAGGATCGCGCCCCCAGGAAGTACGAGCGAGGGTAACGACGGTCTGCTTGCCTTGTCCCCCGATCTCCCCCAGCCCTCCGTATTCACGGCGGTGGTATTCTGATTTAAGTGGCAGACAATGCGGCTGACGCATGTTTGCGAGGATTGCTCATGCCTACGATTCCTCGTACTGCTGGACGGAATGCCAGTCAGCCTGGTTCACTCATCTATCGATTGTAGAGATTGCGGAGGGTGTCGCTTCAGGGACGCCGGCTGCGACTTTGATCCAAGATTGGATGGCGGTGTCAAGCGAAGATGCAATCACAATCACGCAAGTCACTCTACTTAAACTTGGTACCCTATTTTGCAGGATTATCATGTATTACAGGTATTAGAATTCTCGGACTTCAATATCAGGGTTTCATTTGGTCTCTCTTCATAATAGCTGGCCTTCTTATTCTTGCAACAAAGTCGCGTCACCGTAAGATTCTATTCCCATGGAAGCTCTGGCTCCCATGGTCCGTATATGTTGGCTTATCTCTTTCTTGGGGATCAATGCAGATTCGTGGCAATTTCCAGGTATTTGTTCAAATTCTTGCACCACTAATTGTAGGAATTATTGCCTCATACTCGGTAACCGATAGCGACCAGTGGAATCGACTTCAACGCGGATTCCTTCATAGCCTCATTTTCATATCTTGTGCCTTTGTCTACTTTTGGTACGGACCTCCAGCTCAGTACCAGGGTGCTTTCGGCTTTGGGGGAATGGACGCCGCGGGAGGCCCTCGGACACTGGGTTATGGCCCAAGGCCCGCTGGTATGACTCTCGCCATTATCGGGTGCGTCCTGCTGGCTGACATCCAGCAGTTCAGAAAGCGCAGTCTGTTCTGTTGGCTCGTATGTGTGACTATCGCCGTTCTCTCCGGAAGTCGAATGGCGACTATTGTATTGCTGTTGACATCAATTCTGTCACCATTGTACCGCAGTCTGCGAAGCAGAATCGTGGCGATATCATTGATTGGTCTCCTCGCTCTTGTTCTATTCTATACCCCAATGATGCAGTCGCGTTTCTTCTACTCTGGCGAAGGAAAGCTATCAGAAATTCCGACGGCCGACTTCGCAGACCAGGGGCGACTCCAGTTCTGGGAGGCAACGCTTGAGGAGGCACAAAGACATATCATCTTGGGCGCGGGCGTAGGGGAGTCGGACATCTTCATCTCGAGCATTTTCGAAATCTATCAAGTTCATAACGACTACCTGAGGATCCTATTCGAGTTGGGCGTTGTCGGATTGGGTGTTTTCTTGTGCACTGTTGGTCTTCAGGTGATAAGCCTGCGAAGGCTGATGCGGTCCGACTCGGGCGAGGAAAACACCGCAGCGATCGCTGCGTACCTCGGAATATTGACATGGCTATGCTTTTCGGTCACCGACAATCCGATCATCTACAACGTGTTTTTTACGCATCCACTCTTTGCGATCATCGGCGCGGCCTACGGGCTTGCTGGAGGCCGGAGCCAGCCCGGCAGCGAGACGACTCAGTCGACTACCTCCTTGCGTCGGGCAGTTTTGACGGACCGCTCGGTCGAATCACGTCTCGGCCCCCATCGAGTGGGGTGATCCTCGACCACCCAGAAACAATCGCGCCCAACCATCGATGATTCCGTTGAAACCATTGGCCGGTCGGTCGGTTGCCGACGCGTGCGTACTAGCCGCGAGGTTGTGTGTGATTGCGTCCGCTGCGCGCGCGCCACAGAGAACCCGGCAGTGCCCGCGAGCCTGTAGCTGTGGGATGATGTCCGCGTGCGAATCCTGCTCGTTCACAACCACTACCAGAAACGTGGCGGCGAGGACTTCGTCTTCGAAGCTGAGCGAGAGCTGCTCGAACGTGAAGGGCATCACGTCTTTCGTTTACGAGCGTCACAACGACGAGATCAAGCTCTACTCAGCGTGGCAGCGTGCAGGCCTGCCCCGCCGAACGATATGGGCAACCGACAGCGTCGCTGCGATCCGCCGGATCCTCCTGTGCGAACAACCGGACATCGCACATTTCTACAACACCTTTCCACTGATCTCTCCTGCAGCGTACTTCGCCTGCTCATCTGCTGGAGTGCCCGTTGTCCAGACGCTGCCGAACTATCGGCTGATCTGTCTAGGTGCCACTCTCCAGAGGAACGGTCAGACCTGCGAACTCTGTGTAAGCAAGAGAGTCCCATGGTCTGGGGTTCGACACCGGTGCTATCGAGGTTCCTGGCCTCAATCGTCCGTAGTGATGGCAATGCTGACGTTCCACCGCGCGGCCGGGACTTGGAGTAAACACGTCAACACCTACATCGCCTTGACCGAGTTCGCGCGCCGCAAGCTCATAGAGGGTGGGCTTCCAGGGCACAGAATCGTCGTCAAACCGAACTTCGTTCACCCAGATCCAGGCCCGCGAGTCTCGGACTCCGGTTACGCCCTGTTCGTCGGTCGGCTTTCCAAGGAGAAGGGGATTGAAACGCTTCTGCGGGCCTGGAGGAGCATTCCCGACATACCGCTCAAGATCGCTGGCGATGGCCCCCTGAGGCCTCTGGTTGAGGAAGCCGCCAAACAAGCAAGTTGCGCCCGGATCGAGCCACTGGGTTGGCGTTCTCGGCAGGAGATCCTCGGATTGATGAAGGCGGCGAGTTTCCTCGTCTTTCCCTCGGAATGGTACGAAGGGTTTCCGCTGACCATCGTGGAGGCGCTTGCCTGCGGAGTACCAGTCGTCGGATCCCGTCTAGGGAGTATTGAAGAGATTGTCCAAGATGGGCTATCCGGACTACTCTTCGATCCCGGTAATCCAGCAGACCTTGCGACAACTGTTCGGCGTGCTTGGAGCGACAGACCGCTTCGGAAGAAGCTTGAGCTGGGGGCACGAACCCAGTTCGAAACGCATTACACCGCCAAGCGAAACTACGAGATGATCATGAGGATCTTCGAGAATGCGGTGGCAGAAAAGGGCTGACCTGGAAGCCAAGCACGTCAGTCATACTCGAATAGGACCACAACAAGCTGGCGGGATCCAAGATTGGGGATGCAGACCGTTGTTCCGGAACAACCGTCGATATTCACGCTGCGCCGGGGCAGAGATCCTGATTAGGGCTGACCAGTGACGGGATTCCTCTCATACGTCATGTCTATCAACACCTCAGCGAGCGACTCCGCGATCAGTGCATGCCCATCGCTGCTTGGATGCACATGATCCAAGTATAGAGCTCGGTGATCAAGCGGTTCGAACCGTTCGATCATGTTGACAATGGGTAACCCGTGTGACTCTGCGAACCTGAGAAACGCGGTCTGATTTTCGCTCAGAGCATCCATCCGCTGTCCCTGGGAACCAAGCAGAAGGAACACCAACCTTACTCCGTGCGCTTGACTGGCAGACCTCATCGCCTCGAGACTCGCGACGTATCCCTCGAGGCGGTCGCTCGGATCGACCCTTTGGGTTTCCCACGACCCTTCCATCAGACGACCCCGAAGGCGATAGTAGACAGCGCTTCGAAGCCAGTCCTCGATCACGAGGTTGTAGACGGCAGACCGGCGCAAGACACTCTTGAGCTGTACCTTCCGTTGCAGCCCCTTGAGCTGGTCTTCGTCGAGGTCCGCCAGGGCTTCATACTCCGTGTTGAACGAATACGCGAGCACTGCCGTATCAATCTGCATTCCCTGCTCGAGCATCTTCACGAATCGGCGAACGCACAGAAGAGTCGGATAGGCGTTGACCCCCGCTGAAACCACCCGATAGCGCGCTTCGGGATACTCTGAGGCCAGCAGCCGCTCGAGAACCGCACTGTAGTGGGAGTCGTCGTCTTGACCCCACCCCATCGTGACGGAGTCCCCAAAGACAAACACGCGATGTTCGCTGGGACTCGCGTTGCCGAGATCGCTCCGGTACCGCAACCCCTGCCCGTTGATCGTCTCCGTCTTGTGCCCAGCGACGGTCTTTCCGACCTGGTTGGGCCGAGGAACCCAGATGAGATCCGGATCCGTCGTGTAGATGATGTAGTCGCCATAGCCGAAGAAGCGGAGCACGATCTCGAGGGCCAACCACAGGACAATCGAAGTCAGGGAGACAACAACGAGATATCTACGCCATTTCACCGATCGACCCTCACTTCCGGCGAAGTGAACAGCTCCTGCGGCGGACCTCGACCAATTGAATGTCACGAACTGCGTCAGCCTCAGCTTGCACCGGTACCCCTGAGCACCGCCGGCAGAGTCTTCACGAGAATGTCGAAGTCGAGGGAGAGGGACCAGTTGTCGATGTACTGGAGGTCGAGCTCCATCCAGTGGTCGAAGTCGATCTCGTGGCGGCCGTTGATCTGCCACAAGCAGGTCAGGCCCGGGCGCACGCTGAACCGGCGGTTCTGCCACGCGCTGTCGAACCGCTGGACGTCGCGGATCGGCAGCGGCCGCGGGCCAACCAGGCTCATGTCGCCGCGGAACACGTTCCACATCTGCGGCAGCTCGTCGAGGCTGAGCTTGCGGAGGACGCGGCCGACACGGGTCATGCGGGGGTCGTCCTTGATCTTGAAGGCCGCGCCGTCGACCTCGTTGAGCTCCTCGATCTCGGCCTGGCGCTGCTCGGCGTCCACCTCCATGGTCCGGAACTTGATCATGCGGAACTTCCGTCGCCCCAGACCGATCCGCTCCTGGACGAAGAACACCGGGCCGCGGGAGTCGAGCTTGATGGCCAGGGCGATCAGCGCGAACAGCGGGGAGAAGACGATCATCGCCGCCGCGGATCCGAAGAAGTCGATGACCCTCTTGAGCGCGGTGCTCCCGCCTGCCGGCGCGTGGGCCTGCAGGGTCAGGACCGGCGTGTCGTGGAGCTTGTCGACATAGGCGTGCACGAGCCGGGACTCGAAGAAGTCCGCCGGGATCCGGACCACGAGCCCGAACTCCTCGCACAGGCCGATGAGCCGCGAGATCGTCTCGTAGTACGAGCGGATGGGCAGGCTGATCGCCACCTCGTCGACCTCGATGTTGGCGAGGATCTCGCGCGCCTGCTCGAGGCTGCCGAGCAGCTTCTCGGGCTTGCCGTGGAGCGGGTTCGGCGGCGGCGCCATCTCGTCGATGTAACCGAGCAGGAGGTAGCCGAGCTCGGGGCGGCTCCGCACCTCCTTGCCGAACTGGGCGCCGCGGGGACCGCACCCGATGATCACCAGGTTCCTGAGGTTCCGTCCGTGCCGGCGGGCACCCCCGAGGATCGAGCGCAGGACGGTTCTGAAGAGGGCGGTGCCCAGAACGGCGGTGGTGAAGAAGGCTGCGATGAACCCCCGGTTCACGGCCGAGAAGTCGAAGACCAGGGCCAGGCCGGACAGGATCAGCGTGCCGACGGCCACCGCCTTGGCGGTGTCCCACCACTCGGTGGTCATCAGGCCGACGCGGCGCGACCGGTAGAGCCCGAAGGCGCCAAAGATGATGTTCCACAGCACAGCGAAGGCGGCGAAGAAGGCGAAGTTCAGCAGCTTGACGCGCACCGTCAGGAACTCATCGAGCGGGGAACCCTCCACGACCTGGCCCGGAGAAGACGAGCGCCACGGCGAAGGCCGCGGTCATCACCACAAGGTCGCCGGCGCGCAGGCAGTTCAGCAGCAGGCGACGCCTCGCCTCGTGCATCACCGCACCTCCCTCGCCCGGCGTCCGGTCTCTGCCACCACTCCTCCGATCACAGCCGCCTGTAGATGAACTCCGGGATGTGGTACCTGCGCCCGTTGAGCACGCCGCCGAGCAGCGTGACGCCCGCCTCGTTCAGCACCTTCATCGCCCTCTCGGCCACCTCCCAGCGCGTCCGCTCGGCCCGCAGCACCAGGATCGCGCCGTCCGCCACCACGGCGAGGCTCGAGGCGTCCGGGTAGGTCGTCACCGGCGGCCCGTCCAGGATCACCCAGTCGAACTGCGACTGAAGCGAGGTGATGACGCCCTGCAGCGCCGACACCGTCAGCAGGTGTGGAGGGTTGTCCGAGGGCCGACCGCTCGGCAGCACGGCGATCCCGTACTGCGGGGACCTCCCGCAGGGCGGCCGTGGGGGTCACAGCACCACTCAGCACGTTCGCCAGGCCGTCCGCGGTGCCGGTCTGGAAGCCTCGTGCTGGCTCGGTGATCGCAGGTTGGCATCGACCAGAATCACCCGGCCGCGGTGGCTCTCGCCCAGCGCCACCGCCAGGTTTCGCGCCACCGTGCTCGCGCCCTCGCCCGGCACCGCGCTCGCCACGAGCAAGCAGCAGTGCCGGCGGCCGCCCCGGAAAGCAAGCAGGCGCTGGATGATCCGCTCATAGGCCGGGTGCAGCGGGCGCAGCTCCCGCGGCGCTGGGCGCTCCGCGAGCCGCAGCGGGACCGGCGCCGGTGGCGTCTCGACAGCCGGGGCATCGGGCGCCGGAAGGGCGTGCAGGTAGTCCTCGAGCTCGTCCAGCGGGTCCTGGCGCACCGGCGTCGTGGCGTCCGGGTCGAAGGGCACCGCGAGGGGCGGCGCGGCCTGCTGGCGCCGACTTCGACCGGCTGCGAAGGAGCTGCCTCCTGGCCCTTGCGCGGCTCGGCCTGCTGCTCGAGCGCGCGCTTCATCGCCTCGTAGAAGCGGCTCACCGGACGCCCCCGGGCTTCTTCGGCGGTCCGACAGCCGGAGCAGGCGCCTTGGCCGTCGGCCCGGCCTCGATGTGGGACACCACGTAGGGCTTGGGCTTGCGGAACTTCAGCTTCTCCGAGCCCAGGCACAGCACGTCCTCGATCACCTCCTGCGCCAGCGTCGCGTCGACCTGCCGCATGCCGAGGGCAAAGGCCGCCACCAGCGCCTGGTCGCACAGCACGTTGATGGTCCTCGGAAAGCCCTCCGACGCGGACCAGACCGCCTCCACCGCTGTCCGCCGGAACAGCTCCTGCTTCGGGCACCCGGCGACCCGCAACCGGTGGCCGATGTACTCGATCGCATCGTCGAGGGTCAGCGGCTCGAGCAGCGCGTTGACCGCGATCCGCTGCCGGAGCTGCCGCAGCTCGGGCTTGAGCAGGTGGGCCTCGAGCTCGGGCTGGCCTGCCAGCAGCACCTGCAGCAGCTTCTGCTGGGGCCCCTCCAGGTTGGTCAGCAGCCGCACCTCCTCGAGCACCTCAACCGACAGGTTCTGCGCCTCATCGATGATCAGCAGCGGCGGCGGCCGGTGGGCCATGAACTGCCCGGTGACAAAGGAGTTGAACTCGTTGACCAGCTCGATGCGCGACAGCTCGGCCAGCCGGGCCGCCTCGCCGGCCCCGGGGTCGCGGCCCGTCCCGAACCGCAGCCCCTGAGCCGCGTGGAGCTGATGGAGGATGATCCGCAGGAGCTCCTCGCGGTCGACCGTGGTGTGGGTCACCTGGATCGTGACCATCGCCCGGTCGAGCTGCTCGAGCAGGGTGTTGATCAGCGTCGTCTTGCCGGTGCCGACCTCGCCGACCAGCGTCATGAAGCCCCGGCGCTCGTTGACCGCATAGCTCAACGCCGCCAGCGCCTCCCGGTGCGCAGCGCTGGCGAAGTGGAAGTGCGGGTCCGGCGTCATGCCGAACGGGTTGCAGGCGAGGCCGAAGAAGCGTTCGTACATTCCGCCTACCTAACCCGCTGCGACGGCTCGCCGCGGGGCGCGGCGGCGCCTCGCAGCGGGCACGTAGGCGGAATCAAGAGACAGCGCAAGGCCATCACAGTTCCTCAGGGATGGAAGCGAGGTGGACGAGGCCGAGCCGGCGTTCCATCTCCTCGCCGGTCGTGAAGGTGTGGTCGAGGTAGTATTCGACGCCGAAGGCGAGACCGAGCCCGCCGAGCACACCGAACAAGAGCGCCGCAAGCAGAGTGAGCCTGAAGTTCCGGGCCACCGGTCGGAGCGGCCGCTCGGCAGGCTGGGCAACCGCCACGTTGATCAGCTTCTCCTGATCCATGGCCGCCGAGATCCGCGCCTCCTCGTGCTTCCTGCGGTACAGCAGGTACGACTCCTCGGCGGACTGCGCGTCCCGGCGAAGCCGCTCCAATTCAAAGGCCTTCGCCGTTGAGAGTCGTCGAGCTCCCGGTTGAGGGCGGTCGCCTGACTCTGCAGCGACAGGTACCTTCCCCGCGCTCCGTCGAGCGCCGACTCGCGCGCAACAGCTCCGACTTGAGCTCCTGGTGGATGGGATTCGATTCTGTGCCGTCGATGCTGCCGGCCTCCGCCTCGAGCGCCGCCAACCGCTGCCGAGCCATCTCGATCTGGGTGTCGATGTCGCGGACATATCGGCTGTCCGGCTTGAAGTCCTGGAGCAGCCGGTCCCGCTCCAGCTCGAGCGTTGCAAGGCCCTTCTCGATCTCCTCGCGCGCCGCGTCCTTGTTCTAGCGATTGGAGGACTCCAGTCGCTCCGGTTCCCGTGCGAGCCGCTCGTTCAGACTTGCGACCCTGATACTGGCTCTCCTTCGACCTCGACCTCGGCGTCGGCCAGCTCGTTCTGGATCCTGTCCAGACGTTCGAGGACGAGGTTCTTCTGCGCGGCGAGGGCATCCGAGCCTTGCGGTCCCTTGACCATCGTGATGCCGGATGAGGCCAGAGAACGTCTCCAGAGCCGACTCGCGATCCGCAAGCTGCCCTCGGCGCCCGCCATCTGCTCCTCGAAGAAAGAGAGAGCCTGCGGCGACTGGTACATCTTCGCCCGCCGCTCGAGGTAGCGCTCGGTAAGGGTTTTCACCACCTGAGTCGCCCATTCCGCGGTTCTTGGACCGATAGCTCACTCGAATGACGTTCGACTTGCGGATTCCCACCACATTCAAGGTGGTCTTGAGGTTCAGGACCAACTGCTCGCGGTGGGAAAGCTCTGGGGCCCGCGCCAGCGCCCGGACCCGTGCCTTTACCCGGTCGAACAGAGACGCCGGCTCCGGCGGCTTTTCGACGTGGAGGATTTCCAGCACCTCTTCGATCAGCTGGCGGCTCTTCAGGATCTGGATCTCGGAGTTGAGGTCCTGCTCGCTCACCTGGCTGACGAACAGCTGTGTCGACTCCTTGGGACCGATGGGGATCTCGGCGCGCGCCTTGTTGACGAGCAACGTGGCCTCGACCTCGTAGATGGGAGGCTTCAACAGCGTCACCAGGACAACGATCACGAGGGTGACCACGGCAAACACGACGATCAGCCACCGCCGCTTGAACACCACTGTGAGAAGGTCGCGCAGCGACAGCTCGCCTGGGAGGTAGGAGCCGCCGTGACCGGAGGAGTTCGGGACCATCATGAGCTCTAGTCGTTCGGGGTGAGCCAGAAACCGGTTGAGACGCTGAACGGCAGGTTGTTCTCGATGTACTGCTCGACGAACAGGTTGAGGTCAGCAATGTGCTTGCGCGGCACGTAGATGATATCCATCGGCGCGAGCTGAACGTCATTCTCGACTCGGTACCCCCGGAGGATCGCCTTGCAGTTGACGTAGGTTCCGACCGGAGGGCTGCCGGGGACCTTGCGGATCAGGACGACCTCTTTCTGCCGCCCGGTGTGTCTTGAAGCCGCCGGCGTCCATAATCGCTTGCACCAGGGTCAATCCGCCGCGGTAGTCACGCAGGCTCGGGAAGTTGACCTCACCGCCGACGTAGACCTTCATCCCCGAGTACTGCGAGACGCTGACCGTGATCTGGGGGTTGACCATCTCCTCGCCGTAGCGGGTGTTCAACTCGGCGGTGACGTCGTCAACGGTGCGGCCGAAGACCGCCACCCGGCCGACCAGCGGCAGGTAGATCTCGCCGTCCGGCCCGACCGTGCGGGTGGTGCTCATCTGGGTCGCCTTGAAGAAGTTGATCTCCAGCACGTCGCCGACGGCGACCTTGTAGGGGCCGGACATCACCTCCGGCAGCGCCTTGGGGTCCACGATCTGCGGCGCCTGGGCGTGGGCGGGGATCGTGGTGGCGAGGACGCCGAGGCAGGCGATGGTCACCACCACGGCGAAGCCAATTGCGGTCGATGCAAGGGATCGAATCTTCATCGCCAGCCTCCTCCAAGGAACGCGCAGACGAAAACCCGCCGATGCGTCCGGTCGACGGACGCTCGCGCGGGCGACTGCTGCCGTAGGGCCAAATTGTGGACGCTCACCAACCCTGCTCTCCACAGGTCACTCGACAGGGGCACCTATAGCCGTCGGGCCAGGATCTCTTTGATCTACTCCTGAGCAGAGACCTCCTCGGTGTCCCTCAGATTAACACAATATGTCTTTTTTGTCAGCAGTCAAGATCACCATCTGGGCAGGGTTCCCCGAACGGGACTGACCTGGTGATGCTCCACGTCCCGCGACCTGCAGACATGGTCCAGGGGGCGGGAGCGAATGGCGAAATTGACAGTTTCGCTGCCGAGTTGTACAGTATTGTGCGCCCTTGACGCCCGAATTGCCGGAGTCGCGAGGGAAGATTCAGGCACAGCCGGAGGTTGTCGAGCCGAAGTCGGCGACCTCGCGTGCCGAAATATGAGCGCCGCCGGATGACGCGGTGCGGGACGAGAGCATCATGATCGGAGACATCGAGCGGATCCGCAACATCGGGATCTCCGCGCACATCGACTCGGGCAAGACCACGCTCACGGAGCGCATCTTGTTCTATGCCCAGAGGATCCACGCGATCCACGAAATCAAGGGCAAGGACGGGGTGGGCGCGACCATGGACCACATGGAGCTCGAGCGCGAGCGCGGGATCACCATCACCTCGGCCGCCACCTACGTCGAGTGGAAGAACCACCACATCAACATCATCGACACCCCCGGCCACGTCGACTTCACGATCGAGGTCGAGCGCTCGCTGCGGGTGCTCGACGGTGCTGTGCTGGTGCTGTGCTCGGTGGCCGGCGTCCAGTCCCAGTCGATCACGGTCGACCGCCAGATGAAGCGCTACAAGGTGCCCCGCATCGCCTTCGTCAACAAGTGCGACCGCTCGGGCGCCAACCCGGACCGGGTGGTGGCAGCGCTGCGCGACAAGCTCGGGCACAACCCGGTGCTGCTCCAGCTCCCGATCGGGCTCGAGGCCAAGTTCGAGGGGGTCGTGGACCTGATCGACATGAAGGCGCTCTACTTCCGCGGTGACAACGGCGAGGTCGTCGAGGAGGCCGCGATCCCGGCCGACATGGTGGAGCTCGCCGAGGAGCGGCGCGCCGAGATGATCGACGCCGCCAGCCTGTTCTCCGACGAGCTGCTCGAGGCGGCGCTCGAGAATCGGGCCACCCCGGAGATGATCCGGGAGGCCGTCCGCAAGGGCACCCTGTCGCTCGAGCTGACCCCGGTGCTGGTCGGGTCGGCCTACAAAAACAAGGGCGTGCAGCCGCTGCTCGACGCCGTCAACCACTTCCTCCCCTCCCCTGCCGAGGTGCCGATCGAGGCGGTCGACCTCGACTCCGGCGACGCGGTGGTGCAGCTCGCCGCCGACCCCGAAAAGCAGACCGTCGCCTACGCCTTCAAGCTCGACGAGGGACGCTACGGCCAGCTCACCTTCCTGCGGGTCTATCAGGGGACGCTCGCCAAGGGCGACACCGTGATCCAGACCCGCACCGGCAAGAAGACCAAGATCGGCCGCCTGGTCCGCGTCCACGCCGACAAGATGGAGGACATCGCCCGAGCGGGCGCCGGCGACATCGTCGGCCTGTTCGGCATCGACTGCCACTCCGGCGACAGCTTCGTCGGCGACGGGCCGCGCCTCGCCATGACCTCGATGTTCGTGCCCGAGCCGGTGATCTCGCTGTCGGTCAAGCCGGTCGACAACAAGGCCCAAGACAACATGTCCAAGGCCCTCCACCGCTTCACCAAGGAGGACCCGACCTTCCGGGTCACCCTCGACCCGGAGAGCGGCGAGACCATCATCTCCGGCATGGGCGAGCTCCACCTCGACGTCTACGTCGAGCGCATGAAGCGCGAGTACGCAGCCGAGGTTGAGACCGGCGCGCCCCAGGTCGCCTACCGCGAGGCGATCTCCCGCCGCGCCGACTTCGAGTACGTGCACAAGAAGCAGACCGGCGGCTCCGGCCAGTACGCCAAGGTGGAGGGCTACATCGAGCCCCTCGACGAGGGCGATTACGAGTTCGTCAACGAGATCTACGGCGGCTCGATCCCGACCGAGTACATCTCGGCCTGCGACAAGGGCTTCCGCTCGGCGATCGAGAAGGGCCGACTGATCGGCTTCCCGATCGTCCGGGTGCGCGCGGTGCTCACCGACGGCAACTCGCACGCGGTCGACTCGTCGGACATGGCCTTCCAGATCGCCGCCCGGTCCGCCTTCCGCGAGGCCTACCGCAAGGCGGGGCCGCGCATCCTCGAGCCGGTGATGAAGGTCTCGGTGGAGGGCCCGGCCGAGTTCCAGGGCGCGATCTACCGCACCCTGATGCAGCGCCGCGGCAACGTGCTCGGCTCGACCGAGGACGCCGGCTTCGCCCGGGTCGACGCCGAGGTCCCGCTGGCCGAGATGTTCGGCTACTCGACCGACCTGCGCTCCGCAACCCAGGGCAAGGCCGAGTTCACGATGGAGTTCGCGCGCTATGCGCCCGCGCCGCGCGAGGTGACCGACGAGCTGCTCAAGACGTACAAGAGCAAGCTGGTCGAGGAGGACGAGTCATGACCGAGCTGATGATCGCCCTGCGCCGCTCGCCGCGGACCCTGCTCGAGCGCGACGGCCACCCGGGTCCCGGCCCCGGCCGGCTGGCGGTGGTGATGGCCCGCGCCGGCGTCGGCAAGACCGCCTTCCTGGTCGGCATCGGCGTCGACGCTCTGCTGTCCGGGCAGAAGGTGCTGCACGTCTCTCTCGAGCGCACCGTCGAGAAGGTCCGAACCTGGTACGACGATCTGCTGATGGAGATGCTGCGGCGCGAGAAGAAGCTCGAGATGTGGGCGCCGGTCCAGCTCGAGATCGAGCGCCGGCGACACATCCACACCTACGTCGGCCAGTCATTCACGGTGGCGCGGCTGCGCAAGGCGCTCGATCTGCTCCGCGACGCGATGGAGTTCAAACCCCAGGTCATCATCCTCGACCGGGTCGAGTACACGGGCACCGACGCCCCGGGGATGGTCGCCGATCTGCGCGCCCTGGCGGCCGAGGCCGACGCCGAGCTGTGGATCGCGTGCCGGACCCACCGCGAAGGGCCGCAGGCGAAGCCCGGCCACCTGCCGCCGCCGGCGGACGCCTTCGAGGAACACATCGACCTCGCCTTCCGGCTCGAGTCGAACGATGCCAAGGTCCGGCTGCAGGTGCTCAAGGACCGGCAGCACATGGTCGAGAAGGATCTCAACATCCTGCTCGACACCCAGACCTTGCTGCTCACCACCGGCGTCGGCGCGAAGCGGTAGGAGCGTGTAGGGCATAGGCCCCTGGACGCGTTACTGGATTCGGGTTGTGGGGTTGGCCTCTGCCCACACGCTCCTCGGGATGCGCTGCGCGCATCCGGGGGCAGCGAAGCTGGTGAATGCCCCTCATCCAATCATTCCTGAGCCAGCGGACGGCAAGCGCTCCGCATTCCAGGTTGCACGATGCTGCGCAAGGCTCCTTCTACGGAGTGAGGGATGATCCCTCGAGTCGAGTGACTGGAGGGTGGGACGATGGCCGCAAGCCACTTCTCGCGCGCGCTGGCCGACCGGCAGCCCGATCCTGGCGGCCGGCGCTGGCTCTATGTGCCGTACGACCAGCTGTCGGACCGCATCGGCCCGCTCGCCGTCGAGGAACCAGGCGAGCTCGGCATCGTCGTCGTGGAGAACCCGTGGAAGGCGGCCCGGCGGCCCTACCACCGCCAGAAGCTGGCCCTGGTGCTCGCCAACTTGCGCCACTTCGCGCTCGAGCAGGCCGGCCGCGGGGTCGCGGTCCGTCACGTGGTCGCCGCCGGGCCCTACCGCACGGCGCTCGAGCCGCTGGCGCGCCAACTCGGGCCGCTCCGGGTGATGCGCCCGGCAGAGCGCGAGCTGCGGGTGGACCTCGCCCCCCTCGTGGCCGCCGGCGCGCTGGTGGAGATCCCGCACGAGGGCTGGCTGACGACCCGGAAGGACCTCGAGCAGCCGGCCGACGGCGGGGGACCGCCGTGGCGAATGGACTCCTTCTACCGCCAGGTGCGGCGGCGCACCGGGATCCTGATGGACGGCGGCAAGCCGCTCGGCGGAAAGCTCAGCCACGACGCCGACAACCGCCGGCCGTGGCCAGGAGATCCACCGGCGCCCGAGCCGCCGCGCTTCCAGCCCGACGAGGTGACGCTGGAGGTCGCCGAGCTCATCGAGCGGCGCTTCACCCGCCACCCGGGCACCCTCGACCTCGGATCGCTGCCCGCCACGCGGCGGGACGCCGAGCGGCTGTGGTCGTGGGCCCGCTGCGAGTGCCTGCACGACTTCGGCCCCTTCGAGGATGCCATGTCGGCGGCGCAGCAGCGGCCTCTTTCACACCCGGATCTCGACGCTGCTCAACCTCCACCGCCTGCTGCCGGCCGAGGTGGTGCGGGACGTGGTGGGCATGGACCTCCCGCTCGCGAGCAAGGAGGGCTTCATCCGGCAGGTCCTCGGCTGGCGCGAGTTCGTCCACCACGTGCACGAGGCGACCGACGGTTTCCGCAACCTGCCCGGGGCGGTCGCCTGCATCGCAGAGCAGCCCGGCGACGCCGGCTGGTCGCGCTGGTCCAGCGCGAGCTGGGATCGGCAGGACGGGGATGAAGGCAGCGACGGCGGCGCCATGCCGGACCACCTCGAGGCGTCACGGCCGCTGCCGGTGGCCTACTGGGGTCGTCCGAGCGGGCTGGCCTGCCTCGACCGGGTCGTCGCCGGGGTCTGGCGGGAGGGCTGGAGCCACCACATCTCACGGCTGATGGTACTCGCCAACATCGCGACCCTCCTCAGCGTGTCGCCGCGCGAGCTCACGGACTGGTTCTGGGTTGCGTACACCGACGCCTACGACTGGGTGGTCGAGCCGAACGTGCTTGGCATGGGGAGCTTTGCGACCGGGCCGTTGATGACCACCAAGCCCTACCTCTGCGGCGCCGCCTACATCGACCGGATGAGCGACTTCTGCGCCGGCTGCTCCTTCGACCCGAAGAGAGATTGCCCGATCTCGAATCTGTACTGGGCTTTCCTCGACCGCCAGCGTGGCCGGCTCGAGTCCAACCCGCGGATGCGGGTGGTGATGGACGCGCTTCGCAAACGGCCGGACAGTAGGCTGACCGCTGACCGGGCGATCCACCGGTGGGTGGCCGAGACCTTCGGCCGGGGGGAGGTGCTGCGGCCGGAGGACCGGCCCGGAGGGCGGCCCGGATGAGGGGCCGCAACCCCGTCAACCGGAACAAGCTGCCGGGATCGAAGTGGACGGCGGTGCGGCCCGAGAACCGGGAGAAGCACTTCATCGTGCGCGACTGGGTGCGCGACGCCGACGGACTGCCGACCGACGAGATCGAGGTTGAGGCGATCCTCACGCGGGTGATTCGCGTCCTGCGCTGGCGTGAGCTCGAGAACTGGGATCACTGGCGGATCGGCTGGATGGACTGATCCGCTTCTCTCCCGTTCCCGTTCCCGTTTCCGTACCCGTACCCGTACCCGATCCCACGGGCTATCCTCCTGAGACGAAACCGAATTATCGAGCAACATGTGCGGAGTGACGTGCCTACGCGGTCTCGGGGCCATGAACCGGAACACGCTCGGACTGTCGCCGATGAGGTCGGACAACAACGCCATCGGTCAGATGACGCTTGCTGTCATCAGCAGCGCCAGCACGCCCCGCACGGACCAGCCGGCGGTGCGGGCCCAGTTCGTCAACACGAGGCGGCGGTGGGTGACGCTGTCGAAGCCTCGCGCGAGCCGGCCGTGCAGCGGCACCTGGACGGCGAAGGTCGAGGTCCAGATCGCGAGCACGAGCACCAGCGTGGCGGCCAGGTGGAGCCACAGCGTCAGCTCGGCTGCAAGGCCTCCGGCACTCACCTTGACTCCCGAGCCAGATCCTCGAGGACCGCGGTCGCGGCGGCGCGGCCGGACGCCATCGCGCCGTTGATCGAGGCGTCGGCGCGGTGGTCGCCGCAGACGTAGCGGCGATCGCCCAGGCGGACCGGGAGCGTGCCGCTCTCCGGCGTGGGTGGGCTCTGGTCGGGCAGCGCCCGCTCGATGCGCTCGCTGCGCAGGAGGAGCCAACCGTCGACCGCCGGCCCGAACCAGCCGCCCAGCTGCGCGCGCACCGCAGCTTCGAGACCGCCGCGGTCCTCGGACCCGAGCACGGTCACCGACACCAGGCTGCGGCCGGCCGGCGCGTAGGCCGGCGACACCTCGCTCATCACGCACAGGTTGTTGACCGGCCCGCTTCCCTCGCCGTTCAGCACCAGCAGCGGCCCCGCGATCGGGGGCTGCACGGCCGCAAAGTGGAGGCAGGTCACGCCGCGCCAGCGCTGACGCCCGGCCAGGTCGACGAGCCCGCGGGCGTCGGTCGCGTCGGCCGCCACCACCACCGCGTCGGCCTCGATGCGCTCGCCGCCGGCGAGCATGACCGTCAGCCCCCGGACCGCCTCGGCGCGAGCCAGCAGGCGCAGCGACCCGGCGGGCAGCCGGGCCGCAAGCTGGCGCGGGATCTCCCCCATCCCGCGCGACGGCACCGCAATGCCTCCGGAGGAGAACATCCGGAACACGAACTCGAGCTGGCGGTCGGAGGTGGCGAGCACGGGGTCGAGGAAGACGCCGCCGAAGAACGGCCGGAAGAAGCGGTCGACGACCGCGGGCGAGAATCCCTCCGCGGCCAGCCGGTCGCGGGTGGGTCGCTCGGGGCGCGCCCGCCGCTCCTCGAGCGAGCCGCAGCGAACCCGCCCGCGCAACCGCGCGATGCGCAGCGCGTCGACCGGCGACACGGCGCCGGACAACACGCCGCCGATGCCGTCGAGCGGCCGCCGCCACGGATCCGCGAGCCGCCGGAACCTCCCCCCGCTGCGGATCAGCGCCCCGGGGTAGAACGGGCGGAGCTGCAGGGCCTCGTAGTCGAGCAGCCGCCGCGCCTCGGGGTAGGCGGTCAGCAGCACCTGGAAGCCGCGGTCGAGGAGGAAGCCGTCGACCTCGTCGGTGTGGACCCGGCCGCCGACCGCGTCCGACGCCTCCAGTACCAGGGGCCGCATGCCGGCTGCCCCCAGCTCGAGCGCGCAGCTCAGCCCGGCAAGACCAGCTCCCACCACGACGACCGTCGGCGACGACGTCTGCTGTTCCATTGGCGCAAGGTGTAGCACGGTCTCGCCGCCCGCGCCACGCCGCGGGTTCGCGCGCCATGGCGATGGCGTGAAGCGGACTCGGCAGCCGGCCGGGCGCTATAATCCCCGTCATCGTGGAACTCGACGATCGACCCAGCGTCATCGTTCGCCGGCTGCTCGACGAGCAGGCGCTGGCGGTCCTCGGCACGCACCACGCCGGCGCGCCCTACACCAGCCTGGTCGCCTTTGCCGCCACCGAGGACCTGCGCCGCTGCTGTTCGCGACGGCCGGGCAACCCGCAAGTGGGCCAACCTGGCCGATGACGCCCGTGCCTCGATGCTGATCGACAGCCGCACCAACCGCGCCGAGGACTTCGCGGACGCCGCCGCGGTGACGGTGCTCGGCGTCGTCGAGGAGGTGACCGGCGAGGAGCGGACCGCGTTCCTCGAGGTCTTCCTGGCCAAGCACCCCCACCTCGCCGACTTCACTGCCGCGCCGAGCTGCGCGCTGCTGCGCCTCAACGTCGAGACCTACATCCTGGTCACCCGCTTCCAGCATGTGGTCGAGCTGCACGTCGTGTGATGGACGCGATCGTCGCCCTCGAGCGCTTGACCGAGGCCGACCGCGAGCGCGCGGGCGACAAGGCCTGCCGGCTGGCCCGGATCGCGGCCAGCGGCTTCGAGGTGGCGCCGGCGCTGTGCGTGACGACCACCGCCTACCGGGCGTTCGTCGACGCCAACCACCTGCGCGATGTGATCCGGATGGAGCTCGCCCGCAAGCCCTTCGAGGACATGCGCTGGGAGGAGATCTGGGACGCCGGTCTGAGGATCCGCGGCCGCTTCCTCCGTTCGCCGCTGCCGGCTGTGCTCCGCGAGACGCTCGCCGACGCGGTCGAGGAGCGCTTCCGCGGGGTCCCCGTAGTTGTGCGCTCGTCGGCGCCCGGCGAGGACGGCCGCGGCGCTTCCTTTGCCGGGCTCCACGACTCCTTCGTCAACGTCCAGGGCACCGAGGAGATCCTGCGCCACATCCCGATGGTCTGGGCCTCGCTGTGGTCGGACCGCGGCCTGCTCTACCGGCGCGAGCTCGCGCTCGACGTCGACGCGAGCTCGATGGCAGTGATCGTCCAGGCGCTGGTCCGCGGGGAGCGCTCCGGAGTCGCCTTCAGCCGCCACCCGAGCGAGCCCGACCAGAGTGCCGTGGAGGCGGTGTACGGGCTCAACCAGGGCCTGGTCGACGGCACGATCGAGCCCGACCGGTGGGTGGTCGACCGCGCGAGCGGCCGGGTCGTCGAGCACCGCCCGCCGCCCGAGCGGCGCAGCCTGGTCGCGGCACCCGGGAGCGCCGCCCTGATCGAGGCCGCCCCGGAGAACGGTCAGGAGCCGCCGCTCGACACGCGGGAGCTCGCCCGGGTTCTCGAGGCGGCGCGCCGGCTCGAGGCGCTGTTCGAGTCACCGCAGGACGTGGAGTGGACGATCGCCGGCGACCGCCTGGTCATCCTCCAGGCGCGCCCGGTCACCGCCGCGACGTACGCCGAGGACGGCGACCAGCGGCCGTGGTACCTGAGCCTCCACCGCAGCTTCGACAGCCTGCTCCATCTGCGCCGGTCCGTCGAGGAGGAGCGGCTGCCGGCGCTCGACGCCGAGGCGCGGGCGCTCGCCGGGGTCGCAGTCGAGTCGCTCTCGGACGGCGAGCTCGGGGACGAGATCGACCGCCGGATCGCGGCTCTCGAGCGCTGGGTCGACGTCTACTGGAGCGAGTTCATCCCGCTGGCCCACGGCATCCGGATGTTCGGCCAGGTCTACAACGACGTCGTCCGGCCCGCGGATCCCTACCAGTTCATGGACCTGCTGGTCGACTCCGGCCTGCTCAGCGTGCGGCGCAACCAGCGGCTCGAGGCGCTCGCAGCGCGGCTGCGGTCCGAGCCCGGGCTCGCGGCGGCCGTCCGGGAAGGCGGCGTGGAGGCTGCGGATCGCAGCTTCACGGCCGAGCTGCAGGCCTTCCTCGATGAGTTCGGGACCATGGCCTTCGGCGATGCCCAGTGCTTCGCCGAGCGCGGGCGGCTGCTCCGCCTGCTCCTCGAGCTCGCCTCGCGGCCGGCGCCCGCCGGACGGCCGGCGAGCGGCGACCGGGCCGATCTGACCGCCGCGTTTCTCGACCGGGTCAACCCGGACGAGCGGGCCCGGGCGCGCGAGCTGCTGGACCTTGCCCGGTCGAGCTACCGGCTGCGCGACGACGACAACCTCCACCTCGGCGCGATCAAGGCGCAGGTGCTGCGTGCGACCGAGGAGGGCCGCGCGCGCCTGCGGCGCCAGGGTCGGGACCCTGACGGGGACCTCGAGGACGGCCGCCTGGCGCTCGCGCTGCGCGACCCGAACCTGCAGGTCGAGGCGTCGCCGAGGCAGCAGGCGATCGAGCCAGAGCCTGGCTTCATCGTCCGCCCGCGCCAGCTGGTGGGCCAGCCGGCCGCGCCCGGGATCGCCTCCGGGCCCGCCCGCGTCCTCGGCGCTGCCGACAGCCTCTTCGAGGTGACGGCAGGCGACGTCATCGTGTGCGACGCCATCGACCCCAACATGACCTTCGTCGTGCCGCTGGCGAGCGCGGTCGTGGAGCGGCGCGGCGGCATGCTGATCCACGGCGCGATCATCGCCCGCGAGTACGGCCTGCCGTGCGTGACCGGCATCGCCGGCGCCACCACCAAGATCGCGACCGGCGACCGGCTCACGGTCGACGGCTTCCTCGGCATCGTGACCGTCGGCTGACCTCCCATCTCGCGACGTGGCGGGATTGCGCGCAGCGAACCGGATCAGAGCGTCGCCAGGATCGCCTTCGCAGCAAGCAGTACCGTTATGGCCTTCGTCGCCTCGAGCACGAGATCGGCGCGCCCTCGCCTCACGGCGTCGGATACCGACTGCGGGTACTTGCCCAACCGCGCGGCGGCCTCCGTCTGGCTGAGGCCGCCGCCAGCAGGCCGTACACCTCGCGCTGGTAGTCCGTCATGCCCTCGAGCACCGCATTGCTCATCTCGGTCAGCGAGTCGAGAGCGGTGTCGACGTGGGGCTCCCGATCAACCACCTGCAGAAGCGGCGGCTTCTTCTTGATCGCCCGGATGGCGCCATCGGCCCGCTTGAACACCTCGCCCCCCACCTGCCGGATGTCCGCGGAGTAGCGCCCGATCGGCCCCCGGACGGCCACGAAGCGGATTCCGACCTCGGGGTGCAGCCAGTCCCGGATCTGCTGGGCGATGTCGTAAAGATGGACCGGCGTGTCGAACAGACCGGCAACTTCGTCACCGTAGCTGATCGTCAGCCCGAGCACCGGAGCCGGATCGAGGTGCCGGTTCAACTCGGCCAAGCGTTCCTCGAGACGAACGAACAGGCGATCGGCGGCGTCCGGGGCGAGCCGCGTCGAGTCCTTTAGGTCGACCAGCAGCAGGTAGTGGTGGCTCACGGCGTCCATCTGACGCAATGATATTCCATTGTTTCCGAGAAATCAATCTTTTTCCATTGCGTGATCCTGCGTCGACAGACGTGGCGCGATCGGTCCTCCGCGCCCGAAGTGCCTGCCGGTCGGACGGCGTCAGCCGAGGGAAGGCGGGCGGGACCCGCGGTAGCCGGCCTCGGCCAGGGCGGCCAGGATGCCGGCCGGGTCGTTGGTGGTGATCGACTCCACGCCCATGGCGGCAAAGCGCAGGGCATCGGCCGGGTCGTCCACCGTCCACACCCAGGTCGGCCGGCCGGCGGCGCGGAACCAGGCCACCACCTCCGGGGTCACGTAGTCCCTGGCGACGCCGACGCTGTCGACGAAGCGCCCCTCGCGCTCGAAAAAGTCGCGCGCCAGCTCGCGCTCGAGGAAGTGGTGGATGCGAACCCCGGGCAGCCGCGCCCGGACCGCCGCCAGCAGCTCGAGGTGGAAGCTCGAGACCATGACCTGGCGGTGCAGGCTGCGCTGCTCGATGGCTGCCACGACCAGCCCCGCGAGGCGCAGGTCGCGGGCCTTGAGCTCGATGTTGATGCGGACCGTGCCCGCGAGCAGCCACAGGCACTGATCGAGCGTCGGGATCCTCTCGCCCTTGAACGACGGCGACTTCCAGACGCCGGCGTCGAGCGACGCGAGCTCGGCCGCGGACAGCTGCGCCACCGCCCCCGCGCCGTTCGTCGTGCGGTCGACGGTGTCGTCGTGGATCACCACCGGGACCGCGTCCGCGGACAGCTGGACGTCGAGCTCGACGCTGTCTGCGCCGCACGCGATGGCCGCTTCGAAGGCGGACAGGGTGTTCTCGGGATACCAGGCGGATGCTCCGCGGTGGGCGTCGACGAGCACGGTGGCGGCGCTCATGGCCCTGCAGGCCCTGCTCGCGATCCGGATAGTCGTCGGCGAACGCCTCGAGCAGGCCCAGCTCCGCCGCCACGTCGAGCACCGTGTAGCGGTCGCGGATCGCGCGGCCGTAGCGGATCGCTGCCGCGAGCTCTCCGCGCGTGATGCCGAGGTCGGCGGCCCACATCGGCGCGCCGGCGGCCGCGAGCGCCGCGCGCACCTTGCGGCCGGTCGCCAGCACGCCGGCGATCTCGGCCTTGATCGCGGCCTCGTTCGCGCGCAGCAGCTCGAGGTCACGCTCGCTGCGCCGGGCGAGCTTGGCGCGCCACTGCGGCAGCACCGCGTCGGCGAGCGAGCCGAAGGCCTCGCGGAGCTCGTCCTCGGCATCGGGGCCGGGATTGGGAACACAGCGCGCCTTCGAGAAGTCAACGTCGAGGATCCTCGCGTAGAGCGCGTCCATGGCGAGCGAGGCGACGCCGACCTGGGCGCCGTGGAGGCCGAGCGGCCGGCCGTCGCGCGAGCGGATCATGTCCCAGTAGTGGGACAGCAGGTGCTCGCCGCCCGAGGCCGGGCCCGAGCTGCCGGCGATGGTCATCGTCATGCCGGACACCACCAGCAGCTTGGCGAGCAGCGCAACCGCCGCCGGGTCGCGGCCGGCGAGCCGCGGAAGGACCGCCAGGCTGCTGTCAAAGGCCTCACCGAGGATGCGCTGCGGCTGGGGGCAGTAGGCCTCGCCCCTGACCAGCGACGCGATCCACCAGTCGCAGCCGCAGTAGGGCTTCGACACCAGGTCGCCGAGCCCGGCCAGGGTCAGCTCGAGCGGTGCGGCGGCGAGCAACGCCGGATCCGCGATCACGGCGAGGGGTGGCGTCGCCGGGCCGGTCGTCTTCAGCCCCCGGTCGAGCAGGGCGACGATCGACGAGGTATAGCCGTTCATCGAGGCGGCGGTCGCCACCACAACGTAGGGACGCCGGCGGCGGTGGGCCAGCTCCTTGGTGATGTCGTTGACCGTGCCGCTGCCGACCGCGACGTAGACGTCGTAGGCGTCGGCGGTCGCGGCCTCGAGCCGGTCGACCTCTTCGACCGAGGCGTGGAGCTGGCCGTCCGCGCCGTCGGCCAGCAGCGTGCGGTCGCACCGGATCACCGATGCCAGTGAGGCGTGCACGCGCTCGCCGGCCGCCTGCCAGGTCCGGCGATCGGCGACCACCATCGCCGTGTTGGCCTCGACGATCTCGCTCAGGATCGCCGGCACGCGGTCAACGGCTCCGGGCTCGACGTCGACCACCAGGGTCGGGACGTGGTGCCGGCGGCCGCACTCGCAGTCGAAGCTCCGGCCGAGCAGCTGTCCCTGGAGGATGTCGTCAATCGGTGCCATCGCCCGGACCAGTCTAACCGGCCCCCCCCCCAGGATCTCGACCGTATTGACGTGGGACCTCGCGAGGACCAATATTGTTGATCGACTGCGGTCCGGACGGCATCGATCGCGGTGAGCCACAGGGGGCAAATCATGTATATGCGCTTCGTTCGGCTTATTCTCGCGCGAGAGAAGATTGCCGAGTTCCGGAAGTTCTACGATGACCGCGTCATCCCGGCGCTGCAGGCGACGGACGGCTGCCTGTTTGCGAGCCTGCTCCAGACCACGGACAAGGACGACGAGAGCCTGTCGCTGACCCTGTGGACCAGCGAAGAGGCCGCGGTGGCCTACGAGTCGAGCGGCCTCTACGACGAACTGCTCGACGCCAGCGACAGGTACTTCGCCGAAGTCTCCGAGTGGCGCGCGCACCTCAGAGGTGACCCCAGCCCGCCGGTGAAGCGCCTGCAGGACCCCGAGGTCGAGACCTTCCCGGTGGAGGTCGCGGCCCTCTCGGGCCCGCTGACGGAGGGGGCGCCCCCGCGCCTCTACCTGCGGATCGTCGCCCTCCGGGTCGAGGCCGGCCGGTTCCAGCTGCTGCGCGAACGCTACAACGCTGAGATCGTGCCCGCCCTTCTTGCCACCCCGGGGTGCCGGGCGGTGTTCCTCGCCGAGGGGTTCCACACCCGCTCGCGGGCGCTGTCGGTGACAATCTGGGACAGCGAGGAGCACGCCGTCCGCTACGAGATGAGCGGTGCTTTCGACCAGATGATCGGCAGGATCAGCGAGTTCTTCTCGGGCCTCTACCAGTGGAAGCTGTCGCTGACACCGTCGCGCGAGGGCGCCGCGATCAGCGGGCAGGACCTCAAGGTGGTCGGCTACCGGATGGTCACCGGACGGCGTCTGCTCGACTGAGGCGCGTGAAAGACGCTCGTCGCCGCGGCCGCGGGTTACAATCAGGGTTTGCCAGCCGCCGCCACGGCGTGCCGGCGACGCGATCATGTACGAAACCTACTACGAGCTGACGGCGACGCCGTTCAACATCACGCCGGACCCGAAGTACCTGTACTTCAGCCGGCAGCACCGCGAGGCGTTCGACCACATCCTGTTCGGCATCGCCCAGCGCAAGGGCTTCGTCCAGGTCACCGGCGAGGTGGGCGCCGGCAAGAGCACGATCTGCCGCGCGGTGCTCGCGGTGCTCGAAGAGAGCCCCGAGGACTACGCCACCGCTCTCATCCTCAACCCGGTGATGACCGGGACCCAGCTCCTGCGCTCGATCCTGCGCGAGCTCGACCTCGACGACCGCGGCAACGACCGTGTCCGCCTGCTCCAGCGCCTCAACGAGTTCCTGCTCGAGCGCGCCCACGCCGACGACTGCGTGGTCCTGATTCTCGACGAGGCCCAGGACCTCTCGGACGAGCTCCTCGAGGAGGTCCGGCTGCTCTCGAACCTCGAAACCGAGGACCGCAAGCTGCTCCAGATCGTGCTCGTCGGCCAGCCCGAGCTGCGCCGCAAGCTCGACTCCCCCCGCCTGCGCCAGCTGCGCCAGCGCATCACCGTGCGCTACCACCTGGGGCCGATCGGGCGGGCCGAGACCGAGGACTACATCCTGCACCGGCTCACGGTCGCCGGCTCCCGGGGCCGGCCGACCTTCAGCCCGGCGGCGCTGTGGGCGATCCACCACTACTCACGCGGCGTGCCGCGCCTCATCAATGCGGTCTGCGACAAGGCGCTGCTCGTCGGCTACGTTGAGGGCCGCGACCACCTCGGATGGAAGCAGGTCCGCCGGGGAATCCGGGCGCTGGAGGATGGCGGCCAATGAGCCTGATCCACGACGCCCTGCGCAAGGCGCGCCGCGAGCAGGAGGAGGAGGACGCCCGGGGAGTGGTGTACGCCCGCGGTCTGACCGGCCGGCGCAGACATCATGGGCTCGGCACCGGCGTCCTGCTCGGCGCCCTGCTCGCCGTCGCGGCCGGCGCCGCGGTCGGCATTGGGCTGTGGCTGTCGCAAGGCGACCGCAGCGGCGCGCAATCGCCGGCGCCTGGCAACGCCGCCATCACTCCGGTGGCCGGCGCGAGCGGCCTCGGGTCCGCTGCGTCGCAGCCGGAGGCAGCACCGGCCGGGACGGCAGCCGCCGCAGCACCCGCAGCCGTCGTCCCGGCGACGCCGGCGCCGTCGAACGGCTCGGGCCAGCCGCCCGACCAACGCACTGCCGGGGCCGACCAGCCCGCCCTTCCCACTGCCGAGCACAGGCCGGCGACGCCGTCCGAGCGGGCGACGCCCCGCGAGACGCGTGGTCCTGACGGCGAACGGGTGTTTCACATCGAGGCCGACCTCGGCTACGCCTCGCTGGTCGTCGACTACATCGCATTCCGGCACGACGACCCGTTCGCGCGCATCAACGGCGTCGATGTGAGGGTCGGCAGCACGGTCGAGGGCTTCACGGTCGAGGAGATCACCGGCACCGCGGTCCGCCTGCGGGACGAGCGCGGCACCGTGATTCTCAAGGTCCCCTAGGAGCGCGCGGGGCATGGACCCCTACATGCGCTCCTGATGTGGTGTTTGCTGTTGGTCTCTGCCCCGCGCGCTCCTAGGGATGCGCTGCGCGCATCCTAGGAAACAAAGTGGATTTTGATGGGTCGAGGCGAATGCGAGCAAGCGCAACCGAGCCAGGTCGTCACCTCGACTCACGCCAAAAGGGCCAATGCGGCACGAGCTAGGCGCGCCGGCGTAGAGCGATGCGGAACGGGAGGAAGGCCGGCGTGCGGGCGACGTACTCGGCGTACCCGGGCCGGCGCGTCACCAGCTCGCGGTCGAGCATGGCGACCCCGGAGATCTTGACGAGCGTGAAGGTGAGCAGCGCCGGCCCGATGAGGGCGAGCGGGCCGCCGGCGGACGCCGCGATCAGCCCGATGCCCCACCACAGCGCCGCCTCTCCGAAGTAGTTCGGGTGCCGGCTGAGCCTCCACAGGCCGCGGTCGAGGACCCGGCCGCGGCTGGCCGGGTCGCGCGTGAAGGCGAGCAGCTGCCAGTCGGACACAACCTCGAAGAAGAACCCGACCATCCACAGCAGGAGCCCGACCCCGACCAGCCAGCGGCCGCCGAAGCCCGCTCCCGGACGCTGCGCCAGCAGCAAGGGCGACGACACGACCCACAGCACGACCGCCTGGAGCAGAAAGACCTTGAACAGCGACACCCACCAGAAAGCGGGGCCGCTGCGCTCGCGCCACTGGCGGTAGCGGAAATCCTCTCCGCCACCGGCGTTGCGCACCGCGATGTGGCCGGCGAGGCGCAGCCCCCACGCCGTGACCAGGGCGCAGACCAGCAGGCCGGAGCCGGTGCGGGGCGAGGCCATCAGGTGGTACAGCCACCCCACCAGGACGATGCCCGGTCCCCAGAAGATGTCGACGATGCTGGCGTTGCGCAGCACCAGGCTGACCAGCCAGAGCGCCGTGAAGGCGGCGAGCGCTGCGGCCAGCCCGATCAGGAACGTTGGCTCGAAGGCCAGCAGCACCACCCCGGCGAGGATGATGCTGGCCACGAACACAGTCTCGTTTCGGCCCACTCGAGCTCTCCTTCACAGCCGCGGCCGAGTCGACGGCTCAAGACCCAGCCTCAGTGCGGCTTCGCGATCGCCGCCCGCGGACAATCTTACTTTAACGACCCGGCCGCGACCGCGGGCCATTCCGCCGTCAACCCCGATGCGTGAGAAGATCGCATCCGGCGAGAAGGAGCGCGCGGGTTGACATGTCCGTCGTCCGGCCCATCACAGCCCGTGTCGGCCTCAGGGCGATCGACCTCGCCGAACGAAGCCTGATCCCCGACGCCATCGTCCGCCACGGCATCCGCAGGATGGTTTCTCGGCGGCTGCGGGAGGAGCGCGCTCGCGCCGGCGGCGATCTGGAGGCCCACGTCACAGCCTTCGTGGAGAAGATGCGTACGTCCCCGGTGGCCGAGTCCCCGCGCTCCCCGAACGAGCAGCACTATGAGGTTCCGGCCGACTTCTTCCAGGCTGTGCTCGGTCCCCAACTGAAGTACTCGTGCGCGCTGTGGAGCGAACGCGGCGACGACCTGGCGCGAGCCGAGGAGCGGATGCTGTCTCTCACCGCTGAGCGCGCCGGCATCCAGAATGGCACGCAGGTGCTCGACCTCGGCTGCGGTTGGGGCTCGATGGCCCTCTGGGTGGCGCGAAACCATCCGCGCTGCAGCGTGGTCGCGGTCTCGAACTCGCGCTCCCAAGCCGAGTTCATCCGGGATCGCTGCACCGCCGAGCGCCTCGGCAACGTCAGGGTGCTCACCGCCGACATGAACGACTTCAACCCGGGCGAGCGGTTCGATCAGGTCGTGTCGGTGGAGATGTTCGAGCACATGCGGAACTGGCCGGTTCTGTTCGAGAGGGTCGGCCGCTGGCTGCGGCCGGATGGAGCGTTCCTGCTCCACGTCTTCTGCCACCGGGAGATGCCGTACCGCTACGCCGACGATGGCGTTGCGGACTGGATGGCTCGCAACTTCTTCACCGGCGGGATCATGCCTTCAGCCGACCTGCCGTTCCGAATCCCCTCGCCGCTGCGGGTCGCCGAGCACTGGCGAGTTGGCGGGCTGCACTACAGCCGCACCCTCGAGGCATGGCTCGCCCGCATGGACTCGGCGCGCGAGCGTCTGATGCCTCTGTTCCTCGGGGTCTACGGCGATGGTGCCGAGCGCTGGTTCGCACGTTGGCGGATGTTCTTCATGGCATGCTCGGAGCTGTTCCGCTACCGGCGCGGCACAGAGTGGTTCGTGTCGCAGTACCTGCTGCGTCCGTCAGGCGCAGCTCCCCTCTAGGAGTTCGTGCCGCATTGGCCTTTTCGGCGGACGTGGTTGACCGAAGCGTTGTCAGACGGCCACTGCGGCACGAACTCCTCAGGATGCGCGCAGCACATCCCGAGGAGCGTGCGGGGCAGAGGGCCAACAACAATGACAACACACTCAGGAACGCATACAGGGGCCTATGCCCTACACGCCCCTAGACGTTGAAGCGGTAGTGGACGACGTCGCCGTCGCGCACCGGATAGGTCTTGCCCTCCAGGCGGAGCGTCCCTTGCTGACGGCACGCCGCCAGCGATCCGGCCGCGAGCAGCTCGGTGTGGGGCACGACCTCGGCGCGGATGAAGCCGCGCGAGATATCCGAGTGGATCGCGCCGGCGGCCTCCACGGCGGGAGTGTCGGCCGGGACCGACCACGCCCGGCACTCGTCCTCGCCGACCGTGAAGAAGCTGATCAGGCCGAGCAGCCGGTAGGCCTCGCGCGCCACCCGGTCGAGCGCCCGGTCGACGATGCCGAGGTCCGCCATGAACGCCGCTGCGTCGGCCGCCTCGAGCTCGGAGATCTCCCGCTCCAGGGTCGCGCAGACGCTGGTGCAACCCGTGGCCGGGCCCGCCAGCCACTGCTGCCAGCGCTGATCGGCGAAGGCGTCCTCACCGATCGCGCCCTCGCCGACATTGACCACGGCCAGGATCGGCTTGATCGAGAGGAAGGTGAAGCCCCGCAGGCGCTGCCGGTCGGTGCGCTCGAAGCCCTCCGAGCGCAGCGGCCGGCCGTCCTCGAGGGTTTGCCGGCAGCGCTGGAGCAGCTCGAGCTCGGCGGCGAGCTCGGGGTCGCGACGCCGGGCCAGGTCCTTCTCGAGCCGCTCGATCCGCCGCTCGACCACCATCAGGTCCTGGAGCTGGAACTCCTCTTCGATCCGGGCGAGATCGCGGGCCGGGTCGAGCGAGCCCAGCGGGTGCGGCACGGCGTCACTCGCGAACGCCCGCACGACGACCAGCAGCGCGTCCATCGTGCGCAGCTCGGAAATGTTGAGGGAGGCCTCGCCCGGGCGGTCGCCGCCCACCGCCGGCACGTCGACGTAGCGGACGATCGCCGGCGTGATCTTGCGCGGCTGGTACATCTCGCTCAGCCGGTCGAGGCGCGGGTCCGGGACCCGGCCCATGCCGACCGCCGCCTGGTCGCGCCGCAGCGCGGCGGCGAGGGCGCCGACGCTGCCGGTGAGCAGACTGAACAGGGTCGTCTTGCCGCTCCCGGCAAGGCCCAGGATTCCCACTTCCATGGTTGTCTCCCGCAAGGACAGAAGGTCGCGGCGCTGCGCGGTCGATGACCACACGCCGCCGCGGCGGGCAACCGTAGCACACGTCCGCCTATTCCGGAAGGGCCTATGCCCTACACGCTCCCAGATCGTGTAGAGTGGCCCTGCCGCCATCCTCCGGGGTGGCGGGCGAGACGCCCCGGCCGCCGGGGCACGGAGGCTTGCCATGGAACGGCGCACCGTCGAGTTTGCGATCCTCGGGCTGCTGATCGGCGTCGGCGTCGCAGTCGGCGGCTACTTCATCGGCCACGGCTTCCTCAAGGCCCGCTCCGCCGACCGCTACGTGACCGTGAAGGGGCTGTCGGAGCGCGAGCTGCCGGCGAACCTGGTGCTGTGGCCGATCGTCTACTCGGTCACCGCCGATGACCTCGAGACGCTGCAGCAACGGCTCGACGACGGGGCAACCAAGATCACCGCCTTTCTGGCCGGCGAGTTCGCGGCCGACGAGATCAACGTCTCGGCGCCCCGCGTCACCGACCGTCACGCCCAGGGCATGATGGACGAGAAGGGACGCCTCGAGCGCTACACGGCCGAGGCCACGGTCACGGTCCGGACCGGCCGCATCGACGCTGCCCGCGCCGCCATGGAACGCTCGGGGTCGTTGGTCAAGCAGGGGGTCGCCCTGATCCGCAGCTACGAGTTCCAGACCCAGTACCTGTACACCGACCTCGACGCCATCAAGCCGGAGATGATCGCCGAAGCGACCCGCGATGCCAGAGCCGCCGCGGAGCGCTTCGCCGAGGACTCGGGGAGCCGGGTCGGCGGGATCCGCAACGCCCAGCAGGGCTACTTCTCGATCGAGGACCGGGACCCGTTCTCGCCCGAGTTCAAGACCATCCGGGTCGTCACCACCGTCCAGTTCTTCCTGGTCGACGACTAGGAGCGTGTCGGGCATAGGCCCCTCGGCGCACGCGGGTCGCAGGCCTCGGGGTGTGCGTGAGGCGTCGCGGTCGCTTGCTGGCCTACGCCCCACGCGCGCCGAGAAAGATGCGCTGCGCGCATCCTAAAGACAGCAACAGGAAGAAGACAAGCAACGACGGACCCTCGCTACGGAGGGCGCTGCGCGAATCGAGAAGACCTGATTCGCCTGCCTTCAGGCGAATCAGGTCGCGAGTTCGACCATGTCGCGGTCGCGCAACTCGAAGTCGCGGGCCACGCGCTGACCCTCGATCTTGCCGCCCCACACCCGCGCGTAGGCCAGCTTCTCGGCGAGGTCGGCGTGGATCCGATCGGCCAGATCGTGGACCGTCGAGCCGATGTGGAGCACGAAGGGGTCGCTGCGCTCGGCCTTCTTGCCGGGCGGCTTGGTGTAGACGCGGATCAACTGCAGGAGCTTCCACAGCTCGATCCGGAACTGCTGGTGGCCGATGTGCTTGGTTGCGCTGAAGCGCAGCGACCGGTAGATCCCTCCGTACAGCTCCTCGAGAACTTCGAGGTCGCCGGGTTCCACGAGGTCCGCCTTGGTGAACACGAGCAGCGTCGGCAACGGCATCTCGCGCGGGTCGGCGCTCTCGGGAAGCTCGCCGACCAGTGGGATGTGAACCGCGGCCATTCGCTCCCTGATGACCTCGATCCCGGCGAGCGAGTCCGGATTGGAGGGGTCCGCCAGCAGCACCGCCGCGTCCGAGGTCTGGACCACGTTGGGCAACCAGGTGTCCATGTGCTCGATGGTGATCGGCGGCAGGTCCACAAGCTGGATCTGAACGTCCTCGAACCGCATCATCCCCGGCTGCGCCTTGGTGGTGGCGAAGGGGTAGTCGGCGATGTTAGGGCGGGCGTGCGTCAGGGCCGCCAGCAGCGAAGACTTTCCTGCGTTAGGCGGGCCGAGCAGGACCACCTGGGCGGCGCCCTCGGGCTCGACGTGCACCGAGTGCCCTTTGTGGGTGGGACGGCGCTCGGCCTCCTGGCGCAGCCGGGCGAGGCGGCGCTTGATATCGGCCTGGAGCTTTTCGGTCCCCTTGTGCTTGGGGACCGTGGCCAGCATCTCCTCGAGGGCTGCCCGGCGCTCGTCGATGGTCTTGGCAGCCCGAAATGCGGCCTCGGCCGCCCGGTACTGGGCGGTGACGTTGGTCGGCATCGCCGCTCATTGTAGCGCCGGCCGGGTGGCCGCCACTCTGCTACGGGGCCTTCGAAGCGCCCCCAGACTCGGTGCGCGTGGCGACCAGCGCGGAGGAGAACCTGAGCACGACCACCCCGCGGCCGAGCCGGATCTCGTCACCGTCGTGCAGCTGCAGCGGGCCGGTCAGCTGCGCCCCGTTGACGTAGGTCCCGTTCTTGCTCCCGAGGTCCTCGAGCAGCGCGTGATCGCCGTCGACCTGGAGGCGGGCGTGCCGCCGCGACACCCACTCCGAGGCAATGCAGACGTCGACATCCGCCTCGCGGCCGATGATGTTGGCGCCCTCGCGAAGCCGGTAGGTGTGGTCGGCCGTCTCGATCAGGAAGTGCGACTCCCGCGCAGGCTCCGGGGCCGGGTCGCCGCCCATCCACTCCACCGGCGGCGCCAGCCGGTAGCCGCGGGTCGGGACGGTCTCCACGTAGCGCGGTGCGTGCACGTCGTCGTCGAACGCACGTCGCAGCTCAGCGATGACACCGACCAGGCGGTTCTCGGAGATGAACGGGACCCGCCAGACGGCGTCCGTGAGCTCCGCCTTCGAGAGCACCTCGCCGGCGCGACGGGCGAGGGCGACGAGCGCGTCCATCACCTTCGGCTCGAGGTGGCGCACGCTCTCGCCGCACCTCATCGTGTCCTGGTCCGGCTCGACGAGCCAATCGCCGACGCGAAACGGCCGCGAGGGTGTTCGGAACTCGTCGTTTCGATCAGCCATATGGGGGACCTATCCGACAGTCTACCGCACCTTCGGCTCATTTCGCCCCGCTCATCGAGCGCGCTGCTGCTGAGACTACGGCGCGGATCCGCCGAGGGCGAAGCGAAGGGCCTTGCCGAGCTCGCGATCGTTGTTGCGCGGGAAGCTGTGGCCAGTGCCCGGCAGCACACGCAGCCTCACCCGGTAGCCTGCCGCGGAGAAGTCGTCGGCCGCCCGCCGTACCGCCTCCGCCGCACGATCGAGCGAACCGACCATGAAGTAGTAGCTCGGCGGATCGTTTGCGGCCACCGGCGGCGGAGCATCGGTCTCGCGGAGGGAGCCGCCCGCCATCGGAATGATCCCCACGAACAGCTCGGGATGCCGCACTCCGAGCGCCATCGCAATGTACCCTCCCTGAGAGAAACCGGTCAGGACGATCTGCTCCTCGTCGACAGCGACCTGCAGTCGAGTCCACTCGAGGGTCATATCGAGGATGAGCTCCGCCTCGTCCGGGTCCTCCCAGCTGTACCCGGAGCCGGCCCGCCGCACGCCCTGGGGAATGACCAGGACCGCGCCCGCGCGCGCGGCCGCACCGCGCCACAGCATCGGATAGTCGTCGGCGCGGCCGCCGTAGCCGTGCAGGGCGACGACCAGCGGCGCGGGTCGCGTGGCGTCGTGGCCGGGCGGCGTCACCAGCAGCGGAGGCGTAGCCGCGAAGCGTTCGGCCACGACCTCGCGGATGGTCGCGTGGTTGCGTTCGACGGCCGCAGTTGCGGCTGCGAACCCCGGGTGACTGCGCACGCCGTCAAGATCCGGGTCGCGCGCCAGCAGTCCGGACCGCCAGAAGCCGCCGGCCGCCGCCTGACCGAGCCAGCTCACGGCCTCGTCGGCGCTGCCGGCCCTCGCGTAGACGCAGGCGAGGTTGTAGAGGTGGACCGGCCGGTCGGGCTCGAGCGCCACGAGCCTGAGCCCGACCCCGGCGGCGGCCTGCCAGTCCCCGGCGCGGTACGCCGCGGTGAACGCCTGGATGAGGTCCGCTGGATCATCACCGCCGGACGCGGCCGCCACGACCGGAGTGACGGTGGCCAATCCCGACAGGGCCAGGACCCGGATCCACGCCGTGCAACCGAGCGACCGGATGCGCATGTGAGAGGTACGTCCGGACACCGGCCGGGGTTCCGCACCGGAATCGTCTCCGCGGCTGCACCGAACCCTCGGCTACAATGCAACGGCCCTTCGGAGGGAGGCTCGACACCGTTGTTCCTGGCCGCGTTCGGTAGTGCCTGGCTGGCAATCCTCAAGGTGTTCCTGGTCATCGTGGCGGCCGGGCTGCTCGTCCGGCGTGGCGTCCTCGGCCAGAGCGCCGTCACCGGGCTGTCCGACGTCACCGTCGTGCTGTTCCTGCCGTGCCTGATCTTCTCCAAGGTCGCCACGACCCTCGACCCCAGGGCCTTCCCGCTGTGGTGGGCGCTGCCGCTCGCCGGCGTCGCGATGTCGGCGGTCGGCCTGGGCGTCGCGGCGCTGGCGTTCCGGCGCGAGCTGCCGGCCAAGAGCAACATGCTGGCGGTCGCGAGCATGCAGAACGCCGGCTACCTCGTGCTCCCGGTCGGGCTCGCGCTCTACCCATCGGAGTTCGACCGCTTCGCGCTGTACTGCTTCCTGTTCATCCTCGGCTTCAACGGGGTGCTGTGGAGCGTGGGCAAGGCGCTCGCGACCGGCAGCGGCCGCCCCGGCAGCTGGCGCGGGCTCGTCACTCCGCCGCTCGTCGCCAACCTGCTGGCGACGTCGCTCGCGCTGATCGGCGGCAACCGCCTCGCCCCGAGGATCGTGCTCGAGGGCATCGATCTGGTCGGCCAGGCCGCGGTGCCGGCGGCGACGGTTGTGCTGGGCGCGGTGCTCGGCTCGGTGACGTTCCGCCTGCGACCCTACCTGTGGGACGCCACCCGCGCGCTTGCGATCAAGCTCGGAGTGCTGCCGCTGCTGACGGTGTTGGCCGTGTGGGCGCTCGGGCTCGAGCAGGTCGATCCGCTGCTGGCCAGGTTCTTCGTCCTCGAGGCGGCCGCCGCGCCGGCGGTCGGGATCATCCTCCAGATCCGGACCTACGGCGGCGACGAGCAGAAGGTGGGCAGCCTGATGCTGGTCAGCTACGCCGCCTGCGTGGTGACGCTGCCGGCCTGGCTGGCCGCGTGGGAGGTCCTCGTCCACTAGGAGCGTGCGGGGCATAGGCCCCTCGGCGCACGCGGGTCGCAGGCCTCTGGGTGTGTGTGACGCGTCGCGGTCGCTGGCTGGCCTGCGCCCCGCGTGCGCCGAGCGGGATGCGCTGCGCGCATCCTGACGAGTTCGTACCGCATTGGCGGTCCGACAACAACTCGGTCCACCACGCCCGCCGAAAGGCCAATGCGGTACGAACTCCTAGCGGGTGCGCCGGACCAGAATCTTGAGCCCGCTCGTGGGCAGCCCGCCTGCCAGCACCGGCGCCGGCTCGACGGTCGCGAACTCGACCTTGCCCCGTCTCGAGATCGACACCTCGAGGCCGTAGGCGGCGCCCGGCTCGAGGGACTGCGGGTCGCACTCCAGCTTGAACGGTATCGGCACGCGGCGCGGCGCGGCGAACGCGAGCTCGGCGATGACCGGCCGCGGCGCGCCCCGCGGGCCGAGCCGGATCACCCGCACCCGGACCGTCGCGTCGGGCGGGAGGACGATCCGCTCCCGGTAGAAGATGTCACCGCTGACCACGGGGAGGGGGCGCGGCGTCGGCGTGGGCGTCCCCACCACCGTCGGCTGCGCCGTTGCCGGGCCGCCGATCGCCGGTGCCGTGGGGGTCGCGCTGGCGCGGCCACCGGGGCCGCCGGCCCGTCCGCACGCTGTCGCCGCGGCCAGGAGCATGGCCACCGCCGACCACCAGCACGACCTTCGGATGGCCCTCACCGGTCCTCCCCTCGACCGCGGTCTCGCGCGCCGTCGCGCTACTCTACCCCGCCGCGCCGGAGGCGACAAACCCGCCCGCCGGCCCACCGTCGGACGGGCGGCGGCCGGAAGCCGCGTCGTAGAGCGACTGCAGCCGGTTCTCGATGGGAGCTCGCGCGAAGCGCTCGGCGACCATCGCCCGGCCCTGACTGCCGAGCGCCACTGCCATTGCGGGGTCGGCGGCCAGCGTTGCATCGCCCCCGCCATGGCGGCGACGTCGCCGGCCGCGACCCGCAGGCAACCGGCGTCCGTCCAGTCGCCGGTTCCTCCGCTGGCGGCCGCGATCACCGGGGTGGCGTTCGCGAGCGCCTCGACGCCGATCATGCCGAAGGGCTCCTGCCAGCGGCCGGGAAGCAGCAGGGCGCGGCTCCTCCGCAGCTCGACGGCGAGCGCCTCGGGACGCAGCCAGCCGAGGCGCTGCGCGCCGTCGAGCTCCCGCTCCTGCGGCCCTGCGCCGGCCACCCGCAGCGGCAGCCCGCACGCGGCGCGACGCCAGGCCTGCCACGCGTCGAGCGGCGCCTTATGGGCGACCAGGCGACCGGCCAGCAGGAAGGCGTCCCCGGGCTCGGGCTCGATGGCGGGGACCTCCACCCAGGGCGGGATCACCCGCGCGCCCGGCAGCCCGGCCGCCGCGAGCTCCTCCGCCATGTACCGCGACAGCACCACCAACCGAGCGCCTTCCAAGGCCTTCCGGCGCGCGTCGGTGAGCTCGACCATCCGCTCGCGGTAAACCCGGTCGGGCAGGCACTGCGCGCAGACATCACCGGACATGGCGGCGCGGCAGGGCGAGCCGTCGGGCAGGGTCTTGCCGGGGCCCGGGCAGAACACCCGGTGGTCCTGGACGGAGACCACCGCGCGGCCGGTGGCCGCAGCAGCGGCGAGCGCAACCGGGTTCATCACGTTCTGGCAGTGAACCAGGTCGGCGTCCTCGAGCAGCCGCTCGAGCCGCTGCCCGCCCGTCCACGCCGGCACCGGCGACGCCAGATCGCGAACCCGCTCACGGGCGACCGTCGCCGGCAGCGAGACCCCGCTCTCGATGCGGCCCGCAGCCACCGCCACCCGGTGGCCAGCGCCTGCGGCCCAGGAGATCACCTGGAGCAGGTGCCGGTCCGCCCCACCGCGAAGGCTCAGGCGGTCGCTCAGGTAGAGGATGCGCACGGACCTATCGTAGTGGAGGTCGGGGCTGGTCGCTGCCGCACACCTCGGCGGCTGCGGCATCGGACCGGAGGAGGTGGTTCAGCGAGCAGCCAATCGGCGCAGCGTCCGCTCCGTGGGCAGGTAGATGATGGCCGGCTCGACGGACGCCCGGCCCGCGATCGTGACCGGCGCTGCCAACCGCCGGTAGAGCCCTTCCCCGACGCCCAGGTAGGCGTCGAGCCGGCGCAGCGCCTCGCAGTCGAGCGCCAGCAGGACCGATCCCTCGACCACGCCGCCCGGCGCCGCCACCAGCACCGGCCATGCGACGCCTGGGAGCGCGGCCCGCCGGTAGTCCGGAAGCCGCGCCGCCGCGGTCGCGACGGCGTGCTCGAGAAGGCTCTCGACCAGACCGGCATCGAGCTGGCCGGCCGCGACGAACACTGGCAGCAGCCGCTCGACGGCGGGCTCGATCGTCGAGAAGGGCGCGAGCCCGACGGGACGGTCGCTGATCATGTCCTCGATGATATCGCGCTCGGCGGCCGCTTCGCCGCGCCCATCAGAGTCCCACGGCTGCGGCGCTCAGCCAGCCGTCGCCGCGGCGCGACGACGACCGATCGCTGCGCGATGGGCCGCGCCCGGGAGGGGGCATGCCGGTGCAACATCGAGCGATCCCGACACGTAGTCGTAGCAGGGTCCATCAACCGCCACTCAGATCAGGGATCCGATCGACCCGATGGGGAGGCGCGCCATGAACCGCTGGCTGCTGGCCATCGCTGTGGTAGGCTCAGTCATCACCATCGCGCTGGGCGAGGACGAGGTCGCGGTCCAGACCGACTGGAGCGGCGGCGGGGGCGTTGCCGGGCCCGTCGCCCACTGGGGGACCACCTTCGAATCCTCAGAGGGCGTGTCGTGGCGTCAATGGCCCGGCCGCCTCGCCCTTGCCGCGAGCCCACGGACCGATCCCGTGGCGCACGGCCTGCCCGGCGAGCACTCGGGCGCCATCAAGGTTCTCCCGTCCGACGTCGACCTCGACGGTGATGCCGACCTGCTCGCGGTGTCCTACCTGGGCGACCGGATCGAGCTCCTCCTCAACGACGGGGAGCGCCAGCCGGGCTGGAGCCGAATGGTCATCGCCGATGAGCTCTCGGGCGCTCGCGGCCGGTTCGGCGGCTGACGGATACATCGACGGCGACGGCGATACCGTGGTGGTTGAGAAGACCCTCCAGGCGCTGAGCCCGTGGCAGGAGCTGGGCACCGAGGGGCCGTGCGACATGCTCGTCGCCGGCTCGCGCTACCTGCAGTACCGCGTCCTGCTCGATCTCGCGAGCGCCGGCTCGTCACCTTCACTCGAGGAGGTGTACTTCCGGTGGATCCCGGAGACGGCACCGGCGCCGCGGCGAGCGACGGCACGACTGCGTCCCTGACTCGCTCCGCTGCCGCCGACGAGGCCGGGGTCAGCCTGCGCCGGTCAGCTCCGCGGCAGTCGGAGTACGCGGCCGCGGCCGGTCGCCTTGACCTCGTAGAGCGCCTCGTCGGCGCGCGCGATGAGCTCGGTACCGTCCTCGCCGTCGCCCGGGTAGCACGCGACGCCGGCGCTCGCACCCACCACCACGTCGCCGCCCGGGAGTTGAAGCGCCGCCGCGGCCTCGCGGATCGCCCCGACGAAGCCCTCGGCGGCCTTCAGCGCACCGTCCGGACCGGCGCCCGGCACCAGGATGCAGAACTCGTCGCCGCCCCACCGCACCACGAGGTCGGTGGCGCGTGCCCGCGCCCGCAGCGTGGTGGCCACGGACTGGAGCAAGGTGTCGCCGGCGAGGTGCCCGGCGGCGTCGTTGTACTGCTTGAACTTGTCGAGGTCCATCATGACCACGGCGAGGGGCACGCCGGTGCGCTTCGACAGCGAGATGTAGCGCTCGAGCTCGAGCTCCAGGCGCCGCCGGTTGGCCAGCCCGGTCAGCACATCCCGGTTGGCGATGTCCATCAGCAATCGGTTGGCCTGCTGCAGCTCGCGGGTCTGGCCGGTGACGCGCTGCTTGAGATCCGCCTTCTCGCGGTCGAGCTCGCCGCGGGCTGCTTCGAGCTGATCGGCCATCAGGTTGATGTGGTGGCCGAGGTGATCAACCTCGCCCGCCCCGCGCATCGGGTAGCGGGCCTCGAGCTCGCCCCGCCCGAGCCGCTCCACCGTATCGGCGAGGTCGTCGAGCGCGCGCAGGCCCGTGCGCGCCGATACCAGGGCGATCAAGCCCGACACGGCCGCAGCGGCGGCGACCAGCACCGCACCCCACAGCGCGGCCGCTGGCGCGTCCAGCTCGAACCGCCAGATCACCGCCACGACGCCGATGGCGCCGGCGACCACGACCGGGACCACCGAGGCAACCAGTATCCGACGGCGAAGCGAGTCTTGCCCCATGTCTGTCAGCTTCTCTGCAGCCAACCCCATCGCGGAGGCCGAATGCTGTACACCATTACGCCTGTTTCGCGACTCCACGTCAAGAGCCCTGATCAGAGTTGACACACGATTGAAACTGCGCCGAGCGTGGGCGCGTACCACCGAGGGGGGATGGCGGTCACAACGCACGGGAGGGCGGTATGTCCAGTCGCGTCGGCGGCGTCGTGGCGGAGCAACTGGTGAAACGGGCTGCACGGAAGGCCCAGCGGCTTCTGCTGGCAGCGGTCGCCGTCACCCTGTGTCCGAACCCTGCGGCCGCCGGCTCAGCCGGGCAGTCGGACTGGTCGTGCGGCCCCGGCTCGGGCGCGGCGGCGAGCCAATGGGGCTGCAGCTTCGCAAACGCTGACGGGATCTCGTGGCTCGCGACGGCCGGCCAGCTCGTTCTGGCCACCCAGCCCTTTGCGATCGCGCAGGAGCACCTCATCGACTCGGACTTCGCGCAACCGGCGGGACTCACCGCAACCGACCTCGACGAGGACGGCGACGTCGACGTCATCGGCGCGGCGATTGGAGGCGATGCCGTCGCCTGGTGGGAGAACCTCGACGGCGACGGACAGTCGTGGGCCCGCCATCCGATCGACAGCTCCTTCGCGGGGGCGGTAACGGTCCGCGCCGGCGATCTCGACGGCGATGGGGATCTCGATGTCGTCGGCGGCGCATGGACCGGCGACGAGATCGCCTGGTGGCGCAACGACGGAGGGGCGCGCCTGTGGACCGACTTCAGCATCGCCACCGGCGTCGACTCGATCCACTGGGTCGACGTCGCCGATCTCGACCACGACGGCGACAACGACATCGTGGCCGCCGTTGCGGGGCTCCACACCGTCGCGTGGTGGCGCAACGACGGCGGTGACCCTGTGGCCTGGACCTTGCAGCCGATTGACGAGTCCTTTGCAGGGGCGCGGTCCGCCGTGCCGGTCGACCTGGACGGCGACGGACGACTCGACCTCGTCGGAGCCGCGCTGGTCGGCAGCGAGGTCTCGTGGTGGCGAAACCTCGGTGGTGACCCCGTCGCCTGGTCCAAGCAGGTTGTGTCGGCGTCCTTCGCCATGGCCCACCACGTCGTGCCCAGCGATGTTGACGGCGACGGCGACCTCGACCTGGCCGGCACCGCCTACCAGCTCAGCCGGCTCGGGCTGTGGCGAAACCAGGGCGGTGAGCCGATCGAGTGGACACGCGAGGTCGCGGGCGCCATGGCGGGAGCGCTGGTCCTGGACATGCGGGACCTCGACGGCGACGGCCGTCCCGACCTTGTCGCCACCTCCGACGCCGAGGACGTCGTCAGCTGGTGGCGCAACGTCGGCGGCAGCCCCAGGGAGTGGCCGGAGCAGACGGTCGCCGAGGGGTTTGCCGGCGCCTGGCCGCTCGCCGTCGCCGACCTCGACGGCAACGGCAGCCTCGACGTTGTCGCGGGCGCGAGCGAGACCACCCGGGTCGCATGGTGGCGGATCGGCGACTTCGTCCCGGCCGGAACGATCACCGGGTTTCCGATCACGGTCGGCTCGGATGTCCTCACGCTCGACTGCGCTCTCGACGCGGAGCTTCCGCCGGGCACGACGGTGGGCGTCGAGTTCCGCACCGCGAGCACCGTCGATCACCTCGGGATCTGGCGGGAGATCGAATGCGGCCACCCGGTGCCAGTGGTGCGGTACGGGCCGGCCGTGCTCCAGTATCGCCTCACCCTGGCCACCGAGGAGCCGATGGTCTCACCGCTGGTTCGGGCTCTCCGCTTCGAGTGGAGCTCCGAGCTCTCCTCACCGCCGCCGCGACGATCAGGTAACCGGGTCCGCCCATGACCCTGCAACCCGACGCGAAGCCCACCGCCAGCCCCATGTGACTCGGGGCAGCTCGCCGCAGACTCGTGCTGTTCCCCGGGCGCTCCGGAATCAGGCTCGGCCGGCCCTTGTTGCTGTCAGCAATCGAGATAAGATCTCGATCGTCACACCATGCCGAAAGCTGGGCAACAGATCGGATCCTTCAGGATCATCGCACCGCTGGGAGCCGGCGGGATGGGCGAGGTCTGGCGCGCCGAGGACACCCGGCTCGGCCGCGAGGTGGCGCTCAAGATGCTCCGCGGCGACCGCCGCGAGGACCCTGATCTGCGCGCCCGCTTCGAGCGCGAGGCGCGGATGGTGGCGACCCTCGCCCACCCCAACATCTGCACGCTGTTCGACGTCGGCGAGCACGACGGGCGCCACTTCCTGGTCATGGAGCATCTGCAGGGCGAGACCCTCGCGCAGCGGATCGAGCGCGGCCCGCTGCCGGTGCACGACGCGGTGACGATCGCTCGCCAGATCGCCGCTGCCCTCGCCGCCGCCCACGAGCGCGGGATCATCCACCGCGACCTCAAGCCGGGCAACGTGATGCTCACCCGCGCCGGCGCCAAGCTGCTCGACTTCGGCCTCGCAAGACTGCACGCGGCGAGTCACCAGCTCGACAGCGCGCTGGAGGCCACCGCCACCGCGTCGGTCGCCCTCCCCGGCATGCTCGTCGGGACCCTGCCCTACATGGCGCCCGAGCAGGTCGAAGGCAGGCCCGCCGACGCGCGTGCCGACATGTGGGCCTTCGGCGCGGTGCTCTTCGAGATGGTCACTGGCCGGCGAACTTTTGCCGCGGACAGCGCCGCCGGGGTGCTCGCCGCCATTCTCCACTCTGATCCGCCGCGGCTCGCGACGGCGGCACCCGACGCGCCCGCCGCCCTGAGGCGCCTGGTGGATGCCTGCCTCGAGCGCGACCCTGCACTCCGGTGGCACTCGGCCCGCGACGCCGCGACCGCACTCGACTGGGTGGACGACGTCGCGGAGGCTCGGGTCGCGCCGGCACCGCGGTCGCTGCGCCGCGTCGCGCCATGGCTCGCCGCCGGAGCTCTCGGTGCACTCCTGATGGTCACCCTCGGCCGGTTCCTCGCGCCAGAGCCCACGGCCGAGGAAGCGCTCCGTTTCGAGATCGAACCGCCAACTGGCAGCAAGCTCGTCAACGCGGTCGTGGGGACCGAGCTCTCCGTTTCCCCGGACGGCCGGACGATTGCATTCATCGCGCAGGGAGACGGCCCGCCGAAGCTCTGGTTGTGGTCGGTGACCGAAGGTCGAGCCCGCGCGCTCGAGGGCTCGGACGGCGCCTCCTCGCCGTTCTGGTCGCCCGACGGTGGCTCGATCGCCTTCTTCGCGGGCGGCAACCTGCGGCGGATCGAGATCGCCGGCGGCCCCGGCATCGACCTCTGCGAGGCGCCCTATGGCAGCACCGGGAGCTGGGGACGCGACCGGATCCTGTTCTCGCAGTGGGCGGGTGGCGTCGAAGGGCTGTACTCGGTCCCGGTCGGGGGCGGCCCGCCCGAACTGTTGCCCGGCAGCGGGCCGGACGACGCGGACGGTCCGCGGGCGTTCCCGTTTGCGCTGCCCGACGGCGAGCGCTACCTCTACCTCAAAGGCGGCTACCGCGGGCCGGTCGCGGCGCGCGAGCTGTGCATCGGACGTTTCGATGAAGACCAGCACCAGTGCCTGGGCCGGGCAGACAGCCGGGCCGAGTATGTCGCGCCCGACCTCGTGCTATTTGTTCGGGGCGGCACGTTGCTGGCTCAGAAGGTCGACCTCGCCGCCGGCGCCTTCGTGGGGTCGCCGGCCGCCATCGCGCCCGACGCATGGTGGTTCAGCCCGAGCGGTGCCGCCGAGTTCTCGGCGTCTGCCGACGGGCGCACGTTGGTGGCGCGCCGCGACCCGGGCCCGGCCATCCTGCAGTGGTATGACCGAGCCGGCAGGCTGCTCACCGCCCTGGGCGAACCGGCACGGTACTTCTGGCCTCGGCTGTCCCCGGATGGCTTGAAGCTGGCGGTGTGCGTGCGCGAGCCGGCGACCGGGGGACGGGACGTGTGGCTGATCGGCACCGACACCGGCATCGCGACCCGGATGACCTTCGACGAGGTCGACACGCAGACCCCGACCTGGCTCCCGGACGGCACTCACCTCGCCTACGGGGCGAGCCGTGGCGGACCACCCGACATCTTCGTGCGCGACCTCGGCGACGGCAGCGAGCGCGCCCTGCTCCGTCTGCCCGGGACGCAGATTCCTCGCGACCTGTCGCCGGACGGAGGCCTCCTCGCCTTCGAGGACTTCTCGCCGAGCCGGCGGGCCCAGTTCCTGATCTGGCTGCATCGCAAGGATGGCAGCGACGGCCCGCGACCTCTGAGCTCGGCGCCGGCGAACCAGCACTCACCCCGCTTCTCGCCCGACGGCCGGCTGCTGGCGTTCGTGTCCGAGGAGTCGGGGCGGCCCGAGGTCTACGTCATGCCGGTCGGAGAAGTGGGCCAGAAGCAGCGGGTGTCAGCCGCCGGCGGCAGCCTTCCGCGCTGGCGCGGCGACGGCCGGGAGCTCTACTTCTTCGCCGGCGACGGTCTCCTCACCGGGGTCCCCGTGACTGCCGGCAGGCCGCTGGCGATGGGCAGGCCATTCCCGCTCTTCCACGCCCCGTCCGCAGGCCCGATCGACTTTGACGTCGACGCCAGCGGCGAGCGGTTCCTGTTCAGCCTGCCGGTCGACCCACGACCCGGTGCGGTCATCGCCGTGGCCTTCGGCTGGCGCTCCGCGATCGGCGGCACCAAGAGCGCGGGCAGCGGCTGACGCTCCCCGTGTCGCCGTCGCCCACAGCGCTGGTTTTTCTCGGTCTGCTGTTGACTTTACGCCGCATTTACACTATATTGATCATCGGCAGCCGCACGGCATCGCTGCCGAGTCACGGGAGGACGCCGATGGAGCAGGTCACGATCGCAAACACGGGCCGGCCGGGGATGATCGCGGACCTCGGCGGGCTCCCGGCCAGCCGGGCCGAGTGGCCGGACGGCGCACGGCAGGCGTTCCACCAGGTGCTGCGGCAGCTCGACGGCTGGTGCCGCGAGCGCGACCGACCACGGGGCACCAACGCCGCCATTGCCGAGCAGGCGATCCGCCAGGTCTGGTGAGGGACCGGCGGCCCGCCGGAGCCGACGAGGGTTGCGGTGGACCCGGCACGCAAACGACGCCGACACCGCCGCGTCACCGGGCTTCGAGTCGCAGCTTCTGCGGCCGCGGCCACGCTCGGTCCCCGCGATCCGTTCAGTCGTCGTGAGGCGGCTGGCCGTCGAACCGGTAGGCGACGACCCGCCCGTCCAGGAAGGTCGGAACCACCAGGAGGCCCTGCTCCGGGAGGTACTCGAAGTCGGCACTCTGCTCCTCGGCCACCGACGTGTCAAGCAGCTTGGTGACCGTGCCGTCAGCCGCGATCCGCAGCACGCGCCCCTCCCAGTGCGACACCAACAGGTTGCCAGCCCCGTCCGAACGAATGCCGTCGATCGTGCCTGGCCCGAGCCGGGCCACGGTCCGCAGCGCCCCGGTCTCCAGGTTCGCGGCCTGGATCGAGTGGTCCGAGTTCACGCCGATGAGCAGCTCGTTGCCGGACACCTGGAGCCCGTTCGGCTGGCCGACACCGTCGAGCCACGGTTTGAGGCCTTCCGGGGTGAGGCGGTAGATCACGCCCCGCCTGCTGTCGGACAGGTACACGCGGCCGCGGGAGTCCACAGCGACGTCGTTCGGGAACCCCGGCACGGCCAGCTCATGGCGGCGGGCAACGGTGGCGGTGACAAGGTCGACCTCCGCCATCCCGTTCCGCTCGGCGACCCACAGCGAGTCGCCGTGGACCGCCACGCCGGTCGGGTTGCGCAGCCCCCTCACCCACTCTCTCTCGACGACGCTGCCGTCCAGCGACATTCGTGAGATCGACTGCAGCCCTTCTGCCACGCTCGGATGCCCGCCGTCGTAGTTGGAGACATAGAGCGAGCTCCGCTGCGGATCCCACGCGACCGACTCGGGAGTATCGAACCCCGGCACCGCCCACTCGGGCTCGAGCTCCGGCGCGCGGTAGCTCGCATCACCCCACCGCGCCATCACGCCCCACCCCCCGAAGACCTCGGTGACCTTGAGCACGAGCCGGTTCGCGCCCTCCTCGAGCGGAAGGTAGACGGTGTCGAAGGGCCCGACGATGCCGAGGAAGGAGGGGTCCCGCTCCCGGTAGGCGCTGCGGCCCCGGAAGATCGGTCGATCATTGAGGTACACCGTCACATGGTCGCTGTAGCCGATGTCGAGGGGACGCACGCACCGCCGGTCGCTGTGGATCGTGGCTCGCACGAGCACCGCATCGGGGAGCGCTCCGGTGCGCGCGACGGAGCGCGACAGATCGACGAGCCCCGACGGCTCGGTGGCCACCTGTTGCCACTTGAGCCCGTCGAGCAGCACAGCGGCCGGCAGTTCGTCCGCTTCGGCGAGCTCGCCAGGCAGCACCTCGGAGACCTGCCACTCAGCGATGATGCCCGGAGCCAGGTCACGCCACGCCGGCGGCCCGAACCCGGCCGGCGGCTCCGGCGAGTAGCGAAAGTTCGAAAAGTACGCCGACCCGTCCTGCGGGGCGCTGAGGGCGAGCCCACCCGCCTGCCGCGTGCCCTGCAGGTGGTCGATGGTGAGCACGGGGAGAGCGGTGTCGCCGATGAAGACCCGCGCCCGGTCTCCGAGCACCTGGAGCCGGAGCGTGAACCACTGTCCCGCCGGCACGTCGAAGCCCGCGGTGTAGCCGTCGCCGCTGTACAGCTGCCAGCTCGAGCCTGCGGCGGACTTGGGCGCGTACTGAACGGAGTCGCCGTAGCGGCTGATCCGGTGCGGCCGCAGATAGACGTTCTCGCCGTCGCCTCCGGGCTGCATCCGGAAGTCGATCCCCGGGTACGAGGTCGCCCCGGTCACGGCGACGTCGATTTCCACGGTGCCATCGAGGAACGCGACCTCCGCAAGGGTCGCGCCACCGGCAAGCGCGGCCCGTCCCAGATGCTCGGTCATCCGACCGCCTGCCAGGACCCAGCGCTCGGAGTCAAAAGGCACCGCGACGAGCTGCGCCGCGGCGGACCGGACCGATGCCGCGACGACCAGCAGCACGAGCAGACGGACGACAGACCGCGTGCGACCCACCATGAGCGAACCTCCGGAAACTCTCGACTCAGCCGGCGGTGCGTTGTCGGCCGCCTGTCGCCTCCGCCTGCAGCGCTCGCCGCGAGCAGAGATACTGCCTTGCCCGGCACTGGGTTTCAGGGTCGACCCGGCGAGGTGCGTCACCACCGGGTGGGCGTGCGGACGACCTGCGCGCCGGTGGCGACGGTGATGTCGAGGAAGCGATCCGACTCCAGCCGCCGCACCCAGGGGAGGTCACAGCGAAAGGTCGCGGATGTCTCGCTCGCCGCGACGAAGCCGCCCCGTCCCTCAGGGAACACGGCGACCGTGGTCGCCGCGGGCGGCGGCTCAACCGCGCCGATCTCGACGCTGAAGTCGGTGATCAACGGCGAGCGCAGCGCGCCGGTCGACGCCAGATAGTCCGCGAACGAGCGCAGCGTCCGCTCGACCACCACTGGGCCGCCGCTCGCCGCAGCGTCGACCGCGGCCATGCGTAGAGCCGCGATCGCCGGCGAGTCATCTGCCCGGTAGCGCAGCGCCTGGGGCAGTCCAATCGCGAGCGAGCCGGCAGCAGCGGCGGCGACCACCGCCCCCGCCAGCTGCGACCCGAGCAACGACGCGAGCCCGACCACCACGAGGCCGCACGTCAGGGCCAGGAACGGCAGCGCGTAGCGGGCACGGGTGGGATCGGACAGCCAGTGGATGGTCACCAGGAGTGGCAGGATGCCCCCAACGACCAGCGGCCATGGGCTGCCGACGGAGCGTCGCTGTCGGTGCCAGGCCACGACCCCGACCGCCGCAAGGAGAATCCACAGCACGGCCAGCTCGGGACGGATCAGGCAGCGGGCGACGCCCGACGCCGCGAGACCATGATCGACGGCGGCGAGCCCGTGCGAGCTGGTAGCGCAGGTGGACCTCGAGCGCTCGCCACAGCGGTCGCTACCCCGCCCGCAGCCGACAGCGATGGCGACGCCCCCGGCGGCGAGCACCGCGAATAGCGGCAGCTGCGACGCCGCGCGGTCGCCGCGAGTGCGGGCGCCGACCCAGCGCAAGGCGGCCAGGCCGCACGACCGCGAGCAGGAGCTGAGGTCGCACCAGCAGGCACAGGCCGGCGGCGACCGCTCCTATGACGAGCGCCCGGCGGTCCGGGTCCGGCCGCAGCCACCACGCGGCAGCCAGCAGCAGCAGGAAGGTGGCGGCCGTGTCACCGAAGGCCCGGCCCGACAGAAACCACGGGCGCCGGGAGGAACAGGTAGAGCGCAGCAGCCGCCGCGGCGAGCTCGCGCCGCATCCAGATCGAGAACAGCGCGACCAGCGGGTACAGGGTCCACACGCCGGCAACGGCGCCGATGGCCTGCAGGCCCTACGCCGGCTCGGATCGCCAGCGGCGCGGCCAGCTGTCCGGCCGCGACCCACAGCGGGAACCACGGCGGGTGCGGCCGGTTGGCCGCCGGATCGAAGTCGACCACCGCGAGGCCGAGATAGGCCTCGTCCTGGTCCCAGATCGAGGCCGGGAAGGCGGCGAACCGGCTCGCCGCCACCGCCAGCAGGAGCAGCAGCCCGAGGGCGACGCTCAGCCTGCGGTTCGGGAGGCAGAGGAGGTCCCAGGCGCCCAGCGGGCTCGGCGGGGCGCCCACCGCGCCGCCCAGCCAGGTCGGAGCTGCCCCGCGCGATTGCCCGCCATCACCACCTGCCCGCCAACACTCGCTTCCCCAACTCCGACCACATGCCCCATTGTCGCCGACCGCCCACCGAGAAAGCGAGGAACGCACAGTATCGAAGACGGTGCTGAGATTCCATCGTATCCTATGCCGATGTTGTGCGACTGTCCGCAGCGCAGCGGCCGGCTCATGGATGACCGCCGCCGCCGTGCGCCGTCGGCGGCCTCGTGTCGCGCGATCCTGTGGTGGGCGATGGTCGCCCTGATCGCTATGCCGGCAGCGGCCGGCGAGGACCCCCCAGCCACCGAGGCGGCGGCTCGCCTCATCCCGCGAATCGAAGCCAAGGTCGACGTTGACGGCGAGCTCGAGGAGGCGGCCTGGGGCGAGGCCTGGACCTACGAGCTGCCCTACGAGGTCGAGCCGGGCGAGAACACACCGGCGCCGGTCCGAACCGAGGTGCTGATCTTTCACGACCTCACCCGCCTCTACGTCGGCTTCCGCGCCTTCGACCCGGACCCGTCGAAGATCCGGGCTCACCTCAGCGACCGCGACGCGGCGTGGGCCGACGATTGGGTCGGAGTGGTGCTCGACACCTTCAACGACGAGCGGCGCAACTACCTGCTCGTGGTCAACCCGCTGGGCGTGCAGATGGATCAAATCGAGAGCTGGCCCGGCGGTGACACGGTCTGGGACGGCATCTGGGCGTCGGCGGCCGCCGTCCAGCCGTGGGGCTGGTCGGCCGAGATCTCTGTCCCCTTCTCGACGCTCCGCTTCCAACGCAGCGCCGATCCCCAGGTGTGGGGCTTCGACGCGATCCGCGGCTACTCGCGGGACACCTTCCACCAGATGGGCGCCTTCCCCAGGGACCGCAGCAACAACTGCTACCTCTGCCAGTCGCTGAAGGTCACCGGCTTCGCCGGGGCGTCCCCGGGGCGCAACCTCGAGGTGGTGCCGACGCTGACCGCCTCGCGCACCGATGTCAGGGATGAGCTGCCCGACGGCCCGCTGGTCGACGGAGGCCTCGAAACCGAGCTCGGGGTCACCGCGCGCTGGGGGATGACCCCGAACCTGACTCTCAGCGCAGCCATCAACCCGGACTTCTCGCAGGTCGAAGCCGACGCGCGACAGCTCGACATCAACGAGCCGTTCGCCCTGTTCTATGACGAGAAGCGGCCGTTCTTCATGGAGGGTGCGGACTACTTCGACACCCCCCTGGATGCCGTGTACACGCGGATGATCCGCGACCCGGCGTGGGGGCTCAAGCTGACCGGCAAGGAAGGCCCGCACACCGTCGGCGGCTACGTCGTCCAGGACGACGTCACCAACATCATCATCCCAGGCAGCCAAAGCTCGGACGGCACCTCACTGGAAACGGAAAACCTGTCGACGGTGCTGCGCTACGAGCGCGACATCGGCAATCGGCACACCCTCGGCGCGCTGGTCACCGATCGCGAGGGCGACGGCTACTACAACCGGGTCGCCGGAATCGACGGCGACTTCCGGATCTCGGAGCAGGACCGGATCATGCTCCAGCTGTTGGGGTCGTCGACCCTCTACCCCGACCACGTCGCCGCCGAGTTCGAGCAGCCGAGCGGAGACTTCGAAGACCTCGCCGCCGAACTCGTCTACGAGCACGCGACGCGAACCGTGTCGTGGTGGGGTATCTACAACGACGTCGGTGACCGACTTCCGCGCTGATCTCGGATTCATGCCGCGAGTCGACTACCGCTTCGGCGAGGTCGGCGCCGGCTACACCTGGAACGCAACTGACACCAGCTGGTACTCGCGGATCGACCTGGACGTCGAGCTGAACCACTCCGAGGACCAGGACGGCAACCTCCTGGAGCAGGAGGCGGCAGTGGAGTTCACGCTCCAGGGTCCGCTGGAGTCCCACGCCACGGTCGAGCCCAGTATTCACCGCGAGGGATACGGCGGCGAGGAGTTCGAGCTCAGCCAGCTCTGCTCTCGAGCTCAGCCTCAAGCCGAGCCGCAACAGTCAAGCCTGGATCGCCCTGGCGGCCGGCGGGCAGGTCGACTACACCAACGTCCAGCAAGGAGACGCCGTCAACCTCGACCTGGGGCTGGTGTACCGGCTCGGCCGCCACCTCCGCTTCGAGCTCGAGAACCTCCACGAGACCATGGATGTGGACCAGGGTTGGCTGTACCGGGCCAACATCGCCCAGCTCGAAGCGACCTGGCAGCTCGACGTGCGGACCTTCATCCGCGCCATCCTCCAGCACGTCGTCTACGACTACAACACCGAGCTCTACAGGACGGCGGGGCTCGCGCGACGAGGAGCTCTACGCGCAGCTGCTGTTCTCGTACAAGGTCAACCCGCGGACCGTCGTCTTCGTCGGCTACTCGCGAGGACTCGCGCGGCGACGCCACCTACGACCTCACCCCCGCCATCAGGAGCGTCTTCGTCAAGCTCGGCTACGCCTGGGTCCCCTGAGACCCCGCCGCCAACCCCGCCTGCCGTCCGCTCACGCTGTTCACGAGTTGCTCTATACTCGGACATCCGCCACGGGCTCACCGTTTCAGGTGGAGGTCGCATGGACAAGGTTCTGAGGTACGACGTGGTCGAGGCCGCCTCGATCGACCGCCTCGTGGCAGAGGTCCAGCTCCGGATCAGCTCCGGGTGGCAGCCGTCTGAGCGGCCCCTTCTACCTGAACGGAAGCCACTTCCAGGCCATGGTGTGGACCGAGGCGTCGGAGAAGGCCCCGGCAGTGCCGGCTGATCGATTCCACTACCGCCAGAGCGAGATCGAGCTCATCGACGAGCTGACCGAGGACGACCAGCCGATTGAGCCGCTGGGAGGCCGGGGTCGACAACGGCCGCAGCCCGACCCACGAATGAGCCCTCCCGGAGCGCACCTCAGGCGACATCACCGGGAAGCGCGAACCACCGCAGCTCTCGAGCCGCGGCTCCAGCGGCCGCGCGCCGGCCTGCCGGTCCCTGCTCGCGCTCGGCGTCGGCGACGATCCGGCGCGCCTCCTCCAGGTAGCTCCCGACCGCCGTCGCCGGCTCCGTGATGTGGCGCGACCGGTACTGCATCGAGCCCCGACGCGTAGCTGACGTCGTCAAGGCCGAGCCCGGCCGCGACGCGGCTGCGATCGCGGTGCCGCCACAGCCCGGTCTCGGGCTCGAACTCGTAGAGCGGCAGCAGCTTCCAGCCGTCCTGGGCGATCAGATGCACGGCCTCCAGAATGAACTCGAAGGCCTCCTCGGAGATGAAGTAGTTGAAGTTGATCCGCACCCAGCCCGGCTTCACCCCCTCGCAACCCGACTCGATCGCCTCCCGGAAGCGGCTCGAGCGCTCGAGGTCGATGCCGAGCAGGCGGTGGCCGTAGGGGCCCGCGCACGAGCAGCCGCCGCGCGCCTGGATGCCGAACAGGTCGTTGAGCAGCGCGACCACGAAGTTGTGGTGGAGGTAGAGCTCGCCGTGGCGCACCAGGAACGAGACGATCGACAGCCGGCGGGCGCTCGGGTTGCCGAGGATGACGAGCTTGGGGTTGGCCGACCAGGAGGCCACTGCGCGGTCGATGAACGAGCGCTCGCGGCACTCGATCGCCGCCTCGCCGACCGCGTCCTTGAGCTGGAACACGAGACCCGCGCGGATCGACTCGATGATCGCCGGAGTGCCGCCCTCCTCGCGGTGGGTCGGGTCGGAGATGAAGCTGTGGCTCGGTCTCGCTGACGTAGCGGACGGTTCCGCCGCCCGGGCACCGTCGGGACCCGGTTGGTCAGCAGCCGCCGCTTCACCACCAGCACGCCCGGCGTCCCCGGCCCGCCGATGAACTTGTGCGGCGAGATGAAGACCGCGTCCTTCGCCGCGTCGGGCCGGCCCCGGCCGGGTTCATCTCGATGCCGACGTAGGGCGCCGCCGCCGCGAAGTCCCACAGGGCGAGCGCGCCGTGGCGGTGCAGCAGCTCGGTGATGCCGTGGGTGTCCGACGTGATCCCGGTGACGTTGCGAGGCGGCGGAGAAGCTGCCGATCTTGAGCGGCCGGTCGCGGTGGGCCATGAGCTCGCGCTCGAGATGGTCGCGGTCGATCTGCCCGTCGTGGTCCTCGGCGATCACCACCACCTCCGCGATCGACTCGCGCCACGGGATCTCGTTGGAGTGGTGCTCGTAGGGGCCGATGAAGACGACCGGTCGCTCGGCCGCCGGGATGTGCGACGCCAGGCTGAACCGCTGGTCGAGGTCGGCGGGCAGGCGCAGGTTGAGGATCTCGATCAGCTTGCTGATCGCGCCGGTGGCGCCGGAGCCGCAGAAGATCACGACGTCGTCGGACGAGCCCCCCACCGAGCGGTGGATGATCCGGCGCGCGTCCTCGCGAAAGCGGGTGGTCTGCAGGCCGGTGGTCGAGGTCTCGGTGTGGGTGTTGGCGTACAGCGGCAGCACCTCGTCGCGGATGAAGTCCTCGATGAAGCCGAGCGAGCGACCGGAGGCCGTGTAGTCGGCGTAGGTCACGCGGCGCGGCCCGAACGGGCCGTCGATGGAGCGGTCATCGCCGATGATCCCGCCCCGGATCGTGTCAATCAGTCGCTCAATCCGCTTGTCCACGACCCGGCCTCGCCTCCTCGGCATCGACGCTCACAGATCCTCGAGACATGATACGCCGTCTCGTCGGAAGACCGGGACTCACGCCGGCGACCAGAGGCCCTGTGCGACCACGATGACGTCGCCGGTTTCAGGGCTCACTGCAATGTGACTCCAGCCACAACGCGACCCAGACTCGCAGGACCCTGCAGCGACCTGGCACCGCACGAACGCGGGCAGGATCAGACCGCACAGGAAGGCGAGGCGCCTGGTCCTCGTCGCTCCGGACTCATGTCGTGGGTGCGCCCAGCGGTTCAGCTCGGCGCCCCGTCTCCCGGAGGAGATCCCGACTACCCGGTGACAGGAGCGCGCCCGCCTGGAGCCCACGCTGGCGGGCTCAGGGTCGGTCACGGGACCGTCCCCGACCACGCCGCCGTGTCACCCGACTCGAAGCCGTCGGCGAAGACCGCGAGCGACAGGTCCACCGTGACGACATCGATCGCCGCCAAGTCGTTGGTCGCGTCGTAGCCCGCTTCCAACAGCTCGCTCATCGAGTGGTCGAGGTAGACCCGGAAGTCCGAGGTGGGATCGTCCGGCGTGGCCTCGGGGTGCGGCCACGGCGGCGAGTAGCCGTTGTCGAGGAAGGCCGGAATCAGGATGTTGGTGACCGACCAGATGTCGATCGCCACCGGGTCCACCCCGGCCACCAGCTCGTCGCGGCGGGTCGCGGTGTCGTACGAGGTCCACGGCCCGTCGAACGGATTGGCGTTGATCCACACCGCGTCCAGGATGTTGAGGTCGGGTGGCCGGGTCTCGCCCATCACCGCGCCGAGCAGGCCGTAGCGGATCGCGTTGTGAGAGTTGGTGTCGAGCTCGCCGGAAACCACGCCCATGTAGTGCTTGACGCAGGCGGTCGCGCCGTAGGTCGCGTGGTGCGACTTGAGCACCGGCAGGTTGATCACGGTCAGTCGCTCGCGGTCGTAGCCGGTCGCCGGATCCCAGATGCCGTCCCGCAGGCTCACGTAGCTGCCGTTTGCGGTCTCGAACTTCGGGTAGGAGATTCGGCCGCCGAGCTGCGGATCGTTCGGATACACCACGTAGCCGTCCGCCATGTCCCCCTGGGAGTACTCGGAGACGGCAGTGAAGCGCAGGACCGTCCAGTCGGTGATCGAGACCTGGTGGCCGAGGCCCGCAAAGTGATCGACCACGTCGCGCGGCGACAGCCCGGGGTCCTGGGCGTTGTTGAGCGAACGGTCGAAGTCGTCGGCGTTGGCGAACTGCGTGTTCTCGCACACCACGGCCTCACCGGTGAATCCGTCCGGGTGATCGACGAGGACCCGGATCAGGCCCCGCAGCAGGTCGGTGTTGGTGCCGCCCCGCTCGGGCCACTGGTAGTTGATCTTGAGCAGCACGACATCGTCGACGCCGACGATGCCGTCCGGGCCCGACAGCGGAGTGACGGTGGCCGAGCGGTAGATCTTGAGGCCCTGGGCCCCCATCAGCTGGAGGAGACCGTCGAGGCCCGGGAAATGGTCACCGACCGGGTCCTGCGGGCAGCCGGCGGCGTGATAGAGCTGCGCCCGGTAGTCGCGGGGCGGCACCAGCAGGGGCGCGTCCGCCGCGTCCACGCCGGCCAGGTAGCCGGCCGCGGCCAGCCCGAGGACGACCACGAGGGCGGTGGCCGCGACGCCGAGCGGGCTGCGCAGCCCGGCCGCAAGGTGCCGACGCGCGGCGACCACCAACCCGATCAGCGGCGCACCGAAGGCGAGCATCGCAGTCGACAGCGCCGCCCGCTGGCAGGGATAGGCGAGCCGGCTCGGCCTGGGACCGCTCCGCAGGAGCAGCCAGGCGAGCGCCAGGAACCCCGCCAGCATCGCGTTGGTGGCAAACCAGCGGCGCAGCAGCGGGGAGGGGGACGCTGCTGCCGACGGACTCGCCTCCCTCCTGTGTGAACAGTGACGATCTCGCTCTGGGCTCATGGCACCTCCCGGTGCTGATGGCGGTCCGATTATGGCACCGTTGCGCCTCCATCCGGGTGATCCCCGCCACCCCTGGCTGACGCGCGGGCCGACTCGCGAATCCGCCGCGCCGCGGTCGACGCTGCCACCGGTCTGCGGCCGGTGGCAGTCAATTCGCTCAGCTCTGGCATCGCCTCGAACCGGGATTGTCAAACCGATCTGGTCCATGGTAGGCTCCTTGCCAGGTCATCGCAGCCAAGATGTAACGCGCGGCTTCCGGCGCAGACTCGTTGGGTCAACCGAGGGAGTGGAAACGTCGTCGAGACACCGTTCCGAGGGGGGGTAACCCCGACAGATCGGCTGAGGAGTTCGACGTGGGTCACCGCATCGACACTGGGGCTCGGTGTTCTTCCGCGGTCGCGGAGCGAGCTCCCGCCTGCGCGGGCCGGCCGCGCTCCCACCCACCTTCGGTCAGACCATCACCAGTGCCCGATCGATTCCTCACCCCGCTGGGCACGGACGACACCACGACAAAGGAGGATCCAGCCAGACCATCAGACCCTGGCCTCGGGGACAGGGATGAGGACTGACCGCCAACACCGACACCCATGTGAAGGAGAAGGAGGGAGGAAATGAACGGCGTGACTGCACGGAGAATGGTGGCGCTGGGAGGGCGACTCGGCCTCGCGGCCATCCTGGTGGCCTGCCTGGTGCTCCCCACGACGCCCGCGTTCGGCATCGACCTGGCCGAGGGGAAGGACTTCAAGCTCAACCTCAACACGACGCTCAACTGGGGCACGGCGTACCGCGTCGAGGACCGCGACCTGAGCATCATCAGCCCCTTCGAGGGCGGCACCGCGTGGTCGGTCAACGGCGACGACGGCAACCTCAACTTCGACAAGGGGCTCTTCAGCAACGCCGTGAGCGCCACCGTCGAGCTCAAGCTCGAGTACAAGAACTTCGGCTTCTTCGTCCGTGGCTTCGGCTTCTACGACTACGAGATCGAAAACGGGGACACCGAGCGGACGCCGCTCACCGATGAGGCGCTGGACCGGGTCGGCTCCCGCGCCGAGCTGCGCGACGCCTTCGCCTGGGCGAAGTTCCGGCTCGGCAGCATGCCCGGCGAGATCCGGGTCGGCCAGCAGGTGGTGAGCTGGGGCGAGTCGACCTTCATCCAGAACGGCATCAACGTCATCAACCCGGTGGACGTCAGCGCCCTGCGCGTGCCGGGGGCCGAGCTGCGCGACGCCCTGCTGCCGGTCGGCCTGGTCTGGGCGTCGATCTCCCCGTCCCAGGCGATCAGCTTCCAGGCGTTCTACCAGTACGACTGGGAGGAGGTCGTCATCGATCCGCCCGGCACCTACTTCTCGACCAATGACTTCGCCGGCCGCGGCGGCGAGCGGGTGTTCCTCGCCTTCGCGAGCTTCCCTGACACCGGCGAGTCGCCGTGGTTCGTGCAGCCGCCGGTGGACTACCCCTTCATGAGCGTGCCCAGGGCCACGACCGAAGAGGCGTCTGACGACGGCCAGTACGGCATCAACATGCGGATCTTCGCCTCCGGCCTGGGCGACACCGAGTTCGGCCTCTTCTTCATCAACTACCACAGCCGGCTGCCGGTCATCAACGGCGTCGCCGGGTCGCTCCAGGGCGCGATGGCCGCGCAGGCGGCCGGCCAGTCCGCGGCGATGGCTGTCTATCAGTATTTCGGGGTCCCACCCGGTGTCAACCCTGAGGTCGACGCCGCGGCCGCACAAGCGGGACAGGCCGCAGGCACCTCGGCGTTCTCCAACACCAGCCGCTGGTTCACCGCCTACCCGGAGGACATCAAGCTCTACGGCCTGAGTTGGAACTCGCAGCTCGGCACCTCGGGCATCGCCTTCCAGGGCGAGGTGTCCTACCGCCAGGACGTGCCCTACCTGGTCGACGACGTCGAGCTGCTGTTCGCGTCGTTGTCGCCGATTTCGCCGGGGCTCGCCGCGACCAACCAGGTGGTTCCGGGAGGAGTCTCTTTCTCCGAGCAGATCGACGGCTACCGCCTGCACGACTCGTCGCAGGTCCAGTTCACCATGACCAAGATCTTCGGTCCTATGCTCGGCGCAGACCAGGGCGTGCTCGTGTTCGAGCCCGCGCTCAGCTACGTCTTCGACATGCCGTCGAAGGACGAGCTGAGGTACGAGGGACCAGGCACCTACACCAGCGGCAACCCGATCCACAGCGCCCCCGGCGGCGCGCACGCGGGCAAACCCTACGAGGAGGCCGAGCACTTCGCCGATGCCACCTCGTGGGGCTACCGCCTCGCGGGCCGGCTCGACTACCTCAACGCGCTCGGCGCCTGGAACCTGTCGCCGCGCTTCGGCTGGCAGCAGGACGTCAACGGCGTGTCGCCGGCGCCCGGCGGCAACTTCATCGAGGGGCTCTACGCCCTCACCCTGGGTGTGAACTTCAACTACCAGGCCCGCTGGGAGGTCGATTTCAGCTACAACATGTACGACGGTGCGGACCGCTGGAACCTCGTCAACGATCGCGACTTCGTCGCGTCGTCGGTGAAGTTCTCGTTCTGAGGGAAGGAAGGGAGAGATGGACATGACACGACAGCTACTGGCATCGCTGGCATGCGTCGCGGTGGTGCTGACGGTTGGCTCGGGCGCGTTGAACGCCCAGCTGACAGCGGATGAGGCGGCACGGCTCGGCAAGGACCTGACCCCGCTCGGCGCCGAGAAGGCAGGCAACGCCGACGGGACGATTCCGGCCTGGGAGGGCGGGATCACCAAGGCTCCGGCAGGCTACGTGCCCGGCAAGCACCACGTGGATCCGTTCGCGGGCGACAAGATCCTGTTCACCATCACCGGCGAGAACGCGGACAGCTACGCCGCCAAGCTGACCCCGGGGCAGGTTGCCCTCCTCAAGACCTACCCGACCTACAAGATGCACGTCTTCCCGACGCGGCGCAGCGCGTCCTTCCCGCAGCGCATCTACGACAAGACCAAGGAGATCGCGACGACCGCGAAGCTGGTTGAGAACGGCTACGGCGTGACCGGCGCGATCAACGGCTATCCATTCCCGATCCCCAAGACTGGGATCGAGGTGATCTGGAATCACCTCCTGCGCTATCGCAGCGAAGGCGTCGCGCGCCTCGTTTCTCAGGCCGCGCCGACTCGCGGCGGTGACTACACCCTGGTCGACTTCGCCGACGAGTTCTACATGCTCTACAGCATGGACGGCATGAAGGAAGAGGACCTCAACAACAAGATCCTCTACTTCAAGCAGGAGGTGCTCGCGCCGTCGCGGCTCGCGGGTGGCGTGTTGCTGGTCCACGAGACCCTGAACCAGGTCCAGGAGCACCGTAGCGCGTGGTTGTACAACCCGGGCCAGCGCCGGGTCCGGCGGGCCCCGAACGTCGCCTACGACAACCCGGGGACCGCGGCTGACGGGATGCGCACCTCGGACCAGCTCGATATGTTCAACGGCGCGGTCGACAAGTACGACTGGAAGCTGGTCGGCAAGCAGGAGATCTACGTCCCGTACAACTCCTACAAGCTGCACGGACCCGACCTCAAGTACAAGGACATCCTGAAGCCGCTGCACATCAACCAGGAGTACCCGCGCTACGAGCTCCACCGCGCGTGGGTGGTCGACGCCACCCTCCGCGAGGGTGAGCGTCACATCTACAAGCGCCGGGTGTTCTACGTCGACGAGGATAGCTGGCAGATCCTGGTGGTCGACAACTACGACAACCGCGACCAGCTGTGGCGGGTCTCTGAGGGCCACTCGATCAACTTCTACGACGTACCGTGCTTCTGGACGACGCTCGAGGTGCACACCGACCTCCAGGCGGGACGTTACCTGGCGCTCGGGCTCGACAACGAGAACTTCAGCACCGAGTTCAACATCAAGCGCTCCCTCGAGGACTACACGCCGGAGGCGCTGCGGCGCGAAGGCGTGCGCTAAGTCGCTCCGATGGATCATCGCGGCCGGACCGAAGCCGTCCGGCCGCGATTCCCTTCTTGACGGGAGGAGAATGCTCCAATGGACTCCAATCGAGCATCGAAGACCCTTGGCGTGACGCGCCTGGATGCCACCATGCTGGTGGGCGTCCTGTGCCTCGCGTTGTCGCCGTGGACTGCGCTGCCGGCTGCCGCCCAGTCCGCGCCGCCGCCAGATCCCGCGACGGCAGTCATCGCGCCGCTCGCGAGCCGCTCCCTGTTGCTGGACGCGGCGTCGATGGACGGCCGACTGATCGCGGTCGGGGAGCGCGGCCACATCCTCGTGTCCGATGACGGCGCATCGTGGAGCCAGTCCCAGGTTCCGACCATCGCAACCCTCACGGCGGTCCACTTCCATGACCGCAACCTCGGCTGGGCGGTCGGCCACGACGCGGTGATCCTGCGGTCCCGCGACGGCGGCGCCACCTGGCAACTTCTCGCTCAGGATCCGGACCAGGAGCGCCCCTTCCTCGACGTCTGGTTCGCAGATGCCGACCACGGCTTCGCGATCGGCGCCTACGGGCTTTTCGCCGAGACCCGCGACGGTGGAGAAACCTGGGAGGAGCGCGCGATCAGCGACTCGGACTACCACCTCCATCACCTCTCGCGCTCGGACACGGGGAAGCTGTACATCGCGGCCGAGGCAGGCACGATCTATCGCTCTGACGATGGCGGCGAGACCTGGCTCGAGCTCGCTTCTCCCTACGAGGGGTCGTTCTTCGTCACGCTGCCGCTGGACGGCGACGCCCTTCTGCTGGCCGGACTGCGCGGCCATCTCTTTCGGTCCGACGACGCCGGCGAGAGCTGGCAGGCGATCGAGACTGGAACCGAGGCGATGCTGACGGACGCCATCCGCCTGCGTGACGGGAGCCCGCTCGTGGTCGGCCTCGAGGGGATGATGCTGACCAGCACGGATGGCGGGCACAGCTTTTCGACGCACCCACGGCGCGACCGCTTCGGCATCTCGTCGGTGGTCGAGATCGACGGCGAACGGCTGCTCGTCGTCGGGAGCCGGGGACTGGCCACGCAGCCGGTTGACGAACTGACCGCCATTGGGCCGGGTGGTCCTGAAGGGACGGGTGTCCGATGATCCCGCGGCTCGAGAATCTCATCTTCAACAACCGCAAGCTGGTGATCCTGTTCTTCGTGCTGATGACCGGCTTTATGCTCTGGCAGGCGTCCCACCTCAGGGTCGACGCCGGCTTCGCCAAGCTGCTGCCGCTGAAGCACCCCTATATGAAGACCTACCTCGAGTACCGGGATCAGTTCGGCGGTGCCAACCGGGTCGTCATCGCGCTCAAGACTCGCGACGGTGACATCTTCACTCGCGAGTACTTCGACGTCCTGCGCGAGGCCACCGACGACGTCTTCTTCATCCCCGGCGTCGACCGCACCCGGGTGATGTCGCTGTTCACGCCCAACGTCCGCTTCACCGAGGTGGTGGAGGACGGCATCTCGGGCGGCAACGTCATCCCGGACGAGTTCGAGCCGACGCCGGAGGGGCTGGACCAGGTCCGGGAGAACATCCTCAAGTCCCCCTACGACGGCCGCCTCGTGGCCAACGACTTCTCGGCCGCGATCATCTCCGCCGAGCTGCTCGAGGTCGACCCCAATACCGGCGAGCGGCTCGACTACATCCACGTCGCCGACCAGCTCGAGCAGATCCGCGTCAAGTACTCGAGCCACGACGTCGGCGTGGACTTCGACTACCACATCATCGGCTTCGCCAAGGTCATCGGCGACATCGCCGCCGGCGCGGCGCGGGTCGTGCTCTTCTTCGTGGTCGCCTTCTTCATCACCGCGGTCCTCGTCTACATCTACTCGCAGTCGATCAAGCTGACCCTCATCCCGCTCGCCAGCTCGCTGATCGCGGTCATCTGGCAGCTCGGCGTGCTGACCCTGCTCGGCTACGGCATCGACCCGATGTCGATCCTGGTGCCGTTCCTGGTCTTCGCGATCGGCGTCAGCCACGGCGTCCAGATGGTGAGCGCCTACGGCGCCGAGGTCTACGAGGGCGCCGACAGCCAGACCGCGGCGCGCAACACCTTCCGCCGGCTGCTGATCCCGGGCGGCGTCGCCCTGCTCACCGACACCATCGGCTTCATCACCATCATGCTGATCAAGATCCGCATGATCCAGGAGATGGCGATCACGGCCAGCCTCGGGGTCGCGGCGATCATCTTCACCGACCTGGTGCTGGTCCCGGTGCTGATGTCCCACGTCCACCTCGACGACATCTACCACCTCAAGCTCAAGCGGCGGCACCGCCACATGGATAAGCTCTGGAACCGCCTCGCGCGGGCGGCGGAGCCGAAGGTCGCCGTGCCGATCCTCGCTGTCGCCGCGCTGCTGTTCGCGTTCGGCTGGTGGAAGGGCAATCAGGTCAAGATCGGCGACCTGCACCCCGGGGTGCCGGAGCTGCGCGCGGACTCGCGCTACAACATCGACACCGGCGTCATCACGAGTCACTTCGCCATCGGCGTCGACGTGATCACCGTGATCATCGAGTCGGCGCCCGAGGGCTGCACCGACTATGACGTCATGCACACCATCGACCGCTTCGAGTGGCAGATGCGCAACGTCCCTGGCGTGCAGTCGGTGTTCGGCGTCGGGACGATGGCGAAGGTGATCAACGCCGGCTGGAACGAGGGTGCGCCGAAGTGGCGCGTGCTGCCGCGCAACCCGTCGACGATGGCCCAGTCGGTGACCTACATCGACACCACCACCGGCCTGCTCAACGCCGACTGCAGCGTGATGCCGGTCTACATCTACACCATCGACCACAAGGCGGAGACAATCGACCGCATCGTCGCAGCCGTCAAGGGGTTCGCTGCCGAGCACGGCTGGGACAAGGTCCGCTTCCGGCTCGCCTCCGGCAACGTCGGCGTCATGGCGGCGACCAACGAGGCGGTGTCGGCCGCCCAGTTCCCGATGCTGGTGTGGGTGTTCGCGGCAGTCATCGTGCTCTGCCTGGTCACCTACCGCTCGCTGCAGGCGACGCTGTGCATCGTCGTCCCGCTCGCCCTGGTGTCGCTCCTCGCCTACGCCCTGATGGCGCTGCTCGAGATCGGCCTCAAGGTGTCGACCCTGCCGGTGGTCGCGCTCGGCGTCGGCATCGGCGTCGACTACGGCATCTACATCTACGCCGATGCGCAGATCATGGGCAGGGGCGTCCGCTCCAGGAGGCGTACCGCGAGACTCTCACCATCACCGGCAACGGCGTGCTGTTCACCGGCATCACGCTCGCCATCGGCGTCGCGACCTGGATCTTCTCGCCGCTCAAGTTCCAGTCCGACATGGGGCTGCTGCTGACCTTCATGTTCCTGGTCAACATGGTCGGCGCGATCGTCCTGCTGCCGGCCCTTGCGGCGTGGCTGCACCCGGACCGCACCGGCCGGAAGCCGGCAAGGAAGGAGTCCTGACCGAGCCAATGCCCACTTGTGAGAATCCGGACCCCGCGCTCGCGCGCCTCCGTTTGGTGGCCCCAGGTGATCCGGCGAACGAGCGGCCGAGCGCGGCGAGCGATCGAGTATTCTAATGGGTAACCACGAGAGGAAGCCGTGCCGGCTGGGGGCCGTCGGCACGGCAGCCCGATGCGAGGAAGCAGCACGATGAAACCCGACCCGGATGCTCAGCCGACCCGGCAACCCGCCGACGAGGCCAAGCGGCCTCCGAGCCCAAAGCGGCTCCTGATCGTCACCGCCCTGGCGGTGTTCCTCGGAGAGTTTCTGGTGATGCTGATCCTCGCCGTCCTGCCGCCGATGGCGACCTCGTCGAGGCACTCGCGGACGGGATGATGATCACCATCCTTGCATCGCCCTTCCTCTACCTCTTCCTGTTCCGGCCGATGCGGGAGCACATCCAGGTCAGGGCGAGAGCCGAGCAGGAGCTGCGCACACTCAATGACCGCCTCGAGGCTCTCGTCGGCGAGCGCACCGAGGACCTGACCCAGACGAACCGGCGGCTGTCGCGTGAGATCGAGGAGCATCGGCGCACCGCCGACTCATTGCGGCGCAACAACGATTTCGTCGAGCAAGTGGTGGAAAGGGCCCCGTGCCTCATCCTCACCTTCGATGCTGAGAGCCAGCGCTGCTCCTACGTCAACAGCCGGATCACCGACCTCCTCGGGTACGGTCAGGATGATCTCGCAGTGAGCAAGGACAACCTCGTGCAGGGCCTGGTCGCCGTCCTCGACCGGGCCTCGTTTCGCGAGCTCATCCGCGAGCTCGTCGATGGCCCCGAGGACCATGTCGTCGGCGGGAGCTGCCGATTCAACGCTTCAAGCGGCCGTGTCGTCCCGCTGCGCTTCGGGATGACGCGCCACTGTAGACCCGAACAGGGGTGCCCCAGGTCGCCGAGCTATAGCCGGCTACGTAGATGTTGCCGCCGCTGTCTGTGGCAATCCCATAGCCATAATCATTTCCAGAGCCGCCGAGGAAACCGCTTGAGGCGGTACTGCCGCTACTGTTCAGCTCGGATGTAAAGGCATCAAATGAACCACCGAAAGCCCGCCAGGGCGAACCCCAAGTTGCATTGGCTCGGCCAGCCACGTGGACATTGCCGCTGATGCCAATAGCAACGCCATAGGCCCCGGCTTGTGCAGTACCACCAAGGAAGGTGTTCCAGGTGAGGCTGCCGCTGTTGCTCAGCTTGACGACCATGGCGTTAGTGAAACCGCCGCCATAGGCCTCCACGGGCGAGCCCCAGGTCGCAAGGCTGTGGCCGGCGACGTAGATGCTGCCGCCGGCGTCCAGAGCGATCGCATTGCCGAAATCGCTTCCGCTGCCACCCAGAAAGGTGTTCCAGACGAGCGCGCCGGCGGTCGTCAGTTTGGCAGCAAACGCATCGTTGCCGCTACTGTAGGCCCGCACAGGTGAGCCCCAACTGGCCGCACTGTTTCCAGTTACGTAGGCATTACCGCTGCCGTCCACCGCAATCGCCGTGGCCATGTCGGAATTGGCGCCACCGAGGAAGGTGTTCCAGGTGAGACCGCCACTGCTGTTCAGCTTGGCCGCAAAGGCATCACCCCCCCCACCGCTAAAGGCCCGGACGGGCGATCCCCAGGTGGCCGTGCTGTTTCCGCTCACGTAAACATTGCCGCTTCCGTCCACGGCAATACCTGTGCCGTCGTCCTGACCACTGCCACCGAGGAAAGTGTTCCAGGTGAGAACACCGCTGCTGTTTAACTTGGCCGCAAAGAGATCTTGCCCACCGCCGCCGAAGGCCCTTACGGGCGATCCCCAGGTCGCACCGCTCCACCCCGTAACATACACATTGCTGCTGCCGTCCACAGCGATCGCGCTGGCCTGATCCCCGCCGGTCGCACTGCCGAGGAAGGTGTTCCAGACGAGGCTGCCGCTGCTGTTCAGTTTGGCGACAAAGACTTCATTGGCGGTGCCGCCAAATGCTCGTACGGGCGATCCCCAGGTCGCACTGCTATGCCCCGTCACGTAGACATTGCCGCTGCCGTCTACGGCGACCGCTTGGCCGTAGTCATCCCCTGCGCCGCCCAGGAACGTATTCCAGGTGAGCGTCGGGTCGATCACCAGTTGCCGGCTGTGGTCGTAGTCACCCAAGGCGAACCCGACTTCGTTGTTGCCCAACAGCATATAGGAGACCTCAACGAACTTCCTCTGCCCGTCAATGTCCTGCCAAGCGACTGGAACCGAGTCGGTCATCGTGCCGTTGTCGTAGGCAATAACCAGGTTGCCCTGATCATCCAGACTGACCGGCCGATTGTAGTGCAGGCGGATCTGATCAGCCGGGTTGCCGTCGAGGCCTGCTTGAACATGGTACGTGCTCTTGAGAATCGATCCGGCCTGGGCTTCGTAGACGGCCGTCACGCCATCCCAGACGTTAGTGTACATAACTCGGCTGAACGGATTGAGGGCGGCCGGACTCGCTTCCGAACCTGCAGCGGCTTCCACCACGGCCGGAGCAGTCGCGTTTGCACCCACCATATTCACTTGGAGCATGTGGTCCAACGAGGCCACGATGACCGAGCCTTGTCCGAATCCCAAGACGTGGCCGCTGGACGTGGTAACGCACCAGCGCATCACCGCCCTGGGTTGAATAGGAGGTCTGTCCGCCGTTCTGCTCGCCGCTCCGCGGGATCGCCTGCCCCAGCGAGCCAGCACCCGGGTTGTTGTGTTGGCGACGTACGGGCTGATCCGCTGTCGTTCCGCTGGTCGCCTGAGGTTGGGGTGTTTACCGGGACTTCGCTGCCGAGCGGAGCGGAAGTCAATCCGGAAATCTGTATTCCGAGCAGCCCTGCCCATCGAGCATGCCCGCCGGTCTGCCCCGCAGGCGCTTCCGTCACCTGGACGGACACAATGAGAAAAAGCAACAGAAAAAAATGAAGAACCAATTTTTACGGCCTGCACACCCTGCGAGTCACTTGTCTGATCATCGTTTCTACTCCTGATTGAGGCACATCGTCCCCTGATCATCCCCTTGCGTGGGGGGGCAGGACGGAACGGCTCATTCTTACCCATCACCGTGTAGAGTCTTGAAGCGAGTTCTTCCGTTCGCGGCCCGCGGACGGCCACGCGCAGGGTCCCTTTTCCTGCCGGGGTCGGCTGCGATTGCAGAGATCCGTCAAACCGAAACGTCTTTTCAGATTGAGG